>NZ_CANMKO010000047.1 GCF_947498515.1 uncultured Pelagimonas sp. | reverse complement strand
TTATATACATGCCTCCGAACAGCTCATGAGGCAGCGTTTGCACCGCATAACGCGTTCAGGAGCTTTTCGGAGACCGCATGGCGCAAAGCACCTTACCTCCCAAAACATATTTCCTCCCTCAAAAGGACCCCTGTCATGAAAACCATCATCGCATCCGCCCTCATCGCAACCGCCGCTCTGACCGGTGCCGCAAACGCCTCGCTCTCGTCCGA
>NZ_CANMKO010000046.1 GCF_947498515.1 uncultured Pelagimonas sp. | reverse complement strand
ACGCCGTTGCCCGAAACGGGCGGGCGGAGGTGCTGCGCGATCTCGGACGGTTCAGCGAGGCTTTGGCCGCCTATGACACGGCGATCGATCGGTTCCCGGAAAACGCCTTTGCCCGAAACGGGCAGGCGGAGGTGCTGCGCGATCTCGGACAGTTCAGCGAGGCTTTGGTCGCCTATGACGCGGCGATCGATCGGTTCCCAGAAAACGCCGTTGCCCGA
>NZ_CANMKO010000045.1 GCF_947498515.1 uncultured Pelagimonas sp. | reverse complement strand
GATCGCGCAGCACCTCCGCCCGCCCGTTTCGGGCAACGGCGTTTTCTGGGAACCGATCGATCGCCGCGTCATAGGCGGCCAAGGCCTCGCTGAACTGTCCAAGATCGCGCAGCACCCCCGCCTGCCCGGTTCGGGCAAAGGCGTTTTCTGGGAACCGATCGATCGCCGCGTCATAGGCGGCCAAGGCCTCGCTGAACTGTCCGAGATCGCGCAGCACCTCCG
>NZ_CANMKO010000044.1 GCF_947498515.1 uncultured Pelagimonas sp. | reverse complement strand
CGCCAGTGTGATGGATATCTGCAGAATTGCCCTTCGAAGGGACAAAAAAAGCACCGACTCGGTGCCACTTTTTCAAGTTGATAACGGACTAGCCTTATTTTAACTTGCTATTTCTAGCTCTAAAACGGGAGCGCGTCAGCGCCTGCACACAAGCGACAGCGCGCGGGTTTATAAGTTGGTCGCGTTCGAGTTAGCTGGGCAATGTGGTACTAAACTGTTCCTCCCGCCTCTCC
>NZ_CANMKO010000043.1 GCF_947498515.1 uncultured Pelagimonas sp. | reverse complement strand
GTCAGACCAGCCCCCCTTTAGCCCCACCAAACCGCCCTTTGCTTGAGGGCGGTTTTGTTTTTGTTGGGGGGTGGCATGGAAAAAGGGCGCTCCGATTGGAACGCCCTTCTTGGTCTCTAGGGGTTTCGGGACGGTCAGGCCGACGGCCTGAACACCCTATCACCCCGGCAACAGCAGAGCTGTTACTCGACGATTTTGGAAACAACACCCGAACCAACGGTGCGGCCGCCTTCGCGGATC
>NZ_CANMKO010000042.1 GCF_947498515.1 uncultured Pelagimonas sp. | reverse complement strand
AACTTAAACCGCAACCCGATCTTAAAAGCCTAAGTAGTGTTTCCTTGTTAGAAGACACAAAGCCAAAGACTCATATGGACTTTGGCTACACCATGAAAGCTTTGAGAAGCAAGAAGAAGGTTGGTTAGTGTTTTGGAGTCGAATATGACTTGATGTCATGTGTATGATTGAGTATAAGAACTTAAACCGCAACCCGATCTTAAAAGCCTAAGTAGTGTTTCCTTGTTAGAAGACACAAAGCCAAAGACTCATATG
>NZ_CANMKO010000041.1 GCF_947498515.1 uncultured Pelagimonas sp. | reverse complement strand
GGCGCTTTCCAAATCGGTCGTCACAATCGGAAATTCACGAAGATAAAGCGGGCGGTAAATCTCGGCCATAACGTCGGTGGCGCGCTCGTTTTGAACGCCGACGACCACGCGGTCGGGCTTCATGAAATCATCAATCGCCGCCCCTTCACGCAGGAATTCCGGGTTGCTGGCGACATCGAATTCGAGGTCAGGATTGGCCTTGGCGATGGTTTGCTTGACCTGGCGATTGGTGCCGACGGGCACAGTGGATTTGGTCAC
>NZ_CANMKO010000040.1 GCF_947498515.1 uncultured Pelagimonas sp. | reverse complement strand
GTTTTGGCGCGCGCCGCCTGTGCGGTTGGCGTGTCGGCTTTGTTCATCGAAACCCACCAAGACCCCGATACAGCGCCCTCAGACGGGCCCAACATGATCCCAGTCGATCAGATGGGAGCCCTAATCGCCAACCTGCGCGCTTTCGATTCCCTAGCAAAGGGGCTGTGAGGGCCTAAGGCCGAACGTCTCCGGCCCGCCCAATGCTTTCATAAGCGGAGAATCCGGCGCGTTTGGCGTCTTTTGCGGTGTAGACGTTGCGCAGGTCCGCC
>NZ_CANMKO010000039.1 GCF_947498515.1 uncultured Pelagimonas sp. | reverse complement strand
ATGAAAATCGCAATGATCGGCACGGGCTATGTGGGTCTGGTTTCTGGCGTCTGTTTTTCGGATTTTGGGCACGAAGTGATCTGTGTCGACAAGGATCCCAAGAAGATCGAGATGCTGGAACGGGGTGACGTGCCGATTTACGAGCCCGGACTTGATGCTTTGATGGCCAAGAACGTGGACGCCGGTCGACTGAGCTTTACGCTTGATCTGAACGAGGCGATTGACGGGGCCGAGGCGGTTTTCATCGCCGTTGGCACCCCGACGCGGCGCGGCGATGGCCATGCGGATTTGACCTATGTGATGGCCGCAGCGGAAGAAATAGCCAAAGCCGCCAGCGATTACGTGGTGGTTGTGACCAAATCCACTGTGCCCGTCGGCACCAATCGCCAGGTCAAGCAAACCATCGCCAAGGCCAATCCTGACCTCGA
>NZ_CANMKO010000038.1 GCF_947498515.1 uncultured Pelagimonas sp. | reverse complement strand
TCGAGAGTCCGTTTGATTGGGAAGGCTAAGAGATGAAGATATTGGTAACGGGTGGTGCAGGTTTTATTGGGTCTGCGGTTGTGCGCCAGGCGATTGGTGCGGGGCACGAGGTTGTGAACCTTGATGCGCTGACCTATGCGGCCTGCCTCGAGAATGTTGCCAGCGTTGCGGATGCGCCGGGCTATGCGTTTGAACAGGTGGATATTCGCGACCGCGCGGCGTTGGACGGGGTGTTTGCCAAACACGCGCCTGATGCGGTGATGCATTTGGCGGCCGAAAGCCATGTGGATCGTTCGATCGACGGGCCGGGCGATTTCATCGAGACCAACATCACCGGCACCTACAATATGCTCGAAGCGGCGCGGACATATTGGATGGCTCAAGACAAGCCCGAGAGCTTCCGCTTTCATCACATTTCCACCGACGAAGTGTTTGGCAGTTTGGGCACCACGGGGCAGTTCACCGAAGAGAC
>NZ_CANMKO010000037.1 GCF_947498515.1 uncultured Pelagimonas sp. | reverse complement strand
GGGTTTTCCGGAGGCTCCAAATCTGGGAAGGATTGGAGTCATTGAAAGAGACAACAGAGCGAGCCGCTATTCACCTGAGACACGAGCAAGGGCCGTGCGGATGGTGTTCGAAAATCAGGGCAGTTACGAAAGCCAAGCAGCGGCGATCAAGGCGATTGCGCCGAAGATTGGCTGTTGCCGGGATACGTTGCGGCGTTGGGTTCAGCAGGAAGAGGCCGACACCGGCCAGAGAGATGGCGTGACGTCGGAGGAGCGCGCCAAGATCAAGGAACTGGAACGCGAGGTGCGGGAGCGTCGACAGGACAACGAAATCCTGAAGAAAGCATCTGCGTATTTTGCTCCCGCTCTCACACATGCAAGCATGTGCTGTCGCGCAACGGGACGGCGCTCGACCGCCCACTGAAACGATGATCGGGTTCATAAACGATCACCGGGCCGAGTACGGGGGCGAGCCGATTTGCCGGGTTTTGCCGATCGCCCCTTCCATTGCCCGGCAGTGCATT
>NZ_CANMKO010000036.1 GCF_947498515.1 uncultured Pelagimonas sp. | reverse complement strand
TCAACACGGCCGGTCACAACAGTACCACGACCCGAGATCGAGAACACGTCTTCGATCGGCATCAGGAACGGCTGGTCAATCGCGCGCTCTGGCTGTGGGATGTACTCATCAACAGCGGCCATCAGCTCTTTGATTTTCTCTTCGCCGATTTCAGGGTTGTTGCCTTCCATCGCCGCCAGAGCCGAACCCGCGATCACAGGGATATCGTCGCCTGGGAAGTCGTATTCGGACAGAAGCTCACGGATTTCCATTTCAACCAGCTCGAGCAGCTCTTCGTCGTCTACCTGGTCAACTTTGTTCATGAAAACAACCATGGCCGGGATGCCAACCTGGCGACCCAGAAGGATGTGCTCACGAGTCTGTGGCATTGGGCCATCAGCCGCGTTCACAACCAGGATCGCGCCGTCCATCTGCGCCGCACCGGTGATCATGTTTTTGACGTAGTCGGCGTGGCCGGGGCAGTCAACGTGCGCGTAGTGACGTGCATCGGTTTCATACTCAACGTGCGCGGTCGAGATGGTGAT
>NZ_CANMKO010000035.1 GCF_947498515.1 uncultured Pelagimonas sp. | reverse complement strand
CCCGCCCAATGCTTTCATAAGCGGAGAATCCGGCGCGTTTGGCGTCTTTTGCGGTGTAGACGTTGCGCAGGTCCGCCATCTTGGGGTCGGCCATTTTGTTGACAATTTTCTTGAGATCGAGCGCGCGGAATTCGTTCCATTCGGTCAAAATCACCAGCAAATCGGCGTTTTGCGCGGCTTTGTAGGGGTCTTCGATCCAATGCACGCCCGGCAACAGCGCCTCGCCCTCGTGTCGGCCTTGCGGATCACAGGTGCGCACCTTGGCACCACCACCAACCAGCGCTGGCACAATGGTTAACGCCGGGGCATCGCGCATGTCATCCGTGTTGGGCTTAAACGTCACGCCCAGCACCGCGATTGTCTTGCCATTGAACGACCCGCCGCACAGATCGAGCAACTTGTCGATCATCCGGCGCTTGACCTCTTCGTTGACTTTAATCACCGCTTCGGTGATCTGCAGTGGGCTGGCATGTTCCTGGCCGATACGCGCCAAGGCTTTGGTATCTTTGGGAAAACAGGAACCGCCATAGCCGGGACCGGCATGCAGGAACTTGTTGCCGATCCGATTGTCCATGCCCATGCCCTTGGACACCTGCTTCACATCCGCACCGACTTTTTCACACAAAGCCGCGATTTCGTTGATGAAGGTGATCTTGGTCGCAAGGAAGGCATTCGCCGCGTATTTGATCATCTCGGCGCTTTCCAAATCGGTCGTCACAATCGGAAATTCACGAAGATAAAGCGGGCGGTAAATCTCGGCCATAACGTCGG
>NZ_CANMKO010000034.1 GCF_947498515.1 uncultured Pelagimonas sp. | reverse complement strand
ATTATATACATGCCTCCGAACAGCTCATGAGGCAGCGTTTGCACCGCATAACGCGTTCAGGAGCTTTTCGGAGACCGAATGGCGCAAAGCACCTTACCTCCCAAAACCTTTTTCCTCCCTCAAAAGGACCCCTGTCATGAAAACCATCATCGCATCCGCCCTCATCGCAACCGCTGCTCTGACCGGTGCTGCAAACGCCTCGCTCTCGTCCGACGTGCAGACATATGCCCCCGGCGCCGACGTCTCCTCGCTGACATCCGCTGAAACTGCCTCGCTGCACCTGATCCTCTCCGGCGGTGACACCGAAAGCGAAAAGCGCAACGCCGTTCGCAAAATCGTTAACTAAAGGGCTCTCGCAGCAAGACCGCAGCACCAAGTTTCAATAGGTGCTGCGGTTATTTGTCATTCGCATCCCTACCAACCTCGCATTTTGAGTAGCGCGCATTACATAGTGGAGCAGTCACCACAATCGCATTGAAACAGGAGACGACCATGAGACTCATAGCTTCCTCCGCTTTGATTGCTTGCACAGTACTAATTGCAGGGTCTGCGATGGCTCAGAGCATGGGCGAAATTCGCCAATACGCACCTGGCTCAGATCTGTCTAATTTGACCCAAAACGACATGAACCAGATCGGTATGATTATGGGCAGCAGCGACCGTGAAAGCGAAAAACGAAACGCTGTGCGCAATGTGATCCGTAAATCTAACAAACGTTAGTCAGACCAGCCCCCCTTTAGCCCCACCAAACCGCCCTTTGCTTGAGGGCGGTTTTGTTTTTGTTGGGGGGT
>NZ_CANMKO010000033.1 GCF_947498515.1 uncultured Pelagimonas sp. | reverse complement strand
GCAAAGCAAATGGCACAAGAGGGGACCATCTATGGACATCTGGCAATTGCCCGTGATCCTGATCTTGCGTCGGATCGGGCCAAACGAGACGAGGTTCTGCACCCTGAGGTGCAACGGGTGTGGGATCAGAACTTCAAGGTCTACGGGGGGCGCAAGGTGTGGCACCAGATGCGCCGCGAAGGCTTCGATGTGGCCCGCTGCACGGTGGAACTGCTGATGCGACAGCTTGGCATTCAAGGAGTTACCCGTGGCAAGGCCCAGAAGACGACCAAGCCGGACAAGGCCCTGCCGTGCCCGCGTGACAAGGTGAACCGGCAGTTCCGGGCACCGGCCCCGAACACGCTGTGGGTCAGCGACTTCACTTACGTGTCGACCTGGCAGGGATTTGTCTATGTTGCCTTCGTGATCAACACCTTTGCCCACCGTATCGTCGGCTGGCGAGCATCAAGATCGCCTCTGACCCAGTTCGTGTTGCCCTTTCGGCAGATTGCTGTGCAATCGCCTGCCGGGTAACAGGTTCCTTGGAATAGACGCTCATTGAGCGACGACCGGCAGGCGATCTCATTCATCACAGTGACCGGGGCAGCCAGTATGTGTCGATCCGCTATACCGAGCGCTTGGACGAGAAGGTGGACGAGGCCGGGGTCGAACCCTCGGTCGGCAGCGTTGGTGACAGCTATGACAACCCCCTCGCAGAAGCCATCATCGGGTTGTTCAAGGCGGAGGTCATCCACCGGCTGGGGCCATGGAAGACCGCTGACGCCGTCGAATGGGAAACCCTGATGTGGGTCGACTGGTTCAACAACCGACGCCTTCTGCAGCCCATCGGAAACATTCCGCCAGCAGAGGCCAAGGAGAAGTTCTATGAACAATGCAACAAGTTCGATAAAGTCGCCTGAAACGGAGTAATCAGCCTCCGGGAAAAACGGGGCGGT
>NZ_CANMKO010000032.1 GCF_947498515.1 uncultured Pelagimonas sp. | reverse complement strand
CATCACCGTCACCGGCACCAATGACGCGCCGACCTTGGCGGCGGGCCTTGGCAATGCTGTCGAAGATGGTGCGAGCGTTGATGTTGATCTGACAGCGCTTGGCGCGGACGTCGATAGCGATGATGATGGGGCGAGCCTGACCTATACGGTCAGCGGGGCGCCCATCGAAGGCAGCGCGAGCATCACCGGGGGGACTCTGTCCTTTGATCCGGGAGCGGATTTCCAGGATTTGGCCGTCGGCGAAACCCGCGATGCCACCGTGCAAGTCACCGCCACCGATACCCATGGCGCAACGGCGGTCAACGACGTGGTGATCACCGTCACCGGCACCAACGACGCGCCGACCTTGGCCGCAGGCTTTGGCAATGCGGTCGAAGATGGGCCGACGGTGTCGGTTGATCTTGCGCCTTTGGCGGGAGATGTCGATAGCGACGATGACGCCACCAGCCTGAATTATGCCATTCCGGGCGTGCCATCTGAGGGCAGCGCCGTGTTCAACGGATCGGTGCTGGAGTTCAATCCGGGCAATGATTTCCAAGACTTAGCTCTGGGCGAAACCCGTGACGTTGTGATCAACACCAGCGCCACCGACGCACATGGCGCAGTGGTCACCAACACGGTCATCATCACCGTCACCGGCACCAATGACGCGCCGACCTTGGCGGCGGGCCTTGGCAATGCTGTCGAAGATGGTGCGAGCGTTGATGTTGATCTGACAGCGCTTGGCGCGGACGTCGATAGCGATGATGACGGGGCGAGCCTGACCTATACGGTCAGCGGAGCGCCCATCGAAGGCAGCGCGAGCATCACCGGGGGGACTCTGTCCTTTGATCCGGGAACGGATTTCCAGGATTTGGCCGCCGGCGAAACCCGCGATGTCACCGTGCAAGTCACCGCCACCGATACCCATGGCGCAACGGCGGTCAACGACGTGGTGATCACCGTCACCGGCACCAACGACGCGCCGACCTTGGCCGCAGGCTTTGGCAATGCGGTCGAAGATGGGCCGACGGTGTCGGTTGATCTTGCGCCTTTGGCGGGAGATGTCGATAGCGACGATGA
>NZ_CANMKO010000031.1 GCF_947498515.1 uncultured Pelagimonas sp. | reverse complement strand
ACTTCGTGCCCAAAATCCGAAAAACAGACGCCAGAAACCAGACCCACATAGCCCGTGCCGATCATTGCGATTTTCATCAATGAATTCCTTGAAAAAGATGCGCTAAAATGCCGGGGCTACATTTCAGATCACGCTCATTTAAGCAAGCGCTATGACGCCCCCTCATACCGATCCATCAAGATTTCAAGCATGTCGTAATAGGCGCGCCGATCCGCTTTGCACATGGTTTTGAAGCGATCCAAAACATGTTGAGGACCTTTGAGGTTCAGTTGACCATCTGAAGACGCTTCACGCGATGGAAAGCGCGACACGGCATCAACAGCTTTGCGAGTGTCGGCGGCTCTGGGGGCGTGTTTGGGTGCCAAGGCCCCCTGCCCTACTGTGGCACCGGCGCGCGGTGCGAAATCATCGAGATCGTCGTCAAAGGCTGGAATAGCTAGGGCTTCGCGTTCGCTCATCAGGCCGCCCTCCCCTGTTCGGCATCGCGGATCGCACGCAATTTAGCGATCACCTCGGCGCGCAAGGCTTCGATATTGGCCATCGCATTGGGCAGCCCATTGACCAGCTTCTTATCCATGCCCGCAACCGTGCCCCCCATCGAGAACATCGCGGCAAAGGCATCTCGTTCATGCACTTCGGTTACGAACGTGTCGATATGGTCATTGTCGCGGAACTGCGCCGAGATGTGGCGGGCCGTGCGCGATTTCACTGCGGCGCGACTTTGGGTGAATAGCACCGAATAAGGGATCTTGCGGCGGGTCGCCTTCATGTCACGGTGGATCTCCTGAATAACATCAAGGGCCGCTAACGCGTCTTGTTGTTGTTCCTTCATCGGGATGACCACAAGGTCAGCTTGGCTAATGGCATAAGACATCAGACGCGACGCCGTACCCTCGAGGTCAATAATCACAAATGGGTCACGCGCGGCGGCCGCTTCGATTTCGTCAAGAATGGTCTTTTCCGACGTATTTGTGACCACGCTCAAGCTATCCGGTCGACCGGGCTTTTCCGCCCAAGTGGTGATCGGATGGCGCGGGTCGGCATCGATGATGGTGGTGGGACGATGGGCGGAAAGGGCTTGGGCCAGCAACAAAGCGCTGGTCGTCTTGCCACTTCCGCCTTTGGAATTGGCGAATGCAATCACTGGCATGAGTGAAGTCCTGTTTTTTATCTGCTCATTATTGGTCCCTTTGCGGAACTCTACCTTACCGTACCATAAGTTACGGCGCGCTACCAAGGGAAACCTTAAGGTAGGGAAAGGTACCAGACACTACCTTTGGATAGGGTATCCTACCGTAGCACTTGGTACCCATGCAGATTTCCCTTTGTATTCAAGCTCTTTGGGGTAGCTCCCTTGTGGTACCATTGGGTAGCTTAGGGTATCTGGCGCTGCAACCCGCTTGATCCCCTCCTGCAATCATCGCACCACACCAATCGACGCAAGCTCATATTTGGAGAGCCAAGCCCCAATGTCGCGCCGAACAGGGGGCAAAACATCTTGAGTTCAGTCCTTATAGATGTCGAGAAACTAAGATCACCGTCGAGTGCGAAGCCCGGTAATAAAACCCATTGCTATAGGCGGCCACCCCACAAACCCTTCAGGGGCAGGGGCAGGGGCAGGGGCAGGGGCAGGGGCAGGGGCAGGGGCAGGGGCAGGGGCAGGGGCAGGGGCAGGG
>NZ_CANMKO010000030.1 GCF_947498515.1 uncultured Pelagimonas sp. | reverse complement strand
TCCACCATCGGCCGAGTTGGTAGCCGGCGCTCATGTTGACGCGGGTCGTTATGATGAGATGTATGCGCAATCGGTGAATGATCCGGAAGGATTTTGGGGCGCACAGGCGGAGCGGCTTGATTGGATTAAGAAGCCCACGCAGGTAAAGAACACCAATTACAACTTCGGTGACGTGAACATCGAATGGTTTGCCGACGGCACATTGAACGTCGCGGCCAATTGTATTGACCGTCATCTGGAAAAGCGCGGCGATCAGACCGCGATCATTTTTGAGGCGGACGATCCCAACGAGCCGGCGCAAAACATCACCTACAAAGAGCTGCATCGCAATGTTTGCCGCACCGCAAACGTGCTTGAGCAGCTGGGCGTGCGCAAGGGTGACCGCGTTGTCATCTATCTCCCGATGATCCCCGAAGCCGCCTATGCCATGCTGGCCTGTGCGCGGATTGGTGCGATCCACTCGATTGTTTTCGCAGGGTTTTCCCCCGACGCCTTGGCCGCACGTGTCAATGGCTCGGACGCCAAAGTTGTCATCACCGCCGACCACGCCCCCCGTGGCGGGCGCAAGACGCCGCTCAAATCCAACGCCGATGCGGCGCTGTTGCACTGCAAGGACACGGTCAAATGTCTGGTGGTCAAGCGCACCGGCGGTCAAACCACTTGGGTTGCGGATCGCGACTATGACTACAACGAAATGGTCATGGAAGCCGACGATTATTGCCGCCCCGTTGAGATGAGCGCCGAAGATCCGCTGTTCATTCTTTACACCTCCGGGTCGACCGGTCAGCCCAAGGGCGTTGTGCACACATCGGGCGGCTATTTGCTTTATGCGGCGCTGACCCAAGAGGTGGTTTTTGACTACCAAGAGGGCGATGTTTACTGGTGTACTGCGGACGTTGGCTGGGTCACCGGACACTCGTATATCGTGTATGGCCCGCTGGCCAATGGCGCGACCACGGTGATGTTCGAAGGTGTTCCAACCTACCCGGATGCCTCGCGGTTCTGGCAGGTCTGTGAAAAGCACAAGGTCAACCAATTCTACACCGCGCCGACGGCCATTCGCGCCCTGATGGGTCAAGGTCCTGAGTTCGTTGAGAAATGTGACCTGTCGTCCCTGCGCATTCTTGGCACCGTCGGTGAGCCGATCAACCCCGAGGCTTGGAACTGGTACAATGATGTTGTTGGCGGCGGGCGTTGCCCAATCGTTGACACCTGGTGGCAGACCGAAACCGGTGGTCACATGATGACGCCGCTTCCCGGCGCGCATGCAACCAAACCGGGTAGCGCGATGAAGCCCTTCTTTGGCGTCCAGCCGGTGGTTCTTGACCCGCAGTCAGGCGAAGAAATCGACACCTATCCGGTCGAAGGCGTCTTGGCGATCAAAGACAGCTGGCCCGGTCAGATGCGCACCATCTGGGGCGATCACGAGCGGTTCCAAAAGACCTACTTCTCGGATTACAAAGGCTACTACTTCTCGGGCGACGGTTGCCGCCGCGACGAGGATGGCGATTACTGGATCACTGGCCGCGTCGATGACGTGATCAACGTATCCGGTCACCGCATGGGCACCGCCGAAGTTGAATCGGCTCTGGTCGCGCATGCCAAGGTCGCCGAAGCCGCGGTTGTCGGATATCCACATGAAATCAAGGGCCAAGGCATCTATTGCTACGTCACCTTGATGAACGATGTGGAACCAACGGACGAGCTGCGCAAGGAGCTGCGGACCTGGGTGCGCACCGAAATCGGCCCCATCGCATCGCCCGACCTGATCCAATGGGCCCCCGGCCTGCCCAAAACCCGCTCCGGCAAAATCATGCGCCGCATCCTGCGCAAAATCGCCGAAAACGACTACGGTAGCCTTGGCGACACATCAACACTCGCAGATCCAAGCGTGGTGGA
>NZ_CANMKO010000029.1 GCF_947498515.1 uncultured Pelagimonas sp. | reverse complement strand
TCCTGACCATAAAGCGAATCCGCCCCGTCACCACCGAGCAAAACATCATCCCCAGCCTCGCCCAAGAGACGATCCGACCCCGTACCACCGTCAAGGACGTCGGCACCGGGTAGACCTTCGATCGTGTCGTTCCCACCCAAGCCAAGGATGAGATCACCTTGAATAGTACCAACCAGAGAATCGTCCCCATTGGTGCCTTCGACAAAGGCACCATCCAAAACTGATATCGTGAAGGAAGTGGAGTTGCTCTGCCCATCAGGTTCAGCACCGGTGACCAAGACCGTATACAGCCCAACATCCCCGGCTTGAGGTGCATCAGCCGCAAAGCTGATCGTTCCCGTCGCGGGATCAAAATCGAAAAACCCGGGCAGCGCCGATCCATCTTGAAGCGTTACGCTATATGAAACGGCCGCGCCTTCGTCATGATCCGTGAACAAATCACTGGGAATCTGATAACTGAAATCGGTGTCGCTAAAGCCGGATTGCGCCACGAGTGTTCCGGTCAAAACTGGCGGATCGTTGACGCCTGATACGTTCAACGTCACCGTTGCTGTATCAAAGCCACCGTTCCCATCCGTTATTGTATAGGTAAAGGAGTCGACCAAAATTTGGCCGCTCGCCATATCATCCAATTGGCTAGATGACGTCGGATCGTACGAGATTGACCCGTTGCCGTTCAACGTGATCGTTGCGCCGAGGGTGCTCGTACCAGAAACTGATGTGATCGTCAGTGTGTCCCCATTGAGATCAACGTCATTGCCCAAAACATCCGATGCCGAGATAACATGCACTGTGTTTTCGTCTGTCACTGTGCCGGGTAGCGCGTCGTCTACCGCATCTGGCGGCACGTCATCACTTGCCCCGGTAATGATCAAAACTGCGGTGTTTTGAACTGTCTCAATGCCGTCCGAGACATCGAAAAGAACAGTTACTTCGGCAGTTTCCCCGTCGTTCAAGGCACCGAAAATCGAGGGATCGATAGTCACTGTGCCGTCCATATTGTCAGTAAAGGCAACAGTCGCACCGAAACTATCATTCACAGAAATGTTCGAAACGCTCAACGTATCGGACAGATCGGGATCAACGGCACCGTCAAGCAAGCTGAACGTTTGGGGGTTATCGTCCTCAGAAACTTGCCCCACATAAATGGGCGTTGCAACTGGGGCGTCATTTGTACCCGTAACCGTAATAACCACATCATTTTCAGTTGTGGCACCATGAGAATCCATGACGGTGACCTGAATTGTCACGTCGCGGGTTTCACCTTGGGCCAGATCCTGAAAATCACCGCCGGTCGCGAAAGTCAGAATTGACCCAGAGATCGAATAGCCCCCTTCAGAAAGCGGTGTCGAAACTGAATACGTAAGAGTTGCCGCGTCGTCATCACTGTCCAAGTCATCGGCAAGAGCGGCCAGATCGACAGTCACTTGAGGACCATCCTCTTGTGCTTCCGCAGTGCCTGAAACCAAAGTCGGGCCGTCGTTGGTGCCCGTGACGATGATCGACAATTGCTGTGTTACCGACAAAGGAGGAGTCGCGTTGTCGCTGACAACAACATCCAGCGTCAGTATCAGGTTATCTCCCTCTGCAAGGTAGTCAAACGCGTCCGTACCCGCATCGAAACTCCAATCCACCTGACCTTCGGCCATCGTGCCATCAATGATTGGGTTCGCGCCAACCGTGAACATCGCCATCAACGTGGCGTCGTTGATCGCTGATGCGTCACCAATCGCACCGGATGCCACAAGCGAAACAGAGGTGACGTTGACAACATCCGTTTGATCAACATCTGCAACCGTAAATTGACCCGATGTGAAAAGCGTTGCTTCTGTTTCGGTCAATGTTTCTGAAACATCATGGGTGCCCGAACCCGTCGCGCCTTGTGTCACTACAATATCGTCGATGCCGATCCCATTGCCAAAACCGCTTCCGGCACCAAAATCAAGCGCCCGAGTTTGTACATTGAGGCCATCAATGTTTTGCAACGCATCCAAGACATCTTGGTAACTGGCGGCTGTGTCACTAATGATTGAGATGGAATTGACGTTGTCATAGATTTCTAACGACCAGACATCCAACCCATCGTCTTGATTTATGGCTTCGATGAACAAGTCGCCGCTGAAGCCATACAGGTTGACATAGCCATATTCGCCATTCAGCCCATCGTCATTCGTAAGATCAAAGCCAGCGATCGAGATTGGGCCGCCATCATCCGAGGTCAGGTAGAAATATCCGTCGTTGTATTCCGCTGAATTGACCTGAACTTCGTCAAATACTCCGAACTCATTGTCACCAGAACCGTTCAAATCTTGGATCGGAACAATGGCAACATCGGAAACACGAACTTCGGTCCCACCCGGATAGTTATACCCGTAATTCTCCATCGTCCATCCAACGGAAAACCCATCCTGAAGATATGTCCCGTCGGCAAAGGAACCAGAAATGGAATTGACTGAAGTTGTCCCGGAATCGAAGTCGAGAACGGTTTGAGTTGGCGCGGCTATCACCACCACAGGCCCGTCATTCACACCCGTAACCGTAACCGTGACGTCGTTCACCGCCGTTGCACCATGGGCGTCGGTGGCTCTGACTTGGATCACCACATCGCGGGTCTCACCCGCTGCGAGGTCCTGAAAATCTGAGCCGGGGTCAAAGCTAAGATCGCTGCCGACGATGCTTGCCGTGCCTTCGGCCACAAGCCCCGTGATCTCATAGCTCAGTGTGCTGCCGTCGTCGTCGCTATCCACATCTGCGCCAAGCGCTGAAAGATCCACGCTTACCGCCGCCCCGTCTTCTGCTGCTGCCAATGATCCTACCGCCAGCGTCGGACCATCATTTGTACCCGTAACCGTAACCGTGACGTCGTTCACCGCCGTTGCACCATGGGCGTCGGTGGCTCTGACTTGGATCACCACAT
>NZ_CANMKO010000028.1 GCF_947498515.1 uncultured Pelagimonas sp. | reverse complement strand
GGTATTAGGAAGAGAGTGATTGCTGGGAAGGCGACGAGGATGACCACTCGGACGATGTCTGAGGTTACGAACCACATGACGGCTTTGTAGGTTTCGACCATGGGGGTTGAGCGGTCCATCGCGTTGATAATGAACAGGTTCATGCCCACAGGCGGGGTAATCAGGCCGACTTCGACCACGATCAGCACCAGAATGCCGAACCAGATCGCCACGTGTTCTGTGCTCATGCCAAATTCGAGCGCTGAGATCACCGGAAAGAAGATCGGGATGGTCAGCAGGATCATCGACAGGCTGTCCATCAGGCAACCAAACACCAGGTAAAACGCCAGGATCATGATCAGCACGGTCCAGCTGCTAAACCCCTGCCCCACAACCCATTCTGACAATTCCTGTGGCACTTGGCTTAGCGCTAGGAACGAGTTGTAGAACGCCGCGCCGAGCACGATGAAGAAGATCATCGCGGTGCTTGTGGCGGTGGCGATGATGCTTTCCTTGAACACCTCCCAGGTGAGGTTGCCCGAGATCAGCGCAATCACACCGGTACCCGCCGCGCCGACGGCCGCGCCTTCGGTGGGGGTAAACCAGCCAAGATAGATGCCGCCGACAACCAGACCAAAGACCAAAACCACCGGCCAAACGTCGATCAAGGCTTTGATCCGTTCCGGCATTGGGATCGGCTCACGCGTGCCCGCGCTTTCGGGGTTTACGCGCACGTAAATCGAGATGGTGATGATATAGCCAATCGCCGCCAGAATGCCGGGGATGAACGCCGCGAGGAACAGTTTGGCGATGTTTTGTTCGGTCAGGATCGCGTAGATCACCAAGATCACGCTTGGCGGGATCAGGATGCCAAGCGTGCCGCCCGCCGCCAAGGTCGCGGTGCTAAAACCACCCGCATAGCCGTATTGGCGCAACTCAGGCAAAGCGACCCGGCTCATCGTGGCGGCCGTCGCCAAAGACGATCCACAGATCGCGCCAAAGCCCGCACAGGCCCCAACGGCCGCCATCGCCACGCCGCCTTTGCGATGCCCAAGCCAGCTTTCGGCGGCCTTGAACAGTGCCGAAGACATGCCCGACAGCGTCGCAAATTGCCCCATTAACAGGAACATCGGAATGATGGTCAGCGAGTAGCTGGAAAAGGTCGAATAGGTCTCGTTTTTGAGCTTGGCGAGCACCATCGTGCTGCCGCCCATGGCAAAATAGAGCCCGCCCATCCCGCACAGCATCATCGCCAAACCAATCGGCGCGCGCAGGAAGATCATCACCAGCAGAACGGGAAAGGACAGATAGCCCATCTCAAGCATAGTCAATGGGACGCTCCTTCGGAGTAAGGCAAAAAGTGTCGTTTGGTCAGGGTTTCGGCGATGCGCGCCCCGGCCGTGTAGATCGCGGTGATCGTCGCCACACAGGCGGCAAAGAAGCTGGCCGCATAGGCCCACCAGATCGGGAATTGCAGCAAGAAGGTCGTCTCGCCGTAGTCGTATTTGTTCATCAGCCCCTCATAGAGCCGCCAGGTGATCAGGATCATGATGATGGCAAAGATCACCTCCCAGAACGCCTGAATGATCTTGTTCACCCGCGCCGACAGGAAAGAGGTAAAGATATCCACCGTCGCATGGCCGCCATACAATTTGGCCACCGGCAGGAAAGAAAAGATCGCAAAGGCCACCCCGGCCTCAACCAGCTCAAAGTCGCCGGTGATCGGGCCAACACCCGTCGCAATCAACGCATCCCCAAGCCCCTCGGGCATAAACCCGGCATGGCCCAATGTGTTCAATCCGCGCCCCAAGACGCTGGTGCAGGTCAGGATGACCAAAGCCGTCAGAACCAGCCCGCCGATGATTGCCATCACCCGCGCCAGACGTTCCATCCATTTTAACATGAGAGTTTCCTTTGGATCGAAAAGGGTGCCCCAGCCCGGTTAGGCCGGGGCAGTCCGATCAGTTTCCCAAAATCTTACTTGGTGTGGCTCTTACTTGGTGTGCTTGGCGATAAGTTCGGCAGCACGGGCCTTAAGCGCCGTCCCGTCGAGACCCTTTTCATCCATCTCAGCAACCCAAGCGTCGGTGGTCGCAGCAGCCGCCGCTTTCCATTCGTCAACCTGAGCGTCGTCCAACACGATGATAT
The DNA here is from genome assembly GCF_947498515.1 of uncultured Pelagimonas sp. Lineage (GTDB taxonomy): Bacteria > Pseudomonadota > Alphaproteobacteria > Rhodobacterales > Rhodobacteraceae > Pelagimonas. The sequence continues at coordinate 910 of NZ_CANMKO010000028.1, read as the reverse complement.
TGTTGCCACGTTCCATGGCTTGCTTATGCGATGGCGCATCGTCCATCTGCATCTGCTTGCCCGCAAAGCCCGAGAATTCGAGGCCGGAGTTGGCGTCAATCACCGCTTTGAGATCATCAGGAAGCGCATTGTAGCGGTCCTTGTTCATCGCAAAGATAAAGCTGGTGGTGTAAAGAACGTCGTCGCCAAAGGTGGTGTGGTTCTCGACCATTTCGTTGACCTTAAGCGCACCGGTGACTTCCCACGGGATGATCGTCGCGTCGATCACACCTTTGGACAGCGCCTCAGGCACCGCCGGAACCGGCATGCCAACCGGCGTCGCGCCAAAGTTGGAGAACATCTTGTTGGTCACGCGGGTTGGCGCGCGCAGCTTGACACCATTGAGGTCCGACACCGAGGTGATCGGCTCTTTGGAGTGGATGATGCCCGGGCCATGCACCCAAAGACCAAGCACTTTGACCTGCTTGAAATCATCGTCAAGCATGCTCTCTTCGGCCAGTTCCCAATAGGCGCGCGACGCAGCCTCGGCATTGGTCATGGTAAAGGGCAGCTCGAACACTTCGGCGCGTGGGAAACGGCCGGGGCTATAGCCCGCAACGGTCCAGGTAATGTCGGCAACACCGTCAACAACCTGATCAAACAACTGCGGAGGCGAACCACCCAGCTGCATCGCCGGAAAGCGCTGGATCTCAATGCGACCGTCACTATCGGCCTCAACCTTATCCGCCCAAACATCCAGAATGTTCTTGGGAACATTGGCCTGCGCTGGCAAAAACTGATGCAGTCGCAACGTGACCTCAGCGGCAAACGCACCGCTCGCCAAAACACCACTCGTGATCGCCGCTAAAGCAACCGTCTTCAGGAAAGTCCTGCGAAGTGTCATAATTTCCTCCCTTATGACCTCGTGTCG
>NZ_CANMKO010000027.1 GCF_947498515.1 uncultured Pelagimonas sp. | reverse complement strand
GCGAGGTCCTGAAAATCTGAGCCGGGGTCAAAGCTAAGATCGCTGCCGACGATGCTTGCCGTGCCTTCGGCCACAAGGCCCGTGATCTCATAGCTCAGTGTGCTGCCGTCGTCGTCGCTGTCCACATCTGCGCCAAGCGCTGAAAGGTCCACGCTTACCGCCGCACCGTCTTCTGCTGCTGCCAATGATCCTACCGCCAGCGTCGGACCATCATTTGTACCCGTAACCGTAACCGTGACATCGTTCACCGCCATTGCGCCATGGGCGTCGGTGGCTCTGACTTGGATCACTACATCGCGGGTCTCACCCGCTGCGAGGTCTTGAAAATCTGAGCCGGGGTCAAAGCTAAGATCGCTGCCGACGATGCTTGCCATGCCTTCGGCCACAAGGCCCGTGATCTCATAGCTCAGTGTGCTGCCGTCGTCGTCGCTATCCACATCTGCGCCAAGCGCTGAAAGGTCCACGCTTACCGCCGCCCCGTCTTCTGCTGCTGCCACTGATCCTACCGCAAGCGTCGGACCATCATTTGTACCCGTAACCGTAACCGTGACCGTCGCTTGATCCGTTTCACCATCGGTATCTGTGATTTCGTAGACAAAGGTTTCGGTCGCGACCTCTCCCTCGGCGAGATCATCGAAGGCATCATCGGTTGAGAAGGTGAAACTACCGTCCGAGTCCAAGGTCAGACTTCCGCGATCAGCATCATCAATCAACACAACATTCTGGATGCCGTCCAGCGCAGTATCATTGTCAAGAACATTGCCGGAAACAGACATGTCCTCTTGAACGCCGATGAGATCGTCGCTCGCAATGACCGGATTGTTCCCGGGTGTAACTTCTACTCCATCAACGAAAACTCGAAGCGTTTCGAAGGAATAAACATTGAGGTTAAAAGCCGTAAAGGAGAACCGATCAGATGAGAACCAATGGCCGTAACACCAACCTTGGGTCTCTCCCCCATCATTCAAAAAGTCATAAAACGCGGCAATGTCGGCTTGGACATCGGCCTGCGCCCATTCTGCGTCTGTGAACTCTAAAATGAGGGTATCTTGCCCCCAACCACCCAAATACTTGTCCGACGCGCCGCTATTAACGGACATATTGTAGACTGCTGTATCGTCTCCACGTCCTAAGCTGACAAAATCACTTCCTGCGCCGCCTTGGACTGTATCATCGCCGCGATCAGCCCGAATGACGTCTCTGCCTAATCCGCCATCGATTGAATTGTCACCGTCATCAACCCAGATAAAGTCATTTCCCGATCCGCCAGAGATCGTGTTATCACCGTCGCCAGCAAAAATCTGATCGTGGCCTGAACCGCCGTCAATCAGGTTATTGCCATCGCCAACCCCAATAACATCATGGCCTGATCCACCTAAAATCGTGTTGTTGCCATCGCCAGCAGTAAGCCGGTCGTGGCCCGACCCGCCGTCGATCACGTTGTCGCCCGATCCGCCCCGAATTTTGTCATTTCCGCCAAGACCAGACAGCGTGTCATCTCCGCCTTTGCCATTAATCCTGTCGCGGCCAGATGTCCCGGAAAGAGCTTCCCCAGCGCCTGTTCCAATAAAATTAACCATAATTTCCACCCCCAGCTAAACTGTGGCTGCCTGCGAGCTGAGCTCAAAGTCCCGGAAAGTCTGAAGAATTTTTAATTGAACAAATCCGGCAACAAAATTTTGCCTAATCCAATTCACGGAAAAAATCTTATAACTAACGCAACCTCACATACACACCAATCCAATGTTTACAATCTGAAGCAAATCTCAAACTTATGTCAATTTTATTTGTGGGTGATATCCAATTTGCCGCATGTGTGCGCAAAACCAGTTTGTAAATCTCAGTCGGCAGGCGCTTGTGGTGACGATGTGCGCGGTTTGCCCTGCAAAGGCGTCTAGCCCCAATTTCAGTACAAACAGTTTTGCTTTTCTCAATATGGTTTCTGGGGGTGGGGTACTGAAGAGCGCCCTATTGCGTCCGCTAATTTGTGTTTGTTCTGTACATGTTTTGGACCTCTTCAACCGGTTAACACATTCCGCTGATGTCAGAGCTGCGAGGCCTGATTGCGGACCGTGGCGATTGAAGTCGTTACGCTATGCAGTGATCAACTGTCGGCATAGCGCAAGGTCTCGCTCGGATGTCTTTGGAAGCGGCCGGCTAACTCTTTTTGCCAGTAGAACTGGTCCAAAACCGCGTGGGATGGTTTGAAAGCGAAGTGTTGGACAGGGTTCAACGTCGCGTGGAAGTCTATTTTAAAACACTTTCTCAACTTGAAAATTAACGCAAATTTTGGAGCTTTGAGGCAACTCACACACAAGTTTTGAAGTTCACATGCTACCATATGAAGATTAGAAAACCACTGACCTGCCGCCCGAGGCTCCCTCATTCATAATGAGAGTCTGCGGGTTTGGATTTCATATTCTTCGTCGTCAGTTTGGGCAAGCGCCCTCTCGTTGTTTGTTTCACAAACAACTGTCTGGCAGTGGTCGGGCGCGGAGCCCTGAAATTGCTCAAGCGCTCGGCGCGCTTCTGCGGGTGTTTGGTTCGCCAGCGATGAATGCGGTCTGACGTTATTGTAATCGTATCGCCAAAGGGCCAGCTTGCGGCGGGCGTCGTCTAGGCTGTCGAACCATTCTTCGTTCAGCAGTTCGTCTCGCAAGCTACCATTGAATGATTTAATGAAGGCGTTCTGCTGCGGCTTTCCCGGATCGATGTAGTGCCACTCGACGTCATTCTCATTCGCCCACTTCAGGATCGTGCGACTGGTAAACTCGGTCCCATTATCGCTGACAATGCTGGCGGGCTTGCCGTAGATCCGAACATGGGCATCCAACTCACGGGCGACGCGCGCGCCAGAGATGCTGGTGTCGGCCATGAGGCACAGGTTCTCACGATAGCAATCATCATTCACTGCCAAAATACAGAACTTGCGCGACGCCCCAAACGTGTCAGCCAGGAAGTCCAAGGACCAACGTTCGCCCGGCCGCAGCGCAACGGGCATTGGCGTGCGCGATCCACGCGCCCGTTTTCTCCCTCGGCGTCGCGTGACGCCCAGCTTTTCTTCTGTGTACAGGCGATACAGCTTCTTGTGGTTCATGATCATGCCTCTGCGTTCCAGCATCACACCAATTCACCGATAACCAAACCGGCGGCGTTTATTGGCAATCGCCTTCATCTCTTTGCGAACTTCAGGAATATCCGGCGGTTTGTCGCGCCGGACGGTCTTAGGATCGACACCAACAAGCCTGCACGCCCGACGTTGAGAGATGTCATGATCCCGCATTGCACTGAGCGCTGCCGCTCGCCGCTCGTTTGATGTTGTTAGTTCTTTCCCAGCAAATCCTTCAAGACGACGTTATCCAGCATCGTGTCGGCCAGCAGGCGTTCCAATTTGGCCTTCTCGTCGGTCATTGCCCGCAGCTTCGCCGCATCTGACACTTCCATGCCGCCATACTGCGATTTGAACTTGTAGAACACCCTTGGCTTAGGCTGTGCTTGCGACACACATCCGCAGTCGGCATCCCAGCTTCTTGTTCTTTGATCATCCCAATAATCTGGGCCTCGCTAAATCGGCTCTTGCGCATTCGTTTGCTCCTTCGAAAGGTTGAGCAAACTCTACATCAAACTGAGGGACCTTTCGGGGCGCAGGTCAGCCCCAACCTGACCATCGCGGGAAGCGGCTAACCGCGGCGGTTGCTACTGCGCCAACGCCAAATAGAAAGGCGCATCCGTCTGCACCGGCATGCGCGGTCTAAAAGAACAAGATGCTGCGTTCTCGATCCTGTCTTGCCTGATCGGCCTAGCACAGGACAAGGCCTATACCGAGTTTCGGGAGAAGTTTCTGGCGCGCAAGAACGTGGTCGAGAAGGAGCATACTGATTTGCTCCGGCTCCATAGTCAGGCTGTGCGTCAGCTGGAGACCCGGCTCGCAAACCTGTTGAAGGCAGTTGAGGACGGAGACTATTCTGCCCCGATTGTCGCACAGCTCAACATGCTAGACGTAGACCTAACCCAAGCGCGCGCCAACCGGGACGCCGCAGCCCCAAAGCCGATCACCTTGCCCCAAGACCTGCCTGCGCTCTACCGGGGCGCATGTCGATGATCTGGTGGCCACCCTTTCGGACGAAAGCGTCTCTGGCCGTGCAAGCGAAGAACTCCATCAACTCATTGATTCAGTTGTTGTGACCTGGGACGCTGACAAAGCTACCCCACATGCAATTGCTACTTAGTTATTCAGCGAATTGGCGACAATGCTGGCGGCAACCAGCCCT
>NZ_CANMKO010000026.1 GCF_947498515.1 uncultured Pelagimonas sp. | reverse complement strand
CTCGCACCATCTTCGACAGCATTGCCAAGGCCCGCCGCCAAGGTCGGCGCGTCATTGGTGCCGGTGACGGTGATGGTCAAGGTGGATTGTGCTGTCGCGCCAAACTCATCCGTCACTGTATAGCTAGCAACAAAATCCTGAGTTTCCCCCTCGGCGAGGCCCGCATAGGCCGGATCATTGGCGTCAAACGTATAACCCCCGTCCGCCGCCATGGTCAGGCCAGCAAACGGTGCATCAAGGGCAAAGTTCAGCGTTGCGCCGGTATCAACGTCACTGTCGTTGGCGGCAACCGTCCCTGAAATCACGCTACTTGAAACGCTACCAAGGGGCAGATTTGGCAAACCATCAGCGTTGACAGCAGGAACCGCGCCGTCGCCGTTCAGATCACCAAACTCAAGGGAGTTTGTTGGGTTATTGCCATCGCCCAAAGGCGCAACGGTAAAGCTTCCAGATCCATCATTGAGGTAAATTTGATTGCTCTGATCGGGAACCGCCGCAGTGTTAAACGAATTATTTGACACCACCGCATCAAGATCACCGTCCTGATCGATATCCACCAAAGCAACCGAACTGCTGTTACGATTTGATCCGGAAATATCACTGGCGACGAAACTCCCTTCGGACCCGCCCTGTGCGCCACCTTGGTTGATCAAGACTTGGTTCAGCTGGTTACCATTGTTGGTGACAAAGGCGTCCAAATCACCGTCACCATCCAGATCGGCCAAACGGATCGATGTGCTGCTGCGCAGACCTCCGGCTAGGGTACCGGCTGTAAACCCTCCGGAGCCATTGCCCAGCAACACCTCGTTTTGATCAAGGATACTGGTGATGACAACATCGGCAAATCCGTCGCCATTCACATCACCGATATCGGCCCCAATGCTGAGGCTTCCGAACTGGTTCACAGCAGACGGCAGGTTGCTCGCGACAAAGCTGCCTTGCGTACCACCTTGGGCACCGCCCTGATTGATGAGCAATTGATTGATGTTCTGGTCGGTTGTGGCGATGGCATCAAGATCGCCATCCCCATCAATATCGCCGAGCCTAATATCCCGCGTAGAACGCGACCCGCCCGCCAAAGTGGTGACAGCAAAGCCGCCTAGACCATTGCCAAGCAACAGCTGGTTGGCTTGACCGTTCCAATTGGCAACCATGATATCCAAGAAGCCGTCGCCGTTCACATCGCCGGCCTCAACATCCAGCGTATAAGGGGGGCGGAATCCGCCCAAGGATGGCAGATTGCCCAGAGCAACCGTTGAAGTGGCAAAGACGCCTTCGGTGCCGCCCTGCGCGCCGCCTTGGTTCGTCAACAATTGTCCATTGCCGGAATAGACACCGACAAAGGCGTCCAAATCGCCGTCATTGTCAAAATCGCCCAAGGTCACATCAGACGAGCGTACCGCAGCCCCCCCGGTCAGGCTGGCTGAGAAAGACCCGGCCCCATCATTGGTGAGCATTTGCGTATAGAATGTTCCGCCAGATCCGGCGGTATCATTGATGGCAATCGCATCCAAATTGGCCAACGGAGGTGAACCGGCGGCCGCAGAGGCGGTATCGGCTACGGCAACCGGGCTGTCATTGGTGCCGTTTACCGTGATTGTTACGCTTTGAGTGTCAGTTGCCCCAAATTCATCAGTAACCGTGACCACAAATGTTTCGGTTTCCACCTGCCATTCGGCCAAGGCATTGGTCGCCGCAGATGTGTTATCAAGCGCATAGCTCCAAACACCGGAGGTTGGATCGATGGCAAAGGTGCCATAGGTGCCCGAGGCATTACCGCTCCATGTCGCCGTTGCACCGGTATCAGCGTCTTGAGACACCATCGAGCCAGTGATGGACGCAGTACCGTCAACAACCGTTCTGTCATCAAGGTTACCAGCTTCGGTCGCGATACCTACGATAGTCGACGCGGCCGAAATCGTCGGTGCATCATTGGTGCCGGAAATGTCGATGGTTAGAGTTGAGGTGGTGGTGCCGCCGTTGCCGTCTTCTACGGTATAGGTGAATACCTCCTGCGCGCTCGCACCTTGGGACAAGGCCTCGGTATCAGGATCAACGTCGTTGAGATTATAGGTCCACGTTCCATCTGACTCGATAGCAAGGGCCCCGTATTGGCCCAAAACAATCTGAACCAAGCCGGGATCAACAGGCATGTTCGATCCGATTTCGCCGGTGCCTGAATCCACCGCTGTGACGGACAAAACATCACTGTCGTCAACGTCCGTATCGTTGCTAAGCAAGTTGCCAGTGGCGCCATTGTCCCCAACAAACGGTGTGTTGCCCGGATTGACGCCGGATTCCACCACGGCGTCGCCGGCGTTTGTATCAGCCACAGCAACAGGACCGTCATTTCGTCCTTCAATGGTTAGCGTCACTGTCGCGGTGTCGGTCGCACCGAATTCGTCGGTCACGGTATAGGTAAAGGTATCGGTCGCGAACTCGCCCACCGCCAGATTGTTGAAGACTGCTGTTGGATCGTAACTAATGTCGGTTCCACTAAGCAACACGGGAACACCAGCCGCGCTAAGCGCCGACACGGCCGTCACGGTCAAAACTGCACCAGTGTCGACATCAGTATCGTTGGCCAAAAGCTGTGCTGTGCCAATCGACAACACCGTGTCTTCGTCAAAGCCCGTATCCTGAGGCCGTCCGCCCCACTCGACCAGATATCCATCGGCGTTGCCGTTGCCGGGCAGACCGCTGTCGGGCGCATCATTCCACTCACCGCTTTGCAGGAGTTGCGCATACCCTGGAACCGCAAAACCGCCATTGGGCTCGTTCGGTCTCCAATTGTTATAGGCGAACGACTGCCCCGCTTCCGGTCCTGTTACCCATGTCCAAGCACCAGTATTGGCGGGATTAAAGCTTTGGCCACCGATCCACGTGCCATCTGTAACGGCAATCAATCCGTTCGCTTCGATGAAGGCCTGTTCGCTGGCACTTGTGATGGTCGCCAGATAGCCACCCATGGCACTCGCACCGGCAACAGCCTGCGCAAAACTCGTACCGGCATCGACGACCTGATAGTAGTGCCCATTGTCGGCATTATAGGTCCAGCCCGCGGAATTGGCTGGGCCCGACGTCAGTGTATCGTCAATTGCCACAGGACCGTCATTGGTCCCTGCGACGGTGATGGTCACAACCTCTGTCGCCGTCGCGCCATGCTCATCCGTCACAGTCACGCTAAAGGTTTCAGGCGCGGACTGTCCCTCAGCTAGCGCATCGGCAGCGGCATTGTTGAGCGTATAGGTCCATGTGCCGGACTGCGGATCAATGACAAAATCGCCATACGTGCCGGCGGCATTCCCTGACCATGTCGCTGTGGCACCCGCATCGACATCTTGTGACACCATCGTGCCGGTGGCGGAGGGTGTCCCGTTCATGACGGTCCCGTCATCAAGGTTGCCAGCTTCTACAACACTGCCGGTGATTTCCGACGATACGTGAATGACCGGCGCGTCATTGGTGCCAGTGATGGCAATGGTCACGCTCTGCGTATCAGTACCGCCATTCCCGTCATCAACGGTAACTTCGTAGGTCTGGGTCAAAACCTGACCTTCGTCCAGATGATCAACCAAGCTGTCTGCAACAGCAAAGTCCCAATCAACTGCACCAGTGCCATCACCCGTAGAAGGATCGGCCAGCGATACCGTCATCGTGCCAAGATATCCCGCCACAGTCTCTGCAACGCTAACAGTATGCGCATCTGTTAGATCGACATCTTCGAAGGCCAGCGTGCCTTCATCCGCAAGAACGGACTCACCGAAAATCTGGATTTCACGGTAGCTATTTGTGTACTGCCCGCCATCCGGATCGGCGTTGGTGGTGTCAAAGACCAGTTGATCGGTGGTGACCGGGGTGTCAAAGGTCAGCCAAAAAGAGTAAACGCCATTGTTGGTCGCACCGGTCGTCCCCGATACCGTCCAACTGCCCAGCAGGTTCCCATCGCCGTCGCGCAGCGTGTAATCGCCGTCTGTGCGATTGCCATAGCCGTTGTAAATCGCAATGGACGTTAGCGTTTGCACCCCGCCGAGATCCAGCACCAAGGAACTCGGGCCGGCATTCGGGATCGCGTAATATCCGTCTTGGTTGGTCGGATTTACGCCAACATCGCCATCATTTAGGTTGTGCGCACCGTAGGTTCCGGTTCCAAAGGTATTGAACAGACCAGAAGCGGTGTAGTTTAGACTTTGTCCCACTGCTGCATTGACAACATCCGGGTTCGACGACGCATCATTGCCGCTTTCGACTTGGGCATTGGCAAGGGTTATGTTGCTTGTGTTGGTAAAGGTGAGACCAGAGGGTTCTGCGACACTGCCGGACGGGCTGCCTTGTAAGGCTTCGGTCACAGCACCAGCGACATCACCAACGGTGAACTCGGGCGCGTCGTTGGTGCCGGTGACGGTGATGATGACCGTGTTGGTGACCACTGCGCCATGTGCGTCGGTGGCGCTGGT
>NZ_CANMKO010000025.1 GCF_947498515.1 uncultured Pelagimonas sp. | reverse complement strand
GTGCAATGGTATCTCGACAACGAGGCCTGGTGGCGCCCCCTCCAAAACCGCGACGGCGTCGGAAAACGTCTCGGCGGCACCAAATGATCTTGGTGTTTGGCAAATCTGGTCAAGTGGCCCAAGAGCTACAGCATCAGGGTGATGTTATGGCGTTTGGGCGGGATGACGTTGATCTGATGCTGCCCGGCGCTGCCAAGGCGGCGATTGATAGGCACAAACCGCGTCTGGTCATCAATGCCGCCGCCTATACGGCCGTCGACAAGGCCGAAGATGATGAGGCGGCAGCCCATCAGCTTAATGCCGTCGCCCCCGGCGAGATGGCCTTGGCCTGCGCGGATCTTGGTTGCCCATTCCTGCATATTTCGACCGATTACGTCTTTGACGGCTCGGGTCAATCCCCATGGCGGGAAAACGACCCTGTTGCACCGCTAGGCGTCTATGGGCGCACCAAATTGGCGGGCGAAGAGGCGGTGCGCGCCGCCAATGGCCATCACGCTATCTTGCGCACCTCATGGGTGTTTTCGGCCCATGGTGGGAACTTTGTCAAAACCATGCTGCGCCTGTCAGAAACCCGCGATGCCTTGAACGTGGTGGGGGATCAGATCGGTGGGCCAACCCCGGCCGCCGATATTGCGGCAACGCTTCTTGAGATGGGGCACCAGATGCAGGCGGGCCATGCGGGCGGCACCTACCACTATGGCGGTCAACCGAGCGTAAGCTGGGCCGACTTTGCCCGCGCGATCTTTGATCAGGCCGGGCGAGACATGCGTGTTACCGATATTCCCAGCAGTGACTATCCCACTCCGGCGTGCCGCCCGTTCAATTCCCGTTTGGACTGCTCAAAGCTCAAAACTGATTTCAATATTGCCGCGCCTGACTGGACTGTCGGGCTTACGGCGGTTCTCAAAAATTTGGAGACGAACTCGTGACGACGCGCAAAGGAATTATTCTGGCTGGTGGCTCAGGCACGCGGCTTTATCCCATCACCATGGGTGTCTCAAAGCAATTGCTGCCGATCTATGACAAGCCGATGATCTTTTACCCGCTTTCGGCCCTGATGCTGACTGGCATCCGCGAGATTTGCATCATCACCACGCCGCAAGATCAAGATCAGTTCATGCGCACCCTCGGTGACGGTAGCCAATGGGGGCTATCGTTGACCTATCTGGTGCAACCCTCGCCGGATGGGTTGGCCCAGGCCTATTTGTTGGCCGAAGAGTTTCTTGACGGTGCGCCCTCGGCGATGGTCTTGGGCGACAACATCTTTTTCGGTCATGGCTTGCCCGGCAAACTACATGCCGCAGATGCCCAAGCCGCCGGCGGTACCGTTTTTGGCTATCGTGTGAGTGATCCCGAACGTTATGGCGTGGTGGGGTTTGACGATGATGGCAATGTGAACCAGATCATTGAAAAACCCGAGGTCCCGCCGTCGCCTTACGCGGTCACAGGGCTGTATTTCTTGGATGGCTCCGCCCCGGAACGCGCCCGTGCTGTGAAACCCTCACCTCGGGGTGAGCTTGAGATCACCTCCTTGCTGGAAATGTATCTTGAGGACGGGTTGTTGAGCGTCCAGCAAATGGGTCGCGGGTTTGCCTGGCTTGATACTGGCACCCATGCGTCCTTGTTGGATGCTGGGAACTTTGTGCGCACCTTGTCGGATCGCCAAAGCCAACAGGTCGGGTGCCCCGAAGAGATCGCGTTTGAAAACGGCTGGATCAGCCGAGATCAGCTACGTGCCCGCGCGGAGCTCTTCAAGAAGACCAATTATGGAACCTATTTGCAGGGGTTGGTTGGATAGTCGCGCCCCTCTAAAGTCAACAATCCTCGGGTGGAGAGTCGCTTACCTAACGCTCAACTCTTCCCCCTTGGCGGATCAGTGTCTAAAGCAGGTGTATAGAGAAGAGAGATTGACCCCATGGCGCGTATTTTCATCACCGGAACTGCTGGTTTTATTGGCTATCACCTTGCCGACCTGATGCTAAGCGAAGGTCATGTGGTTCACGGTTTTGACGGGATGACCGATTACTACGATGTCACCCTGAAACAGCGCCGCCATGCGATGTTGTCCCAGAACCCCAACTTCACGGCGACCGAAGCCATGCTTGAGGATCGTGATGCGATTGACGGGGCTATTGACGCCTGTGACCCTGAGATCATCGTGCATCTCGCAGGGCAAGCCGGGGTGCGCTACAGCCTTGATAATCCGCGCGCCTATGTCGACGCTAATGTCACCGGCACCTTCAACGTCATGGAAGGCGCGCGCCGCCACAAGGTTCAGCATCTGATGATGGCCTCGACCTCTTCTGTCTACGGGGCCAACACCGAGATGCCCTTTGCTGAGACCGACAAGGCCGACACGCCGATGACGATCTATGCCGCCACCAAAAAGGCGACCGAGGCAATGGGCCATTCCTATGCCCACCTATACGATATGCCGACCACGATGTTCCGGTTCTTTACCGTCTATGGTCCTTGGGGGCGCCCCGATATGGCGCTGTTCAAATTCGTCAAAGCGACGCTCGAAGGGGATGCCATTGATGTGTATAACCACGGCGAAATGTATCGCGATTTCACCTATGTCACCGATCTGGTCCGTGCCATTCGCCTATTGATGTTTGATGCGGTGCCCGAGCGCCCTGAAAACGGCAAAGTGCCTGAGGGCGATAGTCTCTCGCCTGTCGCGCCATTCCGGGTGGTCAATATCGGCAATTCCAAATCCGAACGCCTGATGGATTTTGTCGAAGCGATCGAAGACGCCTTGGGCCAGAAAACCACCCGAAACATGATGGATATCCAACCTGGTGATGTGCCTGCGACATGGGCCAATGCCGAACTGCTTGAGACCCTAACCGGCTATCGTCCGCAAACCGATATGCGCGACGGGGTGAAACGCTTTGTTGGGTGGTATAGAGACTATTACAACGTCTGAGTTGTTGTCCCGTACGCTGCCTTAAGTCCCGGTTTAGCATCGCGGGCCAAGCTGTTCTTATCCGAAAAGGAGAGCAGTTATGGCCAATGCCAGACCACCCGAGCTTTGGAACCCAGAAACCTATGAGCGCGCCCGCAAGATCGCCACATCAGACGCGTTTTGCTGTTGCGGGGCGCCGGTTCCGGAACCCATAGCGACACAGCAGTATGATTGCGCCATTCGCATCCATTGTGGGCACTGCGATAGCTTTACCGCAGTCCCGAATTTTTGAGATGGCCCAAGTGGGGTGTGGAATAGCTCCCCTACCCTCTTGAATAAACGTCCTCATAGCGCACGATGTCGTCTTCTCCGACATATGATCCGGTCTGAACTTCGATCAACACCATCGGCACTTTGCCGGGATTTTCCATGCGGTGGACCGCGCCGAGCGGGATGTAGACGCTCTCATTTTCGGTCACCAGTTTGACCTCGTCATCCACCGTGACTTTGGCGGTGCCTTCGACCACAATCCAATGTTCGGATCGATGCACGTGGCTTTGGAGCGATAACGCCGCGCCGGGGTGCACCATGATGCGCTTGACCTGAAAGCGGCCACCCACCACGAGGCTTTCGAACCACCCCCAGGGACGGTGATCTTTGGGGAATTGGGTGGCTTGATCAGCCTGCTTTTCCTTGAGCGCCGCAACCGCCAGTTTGACGTCCTGCGCGCGCGACATATCAGCAACCAAAACCGCGTCATTCATCGCCACTGCCATGATATTTTCAAGGCCAATGCCGACAACCTCAAGCCGTTCACTATCGGCGCGCAGCAAGGTGTTGGTGCAATCAATTGCCGTGGCCCCACCGGTGGTCACAACGCCGGTTTCATTCGGTCCACTCTCGCGCCAAACCGCATCCCAACCGCCCAAATCAGACCAGCCAGAGGTGAATGGAACAACAGACAGATTGTCGGCACGCTCCATCACCGCATAGTCCACAGAGATATCTTCCGCCTTGGCCCAAGGTTCCGGCGCTAAACGTAAAAATCCAAGATCTGGCTTGGCGTGAGTCACAGCGGCGCGCACTGGAACCATTAGGTTGGCAGCGTATTTTTCAAAAGCAGCGATGATATCGGTGGCCCGGAAAAGGAAAATTCCGGCATTCCACATGAAAGTCCCCGCTGCCAGCATCTCTGCGGCGTGGGTTGCATCGGGCTTTTCGACAAAGCGAGATAGCTTAACTGGGGCACCCTTGGGCGGGGCGCTAAGCTCAAGATAGCCATATGCGGTTTCTGGATGGGTGGGCGCGATGCCAAAAGTGACAAGATCGCCCTGTCCCACAGGCCCCAAGCCTTGGACCACAGCGGCGTGAAAGGCTGCAATATCGGGTACAACATGGTCTGATGGTGCCACCAACATCACCGCATCCGGGTCCTCGGCTTGCGCGTGTAGCGCGGCAGCAAGGATCGCAGGCGCAGTATTGCGCCCCTCCGGCTCAATCAGAATGGCACCGGGGTCGATGCCAATGGCTTGTAGCTGTTCAACAACGATAAACCGAAAGTCGGAATTGGTCAGCACAAGCGGCGCCTTGAAAGCAAGCGCATCACTATGTCCAGACAGTCGCTTTGCCGAAGATTGAAAAAGAGTTTCCTCACCCATGAGGCCAACAAATTGTTTGGGGTAACTCTTGCGCGAAAGAGGCCAAAGGCGCGTGCCGGAGCCGCCGCATAAAATAACTGGGGTGATAGAAGTCTCAGGCATCACAATAATCCCAACTGGAAAAGTTTGGCACCATGTCTCACTGAGATCGACCGTGCTGCAAGCGTCAGATTGGAAAAAATCAGGGATGTTGCAAGGATGGCGGCAAGGCACGCATTTTCTTAGAAAGAATTCGTATTGCTATAAATGTAATAGATATTGGTTGCGGGAGTAGGATTTGAACCTACGACCTTCAGGTTATGAGCCTGACGAGCTACCGGGCTGCTCCA
>NZ_CANMKO010000024.1:0-2500 GCF_947498515.1 uncultured Pelagimonas sp. | reverse complement strand
AATACCGAGGAGTACTAGATGGCAGACACACTGCGGATGCTAACGTCCGTAGTGGAGAGGGAAACAACCCTGACCTACAACTAAGGCCCCTAATTCATGGCTAAGTGGGAAAGCAGGTGGGACGACCAAAACAACCAGGAGGTTGGCTTAGAAGCAGCCATCCTTTAAAGATAGCGTAACAGCTCACTGGTCTAAATAAGTTGTCCTGCGGCGAAGATGTAACGGGGCTCAAGCCATGAGCCGAAGTTTAGGATGCACATAGTGCATGGTAGCAGAGCGTAGTGTGACATAGCTTCATGCGTCTTTAGCACCCTTCGGGGTGTGTTGGACGCACGGAGCTTTCGATGAAGCCGGGCTGTAAGGCATCCGGTGGAGAGATCACTAGTGAGAATGATGACATGAGTAGCGACAAAGAGTGTGAGAGACACTCTCGCCGAAAATCCAAGGGTTCCTGCTTAAAGCTAATCTGAGCAGGGTAAGCCGGCCCCTAAGGCGAGGCCGAAAGGCGTAGTCGATGGGAACCAGGTTAATATTCCTGGGCCAGAAGGATGTGACGGATCGTGGCGACGTATGTTCCTTATCGGATTGGAACATATTCAAGACGGTTCCTGGAAATAGCCCTTCATGAGACCGTACCCTAAACCGACACAGGTGGATAGGTAGAGTATACCAAGGCGCTTGAGAGAACTATGTTGAAGGAACTCGGCAAAATACCTCCGTAAGTTCGCGAGAAGGAGGCCCGGCGTTTGATCGTCGGGGGCACAAACCAGGGGGTGGCGACTGTTTACTAAAAACACAGGGCTCTGCGAAGTCGCAAGACGACGTATAGGGTCTGACGCCTGCCCGGTGCCTGAAGGTTAAAAGGAGGGGTGAGAGCTCTGAATTGAAGCCCAGGTAAACGGCGGCCGTAACTATAACGGTCCTAAGGTAGCGAAATTCCTTGTCGGGTAAGTTCCGACCTGCACGAATGGCGTAACGACTTCCCCGCTGTCTCCAACATAGACTCAGCGAAATTGAATTGCCTGTCAAGATGCAGGCTTCCCGCGGTTAGACGGAAAGACCCCGTGCACCTTCACTACAGCTTCGCACTGGCATCAGGCACAATATGTGCAGGATAGGTGGTGGGCTTTGAAACCAGGACGCCAGTTCTGGTGGAGCCTCCCTTGAGATACCACCCTTATTCTGCTTGATGTCTAACCGCGGTCCGTTATCCGGATCCGGGACCCTGCGTGGCGGGTAGTTTGACTGGGGCGGTCGCCTCCTAAAGCGTAACGGAGGCGCGCGAAGGTTGGCTCAGAGCGGTCGGAAATCGCTCGTTGAGTGCAATGGCAGAAGCCAGCCTGACTGCGAGACTGACAAGTCGAGCAGAGACGAAAGTCGGCCATAGTGATCCGGTGGTCCCAAGTGGGAGGGCCATCGCTCAACGGATAAAAGGTACGCCGGGGATAACAGGCTGATACTGCCCAAGAGTCCATATCGACGGCAGTGTTTGGCACCTCGATGTCGGCTCATCTCATCCTGGGGCTGGAGCAGGTCCCAAGGGTATGGCTGTTCGCCATTTAAAGAGGTACGTGAGCTGGGTTTAGAACGTCGTGAGACAGTTCGGTCCCTATCTGCCGTGGGTGTAGGAGATTTGAGAAGAGTTGCCCCTAGTACGAGAGGACCGGGGTGAACGATCCACTGGTGGACCAGTTGTTATGCCAATAGCAGTGCTGGGTAGCTATGATCGGAAAGGATAACCGCTGAAGGCATCTAAGCGGGAAGCCCCCTTCAAAACAAGATCTCCCTGAGGACCGTGGAAGACTACCACGTCGATAGGCCAGAGGTGTAAGTGCAGCAATGCACTCAGCTGACTGGTACTAATGGTCCGATAGGCTTGATTTGATCCAGTAATAATTAGACTTCGCAGCGCTCAAGTAGCAAAGCGGTAGCGCAATTTTACGGACAAACAAAAGCATACACATCATAAGTCGAAAGACTGGACAACACGCTTGCACTTGCTGCAAGCAGATTGATTTGGCTCGCAACAAAAGCGAGCTTGTTGGTATTTATTCGGTTTGGTGGTCATAGCGAGAGCAAAACACCCGGATCCATCCCGAACCCGGCCGTTAAGTGCCTTTGCGCCGATGGTACTGCATCTTAAGGTGTGGGAGAGTAGGTCACCGCCAAACCTAATAAATACCAACAATCTCTAAACGATCTCTATCCCCAACATCTCAACAGATTACGGGGAAACACCCGGGACGTCGCCTCATGCTACGCCCCACCGGTCTCAAAGGCGTCAATCGCCCAAGAGAAAATGACATTCGGACCCAAATCGCTACAGCGACAAACGTCCTAATTCCTTGGAAAACCCCTCAAAAGGTACTCCAAGACGTGCTCAAGTAGCCGATAGGCGGTAGCACAAACATAGTGTCGCGGGATGGAGCAGCCCGGTAGCTCGTCAGGCTCATAACCTGAAGGTCGTAGGTTCAAATCCTACTCCCGCAACCAATATCTA
>NZ_CANMKO010000023.1 GCF_947498515.1 uncultured Pelagimonas sp. | reverse complement strand
AGCTTCCGCTTTCATCACATTTCCACCGACGAAGTGTTTGGCAGTTTGGGCACCACGGGGCAGTTCACCGAAGAGACACCCTATGACCCACGCAGTCCCTATTCCGCCTCAAAAGCGGCAAGCGACCATCTGGTGCGGGCCTGGTATCACACCTATGGCTTGCCGGTTGTGCTCAGCAATTGTTCGAACAATTACGGCCCCTATCATTTCCCCGAAAAGCTGATCCCGGTTGTGATCCTCAATGCTTTGGCGGGCAAAGCGCTGC
Source organism: uncultured Pelagimonas sp. (assembly GCF_947498515.1). Taxonomy (GTDB): domain Bacteria; phylum Pseudomonadota; class Alphaproteobacteria; order Rhodobacterales; family Rhodobacteraceae; genus Pelagimonas. The sequence goes on along the minus strand of NZ_CANMKO010000023.1, from coordinate 7,581 downwards.
CGATTTATGGCGATGGTTCTAATGTGCGTGATTGGCTTTATGTCGAAGATCACGCCGATGCGCTTTTGACGGTTCTGCAGAATGCGCCGTTGGGGGAAAGCTATAACATTGGCGGTGAAAACGAGCGCTCGAACCTTGAGCTGGTGCAAACCCTGTGCGGGATTCTCGATGCGAAACGCCCCAAGGAGAGCGGGTCTTATGCGGACCAGATCACCTTTGTGAGGGATCGCCCCGGGCATGACGCGCGCTATGCCATCGATCCGACGCGCATTGCCAATGAACTAGGCTGGCGCCCCTCGGTGACGGTTGAAGAAGGGCTGGAAAAAACCGTGCAATGGTATCTCGACAACGAGGCCTGGTGGCGCCCCCTCCAAAACCGCGACGGCGTCGGAAAACGTCTCGGCGGTAAGTCCTAAATCACATAAGGCTGCGCAGCTCGGCCACGATTTTATCGGCCGCGGGCAGCGCAAAGGGCACCAAAAGCGGCACTAAATCTGCTCGGGTCTGTGCCAAAGGGTCCTTCCCCTCAAGGATCAGTTCAGCAAACCGCGTTTCTAAGTCAGCCTGATTATCGGCTGTGTAAAAGCCCGCAGCGAAGGTTTGACCAAAGCTGTTTAGTGGGGCGGCATCCACGCGTTCCAACCGGATCAGAGGCCTCTCAGTGGGCAAATATTCAGCGAGGAATGACCCGCTGTCGGTGACCATGGCGTCGGACGAACGGAAGGTGTCGAAATAGGGGGTATCTTCGAAAAGTGCCGCATTGGGCAGGGCCTGCCATGCGGCGCGATAGGCCTGCCACTCCTGTGCGTTCATCACATGGCTGCGGCTTAGGCCCAATGCCATGTTGGGATGAGGGCGCAGGAGAAAGTCGATCTCTGGGTGGGCTTGCGCGATCTGCAACATGGCCGGGCCGGACCAAGCAAACGTTCCAAGCTGGAGCGACCCTGGCTCTAACGCGTGATGGGGGGCGAAGATGACCCGTTTGCGTTGCGCCGCAAGTGGGTTGGGCCATGACAGACACTGATCACGGGGAAGGGCAGGGCGCAGATAGGCGTCAAACTTGGGGTGCCCCGTGACACACATCTTTGGGGGGCGAGGGCCCGCGCTGTGGTTGATGGCATCGACATGGGCTTGTGTTGGTAAGAAGTAGCGCCACAAAAACGGGTGGAAGTCTGGTAACCCAAATTGCATCTGATCGTTTTTGATGACGGCCATGCCGTAGTGGACATAGGCGGTGCGTACGCGGCCGGCCAAACGCCGAGGAAGATCCTGCATGCCCCAGGGTTGTTGAACAAAGACAATATCGCAATTGATCGCGTCGGGGGGGGCTTGGCGATCCGTTGGCGAGTGGTACAAGTCGCCCCGAATAGACCCGATATCGGCGAAAAACGCCCGTATTTGGCGATATTCTTCCTGTCGTGCGCTGCGAGGCAATCGGAGATGGACGTCGGACAGCGTCGGATAAAAACCAACGTCAAACGCCGGATCGGATTGGAGCTGTTCGAAGAGCGACCCCAACCCCCATTTTGCGGGTTCGCAGACGACAAACCCAATGCGCAAGCGTGTCTTCCCTTTTAGGGAAGGGGGGGAGGCCGGCGGGAAAGAGGGGCGAAACCGATCTGCCAACCGCCAGCGATATCGCCGAAGTAAGGCTCTAACCCGGCTAACAGTGACTGTGTCACCCCAAGATGGGGTTGGCATGGCGGGGGGCTGGGGCACGTTTGCTCTCGGACTTGGTTCCCCCGCTCTATAGCAAAGCTCTGCTGCAATGCCTACGGATGGGTTGCATATGGTTGTTTTCGCGGTGCATCTACGGGACACTCTTTTGTGTGATGCGCGACAGTCAGGACTTGTGATGCCCTCTGATAAACAGCCCGCCAGCGGCCCTGCGGTGATTGGCTATACAACTGGCGTATATGATATGTTTCATATCGGCCATCTGAACCTGTTGCTGCGTGCCCGAGAGCAGTGTGACCATCTGATTGTTGGTGTCACGACCGATGCCCTTGCCCAGGCGCGCAAAGGGCAGGCTCCTGTTATCCCTCAGGCCGATCGTATGGCGATTGTTGGGGCATTGGCGTGCGTTGATACGGTGGTCGAACAGCAGGACATGGACAAATATGCGGCCTGGCAGAAGCTGGGCTTTCACCGCATGTTCGTGGGGGACGATTGGAAAGGTCACCCCAAATGGGTCGCTCTGGAAGAGACCTTGGCCCCGCATGGCGTTGAGATCGTCTATTTCCCCTATACTGCTCATGTCTCGACCACGCGGCTACGCAACTCGGTAGACCCCGATACCGGAACCTAGAGTTTAGGCTCTGTTTCGCTGCAAAACGCGGATTTACTTGTTCAGAAGATCACGGTGATATTGCCGGAGTAGCAAAAGCCCGGCGAGCAATGGCGCGATGATCCAAATCCCGAGGTAAAGCCAAGATATATACGTCGGATGGTAGAGTGGGTAAAACCCATCTCGCATGATGCCGGTGATGTGTAGAATTGGATTGTACCACAAGACGTCTTGCCCAACGCGGGGCAGATCTTCGTAGATAAAGATCACCCCTGAGATCAGGAACATGGGGCGTGTGCTGATGGCCCACACCTGTTCCCAGACGGGAATACGCTGAAACAGGTAGCAATTGAGCATGCCAACCGAGAGCCCCATCAGGGCCGCGAGGGTCATCGCCAAGAAGATATCGACGAAATCCAGAACGGTTCGAATTTCTTCAAAGTGGATGATGCCCGTCAGGATGATGGCGGTGACTAAGGTGGTGACCAAAATGTTGAGAAAGAACCGCGCAAGCACAGCATCGAGCCAAGTCACCCGAGGGTAAAACAGCAAGGCGCGGGAGAATTTCATCGCCCGGCCGACTTGGTTGGCAGTGATCAAAAACATCTGCAGTACCAAAAAACCGGTGGCCTTGAACAAAAAGAAACTGGTGCCAAGGGTCGGCGTTTTGGCGACCAGAGACCAGGCAAACCCCAAAATGATAATCATGCCGACGGGTTCAAGCAGCGCCCAAATATACCCGCCGGGTGTGCGACCATATCGGGTCGACATTTCACGCAGGATTAGAGCCGATATGGAGCGCGCGGCTTCGCCAAATAGGCTGCGCTTGGCGATAGGTGTCGGGAAAGGGCGCATGGGATGCCCATCGGCAGAGGATGTCATGGACAGATACCTTTGGACTGGCGTTTATACGGGTCTCTTTGTAACCAATGTCATTGGTAATGACGGAAAAACCGGTTAAGTTGTGTCGCAAAACACTATTAAAGGCAAGGGTATGAGCAACATAGACGACGATCCCTATGGCCTGAACACCCGTGAAACGAAAGCGTTGCGCGAGCGTGCGTTGCAAAACAAGAGTTTTGCAACCGAGGAAGAGCGCCTTGAATATATCAAGTCATGGAATGACAAACTCATTGCTAAAAAGGAGAGAGGGCGCGCCCTGAGACAGGCGGAAACTGAGGCTATTCGGGCCGAGGCGGCGCGTGAAGATTTGGCCCAGGCTGTTGCGTCTGTCCCGCCTGTGGCCAGTCCGGTTTTTGTTCGCAAGCGCCACTGGGGACTGTTGTTTAGCCTCTTGCTGTTGGTCATAGCCCCGATTGTCTTGTCTGGAATCTACCTCTTTAGCATGGCAGAGGATCAATATGCCTCGACCACTGGTTTTACGGTTCGCAGCGATGAAACCAGCTCGGCCACCGAGCTTTTGGGCGGGCTGACCCAAATTGTGGGCAGCAGCAATGGCGGCAACTCCGACGTTCTGTTTGAATTCATCCAAAGTCAGGAGATCGTAAAAAGCATCGACGACAAGATTGGCCTCTTTGCGCATTACTCTGCTGACTGGGAGGTCGATCCGGTTTTCTCGCTTTGGCCGGAGGCGACGGTCGAGGATTTGCTGTGGTTTTGGAAGCGTATGGTGCGCATCACCTATGACAAGGGCTCTGGGTTGCTCATGGTTGAGGTCCGCGCCCGTGATCCCGAAACCGCGCAGAATATTGCGGCCCTTGTCGTGGCCGAAAGTGAAGCCATGATCAACACGCTCAATGAAACCGCGCGCCGTGATAGTATGGCCACGGCACAACTTGAGCTGGATGAGGCTCTGAGACGGCTCATCACCGCGCGGGAGGCTCTGGCTGGGTTTCGCGCTCGGACACAAATTCTAGACCCATTGGCGGATATTCAAGGCCGTATGGGGGTGTTGAACAGCTTACAACAGCAATTGGCCGAGGTTCTGGTTGATCATGACCTGTTGGTTCAAAGCACAACCGCCACGGACCCTCGTGTGGTACAAGCGCGTCAGAAAATCGATGCGATCGAGGAGCGCATCGCAGAGGAACGTCAAAACTTTGCCGCCAAAAATGTGACCGTCGATAACACCGACTATCCCGCGCTTTTGGCGCAATACGAAGGGTTGCAGGTTGAACGAGAGTTTGCTGAACAGACCTACCGTGCAGCCCTGACAGCGATGGATGCGGCGCGGTCGAATGCGGCGCGTCAGCATCTTTATCTCGCAACCTTTGTACGCCCAACCCTTGCCGAACGCGCCGAATATCCGCGGAGGCTGTTGCTTTTGGCTTTGGCGGCGTTCTTTGCAATGGCGGCTTGGGCTATTTTGGCGCTGGTTTATTACAGTCTCCGGGACCGGGGATGATCACCCGATGATCCACTTCGAAAATCTTTCCAAAGGATTTTGGGTGCGGGGGGAGTACCGGCAGGTGATTTCAAACCTGTCGATGTCATTGCCCCCTGGCAAAGCCTTTGGCTTGCTTGGGCATAACGGCGCGGGCAAATCAACGCTGTTGCAGATGATTGCCGGCACGATGCAACCCTCTTCTGGTCGAGTGGTGCGTGAGGGGCGCATGTCTTGGCCAATTGGCGGGGCCAACTCGTTTCACCGCGATCTCACCGGTTTGCAAAACACCCGGTTTCTGGCGCGCACATATGGGGTGGATAGTGATGAACTTGTTGATTTTGTACAAGATTTCGCAGAGATAGGCCGGCATTTTGACATGCCGCTACGCAGTTATTCATCTGGTATGCGGTCGCGATTGGCCTTTGGGGTGGCGATGGGCATTCCCTTTGATAGCTACCTGATTGATGAGGTCACGGCCGTTGGGGATGCGCGGTTCAAACGCAAAAGCCGGGCGGTGTTTCAGGCGCGTATGGCCGGGGCAGGGGCCATTATGGTGAGCCACTCCATGAGTGAAATGCGCAATTTCTGCGAGAGCGGCTTGTTATTGAACGCGGGTCGGCTTGAGTATCATGAAGATATTCACACAGCCATTGCCCGCCACGAGGCCTTGATGGCCTGACCTGCCAATCCTCTGTTGTGAACATGGCATCCTTGTCGCCTTGAACCCTCTGTGGACGTCCATTAGGTCTTGGGAAACCGTATGACTAAAGGCGATGTGAAGAATGAAACCCATATGTGAACAGATCTTTGGGTTTGACCCCTATGACGGCTTTGATCCCAATTGGGCCGAACCTGATTTGCAGGGGTGGGGATCGGAGCATGGTATTTTCTCTAATTCCATCAAGAAAACCAAACCCAAGTTGATTGTTGAAGTTGGCACCTGGAAGGGGGCCTCGGCGATCCATATGGGCAAGTTGTGTCGCGATCTGGGATTCGATGCTGAAATCGTATGCGTCGACACCTGGCTTGGGTCCGCCAGCAATTTTGTAAACTCCGGCACCGAAAGCCATGCTCAGCGTTTTGACTCTATGCGTTTTGTGAATGGCTACCCGATGTTGTACTATACGTTTATGCGCAATGTGGTCGATGCGGGTCTACAGGATACGATCACCCCCTTGCCACAGACATCGGAACATGGGGCCAAGGTGTTGCGCCACTATCGCGCCAAAGCGGACATTGTTTATTTGGATGCTGCGCGTGAAAAAGACCCTGTGTTGCAAGATCTTATGAGTTATTGGCAGATTGTGCGCAAAGGTGGCCTTTTGGTTGGGAACGAATACAAGAACCCACAGGTGCAAGAAGCGGTCAAAGCCTTTGGTGAGCAGATGGGTGTGACTCCAGAGGTCCTTGGGGGCAAATACCGCTTTGTTAAGCCGTAACAGGACACGCAGACTTCGCCGCAGATTGGGGAGATCCCGACTGTGGAGGATGATTAGCCCCCCAAAGTATCGTGTTTTGTTTTTGGGGAATTCGCATGTTGCGGCCTTGTATCAAGGGTGGCTGGAAATTGCGCCTGAGTTCAAAGGCATCAATCCATCGTTTTTCGCGGCCAACTCGTCCTTGTTCAACTCCTTGGAGATGTCGGAAAACCGGGTGTTTGGTGTCCATGACCCCAAATTGTATTCGCGCAAGAACCTTCGTTTTTTGGACCAAGTGTTTGGGGAACGCCGGATCGACCTCAAGATGTTTGATCAGATCGTTGTGGTGGGGCGTAGCTCGCATGAGGTTGATTTCCTCAGCCAGTTTGAACGGTTCAGCATTGACGGAGTTGGTGATGGCGAGACAGGGCGCGATGGCCCAAAGGGGAACGTGCCATATTTGTCTCAAGCGGCTTTTGACGCCTTTTGTATCGAGATCGCGCACAAGCGGTTGCCGGACCCGTGTTGGTGGAATTGGACGGCCCCCAAGGTGGCTTTCTTGCCGCCGCCTGTGCCGCGGGCCGATTGCCCTGAAACGGATGATAGGTATGGCGCTTGGGCCCGCTTTGGGGAGAATCCGGGAATCGACCTAGCGTTTTTGAAACTCTATCGGGCCCATGTGGCGCGGCTGTATGCCAACCATGGGATCACGCTTTTGTCCCCTCCCGACGAGGTTTATGACCCCTGCGGGTTGACCAGAGCTGAGTTTGGTGATGATCCAGAACGGCTTCATCCTAGGGCAGGGGCCTTTGACAGCGATGATTTCCACCACATGAACACGCGGTATGGCGTGATTGTACTGCGTGATATTTTACAAACACTGCAAACAAGCGGGCAGGGCGCAGCTCCTTAGCTCAGAATGAAATCCCCTGCCGTCAGGCTTGAGACGCCGAGTAGTTCAATGCTGACGTCCGCTGTGCCCGATCCATCGAGATCAACCTGAACAAGATCCTGGCCTTGATCATACCAAACTTGGCCGGCTCTGCCGGTGCTGGTTGTGACAAAGACCAGATCGTCATGTAGGTCGCTGAGATCCAAGTGGTCGGACCCGCGTTGAAAGTCGGTGACTTGATCGCGGCCAGAGCCGTTGGGACTCTCGCTTTCAGAGCGCCAGACAAAGGTATCGGCATCCGCGCCGCCGGTCATGACGTCCCGACCGGTACCGCCAATGATACGGTCGTTGCCGCTGCCACCTGATAGCCTGTCCAGTCCGCTGCCACCGGTCAGTGTGTCATTGCCCGCATTGCCATAAAGCGTGTCATTGCCGCTGTCGCCGCTCAGGCTGTCATGACCCGCGGCACTTGCCAAAATGTCATTACCACTGCCGCCAAACATCGTGTCACGCCCGCTGCCGCCATAGAGGCGATCATTGTCATTGCCACCAGACAGGACGTTGTTGCCCGAGGTGCCTCGGATTAGGTCCTCGCCGGAGTTGCCATAGAGCGTATCACCGCCGCTATCGCCGCGCA
>NZ_CANMKO010000022.1 GCF_947498515.1 uncultured Pelagimonas sp. | reverse complement strand
GTGATCAACACCAGCGCCACCGACGCACATGGCGCAGTGGTCACCAACACGGTCATCATCACCGTCACCGGCACCAACGACGCGCCTGTAGCAACTGCAGATACCAACGCCAGCGACGCTTTGGTTGAACAAGGGTTCGGAGTTGCGGGCGACGCAGCGGCCACGGGCGATGTTTTGGCAAATGACACCGATGCCGACACCACCGATGCTTTGTCGGTTGTCTCGGTGTCACATGGAGCGCAAACGGTGCTTCCAAATGTTCCGGGCGCGGGGATGACCATCGTCGGTACGTTTGGAAGCCTGTCTTTGGCCAGCGATGGCACTTGGGATTATGCGCTGGATAACAGTGATCCAGATACCGACGCCTTGGAGGATGGTGAAACCGGGATCGAGGTCTTTACCTATACCGTATCAGACGGCAATGGCGGTACTGATACAGAAACGCTGACATTGGAAATTGCCGGGTCTGGCGACAATGTGGCCCCGGTCAGCGTGGATGACAATTTCACAGTGACCGAAGACACGTCAGCCGTGTTCGATTTGTTGGCAAATGATAGCGATGCCAACAATGTTCCCGTAGTGACGCAAACACTTAGTATTGTGTCGATCAATGGGGCCCCGGTTACAGCGGGTGATCAGGTGTCACTTGCCAATGGAACACTAAACATCAGTGCCGGTGGGATGGTGACCTATACACCAAACCTTAACAGCACGGCGCATGAGAGTTTTTCCTATACAATCAGCGATGGCTTGGAACAGTCCAATGCCAGCACGGTCAACCTTGCCATAACCCCGGTCAACGATGCGCCTGTTGTTGCGCCGATCGCTGCGGTTGAGGCTGGCTACGAAGAAACCATTGTTGATGTAAATGACCCGATGCTCAACAACGGGTCCAATGTGCCCAATGCGGGTTTCTGGTACATTCTAGATTTGGATGCGCCGGAGGGGAGCCGAACCGTTGCGATTGAGCGGTCGGCGTCGCATCTGACCCTCAGCTCTTCTGAAATTCCCACCAATGGCGTTGTGATGCATATCAACCCCAACAGTGGATCGCCGAGTGATGACGCCGTCACTGGAGGCGGTGATTTTGGTGTGAGCGTCACAAGCTATCATGATGGTGTGGCGACGGTACGGCCGGTGTCCGAAATCACCGCGCCAAACTATGGTGGAACCCCGGAAGAAATCTCTCCCGATGTACTTAGTTTCTTTACCTCGACTAATGATATCGCGATCAACTGGGTTGGGCCGAATATTGGCGTTCCCGGTGGAACGGCCAATGTGCGGATGTCGCTATCCGGCGTTGATTATACCGATGGATCAGGGTCGCTATCGCTTGAGGGTGTAGAAGCGCAAGTTGTCCCAGCAACGATGTCTGGTCAGATTGCCTTTGATGACCCGGATATTGGCGATAGCCATGTTGCGGTCGCGACCGGGGTTGCCCTTTCGGGAACAACCAACGGTCTTGATCCGGCCTTGGCCCTATCGATGATTAGCCTTTCGGTCCAGAACAGCCCAACCCCCGGTGGACAGGGCACTGTTAACTGGACGTTCTATCCCGAAATATTGGGTTTGGACTTCCTGAGCCCTGGGGAAAGCATGACGTTCGACTTCACGATTGAAGTCGATGACAACGCCCCGCTTTGGGATACTGAGGTCCTGAGTATCACCATTCATGGCACCAACGATGTGCCGCTTGCTGCTGATCTGACGGGGTTTACCTTAGAAGACACAGTCCTCTCCGAACCCTCTGTTTTTGCGTTTGATTGGGAAGGCGACATGCTTTCCTATACCTTGATTACGGATGCCGAAAACGGCACGGTTGTGATTGATGCGGTGACTGGATCGTATACCTATACCCCGGATCAAGATTTCAACGGCGTCGACAGCTTTATCTATGCTGTTGATGATGGCGCGGGGGATGTGAGTTCGGGGAGCGTCACCATTGATGTGATCCCTGTGAATGATGCGCCAACTGTGGCACCGACCACTATCACGGCTGTTGAAGATTCCGGCGTGTCGACGACGCTTGATCTGACGCCTCTTGGAGATGATATTGACGTTGATGATGACCCATCAACTCTGACCTATAGCATCACCGGCCATCCCAGCGAGGGCAGCGCAACGCTGAACAACGGGACGGAACTGGAATTCAATCCGGGAACTGGTTTCCAAAACGTGGCCGAGGGCGAAACCGTTGATGTCACAATCGAAATCACTGCTACCGATAGCCATGGGGCATCGACCTCCAGCGATGTGACCGTCACGGTGACCGGTACAAATGATGCGCCGACCTTGGATATGTCGTTCTTTAGCGGTCAACCAAGCACAGTGGTTGGGTTTGACAACATCAACGTCTCTATTGGGGCGAACGCAGTGTCAGTGCCAAGTGGCTATGCCGGGTTGACTTGGTCAAACTTCAGCGCACTTGATACCACCACAGTTCCCTCGGGGTTCTCATATGCTGTTTCCAACGTGTCCGGTGACAACGTTCTTATCAACAACGGTGGCAGCGACGCCCAAATCTTAGGAAACGACTTCGCCTTTGAAAGCGGTTGGTTCACGGCACATGGCTTTGTCACCAATACAGGGGCGAACCAATATGTGATTTCGGGCTTTGACAATGGGAACTTGGTGGGTACGCAGACAATCACCGTCAATTTCCAGTCCCCAACCTTCGTAGACTTTGATCCGGCGATCTTTGGAAATGTGGACGTTGTCTTGATGTCGTCGGTTGGCACACCAAACCCCGGACATATTTTGATCGGCGATGATCTAAGCTTTACCTTTGGTCCGCCAGCAAGTCCTTTGGCAGTATCGGAAAACGGCCCCGCGGCCAGCATCGATTTGGCGCTCTTTGGCAATGATATCGACAGCGATGATGATGGATCGACACTTATCTATAGTGTGTCGACACCTCCATCGCTTGGCACGGCGTCGGTGGTGGGGACGCAGCTTAGCTTTGATCCCGGTAGCGACTTTGACTATTTAACCTGCGATGAAACGCTGATCGTCACCTTTGAGGTCACAGCAGAAGATGCCCATGGGGCCACTGTGACCGAGACCATGACGGTTGAAGTGATCGGAACCAATGATGCGCCACAGGTGTCGGGCATTGAAACCGTAGCTACAGATGAGGATCAGGCCCCACAGATTATCGATCTTTTTGCCCTCGCGTCGGATGAAGAAGGCAATGACATAGGCCTGCGCAATGTTGTTTTGACGGCATCTGACGGGCGCATTGTCACTGGGTCTCTGGATCAGGCCAACGGCCTAGTGACCATAAATCCGGGTCAATTCGATGACCTCGGAGTGGGGGAAAACGCAACCGTTACAGTTGATTATGAAGTCTTTGACGCAGACCAGGCCTTTGGTGGATCCGCTGGTGGTTTGGCGCTGACAAACCCTGGAACATTCTACATTTCGGACACGGATACCGGCCAGTTGCACGTGGTGGAACGCGGCGTGAACGGAATCTCGACAACAGAAGACGCCATTGCCGCCGCTGGCGTCAGCAACGGCACCGCGATATTGGTTGATGAAAACAGCTTGCCTAACAATATGGCTGTCGGTCCGCGCATCATCTCGGATGGTGTTGTGACGGTTCCGGCCAACGCAGTTGTGGATCTCGTGGGCTATAGCGGAACATCAACGGGGAGCACCGCAGTCCCGCCAGCTTGGTTTGGCTTCCCCGGTGATTTCAGTGGGTTGTCGCTTCAGGTCACGATCCCGGTGACGGATGAGTGTGGGAATGCCACGCATACCTACAGCTTTGACAATGTGACTCAATCCAGCGGCCAAGTGACGTTTGACGGCATGGTCCTTGATGTCATTCCAGAAGGTGTTCCGGCGCAAGCCATGTTGACGATTGACGGTGTCAACGACGCCCCAGTGCTCGGCGTGATTGCCCCATTGATGGTAGATGAAGACACAGGCGCGACAATCGACGTTTTGATGGGGGCGACAGATGCCGATGGCGATGCGTTGAGCATCACGTCTATCACGCAACCAACAAACGGCACTGTTGCCATTGATGACAATGGCACGACCGGTGACGAAACCGATGATTTTCTTACCTTCACACCAGACGCCGATTTCTCCGGCACCGACAGCTTCACCTATACGGTGAGCGACGAAAATGGCGGCTCCGAAACAGGCACGATCAGCGTCACGGTTGCACCAGTGGTCGATGCACCGACGATATCGCTTGCGCCTTCGGGTGGGGCCGGTGGAACGGGCGCTGTTGCGGTCGACTTTGCCAATGTCGCCGTTGCAACGGGCAACGGTCTTAGATGGCCGGCTATCACTGAATTACCGGATGGGAACCTTGTGGTCACCTATGGCAATCAATTTACAGATGGTGTGTTTTTCCAAGTTATTGATCCAAACGGCACCCCAATTTCACCGACCTACCAATCCGCGAGCACGTCAGCCGAAGAAAGGTTTTCGTCAATCACCACATTGGAAAACGGTGATTTCGTTGTGGCCTTTGAAAACAACGCTGGCAATGTGGTGGTTGAACAATACTCTGTTGCAAATAGTGGCGGAATGGCGACTGCAACACTCGATCACACTGCAACATTAGCCGGTCAACGCCCCGGCGTCGAAGCGCTTGATGGGGGCGGATATGCCGTCACCTATGTTAACTTGGGCGCTATGCAGGCGACCGTTTTTGATCAAAACGGCACACAAACGGGTCTCAACTCCAACATCGGTGCAAGCCTAAGCGGCTACCACGCTGTTCACGCCACTCCAAGTGGTGGATTCGTTGTCGCTTTTGAAACTGGGAGTTCTCCTGTTCACGTACATACCCAAGTATTGGACAGCTTAGGGGCTCCTATCGGGGCACCTTTTGATCCTGACACTTCCAATACATTTTCTGAACGTGTTCCGTCTGTGCTCGTAAATGACGACGGTAGTTTTGTTGTCGCGTGGTCTTCTTCTGGTCAAGATGGCTCTGGATACGGTGTCTATGCGCGCGGATTTGCTGCAGATGGCACGCCCACAACCGGCGTAACTTTGATTAACCAGACAACAATTAACTCTCAAATACATCAGACACTTGCACCGACAGCGGATGGCGGGTTTGTTGCTGTTTGGAGCAACTTCTCTGTTGCAACAGGATATGACGTTGTTGGCCGCCGGTTTGATGAGACCCTGACACCGTTGACCGATGAGTTTGAGGTGTCTGGTGAAATTGCTGGTGCTCAGTTCTCCGAAGGCGCGTGGTCCCATGAGGCGACTATTACATTGTCAGATGGGCGGATTGTGACTGGCTATCACAACGATGCGGCCTCCATTCAAATTGCCATGATTAACCCTGAAAATCTGGCCTCGTCGCAAGAGGACGAAACATTTGATATTGGGTTGGCAGCCGATTTGGGGGATACGGACGGATCCGAAACCCTAAGCGTGACCCTCACAGGCTTCCCAGCCGGCGCGACCTTTAACCTTGGTCAATTGGATGGGGCAGGGGATTGGGTGATTGAGAATGCTCATACGCTCGATCTCTCCACGGTTACCATGACGCCCCCGGCGGACTGGAACGGTGCCTTTACCCTATCGGCGACGGCCATCGCCACCGAAACCGCCACTGGCGATACGGCAAGCACAAATGCCAGTGTCGATTTTGTTGTCGCTTCCGTCGAAGACGCACCGGTGGCACAAGATCAGACCATCGAAGTACCGGTCAATGATGGCACTGGCGGCTATGTTCCTCTGGATGGCCAACTGGTTGCAACGGATGGCGATGCCGGTGATACCCAAAGCTGGACGGCGGGCACATTTGCCACCGCCAATGGATCGATCACCGTCAATTCTGATGGCAGCTATAGTTATACGCCTAATGCGGGCTTTAGTGGCATCGATACTTATTCCGCAACTGTAACGGACTCGACTGGGCTCACAGATACGGCCGATATTCGTGTCGAAGTGGCCACTGAGAGCTATACCCCCGAAAATGGCCAAGAAGTCATGCTAGACGTGAGTGCTAGCCCTCAGGACGGAAACCCGGCGGGAACCATTTCCATGAGCCTCTCGGCGTATCAGGCTCCATCGGTCAACGTGGTCTTTGCTCTGGATGCCTCTGGCAGCGTCGGCAGCACCGGTTGGGGGCAACAGCTTGCCGCCGTATCGGATGCCTTGGGTGACATGGCTGTGCGGTTTGACGGCACTGGGATCGATCTTGATGTGCATCTCTTTAGCTTTAGCCGGTCGGGCGCGGTCGGGCCACCAATGTTGCAAATTGTCGATGGAGACCCAAATACGGCCCCAGAAATTTTCAATGCGACGGGGTTATCCTCGGCCAGCGTTGATTTGACCTTGGCGACATTGGCCGATTTGCAGACCGATATTGGCAACATGACATTTACCCAAGGTTCCACGCCGTGGGATGCAACCTTTGCGCAGGCCGAATATTACTTTGATCAGCAGTTCTTATTGGATGGTCCGGACGCGGTGAACCTGATGATGTTCATCACCGACGGCAACCCCTATCCTAGCTCCCAAAACTGGGGGCTACCGCTCGCCAATTTGTTAAACGAGCCTGTGACTCTTCAATCCGGATTCGGAGGAACCCCAGCAGGTACTTATACCCCTGCACCTGCTGCTGTTGATCCTTACTCAGTCGAGGTTCAGGCCTTCGGCGTAGGGTCCAGCCTCAACCTCGCGTTGCTTAGCGAGACTGACAGTGATGGCGTAGCGACCCCGGTTACCGACTTCGGGGCTCTATCAGGTGCCTTGTCCGGGTCGGGCTTGTTCCCTGCTGAACTGGTCTCGTTTGATGTCTCGTTGGTTGCGGATGGGGTCGACCTTGGGATCATCGCTGATGAAACCAATCCTGCGGTGTCGATTGGGACGCTCTCGGTTGATCTTGCAATGGCCGATATAAGCGGCATCGAAGGTTTGCTTGGCGATCAGAATGAGGTCTCTGTCGAGGCTGTGTTCGATCTTGACGGTGATCTTGGCACAACAACGGATCAAGTGACACTTGGTTCGCTCGAAGCTCTGTCAATTGGTGATAGCGCAGTGATGACTTCCGGTTCTGACGGCAATGATTTGTTGATGGGCAGTAATGTCGCGGATGCCTTTGGTGGTGGGTTGGGGGAAGACCTTCTGCTTGCGGGCGGCGGTGCCGATACGATCACCGGGGCAGCTGGCGATGACCGCCTTGGTGGCGGAGCCGATGCAGATACCTTTGTGTTTGCGGCAGGTGACGGGGCGGATGTCATCCTTGACTACAACCATGTTGAAGATGAGATCGAATTTACCGGTGGCCTGACCTTTGCCGATCTGACCGTGGCGCAGGATGGCACAGATGTAACCGTGAGCTACACAGGAGGGGTTTTGACCATCGACAATGCCACTGCGGCCAATTTCCTCGAACCGGAGTTCTTGTTCACCTAAGTGGCAGGTAATGGTGTGAGCCGCCTAGGTTGCTGAATTGAATAGGGTTTGTTGCACATGCCGACTGAAGGGCATGTGCAGCTAGTCCCCTGCGAAGTACACGACCATGAATTAGCCGTCTTTCATGGCAGCTTGAGGCAACGCGGATCATTGTTGATCTGGCTTGGTCCAGAGAAGGTTTGGACACCTCCTCTAAGCGGCAAACTGGGTTGGCAGCAGCAGTTCAATGATGTGGCCATTCAGGCTTGCCTGACACTGAAGGTCCTGCTTGGCATGCCGCTCGCTCAGACTTCACGATTGATGATCTGTTTCGTCCAAAGGCGCGCCCCGCCTGTCGACATAGGATGAGGCGACCCAGTTCCGATGCCTATTTCTCAGGAACGGCCCTGAGGCGTCCACCATAGTCGGGATAGAGGCTGCGAAACATCGCTCCCAAACCTTGGCGTGCGCTGGGCGTCAGTTCGATGAAGCGAAAGGCGGGTTTGCGAGGCTTCAACCAGAAGTCCGACCTAGATTGCGAGTCCCTTCATGCCAGCGACACCCCACGTCATGCACGCTTTTGGTGTCATGTCGTCATGTTCACAGAATTCAATGTTTTCCATTTGTTCGATTTCAAGGTCAGGCAATTCAACTTTGAACTCCGCTTCACCCAAGGGGGCAATCCAAATCGGTGTTTCGGCAAAAACCTCTTTTTCGGTTCCTTCCTTGTCAAAAATGCTGACAGAAATTCGTATCCAGGTAGTCACGTGATCGGGTGTCTTATTCTCAAGGATACCAGCCCAGCTAACGGACCTCTGGGTGAGCCGTGGTCCAGCACGGCCAGTCGCATGATCATTTTTATACAGACGCTTCTGAAAACTACTTACGCATTTTGCTTTAACGGCTTCCTCAGAAAGAAGTGCGCTGCCAGTGTATTCCATGCAAGTTTCGGCACCCTTCAATGTACCTTTGCGCATTGCCTCGTTTATAAATTTTTGCACTGGTTCAACACCGACGACCAACGCCGCTATCAGGCATATCATGCCTCCGATCAGATAGTTCTTCACCTTGTCAGATCCCATCATGCTTTGACGTAGAATATTACTTAGTTCTGTCGCTTAAAGCCGATAATCAGCGGATTCCCGACCTCATCGCCGCAAGTCAAGTTGACATATATTGAGGCGAGTATTGTTGGGCAATAATGCACATCCGAAGAACCTTGATGAGGAAAGTTGGCAATAGGATTTCCTACAAATGGCAGGAACTCTTGAACGCTGGTTTATGCTCCAAGCTTTTCATTGGGGGTGCTGCGAATGACCGAAAAGCGGGCTGCTACCGCAGCATTCCTTCGAGCGGGCCAATGACAACTGTGGGCCGAAAAACGACAGTGGACACGCGCCTGCTAATTGTCCTTTTGTCCGCATGTTCGCCCCGGTAGCGAACGTTCGATGCACGTGAATAATTGATCTCATCTACTTTTTTGATACCAACTCACCCCAACGCAATAGATCGAAAAAACGTTTCTCACAAAGCTCTCAACCAAAACTGCCGCCCGGAAATTTGTTGTTTTTGACACGCGTTCTCCCGTTAAAAACCCCGAGGTTTGAATGCGTTGGGCTCCCTATATACGTACCCAGTCAGCCACCATACTCGCTCTCGGTGCAATCAAATCAAGCATTACAATGGGCGAGAGATCCGACGAAAGTACGCCGCAGCACAAGTTGACCCTTCAAAACTCCCAACACGCCAGGGATACATGCCGGAGAATGTCCAACGTGATTACATCAGAGTGGTTGTTGCCGAGAATCTGCTTCCTGCAGGAGCGCATCGGATGGAGGGCTTTCCTTCGTTGGGAGCGCCCAGCGGTCGGGGGGGTGATGTAACGCAGCACAAGGACAAGGCTTTAACGATGTGATCATTGTTGGAAATATCAACTGCGATGCCGTACTTTAGAGCAAATGGAGCAACAGATGAGAGTCTGCGGATGCGAAATTTCGGCTCAAGAAGTTCGACCTGCCATCGTCCAATTGGATGAGGAATGCCAGATTGAAATGTTTCGGTTGAATATCACACGCCTTTCATTCGCCGATGACACGTCCGAGGCAGACTAAAGATCATTTCAGGCCGCACTTCATGCGTTTCCCCGCGAACATGAAATCGGTACCTTCGTTATAAAGGCGGGCAAGGAAGGGTAAAATGGCTGGTGGAGTCATATCATTCAAAATCCAACTCTCATCCAACTTGTGGAAGGCTATGACACCAAATTCGTTGGCCTATTGGCGCTCTCAAATTTTGCCAAGAAAGAAATCTAAACCTATCCTGAAAAGCTGCTAGTTTACTTGAAGAACGCTTTTCTAGCTGGCGCTTGCGCATTGACCAAAGGGTGATTGGTAGAATTTTGGCTTTCCGTAGGGCATTGCGCAAAAGGGTTCAGCGCAGCTTCTGAATTTTCAGCTTGTCCTGTTTCGCCCTACTCTTGGTCGATTCCTCTGAACGCATGAGGGCATTGGCAACGGCCTTTAGGCTCATCCCCTTATTCACCAACAGATGTAGCTTCTGAATTTCCTCAGTCGTCCAAGCTTGGCGGTGGCGTTCGTAACGTTCGGCCATTGGGGTCTACCTTATTGTTGAGTTGGAGGTATAATACAGCCTGGTCGTATTGATGATGCATTTAAATGCAGCCGGCATGGCCCCGTTTCCGCAAGTACATAAGCAAACCGTAAAACCACAAAATTCCACCATTATTTCCAGTGCCTTATCCGCATATTATCACTCTAAGGGCACCGTCAGAGCGGCAAGAAGCGTTGCTACCGCGCTGTGCCAGAACTGTGCAAGGTCCGCAGCGCTATGATCACAACGTGCTGTGCTAGAAAACTTGTGCTTATCGTGCACTTTTAAAGCATTGCAGGAAAGTACTAAGCCGCTGCTATTGCTTTGAAAAGTGGTGCCCGGGGGCGGAATCGAACCACCGACACGAGGATTTTCAATCCACTGCTCTACCCCTGAGCTACCCGGGCATGGGTGAAGGTTTAACCTTCGGGTGAGGCGCGGTCTAAAGGAGGTGGCGGAGAGTGTCCAGAGGCTTTTTGCAAGAAAAGTGACCAAAATTTCAGAAAGTATTCTTGGCTCAGGAACTCAGCAACGGAAGCGCAGCAATCAAGTTACTTTTTGCATACACGATGATGAGTCAAAACGGGATATTTGAGTCTGTTGTCGTTCCTGAATTCCATCTTGGGTTTAGATTGAGAACAGGTGGGTTCATGCTTAGGTGAGTGCCAGATTTTCATCGAAGAACGAACGGGCAATCGGCGAAACCCAGCGGACCGGATCGGCCCCATATTTGGAGCGGTCATCGTGCCTGTTTTGAACCGCTCCGGGTTTTCCGGAGGCTCCAAATCTGGGAAGGATTGGAGTCATTGAAAGAGACAACAGAGCGAGCCGCTATTCACCTG
>NZ_CANMKO010000021.1 GCF_947498515.1 uncultured Pelagimonas sp. | reverse complement strand
CGCCGCGTCATAGGCGGCCAAGGCCTCGCTGAACTGTCCGAGATCGCGCAGCACCTCCGCCCGCCCGTTTCGGGCAACGGCGTTTTCTGGGAACCGATCGATCGCCGCGTCATAGGCGGCCAAGGCCTCGCTGAACTGTCCGAGATCGCGCAGCACCTCCGCCCGCCCGTTTCGGGCAACGGCGTCTTCCGGGAACCGATCGATCGCCGCGTCATAGGCGGCCAAGGCCTCGCTGAACCGTCCGAGATCGCGCAGCACCTCCGCCTGCCCGGTTCGGGCAAAGGCGTCTTCCGGGAACCGATCGATCGCCGCGTCATAGGCGGCCAAGGCCTCGCTGAACTGTCCGAGATCGCGCAGCACCTCCGCCCGCCCGTTTCGGGCAACGGCGTTTTCTGGGAACCGATCGATCGCCGCGTCATAGGCGGCCAAAGCCTCGCTGAACTGTCCGAGATTGCGCAGCACCTCCGCCCGCCCGTTTCGGGCAACGGCGTTTTCCGGGAACCGATCGATCGCCGCGTCATAGGCGGCCAAAGCCTCGCTGAACTGCCCGAGATCGCAAAGGACTTCTGCACGCAGGCTCATTGCAGGAGCATCAACAGCATTTGAATAAAATATTAATTCAAGAAGTCTAACTGCAAATTCGAATTCTCTCGCTTTCCGGGCACGATCCGCAACTGAGCTAATTGTCTTGACTAGGTGTTCGATTTGACTTCCGTTTGATTGCCGACGGATGAGATCTATTAGAGCATTCTCAACCTGCACAATTCGCCCTGCACCGAGCCTGTCCGATATCCAATCTATTTCTTTCTGGATGCTTTCTAGTTCAATAGACGTGAACGACGCTAAACGTGACCTTCGCTCTCGGATTTTCTCTATTGCGCCTTCAAATTCGACAAGAATCGGATCCTCGTCGTACTCAGATGCTACTTCTTCAATAGAATCGTCAATTCCATTAGTCGCCACTTCGAACTGTCGACGACCTTGAGACTCAAGATTGCGCAGAATAGACGCCAGTATTTGACCTGAAGGATCGACGTGTTCGAAATCGCCGAATTCCTGCTTTCTAAAGATGAGTGCAGACACCGGCGTAGTTGGAGAAACGTTTTGATGCATTATGATCGAACCAATTATGCCAGACCGGACAATGGTATCGACCGCGGTTGCACCCACCACGCCCGCGCCTTTGGCTTCAAAGGTCACGATTTTGATCTCATCGACGATTCGATCTACGTCGCCATTGGCCAGTAAAGACTCTTAGCATGTTCCGCGGAGAACTCCTCCGCAAAATGTAGTCCCCCACCGGGATCCCATTCTTGTGAATTGACCGGCACAAGAAAGCTCTGGCGCACCCGTCGCTCGAGGTCACGGTCCGACGATAACAGACGGTCCGCAGTCCGAATGGATCGAGCTCTGATTTTTTTGGGGAATTCCGGATCCATGCCGACCAAAAGTCCATCAAGCGCCGAGAAAAAGTCGCACTCCTTCTTCAGAATTTGACGAATATGGGAAATTTCGATTGGGGCACCTTGGTCATTTGCCGGTGCCAACGACATCGAACTACCAAAGAAAATCTGAAGTTCGTTTTTGAGAGGGTCGCGAATCTCGGATTCCGGGCCGTCGATAATCTTGAATACATCATCCACTCGGAAAACCGCCTGGCCAAGTGAGCCTGAGAGATATGCATTTGTTGCTAGCATTTCGTTTCAAGTGAAGAAGGCAATTCCGCGCGTGGCGCACGTAGCCTCGACTAGTTCCAGTCTCTGTTGATTTACTCCGTTCGTTGGCGGATTTTGCACCGTAACGCTTTGCAGGTCTAGTGCATCGATACCCTTGTCTTCATACACCGCGACCTCAACAAAATCGTCCGTCTCACGACCCGTTCCGTTCCCGAGGACCATGCCCGCGATCGACGTTGTGCTCGTTCCTGGGGTAAGCCTCGCTTCCAATTTCGCTGTCACAACTTTCTTTCGATCACCCCAAACTCCGGCATACCCCTTGGGAGGCGGGGTATTTTGGTCACCGAGCGAATGCCTATTATAGAAGTCAAACGAGTTTTCTTCGTGGACGGAAATTCGCCGTTCTAGGTATTGTTCTGTGACCTTCCAGCTCAACGCCAGATCGCCATAGTTGACTAGACCGCGACCATTAGTGGACAGCGCGGCGTAGTGTATCTTCATGAAGAAACCAGGATACAGCTTTGCTTCCGCCAACGTGCGGGCGGACTCATTGATCTTTGCGGCCAAATTTCGCTCACCGCGATCTACTCGGCTGTGGTAATTTTTGTATTTTGCGCCACGCGTGATGTCGTCGGCTGCTTCGATCGACATGCAAATCACAGGTGTTGCGTTTGTCACCAGGAGCGCAAGTTCGTCAATCAGCGCATCTACGCCGCGAGAACATGCACTAGAGATTGCCTTGGAGTATCGCGTTTCCAGTTCAGCTTGCTGCTCCGCAGCATCACGTCGATTTGGAAAACCGATAAAACGCCCGCATCGACAGTTCGCAACCGAATAGTCGTTTTCGTGTCCGCACTCAGGGCAAATGACAAATTCCGAACTCATTCAATGATACCATGGCCGGGGCAATAGGCCGAATCCTACAGAACCAAACTTGGCAGATACATGTAAGGATAGCAATACCACCTCTGACTGCGCGGTCGACAGGCTGTCTGTTAAGTGATGGTCAATTTCCCGATTTGAAACGACACTTCTGCCAATCTCAAATAAGGCTACATCGTGCGCCGTGTGGCTTTGGCGAACTAGCCAAGTAAGCTGTGCGAAGACAAAAGCCGTCGTTCGCTGTACCATAACGTATGAGCCGGTTGGGCTCGGAGTGGGGATGGGGGGCGAAACTGGAGCTCAGAGCGGCCTAATTGAGCGTCGGCTTTTACCCGCCCGACCTTGTTTTCTCGCACATGCGGAGAAAGTCGTCTCCCCGCCCTTCTATGTCAATTTGAGACGTGACTGAAACGGATCAGTTCGTGGCGTTTGGTTCATTTTTGATCTCAGCGTCGAGCAAGGGTGATTCTGCAAAAATCTGAAACTGTTGCGGCATCTCAACCCGTGGAGCTTCCGAAAATCGGCCTCCGATAAGCTTCCGGATTTTTTTGACTCCCAACGGCGCGCAAGACGGGTCATCTAACTGTTTGATTTTATTTGAAAAATGGTGCCCCCACACGGACTCGAACCGCGGACCTACTGATTACAAATCAGTTGCTCTACCAGCTGAGCTATAGGGGCACCGTTCGGGTGGAATAGAAAAACTCGGCGGGGTTTGCAAGCCTAAATTATCGGTTTGCGCGTGCTAAAAGTCCAACAGCTGCAAGACCGGTTAAAATAACCAAAATTGCCGCCGGGGCAGCGTCGCCCAGAGCCTCCAAAGAGGCCTGTTCGTGGACCCTGGTTGCCAAGGTATCATAGTTAAATGGGCGCAAAAGCAAGGTTGCTGGCAATTCCTTGACGCAATCCACGAAAACCAGAAGCAAAGCAGAGGCCACAGAGGCGCGCATAAGCGGGTAATAGACTGCGCCAAGCACCTGCCCTTGATTACGGCCCAAAGACCGCGCCGCCAAAGCAAGATTCGGCGACACACGGCCCATTGCCGCATCTGCCGCGCCTTGGGCAATGGCAAAGAATCGCACGCAATACGAGAGAATCAGTGCAAAGGCCGACCCGGTCATCACAAGCCCGATGTCGACATCGGTTAGGCCAAAGATTGCGTCCGCCACCCTGTTATCCAAAAACGCCAGCGGGATCAAAATACCGACACCTAGCACTGCGCCGGGGGCTGCGTAGCCGATGGTTGTGATCGGCAACAGGAGCCGGGGCAATTTGCGCCCGGTTAGGCGCACCCCGTAGACAAGAAATACCCCGGCCGCCACCGTCACAACCGCGGCAATGCCGCCGACGGTCAACGTATTCAAACCGGCCTCCCAAAGCGCTGGGTCGCGCCAATTGTCGGCGTTATCCAAAGCGTGGCTTAGGATGACTCCGGCAGGCAACAAGAACCCCATGAAAAACGGGACAAAACAGGCCAGCAACATCAGCCAACCAACGCGACGGTTCAACGCTTTGCGCGCGACAGGGCGGTGACGTGTCGACAGGTTGAAATAGCGCATGCGGCGGCGGGAGATTTTTTCCAAAGCCACCAACATGATCACCAGTATCAACACGACCGACGCGATTTGCGCTGCGCCACCGGCATTGTTAGCCTCAAGCCAGACGGTGAAAATACCCGTGGTTAGGGTTTGCACAGCAAAATAGTCGACCGTGCCGAAATCATTGACGCTTTCCATCATCACAATGGCGACGCCTGCCGCGATTGCCGGACGTGCCAAAGGAAGGCCAACACGCCAAAACCGCCCCCAAGCCCCTGCCCCCAGTGACTGGGCGACTTCTTCGGAGGCCGAGCTTTGTTCGCGAAACGCCGCGCGCGCCAGAAGGTAGACATAGGGGTACATGGCCGCCGCGAGCACAAGGATCGCAGCCCCCATGCTGCGAATTTCGGGGAACCAATAATCGCGTGAGGTTTTCCAACCAAACACATCGCGCAACGCAGTTTGCACCGGTCCAGCATATTCCAGAAAATCCACCAAGGCGTAGGCCCCGACATAGGCCGGAATAGCCAATGGCAATAGCAAGAGCCACTCCATCCAGCGCCGTCCCGGAAATTCGTAGCGAGAAATCAGCCAAGCCGCGCCCGTCCCAACCATGGCCGCCAATGCGCCAACACCCACCATCAAGATCGCTGTGTTGCGTAAATAACGTGGCAAAGTGGTCGAAATCAGATGCGGCCAGATGTTTTCCTTTGGAAACAGGGCTAGACCCAAAACTGCCAAAATCGGCGCGATGACGATCGCAGCAATAACAATTGCCCCAACCGACCACTTGCTAGGAAGGCGCAATCTGGCCCGCATCGGGGCTGTTTGGGTCACAGTCATGGGGCGCACCTTTCTTGAGGGGCTGTTAACCTCCGGGCGATCCAGCTTATAGTGCAGTCACGAGCCAACAAAAAGCCCTGACGCGCAACAGCTGACAAAGTTCAGCCCCAATTAGATATCAGACACAACCACATGCAGGTTATTTTACACGCAGGCGTCCATTGCACGGACGAAGATCGCATTCTCAAGTGCCTTTTGCGCAATGCAGATAGTTGGCGTCACGAAGGTGTTGCGATCCCCGGCCCCTCCAAGTACCGCAAATTCCTGCTCGAAGCGCTTAATACGATGGGCAAAGGTGGCATCAATCCGGACACCCGCGAAATTATTCTGGATGCCATCATGGAGGCGGATCAGGCCGAGGTTGATCGTCTCATCCTCAGCCATCACAGCTTCTTTTCGGTTCCGAAATTGATGTTTGAGGGCGGGCGCACCTATCGCAAGGCCGAGGGGCGTTTGCAGACCCTGCAAAACATCTTTGCCGTGGATGAGGTTGAGCTGCACTTGGGTCTGCGTGATCCGGCCACCTTTTTGCCAGCCGCTTTCGCCGCTACCCCTCACACTAATTTTCAGGACTTTCTGCAAGGCGTGGACCCGATGCAATTTCGGTGGTCCGATCTGATCCGGCGCTTGCGTGATCAGGTGCCCGGAATGCCGATCACCCTATGGTGCAACGAGGACACGCCGTTAATTTGGGGCCAGATCATCCGCGAAATGGCCGGAATCGAATTGACCCGCAAAATAACCGGTGCCTTTGACCTCTTTAGCCAAATCATCAGCCCCGAAGGCATGAAACGCTTTCGCGGCTTTCTCAAAGAAAACCACAACATCAACGAAATGCAAAAGCGTCGGGTCATGGCGGCGTTTTTGGACAAATACGCGCTTGAGGATGAGATCGAAGAAGAACTCGACCTGCCCGGATGGGACGCGACCTATGTTGATATGCTGACCGAGCTTTACGAAGATGACCTATATACGATCAGCCGTATTCCCGGTGTGACCGTCATTGCGCCTTAGACGAAAAAAAAACGGCCCAACCTAATGGCGGGCCGCATTTTTCGGCACAATTCTAGCACCTTAGGCTAAATGGCTTAGGCCATGCCCAGCGCAGATTTGTACATTTCCAAAACTGCTTCTTCTTCGGCGATGTCGTCGGCGTCCCGCTTGCGCAGCGCCACAACCTTGCGGATCACTTTGGTGTCATAACCGCGCCCTTTGGCTTCGGCCATCACCTCTTTGATCTGCTCGGCAACTTCTTTTTTCTCTTCTTCCAGACGCTCCAAACGCTCGATGAACTGCTTAAGCTCACCTGCGGCGACGCCGTAACTGTCAGATCCTGAATCCTGCATCTTGCACTCCTGCCAAATGGCCCAGTTTTCGTTTTGCCGCGGCCGGCACCGCGGAACCGGTGCCATGAACCCGCCGGTCTGCCCTTTGCTACAAGCGCAGAGGGCCATCATCAAGGGGTTGCACCAAACCAAAGCCTCCTTTACCGCCTGCCAGAACGATTTTACGCGCAAGGGAGTGGAAAATGGACTGGCTTATCTGGGGTGGCGCTGTGGTCTCCTTTATCGGGCTGTTCGGTCTGGTCTGGTGCATCGCCAAGGTCTGGCGTGCGCGTTCCCAAAACCTGACCGACGACGAGTTGCGCGATGTGGTGCGTAAAATGGTGCCGCTGAATATGGGGGCCTTGTTGCTCTCCGTGCTCGGCCTTATGGCCGTCATCCTTGGCATTTTTCTGGGCTAAGCACCAAAATTAATCGACCGTTGCCCCAAGAGCGAACGCAAAACTAACGCGTCCTTCATGTCTTGGCCTGATCCTGTCCGTGGTTAACCACTGAAAACCGGATCACGTCCCGTGCAGGGGCCCGTGATACGCGCGTGTGGCGGGGCGACGCCCTGCATCAAGGCCGGGGCAAAGGCACGCCCCGGATTACGATCCGTTCCGGCGGCCGCCGCATTTCAGACCAGAGCAGAAAACAGACCAATCCCGCCCAACATCCCTCGTTGGGCGGAGCATTGGCATGTCCGCCATTTACATATTGTCAAAGGTCCTGCCGTTTTTAATAAGCTCTTGCCAAATCGGCGTCGGTGTCCAAAACGCGACGTCCGGATGCCCAGCGCGTTCCATGGTTTTGAAAACCTTAAAAAGACCGATCTGACTGACGGTTTTCATCACCCCACCATGTGCCTTTGGGAAATCGAGTGCGAGCACGGAAACCAGATCAAGATCAGCGGCGTTTTGCACCATGCCGGACCCAAGCATACGCGTGCCCTCATTGGCCAAAGCCCCCATGATCAACGCGCAAATCACCTCGTCACTCATATCCTTTGGCGGGCGTGATCCGTTGATGAGACGTGGCACCGCATCACTGGGTTTTGCGCCATCCGGCCCCCAATCATAGAACCCGGCCCCGCTGACCCAGCCATTGCGCCCAACTTCGGACAGTATCGCCGACCAGTTTTGCGCCCCATCACCACGCTCGGCCTCGGCCAGCGCCTCAAGGCCCAAAGTATCGCGGCTTTGAAAGGGTGGCTTGGTCCAGCCCCACTCGACCAAGGCCGCATCTACCACATAGGGATTGGCACCGAGATCGATCAACCCATCCGCCGCCCGTTGTAAAGCGGCCGACATCCGGCCCGCGGCGCTATCGCCGGTCGATTTCACCACAACTGGGACTTTACCCAATCGTTCGGCCAAGGCACGCGCAGCCGCGATCTGATGTTCTTTGCACTCAGGGCCCTGAACGATTTCAACCAGTTTGGTCGCAAATACCGGAGGAGCAAAGCGCAGGCCCAGCTCATCGACCTTTGCCGCCATGGCCACCGCCCGAACAAGATGACGCGGAGCCGGGACATCGCCCTGCCCGCGCGCGGCGTGCAAAATCATATCCGTGCCATCAATCATCTCAGCACTCGCGCCGGTTTTTAACCGCGCCATGCGTTGATCTTTGCCCTCGACGCTTAGCCCGCCACTTTCGACGCCCTTGTGAAACACCTCTTCAATCTGGCTGCGCCCCTCGTCCAAACGTGCCGCATCCCGCGCGCCCCAATGCACCCCCATTCCCGCATTCAGCGCCGAAACGGTGATCTGCATGGCCAAGGGTCCGGCCCCCAAAACAGCGATTGTCTCAATCTTGGGTTGCTCTTTCTTGGCCGCTGCGGCGGAGCGCCGGGCGCGATGTTCGGCTAGAAAACTGTGACGCAAGGCTTTGGCCGCGTCCGAGGCCAGACTGGTATCATGGGCGTCTTCTTCCATATTCAGCCCAATTTCAAAGGGCAACATGGGGGCTGCTTCGACCAGCTCAATGATCCTCTCCGCGGCCTCGTCTGCGGATTTAAGGGCCTTGCGGCGCTCTTTGATCGCATCTTGATAAGCCGCCATGTCATCAAAACCGTCACGACGGTCAGACAAACGTGTTGGTTCGTGTCCGTCGCGGCGCAACTTTAGACAGTATTGCAGGGCCGCTTGCCGCAAGTCCCCCTCACAGACGCCGTCCACCATCCCCTGCCCCGGCGCACGGTCCACGGTTAGAACCGCGCAATCCAAAAGCATGCTTAACGCCGTTTTGGCCCCGACAAGGCGCGGCAGTCTTTGCGTCGCCCCGGCCCCCGGTACAAGACCAAGTTTTAGTTCTGGTAGGCTAAGCCGCGTTCCCCGCAAGGCAAGTCGGTAATGCGCGGCTAGGGCGAGCTCACATCCACCGCCAAAAACGGTGCCATGAAGCGCTGCGACAATGGGCTTGCTCATCTCCTCCATATGGCGGCACAAATCGCGCAAATGCGGTGAGGTAAGCTCACTCGGGCTGTCAAACTCGCCCAACTCCCCTCCGGCTGGAAAGGTTGCGCCGGTGCCCATCACCACAATTTCGTTTACGGAACTGTCTTGATCTGCCCTGTCCAACGCCGCCCAAAGATCCACTCTCACCGGTTGTGAAAGCGCATTCACCGGAGGATGTGTCACGCTTAGAAATGCAACACCGTCAACGACGTCATAGCCGATGTAATCTGCCATTTTTCGTTCTTTCTGCCCATATGCCGCCGCCCCGCCAATGGCAGGGCTAGCGTTTTGCGCGTTTTTACGCTGCTTTTGACAGAATTAGACGCGAAACCGCTGCGCCATGCAAGTTATCCACAAGCGCGTCGCCAAACCGGTTTCAAAGCGTGACCAAAGAGACTCGGGTCACGCTAAATGGGCTAGACCGGCATGTTGTCAAACATGTCCTCAACCGCCTCATCAACACGCGAGGCGAGCTGTGCCCGCGCCCATCCGGGGATTGCCACGTCCTCGGCTTCAAGGCCCAGAACCACCTGTTCAAGATGGTCCAACACCTCTTCGCGTTGTTCGTCATTCGCGACTTCAAGTTCCTGATGGAGTTCCTCAAGCCGGGTTTTCAGGTCTTCAATCATGGCAGTCCCCTCCTCTGGGTGCCTGTGGCGACTAGGTCAAATTATCCTGCCGCACATTTCACGCAATTGGGCGTATCTGGAATAACCTCAAGCCGTTGCTCCGAAATTTCGTCTCCGCATTTCGCACAATAACCGTATTCACCACTCGCCAAACGGGCGAGTGCACTCTTGATCCGCGCAATCTCAGCTTGCCCACTTTGACCGAGTCGCTCAAGAACTTCTTCGTCCTCGCGCTCTACGGCGGCTTCTTCCCAATCTTTTGAATGCGGTGCCTCCAAGGCGTCCTCGATCTCATCCAGACGCACCCCGAGTTCACGCAACCGGTTCAAAAGAGTCAGTTTATACTTGTGATGTGACATGGAATTGATCCCTTTGCACTGCGCCCCATAAACTGACAGAAAGGAGACAATCGGGCCTTGATGCAGGTCAATCTGATCCGCACTCTTGCAATATATTCTATTTTGCGTATATGTTTTTCCAAGACAACGTCCCAACCCCACGGAGGGCTTATCATGACACCCGAAGTCACCGGATTTTTTGACGACGCCACAAATACGATTTCCTATGTGGTCCGCGACCCAAATGGCATGACCTGTGCGATCATCGATAGCGTGCTGGATTTTGACTATTCATCTGGCCGCACCGACACGCGATCTGCGGACGCGGTCATCGCTTTTGTCAAAGACAAAGGTTACGAGGTCGCTTGGCTTCTGGAAAGCCATGTCCATGCTGACCATCTTAGCGCCGCCCCCTACATCCAAGAGCAACTGGGTGGGAAAATCGGCATTGGGGATCGCATCACCGTGGTGCAAGATACCTTTGGCAAAGTGTTCAACGAAGGCACCGAGTTTCAGCGCGACGGGTCGCAGTTTGATCAACTGTTCCGCGAAGGTGACAGCTTGATGATCGGCCAAATGCGCGCCGATGTGCTTCATACGCCCGGCCACACACCCGCCTGCCTGACTTACGTGATCGGCGATGCGGCCTTTGTGGGTGACACATTGTTTATGCCCGATTTTGGCACCGCGCGCTGTGACTTCCCCGGTGGATCATCTGAGGTTCTGTTTGAATCTGTTCAGAAAATCCTCTCATTGCCCGATGAAACGCGCATTTTTGTCGGCCATGACTACAAGGCACCGGGCCGTGATCATTATGCTTGGGAAAGCACCGTTGGTGAACAAAAGGCCGCCAATGTGCATGTCGGCGACGGCAAGTCCAAAGAAGACTTTATCGAGATGCGCGACACGCGAGATGCCTCTTTGGCGATGCCAAAGCTGATCATTCCATCGTTGCAGGTGAACATGCGTGCTGGGCAAATGCCCGAGGCCGACGAAGAAGGTGATGTCTTTCTCAAGGTGCCGGTCAACAAGCTTTAAGATCAACACGCCTTTACCGCGACCAAACAAAAATGGCCTCGCCGCGAACCGGGGCCAAAGGACGAACAAGGAAACGCTAAAATGCACATAGATTGGATTTGGGGGCTGATTGGCGGCTTGCTGATTGGCACCGGCGGTGCTGTTTACCTACTTGGGAACGGCCGCATCATGGGGGCCTCAGGGATCATCGGCGGGCTGATTGATGGGTCGGGCCTTGATACCAAATGGGAACGGCTGATCTTTCTGGCCGGTGTCATTTTGATGCCGATCCTGTTGATGCCCTATTATGGTCAGGTCGACACGCATATCACCAACAATTACTGGGTTCTTGCAGCGGCTGGCCTATTGGTTGGTATCGGCACACGTTTGGCCAATGGTTGTACGTCCGGACACGGTGTTTGCGGCATGTCGCGTCTGTCGATCCGCGGCTTTGTGGCCACCTGCTGCTACATTCTTGCTGGCGGTGTTGGTGTCATTATCTTCCGTCACCTTCTGGGAGTGATCTGATGTATCTGGTTTACGCATTCATCTCAGGCGGCCTGTTCGGTGCTGGCCTGTTCATCTCCGGCATGACCGATACGGCCAAGGTCCAGGGCTGGCTAGACGTGTTTGGCAACTGGGACCCGACTTTGGCTTTTGTCATGGGCGGGGCCATGATCCCGATGGCAATCGCCTGGTTGATACGCCAACGGCGCACGACGTCTTTGGTCGGAACCCCACTGCCCCCCGCCCCATCGACCAAGATTGACGGGCGTCTGATCCTAGGATCAGTTATGTTTGGCATGGGCTGGGGATTAGCGGGCCTTTGCCCCGGACCGGCGATCGCATCACTTAGCTATGGTGGTCCAAGCCTGTATATTTTCGTGGCTGCCATGTTGGTCGGTATGGCCGTGACCCCATTCTTGCGGGCGCGGCTGGACAGACCTGTCCCAGCGGAGTAATTCAACATCATGGATATGCGCCAAATTACCCCGACCTATCACGTGTCCCCGCAGATTTCACCGGAGGATGCGCAAGCCATCAAGGATGCGGGCTTTGTCCGCGTCATTTGCAACCGCCCAGACGCGGAAAACCCGCCCGCCTTGCAAGCCGAAGCTGTTGGCACCGCGATGCGTGCAGCGGGGTTGGAGTTCGAGGTTTTGCCGCTCACGCATCAAACCATGACCCCCGCAAATGTCGCACGTCAGGATGAGCTGGCGCAAACGGCCGACGGCCCAGTTCTGGCCTATTGTGCGTCTGGCACGCGGAGCACGGTGATTTGGGCTCTGTCACAAGCCGGACATCAAAGCACGGATGCGATTTTGGACGCGGCGGCAAAGGGTGGCTATGACTTGGCCGGACTACGCCCAACTTTGGACGCCATCGCTCAAGGCTAAATCTAAAAAGCTAAGCCTAAATGGGCTTAGCTTTCTTCAATCTCGAACGGTTCCGACGCAAAGTCGAAATCACCAAGGTCAGCCATAGCGGCATCGGCACTTTCGGCTTCCAGATCCATATCAAATGCGGCCGCATCTGCACCAAAATCAAGATCAGGTAGATCAGACATTTGATCTTCGGTGCTCATATCACTGCCCAAATCACCCAATCCGATATCCGGGAGATCGCCACCAAAGCCGCCGTTTTCGATTTCTAACGCCGGCAGGTCGCTGGACATGTCAATCTCGGGCAAGCTTGGAGCGTCCTGATCGACATCAGTCGCAAATCCATCCATCACCTCACCGCCAGCCGCCGCAGGTTCCGGCTGACCAATCGGGGCCGCTGGAGCTTCGGGCCATGTTAGACGAACTGCACGCAGGTTGTTCAACTGACCCAACCTGCCCTTGGCAACCACCTGATTGCGGCCCGCGATCAGTTCAACCCGATCCAAAACATCGGTTGGGAGATGCAGCAAGTCCCCGGATTTTAGGGCTTCGACCTCACTGAGTGTCATGGTGACACGCGACAATACAGCGTCCAATCGCGCCGGGATTCTGCCCATTTTGTCTTCATGTGGTCCCGGAGCATCGGGATCGGCCCCTTCTGCGTTTTCCAATTGCTCACTGGTGCGTTCCGGCAGGATGATGGACAAGGCCCCCTTGCGTCGGCCAAGCGCCAGATCAACCTCGGCCCGGAACGTCCTATAGCTGGAGGCATCTAACAATAGGCTTGCAGCGCGGGCATCTTCGATCATCGCACCAAATTTGAAGCCTTCAAGCTGAGGGCTAAGCGGATGATGGTCGAGATTTTGAACCAACCTCTCCAATGTGCCATCCAATAGCGGGGACATCATGGCGGCATCGGTCGGAGTCAAAACCCTGTCCTCGTCCACCGGCATTTGCGTGACCTGCATAATGGTTTGGACTTCGATGATCGCAGTCATCACTTCGCGCTCAATAGACGCAAGCCCCAGAGCCCCATCTGGCCCATCCAATAAAATCAACAAATCCTGTTGACCAAGACCGTCAATAACACCGTCCTGATCATGCATCTCTACTGAGACGCCTTGCGTTACCAAAGCAAGGTCCCACAATACATCCGCTGTCCGGGATAAGGCCCGGCGCAGCGCTTTGGACGGGGACATACCCCGTGCCTCAAACGCACGTTGCGCCGCTTGTGCCTTCTGGCCCAGAACGTCCTGTCGTGCCCCATCTGCCATCGTGAGAATGCACCCGTCGTAAACCGTTTCTAAGATGGTTATGAACGGATTTGGTTACCAAGCACTTTACCGCGCCAACAAAATGTTAGGAATTATTGCGCCGCCAAGGCCCGATCGAGCGGCAAAACAACCCGAAAGGCCGCTCCACCCTCGCCGGGTAAATAAGAAATAGCCCCGCCAAGCCGTGTCACAATCTGACGTGAAATCGCCAAGCCAAGCCCGGCCCCACCGGCCTTTTGGTCACTGACACGGGCAAACTTTTCGAAAATCACATCCTGTGCTTCTGTTGCGACGCCGGACCCGTTGTCGATGAAATCAACACTCAGGGTTTCGCCTTTGGTCACGCGAATTTCCAAAACACGCTGCGGCGCATCACAGTATTTGCGCGCATTTGAGATCAGATTGATAAAGACTTGGCTGAGCCGCTCCGTATCTGTGTTCAACCAGACCTGTTCTTTGCTGGCATCCCGTATGATTTCCAACCCACGTTTGTCATCATACGCCAAAGCCGCGGCCTCGGCGCGGTCAAGAACATCGCACAAAAGGCCGTCGCCCAAGTTCAGGCTTACCTGACCATTTTCCAGCACCGACAGGTCCAGCAAGTCATCCAATAGGCGGGTCAGTCGAATAGCTTCGTCATGGATAATCGAGGCGTATTTGCTTTGCTCTTCGGGGGTGATGCCATCGCCATCGCGCAAAATTTCCGAAAAGGCCCGGATCGAGGTCATGGGAGTGCGCAATTCATGACTAATCTGACTCAAAAACGCGTCTTTTTGTACAGATAGCCTTGTCAGCTTGTCGTTCGCGGCGCGAAGTTGCGCCGCTGTGCGGGACAACTCTTGCGACTGGGCCTCAAGCGTCGCCGAATACTCCATCATCTGCGCGGTTTCATCCGCCACAGCCATCAGGTCTTCGACCGACACGCTCATCCCGCCAACGATCTGACCGACCATCGCATGGGCGGTTGCAGCCCCAACGGACCCTGCTAGTTCGCGTTCCAATATCTGCAAAAACTCTGGCGTTGGCGCGGGCAGATGGGTTTCAGACCCCTGTCGACGCGCTTCGCGTAAAAACAAGGCCTGAGCATCTGTTGCGCCCAAAATACGCTGAGCCATAACCATCAGGTCTTCGGCCTCGGCGGCCCCATGGCTCCAGCTTCTGGTGCCCCCCGTTCCCTGCTGAATATTGACGAACTGCGCACCTTGAAGGCGTTCAAGCGGTGACGGGAAGCTGGCCAAAGATGCAACAAAAAACGCAACGGTGTTAAGCGACAGGCTCCAGATTACCGCATGTAGCAAGGGGTCGATCCCCGAGATACCAAACAGGGCTTCGGGATGTAGCCAGCCAATACCAAAGGGGCCGTTTTCAAAAAAGCTCTTTGGAATGATGGCACCGGGGCCAAAGCTTGGCAGATATAATGTATAGAGCCAGACGACAAACCCGACGGTCAACCCGGCCAAGGCACCGATGCGAGTTGCCCCGCGCCAGAATATCCCACCAAGCATCGCCGGAAGCACCTGTGCAACACCTGTAAAGGCCACAAGCCCGATCACAGAAAGAGCCGCGCCACCACCCGATTGCGAGTAATAAAGGTAGCCGAGCGACAAAACGCCCGCGATGGACAAGCGCCGCGACAACAAAACAACGTGACGCACGTCGCCCGACACACTGACCATGTTTTCGTTCAACCGCAGCCAGATTGGCATCACAATATGGTTCGACACCATGGTCGACAGGGCAATTGCCGCCACGATCACCATAGAGGTCGCCGAACTAAAGCCCCCCAAGAAGCTCAGCAATGCCAGAGCGTTCTGGCCATATTCAAGCGGCACAGTCAGAACGAATAGGTCCGGGTTTGACCCGGCGGGCAAAACATCAAGGCCGACCACCGCAATCGGAACGATGAACAGGCTCATCAGCATCAAGTAAAGCGGGAACGCCCAAGCCGCCATGCGCAGCTGTTGATCATTGTCGTTTTCGACAACCATGACCTGAAACATACGTGGCAGGCACAAAAAGGCGGCGGCGGACAAGAACATCAAGCCAGCCCAGCGGCCCCCGTTGACCTCCCATTGCCCCAGTTCCGAGGCATCAATCCGCGCCAGCGTTTCGGAGACGCCGCCCGAAATCCCCCAGACCACAAAAATCCCAACCGCCATCAACGCGGCCAGTTTCACAATCGCTTCGACCGCGATCGCCATGACAACGCCGTGGTGGCGTTCATTGGCATCAAGGTTCCGGGTGCCGAAAATCACGGTGAACACCGCCAGCCCTACGGCAACCCAAAACGCGGTGCTTTGCTCTTCGACCCCACCGGGGGTGGCGTGGTGGAACACTTCGACAGAAAGGGTAACCGACTGCAACTGCAGCGCAATATAGGGCGTGGTGCCGATAACCGCCAAAAGCGTGACGCCGACACCCAATAGGTTGGATTTGCCATAACGCGACGAAATAAGGTCAGCAATTGAGGTGATCCGCTGAACGCGGCCAATCCGCACCAATTTGCGCAGCACCCACCACCACCCGATCAACACCAGTGACGGACCGAGATAGATCGTCAGGTACTCAAACCCGTTGCGTGCCGCCGAACCGACCGCGCCATAAAACGTCCATGCGGTGCAATAGATTGACAGTGACAGCGTGTAGATAATTGGCGCACGAAGCCATTTGGCGCGTCCCCGACGCGACGCACGCTCTGCAAAGAAGGCCACGCCAAACAGGAACAACACATAAAGGATCGAAATCGCCGCCAACGCATTGAGATTGGTCATGTCTCATCCTCGGGATGGGGCGGTTGAGCGCGCCTATTCATCGCATGGATGAGGACACCCGCGATTACCGGCAGGCCGAGCCAGACCGCAAAAACATAGATCAACCCTGTTGACGCTCTTGTCGAGGTTTCAGGCACCGCCCAAAGCAGAGGGAGGAGCCACAGCAAAATTCCCAAAACTGGTAAAGCCCGTGCCGCATCAACCAATCGGCGGCGACGATAGGTCTGACGTTCGACAAACAGCGGGATCTTGTCTGACCCGCCGGTTTTCTCTGTCAGATCCTCGGGGATATCGTTACCAGCCTGTTGGCTCATACCGGGGCAAGGGCCCGCACCGCTTCGAGCACTTCGGCGTTTGAAAACGGTTTGGTCATAAAGCGGCTGGCACCGGCCCGTTCGGCCATTTCACGATCTTTGCTTTGGCCGCGTGCCGTAAGCATCAGAACCGGCAGATTCTCGGTTGCCGCATCTCCGCGCAACTCGCGCAGAATGTCGTAGCCCGATCGCCCAGGCAACATCACATCCAGAATCAAAACATCAGGAGATTTGGCGCGCACCACATCTACGGCGTCCTCACCATTGGAATGCGTCGCGACATTCCACCCCTCGCGGGATAGGATGAACTTGATCGCCTCAATGATGTTCGGCTCGTCCTCGATCACAAGCACATGCCCGGCCATATGTCCCCCCCAATAGCCCTTCTGCGGCCCATTTTATGTTATTTGGGCGCAGGTTGTCTCCCCACTATGCCCATTAAATCCGCGCTGTCAAAAGCCTGTCATATAATAAGGTGTGACCAATTGTTCGGTTTTGGATAATCGAACATCGCCACGTGTCGCGCATAGATACAGTTTCTCGAATATGGTTCAACCAATGGGTGCTAAAATCGACGGTTCGCGGCGTCCGATACAGTTGGGTTTCGCGCAGACCCGACAGCTCACCCCAACTTCGTCCGGCTGGGTGATAGCATCGATATCTCGGGGCATGGGGCGCACCAACATATGCGCCTCAAAAATCGGATCACTGTTAACAGCGACCCCACCAACCGGCATCGCCAACGCATCAACCCAAACACCATCCCCCGCACGACCTTGCTGAACGACGGGCAGTGACAAGATCACCATCGGCCGGTTCAAGGCGCGATATAACGGCCAAAGCGGACAGGCCGCCCCAAAGCGCGGCATTGGAAAATCCGGCAAGGGTTTGCGATAGCTTAGCACTCCGGACGCATCGCAGATGGCCAAACCTACCGGATCAGGCAAGACATCTGGTGGCATCGCAGCAAGCCGACGCATAACCTGCGCGGGCCCCGCTCCGGTTGTTTGCGACAAGGCCGCCGGGTCCGGACCAAATTCAGCAATCAAGGGCACCAAGGCACTCATTGGCAACGCCAGCGCATCACGTGCGTACCGGCTTAGCCAGTTTTGCAGCAACTCCTTTGCCGGGGCGGAAATGGATTGCCCCAAACGTTTCAAGGCTTCGGATTCCGGCTCACCACGTTCCAGCTCCGGCACATGGTGCCCAGCGGCCTCAAGCACCGCATCCACTTCTTCTTGTGGGGCACCGGTTTCGGTGGCGGTTTCGTCATCGGCCTCAAGATAAGTCACCAACCCGCGCGAAGTTTCAGCCAATCGCGCGCTGTCTTCATATATGTTGCGGTGAAATCGCGCTTGCCAATCGGGATCAATTTCGCCCGGCTCAGCCAAAATAGAGGCCGCCGAGCGGATCGCCGTTACCGTTGTCAACATTTCATGCAAAGACGCCGCCAGATGCGGGTCATGGGTCATACGATCGGTCAGCGTTTCAACATTGCGTTCCAGCGCGGTGATCCGTTGGCGACAAGTCGACAACAGCTCGGCCCAACCCGGAAACCGACCGGCGAACTCATCCACCCGGTCAAGCTCGGCACTCGCTTGCGGCATATCAGACGCGGCCTCCCGCAGGCTGGCAATAAGTGCCGCCCCTGCCCCTTCGGTGAGCAACGCCGGTTCCACGCTTAGAACTTCGGCGATATCAAGCAAAAGCTTGCCGCCGATTCTGCGTCGGTTGTGTTCAATGAGGTTGAGGTAAGAGGCCGAGATTCCGGCCCGTCGGGCCAGTTCTGCCTGCTTTATCCCCTGAGCCACCCGTCGTTCACGGATGCGGCTTCCGGTTAAGGTGTCCCTTGCCATCAGCTTTCCCCTGCGTTTCCCTAGTCTTTTCAGCGCCTTTCTGCGGCGCAACATAAAAATCTTTACAGAATACCTTAGTCTACTTTTCACTAATTGACAAAAAAACCGTTGCGACAAAACCCCTTGTTGCGCAATTTTCTTTTACAGCCGCATACTGGCTTTGCACAAACGTGCGCGCATTTACGGGAAGAGGAGCCCGTATTTGCAATTTCAAAAATGGGAGGATTTTCATGTCCAAGACCAACCTGACACGTCGTGGCGTGCTCAAGTCGGGTGCCGTTGCCGGTGCCGGCGTCGCTCTGCCGACGATCTTCACCGCCTCATCGGCGGCCGCCTACACCAACGAGCCCACAGGCGCATCGGTGACCCTGGGCTTCAACGTTCCACAGACCGGTCCTTATGCTGACGAGGGTGCTGACGAACTCCGCGCCTATGAGCTGGCGGTTGAGCACCTCAATGGTGGTGGCGACGGCGGCATGCTGAACACCTTTAGCTCCAAAGAGCTTAAAGGCGACGGCATCCTCGGCAAAAAGGTCGAGTTCGTCACAGGCGATACACAGACCAAATCAGACGCAGCTCGTGCATCGGCAAAATCGATGATCGAAAAAGACGGCGCAGTGATGATCACTGGCGGCTCTTCTTCGGGTGTTGCGATTGCTGTTCAGGGCCTGTGCCAAGAAGCTGGCGTCATCTTTATGGCTGGCCTGACACACTCGAACGACACAACCGGCAAAGACAAGAAAGCCAACGGCTTCCGTCACTTCTTTAACGGTTACATGTCCGGCGCGGCGCTGGCCCCTGTTCTCAAGGGCCTCTATGGCGACGACCGAAAAGCCTATCACCTGACTGCTGACTACACCTGGGGTTGGACTCAGCAGGAATCGATCGCAGCCGCGACCGAAGCTCTGGGTTGGGAAACCGTTAACAACGTTCTGACACCGCTGGCTTCGACGGACTTCTCGTCCTACATCGCTCCGGTTCTGAACTCGGGTGCGGACGTTCTCGTTCTGAACCACTACGGCGGCAACATGGTCAACTCGCTGACCAACGCTGTTCAGTTCGGCCTGCGCGAAGCACAAGCCAACGGCAAAAACTTCGAAATCGTTGTTCCGCTCTTCTCGCGCCTGATGGCTCGTGGTGCGGGTGAGAACATCAAGGGCATCCTTGGTTCGACAAACTGGCACTGGTCGCTACAGGATGAGGGTTCCAAAGCCTTCGTTAAGTCCTTCGGCACCAAATACGGCTTCCCGCCAAGCCAGGCTGCGCACACAACTTACTGTCAGACCCTGCTGTACGCAGACGCCTGTCAGCGTGCCGGCACCTTCAACCCATGTGGTGTTGCAGAAGCTCTGGAAGGCTTTGAGTTCGACGGTCTGGGCAACGGTAAGACACTGTACCGTGCCGAAGATCACCAGTGCTTCAAAGACGTTCTCGTTGTGAAGGGTAAAGAGAACCCAACATCCGAGTTCGACCTTCTTGAAGTTGTCGAAGTGACCCCGGCTGCTCAGGTAACTTACGATCCCGAGCACCCAATGTTCGCAGGCGGCCAGCTCGGCTCCTGTAACCCGGGCGCATAAACAGTTCGGCCCGGTCCCCAAACGCTGGGGCCGGGCCACTTTCTCTGTTTCTCGAAATCTTCGGAAATTCTTGGGTCTCTTCGATATCTATCGAAGGGGTTTCGGCACCTTTAACCCAATGGTGGGGTCATGGACGTATTCCTTACGCAAATCCTGAATGGGCTCGATAAGGGCTCAGCCTATGCGCTGATCGCGCTCGGGCTAACACTTATCTTCGGCACGCTCGGCGTGGTCAACTTTGCCCACGGGGCATTGTTTATGATCGGCGCTTTCTGCTCCGTTTTCCTGCAACGTCTGTTGAACCTGTCCTATGAGACAGTTGATCCAACCAAAACAGACTTCCTTGGCAATCCGGCGGTTATCAAAACCCCCTATGTCGAAAGCTGGTTTGGTCCGGAAATGGGGGCAGCCATCATTGATTGGTCGGTGCCCTTGGCGGTTCTCTTCGCCATTCCAATTATGATCGCCATTGGTTTCATCATGGAACGCGGATTGATCAAGCATTTCTACAAACGCGAACATGCGGACCAGATCCTTGTGACTTTTGGCCTCGCCATTGTTTTGCAAGAGGTGATCAAAGCCGTTTACGGTGCCAATCCGATCCAGACACCTGCGCCTGACGCGCTCAGCGGTGTTGCGGTTCTGGCCGAAGGTGTTGTCTATCCCGTCTGGCGGATCGTTTACTTCTTCTTCTCCGTTGTTGTCATCGGCGCTGTCTTTGCCTTCTTGCAGTTCACCACCTTTGGGATGGTTGTGCGTGCGGGCATGGCGGATCGCGAAACCGTTGGACTTTTGGGGATCGACATCGACAAACGCTTTACCCTGATGTTTGGCCTTGCTGCTGCGGTGGCTGGTCTTGCTGGTGTGATGTACGGACCGATCAACGCGCCCAACTATCATATGGGCATGGACTTCTTGGTCCTGAGCTTTGTTGTGGTGGTTGTCGGCGGCATGGGCTCCCTGCCCGGCGCTGTGGCCGCGGGCTTCTTGCTCGGAATTCTGGAAAGCTTTGCCTCGATGACTGCGGTGACTGACATCATCCCCGGCATCAACCAAATCATCATCTACCTTGTCGCCATTATCATCCTTCTGGTCCGCCCACGCGGTCTGATGGGTCGCAAAGGCGTGATGGAGTAAACGACCATGCTTGGACTTGGAAAAAAAGACGCATCCTTGCTGTTGGTGGTCGTCGCTCTGACGATGCTAGCACCATTCATCCTAAACCCGTTCCCGTCTGATAGCGGAATGGCACAATTCAACGCCGGTTACCCAGACCTGATGCAACGCTTTGTTATCTTTGGGATCTTTGCAATCGGCTTTAACATTCTGTTCGGTCTGACAGGCTACCTGTCCTTTGGCCACGCCGCGTTTCTGGGTGTGGGGTCCTACTCGGCCGTTTGGATGTTCAAACTGCTGAGCATGAACATCCTGCCGGCGATCATCCTGTCGGTGATCATTGCGGGCCTGTTCTCGCTGCTGATCGGTTGGGTCTCGCTACGTCGGACCGGGATCTACTTCTCGATCCTGACACTGGCCTTTGCCCAGATGTCATTCGCACTGGCCTATTCGGTTCTGACCCCGCTGACCAACGGTGAAACCGGTCTGCAGGTGACGCTCGATGACCCACGCATCCTTGGTGTATCGGCGACCGCCGATGGCTCGATCCCGGTGACCAACTTGTTTGGCCTGGAAATGCGTTCGGCCTATGACATGATTGTTGGCCCTTGGACCTTTACCTTCTCGGTTGGGTACTATGTCTGTGCCATCGTCATGATCGCGGCCTTCTATCTGTCGATCCGCATCTTCCGGTCGCCTTTCGGCATGATGCTTCGAGCGATTAAATCAAACCAGACACGGATGAACTATACCGGCCTGAACCCAAAGCCCTACACTCTGGCGGCCTTTGTGATCTCGGGTATGTATGCCGGTCTGGCCGGTGGTTTGATGGCCTCGATGGACCCACTTGCCGGCGCTGAGCGTATGCAGTGGACCGCATCGGGCGAAGTTGTTCTGATGACCATCCTCGGTGGTGTCGGCACCTTGATCGGCCCAATCTTGGGCGCAGGTATGATCAAGTACTTCGAGAACATCTTCTCCAAGATCAATGACGGCGTGTTGCACACGTGGTTTAGCTTCCTGCCTGATGGGATCGAAAACTTCATGGTTGCTGTCATCCACCCGTTTGTGGGCAAAGGCTGGCACCTGACACTGGGTCTGATCTTTATGCTTGTCGTGACCTTCTTGCCCGGCGGTCTCGTCGAAGGTGGTCAGCGTATCGCCAAGGCTTTGCGCAAGAAAGACAAAGACGACGATGGTAAATCACCCTCAACCGAGCCTGCGGAATAAGGAGAGAGACGGATGGGAATTCTTGAAGTCAAAGACGTAGGCAAACGGTTTGGTGGCCTCCAAGCGCTGGGGGATGTCAATCTCAGCGTCAAGGAGAACACCTGCCACGCCATCATCGGCCCCAACGGCGCGGGCAAGTCGACCTTGCTTAACTGCCTTGTTGGCAAGCTGATCCCAGACACCGGTTCTGTCATGTTTGACGGCAATTCGGTGCTGGGGCGTAGCCCGCATGAAATCAACCAGATGGGTATTTCCCGCGTTTTCCAAACCCCTGAGATCTTTGGTGATCTGACGGTGATGGAAAACATGATGATCCCGCTGTTTGCCAAACGTGACGGGGCCTATCGCCTGCACGCCATCGAAAGTGTTCAGGCCGAGAAAGGCCTGATCCAGCAAGCTGAAGAGATGCTTGCCGAGGTCAACATGCTCGACAAGCGCGAGATGCACTCGGCCTCGATGTCACGCGGTGACAAGCGGCGTTTGGAAATGGCCATGTGTCTGGTCCAGGATCCAAAGCTACTGCTGCTTGACGAACCAACAGCGGGTATGGCGCGGGCCGATACCAACAACACGATCGATCTTCTCAAAGAGATCAAGGAAAAGCGCGACATCACCATCGCGATTATCGAACACGACATGCATGTAGTGTTCTCCTTGGCGGATCGCATCACCGTGTTGGCCCAAGGCACACCACTGGTCGAGGATACGCCCGAAAACATTAAGGGCCATCCAAAAGTACAAGAAGCCTATCTGGGCGAGACCCAACAGGTCTGATCGGGCGGGCGGTGACCCCGCCCCCCTTTCTCAAAAGAGGATAAGACATGAACGTACGTCCGGATTTTTCCAAGAACGCCAACCAAGCCGAAACGGCCCCCGCGTTCCTTTCTGTCTGGGATATGCACTCTTACTACGGTGAGAGCTACATCGTCCAAGGCATCAACTTTAACGTCCACGAGGGCGAGATTCTCGCGCTTTTAGGCCGGAACGGTGCCGGTAAAACCACCACGCTGCGCTCGATCGCACGCATGGACGACCCGCAGGTCAACCACGGTGAGATTTGGCTGGATCACAAGCCGTTGCACCTGATGAAATCGCATGAAGCGGCGACAAATGGCCTTGGCCTTGTCCCCGAAGATCGCTGCATCATCCCCGGCCTGACAGTGGAAGAAAACCTCAAGCTGGCCCAGATCGCGCCGCCCATCGGCTGGTCGCTGGATCGTCTAT
Source organism: uncultured Pelagimonas sp. (assembly GCF_947498515.1). Classification (GTDB taxonomy): domain Bacteria; phylum Pseudomonadota; class Alphaproteobacteria; order Rhodobacterales; family Rhodobacteraceae; genus Pelagimonas. The sequence goes on along the minus strand of NZ_CANMKO010000021.1, from coordinate 541 downwards.
ATGATCTGTTCCCGCGCCTGCGCGAACGTCGCAACCAAGAGGGCGTGACCCTGTCGGGTGGTGAGCAACAGATGTTGTCGATCGCCCGTGCCTTGGCCCGCGACATCAAGGTTCTGTTGTTGGACGAACCTTACGAAGGTCTAGCCCCGGTTATCGTTGACGAAATCGAAAAGACCCTGCGCTTGATCAAAGAGCAAGGCATGACCACCATCATCGTGGAACAAAACGCTGTGCGCGCCCTGCAATTGGCTGACCGCGCGGTGATCCTCGACACTGGTTCGATTGTGTTTGACGGGTCCGCCGCCGAGGTTTTGGAAAACGAACAGCTGCGCGCCGAATACCTCGCAATCTAACTAATTTCATCAAGCCCCCGAATATGCAGGACCAAAGTGTCCTTGCATTCGGGGGCTTTTCTGTTTTCCCTGACGCAAAATTTCAGGAGGAGTCCTCATGTCCAAAACATTTCCACCATCGGCCGAGTTGGTAGCCGGCGCTCATGTTGACGCGGGTCGTTATGATGAGATGTATGCGCAATCGGTGA
>NZ_CANMKO010000020.1 GCF_947498515.1 uncultured Pelagimonas sp. | reverse complement strand
CCGGAGAGGATCAGGTGCAGCGAGGCAGTTTCAGCGGATGTCAGCGAGGAGACGTCGGCGCCGGGGGCATATGTCTGAACGTCGGACGAGAGCGAGGCGTTTGCGGCACCGGTCAGAGCGGCGGTTGCGATGAGGGCGGATGCGATGATGGTTTTCATTGTGCGTTTCCTTTTAAGAGGTGAGGCGCTTGGGACGCCCCGTATTGGTTTGTTTGGTTCGGTGTGTTGTTCCGATGACAACGAGATAGGGGCGGCGTTTTGGGATTTGAACACACGAAAAAATCGCGTCTGCTCACGCATTTTTGCCCTTGAAATCAAACAAGAAGATCAGGTGATTGTGCATCCCTGCGCAGCCTAAGTGCGGCCTAAGAAAACAACGGGTTTGCGGCGTTAAACCTGCCCGGCAGAGTCACGTATTTTGAAAAGACCCGAGAAGAAAAAAGCCGTTGAACAACCAGTGTGCATTCGTGAACATGGCTTTTGTTTCAGGAGCTTCCGTTTCCCGTGACCTCAGGCGAGCGGTTTTGTGAGCCAATGACATAAAACTTGCAGTCAAAGGCAATTTTCCTGCGTTTGACCTCTTGATTTCGTCCAAGCCATGTCGTACCCCACAACCCGGCCTTAGGGGTATAGCTCAGTTGGTAGAGCGACGGTCTCCAAAACCGTAGGTCCCGGGTTCGAGCCCTGGTGCCCCTGCCACTTTCTCTGAAATTCATAATCAGCGCCTCTGGCGCAGAGAAGTATTTCGCTTTTCATTATTTTGGTATACCGTGGTATGCAGGTGACGCGCCGAGGTGCCATGACTTCTGATAATGCAGCGATGGGAATAGTGCTCTGCCTTTTGGCTGGATGTGCGGGCGCGTTTGTCTTTGCCCAAATCGGCATGCCAGCCGCCGCATTGACGGGATCTGCGCTCGCGGTGTCTTTGGTTTGCCTTGCCGGTGCGCGTATGGAGCTACCCGCACTTTGGCGCGACCTCCTATTTTTGGTTCTTGGCATTAATATTGGGTCGGGCGCGACATCAGAGACATTGCAGGCGGCGGTGAAATGGCCGCTGACTATCTCCATTCTAAGTCTGAGTGTGATTGCGACCTTGCTTTTGTCGCGCTGGGTACTGAGCCGTAAGTTGGGCTACGATCGAACAACGGCGATGCTGGCCTCGACGCCGGGGCATCTAAGCTTTGTCTTGGGCATCGCGACGGACCGAAACATCGATACGACCCCGATTGCGATCATTCAGAGCACACGCGTCTTGTTTATTACGCTTGTTGTGCCGGTGGTGGTGACCTGGGGGTTTGGTGATAGCTTGCCGGGCTTAACGCCGGTTGAGAACATGAGCCTTTGGCATCTGGCTGGGCTGGCGATTGCTGCGGTCGGGTTGGGGTGGGTGTTTCAACGCCTCCACTTCCCGGCGGCATATCTGTTGGCGGGGATGGTGGTCAGCGCAGCGGGGCATATGAGTGAGATCACACCCGGGGGTCTGCCATGGGTCATGCAGACCGGCGCAATGGTCGCTATGGGGGCCTTGATCGGTAGTCGCTACTCAGGTGTTTCGGGGCGGGACCTGCGCAAAGCTCTGATGGGTGGGCTTTGTGTTACGAGCGTCGGCTTTGCGGTGACATTATTATGTGTCGCAATTTCTGCGTGGTTTTTGGACATCTCTATTCCCCTCCTCCTTATCGCTTTTGTCCCTGGCGGCGTCGAAGGCATGGCGGCAATTGCGATTCTGTTGGGGATGGATCCGGCCTTTGTCGCGGCACATCACTTGTCGCGCTTGTTTATTCTGTCATTGATCATGCCGATTTGGGCGAAACGAACCCTTAGTCGTTAGGGTATTTGTGCTGCAATTCTGCGTCAGCCCGGTCGGCAGAGCTTGAAATTGCGCGCGCGCTCGTCTATCTGCGACAAAACTCGAGTAATGGAATGAGAGCCAATGGCCACCACGAATCCCCTTCAGTTCATCCAGCAGGTGCGCGCCGAAGTTTCCAAAATCGTTTGGCCAACCCGCCGCGAGGTGATGCTGACCACGATCATGGTCTTTATCATGGCGACCCTGACCGCGATCTTCTTTGCATTGGTTGATCTTGCTCTCAAAGGTGGCCTCAAGGCGCTTTTGGGTATGTTTGGCTAAATGCATCGCCTGTCCTAACGCTGGATGGGCATTTTGCAGGCTTGAAACTCGCGGGTTGCGCGGGTATGAGCTACGACACTTTCTTACGGGCGTGCGATGAGTCGCGCGCCGGTTTTCATTTGGGGCCCAGCATGTGCCCCCGACACGAGACATAAGGGCAGTCCCAGATGGCAAAACGGTGGTATTCGGTCAGTGTTCTCTCAAACTTTGAGAAGAAGATTGCGGAGCAGATCCGGACGGCGGTTGAGGAGCAAGAGCTTCACGACCAGATCGACGAAGTTCTGGTGCCCACCGAAGAGGTGATCGAGGTGCGTCGCGGCAAGAAGGTGACAACCGAGCGCCGCTTTATGCCCGGTTACGTTCTGGTTCACATGGAAATGTCCGACCAAGGCTATCACCTTGTGAACTCGATCAACCGTGTCACCGGTTTCCTTGGCCCGCAGGGGCGCCCGATGCCCATGCGTGACGCCGAAGTCGACGCGATGATCGGCCGCGTCCAAGAGAGCGACGAAGCCCCCCGCATCGAAATCCGCTTTGAGACTGGCGAAAAAGTCAAAGTCACCGACGGCCCATTCGAAGGGTTCGACGGTATGGTCGAAGGCGTGGACGACGATACACAAAAGCTCAAGGTTTCGGTCTCGATTTTCGGTCGCGAAACCCCGGTCGAACTGGACTTTACGCAGGTTTCGAAAGAAATCTAAGTCGCCACTGGGCTATTCACAAATCTAAGAAGCGCCTCGCATCTGCGGGGCGTTTTTGTTTGGTGTGTCCATGACGGCCATGCGGGACAAAACGGACGCGCGTGTCAGGTGCAGGTTTCCTGCAATGCCACATGTAGAATGGAAGCGGAATCGTTTCGATTGGCGTCAGTCTGCGCTTATCGTCCAGCCCATAGTATCTGCCATTGCAGACGGAATTACTTTCTCCAACAAGGCATCCATAATTGGGGACACGCCTACGGCATAAAACGGCCCATTAAACCTCCCGTTAGAGAGGCCAGCTTGCCGAAGGTATTCCATCATACGATCCAGATCGCCGTAGCACTGGACGACGCCCAACCAGTGAAACATTTCCGTTTGGCCTTGGCTCGGCTCAGCATAGGCCGCATCCAGACGGTCCAAGGACTTCAGGCAGCCCCCAATATCTCGGTTCAACGAAAAAAGCGCATATTCCTTGGAGTTTAGGGCTCGCGTCAGGCGTTCACCTTGCGCCCCCATTTCGTCAGTGATCCACTGCGTCTCAGGCGGCGACAGGCGCGGGACACGGCTATCGAAGTTCTGCCAATAGCTCTTTAGGGCTGCGACATATTCCTTCCGCGTTTCGATAGAAACGTAGGGTTCGCCACCAAATGGAATAATTTGGAAGATCGCGCTTTCGAGGTCTTTTGTCCCTGCTACCGTCGGCCCTGGATGCAACATGAACCCCGCGACAGAGGCGATTAACGCAAAGTTCCGGAACATTTACTGCCTCTCAAGCCATTTACTTTTCGCCACGGTAATGCGGCGCTTGGGCATTATCACCGCCTTAACCTCTTCGGCGCGGCGGTCCGCTCCAACGATCAAGTTGGGCTCAATGCAGTCGTTTGACTGTATTCGCTAGAAAGCCGGAGGGGCAAGAGGGGGGCTTGATGGGCCTGTCTTGCATACACTGCTCTGCAAGCTTGCCATTCCCGAAAACTCGGTGTAAAGCGCCCCATCTGCGCCTGTAAGGGCGTACGAATCGTGGGAGGCGAGGGTTTCGCGAAACTCGGACCAGACCACGCAACAATGACGGGTTTCCCCGTCTGAACTAGCCCGGCGAACGCGTTCGCGTGGGTGTTGAAAAGGAGAAAGCCAATGGCCAAGAAGCTAGCTGGCACGATGAAGCTGCAGATTCCTGCAGGCAAAGCCAACCCTTCCCCACCTGTGGGTCCTGCGCTGGGTCAGCGCGGCATCAACATCATGGAATTCTGTAAGGCGTTCAACGCCAAAACACAGGAAATGGAGCCCGGCGCGCCGTGCCCAACCGTGATCACTTATTATCAGGACAAGTCCTTCACCATGGACATCAAGACGCCACCTGCGTCTTACTACCTGAAAAAAGCTGCTGGCCTTAAGCCAGTTGGCAAGCGTAACCGCCCTCGTGGCGCGGAAGCCCCCGGTCGTGAAACCGTGGCCTCCGTGACTGTGGCTCAGGTACGTGAAATTGCCGAAGCCAAAATGAAGGACCTGTCGGCGAATGACGTCGAGGCCGCAATGTTGATCATCGTCGGCTCTGCCCGTTCGATGGGCATCGAGGTGAAAGGTTAAGATCATGGCAAAACTCGGAAAACGCACAACCGCAGCCCGTGAAGCATTCGCAGGCAAAGAAAACCTCACAGTTGAAGAGGCTGTGACGCTGATCAAAGCGAACGCCAACGCAAAATTCGACGAAACCATCGAAATCGCCATGGCGCTGGGTGTTGACCCGCGTCACGCCGACCAAATGGTTCGCGGTGTTATCGGCCTGCCAAACGGCACCGGCAAAACCGTTCGCGTTGCTGTTTTCGCACGTGGCCCCAAAGCTGAAGAAGCTCAGGCCGCTGGCGCAGACATCGTTGGCGCAGAAGACCTGATGGAATCCATTCAGGGCGGCACCATCGATTTCGATCGTTGTATCGCAACCCCTGACATGATGCCTATCGTTGGTCGTCTTGGTAAGGTTCTTGGCCCACGTAACCTGATGCCAAACCCAAAAGTTGGCACAGTGACCATGGACGTAGCCCAAGCTGTCAAAGACAGCAAAGGTGGTCAGGTTCAGTTCAAAGCTGAAAAAGCTGGTGTGGTTCACGCCGGTGTTGGCAAAGCGTCCTTTGACGAAGCCAAACTGGTTGAAAACATCCGTGCCTTTATCGGTGCTGTTGCCGCTGCGAAACCATCGGGTTCCAAAGGCACATACATGAAAAAGATCGCTCTGAGCTCCACAATGGGCCCAGGCGTGACCGTTGATGTAAACAACGCCGTCGAAAGCTAAACAGTTTTCAAACGTTATTAAGAAGGCGGGCCATTTGGTCCGCCTTTTTTTGTGCGCTGCAAGGAAGTATTAGGACAAGCTTTGTAGCGTTGATGCGATATGCAACCCGGTACAGGGATACAATCGTGCTGACTTTTATGTGTAGACTACTTGCTGTCCTTAGCGTGTTGATTTGTTCCGCGGCTGCGGCCTTGGATGCCCCGAATGAGCGGGTGATGTTGACGGTCGATGGACACATCTCAACAACCAATTCTGGCGAACAAGCATTGTTTGATCGCGCTATGTTGGCCAATCTGGATTGGCGAACAATCGAAACATACACGTCGTTCACCGAGGGGCTAAATCGGTTTTCAGGGCCAACAATTGCGTCTTTGTTGGAGGCGGTCGGTGCCCAAGGAGCGAAATTGCGAGCGGTGGCTGCTGATGATTACGCGGTGACGATTTCCATTGCAGATGCCAAAAAGCATGGAGCAATTCTTGCTATGGAGCACAATGGCCAGCAGATGGGCATTCGAAACAAAGGCCCCATTTGGATTGTCTACCCGCAAAGCAAAGCCGAGGCCGAGGCGCACACGTACTATGTCCAAATGATATGGCAATTGGTGCGGATTGAGGTTCTTGCTCAGGCGGGTTGATGGTGCATTTTATCCGGGAAAACGCCCGAACGATGCGCGCTCTGGTCGCTGTTTGTGCGGCCTGCGCCCTAAGCATTTTATTCGTCTCCCAAGAGATTGGGACACTCCGCGAAAAAGAGCGTTTGGTGTTTCGCACCAATGGTTTGATCTGGAGGATGAGCGAAACGATCTTTGAAGTGCAGCGTCTTTCGTCAGATTTGGTGGGATACTCCGAAGGGCGGCGGGACAAAGAAGAAGTCGAGATGCGGTTCGATATTCTTTGGGGGCGCTTGGATCTTGTCGCGGGGTCTGAAATTGGCAAAACCGAAGGCCTGGCTCCGGTTATCGCGGAGTTGCAGGCATTTTTGCGGCGCGAAGAGGAGATGATTTACGAGGCCGATACTATTTCGGATGAAGAGGTTTTGCGACTTCATAGCATCCTTGATGACCATTCTAAAACTGCGCGTCAGGCCTGGGCGGCAACATTTGCAGTTGAGGATTTGCAGCGGCAATTTGTCGACCTTCAAAGTGGTAACGCCGCGGGCAGGGCGGCCGATATTGCTGGGTACGCCCTAATTGCCCTTTTGTTGGCCTATGTTGTCTCCGAAGTGTTTCTGGCAAATCGTGCCCAGAAGCGCATTCAAAAACTGCACCACATGGCGCATAGCGCAAATGAAGCAAAATCCTTGTTTCTTGCCAATGTTAGCCACGAAATACGAACACCGCTTAACGGCATCTTGGGTATGGCCAGCGAACTCTCTGAGAGCGACCTCGACACGGATCAGCGCGAGTGTATTACAGTCATTGAGCAGTCAGGCGAGCTTTTGCTGGGCACTATCAATGATGTTTTGGACCTGTCCAAGGTCGAAGCTGGGCGACTGGAGTTGGAAAGAGCGCCTTTTGATTTACACCGCGTGTTGAAAACCGCGCGTGACCTTCATGCAAGTCGTGCACGTGAAAAGGGGCTTAAGCTGCGACTAGAGATAAGCGACTTTGTTCCCCACCGCGTCGTCGGGGATGAGCGCCGCCTTCAGCAAGTATTGCATAACCTGGTCGCCAATGCCGTCAAATTTACAGACAAAGGTTGCGTGACTATTGACGCTCTCATTGATGCAAAGAGCGGAGAGGTCTTGACGCGCGTCAGTGATACAGGTCCAGGTATTGCGCCGAGCGCCCTAGACAAAATCTTTGACCCGTTTGTGCAAGCGGATGCGAGTGTGACCCGTAAATATGGCGGGACCGGCCTTGGCCTCGCTATTTCAAGCCAGATAACAGAGGCGATGGGGGGCCAGTTGACGGTTAAGAGCGACGTCGGTGATGGGGCCCGGTTCGAAGTGCGGCTACCGCTTCAACGTGTCGAGGCCAAAGACCTCAAACGCGAGAAATTGGACATGCCGGAAACATCTGCATTATGCGGGCGGCGCATTTTGATTGTGGATGATAATGCCACCAACCGTCTGATCCTCGAGCGGTTTCTGGCTCCGGTCGATTGTATCATTTACGCAGCGTCGGGTGGAGATGAGGCGGTGGCCTTGGCTAAAGAAACCGATTTTGACGCAATTTTAATGGATATCCAGATGCCAGGCGTCGATGGGGTCGAAGCCACGCGGCGTATCCGAGAAGCGGAGAGGGCAAGTGGCAACGGTCCCGTTCCCATTTTTGCAGTGACCGCAAATGTTTTGACCCATCAGGTCACTGAATATGTTGCTGCGGGGATAGATCGGGTTTTGCCAAAACCGTTGCCGAAACAACGGCTCCTGAGAGAGCTTGTTGCGGTTGCCAAGGTGAGTGACCAGATTTGAGGCCGTGCAGAAGAGTTCGGACTTGGCAAGTTGCAACAAACAGGCTATCGCAAGCGCTCAGGGTGTCTCATTGATTCGAGACCCCTACTTTCGTCCGAGACGGTGGGCGAGTGCAATCGCACTCATAACTCCTGCCTGAGACGGGAAGAGACATCTTTCAGGCACATCACGTGCTGGCTTTGATGCGACGACCCGCCATTTGGACACGTCGCCTGGGGAAACCTAGGCAAAAGTGAGCCGGAGGGGTCGCCCCCTCCATCAATTGGAGTAAAACTGTGGATAGAGCACAAAAAGAGAAGTTGGTCGAAGAGCTCGGCCAAATCTTTGATAGCTCTGGCGTCGTAGTGGTTGCCCGCTACGAGGGTCTGACAGTTGCTGACATGCAGAGCCTGCGCGGGATTGCCCGTGAAGCGGAAGCTTCGGTTCGTGTCGCCAAAAACAGGCTCGCCAAAATTGCCGTGAAAGATACTCAGTGCGAAAGCATCGAAGAGTATCTGGAAGGCATGACCGTTCTGACCTATTCCGAAGACCCTGTGGCAGCCGCCAAAGTGGTTGAGGACTTCGCCAAGACGAACCAAAAGTTCGAAATCCTTGGCGGTGCAATGGGCGGATCGGCTCTTGACCGGGCTGGTGTTGAGGCCGTGTCGAAAATGCCGTCGCGTGATGAGCTTATTGCTTCGATCGTTGGCTGTATCGGCGCACCTGCAAGCAACATCGCCGGCGCAATTGGCGCACCTGCTTCTGACATCGCATCCATTCTCTCGACAATCGAAGAGAAAGCGGAAGCGGCGTAAGCAACTTTACGATCCCCGTAGGGTTAACCCCCTGACGTTGGAACACATAACGAAAACGGAAAGAGTCTCAAAATGGCTGATCTGAAAGCACTTGCCGAAAGCATCGTGGGTCTGACCCTGCTCGAAGCACAAGAACTGAAAACCATCCTCAAAGACGAGTATGGCATCGAGCCCGCAGCTGGCGGCGCCGTTGTCATGGCTGGTCCAGCTGACGCCGGTGGCGCAGCTGCAGAAGAGAAAACTGAATTTGACGTGATCCTGAAGGCCGCTGGCGCCAAAAAGATCAACGTCATCAAAGAAGTCCGCGGCATCACCGGCCTGGGCCTGAAAGAAGCTAAAGAACTGGTTGAAGCCGGTGGCAAAGCTGTCAAAGAAGGCGTTTCCAAGGACGAAGCCGAGGAAATCAAGAAGAAGCTCGAAGAAGCAGGTGCTGAAGTCGAGCTCAAGTAATTCCTCTTTTTCAAAGAGAAATTCTTGCAAGCGCTCCCTCTTGGGGGCGCTTGTTTTTTTGGCACTGCGATTTATGCGTGTCACATGCTCAAAATTACCGTCCTTATTGTGAATTTCAGGGATTGAACGACGTTGGCGGTTTTGAAGTTTGCCTGATCTGCTGGTGGGGCGATGATGGGTAGAGCGATCGCACCGCCAAAGGGCGTGCGAGGTGGGCCGACTGGCTAGTTTTCCCTGATAGATGCTCGTGTGAATTTTTTGAACCATGGGATGTGTATGATCTGGGGCGTGAAAAAAGTGCTGTAGAAGGGCCAAACCCAGAGCGGGTTGCTTTGATAGCCTATTTGGTTTCGTTTTGCGCTAGGGCTGAATTGCGATCAGAAACATTGAATGCCTTGACCAACGCTTGCCAATCAACCTGTTCGGGCATTCATCCGCCGTTAGAAAAAGTAGGCAGCGCGCCTCTTTTGGGTGACATCGGTGGCGATATTTGTGGGATCTTCAGGGGCCGGGTTAGCAAGCCCCATGTTTTATGGAACCGGTTTTCAATTCTCCCACCAAGGCCCAGTGTCTTGACGAAACGCCCCAAAAATGCGATCTTGTCCGTCTAGGATAATTCTGTTGCAGCTCCCTTGGGGGTTGCAATCTTTCCGTTCACCGAATATTCGGAAATCTCCTGCGGGTTCGAGCGATTCGAAGCCGCTTTTTCTCTTTGGTTAAAGTAGGGTGCGCGAGATTTCCAATCAATACCTGTCTGTCTGAGAAAAAGCGACACGACAACAGGAGTTTAGCTTAAAAAATGATGAGCCCCGACTTGGCAAGCGCCGCCTTTGACCCCGGTCAAACGAGACGCTTTCCAAGGCAGGGATCCAACGATCGAGTGGCCTCCGGTGGGACGGGGGCCGAGAATGGATCGGATTTTTGCCGTCACTGACGGTGACGTGTCGTAGCCCGACGATGCGTTACTCGAAGAGATTATCGAAAGGTGACATCTGTCATGGCGCAAAGCTTCCTTGGCCAGAAACGTCTTCGCCGTTATTACGGCAAAATCCGTGAAGTACTGGAAATGCCGAACCTTATCGAGGTTCAGAAATCCAGCTACGAGCTTTTCTTGAAATCAGGCGACCAGCCAACACCCTCAGACGGTGAAGGCATCAAAGGCGTTTTCCAGTCGGTTTTCCCGATCAAGGATTTCAATGAAACCGCTGTTCTGGAATTCGTTAACTACGATCTAGAAAAGCCTAAATACGACGTCGAAGAGTGCATGCAGCGCGACATGACCTACAGCGCACCGCTGAAGGTTACCTTGCGCCTGATCGTGTTTGATATCGACGAAGATACCGGCGCGAAGTCGGTCAAAGACATCAAAGAGCAAGACGTATTCATGGGCGATATGCCTTTGATGACGCCAAACGGCACATTTGTGGTTAACGGCACCGAGCGTGTGATCGTATCCCAGATGCACCGTTCGCCTGGCGTGTTCTTTGATCACGACAAGGGCAAAACGCACAGCTCGGGCAAGTTGCTGTTCGCCTGCCGTATTATTCCTTATCGCGGCTCGTGGTTGGACTTTGAGTTCGACGCCAAAGACATCGTCTTTGCACGGATCGACCGTCGTCGGAAACTGCCTGTCACCACTCTGCTTTACGCGCTTGGTCTCGACCAAGAAGCGATCATGGACGCCTATTACGATACGGTGAGCTATGAGCTGAAGAAAGCTGGCGGTTGGTCGACCAAATTCTTCCCAAATCGTGTGCGCGGGACCCGCCCGTCCTACGATTTGGTTGATGCGGATAGCGGTGAAGTCATTGCGGAAGCGGGCAAGAAAGTCACGCCTCGCGCCGTCAAAAAGCTGATCGACGAAGGTAAAGTACAAAACTTGTTGGTTCCCTTTGACCAGATCGTTGGCAAGTTCGTATCCCAGGACATCATCAACGAAGAAACCGGTGCGATCTATGTCGAAGCGGGTGATGAGCTGACATGGGAAGTCGACAAAGATGGCGACGTCACGGGCGGCACCCTGAAGGAATTGGTTGACGCGGGCGTCACCGAAATTCCTGTGCTGGACATCGACAACGTCACCGTTGGGCCATACATGCGCAACACCATGGCGATGGATAAAAACATGGGTCGCGACACCGCGCTCATGGATATCTACCGCGTGATGCGTCCGGGTGAGCCACCCACCGTCGAAGCGGCCTCGGCCTTGTTCGACACGTTGTTCTTTGACAGCGAGCGCTATGACCTGTCTGCCGTTGGTCGCGTGAAAATGAACATGCGTCTGGCTTTGGACAAAGAGGACACACAGCGCACGCTTGATCGTGAAGACATCGTTCAATGTATCAAAGCGCTGGTTGATCTGCGTGATGGTCGTGGCGACATCGACGATATTGACCACCTTGGTAACCGTCGTGTGCGTTCCGTTGGCGAGCTGATGGAAAACCAATACCGCGTTGGCCTGCTCCGCATGGAGCGCGCAATCAAAGAACGTATGTCATCTGTCGAAATCGACACTGTGATGCCGCAGGATTTGATCAACGCGAAACCGGCTGCTGCTGCGGTACGTGAATTCTTTGGCTCTTCGCAGCTGTCGCAGTTTATGGACCAAACCAACCCGCTCTCCGAAGTGACGCACAAGCGTCGCCTTTCGGCGCTTGGCCCCGGTGGTTTGACCCGTGAGCGTGCTGGCTTTGAAGTTCGCGACGTTCACCCAACGCACTACGGTCGTATGTGTCCGATTGAAACGCCGGAAGGGCCAAACATTGGTCTGATCAACTCGCTGGCCACCTTTGCCCGCGTGAACAAATACGGCTTTATCGAAACACCTTATCGCGTCGTAAAAGAGGGCACCGTCACCGACGAAGTCCACTACATGTCTGCGACCGAGGAAATGCGGCACACCGTTGCTCAGGCCAACGCCAACCTCGACGAGAACATGAAGTTCAAGAACGAGCTGGTTTCGACCCGTAAATCTGGTGACTATACCCTGTCGCCAAGCGACGCGGTTGACCTGATCGACGTTAGCCCAAAACAGTTGGTATCTGTTGCGGCCTCGCTCATTCCGTTCCTCGAAAACGACGATGCGAACAGGGCCCTGATGGGCTCGAACATGCAACGTCAGGCTGTTCCAACTCTGCGCTCCGAAGCACCGCTTGTCGGCACCGGGATCGAAGAAGTTGTAGCACGTGACTCCGGTGCGGCTGTTATGGCCAAACGCGCCGGTATCATCGACCAAGTTGACGCGCAGCGTATCGTTGTGCGCGCCACATCCGATCTCGAATTGGGTGACGCGGGCGTTGATATCTACCGCATGCGCAAGTTCCAGCGTTCGAACCAAAACACCTGTATCAACCAACGTCCGTTGGTCAAAGTGGGTGACACAGTTCTTAAGGGCGAAGTCATCGCGGACGGTCCATCGACCGATATGGGTGAACTGGCCCTTGGTAAAAACGTGATCGTCGCGTTTATGCCTTGGAACGGCTACAACTACGAAGACTCGATCCTGATTTCCGAACGGATCGCCAAGGATGACGTGTTCACATCGGTCCACATCGAAGAATTCGAAGTGGCAGCCCGTGACACCAAGCTTGGCCCAGAAGAGATCACCCGCGATATTCCAAACGTCGGTGAAGAAGCGCTGCGCAACCTCGACGAGGCTGGCATCGTTTACATCGGTGCGGATGTTGAGCCGGGCGATATCTTGGTCGGTAAAATCACCCCCAAGGGCGAAAGCCCAATGACGCCAGAAGAAAAACTGCTGCGCGCCATCTTTGGTGAAAAGGCATCGGACGTGCGCGATACTTCGCTGCGTGTGAAGCCCGGTGATTACGGCACAATCGTAGAAGTACGCGTCTTTAACCGCCATGGTGTGGAAAAAGACGAACGTGCGTTGCAGATTGAGCGTGAAGAAATCGAGCGTTTGGCGCGTGACCGTGACGACGAACTCGCGATCCTTGACCGCAACATCTATGCCCGCCTCAAGGGTATGATCTTTGGAAAAGTTGCCGTCAAAGGCCCCAAAGGTGTGCGCCCGAATTCGGAAATCAACGACGAGTTGCTTGACACTCTGACCCGTGGTCAGTGGTGGCAGCTGGCCCTTGGTGAAGAAGACGACGCCAAGCATGTCGAAGCCCTGCACGAGCAGTACGAAGTTCAGAAGCGCGCGCTTGATGCGCGTTTCGAAGACAAAGTCGAGAAAGTGCGCCGCGGCGACGATCTGCCTCCGGGTGTGATGAAGATGGTCAAAGTCTTTATCGCTGTGAAGCGTAAGCTTCAGCCAGGTGATAAAATGGCGGGTCGCCACGGGAACAAAGGTGTGGTTTCGCGCGTTGTTCCAATGGAAGACATGCCGTTCTTGGCCGATGGTACTCCGGTTGACTTCTGTCTGAACCCACTGGGCGTTCCATCGCGGATGAACGTTGGTCAGATCCTTGAAACCCACATGGGTTGGGCCGCGCGTATGCTCGGCATCAAGGTCGACGAAGCGCTGCAGGAATACCGCCGTAGCGGTGACATGACCCCAGTTCGCGAAGCGTTGCGCATCGCCTATGGCGACGAAGTCTACGAAGAAGGCTTCAACTCCATGGACGAAGGCGATCTTCTCGAAGCGGCTGGCAATGTCACCTCTGGTGTTCCAATCGCGACGCCTGTCTTTGACGGTGCAAAAGAAGCTGACGTCAATGACGCGCTGCTGCGTGCCGGATTTACCGAAAGCGGTCAGTCGAAACTGTTCGACGGTCGTACCGGTGAGCAATTCGCACGTGAAGTGACCGTGGGTGTTAAATACCTGCTGAAACTTCACCACCTTGTGGACGACAAAATCCACGCGCGTTCGACCGGCCCATACTCGCTTGTTACTCAGCAGCCGCTGGGTGGTAAGGCGCAGTTCGGTGGCCAGCGTTTCGGGGAAATGGAAGTCTGGGCTCTCGAAGCTTATGGCGCCGCCTATACCCTGCAAGAAATGCTGACTGTGAAGTCGGATGACGTGGCAGGCCGGACCAAGGTCTATGAAAGCATCGTGAAAGGTGAGGACAACTTCGAAGCTGGTGTACCAGAATCGTTCAACGTTCTCGTCAAAGAGGTCCGCGGCTTGGGCCTCAACATGGAACTCCTGGATACGGAGGAAGATGAGTGAAATCTGTAATCCTAACCGCGTCCCTAGTTTCGGTGTTGACACTCTCAGGATGTGTCTCCAACGAGCAAATGGAGCGGAATAAAGAGCGTGACGCGCAGCGTGCCCAATCGGAAAGTTTCGATTTGGCAGGTTGTTACTCTGCGCCTCAGTCGGAAATGGACATGATCAAGTCACTTGCCGCCTCAAGCCCTTCTGTAAAGAAGAATGTCTTTTGGTTTGCACAGGGCGACGGTCAAGTCTTGATGAGTCGCAAAGCGCCGAAAATCCCGATGTCTCCTAACTGCCTGAGCCAAGCCCAGAAACAGTGCAAGGCGTTGGGGCAGATGTACGGCGATAGCTCTACAATGATTGCAACCGTTGGACGCGCGCTGGAACAGCCCGGCGCCGTCCGTGTCACCTGCACCAAAGTTTGAGGAGTTCCAAGATGAACCAGGAACTGACCAACAACCCGTTCAACCCGGTTGCCCCGATCAAGACCTTTGATGAGATCAAAGTGTCGCTCGCTTCGCCCGAGCGTATCTTGTCGTGGTCTTTCGGTGAGATCAAAAAGCCCGAAACCATCAACTACCGGACGTTCAAGCCTGAGCGTGACGGTCTTTTCTGCGCGCGTATCTTTGGCCCGATCAAAGATTACGAATGCCTCTGCGGCAAATATAAGCGTATGAAATATCGCGGCGTTGTCTGCGAAAAATGTGGTGTCGAAGTGACGCTGCAAAAAGTCCGTCGTGAACGTATGGGCCACATCGAGCTTGCGGCTCCTTGTGCACATATCTGGTTCCTCAAGTCGCTGCCTTCGCGCATCGGCCTGATGCTGGACATGACCCTGCGTGATTTGGAACGCGTGCTGTATTTCGAAAACTATGTGGTTATCGAACCCGGCCTGACCGATCTGCAATACGGCCAGATGATGAGCGAAGAGGAATACCTCGACGCGCAAGACGCCTATGGCATGGACGCTTTCACCGCCAATATCGGTGCCGAAGCTATCCGTGAAATGCTGGCCAACATTGATCTGGAAAACGAAGCCGAAACTCTGCGGGCTGACCTCAAAGAGGCCACCGGTGAGCTGAAGCCAAAGAAGATCATCAAGCGTCTGAAAGTTGTCGAATCCTTCTTGGAATCTGGCAACCGTCCGGAATGGATGATCATGACTGTTGTGCCTGTGATCCCACCAGAGCTGCGCCCGCTGGTGCCGCTGGATGGTGGCCGCTTTGCGACATCCGATCTTAACGATCTGTATCGCCGCGTGATCAACCGGAACAACCGTCTCAAGCGTCTGATCGAATTGCGCGCCCCTGACATCATCGTCCGTAACGAAAAGCGGATGTTGCAGGAATCCGTTGACGCCTTGTTTGACAACGGTCGTCGTGGCCGCGTTATCACCGGTGCCAACAAGCGTCCGTTGAAATCGCTGTCTGACATGCTCAAGGGTAAGCAGGGTCGCTTCCGTCAAAACCTTTTGGGGAAACGCGTCGACTTTTCCGGTCGTTCGGTGATTGTGACCGGTCCTGAGCTGAAACTGCACCAGTGTGGTTTGCCGAAAAAGATGGCCTTGGAATTGTTCAAGCCGTTCATCTATTCGCGCCTAGAAGCCAAAGGTCTGTCTTCCACCGTGAAGCAAGCCAAGAAGCTGGTTGAAAAAGAGCGTCCCGAAGTTTGGGATATCCTCGACGAGGTCATCCGCGAACACCCTGTCATGTTGAACCGTGCGCCGACGTTGCACCGTCTTGGCATTCAGGCGTTCGAACCCACGCTGATCGAAGGTAAAGCCATTCAGCTGCACCCACTGGTCTGCTCGGCGTTTAACGCTGACTTTGACGGTGACCAAATGGCGGTCCACGTTCCTCTGAGCCTTGAGGCCCAGCTGGAAGCGCGTGTTCTGATGATGTCGACGAACAACGTTCTGTCGCCCGCAAACGGCGCACCGATCATCGTACCATCACAGGATATGATCTTGGGTCTGTACTATGTCACCATCATGCGTGAAGGTATGAAGGGTGAAGACATGGTCTTTTCCTCGCTGGAAGAGGTCGAACACGCCCTCAACGCTGGCGAAGTGCATCTCCACGCCAAGGTTCAGGTTCGTCTCAAGCAGATCGACGAAGAAGGCAACGAAGTGTTTAACCGCTTTGAGACCACGCCGGGCCGTGCCCGTCTTGGTGCCTTGCTGCCTCTGAACGCCAAAGCGCCTTTCTCGCTGGTCAACGACCTGCTGCGTAAGAAAGACGTGCAGCGCGTGATTGACACGGTCTATCGTTACTGTGGTCAAAAAGAGTCGGTTATCTTCTGTGACCAGATCATGACCTTGGGCTTCCGCGAAGCGTTTAAGGCCGGTATTTCCTTCGGTAAATCCGACATGGTTATCCCTGATAACAAGTGGGACATCGTTGGCGACACCCGTGATCAGGTGAAAGATTTCGAACAACAGTACATGGACGGCCTGATCACTCAGGGTGAAAAGTACAACAAAGTTGTCGATGCTTGGTCGAAGTGTAACGACAAAGTCACCGAAGCCATGATGTCGACCATTTCGGCAGAACAGCGTGACGAAGATGGCTCCGTCAAAGAACCAAACTCGGTTTACATGATGGCCCACTCTGGTGCGCGTGGCTCGGTCACACAGATGAAACAGCTGGGCGGGATGCGCGGTCTGATGGCAAAGCCGAATGGCGACATCATCGAAACACCGATTATCTCGAACTTTAAAGAAGGTCTGACCGTTCTGGAGTACTTTAACTCCACCCACGGTGCCCGTAAGGGTCTTTCGGATACCGCTTTGAAAACAGCGAACTCGGGTTACCTGACCCGTCGTCTGGTGGACGTTGCGCAGGATTGTATCGTGCGTCTCGAAGACTGTGGCACCGATCGCGCCATCACCGCCGAAGCGGCTGTGAACGATGGTGAGGTTGTTGCAACCTTGGGCGAACGTGTTCTGGGTCGTGTTGCGGCCGAGGACATCTGTCACCCCGTTACCGGCGAAGTGATTGCCGCCGATGAATCCCTGATCGACGAACGCACAGCTGATGCGATCGAAGAGTCTGGTGTTCTGACCGCGCGTATCCGCTCGCCTCTGACCTGTGAAGCCGAAGAAGGTGTGTGTACTCAGTGCTACGGTCGTGACCTTGCACGTGGTACCCGCGTTAACCTTGGCGAAGCGGTTGGTATCATCGCGGCGCAGTCGATTGGTGAACCCGGTACACAGCTGACCATGCGGACATTCCACATGGGTGGCGTTGCCTCTGGTTCGTCGCGCTCCTTCCTCGAAGCCTCGCAAAACGGTAAAATTGCCTTTGCAAACCCTGGCGTGATCACCAACGCCGCCGGTGAGCAGATCGTTATGAACCGGAATATGCAGGTCTTGATCCTTAACGATCAGGGCGAGGAAATCGCATCCCACAAGATGGGTTACGGTTCCAAGCTCTTCGTCAAAGAAGGTCAAGAGATCGCACGTGGCGACAAGATGTTCGAATGGGATCCCTATACCCTGCCGATCATCGCCGAAAAGGACGCTGTTGCGAAACACGTTGACCTTGTGAACGGCCTTGCCGTGCGTGAGGAAACCGATGACGCAACCGGTATGACCCAGAAGATCGTGGTCGACTGGCGCGCAGCGCCAAAGGGCAACGAACTTAAGCCTGAAATTATCCTGATGGATAAAGATGGTGAGCCGGTTCGCAATGATCAGGGCAACCCGATCACTTATCCGATGTCGGTTGACGCGGTTCTGTCTGTTGAAGACGGTCAGGACGTCAAAGCCGGTGACGTTGTTGCGCGTATCCCGCGTGAAGGTGCCAAGACCAAGGACATTACAGGTGGTCTGCCACGTGTTGCGGAATTGTTCGAAGCCCGTCGTCCAAAAGATCACGCGATCATCGCCGAAATCGATGGTTATGTGCGCTTTGGGAAGGACTACAAGAACAAGCGTCGCATCGCGATTGAGCCTCAAGATGAAACCATGGAAACCCGTGAGTATATGATCCCCAAGGGCAAGCACATTCCTGTTTTGGAAGGTGACTTCATCCAGAAGGGCGAATACCTCATGGACGGTAACCCAGCACCGCATGACATCCTCGCGATTATGGGGATTGAGGCGCTGGCGAACTACATGATCGACGAAGTTCAGGACGTTTACCGCCTGCAGGGTGTTAAGATCAACGATAAGCATATCGAAGTGATCGTGCGCCAGATGTTGCAGAAATGGGAAATCCAGGACAGCGGTGACACCACCTTGCTTAAGGGCGAGCATGTGGACAAAGCCGAGTTTGATGCTGCCAACGAAAAGGCACTGTCGAAATCCGGTCGTCCGGCGCAGGGTGAGCCGATCCTTCTGGGGATCACCAAGGCGTCCTTGCAGACACGTTCGTTCATCTCGGCGGCATCGTTCCAGGAAACCACACGTGTTCTTACCGAGGCTTCGGTCCAAGGTAAGAAAGACAAACTGGTTGGTCTCAAGGAAAACGTTATCGTGGGTCGCTTGATCCCTGCCGGGACCGGTGGTGCCACTCAGGATGTGCGCCGCGTGGCCTCGTCGCGTGATAACGTTGTGATCGAAGCGCGTCGTGAAGAAGCCGAAGCGGCGGCGGCCTTGGCTGCTCCGGAAATGGTGGAAGATGTGGTTGGTGGCGACGAATTCGACACCTTGGTTGTTGATACGCCGGAAAGCCGCGACTAAGCTTTCGAGACAGTATTTGAAAAGGGCCCCGATTTTCGGGGCCCTTTTTGTTTGTGGGGTTAGTGCTGCATCAAGAATTGACCATGCGGATTATCAAGCACCATTTTCCATTGCCCGTCGGGTTGTTTGCGAAACACCGCGACGGATAGGCCGGTTTGTTCAACCGCCGTACCATCCGGGGCGGTAGCGGTCATTGTCCAAGGGGACAGATGCAGCCCGATGTCATTGGCGACAAAGACCTCGTGCCCGGAATAGCTAAAGGTCGGCTTCATCCCGGCGGCCATGGTGAACATCTGATGCAATTGATCGGCATCGCTGACGGGCTTTTGGGGTTCGAACATCACGGCGGCTCCGGGTTCATAGCTCTGCATAACCGTGTTGATGTCTCCGCCCATAAAGGCGTTGGTCATGGTTGTGACGGCAGTGTGAATGGCGGTTTGATCGTTGGTCATTTTGGTTTCTCCTGCAAATGACGGGGTCATGGGCGCGCTCAGGACAAGCGCGACCAGCCATGCGGCGGCATGTTTCATGATGTTTTTCCTTTTGGGTGATGGGTGATGGAACCCGGCAGGGCTAGGTTCGCCCTAGCTGTCTTGGGCCACGATCCTTTCCAGCAAAGCTGCAAAGTCTTTTTGCGCCCGGAGGGACCCGGTGGCGCGTTGTAGTTTCGCCGATCTCAGCTGAGCTTCGGCTTTGGCCGCCTGCGCGCGGACCGTTTCATAGGCTGGCGCATCCTCGAATACCGGCGAAGGGGTGTGTCCGATACGGCCCATGCTTTGGGCGGCGGGCAGGCGTTTTTGACAGGAACAGGCGGCGCGTTGATTGGACAGGCCACAGGATTGGGCCGTAAATTCCGTGACCTTTTGTCGGGCGCGGGACAGACGTTTGCGAAACAGATCTTTGGAAATGTCGAGGATCAGCGCGGCTTCGTTCTGATCCAACTCGAACACATCCCCGAGCACATAGGCAATACGGTGGGGTCGATCGAGGCAAAGCAACATCGCCATGGTGCAGTTAATCCGCAATTCGTTGAGCATGATGTGATCTTCGGGCGCTTGTTGGCTTTCATCCACAAGCCCGGCCTCAAGATCGGCGGCAAACACGTCAAAGCTCAACATGGCTTCGGCTTGAGTTTGTTTCACGCGGTTCAAAAGATGATTGGTGGCGACGCGATACACCCACGTGCGAAATCCAGACTCGCCGCGAAATGTCGAGAGTTTGGTTATAAGCCGGATCAGGATGTCTTGGGTCGCATCTTCGGCGAGGGCCGGATCGGCAAGCATCCGAAGCGCGAGGCGATGAACCTGATCCTGAACGGCGCGCATCAGATTTTCTAGCGCGGCGGCGTCACCGGATTGGGCGCGTTGCGCCAGCGTCGTCAGGTTTTCGTCGGTCATATCAGGCTCCGTTTCATGCGGTACTGATAGTTAGACAGGCGGCAGCGGGCAGGTGTGACAAGATTTTTGAAAAAATCTTGGGCCGGTCATCAAGATTATCCGCCAAACACCGTTTTGACGTGGGTTGTGTCGATGCCAAAAAGAGATTTGAAAAGCGCCTCATCCTCGGTTTCAAGCGGCGGCAGGACCACGGGTTTGACGTGTTTCTTTTGGCGTGAATCGTTGTGATCATTGTGCCCACGCACATACATGACTTCATCCGTAAAGGTGACGGTTGGCATGAATTGGTTGATCTTTTGATGGCCGAAATTCATCACAGTTTGACGCACGCCCGGTTTAACCGCCACGGCCTGTGCCAGCCCCCAATAGGGATGAACAATCGGTTCACCGCAAACCCCATTTGCATCCGGGCGGGCGACAAAACCCCGGTTCCAATCAAACCCTACCAACCGATGTTGGTCTAGCAAGGGGGCGCAATCCGTCGCGGCCTTTTTCAGGCGCTCAACAAAATGGATCGAAACGGCATCATCGTCATCGTGGCGAAATTGCAGACAGGGTTCATCCATTACTCGCAAGCTATTGATGACCTCTTGGCAGACTTTGCGATGCGGGCCGGGCGCGCGTGGGATGACAACGGCTTGGGGAAAGTCTTCGACAAGGATCATTAGCCGTTCAAGGTAGTTAACCGGCATGGCGTCACCCACAAGAATGGCAAAGATGAAATCCGGGTCGGTTTGGGCTTTGAGACCGGGGAGGCAAATGGTTTCGAAATGGCGAAACCGTTCTTCGATACGGTCGGGTTGATAGAGGTAATCAATGCGGTCCTGAAGGGTTTCATGTTCGACCTGAAATCCACCCTCGGCGGGATAAGAAAACCGACAAAACCCGATGACTTGCCCGATACCTTGCATGAGCGATCCCTTACGTGCAAAACCTCAAAACATGCATGGCATTGCCCACGGCCAGAGGCAAGCGGGCATGGTGTCGGCGGGGGCTGTTGACAAGTTTTGCGACTCCCCCTATACGCGCGGCTAATCCGCATGGGAGTCCTATGCGTTTTTCAGAATTGAAGTGGTCAAGATCCAGGCAAATTATCCGCCCGATCCTCTGAGAACCCACCGCATCGTTTACCTCGGAACGGGAACGACGCGGTTTTTGTCTGTTGTGGCAACACAATGGTTTTCTGATCCCGGCAGGGGGCCGCAAGGTTTCAGGCCAACCGACTGAGCCGCGAGGGGCCTAGCCCGTCGCACCACAAAAGTGAAAGCACGGGGAATATAACCGAATGCCCACGATTCAACAGCTGATCCGCAAGCCGCGTCAGCCTAAAATCAAACGCTCGAAGTCTCAGCACCTTGAGCAGTGCCCGCAGAAGCGCGGCGTATGCACACGCGTCTACACAACCACGCCTAAAAAGCCGAACTCGGCGATGCGTAAGGTTGCCAAGGTGCGTCTAACCAATGGCTACGAAGTCATCTCCTACATCCCCGGTGAAAGCCACAACCTTCAGGAGCACTCTGTGGTTCTGATCCGTGGCGGTCGTGTAAAAGACCTTCCCGGTGTGCGTTACCACATCCTGCGCGGTGTTCTGGATACTCAGGGCGTTAAAGACCGTAAGCAGCGTCGTTCGAAATATGGCGCCAAGCGTCCTAAGTAAGAAGAGGATACCAATATGTCCCGTCGTCACGCTGCCGAGAAGCGCGAAGTCCTGCCCGACGCCAAATTTGGCGATCGCGTTCTGACTAAATTCATGAACAACCTGATGATTGATGGTAAAAAATCAGTCGCAGAGAAAATTGTTTATAACGCGCTTGATCGCGTTGAAACCAAAGTTAAGCGCGCCCCAGTGGAACTTTTCCACGAAGCGCTCGACAACATCAAACCATCGGTCGAAGTTCGTTCGCGCCGTGTGGGTGGTGCGACTTACCAGGTTCCTGTCGAAGTTCGTCCAGAACGTCGCGAAGCCCTGGCAATTCGCTGGTTGATCACAGCCAGCCGTTCGCGCAACGAAAACACCATGGAAGAACGCCTCGCCGGTGAACTGCTGGACGCTGTACAGTCCCGCGGTGCTGCTGTTAAGAAGCGCGAAGACACCCATAAGATGGCCGACGCTAACAAAGCGTTCAGCCATTACCGCTGGTAATATTGGCTTAGGACCAAAACAATGGCACGCGAATATACGCTCGAACATTACCGAAATTTCGGTATCATGGCGCACATCGATGCGGGTAAAACAACCTGCTCGGAACGCATCCTGTATTACACTGGTAAGTCCCACAACATTGGTGAGGTGCACGATGGTGCGGCCACGATGGACTGGATGGAGCAGGAGCAGGAACGCGGCATCACCATCACCTCGGCTGCGACCACCACATTCTGGGAACGCACCGAAGATGGCAAAACTGCTGACACACCCAAGCACCGCTTGAACATCATCGACACCCCCGGCCACGTTGACTTCACCATTGAAGTTGAGCGTTCGCTGGCGGTTCTCGATGGTGCTGTTTGTGTTCTTGACGCCAACGCCGGTGTTGAGCCTCAGACAGAGACCGTTTGGCGTCAGGCTGACCGTTACTCGGTTCCACGGATTGTGTTCGTCAACAAGATGGACAAAATCGGCGCGGACTTCTTCAACTGTGTTCACATGATTGAAGAGCGCACCGGTGCAACCGCTGTACCCGTTGGTATTCCTATTGGCGCAGAAACCGAGCTGGAAGGCTTGGTTGATCTGGTGACCATGCAGGAATGGGTCTACATCGGTGAAGACCTTGGCGCATCTTGGGAAAAGCGTGAAATCCGCGACGAACTCAAGGACATGGCCGACGAATGGCGTGGCAAAATGATCGAAGCTGCTGTTGAGCAGGACGATGATGCCATGGAAGCCTATCTCGAAGGCGAAGAGCCTGATGTTGCAACCCTGCGTAAATTGCTGCGCAAAGGTACTCTGGCCATGGACTTCGTTCCTGTGCTGGGTGGCTCTGCCTTCAAAAACAAAGGTGTTCAGCCGCTGCTTAACGCCGTAATCGACTATCTGCCCAGCCCGCTGGACGTTGTTGATTACATGGGCTTTAAGCCAGGCGACGAAACAGAAACACGTGACATCGCCCGCCGCGCGGATGATGACATGGCGTTCTCTGGCCTTGCGTTCAAAATCATGAACGACCCCTTTGTTGGCTCGCTGACATTCGTACGTATCTACTCGGGTACCCTCTCCAAGGGTGAATCGATGCTCAACTCCACCAAGGAGAAAAAAGAGCGTGTCGGTCGTATGATGATGATGCACTCCAACAACCGTGAAGAGATCGAAGAGGCATTTGCCGGCGATATCATCGCGCTTGGTGGTCTGAAGGACACAACCACAGGTGACACGCTTTGTGACGCCAAAGAGCCGGTTGTTCTGGAAACCATGACCTTCCCCGATCCGGTTATCGAGATCGCGGTTGAGCCCAAAACCAAGGGCGACCAAGAGAAAATGTCCCAGGGTCTGGCCCGTTTGGCCGCAGAAGATCCTTCCTTCCGTGTTGAGACTGATCTGGAATCCGGTCAGACCATCATGAAGGGCATGGGCGAACTTCACTTGGACATCCTGGTTGACCGCCTCAAGCGTGAATTCAAGGTTGAAGCCAACATCGGTGCGCCTCAGGTTGCCTACCGTGAGACCATTGGTCACGAAGTTGAGCACTCTTACACCCACAAGAAACAGTCGGGTGGTTCGGGTCAGTTCGGCGAAGTGAAAATGATCATCACTCCGACGGAGCCTGGCGAAGGTTACTCCTTCGAATCCAAGATCGTTGGTGGTGCCATTCCTAAGGAATACATCCCCGGTGTTGAAAAGGGTGTGAAATCGGTTATGGATAGCGGCCCTCTGGCTGGCTTCCCTGTGATCGACTTCAAAGTGGCCTTGATCGACGGTAAGTTCCACGATGTTGACTCCAGCGTCCTTGCATTCGAAATCGCAGCACGTATGTGCATGCGTGAAGGTATGCGCAAAGCTGGTGCGAAACTGTTGGAACCGATGATGAAAGTCGAAGTTGTTACTCCGGAAGAGTATACCGGCGGTATCATCGGCGATCTGACATCGCGTCGCGGTCAGGTAAACGGTCAGGAGCCACGCGGTAACGCTGTTGCAATCGACGCGTTTGTTCCGCTGGCCAACATGTTTGGTTACATCAACACGCTGCGCTCTATGTCTTCGGGTCGTGCGAACTTCACCATGCAGTTCGATCACTACAACCCGGTTCCGCAGAACATCTCTGACGAGATCCAAGCGCAATACGCATAAGAACGGGTGGCGGGGTGAACCCCGCCCTACCCACCACTGTAGGGAGAAGCGCTGCTTCTCCACCTGATTTGAAAAAGGAGCCCACCCATGGGTAAGGAAAAGTTTGAACGCGGCAAGCCGCACTGTAACATTGGCACCATTGGTCACGTTGACCACGGTAAAACCACGCT
>NZ_CANMKO010000019.1 GCF_947498515.1 uncultured Pelagimonas sp. | reverse complement strand
GTGATCGCCGCTAAAGCAACCGTCTTCAGGAAAGTCCTGCGAAGTGTCATAATTTCCTCCCTTATGACCTCGTGTCGGCGGGCCAAAGCTCCTCTGCCCATCGGCCGCCAAAATTTGTCGCATCCGCGATTCTTGTGCCATCAGGCTACTGTGGTTCAGATGCGTATTGCCAGATCAGTCTGAAATAAGATCGTTTCAAATGCAACAACTTTGACACTGGAAGATTTCCGCCAATTCGACGCAGGACTCAAGTTATTGAAAAATAATACAATTTACACCTTCCGCCGACTAAACCTCTACTGAAAACGTGCCAATTCACCCTATGTTACCGCAATCAGAACCGACATCGGGGCCGTTCCGAACGGCTCACCAAAGGCCATGGTCGTCTCTGACGAGATCAAACAATGGGCCAGTTCGAAAGTTTCGGGTTGCAGCTGCGTCTCCCCCCCTAGCAGGCTATCCCTGACAGCGCTCAGCCACTCAAAACCAGCAAGAACGACGCGCCTCTTGTCGCTGGCTTTGATCAACAACCTCGGTTCTTTGGGCATCGGTCCAAACTGAATTCCACCAGCAAGGCTTTCGGCGCAGGTCAGGTGAAAAGCGGCTCGCTACCCATCGGCCAGTATACTAGGATGTTAGCCATACCCTCTGCTCTGCCGTCCTGCACCAAATCTTGAACCAGAGCGCAACGCGTGATTTAGACCGGCCGCCAGTGCCGTATGCAACATCGGCTAGACAAGGCCACAACGGTTGGTTTCAACCGGCTATTGTGAGCGAGACACATCCCCTAACCTGCGAGACCGAAAAACAAAACCGGCCCTTACGCTCTTGGCACGGCGCAATGCACCACCAGCATTTATAGGCGGACCGACATAGGGGCCTTGATCTGCTTGAAATGATCCGTGTCACCGCGCCATCCCAAAAGGGATCGCAGGGTTGGAGACGGGGGCAAAGGGCGCTTTTCTAGCTCCGGAAAGGGCAATGGCACCAGCTTGTCAGCAATTTTGCCCACCAAAATTGACGATTGTCAAACCCACATCTTCAGCGCGGGGATAGGCCAAATGTGAAAACTTTTACCTATGATAGGAAAGGAGCCGGTTTGCATATCGACCCGCCCCCATCAGACACACCGCCCCCTATCCCGCGCGCGCCTTTGGCGCTGCGCGCACTGCTGCGGGTCCTGCCCCTGACCTCGATGTCTTGGTCGCTGACCGCTTATTCGCGCCGACTGGCCAATCGGCATCCGGGCTTGTTCCGGCGTCTGGGGCAGCACGATCAAGCCCGTTTTATTCTTGATCCAACCGATCTGCCGATTGTGCTGCGCCTGCATCCCAACCGCGGTGTGCCAAACATGGCTATGCTGCGCAAAGCAGATGACTATGACGTCGCTATTCGCGGCCCCTTAGCCGCACTTCTAGGCCTTGTTCATGGAGCTTATGACGGCGATGCGCTATTCTTTTCCCGCGATTTGGTGGTCGAGGGCGACACCGCCGCCGCCCTTGCCCTGCGCAACGCGGTGGATGACGCCGAATTGGACCTGACCGAAGAACTGGCCCAGATCACCGGCCCGCTTGCGGGCCCTTTGCGTCAATTCTCGGCGCTTGTCGAACGGCGCACTGGCGTCTGTTTGCACCGATCCGAAGAGGCTGGATTATGGTGATGGAAATTGTCTGTCCTGCCGGAACCCCCGCCGCGCTACGTGCCGCAGTCAAGGCCGGGGCGCATACCGTTTATTGCGGTTTTGCCGATGAAACCAACGCCCGCAACTTTCCCGGTCTAAACTTTGATCGCGATGAAATGCGCGAGGGCATCGCCTTTGCTCATCACCGCGGCTCCAAGGTTCTGGTGGCGATCAACACCTATCCGCGTGCCGGGGATGAAGCGATCTGGCACAACGCCATAACCGACGCCAAAACCGCCGGGGCCGATGCGGTGATCCTTGCTGATCCCGGATTGCTCGCCTATGGGCGCGACAGGCACCCCGATCTGCGCCTGCATTTGTCGGTTCAAGCGGCGGCAGCCAATGCCGACATCATAAACTTCTATGCCGATGAATTTGGAGTCAAACGCGTGGTTTTACCTCGGGTTTTATCTGTCCCAGAGATCAAGGCCATCAACGCCGAAACCAAGGTCGAAACCGAAGTGTTTGTCTTTGGCGGGCTTTGTGTGATGGCCGAGGGTCGCTGCTCGCTTTCGTCGTATGCCACCGGTGAAAGCCCGAATATGAACGGTGTCTGTTCCCCCGCCGAACATGTGCAATACCACGAAACCGGCGGCGCGCTTGATGCCAAATTGGGCGGCTATACCATTCATCGCGTTGGTAAAAACGAACCGGCCCCCTACCCCACCCTGTGCAAAGGGCGCTTTAAGGCCCAAGAGCTTACCGCCCATCTTTTCGAAAATCCGGTGAGCCTCAATGCCGAACAGCTGATCCCGCAATTGGCATCGGCGGGTGTGACCGCGCTCAAGATCGAAGGGCGGCAACGCTCGCGGTCCTATGTGGCGCAGGTGGTGCGCAATTTCCGCGCTGCGGTTGACGCACTTGAGGCCGGTCAACCCATGCCCAAGGGTATGATGGCGCGCCTTTCTGAGGGCGGAGCCACCACCGCCGGTGCCTATAAAAAGACCTGGAGATAAACCGTGGAACTGACTGTTGGACCGAATCAATTCTTCTGGTCGGCCGGGGATTGGAGCAGCCTTTATCAGGGGCTTGCCGCCACGCCGGTGGACCGGGTGGTTTTGGGCGAACTTGTCTGCTCAAAACGCCTGCCGTTTTATCAAAAGGACATCCCCGAGGCGATCTCGCCCCTCGTGGATGCCGGCAAAGAGGTGATCTTGACCTCGCTTGCTCTTGTCACCTTAAAACGTGAAAGAAAAATGACCGACGAGCTTTCCGAAATGGGGGTCATGGTCGAAGTCAACGACCTGACCGCACTCGCCAGCTTGCCGGCGGAAACCGCTTTCGCCGTTGGCCCGTTGGTCAATGTCTATAACGAGGGCACCCTGCGTTGGTTGGCCTCTCGCGGCGCAAAACGGGTTTGCCTACCTCCGGAACTCCCGCTGTCTTCGGTAAAGGTGCTCTGTGCAACCGGGGCGGAATTGGGCATGGCGATCGAGGTTTGGGGCCATGGCCGCCTGCCCTTGGCAATCTCGGGCCGCTGTTATCACGCCCGTTTGCATGGCCGTAGCAAAGACAATTGCCAATTTGCCTGCGAAGACGACCCCGATGGATTGGATGTTTTGACAATGGACGACAAACCGTTTTTGGCCATGAACGGTGTGCAAACCCTGTCGGACACCTATGCCAGCACGGTGTTTCAACTCTCCGCTTTGCGTGATACCGGGGTCTCTGCCCTGCGCCTGTCACCGCAAAGCACTGGTTTTGCGAACATCTGCACGACCTACCGCGCATTGATCGACGGGGCAGACCCATTGGACATCGCGACCAGATTGGCCGAAATTGATCCATCCGCGCGGCTCTCTGATGGGTTTCTCACCGGGGCGCGAGGCGTGGATTGGTCGGCAACAACAGCCGCAGAATAAGGAGCATTCCCATGAAAATCGCAGTAGTCAGCGCCGCTGGAAAAGGAGAAACCGACCGGCTTTTGGCCGAAACGGCCCAAACGCTATTGGACAACGGCATTTCCCTTGCCGGGATCGTCAAAGAGATGCGCCACACAAGCCAGTTCGAAAACGGCTGTGATATGAAGGTCCGGGTTTTGCCCGATGGCAACATCATCCAGATCACCCAAGACCTCGGGGCCGGTTCCGATGCCTGTCGGCTTGACCCATCCGCCATCGCCGAAGCCGTTGCCCAAGTTGAAAGCAGCGACTTGGCCCAAGCACAGTTGTTCATTCTCAACAAATTTGGTCCAGAAGAGGCCGCTGGACATGGCTTTGTCTCGGCAATTGGAAAGGCGGTTGATTTAGGCATTCCCGTCCTTGTCGGAGTCAGCCCTGCAAGCCGCGCAGAATTTGACCGGTTTGCCGACGGTCTGGCCGTCGAATTGCCCGCGAATGTCTGCTCAATCCGGACATGGTGCCAAAGGGAGATTGCGGTTCAAGTCTAACCCCAAAAGACACGGCCCCCTGCACCAAATAACATCACATGATTGTTTTTTCTTTGGAGAACAGCAGCTTTGCGTTAGCGTGCCCGAAACAATTTTGAGAGAATTAGCAGCATGCCAATTACTCGCGGCGGCATTCCGGGGGATGAACTTCAACAAAACCTAAGAGCACATTATGACCCGTTGTTTCGCGTCGTAGTCCTGTTGAGTTTTGTTGCTCTGGTGATCAACGTCTATCGCGTTGTGGTTGACGGGCCGATGTATCACAGCGTGATCCAGCTTGTCGTCGTTGCGGTCATGACGATCACACTTTCTTTCCGGCATCGGTTTTCCCAAAGCACCGTTGCATGCTTTCTTATGTCGGCTTTCTTTGTCGGGTGCGTTGTCGGGTTGCTCCGCCTTGGTTTGGGGGCCGCGGCCCTACTGGCCTTCGTGCTCATCCCGATGTTTTTGGTTGTCCTATCCTCTTACAAAAACGCTATCTTTTCACTATTCGGGATAGCTCTGACCATTCTGATTGTCGGCTACTTGCATGTGTCGGGGGGCATCAACTCCGAGTCCAATTTGGCCGACCAGAATAGAGAGTTCATGTCATGGCTCATCCTCGCATTGGTTTTCACCAACGTCACCTATGCCGCCGTCTATATCACTGACCGCCTGCGCAGCTATTGGTCCAGCACGTTTGATGATCTCAAATCCAGCCATGACGAAGTCAACGCGCTGATCGAACACTCGCCCACTGCGATTTTGATTTACGATGTCGACAGCAATAGCTTTGTGCGCGCAAATCCCAGAGCCGCTGAGTTGTTCAGCACCAGCGCCGATGAATTGACAGGCAAGCCTACCTATCTAGACCTCTTTGCCGAACCGGTTTCTTATGATCCTGCCACAACGCAAAACTTGCAAGATCATATTCTAGCCGCGCTTGGCGGCGAAACGCGCATCTTCGAAACAGAGCTTTTGCCCCCCCGAGGCGCGCCGGTCATGTGCGAACTGACACTCAACCATTTGCCACTGGATGGGCGGCGTTTTGTTCGCTTTACCGCACAGGACATCCGCCATCGCAAAGAGGCAGAGATTGAACGCAAATCTCTTGAAGCCCAACTGGCGCAATCTCAACGGCTCGAAGCCGTTGGCAAGCTAAGCGGAGGTGTTGCCCATGATTTCAACAACTTGCTGGCAGTTATTCTTGGCAATGCCGAAATGCTGCGCGATGCAACGCAAGACACAGAACAATTGGCGATGTTGGATTCAATCACCTCATCTGTTCAACGGGGCGCAGATCTGACGCAAAACATGCTTAGCTTTGCCCGCAAGGCGCGGCTTAATCCGCAGGTGATTGACCTCAACGAAATTGTCCGCGACCTCAAGAATTGGGCCGGGCGAACCGTTCCGGCAAATATCGATGTAGAGGTGTCATTGCTCGCGGGGTTATGGCCGATTGAAGTTGATCAAAGCGCCCTGCAAAACGCTATTCTCAACCTATTGATCAATGCCCGTGACGTCATGCCTGATGGTGGCAAGCTGACCATAGAAACCGCCAATTTGCGCATTGATGACGACTATATTGTTGAGCGCGGAGAAGAGGTGCCGCCCGGTCGCTACACGCTTTTGGCGATCTCAGATACGGGCAGCGGCATCCCAGAGTCGACGATTAACCGCATTTTCGAGCCCTTCTTCTCCACCAAGCCGGCTGGCAAAGGCTCTGGCTTGGGCTTGTCGATGGTATTGGGGTTCATGCGCCAGTCTGGCGGTACGGTACGCGTCTATTCGGAACCCGGCGAAGGCACGACATTCAAGCTTTATTTCCCCACCAGTAAATCCAGCAAACTGAGTGAGGCGCAAAAAACCGCAAACCGCGCCAGCCTGACAAAAGGCGGCCAAACCGTTCTCGTTGTCGAAGATGAGCCCGAGCTGCTTGACCTGTTGGTCACCACTTTATCCAACGCAGGGTACAATGTTGTTGCAGCCTCATCGGGGGATGAAGCTTTCGAAGTTTTCCAACGCAGCCCCGGCTTTGACCTCCTTCTAACTGATATCGTCATGCCCGGCACGCTTCAGGGCACGTCGTTGTCCCGTGCCCTGCGCGAATTGAACCCAGATTTGCCCGCTGTTTTCATGTCGGGATATGCCAGCGAAGCCACCGTTCATGGCAACGGGCTACGCCCCGAGGACATCCGTCTGATGAAACCGGTCACCCGATCTGCGCTTTTGGCCGCATTGGACAAAGCACTGAAACCAGCGACGCCCCCCGAAGAGTAAGCTCACAGTATTCCCGGCAAATCCAAATCGTGTTCGCGGGCACAATCCTTGGCCTCATCATATCCTGCATCCGCGTGGCGCATCACCCCTGTCGCCGGATCATTCCACAACACATTGGCAATCCGGCGGTCCGCATCGGTACTACCGTCACAACAAATCACCATGCCGGAATGTTGGCTAAACCCCATGCCAACGCCGCCACCGTGATGCAACGACACCCATGTCGCGCCCGACGCGGTATTCAAAAGCGCATTCAACAACGGCCAATCGCTCACCGCGTCCGATCCGTCGCGCATCGCCTCGGTTTCGCGGTTGGGCGAGGCGACCGAACCGCTGTCAAGGTGGTCGCGGCCAATCACCACCGGCGCGCTTAGCTCTCCGTTGCGCACCATCTCGTTGAAGGCCAAGCCAAGCTTGTGCCGAATGCCCAAACCGACCCAACAAATCCGCGCCGGAAGCCCTTGAAACGCGATCCTTTCACGCGCCATATCAAGCCAATTGTGCAGGTGTGGATCATCAACAAGCTCTTTGACCTTGGCATCGGTTTTGTAAATATCTTCGGGATCACCCGACAAGGCGCACCACCGAAACGGCCCAATGCCTTTGCAAAACAACGGCCGGATATAGGCGGGAACAAACCCCGGAAAGGCAAAGGCATTTTCCAACCCTTCTTCCAAAGCCATTTGACGAATGTTGTTGCCGTAATCCACCGTTGGAACACCGGCCTCATGAAAGCCGACCATCGCAGCAACCTGTGTTTTCATGCTGGCGCGGGCCGCTGCTTCGACTTCTTTGGGGGCGCTTTCGGCCTTGGCACGCCACTCCGCCACGCTCCACCCCTGTGGAAGATAGCCGTTGATCGGGTCATGGGCGCTGGTTTGGTCGGTAACAATATCGGGGCGCACACCGCGCTCTAAAATCTCGGGAAACACATCCGCCGCATTGCCGATCAAGGCCACGGATTTCGCCTCCCCCGCCTTGGTCCAGCCCTCGATCATCGCAAGCGCCTCGTCCAAGGAATGGGTCTTTTCATCCACATAGCGGGTGCGCAGACGGAAATCGGCGCTTGTCTCGTTACATTCCACCGCCAGACAACAGGCCCCCGCCATCACGGCCGCCAAGGGTTGCGCGCCACCCATACCGCCAAGGCCGCCGGTCAAAATCCAACGCCCGGTTAGGTCACCACCATAGTGCTGGCGTCCCGCCTCCATAAAAGTCTCATAGGTGCCCTGCACAATCCCTTGCGAGCCGATGTATATCCACGATCCGGCGGTCATCTGGCCATACATCGCCAGACCCTTTTTATCGAGTTCGTTGAAATGATCCCACGTGGCCCAATGCGGCACCAAATTGCTGTTGGCGATCAAAACGCGTGGCGCATCGCGGTGGGTGCGAAACACGCCAACCGGCTTTCCCGATTGCACCAAAAGCGTCTGATCTTCGTCCAACCGACGCAGGCTGTCGACGATCTGATCGAAATCCTTCCATGTCCGAGCGGCCCGACCAATACCGCCGTAAACCACCAAATCATTGGGGTTTTCCGCAACATCCGGATGCAGATTGTTCATCAACATCCGCATGGGTGCTTCGGTGAGCCAGCTTTTGGCGCTAATCTCGGTCCCTGTGGGGGCGATGACGGTGCGGGAGTTGTGGCGCGGATCGCTCATGATGTGCCTTTCAACGTGGGGGCCAAATCGGCCAGTGTTTGTAGAATTTGCGAAAGCTGTTCGCGCAATGCGCCCGCTTTGTCCGGGTCATAGGTCCAGGGCGGGGTTTGGGCGGATAGGTAAGTGGATTGAGCCAGTTCAAGCTGGATCGTGTGGCGATTCTGATCCGGTGCGCTATAGTGGCGAACCGTCCAACCGCCCCGAAACCGCCCATTCAAAACCGCGCTGTATCCGGGCGCGTTCTGACAGTCCTGCCACATGGCGGCCTCGATCCGAGGATCGCAAGTCACGCCGTAATCCGTCCCGACATTCAAATCCGGCAATTGCCCGTCAAAAAGGAACGGAATGCGCCCGCGAATGGAATGGCAATCAAACAAGATCACAACCCCATGCGTGGCCAAAACCCGCTCTATCTGAGCCTGCATCGCCACGTGATAGGGCGCATGAAAGGCCACACGCCGCGCTTCGATTTCATCTTGATCCGGCGCGGATTGCCAAATGTCGCGGCCTTCAAAATCGGTCAGCGGCACCAAAGTTGTGGTGTTTTGACCGGGATAAAGGCTTGCTCCGCTTGGGTCGCGATTGGCATCAATCACATAGCGATGAAAATTGGCGCGCACCGTGGTTAGCCCGTCGACAACGCCGTCATAGAGCCGATCCACGTGCCAATCTGTATCCGCCAAATCCCGCCCAATCGGGTTGAGTTCCGCCCAAACATTGGGTGGCACAAAGGTGCCGGTGTGGGGCAAGCCAAGGATGATCGGGCTGCTGCCCTCTATCACAGAAACAGGGGTCATTGCTGAGCCTCCAATGTCGGCAACGCAAGACCAGCGACCAGTTCGCCATTTTGGATCATTGCGCTCGCGCGTGCGATATCGGGTGCCAGAAATCGGTCATCTGAAAGCGTCGCCACCTTGGTGCGCAGGGCGGCCATTGCCTGTTGCAACGGCTTTGACGTCTGCAAAGGTGACCTAAATTCAATCCCTTGCACGGCACAAAGCGCCTCAACACCCAAAATTCCCGACAGGTTGTCGTTCATCCGCATCAAGCGCCGCGCCGCATGGGCTGCCATGCTGACATGGTCCTCTTGATTGGCCGAGGTCGGAGTTGAATCAGTGGTACAGGGATTGGCGAGATGTTTGTTCTCGCTCATCAAAGCCGCCGTTGTGACTTCGGCAATCATCAAGCCTGAATTCAACCCCGGTTCCGGTGTCAGGAACGGCGGAAGATCAAAGCTCAGGCTCGGATCAACCATCAGAGCAATCCGACGTTGGGCTATCGCGCCAATTTCGGACAAGGCCACGGCAATCTGATCCGCAGCAAATCCCACCGGTTCGGCATGGAAATTCCCGCCCGACAAGATGCGCCCCTCACCAACAAGAACCAACGGGTT
Source organism: uncultured Pelagimonas sp. (assembly GCF_947498515.1). Taxonomy (GTDB): domain Bacteria; phylum Pseudomonadota; class Alphaproteobacteria; order Rhodobacterales; family Rhodobacteraceae; genus Pelagimonas. The sequence continues at coordinate 15,299 of NZ_CANMKO010000019.1, read as the reverse complement.
ATCCGTCACTGCGTTGGCCTCAATTTCAAGGCTGCGCGCCGCAAAGCGCAGTAGGTCCATCGTCGCGCCCACGACCTGTGGCTGACAGCGAATGCAATACGGGTCTTGCACGCGCGTGTCGCCGTCACGGTGGCTTTCGCGGATGTCCGACCCCTCTAAAAGCGCGCGTTGAGCACGGGCAAATTCGATCTGACCGGCATGGCCGCGCAGGGTGTGAATTTCATCAACCAAAGGCGCGGTCGAGCCCATGATCGCATCCGTCGATAGCGCACCGGTGACCAAGGCGGCGCGTAGGTTGTCCCACGCCCCCCAAAGCCCCACAAGGGCGCAGGCCGTCGAAAACTGAGTGCCATTGATCAACGCCAACCCCTCTTTGGGCCCCAATGTGATCGGCGCAAGCCCGGCTTTGGCCAATGCCTCGGTTGCGGGCATAATTGCCCCGTCGAACTCGGCCTCTCCCGCACCGATCATCACCGCAGCCATATGCGCAAGCGGGGCCAAATCGCCCGATGCCCCGACCGATCCCTGCCCCGGCACCACCGGCGTCACGCCGCGCTCGAGCAGCGCTTCGATCATCTCGATCGTTGACCACGGCACGCCGCTGGCCCCACGTCCCAACGACAGCAGTTTCAGCGCCATCATCAACCGGGTGGTGGCGCGGTCCAATGGATCGCCGACGCCGCAACAATGGCTCAGGATCAGGTTGCGTTGCAGCGCCTCTGTGTCTTTGGCCGCAATCTTGAGACTGGCCAATTTGCCAAAGCCGGTATTGACCCCGTAAACGGCCTCCTCGCCCGCCGCTGCTTGGCGCACAAGCTCTGCGGCGGCCTCGACATCGGGCTTTGCGTCGCGGCTCAGTTCCGGGTTAACCCCCTGACGCCAAATAGTTTCAAGGTCAGACAGGGGCGTTTGCCCCGGTAACAGGTTCAGCGTCACACCACGCCTCCTTTGATACGTTTGTAAAGCGGGTTAAAGCCAATGCGATAGGCGAGTTCGGCCGGTTTTTGCACATCCCAAACCGCCAGATCAGCGCGTTGTCCGGGTGCAATCTCACCGCGATCCGATAGCCCAAGCGCGCGCGCCGCATGCCGTGTTACCCCGGCCAAAGCCTCTTCTGGGGTCATCCGAAAAAGGGTGCAGCCCATATTCATTGCCAACAAAAGTGACGCCAAAGGCGAGCTGCCCGGATTGCAATCGGTGGCCAAGGCCATGGGCACATCGTGATCTCGAAAGGCTTGGACAGGTGGCATTTGCGTTTCGCGTAGCGTGTAGAACGCTCCGGGCAAAAGCACCGCAACACTGCCCGCTTGCGACATCGCCTTGGCATCCGCCGCCGTTGCGTATTCAAGATGATCCACTGACAAAGCGCCCTGCTGCGCCGCCAAAGCCGTGCCACCCTGATGGCTAAGCTGCTCTGCATGGAGTTTGACCGGCAGGTTCAGCGCCTTGGCCGCGTCAAACACCCGCGCAATTTGAGCGGTCGAAAACGCAATGCCTTCGCAAAACCCATCCACCGCATCGACCAACCCGTCTTGCGCGGCAAGACGCATGGTTGGGATGACAATCTCATCCAAATAGGCAACGGCCTGCCCGGCATATTCAGGCGGTACCGCATGGGCCGCCAAATAGGTTGTCTGGACGTCGATATCACGGTGCTTGGCCAGACGACGCGCGACCCGCAGCATCCGCAGCTCGGTGTCCGCCTCTAGCCCATAGCCAGATTTCACCTCAACCGTGGTCACCCCTTCGCCAATCAGCGCATCAAGCCGGGTCAGCGCCCCTTGCAACAGCGCGTCCTCACTGGCCTGCCGCGTTGCAGTTAGGGTGGACAAAATCCCGCCACCCGCACGGGCGATCTCTTCGTAGCTGACCCCGTTGAGGCGCTTCTCAAACTCATCCGCCCGATCGCCGCCAAACACCAGATGCGTGTGGCAATCAATCAAGCCCGGCGTCACCAAACGGCCCTCAAGATCAACGCTTGCGTCTTCTCTGGCGGCGGTGGGAATATCGCCCTTCGCACCGACCCAGGCGATCTTGGCATCTCGCATCCAAATCGCACCAGTCTGGATCGCCCCATAGGGGGTATCACCGTGCAGGCTTGCCACATGGCAGTTCGTCAAAAGCATCTTGGCCTCTTGGGTATCGGGTTTTACCGCTTGTATGGGTGAGTTTTTATTGCTTATGTATAGACATAATGCGAGTCAAGAAAATGAGTCAAGATCAGATGGACACAGTTTGGGCCAAGCAGGCGTTGATTGGTGAGACATGGCAAAGCGATGTCACCCTCACACTGGACCACGGCAAGATTGCATCGATTGCGCCTGACACCCCGGCCATGGGAACAAAGGTCGGCCTGCTGATCCCGGCCCCGGCCAATGGGCATAGCCACGCATTTCAACGCGCCATGGCCGGCCTGTCCGAAGCGCGCGGCCCCTCAGGTCAGGACAGCTTTTGGACCTGGCGCCAGTTGATGTTCCGCTTTCTCGACCAACTCACACCCGAGCATGTTCAAGCCATCACCACCTATGTGCAGATGGAAATGCTCGAAGCCGGTTTTGGGGCTTCTGTCGAATTTCACTACCTGCATCACCAACCGGGTGGCACGCCCTATGATGACCTATCTGAAATGTCTCAACGTATTGTTGCGGCAGCAGAAACCTCTGGGATTGGTCTCACCCTTTTGCCGGTGATGTATCAATATGGTGGCTGCGATGGGCGCGATTTGGCCGCTGGTCAGGTGCGATTTGGCAATGATCTGGATAGGTATGCCCGGTTACTGGACGGTGCACGCCGGGCGGTCTCGGCGCTGCCCTCCGATTGTGTGACCGGCACCGCCCCGCATTCGCTCCGCGCCGTTGCGAGTGAAGATGTGCCGCGCATTGTTGAACTGGCAAGGGGTGGTCCGATCCATATGCATCTGGCCGAACAACAGGCCGAGGTTGCAGAGGTGAAAGCCGCCTATGGCGCCCGCCCGGTAGAATGGGCGCTCGACAATCTACCGATCGATGAGCGCTGGAGCCTCATCCACCTGACGCAGATGACCGCAGGTGAAACCCGCGCAATGGCCCGCACCGGAGCCAGTGCCGGGCTGTGCCCGCTCACCGAAGCCAGTCTCGGGGATGGGATTTTCGATGGGGTTCGATGGTTTGGGAATGGCGGGGCGATGGCCATCGGATCCGACAGCAATATCCGCATTTCCTTGGCTGAAGAGCTGCGTCAGCTCGATACGTCTCAACGTCTCAGAGACCATAGTTGCGCCGCCCTAGCCACGGCTGACCTCTCGACCGGGCGGCGCTTGATGGACCTTGCGGCGCGCGGCGGTGCACAGGCCGCCGGGCGTGGCAGCGGGCGGATTGAAATCGGGGCCTGGGCCGACCTTCTGGCGCTTGATACGTCCCATCCCGATCTGGCCGATCTGCCACCCGATACGGCCTTGGACAGTTTTGTCTTTGCAGGTGGAAACCATTTGGTGGCCGATGTCTGGTCTGCGGGGCGGCATTTGGTACGCGATGGTCGCCATATTGCCCACGACCAAATCCGCGAAACCTATCGCCGCGCTGTCATCCCGTTGCGCAACGCCAGTCTCACGCGGTGACAAATTCCGTCGACGGAATTTGGGCGCCCGTTGCGACGTCCCGAAACCTCAATAGCGTGTGCGCATCCGGTAGCCGGGCTGATAGCTCATTCGCACGTAGGTCACCGGCTGGCTGTTAAACCAGGTCGCGCGCTCCATCTGGAAAAGCGCCTCGCCCGTGGCGCATCCCATAAATGCCGCCAAATTCGGCTCTGCTGACACTGCGCCAAACCCGATCTCAACATCGGAAAACGGGATCGTCGCAACAAGCCATTCGTTTGGGCCAACTGCTCCGAAATCCGCCTCTTCCGCCTGCGGCAGGGCTGCTAGGTTGATCCAGCGATCCTCGTGCTGAAACGGCTGACCATCGGCAAAATGCATACATGTTAGATGCAGCACCCGATCCGCAGGACCAAGCGCCATACGCGCCCGCAGCCAATCTGGCGCGTCACAGGCCTCTCGCGCCACCAGAGCATAACGATAGACCGCACTTCGGCCTTCAACTTCCAACCGGATCAATGGGATATCAAAGCGCGCTTGCCGTTTCGGGGCGCTGCGGACGCGGGTGCCGGACTTGCGTTTGCGCTCCAACACACCTTCTTCGGCCAGCTCCCGCAAGGCCCGGTTTACCGTGGCGCGGGCGCTGCCGTATTCATCGCAAAGCTCAAGCTCGCTTGGCATCAAATGCCCCGGTGGCCAGTCGCCCGACGTGATACGGCGCAATACATCGGCTTTAATGTCTTTATAGCTCATGTCCCGGCCTCTTTTGTCTGCACCTTATCAACAAAAGCGCAGACAAAATAGGGTCAGTAGGATGAGAACACAAAACCGGCCGGTAGGTCCGATTGTACAGGCGCAGCATTGCGCGCCGCCATGCGTTCCAGATTGACGATCGTCGACAACATTAGCCGATCATGACTCCAGTCCGCCGGGCGTTGGATCATCAAAGCCGTAGCAAAGCTCAGGCTTAACAACGCTGCCAATAGCATCAGCCAACCAAAACGGGCATCTTCAACCTCGCGGGTCGCGGTCGCGGCCACAATCCGGCGTTTCAGCGTCGCGCCCCGGCGGGCATTGCGCAGGTCAACAAGACCAACCGTTGGCGTTGAGAGATGTGCACCCCGACGGGCTTGAATTGCGCTTTCACAGGCGCGGATCAAACATTCGCAATAGGCGCGGGCATCAAAACCGTGGCGACGAACAAGCGCCTGATCACAGGCATATTCCCGCATCGCGCGGATTTCCTGACGCCAGATGAAAAAGGCAGGGTTCCAGAACAAGATCGGACGCAACGCCTCGAACAGAAACTCAGTTTCCACATCACCATGGCGGAAATGCTGTAACTCATGAGCGACGACCATGCGCAAGTCTGTTCCGGAATGAAGCATCCCCGACGGCAGAACCACATAGCGATTGCGCAAACCACGGGTGGCAAAGGCAATCCGCGTCGTTTCCGACACAAGAACTTGCACGCGACCGATACGGCGCAAGACATAAGACGCCTTTAGAATTGCGCGCAGTTTCAAAGCGGCGCGCAGGGTGATCAGCACAGACAGAACCGCCCCAATCGCCAGCAAGCCCCAAAGAGCCTGAGCCAATGTCGATTGCCCAAGCAGAACATCCCGCTCAAAGCTTTCGCGTGCGCCAAGCAGCCCTTCGAACTCTGTCGCGCTCATGCTGACATTGCCAGACAAGTATTGCGCCACCAACATGTCACTTAGGTTCGGCGCTTGCGTGATCAGGGTGCCGTTTAAGCCATCCGCCACAAAAGGCGCGGCAACAAGACCGGCAATCATCCATGTCAAAAGCGTTTTTTGACGGATGAACTCAAAGCCCAGCTTTGATTTCGACAGGCCCCATCGGAGCCCCATCCAGACCGTTACACCCACTACAAGTAGCAGATTTAGGTCGATATATGCATTCAGAACAGCATCAGCGTTCATTGTCCTCCCCCAACCTTTCCTCTAGCAGCGCCCGCATCTCCATGAGCATCTCATTGGTCACGTCCTCGTCCTCCACAAGGCGCGCAACCAGAGTTGCAGGGGCATCGTTGAAAAGCTTGCTTGATAGGTTCTTAAGGCTTGCCTTTTGATAGTCTGCCTTTGGCACCGAGGGCTTGTAGACCAAGGACCGCTCTTTGCGATCAGAGGTCAAGAACCCTTTCTGTTCCATGATTTTGAGCACGGTCGCCACCGATGTGTATGCGCGTTCCTGAGCCTCATTGGCTTTGGCGTGGATCTCGCGGACTGTGCCTTGGCCGAGCTCCCAAATCACGTTCATAAACTCGAGTTCGACCTCGGTCAGAAGGGATTTGTCGTGTTTCTTGCGCATTTGCGTTGGTTTCCGGTCAAATCAGGTGTTCAGGCGAACATATACGAACATCACTCATGCTCAAAACTATTTCTTTAGTCAAAGGGTGCGGGGGGCCAGCCCCCTCTGGAGCCTGATGGCTCCATTCACCCCCGGAGTTTATCAAGCGAGATGAAAGGAGGGCCGATGCGCCCGTCAGCGCACCGGTGTCGTTTTGGGCTAGACCTTCCAGAAGCAGAAAACGCCCCAGCCGATTGAGATGAACAGCGGCCACCAGACCGGTTGCCCCACCAGCCCAAGCCACGCCAAAAAGATGTAGCTTGTGCCCAACAGGGCAATGAACAAGCGATCCCCTCGGGTTGTGGTCAAGCCGAGCACGCCTTTGCGCTCATCCCCTCCGGGTTGGCGGATTTCCAAAAACGTCAGAACCCCGATCGCGCTGAAAATTCCGATAAAAACCAAAGCCGTTGGCCAGGTCCATGCCATCCATGAAAGCATATCAAACCCTCCCCATCGCGAAGCCCTTCGCGATATAGTTGCGGACAAAATAGATCACGATTGCGCCCGGAATGATTGTCAGAGTCCCCGCCGCCGCCAGCAGCCCCAACTCATAACCCGCGCTTGAGGCGGTTTTGGTCATCGTGGCGGCGATCGGCTTGGCGTAAACCGCCGTCAACGTTTTGGCGAGCAGCAGTTCCACCCATGAGAACATGAAACAGAAGAACGCCGCGACGCCGACCCCGGCCTTGATCGACGGGATAAAGATCGTCGCGAAAAAGCGCGGGAAGCTATAGCCGTCAACAAAGGCGGTTTCGTCGAGCTCTTTGGGAATACCGCCCATGAAGCCTTCGAGGATCCATACCGCCAGCGGAATGTTGAACAGGCAATGCGCCAGAGCCACCGCGAGATGGGTGTCGAACAGGCCCACAGCCGAATAGAGCTGAAAGAAGGGCAGCGCGAAAACAGCAGCCGGAGCCATGCGGTTGGTGAGCAGCCAGAAGAACAGCTGTTTGTCACCAAGGAACCGGTAGCGCGAGAAGGCATAGGCCGCCGGAAGCGCCACTGCCACCGAGATCACCGTGTTCAACGACACATAGATGATCGAGTTGATATAGCCCCAATACCACGTGGGATCGGTGAAGATCACCTTGTAGTTTTCCAGCGTAAAGGTCTGGGGGAAAAGCGAAAACCCGGACAGGATTTCATTGGTCGTCTTAAAGCTCATCGCCACAAGCCAATAGATCGGCAACAGCAGGAAAAGGATATAGACGATGGGGACGATGGATCGTTTTTGCATGATCAGTCCTCAGTTCAGGTCGTCTTTGGTCATCAGCGTGTAAAACAGCCAGCTAACCAAAAGGGTGATTGCGAAGTAGATCAGGCTCATGGCCGCCGCCGGGCCGAGGTCAAACTGACCAAGGGCGATTTTCACCAGATCGATTGAAAGCAGCGTGGTCGAGTTGCCGGGGCCGCCACCGGTGAGCACGAAAGGCTCGGTGTAGATGTTGAAACTGTCCATGAACCGCAACAAGATCGCGATGGTCAGAACGTTTTTCATCTTGGGTAGCTGGATGTAGCGGAAGACGCTCCAATTGCTTGCACCGTCGATTTTGGCGGCTTGGTAATAGGCGTCGGGGATCGACACTAGACCGGCATAGGCCAAGAGCACAACAAGCGACGTCCAGTGCCACACATCCATGGTGACAATCGTCATCCAAGCGGCCAGTGGGCTTTGGGTCATGTTATACTCGATGCCCAAAACATGGTTAAAGAAATACCCCAACAGGCCAATATCGGGCAGCGTGAAGATGTTCCACATCGCGCCGACGACATTCCATGGGATCAGCATCGGCAGCGCCATCGTGACAAGGCAAACCGGCACCCAAAACCCCTTGCGCGGCATGGCAAGCGCGATGGCAATGCCAAGCGGGATTTCGATAATCAGGATCAGAAAGGTGAATAGGAACTGACGGCCAAGCGCCGCGTGGAACCGGTCAGAGCGCAGGATTTGCTCAAACCAATCAAGACCTTGCCAGAAAAATACGTTGTCACCAAAGGTCTCTTGGACCGAATAGTTGACCACCGTCATCATCGGGATCAGCGCGTTAAACGCCACAAGGATCAAAACGGGCAGGACAAAGAACCAGCCTTTGTTGTTTTCGGTTTTCATGCCGCAGCCTCCTGCGCTTGGGTTGCGATCCAGCCGTCGACATAAAGCCGGGTTTGATCGGGTCTAAACGACAAGTGAACGGTTCCACCTTTGTCCGGGGCCGAGCCGTTGACGACGGCGTTAACGCGTGCGCCCGCAAGATCACATTCAACAACCATATGGCGACCAAGGTCGGATACTTTGGTGACCGTTGCCGCCAGACCGGCATCGCCGATGGTGACAAACTCGGGTCGCACGCCAATCTCGGTCTTGCCGCTAGGCGTGCCGGTGATGGCCCCCTCTAGTGGGACTGCTTGACCGGCCAATAGGGCCTGACCACCTTGCACCTCGCAGGGAAGAACATTCATGCCCGGCGAGCCGATGAAATGGCCAACAAAGGTATGAGCAGGACGTTCAAAAAGCTCAACCGGGGTGCCGATCTGAACCACTTCGCCGTCCTGCATCACCACCACCTGATCGGCAAAGGTGAGCGCTTCGGTTTGGTCGTGGGTCACGTAAATCATCGTGGCTTTGACGCGTTGATGAAGCTCTTTGAGCTTGCTGCGCAGCTTCCATTTCAGATGTGGGTCAATCACAGTCAGTGGTTCGTCAAACATCACGACATTGACGTCTTCGCGCACCAAACCACGGCCCATGGAAATCTTTTGCTTGTTGTCGGGGGAAAGACCAGCGGCCTTTTGATCCAACATGTCAGTGACTTCAAGCATCTCGGCAATTGCCATGACGCGGGCACGCACCGTTTCTTCGTCTCGACCACGATTGCGTAGCGGAAAGGCGAGATTGTCGTAAACCGTCATCGTGTCGTAGATCACCGGGAACTGAAACACCTGCGCGATATTGCGTTTGTCCGGGGTGAGTTCGGTCACGTCCTGACCATCAAACAAGATGCGCCCTTCGGACGGAACCAACAGGCCCGAGATGATATTGAGCAAGGTAGACTTGCCGCAACCAGACGGCCCAAGCAACGCATAGGCCCCACCATCCGACCAATCCAGATCGATCTCTTTCAGCGCATAATCAGAGGGGCTAGAGGGATTGGGATAATAGCTGTGGCGTAGTTTTGAGAGAGTGATTTTGGCCATGTTACGCCACCCGTGTGCCGTCGGGTGCAAAGAAGTAGCACTCCGATGGGTTCATATGGAATTCATGTAGCGCGCCGACCTCGTAGGGATGCACGCCATGAGAGAGTGATACCCACGACCCCTGCCCCATTTCGAAATGGGCGCTGGATTCGGATCCGGTCAATTCGGTCACCTGCACCCGGCCCGACATGCGAACCTGTGTGTGATCTGTGGCCACTGGCAACACGTGATGGGGGCGGATTGCGATGGTATAATCGCCATCGCTCAAACCCGCTGCCGCGCCGCTCACGGACCAGCTCACACCGGCGTTCAACATCACCTGATCGCCCTGCTTGACCACAGGCGCGGTGTTGATGGGCGGATCGGAAAAAACCGCCGCCGCCTGTACGTTTTCGGGGTTGCGATAGATGTCTGCGGTTGTGCCAAATTGCGTCACACGCCCGTCATCCATCAACGCGGTTTCCCCGCCAAGCATCAGCGCCTCTTCGGGTTCCGACGTGGCATAAACCACAACGGCCCCGCGCCCGGCGAACAGTTCGGGCAATTGCGCCCGCAGCTCTTCGCGCAGCTTATAGTCAAGGTTTGCAAGGGGTTCGTCGAGGAACACCGCCCGGCTCTCCTTGGCAATCGCGCGGGCTAGCGCACAGCGCTGTTGCTGACCACCGGACAATTCATGCGGACGACGATCCAACATCGGGCCCAATTGCAATAGGCTGGCGGCCTCTTCAACACGGCCTTCAAGTTCGGATTTCGCCATGCCCGCCACCTTGAGCGGCGAGGCGATGTTTTCGCGCACGGTCATATGCGGGTAATTGATGAAAAACTGATGGACGAGGCTGATCTTGCGCTTTTGCGTGCTAAGTTTGGTGACGTCGGTCCCATCCATCATCACGCTGCCGTCTGCAATAGGATCAAGGCCGGCCATCAGCTTGATAAGCGAGGTCTTGCCAGATCCAGTTGCGCCCAGAAGAACGTTAAAGTGACCAGTCTCAAGGGTCAGGGACACAGGTTTGATGTGCAGATCGCCGCCAACCCGTTTGGTCACCTGTCTGAGTTCGAGTGCCATAAGGCGCTACTCCTTTCACCTATGCCCCCGGGGGGATGGGTTGGCACGGGCGGTGAATAGTGGGGAAACTGGCCCCAATCCTTGTGCGCAAGAACCAGAGCCAAGAGGGAGTGAGTGAGCAGGCCGCGATGGAGGAACCGCGGCCTGCGTCAGGAGGAGTTACTCAGACGCCCAACGTGCAACCAGCTCGTCATAGTTGACGGTCTGACCGGCGGGTTTCTCGTTCTCCAAAGGAGGCTTGGCACCGCCATTGGCGTACCAATACTCTGCATCCTTTTCCTCGTTCAGGCGTGGGCCACAGCCGCCATAAACATTCGCCTGCTCGTCTGCGCGCTGCATACGGGCCATGGTGATGTCCATTTCTTCGGCCAGACGGTTCATCGCTTCTTGCGGAGTAAAGGCACCCGAGTTCACGTCGCCAATCTGCTGCCACCAGATTTGTGCCAGTTTCGGATAATCCGGAACGTTCACACCGGTTGGCGACCATGCCACACGATCGGGCGAGCGGTAGAACTCGACCAGACCACCAAGGTTTTCAGCACGCTCAGAGAAGCTGTCGTGGTTGACCGAGCTGTTGCGGATGAAGGTCAAACCCACGTGGGATTTCTTCACATCAACAGTTTTGGATGTCACGAACTGCGCATAGAGCCATGCGGCCTGAGCACGCTCTGACGGTGTGGATTTCAGGAATGTCCAAGAACCAACGTCTTGATAGCCAACCTTCTGGCCTTCTTCCCAGTATGGGCCGTGTGGCGAAGGTGCCATACGCCACAAGGGCTTACCAGCTTCGTCAACCGTGTTGTTGCCTTCGGACTGTGGCTTGACCATGTCCGCTGTAAACGCGGTGTACCAGAAGATTTGCTGAGCAACATTACCCTGCGCCAAGGCTGGCAGTGACTGATAGAAGTCGTAAGACGCCGCACCAGGAGGCGCATAAGCACGCAGCCATTCGTCCCATTTGCGGATCGCATAAACAGCCGCTGGGCCGTTTGCAGCCCCACCACGAGACACGCTTGCGCCCGCTGGGTTACACGAACCGGCTTCCATGCGGATGCCCCATTCGTCGATTGGCACACCGTTTGGCTCACCTTTGGAACCGGCACCAGCCATCGAAAGCCACGCATCGGTCATACGCCAACCAAGGTCAGGCGCGCGTTTACCGTAATCCATGTGGCCATAAATTGCGGTACCGTCGATTTCTTTGACATCATTGCTAAAGAATTCGGCGATGTCTTCATACGCGGACCAGTTGACCGGAACACCGAGGTCATAGCCGTATTTGGCTTTGAACTGTTCCTGCAGATCGGCGCGGTCGAACCAGTCTTTGCGGAACCAATAGAGGTTCGCAAACTGCTGATCCGGGAGCTGATACAGGTCGCCATCGGGGCCGGTTGTAAACTGGCTGCCCATAAAGTCGGCCAGATCAAGAGTTGGCGATGTCGTGCCCGCCCAATCGCCTGCCATCTGGTCAGTCAGGTTATAGGCCAGCTGAAGACGCGAGTGCGTGCCGATCAAATCGGAGTCATTGACGTAGCCGTCATAGAGGTTCCGTTTGGTCTGCATCTGGGTCTGAACCGCCTGCACAACTTCGCCTTCACCAAGAATCTGGTGATTGACTTTGATGCCGGTGATTTCCTCAAACGCTTTGGTCAGAACTTCGGATTCATAGCTGTGCGTTGGAATGCCTTCGGACAGGACGTTGATTTCCATGCCTTTGAACGGTTCCGCCGCCGAGATGAACCAGTCGAGTTCGGACTTCTGTTCGTCTTTGGTTAGGACAGACGGCTGGAATTCCTCGTCGATCCATTTTTGGGCCGCTGCCATATCGGCATGCCCCATTGTTCCCGCAATCACAGCGGACGCTGCAACGGCGGTGAAAAGATACTTCCGCATCTTTCTCTCCTCCCTGAATGTAATGCCGCGGATGTTCACCCTTGGCTGTATTATGGGTGTCACATTGCGGCGCGCGCTGTCAAACTAATTTTTTAGTAGACATTATGCACTGGTAAAACTGACTATTTCTCAGATGGTTACCAGAAACAGAAAAGGGCAACCCCAACTCTGGGATGCCCATCAACTTACGCAAAGCGAACAAAAACGCAAATTATTTCTGGTCATTTCGAAAGATTCGGAACCCACTTCCAAACCCAAACATCAGCCAAAGCCCCTCGGTTTCTTATTTCCGAAAACATCCCGGGGGTGAATTGTCGTCTGCGACAAGAGGGGGCTGACCCCCTCACCCGCCCGCGGCGCGCGCCATCCTAACGGTCTTCAGGATCAGAGTCCGTACATCCGTTTGGCCCATTGAAATCCGATTATCAGACCCTTCATTCGGGGCAACAACAACAAGCTGCTGCTCATGGTCAACGCCAATCCGATCAACACTATGGTCATCGGTTCCGGCCGATAGGTGACAAACGAATAGTGCAAACCAAAGGCCAAGATATGCCCGACAATCAGAATGGTCAGATAAGCCGGACCGTCATCCGCCTTGGCCTTGTGCAATTCCAACCCACAGCAATCACAGGTCTCATTTACCTTCAGATAACTGTGTAGAACCTTGCCCTTGCCGCACTCCGGACAGCGTAGCAAAAGCCCCCGCCCGATGGCCCGTTTGATATTGCGCTCTTGCGGCTCGACAGCACTATTCACATCCGACATGGAGACTCTCCTAGGGTCACTCCTGAAATCATGATCGCCTCATAAACCTTCACAAAATTGAATGCAATCATTATGCATACAAATTGATTGCAATAGTGTCGCAGCTCCGGCAAAAGCCCTGCCATGACCCATTGGACTCCAAGCCTAAGCGACTCCGGCACCCCGATCTACATCGACATCGCCGAAGCCATCCACGCCGATATTACCGCGGGCACCCTGCGCCCCGGTGATCGCCTGCCACCGCAACGCACCTTGGCCCAGGCCTTGGGTCTCGACTTTTCGACCATATCGCGCGCCTACACCGAGGCCACCCGGCGTGGCTACACCGAAAGCTTTGTTGGGCGCGGCACCTTTGTCACCGCATCCTCCCAACCCCGCGCCGCGCCGCGTTTGGTCGAAGAAGACCCGCGCATGAACATGCCCCCCGAACCGACCGATCCGGCCCTGTTGGCACAAATGCAGGCTGGCTTTATCGCCCTCGCCCCGCAATTACCCAGCTTGATGCGCTATCAATCAACAACCGGTTTGGCCGCCGACCGGGAAACCGGCGTGATGTGGCTCGAGCAAAACGGATTGACCCAAGACCCGGCGCGCCTTGCCATTGCCCCCGGCTCTCATGCGGCGATCCACGCGATCCTCTCGCAAATGGCTGATCCCGGTCTGACGGTCCTGTGCGAAGACCTCACCTATCCCGGCATACGCGCCATTGCAGCCCAACTTGGCCTGCGCCTGATCGGGGTTCCGTCCGACGGCGACGGCATTCAAACCAAAGCACTCTCTGATTTGATCATCGCCCACCGCCCGGTTGCGCTGTATCTCAATCCAACGCTGCAAAACCCAACAACCCGGACAATGCCCGCCAAACGACGCCGAGAGGTGGCCGCAGTGCTGCAAATGCACGACCTGCCGCTAATCGAAGACGATGCCTATCTCTTCACGGCCCAAGATGCCCCGGCACCAATCTCCAGCCTCCTGCCCGGTCTGGCTTGGCACGTGATGGGCCTGTCCAAACTGCTCGGGGCCGGATTGCGGCTGGCCTATGTCAGCGTCCCGACCCGGGGCCAAATGGCCAGCTTTGCCCAAGCTCTGCGCGCCCAAAACGTCATGTCGTCGCCGCTTAGCCTCGCATTGGCTGGGCGTTGGTTTCAGGATGGCACCGCAACGGCGTTGCAATCCTTTCTGCGCAACGAAGCCCGCGCCCGCCAAAACATGGCGACCCAGCTTTTGCCCGACCTCACCCTCACTTCCGCGCCAGAGGCCTACAACATTTGGCTTACCCTTCCCCAAGACACCAGCCGCGCCGACATCCTGTCGCGTCTACGAGGCCTTCAAATCGGTGTTATGCCGTCTGATGCTTTTTGCACCCTCGACACGGCCCCCGAGGCGCTGCGTATTTGCCTCGGCGGTCCGATAAGCCGCGACCAACTAGAATCCGATCTGCTCGTCCTGTTGGATGCGGTCGAACGCCAAGATTGGCTCGGATAGGCCACTCCTCACGTCCCAAACCATCGCCAAAGGGCGCAGACGCGGGTGCTGGAAAACCTGACCTGACACCTTTGCAATCCTTGGATATCCAACCCAGACAGCCAAGGAGCAGCAACATGGACATTTCGGTCATCGCAATATTGGTCATCGCAAGCCTCATCGGGTCGGGCCTGATTGCCCTTGCCATACGACGCGGCGGCCAAAGCGAAGAAAAAATCCAAGAATTTGCGCGGGCCCAAGGTTGGCGCTACTCTCAGGATCCGCAAACCGGGACAACGCGGCTTCGCGATCTCAAGGACGATTGGACGCTTCAAATCATCTTTTCGGGCGATGGGGCCGTTGATGGCATGACGCATCGCCGTGTGGAATGGCACAGCCCGCATGGTGCTTTGCCCGAGGGTGAAGCCGTGCTTGGCATGCCCTTACCAGAGAAAAGCGTCGCCATGATGCAAGCCGGTGGTGCCTTCGGACAGCAAATCCTCCAAGCCTCGCTCAAGGCAACGCTGCACGCGTTGGGTAAAACAGGATTCGATCTTCGCATTGACGAAGACACCGCCGGCGATCCCGGTGGCGTTGTCATGGCCACTCCCGGCCAAGAAACCGCTATGAACACCTTGCGCAAAAACGTCACCCTCGCTGACATCCGCAGCACAACTAAAACCGAGGCGGTTCCGGTGATTATTCGCAACCCCGATGGCCTAACTCTGCGCCGGCCCGGCGCGGTCAAAGACCTCCAAGACCTCACCGTCATGGTCGATCTCGGGAAATCCCTACGGGACGACCTTTAGGAACTGGGCTGCAAGCCTGATGGCAACTCGGTCGCAAACGGCCCATCAGGGCAATTCATCGAGAATTTAGTGAGGAGTTGAAAAAGTGGTACTCCGTACGAGAATCGAACTCGTCTTTCCAGGTTGAAAACCTGGCGTCCTAACCGATAGACGAACGGAGCGC
>NZ_CANMKO010000018.1 GCF_947498515.1 uncultured Pelagimonas sp. | reverse complement strand
CACGCCCGCCCTGCATGGTGTCGTCCTGTGCGCCGCCATAAACCCGGTCATCGTCATTGCCACCAGAGAGGAAGTTGTTGCCCGAGGTGCCTCGGATTAGGTCCTCGCCGGAGTTGCCATAGAGCGTATCACCGCCGCTGTCGCCGCGCAGGCTGTCGTCGCCATCGCCCCCAACCAAGAGGTCATCGCCACGCCCGCCCTGCATGGTGTCGTCCTGTGCGCCGCCATAAACCCGGTCATCGTCATTGCCACCAGAGAGGAAGTTGGACCCATCATTTCCGCGCAGGGTGTCATTGCCGCTGTTGCCATACAATGTGTCATCACCGTCGCCGCCATTGACGCGGTCTTGGTTTGATCCTCCAACCAAGAGGTCATCGCCATCGGCACCATTCAACGTGTCGCGCCCGGCGCTGCCATAGAGCCGGTCTGACCAAGCGCTGCCGGACAAGGAGGCCCCGCCGCTGGGGGCTCTTAGGACCTGACCGGGATCGGCATCATGCTCGGCGTCCCCAACCGAGATCATCATCCGGTCCGCCCACATAAACCGCGTGCCAAACAGGTCTTCGCCATTCATAGGGCGTGAGGTGCTGGATTGAATGCTTAGGGTGTAGTCACGGTATTCAATCCGTGCGCCGGTTGATGTCGCGGTGACTTGCAGGCTGTCGGGACCACGCAACATTGGCCATTGCGACAAATCCAAGCGGTCGATCCCCACTGTGAAATCTGTGATCCTGGCATTGTCGCTCGTGGCCCCTAGAACAAAGACATCTGCTCCGGCTCCGCCTTGCAGGACGGTGCGGCCGGGACCCGCTTCGAGGATGTCATCACCCGCGCCGCCGCGCAGGGTGTCGCCATGGATACCGGCCACCAGAATATCATCGCCACTGGTTCCGAGATGATTGACCGCTGTTGTGCCGCTGCTGTGCTGCCAAACTTCGCCCAAGTTGCTGGCATCCAAGGTAAACATACTGACGCCCGTGTCGCGCTGCGAACTGATGGCAACATAGACCGTGCCATCACTGGCTTGGGCATCAATGCCCGATATATTATGCAAGCTTGTGGTCAGAGTATCGATGGCGGTATCGCGCCAGATAAGCTGGCCATCCGGCATCAAGGTGAACAGGGACACCCCATCATCGCCTCCGCCCGCCAAGACCATGACCTGACCATCCACTTCGACAACGGATAGAGCCACGACCTGACCAAAGCGGGTCTCTCGGGTATCAATCTGGTGGTCAACAAGAACAAGATTGCCAGACTCCGTTAGTTCGACCACGGAAAGAGAGGAGCTTCCGGCGGCGGCCATCACCACAAAGGTGCGTCCATTGATCTGGATGCTTTCCATCGCCGTTGGTGTCGCAACGCCCAACCCCTGTTCTGCCCCCAATTGAGCGGAGAGATGGGTGGTGCCGGTTTCCGGATCGACCAATAGGGCGGCCATTTCATGCGAATTCTGGTCGGCAACAATAACATAGGTGTTGCCACCATGGCTGAGCGGGCTCAGGATTTGACCGTAGCTGTCCGGGAGCTCCTCTGGCAGGGTTAAGTCCCCAAGCCCGACTTGCCGCACCAGTGATGCGGTCTCTTCCTGAGTGGTGGCGGTGGTGACAAAGCTGGCCGCATCCTCGGGGCTAAGGCGATCTTGGCGGCCAATATTGCCGTTGTCATCTATATCAAAGCACCAAATGCCATCTTCGTCGCCACTGACAAGGGCCACAGGCCCGTCGGGCAGGTTGTGAACTGCCAATGTTTCAACAGGGTTGTGATTGAGCGCACCGGTGAAAAAGGCCATGTCTTGCATGCGCCAATTGCCATTGCTTTCTAGCCGGTAACTGCACAATCCCCCCCAGCGTCCGCTGGTTGTGATCAAGAAGACCCCTTGATCGGTTTCGACAAAACATACGGAATCTAGTCCAACATCCAGCGCCGTTGCGCCGCTTTGAACTAGGCTTTGCGCCTGTAGGCTCAGATTAATATGTGGCTGTATGCTCATCCCACGACCCCAAGTTAGCGGTAGGATCGTCTTCGCAGGCCAGCATGGCGCGGAGCGTCATGGGATTGTGGCAAATCCGGGGAAGGTCCCTTGGATTAAAATGAAATGCTATTGTTTTGGACCTGGGGGCAGGGGCCGTTGGGGGCGTGGTCTGCATTAGCTCTGGCTCCGCCCCCCTTGCGCGCGATAGAAGGAGAAAACCTTGATTTCATGTGCAGATGTCTGAACCAGTTGTTTCCATCTTGATGCCCTTTCATGGGGCTTGCCCCACGCTTTGCTCGAGTGTGTCCTCTGTGCTGGCGCAGAGTTATCAGGAGTGGGAACTGATCTTGGTGGATGATGGTGGTCATGATGACGTCGCCGCCCAAGCCCCGATCTCTGTTCAGGTCTCTGCTCGGGCCTCTGCTCAGGCCTTTGCCGAAAACGATTCTCGAATCCGCTATGTGAAAACACAGGGCGGGCAGGGGGCCGCTGTGGCTCGGAACCAGGGGTTGGAGCACGCACAGGGGCGTTACATCGCCTTTCTGGATGCAGATGACCGCTGGCACCCATCCAAGCTTGAGAGACAGTTGGCCTTGATGGTGCAAACGGGGGCCGCGCTTAGCCACACGGCCTACGAGCGCCAATTGCCGAACGGACAGGTCTTGGCGCGCGTGCCCGCACGCGCGCGGCTCTCGTATGATGACATGTTGGGCCCGAACCTGATGGGGTGTTTGACGGTGATGTACGATCGTGAGCGCTTGGGCACTCAACCCATGCCGAATTTGCCGCTCCAACATGATTATGCCCTGTGGCTTCGTCTTCTCCGTCTTGGTGGTGATGCTGTGGGGGTTGATGACGCTCTTGCTTATTATCGCGTCTCGCCTGGATCGCTCTCAAGCAACAAACGCCACGCTATTCGGGATATATGGCGGGTCTGGTCGCGCGAAGAAAACCTGCCTTTTTGGCACTGCGCAGCCGCCTTGTGGCGCTATGGCTGGTATAGTCTCCGGTATCGGGTTTTGAACAAACCCGAGGCTTAGTCGCTGACGACCTCAAAACGCCACGACGCGCCGGGGGAGACTGCCGTTTCATAGTCATCAGCAATGCGCTTGCCGATTGTCAGATCTTCGATGAGGTGTGCTCTCACAAAATGTCGCCTATAATGCGTGTTATGTTAATTTAAGTGTGAAAAAATTGTACCGGCGGGCGTGTGGCCCTCAGTTTTCAGGCCCACGAAAAGCAATACGGGTCTGCCGATGCCAACCACGTTGTTTCATAAGCTCGGTTCTGTTTTGAGGTGGTTATTCGTCACTAAACCACCTCAAAACATCTCGTTGGAGCGTGTTTAGGCCTGCCCGTTACGTTCTTTGTACCGTGTCACGCCTTCGATCATGGTATTGTAGAACTTCTGGGGGGCTTCGCTGCGGCGTGCCTCAAGAAGCGTCCACTGTTTCTGGACCAGAGCCTCGCGGGCGGTGTCTGACTTCAAGATTTTGAGCGCGGCTTCTATCCCGTCACCAAGTAAGTCTTCGGCAAAGACAAATTCCTCGGGCTGAAGCGGAGCGACGTCGGAATGCTCAAAGCACAAAATCGGCACACTGTTGTTGCGGGCGATAGATGCGCCTCCCCCGCCGCCGGTGAAACCCGGAGGTTGGAAGAACAGGGCCGCTGAGCTGGCCATGTGATAGAACTCATCATAGTTGAGCACCGGGTGCACGATAATCCGGCCCCGTTTGCGGAACTCTTGAAAGCGTTTGTGATCCTTGAGGAGGTTCTTGGGATCTTCGGCCCCGACCAAATGCCAATCCGCTTCGGGGAGTTGACCGAGCAGATCCAGGATTTGATCAACCTCACCGTCTTGGTAGCCATGTAGTGTCTTGTCGAGCCGGACACCAACCCAGGCGGTCAGGATACGCTTGCGATCCTGAGGCATGGTTTTCATGCTGTCTGGGACCACTGCGGCTTGCAACCCCGGGAAAGGCGGATAGGGGCTATAGCGGACCAACGCATCTTGCGGGTCGCCATTTAGAGGATGCGGACCACGGGCGATAATGACGTCGGTCAGCTCATCCACATCATTGTTGGATTGGACAAAAAAGAAACCAGTGGGCACATATTTGTGCAGGATATGGCGGACCAGCAGGCTTTCATTGGCGTGATATCCCGTGCGGCCGCCACCGTACAAGATCATGTCCGGTTGCATGTTCAATATCTGTTCACAGGTGTTGATCAGGCCACGGACCCCAAAGCTTTCGAAATAGCGCACGGAAATGCGGTCTCGCAGGTCTTCAGGTACCTTTTCATCGATGAAATTGCGCAGCACAGCGATGTTATCAGGGCGATAATAATCCTCGAACCCGGCATTCCAGCTGATTTGCCGCTCATAGGTGGCCACCAGCGTGACGGTGATGTTGGGATCAAGAGACGCCAGAGACGCGGCAAGCGACAGATACAGATGCTTGTGCGAATGCACTGCGGAAATCTTGATAACGTCCAAGCACAAGATGATGTTCAAGGGCGCATCAGGGACATGGCGTGGAGCGGCGTTTCGGGTCTCAAGAATGTCACGAGCATAGGCGACGATTGGGTCCACCATATCGCGGCGCACCTTGAGATAGGTTGAGTAATCAACCGCCTCTACGGCCTGCGCCATATGTTCCGCGGCCGCCACGCGATCCCCTTTGCCAAGCTCTTCTAGGGCCAATTGGGCGTTGCACCGCATCACCTTGCGGCGAATTTGGCTGATGATCTTGGCATCATTGCGTTTCGTCATGGAGGAGGTGCGATACCAAGCGGCCAAAGATTCGCGCCACCGTTCCTGCATAAAGTAGCTCTCACCAAGAAGGCGGAAAACGTCCCGATGTGGCGGGCCTTCTTTCTCGGCGGCTTCCAAAATTCTTTGGGCTTCGTCCAACTCCCAAAGCTTGATAAATTCACGGGCCAGATTGATCCGGGCTTTGGTCAGAGGCAGCCGTTCATCCGGTCCTTGTGCCATGGCCGTAGAAGGCGTTGCCTGCGACTTCAGCTGGTCTGGCTTGTCTTCCTTTGCTGCGGGCTCTGCTGAGGGGGCTTTAGGGGCGGCCCTCTGAGAGAACTTGGCGGCGGCATGTGGCGCTTTCGCGACTGGGCCAGACATCTGAGCAGGCTGAGCCGGCTCTTGGGCCGCGTCGTTTTCTGCGGCCTGCTCTGCATCAGTCGCCTTCAGGTCGCTCTCCCTCGAAGCGGTGGTTTTAGAGGGGAATTTGGGGAGCATCGTCGAAAGCATCTTCTGTCCTGATGATCTACGCCGGTTTACCTAGGGGCAACTTGGCGTGTGTATAGTCTCAAAAAAAACGGCTCGCAATGGTTACGAAGCCTAAGTTGTCACAAGGATCATATGACACGGCGCATCTATCAAGCTTCTAATTTTGCTACAAGATGCATGGTTCGCCGGTTTTCACCGTGTCGTCATACGCGCCAAACGTGTGTTGGTGGGCGAGCTTGCCTGTTTTAGGTCAGCTCTGCGGAGAGTTTTTCCAAGTGAAGCTTGACCAAATGCATGGCTCTATCCGCCTGATCTGCCTCAGCATAGCATCTGCATTCTGGCGCATTTCCCGAGGGGCGGATATGTACCATTTCGCCATTTGAAAAGGTCACACGCAACCCGTCTGTGGTGTCTAAATCAGTCTCTGTGTCACCGAAAAACGCTTTTCTGGCGGCGGCTGATGCCGTCAATTCCGTAAGGAAGGCTTGTGAGACATTCGCCTCAATACCCGAAATGCGATCGGCGGCGGTAAAGCGTGGCGGTAAACTGGCGACAAGATGTGCTAGCCCCTGCCCCATTTTATTGGCGGCGGCCAAGGGGGCCAAGATCGGCAAAAGACAGTCGCGGGTCATCAACGGGGCCAGTGGGCCGGCGGGGCCTTGGGCCTCAAAGCCAAGCAAGAAACCGCCGTTGGCCTCGTATCCTGCCACGGGGACCTCTGGAGTGTCGGCCAAAGCCGCTTCCATTGCGGCGATCACATAGGGTGATCCAATACGAGTCAGATGGATTTCGGAAAAATCAGGCATCTGATGGATCATGGAGTTGGATGAAATCGGGGTGCATAGGCACTGAGCCCCCAAAGTTCGCGCCGTGAGCGCGCCCAGAACATCACCCGGCACGATACGGCCGGTTTCATCGGCCAACATGGGCCGGTCTGCATCCCCATCGGTCGATATGACAGCATTCAGCCTATGCTCATGGCACCACCCTGCCAGCAAGGCTTGAGTGTTTGGGTCCAAAGCTTCGGTGTCAACGGGGATAAAACTGTCGGATCGGGCCAGGGGCACGACCTCGCCGCCCAAAGATTGGACCACGTCGACCATTAGGTCGCGGGCGACGGAGCTGTGTTGGTAAACACCGATGCGTAGCCCGGCCAAGGCCCGAGGGCCAAAGCCGGACACATAGCGGGTGATATAGGCCGCGCCTGCGGCGGAATCTTTGGTGTATTTCGCCGTTAATACGGCACTGTTTCGGCCCAAGTTGGCTTGAATCGCCTGTTCGTCCTGCTTGGTGATTTCGCCGGTCGGAACATAGAATTTCAAACCGTTGCGATCGGCGGGAATGTGGCTGCCAGTCACCATAATCGCCGCCTGCCCGGCCGCGAGGGAGGATAGGGCCAAGGCGGGCGTGGGAAGCGCGCCACAGTCGATGACCGGAACACCTTCGGCCAAAGCTGTGCGGATGACAGCCTTGGCAATGTCAGGAGAAGACGGGCGTAAATCGCGCCCGAGATGCAACGCGCCACCATGTGGGCAGGCAGATAAAAAAGCGCGGGTGTAATCGGCGACCAAATCGTCGTTCAATTCAGTAACGAGACCGCGTAAGCCGCTTGTTCCAAATTTAGGCGCCATAAGATGTCCTTTAAAATATGTGTGTTATGTGCGGCATTTGGATGAGGTTCTCAAGTGTGTAAATGGCGCGGCACAATCAGCGGTAAACCGCATTGTTTGTAAAGCGATCTGGAAATGTCTCGCTATAATTGCAATGTTCGCGCACATGACGCACAGGCCTTGTGCGACCGGTGATCCGGTAAATGACACTTAAACAAACTGAGTTCTGGTATGGTCGCTGAATCAAATCCGCTTTTTTCACAACAATGGCACTTGGATGAACAGATTGGAGACATTCAAGCTGTTTGGACTGATTACACCGGACAAGGCATTAATGTCGGCGTCTATGATGATGGGGTGGAGCGCACGCATGATGACCTTGATGGCAATTACAACGCCTCACTTCATGCCAGCGGCGATGACGGCCAACCCAACACGTCCAGTGACGCGCATGGCACGGCGGTTGCCGGTCTGATCGCGGCGGAAAACAACGATATCGGCGGTGTTGGTGTAGCCTTTGATGCGAATGTTACCGGGGTTGATCTCCTGTCTGATTTGACATCCGAATCCGCCTCTGTCGCTGCGCTACGCCATATGGAAGAGTTCGATGTTACGAACAATTCATGGGGTTATACGCCCAGCTATGCCACATTCCTGAGTATTGCCAACAGAACAAGCCAAGCGAGCGGCGAGGCACGCGGTTTTGCACATGCTGTTGAAAATGGTCGGGACGGGCTGGGAACGGTGATCCTTAAGGCGGCGGGCAATGAAGCCAATAGCGCGATTTTGCTGGCCCAAGGCATTGTTGGCAATGCTCAGGGTGAGGGGCTCAATTCCTTGCACACGGTCATCACCGTGGCGGCCACAGAACAAAACGGAAGCGTGGCGAGCTATTCCAATTGGGGGGCGAACCTGCTGATCGCGGCTCCGGCGGCAGAGGTGACAACAGATCGCTCTGGCTCTGCGGGGTATTCCTTGGGGGATTATGCGGATGATTTTGGCGGAACCTCCGCCGCGACGCCGGTGACTGCGGGGGTGGCGGCTCTCATGTTAGACGCCAATGCCGATCTGGGCTGGCGGGATGTGCAAAATATTTTGGCCACGTCGGCATCACATGCCGGATCTGGCTATGGCAGCAGCAGCACCGGATATGAGGTCGGCGACTGGTTCGCCAACGGTGCCAGCAATTGGAATGGCGGTGGCATGAGCTATCACCTGTCTTACGGCTACGGCAGGGTTGATGCCTTTGCGGCGGTCCGCATGGCCGAAGTGTGGGATCGCTTGTACCAAGATGCGGCGGTCAACGAAAACGAGGAGGTGGTGACGGCCTCCTTCTCTGGAAACTTGGCCATCACGGATTTTTCAACCACAACCGTGTCGATAAATGTCACCGAAGGGGTGATGATCGAACATATCTACGTCACCCTTAACGGGACGCATAGCTATCTGGGGGATCTCGAGATCCGGCTTGTGTCGCCTGATGGCGATAGCTTTTTGCTCTTTGACAATGAATTGCACGGCACAGACCTAGAAAACGCGTGGACCTTTGGGATTGCGGCGGCACGTGGCCTGACTTCGCAAGGGGAATGGCGTCTAGAAGTGCAAGACAGTGCCGGTGGGGATACCGGGGCGATCACAGGCGTGCGTTTGGAGTTCCGAGGCTCAGAGATTAGCACCGACACGGTCCACCATTTCACCCAAGATTTCGAGGATTACGCCGATGAAGACGCGGGCCGTCGCACCCTTGAGGATACGGATGGTGGCTCTGATTGGATGAACCTTGTTGCGGTGACGGGCAATGTCGCGCTGTCGCTGAGCGCCGGTGGAACCCTGAGTGTCGCCGGTGATGAATGGGCCAGCATTGCGTCGGGGACAGACATTGAAAACGCCGCCCTGGGCGATGGCAATGACACCGTTACCGGCAGTTCGGAGCAGAACACGATCCTTGGTGGGCGTGGTGATGACAGCTTGCGTGGCGAAGGCGGCGAGGATCGCGTCGAAGGCGGTGCGGGCAACGATAGGGTCTATGGCAACGGCTCAAACGATACGCTTTATGGCGGTGATGGGGATGACCGGCTGTCGGGGAGCTCCGGCGACGATAGTCTGCGCGGCGACGCCGGAGAAGATACGCTTTATGGCGGCGATGGTGATGATACCCTGCGTGGCGGCGATGGTGACAATTACATCGCGGCAGGCTCTGGTGATGACAAGGCCTATGGTGGCACCAATGACGACAGTATGACCGGTGCCGCGGGCCATGACCGCATGGTTGGTGGCGGCGGGTCCGATACCGTTTTGGGGGGCACGGGCAACGATACGCTTTATGGCAATGCGGGCGATGACACGCTGAATGGCGAAGACGGTGCCGATTGGTCCTCAGGCGGGGATGGGGCTGACTTGCTTTTGGGGCGTGACGGCAATGACACGATGCGTGGCTCAAACGGCGATGACCGGTTCTATGGTGGGGCCGACAACGATGTACTGGCCGGTAACCTAGGGAACGATACGCTCTATGGTGGGTCTGGAAATGACCGGATGTTTGGCGGCGGCGGCGCGGATTATATCGTCGGCGGCAATGGATCGGACGTCATGGCGGGCGGCGACGGCGCGGATGTCTTTGTCTTTGGCTCCATCTCCGAAAGCGTGCACGGTTCTGGGCGGGATGTGATCACGGATTTCACCCACAATGTCGATCAGATCGACCTGAGCGGGCTTGGCTCTGGCCTGACATTTGTGTCCAGCTACAGCGGTAGTGCCGGACAGGTGCGCTATAATGACAGTATCGGGCGGCTATACGTGGACATAGATGGCGATGGCACGTCTGACGTGTCGATCAATGTCACTGGTGCCCCAACTTTGGATGCCGGGGATTTGATCCTGTAACGGCTGCCGGCATGCGATCTTCTTTGACTGCGCCCTTTTCGAAGGGGGCAGTTTCCCTTTTCGTTTAGGGCAAACAACTGGGGTTTGTGCAGAGGGGTATGGTTTTCCTCTCTGATAGACCCGCTCGGTTTTGTGTACATAATGGTAGAAACTGTCGATCCAATTTCATCACGGAGTAGTATGATGCCCAATATCTCTTTGACGACGACCACGGTTGGTAGCGGTATAATTGTCGACTTGTCCAGCGACGTGAGCGCGACTGGCTTTATCGCCGAAGGTGTCAGTGCGGCGAGCTTCTCAAGCTGGGCCGTGGCGGGGTTTGCGGATGATCAACAGGTGACCGTGGCAGGCAGCGCCATGGCGGGCAATTCCAGCGCTGTTTATATGAGCGGGAGCGACGCCCGAGTGTCTGTGCTTGCCTCCGGGCAAGTGTCCAACACCGATAATGGCGCGGGGGCGGCTATCTATATGGCGGGTGCCAGTTCTTTGGTGACCAATCTAGGGGCGATCTCTGGTGGGGCTGGTGTCGAGATTGTCACGAGTTCCGGCGGCGGCGGTCAGGTGGTCAATCACGGCACCATAAGCGGCGTTGGGTTCGGCTATGCGGCCACCCTATATAACACGGCCCGTTATGGGGCGGGGATTTTGCTGGATGGTGGGACATATGATGGACCCGAGGAAATCGATCCGGTGCGCATCATCAATACCGGGGTGATTTCCGGCGCGACCCAAGATGGATATGCGCCGGGCTATGCCATTTTGATGGAATCCCGTGTCGAGGAAGAAGACGATCAGGTCTCGGCCACAGAGCAGAGCAACGTTGCCGCCTATATCGCCAATTCGGGTCAACTGATGGGCGATGTGCGGGTTCTGGATCAAGCGGATCAACTGGAAAACTCCGGAGAGGTCCATGGTGACATCCGCATGGGCGGTGGCGACGATTGGGTCGATTCCCGCCTGGGTCAGGTGTTTGGGACCATTCAAGGCGAAGATGGCAACGATAGCCTGATTGGTGGCGAGCATAGCGATATTATTGATGGCGGTGCCGACAATGACTCCATCATCGGTCTAGATGGCGCAGATGAGCTGATTGGTGGCTCTGGCGAAGACACGCTGCGTGGCGGTGCCGCGGATGATACGATTGATGGTGGCTCGTCTGGCGACGAAATCCGCGGCGGCTCTGGTGATGATTATATTGATGGCAATAGCGGCGGTGATGATATCCGTGGTGAAAGCGGCGATGATACCATTTTGGGCGGCAGTGCAAGTGATACGATTGATGGCGGCTCTGGCGAGGAAAACATTGACGGTGGTTCTAGCGCCGATCTGATTTATGGCCGCTCTGGGGATGATTTCATTCGCGGCGACAGCGGCTCGGACACCATGTCCGGCGGGGCCGGGGCGGATACGATCTCTGGTGGAACCGGGCACGATGAAATTGATGGTGGCTCGGGCGGGGATCGCATTTTTGGCGGATCCAATGACGACACGATCGAAGGCACCCTTGGCGATGACTATCTCGATGGTGGGGGGGATGACGATGTGCTGCGCGGCGGGTCGGATAATGACACGCTGATTGGCAATGCCGGGCAGGATGAGCTGAGCGGTGGTAATGGGGCCGATGTCTTTGTGTTCAACGCCGAAACCGACAGTGTCCATGGGACGACCCGCGATACGATCACCGATTTCGAGGCCGGGGTTGATATGATTGACCTAAGCGGCATTGCCTCGGGTCTGACCTTTGTTTCCAGCTATACCAGTACCGCCGGCGAAGTGCGCTATAACGACACCGTTGGGCGGCTCTATATTGATGTCGATGGTGATGGTGGCTCTGATTTCTCGGTGGATTTAGTGCCGGGGGCCGGTCTGACCGAAAGCGATTTGATTTTGTAAGCCCGATTTTTAGGCCGCTTTTTAGGCCGCTGATGGCCTGAACATGTGACCTGATAAAACTGCTAGGCGGGGCCGATATATTCGGTCCCGTTTTTGTGTTAACAGTTTTCCAATTGATAAAAAGTGATCTCAACAAGGAGGCCCGAAATGGCCGTTTTGTCCGGAACCAGTCTGGTCCATACCGATACATTGTTGGATACGGTCGATTTGCGCTTGTCCCTGCCCTACGGTGTCACCACGGCAGAGATCAATGGCACCACCTTTGTCTATGCCGCTGGTTTTAGTGAGGATGCGATCCAGGTCATGACCCTGTCCGATGCGGGGAAGCTGACGGCCGTCGGAGTGATTGAGGATCTGCCCGGCACAACGCTGAATGGGGCGATTAGTGCGGAGAGCTTTAGTATCGGTGCAACACAGTTCCTGGCGGTGTCGGGTTATAGTGATGACGGTGTGACCGTCTATACGCTCAGCGACACCGGCCCCTATGTCGCCTTTGCCGATGCGGTCTTTCAATCCGAGAATGCCGCGGATTACGAGCTGGACTTTGCTTTGGGCCTTGAGTTCCTGTCGCTGTCGGGCGGTGATTTCCTGTATGTGTTGGGTTCGAGCGGAATAAGTGTGTTTTCGGTCGGTGCGGCTGGCGGGCTGACCAATGTTCAGAATGTTGATGATACCGGCACGCTCGAGCTGACTAATGGGCGCGGTCTGCAGGAATTCACTCTGGGATTCACACAATATATCCTGGCCACAGGCGAAGGTGATGACGGTGTCTCGGTCTTTTCGGTCGATACAAGTACGGGGGCACTGACCGAAGTTGCCAGCCTGGATGGCAACCCCACGGGTATTTTGGGCTCACCAGAATTTGCAGATGTGGCGGTGATTGATGGCACGGCTTATTTCTATGTGCCGGAGTTTCATAGCAAGGCCATCACGGTTCTGGCCTTTGACGGCAGCACAATCACTGAACATCAGCGTCTGGTATCGGACACCGAGCTGGATGGGGCCTGGCATAGCGAACTTGTTGAAATGGGGGATCAACTGATGCTGGCGCTCACGGTGCGCCAGCCCGATGCGGTTCAGTTCTTTGAGATCAATACCGCGCCGCTGAGCGGGGCCGTCGGAGAGCTGACGCATTTGCAAACCCTGCAGGACAATGCCGGAGAAGGCGAGCTCGACTTTGCTGCGGGACTGCACCATGTCACCATCAGTGGCACAACCTATCTGCTGGCCGGGGCAGGCGGAACCGATGATGCCCTGAACGTGTACGAAGTGGGTGGTGGCGATGACCTGGTCACGGGTACGACATCCAGCGATGAAATCTCCGGGGCCTCGGGGGATGACACGCTCGAAGGGCGTTCGGGCGCGGATACGATTGATGGCGGCAATGGCGATGACGATCTGTTTGGCGGCTCTGGCAATGATGACATGAGCGGCGACGCCGGGAGTGATGAGCTACGTGGCGGGTCTGGCAATGATCTGATCCGGGGCGGTGATGGCTCGGATCGCGGCTGGGGCAGTTCGGGGGCCGATACCCTGTCGGGCAATGATGGGGCCGACACCCTGCGCGGCGGTGATGAGGATGACCGGCTGTTTGGCGGCAATGACGGCGATGTGCTGGCGGGCAATCTTGGCGATGATTACCTGCGCGGCAACAATGAAAACGATCAGGTCTTTGGCGGTGCCGGTGACGATGATCTGGGTGGTGATGCTGGCGATGACACCGTTGATGGCGGGCTTGGCGATGACCTGATCCGGGGCGGCGATGGCGAAGACGTGCTGACCGGTGGGCGTGGGGCCGATACATTGGCGGGGAACGACGGGGATGACGTGCTGCTAGGTGGCGCAGATGCCGATCGTTTGATTGGCGGCACTGGCAGTGACACCCTGACCGGGGAAAGCGGCGCGGATACATTTGTCTTTGCCGCCGAGCTGGATAGCCCGCATGGATCGGGGCGCGATGTGATCACTGATTTCGAGGCGGGCACCGATGTGATCGACTTGAGCGGTTTCTCCGGCACGCTGAGCTTTGTGGCAAGCTATACCGGCACAGCGGGCGAGGTGCGCTACAACGATGCGGTCGGGCGGCTATACGTCGACATCGACGGCGATAGCGCCAGCGATTTCTCGGTTGATGTCGGCGCCGGAGCCGGGTTGAGCGAAAGCGATTTGATCCTTTGATCCGGTAGGAAACCATATCCGAGACACTGTGCATTCCGCGCGGTGTCTCGTTGAAATTTTAGCATGATCGGCAGGGCACCCCCTGCCCTTTGCAAATATTCTTAGGAGATACTTATGGCCATTGTCATCACAGGAACAAGCACCACGACGCTGACCGTCAACACGACAACCCCCTATCTGGTGACCAATGGCGCTGTGATCCACCCGGGCACGTTTTTGACGGGCATTCAATATACGTCGGCACCGAGCACTGGCGCGGTTTTGGATAGTATTGTGACCCTTTCCGGGGCCGTTAGCACCTATCGAGGCCATGGGATCGAGATGAATGGCGACGATCTTCTGACCATAACTCAGACCGGATCGCTTGAGGCTTATCTGAGCGGGGCCGACGGGATTCGCTTTGGCGGCGATGGGAACCGCGCGGTGATTCAAGGATCGGTCTTTGCATCCGATTTTGCGGTTTTTGGTGTCTCTACGACGGGCTCTTCTGAGCTGACGATTTCCCAAACGGGCGTGGTGCGCGGCGGTGGAGATGGCGGGTTCCCAACGGGCATTGCGGATGATGGTTATTCGGCTGCTGTTGGGTTTCGGGGGTCTCTCCAGCTTGATAATCACGGGCTGATCCATGCCGAAGAAAGCCTCACCAGTGGCTATAGGGTTGCGGTCACAACCGCAGCGAGCACCGTGGCAACCGGCAACCGGTTGGGTCCGGCAAATGGCGGGACGTTGGATCTTTTGAACACAGGCACCATCCGGGGGGATGTCTTTGCGGTGTCGGGGAACGACACGATCCGAAACTCCGGATTGATCGAGGGGGATGTCACGCTGAATGGCGGCCATGATGTTTTTGACACCCGAGGTGGTCAGGTCACAGGGAGCGTCGACCTAGGTGATGGTGACAACACTGCCTATGGCAGCGATTTAGATGACAGCATTTTGGGCGGTGCCCAAGGCGATACGATCTATGGCTTTGATGGGAATGACAGCATCCAGGTCGGGGCTGGCGGAAGCAGAGTGCGGGGTGGCGCCGGGGATGACACGATTTCCGGCGGCGATGGCATTGATGTGCTGTTTGGCGGGTCGGGGCATGATTTCATGCAGGCCGTTGATGGTGAAATCAACGCTGTATACGGGGATTCCGGCAATGACACGCTGGCTGGGGCGGATGAAGTTGACCTGCTGTTTGGCGGGTCTGGCAATGACTTCATCCAAGGCCATTCTGGCCATGACCAAATATCGGGCGGCACCGGAAATGACAGTCTCTACGGCAATGTTGGGGACGATACGATCAAGGCCGGAGATGGCAATGACACCATGTATGGCAATGAGGGTGCCGATAGCCTTGAGGGCCGCGATGGGGATGATGTGCTATATGGCCAAGATAATGACGATCGGCTGCGCGGTGGTGCGGGGGATGATTTTCTCTCTGGTGGCACAAATGCGGATGAGCTGCATGGAGGCTCGGGTCATGACCGCATGACCGGCGATAGCGGCGGCGATATCCTCTATGGCAATAGCGGTGACGACAGCATGCTTGGTGGCACAGGGCTCGATACAATACATGGCGGGTCGGGTGATGACACCATTGATGGCGGGGCCAATGCCGATGAGGTGACCGGCGGCTCGGGCGATGATTTCATTCGTGGCGATAGCGGCTCTGATACGATGTCGGGCGGCGCGGGCGATGATACGATTTCCGCAGGCACCGGCCATGACAGCGTGATTGGCGGATCAGGCGCGGACCGTCTGTTTGGCGGGGCCAATGACGATACGCTGCGCGGTTCGCTTGGCGATGATTACCTTGATGGTGGCAGCGGCGACGACAGCCTGTCGGGCGGGTCAGGGGATGACACGCTGATTGGCGGCTCTGGTCAGGAGACCTTGTCGGGGGGGAGCGGAGCGGATGTGTTTGTCTTTGGGGCCGCAACCGATAGCCCCCATGGGGCCACCCGCGATGTGATCATTGATTTTGAGGCGGGGATTGACCTGATTGATCTGTCCGGTATCGGGTCTGCTTTTGTCACGAGCTATACCGGTACGGCTGGTGAGGTGCGTTACAATGATGCGGTTGGCCGTATCTATGTTGATGTCGATGGAGACAGCGCCTCTGATTTCTCCGTCAATATTGGTGCCGGGGCCGGGTTGAGCGAGAGCGATCTGATCCTGTAGACCCGGCATGTATTGAGATGAATCTGAGTTAGATTGGCCGGATTTGCTATCTGATTGCCAATAAGGGACGCAGTTCTGCCATAATATCGGCCAAAGCCTTAGGCATACGTTTTGGCCGAAGCGGAACTGCGACTTGGAGACAGCATGACACCTGCAACCGAACTGGAACGCCACTTTTTGGAATTGGTGAATGCAACGCGGGCCGAATACGGTCTTGCTGCACTTCAGATGGAACTGAATCTCAACGAGTCTGCAGATGTGCATGGCGAATGGATGGTTGAGGCCGATACCTTTAGTCATACTGGTGAAAACGGGTCGGCCCCGTCTGAACGCATGGCCGATGCTGACTATGATTTCTATCAATCTTGGCGCGCGACTGAAAACCTTGCGATGGTCAATGTGTCCGGTACGGACAGCTATTTGGACGAATTGCAGCGCTTGCACACCAACCTGATGAACAGCCCCGGCCACCGTGCAAATATCCTAGATGCGACGGTGACCTCGATCGGGATCGGGCTAAGCTTTGGGCCGATAACCTATTCCAATGGCAGGCGGTATGACAGCGTTCTGGTCACACAGAACTTTGCGCGCACGTCGGGGACCGAGGATCTTGATGTTTACGGTGATAGCGGCGCAGATGCCTTGGCGGGCGGCATTGGCGACGATCACCTTGATGGCGAGGGCGGCAACGACACGCTGCGCGCGGCGGCGGGGGATGACACCCTTTTGGGTGAAGCTGGCGATGATCTTCTGATCGGCGACGATGGCGATGACAGCATTGATGGCGGCAGCGGCAATGATGACCTGCAGGGCGGCGCAGGTGCGGATACCCTGCGCGGCGGTGATGGCGAGAATAGCCTCGCGGGCGGCGATGACAATGACCGGCTTTATGGCGGTGATGATGCCGATACCCTATCGGGGGATGGCGGCGATGATACGCTAGACGGCGGCGATGGCGCGGATGTTCTGACCGGTGGTGCGGGGGACGACAGCCTACAGGGCGGCGGTGGCAATGATGACCTAGAGGGCGGCGACGGCGCTGATGTGCTGCGCGGCGGTGATGGGGTCAATACCATGTCCGGTGGGGCCGATAACGACAAGCTCTATGGCGGCTCTGAGGCGGATGAGATGTCCGGAGATGATGGCGATGACCGCATGGTTGGCGGCGGCGGCGATGACGAGATGCTCGGCGGCGCAGGCGGCGATACGATCTACAGCAACGCTGGCGATGACACACTGAATGGCGAGGACGGTAACGATTGGTCCTCGGGTGGTGATGGGGTTGATCTCTTGTTGGGACGTGATGGCAATGACACCATGCGTGGCGGCAATGACGGCGACCGTTTTTACGGCGGCGCAGATGACGATCTGATTGCCGGGAACATGGGCAATGACACCATTTATGGCGGCTCAGGCGATGACCGGCTCTTTGCGGGCGGCGATGACGACCTGATCATTGGCGGGAGCGGCTCTGACCGGATGGGCGGCGGCGCTGGTGCTGATGTGTTCGTCTTTGATGATGTCGATGACAGCGCGCATGGCTCAAACCGGGATGAGATCATCGACTTCCAAAGCGGGGTTGATCAGATTGATCTGTCCGGTCTTGGCAACCTGACCTTTGTCACCAGCTATAGCGGCGCGGGCGGCGAAGTGCGCTACAATGAGGCGGTTGGCCGGTTGTATGTGGATATTGATGGCGGTGCATCCGACTTCTCCATTGATTTTGCCGATGGCACGGTTGTGACAGCGGATGACCTGATCCTCTGACCGTGCAAATTCCGGGCAAGCAATACTGCTGTGCTGCGGGAATCGTTAAATACTGTTAGGACTCTCTGAAAAGTCAGGGAGTCCTTTTTTACATGACAATTCTTTATACTGATGATGTTGGTGCAGGTTACGGCCACAATCTGGGTGCCACTGTTGAAGGGTGGGTCTACCTTTCCGAAGGCACGTTGTTGGCCTCGACCACCAGCTACGGCATTTTTGGAACGGGAACCGACCAGCGGGCGACCATCTCGGGCGAGGTTGTAAGCTCGATCTATTCCGCCGTTAATATGTCTGGGGATAACGCGAATATCACAGTGCACGAGACCGGGATCGTGTCCGGTGCAGATGGCGGTTCTCACACGACGGGAATCCGGGCCCATGGTGATTTTGTGTCTATCACCAATCATGGCATGGTTTCAGGGCGCTCCGGGGTTGAGATCGGCCAAGGTGTTTTGCTGAACACTGGGATGATTTCGGCCGCTAGATCCAACGGATCCTTTGGGGAGGGCGTTCTTGTTGTCGCTTCTGGGACGACTGTGATCAACAACAGCGGCACGATTTCTGCGGCGAGCACGGCCATTCGCACGTCAACCAGCCCAGATCCTGACCCGACCGTAAATCTCATCAACAGTGGTGAAATATTTGGCCGCATAAGCCTTTCTGGCGATGGCAATCACACCGCAACAAACTCGGGCCATATCGCAGGTAACCTTTCGTTTGGTCCCGGAGACATTGAGCTGCGCAACACTGGTCTCATTGAGGAGTATGTTACCCTAGGGAATGGTGAAAACTTCGTTGATAACAGCGGCGACATCTACGGAACGGTGTATGGCGGCGGTGACGATGATATCGTTCATAACAGTGGCACTTTGCATGGCATACTTTCCTTAGGCGAGGGCCAAAATGAGTACCTTGCTGTTGGTGATGGCCATGTCATTGAAGGCGTCAACTCAGGCAGTGGCGACGACACGTTGATTGGCGGTTCAAACGCCGATGCTCTTAACAGTTCGGGTGGCGCTGATCTTATTTATGGGATGGACGGCAATGACATCCTTTTTGTCACGTCGGGAGATAACCACCTACGCGGCGGCGGCGGTGATGACTACCTGTCTGGTGGGTCTGATAGCGACACCCTGCACGGCGGTTCTGGTGATGATTACCTGAGCGGTGGTAGCGGCACGGGCGCGGATTCATTGGATGGAGCGTCAGGGAATGACACGCTGATTGGCAATGGTCAGGCGGATACCATGAATGGTGGTTCTGGTGATGACCTGCTGCAAAGTGGTCTCGGAGATGATGTTCTCGTAGGCGGGACAGGCAACGATGGTATCAATGCAGGCGCGGGCGCAGACAGCATCCAGGGCGGATCGGGTAATGATACGATCTCGGCTGGCGCTGATGATGACATCGTCAGTGGCGGCTCTGGCAATGATGCGATCACGGGCGATGAGGGTGAAGACCAAATCCAGGCTGGCGAGGGCGACGATACCGTCACTGGCGGTGATCAGGCCGACACGATCTATGGTGGCGATGGCGATGATGTTTTGTTGGGCGATGCCTATGGTGACATGATCCGCGGCGGGGCTGGCAGCGATACGATCGACGGTGGTTCTAACGGCGATACGGTTTATGGCGGCTCGGGCGATGACATCATTGATGGTGGCAGCGGGTCTGATTTTATTGTCGCCGATGGTGGCAACGACCAAGTTCTGGGTGGAACGGCCTTTGACACGATCTTGGGCGGTTCGGGCGATGACACGCTGGACGGCGGTGCCAATAGCGACACCGTCGTTGGTGGCTCGGGGGATGATGTCCTGTTTGGGGATAGTGGCGCCGACAGCCTATTTGGCGGATCGGGTGATGATGCCATGTCCGGGGGGACGTCCGACGATGATCTTGATGGCGGTTCGGGCAATGACACCCTGTTGGGGGACGGCAATAATGATACGCTGCGCGGCACCCTTGGCGATGACCAGCTTGAGGGCGGATCGGGCAATGATTGGCTCTATGGTGGCTCTGATGATGATGTGCTGATTGGCGGTAGCGGTCAGGACATCCTGTCGGGGGGCAATGGCGCGGATGTCTTTGTGTTCACAGCCGAAACCGATAGCCCACATGGGGCGAGCCGTGACGTGATCACCGATTTTGAGGCCGGGGTGGATCAGATCGACCTGTCCGGGTTTACCGGGACACTGGATTTTGTGACCAGCTACAGCGGCACCGCCGGAGAGGTGCGATATAACTCCACCGTTGGCCGCCTTTATATCGATCTTGATGGCGATAGCGCCTCGGATGTGTCGATTGATATCTCAGGTGCCCCAGCCCTGAGTGAAGGGGATTTGATCCTCTAGGAATACCTGTGCCCTGGCCCATTTTGGGGGCCAGGGCAGCCGTTTGGGTAACGTATTCAAGACTTGTTGGGGTTTCCCCGCTCTGAGACAGTCAGGTGGGGCACATTGCAACTTAAGAGCCGGGTAAATTGTACCGGCCATTTTAAATTCAACAGAGGAATATGAAACATGGCTTCTTTTGCAATATCGTTTAACAGTACGACAGCCCGCACCCTAGATGGGTCGGAATCCGGGGCGATCACCAATAACGGGTCACTTCTTGTCAGTGGGGATGACGCGGTTCATGCAACGTTCGGGACCAACTGGCTCACCAACAATGGTACGATCTGGGCCTATGGCGGCGGCTTTGCTGCGGTTGAGGTAGATGGTTCGGTCTTTGAGATGCTCAATGGGCGCGATGGCTTGATTTCCGCCGAAAACCCGACACAGGGCACGCTGGACATTGATGTGTCGACCCATGCCGATGTGGTCAATCACGGTGTGATCTATTCATCCAACGATGATGCGATCAATTTCAACGCCAGCGATACCGGTGCTGTTTTCTTTCTGGAAAACACCGGCGAGATTTCGGCCAATTCCGGTGAGGCCCTCGATATCGATGTGGGGAATCAATACACCTATATGACCAACAATGGCAACATCACCGCCCGTCAGGATGCCATTGATCTCGTTGTCGACATCAGTGCATCGACCTACAGCACGCTGGTCAATAACGGCACCATCACATCCGAGGAAGGTCGGGCTCTGGATATTTCTGTCGGAACCAATGGCTCCTTCCGCATGATCAATAACGGCACGATTTCAGCGGTGAACCAGGCGTTTTACACCACACGCGGTGGCGATGTGTACATCACCAATACCGGCACTATGGCGTCCAGCCTTGTCGGCTCCTCGGCCATCCTGCTGGGTGCGGGGTTAGATGTGATCCGCAACTCTGGCGAGATTTTCGGCGCAATCCAAATGGGCGACAGCAATGACCTCTACCAAGGGATCGGCGACGGTCATGTCAGCACCTTTGTCTATGGTGATGCCGGGACCGATACGCTGATTGGTGGCTCGGGTGCGGATTCCTTGGATGGCGGCGAGCATAACGATTCTCTTGTGGGCCGTGATGGCGAAGACCATTTGATTGGCGGTCTGGGCGAAGACACCATGCGCGGTGGCTCGGGTGATGATGAGATCTATGGCGACTCCAACGCCGATGAGATTCATGGTGGCTCGGGTGACGATATGATCGATGGCGGAAGCGGCACCGACAGCATCTTTGGCAATGGCGGCGACGACACGATCCTTGGCGGGACAGCCGATGACACGATCTCGGGTGGTTCGGGCAATGATGACATTCGTGGCGGATCAAACACCGATGATATTTCGGGCGGGTCCGGCAACGATATCCTGCGCGGCGAAAGTGGTTCGGACAACATCGGTGGCGGCGCGGGCGAAGACACCTTGTCGGGCTCTAGTGGCAATGACAGCATGGATGGTGGATCGGGTGACGACCGCCTGTTTGGCGGCGCCAACAATGACACGCTCGAAGGCACGCTTGGCGATGACTATCTTGATGGTGGATCGGGTGATGACAGCATGCGCGGCGGCTCGGACAACGATACGTTGGATGGCGGATCGGGTCAGGATACCTTGTCTGGCGGATCCGGTGCGGACGTGTTTGTCTTTAATGCCGAAACCGATAGCCCACATGGTGCGGATCGTGATGTGATCACCGACTTCGAAGCCGGGATTGATACGATTGATCTGTCTGGTTTTGCTGGCACGCTGAACTTTGTGTCGAGCTATAGCGGCACAGCTGGCGAGGTGCGTTACAACGATAGCATCGGACGGGTCTATATCGATCTGGATGGCGATAGCTCCTCGGATGTCTCGTTTGATGTCACCGGGGCCCCTGCCCTGACTGAGGATGATTTCATCCTCTAAGGTTTAGAAAGGGGCAGCGCGCTGCCCCTTTCGTTTCTCTGGCCAAGCTCTTTGCAGCGGCGCCGATCTTGGGTTTGGCCGCCGCAGTTCCCCCACATCCTTTCAAAGCTGCGCCGTGATGTGAGAGGTTTGGATGACCGTTTCAGCCCTGCGTGTGACCTGTGTTAGGGTCGTACTGCACGCAACTAAATGGTGACGCGGTGGGGCCGGCGCTTTAGGTTTCAATGACCAGGCTGCCCCGCTGTCGAGGAGTGTTCTCCTTGGACCTGTGTTGATGGTGGGCGGATGACGGCCCCGTCTTTGGTGTCACAATTTTCAAGCAAGATGCCTGGTCAACTGACTGGATCGAAAACGCAACTTTTAACGCGCCCGTTCCGGCGTAGAAGGAGTGTATTATGCCTACGATTATTTCTGGTACGACAAGCAGCACGGTGAATGTCACCAGCACAACCCCCACAATCATCAGTCAGGCGGCTGTGGTCGAAGTCTCAACCGGCACGGGGGTGCATCTGAACAACGGCAGCGTTAGCATTGCGACCTTGGCTGTGGCCGGTTTGGTTGCGGTTGATGTTGGCACAGCGATTTTTACCACGGGCAACGACCGCATCAATGTTACGCAGACCGGTCAGGTTCTGGCTTATGGGTCTAGCACGGATGCCATCATCTTGGGGGGCCAATACAACCAGCTTACGGTTGCGGGCTATGTCTATGCCACGGATTTCGGCGTTCTGGCGATCGAATCCTCCGGCACGGACCGTCTGACTGTGGCGGCCACCGGCACGGTGCAGGGCGGATCGAATGCCGGGGATGGCGGTGAATTTGCCGCCGCTGTTCTAATGGCTCATGGGTCAGGCATTTCTTTTGTCACCAATCACGGCACCATTATCGGAGATCTCAACTCATCGGGGGCCTCAAGCTATCGCTCGGCCGTGGTCAATGCCACGTTTGGGTCCGGGGCCCCGCGGGAATTTGAAGAGCTGGCCGATTATCGGATGGTGTTGGAAAACACCGGCCTGATCGAAGGCGACATCCTGATGATGGGCGGCGATGACTTCGTCTTTAACTCAGGGCGCATTGTCGGCACGGTCTATCTAGGCCGGGACGATGACAACTTTGATGGTCGGGGCGGCTTTGTCACCTCTTCGGTCAACGGAGAGCACGGCAATGACACCATGATCGGCGGAGATTTCTTTGACCGCCTGTCTGGGGATGATGGCAATGATCTGCTGTTTGGTCTGGACGGAGCCGACAACCTTGAGGGTGGGGTTGGCAATGACTCCCTGCACGGCGGTGCCGGAGATGACACCCTAAATGGTGGGTCCAATTCCGATGATATCTATGGCGGGTCCGGCCATGACGACATTGATGCCGGCAGCGGCACGGATGAGATCTATGGCAATAGCGGTGATGACACGATTGATGGCGGCAGCGCCAGTGACACCATTGATGGTGGTTCGGGCGATGATGACATTGATGGCGGCACCAGCGCCGATGTTATTTCCGGCCGCTCAGGCGATGATTTGATCCGCGGCGACAGCGGCAGTGACAGCATGGGCGGCGGCTCGGGCAATGACACGATTTCGGGCGGAACGGGCCATGACAGCCTTGATGGCGGCTCTGGTCATGATCGGATGTTTGGCGGCGCCAATGATGACACAATCGAAGGCACGCTGGGTAATGACTATCTGGACGGCGGATCAGGGGATGACAGTCTCAGTGGCGGCTCACATGATGACCGGCTTGATGGCGGAACCGGTCAGGATACCCTGTCAGGCGGCAATGGCGCGGATGTCTTTGTCTTTGGCGGCGTGTCCGACAGCCCGCATGGCCTAACACGCGATGTTATCACGGATTTTGAAGCCGGTGTTGATCAGATCGACCTGTCCGGGTTCTCAGGCACACTGACCTATATTGGCGGGGCGGGGTATTCCGGCTCGGCGGGTGAGGTGCGCTATAATGCGGTGGTGGGCCGATTGTATGTTGATACAAATGGCGATAGCGCCTCGGATTTCTCGGTTGATCTGACCGGCAACCCCTCCCTAAGCGCAGATGATTTGATTTTGTGATGTGACGTCGCGGGGTGTTTGCGCCCTGCGACCGCCGTTTCGTGTGAATTGAATGGGTTACAAGTATTCTGGGGCTCGTGTCTGTTGTGGTGAATTGCAACACCAGACACGAGCCCCTCGTGCTCACACGCAGGCAGGCAATGTAGCAAAAGCGCTAGGCTGAAACCCATCCCAGAAGATGGCAAGAGCCCGGAATGATGTTCCTATCCTCAGCAAGAACATGGACAATTCTCGGTGTGGGTTCTGCGTTAGAGGCTGGGAAACCCATGGCCATTGAAGGGCGCGATCCGAATGAAAATTGGCAAGGCTACAACACCCCCCACACTTATCCGGGCAAGCCTTCGATACGGTGCCGACCTGTGTCATATAACCCAAAAATAGAAGAGGTATCGACGAGACTGTTGGCAAGACATCCTGTGCAGGCGTGAAAACCCGCCTACCCCGCCAAAGTGATAACGTTTGTGGGGGCCAGACAGGAACAAGAC
Source organism: uncultured Pelagimonas sp. (assembly GCF_947498515.1). GTDB lineage: Bacteria > Pseudomonadota > Alphaproteobacteria > Rhodobacterales > Rhodobacteraceae > Pelagimonas. Next base: position 150 of record NZ_CANMKO010000018.1, on the reverse strand, counting down.
CCAGATGCAGGAGAGCGGGATCACCTATAAGGCTCAGGTGATCATGTGTTTGTGTCTGGCGCAGTGATGCAGATCGAGAGTCCGTTTGATTGGGAAGGCTAAGAGATGAAGATATTGGTAACGGGTGGTGCAGGTTTTATTGGGTCTGCG
>NZ_CANMKO010000017.1 GCF_947498515.1 uncultured Pelagimonas sp. | reverse complement strand
CGCAGACCCAATAAAACCTGCACCACCCGTTACCAATATCTTCATCTCTTAGCCTTCCCAATCAAACGGACTCTCGAAGTCCTTGAAGGCAATTGCGCCGGCATCCTTGTCTGACAAGAGCGGAGCGGTCTCTAACCGCCCCTCACCGATCCAATCAATCCCCAGACTGTCCCAATGCACCGCGCCATCACATTCGGGCGCATAGTAGTCGGTGCATTTGTACAGGATCTCAGTGTCAAAGCGTTTGGTGACAAAGCCATGCAGGAACCCCGGCGGTATCCACAATTGGCGAGCATTTTCAAAAGACAGTTCATAGCCAACCCATTGCCCATAGGTTGGTGACCCGCGGCGAATATCCACCGCAACATCATAAAACGCACCGCGTCCACAACGCACCAGCTTGCCCTGTGCATGGGGAGGGGCCTGAAAATGCAGCCCGCGCAGAGTCCCCGCCCCATGAGACAGAGAATAGTTATCTTGGACAAATTCAGGGAGATGCACACCGGCCTGTTCCAGAGTGCGACGGTTCCAGCTTTCTGCGAAAAAGCCACGCGTATCGCCAAAACGTTTAGGTGTCAGGAGCAATACTCCCGGCAAGGATGTCTGTTCTATCAACATGGTCGTTTACACTTCTGTCGTTACCGGCCGAAACAAACGCGAAATAGCGTGAGCCGCGACCTTGCCAATCTTATTGCCAGACATCAACGCAGACGGGTGCTTTTGTGATCGCGCCAAGGTTTTTTCATGACACTTATCCGTCCCGGCGTTTTGTTAACGCACAAAGGGCAACGTACGGTGGGTTTGGAAACCGATAAGACTTGCATTGCTATTGGTCAATCAACGGGCAACCCGCCCATGATCACGGCCCCTTACAGCAAGCTGGAGTTTCACATGCCTGACCTTTCCGCCAACCTGTCGCTTCCTTACCTGTTACCGTCTCAGGCTCAGAAACATGTCACTCATAACGAGGCCCTGCGCCAGCTGGACACCTTGGTGCAGATGGCCGTTCAAAGCTTTAACGCCTCCGAAGCTCCGCCAGCTCCCGAAGATGGTGAGATTCATGCCTTGGGCCTTGCTCCGACCGGGGTTTGGGCAGGGCAGGGGGGACAATTGGCAGTTTACAACACCAATGCCTGGACCTTTCTAGCCCCAAAGGATGGCTGGCGCGCCTGGGATATGCAGGCCTCGGAGCTCAAGGTTTATTCCGCCGGTGTTTGGCTGCCGATCATGCCGGAGTTGCAAAACCTTGAGGGGGTCGGGGTTGGTACAACTTCAGATGCCACCAACCGCTTAGCCGTTGCGTCGGATGCGGCCTTGCTAACCCATGCTGGCAGCGATCATCGCCTAACGATCAACAAAGCCGGGCCAACAAATACGGCGTCGATGGTGTTTCAATCCAACTGGTCTGGACGTGCAGAAATTGGCCTGACAGGGGATGAGGACTTTCATTTTCGCGTCAGCAGCGACGGCTCCTCTTTCAAGGACGCCCTTACTTTGCGCGGCAGCGACGGCGCAGTGACGGCCCCCTGTTTGATGTCTGGAAGCATTGATATTGCCGGGGATTCCGTTGGCTACGTCCCAACCCCAAGTGCCGGTGGCATGTTTGCGATCAATCTAGTCGATCCACTATACCCGCAGGCCCCCCATAGCGGTCTCTTCTCTTTTGATACAGGCCCATCAATGTTGTTGCACACATTGGCCGCCGGATCGCGCATGGACAATCTCAACACCGACACACTCACGGGCACCAGCGGGACAGATGAATACACATCCCTTGCGGTACGGGCCGGTGAACTACAAATTGAAAACCGCTATGGAAGCTTGCGGCGCTATGCCTACACCTTCCTAAATACCTATTGATACCGGCAGACAAACAAGGGCCCCGCCAATTTGTGGGGCCCTTTGTGTTTCGCGCGCGAAACATTATCACGTAACCATTTGATTTTATTAAGACCGGCAGGATCTACTTTCTATCCAAGCCTTCAATTCCTTTGCAAGTTCCGCATCGACCCCGACGCCTGACAGTCGAATTTCCTTGGATTTGTCTGACCAATGCACTGCAATCGCGTCTTGCCTTTGCTCTTCGGTTTTCGGGCGGCTCTCCGGGCGTTTTTTCGTCTCTGTCTTGGCTGATAGAGACTGTTTTAACGCGGTTTGTTCAGCCTCTGAATCGGCGGGGTTTTCGCGTTTCAGCACCTGAATCACATGCGCCGAAAAATCCCGATGCTCTGACAAACGCTTGACCAGACTAAGACCCAAGCGCTCTCCGATGGCCGTGGGATATCGCAACGTGCCATCAAGGTGGCGGACCAGACTTACAAACGATCTGATCTTGGATTTTTTGGCCCGGCTTGCGCTTGAATAGAGACTATCTAGCGCCGCTCGGTCATGGGGATAGACCCCCTCTTCGACAGCTTTGACCGCGATGCGCGCCCGCTCGTAATGGCTTAACCCGACGCGGATTTCGTTTTCTTCGACCATGGCGCGGTAGGCTTCTGCGGTCTCTCCGGGCCGGGTGACGCGGGCCTCGACTTTGGCGAAGCGGGCATCACCGGTTTCCTCAAACAGCTGTCGCAAGGCCATCAGGCGGCGCCATCCTGCGATCAGGCCATAACGACCCTCCCCAAGGGCAACCACCTCGATTGGTGTTTGCTGACCTCGCGCCTTAAGCGAGGCGACCAAGGCCTCTTGCTCCTCGCCACTCACCCCTAGGCGGTCGCGCACAAGATAGCTTGCGTCGACGGCCTCCAAGGGCAGGGCCTCAATGAAACGCCCGGCTTCACGGGCACGGGTCATCTCATCCGAGAGGGCTTGTAGGGCTGCGGTTGAGGCGGCTTCGGCGGCAACCTGTGCGATGGGTGGCGCCGAAAGTGGGCCGGCGGTGACGGGGGTTGTCTCGACCTCTAGAAGGTCGGGGCGGGGCGGGGTCAAACGCTTGCGGCGAGCCATCAAACAGCCTCCTTCGGTTTGGCAGAGGCCTGTGCCTCAAGCTCTTCGCGCCGCCAGATCCCCATCAAAAGGGATTTGAACGCCGCATAGGTGGCATCAAAGGTTTCACGCCCGCGGGCATAGGTCTCGCGGTTGAAGTCGCGGTAATCCGCCTCGTAGATGCCATTCACCTGTTCGCCCGCCTGACCAATCAGCGCGGTAAAGTTTTGGCGATGCGGTGACAGGACCCGGCCCAAATAGGCCTGCATCAACCCGCCAAGCTCGGCCTGTTGGGCGTCATCATAGCGGGTGATCACCGCACGCACCGCATCCCATTCAAAGGCCAGCTCATCATGGCCCAAGGCGCGCGCGGCGATGTTCTCGCCCTCTTCGATGCTGGCAAAGGTGGCGTGCAGCATATCGAAAAACCGCCCCGTGCTATCGAACTCTAGAAACGAGGCTCCAAGTGGCACCAAAAGGATATCCGCCGCCGCCAACCCATTGATGGTCAGGTAGCCAAGGGCAGGGGGCGTATCGAGGAAGACGATGTCATAGTCATCCAGAACACCTTCGGCCTCAAGGCTATCGGTCAACGCATCCCAAAGCTTCCAACCACGCGCTTGCATCCGCCAGACCGGGATTTGAAATTCGGCCCAATAGAGGTTCAGCTGAGCGCCAATCAGATCAATATTGGGCCAATGGGTTTTCTGGATTAGATCGCTGGCGCTGACATCAACCGCATCGCTAAGCGTTTCATCCAGCGGGATCGGGGCTTCGCCGCGATCAATCCGACCTTGGTTGGTGCTGCGCAGGTGGCGGGCGTAATGACCGGCCAGCAGTGGAAAGATGGTTTTCCATTCGTCCTGAACTTCACCGCCAAAGATCGAGGTCATCGACCCCTGACTGTCGAGGTCAATGACCAACACGCGATAGCCATCCAGTGCCGCAGACATGGCCAGGTGCGCGGCGGTGGATGTCTTGCCAACGCCACCCTTGAAATTGGCAACCGACACGATTTTCGCCGGCAGGTCTTTGGGACGGTAGGGTTTGTAACTCCGGCCTTTGGCCCCGGCCTCGGCGAAATGCCCGCGCAGTTTGAGCACCTCATCAAGCGAAAACCATTTGGCGCCGCCTTCGGTTTCGGAACGCCCCTGAGGCAGGTCGGGGTTTTGGCGCAGCACCCGCCGGAAATGTGCCTGGGCCACCGGGATCAGATAGCGGCAGATTTCCCAGGTGGAAAACAGTCGCAGCTGCTTGTGCCCGCTTTCGTCATGCCCCCGAGAAGACAGGTCGGTGCGCCCACGTGCGCAGGCCTCGGAGATGCTTTTGAAATCGGCTGTGGCCATGGGATCGCCAAGGTCGGCCAAAGCAATATCTGGATCGATGTCAAAATAAGGGGGGCGATTGTCTGCCTTTGTCATATACTGCTCTTATTGGTTGATTTGGCGTTTATGTGACGCCTTTTGGACAGTGTACCGGAAAACACGTCACACGCAACGTATTTGCGAACATCCATATCTTTTCTAAGCAAAATCAAGGCGTCAATCCGAGGAAAATCGGCGGCTGACAAATTTCTTTTAGTTATGAATCTGTTATATTCTTAGTTAGGGGATGTATCTGTGCATCCTACCCCTCTGAATTTACTTCTTTTTCTGGATCAAATTTTGACAAGGTGACTCTGATCCCACGATAGGGCGACTCTAAACCCACGCTAAAGCGACTCTGAACCCACGTTGAGAATTGGGCAGAGTGGTGGACGCGGCCTGTGGATAATTCTAGGTTGGTGTAAATGAAAACACGATTCTGCCGTGTCCGGATTTGACCGGTCAATGCGCAGAACAACATGAGCAGTCAAAACCAGACGATGAGATCTGGGGGCAGAATGAGGCACGAGAGATGGCAGACCTCTCCATAGGTTCCGGGCTTTTGCCCGACCGGCATCCGACGGGTGACTTCTTTGTATGCGACATCTTTGATGCGCTGCCCAAAGATGATCTGGCCACGATGGAACATCCGATCTTTTCGCTCTCGACCCGGCCTGACAAACGCATTTTGTCGTATTCCCATAATGATGTTGAAATCACCGTGACACCATCGGTGCGCGGTCTGGCGACGATCCATGACAAGGACATCCTGATCTATTGTATCAGCCAGCTGATCGCCGGATTGAATTCCGGGCGGGTGGTGGCCCGGACTTTGGTTTTGCGGGCGCATGATTTGTTGGTGGCGACAAACCGCGAAACCAGCGGCGATGGCTACAAGCGCCTGCGTGACGCGTTTGAGCGGTTGGCCGGCACCCGCATCACCACCAATATTGAAACCGGCGGGCGCGAGGTCACCACCGGGTTTGGTCTGATTGAAAGTTGGCAGATTGAGCGCCGCAGCAAGGGCGGGCGGATGGTCAACGTTCAGGTCACGATTAGCGATTGGTTGTTTCGCGCCATTCAGGCCAAATCGGTGCTGACCCTGTCACGCGATTATTTCCGCCTGCGCAAACCTTTGGAACGGCGGGTGTATGAATTGGCACGCAAACATTGCGGGCGCCAAGCGGGCTGGACCATTTCGGTGGACACGTTGTTGAAGAAATCCGGCTCGGCCAGTCCCCGCCGGGTGTTTCGCAAAATGATGCGCGATATGATCGCGGCGGATCATCTGCCGGGCTATCAGATCGAAGAACAGCCCGGCGACCTCATGCGCTTTACGCCGCGCGATGTGGTTGTGGAACCGGGCCAAGAGGCCGGACCCATTCTAAGCACCCGCACCATGGAGCAAGCCCGCGACTTGGCCCCGGGGTGGGATGTCTACGGGCTTGAGGCCGAATGGCGCTCTTATTGGCATCGCTCAGGTCGGCCAGCTCTGCGTAGTCCGGGCGCGGCGTTCTTGGGCTTTATCAAGGTGCGCATCACGCAAGACGCGGGCCGCTAACTCTCTGCTCTTGTGCCGCCCTTTAGGCGGGCACACAGTCGGTTTGCACGGTTTGCAAAACATGACGTAGAACCTTTGCGCCATAGGTCGGGTTCATATGGTGATAGTCATCCGCATAGTCCGCCAAGGTTTCATCCAACCGTTTAGCCCCGTCATGGTATTGGGCACGGGTCAGCCCGTTTTCGGACAAGATATCCCATGGCTGGGAGATAAGATGGACGTTCTGGGTGGCGAGTTCGGCGCGCACAATGTCATGATAGTGCTGCAAGAAGCCGATGTTGTTTTGAGCCGTCTGGCCAAACTGAGCCCAGACCTTGTAACGCTTGTCCTCAATGGGGCAGTGAACGCTTGGGATGGGGGGGACTAAGATATAGACGCGCGGTCCCGACCAGTTCATCCAATACTCGGGCAAGGGCCCTTTTTGGTATATGCTTGGGGCAAAGCTATCAAAGGCCTCACGCGACATCGGGGGCAACCCTTCGATGTCACGAATACCATCAATGCTGAACCGGCTTAAGTTGCGAACAAAGTCTTTGGCCCGGATTCCAGTCCCCACCAAGACCACCGCATCGGATGAGGAGAGATCCACCGTGACATCACCGAAGTGGTCCTTGAGAAAGGAGACATGGCGGGGGTGGTATTTCTGGAGGTCATGCATGCCAAATTGCTTATCTTTCGATAGCTCAAGTTGACCATACAGAGTGGAGTTCGCAGCAAAGAACTGTAGATCGACGTCAAAGCCGTCTTTGATGTGATCCCATCCACGCCGCAGGGCGGCGACATGGGAATTCCCGACCAATGTGATACGTGGGTTCATTTGGAAAACGCCTCTAGCAGGGCTTCTTCGCAGACAACGTCGTCTTCGATTTGCTCTGGTTTTGGGGGCGCCTTGAGCTTTGGCTTCGGGCCTGTCTTCTTGGGGGCCACTTTGCCATCTGGGTCATGGGCTTGCATGAACAGGCTCATGGCGCGCTGGACCCCGTCGGGCGTGACCGAACGCATATTGGGGGCAAAGTTTTCGCCGCGTGCAGTTTGCGAGGTGATGACTTCGTAAGATGGGAAATAATCCACGTCTTTATGATAATCTTCATAGAGCGCGCCACAAACCGACCGCAGCACCGATTTGGAATAACTTGAGGCGACTTCGACATGTTGGCCGGTCGCCGTCGCGGTCAGCGGGACAGGCGATACCGTGACCAAGAATTTGGCCCGCGGATTAAAGGCCCTGATCCGTTTGCGCACGGCGCGAAAATCGTTGAGCACCTCGTTGTAGCGAAAGTTGTGAAACTTGTAGCGCGTCTCGTCATAGTCTCCGGCAATGGTGCCGGGGGCGGTCGGGTAAACGGTGCTGCCATCTTGCGACATCCAGGCCTCGGTTAGCCCAAAGGTAAAGACAAAGACATCCAGAGTGCTGAACAGCTCGCGGACCGCAGCCAGATGGCTTTGGCGATGGCGGCGCACATCTTCGGGGCTGGGTAGGCCATCGGGTTCCACCGACGGGCGCAGCGCATCATAGAAGCGACCATCCTTTTCCCAGATCGCATCGGTGGGCTCAAAACCATCAAAAGCTTCGGCCAAAAGCTGGGCCATTTGCCGGGTGGTATAGACGTTGCCATAACGGGCCGAATACAGGTTATAGCCAAACCGCTGGAGCACCGAATCCGGCACATTGGGACCGCGTTCGCCATCCATGATCCGAAACCCGGCATTCTTTAGCGTGCGGCCAACATGTTGGGCAAAACAGGACCCGGCGGTGACAATCTTGGCCTTGCGCGAAATGCGAAATCGGGGCGTGTACAGGCCCTCGGTCGAAAACTGTGGACGGTTGGCGACGCCGCTGCGCCAATAGGCCGTGTCCGGGAGACCGCGATAGGGGGAGGGTGCTTTTGCTGTCATGGGGACCTGAGCCACCTTTGTTATCGTGGATGAGAGGCGATGCGCGTCTCTCGTTGTTTTCAAAAACACCACAGTTGAGTGAAAAAGAAAAGAGAACCAAAGCCGCAGATTGTATCTTGGGGCTATAGGTCGTGATGCAATCCAATGTCGCGGCGCAGGATAGACCGGCCTGATGTGTCTAGAATGTCCAAACGATCATAGATCTGCACCAGCCGATCGCGGAGAGCGTCGTGGGTTTCAGCGGCGACAACAAAAGCCGTGACGCGGCTGCGCCCAGAGAGGTGATCCGAGATGTCTTCGCCTTGCATGCGATAGATGTAATGCTCCTCGACCAATCCGTCGGCCAAGAGCGCATCCATGCCGGTGACGCGGTCAAAGACCCCTTCCGAGGCATAGGCATTATTGGCGGAAAACACCCGTGAATCGGGATTGGTCTCAAAGGCCACAGCCCGGCCCAATTGTTGATCAATCGAGGCCCCGACATAATCAAAGCCGGTGACAAGTTCGACCACACGGTTGGCACCGGGGCCACCGCCAATGCGACCCGCAACCTCAAGCACCACCAAGCGGCCGTCTTGTGTCAGGATCGATTGGATCAGCATCGGCCCGTCCGACAACTCAAAGGCGCGGGCACAGGCCTCGGCCTGTTCCTGCATCAAGGTTTCAATCTCGGGCGTCTGTCGCGCCGGGGCGAGGGTGGCATGACAGGTGGCTTCGCGCCCCTCCGAGAACCATGTCTTGTGGCGTTCGCGCGCCAAAAGCACATGGGTTTTTCCCTCGATCACGATGCAGTCAATCGACAGCTCCATGCCCTCGACAAATTCCTCAACCAAAACATCGCCACCGCGCGCCATGGCAAAGCTTTGGTCGAGCTGTTCGGTCAACGCGGCCTCATCCGCCGCAAAAACAACGCCAAGCGATCCGGTGCCACCAACCGGTTTGGCCACCACAGGAAAGCGCAAGCCATCGGTGTTCACCGCCTCTGGGCGATCGGCAATGATCCATTTCGCCGTATCAACGCCGCCCTCGCGCAGCACCTGTTTCATCGCGTCCTTATTGGTGAGCCGATGCGCCGCCACAGGGGTCAGAGGGGAGGCGATCCCAAGCGCCTGACGCACCTGAGCCAAGATAGGCAAGGGTTGGTCAAGGCAGACGCTGATCACCGCCTGGGCGTTCAAATCACGCGCCGCCTGTTCCACCGCCTCTGCATCCAATGTGCTGATTTGCAGGTGCTCATCGGCATAGTCTGCTGCGGGGGGGGCGTCTTTGTAGTCGGCAAGGGCCGTCCAGTAGCCGAGCGATTTTAGACGTTCAATCACCGCGATATGCGGGCTGACGCCACCCAGAACAAGGGCGACGGGTTGAGACGTGGGGCGGTTGGTCATCAGAAAAGTCCTTGTGGCTGGCGGGCCTATCAATCGTCGCTCTCGGGCGTGCCCATGTCGTCGGCGCTCCGGAGAGCAACTTGGTCCAACATCACACGCAGCCTGTCGGGGGAATTATGCATCATCACATCAATGATCGAGAGCCGGGGAATAAACGGGTGGTTGAACTGTGTGTAGGGGGCGCTTTGATCCTGAATGAACTTCAGATCAATGCCGGATTGGGCAAACTCATCTGTCGAATACAAGGACACGCCGCCGGGCAGGTTGACATAGCGCTGACCGCCAAGGGCTTTGGTCACGGCAATCACCCGTTCCGAGCCTTTGATATCGGCGCGGGGATGATCGAGTGAGGACACCTGATCGCTCAGGGGCAGGTCGAGATAGTCAAAGACATTGCGCACCGAGGCGATGGCCAGTTTGGACATATTGCCCTCATGGGGGCCAGAGAGGGTTTTGGCGACAAGGTCGACAACCGCCTCAACATGGGGGGCTTTGCGGTATTCCTGTTCGAGCTGGCGCAGGAATTTCTTTTGAAACTTCGCGTCCACGCCGCATCCGATATCCATGATCCGCGCGCTCGAAGACACGCCGCGCGCCGGAATGGTGAAGATCAGCGGCTTGCCTTGGTTGGAAATTCTGTTGCGGTTGACCCAACCGCCTTTCATGAATTGCACATCGTCATAAAAGACGAAGTGATCAGCCGTATGAGCCAACTGGTAATACCCTAGATAGGGAAAGACATAAGGCTGCATGATCGCAACGGTGGTGGGGGCATGTGTCATCGAAGTGGCACCTTATGAGGGACGCGCAGGGTGGGATGGACTGGCGCGTGGGGTAAATAACAGCACATCATGACACCTGCGCCATGTTGCGAAATAGAGTGTGGCCCGGAAAAGCGAGTTTGGGTTGCGCGCGCATCCAGCGGAACAGAGCCTGATACCGGGGGCGGTTGGCCCGAGCCCAGGCCATCGCCTCGTCCAGTTGGGACGGATCACGGCAGATTGGAATATCCACACCCGAGGCCTCGATCACCGCCTCGATCTTATGCGTGTTGCCGGGCACCACAACAAAGGGAATCTCTGCACGGCAGGCCGCAAAGAAGGCGTGATGTCGCCCGGTGACCAACAATCTGGCGCTGCGCAGGCTATGAACCAGCCCCGGCCAGTCAAAGTCTGCCAGCGAGATATAGGCGCTTTTCCGGGACAGAGATCCGCTGGTGATCTTTACAAAGGCGTTGAACTCTTGCGAATAGAAATCTGTCAGCACGGTCTTTCCGGTGAAATCCTCCACCCGATCAGGCTTGGAGATACTGGCCCAGTAGGAGCAATCCAGAAACATCTGTGCTTCGACTCCGTGATTGCGGATCAACTCTTGTTGGCTGCGAGGTTCACGCGCCGAGATGAAAGACAGCTGCCCAAGCACATCATCAAACCGCGCATCGTTTTCTTGCCAGACCGTGTTGATCAGCATGGCACGCTTGCCCGCATCAAGGGCCGCGCGCAGCGCTTCCATTTTCTGAATATGGTTGCGGCGATTGCGATGCATTGAGCCTTCACCATTGGCCACCAAAATATCGTAGCTGTCATCCTCGACCAGCACACCATAGCGTTTCATCAATGCCGTGAGATAGTTCATCACCGCCTGACAGCCGCAATGATAGTCGGAATGGTCGCCGATCAGACGCAGGCGCAGCGGTCGGAAATCGCTTCGGGGGGAAAAGCTGGCTGTTGTGGCGGTGCGCTTGTCGGGCAGCTCGTCGGGTTGTGTCCCTGCTTTGAGTTCTCTCAGAAGCTGGGCCTCGCCGGGCCAATTGTTGCCAAAACTGGGGGCGGCGTTGCGGAAATAATTTGACGGGGCGCGGTCTGTGCCGACCTGATCCACAAAGGAAAACCCATAGGTACCAACATTGTCCAGAGAGCCGCGCAGTTGAAACAGCGTCCACAGAATTTGGATGCCGGAGCTGCTGGACGAGCGCAGCAGCAGATTCAATTGATGATAGTCTTGACCTGCCATACTGGCCAGACGCACGCCGTTGGCGATGAATTCTTTGAGCACGTCAAGGTTCGGGTCGAGTTCCGGTGGTCCCGCTTTCCAGAGAAAACGGTGCGGTGAGCCCTCTAGGGCTTGGAGGAGGGCTGCCTTACGCGGGTGGGCATGACCTTGGAAGGTCGAGATCGTTTGCACCACCACGTCGGTCTTTTGACCTAAATCGGCGTGATATTGCGAATCCAAGGAGAACCGGTTGAAGCGGATCACCACGTCATGGTCGTCGATCTCGGCCCCCTTGCCAGCCCCCAAAGCATTGGGGGAATTGCCCACCACGGCAATCCGGATATTTGGGTCGCGGAACAAGGCAAACAGCGCCTCTTGCCCGTCTTCGAGCTGATGCAGGACCACGGTAGCCTGGGCGATTTGGGTGGGTGGAACCCGGTTTTCGGCCCGGGCCAGCGCGGCCAATTGCGGAGCAGCGAAGAACGCTTTGTCCTGAGTGGAAAAGAGGCGGCGAAAACGCGCCAGCAAGGCCTCTAACCTATCAGACTGCCCTGTGCTGGCGTAATGCTCTGCGAGCATCGCCAAGAGTTGAGGCAATGCCGTGGTTTTTTCTGCGGCTTGCAAAGCGCGTTTCACGCCATTCTTTGCCTGATCGGGGGAGGCTGCGGCCGACAAGATAAGCTCGGTGGCACGGCTAATGGCCAAAGGCGGCAAGCCTTCATCCAGAAACCTGACAAGCCGGGGAATCTCGGCGGGGTCGACAATCTGGAACAGGTAGAGAAAGTTGATGTACTGCGTCCGGCGCACGGGGTCTTGAGGATCTGCGTTGACGGATTTTCGCAGGATCGCCAGAGCGTCGCTCAAATGCCCTTCGCGGGCCAACCAAGTGGCGACACTTTGCAATTGCCGCAGGCTGTAGGGTTTGGAAAGCGGCATGTGTCGGCTGGCACGGTGCAGCAGGTCGACCGCCGTTTCGATTTGATTGTTTTGCAACAGCTGTTCAATCAGTGGGCGAAACGCGGCGCTGCGGGTCCCTGCGGTTTCGATGGCCGACCAACCGTTGATGGCAGGGATGGTCTTGTTTCTGAGCGCGCGGTTTGCAGCGCGCCGGTCAAGGAAACCGCTTGAGACCGGGTCTGTTGGATTTTGTGTGTTCAAGGTGGTCATAGCGCAGTTGCCAAGGCCCGCAGGTCGGCTTGGGGGGATAGAATCTGCGCAGCAAGGGCTTTTGCACGTTCACCGTCCATCCCGGCAAATTGTGCCAGATCGGTGAATTTGGCCTGTAGATCATCGGCGGTTAGCGGGACTTCTGGCTCCCCGCGTGGCAGGTCAACTTGGTCCGCGATCACGGTGCCATCAACCAGGGTCATGGCAAGGCGCGCGGCGCGGCGCGCCGGGACAAGCGCCGTTAGATCGGGGTCCTCAAAGACATAGGTGGCGCGCATGATCCGCAGAGTGTCTGCGTCTGCCAAAGCCTCGGGGGCAAAGGCCGCCATGCCGGTTTCTCCGCGCGCCAGTGCGGCCCCCACACAATAGGGGATGCCAAGGCGCGCCGAATAGGGGCCGTCGATCTCGCGGTGATCATGTTTATGAACCGCGAGCTTATAGGTATCGACGCGAATCTCGCGCACGTCCTTGGCCTGAACGCCGTGCCGAGCCCGTAGATTCAGCACCGCCTCGACCGGGGCATGACAATAGCGGCAGGAGGCATAGGGTTTGAGATAAACGGTTTCGACACAATAGGGGGCCTGAACAACAAAAGCCGCCGGGTCCGCCGGTGTTCCGCGCACCATCTGGACCAAGCCGTGATCGCCATCGAGAATACCTCTCGGACCCGGAAATCCCGCATCGGCGGTGATCGCGGCGGCCAAACCGGTCAGGGCAGGTTGCCCAGCATTATAAGGTTTCAATTCGGACCCGGCGGAAAAGGCTTTGACCATCCCCGAGGCCGAAGTGCAGGCCGCCGCTAAGCCTGCGTTCATTTTCACCCGGTCGAATCCCAGCGCCGCGCCGACACCCACAGCGGCACCGATCACACCAAACACCCCCGACCCATGCCAACCGCGCAGCTTGGCGTCGGGTTGGCAGGCAATGGCCACGCGCAGGGCGGCTTCGTATCCGACCACTATCCCTTTGAGAAAACTCTCAGGTGTCATGCGGGGATCGTGCCCGATGGCCAAAAGTGCGGCAATAAGCGGGCCGCCCGCATGGGTGATGCCATAGCGATGACCATCATCGAGCTCGACCACATGGGACAACATGCCGTTGATCAAGGCCGCGGTTAAGGGCGCGCTGCTGCGCCCGGTCCCCACCACCGGGGCAGGGCCGTCACCGCCATTGGCAAGCATATGGGCAATGCGTTTTTCTTCGCTGGCCGCCCCGGCCAGAACGCAGCCCATCCAATCCAAAAACCGCAACCGCGCTGTGGCGGCCAAAACCGGTGACAGCGGTGTGTCGGCCAGCACCATAAGCCCGTCCAACAGACGGTCCGTATCAGAAAGGGAACCAACGGCGGTTTCCGCTGTTGTCATGGTCATTCGGCAGCGCTCATTTGTGGTTCGAGACCGGCGCGGAACAGCGCCAGCATCTTACGCTCGTCTTCCACCACACCATAAGCATCGGCCATGGCGCTGATACGCCGGGCCCAGCTGCGATGCGGGTTGATTTCGTTCATCTTGTTCGACTTGGTCGATTTGATCACCCCGCCCGAGGTGTCCAAAATCTGGCAGGCGTCTTCGTATTCTTCGCGTGTCACCGCCTGCATGGCATTCACATAGCGCAGATGCGATGGGTGGATCACGGTTTTTCCGGTAAAGCCATTGGCCTTGTCGAGCGCGACCTCGCGCAAGAGCCCATCAATCGCATCATTTAGAATGGCGGTATTGGTGCGCAGCGCCCGGTTCAGATCGATCTGCATGACCTTTTCCAGATCGTCACGTTTATAGGCGAGGAAGTATTCCCAGACCGGGGCCGAGACGATGTAATCCTCTTCGGCACGGCCAAAGAAGTTCAGAATATCGGCCAGCGCATCGCGCACCGGCAAGATGTCATAGATCGACGAGCCAATCCCGCGGCGCACGCCAAAGAAAGACGAGAAATCGGTGCCGCCAACGCGGATGTTCAGGATGTATTGGTGATAGTCGCGCAAAATCCCCAGCAAGGCCGTCAGTTCGGCATTGCGGGTTTCACGAAAGGCGATGGCGCGCCCTTCCAAAATTGGCATCCCATAAAGCGGTGTGTCGAATTTCCGGTTCAAGCTTGCCAGCAGGTCCAGATAATCCAGCGCATTGTTGGAATAAAACTTGGGGAACACAAACCCGGTCAGGATATCGGCGAGCTCAGGCGTCAGTTTCTCGGCAAAGCTATGGAACTGTTCGGTGGATCGCACCCGCAGGAAAATCAGCGGCACATCGTCATTGCTCAGCGCGCCGGTGCGGACCTGTTCGGCCAGATACCCCAGCTGTTGAATGACATTGGCCTCGCCCGCGCCCAGATCTTCGGCGCGGATCGCGTCTTCGAAACACATGACCATGGACAGCACATCCGGCATCTGGCGCGCGACAATCTTATCCATCACGGCGCGGGTTGACGGCATATACAGCGTACCGCCCAGACAGTAGCGCAGGAATTGGCGATCCGAAAAACGGTTAAAGCTTTGAGGAGCCCGGAAAAAGATATCGGGGTCACTGACAAGGTTATGTTGCATGGGCTTGTCTTTCTTGGCTTATTGCGCGGGCTGCATGGCGGGTTGGCCGGCTTTGACCGGGGCCTGCACGGCCTCAATGATCCGGGCAAGATCATCATCGCTCATATCGGGGAAAATCGGCAGACACAGCACACGCCGAGCCATATCGCCGGCAATGGGCAGATTGGCCGGATCAGCCGAGGGCAGATCGGCATACATCGGCAAATCCGACAGCAGCGGATAGAAATAGCGCCGGGTCAGGATGTTGACCTCGCGCAGCTGATCATAAAGCCCATCGCGATCCAGCGGGTATTCATCGCCCACCAGAATGGGGAAATAGGCATAGTTTGACCGGGTCTGGTTCAATTTGGGCAAAGCGATCAACCCAGGCAGATCGGCCAGTGCCGTGCGATAGGCCGCGTCAATCTCGCCCCGGCGTGCAATGCAAGCGTCGATATGATTGAGCTGCGCCAGCCCCATAGCGGCGTGGATTTCGCTCATCTTGCCGTTAGAGCCGGGCACTTTGACGGTAAGCTCATCGACGATGCCAAAGTTCTTCAGCTCATCGATATGCTGTTTCATCTCCGCGTCCCGGCAGATGATCGCGCCGCCTTCAAAGGTGTTGAAGACCTTGGTGGCATGCAAGGAAAGCGTCGAAAGATCCCCGCGCGCCAAGACGGAACCCTCGTCGTTATGAACGCCAAAGGCATGGGCTGCATCATAGATCACCTTGAGCCCGTGACGATCTGCGATGTCGCGGATCGCCTCCATGTCACACGGGTTGCCATAGCAATGCACCGGCAAGATGGCGCTGGTGCGTGGGGTGATCGCCGCCTCGATCTTGGCCGGGTCAAGGTTGGCGGTCACCGGGTCGATGTCGACAAAAACCGGGGTGTTCTTGTGCCAGATCAGCGCATTGGTGGTGGCGACAAAGGAAAACGGCGTGGTGATGACTTCGCCCTTGAGATCAAAGGCCTGCAAGGCCGCAATCAGCGCGATGGTGCCATTGTTGAACAGCGCCAGATGCTCCACACCCAGATAATCGGCCAACTCACGTTCAAGCCGCTGATGTAGCGGGCCACCATTGGTCAGGTAACGGTTGTTCCAGATTTCCTGAACATAGGGCAGGAACTCTTCGATGGGGGGCAGAAAAGGCTGTGTGACATGGATTTTCTTGTCAGTCATTTCTCTTCCTTCGCCAGATCGTATAGATACTGACCATAAGCGGTTTTTTTCAGTGCGTCAGCCTGTTCCAAAAGTTGATCGCGGTTGATCCACTTCTTGAGATAGGCAATTTCTTCGAGACAGGCGATTTTATAGCCCTGTCGGGCTTCGACCGTCGACACAAAGGACGAGGCTTCGAGCAAGGATTGATGGGTGCCGGTATCAAGCCAGGCATAGCCCCGGCCCAACAGCTGCACATAGAGGTCACTCGATTCCAGATAGGCACGATTGACGTCGGTGATTTCAACTTCGCCCCGTTCCGAGGGTTTGACCCCCTTGGCGATTTCAACCACGCGGTTGTCATAGAAATAGAGGCCCGTGATGGCAAAATTGCTTTTGGGTTTCTGCGGCTTTTCTTCGACCGAAAGAACACGGCGGTTGGCGTCAAATTCGACGACACCAAAGCGTTCGGGGTCATGGACCTGATAGGCAAAGACCGTGGCCCCCAATTCACGTGCCGAGGCTTGGAGGAGCAGCTGGGTAAAGCCGGGGCCGTAAAAGATATTATCCCCTAGAACCAAGCAAACCGGGTCTTCTCCGATGAACTCTTCCCCAATGATAAAGGCCTGGGCCAAGCCATCGGGGCTGGGCTGAATGGCGTATTGCAGACGAATGCCAAATTCACTGCCATCGCCCAAAAGGCGCTTGTATTGCGGCATGTCATCGGGGGTCGAGATGATCAGGATGTCTTGCATCCCAGCCAGCATCAAGACGCTAAGCGGATGATAGATCATCGGCTTGTCATGGACCGGCAACAGTTGTTTGGACACACCCTTGGTCACGGGGTGGAGCCGGGTGCCAGACCCTCCGGCGAGGATGATCCCTTTGCGACGATTTGTTGGGCTCATAGCGCGACACAGTCCTTATAAACATCTTTGACCTATACCGGGCAAAGACGGTATTTTACCCTTGTGGTGCTTTTGGTACAGCCAAGCAGACAATTCAACCATGCGTGAATACCTGACCTAGCCTTTGCACGTCGCTGTGGTTTCAATGAGGGCGTTATGGGGGCAAATTTTGCCCACAGGGTCGTTGTTCGGCAAGCTTTTGCTGATCAGGGGTCACGTTGACACCTTTTACGGGCGCTTCTAATGTCCGCTCGAATTTTGCAGGGGGGTGAGACGCCCCGACACTGCGCATTTTGGCCTGTTTAAAAATAGAGAGCACGCATGCAGAAAACCAAAGATTTTCTTTCGAAAATGGGCCTGCCGACGGGCGATTGTTATGATCTTCCGACATCGGAAAAACGCTTTGAGGATGGAGCGCAATACCGGTTCGAAGTGCCGGGTATCCAAGGGCCAAGCGCCATGGCGGCGCTTCTTGAGGCGGTCGAGAAAAACGGCGTGCCGGTGCACCGTGTGACCCAGACCAAAGGGGTCATGACCCTGTTGGATAGTGAAATCACCCAAATGGTCGATATGGCCCGGGATGCTGCGGTTGAGCTGGTCTTGTCGATCGGGCCACGCGCCACCACCGATACCAGCGCCTCGGTCAACACCCCCGAAGGGGTGCGCATGGGCTATCGCCTGCGTGGCCAAGAACAAGTGATCCGCGCCGTCGAAGAGGTGCACCGCGGTGTGGCGCTTGGGGTGAGATCCTTTCTTGTCTATGACGAAGGCAGCCTGTGGTTGATGAATGAAATGCGCAAGGCGGGCGAACTCCCGGCTGATGTGCGCTTCAAGGTGTCGGCCCATACCGGTCACGGCAATCCTTGCGCGGCGGCCATGCTGGCGCAGATCGGGGCCAATACATTCAATCCGATCCGCGATATTCAGATGCAGATGTTGTCGGCCATCCGTCAGGCGGTTGATCTGCCGTTGGATGTGCATACCGAAAACCCGGCCTCGACCGGTGGCTTCATCCGCCATTACGAAGTGCCGGAAATGGTCCGTGTCGCGGCGCCGATTTACCTCAAGACCGGTGGGTCCGTTGCCAAAACCCACAGCTGGGACAGTTCGGATGCCGATGCCGCCAAACGCGCCAAGCAGGTGAAATTGGTCAAACGGATGCTGGATGAATATTACCCCGAAGCCGTCACTGTTGCGCCTAAGAAGGGCTAAACCATGCCCGATATCGCGCTATCGGCGCTAGAGCGGTTTTGTTTGGATGTGTTGCTGGGGCAGGGGGTTCCTGCCGAGGATGCTGCGCTGATTGTCGACTCGATCCGCTTTGCCCATACCCATGGCAAAGGCACCCATGGCGCGGGTCGGATGCCGATCTATGTGAACCGTATCCAAAAGGGGCTGATGCAGGCGCAAACCCCGCTGAGAGAATTGTCATCCGCTCCGGCGATGGCGCTGCTTGATGCGGGGGATGGCTTTGGTCAGGTGGCGGCGATCCGTGGTATGGATCGCGCCGTTAAGATGGCCAAAACCTGTGGTATTGGCCTTGTTGGTATTCGTCATAGTCATAACTTTGGCACGGCGGCCTTTGTGGCGGCGCGGGCGGTTGAGTCGGGCATGGCGGCCATTGTTCTGGCCAATGCCGCCCCGGCCATCGCGCCGACCGGCGGGCACAAAGCGGTGTTTGGCACCAATCCAATGGCCTTTGGCTTTCCGGCCCCGGATGGCATGGCCCCGGTCATTCTTGATATGGCGACAAGCCAGGCGGCGCGCGGCAAAATCCGTCTGGCGGCCACCAATGGCGACGATATTCCGCTTGGCTGGGCGCTGGATGAGGCCGGTGAACCAACCTGCGATCCGGTTGCCGCATTGGCGGGGTCGATGTTACCGGTTGGTGGGGCCAAGGGATATGGGCTGTCGGTTGTGGTGGATATCATGGCCGGGCTGATGACGCGCTCGGCCTCGGGCGGCATGGCGCGCAACCTTAATAACCCCGATGGGCCATCGCGCTGTGGGCATATGCTGATCGCCATTGATATCGCCCAGATGATGCCGCAGGCCGAGTATGACACCGGCATGCGCGATCTGTCTGCCGCGGCCAAGGATGCTGGGGCGGAGGGGGCGGTTTTCCTCCCCGGAGAGCGTGGTGCTGGCTATATGCAGGGGCGGGGCGATCATGTGCCGCTGTCAGATGCGGTGATTGCCAAGCTCGATGCCCTTGCCCAAACAACCCATGTTGTGCCACTGGAGCGGGACTGACAATGTTCGGACCAACCGTTCTACGAGTAAGCAAAGAAGATGCAGGCCGATGGTAAGTGACACGAAACCCACAGCAGTGGTCCTAGGCGGTACAAATCCGCATATTCGGCTGATCGAACTGTTGCAGGCGCGCGGTTGGCGTGTGGTGTTGGTGGATTACCTTGATGCGCCGCCTGCGGCCCCGCATGCCGATCTGCATGTGCAAGAAAGCACGCTGCACCCCGATGCCGTGGCCCGCGTTGCCCGGGCGCAAAATGCCGAATTGGTGATTGCCACCTGTGTTGATCAAGCCAATGTCGTTGCCATTCAGGTCTCTGAAGAGCTGGGCTTGCCGCATCCCTATTCCTTTGCGACCGCATCGCTGATCGGCAACAAAGGCGGCATGAAGGGCCGTTTCGCCGAGGCCAACCTTCCCACGGCCCAGCATATTTTCCTTGGCGAGGATGACGTCACCGATCTTGAGGCGCGGATTGCGCATCTGACCTTTCCCATGGTGGTGAAGCCAGCCGATTCCAACGGATCGGCCGGGGTGCGCCGGGTCGATGACCTTGAGGCGCTGCGCCTGCACCTTGCCACCGCCTTTGCCATCAGCCGCGTGCGTCAGGCCGTGGTTGAGGAATTCGTCGAAGGTGCCGAGTTGTCTATCGATTGCTTTGTTGAAAACGGCCGGGCGAAAATCGTTCTGGTGCGGCGCAAGTTTGATATGCTCAATGTGCCGCGCGACAAGGTCATCCAATCGACCGGATCGATCGCCCCTTGGCCGCTTGAAGAGCGTTTGGACGAGGTCGAAGAGATCCTCTCGAAACTCGCCGCGGCGTTCGAGCTTGATAACGTGCCGATGCTGGTTCAGGCGTTTTTGAATGACAGCGGGATAAGCCTAATCGAATTTTCGCCGCGCCTCTCGGGGGGCACGGGATCGGCCGTGACCAAGATGATCAGCGGCTTTGACGCGATCGAAGCCTCGCTGGATAGCTGGCTTGGCAACCCGGTGCAGGTGGCTCTGAACCCATCGGGGCTTTGGCTGATGACCAACACGGTCTATGCCCAGCCCGGAACCTTTGATCGTGTCGAAGGTGTTGATGCCTTGATCGACAATGGCACGATTGCCCGGATGCTTCCCTATAAAACTGCGGGTATGGAGATTGGCAACGATATGTCGACCCGTTCGCGCGTGGGGGCGTTTCTTGTCACTGGACCAGACCGTGAAACGGTTTTTGCCCGGACCCGCACTGCGATTGATCAGATGGAAGTCTATGACACGCAGGGCAACGCGATCATGCGCAAGGATATTTTCGGCCAACTGGCTGAAGCCGACTAACATAAAAAAGAGGCCCCCATGCCCGCCACGCTCTTTGACAGCCCCTATTACGCTGACCAGTTCAGCACGCCCGCAATGCGGGAAATTTTCTCGGATATGGGCAGGTTTCAATCCTGGCTGGATTTTGAGGCCGCATTGGCGCGCGCCGAAGCCAGCTGTGATGTGATCCCATCTGAGGCGGCCGAGGCGATCACCGCAGCGGCCACCACCGACAATCTTGATCCGGCGGCGATGCGGGTGATGTTTGAAAAGGTTGGCTTTGCCATTGTGCCGCTGGTCAAACAGCTGACCGCCGCCTGTCCCGATCATGCTGCACGTTATGTGCATTGGGGCGCGACGACTCAGGATGCCTTGGACACGGGGCTGGTACTGCAAATGCGCACCGGTCTGGCTTTGATCGAGGCCGAACTTGACGGGGTGATTTCCGCGCTGGTCAAACTGTCGGCGGATCATCGCAACACGCCCATGGCAGGGCGGACGTTCCAACAGCACGCGGTGCCGATCACCTTTGGCTATAAATCTGCCGGTTGGCTTGACGAGGCTTTGCGCCATCGCGCCAAACTGCCCGAGATCAAGGACCGCGCCTTTGCGGTGCAATTTGGCGGCGCGGTTGGCACTTTGGCCCCGCTGGGCGACAAAGGCACCGCAGTGCGCGCAGCGCTGGCCCGCGAATTGGACCTACGCGATCCCGACATCACTTGGCACACGGGCCGCGATGGTCTTGGCGAGATGATTTTCTGGCTGGGTCAGGTCGGCGGTCTGCTAGGCCGGATTGGCACCGAAGTGGCCATGTTGATGCGCTCTGAGGTGAGCGAAGTGCGCGAACCTTACGTGCCGGGGCGTGGCGCCTCATCGGCGATGCCGCAAAAACGCAATCCCATCGCCTGTCCGCAAATCATCGCCATTGCCAACCGTTTGCGCGCCTTGGTGCCGCAGATGATGGAAAGCCAAATCCAAGAACATGAGCGTGGGATCAGCGCCATGCCAGTGGAATGGATGGTCATTCCCGAAGCATTTCTCTTGGCCTCCGGGGCCTTGATGCAGGCCCGCCCCATGCTTGAGGGCTTGGATGTGGACGTGGCCAATATGCGTCGCAATCTGGATATGGGCGGCGGGCTGATCATGTCCGAGGCGGTCATGTCCGGCCTGGCCCCGATCTTGGGGCGTGGCACGGCGCATGAGGTGGTCACCGGGGCCGCCGCAGCGGCCATCGACAGCGGGCGACATCTGCGCGATGCCCTGCTCGAAAACGAGACTGTTACAGCCCAATTTGACATAGAAACCATCGACCGCCTGCTTGAGCCGGGGAATTATACCGGGTCTTGCGGCGTGATGGTGGATGCGGTTTTGAACCGCGCCAAAACACAAGGATTCACCGCATGAGCACGACACGTTGGACAAACCGCCCCGAAGGATCAACTTGGGGCGATTGGGGCCCGGATGATCAATTGGGCCGGTTGAACTTGATTGGCCCTGAGCAGGTCAAAAAGGGCATCGCCGAGGTACAAACCGGCAAAACATTTTGCCTGTCGCTGCCGCTGGACCTGCCGGGGGGCAATGTGCTGTCTCCGGTGCGCTTCCCACCGGCGCTGCGCCCGGTCATTCGCAACGATGCCCCCTATTTCAACTATAACTGGCAGGAATTCGATCCGCGCTTTCCGGATATCGCCGCCGATGACGCGGTGCTGCTTTATACGCAATATTCGACCCAATGGGATGCGCTGGCGCATCGCGGTTCGAACTTTGATGTGATGGGCGACGGGGTTGATGTCCCGGTCTACTACAACGGGTTCCGCGCTGGCGAAGATCTGACCATGGACAGTGGCGAAAACGGGCATGTCACCTGTGCCCACAAGCTGGGGATCGAGAATTTCGCGGCCCACGGCCTGCAAGGGCGCGGTGTGTTGATCAACCTGCACAAGCATTTTGGCGACACCCGTCATGACGTGTCTTACGACGATCTGATGCGGGTGATGGAGGCCGACAATATCACCGTGGAAGAGGGCGACATGCTGTTGCTCTGGACCGGGATCGACAAGATGATCCTTGCGGGGGCGGGCAACCCTGACCCGGCGATCAAGAAGGCCTGCGCGGTGCTTGACGGCCATGACAAGCGCTTGTTGCAATGGATTACCGATAGCGGCGTCGCGGCGCTGATCTCGGATAACATTGCGGTTGAGGCGGCCGGCAATCCGCTACCTGATGACTATTGTGGCTCTATTCTTCCCCTACACGAGCATTGCCTGTTTAAATTGGGTGTGCCGCTGGCCGAGCTGTGGCAGCTCTGCGATCTTGCTGAATGGCTCGAAGCGCAGGGTCGCAGCCGCTTCTTGCTGACGGCCCCGCCGCTGCGTTTGACCGGGGCGGTTGGATCCCCGGCGACCCCGATCGCGACGGTTTGATTTTTTAACACGACTTTCTATGCTGCATGTGCACGGTTGGACCATCGCTCCGAACTTTGCATGTGCAGCGATACCGCAATGGTATCTGTTTTTTTGCAACTTTGATTTCAGGGACCAGTCACATGGCCGCCAAGAAAACGACTTTCCGTTCCATGCTGCGCCGAACGGTTTTCGGAACGGCATCTGTTATAACGCACGCAGATCCGACCGGACGGGCCGAACGCGGTTTTCATCGCGCTTTGATTGGGCGGGCCAGCGGCAACCCCAAACAGTTGCAATCGCTTGCTTGGCACGCCGAGGAGCGCAACGATTTGCCTCTGGCGCTGGACGCTTGGGGAACCCTGGCGGCTCAGGCCAAGAAAAACTCAGCGGTCCCAGCGGTCAAAGCCTATGGGAAACTGGCGACGCTTGAGACACGCATGCGCCGACAGGTTGGTTTTTTCGCACCGGAAATTTGCCCAACATTCGCAGATGTGCCGGCGGTTGTCCTTGAGGCCGATAAATTTGCAGATCAAAGAGCCCCCACCGGGCGTGTTTTGCGCCAAGAAGCCGCCGCCTTGCAAAGCTTCTGGCATGATTGCACCGCTTTGCCAGATCAACAGGCAGCACGGTTGCGCAAGGCCTATGCCTCATTGGCGGCGCACCGTATTCGCGCCGGCCGTCAGCATATTGCGCTTTCTGCTCTGCAACCCGTTCTTGCCAATTGGCCGGACTATCAAACGGCATATCCCCTGTTCTACAAGGCGGTCTTGCATTCTCTTGTCGCGGTCTTGGAGACAGTTCCGGATGGAGGCGATCATCAGGTTTGGTGCACATTGGATGATTGGTGGCGGTTCTTTGAAGCGCGCCGCGACCACCTGACAGATCCAACTCTGGCCCAAATTTGGAAGCTGACCCTGCGCATTTCGCAGAAGTTTCAACAACAAGGCCATATGGAAAATGCCGAACGGGTGATGATGCCTGCCTTTGAGCATTGGGAAGATAATAGTGCGGCGCTGACCATTTTGGCGCGCACCTCCGAAAGCCGTGGGGATTGGCGGGGCGCCGCCCAACAGTGGCAATTATACGCCGCTATCATGAACCCGGTTTCGACCAAAAGCGGCACTATTATTGCCGAAAATGCCGAAGAACGTGCCCGCAAAGCCAACTATGCGCGCACCTCTCTACGTGGGGTTCGCGCCGAATTGGCACTAGAGGCGCGGGCCGCGGGGCGCGCCCGCGAATTTCGTGAAATGGTGACCCGTATCGTCGAAAGCCTGCCTGATCAGCGCTTGCTCAAATATGATCCGCGCCTTTTGGAGGTCACCCGGACCTATGTGCAGGATGCCTTGAGTGAAGATGGGGTTTTTGCCCCGCCAAAACCGGTTGAACCGGGCAAGTTGCGGCGGGTGGTCTTGGCATTGGACATCCTCAAGGTCTCGGACGTTCACACCCATAGCCGGGTGATTTTCACCATGTGCCGCAATATGCTGCGCCATGACCCGGATCTTGAGATGCACGTGGTCATCACCAATGAACGTTTCGCCGTCACCACACCGATTGTGTCACCTTCGTTCCACCCCAAGCGGGATAGCGATTTGATCGACCGGGCCAAGATGGCGCTTGGGGATTTGTTTGGCTCGCGGTTCCAACTGCATAATCTGCATGAACCCAATCTCGAAGGCGTGGTCTCTGCGGCCAAGCATATCCTGAACCTGCGCCCTGATCTTGTGTTGTATGGGGGCGGCCATCGGGGGCTGTTTTCCAACGAAAGCCGTTTGGTGCGCCATGTGTTGTACGATCTGGTGCCGGCCGGCTTCTTGTATATTCAGGCCAACAATGAGGTCGATCCCAAGTTCGACATGATCATCGCCCGTGGCCCCCATGAAATCGAAGGCGACGCGGGGGCTGCAACCGTGCGGGTGCAACCCTATCCGACAATTGTCGAAGAGGCGTTGGATCAGGCACAAAAGGCCATCGATCCGAGCAAAGCGGCAAGCAAGACCATCGTGTCGGCGATCACCGGCGTGCGCATGGATGTCCGTCTGAGCGAAATGGACAGCGCCGAAATGGATCACGTCTTTTCGGTTCTGGATCGGGTGCCGGGCAGTATCTGGCACTTTATCGGCTGCAAGGACGTTGCCGCGGTGCGCAAAGCCAACCCTGAAATTGCCCGCCGGGTTGATGCGGGGCAAATCGCCTTGCACACGGTGATGCCCTTTGATGAGTTCACCACCTTGGTTGGTAATGCGGCCCTGTTCCTGCACCTTCCGGGCTTTACGGGTGGCTCTGGTGGCGCCGCTGTGGCGCGACGTGGTGCGATTCCGATTCTGACGTTCAACCACTCGGATGTCTCCGGGCGCCAACCTCCTGAAACGGTGTTTGAGTTAGAGAACATGTCGGGCTTTGCCGATATGGCGGTGACCCTTTTGCAAGACCCAGCCCGCTGGAGCGCCATTGCAGAGCGCCAGATCGCCCATACGAATTGGATTCGTGAGACCTCTGTTCAGGGTTTTCATGATTGCCTGACCGAAACGGCGCGCTTGGGGCAGGTGCGACTGGGACAAGGCAAGGATTTGCCTGCTACGGGAAACCCCGTGCTCGACTCCGGGGCCTCTGACGTCATAGAAGGCGCCACTGGCTAAGGCCGGGTTGGTC
The DNA here is from genome assembly GCF_947498515.1 of uncultured Pelagimonas sp. Classification (GTDB taxonomy): domain Bacteria; phylum Pseudomonadota; class Alphaproteobacteria; order Rhodobacterales; family Rhodobacteraceae; genus Pelagimonas. The sequence goes on along the minus strand of NZ_CANMKO010000017.1, from coordinate 7,672 downwards.
GGCACAAGGCACCTGAATGGAACGCAACCTCTTGAAAGCATATCGCCGGTTTGTCCCGAACCGGCTCAAACGTGCGCTCTCGCCTGAGATCAAGACCCGCGTTCTGGATGCGCTGCTTTACCTGACTGCGCGCCCTGGTATGGGCGATCTGCGGCTGCGCCAAAAAGCGATGGCCGCCGAGCGTCGTGCGGATTGGCCCGAAGCCATGCGGCATTGGCAACATTTGGCGCTGTTGAGCCATCCCAAGCGCAATGACAAAGACCTCTCAACGCTGCCACCCAGCCTAACATCACCGCAACCGGGCCAACCCGAAGAAGATGCGTTGCGCAAAACCCGCTACGCGCTGACTGGATTGCGCCGGGCCCGCGCGCAATACGCTCTGGCGCTCTATGCCAATGGGCAGGGGCGTGCCGGGGATGAGCAGGTGTGTCGGGTGATCGAAAGCCTGCCTGATCACCGCATTTTGAAAAATGACCCGGTGATATTGAAGGCCGCAAGTCTCTATTTGCGTCGCGCCCTAAGCGAAGATGGGATTGCGCGCCAAGGGATGCCAGCCAGCCGACCCAAAACCATTGTGCTCTGCTTGGACGTCTTGAAAATTTCCGATGTGCACACCCATGCGCGGGTTTTGTTTACCATCTGTCGCAATCTGCTTGAGCTTGATCCCGACATCATCGCCCATATCGTGGTGACCCGCGAGAGGTTCGTGGTGACAACGCCGATTTTGGCCCACGCGTTTACCCCAAGTCGCACCGCCGAGGCACAGGCCCAAGCCCGCGCCGCCCTTGGGGATTTCTACGGCAGCCGCTTCCATCTTCATATGTTTGACAGCTACGGACTTGGTGGGGTGTTGGAGAGCTGCCGCAAGATTTTGGAGCTGAAGCCGGATGTCATGCTTTATGGCGGCGGTCATCGTGGCTTTTTCTCAAACGAAAGCCGCCTTGTGCGCCATACCTTGTTTGATCAGTTGCCCTCGGCGTTTTTCTATATCCAATCCAACAATCAAGTAGATGCCAAACTGGATATGATCATCGCCCGTGGCCCCCATGCGATTGACGGAGATCCGGGGCAGGCGCGGGTACGTGTCCAACCCTACCCAACCATTCGCGCCGACGAGACCGAACCACCCCCACCCGAGGTGCAGCCGGAAAAGCGTCACAGCAAGATCATCGTGTCGGCGATCACCGGTGTGCGGATGAACCAACGTCTGGCCCAACAGGATCGCAGTACAATCGAGGCGCTTTTGTCGATTCTGGACAAGGTGCCGGGCAGTGTTTGGCATTTTATCGGGGCCGCCGATCCCGATGCTTTGGCGCGTGACATGCCCAGCATTGGCAAGCGGGTGGACAGCGGTCAAATCGTTGTTCATCCGGTCTTGCCGTTTGATGAATTCACCACGCGCGTGCAGGGCGCGGCATTGTTTGTGCATCCTCCGGGCTTTACCGGCGGATCCGGCGGCGCCGCTGTGGCGCGGGGAACGGGCATTCCGATTTTGACATGTCGTGATAGTGACGTCTCGGGGCGCCAACCTGCGGAGACCGTGTTTGACGCCAAAGACATGGCTGGCTTGGCCAGTAAAGCCGCAGATTTGCTGCAAGATGACGCGGCGTGGAGCGCCGTGGTGCGCCGCCAAATCGAGCATAAGGCCTGGATTCGGGAGACATCGGCGTCCGGGTTTTACGACTGCTTATGTGAGACTGTTTCAGCCTATCAAGAGCGTTGCAGCGACTAAAACCCAATCCGGGCGGCATAGTCAGCCAGCGGATAAAGCGGGCTATAGCGGACTGGCACGATCTGACCGGGATAGCGTTGAGCCAAGTCACGTTGTTGCGCATCACTCAGGCAAATTTGATGCAGGGCTTTGCGGGCATTCTCGGGTAGGCTGCGGCCGGTATTGCTATAACTGGGATCGGGTACGCGCCAATTTGCGCCGTAATAGGCCTCTAGAAAGCGTTCGGGCTGATGGGGGCGGAGCACATCCATTCCACGCATCTTGGCGGCCTCTGGTTCAGAAAACAGAGACAAATCCAGCGCAAGTGCCGCATGTTTATGGAGCCAAACCTCGCCCTGTTGGGGGGCGAATACGGGTCGATTGTCCAAATGCACCCAAGCGGCCCCATCGCGGGCGCGAATGCGGAAGGGGCGGCCAAACTCATTGAGCACAATCACATAGCCTAGCTCAGCCAAACGGCTCATCTGGGAGATGGCTTCGCCCCTGACGGCCTCGGGCGTGGTCTCTGAGCTTGGGTATCCAACATCAAAATCATCATCACCGGGAATGAAATCACCGCTACGAAGTTGGCCAAGCAGGGTGCCATAGAGAATGAGAAGCGGGCGATTGAATTCGCGGGCATAGACGTCTTTGAGTTCGGAATAGAGGTCCAAGTAGGCGGTTTGCCGTGCGTCTAATTCGACACTGTTTAGGCGGAAACGCCCCTTTTTGTCCAAGCTGCCTCTCTCAGAAATGACCTTGTCGATGGTGCCTTGCCCATGGGGCATCGTGGTTCGCCAGCCGATGCCGCCTTCGGGGGTTGCCAAGATTGATCCATCGGTTCCATCTATCAAGCGCGCCCGAAGCAATCCGGATGTTGGAAACGCCTCAAGCACCTCGCGGCTTAGGATCATGCGAAAGCTGGCGGTGCCGTTGCGCACAGATAGGGTTTCAATCCGTAATACCGTGTCATCAAGATCAATTTGCAGCTGTACCGGCGCGGACCCAAGGCCAGAAATCTGGCCGCCAATCCGAAGCCCGAGAAAGCTGATCTGTGCAAAAAACACGCCCTGAGAGGGGCCGGAAACATGGCCTTCTGATTCCAATTGGGTGGAAAACAGCGGGTCTGTGACGGCTTGACCGTTTCCATAAAGCTTGGCTGCTATATCGGAACGGCCGGACGCGCACAGGCTGCGGGCATGGGTGAAGCCAAAATCCGGATGGCGGGTGCGGCGAAACAAATGCCCGGCGAGCTGACCGCGCAGTCCCAATGGCAAGCGCTGTGTGTAGCGCGCCAAATATCGCTGGTGAAAATCAAAAAACCGGCGACGCACCATGCGGCCCTTTTCATTGGTTCAAGTCGCATGGCTTATCGCCGTTTTGGCCCCTTGGCACAATGGCACCAAGGGGATTGGTTTGTGACGCCCTTAAAGGATCAAGTCGCTTTCGACGAGGGCCGTGCCCGCGCCGAGATCAATCGAAACTTCCGATGACGGGTCGCCATCTAGGTCAATGTAAAGGCGGCCAACGGTGCTGTTGTAGCGCACCTCATTGCCTGCTCCGGTGTAGCTGCTGACAAAGGTCAAAGTGCCAGCAAAGCCGGATAGGTCGATCATATCTTGGCCGGAGGTAAAGTCACTGATGGTATCGCGGTCCGATCCATGGGGGCTATCGGTGGCCGTGTCAAAGACAAAGACATCTGCCCCGGACCCACCATTGAGGAGGTCAGTGCCGGCCCCGCCAATCAGCTCATCATTGCCGCTGCCGCCAAACATCCGGTCATTGCCGGAGCCGCCGTTGATTGTGTCGTTGCCGTTGTTGCCGGCCAACACATCATTGTCCGCCCCGCCATAAAACCGGTCATCCCCACTGGAGCCGCGCATGGTGTCGTCGCCGGCACGCCCTAACAAAAGGTCGTCATTCGCGCCGCCAGATGTCCAATCGTCTCCATCTTCGCCGTTCAGAGTGTCTTCGCCGTCATTGCCATAAAGCGTGTCGCCATCATCGCCGCCATTAACGCGGTCGTCACCGCCGCCGCCAACCAGCAGGTCATCGCCTTCGCCGCCATTGATGGTCTCAGCATCATCGCCGCCATAGGCGCGGTCATTGCCGTTACCGGCGTCATAGAGGTTTGTACCATCGCCGCCGCGTAGGATGTCCTCGCCGTCGCCACCATTCAATGTGTCATTGCCCGCATCCCCACGCAGGCTGTCATCGCCAAGATCGCCCGACAGGCTGTCATCGCCACTATCGCCGCGCAGCGTGTCGTTTGCTTCACCACCAAACAGGGTATCATTGCCGGTTCCACCACGCAGGGAGTCATTGCCCTCCTCACCGTCAAGATAGTCGTTGCCAGTGTCGCCGAGCATAACGTCTTCGCCCGCGCCACCTTCTAGCGAGTCATCCCCATCGCCGCCGCGCAAGGAATCGTCGCCCGCATCACCATAGAGATAATCGTCGCCATCATCGCCGCGCAATGTGTCGTTGTCGTCCCCACCGTGCATCTGGTCATTGTCATCGCCGCCCCGCAAGGAGTCATTCCCGGCACCGCCATAAAGGACGTCATCCCCGGTATCGCCACGCAGTGTGTCGTTGCCGGGCTCATCCGTGGTATCGCCCGCACCGTGCAGGGTGTCATCGCCTGATCCACCGAGCAGGGAATCATTGCCATATTCGCCAAGCATCCAGTCATTCCCGGCTTCTCCAAGCAGGGTATCATCGCCGTACCAGCCCAGTATGACGTCATCTCCAAGGCCGCCCAGAATGTTATCATTCCCGAGATCAGCCGAAAGGGTATCGTTACCAGCGAGACCCATGATCAACATGTCTTGGCTATTGAATGGGAGGGCGTTATCGGCCTGATTGGTTCCAACCCAGATGTCACCATATGACACCCCATTCACAACAATCGTATCTGGGGTTTCGTCATCCGAGTATACAAAGCTAGCGAGCACATTTTCATCGGCGTCCTCTAGTGTCCCCCCGGTCACTTCGACCCCGTCGAGGTCTGACAGGCCCAGACCGTCAAAGCCTTCGAAATAAATACCGTCGTCAGCGATGACATTCAGCATCAGAACCGCAAGGGTCCCAAAGTTATCCAACGCCGGGAATGCGCCGTCGATTGTCAGGGTCAGACTGCTATATCTCAGAACGATTTCATCGCTTGAGACACTGATGCTTCCGATCTGGTCATCACCATCGAATAACCCGAACCCGGTCAGGGAGACATGCGAATAGGTATCGAGGAAGTAATCTTCCATGTCCTCTGTAAGGGGCTCCCCTAATTCAACCAGGCTTTCAAAGGCCTCTTGGAAATCGACAGACAGCTCAGAGATTTCATAGATGTCGTCAAAGGATTGTGGCCCGTCTCCCAAAATCCCAAGAGCGAGATCCCCGGATTCGAACCAATAGCCAGTGGCATCAAAATCCAGGCTCAGGATTTCATCACCGTCATAATCAACCGTAATTTCCGAAAACGACCCATCCGCAACGGAGCCGTCCAAGGCTTCCAGAAGCTCCTCTGCGGTGCCGACCGGGTCAAATCCCGTCCCGGAGACGGTGACGTCATAGTCGCCAAAGGACATGCTCACTTCTGTGGCGCTCAGGGTGGTGAAGGTCGGGTCGGTTGTATCGAGGATTTCAGAGAATGCGGTCAGCTCGTCCTGATAGAGTACATCAAGAGAGACATCTTGGAGCAAAATGTCGTAAACGGCTTCAATATTGGGGAGGGTCGTTGTCACTGTCGACATGAAAATACTCTTCTTAAAAGGTTGGCTCTGCTTATAGCTACTCTTTTCATTGTTAAATGTCAGTATAGGATCTGTTGCGGATAAGGTGCTGGGGAAGCCGAAAATGTTGGTGCGTACATGTGTGTGGCTTCTGTTGGCGCTGGCGGGCCTCGCGCAACCGGGTTTCGCGGCTGATTTGAAGCTGAGCATTGGGACGGGCACGGCCCATGCGGAACATGCGGCCCAGGCGGCGCTATCCGAGGCATTCTTTGGGAACCAAACGGAGCTCGTATTTGGAGACCAGGACCGTGGTGATGCGCTGAACCTTTTACGCGGTCAGAGCCTCAGCCTTGGCATCAGCCAGCCGGTTCTGTCCTTTGGGCCGAAGGTTGAGCTGCTGGTGGGGGGGGCGTTGAGCTACGCGCGGCAGACGTACCGGCTTGAGGATGGGCTTGGCATTTTTACCGATCCCACACAGATCAAGTTGCATACATGGTCTTTGTGGGGGGAGCTAGAGCTACAGCGCACTTTGGTCTTTGGACCTGCGGTCGCCAGAGAAAAGCAAGGATCAGCCCGTCAGGGGCAATTGGCCTTGGCGGTTGGTGCGGTCCACAGCCGCTTTCATGCCCACCTGAGATCGGCACTCCTAGATGTCAAAGCAACGGGGGAAGCACAGGCATTATATGTGCGCGGTCGGTTTGAAGTCGACTTGTTGCCCCCAAAGGTTGGGGCACCCACACCGCGATGGCGGGCAGCGATCACAGGGTTTAACAACCAAAGCTGGGATGTGACGACCGGATTGGTTTTGGTGTTTTGAGACGCCCAATAGGAATACCAGCCGGGTGTCATTAGGGCCTCGAAGACGTCGCCCGCATCAATTCCGTGCTCGAGCGCCTTGCGTAAATATGGATTCATTCGGCACGGCGAACGCGTTATGCAAGGCAAACGCTGCCTCGCGGTGCCGAATGACCGCCCGTTTCTGAGGAAACGCAAGACGCTGTGAAGGACCTATAAGATGAACGTCACCGAGACCAAAGCCACCCAGACCAAAACCGTGATGGTTGGCGGCATCGCGATTGGCGGTGCCAACCCGATCTCCCTGATCACCGGGCCGTGCCAGCTTGAAAGCCTCGATCATGCGCGGATGATGGCGGAAAAGATCGCCGAGGCCTGTGCGCCCACCGGCACGCGTTTCATCTTTAAGGCCAGCTATGACAAGGCCAACCGGTCGTCGATCAGCACCCAGCGGGGCTTGGGCATGGATGAAGGGCTCAAAATCCTGGGCCAGATTGGCAAGGAGTTCGGCGTGCCGGTTTTGACCGATGTCCATGATGCCAGCCATTGCGCCCCGGCGGCCGAGGTCTGTGACATCCTACAAATCCCGGCCTTTCTGTGCCGCCAGACCGACCTGTTATTGGCGGCGGGCGAAACCGGCAAAGCCATCAATGTGAAAAAGGGGCAGTTTCTAGCCCCTTGGGACATGGGCAATGTTGCCGAGAAAATCGCCAGCACGGGCAATGACAACATCATGCTCTGCGATCGCGGCACGTCCTTTGGCTACAACACCCTTGTGTCGGACTTTCGCGGCCTGCCGACCATGGCGGCGACCGGCTACCCAACCGTCTTTGATGCGACGCATTCGGTGCAGCAACCGGGCGGACAGGGCACCACATCGGGCGGCCAACGCGAATTCGCCCCGGTTTTGGCGCGCGCCGCCTGTGCGGTTGGCGTGTCGGCTTTGTTCATCGAAACCCACCAAGACCCCGATACAGCGCCGTCTGATGGGCCCAACATGATCCCAGTCGATCAGATGGGAGCCCTAATCGCCAACCTGCGCGCCTTCGATTCCCTAGCAAAGGGGCTGTGAGGGCTGAAAACAGGCCGGGGCGGGGTATGAAAGTGCCGCTTCGCAACCAACCCGGTCGTGAACGCCTGTTGAAATAGCGTGTTACGGGCGTTTCCAAAATAAATCGCCAGAAAATGCAAAAACTTTCAAAAAGTGCTTGCGGCCCCGAAAAGACACCCTTATAGACCAACTTCTCAGAACGATGCACACTGCATCACGGCGACAAGCACAACGCTTCGAACCAAGGGCTGAGACGGAATATTGAGGTAGAACAAGGCGTTGCGCGCTGGGTAACTTGCGCGGATGGTTTGATTTTGTCTCTGGAGCTTTATGGTTCCGCGTTATTTGACATAGTGACTATCTGAAGAGATATGTGGGCGGTTTTGG
>NZ_CANMKO010000016.1 GCF_947498515.1 uncultured Pelagimonas sp. | reverse complement strand
GGGGCAGGGGCAGGGGCAGGGGCAGGGGCAGGGGCAGGGGCAGGGGCAGGGGCAGGGGCAGGGGCAGGGGCAGGGGCAGGGGCGGCCCCAACCAAGACATAAAGCCTTTCGGAATAGCCCAAAGACACGCACCTCCGGCGCACCCAAAACGCCCCGTCAAAGAACAAGGGTACCGTACCCTACCTTATGGTACCACGCCAAAGCTGGAACCGGCGCATATTCCGGGAACGGTCCAGAGGGGAGGGGGACCCCCCATCGCGAAACACGCCGCGTAGACCCAGAAACGAAAAAGCGGGCCCAAAAGCCCGCTTGATCAAAAGCTAACGATAGGAGCCCGCTTAGACGGGCACGAGGTCCCATTCGACAATGATATCGCCATTGCCATCCATCGTGACCATCAAATCTACGGCATCCAGGTTTCCGCGCAGTCGGGTTGAGCCAGTCAAACCTGAAGCGGTCACCACCACACCCAACGGATTATCGGTCAATGTGATATCGGCGATCCCAACGGCATCAGCACCCAGCTCGCTATTGTCAAAGACAACGCGGTCAGCGGTGGAGAAGTCAAAAACATCATCCGCCCCAAAATTGTCCCCGGCGATGACAAAGGAATCTGAACCACCATTGCCAAGCAGACGGTCATTACCGCCGTCCCCGATAATGACGTCATCGCCATTACCACCATTGATCGTGTCATTGACCGAGCTGCCTTCCAGCGTGTCATTGCCACCATAACCGTTCAGACGCACGCTTTCGGATCCGCTGGCCGAGGCATAATCCCCACCGCTGCCACCAAAGAAGCGTTCGCCATTCACGGCACTCATATCAATGGTCAAAGTCCCGCTCGCCCGGATAATATCAAGTCCGCCGCCAGCATCGACAAGACCGGAATCGATATCGGCTTGATCAACTTGAAGGTCGTCAGCTCCTAGTCCACCAAGCAGCGTATCGGCACCACCGCCGCCAAGCAACGTGTCATTCCCGGCGTTCCCGAAGAGGAAGTTATCAACGTTATTGCCTACAATTTTGTCATTGTAGTTGGTGCCAACCATACCTTCGAAACCGCTAGCGACGTCACCGTCGAAATCACCGCCTTCGATGCGACCCACCACCATGTTCATCAAAACACCGGTTGTTCCGGTCGCGACCAGCATATCAAAGCCGTCGCCCCCGGTCATGGTATCCGCACCAGCGCCGCCAAGAATGGTATCGTCTCCGGCACCACCAGAGAGAACGTCATCGCCGCTATTGCCGGACATCCGGTCAGCGCCAGCACTTCCCTCAAGGGTGTCATTGCCGCCATTGCCCGCCATCGCAACGCCCGTCGTACCGGAGCCGCCAGACACGCTGTCATCGCCGTGACCACCCAAGAAGCGCTCGCCTGCGACGTCGGTCAAATCCAAGCCTGTGATGGCACCGGATCCCCGAATGATGTCATAATCGGCACCGCCATTTACATAGCCAGTATCCAAATCGTCTTGATCAATGGTCAGGTCATCATCACCTGCACCGCCGTCCAGACTGTCGGCACCGGCACCGCCGTTCAGCGTGTCGTTACCGTCGCCGCCAAGCAATGTATCGTCGCCAGCATACCCATTGAACTTGTCATTCCCGCCCTCAAGCGTGTCTGAAACACTGTCATTGCCGCCATTGGCATTGAAGATTACGCTGCCGCCTATGGATGCTGTGTCAAAGACATCGTCGTTTGACGTGCCAAAAAGTCTCGTCACTGTGGAAATAATGCTCATAACAAATGCCGCTCCCGAAAATTCCTGAGCCGACGCCCATCACATCTGCGATGATTTGCACTCAAATCGTCGCATGACATGGACATATGATTCGGCCGTCCTGTTATTCAAATATTAATCCTGTCTTAACGGAGGGGTATCTCATATTCAACAAATACGTATAATTTGAGCGATTTTCAGGGCCTTAAATGACGCGTTTCAACCAAATGTCGAAACCATCGACCATCCGCGCAACCATTGAGGGAATAAACCGCAAAATACTACACTAATTAGAGGGCTTCCCCATTCCTCTTGCTATGACAGTCGGCACCCTAGTCTTCCCTTTAATGCCATTGCATTTGAATGGCTCTCCTCCCCTTCCCAAGCGAAAAAGAGCGAAGACTTTACCTCCATCACCAGACATGCAATTCTTTTGCCGTTCTTACCTGTTATTCAACGACTTGAGTTATTCAATTCCCGATGCCATCGCGGCCTTTTCCATCGGTCATGCACATCACGCCGTGCGGGCGTGAAATTGCACCCTCTCTGGCCCGGATTTACGGTCGCAGCACGGCACTTGACCCAAGAGAGCGGCACCACACTGTGAGCCGGGCTCAGAATGATCGACATGAAACAACCAGTCATGCCGCAAGGACCCCTATGACACAGAAATGGCACCTTGCTCAGCTCAAACCAAACGGCCTTAACCGCGCGACGGTCAATCTCGCCCGCCAAGGGTTCGAGTTTTTTGCGCCGATGCAAAAGCAAGGGCCAAATCAAAGAAAACAGCCCCTTTTTCCCGGCTACGTCTTTGTGCGGTTTGATCCGGCTGACACGCAGTGGCGGGCCATCAACAACACTCTGGGCGTTGCCCGTCTTGTGTGTTTGCAGTCAAACCGCCCCAATCACATTCCCGCGGCGGTCATGCAGGCCCTGCAGGCGCGCTGCGATGTGGACGGCGTGTTGCTCCCCCCCAAGGATCTGACTCCCGGAGATCGGGTGCGGATCACCGAAGGCCCTTTTGCCGGCTGGGTCACCGAAGTGGCGCAAATGCGCGGCACAGATCGGGTTATGGTGCTGCTCTCTCTGATCGGAGAGGAAAACCGGGCCGAGATGCCCACCTCACAGCTCCATAAAATGAACTAGGGGCAGGGCGCCAAAGCTGCTCAGGCCGATGTGATGGCATCAGAAATCTGCACCTACGTCCCAGCTAGCCGGTTTCCAAAAGTCGATGCACCAGCAAAGTTTCCGCGTGAGGCATCTTGGGGCTTTCCAGCAGGCCGGCGTGCATACAGCGCATCGTTTCTTCTGCCTCTTCGCGAAACCCGGCATTGAAACAAGAAACATCGCCCGCCCGGTCGCGCCCAAAGAGCCGCCTCAATCTATCCTCTAGTTTTTCCCTCACAGAGCGCTGCTGCAGCCGCTCAAAGCTCGTCAATTGCAAGGACGTCGCATTGATGAACGGGTCGCCAATCACAAGGTTGCCACCGCGCCCCCGAATGCGCACCTCATTTCCCAAAGTCGCCCATTCGCTAAAGAGCAGGGAGACAACAAGCGAGGGGTATTCCAAAACCAAGGCCACGCTGTCTTCGGCCCCGGTTTCCGTCCGGACGACATGCAGCGAAGACGAGAGAGGGGCACCAAACAGAAAGACCGCCAATGATGCGCCATAACAGCCAAATGCCAACCGGGCACCGCGCCCCTCTGAGGCCTGTCCCAACACATCCGCGTTCTTGGCGTATCCCAACTCCGCATGTAGGGTGCGGACATCGCCTATGGCACCCTCTTCCAATAGCCTTTTTGCCTTTTGGATAAGCGGGTTAAATCGCATCCACATGGCTTCCATCACAAATAGGCCGCGCGCCTTTGCCAGCGCAAAAATCTCGGCCGCCTCTGCGGCATTGCTACAAAATGGTTTCTCACACAGCACCGCCTTGTCAGCCATCAGCGCCATCCGGCACAGCTCTGCGTGGGACCCCGTCGGCGTTGCGATATAGACAAGATCAATCTCAGGATCCGCACATAACGCGGCATAGCTCTCATAGGCTTTGGCATCGATGCCATCCCCGAACTGCTGCACAAACTCCGCCGCGTTTGCAGCAGTACGGGAGGCAACCCCCGCCAACCGGGCAGAGGGTAAAGTGATCAATTCGTCGGCAAACTGCCGCGCAATCTTGCCCGTGCCCAAAATCCCCCAAGAGAGGGCGCGCGCAGGAGTGGGGACATCATCAGACAGGATCACAGGCGCTTCATGGGGCATATCAGATTACTCTTGGATCAAGGGCAGGGGGTCAAATGGCTCAAAGGACGTCGTCAGGCGTTTCTCCCCGTCAAAGCGATCCGGGTACTGCAGTCGCTCCACTTGCTCAAACACATGCAGACCAAAATCAAAGCCAAGCCGATGCGGGCGATTTTCCTGGATGGCCCGGACCATATCCAGTGGACCCAGCATAAAATCGACCCGCTTGTGATGCGAGACAGATGTCGTGCTGACGGGCAGGGCAAAGGGCAGCTTTTCATAAAGAAGGAATTCTTTCACTGGCCAAGGCAACCAAGACGTAAGCCATGGTGCCCGCGCCCGCAGCCGCCCGATCCGGTTCTCGATCCTCTGCACGGTGCGAGACGGTTTATAACGGCGCAAATAGACGGGTTCATGGTCGTTGCGTAGGTAATTGACAAACAAATACCCTTCATCGCCGACAATCATCAGAGATTTATCCCGCGGCGCAACAAGCCCACAGGTGACGCGGGCGACAACACCATCATCATATTCGATACACCCGACACTGAAATCCGGGGCCATGCTATCGACCTCGATCCCCTTGTCGGGAACCTGGCAGGACGAGAAGGCCGTCATCGTGCGAGCCGGACCAAAAAACGCATTCAGCCATGTCAGGAAATACCCGGCGTGCTCATAGGTACAGCCGACCTCGAATTCATCTTTGGCAGGCCAAGGCACGTCGAGGTCATTCAGCCATGTCCAAGGCTGCATCACCGGAGCAATCATTCCGTCATCGTAATTGGCATAGACCAAACGCACCTTGCCGATCACCCCATCTTGCAGGGCGCGCCAAATGGTTTGCGCCGTATTGCCAAGCACACCGCACGGGGCGCACCCGATGCGCAATCCACGGGCTTGTGCCATCTCCATCAGGTCCCGCGACGACGCGGTCTCCATTGAGATCGGCTTTTCCGTATACACATGTTTTCCGGCTTCAAGGCAGGCACGCGTGACATCGTAATGGTCGCGTGGATTGGTCAGGTTAAGAACCAGCCCAATTGTTTCATCCGACAACAAATCCTCTAAAGACGCCGCCCCAACACACCCATAGCGATCACAAAATCGCTTTAGCCTGTCTGGGTTTACGTCGAAGGCCTGGCCCAAGGCCAGATCCTGATGAACTGCTGCGGTTTTCGCATACATGCTTGCAACATAACCGCACCCTACGATCCCAACTTTCAAATCGACCTCCGAAATACCATGCTTAAAATATTGCTAATACAAACCTGATTTCGACCTATAGGAAGTGCCCCCCGCCGTCCATCGTCCCGATACCGCACCGCCGGACCTAACCCTACCCGCCAGACCTTGTTCAGCATGCCGATCTCGAAATTGATCCAAGCCAGAAACGTTAATTTTTTGCCGTTTATTTGAAAGGTCGATACGATTGCGCTCAACCTCAGGCGGCATTCAGACGGTTAACATCTCCATAAACGAAAGTTCGCCCATTTTCTTCCTGAAGTTTCCCCATTGGATGAGAAAAATAGTTGTACAGACGTTTCAAAATATTAAAGAAGTGTTAAAGTAGGGTCCGAGAATCCACCAACATCGTTGGGCGCGTGGGAAGTGCTCTTGGGTTTTCAGCTTGTTTTTAGAATAGATTTTGTTTCGCCTAACAGGCAGTGGCACCGTGCATTTGAAATAGGGGGTTTTATAAAATGATAGAAATATCTCATATTCAACATCCTATTACAGGCTTCGTCCTACTGCCTTCTGCAGGCAACAAAGTTCAAAACCAATTTGAAACAATCCGCCTTCTTTCCAATGACGACGTCATTGGAACCCACCCCACAGAAAACGGATCTTCAATCAATCTTACAGAGCCGCGAGCGCCGTATCATGCGCGCTCCATCTCTGAATGCGCATACTGACCTGTCGGAGACACCGCAATGGCCATCGAAGCTACTATTTCAGGACTTACCACTACCTATCCGGATCTCGCCACGGCACAGTCTGCCGTTTCTGGCGCGGGAAACCCTGCGGGGTCGGTCATTATTGATACCGCCACCACGACTTATTATGTCTATGATGGCATGTCGATCCAAGACGCGATTGACGCCTCCATCCTATTGGGCGCTCCAAGCTCTGCAATCAATGTGGGGGCGGGCACCTTCCGTGAACAGCTCACGATCGACTTTGCCTCCAACCTGACAATCACCGGGGCCGGTGACAGCACAATCATCGAGATGCCTGATGCACCGATGACCTCTGTTCCAATGTCTGATGGGCGGGACACAGCGGCTGTTGTTCATGTGAATTTCAGCGACAACGTTGTGATCGAAGACGTTCTGGTTGAAGGCCGGGATTTGGGCGCAGATGTCCCATTGGCAGACAGCGACTTCGCTGGCATCGCCATCGACAGCTCAACAGCAACTGTTGATGATGTAACCATCACCGGCATGCAAGACAGCCCTGCTGGCGGTTACAACCGTGGCACAGGTGTCGTCGTTGCAAATATCGACTTCTTCCCACATGTTGTCACGCTCACCAACAACACGATCGAAGACTTCCAGCGCACCGGTATTCGCGTCGAAGGTGACTTCAGCGGATTGCTGAGTGTCGTGATTGATGGCAACACCATCACCGGCGCTGGCTATCTTGATGGTGGCGACACCATCGCACAAAACGGCATTCAGGTGAACAACGACGCCGCTGCCACGATCACCAACAACATCATCGAAGAAATTGGTGGTAACCGCGCGGATGTTCAGTCCACAGGCATCCTGATCGACTTTGCTTCGGATGCGGCCGTTACCATTGATGGCAACACCTTTACCGGGCCAACCATCGGCGGCGCCGGTATCACCGCAGCAGCCAGCAGCGTCATTCCGGTTTATATCTTCGATACCAGCAGTGTTACGGTCACAAACAACTCCTTCACCAATTTGGTGTTTGGCCCCGAGTTTGACGTGTTCAGCGAGAACCCGATCCACTCTGGCAACACCTTCACAACACCATTCGCCTCTGTCACCCTATCGGACGGAGAAGATCTGTACCGTACAGACCTGACGGTTGCGGGCTACGCCAACGAGGCCGCGCTCAACCTGACTGGCACAGATGGGCCAGACGTTCTCTTTGGGGCCGGGTATGACACCAATGGCGTTGATCTGGACGACAGCATCCAAGGCGGCGCTGGTAACGACTTCATCTTTGGCGACCTTGGCGATGACACGCTTTTTGGCGGTGATGACGATGACATCATCTCTGGTGACGATGGCGACGATTCCATTCAAGGGAACGACGGTGACGACAGCATCGACGGCGGCGTTGGGGCGGATACGCTTACGGGTGGGTCCGGAAGCGACGTCATCTATGGCTACCACAACGCTGACCACATTGACGGCGGGGCCGATAATGACACCCTCGCAGGAGATGGCGGAAACGACTGGATCGAGGGTGACCAAGGTGATGACTCGATCAGCGGCGGATCGGACAACGACACCATTCTTGGCGGCGACGGAAATGACTTCATCTCCGGTGATGCTGGCAATGACTCTCTGCTCGGCAATGATGGCAATGACACCATTGAAGGCGGCGATGGCAATGATGATATCGAAGGTCGCTTGGGTGACGATTCCATCCTAGGTGGAGAAGGCAACGACCAGATATTTGGCAGCATCCGTGACGGCGTCTTGGTCGGCAACGACACCATTGATGGCGGCGCTGGCGCAGACACCCTGTATGGCTCTGACGGCGCTGACAGCCTGATTGGCGGCACCGGGAATGACAAGCTAGTGGGCGGTAACGACGGCACAACAGCTTCGATTGACACGCTCGAAGGTGGAGATGGCAATGACTTGCTGATCTCTGGACAGCTGGTCACACCCGATGCCGGAACTCAGGCCAATGGCGACCGGATGCTTGGCGGGGCCGACAACGACACCATCCAAGGTGGTCGGGCGAATGACTATATCGAAGGCGGTGCCGACGATGACAGCATCATCGGACTTGATGGCGATGACACCATCTATACCGGTATGGCAACCGTAGAGACCTTTGGTGACGATCTAGGGAATGACTATGTCGACGCCGGCGAAGGCAATGACAGCGTTATCGGGTCGAATGGCCGTGATACAATCGATGGCGGCAATGGGAATGACACCTTGACCGGTGGCGATGATGGCGCAACCGCCGACACCGACCTGATCAATGGTGGCGAAGGCCATGATGTCATCACCTCTGGTCAGGTGCTGGCACCATCGCCATCACCGGCGGTCGACTATCAGGCACGCGGTGATCAGCTAAACGGCGATGGTGGGAATGACACCATTGACGGCGGTTTGGCCAATGACACCATCACCGGCGGTCGCAACAATGACGTCATCACCGGCGACGGTGGCGATGACATGATCTATACCGGTCTCTCGGGGAGCTTTGCCCTTGGTGCCGATTTCGGTGACGACACCGCGTATGGTGGCGACGGCGATGATACCATTTATGGATCAAACGGCCGCGATGTTCTCTATGGCGACGACGACAATGACATGCTGAACGGTGGTGACGATTACACCTCGGCAGACCAAGACTCCCTTTATGGTGGGGCTGGTAATGACACGCTGATGTCAGGTCAGGTCGAAGTGCCAACAGTCGGAACACAAACCCGCGGCGACCTGCTCTCCGGGGGCACGGGCGATGACAGCTTGGTTGGCGGCTTGGCGGACGACACGCTTGACGGTGGTGATGGCATAGATGTCATGACCGGCGATCTTGGCGCCGACACGTTTGTGTTTGCGGCAAGCGGTGCGGCCAACGCAGATACGGTGACCGACTTTGAGCAAGGGATCGATGATATCGACCTGACAGCCTTTGGGCCAGCAGCCGTGGTCGCCTTTGCCCAGAATGGCGTTGATGTCGACATGACAGTAGATGGCAATCTCGTTGCCACCTTCTTGACCAGCACCGACACTGATTTTGACAGCTCGGATTACTTCCTCGTCTGATCTAAAATCTCCAAACCTAAAAGGCCCGTCTTTGGCGGGCCTTTTTTGTAGCTACCCATCATCTAGTGTTGGAAACACCTTCATGCCGAGCCTTTCACTGCTAGTTCCTGTCTATAATGGGGCGCAATTCTGCGAAGCTTTCTTTGCCAACTTAGAACAGCTTGAACAGCCATTTGACGAAGTCTTGTTTGTCAATGACGGCAGCACAGATGAAACCGACCAAATCCTGAGACAGCACGGCGCAACCGTCATCCAGCTCGAAAAGAACGGCGGATTGTCAAATGCCCGCAATGTCTTGATGGGCGCTCATCAAGGCGACTTTTTCAAGTTTCAAGACATCGACGACCCAATGCCCTTGGACATCGTCCCAAATATCAAGGCCGCACTTTCGGAAAATCCCCCTCCGCGTACGATCTTTTTCGGAGATTTCGACACCTACCACTTTGCCGCGCCCCCGGTGCGATCACAGGTTAGCACAGAGACCCTAGAACAGGATCCCATGTGCTATTTCATCGACAATTTCGTACAGCTAAATGCCGTGGTTTATCCCGCGGAAATCGCGGAAATCCCCTTTCAGACGGATCTCTCTTTGTACGAAGACAAGGCGCATATCATCGCCGCCGCCGCATCAGGTTACCGCTTTGCGCATACTCCAAATCTTTGGGGTATCTGGAAAATCAGGGCGAATTCCACCATGACAGGCCGCAGTTGGAATGACGCCGACACAAATCTTGCCCGCATGATCGAAACGATGCCAGCCCCGCAGACACAAGCCCAGGCCCAAGCTCTGGTGCACTATGCTGTCTATAAAGCGTGGCTAGCCTGCTGGAACATGGGCCGCCCGCAAAACCCAGAGGCCATCGAAAAAGCCTTAGTCGACAAAATCTCGGGCCACTTTCCCAGGCTTCACCTGACCCAAGAACGTTGGGTGTTTCAAGCCCTCTGCAATACGCTGGGGCTTGGCACAGCTCTCCGGGCCAAATTGGCCTGGGCTAAGCTGCGCCCCCAAACCGCCAAGCACCAGATTCAGTCAAGGTAATAGTCGCGATACCGCCCGCGGTGATATCCATAGCCTTCGTATGAGTATTTGGTGGCTTTTTCCTCATCAATCATGGTCAAAACCGTCCCGGCGATAGGCGCATCAATAGAGCGCAATTCCTTGACGCCTTCTTTCACAACACCGTGGGGCGTGCTGTCCCACTTGATCATGTAAACCACCGTATCCACCACTTTGGACACAATCCGGGCATCACTCACCACAAGGGCAGGGGGGGTATCCAAGATCACCAAATCATATTTTGAGCGTAGATCATCCAGCAAATCCTTGAACTTTTGCGAGGACAACACGTCCGCCGGGTTCAATGTGATTGCAGCCTCCTGAGGGCGCGCCATGAGCACGTGCAACCCGGATCTAGGTTCGACGCTCATGACATCATCAAGTTCGGCCGTGCCGTTCATCAAAGACAAAATCCCGGGTTTATCGGCATCAATCTTCAAAATCTTAGCCATAGAGGGGAGGCGAAAATCGCAGTCCACAAGAATGGTCGATCGCCCCATCTGTTGGCTGGTCAATGCCAGAAGGACCGATGTCGTAGATTTCCCTTCCGACGGGATCGATGACGTGACCATGACCGTTTGTGGAGGCTTGTCGATATTGGTCAACAACACCGACGTTCGGAAATTTCGGACGGCTTCGGCCAACGATGAGGTTGGCTTCTCCAAGAACATTTCGATCACATCCTTGCGGGCCAGTTTGTGACCTGCGGCCGGCAATCCCCCAAGTACGGGCAAGCCCAGGATCTCTTCCACCTGCGCCGGTGAGCGGAACGTGTTATTCAATTTGTTGATCAGTATCACAGCCCCGACCCCCAAGATGAGGCCCATGATCGCGCCGGTTGTCAGCACGCGCTTGCGGCTCTGCGCCAGAGCACTGCGGGGAACTTCGGCCGGGGTAATCACCCGTGCATCCGCACTGGTCAAACTTTCTTGCTGGGCTGTTTCTTGCAGACGCCCAAGGAAGTTTTCATAAAGCAACTTGGACGCCTGCGCCTGTCGCTCCATCTGCTGCAATTGAATTTCAGCGGTACTTTGTAGGAGCGCTTTTTGCTCCAAGTCACGCACATTATTGATCAATGCAAGTGCTTCTGTTTGGGCAGCATCGCGCTCAACCCGCACGGCCTCAACAAGCTTTTGTGCTTCATCCAGCATCTTGCGGCGCACATCAAGCAGCTGTGCGTTCAACCGCTGCATAGACGGGTGATCTTCGCCAACCGAGGCCCCCAACGCGGCGATACGCGACATCAGCTCGCTTTCATCCTGGCGAAACCCGCTGATGATTGCAGAGGCCCGAAATTCAGGAATTGTACCGATATCCGCACGCCCTTCCAGTGCCGAAACCAACCGGTTATATTGGGCGGATTGGCTAAACTCGCGCGATTGTGCGTCACTCAGCGCAGCATTCAGTTCGGCCAAACGCACACGGGTGATTTCGAGGGATTGTCCCGCATCCTTGGCAATCTGGGCGCGCACAGACAGTATCTCATTTTCGGTGGTCTCAACCTTGTCTTGCAGCTCTTGCACCCTCGTGCTGAGCCAATCCGTTGCTGACCGCGTCGCCTCAAGCTTACCCTCTAACTGCTCCACAATATATTGGTCAGCCATCGCATTGGCGACCTTGGCCGCCAGCTGTGGGTTGCTCGAAACAAAGCCGATTTCAATAATTGTCGAATTGCGGATGGGCACCAGTTGCAGCCCATTGCGCACACGAACAATAATATTCAACCTCTGACGCCGGGCGATTGTTTCAGGGTCTGGCGGCGGCGGGGCAGGGGAGATGAGCCCCATGCTGCTTGCCAGTTCATTGACCTCGGGCGGCAGCGTTATCCACGGCAAATACGTCTGTCGGAAAGACGGCTCAGGGGGACGCAAACTCGGATTGAAAACTGGATTTTTCTCAAGCTCCAAATCGTCAATCACCCGCTCAATCAAAGCGGTAGACTGCAAGACCTCAAGTTCATTGCGCAACCGCTCCCGAGAGACGCGGCCCGTAGAGATCACTTCTTCAATATCGGTGATGTTGCGGCGCTCAAGGTCGAAAATCACCTTGGCTGCTGCACGATAGGACGGAACCTGCTGGCTCACCCGGAAAAATGCCAAAGTCAAAGACAACAGCACACAAATGGCAATAATCCATTTTCCCCGCCACAGCGTCGCCGCCACCACGCGAATATTAATGCCGCCCTCGTCTTCAGTATCTTGATCTGCACGTGAATGGGGCACACTGCCAAAAGGAGCCTGTTGCATCTGTGTTTCCTGTTCCAACCGGGAGCCTGCCCCCAACCCATTTGAACGGTTATGACCGTCTAATTAATTTTGTTCACTCATCTCGCCTTCGCGAAAGCTCTGAGCATATCCCATCCCAAGAAAAAACGCGAAAAACGCAGCCAGCCCGGGCATTTGCAAGCTAAAATCAAAGGCTGCATGCATTGCTGCAGTTACCACACAAGCAAAAGAAAACGCCAGCACCGCACGGGATCTTACACGCCCCCTTAGGCCGAGCCAAATCTGATAGACGACCAGCCCCAGCGCGATATAAAACGCCCCCGCTGCAACCATACCTAATTCAAATATGTTTTCGAGATACGAATTGTGGGCCATATCCCACTCGCCGGTTGCGGCCTCAAGCGGAACATAAGATCGAAACGCGTCCTCAAACGCCCCCAATCCATGCCCCAAAAGCGGGCGATCCATGATCCCTTGGACGACCATAGGATAGATCGCAAACCGTGCGTCTTCGCCCGACGTGGTAAGCACGCGATCCAGAAAACCACCACCAGCGGTGGCCCCAATAGCCAAAACGCCAACAAGAGCCAAAAACGCCAGACCGAGCCATGACCGCGCTCCATCACCAATCCGGTAGATCGCCACGAAACTGAGCAAGCCAATTAAACCTGCGGCTCCGCCGGCACGCGACTGCGTCATCATCAATGCGCCTGCACATACCAGCATGCCAAAGGCCCAGATCCAGCCGCCACTAAAAAAGCCCTCTAGGAAATTGCGCAAGGCCGCTTTCGCCGTTCCGCCGGAGCGGCGCTGCTGCATCGAATAGGCCGCCAAATTCGCCAATAGGCCAAAAGCGGCAAACGTCGCATAGCTGTTGCGATTGACAAAACTCGCGGAAAGCTCGCGGGCTTGATCGCCCAAAATCACATTGTTGCCGGTCATCCAAGCATACATGCCAAACAGCGCCAAGAGCGTGGAAAACAGTGCAAACAACTTCAAGAATAAATGCGCGGTGACGCGATCGGCCGTGGCCCGCAGTGCGATCCAAAAAATAAGGGCATAACAAGCCAGCCGCAAAACACCATGTGTCGCCGCACTCGGGTCTGCCGACACGGTTCCGGTTTCAGACGGGACCGTCGCCCAAACAGGGTGTGACCATTCCGCTGGAAGCCCGGTCCAAGCCTGTAGCATCGCCCAAATAAGGGTCATCAAAAGCAAAAGACCCGGAAGCCAAAGCCGATTAAAAGGAATCGGTCGCGCCTTAGTGGCATCAATAAGGAGCTGCACACTTAAAAGCAGTACCACAGCCAATGCCATAAGCGTCCAAACGACCGGTCTGTTGCCACCAAAGGCCAAGACCGACAGAGCCATTACCAGAAAAACAAGCCAAACAACCGTTTTTTGAGATAAATTCAATAGCTTTTCGAGTATTTGCCCCATTCATACGGGCCTTTTTAGAAACATGTTCTTTCCTTGTGGTGAGCAAGTTGGTATTTGTAAACTAGCTTACATAAAATTCATGCCTATTTGAGGTTATCATGACCCGTAAAATATTTGCAGCTGCGATCGCCGCAGCACTGATCGCATTTTCGACCCCCAGCGCTCAGGCGCTGACCCCTGAAGAGGTGTCGGCCGCCCTCATCATTCGTATCTCTGAAGCAGAAGCCGGCATTGCCGACACTCAGGATGATATTGCAGATGCCGCGACCGCGTCCGAGGCCGCGATTTTGCAACGCTTGCTGCGTCTCCAGAATGGGCGCCTGCGTCAGATGACTGTATTCCTTCGCTTGATCGACCGGTTCCCGGAATCGCGCTTGCTGGCCCTCGTAGAGTATTTTGATCTGCCCGTCAGCCGCAGCTAAGAGTTGGTGCCGTTTCAGAACGGCGCCCTCCCATTCCGTTCTAGTAAGGCGCGGTCGCGATCCAGCGATCGCGTTTCTTTTTCTGTGGGTTTGATCGTCAGTTCAGGCGTATCCCACGCATAAAGCACATCCGCCAAATCCAGCCGCCGCCCCGCCAATTGTTGGTGGAACGGAGCCAATTCCCAAGAATGTGCTAACGCCACTCGGGCCTCATCTGTTTCATTCAGAAGCGTATGTGCCCACGCCAACGACGTCCAAACATGCGCATCCCCCGGAGCCAAAGCCAAACTGCGTTCGAAATAGGACACCGCCTGCGTTGCCCGCTCGAGCGCCGTTTCCATAGAGGCCAGACCAAGATCATCGCCCCCCTCGCCGGTCGAGAGCACAAGATCAGCCCGCAAATAGCTTGTTCCAATCTGAAAGAGATAAGCCGGACGGTCATACATCGGGGCGCTAAATCTGAGCTGAGAAACGCCAAAGACGTTATCTTCGCGCAATGTCGCGTTAAAAGCGGGGCTTCCTGCTAATATGGCCAATAGCATATAGCCAGAAATACCAAACAGCCCAAGCAATGAGGCTGTGGTCAAATAACGTGTCATTCGTGTCAATCTCTTATTTATACGGAAAAACTGGTACCATATTTCTGTCGTCAGGTCGCGTATAATCGTCCTAATCACCACCTGAAGAGAGCCCAATAAACGCTCTTGCAACACCATGTCGTTGCAAAAATATAAGTCAATCTGGATTGACAAAAATCATCGACCTAAAAACCAAATATAGTTATAAATCAGGACGATAGAGCAAACCACTCCCAAAAAGGCCAATGGATATGCCTCCACCTGTTTTGGATGCGAATGGCACCGCCGTTCCTGTCTCCTTGATCTCTTTGCTCAGTCAAACGGATCGCCGTGACCTATTGCGCGACCGTGGCATTCCCAAGAGCTGGGTAGATGGCCATTTTCACGCCGTGGATATGCGCGGCACCCCTTTGGAAGATGCTCGGAGCCTGATCAACGCAGAGCAGTACCAAGCCAATTGCGGTCATCTTCCCGGCTCTACTGCTATTGGCTGTTCTTTGTCCCACCGCAATGTCGCCCAAAAGCTTGCCCAATCCTCAGATGACTTGATGCTGGTCCTTGAGGATGACCTTGTTCCTGCAACTCCTGACGTCCTCTCTCATCTGGAAAACATCGCGGCCCGGTTACACCCATTTGCTGCCGCTGGTGGGTCATTTGTCGCCCATCTCGGCATCGATGACGCCTATACTTTCACCACAACCCGTCGACGAGTTGTCAGCCGCAGTAACCGTCCTCAGTCCACCGGGCCCCAACTATTTCAATGCTTGGACGTGCCGCCTTGGCAGTATTTGGCCCACGCCTATTTCATTTCTAAAGCCGCAGCAGAGCAAATGACCGTGTTGAACACCCCACTGACAGTCATGTGTGATTGGTGGCACCAACGACAGAAGCTCGGGCATTTTGACCATTTCTTCTATTGTGATCCGATATTGTTCACCCAAGATCCAACCTTGGACAGCAGTCTACAACAAGACAGGCTGATCTTTGAGGCCGCTGGAGGGGGCAACAAACAGGCAGATCACCCGCCACGACACCGCAGAACTCTCTCTCAGAGAGTCATCGCCTCGGCTGCCTTTCGGGCACGGATGCTCCCGCAGCAAATGAAACGAACTGTGCCATTTATCATCCCGTAGGGCCCCAAATCGGGGCCCAGGATACCCAAGATAGCCTTATGGCACAAAGACCTGAGACGGTCCGACATCGCTTGCGCCAACATAAGCCGAAGGCCCAGGAACAAAGGCCGTGAGAGCCAAAACGGCGTCGCGCAGGCTTGGTGCGATATAGAGAATGTCATTGTCCAACATGCGGAAGGCCTTGGCGATAAACAGGGAATCCGGCTTGGTCATATCAAACCGGAAAATTGTCGGGACCGTTCTACTGTCATATTTCCCGCCAAACACACCGGTGAATTCCGAAACATCCGCCCCAATTTTTTGCAGCAGGCTAACCGGCATTTCGCGATAAACATACACACCTTTGCGGCTTGCCGTACGTCCAGCCAACCCGCCGGCATTCCCAAGCACGTCGGTCAAAGTGGCATCAGGCAGGTTTACGATCATGGTGCTGTTGGATGACGCGCCAGCCCCTAAAACAACAATTCTGTCTTCAGGGGTCTCAAGCTCCAAAACGTCACCGGGCTTTACAAAGACATTCATATTGTCGTTGCGCAGCACCGCGTCCAAGGAGGTCGTGCGGGTATCGCCCTGGCGGCTCAGAGACACCCGCAAGTTTTCAGAACGCTCATCGGGACCACCGGCACTGTTGACCATATCCAAAAGGCGCAGATTGGTTTCATCTATGGAATATTTACCTGCGCTTCCAACCTTGCCAACCACCGCAACTTTGGCGCTGCGCCGATCCGCAATCGAAACAATGGCCGACGGATCAACCAACACATTGGACAAGCGCGCAGTCAGCCCATTCTCAATCTGTGACGTGCTACGTCCAACCACGCGCACACGACCCAAAGGTGGGACGCGGATCATGCCATCAGCACCCACTTCTTGCGGGGCAAGCTCTGTCTGCGAGATCGGCGCGATCGAGGCGCTGGTAAAATCGACAAAGCCAGAATCCGACGTGCTTACAATAGCCACCGAAATTATATCACCACGGCCCACCAAGATCGGGGCAGGGCCACCGCGCGGGTAAAACGCTCGTTTTTCACGCTCAATCAACGCGCTACTCAAGGATACGGCCATGTCTCGGTCTGCTTCCACCAAAACATAGGGGCTGTCTTCAGCCGTCGCATCTTGCGTTGCGCTTGCGTCGACCACGCTCTTTGTGCCCGACTGAATTGACATCACATCCGGGCCTGCACCGCCGCAACCGACAAGCCCTAATACCGCAGACAACACTAAAATTGAGACCCGCTGCATCAAATCCGTCCCTAAAAAATTCAATATACTCTTACTAAACAAGCCCCCTTGTTGGGCAAGTTTTGTTTCTCATGGTTAAACAGTTAATAGAAACTGTGACCTTAGACCCTCAATCCTCCCATGCGCTCTTATGCGCAAAATAGATCAACCGCCGCTTTAGATTATGCTGTGACCCCATGCACTGCCTGCCCAATGTGCCTATCGTCAGAAACGTCAACGGTATAATTTTAACATAAGACGCATTACCAGCCCTTTGATTGTGGCCGCAACGCAAAACGGTCACCGTCTTTCAAATGATTTGGGTAGATCATGAAATTAACTTTAAAAACAGAAACTTATATGCCAACCTTCAGAAACCCCATGAACATGCCATCAATGCCGCCCCTCAAGGAGCCCCCCCATGCGCGGAGCAATCGCCAATAGTACCAATCTGCAAGGTGCTAAAATTGCACTTCTTTGCGGATCAGAGATCATTACCTATTTACGGGACAATAAGCCGGAAATCCCCAATCCGGGTCAGTGGGACTTGCCCGGCGGCGTTCGAGAGCCCGATGAAACATCTCAGACCTGTGCGCTTCGGGAAACCCAAGAGGAATTTGGCCTCGAAATTGACCCTGATCATCTGATCTATGAAACCAGCTATTGGGCCCCTGCCGCCGGAGGTCTTGCGCGGCGCGAAGTGGCCTTCTTTGTCGCTGACATCGACGATGAAACCGTGCAGCACATTGTTTTTGGAGACGAAGGCCAATACTGGCGCATGATGCCAATCCCCCAATTCCTCGCCCATCCTCACGCAGTGCCGGAATTACAGGACTGTGTTGCGGCCTATCTAAAGCACAAGAACACCCCAGTCGGCGTTACTTGATCCGCAATGTCTCAAGACCTTGATCCAAGAACCAATCATAGGTTTCCTTGATCCCCTCTTCGAGATCAATCGAGGCCCGCCACCCCATATCAGCCAGTCGCGACACATCCATAAGCTTTTTCATAGTCCCATCCGGCTTGGACGGGTCGGTTGTGATTTCGCCTTTAAAACCTGTCACCTGCGCGATCATCTGTGCCAATTCCAGAATGGTCACATCGCGACCAGACCCCACATTGATATGGCTCAGCATCGGTTCAGTATTGGCGATATAAGTGGGCTTATCAAGATCAAAGACAAAGAGCGACGCCGCGGACATGTCATCCACGTGCAGGAACTCACGCATCGGTTTGCCGCTGCCCCAAATCTGCACCTCATCCAGCCCATCCTGAGCTGCGTCATGGAACCGACGGATAAGTGCGGGCAACACATGGGAGTTCTCGGGATGAAAGTTGTCGCCAGGCCCATACAGGTTGGTCGGCATAACAGATCGATAATCGGTGCCATATTGGCGGTTATAGCTCTCACAAAGCTTGATCCCGGCGATCTTGGCAATCGCATAAGGTTCGTTGGTGGGCTCTAGTGTCCCTGTCAAAAGCGCGTCCTCGCGCATCGGCTGGGGCACGGCTTTGGGGTAGATACAGGAAGATCCCAACTGCAACAGGCGCTGCACACCGGCATCAAAGGCCTGATGGATGACATTGCATTCAATCATCAGGTTTTCATAGATAAACTGAGCCGGATAGGTGTTGTTGGCCATGATCCCACCAACCTTGGCCGCCGCCAAAATCACCGCATCAGGCTTTTCGCTCTGAAAGAAATCGCGCACAGCGGCCTGATCCTTAAGATCCAGGTCCGATGATGTGCGGGTCACTATTTCGAGGCCTTGGCCAGCCTCTTGTCGGGCCTGTAGCCGTTTGAGAATACTCCCGCCCACCATGCCGCGATGGCCGGCGACATACACCTTTTGCATGGTCTGCCCCTTAGCTATTTTCGAGTGACACGGGTACGTCCATGCCATGTGCCTTGAGCAAGGCATGGCGTTTGGCTGCGACCAGATCATCACGGACCATTTCCGTACACATCTCTTGGGCGGTAATTTCAGGCACCCAACCAAGACGTTCCTTGGCTTTGGTCGGATCCCCCAGCAGAGTTTCGACCTCGGCCGGGCGGAAATAACGCGGGTCGATGCGTAAAATCACATCACCCACTTTGAGCGCCGGCGCATCGTCACCGCGAATGGCGGCCACGACGGCGATCTCATCGGTACCAGTACCCCTGAATTCCAGCTCAATGCCCAATTCACGCGCCGACCAAAGGATAAATTCACGCACGCTGTATTGCACACCGGTGGCAATGACAAAATCATCAGGCTGGTCTTGTTGCAGCATCATCCACTGCATGCGCACATAGTCTTTGGCATGGCCCCAATCGCGCAGCGCATCAATGTTGCCCATATATAGGCAATCTTCGAGCCCTTGGGCGATATTGGCCAACCCGCGTGTGATTTTGCGGGTCACAAATGTTTCGCCCCGGCGGGGGGACTCGTGGTTAAACAGGATGCCGTTGCAAGCATACATGCCATAAGCTTCGCGGTAGTTTACTGTGATCCAATAGGCGTACATCTTTGCCACCGCATAGGGGCTGCGTGGGTGGAATGGCGTGGTTTCGCGCTGCGGCGTTTCCTGAACCAGACCATAAAGCTCGGAGGTCGAGGCTTGATAAAATCGGGTCTTTTGCTCAAGCCCCAAGAAGCGGATTGCTTCGAGCAGTCGCAAAGTGCCCATGGCATCAACATCAGCGGTGTATTCAGGGGCTTCAAAGCTGACGGCGACGTGGGATTGCGCGCCAAGGTTATAAACCTCATCGGGCTCGACCTCGCGGATGATACGCGTCAGGTTAGATGTATCGGTCAGATCACCATAATGAAGTTTGAAGCGGGCCTGATCGGTATGAGGGTCCTCATAGATGTGATCCACGCGCTGGGTGTTAAACGAAGATGCCCGGCGTTTGATACCGTGTACCTCATACCCTTTTTCCAAAAGAAATTCGGCGAGATAAGATCCGTCTTGCCCGGTAATACCGGTAATTAATGCGCGTTTGGTCATCGAAGTCTCAAAAAAATTGTTGGATTTTGGAAAGGTTTTTGCAAACAAGCGTACCGATCCCTCCTACACCATTCCTCCGAATGGCGCGATAGTCTTCCCGGCTTTTCTGGGCGATTTTGGCCAGCGATTTATTGCTTTCTCCGCCAACCCGCATTTTGACGAAAACATCGGGCACATATGAGAGGTTAATCTGTCCCTTTACCAAGTAACGCAGCATCGCATCATAATCAGCCGCGATACGAAAAGACGTATCATACACGCCCCAACGATCCAAAACATGTCGCCGCAGATAGAGTGTGGGATGAGGGGGCATCCAGCCATAGCGCAACCGGGCGGGGCTATAGGCCCCTGAGCGCCACTTTCGGATGATGCGGGTGGGATCCTCAGCACCGACATAGTCAAGATCCCCATAAACCCCATCAATGGCAGGATCAGACATCACATCACTAACTTTGGACAATATCTCTGAGCTCGCAAACATATCGTCTGAATGCATAAGCCCGACAATGTCACCTGTTGTTCTCGCCAGGCCTTTGTTGATCCCGTCATATATACCGTGATCAGGAGCGCTCTGGAGGGAAACAGAAGGGCCGGATATTTGCCGAATGGTATCCAAAGTTCCATCCGTAGACCCGCCATCCTGAATGATGTGTTCGACAGAGGGGTGGCTTTGATCTGCAACACTGGAAATTGCCTGCGCAATGGTATCAGCACGATTGAATACTGCTGTAACGACCGAAATCTTTAGCAAAAAACTATCTCCGCAAAAAACAGATGAATGGGACTCGGGTGACATCTTCAACGTGAAGACACAAGGGAAAGAGCATAAGTCTGATGGGTTTCAGAAAGCACATTGTGGCTGTTGGTTTAAGACTAGGCATCAACGCAGGTGATAAATCACAGATCACGAAGAACGGTGGGACGTTCAGAATGGGGTGTTAGATATGTGTTAGTTATAGTGTTACGGGCTTTTTGAACGGCGTTTATCTTTTGTTTTTCAACGCATTACGGTCATGGCCCGTGTGTAAAGTGGTGATTCCGTGTGGGTAAAGTGGTGATTCCCTGTGGGTAAAGTGGTGATTCCCTGTGGGTAAAGTGGTGATTCGAGAATCGCTTTAAAAACAACGAGTCACAGGACTTGTTTGCCTTGAAATACAGCTCCCCCCTTTTGCCGACCCATGTGTGAAGTGTCGTTGCACCCGTGTGTGAAATGTCGTTTTCGGCTTGGCGTGTGTGAAATGTCGTTATAAGCTGCCCCGTGTGTGAAGTGTCGAAGGGACGAGCGCCATGACCGCCGATTATCCACTGCTACCCGACCGTCATCCGCAGGGTGATTTCTTTGTCTGTGATATTCTAGATGCGGCCCCAAAGGGCGATTTGGGATCAATGGAACATCCGATCTTTTCGCTGTCCACCAAGCCAGACACACGCCCGCGCCGCTATGAACACAATGGCGTCACAGTGGAAATCAAACCATCGGTTGATGGCTTGGCCACAGTGCATGACCGCGATATTTTGATTTACTGCATCTCCAGCCTCATCAAAGGCATGAATGACGGTAAGGAGCCCCAGCAGGTGATCCGCTTTCAGGCCTCTGACCTGCTAAAGGCCACCAACCGCATGACCACAGGACGTGGGTATAGCTTGCTCAAGGCGGCGATGGAGCGGCTGGCGGGCACCCGGATTTCAACCAATATCAGCACAGGCGGCCAAGAAATCTTTGAAACCTTTGGTCTGATTGAGCGGGCCAAGATTGTGCGCGAAAGCCGCGAAGGCCGCATGCAAGAGGTTGAGGTCAAGTTGTCGGACTGGGTCTTTAATGCGATCCGTGCCCAAGAGGTTCTGACGCTGAGCCGAGAGTATTTTCGGCTGCGCAAGCCGTTGGAGCGGCGGATTTATGAATTGGCGCGCAAGCATTGTGGACGGCAAAAAGATTGGCGGATTTCCATGGCTGTGCTGCAAAAGAAATGTGGCTCGGGGTCAACCCTACGGGAGTTCCGACGGTTGGTTTCGGCCATTGCAAAAGAAGACGCAGAATATAGTCATATGCCCGATTACCGGATCGAGATTGACGAAGTGCGCGACCATATGGTTGTCAGATCCCGCGGCACCGTCGGACGCGACATTGCCGAGCACGTCAATATCCCGTCGCTTGACCCGGATGTATATGAAATGGCACGTCAGGCGGCCCCAGGCTGGGATGTGCGCATGATTGAGACGGAGTGGCGCAGCTGGGCCACGGCTATTCCACGCAATCCGGAAATGGCGTTTTTGGGGTTCTGTCGAAAGTGGTTTGAGCGTCGCGGAAACCCGTGACGTCAATTATAGTATTTGCCGCCATATTTGGCATAAGCCCCATATGACGTGCCATACCCCATGCGGTTCAAGCGTCGGCTATCGATATTATTGAGAACAAGACCTTGGACACGCTGGCCAAAATGCGTCAGCAAACGTAGCCCGTCGGTGACCTCTTGGCGTGTCGAGGCATTCCATTTCACCACGTATAGGCACGTATCTGCGTATTGCATGATGATCCGGGAATCCGGCACGATGAGAACCGGCGGGGTATCAATGATGACACAGTCATATTTATCGCGCATCATCTGAACCAAATCCTGGAATTTGTTTGAGGAAAACAAATCCGCAGCGTTGATTTTGTTTCGGTCCAATGTGGCGGAGCGCAAGATATCACAGGCAATTAATGGGGAATGTTCGACAACATCATCCAACGGGCGTTCGCCGGTCAACACGTCCATAAACCCAGAACTGTCGTCTTCTTTTCCGAAATACTGGGAGAAAATCTGACGTCGAATGTCGCCTTCGACCAGCAATGTCTTTTTGCCCATTCGGCCAAAATTATGCGCCAGAGCCATGGCAACGGTGGTCTTGCCCTCTCCGGGCAGAGCGGACGTCAGAGCAATGACTTTAGGTTCGCTATCAACGTTACTCAACAAAATGGAGGTGCGCAGGTTTCGAATGGCTTCTGAGACCTCTGAGGCGGGGTTTTCAACCAAATACTGGAGTGTTTCGATCCGACGGCGCGCCCGGATGCGGGGGATGGCCCCCATAACGGTGGTCTTGGTAAACCCTTCTAGAGATTGCGCCGTGACAAAGGTTCTTTTCAGGAAAACACGTGCAGTGATTAGCGCGATCCCCGCCAAGACCCCCAAAATTCCCCACATCGAGATGATCAATCCCTTGTCCGGGGCTGCGGGGATTTTGGGCACTACGGCCTCGGATAAAATCCGCGCATCTGCTTGCTGGATACCCTGCTGTGCGGCGGTCTCCTTCAGACGGGTTAGAAAATGCTCATAGAGCAAACGGCTGGCTTCGGCCTCTCGGGCGAGCTGTTCGATATGGATCAGGTCCTGGCTTTGCTGCGCGACCTGTTCGGCCTGTTTTGTATAGGCCGCCCGCAGAGTGACAATTCGGGCCTGAAGGTTGCGCAATTCGGTCTGGGCCCGCGTTTTCGTGGCTTCAAACCGGGCGTCAAAGGTTGATTTGATTGTCGGGCTGCTGATCCGTGGCAAAAGCTGGGACAATCTTGGATCTTCGGAAAGATCGGCCTTTTCCTTCGGGGTCTGGGCGCTTTCTAATGTTGTGATCCGCGTTTGTGCCACGTCGATGGCGACCTCAAGGGATGTAATTCTTTCGCGCAAATCTTTGAGCTGCTGCTCTTGAGCAACCAAGCTTTCGGCATTCACAATCTCGGCCCGGGCGCGGAATGTCTTGAGCTCGGCCTCGGCGTTTTCAAGGGAATCTTGCAATTCACCTACTCGGCCAGTGAGCCAGTTGGTTGCCCGCTCCGTTGCCTCGAACTTTACCTCGATTTGGTTGAGAATATAGAGATCAGCCAAAGTGTTGGCGATCAAAGTCGCCTTTTGAGGGTCGGTACTGGTCAAGCTGATATTGAAGACAAGGGTTGATGGGATATTGCGGATACGTACAGCGTCGCGCAGTTCAGAAACCGCATCGGCCCGGACCACAGCGGGTTCCGGAGTGGCGCGTTCCAGAACTGATAGGCCCAAGGTGGAGCGAATTTTATTTGTGATCTGCCGCCTGGTACCGGTTTCGCGCAAGTAGCGATTGAATTCTGGATCATCGAGCAAGTTGAGTTTGTCGACCACTTTGCCAAGCAAGCGGCGACTGCGCAGCACTTCAACTTCAGAATTGATGGCGGCGCTATCGGCCGAAGCGAGACCGCTGACAACGCTATCGAGATTGACCACCTGTTCCTCGCGCGATTCAATCATGATTTTTGCGGTCGAGCTATAGGTGGGCACGATCATGTTCGAAGTATAATACCAAGCACCGATAATGGCGGTAAGCGTGATCAGAGCAATCTGCCATTTCCCAGACCAAAGATGATTCAGCAGGGCCGCAAAATTCATTGAATAACCGTTTTGCGATGCGGATTGCGTTGCAAAATCCGGCATCGTGACGTCAGGGCGATTATCGACGGGCATCATGGCTTTGTTTCTTTCATCGCGTCAGGACCGGCCAGTTCCGTGTGCCATCCAAAAGAAGCACGACGTGACAAAGGACGTGACAGGGGATGTGTTGCCAGCACGGCGGTTTTGTTCTGCGCGGGGTCAATGGGTTGGTACTCAAGGCGCTTTTTCAATCGAGCCGATAAACCCGACCCTGAAGCGAGCCGTAACATGGCCTTTGTGATTACAGCAAGACCTGTGTGCCGTTGCGCCAGTATTGGCCAGCGTACGCTGCCTTCAGAAAGTTCACATGTTTCAAAATCATGGTCTTAGGCAAACGGGGCCTTGGCCCCTTTTCTGTTCGGCACCCTTGAGGAGAGCGATATGGGACTTGTTAATTTGAATAACACGGCGCAAGTCGCTGATTATAGCGGTAATGGAACGGCGGGCCGGCGGGCGCGTTTCTTTCAAGCTAACAGCGATATTCTGGCCCCTATTTATGCGGACCCGAATTTAACGGTGACAATGGCGCAACCTATTGTTGCCGATGAGCATGGCCAATTCGAACTGAGCTATCTGATCGATGGGGCCTATCGGGTTGTCATTACGGATTCTGGCAATGACGTTTTGCATGACGTTCCCGATATCGAAGTTTCGGCGGAGGCCGAGCAGGGGTACCGCCGCGTGTTCTTGTCTATGTCGCATCTTCTGGAAGACAGCTCGCTATCTTATTCCGAACAAACCGGCCAGCGGCGGATTAGGCCAGGGGCTGTCCTGCGGGTCCTTCAGGAAAATACCGATTTCCGTGTCGTTGATGCAGAAGACGCAGATTACCATACCGAGACGGCCGGGGGCGTTCGCCTGAAGGTTTCTGGTAGCATCTGGCATGCCTCTGCCTTTGGGGTGGTGGCCGATAGTGACCCAACCGGGACTTCCGGCACGGATAACGGCCAGTCGTTCACTCGGATGGCCGAGGCGCTGTCCACCTATGACGGTGCCGTCGAAGTTGTCTTTCCTCGCGGGACACTGCGTAGCTCTGCCACTTTCAACATCGAAAGCGATGTGGTGAAGGATGTGCAAATTCGGGGCGATGGCACGCATATTGTCTTTACGCACCCGACCCCGGCAACAAATCGGCGCTATCTATCGGTACGCAACACGGCGACCAGCGGTAAACGGTGTGTCATTGACGGGATCACCCTTGATTTGAACCGCAACCCGGTTCGGACGGGCGGGTCGGATATGTTGTCGATCGGAGGGTTCTCGGATGTAGATATTTTCAACACCGTTATCCCGTCGGCAGACAACATGGCGATCTCAGTGGATCGCGCATTGGTGACCAAGGCCAGCTCGGTTCACATCAAGGACAATCGCATTGGTGGCAAACCACCGGTCTCTGGGGGAACGCATAATTACGGCTCGATTGGGGATACCGGAATCTGGGTGCTGCATGCGGGTGCTGGGACGGTGATCACCGGAAACGTGGTCCATGGCACAGGGGATGATGGCATTGCGGTGGCCGAAACCGCTGTTTCGCCGGCATTTGCGCCTGCGATTATCTCAGACAACATTGTGCGCAATTGCCAGGGCACGGCCTACAAAAGCAGCGCAGCCTTCTCGATTTTGGCCGATAACTTTGCCGAAAATCTTGTGAACGACATGTACCGCATTATTGATCTTGGGATTGATGGCGGGTCGACCATGCCGATGGGCTTCCAGATTACCGGTGGGTACGGCAAGAATATTGGCACCGCGGATGCTGCCAGTCTTGGCGTCTCGACCATGCTGGCCAGTGTGCACGGATGCGGTGTTCATCTGCAAAACGCCGTCGGGAAAGGCTCTATTTCGGGGTTGCACCTTGTGAATACCTCCGAAGAAGCCCTGAAGATTTCCACCACCCAACGCGGCATGGATGGGCTGGAGCTCCAAGGGTGTATTTTGGACAATATCGGCCAGACAGGCAGTGCAGTGATACGCCGCGAAGGGGCCAGCGCCCCCCACGCGGCGACCAATATCTCTGTCACCAACAACACCATTCGCAATACACAGGCCCGTTTGTTGGCTTGGGAATGCAACCTGAATTCAGGCAATGAGGGTCAGCTGACTTGGCAGAATAACCACATTCTTGAGTGTAATTTCTCTGGCAACAGTGAGATTTTTACGTTCACCGGTAGCCAGACCCCGCGCCTACAGGGGATCAAGATTGCAGGAGACCATTGGCGGGGGGTCACCAGCCCGAGTTCGGCTCTGATTGACCTTCATAATGCCGATCCGAGTGAGTTTGCCTTCTGGGTGCATGACAATTGCAAGCTAACTGCATTGCCGCTTGGCGGGGTGCGGATGCGCAACAACCAAAACCCCGGGCTTGTTGGGATTGGTCCGGAATGCCGTATCCGGCGCAGCGCCCGTAAAACCATCCCTGGTTCGCGTGAGATGACAGACAATGTTTTGCTGACCCTCGATCCGTCCAAGGGCTGGGAAATCGAGGCCAAGGGCATTCGAAATTCGGCCAACTCGTATAATAGCGTCTATTACAAGGCGACGTGGGATCCACTGTTTGGCCGGGTCTTACATGAAAGCAGCCTTGGCGGTGGGCCGGGTGCGGATTGCAGCGTTGAATTGATCGAGGTGACCCCGGCAAATGCCTCAGATCAGCCTTTCTCCGGAACCGAGGTGTTGCAATTGCGCGGGACTTCGACGGGCTGGACCAGCGGCGGATCTCCCTTTGATCCAATGATTGCGTTCCAAGTGTCTTGGCGTGAAATTGATGACAATGCGCACCCTGCCAAGATCACCTAATAAAGGTCCGAAAAAAGAGTGAGACCTCAGAAAACCGCCCCAAGGGGCGGTTTTTTTCTGGTCTGGGTGGTAGACCTTGCAAGGCCCGAGACATTGGGGCATGGACAAGGCTAAAGACCGTCCGGTCTGGTTATGATTTTGGCGTTTTCAGACTAATTTTGCGATCCATTTAGGAATTCTTCCAATGAAAATTGGTATTTTGACTTTTCACAACACGCCAAACTTCGGAGCAACGCTGCAATGTTATGCTCTGGTACAATATCTTCAGAGCCAAGGGCATTCGGTTGAGGTTATCAATTATATGCCGCCCAAGGCGCTTCGCCGGTATTTCCGGTCGCAATTTTTGGGGCGTCGGAGATCTTTACGGAACCTAGGGAAATTCCAGAAGTTCCGCCAATTTGTACACGACAAAATTCCGCTGAGCGGCGGCCCGATGTTTCGCCCAAGCGCCCTAAAGGCGTTGGATGATGGGCGGTATGACGTGGTCTTTACTGGCTCGGACGAAGTCTGGAAAGTGGATCAAATCCGCCCTCTGGATGGCAGCTTTTATTTTGACTTCTTGTCACCCTCAAAAACCCGGCTGTGCTCATTTGCGGCCAGCGCCTCGACGGTGACCGATCTGCGCGCTTATCCCCAGACCAAAGGATGGCTGGCTCGGTTCCATGAAATAGCCGTGCGTGACCCCCATACCGGGGATGCGGTCAAAGACCTGACCGGCATAGAGCCAGACCTTGTTTGCGACCCGACCTTTTTGTGGAATTTTTCCGCCGAAACGCATCCGCAGGTACATCAGGGGGGCAAATATCTGGCGCTTTATGGTTGGCCCAACGCAGCGGACAGCGCCAAAATACGGGCCTATGCCGATCGCCATGGGTTGCAGGTGGTGGGGGTTGGGGCCCGCAATCCGATTTGTGACGTGGAATATATCGATATCGGCCCGACTGAATGGTTGGGGCTGATGCGCCATTCCAGCACGGTGGTGACCGACTTTTTCCATGGCATCATTTTTGCACTGCTCTTTAACCGGCCTTTATATGCGTATGTTGACGCCAAAAAGCGCATGAAGTTGGAACGGATTATGGAGCTGGCCGGGCTCAGCCATTTGCTCCATGACACGCCGGGCGAGATTGATACCTACAGTCTTGATGATCTGTCTTATGCGCCAGAACAGCTTGTTGGGATGGAGCCGATGATTGAGAGCTCCAAAGCGTTTCTGCAGCGCAACGCCCCGGCCACAGCCCCCGTCATTGATGAGGTCTTATCAGGGGATCAGCCATGAGCCAGAACCCAGTCAAAGCCCGGCTTCGCCGGGTCAAGGCCTTGGTCCATATTGCACAGGATCATTTTTACGACGCCCGTCGCTATTTCGTGCATTCTCAATCGGGCCGACATGATTTGACGCCGGCGCAGCTGCAGGGGCGGCTCTTGCAAAAGGCCCATTCCATCGAAAAAGGCCTGTCGATGCCACAACGGCGCGATTTCTTTGGCGAACCTGCCTTGCGTCAACTGGAGCAGTTGATCGACATGTACGAAAGGCAGGGCCTGCCCGAGGATCACATTTCTATCCGCAAGGCGCGTGGCGCGATCCGGGCTTATTTCGAGGCACATGCCGGGCTCGAAATTCCTGCGAAAATCAAGCGGTTTGAAGTGCTGTCCAGCGCAAAAGACACCCCAGAGGCGGCTGAAATCGGGACTGTGACCCTGACACGTGCGGCCCAAAATGCCGCCGCCAAAGGGGATCTCGAAAGTGTCATGCGCTCGCGGCGGAGCAGCCGCGTTTTTGCCCCCGGCGCTGTCAATCCAGAGGCGATCGCCAAGGCGATTGAACTGGCTGGCACCACGCCTTCGGTCTGCAACCGGCAAAGCAACCGCGTCTATGTGGTGCGTGACGCCAAGCGCAAAGCCGAGATGCTCAAGCTTCAGGGGGGCAGCCGCGGATTTGGCGAGGATATCGATACGTTGCTGGTGGTGGCGGCCGATTTGAGCAATTTTCGCGATTCCCGCGAACGCAATCAGGGGTTTGTCGATGGTGGTATGTTTGCCATGTCGCTGTTGCTGGCCCTGCATCAACAAGGTTTAGCCACCTGCCCGCTCAATTGGTCAGCCGGGCGCAAGCAGAACCAAAAGCTCCTTGAGCTGCTCGGGCTGCCGCCAACGGATTTGATTATCATGATGATCGGCACCGGTCAGATGCCTGAGAGCTTCAAGGTGGCGGCCTCCCCCCGGCGGGGGTTGGATGATTTGATGATCGAGCTCGCTCCGTGACAGCAAAGCGCGCCATTATCCTGACCGGACATTTCCCGGTCCAGAAGCGGCGAGGCAGCATTCTGTGGCTGAGTGACAATCTGCGCGCGGATGGCTGGCAGGTGACACTGGTTACGGTTGGTTACAGCTGGCTATCGCGGTGGCGCGGGGACAGGCGGTTTTTGTCGTTAGATGAGCGCCCCAAACCGGGGGTGACCCGGCATGATGACACCCTGACATCGGTTTTTGCCTATAGCCCGTTACATCCGTTCAGCCTGCGCAAACCCTTGCTTGATTGGCTGGCACGGCCCTTGCACGCCAGTTTCGAACTCTTTTGGAGCCGGCATTTGCCCGCCCATGTCAAAGATGCCGATTTGATCATCATCGAAAGCGGCCCCCCGGTGATGTTGGCTAAAATTGCGCGCCAAGCAGCCCCAAAGGCGGCCTTGGTCTACCGGGTCAATGATGATGTGCGGGTGCTTGGCCTGCCAAAATTCATATCTCAGGCCGAGCTGCGCTTTGCGCCGCTCTTTGATCGAATTAGCGTCGCCAGTCCGCATTTGGCGCAACGGTTTCGTGGCTATGAGACCGTTCAGATGGATCCCATGGGGGTGTCCAAGGCGCTGCTTGATCAAAATCTGGCGGATCCTTTTGCGGGGCAACCCCGTGCGCGGCGCGAAGCCGTTTGTGCCGGAACAACGCAATTTGACTATGAGGCTATGGCGTTGATGGCGCGGCTGCGCCCGGATTGGCGGTTTCACATCTTTGGTCGATTGCCCGCGCTCTCGGACGTGCCGGCCAACCTTGTGCTACATGGCGAGACGCCTTTTGCGACCACTGCGGCGTGGGTCAAATACGCTGATATCGGCTTGGCCCCCTATCTGGACAAGCCCGGAGTTGAATATCAAACAGCCCATTCCAACCGGATGCTGATGTACCGTTATTTTGGCCTGCCAATGATTGGGCCCAAACGGCTTTGTGATCCGAAATTGCCCCGTTTGCTTGGCTATGAACCGGGGTCACAAGACAGCATGGCCGAGGCTTTGGAACAGCTAGAGGATATGCGCCCCGGAGCCCCCGACCCTTCCGTCAATGACTGGTCGGTGTTATATCAACGCATTGCTGAGACCCCGAAACCGGTGCAAGCCTAAGCTGTCGATTACGCAAGGAGACATGTCATCATGCCCCGCATGCTTTTGCCGGTTTCGCCATTGGTGCTTTTGACTGTGGCTTGGGTGATCACGATCGCGGTTGCCGTCTTGCCCTTTTTGGACCCCGAGCGGTTTGACATCGCGCTTTTGATGTTGGCGCGCGAACAGATGACGGTCGAAGATTTCACCTGGAAAGGGGCGTCATGGCTGATCCTGGCCTATTTGGTGTTCGCGATGGCGACGTTTCTAACACGGATTGCATTGCCGCAACCGGGGCCTTTCCGGGGTAGAGGTGATATCAATCGGGCCGCACGGGTGGCATTTGCCACCAATCTGGTTTTCTTGGGTGTCACCCTGCTTTGGGTCTATTTGACCGCGCGACAGGTGGGCGGCATCCGAGCGTTGATTGTGCTGGTGCAATTGGATGCACTTGAGGCCCGCGAAACCTTGCTCAACAACAAGCTGTTCAAGGGCATGCGGGTGATTTATGCCTCTTTGCCTGCCACGGGGACAATCGCGGCCACCTTGTTGGCGGTTGGGGCAAGAAATGGAAATCTGGGAAAAACCGAACGTTTGCTCTGCCTGTTGACCTTTGGGTTCAATCTGGTGGTTCTGATTTTGTTGCCGATTGTGATGTCCCAGCGGTTGCTATTGCTACAGCTTATCATGGCGGCGTATTTTTCGACCTGCATGGTGCATCGCCGGTTGGTCGGGTTGCAATATTTGCCAATTGGGTTTGCCCTTTTCATGACATCTTGGATTGGACGAGAGGCCATTACCAACGCCTCAATTCAAGCGAGCGCGCTTGAAATCGGTTTTGAAAAACTGGTGTTCTACTTTTCAAATGATCTGCTGAATTCTTTTATGCCGTTTAACCGGGAATTTGAGCACACGCATGGCTACTTCTCGTTTAAATTTGCGATGTTCTTTACCCAAACAGAAGACTACTTCCGGGTCCTTCTGGCGGATAGTTTGTCCCAGATAGACAATATTCGCGGGGGTGGGGAATGGTCAGTGTTTACCACGCCCTATGTTGATTTTGGCGCTGTTGGCGCTGCGCTCTATATAGCGGGTTTGGCGATTATTAGCAGGATCGCGTTTCACAAAGGTTTTGAAAGCGTCACCGGCGCGGCGATTTATGGCCAATTCGCCGGGGCCTATGCCCTAAGTACGCATTCGATGTATTTTGCACAGACGAACTTTGTGGCGATGATTATCGTTTTGGTCTTTGTTGGGTCCTTTGCCAAAGAACGGCGTGGCGCGCCGGGCTTGCCAGAGCAGCCCCCGTCCCGTAGCGACACCCCAGTATTTTCATGACCTAAGGGCCCAATTTCATGCACATTATTCACGTGTTAACACGGCTTTTGCGGGCGGGTTCGGAAGAGAATACCCTTGAGACTTGCCTGTGGCAGGCGGCGCATGGCCATGAGGTGACTGTGATCCACGGACCCGATCCCGATCCCCTCTGGCAGCAGAAATACGGCGACCGACTGCGCTTTGTCACCGTGCCGCAGATGGTGCACCCGATCCGCCTTTCTCAGGATTGGTCCGCGATCCGGGCGTTGCGTCGGGTGTTGCGCGATTTGGCCCCGGACGTCATCCACACCCACCAAAGCAAGGCTGGTATTCTTGGCCGGTTGGCCAGTACGGCCGTGCCGGGGGCGCTGGTTGTGCATGGGATCCATATTATCCCCTTTGATGGGGTGAGCAGGATGAAGGCGGCCGTTTATATTGCGGCGGAGAAATTGGCCGCGCGGCACACGGATCTCTTTATCGCCGTGTCGCGCAGCGTCGGGCAGGCCTATATTGATGCGGGGATTTGCACAGAGGTCGAGCCCGTCTATTCCGGCATGCCGCTTGAGCAGTTCCAAAACGCCTCGCCCCCTGCGGACTGGGCCGATGTGTTGGGCTGTGACCCCAAAGTTGCCCCGCCTGTTATCTTGATGCTTGCCGCCTATGAACCGCGCAAACGGCATATCCCGTTTCTTGACGCCATGGCACAGGTTTTGCCGACCCTCCCCAAGGCCACCCGCATCGTGTTTGCCGGCAAAGGCCCCCATGAGACGGCGGTGCGTCAGCATGTGGCCGATCTAGGTCTTGAGGATCGTGTCATCATGACGGGGTTTCGCAATGACCCCGAGGCCTTGATTGCTTTGGCTGATGTTTGTGTTTTGGTTTCGGAGCGCGAAGGTCTGCCCCGTGTCGTGGTGCAATATGTTGCAAGCGGCAAGCCGGTTGTTGTTGCCGATCTTCCCGGGATCACGGAAATCATTTCTCATGGTCACAATGGTCTGATTACCGATCCCGGTGATCTGTCCGACACCGCCCTGGCCCTGCGCGATCTTTTGACGGATCGTAACCGTCTTGAAACTCTGGCACAGGGGGCCGCCGAAACGGATGTGTCCAATTGGGAACTTGATCGGCTGGGCGCGCGGACCACGGCGCTCTATGAAACGTCTTTGGCCACAAAAAACGGGGCTCTTTGAACATGTCGATCCACGTGAATGGCCGCTTTTTGGTGCAACCGATTTCCGGGGTCCAACGGTTTGCCCGCGAATTGCTCACGGCGCTGGATGCGCGCCTTGCGGCGGACCCGGATTTGGCCCGGCGCTGGGGGGATGTGTCGGTTTGGTACCCGGAGGGCGCGCCGTTGGTTGCCCCACCCTCATGGCAGGTGCTGAAAATCCGCCCCTTGTCCGGACCGGGTGGCCATGCGTGGGAACAGCTAAGTCTTGGCCGTAAAGTCGGGCAAGATCCGCTGATTAGCCTATGCGGCGCCGGCCCAATTCGCTGCCGCAACCAAGTGTTGGTGATCCATGATGCCAATATTTGGACGCTTCCCAAGGCCTTTTCGCGCCCCTACCGGCTCTTTCATAAAACGGCCCGCTTTATTTTGGCGCGGCGGGTGCGCCAATTGGCGACCGTCAGCCATTATTCGGCCGGTGAATTGGGGCGCTGTCTGCAGGTGCCCGCAGATCGGTTTGCGGTGATTGGCAACAGTGCCGAACACATCCTAACGACGGCCGGTGATGACGCGGTGTTGGCGCGTTGGGGTTTGACCTCGGGGCGCTATTTTTTAGCGGCGGGCAACCAAAGCCCAAACAAGAACATATCCCGTTTGATTGATGCTCTTGCCCGTGTTGAGACGGCCGATATGCCATTGGCAGTGGCGGGCGGTTTTACTCCGGGGGTAGCTCAGGCGGAAATGACGGCCAGTGAGCAGATCACCCTGTTGGGCCGGGTGAGTGATGGCGAACTCAAGACGCTTTATGCGCATGCCGCCGCTTTTGTTTGGCCCTCCCTTTACGAAGGGTTTGGCATTCCTCCGCTTGAAGCCATGAGCCTTGGCACCCCGGTTTTGTCTTCGGATACCACGGCGATGCCGGAAATTCTGGGGGATGCAGCGCTATATTTCACCCCGACTGATCCGAGCGATATCACACGGGCCCTAAAGGCGTTTTTGGCGATGAATCCGGAAAGCCGGGCGGCTCTTGGGGCCCGCGGGCGGGCGCGCGCCGCCGAATTTAGCTGGGCCGTCAGTGCGGAGCGGTTGATCGGGTTGGTCAACGTTTAAGAGCGCTGCGCAAGTGCTGCGTGGCTTCTGGGGCCAAATACTTGGCCAGCACAGCATAAAGCGCCACGCCCGGTACCAGAAGCCCAAATAGAACGGCCTGCTCTGGCCATCCCAGGGCGGTTGCCAGCCCCCGTGAGGTGACCCAGACAAGGCCAAGGCTTAGGGCGGCGGCAAGATACGGGCGGGCTACGGCCTCAAATGCGGTTTTCCCTGATAGGCCAAAGATCGGTTCAAGCCGGGTGAAAAAGACCGCCAACACCAGATAAGATGCGATCACAAAACCCAAGGCGACAGCTTCGACCGAATATAGCAGGCCCGGAAGGGCAAGCAGGGCCGTGGCGCATAGGGTCCAGATGGTGCGCCGCAGGGCAAGACCTGCGTGGCCTGCCACCGTCAAAGCCTGGGTCAGAACGGTCACCGACGCCATCGAAAGGCCAAGTAGGCAGAGAAGTTGCAAGGCTGGCAGGCTTTGGCTGGCGTTCTCTGGTCCGATCACCCGCTGCAATAGCGGCCCGGCGACGACAATTGTGCCTAGATACACGGGGGCCGAGATGAGCCCGGTTAATCCCAAAGCCCGCCGGAGCGTGTCGGCGGAAAGAGCCCCGCCGCGTTTTTCGGCCTCGCGGGAGAAGAGTGGTAAAACCAAAAAACGGATGGGTGCTAAACAGAGGGCATCTAGGATTTGATAGACCCGCTGTGCGATCTGAAACGCCCCCGCC
This sequence comes from uncultured Pelagimonas sp., assembly GCF_947498515.1. GTDB lineage: Bacteria > Pseudomonadota > Alphaproteobacteria > Rhodobacterales > Rhodobacteraceae > Pelagimonas. The sequence goes on along the minus strand of NZ_CANMKO010000016.1, from coordinate 30,871 downwards.
GCCGCCAAACCAAGCCCGAGACCAATGGAAAATTGCAACAAGGCATAAACCCCATTGGCCACCAAGGCGCGGGCGGAGATCGTCGAGGTCTGTCTGAATTCCGCCCGTATGGCCGCCACATCTGGGCCGTGTTGGGGCCAATAGCGCGCCATCGCAATCGAGATGGCGCTTGATAAAACCGCATTGAGCACCGCAAACCCAACCAAGGCCCACCCCCCTGCCCCCTGCATCGCCAGCCAGATCGCCAATCCCGCCGAGGCCAGTTGAACCGCCAATGTGCGCAGCGCCAAGGAGCGGATTTGCAGGTTTTTGCGGAGCAACCCTTCGGGCACAGCCGCCAAGCCAAAAGCCAGCGGCACCGCCGATAAAACCCACATCATTTCGCTGACGGGTTGTTCGCTGGACAACACAATTTGCAAGGCAAACGCAATGGCGGCGATGAGGGCAATAATCAGCCCGCTAAACCCAATAGCCAGCCAAAACAGAGCATCAAACACGGCGCGCGTCTGTTGGCCTTGGCCCGCCTTGCGAAGGGTGACCACAACACTGTCGGATACGCCGGTTTTCAACAAGACCTGTGTCCAGCGAATGGGCGCATAGGCCATACCAAAGGCGCCGATCTCTTCGAGGCTCAAAAAGCGCGCCATAACCAGAAACAGCACGGCGTTTCCGCCAAAGCGCGAGAATTGTAAAAGAGCCGACCAAAGCGCCTGATGTTTGAGCTTGCCCGTCATGGTGTTACCTTGGCTTGCCTGAGGTGAGACGCAAGAGTGGTCGTTCGATCCAGACATAAACCACAAGGGATCCGGCAATTGCGACGCTACAGGCCACCCCGGTAAAAAGCAGCCCCCCTGTGATCGTCGCGGGGAGCAGTGGGACGATAACCATCGTCAAAGCCCGCAAAAAGAACCGATGCGACAGATAGAGCGCATAGGAACTATCACCAAGTAGCCCGCCAATCCGGGCCCATCGCCCCGGCTCATTGTGGGGTGTGTAAAAGAACACGATGCTGGCAACCATCATCGTGGCAGGAAACCCGCTGGCGATCCAACGTGGCAGGCCATCGATTTGATTAAGTAGGCAAAGCAGACCGAACCCCGTCGCCAGCAACGCCCAGCCAACGCGATTACGCGCTTTGTTGTGTTCGGGCTGATCCTGCTGTTGGAGCGAATGATGGACATAGAGCTGCCCCAGCAGCACGCCCATACAGAATTCGAGAATGAGCGGATTGCTCCACACCCGAAGAACGGTGATGTCGGCCATGCCCGGGATCAACGCCCCCAATGCGGCCCAAACCGTCATCAGCACAACAACACTCAACGGGCCAATGCGACGCGGCAAGAACAGGGCCAGCGCAAAGACGGCATAAAAGAAGATCTCGAAATTCAGGGTCCATCCCAAAGACAGAATGGGCGCGGCGCGGCCATCGTAACGTTCATAAGGGATAAACAGATATGAGGTGATGACCTGCCCCCAATCCAGTTGGGTTTGCTTTGCCCCGGACGGCAGGATCAACAAGACCGCCAGCATCAAAGTGGTGAACAGCCAGTAGAGGGGCACAACACGGGTGAAGCGTTTGCGGCAGAAAACCCGCACGCCACCGGGGGCCTCAAAATATTTCTGGGACGAGACCAGAATGATAAAACCCGAAATCACAAAGAAGATGTCCACGCCGCGTGTCCAAGGCACCCAGCCAAAGGGCATGTCGATTTTGAGATAATGTTCCGTTTCGGCAAGCACATGCCCAAACAGCACCATTCCCGAGGCCAGCGCGCGCATATATTGCACGCCAAGCAGTTTGGAGGGGGAGGCGTTCATGAAATATCTCTTGAGTTTAGACGAAAGAGGGCAGTGTTTTGGCGTGATTGTAAAGGGCGATATCGGGGGCGCAAATCTCGGTGATACGCGCGCGCAATGCGTCGGAAATCTCTTCGGTACCGGCCTTTTTGCGATGTTCAGCAGCGCCCTTGGTCGGGCGTTTGTTGCGCTCCCAATATAAAAGCGGCCGTCCGGCCAGATGCCGCAATGCGCTGCGAAACGCGTCAGCATTGCGAAGATCCCCAATCACGGAAAAGCAGGCGAGATTGCTGCGCGCCTCGTCCAAGGCGGCCTCCAGATCATCACAGGTGTGTTGATGGGTGCTGGCGTAATACAGAAGATAGATCGAGCCATAGCGCAGGGCCATTTCACTCTCGACAAATTCCGCCAGCGTATCGGGGCGATTTGGGTCGGGATGTTTGCGCTGAACGTAATGGTAATGAGAGATAAACCGTTCAACCGGGTCACGCAGCAAAGTCACGGCATGGCGGTCAGGGTCAAGCCCTTGGTGCAAATCCCGATGATAGGACACATGGGCCGAAATGCATTTGACCCCCCGCACCAGCAGATCCCCCAAGAGGTACTTGCGAATTTCATGTTCGCGTAGAACCGCGTCAACACCTTGGGCTTGTGGGTACATGGCCTCGCGCATGCGCCGTGAGGTGTTTAAATCAATGGTGGCTTGCGACAGAGGATGGGACAGACGCAGAGCAGATCCAAAACTGGTGCCGCCGCATTTGGGCGCATGAATATAAAGCAGTTTTGGTGTCATGCCGCATGGTCCTTGCCAGTCTGGTCATAGTCGTGATGCCAATCATCAAAGTGGCTCTCCCACCGGGGCGATGGGTCTGAGGGCACTGCGCGATTAATTGGCCCCGCAAGAAGGCGGCTTCGGCTCACGTTATGCAAGGCCTGACCCTCGTGGTGAAATTTGGTGCCGTTTCTAGGGGGGCGAAAGGTTTGGAAAACCTGGTCGCCGGTTCACTTTCCGGTGGGCTGTACCAAAACGCGAAACGTTTGGAAGACGAGCCTAATATCGCCCAACAGAGACATGTTTCGAACGTAATCAACATCAAGCTGAACCCGTTCGGCATAGGTGGTTCCATTGCGTCCAGAGACCTGCCAAAGCCCGGTAACGCCGGGTCGGACGGACATATATGTTTTGCGATATCGTCCATATTTGTGCATTTCCATGCGCACAACCGGACGCGGTCCGACAAAGCTCATCTCACCTTTGAACACATTCCAAAGCTGAGGCAGCTCATCCAAGCTTGATTTACGCAGAAACCGTCCGATCCGAGTGATCCTAGGGTCGCGATCAAGTTTGTGGTCACGTGTCCACTGCTCTGCGGCGTCTGGGTTGGCGGCGAGGTAGTCTTGCAGTTTCTGCTCGGCATCGACAACCATCGTGCGGATTTTCCAGCACTTGAAGGCCTCGCCATCTTTGCCAATACGCCGATGTCCAAAGAAAATGTTTTTACCTTCGTGGGAAAACAACATGATCAGCGCAATGGCGATCACAATAACAAGCGCGGGGATTGCGATGAGCAGTGTTAAGACAATGTCAAAACAGCGCTTGCCAAAATTTTCGTAGAAACCTGAAAAAACATCTGGGACGTATGAGTCATTCTCATGGGGTTTGACAGTGTCAGGAACGAGATCTGTCGGCAATGACATAGCGTCGACCTTAAAATATTGAGTATCTCAAATTAGCAACATCCAACCGGGATTTGCCACACTGCGAAGGATAAATGAAACTCAGGGTGAAGCCAAGTTATTTAAGGTTCCATTCATATTTTTTGAAAATATGGTTACTAAATATCCCCGCCCTCCCCCGCCTTGGGGGACAGGGTGAACTGAGATCAAAAAAGAGGGTCTGCCCAAACTTGCCAAAGAGCTGGTGAGAGGATCACCGCAGGCTCAGGGCGAACCCAACACAACAGATGTCCTAATCTCGCTTGAAACTCAGCTGCTTACAGGTGGTTATTCTGCAGTGCAGAAAGCGCCATTTCCGGAATTTTCCTTTCCCAAAAAGGAGAACCGGGTTAAGCGTTCACAAATGAACGACGACTTCTGCAATGCGGCGATTCGCGGTCAGGTTCTTGCCTGCTCCGGTGCGGTAGCCATGGTATGACCCTGTGAGCCGTGAAATCGACGAAGATGTCCGGTTTCGCTTGATGCGGGCCTTGCAGGACGATCCGACGCTGTCTCAGCGTGCGTTGTCCCGCGAGTTGGGTCTAAGTCTTGGACTGGTAAATTACTGCCTCAAGGCGCTGACCCAAAAAGGGCAAGTGAAGATCCAAAACTTTCGCGCCGCTGATAATAAGCTGCGCTATGCTTATGTGCTGACGCCACGCGGTCTTAGGGAGCGGACAATGTTAACCCGCCGTTTCCTACAACGCCGCACGGCGGAATATGAGGCGCTAAAAGCCGAAATCCGTGTGCTTGAAAAAGAGGCAGGCATGCATTCGACGCAAGACGAGCCCGTTTCCGGAGAATAAACCGGGGTCGGGTCTGGCGACTTTTGACAAGGTGATTATGGCAATATCTTCTGATGAATCTGACCGTGTACTGGTTTTAGAACCGGGCCGATCAGAAAAGAATTATTGGGGCGACCTGTGGAACTATCGCGAATTGTTTTTCGTGCTGGCTTGGCGGGATGTGTCTGTACGCTACAAACAAAGCGCTCTTGGCGCGCTCTGGGCCATTATGCGCCCGGTTTTGGCGATGATCGTTTTCACCTTTATCTTTGGCCGGGTTGCCAACCTTCCTAGTGTTGGTGATGTGCCTTACCCGATCATGGTTTATGCGGGTATGTTGCCCTGGTTTTTGGTGGCCTCGGTTCTGGGGGATGCCTCACAAAGCCTGGTGGCCAATGCCAACATGATCAGCAAGATTTACTACCCTCGCCTCATCACTCCGGCGGCGAGTTCGATAGTCTCTCTGGTGGATTTCTGCATTTCCTTTGGCGTGTTTGTGATCTTGATGATCGTGTATCTTTTTATGCCCAGCTGGCAGATCATCTTCTTACCACTCTTTGTGATCTATGCGGTGGCGGTGGCCTTTGGGCCGGCGATGCTCTTGGCCTCGTTGAACGTTCGCTATCGCGATTTCCGCTTTGTGGTGCCTTTCTTGATCCAATTTGGCCTTTATATTTCGCCCGTTGGGTTTTCCAGCTCGGTGGTGCCAGAGCAATGGCGCCTGCTCTATAACCTCAACCCGGCGGTTTCGGTTATTGACGGCTTTCGCTGGTGCCTATTGGGGAGCGAGGCCGCCATCTATTGGCCGGGCTTCGCCTTGGGCCTTTCAGTGACGGTATTCTTTCTTTGGCTTGGCTTCCGGTCCTTCCGTAAGGCCGAGCGCAGTTTTGCGGATTACATCTGATGAGTGATATTGCGATCAAGGTTGGCGGACTCGGCAAGAAATATCTGATTGGCCACAACGTCGAACGTGCAAACACCCTGCGCGATCAAATCGTGCAAAGTGCGGCCACCATCCGCCGCAACATGACACGCACCTTTCAGGGCAAGCAGATCCTGACCGGCGCCGAGGTCGAAGAGTTTTGGGCGCTCAAAGATGTGGATTTCGAGATACCCAAAGGGGATGTCGTTGGCATTGTTGGCCGCAATGGTGCCGGGAAATCGACCCTGCTCAAGGTGCTGTCACGTATCACCGATCCAACAACAGGCCAGGCCAAGATTCATGGCCGGGTCGCCAGTCTTCTTGAGGTGGGCACCGGATTTCACCCGGAGCTAACCGGGCGCGAGAACATCTTTCTCAATGGCGCAATCCTCGGGATGAGCCGGGCCGAAATCCGTAGCAAAATGGATGAGATCGTCGCCTTTTCGGGCGTCGAAAAATTTCTCGATACGCCGGTCAAACGTTATTCGAGCGGCATGTCGGTGCGTCTGGCGTTTTCCGTCGCAGCCCATCTTGAGCCCGAGATCCTGATCGTTGACGAAGTGTTGGCGGTTGGAGATGCGGAATTTCAGCGTAAATCGCTGGGCAAGATGGAGCAGGTCGCCAATGAAGGCCGCACGGTGATCATTGTCAGCCACAACCAAGGGTCGCTGCGCAGCCTTTGTAAATCGGGTATCCTGCTCCAAAAGGGCCAGTTGGTGATGACGGGTACCATCGACGAGGTTCTGACCCGCTATTCCGGCGAAACAAATATCAGTTCCAGTGCGATTACGGATGACGGCAAACACGGGTTCGCCTTTACCGACTTTCGCCTCGATAGCGCGTTGGGCACCATACGGAGCGCCGTGAGCGGCACCCCTTGTGAGATGGTGGTTGGCTATCGCGCAGATGTTGAAAGCACGCCGGAGATCACCTTGGGGATCGGCGTGTTGGATGCTTTTGGCAATCGCCTGCTGCATTTGAGCTCTGGAGATTTTGATCAGGTTTTGTCGACGTCGCCCGAGGGTGAAATCCGGATCGCTTTGGACCGTTTGCCTTTGGCGGCGGGGCGGTATTTGATCAACTTCACGGTCAATCTTGATGGGAACCGCACCGGAGCCCGCTTTCACAACGTGCCCGGTGCAGCGGTTATCGAAGTGGAGCAAGGCGATTTTTACGGGACCGAGGTTACCGGTGAGTTTCGCCAAATGGGCCCCGTGTTGGTAAATCACCGCTGGTCCCAATAATGGACGCGCAAAGCTTATTAATATTTGTGTTTAATATCAATACTTTATAGTCATCTCGCCTCTATTTTGAGGCAAGTGGCGTTTGTTTTCGGAAGACCTCATGACTGATTTCCGGCTGACAGCCAAATTGCGCCGCCGTTGGGCGGGGATGATGTTGCGCCGCAAGGTTTTGGTAAGCGGGACAGGCGGGTTGGTCGTTGAACCCAGCGTTAAGTCGCGATGCGATAAGAGCGCGGAGATCGCAATACCGACAGGGCGATTGCATCTCGGGGCTGAATGGCCAAATTTCTCGCCCTTGCCCTCCATCTTCAAAATGGATGCACGGGCGACATTGAATGTAACGGGCGAGTTTCGCGTCTTCACCGGCCATGTGGTGACTGTCTACACTGATGCAACCCTGACTATTGGTGACGGGTATTTGAACTATGGTGGAACAATTGAGTGTTTTGGTGAGATCACAATTGGATCTCGCGTTTTTATTGCCCCGCAAGTGGTGATCCGGGATTCTGACAATCACATTATGCAAGGCAAAGGCCCCATGACGGCCCCTATTGTGATTGGCGATAATGTCTGGATCGGTCAGCGTGCAATGATTTTGAAGGGCGTGACGATCGGAGATGGGGCCGTGATTGCCGCCGGGGCTGTTGTGACACGGGATGTGCCAGCGGGCTGCCTTGTCGGGGGTGTTCCTGCTCGGGCGATCCGCGAGAATGTGATCTGGTCTTGACCGGGAAGCTTGGCAAAAAGGGGAATGCAGATGACTATTAAGATCAGTATTGTCATCCCCAGCTATAATTACGGTCGCTTCATAGGCGAGACCATCGATTCAATTCTGGCGCAGGATTACCCCAACACCGAGATCATTGTTATCGACGGTGGCAGCACGGATAATACCGTAGAGGTCGTGCAGTCATATGGCGACAAGATCGCCTATTTCGTCAGCGAACCAGATGAGGGGCAAAGCAACGCACTCAACAAAGGGTTTGCCCTGACCACCGGTGATGTCATGGCGTGGATATGCTCGGATGACATCTATCTGCCCGGGGCCTTTAAGCGCGCTGCGGATTTCTTTGAGCAGCATAGAGACTGCGCATTCTTATACGGAGACGGGGCCATCATTGATGGTGATAGCAACTGGGTGTGCGATATCAAATCGGGGCCAGTGCTCGATCGGAACACCTTCCACAATTACAATTACGTCTTTTCAACCACCTCTTTCTGGCGGCGCTCGCTTTGGGAAAAATCCGGGGCGCATATCGATGAAAGCAACAATTGGACGATGGATTGGGAGCTGTTCATTCGTATGAACCAGGTGGCGGAATTGCACTACCGTCCGGGCAATGTTGCCTGTCTGCGCCACCACGAAGAGGCCAAAACCTATACGGGCAGAAACCAGTTTACGGCCAAGCGTGACCGCGAAATTGTTGGGGTCAGCCGCCGTTATGGTGGTTGGTTTTGCTATAATAGCTTGATGTTTGTCTGTCTGGAAATTTCCCGACTTGCCCGGCACTTTGAAGGCCTTCCCAAGCCTCTTTATTCGCTCGCCTTTCGGCTCTGTCATGTGCCGATGCAAATGATGCCAAGCAAAACACTATCGGTGTTCTTTAATGGCCCACGGGTGCGATCCGAAAATTGAGATGTCGAAATTTGACCATATGACTGTGTGTTTGCCACAGGTCACGTCTCGGTCTGAGGCGCGCTTGGCGCAATTGCGCAACCCAGAGATGGTTGCCCCCCCGGCTGATCTCTTGGTGCGTAGCAAGCTTGAGCAGGGTTTGGATCCGATCTTTACCGGGTCCTCTCTGGCCGGCTCGGTGTCTGGGGTGCGACTGGCGGTCGATCTTGATGATACGATTTTACACAACAGTCATACCTGCCCCGACCTTTGGGCTCTTGGTGGGTATCAGGGACGTGATATTTCGCCGGGGTATAAATACGACGACATGCGGGGTGATGTGCGGGGGCTTCTTCGGCGCCTGCGTGGGCGGGCACGCTATGATACAATCCGAAAACAATCCCATCCCTACATGCATAACCCGCGTGTCATTGTGGCCCCCAACCGGCCTTTGCTGTCGCTGTTATGGGCTCTGAAAGAACGCGGCGCGCATCTGGTCTTGGCAACGGCAAGTGCGCGGGTGCGGGTGGCCTATTTGTTTGAACGGTTGCCGATCTTGGCTGATCTTTTTGAGGATGCGGTTTTTTGCGCCGAGGATCTGGCCGCCCGAGCGATTGAGGCCGCCCATACCAACCAGCCAGATAGCGAAATCTGGGCGATGTCGGAAGGTGCGCATGCGGCGCGGCCTTTCTCACTGATGGCCAAAACGCCTTGGGCTCTTTCTCCTGGGTTTGACGGGGCGGCGTATGATTTCTTGATTGATGACTCAACGCTCACGGCACGTTTGTTTGCCGATCAGGGGTTGGGTGATCGCTTGATCGCGATTTCTGGTAATGCGGTGGGCGCCCGCGCATGGGACACTGTGGCCACCTGCTTGCAACGCCTTGTGGGCGAAAACCGGTTTAATGCGCCACAAGATGATCCTGCGATCCTGCGTTTCGAAGACCCACTTTATTGGCCCTATATGCATATTAACGATCAATTTGAGGCCCCCGATGGATAGTGTTGCCGTCATTGTCATGAACCGCGATCGGCCTGACCTGACAGATGCAGTTGTGGAACAACTCAAAACGATGGGTGCCGGGCTGGATGTTGAGATTTTTGTTGTTGAGGCAGGCAGCAAGCCAGAGGGACAGTCGAAATACAAAACCCATTATTTTCGCGACCGTTCGTATCGGGGGCGCTATTTCGCCTTTAATCAAGGGTTGAAATTTGCCCATCAGGCGCGTCCGACATGGGACCACTATTGGTTTGTGTGTAACGACATTATCTTTCCCGATGGTCAGGATACATTGCGCCTTCTGTGGGAGGCGCTGCAAAGCGACCCATGTATGGCCGGAATTGGCCCGGGTGAACCTGAGGCCGATGACTATGAGGGCTGCCATCCCAAGCCGGGACGGGTTTGGCACAAGGCATCAACAATCCACGGTCTGGCCATGCTGATGCGAGGCGAGGCGTATCGCGACGTTGGCTATTGCAGCCCCAAATTCCGGTACTCTCAGGGGGCGGGCACGGAATTCGCCTATAACGTCTACCGCAAAGGATGGTTTCTCGCCTATTCCGATGTGGCGACGGTCTATCATGCCCCCGGTGGAAGCACCTATGGCAAGGTGGTGAAGATATCGCGTCATGAATACCAACGCCGGGCTCGCAAATTCGCATCAAGCTATCTGCGCCGCACATACGGGGAGAACTGGGACGAGCTGTTCTCCTCTGTGTTACCTCCCGATATCGAGTCCAATACGTTTCCGTTGCAAAAGGAAATTTGGAACAAGACATTGCCTTGGAACCCAAAGGACACGCACCCTCGAATTTTCAAGGCGGGTTCGCGGGTCAAGCAAGCCCTGCGTCGGATTTTTACGGGCTGATGCGGGTCCTGATCATATCAGACTCTGATTGGCGCGGTGGCGCTGCAAAGGTCGCTTTTTATCTGGCCCAAGGTTTGCGCGGGCGCGGGATCGAAGCGGATATGTTGGTTCAGCAGAAATCTTCAGACGCGGATTTTGTCGAAGAGTTGCCCCAACAGACAAAGCAGCCCGGCACTGTGATGCGCCGGTTGCAGTATCGGCTGGCCTATGGGGCGTTGCAGTTGAGCTCTTTGAATGGTCGGGTGGCGCTCGATCCGGACCGTCTGGCGCGATATGATCTGGTGCATCTGCATAACGTGCCCCCCATGAGCCTGTGGGATGTGTTTCGCCGCTTGCGCATACCGACGGTTTGGACGGTGCATTCCATGGCGCCGCTGACCGGGAACTGTGTCTTTTCCTATGACTGTGATCGCTGGACGCACGGATGCGGAGCATGTCCGCAATTCGGGACTTGGCCGTTGATTTATCAGCACCGCGATGCCAGCGCCGAAATCTTGAGGATCAAACGGTTCCTCTACAAGCGGATGGCCTTTCACGCCGTTGGGGTCAGTGACTGGACCACCACCCAAATTGCGCAAAGCGTGATGGCAAGTCAGCCTCGGCACACGGTACAAAACCCGTCTTGGACCCCTGATTATCATCCGGTTGATCGCGGGGCGGCCCGCAAGCGGTTGGGCATCCCGGAAAATGCCTTGGCGGTTATGTTATCCGTGTCAGGCAAGACCGAAGACACGCGTAAGGGGCTTGATATTTCGGTGGCCGCGGCGCGCCAGATTCAAAACGATTGGCCAGATGCCGAGCGGCTCTTTTTGTTGCCAACCGGCATTGTCGCCCCCAATGGCGAGATGGCCAATATTTTGAATGAATTTAAAGGGTTGCCCCCCAAACATGTCGCAGATGTCGCCCTATTACGTGACTATTACAATGCCGCAGATGTCGTGTGGCACCCGTCCCGCGCCGATACCAGCTCGATGGTTAGTCTCGAAGCCTTTGGGGCCGGTACACCGGTGATTGCGGCGGCGGTGGGTGGAGTGCCCGAGATTGTACAGCATGAGCAGTCAGGCTTGTTGATCCCGCCCGATGCGCCCGAAGCTTTGGCCGCGGCGACACGCCGTTTGATTGATCAACCCGCGCTCATGGCACAGTTGCGCCAGGGTGCGTTGGCCACGGCGCAAAAGCATAACCCCGAGCGTTTTGTCGATGAATATCTCGCAATTTATGATCAGGCTTTGGCAGATAAGACGCCAAATGCGGCCTGATCAAAGCACTTTAAAACAAAGGATGACATGATGCTCGGTCGCATCTTGATGAAAATTCGCCACTTGCCGCATTACCGGCCCGATCTTGTCTATGCGCGCGACATCCTACGCCATCAGATTCTCAAAAGCGCACCGCTAAGCGGAACAACCGATGACCGTGCCGAAATTCATGTGCTCACGTCGGCCCATGACTGGATCAACACGGTGTGGGCGCTCAAAAGCTTTTATGCCCAGGTGCCCTATCGCTTTGCCCTTGTGATCCATGGTGACCCGTCTTTGACGCCGGATTTGCAACAGGCCTTGGCCCAGCAATTTCCGGATGCGCGCATCATTGGAGATGAGGAGGCCCGACCCGCAGTGCTCGCGGCTCTGGCGGATTATCCGCGCTGTCTCGACATTCGGGAAAACCGGGTGATCTCAAAAAAGATTTTCGATTTCCCGCATTATCTGCAATCTGATCGGCTGATCATGTTTGACAGCGATTTGCTGTTCTTTGCTCCTCCGCAGGCTTTTTTGGACTATTTCGAAGAGGATGCACCGCGGGTGAATGTCTTTAATCCCGATGTGGAAACCGCCTATTCTACCTCTCCCGAAGCGCTGGCCAAACAGGGCGTGCCCATTCTTCCAGAGATCAATTCCGGCTTTGGTCTGATGCACCGCGATAGCCTGTCCCTTGATCTCGTAGAAGAGTTTCTGGGGGTCCCAGGCGTGGCGGATGGGCATCGGTGGCGGTTTGAACAAACAGTTCAGGCCCTGCTGTCGACCCGTTTTGGGGCGGCTCTTTTGCCAGAAGAATATCGTGTGACATTGACCGGCGACGTGGGGGATAAACCGTTTCGCCACTATGTCGGAGCAGTGCGCAACCAGATGTATACCGAAGGTATGCGCAAGCTCAAAAAAACCTTACTGGCCAATTAAATGCAGGTTTTGGTTGCCCCGGATGGTCGATCCATCAACCCCTATCAGCAGCTTCTGGCGGATGCGGCCGCGCCTTTGGGCCTGTCGATGACGTTTTTACAAGGCTATCGCCGGGTTTTACCTCTGTCCCGAGCGATTAGAACCCAAAAGCCGGACCTGCTGCACTTGCATTGGCCGAGCCACTATTTGCGCAGTGATCGCACGTTTTTACGCACGGCATATTGTCTTCGGACGTTGAGTGATTTGAAGCTGGTACAGATGCGCGGCATTCCCGTGGTGTGGACGGTGCATAATCTTGTCACCCACGATACGCCAACGCCACGGCTTGAACGGTGGTTTTCATCGCGGTTGGCCAAGCTCGCGGATCGCCTGATTGTGCATAGTCCCGCGGCACGTGAGGCGGTTATTGAGACACTGGGGGCGGACGAAGACAAGATTGATATCATCCCACATGGGTCGTTTCGGAGTGCTTATGGAGCCTTGCCTGATCGGGCTGGGGCCCGCGCGGCGCTCGACATCGCGCCCGACCGGCCTGTGGTGCTCTTTTTTGGTATGATCCGACCCTATAAAGGGGTTCCAAATCTGCTCTCGGCCTGGGAGGCGCTGGGAGATCAGCGCAAAGATGGGCTTTTGGTGGTGGCGGGGAGTGTCACGGATGACGCTTATGGCGAAGAAATCCGCAGCCAGGCCGAGGCGACACCACAAACCCGCTTGGAGCTGCGCTATATCCGCGATGATGAATTGACGCTTTTGTTGGCGGCGGCGGATGTGCTGGTTTTGCCATTTGAAAATAGCTTGACCTCCGGGACGGTCACCCTTGCCCAAGATTACGGCCTGCCGGTTGTGGTCCCGCAGGTGGCGGGGAGCGAGGGCGCGCGCGGCGCAATCTTTGCCAAAGATACCACCCCTGCCCCATTGGGGGCCGCGATCCTGACCGGCCTCGCCGCCGGCCGTAGCCGGCCTGAGCTCCAAGAGGACACCACTTGGGACAATGTCGCCCGCCGACATGCAGAGGTATTCCAAGCCGCATTTGAGAGAAGAAACGGATGACTCAGTCGACTATCTGGAGCCGGGCAAGCCGCGCCAATCAACGCTTGGGTTTGTATACGCCCAGCCTCAAAGAGTTTTGCTTTTTGATTGGGGCGATGAAGAGCGGGACAACAACGCTTTATCACTATCTGGCCCAGCACCCTGCGATTGCGGAAAACCAATATCAAAAAGAGCCGGAATTCTTTTCTAGCCCTCATGAACCCGATGATTTGGCCCCCTACTACCGGCAATGGTTGCCCCGGTTAATGGGGCGTCAAATTGCATTGGATGGGTCAACGGGCTACAGCAAACAACCCGGCTTTCCCGATGTCGCCAAACGTCTGTCCAAGCTTCCGGGGCGCAAGCACTTTGTTTATATGCTGCGCAACCCTGTGGACCGTTTAGAAAGTCATCTGGCCCACAATCTCGCGGCCAAAGAGGTGGTGTTTGAACCGGGTGCCGAGTTGCCCGATCTAACCCATCCCTTGGCGGTCTCACAGTATGCGTATCAATTGGATGCCTATCGCGCGGCATTTCCCGACATTGCGGTGAAAATCGTCGCCTTTGAAGCCTTCAAAACAGATCCGCTGGCTGTGGTGCGAGACATCTGTGCCCATCTCGAAATTGATCCCGATTTTGCGTTCGAGGTGTTGCCGCCACAAAACACGCGATCAAAACGGGCCGATGTACAATCGTTCAAGCTCACCTCTGACCAGCGGGCTGACATTACAAAGCGTCTGCAACCGGATCTGGAACGTCTGCACGCACAATACGGTTTTGATACAGGGATTTGGGGCCTGTCATGACACCCACGGTCTCTATCCTTTTACCGGCCTACAACGCCGAAACCTGGGTCGTTGAGGCGGTTGAAAGTGCCTTGGTACAGGGCCCGAATGTCGAAGTCATCGTGATTGATGACGGATCAAGCGATGGCACGGTTGATATGTTGCGTCGGTTTGACGGGCGTATTCATTGGGAAACAGGTCCCAACCGCGGGGCCCCGGTGGCGCGCAACCGGGCGCTGTCTTTGGCGCGGGGCGCGTGGGTTCAATATCTGGACGCTGATGATTATCTGGAGCCGGGCAAAGTATCGGCCCAGCTCGCTGCCCTACAGGATATGGGCGATATTGATGTGATCTACGGGCCGGAAACGATCGAATGGCACGGCGATAGTACTGGCGATGGTAACGGGGCCCCCACGCGGAGTTGGTCCCCCCTGCCTGAGCCACATGATCCATATGCGTTGTTGGCCTTGTGGAAATTGCCGCAAACCGGTGGGCCACTCTGGCGGCGTCAGGCCTTGCTTGATGTAGGGGGGTGGCGCGAAGATCAACCCTGCTGTCAGGAACATGAATTGTATCTGCGGTTGTTGATGGCGGGGAAACGCTTTGCCTATCATCCCGCGTCTCAAGGGGCCATTTACCGGCGGTTTGACACCGGCACGCTGTCAACGCGTAACCCTGCCAAAGTGCGCGCAGAGCGGGCCAAGATTGAAGCCCGGCTTGAGGCGCATTTGTCAAAGAGCGGGCACCTGACGCCTGAACGCCACTGGGCCATCAATCAAGCACGGTTTGAGATGGCCCGCGCCTCTTGGAGCGAAGATCGCAGCGAAGCGCGCCGTCACCATGAGGCCATCACAGGTCGTGGTTTTGTGCCACGCGGGGTGGCCGCCCCCCGGTCTTACCGGATGGTCTATCGCCTTTTGGGGTTTGAGGTCGCAGAGCGTATCGCCAATTTGAGACGGGGTTTGCATGTTGTGTAGAAGCTCCCTGTTTGACAGGGGGCTGGTGGCGGCCCCCCTGCCCGATCGCGCTTGGGCCTCCGCCGTTTTTGTGACCCCAAAACACTGGGCCATGAATTGGGCCAAGAACGGGACCATGAGATGACGGCCTATAACATCAAAGCCAAATTCAGAGGAGAGACGCGCCCGATCCTCATCACCGGAACCAATCGTTCCGGGACAACTTGGCTTGGCAAAATGTTGTCCTATTCCCCGGAGCTGTCTTACATCCACGAGCCATTCAATCCGCAGACACTCCCCTTTATTCATCATCTGGTACCGCCCCCCTTTGACCATCATTTCCATTACGTGACAGACCAAACCAGCGCTGAAACAGAGCGCTATATGGCCCACCGGTTGGGTTTGTTTTATCCGTGGTTGGAGGACGTAAAGGTGCGCCCAGACCCCAAACGAATGGTGGGGGCAACGTTACGATGGCAACGCTATCGCAAAATCCATAGTTCCCTGCGTCGCCCCTTGCTCAAAGACCCTCTGGCTTTGATGTCTGTTGACTGGCTGGTTGACCTTCTGGACCCCGATGTCGTGGTCTCGATCCGCCACCCCGCAGCCTATGTCAGTAGTATCAAGCGAATGAATTGGGATGTCGGCCCCCGGCTGTTTCTGACGCAACCGGCGCTATGTGACACGTTGATTGCGCCATTCGTTGATGAATTGCGGGCCTTGGAGGCTAAGACAGATCGCGATGTTATTGACGAAGCCATCTTGGCGTGGCGGATTTTTCACTATGTGATCCGCCTTTACCAAGAAAAATACCCAAACTTCATTTTCGTTCGGACAGAAGATCTTAGCCGCAACCCCCTTACCGAGTTTGAACAGCTATATCAGCGGTTGGATTTGTCGTTCACGCAAGAGGCCCGCAATCAGATTGCAGCCCATTCCAGCACCGCCAATACCCAAGAGGCACCTACCGGGCGGGCGGATCAAATCGCGCGCGATAGTCAGGCTACGATTTCTGTTTGGAAAAATCGCCTATCAAGCGATGAGATCGATCGTATTCGCAATCAAACATCTGACATTTCACCATATTTTTATGGTGATGAAGACTGGTGATGGGCATTTCTCTTGACGTTAGATCCTAATAAACCGATGCGTATTTCCGTTGTTATTCCGACATATAACCGCTGTGATTTTCTGCTGGCCTGTCTTGAAACCGTCTTTTCACAACAGCGCCTGCCGGATGAGGTGATTGTTGTTGATGACGGTTCAAACGATGGCACGCGCGAGGCGCTCGCCATGCGCAAGGACGTCACGTTTATTGAACAAGACAATGCGGGCCCCGGGGCCGCTAGAAATCGTGGCGCGGCGGCGGCAACCGGTGATTATCTGGCCTTTCTGGACAGCGACGACCTGTGGTTTCCTTGGTCCCTTAGGGTGATGGTCGACCTCGCCAAGGACCATGATCACCCCGCCCTATTGTTTGGCTCCTTTAAAGATTTCGGCACGTCAGCGCCCGCAGACCTTTCCCAAACTCCGACCAAGGCCAAAGTATTCGACACCTACTTGAGCAGTGCCGAACATGGATTTTTTGCCGGGGCCGGTATGATGATGATCCGACGGGATGCGTTTTTGAAGGCTGGCGGGTTTACCGAAGATCGGCTCAACGCCGAAGATCACGATCTGGCTCTGAGGTTGGGCACCGCAGCAGGGTTTGCGCAGATTACCGCCCCGATTACGGTGGCGCACCGGATTCATGATGGCAACGAAATGGGCAACGATGCGCTCAATCTCGACGGGTTAAAACGCCTTGTCGCTCATGAAAAAGCCGGCGTTTACCCGGGGGGGGCCGCGTGGTCGCGATCTCGCCGTTTGATCCTAACGGGCCATGTGCGTGCCGCAGTGATCAGCTGTGCCCGTTCGGGGCGATGGGCCTCTGGCTGGGGCTTGTATCGCGACACATTTCTTTGGAACATTGTGCAAAAGCGGTTGGCTTATGTCGCTGGGGCTCCGGTTTTGGCCCTGCAGGCGCTGGTGACGCGGCGCAAGGAGACATCGCATGAATGACGCCCTTATCAATCGGATTTTGCGGGCCCCTACTGGGCTAAAATCGCGTTTGCGGATTGGCTGGTTGCGGCTGTTGGGCGCGTCGATTGGGCCTGCTTGCCGGGTTGTGTCCCCTGAAATTCCACAGAACCCTTGGGATATTCGGCTCGATCAAGGCGTGGCTCTGGATCGGCACGTCACATTGCTTGCGATTGGTGAACGGACTGACAGCCCAAGGATCACCATTGGTGCAAATTGCTATATCAACCGGCGGACGATGATCGACGCCTCGCTTTCGGTCGAGATCGGCGCTCACTGCATGATTGGCCCCGAGTGCTACATCACCGATCATGATCACGGAACTGCGTTGGGTCAGCCCGTTGGCCAACAGCCGCTAATCGAAGCGCCGGTGCGTATTGGCGAGGATGTTTGGCTGGGGGCGCAGGTCAAAATTCTCAAAGGGGTGACGATCGGTGCAGGGAGCATTATCGGATCAGGCAGCACAGTCACGCGGGACATCCCCGAAAACGTCATTGCAGTAGGCAGCCCGGCGCGGGTGGTGAGAGACAGGACGTAACACAGTGGATGTATCAAACCATGCCCTCCCCGTCAGTGTCATAATCCCGACATGGCGGCGCGTGGACCAATTGCTAGACACGCTGAAACGGTTACAGACCTATGGGGCGGATATTGCCGAAATTCTTGTCCATGTTGATGCAGGGGATACGGAAACGGCCCCCGCTCTGGCCGCACAATTCCCTTCGGTTCAGATCCTGACGGCGGAGGTCACACAGGGCCCCGGCGGCGGGCGCAACCGGCTGCTAAAGGCGTGTTCCCACCCGATCGTGGTGAGCCTTGATGACGATTCCTATCCTATTGATGCGGATTTCTTCGCCAAAATCCGAGCGGCCTTTGGCGATAACCCCGACGCCGGGGTTCTGGCCATGTCGATCATCCATGATGACGAGCCGATGATCGCACGCCATGAAGGTCAGCGGGATGTGGCGGATTTTGTTGGGTGTGGCTGTGCCTATCGCCGCGCGGTTTTTGAGGCCATCCCGGGCTATGTCCCCTTGCATCCGGCCTATGGGATGGAAGAGGCCGATGTGGCGTTGCAGGTGATGGATCGCGGCTGGCGCATCGTCGAATGTGGCACATTGCGCGTGCGACATGCCACTGATCGCGGCCATCAAACCGCGCCAAATATCGTGGCGGCCCATGTCCGTAACACGGCGCTTTTGGCCTTTTTACGCTATCCTTGGCAACTGGCCGGGTACGGGGCGGCACAGGTGCTGAACCGCATGGTCTATTCGTTGCGCCGCGGGCATGTGGTGGGGGTCTTGCAAGGCGGTGCCCAAATCCCGGCCACGCTCTGGCGACATCGCCGCGCCCGGCACGTCGTGCAAAGCGAGACCATCTTGGCAAGACGCAGATTGCGACGAAACACATGAGCTCAGAAACCGATATGTCCTGTATCGTCTGTCAAATTGGCGCGCGCGAAAACTTTAGTCTCGCACGGGCTTTGGCGCGACGTGGGATGTTGGAGATGCTGGTGACGGATATTTGGTGCAAGCCAGATATGCCTCTGCGTGACCGATTGGGGCGGTTTGGCGAGCGAACCCATCGTGACTTGTCTGATCAACGGGTCTGGGCCCCGAGTTTGCGGGCGGTCCTGCGGGAACTGTCGGATCGGCGCGCCGGGCGTCAGGGTTGGGATCAAATCCTGCATCGCAACGCCTGGTTTCAGCGCATGGCCCTTCAGCGCTTGAAACGCCTTGATCCAAAAGGGCCGGTTACGCTTTTTGCCTATAGCTATGCGGCGGCGGATATTTTGGCCTATGCCAAAAGTCGCGGCTGGCGCACGGTGCTTGGGCAAATTGACCCCGGCCCCGTTGAGGCGCGATTGGTCGAAAAACTATATGACATGCCGGGCCAACAAGGTGTGCATCACCCGATCCCCGCCCAATATTGGGACAACTGGCGGCGGGAAACCGATCTCGCCGATCTGATTGCAGTCAATTCAGATTGGTCGCGGCAGGGGTTGGTGGCCGAAGGCGTCGCGACCGAAAAGATCATCACTTTGCCGCTGGCCTATGAACCCGTCATGACCGCCAAACCCCGCCCCGCTGATAAGGATGCGCCTTTGCGCCTGCTGTTTCTGGGGCAGGTCACTTTGCGCAAAGGGATTGATCTCGTATTTGAGGCCCTGCAAATGGCCCCGGATTTGCCGGTCATGTTAGATGTGGTCGGGCCGCTTCAGGTCTCGGTTCCAGAGGCCATTCGGTCTGATCCACGCATCACCTTTCATGGCTCCGTTGCGCGCAGCACAGTGGCCAATTTCTATGATCAAGCCGATCTGTTCCTGTTTCCCACCCGCTCAGACGGGTTCGGGTTGACCCAACTCGAAGCGCTAAGCGCCGGGGTTCCGGTGATTGCATCCCGCCATTGTGGCACCGTGGTTGAGCACAATAAAAACGGGCTGATATTGCAAGATCTAACCGCCAAGAACCTGGCCGATCAGTTGCGCATGCTCACCCAGGATAGAGCCCAGGTTGCGCAGCTACGCGCCGGGGCCCATTTGGCAGACCGGTTCAGCATTGACGCGCTGTCACAGAACCTGTTCGCTTTGCTTCAGCAGGTACAACACTCAAGGTGAGAGCAGGTTCATGACAATGACATCCCCAGTCTATACGCGCACGCCTGTCATCGCTGCTGGTGCCTCTGATCTGGTGTCGCCACGGGTTCTCAATGACCTGAGGTTGATGTCAACCTTAACTCTGCTGCTCTCTTTCATTCTGGCCGGAGTGGCGTTGATCTATGCGAATGACGCCGATCAGGCCTTTAAGTACCCCGCGCCCTTTGTGGGGGTCGGCATTGGGTTTGCGCTCTGGATCGAAGGACAAGCCGGGCTGCGCAATCTGGTTCGGGTTGATGTCTTTATGCTGATGGTCCTGTTCTTGCTGACTTTCTTTGAGTTCATTCTGCCCCAAGATTCCATTACGGATAGGGTCTCGCTCCCTGCCGCCCAAACCGCGGTCCAAGCGACATTGCTGGGCTTCACCGGGATTGTGGTTGGCCGGCACATTTTTCCGGCCAACCGCCCTTTGCCCCGCCGCATTGATTTTCAGGTTTCTCCGAAAGGAACCACAATACTTCTCATCGCCTGCGGGTTGCTGGGCTATCTCTATATGCTGCTGGCGGTCTCCTTTGATATTTCAGAGATGATTTATCAAATGACCCGGCCGCGATTTTCACAGCCTTGGACACGCGGGCGGTTTGGGTCCTTGTCCACTCTATTGAACGAATTTGGCCTCTTGAAATACCTGATACCACCACTAGCGGCCGCTATTCTGGCGCAGTGGCGAAAGTATAAATTGTGGCAGGTCGCGATTGCACTTGCCCTACTGTCTCTCGTCTTTTTTGAGGGCTTTGCAGGCGGGACGCGCAATATCTTTCTGATCCATCTGATCACTTTCAGCGCCAGTTTTGCACTGATGCTGCCGCGGCTGACATTTAGCAAACTCGCCATGATTTTTGCCCCGATCTTGGTGGTCGCCTATTTTGCGATCTATTACCTGCCCGAAATTCGGACCGTTGGCCTCGAAAATTTTAACATCGAGGAAAGCCGGACTGACACGCTGTTTGTGGATATGAACCTCATCAATATTGCGCATTTGACCGAGGTCTTTCCTGAAACCCACCCTCATTTGGGCTTTGAGGTTCCGTATGTTGCAGCGGTCCGCCCTATTCCCCGCGCATTGTGGCCAAGCAAGCCTGAGGGCTTGTCATTGAGTATCGAAGAGGCGGTCGGAGCAAGGGGATTGACCTTGTCAGCAACCTTTGTCGGAGAGCTCTGGATGGCAGGGGGATATATGGCGGTATTGATGGCCGCCCTAAGCTTTGGTGCACTGAGTGCGTATTGGAATCGTCGGGCCGTGGGCGCGCGTAGCAATTTGGATATGATTATTTTTGCAGTCGCTTTGTTTCCTGCCGGGCTTGGGATGCGGAGCTTCATGTCGCTTGCCCCAACCTTGTTGCCGTTGCTGGCCATCATCTTGTACACCAAGGTAGTGCGGTAAATCTGACATGACGATTGGTAAAAAACTTCAAGGGTTGGTCGCCTCATTCGCCCGCAATGCCCCCTGGCCAATCATTGCTCAATCACGGAAATTTCGACCAATACACGTCTCACAAACGTCAAAAATGACCCTGTTGGTTCTGACAACACCGGACAAAATCCACGAAGCTCTCTGGACCGCGTATAGTTTTCTATTCTGGCAGGGTGCCGACTTTGCCTTGGAGATCGTTGTTGATGGGCCAGTGTCCGCAGAGATGGCCAAAACAGCCCAACATGTTTTCCCCGGATGCACCACAGAGGATGGCCGGAAATACCGAGAAACGGATTTTGGCTACAAGAGCATCAACACATTTGTCCGCGACTTCAAATATGGGGCTAAGCTTGGTCTTATTCTGAGCAAAACGGCCAATCGCAATGTCATTTATTGCGATTCAGACATTCTGTTCTTCTCTAGGTCTGCTGACATCACATCCTGGGTTTCATGCGAACAGCCCCGCCCCCCCCGGTTTGTTGTCGATCGCAGCTCAGATTATCTCGCGGCCCCGATGCGCAAGAAATACCGCGCAGAGGGAGCAGATATTCCCACAGGGTTCAACTCTGGGTTCTTCCTCACTGAAAAAGGAAGCTTTAGCCTGCCCTTTATCGACAATCTGCTGGAAAAATCGCGCCTTTTGAACGACGGCAAGCCCGTTACAGGACACTGGGACGGGGCGGCCTATCACATCGGTTGGGAATATTTTACCGAACAGTGGATCATGGGGGCGTCCTTTGCCCGCGCGAGGGGCCAACCGCTCCCCGAGGAGGCCTTTTTTCACTCCAATGCTGGTATGAACCCGTTTCAAAAAGACCCAACGGATTACAGCAAAATATGTATGAGACACTTCTTTGGCAATGTAAGGCATCGGCTTTACACAAATGGCATGCCATCCGCAAAAAAGCGCATGCGCCTGCCCTGAATAAAATCTGAGCATCCTTATGAAACTCCTTTTTCTCACCGTCATTCCATCCCCCTATCAACGCCAATTGTTTTCTGCGCTGGCTGAAACCGGCGAGGTGGATTTGAGTGTTTTCTATTTCACAGCCGGAGCCCATGACCGAGAATGGAAACGGCCGGATCTGATGCCGTTTGAAACCATTCTCGATGGCCGCACCGTGATGAAACTCGGGCCGTCGGCGCATTGGAACCCCTCCATCATGGCCGCCATCGATCAGGTCCAACCAGATTTGACCGTGATCAGCGATTATTCGGCGCTGACGGCTCAACTGGCCATGCGGCGTCTATCATGGCGCAAATCGCCTTGGATGTTTTGGGGCGAAGTGCCCGGATTTTCACAACGAGGCCCCATTGGCAGCCTAATCCGCAAACAGCTTCAGGCACCGATTGCCAAAGCCAGCGCCATTGCCGGAATGGGCAGTGTCGCGGTCAACGCCTATGAGAACCTGTTCCCAGACGTGCCGGTCTTTAACATTCCCTATTTCTGCGATTTGTCGCGGTTCCAAGCTGCGCGCAACAAGGCCAAGCCGAAAGACACGATAGACGTGCTCTTTAGTGGCCAGATGATCCCGCGCAAAGGGTTGGATGTGCTGATCGAAGCCTTTGACAAGGTGGCCCGCAAACACCCCAAGTTGCGCATTCTGACCTTGGGAAGCGGCCCGGAACAGGAACGCTATGAACAAAGCGTGCCCGCCGATTTGCGGGAGCGGGTTATCTTTCAGGGGCACAAAGACCCCGCCGATTTGCCAGACGTGTTTGCCGCGGCGGATGTGTTTTGCCTACCGAGCCGGCATGACGGTTGGGGGGTTGTGGTCAACGAAGCGATCGGGGCCGGTTTGCCAATTTTGACCACGGATGCGGTGGGGTCTGGTCCGGATTTGGTCCGAGAGGGACGAAATGGCTATATCACCCCAGCCGGGGACGCCGCCGCCCTTGCCACCGTATTGGATCGCATCGCTGGCGATGATGCGCTGCGCCAATCCATGGCAGAGACATCCGCGTCGATGGCGGATCATTGGGATGTCACAGAAGGGGCCCGCCGTTGGATAGAGACCGTCCGCACGGTGTCCCCCAAGGCGTTTGGCGCATGAAAATCGCACTGATTTCTTCGGGGTCAGGGTCACGTGGAGGCGGCGAAATCTATCTGCGCTTTTTGGCACAGGGCTTGGCCGCAGCCGGGCATGAGGTTGTCGCATTGGTGCCCGACGCCCCGCGCATGGACGAGTTGGCGGACAGCCTAACAGAGAACGCATCGGTGCACCGGTTTGCCTTTCACACCACCTATGACCGCAGGCTGCGGGGCTTGGGCGCGTGGCTGGATAGACGCCAACAGGGCCAACTGGCCACGCTTTTCGCCGGGCTTGATGTTGATGTGCTCCATGTGAACCAGCAGGTTGCCGAAGATGGGCTTGATTTGGTGCTGGCGGCGGCGGCAAGCGGGCGGGCTTGGGTGTCGACCATCCATGTCGGTCATTCCGCCGCGGCCCTTGGGGCCCGGTTTGGCGCGGGCCGCGATTGGGCAAGCGCGCGGGTGCTGGCCCGTGCGGGTGGGGATTACATAGCGGTGAGCGCAACCTCCAAAGCACAGCTTGCCACGCGGTTTCCACAGGCACGGGTCCATACGGTATTGAATGGGGTTCCGACCCCAGATCGCGCGGCATTGGCGGCGGCGCGGGCGCAGGCGCGGGCCGATTGGGACCTCAAAGACCATGAGATTGCGGTGGGGGCCGTGGGCAGGATCGAAGCACAAAAGGCCCCGTTGGCTTTGGTCGATCATCTTGCAACAGTGGGGCCGGAACACCCTGTGCGGCTGGTCTGGATTGGCGATGGATCCTTGCGGACAGAGCTTGAGAACCATGCGCGCGCGCACCGGGATTGGATGCCCCTCACCATTGATGGCTGGCGCACTGATGCCGCCCTGCGGTTGGCGGGGCTGGATGTTTTTGCAATGCCCTCTGTCTTCGAAGGATTGCCGCTGGCCCTGCTTGAGGCGATGCATGCCGGGCTGCCTGTGGTGGCAACTCGGGCTGATGGCATTGCCGAAGCGGTGACACCGGGTGAAAGTGGATTTTTATGTTCCGGATCAGAGGATTGGAAAGCGGCGCTGACGACGCTTTTGGAAAACCCCGACCTGCGGGCCAGCATGGGGCAAAAGGCACAGGCCCGCGCCCTTGCACAGTTTAGCACCGATGCCATGGCAACCGGAACAGCTCGGATTTATCAGCAGGCCATTGAACGCAAGGTGACAACATGACGAGACGCGTTCTCCATGTCTCTCCCTACATGGATGCCACCGCAGGGGGTCCTCCGGTGGTGGTTGAGCAACTGATCGCCGGTGCCGCGGCCAATAATTATCGTGCCGATATCCTGACCAGCGCCGCCTTTACCTCCGACAACGGGGCCGCCCTCTCTCAGAAATGGCCCGAGGCTGTCATCTTGCCCACGCAACGTGCGGCGCTTACCGGCCAAGGTAAAGCCCAAGTCGAAGAGGCGGTGTCTAAGGCTGATGTCGTGCATCTGCATACCATGTGGTCACCTCTGGTGGCCCAGGCCGCCCGGATGGCCCGGCGGCATCGCGTGCCCTATATTTTATCACCGCATGGGATGCTTGATCCCTACTCGGTCGGGCAAAAAGCCTTAAAGAAACGGCTTTATCTTGCGTTGATCGAACGGGCCACATTGCGCGGCGCGGCGCGGATGCTTTTTACCGCCGAGGATGAACGTCGCTTGGCTGAACCTGTGACGGGGCCCCTGCCTTCTGCGGTTATTGCATTGGGGGCCGATGCACCTCCGAGCGCACCAGAGATCCTGCGCAGCGAATTTGCACAGCGCTATCCCGATCTTGCCGACCGATCCCTCGCGATTTTCTTGGGTCGCTTACACGGTAAAAAACGCCCTGAGGCGGCGATCAAGGCGATGGACCACCTGCGCCACGACTGCCCCAAGGCCTGCCTGATGGTCGTGGGATCGGGCCCAGAAGAAGCTGAGCTCCGGGCATTGGTGGCCCAGCGAGGCCTAAGTGAACATGTGCGGTTCCTAGGATTTTTGTCAGGGCGTGACAAATGGCAAGCCATGGCGGCGGCGCAGGTTTTTGTCTTGCCCTCCAGACAGGAAAACTTTGCCATCGCTTTGGCCGAAGCTCTGCATGCAGGGGTTCCTGCATTGGTCACCCGCAAGGTCAATATTTGGCGCGAAGTCACCGAGGCCGGGGCCGGGGCCGTTCTAAACGAAGAGGATTTGGAGGCCGATCTGGCCAAGGGATGCCGCATGTGGTTTGCCGATCCAGCCCAACAAGCCAAAGCGGGCCGCGCCGCCCGCGCCCTTGCTGAACGCGCCTTTGATTGGTCAATCTCGGCGACCCGCACCCATGCGCTTTATGACGAGGTTCAAGACTAAATGTCAGCCCGTCATCACCGCGACATGATTGGAAATGCAACTGCCCGGCGGAACTTTGGCAAATGCGGTGATCCAGACCCCCTCACCGATCTCAATCGGCTTGCAGAAAAAGGCGAATTGAGGGTCCGTCCAGTCGTGATTGCCCGTGAACAGATAAGCCCCCTGACTAAGGCAACTGTTCGATCCGATGCGCACGGTGGTGTGGTTGTCGATCCAAACCTTTTCGCCAATCCAAACATGATCGCCTACCTCAAGGAACCAGGGCGATTTAATATCGACGCGGGGTTTGATTACCACCCCCTGCCCCAGTTTGGCTCCGTAGAGCCGCAGCAGCGCGACCTTGGTCCGCGAAGGCAGCAGTCCCAGAACCCCACTCCGCAAGATAATTGCATTCAGCAAATACCACGACACCCGAACAAAAAGCCCCGGATATCCCGGAATATCCGGTTTCTGGAAGGCTGCGAGGTCAAGCTTGGCGATGGGTTTTTCTTGCATGCTGCTGTCCCTTTCCGGGCTGTCGCCTCCTTGGAGTGCACCCCATGACAGATACTTCAGCTTCGACCAGAATTGAAAGCGTTGAAATTCTGCGCGGCCTCGCGGCCATATCTGTGGCCTGGTACCATCTGACCAATGGGCATGGCGATAATTGGGTGCGCTAGCGGTGCCTATGGATGGCTTGGTGTCGAGATTTTCTTCGTGATTTCGGGTTTCGTTATTCCGTTGTCGATCCTGCAAAGCTATGAGCGCTTCTCTTTGTCGGATTTCCCCGAATATATGATGCGAAGGCTTGTTCGCCTCGAGCCGCCATACCTGCTTAGCATTCTCTTGGTGGTCATTCTGTGGGAGCTTTCGGCCTTGGCTCCAGGGTTTGCGGGTGCCCCCCCGGACTGGAGCTTTTGGCAAATCCTGTCTCATGTCGGCTATGTCATCCCATTGACGCCTTTTGCCTGGTTGCAGCCAGTCTATTGGACACTGGCCTATGAGTTTGTATTCTACCTTCTTGCTGCGGCCTTCTTTCCGGTCTTTTCCCATGCGGCAGTCTGGCGTTGGTTGCTGGCTGTTGGGGCGGTTTCTGGTCTCTGCCTTGTCGGGATGTTGCCCCCGCTTAGCCTGCTGTTCCCGATCGGCATTGCCGTTTTTCGGCGCATCGCCCTGAAAGACCCACTCTGGGTGCTGGCAATGTCGATGATCCTTGCCGGAGGCAGCCTAGCAATCTTGGGCAAACCCCTTGAAGCGGCTGCCGGAAGTGTCACTGCTCTGGTGATCTTGGCAACGGCGCATGTCCGCCTGGAGGGGTCGGGGTGGAGGCCGTTCTTCTGGCTGGGCAGTTTGTCCTATTCGATCTATCTGCTGCATTTGCCCATTGGTGGGCGTGTTGTTAACCTGTCTCGACGGTTTCTGCCTGAAACGACCTGGGCCGAGTTCTCCATGTCCTGTGTGGGGCTGCTTCTGAGCCTCGCAGCGGCCGCGGTGTTCTGGCGACTTGTCGAGTGCCCGGCGATCCACTTGTCCCGCCAGATGTCAAAGCGCCCCCTTGCGTCCAAGCCCTAAACCTGAACACCGTTTCCTTATTTCACATTCACCCAACACCAAGAGTATTCCATGGCCCGTCTCTACGATTCCCGTAAACGCATTCTCATCACCGGTGGAGCCGGATTCATCGGCTCGCATCTCACCGACCGCCTACTCGAACAGGGGCACGAGGTGATCTGTGCCGACAATCTCTTTACCGGCACGAAGCGCAATATCGAACATTTGCACAGCCATCCGCGCTTTGAGTTCATGCGCCATGACGTGACTTTTCCGCTCTATGTCGAAGTCGATGAGATCTATAATCTCGCCTGCCCAGCTTCTCCGGTGCATTACCAACACGACCCGGTGGCCACGACCAAGACATCGGTGCATGGGGCAATCAACATGCTGGGCTTAGCCAAACGTCTGCGCTGCAAGATTTTTCAGGCATCCACATCAGAAGTTTATGGCGACCCACATGTCCACCCCCAGCCCGAAAGCTATTGGGGCAATGTGAACCCTATTGGCCCGCGCTCGTGTTACGACGAAGGGAAGCGCTGTGCCGAAACCCTGTTTTTCGATTACTACCGCCAACATGATTTGCAGATCAAAGTAGCGCGGATTTTCAACACTTACGGTCCCCGCATGCACCATGCCGATGGCCGGGTTGTGTCAAACTTTGTGGTTCAAGCCCTCCAGGGGCAGCCGATCACCATCTATGGTGACGGTCAGCAGACGCGCTCTTTTTGCTATGTTGATGATCTGGTCGATGGTTTCATCCGCCTGATGGACACCGACACGGATGTCACTGGCCCCATCAATCTCGGCAATCCCGGTGAATTCACCATTCGCGAACTGGCCGAAAAGACCATTGCCATGACCGGGGCCACATCACAATTGGTGCAACACCCGCTGCCGGCCGATGACCCCAAACAACGCCAACCCGACATCACGCAGGCGCGCCAAATTCTAGAGTGGGAACCGACAATCACGCTAGAGGACGGGTTGGCGCGCACCATTGCATATTTCCAGAAATTACTGCCGGAACTGGTGACCGATTAAACGCGGACCGCACGTGCAACATCTGTGCATGAAAACTTTTGCTGGGGCTTAGGGCATGAATATCAAGTCGTTGATTTATAACCGTTACCTTAACGCAACGCAGGAGCGTGGCATCCGGTATCAAGTCATCGGAGAGCGCTGCTCTGGCACCAACTTTGTTGACGCCCTGATCCAGAGTAATTTCGATATCAAGCGGTCAAAATCATATGGTTGGAAACACGGCTTTCCAACCTTTACCGCCTGTCGGGACACAGTTTTATATGTAGCCGTCAGCCGGGATGCGTTTTCTTGGATCAAGAGCATGTATGTCCGTCCCTATCATGCCAAGCCGCCGCTGCCCCATCTGTCTTTTCCCGAATTTATCAGGGCACAGTGGGACTGTGAGATTGACCTGCATTACAGTTTCAGCATGGGAAGTCGGGATCCTCGGATCGGTCAGACATTGCAACTTGATCGCCATCCGATTGAGGGGCGCTGTCTTAAGAACATTACCGAGCTGCGGGCGCTAAAGCTGCACGCGCATCTGTCTTTGCAAGATCGTCAAATCCAAGCCTGCCATTTCAAGCTTGATGATATCATCGCAGACCCGCGGCCGTTGCTACAACGCGTTGCGCAACATTGTGGGCAGGACCTCCCTGAACAGGTTTCGGTCCCTCAAAAACATTTCGCTTGGGATATGCCGGACTTGAATCACGCCAAACGCAAAGAGGCGGCGCAGTTCACCCCACAGGATCATGCCTTTGTGTTGGAGGCTCTCGATTCAGAGATCGAGGCTAGGGCCGGATATGCCTATTCCACCATGCCACCTGAGATCGAGGCTCAGGCCAAAGGCTGAGATCCGTTTTGACCGGATGTTGTGTCTCTGCCAAAACTGGAACACCACGGGAAACATCCAGAGCACGCTTGCTGGTCGAGTTGTGGTTCGTTAATCAGCGGGCTTAGGGCGTGTTTTGGGCCCTTGGACATGTAGCACTGAGGTGGTCGATATGGAGGATAAGCTGACGGGTATTGATGCTGCGGCGCGACGGGTTTTGGATGTGGAAATACGTGGGCTTGCACAGCTCGCATCCGAGCTTCCGGTTGATTTCACCCCCTTTATCGAGGCTGTTTTGGCCAGCTCGGGGCGCCTGATTATTTCGGGCATCGGCAAATCGGCGCATATCGGCTCCAAGATCAGCGCAACCTTGGCCAGCACCGGCACCCCGTCGCTCTTTGTGCATGCGACTGAGGCGAGCCATGGCGACCTTGGCATGATTGTGCCCGGTGACATCTGTATCGTGATTTCCAATTCCGGCCAGACCCGCGAACTCCAAGATCTGGTGGGCTATTGCAAGCGCTTTGCCATTCCGATTGCCGGGATTTCGTCAAACCCCGATAGCGTGCTGATGCGCGCCTCGACCTATCAATTGCTGATCCCCAAGGCCGAAGAGGCCTGTTCGATCGGCATGGCACCGACCACCTCGACCACCATGACCCTGGCGCTTGGCGATGCGATTGCCGTGGCCTTGATGGAGCAGCGCGGCTTTACCGCCGATCATTTCAAAGACTTCCACCCCGGTGGCAAGCTGGGGATGCAGCTGGCGACGGTGGGCGACCTTATGCACGGTGCCGATGATTTGCCGCTCGTGGATCAAAAGACGCCGATGCAGGATGTGCTTTTGGTCATGACTTCGCGGGGCTTGGGTACGGCCTTGGTTATGCAAGACGCACAGCTATCGGGAATTATCACCGACGGGGATTTGCGCCGCCATATGGATGGCTTGCTAAGCAAATCGGCCGCCGACATCGCCAGCGGCACACCGCTGACCGTGTCACCCGATGGCTTTGCCGCCGAAGCGCTATCGACTATGAACGCGCGCAAGATCAACGTGCTTGCGGTGGTTGATGGTGATCAGCGCCCCGTTGGCATTCTACATATGCATGACCTGTTGCGTGCCGGCGTGTCTTAACCTGCAGCGTCCCAAACCGCTGTGGCCTGACCGGAGCCTTCCAAAGGACGACCCCTTATGAAAACCGTTATTCTGATCCCGGCGCGCTATGCCTCGACCCGTTATCCCGGCAAACCCTTGGCCGAGCTGACCCTGCCATCGGGCGACAAGAAATCGCTGATCGAGATGAGCTGGGAGGCGGCCAACCGGGTGTCTGGTGTCGATGAGGTTCATGTCGTCACCGATGATGATCGTATCCGCGATCATGCCATCGGTTTTGGCGCCTCGGTGATCATGACCAGCCCCGAGGCCGAGAATGGCACGGCGCGCTGTGCCGAGGCCTTGGCCAACGGTGCCATTGAGGCCGATCTTGTGGTGAACCTACAAGGCGATGCGCCCCTGACCCCGGAATGGTTTGTCGAAGACCTGATCGCCGCGATGAAACGCGACCCAGAGGCACAGGTCGCCACGCCGGTGTTGCAATGTGATCCGCTGACCTATGGCCATTTCGTTGAGGATCGCAAAGAGGGCCGCGTTGGTGGCACCACGGCGGTGTTCAACGCCAAGGGCCACGCGCTCTATTTCTCCAAAGAGGTGCTGCCCTTTATCGACCCCGACAAGGTGCCGGACGAAAACATCCCGGTCTATCACCATGTCGGCGTCTATGCCTATCGCCCCGAGGCCCTGCGCGCTTATACGAGCTGGCCGGTCTCAGAGCTTGAAACGCTGGAAGGCCTCGAACAGCTGCGCTTTCTTGTGAATGACACCACCATCGCCTGTGTGCAGGTCGAGGGCCGGGGCCGGGTGTTTTGGGAACTCAACAACCCCGAAGACGTCGCCCGCATCAACTCTGTCCTAAAGGATCTGTAATCATGCCCGTCACCATGGATGTCACCGAGACCAAAGCCACCCAGACCAAAACCGTGATGGTTGGCGGCATCGCGATTGGCGGTGCCAACCCGATCTC
>NZ_CANMKO010000015.1 GCF_947498515.1 uncultured Pelagimonas sp. | reverse complement strand
AGTTCTATGAACAATGCAACAAGTTCGATAAAGTCGCCTGAAACGGAGTAATCAGCCTCCGGGAAAAACGGGGCGGTACAGTTTGGACGTTGCGCGCCACAGTTTTGCCAGGCAGTATGAAGCGGTTCCAACTGTCTTGGACAGGTTTGCGGCAAGATACGGCTGCATCGTAAAGTGAGCTAGCATCAACTTGGCCCTTTGTTGGCGAACAGCGCTGACCTGAACAGAGAGGCGACATGTCCGTTTGTGCTTTCGGTGAATTTGTTTGTTCTGTAGTGATTTCCAATGACTCTTAAATTAATGTCGTTTCAGGCGATCCAGAAACACGGTTATGACACCGTTATTGATGTTCGAAGCCCAGCAGAGTTCGCTGAAGACCATATTCCTGGAGCTATTAACCTCCCGGTTTTGGACGACCACGAGCGAGCAATGGTTGGAACAATTTACAAGCAAGAAAGCCCCTTTAAGGCGCGCAAAATTGGGGCCGCCTTGGTTTTTCGCAACGCTGCCAATCACATTGAAAAAAATCTTAGCCACCATGAAGGTGGCTGGAAACCCTTGGTTTATTGCTGGCGAGGCGGGAAGCGATCGGGTTCTTTTTCATGGATGCTGCGCGAGATTGGATGGCGGTCTGATCTAATCGAAGGCGGGTATCGCAGTTACAGGCGTCAGGTTACCCAATTGCTCTATGATTCAACCTTGGATCTGAGGTTTGTTCAATTGGGCGGCTACACTGGAACCGCCAAAACGGACATTTTACATAGGCTTAGAGACCTTGGGGCTCAAGTTCTTGATCTGGAAGGAGTCGCGCAGCATCGTGGATCATTGCTTGGCGCGATGCCGAGCGGGCAACCAGCCCAAAAGCGGTTTGAAAGCATACTGGCGCAAACGTTGAGCGGCTTTGATCCGAAGCGCCCCGTTTTGGTCGAGGCCGAAAGCAGCAAAATTGGTAAGTTGAACCTACCGCCGTCACTTTGGGAGGCAATGAAGAAGGCCCCATGGTTCGAGGTCACTGCTCATTTGTTCGCGCGCGCCAAATACTTGTCTCAAACCTATAGTGATGTGCTTGAAAATCGTGAGGAACTGGTGGCGCGGCTTCAGCCTTTGCGACATTTTCGAGGGCATGCCACCGTTGACAACTGGATGCAATTGATTGAACGCGGCGAGAATGTACAATTGTGTCTAGCCTTGTCGCAAGATCATTATGATCCGGCTTATGATAAGTCTATTCGATCTGTCGGGCCTAAGGTCATCCGTCGCTTTGACGTGGCGGATCTGTCAGTCGGAGCAATTGATGTTGTAACGCGCCAGATTGCTACGGACCTTCAGCAGATGGAAATCTGACCAATCTTGTCTGTTGTGCGTCCAATAAGGGCCGCGGTGTAGTCCGCTGCTTCTAGTGAGGCCAAAATTGGAGCGGGATCGCCTTCGACGGCGGCCAAAAGACCACCTGCAGTTTGAGGGTCGAACAACAGATCATTTATTGGCGATGACCTCGTGTCCGGCAAAACCTGTTTGTTTTCAAGAAAAAGGGACGAGCGGATTTTTTGCGTAGCAAGCTCGATGGCCCCTGGAAATGTTGGGACCGCTTCGAGGTTTAAATCAGCTCCGACATTTGAAGCCTGACAGATATTCATCAAATGCCCGGCGAGCCCGAAGCCAGTGACATCAGTCATAGCCTTAGCTTTCCCGAGGATGCGTGCGGCTTGCGCCTGAGATTGGCACATTTGCTCAAGAGCGAATGCAACCCAGTCTCCTTCGGCCAGCCCAGACATTTCCGCGGCCATCAGAACCCCAGAGCCAATAGGTTTGGTCAGAATTAAGGATTGGCCAGGTGAGGCACCGGAAATTGTTATAGGTGCTGTATCGCATGTTCCGACAACTGTGAAACCAATGGTTAATTCGCTCCCCTGCGAACTGTGCCCGCCGGCAATGACTGCTCCGACCTCGGAAAAAATGTGATCGGCGGTGGTCATAATCTCATGGAGTGACCGGGTGGCCAAAGCTGTCGACAGTCGTGGCAAGATTATTGTGGCGGTCGCGACCTGCGGCGTGGCCCCCATCGACCAGATATCGCCCAACGCATGATTTGCCGCGATTTTTGTCATCACGATTGGATCATTTACAAAGGCTCTGAGGTGGTCGGTGCTGATGACTTGTTGTACGCCGCCTGTGCAAAGTATCGCGGCATCATCTCCTGGAAGTCGTCGGATATCAGGCCGATCAAAGAGTGATCTTTGTGCCAGCGCATATTCGAGGGCCGGTTGACCGAGTTTAGAAGCGCATCCTCCACATAGTGGTGGGCCTCCGAGTTCTCCCTTTAATCCTGCTGCGCATTCTGTGGGCGGTTCTGGCTGATTAGTACCAGGTAGATTTTTGAACTTAGACATAAAGCTCTGGTCAATGCGGTTTTTCCATCGCCATACTGCAGCCCCCCGAAAAGCGACCCCAAATCTGTCTCCAAGAGCAGACTTTCGCCCTAGGGAGATTAGTTTCAAATAGTCTTTTTGAGGTTGATAATGCTTCAACCTCCGGTTTTCAGCAAGCGTGGCGCGCAAATTGTCAAACAAAGTATCGGCTTGTCGAACTGCGAAAACCCCTGCCTTTGGGCGTGGAGATTCCGACATATGGGCGCAATCTCCAACCGCAAAAATCGAAGGGTTCGAACTTTGTAGAGTTGATGACACTTCAATGAACCCATCGTTCAAATCTAGGCCAGTGCTGCGTAGCCAAGAATGCGGGTGTGCGCCTGCAGCTCCACAAACAAAACCTGCAGGAATCAGATTTTCACCCTCTAAAACAACGCCAAGTGCCGATATTTCGGATATCTTGGCGTGTTCAAGGATGTCTATGTTATAGGATTGCAACTCCGCTATCAGTTTCGTCCGAGCCGATTGGCGAAGAGAACCAACTACGCTTCCAGCATCAATCAAAGTGACTTTGTAGCCGCGTTGGCGAATGGACAACGCATGAGCAAAGGCAAGAGCAATTTCTACGCCGGCTATACCTCCACCAATTACGGCAACGTTGGCATCTCCGGGTTTCTGGCGAAATTGTTCCCAAGCGTATGCAAAAGCGTGCAGCGGTTTGGCGGGAGTCCCATGTTGTGAAAAGCCTTGTAAAGTAGGCATTTTGCTTGTGATGCCGACATCGATCGATGCGATATCAAAGTGAATGTTCTGTCCACATTCAAGTGAAACGAGCTGCTTTTCTTGATCAAGACCGGATGCTTTCCCGAGTATAACACGGGCACCTGAAAATCGGGCTAATCGGATCAAATCGATGTCCAACTCGGACCGTTGATAGTGCCCGGCAAGAAAACCGGGTAGCATTCCGGAGTAGGGCGCAGTTGGGCCCGGATTTATCAAAGTCACTCGAACACCCGCTAACGGGTTCATTCCCCATTTTCGCAACACCAAGGCATGACTATGACCGCCACCGACCAACACTAGATCGCGGGTAAAGGGGAAATCAGTTTTCTGCATTGTGGACTCCTACCGAAAGCCCATTACCATGTCTTGTAAATAAGGCACACCGCAATCAAGTCGCAATTGGATGCCGACAAGACAAGTTCAAAACAACGTGATGTCTTCCAAAATTGGTTTGGGGGGAGCCACAGGTTTCGCCGCTTCGGTTGGCGCTGCATCACTGCAAACAAGGAGCTGCTTCACCCGCCCAGTTGTCGGCCAGAACCGAATACGTCGTGCTTGGGTGCCACCTGTGCTTTCTGCCAAGCAAGGGATTCCTTCGTCTGATAGGAACTGGCGAGCGAACTCAGCATTGTCTTTCCCAATGTTACGAAGAGTACCTATCATGTTTCCACCACCAAAAACCTTGGCCTGCAGTTTGCTTCGTTCCGCGCCTTGTTTCAACAACCCGTTGATAAGTAATTCCATAGCATACGCCCCATATCGGACGTTTTCCCCTTCTGCACCGTCACGATTTGGTAAGAGAAAGTGGTTCATTCCACCGATTCCCCGAACGGTGTCTGAAAGACATACAGCTATGCATGATCCTAGCACAGTTGTAAGAACTGCTTCAGAGTCATCGGAGATAGTGTAATCTCCTTGGATGACATTCACTAGCTTTTCACGTTGAAAGTTCATGAGAGCACCTTTCTGTGCTGAACACTGTGCCATTTGGGGCCTTTCAACAGAGCAGGCCCAATTTGATCAATTGGCAAAGTAGATTGCGCCGCACCGATTTCTACGGCTGCTCGTGGCATGCCATACACGACAGAGCTTGCTTCATCTTGGGCAAAGGTTACGGCACCCGCTTGACGTAACTTTAATAGTCCTTTCGCTCCGTCTCTTCCCATGCCAGTCAAAATTGCCGCAGAAATTCGGGGTGCTAACTGGACAGATGACTCGAAAAGCATATCTACTGAGGGTAAGTGCCCTGTAACTTGGTCACCGTGCTGAAGGGTAGCGGACAGTATTGAACCTGTTTCGAGTACCAAATGGGCTTTGTTTCCGGCGCCTATTATTACATTTCCACGCTTCAATGGAGTGGGTTCCTGTGCCAATTTTACGCTTGGAGCGCATTGGCGATTCAAAAGCCCTGCTAAACTTGCGCCGAAACCCAAGCCAGTATGCTGAACAATCATTGTAGGCGGGCAATTGGATGGAAAGCACGACAGAACTTTCAAAAGCGCGTCGACACCACCGGTGCTGGCACCTATCAAAATGATAGGTTCTGATTGGGATGCCCTGCTGCTTTTAGGGCTTGCAACCTTATGCTTATGTGTTTTGGGGGCACATGCCGGCATTTTTGATCGTTGCATAGCGAGGCGGGCATCAGTTCTTTCCTTAGCCGACGCACTCTGCTTGGCCGGTGGGTGCCGGCAAGGCCCTGATCGCGTCAGACTGCGTAGTTGTCCTTCTATGACAGTTGCGGTTGCGTTTCCAGGGACGGAAAAAAGGTCCGAACCTACGTTTGTAGAAGACGTCGATCGATGGGCTTTATTAGGAGCGGTTAAAACCAACCAACGAACATCCAAGGTAGAAAACAGCGCCCTCATGACTTCGAATTCTTCCAAATTCGCAAGCGAATCTGAAATTAAAACAGCATTTGGTACGCGAGATTCGACTAGATTATAGGTATTCATCAGATCACCGGTGCAACCGATGACTTGAAAGCCAAGGATCCTTTCAACAAGTTCAGAGATTTGGTTTCTTTGTGTAGCGTTTGAAGTTGCGACAATTACCGTTTTGTTTGTCACAGATTGCCTCCTGAACCTGCGTTGTTGGAATTTTATATTCTCAGCGCGGCATATCTATATTTAGAGAAACCTACTTATAATTTACTTAAAAAAGCTCAGCAACTCCAGCGTCCTGTGCCTTTGCTGGTAAACCGTTTAGGCGCTGTGCCATCTCTCGTAGTGGCACCACATCCACGGCATCACTCGTGGAAACATTCCCTTCAGAATTAACCATTTCTGCAAGGCGATTTAAATAGCCTGCCAATGCACCAACAGATTGTTGTAAAACATCAAGCTCTTGAAGCATTTCAATGGTTTGGCCGCTGGGAACATTCTCGGCCTCCAAAAACACCACTTCCAATCCATGCTCCACTCGTTCAAGTCTTTCACGTAATCCATACAGTTCAGTAGCAACACGTACTGTAGCGATGTGGTGTGGTAGATGAGTATTGGACGCACTGTTCATAGACGGCCCACAACACTTTCTATGCATTGCTTCATAGATGAAGCCGTAAAAGGCTTTTTTATCATATTGTTCAACCCAAGTTTTTTTGCTTCATTTACAATTTCTGGGGTTGGGCGACCAGTAACCAAAATAAAACCAATTTTTTGCGTAGGTGGATGAGAGCGTACAGCTTTCAGTAGCCCTAATCCATCCAGACCAGGCATATTATAGTCGGACAACACGAGGTGAACCGGGCTAGTCGACAACCGGTCCAAAGCTTTTCGGCCATCGTTCTCAGTAATGTAGTTCTTAACACCAATATCATCCAGAGCTTGGGTGATAAGACCGCGGCTTGTGGCCATATCATCAACGACCATCACTCTCAGAGATTCCTTCAAACCCATCATACACTCCTGTTTTGCGTGTTTTGCACACGATTTGTGACCTTGTGGTAACTTGTGATCCCAATGCCCTCGAGATTACCAGTCGCTGGACCTGTTACTCTCTCTGAGTGCCCAATGAATAGTAAACCTTTAGGCGTTAATAGGTCACAAAACCTACTCCATAGATTTTGTTGCGTTGCCTGATCAAAGTAAATAGCAACATTTCGGCAAAAAATTACATCGAATGGACCATTGAAAGGCCAATTTGATATAAGATTGAGTTCGTTAAAAGTGATCAAATTTTTCAATTTATCTGATACGATGAAGTTTGACCCTTCGTCGACTGGTTTTATCCATTGATGTTTGTAGATGTCAGAAATCCCGTCAAGCTCATCAATGGAGTATTTTCCCTCGCGCGCTTTTGAAATCACCTTTGGATCAATATCTGTCGCCAGTATCTTAACGTCGTATTGGTCGACGTCTGGGAATTTGTTAAATATGGTCATCGCGGTTGAGTATGGTTCTGGGCCAGCGGAACAACCTGCGGACCATATTCGAACTCGATGTCCTGACTTCGCTTTTGGTATGAGCTCCGTACTTAAGACTTCCTGAAGGGTTTCGAAGTGATGATTCTCGCGGAAAAAACTTGTTACATTGGTTGTCAACGCGGAAATAAGCTCGAATCTTTCACTTTCTTCCTCCGGAATCGACAATAGGGAGATGTATTCTGAAAAGCTTGATACATTCCTGGCTCTTAGTCGCTTTGAAAGCCTAGAATAAACCAAAGGTTTTTTGCTTTCGGCCAAGTTTAAACCGAATTTTGACTTTGCCAAGCACGCTAGAGAACCAAAATCTCTATCGCTGAATGGAATTTCTTTTGATTCTGCGTTTATTGAGGCAGTTTTCATTGCGGGGTGCCCATTGATGTTTCCAGGACTGCATCTAAGTTTACTACACGGACCATTGTGTCATTCACGGATATCATTCCACGAATGCTGTGTTTGGTCGCCTCTGATTTGATGTCAGGAGTCTCTTGAATAGCACTTTTCTCAACGGATAAAATTTCTGACACAGACTCTACGAGAAGCCCGATGGTCGTTCCATTTACTGCAGCGACAATTACGACATTGCGCTCATTTCCAGGAGTGGGGCCCAGTCCAAATCGTGCGGCCAGATCAAAAATTGGTATAACGGCCCCTCGGAGATTCATAACACCTAGCACGTCGTCAGGCGTATGGGGGAGAGCTGTCACTGGTGTCCATCGGCGAATTTCCCTAATTTGGGTGATTTCCAAACAGTAGTTTTGACCACCTGCGGAGAACGTAATGAACTCAAACTGGGAATCGGCAAGTACTTCTGCGGACTCAGGCATGGTGAAGCTCCATTCTAGTGTTTTGGGAAAATGGGTCCAAGGGGTTGGAGTGGGCAAGCTTTATTAGCTCTTCGGGGTCGAGAATGAGTGCGATCTTTCCATCTCCCAAAATTGTAGCTGCTGAAACGCCGGGAATAGCGGTATAGTTACTCTCTAGGCTTTTTATTACAACTTGACGCTGGTCGTGAATTGCAGAGACGCGCAACGCTGTAAGGTCCTGAGATTCCGTAGCAACTAAAAGGAGAATTCCGGTTGATTTTTCACCACTTTTTCCTTTTTGACCAAGGCTATGGGCGACATCAACTATCGGGACATAGGATCCCCGCACACTGACCACTTGGCTATCTGTTCCAACGACATGAATGTCTTTTGCATTTGGCCGAATGGTTTCTAAGATCGATGAAATTGGAATAACCATTGTTTGATCGCCTACAGATATTACAAACCCATCCATAACTGCCAATGTCAGCGGAAGCACAATAGTAAAGGTTGTTCCCTTTCCAGGTGTGGATGTTATGGAAACGCGACCGCCAAGCGCTTGAACTGCGTTTTTGACAACGTCCATTCCCACGCCACGTCCAGAAAGGTTTGAGACTTGTCCGGCTGTCGAGAAACCAGGAAGGAACAGTAGGTTGTCAATCTCGGGTTCAGAAAGTTCGACATCTGGAGCGACCAAGTTCTTTTCTATCGCTTTCGCGAGAATGCGTTCACGGTCTAGTCCCGCTCCATCATCGGAAATCTCAATGAAAACACTGCCTGATCTATGCGCTGCTGACAAACGGATTGTACCGATCGGCTCCTTGCCAGCGGCCTCTCGAATATCGGAAGTTTCGAGCCCATGATCTACGGCGTTCCTGATCATATGTGTCAGAGGATCAGCTAACCGTTCGATTACTGTCTTGTCGACTTCAGTGGAATCCCCAACCGTGACAAGCTTGGCCTTTTTGTGAGTTGCGTCCGATGCTTCGCGTACGATGCGGGACATGCGCTGAAAGAGAGGTTTGACAGGTTGAGCCCGAATTGCCATGACACCTTCTTGAATGTCACGTGCTAGAAGCTTGTAGGCTTCAAGCTCGTTGGTCAGATGGGCAACAGTGGGTAGATCTAGCTCTTCGATCCGCTGCGAAATCATCGCTTGATTGATAATCAACTCACCAACCGTGTTGATAAGGCGGTCGACGCGGTCCAAATCAACTCGCAGTGTCGGTTTCGGTCCTCGTGATTCCTTTTGCGCTGCTCCACTTGGTGCGGGAGCCGGGGCAGGCGTGGGTTTTTGCTCCTCGATCGCCTTTGTTTTGGGCGATTCGAGTGCCGGTGCCTGCTCTATTGGAGTCTCTTCAGCAGAACCACTTGGGGTCGGTTGTTGGAGCTCTTGCACTGGTTCGGTGGGCAACGCTTCAGGCTTTGGGAGTGAAACGGAAGCCTTTTCTTTGGAGATTTGTAGATCGCAGAGCCCTTCAACGAATTCAAACACTTCCTGGAGGGACTGTTCATCCTTGTTGGTGACCAGTTCCATCTCCCAAGCGATGACCGCGTCGTTTGGATCGAAAGAGTCAAAGCTCGGTAGCCTATTTAGGTCTGCTGCCACCGTAAGGGAGCCTAGTTCTGCCAATGCATCAAACAATAGCAGTGGCTCATGGCCATTTTCATACAATGTACGTTCAGGTTTGAAATGTATCTTGAAGACACATTCGGTATTGGCTTGTTCGTCTGTTGTTTCAGCCTCTTCCAATGGAATATCGGGGAGTTCGATGGCGGCTGGTCCGTCGAAGTCCAGAGTAACGGCTGAAAAGCTGAATTCTTCGGTAGCGGTTTCTGCGCCGAGATACCCCTCCAGGTCTTTAATAATCGCGCTTTCAGCAGTTGGATCGAGATCTGTATCATCACGAGCTGAAGCGACAAGATCAGAGAGCTGATCGCCCGACCGGTGGAACAAAGCCATCAATTTTTCGTCGACAGCAAGTTCTCGATCGCGAACTTTGTCCATTACCGTTTCGAACGTATGCGCGAAGTTAACAAGCCTATCGAGGGCGAAAGCACCTGCGCCGCCCTTTATCGAATGTACTGAACGGAAAACCGCATTGATGACTTCCATGTCATCACTGGTCTCTTCCATTTGGGCGAGACCCTCGACGAGGGCTTCAAGTAGCTCCTCGCATTCTTCAAAGAATGTATTTCGAATTGAGTTCATTGACATTAGCTTACGTGTCCCGTCAGCCGCTGTAGTACTGACACCAATGAAGTGTCATCGAATGGCTTCACAATCCAACCCGTTGCGCCGGCTCCGCGAGCCCGTGCCTTCAAGTCGTCTGAGCTCTCTGTTGTGAGCACCAAAATCGGGACGTTTGTCCGGTTTGGTCCACTGCGAAGACTGTCGATTACACCAAAGCCATCCATTTTGGGCATATTGATATCTGTAATTACGACGTCTGGATCGACGTCTGGAAAGACCTCGACGCCTTCCTGTCCATCGCAGGCCGAATGAAACTCAAAACCTGCACTTTCTAGCGAGACCCGCAGCAAGTTTCGGATGGTGCGCGAGTCGTCTATCGCCAACACTTTTGTGGTCATTGCGGATTCTCCTTGTCGAAATAGTCGGAGTCCAAACCCAGCCTTTGGAGACCTTCTCTGAAGGAGGGGGACATGTCTTTCACTTTGAAGTCTGCCCCGTCGGTGAGCCATTGACGTTCTGCAACCAACAATAGTTGCAGCCGGTGAGAGTCCAAACGCCGCACATCACGTGCAGATACTGTCACCGGGTTGTTCCGTGCACTGAGGAGGAACGGGACCAAAGGGTCTTCCCCAGAGCGGGCTCGGGCGGTTCCCAAGGCATGGAAATGTATATCTGACATATTGATACTGCTTCCCTTTCGGCATCATGTGCGCCGATGGTGCGGCACGTTTGATGACACTCAGGAATAAGCATCCTGTCTTAACAAAGGGTTTGACTCTGGTCGGTTGTTTTCAATTCGAACGAAGTCGGTTTCAGATTCAAAAAGATCAAATAAAACAAAGAGAGGCTGGTCATTTCTGACCAACCTCTCCGGATTTTGTGGCCTACAAAGGCTATTTTTTTATTAGGCGGCTTTAGAGGTATTGCCAAAACGACCGTAAAAACTCTGACCTTTTTTTGCCATGTCGCGCAATAGGGCAGGGCAAGCAAAACGATCCCCATAAGCCGCTTGAAGCTGATCGCAGCGTTCAGCTGCGTATTCGGACCCAATCATATCGAGCCAGCTAAGTGGCCCGCCGGACCAAGGGGCAAAACCCCATCCCAAGATCGCGCCAACATCGCCTTCGCGGATGTCCATCAGAACGTTTTCTTCTAGGGCACGTACGGCTTCTAGAACTTGAGCAAACAACAGACGATGCTGAACCTCGATCAGGTCAGGTTGATCTTCGGAAGGGGCATATTTGTCTGCCAAATCGGCCCAAAGGCCCTGACGCTTCCCTTTTTCATCATAAGCATAAAAACCGGCATTGGCCTTGCGACCCAAGCGACCTTCGTCTGCCATCCAGAACAGGATTTCATCGCAGGTATCATCGTAGTCATCACCCATGGCAGCTTTGGTCGCCTTGGCGATTTTCACACCCAGATCGATCGAGGTTTCGTCGGTTAGCTGCAACGGACCAAGTGGCATACCGACCATTTTGGCCGCGTTTTCGATCAGAGCGGGGGCAACCCCTTCAGTGACCATGCGGATGCCTTCGTTGATATAAGGAATGATGCAGCGGTTGGCGTAGAAGAAGCGTGCATCGTTCACAACGATTGGAGTCTTGCGGATTTGGCGCACGTAGTCGAGCGACTTGGCCACAGCGCGATCACCCGTTTCCTTGCCTTTGATGATCTCGACCAGCATCATTTTCTCGACAGGGGAGAAGAAGTGAATGCCGATAAACTGATCTGAGCGGACCGATGCCTTGGCCAGATCCGAGATCGGCAATGTCGAGGTGTTGGTGGCAAAGATGCAGTCTTCGTCGATGATGGCCTCAACCTTTTTGGTCATCTCGGCTTTGACAGCCATGTCTTCAAAGACGGCTTCGATGATCAAGTCGCAGCCTTTGAGCGCCTCAAGGTCGGTGGTCGCAGTGATGCGCGCCAACAGGGCCGCTTTCTTTTCAGGTGTGGATTTGCCGCGTTTGATGCCTTTGTCAGCGTAGCTTTCAGTATAGGCCTTGCCGCGATCCGCCGCTTCTTGGTTGGTGTCGATCAAGACAACTTCCATACCGGCCTGAGCCGAGACCAAAGAAATGCCGGCGCCCATCATGCCGGCACCCAAAACACCGACCTTTTTGACCGATTGATCCGGAACATTGGCCGGGCGAACCGCGCCTTTGTCCAGCGCCTCTTTGTTGATGAACAGCGAGCGGATCATGTTGCCAGAGCTTGGGTTCATCAAGACGTTGACGAACCAACGCGCTTCGATCTTCAGGGCCGTGTCAAACGGCACCATCGCACCTTCGTACACGGCGGATAACATCGCTTTGGCGGCCGGGTAGACGCCTTGGGTCTTGCCGTTGACCATGGCCGACGCGCCAACAAAGGTCATGAAACCAGCGGGGTGATAGGGGGCACCACCGGGCATTTTGTAGCCCTTGGCATCCCATGGCTTGAGAATGTCGGCGTCTTTGGCATTCAGAACCCATTCTTTGGCGGAAGCCAAAGGATCTTCGACAACTTCGTCAATCAGACCCGCTGCCTTGGCTTTTTTGGGCTCAGACAGCTTGCCTTCGAGCAGGAAGGGCGAGGCCCCCATCGCACCCAACTTGCGCGCCAGACGGGTTGTGCCACCGGCACCGGGGAAGATACCAACCATCACTTCGGGCAAGCCAATTTTGGCCTTTGGATTGTCGGCGGCAAAAATGCGGTGCGTCGACAGCGGGATTTCCAAACCAATGCCAAGCGCGGTGCCGGGCAGGGCGGCCGCAATCGGTTTGCCACCTTTGTTGGTTTTTGGGTCCATCCCGGCGCGTTCGATTTTGCGCAGCACCTCGTGCATGTGCATGATGCCGTCAAACAAGCCCTGAGCTGGGTTGTCACCAGCCATTTCTTTCATCTTGGCAATAACGTTGAGGTCCATGCCGCCAGCAAAGCTATCCTTGCCAGATGTAATAACGATACCTTTAACGGCGTCATCCGCGAGCGCATCGTCGACTTGCGTGCTAAGCGCTTCGAGCGCCTCCAGGCTCAGAACGTTCATAGACTTGTCTTTGACGTCCCAGGTGATGACGGCGACGCCATCGGCGCCTTTTTCCATAGTGAAATCGGTCACTGTTCTTCTTCTCCCGATGGATTTGGGTGTTTGCCGGTCCAATGATGGTGTCCCAGCGCGTTCAAGATCGACGACATACGCCATAGGCCGTCGTCGGGGTGGAGGAGGGCTGAGGCAGTGTAGGGCGCGCGAATGCGGGTCCCGTGCCTCAGGAAATGGCTGTGGTATGTGGCGATGACGGTTCCATCATGGCAGGGTTCAAAGCCCACCTTTTCGCGCACAATTAGATCGGCTTGCATGGCGTCCATCGCCACGAGGTAATAGTCGAAGTTTTGCGCAACCTCTTCGCGGGTCTGCAAGGTGACGGGCCCGTTCTGAGTGATCAAAGAAAACGGCAACCGAATCCGGGCATTCCAGCGCGTGATGTCGCGTGTGAGAAAGGGATCGGTGATGTCGGCCAGAAAGGCGTCAAATTGCGCATCGTCAAAGGTCATGTGTCCTCCATTGCGCTGCCGTCCTTGCGGGTGAAAGCCATCTTCCCGTCGGCGGCGGTCACCATCATGTCGATGTCAGAGTACCAGCCGGTTTCGGTCGGTGTTCGCGTACCAACAACAAGGAAAGCCCCGTCTTGGCCCGACAAATTGACGATGTGATGGCCATTCGCATCACCGGCGGGAAAGGCGCAGCAATCGCCAACCTTCAACGGCGTTTCGCCATTGTCGTCGATCA
This sequence comes from uncultured Pelagimonas sp., assembly GCF_947498515.1. Classification (GTDB taxonomy): domain Bacteria; phylum Pseudomonadota; class Alphaproteobacteria; order Rhodobacterales; family Rhodobacteraceae; genus Pelagimonas. The sequence goes on along the minus strand of NZ_CANMKO010000015.1, from coordinate 73,063 downwards.
AGGTGAGCGCCCCTTCGATCACGATAAGGAACTCATCTTGCTTTTCATGCCAATGGCGTAACGACGAGGCGGCCTTGGGGGCTAAACGCACCAAATTGGCACCGAATTGCGTCAATCCACCTGCATCGCCGAGACCTTGTTGGCTACGGCCCGCCATCTGGTCGGCCAGTTTTCCAGGGTACGAGGACCCAGTGCGTGTCGGAACTGCGGAAATATCAATCTTGGGCATCTTTAAACCTATCGCTGTTCAATTCTTCGGGTGAAAGCTTTGCAAGGTCGGGGCTAATGACTGTCAGATTGCGATTGTTGACGCGCGCAAACAGGCTGCTGGCCAACCAATGTCCGCCTCTGAGTTCCAGTCGCATATCGCTCTCGAAAGGAGGCATGACATAGCTTCCGCCACGCAACGCTATGGTGCGATGCCGACCTGAAATGACGGTTTGTTCAGGGTTGTCAAATTGCGCGGTCAAACACACCCGATGATAGGCTTGGGCGCCCGCCAACTCTAAACTGTCCCGCAGGGCTTTGGCGGTTTGGGTCAGTTGGGACGGTAACGTGACATGGGCCCCCGTATCCAACGTGCGGATCACGATCGGAAAGCCAAACTGGTTGACCAGCCGCTCCCAATCGCGCGACCAAACGGCTTCGCTGACTTTATCGAGGTTATCTTGATAGATATCTTTGGCGGGTGTCTGGTTCATGAGGCGGCCCCGCCGGTGGTCCAGTCGCGATGGCCAATGATATTGTCCATCCGAACCATCTGCCAAAAGCCATCCCTTAGGCGTTCAAAGGTGATGGTCGAGTCATAGGGTTTGACCACCAGATTGGCATTGCTAAGAACGTATGTCCGGCAAGAGCCGACCATGCGTGTCTCACCCTCCATACGGACGTCCAGCGGTTTGCGGATCACATCTGTTACATTGTGAACGTCAAAAGACGCCATGTAGTAGCCGAATTCATGGCGAAGCTCTTCTTCAGTATAAAAGGACATTTCGCCGGATTTGCCTGTTACTGTTAGGGGCAAAGCACAGGCCCGTGACCAGGCATTGAAATCCTTGCAAAGCGCGGCCTGTGACAACCAATTCAACAACACCTGAAAACAAGCGAGGTGAAAGTCGTGCTCGTTGGCCGGTGCATCCGATAGCGGCATGACCTGACCATCGATCTGGGGAAGCACATTCCATTGATCCCGCAAAACCGCCATGTCGGTTTCACTAATGCGCCATTCGCCGTCGCGAAATTCCAAACGCATTCTGGCCAAAAACGGCAAGATTGCTGGGTCTTGACCGGTAAAAGCATGGACCGAATTATACCCTTCAATTTCGGTGTCACTTTTATAGACAGCACTTTCGCACACTCTATCCAACCGGGTAACACCCCGCGCCCGTAGCGCGTGAATGTAATAATCAACCGCTTTGTACAGCTCCGCCTCGGTTTCGAAATGGACCCGCGTATCAACGGTGCGTAAGACGTGGGGAAGATGCAGCCCCGCCATAAAACCGGCAACATCACCTTCCGCGATCGCGCGTGTCAGCGGATCGAGGCGGCTTTGATACAGTTTTATGGCGGATGTATGCTGCATTGTTGTTCTTACACGCGTTCGATGATGGTCGCTGCGCCCATGCCGGATGCGATGCACAATGTGGCAAGGCCAACGCCTTTGCCGCTGCGCTCTAGCTCATCCAACAACGTTCCGATGATGATAGCGCCGGTGGCTCCAAGGGGGTGCCCCATAGCGATCGATCCGCCGTTCACGTTGACCTTGCTATCATCCACGTCAAAGGCCTGCATGAAGCGCAGAACAACCGACGCAAAGGCTTCGTTGACCTCGAACAGATCGATGTCATTGATGGTCATGCCGTGATCAGCCAAAATCTTTTGGGTCACAGGTACCGGGCCAGTCAGCATGATTGTCGGGTCGGTCCCGATCTTGGCGGTGGCGCGGATGCGGGCCCGTGGCTTCAAGCCGTGCTTTTCTCCGAACTCTTTGTTGCCAATCAAAACGGCGGCGGAGCCATCCACAATGCCCGAACTGTTGCCCGCATGGTGGATGTGGTTGATGCGCTCAAGATGGGGGTATTTCATCAAGGCGATCTTGTCGAAGCCGGGCATGACTTCGCCCATGTCCTTGAATGACGCCTTAAGTTTCGCCAGATCGTCAACACCGGTGCCGGGGCGCATGTATTCATCACGATCCAGAATGGTAAGGCCGTTCTGGTCGATGACCGGCACAACAGAGTTGGCAAAGCGATTGTCTGCCCAAGCTGCGGCGGCACGTTTTTGCGATTCAACCGCCAGTGCGTCGGCGTCTTCGCGGCTAAAGCCATATTCGGTTGCGATAATATCGGCGGAAATGCCCTGCGGAACAAAATAACTGTCCATTGCGAGGCTTGGGTCAACAGCAATCGCAGCGCCATCAGCACCCATCGCAACTCGGCCCATCATTTCGACACCACCGGCGATATAGGCATCGCCTGCGCCGCCTTTGACTTGATTGGCCGCAAGGTTCACGGCTTCCATGCCTGATGCACAGAACCGGTTGATCGCCAAACCGGGAATGGATTGATCCAAGTCAGAGGCCAAAACCGCGGAGCGCGCCAAGCAGCCGCCTTGTTCCATAACCTGGGTGACGTTGCCCCAGATCACATCCTCAACGGCATGGCCTTCCAGATTATTGCGCTCTTTCATGGCGTTCAGCATTTGCGCAGAAAGGCGCAGGCTGGTCACCTCGTGAAGGCTGCCATCTTTGCGGCCTTTGCCACGCGGGGTGCGGGCGGCGTCATAGATATATGCTTCGGTCATTCTTGTCTTCCTTGGTCAAGCTCGGTCCGCGGGGGAGCCGGGCATCAAATCATAGGGGTGCTTCCAACCGTCGAGCCGTTCGATATTCGAAAGCCAACGATCAATTTCGGGCCAGTCCGAGCGGGTAAATCCGAACGGTTCTGGGTAAAACAGGTAGCCGCAACAGCTTAGATCGGCGTTGGTCACACCGTTTCCAACGATCCAATCCCGCCCTTGCAGGTGATCATTGAGCACTTTGTAAGCGGCGTTTAGGCGGCCTTGCATAAACCCGATCACGGGGGCAGGGCGCTTGTCCTCGGGGAGGAAGTTCATCAGAAAACGGGTCATTCCAGCTTGGGAAGAAAGCTTGTGATTGTCCCAAAACATCCAGCGCATGACTTCGCGTGCCTCTTCGGGTGTCTGGCCACCAAACTTGCCGCTTTTCTCGGTGATATACATCTGGATCACTCCAGACTGGGTCAACCGTGTGTCCCCGTCAATAAGGGCTGGAGCTTCACCCATTTCATTGACGTTTTCGCGGTAATCCGGCGTGCGGGTCTCACCATTGAAAAAATCAACTTTGACCGGTTCCCAATCCAACCCTGAGAGTTGAAGCGCAAGAGCGGCTTTGTAAGCGTTCCCGCTTTCTCCAAAGCAAAAAAGTTTCATGGTCATGGCGCGTTTCCTCCGATGGCGCTTATTTCGCGGACAGAGGCGGTGATTTTGCATCCCCGCACCCCTGCAAAGTTTATTTGGCAAGATGAAGCGCGGCTCAATTCAGGGTTTGTTAAGCCTAATGTTGCTACAACGTTCTTGCGTTGCAGGCTGGAGAGCTGAGCAACGTGCGAGGTGAAGCTCCGCTGCCCCGCCTGCGGTCCGCTTGGCGGTCGGGCAGGATGGTGGAGCTGACCGATTGCTGCCCAGCTGCCGGGCCCGATATGCGGTTTCGTTTCATCTTGCCATACAAACTCCACGGGGGTCTGGGGGTGTGAAGCCCCCAGTCCAATCCTTTCCGCAAAGTCCATTGGCTTTACACTCAAAGTGCCCTCGCAATCAGTTCCTTCATGATCTCATTAGTACCGCCATAGATGCGTTGCACGCGGGCATCGGCCCACATTTCCCCAACGGCATATTCTTGCATGTAACCATAGCCACCGTGCAATTGCAGGCACTCGTCCAACACGTCACCTTGAGCATCTGTGAGCCAGTATTTGGCCATGGCTGCTTTATCGACGGTCAGTTTGCCAGCGATCAGTTCGGCCATACACTCATCAAGAAACGCGCGGCAAACCTTGGTTTTGGTCACACATTCGGCCAGCTTAAACCGGGTGTTTTGGAACTGTGTCAGTGGTCCACCAAAGGCCTCGCGTTCTTTGCAGTAGGCAATGGTGCGTTCGACCGCCCCTTCCATGGCGCCCATGGACATGCAGGCAATAACCATGCGCTCTTGAGGGAGCTGTTGCATAAGCTGATAGAACCCTTGGTTCTCTTCGCCGCCCAAAAGGTTTTCTGGGGCGATCTCGACATTGTCAAAGAACAGCTCGGACGTATCCGCCGCGTGACAGCCGATTTTCTCCAAATTCCGACCGCGTTGAAACCCTTCGGCCTCATCGGTTTCGACCACCATCAAGGATACGCCTTTGGACCCTTGGGCTGGATCAGTCTTTGCAGCGACGATGATGAGATTGGCGTGCTGACCATTGGTGATGAACGTCTTTTGCCCCGACAATTTATAGGCATTTCCGTCTTTGACGGCCTTGGTTTTGATCGCTTGTACATCCGACCCGGTTGAAGGTTCGGTCATCGCCAAAGCGCCGACCAACTCGCCCGTAACCAATTTCGGCAGCCAGCGTTGCTTTTGATCCTCGGTGCCATAGGCCAAAACATAATGGGCGACGATGCCGGAATGGATGCCCACGCCCCAACTGGCCAAATTCGCCCGGTTGGATTCCATCAAAATGACGGCTTCGTGGCCGAAATCACCGCCGGCTCCACCGTATTCTTCGGGGATCGAAGGGCCAAGAAGCCCCAACTCACCGGCCTGTTGCCAAATCTCGCGGTCCATCTGTCCCTGTTTTCGCCATTTGTCGAAAAGAGGAGACCACTCGGTTTCGATGAACTTCTGCGTCATCTCTGCCAACATTTGGTGTTCGTCTGTCATCCAACTCATCAGTGGATCTCTTTCTTACTTTTTACGAGCTTCAAGCTCGGAATTGAATTGGCGGAGTTTGAGAGACAGCACCTCGGTATCGGTGACGCTGTCAAAGTTTTCGAACAGGAACGACAACGCTTCGCCTTCATCAAGCCCGGCCTCTTGCGCGAACCGTTTCAGATTGCGGTACCCGTCTTCGGTCATAGCGGCATTGAAGCGACGAGTGAGGCGAAATCGTTTGGGCATGTCAGATCCTTTTCGATGCAAAACGGGAGGCGTTTAGACCGTCAACATGCATGGAAAAGTGGAAGGACGGTAGGCGCAACAGGTGTGCATGAACGGCGCGGTTTTGGCGGTCGTTCAACCCATAGTTCAACGCGATGCGCATGCCGGTTCCTCCCAAATCCGGTAGTGATGCGTGGCGGGGCTGCCCCCGCCATCACAGATATCAGAACTGGTCGGCGTCCAGCGCCATCACAGTGTCAGCACCGCTTTCGATCCGACGCAAATGCGTTCCGGTCATTGGGAGCTGTCGAGCCATATAGTAGCGCGCGGTTGCCAGTTTCGTCTCGTAGAACGCTGCGTCGTCAGTGCCTTCGGCGAGTTTTGACGTCGCGGCCTTGGCCATACGGCCCCACATTAGACCGAGGCAGACAAGACCAAACATGTGCATAAAGTCATAGGAGCCAGCGAGCGCATTGTTGGGGTTCTTCATGCCGTTTTGCATGAAGTACATGCCAGCGGCCTGAAGGTCTTTGGAGGCGTCTTTGAGTGGCCCGACGAAATCGGCCATGGCTTCATCATCGCCGTTTTCTTTGCAGAAGGTTTTGACCAAATCAAAGAACGCCATGACGTGTTTGCCGCCATCTGTTGCAAGCTTTCGGCCAACCAGATCAAGCGCCTGAACGCCATTGGCCCCTTCGTAGATCATCGCAATACGGGCGTCGCGGGCGAATTGGGACATGCCAAATTCTTCGATATAGCCATGGCCGCCATAGACTTGCTGCGCGGTAACGGCATAGTCAAAGCCTTTATCCGACAGATACCCTTTGATGACGGGCGTTAGCAAAGAGACAAGCCCTTCGGTTTCTTTGTCACCGTTGCGATGCCCCATATCAAGCATCTGAGCACCCCAATAGATGAACGCCCGACCACCTTCGATAAAGCTCTTCTGATCCATCAGGTTGCGACGGATGTCAGGGTGAACGATCAGCGGGTCGGCCGGACCTTCTGGGTTCTTCGCACCGGTTACGTCGCGCCCCTGAAGGCGGTCTTTGGCGTATTCAACGGCGTTTTGATAGGCGACTTCGGCTTGGGCAAAGCCTTGCAAGCCAACGCCTAGACGCGCTTCGTTCATCATTGTGAACATGGCGCGCATGCCTTTGTTCAGATCACCAAGAAGAAAGCCGGTGGCTTCATCATAGTCAAGAACACAGGTGGCATTGCCGTTGATGCCCATTTTCTTTTCGATTTTGCCGACCGACACACCATTGCGATCCCCAAGGGAGCCGTCTTCTTTGACGATGAACTTGGGCACAATGAACAGGGATACACCCTTGATACCATCCGGGGCACCGGGGGTTTTCGCCAGAACAAGGTGAATGGTGTTGTCCGCAAGGTCGTGATCACCAGCAGAAATAAAGATCTTTTGACCGCTGACTTTGTAGCTACCATCGTCCTGTGGCACAGCTTTGGTGCGCATCAGGCCCAGATCGGTGCCGCAATGCGGCTCGGTCAGGTTCATGGTGCCGGTCCAGTCACAGGTGACCATTTTCGGCAGGTAGGTGGCTTTCTGCTCATCGCTACCATGGGCGTGGATTGCCGAGTACGCGCCGTGGGTTAGACCCGCATACATGTTGAACGCCATGTTGGCGGCGGAGAATTGTTCGCCGACAGCCGTGGCAATAATATAGGGGAGACCCTGGCCACCATATTCCGGATCACAATCCAGAGCGGTCCAACCACCGTGGCGCACTTCGTCAAACGCGGCTTTGAACCCTTCGGGCGTGCGCACCACACCGTTTTCGAGTTTACAGCCCTGTTTGTCACCCACCTCGTTCAAGGGAAACATAACCTGCTCGGCGATCTTGGCGGACTCTTCCAGAATGGCACCTGTGGTGTCGCGGTCCAGATCTTCGTAGCCGGGAATTTTCGCATCGTTGACGTGCAGAACGTCATGCAGAACAAACTGCTGGTCCTTGGTGGGGGCCGTGTATGAAGGCATCTCTCTCTCCCTAGAGTGACTGGCCGAGCGTTACCCGACCGCGCTTTTCCTGTGTTGAGCCGAGGCGAGCATCTTTTCGCCCCAAACCATCTGTTCTTTTAGCTCTTCAATGGCGGCGTTAAGTTCATCACGTTGACGAACCATATCAGCCAGACGTTGCCGGGCGATCTCATAAGTCTGTTCCAGCTGCGATTGCTGCTGGTCCCCAACATCGTACAGATCAAGCAGTTGACGGATCTCTTCGAGGGAAAAGCCAAAACGCTTGCCTCGCAGGATCAGTTTCAACCGGGCACGGTCACGTTTGGTAAAGAGGCGCTTTTGGCCTTCGCGGATTGGGAACAGCAATTCTTTCTGTTCGTAAAAGCGCAAAGTGCGTGGTGTCACCTCAAACGCGTCGCACATCTCCCTTATCGTCATTACTCTGTCTTCGCTCATCAGATCATCCTCGGTGGCTAACATGCCCTTGAGGTGCTAAATCTGTTCCCTTCATACAATGGGAAAAACCGTTGACGTAACTCATACGCCGCGTCACTTTTAAGTTGACGTAAGATCAGGCAACGTCAAGGCCTGATTTTTGTAACTTTGTTTTAAAGGTCCTTGGTTAACGTATGAATCATAAATACCAACAAAGGGTTAACGACCTATCCAAAGGGTTAGGCCGCTCTATTCAAAAGAGAAAATGTTGGGTGGTGAATTGGGTTAGATTCCCAAGTCCGAAGCAACGCCGTCGCGCAGGGTTTGCAGCTCGTTCATGGCTTCGTCCAGCTGTTTACGCTGTTCGGCGAGCTCGCGCATTTGCCCATCTGCCATGTCGATCCAAGCGCGCATTTGGGCTTCGTTGCCCTCTTTTTCATAGATCAAAAGCCATTGCCGAATGTCTTCGAGCTGAAACCCAAACTTGCGCCCACGCAGAATCAGCGTCATGCGGGCGATTTCCTTGCCCCCATAGAACCGCGATCTGCCTTGCCGCTCAGGCGACAAAAGCTCGATATACTCATAGTAACGCAATGTACGCGGTGTCACATCGAACCGCTCACACATGTCTTTAAAGCTAAGACGGGCATCTTCCATGGCAAACTCCCTTGCCTGCAACCTAAGCCCCGAAAATCGCTCTGACAACCTTTGCTGACGCAACGCTCCTTTGCGTAAGCCAAACAGCTTGCGGCTGAGGCACTTGCTGCCCATAACTAACCTAAAGGAGCACGCCATGACCGCAGACAAGGCGACAATCGCCAAACAGTTCATCGAGATCATTCCGCATGCCAAGGCGCTGGGGATGCAGATCACGCAGATTGGCGATGGGCTGGCTGAGATCACTATGCCCTATGATGATGCTTTGATCGGCGATCCCAAGACCGGAGTTATTCACGGCGGGGCGGTGTCGACCTTGATGGATACCTGTTCCGGTGCCGCCGTGATGAGCCACCCCGATAGCCCGGCGGGCACCGCAACCATAAACCTGCGTATTGATTACATGCGGGCGGCCACGCCGGGGCAGGCGATCACCGCCCATGCGGAATGCTATCACATCACCCGCAACGTCGCTTTTGTAAGGGCCAAGGCCTTTGACGCCGATTTCGATAACCCGGTCGCGACGGCGGCCGGGGCCTTTACTGTGGAGGCGAAATAATGGTGCGCAAACCCCCAGAACCCGTCCAGATCGTCAAACAACGTCGCGATGCCGCGCTTGCTGCGCTCGTCGAAGGGGTGCCCTACATTCGCTACCTTGGGATTACGTTTGAACGTCACGGCGATGAACTCACTGCCGTTTTGCCCTTTGATGAAAAGCTCATCGGCAACCCGTTTTTGCCAGCCCTGCACGGTGGCGTCACGGCGGCGTTTCTTGAAACGGCTGCGATTATAACGCTCAGCTGGTCTTACCTTTGGGAAGATATCGAAAACGGCAAGCTTGACCCTGATACCTTGACCCATGGCGACCTGCCGCGCTTGCCCAAAACCATCGACTTCACCGTTGACTATCTGCGCTCTGGGCTTCCCCGCGATGCCTATGCGCGGGCGCGGGTGACCCGGTCTGGGCGACGCTATGCCTCGGTTCAGGCCGAAGCCTGGCAAGACAACCGCGACCGCCCTATGGCCCAAGCCACAGCGCACTTTCTGATGCCGCGCCCCAAATCCTGATCCTATCGAAGACAGAGAGCCGCCACGGTTTCTTCTTTCTCAAAATATCCCAGGGAGTCCGCCCAAGGCGGACGGGGCAGAGCCCCAATTTCCCTAGACACAAGCGAACGCCGAGATGAGCAGCGATGTAATCACCCATAGCCGCATTCTAAAGATTGCGATTCCGATCATGCTCGCCAATGTTGCGGTGCCTCTGATCGGTGTTGTCGATACTGCGGTGGTCGGTCAAATCCCGCATGCCGAACCCATCGCCGCCGTTGGGATTGGGTCTGTGGTCTTGTCGGCGATCTACTGGGTCTTTGGGTTCTTGCGCATGGGCACCGCCGGTATGACCGCACAGGCCGAGGGCGCGGGGGATCGTGGCGAAGTGGTTGCCCTGTTGGTGCGTTCGCTAATGATTGGTGGGGCGGGCGGGCTTCTTATGATCGGGTTGTTGCAACCGATACTTGGTCTCGCCTTTGGAATGTCCCCGGTGGACGATCAAGTCGAAACGCTCTCGCGCAGCTACATGAATATCCGCATCTGGTCCGCCCCGGCGGCAATCGGCATGTACGGCATTTTGGGCTGGCTGATTGCGCGCGAACGGTCGCGTGCGGTTTTGGCGATGCAATTGTTGGTCACGGCGTTGAACGTGGTGGGGGATCTTATCTTTGTCACTGGCCTGGGCTGGGGTGTTCAAGGTGTTGCCGTTGCCAGCGTGATTGCCGAATGGAGCGGCTTGGCGTTTGGGCTCTGGCTCTGTCGCAATGCGTTGCGTCACGCGGCGGCCCGCGATTGGCCGCGGGTTTTCGACATGGCCGCATTGCGTAAGATGGCTGTGGTCAACACCGACATCCTTGCACGATCTTTGATGCTCGAAGCGATCTTCCTGTCTTTCATTTTCTACTTTAGCGCCGGTTTTGGCACTGTCCAATTGGCGGCCAATCAAGTGCTTATGCAGTTCATCCAGATCATGGCCTTTGCGCTTGATGGCTTTGCTTTCGCAGCAGAAGCCCTTGTCGGTCAGGCCTTTGGGGCAGGGGCGGTCGCCCGATTGCGCCGTGCCGCGTGGTTGAGCACGCTTTGGGGATTTATCTGCAACTTTGGTTTTGCCATTGGGTTCTGGCTTTTCGGTGGGGCCATCATCGACATGATCTCCAAAGACCCAGAGGTTCAATCCACGGCGCGTATCTACCTAATTTGGATCGCCATAACCCCGATCATTGGCTTGCCAAGTTGGATGCTGGATGGGATTTTCATTGGGGCAACCCGCACGCGGGACATGCGCAATATGATGGTGATCTCCGCTGTTGCGTTTTTCATCGCCGTCGCTGTGATGGTGCCGATCTGGGGCAATCACGGGCTTTGGGCGGGTTTGATGGTGTCCTTTGTCATGCGCGCTCTGACACTGGGTGCACGTTATCCGGCTCTGGAACGGGCGGCAGGCATCGCAAAATGATTTGCCTCTGGCCTTTTGCGCCCCAATTGCCCTATTGAAAGCCAAGACCGCACGGGAGAAACGCGATGGAAGACCTCATCAACAGCTTCATGACTGGCCCTGATGAAAAGGGGCGGTTTGGGATCCACGGGGGGCGTTTTGTCTCCGAGACTTTGATGCCACTGATCCTGTCGCTGGAAGAGGAATACGAGAAGGCCAAAACAGACCAGTCTTTCTGGGACGAGATGGATTTCTTGTGGAAGCACTATGTTGGCCGCCCATCGCCGCTCTATCATGCGGAACGTCTTAGCGAACGCCTTGGTGGGGCCAAGATTTACCTCAAACGCGATGAGTTGAACCACACCGGCGCGCATAAGATCAACAACGTGTTGGGGCAGATCATTCTGGCCCGACGTATGGGCAAAACCCGGATCATCGCCGAAACCGGTGCCGGTCAACACGGCGTTGCTACGGCCACCGTTTGTGCCAAGTTCGGTCTCAAATGTGTTGTCTATATGGGCGCGCATGACGTTGAGCGTCAGTCTCCCAATGTGTTCCGTATGCGCCTTTTGGGGGCCGAAGTTATTCCGGTGACCTCCGGTCGCGGAACCCTCAAGGACGCGATGAACGATGCCCTGCGCGATTGGGTCACCAACGTCAACGACACGTTTTATTGCATTGGGACGGTTGCAGGCCCGCACCCCTATCCGGCCATGGTGCGTGATTTCCAATCGATCATTGGCAAAGAAGCCAAAGAGCAGATCATGGAAGCCGAAGGCCGTTTGCCCGATACGATCATCGCCGCCATTGGCGGCGGGTCCAACGCGATGGGCCTGTTCTTCCCTTTCCTTGACGACAAAGACGTTAACATCATTGGCGTCGAAGCCGGTGGCAAGGGTGTGAATGACAAGATGGAGCATTGCGCGTCGCTAACCGGTGGTCGCCCCGGTGTTTTGCACGGCAACCGCACCTATCTATTGCAGGATGACGATGGCCAAATCCTCGAAGGGTTCTCAATCTCGGCCGGGCTCGACTATCCCGGTATCGGTCCTGAACATGCTTGGTTAAATGATATTGGCCGTGCGGAATACGTCGCCATCACCGACAAAGAGGCCTTGGCCGCGTTCCAGCTATCTTGTGAAACCGAAGGCATCATCCCGGCGCTCGAGCCAAGCCATGCTTTGGCCCATGTCGCCAAAATCGCGCCTGAACTTCCCAAAGATCATATCATCATCATGAATATGTGTGGGCGCGGCGACAAAGACATCTTTACAGTCGCCAAACACCTTGGCTTTGATATGTCCGACACAGAAGGCCGCACAGCGGACTGATATTTTTGCAAAGCGCAACCGCTTTGGAAATTGGCAAAAGGCGCTTCGGTTCGGGGCGCCTTTTTCATTTATTGCGCGAGTGAGTAATAATGTTGCGCGGGCGCAACGCCCCTGTGCGACATTCAACCAACCGGTTGAACGACTCATCTGTTGCGGATTATTCCCCCCTCGTGGTCCTGATGGATCAGACCTTTGCGGGCTGAGTTGTTGCTCACCCGGTGCGGCTGGCTCTGCCATTCCCGTATGCCAAGGCTGAGACAGTGGGATTGCACAGTGTGTTGTAGCTCAGTCAGGTAGAGCAGCGGACCTAGGTTCCGCGGGTCATGGGTTCGACTCCCGTCAACATGTCCAAACGTAGCTCAGTCTGGATAGAGCACCAAACTACGAATTTGGGTGTCGCAGGTTCGACTCCTGCCGTTTCTCAAAGCTCTTAAGTGAGCACCGGCCTATCACGCCGGCCCGCGCAAGCGGTCCACCATATCGGGTTCCGAAACCATCCTCGCGGGGGTGGATCGCGGCAAAGGTCACGACCTGCGCCTGACCCAACTCCGCTCAGGCCATTGGCCGGGGATCGGGAGACGTGCCGCCACCTGTTGGCCCGCCACGCCTCAATGGGGCAGGGCGCACCAATGGGCCGCGTCACCGCTCGCCCCATCCTTCGCCACTGGCCTTGGCAATGGGGTGGTTTCGGACCCACTCATTTCACGCATTGGCAATCGTGCCGGTGCGTCACACCTGCCGCCAATCCCGGCGCAACCCCAAACACCAAAAGGAGAAAACGCGTTTTGCGCGCATGACGACGTATTGGAGAGTATGATGAAAATGTTGATTGATAAGCTGCAAGGTAAGCAGCGCCTCACCCTGACCGAAACACAACGGGCGCTTGTCCTGTTGAATGGTCGCTTTGACGCCATGCTTGGCCCCGGTGAACACCGGCTAAGCGCGCGCAAAGCCGAGGTGATTGTATTTGACCTGACAACTCCCGTTTTCACGTCGCAATACGCCGATGCCTTGATGCGCACGCGGCCTGATCTGGCTGATCCTCATGTGGTGACCGTTGAAACCGGCGCGAATGAGATCGCGGTTCTGAGCCGCAATGGTCGGATCTGGGACCTTCTTTCGCCCGACAAGCGGTTGCTTTTGTGGCGCGACGCCGGGGACTGGAAGGTCGAAACCCTTGCCTTGTCTGACACGCATGACTTGCCTCAAGACTTGGTCCGTCGGTTGGGTCAAACCGAACGTGGCCGGGTATTGATGCGGGGTATGAGCTCTGTCGAAGTGGCCCTTGGGCGCGTCGGTCTTTGGTCGATTGACGGGGTGCATCAAAAGGTGCTGACCTCCGGAACCTACTGGTTCTGGCAGTTGGGGCGTAAGCATCTGGTCAAGATGGTGGATACCCGTTGGCAGGCCAAAGAGGTGACAGGTCAAGAGATCCTGACCAAAGACCGGGTGACTTTGCGCATCAACCTGAGCGCGGATTTCCGTGTCACGGACCCTCTGCGTGCGGTGTCGACAGTCGGGGACTTTTCCGAAGCCTTGCACCGGGCTTTGCAGCTTGCGTTTCGTAAAACCCTTGGCGCGCTGACATTGGATCAGATGTTGGCCGACAAGGTGAGTGTCGATGCAGAAGCCGCCGCCAAGGTGCGTGGCGAAATGGCCGAGATCGGCATCGAAGTAGGCGATATCGCATTGAAAGATGTGATCCTGCCTGGTGAGATGCGCGACATCTTGAACAAGGTGGTTGCGACGCAAAAAGAAGCCGAGGCTAACGTCATCCGGCGTCGTGAAGAAACGAACGCAACCCGTTCGCTTTTGAACACCGCCAAGGTGATGGCTGAAAACCCTGTGATGCTGCGCCTCAAAGAGCTTGAGGCGCTTGAAAACATCGCAAGCAAGGTCGACCAGTTGACCGTGCACAACGGCACCGAGGGTTTGATGAATGGAGTCGTCCGTTTGTCAGACCAAACCTAAGACCGGGGGCGGCGCGTAGGGGCCGCCCTTAGTTGTTTGTTAGGCTGTGTTCACGCAACACCTTGAGCGGCACAATCTCCAAGGCATCCTTGTGTGTGGCAGCCAGATTAACCTTGGGCGCACAGCCCTCGTCATGGGCCTGAAGGAAACGCGCTGCGCAAAGGCACCATTGATCACCGGGTTTGAGCCCGGCAAAATTGAACTCAGGTCGCGGCGTTGATAGATCGTTGCCGACATAGGCCGAATAGGCGAGGAATTCCGCCGTCATCACCGCACACACCGTATGGTTGCCGGCGTCTTCGGCGCAGGTATTGCAATGACCATCGCGGAAAAATCCGGTGAGAGGGTCGCGTGAGCATTCCTCAAGTATACCGTCCAACACATTGATCGCAGGGCGTTTCATCATGATCCGGTCTCCTTGAGCTGTGCCGCCAATCGGCGAAACATAGTGATGCTGTCGTCATTTGCCCCGGCCTCGCGAAAGGCGCGATCCGCAGCGTTCACAGCGATCACCACATCGGCGGTTTTGTCGACATAGACATATTGGCCATAGACCCCACGGGCCAAAAATTCACCGGGTTTTGCATCGGCGGGCATCCACCATTGATAGCCATATTGCATCTTGCCCGGCTCGGTTTTGGCCGACGGTTTCGTGCTGATCTCGACCCAGTCTTTGGGAATGATTTGTTGACCTTGAAATAGGCCATCGTTGCGAAACATCTCGCCCATGCGGGCATAATCACGGGTGGTCAGGTTGAGGCCCCCAAGGACAAAGGATACCCCATCGCCATCGGTGACATAATGCGGCGTACCATAAGTTCCGAGCGGGGAAAGAACGTATTCCCCCAATAAATCCGGCACGTTGCGGCCCGTCGCACCGCGCAGAACCATGCCAAGCACATGGGTGTCGATCGACACGTATTTCCATTGTTCTCCGGGTTCGACAAAGGTTTCGGTTAACCCGGCAGCAAAGCCATCCATTGATCCCCCAAGGGCCAAGATGCGCCCCATCTTGTTGATATCGCTCCAAAAATCGAGGTAGTCTTCGTCAAAGGTGACACCTGATGACATCTGTAAGACATTGAGAATGCTGGCATTGTCATAGGCGCTCCCCCGCAGGGAGGGCGCATATTTCGTCACCGGATCATCAAGACTTGCGATGTCGCCATTGGCCAAAACAACGCCAAACAGCGCCGAGAGATAGGATTTAGCCACCGACCAGCTAATCCGCGGATCGCTTGCCTCGGTGCCCCTGTGATAGCTTTCATGGCGGATGGCACCGTCGTGAACGACAAGGATACCGGTGATCGAACGGCGCGCAAGCCATGTGTCCCAATCGTTAGGAAGAGGCATAGGGTCGCCGGTAGGAAGCGGGGAGGGCTCAGAGGTAATGGGAATTGGGCGATTGTGGAACAGGTCGCCCATATGGCTGAAATTGTGAACAATTTTCTCTTCAGAGAACAGGGTGTTCACGGCATTCAGGCGGTTCAGGTCTTCGCGTTTCCAAACTGCCAAACCCGCTAGGATCACCGCCAACACGACTAAGCCGCGCAATATCTTTTTCAGCATAAATCACCTCCGGCGCGTAGGGTGCGCGCCCAAAGTGGTTTGGGCAAGCCCAAACGTAGTATTTTCTAACGGAACTTGTCAGCGAGCTTTTGTAAGGCGGATCGCGAATCTGGCTCTGGTTTTGTTGCGGATTTTACTGCGGCTTGTGACTCGTCGCTGGTCTTGGCTCTCTCGGGCTTGTTATTGGAGGACCGCGGCGGGTTGGTTTTCAGCGCAACGGCGTTTTGAAACCGTCCTTTGTCGCCATCGGCCAAGGATGCCACGCCATCGCTTATGCCCCAAAGCAGATTGTTCAGCCATTCATCGTCGGCCTTTGGGAAATCGTGCAACACATAGGCCGAGACCAAATCCTTGCGACCGGGATGGCCAATCCCAAGTCGAACCCTTTGATAATCTTCACCAATGTGCCCGTGGATAGAGCGCAACCCATTATGCCCAGCGTGCCCGCCACCCATTTTGACCCGGCATTTTCCCGGCGCAAGGTCAAGCTCATCATGGAAGACCGTGACGTCGCCAACGTCCATTTTGTAAAACCGCATGGCCTCGCCAACCGATTGGCCAGAGAGGTTCATAAAGGTTTCGGGCTTGAGCAGCAAAACCTTGTCCCCGCCAAGACGCCCTTCACAAATTTGGCCCTGAAACTTGGATTTCCAAGGTGAAAACCCGTGGTCCGAAGCGATCTGGTCCAAGGCCATAAAGCCGATATTATGTCGGTTTTTCGCGTATTTGGTGCCTGGGTTTCCCAAACCGACAAAAAGCTGCATGGCGTGTCTCCGCGTGGATAAGTCCGGTCGATATATGACAGGCTTTAAGCGCAGGTAAAGGGGAGAGGGCGCGTGGCGTTGTCGTAAATTCGTTAGGAAACCGTCATGTCAGCTATACATTGCCTTGTCACACCCGCGCTGATCCGATCTGTGGCCGGTATGGATGCCGGTGCAGACCTAGCAAACGATGGTCAGCAAGGAACTGTAGAGATGAGCGATAAGAATTTGGTAGACCTGTCTTGGGATGATTTTGACGAACACCGGGATCCGCGCCCCGATGAAAACCAATTTGACGCAGTTGTAGATCGCGCCGTATCGCGCCGCGGTTTCCTAGGCGGCACGTTGGCATTTGGCTCCGGTGCGGCTGTGTTTGGAACGGGTTTGTTTTCTTCAACCACTGCGGCGCGGGCCGATGGTCATGCCAAGTTCGGTTTCAAGCCAGTTGGCATTGCGACCGACTATGACATCCATGTTCCAGAGGGTTTTGAGCACAAGGTTTTGGTCCGTTGGGGTGATGCGCTTTGGTCTGATGCCAAAGATGCCTATAGCGCTGAAACCGGTGTGTCGGTTGAGATGTCGGACAAGGTGTTTGGTGAAAACACCGACGGCATGGAGTTGTTTGAAGTGAACGGCAAGCAGCTGATCGCGGTGAACTCGGAATATGTGAACCCCAAGATCAACCTGCCAATCGAATCCGAAGGCACCCCCCGCACAGCCGAAGAAGTTGTTCTTCTTAAGAACCTTCAGGGTGTCACTGTGATGGAAGTGGCCGACACCGGCAGCGGTTTCGAAGTGGTGCTGGACAGCGATTACAACCGTCGTATCACCCACGAAACCGAAATGAAAATCGCAGGCCCTTTGGCCGGTCACGCTTTGGTACAAACCCAAGCCGATCCGTCGGGTATGATGGTCAAAGGCACCATGAACAACTGTGGGTCTGGCAAGACGCTTTGGGACACTTATCTCACTTGCGAAGAGAACTTTAACGGCTACTTCGGCGCAACCGGTGAGATGCCGGAAGGCGAAGGTTACAAGCGCTATGGAATCGGTGGCGACGGCCGTTATGCCTATGAAAAGTTTGATGAACGCTATGACGTCAGCAAAGAGCCAAATGAGCCGCATCGCCATGGGTTTATCACCGAAATCGATCCAGCCGACCCAACATCGGTTCCGGTAAAGCGCACCGCGCTGGGCCGTTTCAAACATGAAAACGCCGAAATGGTTCATGCCAAAGATGGGCGCGTTGTTGTCTATATGGGCGATGATGAACGTGGCGAATACCTTTTTAAATATGTGTCCAACGCCACATGGGAAAAGGGTGCGCCGACCGACGGTTTGCTGGATGATGGCGTTTTGTATGTTGCCAAGTTTAACGATGATCAGAGCGGTGAATGGTTGGCCTTGACGCCTGAGACCACCGGAATGGATGCAGCGGAGATCTTGTGCTTCACCCGCATGGCGGCGTCCAAAGTTGGCGGTACAACGATGGATCGCCCGGAATGGGTTGCGTCAAACCCGCTCAAGGTCGAAGCCTATTGCGCCCTGACCAACAACAAAAACCGCGGTGTTAAGCCAAATGCCGGTGGTGATGACACGTCGGTCAACGCAGTGAACCCGCGCGAGACCAACAAATACGGCCAGATCGTGCGTTGGACTCCTGCTGGTGAAAACCACGCTGCTGATGGGTTCACTTGGGACCTCTATGTCATGGCGGGCAATCCAACCGTGTATGACAATGAATATGGTGGCTCGGACAACGTCAACGAAGGCAACATGTTCAACTCGCCCGATGGCATGGCGTTCTCGTCGGATGGCCTTTTGTGGATCCAGACCGATGGCAACTACAAGAACGAAGGTGACTTTGCCGGAATGGGCAATAACCAGATGTTGGTTGGCGACCCGGAAAGCGGTGAAATCATACGCTTTATGACCGTTCCAAATGGTGCCGAAGTCACCGGTCTTTGCTGGTCGGCTGACAAAACCGTTGCCTTTGTCGGTGTTCAGCACCCCGGCGGATCTTGGCCAGATGGAGCAGGCAAGCCACGGTCTTCTGTGGTTGCAGTTTGGCGTCAAGACAAGGCCGCGTTTGGTTAAACCGATGTTTTGAGACTGATAAAACGGCCCTCCTTGCGGGGGCCGTTTTTCTTTGGACTGAGACGCCTCGTAGGTCGATCAAGAAGTGCCTAATCTAGGCGGAAACTGGTTGTTTTTTGATCCGTTCGCCCCAGAAAATCGGCCAAAGCGCGATTGTGTAAAGCGCAAAGGCCACAATCCACAACGCGCCCGAGATCAGGATGCCAGTCATATAAAGGTCGGGCCAAATCGTGGCGGCCACGCGGATCAGGGCGGCAAGAGGTACCAGAACATAGGCAATGGCAACGGGCTTAGGGGCAATCAAGTCGCGCCCCGAATGGCCCAAGGCTGCACGCGACATCACCGACAATGTCATGCCGCCGACGCCGCCAATACCAAGGACATGCAGCGCAGCGATCTCGCTCCCAATGTCAAACGCCGCCAGACCTAGCATCACAAAACCAATGGCATTGAGCGCGTAGGAAAGATGCAAGGTCCACAAAATCGGTTGGCGCAGGGTCCAAGCGCCGTGCCAAAGCCCGACACGTACAAGAGCAGCGCAGCCAGCAACGAGCGCGACAATGCCCATGACCCAATTGGGGGCACCCGTGAGCAAAGCGAGCGGAACCAAAAGAGCGGGCGCGATTGAGGCAACAGCCAGAGGTGTTGGGTTCGACGGTAGGTTTTCCTCGCGCCCCACGCGCAACATGGCATTGCGGGTAAAAGCCGGGGTGACACGGCCGCCCAAGATCACAATCAACGCGCAAAGCGCCGCCAAACCTCCGCGCATCCCCTGGTCAGCGGTATCCTGTGTTAGGCCAGCCCATTCCAAATGCACCAAAACGTTGCCCGACCAAAAGACCAGAATGGCAACCAACAGGATCAGCTGTTGTGGCTTGGGGCGTTTGAGCAGGGTTTGAAGAATGCGGCCCGCAAGGATAGGCAAAAACAGCAAATCAATGATGGCAACCAAGGTCAAAGGCAAGCTCCCTGACCACCAGATAGCGAGACGACCGGCGAGCCAAAGGCCGGACGTGACGGCAAAAAAGCTAGTTGGTTCCGGCCCGGATTTGGTCCAACTCGGGGCGGCGGTGAGAAGGAAACCGGCAATCGCCGCTGCGCCATAGCCAAAGATCATTTCATGAGCGTGCCAAAGGTGCGGCGGCTGGGCCGTGGGAAGGGATAGTGCACCAAAACTGGCCTGCCAAATTTCCCAGACAAGAATGACCCAGATGGCGCAAAGCCCTGCGAGTAAAAAGAAGACCCGGTACCCGGCGGAGAACAGGCGTTTCCAGTCTGACGCAGTCATTGGGTGTTTCCTTGGCCAGAGGGGGGGAGGTGAATTGTGTGCATAAGACTCGTACCGATGAGCGCCTCGTGAGAGGCAAAAAGCGTCTGACGTCACCCTCAGGGAGGAGGGGGCAAAGTGCTTTGACCAAAGTCAAGGAGGGTCGATCACGATCTAGGCAGGGTTGAGCTCAACTCGAACGGGGAAAGAATCCCTCGACGGGCGCAACCAATTGCCAGCCATCTCCGCAAGAGAGTGAGCCATGATGAAAGACACAACAGGAGCCAACGCCGGACAGGTTTTGCTAATTGGGGCAGGGCCGGGGGATCCGGAATTGCTGACACGCGGTGCGCTGCTGGCCATGCAACGTGCCGATGTTGTAGTCTATGATCGGTTGGTGTCGCCTGAGATTATGGGTTTGGTGCCCGAGGATGTTTTGCGGATAGACGTGGGCAAGGCCCCCGGCGATCACAAGCTGACGCAAGAGGAAACCAACACCCTGCTGATAGATTTGGCGCGGCGCGGCATGCGCGTGGCGCGGCTCAAAGGGGGCGACCCTTTGATTTTTGGACGCGGTAGCGAAGAGGCCGCCGAGTTGCACAAAGCCGGAGTGGCGTTTGAATATCTGCCGGGGATCACCTCGGCACAGGGGGCGGCAGCAGCGACCGGCGTTCCGCTAACACATCGCGGACTGGCAACCGGGGTGCGCTATGTGACCGGGCATCGCGCCAAGGATGCCCCCTTGAATTTGGATTGGGCGAGCCTGTCCAACGAAGACACGACCTTGGTCGTTTATATGGGCGCGATGAATATCGCAGACATCACGTCCAAGCTGATCCGCCATGGCATGGCATCGTCCCTGCCAGTCATGGCGGTTTCAGCCGCAACCACTCCGCGTCAAAAACAAGTGTTTTCCGACTTAGGCCATATTGCTGAAACTGTTGGTGCCAGCGACCTAGACGCGCCTTTGTTGTTTGTCATCGGTCATGTGGTGACACTAAACCCTGTGGCCGCTCAACAGCTGGCCTCGGGCACAAAAGATGATGCAAAGGCCGTGGCTTATGGCTGATCTCCTGTGGTCCATTTGTCAAAAAAGATGTCAGATTCACCAATCTTTTGACCATATTTCCTCCCCCCTTCCAATCCTGCTTCCCAAAAGGAGAGCGACGTTATGATCTCTCGTCTTGATCCAATTGACCAACGTTTGCTGGATGAATTTCAGCGAGACTTTCCGTTGGTCTCCCAACCTTTCGTCGAAATTGGCAAGACGTTAGAGTTGAGCGAAGCCGATGTGCTTGACCGACTAAAGGCGTTGCTATCTGCTGGTCGGATTGCGCGTGTTGGCGGCACAGTAAGACCCAACACCGCCGGTGCGTCGACCTTGGCCGCCATGTCCGTTCCCGAAGAACGACTAAGTGAAGTTGCCGCGCGGGTTGGATGTGAAACAGGGGTGAACCACTCCTATTTGCGTGAAAATGCTTGGAATCTTTGGTTTGTAGCCACGGCTCCCAATGTTGCGAAATTAGAAAACAGTTTGGATGCTATTCGCACCGATACCGGGCTTGAGGTGCTGGACCTTCGGTTGCGCCGGCCGTTCAATATTGATCTTGGCTTCCGCTTGTCTGGCGCGCGCAAAACCACACCGCGGCGGGGAGAGGCAGATATGTCTGTCTTCCTAGAAAGCGATCGTCCGCTGTTACATGCCATGTCGCAAGGTCTACCGTTGGTTGAGCGCCCCTATGAGGCCTTGGGCAATCGGTTGGGCCGTTCCGAAACCGACATCATCAGCCGGTTGGACATCCTCTATCGTGCCGGATTGCTAACCCGCATTGGCGTCATTGTTCGGCACCGTTCCGTTGGGTGGTCATCTAACGCCATGGTGGTGTGGAAAGTCCCCCAAGACCGCATGATCGCTGCGGGCGAAGCTCTTGCGCAGCATCCCGGTGTGACCTTGTGTTACGAACGGGTGACGGTTCCAGGTGTCTGGGATTACAGCCTTTATTCTATGATCCATGCGCGGTCGCGTAGCGAAGCACTGGACATTTTGAAATCTGCCGCAGCCTTGCCTGAGCTGTTGGACATTGAGCATCAGCCGCTATTCTCTGTCCGCTGTTTTAAACAGACAGGAGCGGTGTTGCAAGATCGACGAGAAAGGGCCGCCTAATGCGCCGCAAACCCCTTGCCCCCGACGCGCTGGATGACATTGACCGGCAATTGATCAACCAGTTGCAAGACGGTTTTCCGCTGTCCAATCGCCCCTTTGCCGAGGTCGGCGAGGCGCTGGGCACCGACGAAGATGACGTATTGAAACGTCTGGCTAATCTGCGTGAAATCGGAGCGATCACCCGCTTTGGCCCGTTTATTGATGCGGCGGCGATGGGCGGGGCGTTTTGTCTTTGCGCGATGGCGGTGCCCGAAGAAAGATTCGAAACTGTCATGACTTTGGTCAATGCCCACAAGGAAGTGGCGCATAATTATGAACGCGTACATCACCTTAATATGTGGTTCGTTTTGGCCTGTGACCAACCGAGCGGCATTGACGAGGTGGCGGACCGGATTGAGGCGGAAACCGATATCGAGGTGAAGCGCTTTCCGAAACTCAAAGAGTTCTTTATCGGCTTCAAGGTCTCGGCATGACGATTGACACTATTGACCGCAAAATCCTCACCGCCACGCAAGGCGGTTTGCCTTTGACGGCACAGCCTTATGCCGAGGTGGCGGGTTGGCTTGGCCTTGAAGAGGCAGAGGTTGTGTCGCGCATCCAAACAATGATCGACAGTGGCGTGATCCGCCGGATTGCCGTTGCGCCCAACCATTATGCGCTGGGCATGGTGGCCAATGGCATGTCGGTTTGGGACGTCGATGATGCCGTGTCCGAAGAGTTGGGGGCGCAGGTTGGCGCGCTCGATTTTGTCAGCCATTGCTATTTGCGCCCGCGTGCCCTGCCGGAATGGCCCTATAACCTGTTCGCGATGCTTCATGGCTCGACCCGAGACGAGGTTGAGGCACATCGCGCCGAGGTGATTGCCATTTTGGGCGATGCCTGCCGATCCAACGATATTCTCTATTCCACGCGCATCTTGAAAAAAACCGGGATGCGCCTGACCAAAGGACGCTGAGCTATGTTCCGCCTTTCCCAATATATGCAACAGCTTAAGACCCCGACACCGGTACGTGTGCGCCGTGGATCGGGTGGGGTGAAACCGGTGGTGATCTGGAATATGACCCGGCGCTGCAACTTGAAATGCCGCCACTGTTATACAACATCGGCCGATGTGCAGTTCCCCGGCGAGCTAAGCCACGACCAGGCGATGGGGGTTTTGGATGACCTCAATGATTTCAAAATCCCGGCGCTGATCTTATCGGGCGGTGAACCCTTGTCGCGGTTTGATTTCTTTGATCTGGCCAAGCGTGCGCGGGAATTGGATTTCCGCTATCTGGCACTCTCGACCAATGGCACCAAGCTGACCGGCGACGCGGTGGCCAAGGTGGCCGATCTGAACTTTGACTATGTCGGGATTTCCATCGATGGCGTCAAAGATTTCAACGATTGGTTTCGCGGCCAAGAAGGCGCTTATGACGAAGCGCTTCATGGCATTCGCGAATGCAAAAAACGTGGTATCAAGGTAGGTCTGCGGTTCACCATCACCGAAGACAGCGCCCATATGTTGGACGATATGCTTGATCTCTGCGACGCGGAAGGGGTTGATAAGTTTTATCTTTCCCATCTTGTTTATGCCGGGCGGGGTGACAAACATCGCGGTGACGACACCGAACACAAACGCACCCGCAAGGCGATGGATACATTGATCCAGCGTGGCTGGGATGCGATCCAAAACGACAAACCGCTAGAGCTTGTCACCGGGAACAACGACGCGGATGCGGTGTATTTCCTGAAATGGGTCCAAGAGAATTTCAGCGCCGAACAGGCCGCTCAGGTGCAATCGCATCTTGAGGCTTGGGGCGGCAACTCTTCTGGTTTGGGAGTGGCGAACATTGATCCGCTAGGCCGGGTTCACCCCGATACCTATTGGTCCGATTACACAATCGGCAACGTCAAATCGACACCCTTCACCCAGTTGTGGACTGGCGATGATCCGATGTTGGCAACCCTTCGTCAACGCCCGCGTCCGCTCAAAGGGCGCTGTGGCGAATGTACATTCAAGGACGTCTGCGGTGGCAACACCCGCATTCGTGCCCTGCAAGTTACCGGTGATCCATGGGCCGAAGATCCGGCGTGTTATATGTCAAACCAAGAGGTCGGTATTGACGAACACGTTGGTGATGGCGTTGTCGTGACCCCATTCCGCGGCAAACGTCACGATCCCAAACACCAGTTCCTGTGACACCGGCGATGGCCTCATCTCTTCCTGTGTCGCCTGTGGCCGTGTCGCAGGCAACAATTGGCGTTGATGCACGACATGCGGGGGCTATATCCTTTGGCGACGCAGTGAAAAAGAGCCTCGCAATGACAAAGACCGCCCTGATCGTAACCCATGGCAGCCCCTCTGACGCCGAGACACAGGAACAAGCCTTGGCCGATCTGGCGCAAAAGGTTGCCGGGTTCCTACCGGGCTGGGATATTCGGAGTGCCACTTTGGCGGCTCCGGGGCGGTTTGAAGAGGTGTTGGACGCCATGGATGGCCCCTTGGTCTATCCCTATTTCATGGCGCAGGGCTATTTCACCGGTCGTGTTTTGCCCAAACGTTTGGTCGACTACGGCCTCTCGCCAATGCGCCCGTTTGGTGTGGACCCGGCGTTGTTGGATGTGGTCGAGGCGCGGCTTGTGGCCTGTCTTCGGGACAAAGCGTGGCAAGCGGATGAAACCGCACTTTTGGTGGCAGCCCATGGGTCTGCGGTGTCAAAACGAAGCGCAGACGCGGCCAATGATTTTGCGGCGGCTCTCCAGAAACGTCTAAAGTTTCGCGATATTCGCACCGGATTTGTCGAAGAAGAACCGTTCTTGGAGCCGATGGCCAAAGGATTGGGACAGGCGATTTGCCTGCCGTTTTTTGCGCTAGTCGCCGGCCATATGATCGAGGATGTGCCAAACGCACTTGCCGCCGCTGGTTTTGACGGGCCGGTGTTGCCATCCTTTATAGATTGGTCCGAAACGGCCCAAGTGATTGCGCAGGCTTTGCGCATAAAGCAAGAGGAGGCAGCATGATGCAGCTTCGCCAAACAACACTAAAATTGAAACTAATCCTGTACCCGTTTGTTGCCGCTGCCGTGGCGATCAACCTGTTCATGCTGTTCTTGCTCGGCCAGGCGGTGGGGTTGCCGATCATGTCATCATTGACGGCGCTTCTCATCTCAATCCCGCTTGGCGTTCCGGCGACCTATCTCACGGCGCATTGGGTCCAAGGGTTGATCGATGAGGGCGAAGGCCGCGCGTAATCGCGTAGGCCAAGGCGGCCAAAGGTCGACAAACCGCTTTGGCTTGCTTTCGGGCTGGGAATATGTATTCTATTTACAGAATATCTTGGAGGGCGTTTAGATGCCAGGTTTGATCAGACTCTATATACAACAAGTCATAACGGGCTTTGGCCTTGCGGCGTTGTTTGTTGGGATGTTGCTTTGGATGAACGTTGCCAATCTTGGTTCGTTGATCGGCGCGTCTGATATTGGCTGGGTCGCAGTTGTCATGCTCTGGGTTTTTAACGGCATCGTTTTCGCCGGGGTACAATTTGCGATTGTTATCATGCGCATGGAAGGGCGAGACCCGTCTGGTGGGAAACGCGAACCTCGGGTGACCGGCGAACGCGCACGTGTCAAAGTTGCCGAAGAAAAGCGTCCGGAGATGCTCGGTCGCAAGTGATGTTTCGACATAAAAAACCATGTAAGCCGGTTCTATTGGGGCCGGTTTTTTTGGGGGGTAGGTCGGCGTTAAGGTGAGGTAAAACCGAGCTTGGCAAGGACAACTTCCCACCGCATTTCTATGTGGGAAAAGCGGCGGGAACCAAGTCTACCGTGTGGGTCGTGCATTCCCGAGGACCTGTATGTACAGGTGGGTGCCAGGTAACGAAGCCACGGCAACGACAGAGCCAGCTCCCTCGGATTTGCTTAAGGCCACCGGAATGGACCCGTTCACGCGTAGTATAGAACCCGCCAAGCTCTGACATAGGGTAGGGGGATCACGCCGACAAGGGCTGCTTGTCTTCGGGAGACGCGGTTTGACCAGAAAGATGTGCCAAAAGCGAGCTTTCAAAGAAATGCTGCCAGCCGCGGGTGCAAACATCATTGCAGGCAAGCTGGGGCGTCAGGCCCAGATGTGACAGCGTGATGCGGGACCCGTCACCATCCGGCAGGATTTGCCAAATCAAGGACGTCCCTTGCCACTCAGTGGTATCAGCCACGTCTTCAATGATCATATGGGCGTCGGTGCAAGTCCAGACATAGGTGCCATCACGGGTGCCAAAGTCAAAGGTGACATGCGAATTTCCAAACCGAACGGTCGCACCGGTTGGCGTTTTTTCAACCCGTGTTGACCACCAAATGTCCATCTCGTCGAAAATGGCTTTGCGGGCTGCCTCCGGTGTGGCGGGGGTCCGGATGGTCGCGGTGTAATCGTCGCCCATGGCGTGAAGATGGCCAAGAAACCCGTGCCAGCCTTTGTCGAGCGCAAGGACAAGGCCATAGCCCTCGCCGTCGTCGGGTAGGCCAGAGTGTTCGAGCGTTAGTTCAGTGCCGCCGGGGGCCGCGGCCAGACGCCAATCAACGGTCGACATCATGCCTTGCATTGGACCAACGGTAAAGCTCCAGCGCATGTGTTCGTGCGGCGTGGCCTTTTCAACGGTGCCCCAGCACATGCGTTCGCCATCGGCCGCAGAGAGAAGCGTATAGGGGTGTCCCTCGCGCAGATCGTCAGCGGCGGGATGGAACCATTTTCCCATCAGCTCGGACTTGGTAAGATGATCCCAAACGATGGATGGCGAGGCGGGGAGGAAGACGGTTTTGCGAAGTGTCAGGGTCATTCTTTGGTCTCCAATTCAGAAAGGGTATCATGCAGGGCGGATAGATGACCGTCCCAGAAGGTTTCGAAGTAATTCAACCAGTTAACGACGGGTTTGAGCGCGTCTGGGTTCAGAGACGATAGGGTTTCCCGCCCGGATCGGCGCATTTGGATCAGGTTGCCATCTTGCAATACAACCAAGTGTTTTTTCACAGCGGCGCGGGTCATGTCACAATGGGCGGTGATCTCAGCCAAGGTCATTTCGCGGGCCGACAACCGGCGCAAAATGTCCCGGCGTGTCGGATCGGCAAGGGCGCGAAAGGCCGGTTGCAGGTCGGGCGCGGGGGTGAGTTGCGCGCTCATGGCGTCACCGGAACAAAGTCAAAGGCCCCGTCTTGATAGAGCAGAGTCACACAGGGTTCTGCCGACACGCAGGACGAAATATGCGCAAGGTTCGCAGGGATTTCATAGTAGCCACCCGGACCAATGCGCGTGGCGCTGACGGGGTCTTGGTCGGCGGTGACGTGGGTCATTTCACCCGACACCATCAAGCCAATCATCGCAGCTGATTTGGTATGAGCAGGGCTTTGCAACCCAGCCGGAAGGCGCACCATTGCAAAATAGGGTTCAAGCATCCGATCACCGCGCAAAGGGGCAAACCCAACCCCTTGGGGTGTCTGTGCCCAGTCAAATGACGCGGAAGGGATGAGGGTGATGTCGGCCTGCACCGCGACCGGCGCTTGGGTCAGGCTGCAGGCTGTGATGAGGATGGGCAAAAGGCGGGGCATGTAGACCTCCAATAGGATTCTATTTGGTATCCTATCGATAGGGTGCTAAATGGTATCCTGTCAAGGGTCAAACTTTTCTAACCACTCATCTCCTATACAGTTTGGGATGTTGGCTTGTTTTTGTTCATGAAATGTTCATATTGTTTGCCATGGATACGCGCAATCTGTCAGAATTCGAAAACATGCAACCCGGTCAGGTTTTGGCACGCGGCGTGGCGCGCCATTTGGCCAGCCATGGCTATGCAACGATTGAGGAATTTGTTCCTGATCGTGGCTTGCGGGTGGATGTCATGGCCCTTGGCCCCAAGGGGGAGCTGTGGATTGTCGAGTGCAAATCCAGCCGCGCCGATTTTATGAGCGACGGCAAATGGCAGGGTTATTTGGAATGGTGTGACCGCTATTTTTGGGCTGTGGATCAGGATTTTGATGTCGATTTGTTACCAGAGGACACCGGCCTGATCATCGCCGATGGTTATGATGCGGAAATTTTGCGTATGTCCCCCGAAGACAAATTGGCCGGGGCGCGGCGCAATAAGCTTGTCCGGAAATTCGCCTTTCACGCAGCGCGACGGTTGCAATCCTTGCGTGACCCAAGGTTGTCGGGCCTTTTGGGTGCCGATTAAGCCTCAATTGTAACACCGCGAAACGGGTTACTTGCGAACCTTTTGGGCCGTGGCGATGGCTGATTTTAGCTCTTCAATGATCTCTTCAGCCTCATCAGGTTCAAAATCCATGGGGATTTCCATGTCACCGGCAAAAATGAACAAGCGGATCATTCCCTGGTCCGTCGGGCCAATTTGAAGGTTGGCTTCGATCTCGCGTTCGGTGTTGATACCCATGGTCTTGTCCAATTCTGTTTGGCCCATACTGCGGGGTTCAGGGGGTAAAGCCAAGAGGCTTGAGTTGCAAGCGTACAGCGGTAAGTTTGAGATATGGATATAGAATTGAGAGGCCTTGGGCCCGGTGACGCAGAATGGTTGGTTGATCAGCACGGTCAAGCCTATGCCTCATCAGAAGGGTTTGACGACACCTTTGCCGTTTTAGTTGCGCAAATTTTGACGGATTTTGAAGCAGGGCATGATGAAACTTGCGAACGGGCATTTGTTGCGTGGGCGGGCACCAAGCGGCTTGGGTCGGTCTTTTGCGTTCGTGTGACGGCAAAGATCGCCAAACTGCGACTGTTCTACTTAGTCGAAGACGCGCGGGGGCATGGGCTTGGGCAGCGCTTGCTAGACGCGTGCACTCAATTTGCCCGCGATTCCGGGTATGATGAAATGCAGCTATGGACCCACGAAAGCCACAAAGCGGCCTGCGCTCTGTATGCTAGAAACGGATGGCAACTCCTTAGTTCCAAGCCGGTGCACAGCTTTGGGGTGGATCTGGTCGAGCAAGCTTGGCGGATCGATTTAACCCCAGAAGTATGATATCAATTTTCTCGTGAATTCGCTCTTGCATTCAAAGGAGGCTAGGGGTAAATCCACCGCCAGTGCCGCCTTAGCTCAGTAGGTTAGAGCGCCTGATTGTGGATCAGGAGGTCCCCCGTTCGAGCCGGGGAGGTGGTACCATCAATCCCATGACACTATTGGTTTTTTAGCGACTTCCTGTGGCATGGATTGGTGTCGGTTCCCTCGGAGTTCCCTCGGAGTTCCCTCGACCTCATTTTTCCTTGGATTCGCGCCCGAGTTCCTGACGCAATTTGACCACCTTGTTTGCGCTTTCAGATCTATCTCGGACGTAGATATCTGTGGTTTGCATTTGGGTATGTTGCGCCGCGTTGCGAAGGGTCATCGGATCGACCAGAGCTTTGGCTTCCGTAATTGCGCCTGAACGAGCATCGCGAATTTGTAAATCTGGAAACCCGAGGTTTCGCGCAATGCGCCTAAACGATTGAGGAATTACATCTTTTTTTGGTGGCGTTCCATCTTCAAGAACGATCACCGGACCAAAACGTCTACTGGCAGGGGTGGATGCAAAACGTTCTTGGATGTGTGGTGTTGCGGTCAAATCGAATTGGTAGGGTTCAGGCAAAGTTTTTTTGGTCTTGTTGATGACTTTGCAAAAACTGGAGAGATCAGGCTCAATCATTTCCCAGGTCAGGCCGTCGCTCCAAATGAGCCCATGATGGAAAATCCCTTCTTCGCGCCCGTCTGCAGGGCTCCACTGACCGTACACATCGACCCCCCGTAATGCGAACTCAAATCGCAATAACACCGCTAGGGACAGGTAGAGTTTGCCGTCTGCATCGGCTTGTGCGACCACTGCTTCGATTTGAGACCTGTCAGCATAGACTGCACGGCGGGGGGGCGACGTGATGCGCATTTCACGAGTGATGGACTTAATTGTGCGACAACGTTCAACTTCAAGCTTGATGCCGTGGCTGACCACGATGCCAAAATGGCGAAACCATTTTTTGACGAAATGGGTAGAGCGGCCCTTGCTCTCCATGGCTTTGCGCCACGAGGCCATCGCGGCGAAATCGGTGTCATCAATTGCCACATCTCCTATCGCATCCTCGATGCGTGGTAAGAATTTTTTGTACCCGTCGCGCGTTGCTGGCGACACTTCGAAAATGGCTGAATGCTCATCGGTCAAGTATCGTTTGATCAACCAGCCCCAAGTTCCCGCTTTGATCGAAGTGTCCGCTTCGCCTTCCCACCAGGTGCACAATTCTCGTGTAAGCTCCCGGCACTGTTTCGCTCGGGTTTCATCCAGGCCGTCGCCAATCACGCCCTGAAGGCGATAGCTTTTGATCGACCAGCCATGATCGATGTATTTCTGGGAAGGCTGCCAATAGGCATACCTTCCCTTTTTCTTTTTGAGAAATGGGGCGTAAAGTGGGTCGCTGTTGTCCCAGAGCGCCTCTGAGAAATCAGAATGCATTGATGTTACCTTGTGTTGGTTTTTGCCTTGGTGGTTCGACCTTGCGACTGCGGTTGTTCCGTTCACTCGCCCATGCTTCAATTGAGGGGCGGTGACGTTTGCCAATTGCGGGGTCGATTCCGGGGAACCCAAACTGCCGCTCAAGTTCAGCCGCGTGTCTGCGTAACCAATCTATGCCGTAGCCCAATAATTCAGCCACCTGACGTTCTGACAAATAGATTGGGTTGGGCGAAAATTTTGGCACGTCGTCAAGCCTTTCGTTCGGTCAGGTGAGTGTGGCAGCCACGACGGCCGCGCGTTCGTCCAGGTCGGCGAACCATTTCTTGCGGTAGCGGCGTTTGACATCGACTAGGGTGAGACGGTCGACTTCGATCGCACCGGCTTTGACAGCCAAGGCGCGTTTGGATTTGCAGATGTCGAAATGTGGGTGGCTTTGGGGTTGGAACCACTTTCGGTCGACTCCGATGGTGTCGGCCATGGCAAGCAGTTCGGCCATGCTATCAGCCAGCATGTGACACATGATCATTCGGCCGACGCGGTGCTGCGGTTTGTCGACATAAACGCTCACAGCGGCCACCATGGGCCAAGGCTGTTGACCCACGCGACCAGCTTCCAGAATGCATAGGGCAGGCCAATGGTTGCCAGGGTTGCGCTGCCGATCAAGACGGCCAAAGTGAACAACCCGCTGGGGGAAAAGTGAAATCGTGACATTTGGTTTCCTTTGATGTGATCCCCGCGCCTTGCCCAAGGGCCGGGGGCTGCCGCCAAGCAAGAGATCTTTCATGTTGTCATCTCGGGTGCGCGGTGGATCAGGCCGCTGACCGAGAGGGTGTTGATGGAATGATCCGAAACTGTCAGCGGTGAACTTTGCAAAATGGCCAATCTTGGCCGCGCCTTTCGGCTTGGGCCTGCAGGCGCTTTGCCTGGGCCCGCGATCCAAGCCACGAATAGTTGATGTCTTTGGTCGTGCCGGATCCGGAGAGGTGCAGGTAGCTCCGAGCGACTGGATCGCGGAGGCGGATCAGGCTGTCGTCGCGGTTTTCGCGGGTTTTTGGGATGTGTGAGATCAGAGTCATGTGATCCTCGTTTGGGCTTTTGCGCGCACGGCATTTGTCCGTGAGTGTGAGTGTGTTTGCCGTGCGCGCCGTCGAATGGGCTGGTGGCGTCAGCCCATATTGGAAATGTCGAAAAGCACCGGGGAATGCATGAGGGAGCATCCCCCGGCGAGGTGCCCGGCATCCGAGGCTTGGCACAGGCGGTGCGCAAAACGATGCGGGGAGTGAACTGGAAGGCTCATGTGATCGGCTCGAGCGCAGACAAAGTGTTGAGCGCGGCGCGTATCCAATTGCGGGGCAGTTCGCTTGGGTCGGAGGCAATGGCCGACACGCCGCCATATTGCGCTTCATACAACACGGGTTGATGAGCAACGGGGTTCTCAGGAACCGTCCAGGTGCCGCCATTGTTGAGGATCAGGTTTTTGAAGGCGAGCAGCTGATGCTCAGCCGGAATATCCTGAAGCAAGGCAATGCCTGTCCGCAACGTGACGGGGTCCGGTTCTTGGGCGAGGGCATGTGAGTACGGCACACCCTCGCCGCTGGTGACCGCCCCAAGGGAGGAGGAGAGGGCGGTCATGTGGTTGCCCCGGTCAAGTCCCGCGCCAAGCGCAAAACGTTTTGGCGCGCGCCAGATGATGGGATTTGTCGAAACAGACGGATGAGTGCAGCTTCAACCTGGTTTTCGGGTTCGAGGGTCGGGGTCTCTGCATCAAGCCCTTCAAAGAAGAAGGCGATCGAAACGTTCAGAGCGTCGGCAATTTCCTTGAGGCGCGAGGCGGCAACCCGATTGGCCCCGGTTTCGTATTTCTGGATTTGCTGAAACTTGATGCCGCAGGCGTCTGCGAGCTGTTGCTGGGTTAGTCCCGCAAGCCAGCGCTGATGCCGAATGCGCTTGCCAACATGCGTGTCAGTTGGATGGCTCATTGCGCACCGCCTTTCAAGCGGGCCAAGTAGCCAAGCTTGCGGCAAAGGTTGTTGTGGCGGGACAGGAAAAAGATTTCGGCTGAACCGGCCTTGGACAGGGGCGTGCCATTGATGGATGCCTCCAACCGGGCAAGCTGTTCAGGTGGGATTCGGGCTGAAGTGCCATCTTCTAGAGTTTGGCATTCTTTGGCGCGCAGCCAAGCATCTTGGATTAGAACCGGGTGCGGTATGTCGCCAGATTTTGGCACAACCAACCACGGGCGAATACTGGCGGGGATATGGGTCGAAATGCGACCACTGGGGTATTGGAACATTACCATTCTCCTGACACGGTAGTTGTGTCAGTGATAGTATCCGAAATATCGGATAGTCAACATGCAATATCCGAAATATCATATACATCATGGTTAACGCGTGCTCGAATTGCGGGTGGTGGCTTGCATCTTCTCTAAAAATCAATCGGTTAAACCGGACAGAAAAATGGGGAAAAAATGTCTATAGTCAGTACGGCAAAAAGGATCGGCCGCCTCTCCAGTTATTTGGAGAGCAAGGGGTTCTCTGTGGAAGAGGTGACGGAGTTAGCGGACGTCGAGGGGATAGTTGCGGAAGCTGAAAAGCCATACCTCACGTCGATGAACTCTCCTCTGCAAAACGATTTTACCAGAGCGAACTCATTGTGGTTGGTTGCCAGGAAAAATGGAGTACCAGCGTTTGTTGGGTGTGCGAAACTTGAGGATCTCCTCGATGAGGAAGTAACTCAGTATTGGTCTAGGTTATTCAAAAGGCACTACGGTCGACATGGTGAGATTACTCACTCTCTCCCTATGGTTGATAGGGAGTTGAGGGGGCGACTGGTGTATTTTGGTGATCTGTTCGTTAGCAGGCAGTTTCGTGGGTCGCTTCCAGCGCTCCGAGCCTTCGTCGCAATTGGTCACTCTGCTGTTTCCTTAAAATGGGACCCGGATTGGACCTATTGCTTCATCAGGGAACGAGATGTCATGCGAGGTGCTTCTTCGCTTTACGGGTTTACTCGTGTTTTTGGAAACCCATTTGATTGGGGCGAAAAGCCGCCGCCACCGAGAAATGGAACTGAATGGTTGGTTGCGGTTCCTCGATCGGATGTATCGACCAGCTGCGAGGCGACTATACGAACCGTGTTGCAAACATCGTCTTCAAACTACGAGAAGCGAGAAGTTTAGAAGCGTTTGGTTCGAAGCGGCGTCCTTGACCGCCAATAGGACCCTTATGAAGTCCATTTTGACCCGAACCGGGTGGTTTGGCATCTGGATATCCAAGGTCTCTACGGTCACTAGGGTTCCGCGCTGCATGGCGTTCCGGTAGTCTTGAATAACTCTGGCTTGCAGGTCCTTGTCGCCCATGTTTTTAAGAGCTTCTTGCAGCAAAGGTTGTGACGGGGTCCCCATGGTGATCGCAGAAAGGCTCTTGGTCCCAACGATTTTAACTCTAGAGTAGTGGTCTTCCATAGCTGGAGGAAGGTACTGGTCGCAACGATCGAAGTATTTTGAAAATGCTTCGATCCGACCGCCTGATTTTGCGTAAATCCTAAGTAGAAAATCAGCAGAAAGGTTGTCGGAACCATCATTCATTTGACTAGCGATGGTTTCTAAGGCGTGTTGGGAAAGGGCCGTCTGAAGGTTGTTATCTGGTGTTGAGATGGAGTGTTGAGACATGCCTGCAAGCCCATCTAGCGATACCCCTAACAGGTTTGCGACCCTTGAGATCCCAAAGAACCCCGGACCTGTTTTCGAGGTATCCAGCCTGTCATCATTCAGTATGTTGTAGACGGTTTTGGTTCCCAATCCCGCATCTTCGGACAGTTTCCAAACGTTGTTTTTATATTCGGAATTGCCTGAAATGGCGCGCTCTAAGCGCCCTCTAAAGCCAATCATTAAAACACCTGCGTTCCTAAATTCAGGAAACATATCTATGTCGCTTGACGTATCGATTCAAGCCTCAGATAACCATAGGTTGTGACGGCTGACACAAAAATAGGAATTGACTAATGCGAGTGAGCGTTTTTGTAGCTCTGTTGGAAGAGTTGAGCGAAGCCGAAAAACGCTCCTTACGCCTGACACTTTCTAGCGGTTCTGAGACGCCATCAATGCCAAAAGGCCGTCGCGCTTTTGAGGATCGCTTTCCATCATCTCAAGAATCTGCCGAGTTTCCGAAGACATTTCAAACCCAAAGAGAACGTAAGGAAGACTAATTCCATTCTTTGCGCACATTTGAGCTAGTTTGACGATAGAGGGTTCAGGTCCATCCTCTTGCAGAGTCGCTTGCACCCAGCCAGCGCCAAGACCTGCGTTGATGGATGCTGCACGCATAGAAAGGCCTGCTTCATCTAGCTTGGCCTTCAAACGGTTGCGCATGGCAGCAATATCGTAGCTTTCATCCATAGCGGCACTATCCGACATATCGGATAAAACCGCACGTCCTTTATTTCGGACGTTGACTGTCCGAAATATCGGATATACGTCTTGCGCATGGTTGATTTATCGGACACACCCTCATCAAGTTGGTTGGAAAGCCCTGAAACAGCAACACATGAGCATGTTGTAACGCTCCTGAGTAAGATCGACACATTTTGCAAAAATAGGCGTTGGTCGGATGGGTACTTCAGCAAAAAGGCAGCTGGAGATGTTTCGGTTGTTCATCGCCTTAGAACAAATGGGCGCGTCACTGCGACTTTGATGGCTCGGATAGAAGAGTTCATCGACGCTGAAAGCGGAGTTGTCTCATGACTCAAAACCGTTCCAGCGCCGTTATGCAACAGCGGGTTGAGGCGCATGACAGCCTTGATTATTTTCCGACGCCGCCCTGGGCGACCCGTGCACTTTGCGAGCGTTTAATGCGCCTCCAGCCTTTGACACAGTTGACGTGCTGGGAGCCTGCTTGCGGTGAAGGTCATATGGTACGCCCATTGGCGGAATACTTTCACCAGGTCTTTGCCAGCGATGTGCACGACTATTCTGCCACCTTTCCAGCGCAGGACTACGAAGGTGATTTCCTGACATGTTGGGATCACCCACCGCACTACATGGATCGGGAATGTGGGCCGGATTGGATCATCACCAACCCACCGTTCAACGCAGCTGAAGAGTTTGTTTGGACGGCTTTGCGTCGCGCCCGCGAAGGCTGCGCCATTCTGGTACGCACCTCTTTTCTCGAAGGGAAGGCGCGACACAAGTCTTTGTTTTCAAAACGACCACCGTCGTTGATTTTGCAATTCACGGAACGGGTACCGATGTTCAAAGGCCGGCTTGATCGAAAGGGATCGAGCGCCACCAGCTATTGCTGGTTGATCTGGGAACAGCGACCCGGTTTGACCGGCCAATTGGAATGGATCGCTCCCTGTCGTGACCGCTTGGAACAGCTGTCTGACTATCCCACCGACCAGTCCGAGCAAGCACCGGTCCCCTTGTTTGATGGAACTCCCCATGACTGACCGGCGAACACTGGCAGAGCGGGCTTTGGTATCGACCTGCGTGCATCTGGTGCTGACCGGCCTTGGCACCGAGAACGATGACATGTGGTTGGCCGTTTTGCAGGACCTGCTGCCCGATTGTCAGGAATGCCCGCTCGCCTTGGCCCAAATACGATCGGCAGCTCGTATTTTGACCGAAGCCGAACGACAGCATGACCGAGGTTTGGCCATGGCGCGGTTGCGGGTAGAGGTCTTTGCCTATTGCGCAGAAGCGGCCGGCGCGCGGGTTTCGGCTTGGCAGGAGGCCAGTGCGTCGAGCGTTTTGGAAGATTGCAACGTTGTTTCAATCCATCGGAAGGGAAGCCAATGAACGACCTGATCGAAGACATTCGCAAAAAGGCTAAAGGGCTTCCTGAAGTGCCGGCTCCGGAGGTGGCGCTCAAACTTCAGATGGTGTCGGTTGAGCTGCTTTCGGTTGATCCAGAGTATCAGCGCAAGGTGACCGATACCGGGCGCAAGAAAATTGCCAAGATGGTCAGCGGCTTTGATTGGTCGCGCTTTGGTGCTTTGAGTGTGTCACAGGATCCCGACAATTCTGATTTGAACGTGACGGATGGTCAGCATCGTTTGTTGGCGGCGCGCGTTTTGGGCGTGTCGCGCGTGCCTTGCGTCATCGGGCAGGGGGATCAGGTCAAACAGGCAGCGGACTTTGTGGCGATCAACACCGTGCGAAGCGGTGTGCCCTCGATCGACAAGTTTCGTGCCCGCGTGGTTGCCCAGGACGAAACCGCGATGAAGGTCGATGAGGTGCTGCGCGAGCTGGAGATCACGACCGATGTTGTTCCTGGCTATCCGCTCAAACCCAAACAGACTCGCGCGGTTTTGGCTTTGGAACGCCTGATCAAGCGCCTACCCGAGGGTGTTGTGTTTGTCACTTTGGAAACTTTGATCGAGCAACAGCCAGCCGCAGCGAACCTGTTGACCGCCTTTACCATCGAAGCGGTGGCGATGGTGGTTGCGCGGATGATCGATGCAGAGCGAGACCTGTCGCGCCTCGATGCCGTGATCACTGAATTGGATTTTGACACCCTCAAAGAAGAGGCTGCCCAAATCGTCAAAGTGCGCGGTGGCAAGCTGGCCAAACATGGTGCGGATCAGTTGCTCCAGCGGATCAACAAGGGCCTGAGAGACAAGGTGGCCTGATGTCCTTTCCTGATGATCCTCGCATTGATGAAGCCAAAGCCAAGGATGTGATCGGCTTGGTTGATCGCTTGGCAATCCAAGGTCTGGTGCGGGTGTCTCATGAACTGATCGGGCCGTGTCCGCTTTGCGGTGGCTCCGATCGGTTTGGCATCAACCTGACCACCAAGGCGTTTAACTGCCGACGCTGTGATCTCAAGGGCGGCGACACCATTGCCCTGGTCATGGGTGTGTTGAACAAGGCATTTCCGCAAGCGTTGGATTGGATTTGTGGGGAGTTGCCGCCTGACCTCGACCCCAAGGAAGCGGAGCGACGCCGGGCAAAGGCCAAGCGCGATCGTGAGCGTCAGGACAGTTTTGCCGAGAAACAACGCAAGCGTGCCGTCGATATGGCGCGCAGTATTTGGCAAGAAGGCGTTGCGCCTGAAGGGACCGCTGTTGAGACATATTTGAACCTGCGCGGGTTGACTGGTGTCTTGCCCCGTCTGAGCAAGTGCCTGCGCTACCATCCAAATCTGCCCTACATGGTAAAAGAGGGGCGACAGTGGGTTGAGCTGCATCGCGGTCCGGCGATGTTGGCAGCTGTGCAGAGCCAACAAGAGCGGGCCATGTGTGTGCATCGCACCTGGTTGGACCTGAATGAGCCAGGCGGCAAAATGGTGCTGCGCGGCAAGGATGGCAATCCGATTGTCGATGACAAAGGCAATCGACTGAAGGTCAAGAAAACCCTCGGGTCAAAGCAGGGCGGTGCCATCCGGCTGCGCACGCCCAACGGCACTGACACGTTGATCATGGGTGAGGGGATTGAAACCACACTGACCGCCTTGGTGGCGCAGCCGGTGGGCATGGAATCCGCGGCCTATTGGGCGGGTGTCGACCTCGGCAATATGGCCGGGCCAATGCAAAAGCTGCAGGGCGTCAAGCATTCCGGCCTTCCGATTGAGGATCCGGCCAAACCCTGTTTTGTGCCACCCCCTTGGGTCAAACGCCTGGTTTTTATCATGGATGGGGACAGTGAACCCAACATGACGCGGGCCAAGTTGGAATGCGGTATCCGCCGTGCCCAGCTGGTCAATCCGGAACTGGAGGGCCTGATTGTGCCGACCAAGCCCGGTGCCGATCTCAATGACATGCTGGTTGGCAAGCCTTCAAAGACCGAGGAAGGCGTTTAGGCCTTTCTCCAAAACAAGTGACGGGAAGAGAGCATGGGCCAAGATATTGGCGCGGTCCGCCGCGCGTTTGACCAGGCGGAACAGGTGGGGCCGATCAGGCAAAAGGATGCTTCTGAGGTCCACAATGAGCCGCCTAGTGACCGCTCATCTCGGGGGGGAAGTGCCTCCCCTGATATTGATGGCCCAGACCTGATCGATGACGGTGGCGGTGGCTCGGCCCGATTGCCACGATCGTTTCCGGTGCAGCCGCTTGGCATGGCGGCGGGCAAGTTCCACTTTCTGACAGCGCGAGGCGAAAAGATCGAGCTGACGGCCGGCGCGATGAACAACCGCGCCAATCTGGTCGCCTTGGTTGCCGGCGCAGCCGATGCTATCGATCATTTGGCGGGTATCGCCCCACCAGAAAACCGGCGTGACAATGGCTTCAACGTGGCCTCAGCTGCTGACAAACTGATGCAGGCCTGCAGTGATTTGCCGCTCTTTGATGACGCGATGCAAATCCGGCATTGCGGAACCTGGCGCGGGGCCAATGGCCACCCGATTGTGCATCTTGGCGAGCAGCTGATTACCGCCCCAAGTGAGCCGCGCATTGGCCGGATGATCAACAAAGCGCTCTACCCTGCGGTGCCGGCGCGGCCCGCGCCATCCAACGAGATTTGTTCCCAGGCTGATCTGGAATGGACCCGCGACCGCATCCGGCAATTCTGGAATTGGGGTTGCGAGAGTGATGCGGATGTTCTGATGGGCTTCATCGGGCAGGCGGTGCTTGGCCAATATCCAGATTGGCGGGCGCATTGTTGGATCAAGGGCAAACATGGCAGCGGCAAGTCGACCTTGCTCGATGTGGTGTCTTCGCTGATGGGCGGCATGTCGATCGGGGTGAAGAACTCGACCAGTGCCGCCGCGATGCGCCAGACCACCAACAGGATGGCCGTCGCGCGTATCTTCGACGAAGCGGAAAAGACGGCCGGCGGTGCGGTTGAAGAAGTGATCGCGCTGTTTCGCCTGATGTCGGGCGCGGATGGGGCCCAGGTGGAACGGGGCACCAGCGATCATTCCGGTGTGCGCTTTGAGCTATACGGGGCAGGGTTGTTGGCCTCGATCATACCTGGTGGCATGGCCCCGCAGGATCAATCGCGCTTTGTCATGTTGTCGATGGGCGAGCGCGAATCCGACCTCGATCCAGCTGACCAGGCCTTGCTTCTCGATGAGCTGCAATCAGACGCCAAGCGGCTCGGGGCAAGCATTTGGGCGCGGATGTTGTCTCTGGCTCCGGATCGATGGGATCGGACGTTTCGGATTTACAATGGGCTGGTGCAGGGCATCGGCGGCGTGGCGCGATCGGGCGATACCATTGGTGCAATCTTGGCGGGCTGGGATTTGATGCTGTTTGACGCGCCTTTGATTTGCCCCACTTCGGGGGAGCCGCTGCGCGATCGATTGGACCTGGCCAAGGCTATTGCACAGCCTTTGATTGCGATGACGCAAGAGGCCGAAGAGGAAAGCGAAGGGGAGCGGTTTCTGCGCACCTTGTTTGGCACCTATATCAGCAAGGATCACGGTGGCGCTGTCACGGTCGCAGAGCTGATCGAGGCGCTGCAAGACAGCCCGGACCTCGAGTATAACAACAAGCTGCTTGGCCGCGTGGGCGCGCGCGTTCTCGGCGGTGATCAAGGCCAGCGCGAGCTGTTTGTCATCAACGGACATAACCCACTCTTGGACCGCGCCATGGCAGGGACCAGGTGGCGTGGTGGTGGCCACACAGCGGCGCTCGACACCATGACGGCGGTGACCAAATCCCCAAAGCCAATCAGAGTGGCAGGCCGGGCTATGCGCGGGCGCATCATCCCCGCGCGGTTTCTACCGGGATTTAGAGTCAAGGCCCCTGAAGGGGGCGGATATGACCATGCGGTTTGAGCTTGGGTGTAACGGTTTTGGCATGAGTGTAACGCAAGCGTAACGGAGCGCGTAGCAGGTCTAAGGGTTTGAATGAATAGGATAAGGTCGCGAAAAATGGTTGGTTGTTACGGTGTTACGCTTGGAGCGGAACACATAAGGCGTGCGCACCTGCGATCTCATCATGGAATTGGGTGTAACTCTGT
This sequence comes from uncultured Pelagimonas sp., assembly GCF_947498515.1. Classification (GTDB taxonomy): domain Bacteria; phylum Pseudomonadota; class Alphaproteobacteria; order Rhodobacterales; family Rhodobacteraceae; genus Pelagimonas. The sequence goes on along the minus strand of NZ_CANMKO010000015.1, from coordinate 32,836 downwards.
AACTCTATCTCATGAAAGATAGAAATATATAAAAGAAGCAGTGGGTTAGCTGCGCTACGCTCTCCGTTACGGTGGCGTTACGCGCACAAGGAAAGTGTAACGGGGGCAAAATGGGCAAACAGATGAGCTTCACAGGGACGGTGCCGCGCATCGGCAAGCGCGATGTTAGCATTCTGGAACTATTGGCTTGGGCTTTTCAGCGTGAAATGGTGTCACTCGACTTTGATGAAATCGCCTCGGAAACCGGGTCTGCGCCGGGCTTTGGGATGGAATGGATCATGATTGAGCGCGCCCGCCTTGGATGCCGCGTCGATGGCGGTGGCAAATCGGAACCCCATGATGATGCTCAGCTGGTGGCCGCAATGCTGATGGTCTTGCCAGAAAATGTGGGCGGTCGGCAAATGGCGCTGCAGATTGCTGAGCTGGCCCGGTTTGGTGCCTGCCCGAATTGGGGGCAGGGAGCCGTGCCAAAGTGCGAGCCGGTTGCTTGGCGCAATAGCAAACATGGGCGCTTCGGGGTGCGTGAATTTAACCGTGATCTCGGAACACGTTGGCCCGCGCATCAAACGGCAGGCAAAGATTGGGGATATGTCTGCCCGGTTGTGTTTTCTGATACGGCCTCACTCATTGCGAAAGCGCGCCGAAATTACCTGCTATGGTTTGGCGCATTGCTTGAACTGCGTAACATGCTGCAATCATGCGGAAACCTGTCGGCGTTCAATCTGATCGATGACATTCCATCATTGCAGCCATGGAAAAAATCCTTGACCTAAATGTCACTTCGTTGACACCTAACAGTCGACCGAGCTGCGCCCGAAGGAAACTTCTGGGCGCTTTTCTTTTGGCTCATCATCATTGGAGACTGCTTTGCCGAAGAAGCCTTGTGCGCATCCGGGATGTTCCCGGCTGCTTGATGTGACGCGCACCTATTGTGACCAGCATGCCAAGGCGGAAAAGCAGGAACGTGGTCGCTTTGCCGATGCGAAGCGATCGGATCGACCGTCGCGGCGCTGGTACAATCTGGCGGCGTGGAAGGGAAAGAATGGCCGGCGCGCGCGCCAGCTGAAGGCAGAGCCTTTGTGTAAGATGTGCCCTGATCATTCGAAACAAGTCGCGACGGTTGCGGATCATGTCGAGCCACACCGCGAAGACCACGGCAAGTTCTGGTTCGGAGCGCTGCAAAGCCTCTGCAAGAGCTGCCACGACAGCAAGAAACAGCGCGAAGAACGCCGCACCGCAATCAAGGGTGGGGGGCCTGAAAAAGTTCAGACCCTGCAGAAAGAAGACCGGCGTGGGTAATGAGATTTTTTCGCGCGCAATTTTATAGGGGGGGGTATGCCTGATCTGACTGCTGAGACTGAACTCAGCTTTGAACACCAAGTTGTTGCCCGTCTCGGCGGCTGGCCTGACTACTTTGGATTGGCCGAAGAACAGCATGCACTGGCGATGCTGGCGGCGGTGATCCGCGCCAAGGTCATTGATGAGCCAGTGTTTCGTGTGGTGTGCCTTTGGGCGGGTCACATGGCGGCGCATGATCGCGTTGCGGCCAAGATCGAAGACCAGGGCTTTAAGCCGACAGAAAACAAATACCTGTCGGGCTTGGAACAGCAGCAGGCGTTTCACGAAAACAAGGTCATGAAGCTACAGCGAGAGTTACTGGCGACGCCCTATGCGCGGGCCAAGGCTGGCGGATCGGCGCAGACAGATTTCCTCGATCTGTTTGATGCGCCGCCAGAATCCGCGCCACATGGGTCCAAAACCGTGACGCCATTCCGGTCGATGAAACGTCGAGGCCAAGGCTAACACATGCTTGATTGTCCTGACTTCGCCCCCATCACAGCGCGCGGGATTGAATGGGCCGAGGATGTTTTGTCTAGCAAAATCCCAGCCTGCAAACGCGTCAAACAGGCTTGCAAGCGGTTCAAAGATGATCTGAAACGCGCCGGCACCGATCAGTTTCCCTATGTCTTCGACTTTGAAGCCTCAGAACATATGTGCGCTTTTCTGGAAACCCTGCCTCATATCGAAGGGGCTTGGGCGGCGCGCGGCGAAACCTTTGAGCTGATCGGCTGGCAGGCGTTTCTGATTTGCCAGATCGGTGGCTGGCGTCACATGGTCACCGGGCTGCGCCGGTTCCGCACTGCTTACATTGAGGTGGCGCGCAAGAACGGCAAATCGACCTTGCTGGCTGGTGTTGGTCTGTATTTCCTATCGGTGGATGGTGAGCCGGGGGCCAAAGTCTATTCGGCGGCGGCGAGCTCTGACCAGGCGCGCGAGGTGTTTGATCGGGCCCGCGTGATTGCCCAGGCAGAAATGCCAAGTGGCTCAACGTTGGAAGATGAGGTCGAGCTGTCCGTTGAGCAGCACAAGATCAAGTCGGCCGACCCGGCGGCTGTGTTTCGCCCCGTCGCCAGCCAGACCAAATCGAAAGACGGCAAGAACCCACATTGCGCGATCATCGATGAGCTGCATGAACACGAAAAGCGTGACGTCTGGGATTCAATGGAATCCGCCTTGGGCGCGCGCGAACACCCGTTGTTAATTGCGATCACCACAGCGGGCTACAACACGGCGGGCGTTTGTTTTGAGCAGCGCCGGATGGTGGAACGCATCCTTGATGGGGTGCTGAGCAACGACATGTATTTTGGCCTGATCTTTGAGGCCGATGAAGGCGACGAACCCGGTGATCCGGAGACTTGGGCCAAGGCCAATCCGAGCCTCGGGAAAGCCAAACGCCTTGATTATATGGAAGGTGAATGGGCCAAAGCCCAAGCGACGCCAGCGCGGATGGGGGAGTTTCTGCGCAAGCATTTGGACATCTGGACCTCGGTGGGGGCGGCGGCGCTGGATATGGATATGTGGCGCGATGCTGAAGATGAGACGTTGCGGTTGCGCGATTTTACCGGGCGCAAAGCCTATATCGGTGTCGATCTGGCGACGCGCGAGGACTTCGCCAGCGTCATGGCCATCATTCCCGATGGTGATCGCTTCTTCAATTTCTCCTGGCACTTCTGGCCAGAAAACAAGGTGCAGGCACCGGGCAACGAGCATGTCTGGGCATGGGCGCAAGAGGGGCTGGTTTTTCACACGCCGGGGGCCGAGCTGAACCTGAACTATGTCGAGGCGCTGGTGTTTCAGCTGGCGGGCATGCCTGAGTTGGCGGGCGATTGGGTCTTCAAAGACCTCGCCAAACTGGATGTGCAAATGGTCACCTATGATCCGACTTACGCTGCGCAGATGGCTGCCAATTGGGAAGGTGCCGGCATCGATGTGGTTGAGCTGCGCCAGCGCGCCACCAACATGCATGTGCCATTTGAAAAGCTGATCTCGGCGGTTGAGGACAAACGCTGGATCACGGATGGCAATCCTGTGCTGCGCTGGATGGCGGCCAATACGCTGATGAAGAAAGTGCAGGGTGGCGACTTCATCTATCCGGCCAAGCTGGTGCCCGAAGACAAGATTGATGGCATCTCGGCGGCGATCACCGGGTTGTGGCCGTTAAGCCAAGTCGAAGAGGTCGATGAGAGCGCAGCAAACCGCGACAGTTATTTCAAGCGGTTGATGGAGCAGGCATGAGCATTTTGAACAAAGCCCTGGGGGCGGTTGGTCTGGTGCGCAAATCCGCATTGGTGCAGTTCACCGATGGCCGGGGGAACGCGCATGGTTCGGGCTATGCAGGCGAAACCGTGACCGCAAAATCAAGCCTCGGCCTGTCGGCGGTTTGGGCCTGTTCGAATTTGATCAGCGGCTCGCTGTCATCTTTGCCCTTTGAAGTGACCAAAAGTGATGCGGATGGGTTTGCCCAGGTCGATGCAAATCATCCGCTTCACAGCGTGATCTATGAAAGCCCGAACTTTGATCAGACGGCTTTGGATTTTTGGGATTTCATGAGCCTGTCGATCGAGCTTTGGGGCAACGCCTATGCTTCGATCGCGCGCAAGGACAATGGCGAGATCAAAGCTCTCTATCCGATCCATCCCGAGGTGATGCTTGTGCGCCGGCTGCAAAACGGCCGGATCGAATACCGCTGGGTGGATGAGGGCAAAAGCTACACCAAGCTCGATCGCGATGTGTTCCATATTCGCGGGCCCGGCGGCAGTGCATTGGGCGGCATGTCGGTATTGAGTTTTGGCATGAATGCCTTTTCTTCGGCGCTGGCGGCGGATCGATCGGCGGCAGAGATTTTCCGCAATGGGCTGCGCCCCTCTGGTGTGATCACCTTTGCGGATTGGTTGAGTGTGTCGCAGCGCGACGTGGTCGACAAGCTGGTCGAGAAATACGTTGGCGCGCAGAATGCTGGCAAACCCTTCGTGGCCGAAGGTGGCATGCAATACACGCCCATTAGCATCAATCCCGAGGATGCGCAGATGTTGGAAACTCGGCAATTCTCGGTCGAAGAAATCTGCCGGTTTTTCCAAGTACCGCCAGCACTGATTGGCCATGCCGGTAGCTCGACCGCCTGGCCCACAAGCGTCGATCAACAGGTGCTGATGTTTGTGAAGTTCTACCTGCGCCGCCGGGTGAAACGCATTGAACAGGCTGTAAAAAAGCAACTTTTGACGCCCGCCGATCGCGCTGGCGGATATGCGGCGCGGTTCAATATGGAAAGCATGCTGCGGGGCGACAGTGCCAGCCGGGCGAGCTTCTATCAAACCATGGTGCAAATCGGGACATTCACCATCAATGAAGTGCGCCAGCTCGAAGGCAAACCGCCAATCCCAGGCGGCGATGTACCGCGCATGCAATCGCAAAACATCCCGATTACTCAAACAGAAGGGGCGCAGGACCAAGATGGGGCTTGAGACAAAAGAAATGGCTGTCGATCTGAGCAAGGCCGCTGAGACAGGCGTTATTGAAGGCTATGCTAGCCTGTTTGATGAGGTTGACGGCGGCGGCGATGTGGTTGCACAGGGGGCCTATAAAACGAGCCTGAGCAAGCTTGAACGCGCTGGACGCAAGGTCAAAATGCTTTGGCAGCATGATCCTGAGCAACCCATCGGGGTTTGGGATGAGGTGGCTGAAGATGGCAAAGGACTGCGCGTCAAAGGCCGGATTTTGGACACGGTGGAAAAGGGGCGCGAGGCGCGAGCCTTGATCGAGGCGGGCGCGCTGGACGGCTTGTCGATCGGCTACCGGACGGTGAAAGCCAGCAAAAACACCAAGGGGCATCGAGTTTTGCAGGAGCTCGAGCTTTGGGAGGTCTCAATCGTAACCTTCCCAATGCTGCCAAGCGCAACGATCGCGCCAAAAATGGCAGTGCCAGATGAGATTTTGGAAAAGCTCAAAGCCGGGGATCGGCTGACTGAGCGGGAGTTCGAACGTATGACCAAGGGGCTTGGTTGTTCGAACTCACAGGCGGAGCGTGCCGCGCGCATTCACCTGAAGGGGCAGGGGGAACCTGCTGCAGCGGAAACCGAAGCGCGTGCATTCTTTGCGGCGTTGAACGGGGCCTGACCCCACTTTCTGACATTTAAAACGGAGGTTCGCCATGTCTGGTGAAACCAAATCCGCAGCCGAGCTGGCAGCGGAAACCAAAGCTGCGTTCGACAAAAGCCTCGACGCGGTGAAAGAGATTGCCGAGGCCGCTGCCGGCAAGGCTGAAGCCGGTGAGCAGCTGTCGCAAAAGGCCAAGGACAAGGCCGATGAAGCGCTGGTCACTATGAATGAGTTGAAGGCTGGGATGACCGAGCTGGAGCAAAAGCTCGATCGTGGCGGGAATAATGATGCTGATGAAGCCAAGTCGATTGGCCAGATGTTTGTTGAAAGCGATGAATTCAAAAGCTTTGAAGCTGATGGGTTTAGCCGCAACAACAAGGCGCGCATCGAAGCCAAGGCGACAATCACGCTGGCAACCACGGATACCGATGGTGCGGTTGGCGCTGGTGTTCGCGCTACACGTCTGCCTGGCATTCAGGAATTGCCGCAACGCCGGATGACCATTCGCGATTTGCTGATGCCGGGGCGCATGGACGGCAACACGCTGGAATACGTCCAAGAAACCGGGTTCAACAACAATGCTGCCATGGTGGCCGAAGGCGCGGTGAAGCCGCAGTCGGATATCAAACTGGCAGATATTTCGACCTCGGCCAAGGTCATTGCGCATCACTTCAAAGCCTCGCGTCAGTCGCTGAGTGATGTTGCGCAACTGCGGTCCTTGATCGATCAGCGCGGGCGCATGGGCCTGAAGCTGAAAGAAGAGGGGCAGCTTCTGAATGGCGATGGCACCGGGCAAAACCTGATGGGTCTGATCCCTAGCGCTACAGCCTATGCAGCGGCCTTCGCGGTTACGGCTGAAACCATCATCGACAAGCTGCGTCTGGCGATGTTGCAGGCCGCATTGGCGGAATATCCAGCAACGGGCCATGTGCTCAATCCGATCGATTGGGCGCGCATTGAGCTGACCAAAGATGGCGACAACAACTACATTGTTGGCGGTCCAACGGGGGATGCTTTGGCCCCAACCTTGTGGCGTTTGCCGGTGGTGGAAACCCAAGCGATGCAGGTCGACAAGTTCTTGACCGGGGCGTTCCAGATGGGCGCGCAAATCTTTGATCGCTGGCTGGCCTCGGTTGAGACCGGTTATGTCGATGATGACTTTGTGCGCAACTTGATCACCATCTTGTTCGAAGAACGCTTGGCGCTGGCGATCTACCGCCCCGAGGCCTTTATCTACGGCGATCTGGGCTTTGTCGCCTAATCCACGAACCAATCAAAGGGGCCGCTTGGCCCCTTTTTTCTTTTTGAGGAGAATGACATGGAATATTTGGTGAAACGCCCGCATGAGGGTGACAAGTGGTACAATCCCGGGGACATCCGTGAGGCCAATCCGCAGACCGTGAAACACTTGGTTGATCGCGGGGTTTTGGTTGTGAAGCCTGCAGATGAGGACCCTGTCGAAACGGTCAAACAGGCCGTGGTGAAAGCCGCTGACAAAAAGGCCAAAGCAAAGCCGGAAAACAAAGCAGCGCAGGTACCAGCCGACAAAGCTGAAGACGGTGTGGGTCAGGCAGCCAAAGAGGCGGATGATCAAAAAACCGACGCCTTGGACGCGAAAGACTAACTCGGCATGTGGCTTGAACGGGTATCACAACCATTTGCAGACCTAATCGAGATTGAGGATGCGCGGGATCATCTGCGCATCCTTGATCAAGACAATGACGCCGAGATCGAAGCGGCGATCGTCGCAGCAACGGCTTATCTCGATGTCGATGAAGACGGGTTTGGCGGGCTTGGGTTTCCGCTGGTATCTCAGCAATGGAAGTTGCGGGTGCCGGGTTTTGCCGAGGTGATGACACGTCTGCCCTTTGCCCGCGTGACGTCGGTGGATGCGATCGAGGTGATCGGTGCAGATGATGTGCCAGCAAGTGTTCCGCCCGCTGATTACATGCTGACTGGCTCCGGTCGTTTGAAACAAGTGGTTCTGACTTCCGGCGCGTCTTGGCCAAATGTGGCTGACCGACCTGATGCTGTCACCATCCGCTTCACCGCTGGTTGGCCCGATGTGGATGCGGTTCCTGGCGATATCAAAGCGGCGGCGCGGTTGTTGATCGGGCATTTCTTTGAAAACCGAACGGCGGTTGTTGATGGGCCATCGGCCGAAATCGCGCTTGGCGTCGAGCGACTAACGACGCGCTACAAGGCATTCGCAATCTGATGGCCAATCCTTCGAAATACGATCGCAAGCTTGGCTTTGAACGCTTGGGGGCAGGGGTCCCAAATGGGTTCAATGAGCTGAGTGAAGATTTTGCATTGGCGTTTCGTGCCTGGGGCGCGCGTCGCGATGTCTCGGATGCCGAACGTTGGGCCGGTGGTGATCAAACCGGCCTCAAACGTAGCCGGTTCGTCATCCGCTCAAATGCCAATGCGCGCACGCTGACCTCTGATGACCGGCTGGTTTTGAATGGGGTTTGGGATGAACAGGGCGCGCTGCAATCTGGTGAGATTTGGGAAATCACCGGAATCAAAGAAGTCGCTGCGCTGAATGCTCTGACCGAGATTGAAATATCAGCTCAGGTCCGGAGCGATCCAGCATGATCAAGTTTCGCATGGATGGGCTGCGCGAGCTGGAAGCGATGCTGATGGAATTGTCCAAACCTGCGGCCAAAGCGTCATCGCGTCGGATTTTGAAAAAGGCCGGCAAACCCATGGCCGAGGCTGGGGCGCGCAATGCACCTGAAGATCAGGGCCATCTGAAAGAAAGCTACGGTGTGGGCACCAAGCTGACCAAGCGCCAGCGCCGTCAGTATGTGAAGCAAAGCGAGGTTGAGGTCTTTGTTGGACCCAATGATCCATCTGCTGTGCAAACCGAGTTTGGCAATGAACACCAAGCCGCGCAGCCGCATTTGCGCCCGGCCTTTGAGGCGAAAAAGTATGAGGCGCTGCGCATCATTGGTGCTGAATTCATGGCTGACATTCAAAAAACCATCACGCGCCAAAAGCGCCGCCTAGCCAAGAAAAAGACCAAGTAATGCAGGAAGCATTGACGGCGCTGTTATTGGCGCAGGCTCCAATCACCAACCTGGTTGGAACGCGGGTGCATTGGATGCGTCTGCCCAAACAGGTCAAGGCTCGGCCTTATGTGAACCTGCAGGAGGTTTGGTCGTCTGAAGGATATCATTTCCGCGGTCGATCAGGCCTGACGCGCACGTCGGTCCAGGCGGATGTCTGGGCCAAAACTTACGCCGATGGCGTCGCGGTAACGCGTGCGCTTACTGACGTGCTCTCGGGATATCGGGGCACGGTGGCCGGGGTGGTGTTCCAAGGAATATTTGTCCGGCAGGCGCGTGATCTGTCGGGCGAGACCGCAGGGCGGGAGCACCAGCTCTTCCGTCGATCTGTGGATTTTGATGTCAGCTGGGCATTGGAGAGCTAATCATGAGTGACGCACAAATCGGGTTCGACACCAAGTTCGAGCGCGGCAACGGAGCAGACCCCGAAGTGTTTGCAGAGCTGGGCGAGGTGATCAATCTCAGCGCGCCGGGGATTTCGCGGGAAACCAAAGACGCGACGCATTTCCAGTCGCCAGAAAAGTGGCGCGAGTTCATCAAGGGGCTGCTCGATGCGGGTGAGTTCTCGGTCGAGATCCACTTTGATCCGGATGGACCGACTGCGGCTCAAATGATGGCCGACATCATTGAAGACGGGCCGATCACCTATCGCATCACCTTCCCCGACAACACCGAATGGGAGTTCTCGGCACTAGCCACCGGGTTTGAGCCGGGGGTGCCGATGGATGACAAAATGACCGCAACCTTCACAGGCAAGCTGACCGGCAAGCCTGCATTTGTTGATTAAAGCGAGGATCCTATGGGCAACAAAGTGATGGGGCAGTTTGATCTGCCAGCCGGTGCCACAACTTACAAAATCGAGTTCACACCCAATGGCTGGTGCGAGCTCGAAGATGTCGTTGGTTGTGGCACTATGGAGTTCCTCAAACGTCTCGAAGAAGCAGAGGAAAAGCTCAACTTCCGCGATGTACGCCTGCTGATGTGGGCCGGGCTGATCGAGCATCATGATGGCATCACCCTGAAAGAGGCGGGCAGGGTGATCAAAGACGCCGGTGGTCTTGAGGTGGTGTTTCAAAAGCTTGGCGAAGCAGTCAAAGCCAGCATGCCGCAGGGCAAAGATGGCGGCGGCGATGGTGGCTCGGGAAACGCCGAAGGGACGTCCTAGACTGGGCGTCCCTTTGGGAAAACTGGATCGAGGCCGGGCAGGATCCGGATCGCTTCTGGCATATGACACTGCGCTCGATCGAGCGCATCATGACCGGCGCTGCCAAGCGGATTGAGCGCGAACAGATGTTTCTGGATGTCGCCGCCTGGCAGATCGGTGCCCTTGTTCGGGTTGGGTTTCACAAGCCCAAAGACTTCCCGGATTTGAACAAGTTTCTGGGGCGGCGGCGCAAGCCACAACAGCAAAACTGGCAGGATATGAAAACCGTGGCGCGCATGATGAACACGGCCATGGGTGGAGAGGTGCGGAAAAAATGAACTCAGTCATTGGGGCGCTTCGGGCCGTGCTTGGCATGGATAGCGCCGCCTTCACCGATGGGATCGGCAAGGCGCAAAAACGCGTCACCTCGTTTCGCAAATCCATGGAAGCGACGGGCAACAAAATGCAAAGCATAGGTCGGCGCATGTCGCTTGGCATCACCGCGCCGCTGGTTGGTCTGGCGGGCCTGTCGGTTGCCTCAACCCGCTCGATGTCTGAGCTGCAAGACCTCGCCAATGTCGCTGGTATCAGCGCCAAACGGTTCAAGGTTCTGTCGATCGCCGCCAAGGATTTTGGCATTGGGCAAGACAAGCTGTCGGATATCCTCAAGGACGTGAATGACAAGTTTGGCGACTATTTCCAGACAGGTGCCGGGCCGCTCAAGGACTTCTTTGACAATGTCGCGCCCAAGGTTGGCTTGACGGCGGATGCGTTCAAAGGCTTGAGCTCCGAAGAGGCGATGGGCAAATATGTGCAAGCGCTGCAGGATGCCAATCTGTCGCAAGCCGAGATGACCTTTTACATGGAGGCCTTGGCTTCGGATTCCACGATGTTGCTGTCGCTGTTCAAAGACAACGCGGCCGCGATCAAAGAGGTCTCCAAACGCGCCGAAGAACTAGGGCTGACCCTGAACGACAAAACGATTGAGGCGGCGCGCGCGGCGGGCCGTGATTTTAGCATTGTCTCCGAGGTGCTGAAAACCCAACTGCAAAGCGCGCTGGTGGAACTGGTGCCGGTCTTTGCTGATCTGGCCCGCGTAGCGGTGCCGCTGTTGAAAAAGCTGGTCGGGTTTATCTCGAGGCTGGCGTCGGGCTTTGCTAATCTGTCGCCTGAAACCCAAGGCTTCATCGCGGCGGGTGTTGGTCTGGCGGCGGTGTTGGGGCCGCTGATTGCCGGTGCTGGTCTCTTGGTGACGGCGATAGCTCCGCTAGCCGGGGTTATTCTGGCGGTTGTCTCACCACTTGGGTTGCTTGCGGCCGGGGCCGCAGCGGCGGCGGTTGCGATCTATACCCATTGGGATGAGCTCAAGCAGAAGTTCCCGACGATCACCGGCGGGATCGAGGCGGCGATCGGCGTCTTGCAGGCGACGTTTACGCGTGGGTTTGAGGCTGTGAAGGTGTTTGCCGATGGGGTGATGACACAGGTCACGCTGTTGTTTGGTGCGATTGAAGCTTTGATCAATGGAGATTTCAGCGGTTTTGCCACCAAGATCGCAGCGATGTTGCAAAACGCGATCAAGACCGTGGTGGCGGTGCTGGATGTGTTGTTTGGCGATGCGGTCCGGGCAACCCTGGAATTTGGCAAAAAGCTCCTGACCTCGATCACCACCAGTGTCAGCGGGGCAGCCACGCAAGCTGTTGCGGCCATCAAGCAAATGGCGCTGGATATCGCGGCGGCGATTGAAGCGGAAATCCAGAATGTTGTCGCGGCAGCGCTCAAAATCGGCGCGGCGATCATCGAAGGGATCAAACAGGGCATCAAAGACGGCTGGGCAGGTATCAAAGACTACATCCATAGCCTTGCCATGGAACTGCCCGAATGGATCCGCAAACCGCTGGGCATTCATTCTCCAAGTCGGGTCTTTGCCGAAATCGGTGGGTTTATTGTCGACGGCCTGGTCCAAGGCCTGCAGGGCGGTCAGGCATCGATCCAATCTTCGGCGGATGGATTGGCGGGCATTTTGCGCGAGACCGATATGGCCGGGGCCTTTGGCGAGGTCGATCAGGCCATCGAGGGGATTGGCGATACGGCGGGTGATGTGTTCTCGGCCTTGGGCGATGCGATCAAGGGGCTGATCTTTGAGGGCAAGTCGCTGGGTGAAGTGCTCTCAAATGTGTTTTCTTCAATCGCCAGCAGCGGCATGTCGCAGGCTGGGTCGGTCTTTTCCGGAATGGCACAAAACTTGGTTGGCTCACTCTTTGGAGGTCTACCCGGCTTCAAAACCGGCGGCGCGTTTGATGTTGGCGGTGTTGGTGGCATGGACAGCCAGTTGGTGGCGTTTCGCGCATCGCCCAATGAGCGGGTGCGCATCACCACGCCTGCGCAGGAAAAGGCATTTGCCAACATGGGCAGTGGCGGCGGTATGAATGTGGTGATGAACATCCAGACGCCGGATGTGCAGGGCTTCCAGCGTAGTCAGCCACAAATCGCCAGTGACATGTCGCGGATGTTGAACCGGGCAGGTCGCACGCGATGAGCGACTTTCATGAGGTGAGCTTTCCGGTGGCCATTGGCCTTGAGGCTGAAGGTGGGCCGGAGCGCCATGTCAATATTGTCGAGACCAGCAATGGGTTTGAGCATCGCAATTCCGCGCGCCGCAACAGCCGATGCCGTTATTCGGTGCCGCTGATCAATCGTGATGCTGATGAGCTGCATGAGCTCAAAACCTTCTTTGAGGCGCGTGGCGGCAAGCTCTTTGGCTTCCGGTTCAAAGATTACAGCGACTTTCAAAGCTGCCCGCCAATGCAGGCAATCTCACCGAACGATCAGGTGATCGGAACGGGGGGCGGTTCGGTCACCAGCTTTCAGATGGTCAAACTCTATGCGGATGCCTTGGGATCATGGGTGCGGGCGATCAACAAGCCGATCGCGGGTACGGTGCAAATCGCCATCGACGGGGCCCCAGCGTCCGGATGGTCGGTGGATACGACGTCCGGAGTGGTGAGTTTTGACACGGCACCAGAGGCCGGCGCGCAGATCACGGCCGGTTTTGCGTTCGAGGTACCGGTGCGTTTCGATGTCGACCGTTTGCCGGTGCAATTGTCGACCACATGGATTGGCTCGGCTGGTGAAATTCAACTGATCGAGGTGCGTGTTTGATGTCTTTGCCCAATGATTTGCAGGTGCATCTTGATGGTCGCGCCACGACCATGTGCGTGTGCTGGCGGGTGGCGTTGAAAAATGGAACCACCTTTGGCTTCACCAATTTCGATGAAGAGATCGCTTTCGATGGCGTTGCATTTGAGCCGCAATCGGGGTTTGCGCCAACCGAGTTGCGCGAGGGCACCGGGCTTGAGGTGGATAGCCATGCGGCCGAAGGGGCGATCAGCTCGGATCGGATCCGCGAAGAGGATATTCGCGCCGGTCTTTGGGATGGGGCTGAGGTTGAGATTTGGCGGGTCAATTGGGCCGATCCGGATCAGCGCTATTTGGCGCGACTTGGGGCGATTGGCGAGCTGCGACGCGGTTCGCAAAGCTTTGAAGCAGAAATGCGATCTCTGGCGCATGAGCTGCAACAACCGGTTGGCCGGATATTCCAACCCAAATGTGATGCGGTGCTGGGCGATGTGCGATGCGGCGTGACGCTTGGGCCGCCAGCGGTGGGGCAGGTTGTGGCGCGCAATGGGGCGCGGCGCTTGTCGGTCTCTGGGCTGGGAGGATTTGCTGACGGGGTGTTCTCGCGCGGGCAATTGACCTGGACCAGCGGGGCCAATGTTGGCCTGACCCGTGATGTGCTGGATCATCGCGCTGGTGAGTTGGTCATGGTCGAAGCGCCGGCCGCCATGATTGAGCCGGGCGATACATTCGAGCTGCAACGCGGCTGTGATGGCGCGATCGATACCTGTCACGCGGTGTTTAACAACGCCGCGAACTTCCGAGGCTGCCCACATATTCCGCCCCCAGAAACCCCGTTCATTCGTCCAAGTGAGGGCGGCGCAAATACGGGGAAAGTGCTGTGAGACAGGAAGAAATTGTGCAGGCCGCGCGGGCTTGGATTGGCACGCCCTATCACGACCAGGCTTCGCTCAAAAGTGTGGGCTGTGATTGCCTTGGGCTGTTGCGCGGCGTGTGGCGCGAATTGATTGGACCGGAGCCTGTGGATATGCGCCCCTATGCCCGCGATGCAGGCGAGGCGGGGTCTGTTGAGCTGATCGCCGATCCGGTGCGGGGCTTCATGAATGAAGTGGTGCTGCAAGATCGACAGCCCGGTGATGTGCTCTTGTTCCGCATGCCGCATATGAGGGTCGCCAAACATTGCGCGTTCCAAGCCGGGCCGGGGATGATCATTCATGCCTATGAGCGGCGCGGCGTGGTCGAGATGCGTATGCCGGTTGAATGGCGCGGGCGCATCGCCTTTGTGTTCCGCTTTCCGGAGGTGTCTTGAGATGGCAACAATCGCATTGGGGGCCATTGGCGGAATGATTGGCGGCTCGATCGGGGGCAGCATCTTGGGCGTTTCGGCCATGGCGATCGGCACCGCTGTTGGCCGTATGGCTGGCTCCTATGTCGACAATTGGGTCGCGGCCAGTCTTGCGCCGGCGCAAAAGGTCGAAGGGCCCAAGCTGGAAAACCTGACCGCCACCAGCTCAACCGAGGGCGAGGCGATCCCGCGCATCTATGGCCGGATGAAATGCGGGGTGCAGCTGCTTTGGGCGACGGATTATGAGCATGATCGCAAGAGTAAAACGCGCGGTGGTGGCAAGGGTGGGCCAAAGCCGAAAGTCAAAGAGATCACCCATCGCTATTGGGCGGATTTTGCGGCCGCACTTTGTGAGGGTGAGATCACCGGCATCGGCCGCATTTGGATCGAGGGCGAAGAGGTCTCACGTGATGAGTTCACCTTGCGGGTCTATCATGGGAGCGAGATTCAAGACCCCGATCCGCTGATCGTTGAGAAGACCCAAGGCCCGGTGCCGGCCTATCGCGGCATCGCCTATGTGGTGTTCGAAAACTTCCCGGTTCACAACTATGGAACCATCCCGCAGATGTCGATCGAGGTATTCAAAGCTCCGACATCCAGCACCTCGATGGAAGGTCAGCTGCAAGCGGTGGCGATGATCCCGGATGGCGAATTTGTCTTTGCCACTGAGAACGTGATGAGTGATCAAGCTCCAAATGGGCTCGCTGGCTTTGATGATTTCTTCAACCAGCTGGGCTTTGAGGGAAATCTCCTCAATCGGGGCCATTCCACGCCTGAGGTCAATCACGCGCGCCGCGATGCAACGGATTTTGAAGTCTCGCTGGAACAGCTCAATGCGCATCTGCCGAATGTGGAAAGCGTCAGTCTGGTGGTGACCTGGTACGGATCAGACCTGCGGGCGGGGGAGTGTTTGGTGCAGCCGGGTGTGAACCATGCCACCAAGGTCAGCGAACCGAGCTGGACTGTTGGTGGGTTGCTGCGCTCGCAAGCTTATCAGGTCAGCAAAAAGCTCGATGGCTCGGCCAACTATGGCGGCACACCGGCGGATTTTGCGGTGATCCAAGGCGTGCGGCACTTGGTGTCGGTGGGCAAAGCCGTGACGTTTTACCCCTTTGTGATGATGGACATCCCAAAGGGCAACATCCTGCCCGATCCCTATAGTGACAATGCGAGTGCGATTGAGCAGCCCGACATGCCCTGGCGCGGCCGCATCACCTGCAGCCCAAGCATGGGCTATGCTGGCAGTGTCGATCAAAGCCAAACAGCCGCTGATCAAGTCGCGGCGTTCTTTGGCACGGCGCAGGTGTCTGATTTTGCGATCAGTGGCGACAGCGTCGCCTATACCGGCGATCCCAATGATTGGGGCTATCGCCGGATGATCCTGCACAATGCGTTTTTGTGTCAGATTGCGGGCGGAGTTGAAGCCTTTCTGATCGGGTCTGAGCTGCGCGGGCTGACGCAAATCCGCGGGCCGGGGAACAGCTTTCCAGCAGTGGATGCGTTGATTGCTCTGGCCGCAGATGTCGCGGCAATCCTGCCCGGTGTGCAGCTCAGCTATGCCGCTGATTGGTCGGAATATCACAGCTATCGCCCCGATGACGGCTCTGGCGATGTCTTCTTCCACCTCGATCCGCTGTGGTCTGATCCCAATATCGCCTTTGTTGGCGTGGACAATTATCTGCCGCTCACAGATTGGCGGGATGGATCGGATCATTTCGATGCCGGCATCGCCAATTCGATCTATGATCTCGACTATCTGCAGGCGGGCATTGAGGGGGGCGAATACGCCGATTGGTTTTATGCCAGCGCCGCTGATCGCGAGAGCCAGATCCGCACGCCGATCACAGATGGGCAGGGCAAGCCATGGGTCTTTGCCAACAAGAATATGCGCGCCTGGTGGTCTAATCCACATGTTGATCGCATAGGCGGCATCGAGGTCTCCAGTGCCAGTACCTGGGTGCCGCAATCCAAGCCAATCACCTTCACAGAAATCGGCTGTGCGGCCATCGACAAGGGCACCAATCAACCCAATGTCTTTTATCTCGAAGATGGCGGCTCGGAGAGCTATCTGCCGTACTTCTCGCGCGGCTGGCGTGATGAGGCGATCCAGCGGCGCTACTTTGAGGCGGTGCTTGGCTATTGGAATGATCCGGCAAACAACCCGGTCTCGCCCGTTTATGCTGGCCCGATGATTGATGTCAGCCGTTGCGCCGCCTGGGCCTGGGATGCGCGGCCGTTTCCCTGGTTCCCGGCGCTGTCGGATGTCTGGTCTGATGGACCCAACCATGATCGCGGTCATTGGCTCAATGGCCGGGCAGGGGCGATGCCGGTGGCGGATTTGCTCCAGCTCCTCTGCCAACGTTCCGGCATGGATTTGGCGCGCATCGATACCTCAGAAATCTGGCAGGTTATTGATGGCTATTACATTAGCTCGATCGAGAGTGCGCGGGCCTCGATCTCGGTGCTGGCGCAGTATTTTGGCATTGATGCGGTAGAGAGTGACGGTAAAATTGTCTTCCGCAACCGTGATCAGCAGGCACATGTTCCTCTTCACTTGGGGGAACTTGTGCATGGCCACGAGGATGATCCGTTTGAGATTACCCGCGCCCAAGAAACCGAGCTGCCGCGCGCGCTCAAATGGACGGTGCTCAATAGCCAAGCCGGCTATGAGGCGATGCCGGTTGAGGAGCGCAAAGGGGCGGCGCAAAATGTGCGGGAAAGCGCCACCAGCATGATGCTGGCCACATGGTCAGGTGGGGCAGAGCAACGTTGCCGGGTGGCGTTTTGGGAGCAGATTGTTGGGCGTGAGGCAATCAGCCTGAGCCTGCCGCCAAATCGTCAGGCACTGCGGGCTGGGGATGTGATCTCGCTGCCTGAGCGCGATGGGTTTGAGCGCTGGCGCATCCAGCGTTTGAACCAGGGCGATGCGCTGAAGGTTGAGGCGGTGCGCCATGATCCCGAGCTGCACGACATGCCGCCCGGTGCGGCGCGGCAAACCAAGATGCGACCGCGCGCGCTGATCGAAGGGGCCCCATTGGTGCGGATTTTGGACCTGCCCCAAATCCATGAGGATGTGCCGGCGCATCGCCCCTTTGCGGCTGTTTGGGCGGACCCATGGGGCGGCGGCTATGACATCCGTCGCAGCACATCCGAGGATGGCTTCACCTCGATCGCAACGGTGGAAACCCGCGCCTCGATTGGCGTGCTGAAAAGTGACCTGCCAGCCGGGCCGCTTTGGCTCTTTGATGAGGCCAATGCGTTTGAGATCGAGCTGTTGTCCGGTAGCCTGACGGCGGTCTCGGACACAGAGCTGTTCGCCGGCGCCAATGCCCTGGCGATCGAGGTTGCGCCTGATCACTGGGAAATCCTGCAGGCCGGGCATGTCGCGTTGATTGGCACGCGGCGCTATCGCTTGTCCCATCTGCTTCGCGGTCAGCGCGGCACCGAATGGCTGATGCCTGACGTGATCGCCGCCGGGGCGATGATTGTGCTGCTCGATGAAAACTTGGTGCCTTTGCCGATCTCGATGGCTGACATCGGCGTGCCGACAAACTGGCAGGTCTCTGGCTATTCCGCAGCGGCGAAAGTGACTGAACTCGCGGTCACGCCCAAAGGCACAGGTTTGATCCCCTTTGCGCCAGCGCATCTCAAGGCAGCGGCAAGTGGCGCTGACATCGATCTGAGCTGGGTGCGTCGTGACCGGCTGTTGTCTTCAGAGAGCTGGGCGCTGAGCGAGGTGCCGGTCTCTGAAAGCAGCGGGCTCTATCAGGTCGAGATTTTGACAGCGGCCGGCGCGGTGCTCCGGACGGTTCAAACCAACCAGCCCGGCTTCACTTGGTCGGCGGCGATGCAGGCCGCTGACATCGGAGCCGCGCGGTTCCGCGTCGCGCAGATCGGTGCGCTTGGACCGGGTCGGGCGCGAAGCGTTTCAATCAATCTGACATAGGAGAAGGCCATTGGCTGACACAACTGACCGCTTGGGCTTGCCGTTGATAGCTGCAGGCCAGGCGCAAAAACACGTGACCCATAATGAGGCTCTGCGTTTGTTAGATGCGCAAGTCCAGCTGTCCGTTCTCTCAAAGTTGGAAACCAGCCCGCCAGTGTCTGCGGGTGATGGAAACGCCTATATCGTGGCGACAGGGGCCACTGGTGACTGGCTTGGACATGATAACCAAATTGCCGTTTTACAGGCTGGGCAATGGATTTTTTTTGTGCCCGGTGAGGGATGGATCGCCTATGTCATCGACGAAGATCGCCCGTATCGGTTTATAGCGGCCTGGGCGCAATTGCCTATGTCGGACCAGACCAACCGGCTGGGGGTCAACACAACTGCAGATGACACGAACCGGCTGGCGGTATCATCGCCCGCAACGCTGTTTACCCACAGTGGGGCCGGGCATCAAATCAAGGTCAACAAAAACGCCGCTACCGATACCGCCAGCCTGTTGTTTCAAACCGGCTGGTCGGGCCGTGCTGAAATGGGCACCGCTGGATCCGATGGTTTTGCGATCAAAGTATCTGATGACGGAAACAGCTGGAAAACAGGGCTCTCAATTGCCGCAGGCACGGGGATTGTCACAGCCCCACAGGGCATGAACTCCGGTATGATCTCTGGTGTTGGAGATAACACGGCGTTCGGCATTCCAATCCCTGCTGAACAACTTGCCTCGGGTGTCATCTTTATCTTTTCTGAAGATCAAAACTATCCCCAGCCGGGCGTAAATGCGGCGCTTTGGTTCGACGTTGGCCTGAGCTTGAGCTTTGCTCCGATCAGTGTCGGGAGCAGAGTTGATCTAACAACCGGCGTACTGTCAGGGGACACCGGGGCCGATGGACGTATGACGATCGCAGTCGACACCCGTCAAATCCATGTTGAAAACAGATTGGGAAGCCAACGAGCGTTTCGGTGGTTTTTGATCAACTAACAGAGCTGAAAACCGACACAAAACGCCCTCGACTTTGGAGGGCACAACATCGGCAAGACGCGAGCAGCTGAGCTGAACCAAGGAGGTATGCATATGGATGACAAGGTTGGTGGAATGATCTCTTCCACAACATGGAGCGGGGCGGTGATGGCGGTGACGGGGACATTGACGCTCACCGATTGGATGGCGGTGGTTGGCTGCCTCTGCGCGGTAGGAGGGTACATCTCCAACGTGCTGCACAAGCGCGAAATGCGCCGCTTGGCCCGGCTCGAGATCGAATTGAAATACGGCAACAAAGGATAGACCCATGAAAAAACCTGTTCTGGCTGGAGCGGCCGCTGCCATCGCAGCGGCCGTTTCTTTTATTGCGCCCTGGGAAGGGCTGCGCACAAAGGCCTATCCCGACATCGTTGGGGTTTGGACGGTTTGTTATGGTGAAACCCATGGGGTGAAGCCCGGTGATCACTACTCCAAAGCGCAGTGTGATCAGATGCTTGGCGAGCAGGTTGCAGCCTTTGCCGGGCGTCTCAATAAATGCATCGACGATGAGATCGAGGCGGTGATGCCCCAGGGCATGAAGGTTGCTCTTTATAGCTGGTCCTACAATGTCGGCACTGGGGCCGCCTGCGGATCAACCTTGATGCGCAAGGCCAATGCTGGTGATCTGGTCGGGGCCTGCAACGAGCTGCCGCGCTGGAATCGGGCCGGCGGCCGGGTGGTGCCGGGCCTTTCAAACCGACGTGCCGCTGAGCAAAAGCTGTGCCTGTCATCGCTGGAACCTGCCCGGTGATCCGCTGGCTTCTATTTGGCTCCATTCCACTGCTGTTGATCGCGATCGGCATTGCCCTTGGCTCCGATCGCGCGAGTACGAAAGCCGCGCTCGATCAGACGAGCCGCGATCTGCAGCGCTCCCAATCCTACATTCAAACTCGCAAAGGGATCGATGATGAAACCTCTGATTTGCCTGTTGTTGCTGATGTCCAGCGTCAGCGGTTGCGCGACCTGGCGCAATGAACCGCAAAACCCGCAAGGCACGGCTGCCGCCATTTTGGACGCGGCGCAAACGCCGGCCAAAACCCATGCTGCTGCATTGGCTGATGGCACGTTGGAAGAGGCCCGCGACACCGGACTTTTGCTGATCACCATCCTGTCGTGCCATTGGCGCAGCTGTCCCAAAGAGGAGCATTAGTCATGGCCTTCAAAGGCGACATTCCTGCGCCCGCTGGTGTGCCGGTCCTGATTGCAGGGCCAGTCAGCGGTGCAGTGTTTTTCCAGAACCTCGGGGCCAATGCCATCCGAGTTATGGCGACCACGGATGCCACTACGCCAGCCGACTTCGCTGGTGGTTGGCGCTATCGCACCGATGCGCCTGAAAGCCTCGACGTGGCGGCTCTGATGCCCGGTGTTCCTGGCGCGTGCTACCTTTGGGTGTTGAGCGAAGGGCAAACCACGCTGGCGGTTCAATATGGGGATATTGAAGATGCGTAACACGATGTTTCCACATGCCAAGGCCAGCTCTGGACCACTGATGCTGTCCAAACATTTGGGAGGTGGTGCTGTTCCAGCCGACCGGGTTGAAGCATTGATCCGGCGGGCGGCGAAGGACGGGGTGATCGCTCTGATTGACAGCGATCTCAGTTTGGCAGGTGATGTGTTGATCGATCGCCCCGTGCATCTCAAAATCGCGCCCGGCGTCACGGTCTCAATGATCGACACTCCGAGCTGGACGCGCGGCGTGCAGTTAACAGATCGATCGAACCACTATGCCGGCATCTTCACCTTCCGACCGGGATCAGAGGGTTCCGTGGTTGAAATCCGGGGCGTGCTCGATGGCAATCAAAGCGCGGCTGGCACGGTTGATGGCGCACCGGTGCGTGTTGGCGGGATTTTGGCGGTCGGGCATGGCTACGATCTCGGGTGCCCGTCGCTGACCTACCTCGGCCGACCTCACTTCGTGAATGTCGCGCAAGCCGGAATATTGATCCGAACAAGCTTCTGGGGGCAGGGGGAATGGCAGGGGGCAGAGTTCCTCTCACCGCAACTGCCAACCAATCCAGATGACCCGTTTCCACGCACGCCAACGGCCCAGTGGGATGATCCGGACCTGCCGCTGATCGAGGAGGCCTAGCCATGCTTGCTCTCATAGCAAATCCCGAAGTCACCACTGCCTGGACTTGGGCTGATCTCTTGGCCAGTGAGCGGATCACTTGTGAGATCACCCCTTCTGGCGCTGATGCGCTCAGCCATGCGCGGTCACTGACCTATGACGTTGTTCTGGCCGCTCCGAACCTGGGCGATATGTCTGCCATCACGCTTGCAAAGCGTTGCTCACGTTTGAGCCGGCCAGTGCCTCTGGTCATCTGGGGAGACCGTTTTGCGCCTGATCTTATCACCGCTGCTTTTGCCAGCGATGTTGCCGATGTTTGCAATGGAGCGGCGCATATCGCAGAGGTGGTGGCGCGTTTGAGGGCCGCAGCCGACAAGGCGAAGCAACCAACATTTGAACCTCGCGTGCTCAAAGATGGGTCCTCATTCAATCTGGAAACCGGTGAGGTGACCATTGGAGCAGAGACGGTTCGGCTGACCCCAAAGGAAGCGGCAATCCTTGCGGTATTGATCCGAGCCGGCGGGCGCATTTTGTCCAAGCAAGAGATACTTGATGCCGCCTATGGGCATCTGTCTCAGCCAGAGCTCAAAATCGTTGATGTCTTCATTTGCAAAATCCGCAAGGCATTGGGTGGTCCTGCGATGATCGAGACGGTTTGGGGACGTGGCTACAGGTTCAAAGGGGAATGGGCATGAGAGTGCCCAGCTATCTGCCGGGTCCAGTGACCGCCTTTATCGAGCATGTCGGGTTTGGCAAACCGATGCGCCATCTCGCCCGAAAACGCGCAGCACATGCCAGCACAATCAAACGCCAGATCGACAGGATCACCAGGATTGAGGCGGGCAGTCCGCTGGTTGCAGCTGCGTTGCAGGCGGCAGATCGGGACTGGGGGCTGTGGGTCGCAAACCTGCCTAGTGAGGATGAATGGAACAGCACCTGTCAGCTGATCCTGTCTCGCTTGAGTAAGCGAGGGGCTTTGTTGGCCTGGTCCAGCGGTCTGGATACGGCAGCGGTGATGAACAGCCAAAGCGGCATGGAGCCAACTGTTCTGGCCCGGTGCGCAAGCCACATTGCGGCACTGCTGCAAATGGCGGGTTGGATTGTTCCAATCGACGCCAAAGCAAGAGTGTTTTGCCTGAAACTGTCGCCAGCCGGCCGCGCCTATTTGATCACGGAGACAGCGGAAATCGAGAACCAAAACACACCACAGCTTAAAGACGCGCGCCATGGTCCGCAGGAGTATGACCCGCTTGAGACCCTGTGGCAGCGTCAGAACCGGCAGGGCCAATTCAAGATCGACCCCGAGCTGCAAAAAGTTGGGTTGTGGATCCGGCAGGACGCAATCCAAACCCGCGCCAAATCTCTGAAAACTGTATTGGGGCAGGGGGAAAGTGCAAATTCATCCGACGCCATGGCGGCGGCACGTCTGGCGTCCGTGATCCAAGACCTCGGTCCAGGTGTCATGCCAGAAGTGGTCTGGGCCTATTGCGTCACCAAAGAGCCAATCGAAGAACTCGAAGCCCGATTGGGGCTGCCAACCCGAAGCGCCAAGGCGCTGCTGCGTGAGGCTTTGATCCGCGCGCAGCTTGTCTATCGACGGGCGTCTGAAACGCCGTCCAACGCGACAGCACAGACCGGAGATGCGGCTATCCTCACCCTCCTGAAATCCCGTGCTGCGCAACGGGCAGGCCACGCGCCCACAATCTGACATCTGAAATTCCCGCGCCCATGCAGGGCGGGGGTAGCGGTGCTCTAACACCGCCACCATGCAGCACGCGTTGAAACTCGCTGCACCGATACCTGAATCCAGATATGCATCGCCCGACTCTTGCAAGAGCGGGTGTTTCTTATTTGGGAATCAACCATGAGTAAAATGAAAAAGGTGGCACCTGCCGCGCCGGTCGCTCCTTGGCTGGGTGGTAAGAAAGCCCTCTATCGTACTTTGATCGAGCGGATTGAGGCCATCCCGCACAAAACCTATGTCGAGCCGTTTGTCGGTATGGGCGGGGTATTCTTGCGCAGGACTTGGCAGCCGCAATGTGAAGTGATGAACGATCTCAATGGAGAAATCACCAATCTGTTCAGGATATTGCAGCGGCACTATCCCGATCTGATGAACCACATGCGCTATCAAATCACCTCGCGCCGTGAATTTGAGCGCCTGCGCAAAACCGAACCAGACACGCTGACTGACATCGAGCGCGCCGCGCGGTTTTTGTATCTGCAGCGCCTGGCCTTTGGCGGCAAACTTGGCGGTGTGTTTGGCGTCACCAATGAACGCGGCTCGCGCTTTGATCTCAGCCGCGTCGGTCCATTGTTGGATGCGGCACATTCTCGACTGCAGGGAGTGGTGTTTGAATGTTTGGACTGGTCCGAAGTGTTGCGGCGCTATGACGGGCCCAACAGTCTGTTTTATCTGGACCCGCCTTATGTCGGTGGTGAAAATGACTATGGCAGGGGCATGTTCGATCGCAATCAGTTTGCCCAAATGGCTGATCAGCTGAAAGGGATTGAAGGCGCGTTCATCCTGTCGATCAATGACGTCTCTGAAATCCGCGACCTGTTCGCCTGGGCACATCTGCATGAGGTCACCCTGAAATACACAGTGTCCAGCCAAGCGGCGACCGATGCGCAGGAGCTGATCATCAGCAATCGAGAACCAAGGTTGTCTCTTTTGTAGGGAAAGCGACGGAGTGCCATTGATCTTTACCAATTGCTAACCACGAACTTGCAAGGATCGACCCAAATTGTTTGGGGGTAGTGTCATATGTTTGGTCGGTCCTTGTGGGTGGTTTTGGTGTGTGTCTGGGCTGGCCATGCCTTGGCGCAGGACCTTGTTCCTGATTGTGGGCTCTACACCTACAAGGCAACGATCGTGCGCGTTATCGATGGTGACACGGTCGTTGCTGACATCGATCTTGGGTTCAACACCGTAAGGCGAAACGAACACCTTCGGCTAATTGGGGTCGATGCACCAGAAAATAAGACGGACGCAGGAAAGAAGACAACTGAGGCCCTTCGGTCCAGAATCGAGGGCAAAGAGATGTACATCTGCACAACCAGGACCAAGCGATCAGGAAGAGAGGCGACTGGCAGCTTTGGCAGGTACTTGGCGGAAATCTATTTGGGGGGCGAGAACGTCAACAAGTGGCTGGTTTCAGCAGGCTTGGCCGCGAAATATGACGGATAAAGTCGGGAAACGGGCATTCTCAGAAGTTGTTAGGTTATCGGTTTCGTTTCAAAGAGCGGACATTCAATCAACCGAGAATTAGGATATTTTTCACACCGCTACAACTCACCTATGAACCAAAACAGGTTGCTGCTGTTCTGTCTGCAAAGTGCTAAGCTTGCTACCAAGCTGACCTCAATTTCTATGCTGAGACACAGGGATGCTCCTGGGGTAAAAAGACCAAAAACGTCCGGGTTGACATACCATTTGATAGCACACGCGTTTGCCTTTAAGGATTGAAAAGTGCGGCAGTACAGCCCACGGGCGGCATAGCTGGGAGGCCTTTGGTCTGGAAATATGAATCGTATACACAAGAGACTAACGGTTGGATTCTTTAATATTGAGGCTGGCGAAAACTTCTTTTCTAATTTTGTTTCGAGCTACCTTGCAAGCAGCGAAGGTTCTGATTCTTCCAGGATATTTAGCCTTCGGGATAAGAAACATCTAATAAAAACAACTGGATACACGAGGTACTCTGATCAGTCTGCATATTCGATAACCGTAGTTCGTGAAAGAAATACGTGGCAAGCTAAAGCCACTAGTGGTGGCAAGATTTCAAGCATTTCTCTTAATCAAGGGATTATAGGAGACCCATACTTCTTTTCAGTTGTTCCAGAACGTAACTTGGTATTGGGCTTTACATCTGGACCTGGAGGCAGCCTTAAAAGTGTTGCCCGGTTAGTCCTAGAGCAATTTAACTATGATCGCTCTCAACGCGTTCAGTTAAACTTTGTCCCTAAAGACAGGAAGAGTGCTAGTCTAGAGCTTTTACCGACAGAAGGTGAATTGACACTCAAAGTCAACTCGTCGTCTCTGGCTGATGTCATTGATGACGCACCTTCGATCATTCGAAGCATTGGGTCGGACACATTGTTTGAGAACAACGTGCAGTTAATGCTAAAGCTACCGTACTCTGAGGATGAAAGCGCAGCGATGGAGGCGCAAGACATCGTTGAGCTGATCAACTATTTCGCGGATCACGACGGTTGTTTAGCCTTAACAGTAAAGGGCGAAAGTGACAAAGGAATTAAGGTCGCGCTGGATTTTGGCAATACTTTTGTTAGCTACAAGACGACAATAGCCACCAGAAATAGCTTTATTGATGAAAGCATTGCTCACCAAGTCATTGAGGAAGCATTCGTAAGTTACAGTGGGTGAGATCAGTTGGCCGTGTTGAATAAATGAGAGATTTCTTTTTTGGTGATTGGATGAATCTCTCCCAACCCGTCTGATCTCAATATACTCAACAAGTCACCTAAGGTGGCAACCGAGACACTCCTTGGAAGCGTCTCATGAAGTTCGATTGCAGCCTCACGAGAAAGCCCTGTGTTGATGAGGCTAATTAGCCTTTCGTCGCACCCCCCGACCTCGATGAATGAATGCAGTTTGGTGTTTGAGAACTTTAAATCCTTCCGGATTAAAATGCTCGTAAGCAAAAGGTCGTAGCAACGCAAAGCGTTCGATAAGCGGAACCTGACATCGTTATTTATCACTTTTATCACATTTCTGACCGACGCGTTAACTGAAACAGTGCGCAGCTTGCTTTCCCACTGAATTTGCTCTGAAATAATGTCTTTCAGGCTGGAACCTTGAACCCATTTTTTCGCAATGGTCGAGATGTGCTCAATGCTATTTCCTTCGTTTGGCAAGAATACACCTGTATCTTGAAGGAGGTTTGTAATTTTTACCAGCGCTTCGTACAGATTTCCTGCTCTCGGGTGAGGCATTATCCAGTCACTGTAGTTATCTAGTCTGTTGAGGAAATTGAATAGCGCATTCTGCTGAATATATCCGGTGGTGGGATTTATTTCTAAAGTAAACGTTGGGACAGTTAAACTCCTATAGGCTTCCTTGACTGCGTTGGACAACTCATCTTTTTGCTCAGTTGTTAAACTTACCTCATCTGCTTGTATGGTCTCTTCCAAACGTTCCGAGGTGAAGTCCTTAATTAGCTTATTGGCAATGGAATAGAAGCGGTATTTGTCGTTTTCATCATTATTGTAGGTGCCGCGCAGGGCATCTAACACCTTGTTTATATCTTCATTTAACGTTTTGAAGTACGTGGGGATTTTGTCAGCTTCGTTGTCCTCGCCATCAAAGTAGTCTTGAAAATCCCACCTCTCTGGGTCAATTAAAAACACATTTCCTGAAAAATGGTGGAGCATTCTTCCCGCGCGCCCGGTGATGTTGCTAATTTTAACATCCTCGAGCCTCTCCGCAGATTGCATCATTCGGGGTTGTAAAGGGTTCTGCAGGAATAAGTTCTTTGCGGGTAAATTAACACCCTCTGCAAGCGTACTGGTGCAGGCGATGAATTTAATATGGTTGTCTTTTACGAGGTTTTCTACCATAACTCTCACCGAGGCTGGTAAAGGGCCGTAGTGGAAGGCGGTACCTTTTCTTAAGTTGTCTGCGAGTGAAAAGTCTTCATGTATAAATTTTTCGATGTAGTCGGCAGCTTCTTCTAGAAAATGGTTTTTTTCTTCCTGCGGAATGAGGGCGGCGATTTTGTCAGCCATATTTTCGCAATAATCAGTCCTGTTCCGGTAGATGATATTACTCTGCCCTCTTCCTAACTTGTAGACGATATCGGCTACATCTCTCCCGACGAAACCTTTTTTAATGGTGACAGTGTCTTGAGTTCCCTCGCGACTTACAACTAAGTTGAGTCCCTTGGGGACAATTGACATGATAACCTTCGAAACGGGAGAATCACTAGTTATTTCTTTTTTGAACTCAATGCTGTTAAAAACGGAAGAGAACGAGTTCTGGTAGCTTGCAGATGGCATGCTAATGATAATTTGAGGGTTGCTGTCATCTAGCATTTTTTCAATCGTAAGATGAAGCAATACCCCTCTACTCTTGTCTGCGATATTGTGTGCTTCATCTAGAAAGAAGTAGTTGAATGAGATGTCGCCTCTCATGAGGATCTCATACAGTCTTTCTTGTGTCATCACGAAGAAAGTTTTGTCTTTGAAATCACCTTCTTTGGGGACTGTGCATATCTCGATCTCACTTAGATAGTTTAGTTGCTCTGCTAGCTCATAAATTTTCCCAGCCACCTCAGAGATAAGTGCCCTTGTAGGCACAATGATCGCTGCAAATGCTCCATCACTCCCCCCCACTTTTTCGAGAAGGTAGTTGAGAATAATGTGTGTTTTTCCCGCTGACGTGGGTGCAGATGTAATAACATCATCGTCGGATGCAAGGTCATTCCAGAGCGATCTTTGATAGTCTGTCAGTGTGAAGTTCAGCTCGTCAACTGTGTTTAAATCTCTTCTAAATTCGATTTGCGCGTCGGAATAAAAATTGTAGGAGAAATGTGTTTCTGGATGCCGTTTGGTAAGCAGGTCTGTGTTTGGGAAGTTGCCAGAAAACGCAAACATATTGTATGCAATAGGGATTATATCAGGGTGCTTAGTTGCGCAAGTGTCAAGTATCATCGATAGCACAGTTGCTCCTTCTTTCCTGTGCTTTTCATTTGAAGACTTGTAGAAAACTTGGGCGGCGGAAATGAGTTTCTTTATCTTTTGCTTTTCTGGAATCTTTGGCTCGCCGATCATATCCAAAATGTATGATTTGAATAGCAAGTTTGTCGCTTCTGCATATTTTTCGCTACTAGAGATTTTTTTTGACAGTTTGGTTGTGAAGTCGCTCAATTTTTTATTCCCATGTGATCGATGAAACTATTCACAAGCTGGTCAATACAGGCAAAAGGTAAAATCAATAAAGAGACTTCGGAAAGCTGCATTTCTTGAGTCTGAATTTTTTCAGAAAACGTGCTGATATATTCTTCGGCTAACTTTGCGTATTCTTTCAAGAACTGATCTTCCGTGGTTGTTTTTGACAAGACGCTGGGATTAGTGAATCCAATGAAGCATGGTGAATGAATCGTTTCTTGCCACTCGTCGTTTTCAAAGGGATCTAAAAGAGATAATAGTTTATCTTCCAAATCCTGAGTGATGTTTGGAAAATCCATGTGACTGTCAAGTAGATCAAATTCATCTTGATATTTTAATTTCGCATTTTTGATTGATTTTGAGGCTGATGTTGCAGCTCCAACAAAATCTTTATGAATCTTGGATTCCCCCAAGTATAGCTTGAATTGACCATCAATATATTGACCGTGTACAGCGTCTGCTCCGAATACTGGCATTCTCGGGTTGGTCTTCATGCATACTTTGCTGAGCAGCTTAGGTGCTTGAAAATAGACATCTAGAAGGGTGTATAGTATTAACTCCCCTAGCTCACCTTTTGCGGTATGTTTGCTAAGTTTTCTGATGGCCTTTTGAAGTAATTTTTCAGGAGAACTATTTCCTTTTATTCCAATTTTTTTTTCCACCTCAGTGCATGAGAAAACGAAGTTTGATAGAATTCCGTTCTTGATGACTTCAAAAAAAGGGCCGTAGTCATTGAGGTCTGCCTGCCACTGGAGGAAAACTACTAATGTTGTAAGGTCTTTCGTGCCGGGCTGATCACACTTCACTTCAAGTTGTCGAAGGACTTGGCGAATTTCATGGGCGTTTTCAAGCTGAGTTTTTAAACGGTCTGACAAATTTGATTTCCGGTAAAAGGCGAGCGTGTGTTCGGTAGGCACAATCTATGATAGAGCTGGGCTGGACAACCCCTTTTTTACAGATTGACGTGTAATTTTGAACCGAGCCTCTGTTGGAGGACCAGGTGGTAGGTCGGCCGCCTTTTGAAAGCCATAAACTCAATCATTTAGGCTTCATGCTTGCAAATTGTTACATGCAAGCTGCGATATGAGTGAATGACTGGTGTCAGGAAGCGCTTTGTGAGTCAGGAAGGCTTTAAATGAGAGATCAATTACGTTTTTTTCACCTCCAAGCGTACCGCCCAGCGTCCATTTTTGGGCGTTAAAAAAGGGAGGGCGTGGGCGTCTGATTGGGAGAAGCAGATACGGTATGAATACTAAGCTGCATAGGCAACGGCGTCCACTTGATTTGCTTGTAACAGCTGAGGGACTAAATCGGTACACGGCCTTGTTCAGCACTCTGCTGGACATCGATTAGCTGCTCGGGGATGGCGGCTCTGATGTCGATAAGTCAGAGAGGTGTTGCTGGGCAAAGGGATTGGCACTTGTGTCCCTTAACACAAACAACGCAACCGGATTGCGATCATGTTAAGTGGTTTCAAAAGCGGGAGGCGTGCACCAACTCGTTACGACAGGTGCCCGAAGGTTTTCCTCTATGCCTTCGCTCTAGCCTCCCTGATACTTACTGGCTTTGAAACTCATGAGGCCAGACCCTAACTGAAACTCAAGACACCGAGGTTGTTTTGATCCAATAGATCGATTGTCATAAGGGATCAGCCTACCACTTCCATCTCAAGATATATGAGGACTCGAGTCCTACACGAGGAATATTCCACTCAATCTGTCTGCGACGATCCTCTCTAGCAACAATCCGTGGTGGAGAGTGGTACTCTTCATCATAATTCAATTTTCTAACATAGCCGGCACAGTTTTTAGGTGGCCTTTCAATTGGAAAAACTATTTGAATTGTCAAATTTCGAGTAGGGTTGCTCTGGCGGAAAACCCAGTACTCATCTTCACTCATGAACGAATCATAATACTCACAATAAGCGGTTCGCCGCATTGATTCACCTAATAGCAGGGGCGAATCAAAGGTATTTCTTACATAGTATATGGATTGTTCCTTGGTGATGCTTTCAATGCGGCCCGGAGCTCCAGAAAAATTTTCAATGTAGCCATCAGATTGATATTGCTCAGTATAGCCATGTACCTGGTCCGATATCGCCTTGATGCAGAACTCATTCTTATGAACTAATTTTCGACCCTCAATGTCGCAAATTTCATTGTAACTATTGATTTCCTCAATTTCCACCTCGTAGTTTGGCCGTAGAACACTTCTATCCACGTCTGTTAAGATCGCACGTTCAATTTGATTGGCAACTACAACATGTCCATCGGCAGAGTTTGCCGCAAGTCTTCCAGCAAATATTGGTGCGTTATTTGATACATCTGTATGATTCACATCTTTCCAGACTGGTATTATCTTCTTCCCAAAAACTACTTCCTCGTTGAATAGCCCTTCCATTTCAGAAAGCGGCCATTTTTTTGAAAAAAAATACTGGCTTAGTACAATTATTCCATAGTCGGCAGTTCGGATCCCGTTTTGTACCGAATGCAGTAAGCTATCTCCGATATTTAGTGAGAATTCATCGTACCAAACGTCGAACTTTTCCGATAGAATCTGAGCCAAGGGGCGAACAAAATCCTCTTTGTCCTCGGATGCGTGGCTAATGAATAATTTGACAGTCAATGAATTGGCCTCTGTACGAACATGGTTGCGTCATGTTGCACTTTACCAGTTCTGGTGGTGAAATCTACGGGTGCATGTGGCGCTACCGGGGTAACATCCCCATTATAGAATTGGGGGATTTTCCCAGCCACGTAAGCGTTTCTATGGCGGACCGATTTGCATCTAGCTGCTTGTTGCGTGGTTTTCTGAGATCGCTAACTGCGCACAGCTGGCTTTGGTGCGTAGAGCAACGTGAGGGAAACAGTCTGCGAGGGCTTGAATGGCCGCTTTTGCCTGCATGACGTGTAACCTTCGCCAGCACAGCTACAGTTTTTGTTAGAAATTGTGTGAGGGAACTCGCTCTGTGAACGATCAAAAAGACGAAGTCAGGA
This sequence comes from uncultured Pelagimonas sp., assembly GCF_947498515.1. Taxonomy (GTDB): domain Bacteria; phylum Pseudomonadota; class Alphaproteobacteria; order Rhodobacterales; family Rhodobacteraceae; genus Pelagimonas. The sequence continues at coordinate 1,768 of NZ_CANMKO010000015.1, read as the reverse complement.
GGTCCCCCGTTCGAGCCGGGGAGGTGGTACCATCACTCTCATGACATTATTGGGTTTTTTAGCGACTTCCTGTGGCGTGGTTTGGTGTCGGTTTCCCCGGAGTTCCCTTAGAGTTCCCTTGGCATCAGTTTTCTTTGGATTCGCGCCCAAGAGCTTGTCGCAACTCCAAAACTTTGTTTGCGCTTTCAGATTGGTCCCGGACGTATTTGTCAGCGGTCTGCAGTTGTGTGAGTTGCGCGGCGTTGCGAAAGGTCAAGTGATCGGCCAAGGCTTTGGCTTCGGTAATTGCTCCAGATCGGGCATCTCGAATCTGGGAATCCTAGATTTCGCGCAATGCTCCTAAATACCTGAGCACTTATATCTCTTTTTTGTGAGATTCCGTCTTTGAGCGCTATGACTGGGCTAGAATGTCAACTGGTAGGAATAGATGCCAAACGTTCCTGGAAATAACGTGACGCGGTCGGATTGAAGTGGTTGAGCTCAGTTAGCATTTTCTGGGTTATATTAGTGACCTTTCGAAAAATTGAGAGATCGGGATCAATCATCTAACAGGTCAGGCCGTCGCCCAAATGAACCCGTGAAGGAAAATGGCTTCCTCACGCTCATCTACTAGGTTCCACTGGCCGTAAATATCGACGCCTCTCTTGGCTTTGCGCCAGAAGGCCATAGCGCGAAGTCGGTATCATCATTTGCAACTTCACTAATTTCATCTTCGGCACGTGGTAAGATGAATTGCATCCGTCGCGGTTCGCCGGCGAAACTTCGAAAATGGCTGAATACTCATCGATCAAGTACCGTTTGATCAAACAAGCCCAAGTGCCAGCTTTGATCGAGCTGTTGGCTTCGCCGTCCCACTAGGTACACAATTTACGAGTGAGTTCTCAGCTTTGTTTTGCTAGGGTCTCATCCTGCTTGTCGCCAAGGTCACCCTTGCGGCGGCAACTGTTGATCGACCTACCTCGACCGCCAAGCGTTCGTGATCCAAACTGGGAACGTGCTACCCCCGCCGCCACTTCAAGCGGCAGAATTTAAGCGGATACTGCAAAAAAGTATCTGTCAAAACAGGGTGCAAGTGCCGTTCTGATCACGTTTTCAGAGGTTGTTTAAGTGCAGTGGCCAGTTTGCGGATGGTCTTTCGGGACGTAGCCTCTCAGGGAGAACTCAGAAACCGCGCCGCCTGTGCTTCTCGGTGCCGTCGCATCACCGCGCGCCCAACCAATATTTCGCGTCAATCAGCGGTAATTTTTTCTATCAATCTCTAGCTGTTAAAAGAAATACGGCTAGTGTCCTGTTTTCGTATTGGGAGGTGAGTTTTGTGAAACCGGCAGTCGCAAAATCTCAAAAAGCGCTTGCTAAACCATTTGAATCTACTCGGAGAATCAAAAATAGAAGACCCCGGTTCGAGCCTGGGATGTGGCTCGATCAATCACATGCCGCTTTTAAGTTCTGTTTTGTTCGGCGACTGACACTCAAAACGAGCGTTAACCTTTGAGTGGTTCTTTTGCCTATTGATGGATTGGGAAATGAAGTCCATTCTCTGATCATACGCTTAATGCTTTTTTATTAGAGGGAATGAATTTATGCCCGAGGTTTTTTTTGACGCTGCGCCTTCCGTTGGTGCCATCGAGTCTTCTTCCGGTCACAGTCACACGCTTCGCCTGTCCGAGGTGTCGACGCGGGATGTGACGGTGACGGTTCAGATCATCAGCGGCACGGCGTCGGTCGAGAGCGGTGACGGGGATTTCGATTCTTCCACCAGCACCTCCTA
>NZ_CANMKO010000014.1 GCF_947498515.1 uncultured Pelagimonas sp. | reverse complement strand
CTCCGTACGAGAATCGAACTCGTCTTTCCAGGTTGAAAACCTGGCGTCCTAACCGATAGACGAACGGAGCGCCGTTTTGCTTTACAGCACCTCAGTTATGGCCCGAGATGGCCCGCCAATGGTACTCCGTACGAGAATCGAACTCGTCTTTCCAGGTTGAAAACCTGGCGTCCTAACCGATAGACGAACGGAGCGCCGTTTGGCGTGAAGCGGCTTTTAGAATGAGCACGCGTCCTTCGCAAGAGGAATCTTGCAGATTTTTCACCCATTTTTCATCTAACTGCTCGCCGGGGCCGCATCTTCTAGCCTGAGTTGCGCCGAGCGCCGCCCACCCCATTCATTCACCTCAAGTTTTCCGGCCAAATGAAAGCGTGCACCGCCGTGATTCATCAAGGCGTTGCCCATCGGCCCGTCAAAGGCCCCAAAGGCGATTCCCTCAAGACGCCCGCCCATGCCGTCGTCACAGGCGATCTTCAAATGCCCCGTCCCAACCTGTTTGGTAAAGGTGATGCGCGCATCGGCAATGGCAAATCGCGGCCCGCGCGCGCCCTGCCCATATGGCCCGGCGGTTTCTAGCTTTTCGATCAAATCCACCGTGGCCGCGCCGGGCATCAACATACCGTCCAATTTCAAATCGGCGGCACCGCCCTCGCCCGCGCCCTGTTTCGCCAAAAGCTCGGCCAACCGCCCCATCGCCGGTTCCAGCTTGTCTTTGTCGATCGACAGGCCTGCCGCCATCTTGTGGCCACCGCCTTTGACCAAAAGCCCTTCGGCCGCGAGTTTTTGGATCGAGGCACCAAGATCAACACCGGCCACCGAGCGACCCGAACCTTTGCCGTCTTCGCCATCAAACCCGATGACAATTGCCGGGCGGTTCGTCTGTTCCTTCAAACGCGACGCGACAATGCCGACAACACCGGGATGCCAACCCTCTCCCGCCGCCCAGACCAATGGCCCATCCAGCCCGCGCTCCTCGGCCTGAGCAAGCGCTGCGGCCCGCACCGCCGCCTCGATCTCTCGCCGTTCCGAGTTAAAGCCATCCAGACGCTCGGCCATGGCCCGAGCCTCATGTGGGTTGTTACAGGCCAAAAGCCGCGCGCCCAGATCGGCCTGACCGACCCGCCCCCCGGCATTGACCCGTGGGCCAAGCACAAAGCCAAGGTGATAAGACGACGGCGCGCTATCGAGCTTGGCAACATCGCTCAGCGCCACCAAACCGGGCCGCCCCCGCGCTGCCATCACCTTAAGACCCTGACGCACCAAGGCCCGGTTCACCCCTTTAAGGGGCGCGACATCGGCCACCGTGGCCAAGGCCACCAGATCAAGCATCGCCATCAAATCCGGGCCGCGTGCGCCTGCTTCGCGCAATTGTCGACCGGCCTCGACCAACATCAAAAACACCACCGCCGCCGCACAAAGATGCGCCAGCGCCCCGTCTTCGTCCTGCCGGTTCGGGTTCACACAGGCCACACAATCAGGAAGGGTTTCGCCGCCAAGGTGGTGGTCGAGAATGATCACATCGGCCCCCTTGGCCGCTGCAATCGCGTCATGCGACAGCGTTCCACAATCCACGCAAACAATCAGATCGTGCTCTGCTGCCAATCGCGCCATAGCTGGCTCATTAGGGCCATAGCCCTCATCAATCCGATCGGGCACATAGAGCGTCGATGGCCGCCCCATCTGGCGCAACCAATCCACCAGTAAGGCCCCCGAGGTCCCGCCATCCACGTCGTAATCGGCAAATATTGCAATGCGTTGCCTTTCACGAACCGCCGTCAAAAATCGCGTCGCCGCAACCTCCATATCGCGTAAGGATCTAGGATCAGGCAATAGATCGCGCAGCTTGGGGTTGAGATAGGTTTCCACCTCGTCCGGGGCGACACCCAAACGGGCCAAAACCCCACACATGGCCTGTGGCAAGCCACTGTTCTGCATCAAGGCCTCGGCCTGTCGTTCGATCTCGATTCCCGGCCCAATCCAGCGCCGCCCGGTCAAACTGCTTTCAACACCAAGATAGCTCATCACGCCCCCACGACTTCATTCCTCAAAGCGCCCGATCAAAAACAGGTAGCAGAGCCCCTGCCACGCCATCCAATCCGCGAAGCCCCTTCATGGCACAATCGCCGATCACTCAAAAGCCAAACACCGGGCCCTTCAAAAGGGTCACACGCCAAAGGGCGCCCTTAGCTTCTTCTTTCTCGAAATATCCCGGGGAGTCACAAGCCCGCTTGTGACGGGGCAGCGCCCCACATCTCCCTAGAAAAAAGCGGCCCGCTTGACTGCGAACCGCTTCATTAAACCTCAGCCCCAACCGGAGCCCCCGTAAGAGCTAGCCTTTCACAGGGTTGCGATACTGCATGCGCCGCACCGACCCGGTTTTGGAACGCATCAACAGAGTTTCTGTGGTGATCATACCCGGCTCACGCTGAATACCGGGAAGGATCGAACCGCTGGTTACGCCTGTCGCGGCGAAAATCACATCTGCGGTAACCATTTCATCGCGGCTATAAACCTTGTCGAGATCGGTGATCCCGGCCTTGGCAGCACGACCACGTTCGTCATCATTGCGGAACACCAGACGGCCCTGCATTTGGCCGCCCATACATTTCAACGCTGCCGCCGCAAGAACGCCCTCAGGTGCGCCACCTTGGCCCATATACATATCGATCCCGGTCAGGTGTGGTTCGGCGCAGTGCATAACACCGGCCACGTCACCGTCGGTGATCAAACGGATGCTCGCCCCGGTCGAACGAACTTCGGCGATCATCTCTTCGTGGCGCGGACGCTCAAGGATACAAACGGTGATGTCGGATGGCTTACAGCCCTTGGCCGTAGCAAGCGCCGACACACGGGTCGCCGGTGGCATGTCCATTTCTACGATACCCTCGGGATAGCCCGGTCCAATCGCCAGCTTGTCCATATAGGTGTCGGGCGCGTGCAACATCGAGCCGCGCGGCCCCATGGCAATCACGGTCAAGGCGTTGGGCATATCTTTGGCAGTCAGCGTGGTGCCTTCCAACGGATCAAGCGCAATATCCACCCCGGGCCCGTTGCCATTGCCGACCTCTTCACCAATGTACAGCATCGGAGCTTCGTCACGCTCACCTTCGCCGATGACAACCACACCTTTGATGTCCAAAAGGTTCAGCTGCTCACGCATGGCGTTCACCGCGGCTTGGTCAGCGGCCTTTTCATCTCCGCGTCCAATCCACTCGGCAGAGGCAATTGCCGCTTGTTCGGCAACACGGGCCAAGCCCAAGGAAAGCATACGGTCGTTGAAATCGGTGGGCGTGGACATGGGGAGTTCCTCAAGATGAAATGCGTCTGCCGTTTAGCCCACAGCGACCACCGGGGGCAAGGGTGGTCTCGCTAACACCGGCTTATCTTGGCGATTGGCGCCAAATCCGCCGCCTGCCCCGCCCTTAATATGGCCTATCACTGGTCTTATTGCCGCCCTGATCCGCGCTAGGATCCCCTCAACTGTAATGAGGATTTTAACCATGACTTTGAAATATGACGTCGACGTTCACTACATTATGCCGGAATCCGCTTTTGCCGATCCCAAGAATGCGGAAATGTTGAAGCTGGCTGGAATCGAACTGAACACACGCGGCAATTGCGTCGCGAAATTCCGAGACCCCAAAACCGCCGCCGCCCTCGAAGGGGCCGACCCAATTATCAAAGAGTTTTTCAGCGCTTGCGGCTTTGCTTTTATTCCGTCGGGCTTGACCTTGCCCGCGGGCACGTTTGACGCCAAATTCGATGATCACATCACTGATGTCGCCCGGCGCATGCAAGAAAACATGTCCTTGCTCGATCCGATAAAAAACGCCGAAAAACCGGTCAATTGGAACGGGCTAAATTTCGGAGAGTTGATACAATGGTTCAGCACCTGCCAGCCAATCGCCGTCCCGGCCTTGGACCAGCCAGAACAAGCGCAAAGACGAACGCCGGAAAAATCGACCGCCGGCATGGTGTCACTTGTCAAAGTCGCGCTACTTGGCCTCGTTGGCTATGCTGTCTATTCAGTGATCTAATTTGCTTTGATCAAAACACGCCGCCCTCTGAACGGGCGGCACTTAGACCTCACTCTGCGCCGGGCCGCACCGGATCAATCCCTGCAACAGCAATGCAACCATAAGCGCGTTCAACACGTGCCACATGAAATGCGTTCCCATTGGCCAAACCGAACAAAGGTGCAGGTCCATGATGCGAAACCCGAGCGACACCAAAAATGTGATCGCCGCCGCCAAGGCCCACCAACGGATGGCATGACCGCGCCAAAAAGTAATCGCAGCAAACACCAGCAAGGCAACTAATGCCGGGGCATATTGTAGCGACCCGTTCAACGGATCGGCCGCATGGGAATGCGCCGCGCTGTCTCCGGATGTCGCCGAAACCGCCACCGTGGTGATGGCCGCCGAAATCACCCCAATACGCGCCACTTTGCCGGGCGGTGCCCCCCCAACCAAGGCAATGGCCGCCAAGACATAAAGCGCGACAAAGCTCCAGATCGGAACAACATCAGCATATTCCGACCACGCATTGGCAAAGCTGTGGAACAGTCCTGAACCAACCCCAATAAGCGCCGCCAAGAAGCACAACACCACAACGATCAACCGCCGCTGCCCATGCTGCCCGGCCACATGCCACGCCCACAACGCCGCAAGTGGAAACGCCAGGTTGCTCAACGCGTTAACCGGTTCGGGCCAAAGACCGACGCCAACACGTTCGCAATACAAATCTATCGGGGAAAACCAATCCATCAGGGCACCTACATCTACCTACGCCCCCGCACAAGCCGCAACCAAAAGGGGATCGCAACCAAATTCCGTGCACGGAATTTGCAAAATCCATACATGGATTTTATTGCGCCCGGCCAAACCACCACGTGTTACGCTGCGGGTCGCACAATCTGCAAATCATCCACCGTCACAGGCTTTTCCGAAAAAACCAAAAGCGTCATGACCCCGGTCGCTCCGGATGACGCACCACTATAAGTCACTATAAACTGGTACCGGTCCCCATCACCGCGGTTCACGTCACTCACTTCGACATCCGGCCACAATCTTTCAAAACCCGGATCCAGGATCAATACATCTTCATCTGGATCAAAGTCCTCGATGTAGGCTGGCGCGCCCAAGACATAAGTCCCGCCTTCTGCAACCCCGTAGCTGCCCAGATACATCTCGATCTCAAACGTATCCGCCCCCGACCCGCCGGACAAGCCAGGGTTGTAGTCGCCATAAATCCGGTTCCCACCTCTGATATACTCATCATCCGAGGCAACCAACTGCGTTTCCGCGCGCACCTCAATCAGATCATCGCCGTCACCGCCCGTGATCTCCTCCATATTATCAAACCCAAAGGTATCTTCGAAATCGAAACGTAATGTGTCATTGCCCGCCCCGGCATCAACATCACCATAGTCCATGTTTTCGACCTGGATCACATCCGCACCATCGCCAGCATTGACACGAACCTCGCTCACCCGCGTGGTGATCACATCATTCCCATCACCGGTATCTATTGCGGCAGAGGCGCGCGGTTGCCCGGCATGACGGTCAAAGGTCACCACATCGTCCCCGTCACCCGTCACAATTTCCGCATTCCCGCTTGCTAAGATGGTGTCGTTCCCATCACCGGTGTCCAACGAACTTGCGGGTAAAGGCGCACCGTCAACTTCTGTTGCAGTATCAATATCAAGCAAATCGTTGCCGCTGCCGCTATTGATCAAAACCGCTTGTTCTAGAATACCAACCGAGGCAATTCGGTCATCGCCGTCGCCCGTCGTAACTTCGGTTTGGTCCTGGACAAGAATGTCCTGATCTACCGTTTCCGGATCGCTGTTGCCACCAGACCTATCTGGGTCAGAAGACTCGTCCCCATCCCCTCCGATTGCAAACGCCAATACCCCGACCCCCAGGGCCAACAAAAGCAACATGGACATCAAACGCCCCCCCCAACTACCCATTCAATCCACGAAACTTTCACCATCTTCGACCTTGTTACAACTCAAAAGGGAATTTAGCAGCCATCGTCAAGAAATCTGGAAACAGTTCTAAGCCTAGCGCCGTTTTGCGGCGGTATTCGAAACAATTGCAGAGCAAAGGACCATCATCCAGTCATCACATTCCGATCAATCAACACCACACATAGAAAAAGGTCACAAAAAAGGGGCCTTTCGGGGCCCCCTTTTGCATTCTTTGATCCCAACGGACGCTGAGGTGTTTAGACCTCTTCGATGCGTAGGGCCACCGGATCGCTCGCCATGACACCGGTACCGGGCAAAGCCGCCAGCGCGTCATCCAAAGACGCGCGTGTGGTTTTATGGGTCACGATAAGAACCGGGGCGCTTGTATTATCGTGGCTATATTGGCGCATCCGGTCGATGGACACACCGGCCTCCCCCAATGCGGCGGCAACTTTGGCCATTGCGCCGGGTTTGTCCTGTAGCGCCATGCGTAGATAATAGGGCGCGGCAACGGTCGCCTTGGCCGGAGTCGCGGCGCGCAAAGTGGTGGCTGGCTGGCCAAAGGTGGTCATGCGCAAACCACGTGCAATATCCATCACGTCGCCCATTACCGCGCTGGCGGTTGGACCCTCGCCCGCGCCTGCGCCGCGCAACACGACCTGCCCGACCTGATCGCCTTCAACCACAACCATATTGGTGCCGCCCTGCAACTGCCCCAAAGGCGAAGTTGCCGGAACAAGGCAGGGTGTCATGGTCTGTTCCAACCCGCGACGGGTATAACGCGTCACGCCCAAAAGCTTGATCCGATATCCCATATCGGCGGCCTGATGGATGTCTTCGATAGTGACACAGCCGATACCCTCAAGCTCAACCGCGTCGAAATTCACCTGCGTCCCAAAGGCAATCGACGCAATCAGCGACAGCTTATGACCGGCATCAATACCGCCAACATCTAGATTTGGGTCGGCCTCAAGATAGCCAAGCCCATCGGCCTCGGCAAAGGCTTCGTCATAAGACAGGCCCGCATCTTCCATCCGGGTCAGGATGTAGTTGCAGGTGCCGTTCATCACGCCCATCACCCGCTCAACCTCATTGCCCGCAAGGCCTTCGGTCAGGGACTTGATAATCGGAATGCCGCCCGCAACCGCCGCCTCAAAGCGCAAAACCGCGCCATTGGTCTCGGCCAGTTCGGCGAGTTCTTGGCCATGATGGGCCAACATCGCCTTGTTGGCGGTGACCACGTCCTTGCCTGCCTTAAGCGCTGCTTCGGTCGCAGCTTTTGCCGGCCCGTCGCTACCGCCCATCAATTCGACAAACACATCGACATCATCACGCGTTGCCAAGGCGACCGGATCGTCTTCCCATGCGTAATCAGACAATGGGACACCGCGATCCTTGTCGCGGTTGCGCGCCGAGACCGCCGTCACAACCACAGGCCGCCCACCGCGAAGCGCGAGCATCGCCGCCTTTTGGCGCACGATTTTCACGACACCGGCCCCAACCGTGCCCAAACCGGCAATCCCTAAACGCAAGGGGCTGTTGTTTTGCTCGGTCATATCAAGGCTCCTTCTGGGCGCATTCGGATCGCAATTTCCACCGCCTTAGCGCCACATCGGGCCGGGTGCAACGGCAACCGCCCCTTCTTCACCCAATCTGGGTTACTGGGCCCTTAACTCTGCCGCTTTCTGACGCAGTCGCGCCACACGCCGGTCAATTCCGGTCCCCGGTCCAACCGAACGCCCCTGTAGCCGCGCGGCCCGCGCCCGCAGCCCCGCTGCGCGGCCTTCAACCGCACCGACCATCTCGATCGTTGCTACCGGGGCCGGTGCCACAAGCAATGTCTCAAGCGGCACCAGTTTTGGATAAGGGGCCTCGGCCACGCCCGGCGTCTCCCCCGCTTCCAACTCCGGAAACTGGGCACAGCCCGCCAACAGGCCAAGCGCGATCAAACCGCCTATGCGCGTCACAAAACTCATTCTTCTCTCTTGCCGCAACCGGGCTTGTCCCGCAACTCTCTTCCACCAATCCGCGCGACAATCCGCAACCGCCTTGCCCTGAACACCCGTTCAGATAATATCCCCCCATGGCACGTACCCAAGGTTCCCATTCCGAAATCACCGGCCCGCGCATCCGTGCTGCGGCGCTCAAACTGTTTGCCGAGCATGGTTATGCCGCAGTTTCCATGCGCCAGATCGCCCGCGAGGTCGGCGTTCAGGCCGGAGCGCTTTATAATTACACGCCTGACAAACAGGATTTGCTGTTTTCGTTGATGAAACAGCACATGGATGAACTGCTCGAAGCCTGTGCTGATCGGGTCAAGGATGGCGATGCCACCACGCGGTTGCACAACTTTGTCGATTTTCACATCACATTTCACATGGGCCGCGCCGATGAGATTTTCATCGCCTATATGGAGCTGCGCAATCTCTCTCCTGAGAATTTCCACACCATCGAAACCCTGCGCCGCGCCTACGAAGATGTACTCGAAGCGATCCTGACTGCCGGTCTGGTCGAAGGCGTGTTTGACGTGCCCAACCCCAAGGTCACTACCCGCGCAATCATCGCCATGCTGACCGGTATCACCACGTGGTATCGCCCCGACGGTGCTCTCTCCCCGCCCGAAGTCTCCGACCTCTATTGGAACATGACCCGAAAATCCGTCGGAGTGTGAGACACGGTCTCAAAGAATTCCCGACTGAGTAACCGTTGAAAAGTCGCGTGCCAAAACAGCAATATTTTTGAAAAGCCACCGCTGCACCAGCCTCTGAAATTGTTGAGCTGTAAAGGCTTTCAAAATGTTGAACATTTAAATGGGTCTGGACAACGCGACCTTTGGGCTGCGGTGCAACAGCTGAAAGGGCGATTTCCGTGCATTCTCTGCTGGTGCGGCAATGTCTGCCTCCGGAAATCTTATCTATTATTCGCCGCCTTAGGCAAGTATCCTGATCCTAAGCTGAGAAACGCGCATTGCCAAAATTGTAGCGGTCATTTTGCAATGAAATCTTGCCACAGCCACCTCTTGAAATCACTCATACACAAGCAGCGTTGCAGAACCCTGCCTTTTCAAGACAGCGGTAGTCCAAAAATGTTGGGCAGTCATAATTCTTGGACGCCATCATATCCAACAAAAGAGCGCCTTGCCTGACTGACGGCGTCCTAAGGGAGGAGTGGCAGCATCCAAATTTCGAGGCCTTATTGTGTGTCCGTCAAGTATTCACCGGCTATAACATTGGTTTCTCTGGGCGGTAGCCAGTGGCCAAGATTTGAAGTGACTAAAAGAATGTGGTGACCTTCTGGGTTGTGTCCGATCCCAAGCGTTACGCTGGGGTTGGCAGTTTTCGAAGAGAAGGAGTGATACTGCCGTTTCACACTTAGAAGTCTACACTCTCCTCCCAGCTGTTCTGCCTTTGCATAAAACTATTCAACGAGGTTTTCGCGTGTCATATCGGAGAGATAGCCATCTTCTACCTGTACTTGGGAGGTGGAAATTGTTTGGGTGGATGCGCCCAAACAAAGGGCGAAAGACACGATACCGAAGCCTTTCGTTGCCGTAAATTCGCCATCTCCACACCACCTCTTAAGCGCCATAAATCCTTGATTTTAAGGGATTAAAGAAGGAAATAGCGTAATGGAAAGACCGGTGCATCAATCAGGCATATGAGCGAGCAGCGGAGTTTGTGGTTTGGACACTGACCTGCCGCCCGAGGCTCCCTCATTCATAACGAGAGTTTGCGGGTTTGGTTTTCATATTCTTCGTCGTCAGTTTGGGCAAGCGCCCTCTCGTTGTTTGTTTCACAAACAACTGTCTGGCAGTGGTCGTGCGCGGAGCCCGCAAATTGCTCAAGCGCTCGGCGCGCTTCTGCGGGTGTTTGGTTCCCCAGCGATGAATGCGGTCTGACGTTATTGTAATCGTATCGCCAAAGGGCCAGCCTGCGGCGGGCGTCGTCCAGGCTGTCAAACCATTCTTTGTTCTGCAGTTCGTCTCGCAAGCTACCATTGAATGATTCAATGAAGGCGTTCTGCTGCGGCTTTCCCGAATCGATGTAGTGCCACTCGACATCGTTCTCATTTACCCATTTCAGGATGGCGCGACTTGTGAACTCGGTCCCATTATCGCCGACAATGCTGGCGGGCTTGCCGTAGATCCGAACAAGGGCATCCAACTCACGGGCGACGCGCGCACCAGAGATGCTGGTGTCGGCCATGAGGCACAGGTTCTCACGGCAGCAATCATCATTCACTGCCATAATACGGAACTTGCGCGACGCCCCAAACGTGTCTGCCAGGAAGACGTTCGCCCGGCCGCAGCGCAACGGGCATTGGCGTGCGCGATCCACGCGCCCGCTTCCTACCCTTTCGACGCCTGACACCCAGCTTCGCTTCCGTATAGAGGCGGTACAGCTTCTTGTGGTTCATGATCATGCCTTTGCGTTCCAGCATCACACCGATCCGCCGATAACCAAACCGGCGGCGTTTATTGGCAATCGCCTTCATCTCTTCGCGAACTTCTGGATTATCAGGCGGACGATCACGCCTGACGGTTTTAGGATCAACACCAACAAGACGGCAGGCCCGGCGCTGCGAGATGTCATGATCCCGCATCGCTTTGCGTGCTGCAGCCCGTCGCATGTTCGGTGTCGTCAGTTCTTTCCCAGCAAGTCCTTCAGCACGACGTTGTCCAGCATTGTATCGGCCAGCAGGCGTTCCAATTTGGCCTTCTCGTCGGTCATTGCCCGCAGCTTCGCCGCATCTGACACTTCCATGCCGCCATACTGCGATTTGAACTTGTAGAACACCCTTGGCTTAGGCTGTGCTTGCGACACACATCCGCAGTCGGCATCCCAGCTTCTTGTTCTTTGATCATCCCAATAATCTGGGCCTCGCTAAATCGGCTCTTGCGCATTCGTTTGCTCCTTCGAAAGGTTGAGCAAACTCTACATCAAACTGAGGGACCTTTCGGGGCGCAGGTCAGCCAAGTTTTTCGTAAAATCTTTCTACAGTCCCAATGGAGTAGGTCTGCCTTTGGTCGTGTGGCTGATGTTCGTTGAACTCTTCCGGCACACATAGCAACTGTTCAGCACTGGTTTGTAGCGCTTTGGCGATGGCCATGAATGACGGCAAAGAAGGGGAGCTTGCCCCGTTCAACCTGTGAAATGAACCCGGTTGTTAAACCCGTGTCGCGGGCGACGACATCTAGGGTCTTTTTCAATGCTTTGCGCCGACTGCGGATCGCCTGACCTAAGTGTTCAGGCTGGGCGTTTTGGCGTTTTTTCCGTGTTTTGGGCGTATTCATCAACACCTTGTCTGGATTGCGGCGATATGGAAAAGCAACACCATGCATCGAGTTTCCAACCTGCGCATAGACCTCAAAAATGCTTGCGCCTTGGTGCCCTTTTCATTCTAAACATAGACTTACTGGCGGTGAAGTATAGTGGGAGTTCTTGCAGCGATACTATAATTGGGCTTACAAACTCGGGCCTTATTTGGGCAAGGTTGGTATGACGCCAAAAGATTTCGGTGTCATGTCTGGACAAGAATACCTCCAAACAAACGTTACATCCTACCCCATGCCCGTTGATCCACAAACGGCGGCCAGAGCCTATGCCCAAACTCTTGACCTCGCAAGCCGTCGAAACCAGAGTTCAATACCTATACCCGCCGCTATTTGGTTGGCCGCTTCTCTGATCAAGCGTCCCGTCGCGCATGGCTACACAGGCGAAATCGGTTCCGGCATGAGCATTGGTTTCGATCAGCCACCCGACGCTGGGGGGGGGTGGCTGGGTCCGTATAACTGATCAAGGAATGGGGTCTTTTGGACTTCACAGGAGAGAAAATCCGTCGTGGGACGGCAGCCTTTCATTCAAATGAGGAGCAGCATAGATCACTTCGACGTGCCTGCGTATTGGCCCCGAGCTTGGACCGCGTGATTTAGATCGGCACCCCTGAGTTTTTTCGGTCGCCAGAGACTCCAATTTGCGGCCTGAACTCTCAACTGTTGTCTGGTTCTCGGTCTAGATTATTGCCTCAAAGGCGTTCTCCACAGTCCCAAAAGAGCCACCACGGAGAGCAGACCCCGCGTCGTTTCAAGCTGGCATTTTCGGAAAGACCAAATCTTGAGCTTCTACTTCGTCGGGGCCCAACTGCTCATGCCCATCAGACAATACGCTGGCTCCCTAAAGTGAGCACAATCAGCCGATTTCCCCACAAAGCATCGCGGCTCATTTTTTCAAAATCCACGATTTCGAAATATATTTCTGGATTTTGGATACAATATCCCATAGAGAATCGCGCATCGCTTTTCTTTGGGAGGAAACAATGTTCAAAAAATTTATCATGGGCACGACCCTAGTGGCGCTCACGGCGGGCCCTGCCATGGCAGATACTCTAGACGATGTGGTTGATCGCGGAACGCTACGCTGCGGCGTCGTTCTGGATTTCCCACCAATCGGCTATCGGGATGCCAACAACGAACCGGCCGGGTATGACGTCGATTATTGCAACGATCTTGCGGCGGCTTTGGAAGTTGAAGCCGAGATTTTGCCCGTCACTTGGGCCGAACGCTTGCCTGTGATCGTGACTGGGCGTGCTGATGTAGTGTTCGGGGCAACCTCGGATAGCCTTGCTCGGGCTCGTACCGTCGGCTTCACCATTCCCTATGCCATTTACTACGCTCAGGGTGTCGTGAATGCGCAAAGCGGCATCGAAAGCATCGAGGACATCCGTGGCAAGCGAGTTGCCGCCGCCATTGGCACAGTTCCCGAACAGGAGTGGTTGAAGATCGCGGCTGAATGGGGCGAAGAGGGCAATTATCAGGGCTATCAGTCTGAAAACGAAGTGTTCTTGGCCGTTGCACAAGGCAAAGCCGACATTGGCATCACCACCAACACCGCCGTTCTTCCGATCACACAGCAGTATGACAGCATCGTCGCGGGACCGCGGATGCCTTGGACCACCGACTACACCTCGGTCGTTGCCAAACGCCAAGACGTGACATGGCTGAACTACCTGAACCTGTTTGTCACGCATCAGGTTCGCTCGGGTCGTTACGGTGAACTGTGGGGCAAATACGTCGGTGGCGACGCGCCTGAGCTGCGTATTCCCGGCGTGATGTACTGACCGCTTCCTAAAACACGCCTCCGTCCGGGTCCTCCGGGCGGAGACCGGAAGGAGTTCAAATGTTCGACTACAATTTCCACTGGCGACCGGTGATGAAAAGCCTGCCCGACTTGATCGATGCGGCCTTTTTGACGCTACAGGTGGCGGTCCTTGCGATGATCATCGGCATCATCATCGGCCTATGTTTGGCCCTGATCCGGTTGCACCTGAAAGGCCCGCTGTATTGGTTCGCCTCATCTTGGGTGGAAGTGGCCCGCAATACACCCGCGCTGTTCCAACTGTTCTTCTTTGGCTTTGGTTTAGGTGCTTTCGGGTTGCATCTATCGCCCTATCTCATTGTCTTGGCCGGTCTGTCATTCAACTGCGCGGGCTATCTGGCTGAAAATTTTCGCGGCGGTTTTCAAGCTATTCCTGACACTCAAATGCGGGCCTCCCGCACGCTCGGAATGACCGCATGGCAGGCCTACACCCGCGTCGTCATCCCGCAGGTGTTTCGCATCGTTTACCACCCGGTGACCAACCAAATGGTTTGGGCCGTTTTGATGTCATCTTTGGGGATGTTGGTCGGCTTTCGTGAACTGTCGGGCGAGACCCAGTTCTTTGCCAGCCGTACGTTTCGCATCTTCGAATACTTCGCTGTCACGGCGGTCATTTACTACGTGATCGTCAAACTCATTCTCGGAGCTGCGCGCCTCTTGGCGGCCCGGCTCTTCCGCTACTGAGGGCGCGCATATGGAACCTACACTTACCTTCTTTAGCGGTTTCGGCATCAACGACTTTTGGTTCCTTGGTGAAGCGGCCATGCGGACGATGTGGATTTCGATCCTGTCGATAACACTCGGGACTCTCTTTGGCGTCTTGTTCGGTTGGATCTTGTACGAAGGCAAACTGACAGCGGCCCTCACGGTCGCGCCTGTCCTAGATGTCTTCCGCTCTGTCCCTTTGATCATCCAACTGGTGTTGTTCTACAACTTTGCGCCCATCGTTGGTCTGAACCTTGATGCCTTTGCATCCGGCGTTGCGATCCTAACCATCTATGCGGCGGCTTTGGTGGCAAATGTCGCCCGTGGCGGCATTGAGGCCGTCGACCGATCAATGCGCCGTGCGTCGCGTAGCCTTGGGATGACCTATTGGCAGGATTTGCGCTACGTCGTGCTGCCCATTGGCGGTCGCGCGGTCTTTCCGGCCTGGGTTGGCGTGGCGCTTGGCGTCATGAAAGACAGCGCTTTGGTGTCGGTTCTTGGCTATGTCGAACTGCTCAAAGCCAGCCAAATCCTGATCACCCGCACGCAGGAACCCTTCCTAATCCTCTCTATTGCTGGCGCTTTCTACTTTGCGCTGTCCTTTCCTATTTCGCGCTACGCCGCGTCCCTTGAAAAAAGGTGGGCCCAATGATTGAAATTCGCGACCTGCACAAATATTTCGGCGCATTGCATGTTCTCAAGGGTATCGACCTTGATGTGCAAAAGGGCGAAGTCCTTTCGATTATTGGGGCCTCTGGGTCCGGAAAATCGACACTGCTTTATTGCATCAACGGCCTAGAGCCGATCCAGCAAGGCAAAGTCGCTGTGGACGAAACCAACGTTCACGCCAAAAGCACGGACATCAATAAGCTTCGCCAAAAACTAGGCATGGTGTTTCAACAGTGGAACAGCTTTCCTCATCTGACGGCGCTGGAAAACGTTGCCCTCGCGCCGCGCATTGTCAAAGGCAAACCCCGCGCCGAGGCACGCGACATCGCCGTCAAACAGCTGACCCATGTGGGGCTGGGCGACAAACTGGATGTTTATCCCAGTGCTCTTTCTGGTGGACAGCAGCAGCGTCTTGCCATTGCCCGCGCGTTGGCGATGGAGCCGGAATATATGCTGTTTGATGAGGCGACCTCGGCGCTTGACCCCGAACTGGTTGGCGAAGTTCTCGATACGATGCGGCTTTTGGCCGAAGAGGGCATGACCATGATCTGCGTGACACATGAAATGGGCTTTGCCCGCGACGTGTCGGACCGGGTCGCGTTTTTTCATCAGGGCGTGATGGAAGAGATCGGCCCCCCCGAGCAGATTTTTGGCCAGGCCAAATCAGAACACACCCGCAAATTTCTGGCCAACGTACGCTGATCGTACGGCGTTGGACCGACGACCTTCAAGGAGATCCTTATGACCAATACCATCTTTTCCGGCACCATGCCGGCCCTCATGACACCCTGCAAAGCCGACCGCACACCAAATTACGACGCCCTCGTGAAAAAGGGTCAAGACATGATCGCGGCTGGCATGTCGGCCGTTGTTTATTGCGGCTCGATGGGGGATTGGCCCTTACTGACGGACGAAGAGCGCATGGAAGGCGTTGAGCGTCTTGTCAACGCGGGCCTGCCGGTTGTTGTCGGCACGGGCGCGATCAATTCGAAATCTGCCACTGCCCACGCGGCGCATGCCCAAAAGGTCGGCGCGGCCGGTCTCATGGTCATTCCGCGTGTGTTGTCTCGCGGGTCGTCTCCGATTGCGCAAAAGAACCACTTCAAGGCCATTCTCGCGGCGGCACCAGATGTGCCGGCGGTTATTTACAACAGCCCAGTCTATGGCTTTGCCACCAAAGCAGATCTGTTCTTTGCCCTGCGTGCAGAGCACCCAAACCTGATCGGTTTCAAAGAATTCGGAGGCAAGGGTGATCTGCGCTATGCTGCGGAACACATCACCTCGCAGGACGATCAGGTCACCTTGATGGTTGGCGTCGATACCGAGGTCTATCACGGCTTTGTCAATTGTGGGGCCACGGGCTCGATTACCGGCATCGGCACCGCCTTGCCAAAAGAAGCGCTCCTTCTCGCCGCCCTGTCGCAGAAAGCCGCCGACGGTAATGCCGAAGCCCGCCGACGCGCGCTTGAGCTTGAAGAAGCCTTTGGTGTGCTGGCCAGCTTTGATGAGGGCACCGATCTGGTCCTGTATTACAAGTACCTTCTCGTGCTGAATGGCGAAGAAGAATACCGCCTGCATTTCAACGACACTGACGTTCTGACCGACGCACAGCGCAACTATTGTGAACAGCAATACACGTTGTTTCGCACTTGGTTTTCCGATTGGTCCAAGCAGGGCGGAGTCATCGCCGAATGCGCGTAATCGACAGCCATACAGGGGGCATGCCCACGCGGGTCATCCTTGAAGGTGCCCCCGATCTTGGGTCGGGGACGCTGGCCGAACGCGCGGACCTATTGGCGAGCGAACACAGGGCTTTCTACAAATCCGTCATGCTTGAGCCGCGCGGACAGCCGGGACTGGTGGGGGCGCTTTTGGTGCCACCCGTTGCGAAAGATTGCGTCGCCGGTGTCATCTATTTTGATGCTGACGCGGTTCTTGGAATGTGCGGCCATGGCACGATTGGTCTGGCTGTGACATTGGCGCATTTGGGCCGGATTAAAGCCGGGCATCACAAGATTGAAACACCTGTCGGAGTGGTTGCGATTGACCTTTCCGACGACAACACGGTCACTGTGATCAACGTCGAAAGCCGCCGTGTTCGCAAGGATGCCAGCGTTGATGTTGCTGGGCTTGGAACGGTGACGGGTGATGTGGGCTATGGCGGCAATTGGTTCTTTATCGTCGATCCAAGCCCTATTCCCGTGACGACCAGCAATATCCGAGACCTTACCGACGCAGCAATTGCGGTGCGCAAAGCCGTTAACTTTGTCGGTCTTGGCGGCGAAAACGGCGAGCCGATCGATCATGTGGTCTTTCAAGGCCCCTCGGACGACGCGTCAATCCACAGCCGCGATTTTGTGTTGTGCCCTGATGATACCTATGACCGCTCTCCCTGCGGAACCGGCAGTTCAGCGCGACTTGCATGTTTGGCGGCAAACGGACGTTTGAAAGCGGGCGAAGAGATCGTCCAAGAAAGCGTCATCGGCAGCCCGTACCGACTGTCTTACCAGCCCGGACCAAAAGGTGGCGTTATTCCATCAATCACAGGGCAAGCCTTTGTGATGGCTGAAAGCACTCTTGTTTTTGGCCCCCTCGACCCGCTCCGCAATGGGATTGAGATTTAGGCAGAAACAACGGGCCCAAAGGCATCCGATCTTATCATCCGGCCTGTTCAATGGTGAGCAGGCCGAAGCCCCCAGCACTAAATCAGAGGAAAACCATGAAACTGTCATCAACACTTGCTGCTGTGGCGTTTGCCACCGCTCTCTACAGTCCTGCCCAAGCGGCAGAAATCGAATGGAAAATGACTGCTGCCGTCGGCGAAGGGTCCTTTTTGTACCAGAACTTTATGCAGCGATTTACCGACAACGTCGGGATGATCACCCAAGGGCGGGTAGAAATTCAGCCCTTTGGTGCCGGTGTTCTGGCCCCCGCCTTCAAGGCCTATGAGGTTGTTCAGGACGGCATCGTCGAGGCCGGTCATTCAACCCCGTCTTATTTGGTGAACCAAGATCCCACCAACGCCATTTTCGCCAGTTTCCCCGGCGGTATGTCGCCCGAGGCAACGCTACACTGGGTTTATGAAGGCGGCGGCGAAGAGATGCTTCAAGAGTTTCGCCGCGCCGAAATGGGGCTTCACAGCATCGTTGTTGGCATCGGCACCTCAGAAATCATGGCACATTCGAATGTCAAAATCGAAACGGTCGAAGATCTAAAAAGCGTAAAATATCGCACTTCAGGGGCCTTCGCGGCCGTCTTGCAAGACGAGTTCGGTGGGATTCCGACAGTTGTTCCGGGCAATGAAATCTATACGTTGTTGCAGCGCAAAGGCGTTGACGCCATCGAATGGTCAACACCGGGGGCCAACATCACTGAGGGCTTCCACGAAGTCGCCCCTTACATGATTATGCCCGGCGTGCATCAGCCATCCTTCCTTTGGGAAGTCTTTGTCAAACAAGACACCTGGGATAGCCTTCCCGCCGATCTTCAAGGCCTAATCACGGCTGCAGGCAAACTCAGCACATATGAGAGCTATACGCGCTTTGGTGACAGCGACATCAAAGCGATGGCCGAGTTCCGCAAGACCAAGGTCGAGCTGGTCACCATGGAGCACGCGGAATCCGAAAAGATCCGAGAAGCGGGGCGAAACTGGGCGCGTGCCAAAGCGACCGAACTGGCCAAAGCCGGGAATCCGCGGTTGCAAACCGTGTTGGACAGCTACCTGACGTATCAAGCGAACTGGGCCGAAAACTCCGGCTATCTGGTCCGCGATTCCGCACAATAACTTAGTGAATTCAAGGCGGTTGGCTGTTTGCCCGGCCGTCTTGTTAAAGCCGTCTTGTCAGGGAGAGTATCATGACGTTTCTCAGAAACAGCGCCGAGCTGTTTTCAATAGTGTTGGGGATGATTGGTCGGCTGACCATTTTCGCCCTGATCATCGCAATGTTGTACGAGGTGGTCGCACGGTATGTGTTTGGCGCCCCGACGTTGTGGGCGTTTGACATATCCTACATGTTAAACGGCTCGGTTTTCCTGCTTGGGGCGGCCTTTTCACTGCGCGAAGATGCACATGTTCGCATCGACTTTCTATCTCAGAAGTTCCCGGTACGGATGCAACAGCTCTTGAATGGGCTTATCTATCTTCTGATCATGGCTCCGATTGCCTTCGCGTTTGCTTGGGTTGCTGGGTCCAAGGCGGCCAAAGCTTTTTCCAACGGTGAGGTCGAAGCCGTCAGCCCTTGGGCACCCTTGGTTTGGCCATTCTACGCCGTCATCGCGATCGGGCTTTGGGCTTTTGCATTGCAGTTCGTCATCGAGGCTCTGAAGTTTTGTCTAGGTGAACGATCCCCCGGAGACACTGTCTCTGAAATCCAAGAGATGGAGGTCTGATCCATGACCCCCCTTCTCATGTTTGCGGCGCTCTTTGTTCTGGTCTTTGCCGGTATTCCCGTCGCTTTCTCGCTCATCATTGTTGCGGTCGGCTTTGGCTTCACAGTGTTCGGGGATTTGATCTTTCTTCAGCTTTATGGCCCGCTGCTGCACACCGCATCGAATTTTGTGCTGGCTGCAATTCCGCTGTTCATTTTCATGGGCGCGGTGTTGGAACGCTCGGGCATTGCCAAACGCTTGTTCCAAGCGCTGCAGCTTTGGCTAGGTGGGTTGCCCGGTGGGCTTGCCCTGTCGACAATTGCCATGTGTGCTATTTTCGCGGCGGCCTCTGGCGTTGTTGGCGCGGTCGAAATCGTTGTCGGGTTGATGGCCATTCCCGCAATGACCCGGGCCCGTTACAAAAACGATCTGATCGCTGGCACAATCTGCGCTGGAGGGTCCTTGGGCACGATCATTCCCCCGTCCGTGATTGTGGTGGTTTATGCCTCCATCGCCCAGTTGTCGATCGGACAGCTGTTTGCGGCCTCCATTCTTCCGGGCCTACTAATGGTCGCTTTCTTTGTGGGCTATGTGCTGTTGCGCAGTGTTCTAAAGCCCGAAGACGCCCCACCTTTGCCCGCCGAAGACCGGGAACTGCCTTTGCAGCACAAGCTACGGATTACCGTGACCGCCATGTTGCCGCCACTGGCCCTCATCATTCTGGTCCTTGGTTCGCTCTTGGCGGGTGCTGCCTCGGCGACCGAAGCAGCCGCCGTTGGGGCTGCGGGCACTCTCCTTCTGACACTGACGTTCCGGGAACTCAGCTTTAAACTGATACTGGACTCCTTGGGCGTTACACTGCGTGTCACTTCGATGATCATGCTAATTGTGGCCGGTGGGACGATGTTCACAAGCATTTTTGCTGTGACTGGAGGCGGAAACCTCGTGCGCGATACCGTTGCTATGGTGGGCTACGGCAATGCGGGGGTCATCGCTTTCTTCCTGCTGGTCGTGTTCTTTGCCGGATTTGTTCTGGATTGGGTGTCGATCGTCCTGATTTTCATCCCTATCTTTTCCCCCATCGTTAAAAGCGCAGGCATTGATCCGATCTGGTTTGCCATGCTGGTTTTGGTCGTGATTCAGACTTCCTACCTGACCCCGCCCATGGCACCGTCAATCTTCTACCTGCGCTCAATTGCTCCGCGCAGCATGACTTATGGGCAAATGTATCGTGGCGTTTTGCCGTTTGTGGCGGCGCAGATGCTGGTGCTTGTCGTGATCTTGGTTTTCCCCGGAATCGCGACGTGGCTCCCGTCAATTCTTGTCGGATTGTAGGGGGCAAAATGCGACAGCAAGAGATCATTGTCGTAGGTGCAGGGGTAGTCGGTATCAGCATCGCGCTGGAATTGCAGACCCGTGGCGCAACGGTACGTATTTTGGACCGCAAAGGCGTTGCCGCCGAAGCCTCTCACGGCAATGCCGGTGCCTTTGCCTTTAGCGATATTGTGCCGCTGGCCACGCCGGGCATCATGCGCCGGGCTCCGAAGTGGTTGCTCGATCCAATGGGGCCATTGTCAATTCCACCGGCCTATGCGCTCAAGATTGCGCCATGGATGCTGCGGTTTTGGCGGGCCAGTTGGCGCGACCGATATGAGGCGTCGATGGCGGCGCAAACCCGTTTGATGGAGCTGTCGCGCGCGGCGTTGGATCGCCAGATTTCAGCGGTTGATGGTGAGCCGATGATGCAGCGCGACGGCCAGTTACAGCTTTACGAAGGTGCCGCTGAATACCGTGCCAGTCTTCCCAATTGGGAGATGCGGCGTAGGCACGGCATCAAATTCTCTCTATTGGAAAACCGGGGTGAAATTGCTGACATCCAGCCCGGATTGCATCCTCGATTTACCCATGCTGCCTTTACGCCGAACTGGGTAAACACAGCTGATCCCAAGGCCTGGTCAGAGTATCTGGCCCTGTGTTTTTGCGACCGTGGCGGCGTCATAGAACAGGCAAATGTTATGTCGGTTTCCCAATGCACCAGAAAACCGTCTGTGATCACATCGGAGCGGAAAATCGTGGCGGACCAAGTCATTATTGCTGCCGGGGCGTGGTCTCATCACTTGGCACAAATGTTGGGCGACAAAATCCCTCTGGAGACGGAACGGGGGTACAATACCACGCTGCCCAAGGGGGCTTTTGATTTACGCACCCATCTGACTTTTGGGGGGCATGGGTTTGTTGTTTCTAAAATAGCCGGTGGTGTGCGGGTTGGTGGTGCGGTCGAGTTGGGCGGTCTGACACTCGCCCCGAACTACAAGCGTGCCGAGATACTTTTGCAAAAAGCGGCCAAGTTCATGCCCGAACTGAACACAGCCGACGGCGAGCAATGGATGGGATTTCGTCCCTCGATGCCCGACAGCCTGCCGGTTATCGGCCGTTCGCCCCGAGCCAACCGCGTTATCTATGCGTTTGGCCATGGCCATCTTGGGCTAACCCAATCGGCGGGCACCGCCGAACTCGTTGCAGAGATGGTCACAGGCGCAACCACTTCCATACCGATGGAATCCTACTCACCCACACGTTTCTGAAAGGGACAGCATGAAAATCTCAAAACTCAACGTTTATCAAGTGGACCTCCCTCTGAAAGAGGGGCGCTACAATTGGTCCAATGGTAACTATATCGAGGTCTTCGACAGCACGGTTCTGGAAATCATCACCGATGACGGGCTTAAGGGCTACGCCGAATGTTGCCCGCTTGGCTCGGCCTATCTGCCGTCTTTTGCGCGTGGCGTACGTGCGGGGTTGACCGAACTTGTTCCGCATTTGATTGGACAGGATCCGCTGAACCTCGGCGCAATAAATCGAACCATGGACGCGGCGTTGCGGGGGCATCCCTACGCCAAGGCTCCTGTCGACATTGCCTGTTGGGATTTGCTTGGAAAGGCCACGGGACTTCCGCTTTATAGTTTGCTGGGCGGCGCTGCGCAGGACGACGTCGTTCTCTACCGCGCCATCAGTCAGGAAGCCCCTGAGGTCATGGCCGCCAAAATCGAAGGCTACGCGAATGAGGGATACACTAAGTTTCAGCTCAAGGTGGGGGGTGACGCCAATGATGATATCGAACGCATCCATGCGACCCGCGCGGCCCTCAAGACATCGGACCTTTTGGTTGCGGATGCCAATACTGGGTGGACGCGCCACGAAGCCGCGCGTGTTGTTGGAGCCATCGCAAGCCTTGATGTCTATGTCGAACAGCCTTGCTTAACCTACGAAGAATCCGTTTCAATCCGTCGCCGCACGACGTTGCCTTTTGTGATGGACGAAGTGATTGACACGCCGAATACGTTGGTGCGTGGTATTGCCGAGGATGCAATGGATGTGATCAATTTGAAAATCTCCAAAGTGGGCGGGCTAACCAAAGCCAGACTGATGCGTGATCTCTGCGTGGCCCACGGAATTCCAATGACCGTCGAAGACACATGGGGCGGCGATATAACCACCGCCACGATCGCCCATTTGGCGCGTTCAACCCCAGCCGAATTCACGTTTTCGGCGACGGATTTCAATTCATATGGCACTGTCACCATCGCCGAGGGGGCGCCCAAGCGCGTCAACGGACGCATGACGGCATCTGATCGGTCCGGTCTAGGCATCACACCGGTGTTTGACGTTTTGGGTGATCCCGTCGCAAGCTATTCCTAAGGAGAAACCATGCGCAGCAGCAAAACAATCCACGTGATTTCTGCCCATGCCGAAGGCGAGGTTGGCGATGTCATCGTGGGCGGCGTCACCCCGCCACCGGGCGATACCCTTTGGGACCAACGGTCATTCATCGCGCGCGATGAAACATTACGCAATTTCGTGCTCAACGAGCCGCGAGGTGGGGTGTTTCGCCATGTGAACCTTTTGGTGCCGCCCAAGCACCCAGAGGCCGATGCCGGCTTCATCATCATGGAGCCCGAAGATACGCCCCCGATGTCCGGGTCAAATTCAATCTGTGTGTCAACGGTCCTCTTGGATAGTGGCATTCTCCCGATGCAGGAACCCGAGACCCATTTGACCTTGGAGGCCCCCGGAGGGTTGGTGCGCGTCCGTGCCGAATGCCGCAATGGAAAGGCGGAGCGGATATTCGTCCAAAACGTGCCAAGCTTTGCGGACCGTATCGGTGTCCCACTTGAGGTCCAAGGGCTGGGAACCCTCACCGTTGACACGGCCTATGGTGGCGACAGTTTTGTGGTGGTGGATGCTGCGTCGGTGGGCTTCGAAATCGTCGATGCCGAGGCCAAGGATATTGCCCGCCTCGGGGTGGTCATCACAGATGCCGCGAACCAGCAATTGGGGTTTTCGCATCCGGAAAACCTCGATTGGGATCATATATCCTTTTGCGCTTTCTGTGGCCCCTTGGCCAAAACTGAAACTGGTCTAACCGGGAAATCTGCCGTTGCAATTCAACCGGGCAAAGTCGACCGATCACCGACCGGCACCGCCGTTTCAGCCCGAATGGCGTTGATGGCTGCAAAGGGACAGATGCATCAAGGGCAGAGTTTTGAGGCGGTCTCGATCATCGGTTCGCGATTTACGGGCCGCATCGTTGAGACAACACAATTGGGCGGCCACCCGGCGATTGTGCCCGAAATCAGCGGCCGCGGTTGGATCACAGGGGTTCACCAGCACATGCTTGACCCCGATGATCCTTGGCCCGACGGATATCGGCTTAGCGATACCTGGGGGGCATAATCGCACCTCAAACCAGCAAGGCTTGCAAGTCGCGGTAAAGCGCTTCTGGAATCTCAACATAGCCGCGCGCCTTGATCAACAATATCAGCAAATAGCCGTTCCGCGCGGGCGTCGTTCAAGCCCGCTCGCCCACCGCTGAAATGAACTGGATCAAAGGCGAGAATGATTTCGCCATGAAACGGAGCACCGGATTTTCATTCGGCATACTCCATGCTTTCCTTACTGGTCATCTCGTCTATCAATGGCCCGGCCAGCAGCTCGATCATGATCGATAAGGAGGACCCTTTGTGACCTCCAAAGGTTAACATGGCCCCCTCTAGCGCTGCCTGCGGATCGTTGGTTAGATTGCCGTCCACATCCACGGCCACCCCATCGGGCAACGGTTTTGCGGCGCGTCGATAGAGCTCAATTTCACCCCGCGCAAAGGCGCTGGTGGCAAAGTCAAAGGTGAACGGGTTTTGCCCCAGTAGCGGCCATGAGAACGCGAGTGGATTGGTGCCCGACGTGCCGCGCTTACCACCAGCCGGGGCAACCCACGAATGGCTAGGCACCATTGCCATTCCGACAAGGCCAGTCGCAGCCAGTCGTTCGAACTCGGGCCACAATGCCGAGAACTGAAAACTACGGGTAACCGCCTTAGCGGCCACCCCAAATTTGCGGGCCTTTTCGCACAAAACGGGAAGGGCCGCGTCCACTGCCAAAATGGACATGCCACCGCGAGCATCAACCCGTACAATGGCTGTGTCTGATGGCTCGACCACGGGCATCAAATGTCCATCAATCTTGCCTGCCTTTTTGGATATTGGATGCGTTATCTAAGACAACCCGTAAATCCAAATATCGGCCCTAGGGGGGGCGATTTAGCTTGGTAATTTATGGGGTAGAAGATATTTGTATCCAAAATTCAACATGGAGAACGGTGGTCGGAATGGCTGGAAAACGTGCAGTTGTTAAACAAAGCCTTCCGGAAGTGATCGCAAATGATCTGCGGGAACGGATTTTGAGCGGCGACATGGCCGAAGGTGAAATCATCCGGCAAGAAGCTTTGGCCGAGGAATACGACGTCTCTCGTATGCCGATCCGCGAGGCGCTCAAACGGCTTAACGCCGAAGGCCTTGTTCAGTGGACAAACAATCGCGGCGGGTCAGTGACCAAGCATTCGCTTGGTCAGATCGGCGAGATTTTTGATTTGCGTATCTTGATCGAAGTAGACCTGTTCCGCCGGGCCATCCCGGCAATGACCACAACCGATTATTCACGCTGTGAAACGCTACTTGAGCAGATGGAGGCGTCTTACATCGAAGATGACGTCGGTAAATGGGGGACGCTGAACCATGCGTATCATTCGGCCCTGTATGGGGCTGCTGGGCGTGAATTAACAAAAGAGCTTTTGGACCGGATCAACCTGCAATCGGATCGTTATGTACGCATGCATCTTAGTGTGATGAAGCAAAGAGAGCCGGCCAAAGAAGAGCACCGCAAATTGCTCGACCTCGCTCAGAAAGGGAACGTCGAAGAGGCGTGCGCGCTTCTTGCCCATCATATCGGGCGCACAAAAGATCAGCTTCTTGAAATGGTTATGGCCAAGCGCGCCCTCGAAGAATCTTAAAAGAACTGCGCACTGGGTACGGCCCTTGCATTTGCTCGGCCAAATTGGATACAATATCCGCAACTTGCCAATTGTACGGAAGATGACCCCAAGATGACTTTTGTTCCCCACGGAAAACACTTAATCGCAGGTGTATGGATTGATGGTGACACGACCTTTGCCTCGGAGCCCGCACAGGGGCCCGCTCATGATTTTGCGGTTGGTCGCGTGTCAGATGTTGAGGCCGCCGCGCAAGCTGCCGATGATGCATTCTGGAGCTATGGCTATTCTACCCGCCAAGAACGCGCCGATTTACTCAGCACCATTGCCGACGAGATCGAAGCCCGTGCCGAAGAGATCACTGAAATCGGCAGTCAGGAAAGCGGTCTCCCCACTGCGAGGTTACAAGGGGAACGCGGGCGTACCACTGGTCAGCTTCGCATGTTTGCTGAACACATCCTAAAAGGCGACTATCTGGACCGACGCCACGATGAGGCTTTGCCTGATCGCGAACCAATGGCGCGGCCTGACCTAAAGATGGTCCAGCGCCCGATCGGCCCGGTCGCGGTGTTCGGGGCCTCGAACTTCCCGCTCGCATTCTCGACCGCAGGCGGTGACACTGCTGCTGCGCTTGCAGCCGGTTGCCCGGTTATCGTCAAAGGACACAGTGCCCACCCCGGAACCGGCGAGATTGTCGCCGAAGCTGTTGACGCTGCAATCAAGAAGTGCGGTGTTCATCCGGGTGTTTTCAGCTTGATCCAAGGTGGAAACCGTCAGGTGGGAGCGGCTTTGGTACAGCACCCGTTAATCAAGGCCGTAGGGTTTACCGGCTCGCTTGGCGGTGGTCGCGCTCTGTTCGATCTTTGCGCCTCGCGCCCTGAACCTATCCCGTTCTTTGGCGAACTTGGGTCGGTCAACCCGATGTTTCTGCTGGCGGGCGCGCTGACCAACCGCGGCGAAGAGATTGCAAAAGGCTGGGCGGCGTCTTTGACGATGGGAGCTGGGCAATTCTGTACCAATCCGGGGGTCGCGGTTGTGTTGTCCGGTGTTCAGGCCGATCGCTTTGCTGAAACCACCCAAGCGACACTGGCCGAGGTACCATCACAGACCATGCTAACAGATGGCATTGCTGCCGCTTATCGCGACGGCCAGAAACGCATCGTAAACACAAGTGGTGTCCAAGAGGTGCTAACCTCGGTGTGTGATCAGCGAAATGCCACTCCCTATCTGTTCCAAACAACCGCCCAGAACTGGCTTGCAAATAGTGAGTTGGCCGAGGAAGTGTTTGGCCCACTTGGCGTGATCGTGACCGCCGACACCGAAGACGAGATGCGTCAGGTCGCGCTTAACCTCCAAGGCCAGCTGACCTGCACGCTCCATATGGACGCAGAAGACACCGAAGTGGCGCGGTCGCTCATGCCGATCTTGGAACGCAAAGCTGGGCGGGTTCTCGCGAACGGGTTCCCGACGGGTGTCGAAGTCAGTGACACAATGGTTCATGGCGGCCCTTATCCCGCCTCAACCAATTTTGGTGCAACATCGGTTGGCACCTTGTCGATCCGACGGTTCTTGCGTCCGGTCTGTTATCAGAACCTGCCTAAAGGGTTGGTGCCTGAGCAATGCTCCTAATCTGATAAAAAGCCCTTCCGGCCCGGATGTACGGGCCGGTTTACCCATGAAAGTGAGTTGGTGCCGTGTAGCTTAACGAGTTAGTCGCATCTTGGAGGCAGCTGAGCCGATTGGGACCACATGATCGGACAATCGGGAAACGCAGCGTCGCGATTATTGCGTTTTGATGATGTCTAGAATGAAATCGCCTACCGTCGTCTCACCCTCATCTACAGCGCATTTTTGCCATCTGCGGCACCGGGAACCGATCTGCGGCAACCGGCAAAATGTCCGCCTCCCCAAATTTTCGCTGCAAGTCTCACCCTAGACCGATTTTTGCGCGGCTTTGCAGCGTACCTGTCTTCAGTTATTCGAGCAACGGCGCGGTTTAACAAATCCCGCTTCTCCTATTGGGGGTTTGGGTCAGGCTTGTTTTCCTTTTTCTCATGAGCATTTTCACTCATCGGGCCGCACGTCTCTTCGCAGTCTGGTTGATGCTCTGATGGCACCGTTGCACGCATGTGTTGGATCGACTGTGGAGAGCCCCACTTTGTGACGCGTTTCTCGTTGCACCGCGAACTTTTCGGCTTCTTCCACAAACCTCGTCCGATGACGGTGCCCCTGCAATGGGTGCGTAATCAACGATCCACTTCATGCCTTGCTCAGCAACCGTTCCTGACGGATTTCCGTGCCGTCGACCCAAATACGATGAAGTGAAACGGCCAGTTTTAGTGCCACAGCAACAACGGCCCGGCGTCGGTCTTTGGTACCATCAAACGCATTCCCCGCTGTTTAGAGCGTAGCACGGGCGTGACTGGTTTCGCTAGGGAGTACATCCAAAATGCGCGCTTGCCGAACGGGATCTTTTGAACCGTGTGGGATCATCGACGGCTGCCTTAAACGTCAGTGCGATGGGCCAACTCTGAGAATTATCATCATTCTTATCGGTCTTGTTTCTCTTGGCTGACAGGGCAGCGTGCACCTGCCGCGCATCCATGCAAACCACATCGAAACCTACGGTCTGCAGTCCAAAGTAAAGATGTCGGCTCATCATCTCGGCTTCTAGGCCGACACGTTTTATCGGGAGCTGGACGTCAGAACAGACATAGCCCAATTTCGCATGCTTTCCGCGCATTCCTGAACTTGGCGTCCAGCGCAGCATTGTTGTCGTGGCCGATCGCGCTTCGAATTGCGGCTTCCTCGGATTCTGTCCGAAACCTGTGCAGCCGCAGCTAATCACAGGAAACTGCGCTCCAGGCCAAAGCCATGCCAATGCTGCGCTTTACAAGAAGGACTAGAAGAGGCTCGCACCGGAACTTCGGCGCATCGCGACACTCATTCCCCCTCCCGGTAATACCGCACCGGCAGCTCTGCGCAAAAAGCGGGCTTTGCAAGGCAACCAAGAAATGGCGTCTCCGGTCATAAGAATGGAATTGTGGTAAGCGGCCTCTGACCTCATTTTATGCTCGGGTACTACCTTGGACGCTATTGCAAAGGGTAGGCGTTTAGACCTTTGTCTTCAAAGGTCGTTTTTCGTTCACTTTTTTAGCCTAAAAGGCGTGGGCGCCGAGATTGAGCAGTCGTTCATCCATGAAGAGTTGACCAGACCTCAAAGCTCAGAACATTGACATTAAAACTCGCAAGGTATTCTACTTGGGGATGTCGGCTTTAATGGGATCTTAGAACACATTGTCAAACCGTCGATCAAGGACCGAAGTTCCCTATATTAAGCTTCTAACGCTGACATTCGCAGCAATAGTTGCCGCTTTTCTAATCGTATTTTTCAGAATTTTCTTAGAAGAAAAAGAGTCCTCCAATAGGGAGACAGCATCAGTATCCAGGGTAATTGAAAGCCGAAAAGAACAGCTCGTTCTATCACTTGAGAGGTTTGCGGCGTCAAATGCAGCCTATCGCAATGTTGCTAGAGAATTTGATCCGTCTTGGGTTGGCAAACGCTTCGGACAAGAGCTATTGCGCTCGACGGGGTACAGCGCTTCACTGCTATTGAATCCTGAAGGTAACGTCGTTTTCAGCCAAGCCGATCATCCTTTTTTTGAGGACAATACGGATGCTCTTGGTGAAAGTATTGATACAGAGGCAAACGCCAAGATCGCTCATTACTATCTTGAAATGTTGCCTGTAGCGGCCGCGAATGGTGGCGTTTTTTCGAGTCTCAATCAGCTTTCTCTCTCAGGAACTGTCGATTTCGGGAGTCACGTTGCCTTCACCTCCACACACGCGATTGTACCCGACCCCGGAGGGATCGATCTCGCCGAAGGCAAGCCGTATATTCTTACCACGGTTTACCTTTTGGATGACGCACATCTTTTGGAAATTCTGTCAAAGCTATCATTGTCGGACCTGACTGTCAGAAAGGAAATTCCATCGGGCATGAACGGGGTTGCAATTGAAACGCGTTCTGGCCGTATTGCGGCCTATCTCGTTTGGACGCCGATGAGCCAAGGTATTGCGATCCTAACCGCATCTTCTCCGTTTCTCATTTCTGCGGTATTTGTAATCTTTGCGATGTCCCTATTGCTCGTTCAGCGAAATTCCCTTGCCGGGAAACAGCTGATAAAACAAGAAGCGCAGCTGAAATCGGCATTGCAGATCGCCAGAATGGGGGGCTTTGCCCTGTTACCGGATGATCGGTTTATTTGGCAGGATGAGATCGTGGGTATTTTCGGTTGGACCGAGGTTTCGCCCGCCGACAAACTTAGCGACTTTGTGGCAAAACATGTCCGGGCGGCTGATCGCGTGGCCTTTGAAGAGTACATTGTCCGGGTCCGTAGCGAGGGCAATCCCGTCTCGATATTGTTTGGGGCCGAACATGCCGATGGCACGCAGATGTGGTTGCGCATGCAGGCCCAGCTTCAGGGAAACGAAAAAACGAAAGATGCAGAAATTGTCGGAATTTTACAGGACGTCACTGAGTTCAAGACCATGGCAGATCGTCTGCGTCAGTCTCAAAAAATGGAAGCCATCGGCAACCTTACCGGTGGAATTGCGCATGATTTCAATAATTTGCTGGCTATTATTAGCGGAAACCTAGAGCTAATAGAAGGCGAGACCACAAAAGAGTCAAAAGAACGACGCGTCGCTGCCGCGCTCGCAGCTGTCCAGCGGGCCTCTGATTTGACACGGGACATGTTGTCGTTTGCACGTTTGGCCCCTTTGTCACCGGAACCTTTAAACCTGAACAAAGTTGTTGAAAACACGCGCAATTGGGGAGGCCGTGTTCTTCCAGCTTCAATCAACCTGAAAGCGGTCCTTGCAGACGACCTTTGGAGTGTAGACGTAGATTCCCGAACGGTTGAAAATACATTGCTGAACTTGTTGGTGAATGCGCGTGACGCTATGCCAAATGGTGGGCAATTAACCATTGAAACGGCTAATGTGCAGGCGGACGCGGCCTATTTGAACCTCCATATGGAGGAGCTTGAGCCGGGAAACTACGTCATGCTGGCGGTGACGGATACGGGAATGGGTATCAGCAAAGAACAGCAAAGCCTTGTTTTTGATCCATTCTTCACCACGAAAGGCCCGAGTGAGGGCACAGGGCTGGGCTTGGCGGCTGTTCAGGGATTTATAAAACAGTCCGGCGGCATGGTCCACTTGTACTCCGAAATCGGTGAAGGCACGACATTCAAGCTGTACTTCCCGCAGGGAACCACCGAGGCAAAGGCGACCCCAAGCCCCCAAAAACCTGCAACTAGAAAGAACGTGCAATCCTCAACAGTACTGTTGGCAGAGGATGAACCTGAGCTCCGTGAGCTGCTAACAAGTGTTCTCAGCTCAGCCGGATACATTGTCCATCCAGCCGATTCTGGTGACGCGGCGTTGCGAATCTATGAGGAGATTGGGCAAATTGACATCCTTTTGACCGACATCGTTATGCCCGGAGACGTTATGGGCCCACAATTGGCGAGGCAGCTGCGTGAAAAACAACCTAGCCTTCGTGCGGTTTTCATGTCCGGTTATCCAAACGAAGCGAAAATTCACGGAAACGGGCTACGCCCTGAGGATGTTCGGCTAACGAAACCCGTTGCAAAGGCGAAATTGCTGGAAGCATTGGAAACCGCAAGCGCTGGTGCTGCGAATGATCAGCCTTACTTTAGTGGTCCAGCTTGAGTTTTAGGGCATAATTGGCTTGGGTTCCATTAGGTGATGTTTACCCGAACCGGCGGTGTCTAACGTCTGCAGTTGTGGGTCCAAATAGCGCGATTTGAAAAGAGAGTGTTTCTGGCTCTTCGTAACCATCGGAGAGACGAAGATGAGGAAAACAACCAAGAAGCCCTATCGTTGAACAGGCGGTGGAATTGACGTCAGGCATCTCGGCGGAGCTGGACGCGTTCCTTGAGGGCTCGTCCTCGTTTTAAACAAGGGCAGCGATCATCACTCTTCTCGCTCGTTCGCGCCCAGGGGCCAAAGAACAATCCGTCAACCAAAAAACTCGGTTGAATTTGCATTGCCAAGATATTGATCACACGAATTGGGGACGTGTTTGGTGACATCACCAGATAAAGCTCACAAGCGCTTATCTGTGAATAAATGCATGGCAGTTTAGCGGCTTTGACAGGGCCACCAAGTATCCACTAGCAGACACGGCTAAGATCAGCTCTCCGTTCATTTGCGTCGAGCGCGGCGAACCAGCCAAACCCACCATTCTTCACCGCTCCCAATTCAGTGTACCAGCGTCTCCAAACCCGCCGTTCGGCACCTTCGCAAGAATTCCAAATGATTGAGTGGCAGGACCGGCGCAAAAACTGACGATTGCAAACGCCTCTTGCTGGACAACGAAGCTTTTTCAAAACTAGTGGTGACGTCATATCAATGACCGCCAAAAACTCTCAGTACTGTTGTCGTAGTGGGTTACGACGCGCCGGGCATGCTTCAGTTTGTTAAAACAACGCTCGACCATGTTGCGCCACCGGTACAGCGCGTGGTTTAAATAGACGCGAATTAAATGTGTCATTCTACTTTGAACCTGCGAGAGGAAGTCGCGCAATCCCGGTTCTCGCCGTATTCGGTCAGCATCACGGCCAAGATCATCCAGCAGCGCCTTCGGCTTGGGCAAGTCATGCGTTAAACCGGAGATGGGTCTTGGTTGTGAACTCACCTCGTGAACGGCTGAAACCCTGTCACGGTGTCCCCCCTGTAGTACTCGCTGCCCGATGATGTGCGTGAAGAACAGTGCCATCGACCAATTGTGGACATCGTTTAAAAGCCCCGCCATGGGCAACCCGTCCTGGCTATCCAGAAAGCCCCTTGCCGAACACCGCGATAGTTTGCCGATTTGCGTCCGTTTGTGCAGCATGTGTCAGCTTGAAACACGCTTGTGACGCGTTGTGAAATCCTTTTGTCATCACAACGAAGGACAACAAACTCACAGGGTTGAACAACGACAGTTCCACCTCAAAAGCCGTCGTTATTTCGGGCAACTGGCGACCAGCGATGGCCATATAACGTTGCATGATACCACACTTGCATGTTTGGATACGAAAACAGCGCGGTATTGAGTTGGCGCACCAGTGAGTTGGAGAAACTAAAATGAACTTAAATTTTTTGGGCACAAATAGCTATTTTTTAGACCGTGCATTTTTTAACGCCACTGGGGAACTCGACAGCATTTCTGTTACAAGTCCACGCAACGTCGTGACGTCACAGGTCGTTGTGTTCAATTCCGACACCGGATTTACAACAACAATCAACGGTACCAATCTTTTGGTGTCCACAGGGGGAAGTCTCACCCAGGGGACAATCACTTCCGCATCCTTTGCGGAGGGAAGCGTTGTTCACGGCACAATCGACAATATTTCGTGGTCTGCCCCAAGCTTTGAAACTGCGCTTCGACAGATCGCCGATTCTCAGGACTATTCCAACCTTGCCACTCTTATTGATAGCTCCGGACCTATTGTTGTTGATGCCTCTTCTGCCTCGGCAGGGTTTGATTTTGAAGAAGTGGTTGAAAACTTCGGCCATCTTTTGACGCAACCCATTGAGTTCACCGGCTCCAACTTTGGGGATCAATTTCAAGGAACACAGCAAGCCGATTTGGTCATGGCCGGCACCGCGGGCGGCAATGGCAACGGCGATGTCATCGATATGACCATCGGCAACGATACGGTTGATTTCGCTGGCACCCAAGGCGACAGTTGGACCTATATCGAATGGGATGACATCCCCTTTCCTGTGACGATCACTCTGAACGGTGAAACAGGTAGCGGTTCAGCAAGTTTTGGAAGCTACACCCAAACGCTGCTCAATGTAGACCAAGCCATGCTTGGCAATGGCCTCTCCATGGCGGCCAGCGTCGGCGACGATGTGATCAACGTCACCAATACCAATAATGGCTGGTTTGGCCTGCGTGGGCTTGAAGGTGTAGATACCTACAATATTCATATTGGAAACGGCGGCCGCATCAGTTTCAATTGGGGCAATGACGCTGATCCAACCTTTGGTCTTGTCGCAAACTTGGCCACAGGCGTCATCAGCAATGACGGTTTTGGCAATGTCGAACAAATCAACGTTCTAAGCGGCGGCGACGGTCGGTTGGAAATTCGAGGCACCAACAACAACGATAGCGTCATGGGCTCGGCGCGGTCTGATGGCTTTATCGGCGAACAAGGTGACGATACCTTTGATGGCGGCGACGGTTGGGATGTGATCCGTTATGACCGCAGCGATGTCAGTGGTGTCAACGTCGACCTGGGCACTGGCACAGCGACCGGGACGTGGGATGGTGTTGCGTTCACGGATACATTGATGAATGTCGAAGAGGTTCGCGGCTCGAACTATGGCGACGATACGCTGATTGGCGGCGCGATGGACGAAAGCCTTGAAGGCAATAGCGGAGATGACAGCCTTGACGGCGGAGACGGGAACGACCGGCTGCGTGGTGGAAACGGGAACGACACGCTTCGTGGCGGCGCGGGTCGTGACAATTTGTCTGGTGGGGATGGTGACGATCTTCTCGACACCTCCGGCGGCAGCACGAGCAGCCAAGGTTGGGGCGACTATGTTCGGGCTGGCCTTGGGAATGATACAATCCTTGGGCATGCCGGCCTATGGGCCGAGGGTGATGGCATCGACATAAGCTATAGTGATGTTAACGTTGGAGGCGTAACGATTACGGCGTCCGGGACCGATGGCTCCGGAACGGTTACAAGTGGCGATGGTCGCATCTCTGATACCTTCACCTATACCAACTATTTCCAGGGCACATCGGGCAACGACTCCTTCACTGGTTCTGACGAAGACTATTGGGAAGGGTTTGCTGGTCTTGCCGGTGACGACACGCTGGACGGACGTGGGGGGCATTCCTCTGCGCGCTACAACAATGATCACTACGATGGCGCGACCAACGGGATTAACGCCAATCTTGCCGCGGGAACCGTTATCGACGGTTTTGGTGATACCGATACCCTGATCAATATTGATGATATCAGAGGGTCTGTCTTTGACGACACAATCGATGGGTCCGGTGTTTCTACCTACCAACATTTGCGCGGTGATAGCGGCAATGACACCATTCGCGGTGGCAGCGAATTCGACAACATCGAAGGTGGAGACGGCAACGACTCGCTCCTTGGGAATGGCGGCAATGACAGGCTAAATGGCGATGCAGGTCAGGACACCCTTCGCGGCGGTGATGGCGATGACAGCATGTCCGGGGGCGAAGAAAATGACCGCCTTTACGGAAATGATGGCGATGATTCCTTGAATGGCGAAGGCGGCGATGACCGGATGTCCGGCGGTTCGGGCAACGATAGCATGACCGGCGACGAAGGCGACGACACCATGTATGGTTCGGACGGGAACGACACGCTGCGCGGCGGTGACGGGGAAAACGTCTTGCTAGCTGGCTCGGGCAACGACCGCGTTTATGGTGGCGATGATGATGATGTCATCGAAGGCTCTATCGGGAGTGACAGATTGGTTGGCCAAGGCGGAGACGACACAGTCGAAGGCGGCGACGGTCATGATCAGATCTACGGCAACTCTGGCGATGACAGCCTGTTGGGCGATGAAGGCAACGACACCATGTCAGGCGGGTCAGGCAATGACCGACTGCGTGGAGGTGACGGCGAGAACCAAATGGCTGGCGGAGCTGGCGATGACCGGCTTTATGGCGGATCAGGCAGTGATACCCTTCGTGGTGATCAAGGCGAAGACGTTCTTGTTGGTGGATCTGGCGAAGATACCCTCTTGGGCGGCGACGATGCCGATACGCTTTATGGCAACAATGGCGACGACACATTGAATGGCGAAGACGGCGATGACTGGGCCTCTGGCGGTACCGGGAACGACCTTTTGCTTGGGCGCGACGGTGACGACACGATGCGTGGATCGCATGGGGATGACCGGTTCTATGGTGGCACCGGCGAAGACCTTTTGGCCGGCAACCTCGGTGCCGACAATATCAATGGCGGATCGGGTGATGACAATCTCTTTGGCGGCGGAGGCAACGACACGCTGATTGGTGGCTCTGGTGCTGATAGGCTGAGCGGCGGCGACGGTGCTGATGTCTTTGTCTTCTCATCCGAAAGCCATAGCCCGCATGGGTCTGACCGCGATACCATCACTGATTTCACCCACGGTGTGGATCAAATTGACCTCAGCGGTGTCATGTCCGGCCTGACCTTTGTCAGTAGCTATTCAGGCGCAGGCGGCGAAGTGCGCTATAACAGTACCATAGGGCGCTTGTATGTCGACCTCGACGGCGTGGGCGGATCAGATATGTCGATTGATATCGATGGGGCACCGACATTGGATGCCTCCGATTTGATCCTGTAACCGGCTCAAAACGACCAAAGCGCCATCCATTTGGGTGGCGCTTCCCCCCCTTAATTCGCTAAAAGAATTCGACGTGTAGCGTTGTATCGACGAGATACGCCAAAGGTTGTTTCTCAAATCACTAGGTCTGTCGTTGATCCGGATGGCGGCGTCCAAAGTGCGGATTTCAGGACATAGGCAACGGGCCATCTCTCCCTCTATAAAGATGTGATGCCCCAAGATTTCACGTGCTTTCAATTGTCGGCGATTGGTCCACTTTGTGCACTGGCAGCTTCACCTTAATCGTTATTGGGTGGGGACAACTCTCTTCGGAAACAAAAAGGGCCGCCAAGTATCTCTCTTCAGGCCAAAGATGGATATCCGAGGATGTCTTTTGAAGCGCGATCGTTTGGGGCGTGTCGTCGGGGTCCATCAAACCCTGTCCATATGCAATGATTTTGACCACTCCGAGATGACTGCACGTCCCTCATCTGTGTCGCGAAACCATTTCAAGACCCAAAAACCGGAAGGGTTATTCTACGGTGCTCAAAAGCTATTAACGATTAGCTTGAGCAAGATATTCACTCCGAGGCCAATCTCACGATGGAGCGTATCAGACATTCGTTGCGGCCGCAGCTTTCGTTGAATTGAGCTAAAAGCAGCGGTGCGGCAGCCGGGCTGTAACGAAAGACCCGACCACCAGATGACCGTTGTCAGCCCAAAATGACCAATATCGGGGGACTGCGATCTTTTCTTTGCCGCAGGTGCCAATACTTCACCTCGATTTCCCCAGAGCTGACCTTCAAAACGCAAAAAGACCTGTTTCAGAACTAAAAGGCAGGTCTGAGCCCTGATCGACTTTCCTTGGATATTTGGTTATGCGTTGCTTGAACCTCAGGAGAAGCCTTAGCCTTGATACTCGTACTTGCCGTTACACTCGGTTTATTGGTTTACACTTCAGCACTTGCCCATGTCCTGTATCCTCAATCGGTCGAATTATTCTGTGGGCGCTTGGCAGATTACCCTCGAATACCCCGCATATTTTACAGGCTTTTTTGGGTGGGCCAGAGGATCATGACGGGATACGGAGCAGGTCAGAGAAAAGACGCGGGGATACGTGAGCCTTTTTGGCGCGACGTTGCGATGACGGCTACTATCTGCATCTACCTTGTTATGGCAGTCAGAACTTTTGGCTAGATTATTGAGTGGCCACTAAGTCCTGCATGGCCGTCAACTAGCCCAAATTTCACTGCAAGGGTCACCAATGACCAGTCTTCTTGCGGCATTGCTGCGTGTTTATGCTGAAATGGCTGGGTGAGGCCCAGACTCGTGCGTCATCAGAGTTTTTGGGTCCAAAGGCGGCCTAAACTAAGAGAGAGTTTGGCTCTTCTGTTTGGTTTGATTGTGAGGCGTGCTGGCGGTGATGCAAGCGTCGCGCTTCGAGTGTCTTTTGTTTGGTCCTTTCGCGTTGCTTTAGAATGGCTTGGTTACGCCCGAAGTTGACGTCAGCGGGTGTGACGTTGTTCAGGCTCTCGTGGTAGCGCTGATGGTTATAGTGGTCGACGAAGGCTTCGATCTTGGCTTCAAGATCACCTGGCAGGAAGTCGTTTTCTAGCAAGATGCGGTGTTTTAAGGTCTGGTGCCCGCGTTCCACCGCCTGGCAGTGCATTGCGCGGCAATGTCACGAGAGGTATTTTGCCTTGGGTTTGCGGATGATATGGCGCACCGCGAGAGTGCTTCATCCCCTTGTCCTGCAACCACTCAGCCAAATCCCCTGAGACGTAGCTAGATCCGTTGTCCACTGCCCGACAGGGTTATGCGCAGCATAATCCCGAAAGGGGCTGAGCAGACGTGGCTTGTGGACGACGTGAACCTGGTCGCAACCAGACGCCTTTAGGGCGAGCTCCAACGTATCGGTAACGTCTTCAGCCCACCTGTTTCCCTCTCGGAACATTGCTGTGCAATACCCTGCCGGGCGATGGTAGCAGAGCTTCCATGAGACGATGCAGCGGCTGTAGTCGTCGAGGAATGAGCCCTTGTCCGCCATTGGTCCGAGGTCAATGGGCGAATGCAGAGATAGAGCCAGCCCCAGCCCTTGATGTAGGTGAAGTCTGTTTGCAAAAGCTGATTGATCCCAGTTGTCTTTTCTTTGAACTCGTTGGCAGCCCTAGGCACGATGACCGCAGGGCTTGTGATCAGATCATGGGCCTTCAGTGTCCGGCACACCGTGGATTCTGAGACAAAATAGCGCTCCCGATTAGTGAACGTCACCGCTCGCTCGCGCTGTGACAGTTCCGTCTCCTGCAAGGCGAAGTCGACAACCTTGCGCTTCACCAGGTCGGGCACCCGATTCCAGACGTGTTTTGGCTTGGGAGATTGATCCTTCAGTCCAGATTCACCGCGCTGAAGGTACCGGTCGTACCCCAACGATAGAACGTGGTGCGCGGAATGCTAAGCTTGGCCAGCTTCAGGCGTGCCGACAGGTGGCTTTCCTCGACCCGCCGTATGATCTCCAACGTCTCAGATGCAGGGTATCACATTCGTGGTCGCCCCCATCGCCTGTCATGCTTTTTTTTAGAAGCCGCAGTACAAGCGTCTATACCGCAACCACCTCTTTGAGATCCTTTGCCTGGCGACGCAGTTCCTTGACCTCATCAGTGTTTGCAGCCCTCGCTGTGTCACCTGCTAGCCGCTTCTTATCCTGTTATCGGTTACTCGAACCGATGGCGCTCCCTCAGCAGTCCATGACATCCTTAGACCACTTGTAGTAAACGCCCTGCGATATGCCCTCGCCCCTCTCTGGATCATCCCTTGCATGACCCTGTTGGGCAAAGGGCGGCACAGATCAGCAATGCTATCTTCGCCGCGAAGACCATCCAGCACGATCCTAATCTTTTCTTCGGATGACTAATGCTTGCGCGTGGCGCGTTTGATATCCTTGACGATATTCTCGCCTGAGCTCTTACTTGTCGTTCTCATCGTCCACTCCTTGGTGGTTACGATGAGCAACAAAACCTCTCTTAGCAAATCACCCTATGTGGCCCCATAGGCGCTGACATCAGCCCCCCCCGACATCCGGCTCAAAGCCGCAATCCTGTCCGCACACCTTGGCAGCCTTCTCATTATCCCGCGCAAAGGTGGATACTTGGTTCGCATGTATATCGAGTTCGACGCGCTTTATCGGGATGAATGTGCGGCGGATCGCGGTGTCACATCACATATGCTTTTTTCCGAAGCTCGCGATATCCTGTCCCCTGATAAGCTTGATGTCAAAGATGTGGCTTGGTGATCAGCCTATGCAATTTGGTCAGCGCGTTGGTGACTCATTTGATGATGTCAAAGACAACGATCGCAGGAGACGCCTGTCATACCCATAGCCCAAAGGCTGATCAGGGCATGAATGTTTCGAAGGCCGATACGTTCAACCTCGGCTGGACATTGGCCGCTGTGCTGCGTGGCCAAGCCGCCCCTGCCCTGTTGCGTGGCTATTCCCAAAAACGCTGCGCCAAAGCAACGGAGCCATTCGAATTCGACCGCGACATGGCACGCCTGTTCAGCTCCAAACCCAAAGACGCCACCCAAGCCGCCCCATTCCAACGTTATTTGAAAAGCACGGTCAATAAACTGCGGGTGTTGAGACGACCTATGCCCCATTCTTGATCACAGCCGCGGACGAGCACCAGCACCGTGCAAAAGGCCTAAGGGTTGGAATGCGGTTTCACTCTGCCCCTTTCATAACGCTGGGCGACGGCAAGCCCATGCATCTGGGTCACACGGTCAAGGCCGATGGGCGCTAACGGCTTTTTGCTTTTGCTTTTGCTGGTAACGGCGATGTCAGATCGGCGGATGGCGAGGTTGCCGCGCTATGCAGATTTTTAGCGAGTGACACCAATAGGCCCATTGTGAAAGTCACTGCGCGAGGCGCTGATATCGACAGCGTTTTTGACCTTCGCGTTGTGTTGCGAACTGCCCACCAGAATGTGGCGATCAAAAAGTTACCAAAGCTGCTTTTGCCCGAACAAAGAGCGCTACGATTTGATCGAATACGAAAAGGTATTCTGCCCCGATCTTAACTATGGCCCAGACATTTTTGATTACCCAGGGTTGGACCGAGGCAAT
The DNA here is from genome assembly GCF_947498515.1 of uncultured Pelagimonas sp. GTDB lineage: Bacteria > Pseudomonadota > Alphaproteobacteria > Rhodobacterales > Rhodobacteraceae > Pelagimonas. The sequence continues at coordinate 51,153 of NZ_CANMKO010000014.1, read as the reverse complement.
GTTGCGCTGGTTGTCGTGCGTCATGAACAATTCATCGCAAAAATCCAGCCGCTTGATGATTGCGTAGGTTTGGCTGGCTTCTTCGACGGTTTCATATGCCCAGCCGCAAGCGATCAGTGACCGGGCAACATAGCAGTTGCGGTGCCGTCCGTGAGGTCGGTGTCGCCTTTGCCATGACGGCCAAGGATCACACTTTTCGTGCTGCGTCGGGGCAGTTCTTGATAGCGCCGTTGCACTATCATTTGGATTTGGGAAGTGTACTGATTTTGAATCTCGACATGCCAGGTTGTTTCCCATGCAAACGCAACCGCGTTCCTCGGGGACAAGCGTGCTACGATTTTCCGCCTCCCAGCAGCACAGCACCAACCTTCTGCAATTCGTTGATATCAAAGGCATCCGGATCCAGAACCTGAGACAAAACGCTAAATGTGTCCGCGCCCAATTCCGGTGCAGCCTTTGGCGCAATGGGCGGGGTGAGCGATAGGTTCAAAGGCGAAGCGACACCCAAAAGTTCGGCACCATCTTTGGCAACGGGTTTTGTTTGCATGCCGCGCGCCTTGACATGTGGGTCGTTGAAAACCCGCTCCAAATCATTGATTGGTCCGATCGGAACACTTTGCGCATTCAAAGCTGCAATCCAATCATCCATGCTTCGCCCCGACATAACACCCTGCAAAATCGGGATGAGCGTTTCGCGGTTGCGAACACGTTCAGGGTTGGTGGCAAAACGTGAATCCTCGGCCAAGCCCGGCAAACCCGCCACCTTGCAAAACCGTGCAAATTGCCCGTCATTGCCAATAGCAAGGATCACATGCCCATCGCTGGTTTCAAACGCTTGATACGGCACGATGCTGGGGTGAGTATTACCAAGACGTTTGGGCGAAACCCCCGTCGCCAAATAGTTCATCGCTTGGTTGGCCAAAGCCGCGATTTGAACATCCAAAAGCGCCAGATCAATATGCTGGCCCTCCCCCGTGGCATCGCGATGGCGCAACGCAGACAAAATCCCGATGACCGCATAAAGCCCCGTCAGCACATCGGTTAACGCCACGCCGACCTTCATCGGTTCGGCTCCTGGCGTGCCATCTTGTTGTCCGGTGACGCTCATCAGGCCACCCATTGCCTGTATCAAGAAATCATAACCGGCGCGATCGGCATAGGGGCCCGTTTGGCCAAAGCCAGTAATCGAACAGTAAACGATGTCTGATTTGACCTGTTTCAACCCGGCATAATCCAGCCCGTATTTTGCCAACCCGCCAACCTTAAAATTTTCGATGACAACATCCGAGGTTTTGGCCAAGGCCCGTAGAACCTCCTGCCCTTGCGGGTGGGCCATGTCGACAACAACTGATTTCTTGCCTCGGTTTGCGCCGTGAAAATAGGCGGCCCCACGATCCCGTCCTTTGGTGTCCGTGATATTTGGCGGCCCCCAACTGCGCGTGTCATCCCCGCCATCGGGGCGCTCAATTTTGATCACCTCAGCGCCAAGATCGGCCAAAATCTGCGTCGCCCATGGGCCCGCAAGGATGCGTGTGAGATCAAGGATTCTGATGCCGGAAAGAGCACCCGGCGTGATGGGGTTGTTCATTCTGATTTCTACTCTGTTGTCTGAACGTCAAATGGATGAGGTTCTGAGGCCCGGCCAAACAGCTCTGCAAAAGCGCGGGCTACGCCATGTGCAGGGCGGCATAGCCTCAACTTACAGCGCGTTTATGGGCTAGGCCATTGTGTAGGCCGTTTTGACTGTTGTATAAAATTCAGCAGCATAGCGCCCCTGCTCTCTGGCTCCAAAACTCGACGCTTTGCGACCTCCAAACGGGACGTGGAAGTCAACACCAGCGGTTGGCAGGTTGACCATCACCATGCCAGCCTCTGAGTTTCGCTTGAAATGTGTTGCGTGTTTCAAGCTCGATGTCGCGATGCCCGCGGATAGGCCAAAATCGGTGTCATTAGCCACGGCCAGCGCTTCATCATAGTCTTTGACTGATATGACCGCCGCGACTGGGCCAAATATCTCTTCACGCGCAATGCGCATGTCATTGCTACATTCTGCAAACAGCGCAGGACGTTGGTAAAACCCCTGCGTTGCTCCGGATATTCGCTCACCACCCACAACAAGGCGTGCGCCTTCTGCCTGTCCAATTTGGATATAGTCTTCGTTCTGCGCCAGCTGGCTTTCATCCACCACTGGGCCGATGTGAGTGCTTGCGTCCAACGCATCTCCAACCTTCAAGGCAGTGACACGTTCGGTCAAAACTTCCAAAAAGCGATCATGAATGGACTCTTGTACGATGATCCGGGACGAGGCCGTACACCGTTGCCCAGTCGAATAAAACGCGCCTTGAGTCACGCAATCAACGGCCACATCAAGATCAGCATCAGCCAGAACGACAAAGGGGTTTTTGCCGCCCATTTCCATTTGGGATTTGCGCATCAACTTGGCGGATTCCAAGGCAAGTGCCGCCCCCGTCCCCTGTGATCCGGTAAAGGTCAGCGCGTCGACATCGCGGCTTTGCGCAATTGTTTGCCCCACGACTGATCCCTGCCCCATGACAAGGTTCAACACGCCACCCGGAAGACCCGCGCGCTGCAAAATATCCACCAAAGCCCACGCACACCCGGGCACGAGATCGGCCGGTTTAAAGACAACCGTATTGCCATAGCAAATCGCGGGGGCCAGTTTCCACGCCGGTATCGCAATCGGAAAATTCCAAGGGGTGATGATACCGACCACGCCAACCGCTTCTCGGGTGACTTCTACGCCAACATCGGGGCGAACCGACGGTACGCTTTCGCCACTCAACCGAAGGGCTTCGCCGGCATAGAAATCAAAAATCTGAGCCGCGCGAACGGTCTCACCGATGCCTTCTACAAGGGTCTTGCCCTCTTCGCGGGACAACAACCGCCCAAGCTCATCCTTGCGCGCAAGGATTTCATCAGATGCCCGGCGCAAAATGGCGTGACGCTCCATCAATCCGCTGCGTGACCAACTCGGAAATGCCGCCTTGGCGGCCGCAATCGCGTCGTTGGCTTGGGCCACATTTGCGCGGGCGTAAAGACCAACGATGTCTGCAGTGTTCGATGGGTTGACGTTCTCAGCTGGCTCGCCTGAAACCCAAGCCCCACCAATGAAATTTTGCTTTTGGTCCGACACCGCGGTCTCCCAGTTTGACGTTAATTGACGTTAATTGACGTTATTTTACGACGACGGATTGGTCCGAATAGCGCACCGAAAAGGTCATTGCGCCTTCGTTCAGCATCCATCGTGTTAGCGTGTATGTTCGCAAACCTGCGGCATGAAACGGATCGATGTCCGCAAGCCGACGAGCCTCATCCTCATCCTTTGCACGAACGATGATCATGCCGGCATAAGGGGCGGTCTCGCCGTCCTTGAACAGCGGCCCAGCGCCAAACAGCACTCCGTCGCGCTCCATTTTGATTTGATAGTCAAGATGTTGCGCAAGGACGTCTTGCATTCCGGGGCCGCGGGCCGGTGAGGTTGTGATGACGTAAAGAGTTTGCCGCAACATACTGGCGTATAGGTCCTCGGGCTTGGGCGTCGTCATGATGCAGGTCCTCTTGTGTCCGGTTTAATGGCCCACCGATGCGAAACCGGTGGGCCAAATTCGCTTAGCGCTTGTCGATGCCAGCGGTCGCAATCACATCTGTCCAAACTGCGATTTGACCAGCAATCAGATTGGTCATTTCCTCACCGGTTGACGGCGAAGGCTTGGCCCCGAGCGACGCGATTTTGTCGCTGACGGCTGGCGTGGCCAATGCTGCGTGAACAGCGCCACGCACCTTGTCGGAAATCTCGGTTGGAACACCGGCAGGCATGCCAATTCCAGTCCATGATACGACGTCAAAGTCAGGTGCAACCGTTTCTGCAACGGTAGGAAGATCAGGCGCATCAGGCCAACGCTGGCCCGAAGTGATCGCAAGAATGTCGTAAACACCTGCATCGGCCTGTGGGCGGATCACCGTGCCTGTATCGATGACAACATCAACTTCACCACCCATCAGCGCCGTCGACGCGGCTGCGCCCCCCTTGTAGGGGATGTGCAAGAATTCGGCCCCGGTCCGCAGCGCCAAAAGCTCTCCGGTAAGGTGCTGGGTCGACCCGACACCAGAATGCCCGATTTTGATGGATCCCGGCGACGCTTTGGCCGCCTCGATCAAGGCTTCCATTGAGGCATATTCACCTGACCTTGCAGCAACCATGAACGGGAACTGACCAAGGGTTGAGATAAAGGTGAACCCATCAACAGATTCATAAGGAAGGCTGTTATAGAGTGCCGCAGCAACGGCATGACCGCCGACCATCAACTGCATCGTGTATCCATCTGGATCTTCTTTCGACACATAGCCAGAGGCCACTGTCCCACCAGCGCCAGGACGCGATTCAACCACAACCGGTTGACCCAGAGATTTGGACATCTCTTCCGCTATAATCCGGGACACCGTATCGGCATTCCCACCGGCCCCAAACCCATGGACAATCCGCAGGGACCGATCAGGGAAATCTTCTGCAGCCACCGGCATTGCAAAAGCCACGGCAAGTGGCAGCGCTGTAAGTAGTTTTCTAATCATGTTCTTCCTCCCAGTTCGAAAAGCCCTGTTTGTTTTGTCGATGTCGCCTCGGGCTAGAAAAGGCGCACCGTACGCTCATGTTGTCGCGCGGTTGGATTTGTTCCGGTTTGAAACGCTTGAGAAAATCGCAAAACCGATCAGGAAAACGGACCCCGCGACCAAAACAGCGCTGATAGGGCGCGTCACAAAGACCGAAAAGTCACCCCCATAGAGCAGCATGGTGCGGCGGAAATTGTCTTCAAGAAGTGGCCCAAGAACAAAGCCCAAAAGCACGGGTGCTGGCTCAAATCGGTAATTCTTCATCAAGTACCCAAGGATGCCAAAGGCCAGTGTCAACACGACATCCGTCACGCTGGTACGATGCGAATAGACCCCGACACAGATCATCACCACGATGATCGGATAGAGTTTTTGGTAAGGAATGCGCAGCAACAGCACCCAGAGTTTGATAAGGGGAATGTTGATCAACAGCAGGATGATATTGCCGACAAAGAAGCTGGCGATAACGCCCCAAAACAGGTCAGGCTGATCAACCATCAATCGTGGCCCCGGGATGATCCCATTCAGGATCAGCGCCCCGACAATCAACGCCATCACCGCATCGCCCGGAACGCCCAAGGTTAGCGTTGGGATAAATCCGGTTTGTGAGGCTGCATTGTTGGCGGATTCAGGGGCTGCCAGACCGGGAAGGTGGCCTTTGCCAAACTTCTCAGGTGATCTCGAAAACCGTCTTTCCATCGCATAGGCCATGAAGGACGCAATGGCTGCACCCGTGCCTGGCAATGCACCAAAGAAGCTGCCTATGCTGGACCCGCGCAGGATCGGCATCCCAAGTGAGCGCGCCTGTTCGCGCGTTGGAATGACGTCTCGCATGCTGATCGACAAATGCGGCGCGTTGGCCGGCCGGCGTTTCGACGCGTTGCGGATAATCTCGCTGACCCCGAAAAGCCCCATAGCCAGAGACACAAGGCTAATTCCGTCGGCAAGCTCAGGCAAAGCAACAAAACGGTAGTACCCGGTTGTCGCATCAGCCCCGACCAACCCCAAGGCGATCCCAAGGACAACCATAGCAAAGGATCTAATCTGCGATCCCGTCCCGATCATCGAGGCCGCCAACAACCCCAAAATCACAAGCATCGCATATTCCGGCGCGCCAAACTTCAAGGCAATGATCGTCATAGGGATCGCGGCCAACACAAGGATCGCGACACCGACCATCCCCCCAACAAAGGAGGAAAAGGCCGCCACAAACAAAGCCAGACCAGCCCGATTGCTTTGCGCCAAAGGATAGCCCTCAAGGCAAGTCACCACAGACGAAGGCGTGCCCGGCAAATTCATCAGAATTGAGGCGATCGACCCACCGTATTGAGACCCATAATAGATCCCCGCCAGCAAAATCATCGATGTTGTGGCATCTAGGTAGAAGGTCACCGGAAGCAAGAGTGAAATCGCGGTGATTGCCCCAACTCCGGGCAAAACGCCGATGAGCTGGCCCAGAAACACCCCAAAAAACGCATAGATCAACACAGTGGGTTGAAGTACAACGGACAATCCGAGAAGGAACTGATCTAGCATTGCTATCTCCAAAACGCTGGGATCGGGAGGCCGAGAGCAACCAAGAACAACAGCCACCCAAACAACGTTGCGATACTGGCATAAATCAAAGTTGGGATTGGGCGGGCGTCATCGTCAGCGCAGATAGAGACAGCCACAGCAAGAAACATCGACGGCACAAGCCCGGCGACATCCACCAAAATGGCGAAAATCGCGATCGCGGCTGAGATAAAGATAAGCCCCCGCCAATGCATTTGCCCAACGTCTTCTTGTTCGGGGTTTCGCAGATCTATTACGATGATGGCGACGGCAAGAACGGAAATCAAAACCCCAACTGTCTGTGGAATAAAACCAGGACCCATCTGGTTTATCGTTCCTGTTGGGTACCCCCAAGCAAAGAACAACATGACAAGACCGGCGATCAAAAGAACGCCCCCGCGCACAAGACGGTTCACTGTGCTTTGGTCTGTTTGATCGTCAAATTCTGCCAAGGTTCCCTCCCAAAAACTCCAAGATGATCGGCAATCTACGCCCCTAATCGCGCTGCTTTGCCCGGCTCAAATGCATTAGGTTGGTCAACGCCGAGCTTGTCAGCCAAACTGGCAAGCCGCTCCATCGTGCCATCGGCCATCGGGACACCCTGACGCTGGCATGTCTCGGCATGCCGAAATCCTCGCTCGCCTGGAAGTAAAAGCTCCTTGGTATCAAGCGCTTTGGGCAGCTGTTTAAGCCGGTGGCTTAGGTCCGCGATATGTCCCGCAAAGACCCCCGGGTCTCCAAAGGCATCTGCCTTAATCGCCAAAGCCACACCATTCATGGCCCCCTTGCCGCCCCCAAGAACGGTAGATATCACCGGATTTGTAATGAGTACGCTGGCCAACACTTCTATCATCAAAGACAGCCCCGAGCCTTTCGGCCCCCCAAGAGGTGTCAGAGTGGCCATGTCAGATGGGGCCGTTGTTGGCGCGCCGTCTGCGTCAATCGCCCATCCCTCGGGGATCGATGTGCCCGCGTCTTTGGCTTGCATGATTTTACCAAGCGCCACCGTCGAAGTAGACATATCCAACAACAAAGGCCAATCTTGCGACGGCGCAGAGATTGAAATCGGATTGGTCGACAGGCCCGAAACTTTAGCCCCGTGATAGGCCATCAGAGGGCCAGAGGCGGTCATCACGATTCCGATGTAACCCCGCTCGGCGGCCCGTAATGCAAAATAGCCGATCGCCCCCGCATGCGTGATATTGCGCGCGGAACACCAACCAATATTCAAGCGGCTGGCAATGTCGATTGCGGCGTCCATGGCCTGAACCATCGCTGACGGGCCCGGTGCATTGGCCGCTTCGAGCACACACATTGCCCCGTCTTCACGCACCATTTTCGGATCTGCCGAGGGGGCAATCAACCCCTGCTCCACCATTTCGACATATCTTGGAATGCGCAGCATGCCATGTGAATTGGTGCCACGTGCATTCGCCCAGACAAGGATATCAGCCGCTTGCTGCGCGTGTGCCAGTGAGTAGCCCGCCGACGTTAGAAGAGCAGCAGCATAGTCCCTAAGGTCATCTGGGCGAAAGAGAATCATGCTTGAACGCTCAGCGGTGTGGGAAAGAATTTCTGCAGCCATGCGGCGATCAACACACGCGTATATGGGGCATCTTCATCCGATAGCGGAAAATGCGACGTACCGGTCGGGATCATCAATTCGGCATTCTCTCCCGCCTTTTCGAACAGGCTTATCGACTGTTCCATGGGCGTAATCACATCGCCAGCGGTGTGAAACAGCAAAAGCGGACGAGGCGCGATATCAGCCACCACATCCTCGGCGCGAAAGTTATACATCGAGATCGCAGTCTCAACCGGCACTTCAAACTGTGCCTTAGGCGACAGATTTTTTCGCAACTCTTCCGGGATTGGCACGAGGTCGAACCGTGACACCCACTTGCTTTCGCCGGTTTCGGCTTTGTGTTTGCGCCCTTCGTCAAGAATATTGGTGAACTTTTCCCAAGCCTCGGGTGTGGGGTGTTGGCCGCGGAACTTGCGTTCGCCATCCCCCCAACCGCACAAGGACAAAACACTGGCTACTCGTCGGTCGACACCGCCGGTAAAAATCGCAACCGCGGCGCCGAAACTATGCCCGGTTAGACCGATGCGCTCTGGGTCAACTTCTTCTCGTTCCGAGATGAAGCTCAACGCATTACGTGTGTCTGCGACTTGGTCATGGCACCGAACTTCGCCCCGTGCGCCCTCGGACTCACCGCAGCCACGGAAATCAATCCGAAACACACAGTATCCCAATTCTTCGATCATGCGGGCAACAAGCTCAACATGAGACTTGTCCTTAGTGCCCACAAACCCGTGCAGGACAATGAATGTTGGAAGGCGCTGCCCGGGTTTGCGCCCCTCGGGCACATGAAAAACCCCGGATAGTTTTAGGCCATCAGACATGAATGTCAGCGGATATTCCATGAGCATGCTCCTCTTTCTTGTGGGTTAACGCAGGCGGTCACTTGCCAGCCCATGACTTGCAAAAGGCGTCAAAACTAGAGAGGTGCCCGCGCAGGAACGCCTCGGAATCGACATTGGTGATCCGCCCCGCCTCGACGTCCAGCTTGCCTTTGGCCCCCGCGATTTGAACTTCTGGCTTGGCCATGATGATCATATCTTGGGACAACAGGGTGTGGCGCAGCCCTTCATGGACGCGTGCTCCGCCCAAAAGTCCGGGGGAAACGCTCCAAATCGCAGCGGGCTTATGCGCCAGAGGGTTGGGGTTTGCGCGCGACAACCAGTCGATTGCATTCTTTAACCCGCCCGGAATGGACCAGTTGTATTCCGGCGTGACAATCAACAAGGCGTCCACCGCATCGACCGCTGCAATGAATGCGGCCACGCTGTCGGGCATGCCATCGTCCAGCAAATCTTGATTGAACAACGGCAAGGTGCCCGGATTGGGCAGCGCCACCGCCTCCATGCCCTCAGGCACGAGACCAGCAGCCGCACGACCTGCCGCACGAGAGAGCGACGCGCGTCGCAAGGACCCTTCGAGAATTCCGAGTTTTGTCACGTTCTACTTCCTTCAATATGTGTTCAAGCTTCGGGAGCGGCCCAGGGGAACTGGTGCTCACGCCAAGGCAAAGGTGCTGGCTCGCCCCAGACATTCATGACGCGCACGTTTTCCGGGCGTTTGAGGGCAGTGATGACATTCGGTTCGTTCCGATCATCATCATTGATCAAAGCCATGTTGCCGGCGCATTCGACCATCGCACCGCAGGCATCGATGTAATAAGCAAAGGTATTGTCACCGGGCCGATGACGTCCTGGCCCCCAGATGAAGTTCTTGTCGATGGTATCCAGCCGGTCACCCAAGAAGCAGTAGTCCGAAAACTCGGCCACTTCCCATGAGTAATGGTGAAGACCGGTGTCTCCGCGGACAATGCCAAGAATATGATGGAGGCGGTTCGCCCCCCGCATCCAGCTCAGACCATCATCAACCATACGCTCAGACAGTCGCATGCCCATAATGGTTTCGAATTGATTGCGGGTTTCAGAAGGTTCAGGTGACGTAATATTGACGTGGTCAATGCGCAAAGGGGCCATGCCAACCGTAGGGTAGCGACCTCCGTATATTTCCGTTTCGACCGGCCCGTGCAGTTCGAATGTATGCCCTTGAGGCGTTACAAATCGCATACCCGTCACGCAACAATCGAGGCTTGGTTCCGTTGAAACGAGCTTGCAGCCCGCGCTCTCAACCCTGCTTGCAGCCTCAGCAACGGCCGCTTCGGACACCGCTTCAAACCCAATCAAACGTGTCGCGTTCTCGCTCGCTTCGTGCAGAACCAGCTCGGCGCTCCGACCATTTGAGGACAGCCAAACGAATCCCGGCCCTTCGCGCGTCACGCGCAGCCCAAGGATGTCACAGGATTCGCGCACCATCGCGTCAACATCCACCACATTCAACTGAATGTGCCCCACGGAATTCACCAGATAGCTCATGGCCACACCTTCCCTTTACTGCTGTATTCTTTGTTTAACAGTGATTTTCCATTTTGCAATGGATTTTCGAAACTTTTGACATTTTGGAACGAAATTCTGTGCGGAAGCCCGCCACGGCACCACATCACCGTTCCGCTTCGACACGGTTTGAAAGGCAGCCAATCCCTTCGATCTCAACCTCAACGACATCTCCAGGGGCTAAAAACTCTTGCGGTTGCCTCGTGATGCCAAAGCCGGTGCATGTCCCGGTCACAATGACATCGCCCGCCTCCAGTGGCGCAAAGATCGAGATGTAGGAAATCAGATATGGAATATCGAAGATCATCCGTGACGTAACCGTGCGCTGCTTTTCCACGCCGTTGACACGCGTCACCAATCCTACCCCTTGCTTGGGGTCGCCCAGATCGTTCGCCTGAACCATCCAAGGTCCAAAAGCTCCGGTACCGCTAAAATTCTTACCAGCCGTGAACTGATGTGAATGCTTTTGCCAATCCCGCACACTGGCATCGTTGTAGATTGAGTAGCCCGCAACATGATCCATCGCGTCATCGGATGATATATGTCGCCCCCCCTCGCCAATAATGACAGCCAACTCACCTTCGAAATCCAACTTCTGCGAAAACCGCGGCTGGATAAGGGGTTGACCATGACCAATTTGCGAGGACGGCAGACGCAAGAAGAGCACAGGATAGGGCGGTTTTTGATCGGTTCGCTCCCCTGCTTCCCAGTAATTGATAGCCGCCAGAACGATTTTGCCGGGTTTCGGAATCACCGGAGCGAGGTCCACATCGCCTAGCTTCAGACAGGAGGGCTCGAGATTTTGGAGATCGTCCACTGGCATTCCTGCAGCAATAAACGATTTAAGATCAGGGTATTGACCGCCGATTTGCGCACCAGCATCAACCAACCCCCGCTCAGTTACTGCCCCCCAAGAGGCCCGACCATCTAAGTTGAAAGAAACAAACTTCATCTGCTATTTCCTATATTTTCGAAAATAATCGTATTGATGAAAATACGTGTATCGATGAAAGTGTGAAAAATAAACTAATTTTCTAGATTGCTATGTTGTTTCCCGATTGCGTAAGATATTCGACAATCTTAGATGCGTGCTAAAGTTGCGCAGCACTTGCGCCAGCAACGTGCCTATTCCAGCTTGGAGAAATGCATGACGCTTGAAAGTTCAAACCCGACAAGCAGCCGTTCACCGAAAATGGACGCCAACGGGGAACGTGATGTTTTAACGCGCCTGCGCACAGACATCATCAGCAGTGTATTTGAGCCTGAAACACGGCTCAAATTCGCAGATATGAAAACACGGTATAACGTCGGAATAGGCACATTACGCGAAGCCTTGTCGCAACTCTCGTCCGAAGGGTTTGTCACAGTTGAAGTCGGAAAAGGCTTCCGCGTGGCACCTGTTTCAGCCGAAGAACTTATTGAAATTACGGATCATTTCATTACCCTCGAAAAACGTGCACTACGCGAGGCCATCGAACATGGCGGCGAAGATTGGGAAACCAACATTGTTGCGGTGCATCATCGGCTCAGCCTTATCGAAGGGCTCCCTTGGGAACGCCGCATGGAACGCCATTCAGAGTGGGTAGAACGACATCGCGAGTTTCATGAATCTCTCGTCGCCGCCTGCAAGGGAAAATGGCTGTTTCGACTTCGCTCCCTCATGTTCGATCAGCTTGATCGCTATCGATTTGTGACAAAGCGCGCACCAGACGGCCTTGGCGGGAAAAAGTCCGAAGAGCATTGCGAAATAATGAATGCCACAGTGGCCCGCGACGCGGATCTTGCCTGCGAGCTCATTGAAAAACACATTCGGGACACGTCCGATCGGGCAATTCGCTTGCTTTAATGACCCTTCTGACCTTGCGGCGCAAATGGGTGTTGTGACGGTCCTTGGCAATGTAGCGCTCAAACTTGTCGCGGAAGCTGTTCGTTTTTTGAAAAATGGCGACTTGTCCGGCCATCCACAGCGTGCGGCGCAAGCGAGGGTTTCCGTATTTTGAGAGCTTGGTCTGGCCACGGAACGTGCCGGACTGGATGGTCGCGAGATCCATGCCACAGAACTTCAACACTGCCAATGATGGTTGAAACGGCGCAAGTCGCCGGCTTCTGCTAAGGATGTCAGGGCGTTAATCGGGCCGATCCCTAGGACCGATGTCAGCAGCTGATAGTCTGGAAGATCTTTGAGCAGTTCTACCGCACGGCATTCAATCTAATTACGCTGTGCGATGAGCCCACGACCTTGGCCAAGGGCTAAACGGAACATACCAATGGCGTCTGAATCTCGACGGATAGGTCAGCCCACAGATGTTTTAGAAGTCTCATAGATATCTGTAAGCAAACGTTCTTTTGCAACTTTACGGCCTACGACGTTCCAAGCGTCAGCGATGAATGCATCTTTATCCATCCCTGAGATCAAGTGAGGTGACGGGTAGCGTTCCAGAAAGGCAAAAAACCAATCTCCGCGTGAGCTGCGGTGAAAGCGGTCCGCCTCGGGACAATACAGCGGCAGATATTGCGTCAGAATGCGGTGCCAAAGTTCGGCCCTGAGCTTCGAAACGATGTCATACGTCTTGGACAGCTCCTGAATGTCATTGGTGCAGCACGTCAGTGGGCATGGTAGAACTGGGTGTTCCCGATTTCCATCATGTGCAGGATAACCTGAGCACCCTTGGGATCGTTTTTGCCCCAACTGTTATGAAGGGCTTCACGTGTGCGGGCCAATGACACCGAAGAAACCAGCTTCATCTCAAAGCCTGCTGAGGCCAGGTGATAGGCTATGGCGCGGTGATAATTGCCGGTGGCCTCAAACGCCACTCGGACGGGATGGCCGAAACTGGCCAATGATGCGATCAAGCGGTTGAAGACGTTTAGCTGGTTGACCACGGTCAACCTACGGCATCGCTTCATTCCTGGAGTGGCAATCAAAACTTCATGCCGCGCCTTCGCGATGTCAATCGCCACCAAAATGGGCGCGTTCTGTGCGGTACAGATCTCGGTCATAGTCGGTCTCTTTTGCGGTGTGGTTTGTGCACAACCACTGAAGGGACCTGAGGCACGGCTATGACCACCTGCTGCGCTATTTGGTGCTGCGCACAGGCGGCCATAGCCTCTCAATCAGCATCATTCCGAAGGTGTTACCATCGCAGAAGCACTCAGAGATCGGATCAATGCTGTTGGTGTGAAAACGGCCTACTTCGAGCCTGGTGCCCCTTGGGAGAACGGATACTGCGAAAGCTTTAACTGCCGAATGCGAGACGATTTGCTAAACGTTGAAGTCTTTTACTCACCACGCGAAGCCCAAATTATCATTGAACGCAGGGGGAAACACCACAACACCAAACGACCCCACTGTGCATTGAGCTATCGCCCGCCTGCGCCGGAAGCCATCATTCAGATGGACCTAAGACCTGTCGTGCACTGACTTTCAAATTGGACCACTCAGGTGGGGCTGCTCACCACGTTAAATGGGAACCCAAACTTACAGCAACGCTTAACGGCTTAGATCCCCAAAATTCTCAAATTATAGAAAAAAATTTCTATGTGTCTGAAGTACTGAGCGTGGCGAAGCAGCATCGCATGCATTAAGCATTTATGGTCGCGTTTTCCAGCGCACCAAAGCTTGCGTATGGTAGAAAAGTGATCGCTCGAGCTTTCTGGCATGACCTTGGAGTAATAGGTGTATACCTAGTAGGCGTCGCAAGTTATCCTAATATCAATTGCTCAGCCTGGCATGTCGACGACATTGACGTCTGGTATTGCGTCCCGCGCTAGGTCAACCAGATGCGCATGGTGAGTGAAAATGATAGCCTGCCCACTTCGTCCGATGTCACAACAGAGCTGCAATGCAGCCTTCGCCCTATCATCGTCAAAGGTTTCCATTATGTCATCTAAGATCATCGGAAGCGGCCCCAGATCGCGTGCGAAACTACGGTATCCAGCGACGCGAAGCGCAAAATAGAGCTGGCCCATCGTTCCGGTTGACATGTCTTCAACCGAAACTGAACTGCCGTCTGGCTTTACACCGATCAGTTTTTCGCCTTCGGATTGGCTCCAGACGTCCACGCGGCTCCAGTCAGGTGCGGTGATTGCAACAAAGGCTTGTTCGACGTCACCCAGCATTGTGGCGCGCCGTTCAGTCGCCAAACGACGCAAAGCGCCTTTTGCTGCCAATACTCCGAGCCGCGCAACGGCGGTTTTTCTCACACCTCTACGGATTTCTTCGAGGATGGTCGCTTGCTCAGTTGTGAGGTTACTTTGATTGTCAGCATCAAAAGCCACCTTGTAAAGACGCACGGCCTCACGATGCGCAGCAAACGCTTGGTCACGGTCCTGCTGGGCGTCTTTCAGAAGCTGTTCCACTGCGGCGGCACGACTGGCGTCTGGAAGCTTTGCTAGCTCTTCTACAAACAGATCCTCGTTTACGCCAACGCGTGCAGAAGTCCGCAACTCATCTTGAGCTTTGCGTGTGTCGCGCAGGCTGTCGCGTTCTGAAAGGACGGCCACACGCTGGGTAGGTTCCAGGTCTTCTGCGCCTTGATCTGTGAACCACTCCGCAAGCTCCATACGGGCATCGGCAATCGCGGTTACCGCCTGTTTGCGTGCCGTTTCTTCTTTCGCCTTTTCGGCCTGTGCCGCGGTTCTTTTCTCTGTTGCACGCTCTTCTGCTGTGACCCGCATGCGGGCCTGTTCTATCACTTCCAGTGACGTTACTTTAGGATCGTTCACTGCATCAGTCACAGCCATGATCCGCAAAGCGGTTGCGTCGAGCTGTGCGATGGCGTTTTCAAGAGTCTCGATCCGCAAAATCAGTTTTGCCTGCTCTGCGTGTAGCTGGCTCAGACGTCGCAGGTTTGGCAAGGCGGCAATGATTTCGCCAGCTGTGCGCCCGGCCAAAGGTAGCGTATTGATCAGGCTCTGTAGAGTTTTCTGCGCGGCTGCCTTGTCGGTTGTTGCATCTGTCGCCTCTTGCTCCAAGTCTGCACTAACCTCTTTTGCTTCTTTCCAACGGTTCCACGCCTGGCGCACGCTGTTTTGAAGCGTCAATGCAGCTTGAACACCGGATGGTAGATCGTTGTCAGCGCAGTCAATTCCCACCGCATTTGCTGCTTTCTTCATTTCCTGCAAGGCGGCGGAACGGCGGGCGCTCTGAATATCCAAATCTGCTTGGGCATTCTTTATTTTTGCTTCAATTGCAGCGGCTTGCAGAAGTGTCGTGCGCCGATCTGTAAATGCCGCAGGATTGGTTTCAGGTGCATGGCCAAGTGCTGAAGCGCTTGCAGCGGCTTGTCTCTTTAGTTCACCAAACTTTTCGGTGGCGCGATTTAAGCGCTCTTGTGCCTTGTCACGCAGAACTCTGGCAGCAGCCTCTTCGCGGCGTGCCGTGATAAGTTGCCCACGCGCATCTTGACCCGCTGCAAAGCTGGCTTGAGCGTCGTCATCAACGTGCATTGCACCCTCAAATTCAATCGCGGATTCGGCCGACAAGGTGCTGCGGTGTTCCACCCAGATTGCATCGCGCTTGCGCCGCGTTTCTGCTATCGCAATCGCATCTATAGTGGCTGGCGTTGCCTCGTATGTTTGTCGATTTGCCTGCGCTAATTCATAGGCGATTTCTTGGGTTTCAAGCTCGGCTTCGCTGGAGCCCAGATCGGCGGAAGCTGTCGCGAGAGCCCCGGCAAGATCGAGTAAGGTTTCCCGGGCCGGCAGACCCACTGCTACCAAGTCCGCCCAAGATGCGGGCAAACCTGCAACTGCGGTCGCCAATTGTGCCGTCTCAGTTGCCACCGCGTTCTTTGCTAATGTGATATCCGCCACGGCGCTCCACTTGTCCCACGCAGTTTGAAGTTGGGACAGGTCCTGTGGTTCGGGCGGGGCCTCATCGAGTTGGTCTCGCGCCCGGGTAGCTGCCGCTGCCGCCGCAATCACGTCCCTTTCCAAGTTAACGACGGACTGTGCGGCCTTGGCCAAGTCGTCGATCTCGTCAGATGTCAGTACGAGGGTTTCTACGGGCACCTCTGCCATATCGAGCGCAACTACGGCCTCATTGATTTTCGCCCCCAGTGCCTCACGGTCTGCGATCCGTCTATCCAAGTCGGACGCTGCAGTCGTTGCGCGTGCCAACAGCGGGGCGTTATCGAAAGTAAGCTGGTCGAGTTGCCTAAGTTCGTGCCTCAATGCGGTCGCCAAAGGATCTTCTGGATTGTCACTGATGATCTTTCTTAGAGCTTCGAGGGCGTCCTTCGCGTCCGAAGCGCGCAAAGACTTGTCAGATATCGTTATTACAAGACTGGCAACCGCGGCCTCGGCACCTTTAGGTAACTCAGGACCATCGGGAAATTCAGCGAGTTTTGAGTCGACTTGGCCGATAGTGTCCGTCTGATCGTGCCAAGTCTGTGCTGCTGCAAGCGCGTTCTGGCGTAGCCTTGCGCCTTCCAGACTTTTATCGGCTATTTCAAACTCTTTCTCAGTATCGTCTTTGGCCGCCGCTAGTGTGCGTTCTCGCTCTGGTGTAAGGCGGGATGCGCGAAGTTCTTGGTTGATTTTGGCAAGTCGGTCTTTTGCAACTTTTAGTTCTGTTCCACGACCACCCTTTTTGTGAAACCTGTCCGCATGTGCGGTCATCTGTTCAAGTGTGGTGGCAATAGTCGTCAATCCCGATACTCCCGCATGCAGCAGCTGACCCAGATCGCCTTGCGCATTCGCGATACGAACGCCGCCTTCACGTAGCCCAACGTCATTGAGAGAGAACCGTTCGATATAATCGTCGCGGCTCAGTCCATGCAGTGCCGCAGATAATACTGTTTCCTCGATTGGGCGCCCTTGTTGATCCAGCAGTGATTGGTTTCTCTTACTGTTGCGCTGAAGGGTCATCGTGCCCCGGTTCGGAATAGTAAGTTCAGCCCCGACAAGAAGATCGCTTCGCTTAAACTGAAAATCATACGGATGGTCCCGGGCTTTCATGCCAAACAGTAGCTCAAGATAGGCGGTGAATGCGGTTGATTTTCCGGCCTCATTGGGGCCGTAAATTACCGTCACGTCGCTTGCGTCGGCCCGCGGAATCGGCAATGTTATCTGCGCATCTTTGAAGCGCCCGTAACGCGTCAGATCAAGCCTGTTCAGCCTCATTGCGTGTCTACTCCATGCAAGGATAAAGACACTTCGTCTATCGCCTCTTCGAGCAGTTCAGTGATCTCATCTTCAGGCAATGCATCCCGAATATTTGGAGGTAGAGCGTTGCGCATATCATCAAGCATCTCAGCGCAAGCTTGGCGGAACCCGTCCTCTTGCACCTCGGCACGCATGAGCCTTGCTAAGTCATTTACCTTGTCATCGGTTAGATTTTTGGGAGGCAATACCTTAACTTTGTCGAGGAAGACATCGTCTATGCTCTCCAATAACTCGGTCGCCAGAGCCTGCAAATCATCATCCGTATGGCGTGCAGTTGTTACCTGCAGTCGGACAGCCGTGATGCGCAATGGATCTTGGGCGGCCTTCAATGCCGCATCAATTTTGCACAAGACTTCTGACTGGTCGCCAAGTTCTGTGAGATCCAGTTTGGCTTCCATAAATCTAAGATGCCCTACGTCTCGGCGCTCCAATTGTGGAATACCATCGCCAACAGTCACCGCTGCTACACTACCACCGGAACGTTCTCCGTAATGGCGAGGCTGAGGGATGCCGGGCATGACGGCCAGCGTGGAACCCGACCTGCGTTCAAAAGGCATGTGGATATGCCCAAGGCACCAAAGATCGTAGCCATACGCCAAAAGGTCTTGTTCAGAGCACGGCGCGTAAGGATCGTGACCCGGTGAGCCTCCCAATGATGTATGCATTAAACCGACATTTGTCCGCCCTATGACAGGCTCCGGGTAATCTGGTAAAAGGCTCTTTGCCAAATGGCTTTTGTCGAATGATAGCCCGTGGAACATGACGTTCCCGATTTCGACAGTTGGGTTTCCCTTGTGCAGCAAGTGAATATCGGGGCCAAGGCTTCCGTGAGCCGTGTGATCCAACAGTGCGTCATGGTTGCCGCGAATAAGAATCGTGGGAATGCCAGCGGTGCCAGCACGCGTTAACTGGGTAATCAAGAACGCCCTTGATTTTAGATCGGGAAAATCGCTGTCAAAGATATCGCCAGCCAAGACTAAAGCGTCTGCGGCCTCTAAAATCGCCATATCCACGATACGCCGAAACGTGTCAAAGCTGGCTTGCTTCAACCGTTCTCCCAATTCTGGGTTACGTAGTGCAACCGAACGGATCGGGGAGCCCAGATGTGTATCAGCTGAAACGATGAACCGCATTTTGTGATTTTCCCAATTATGCACCACTAATTGTGAATGCTTCGCCGTTATCTAGCAATGAGTACTTACAAGGCACGTTCGCTTCGCACATCGTCTTCTTCGGGGAAATTATAGACTGATGCCGCTTGCTAGCTTTGAAGGCTCCCGCAGTCTGTGTAGCGATCAAACAACAGTCCGACTTGCGACAAACGTGTCGGAAATTTCGACACCCTCAGAATTCAATGTCGGGCGTAATTCTTCTTATTGATCTTCTTTGCAGCACTGGCTCACGGTGATAGGGAAATTGTGTTTAGGACATCTGATGACCTCGCTTGAATACAAAATAATTCTCTTCAGCCGTCTTGGATGCAATACCCCGGATCAGGCAAGAAATCACCCAATGACTGGTGCAAGCAGATGAAATGCATCCTCCTCGCCGATCTCCATTTGGAAATGCACCTGAACCGAGGACTGAATCCATTTTCTCGGGTGCCTGATGCAGCGTTTGACGCAATCACGCACTGAATTGTTGCAGGTGATCTCCCAAATAAAGCCCAGAAACAATGGAACCGATGCATTCCATGGCTTGCGGAAATCGCCGAAAACATGGGGTTTCCTTCTTACAGAAGAGCGAATTGATCTCAGGAAAATGTCGCATTCTGTGTGCGACGCTCTGGACGGATTTTGAAGTATATGGTGATCGCGCGGTGAATATGCGGACGGCCAGCTGCGTGATGAGCGTCTATCACTACATCAAAGTGGCGCGGAACATTTTTCACCGCCTAACGCCCGCGCAAACGGCAGCCATTCATGTTGAGCATCGAAGTTGGCTTTTAGAGCGCCTTTCGGAACCGTTTGACGGCGAAACAACCCTGATCTCCCATAACGCGCCGCATCAAAGGGCCTAAAGCGCAGAGCCTGCATACGGCCCATGTTATGCCTCAGATTTGGAGGAAATCATCATGACATTCAAACCTCGACGTTGGCTATTTGGACACATGCAACATCCCACAACAATCAATGTTGGTGATACAGAATTGCGAAATACCTCCGTTGGTTATCCAGGGCAAAATGAACCGCTGGAGGGATTTGAAAGATTTATTTAGGAATTGGAATGATGCGCAAAGATGCAAGCCGTTCCATGGTTCTGGAGGGGAAGATCAATGTTCTTGTGCCGATTCCACTTACATGGATGCCTCCCTCTTTTT
Organism: uncultured Pelagimonas sp.; assembly: GCF_947498515.1. Lineage (GTDB taxonomy): Bacteria > Pseudomonadota > Alphaproteobacteria > Rhodobacterales > Rhodobacteraceae > Pelagimonas. The sequence continues at coordinate 31,514 of NZ_CANMKO010000014.1, read as the reverse complement.
GGTTCAAATAAAATCACTTTGGCACATTCGATGCCGTCGGGTGGAGGCATCCACCGCGTCAGTTCACCTGGCACTAGAAAAACAGCAACGATAGATTGCGGAATGATGCCACGGACCGATTGAGACAGCGCTTCCCCGCCTTTATAAAGGTCAACCCGCGAGCGAGATACTCTAAGTGGACACCGGATCTCAGGGCCGCCTTTGGGAGGCCCAATTTCGTTTGTCTAAGAGGTGGTCCTAGATTTTCGACCAGTTTTCAGTCTTGTAAAGATGGATCAGGTTTTCATTGAGGCTGCTAATCTCATTGGTTCTGTTTTGAAGGCATAGGCCTCATCAGGGGGCAAAATGCCGTGGATCGAGTATGGGCACTCGGCCTTGTAGTACACCAAGCATATGCTGATCCGATCAGACCAAGCGCCATTGCCGCGAAAGCGGCTTTGTCCTTGGGCCGTTCGCCCCATCAAGGTGGCCTGCAGGACTTTGCAAAGGTCGCTATTACGCACAACCGCCGCTCACGCGCTGCGCAGCATTTTGCAAATTGGGCTCAAACCCGACTTGCGGTACCGCAGCAGCAGGTCAGCATCGAAACTACTTGAGGTTCTGTTTGCCTGAAGTTCCGGTGTCGGCCCACAGCCGCCGTTCGCCGTGTGTCCCTTCCAAAGCGGACGTTGTCAAAAATGCGCGGCGGTCTCGTTGAGGTCAAAAATACCGCAATCTGCCACAAAGGTTCCGAAAGGGGAGATTAAAGTTGCAATGCTCCTCATTGATGGGCCTAGCCTTAAAATAGCACAGAGCAAAAACTGTCTTGTTTAAGACGCATCATTTGGAATGGCTCCCAGTTTTGCATCCATTGGACTAAAACGGGAATACATATGCGTTTATCAGAAGCGATCGGGACATTGGCAATTGCGGGCGACTGCGCGACGGGGCGCCCAAGGGGCGCGTGCCTGACGGGCTCGGTGATCGCCACGGGGTTGGCGCGGTCATATGGGCTCGACGAAAAGACCTGCAAGGCAACATACTATACATCTTTGTTTCGATTTTTGGGGTGCACCTCAAGTGGACCCGAAGCGGGTAGCATGGCTTTGGGGGATGACCGCAGGTTCAGTCTTGCGTTTTTGCTGTGTGATTGGCTTGATCTGTCGGCATTGGAGGCTGCTCTAAAAGCCGGCGTTGCATTGGATGCCGCCCCTGATGCGCGTGACGCAGCTTTTGGCACCATCCTAGAGCATCACGATGCCATCAAAGGCATTGTCGAAATCCACTGTGAACAATCCAGAACCTTTGCGGCCCGACTGCCTGTGCCAGCCAATGTGCTACAATGCATGCCGTATTTGTACGCGCGCTGGGACGGCGGGCTTGGCAAGGTCGGCACCGAAGATATTCCTGCCCCGGTTCGAGCCGTTAGCATCGGTCATGTCGCGGCCCTGTATTGTCGGCTCAGAGGCGTGCAAGCCGCAAAAGACGAAATTGCTAACCGGGCGGGGCGCGATTTGGATCCGCAAATGTGTGCGCATCTTTTGGCAAACTGGGATGTGATTTTTGCACCCTTGGAGGACGGCTCTGAGTTTGATGTGTTTGTGGCCGCGGAACCGGGAAGCCCTATTTTTTTTGGCATTGAACATTGCGAGGCCCTGTCTTTGATCGGGGCTGATCTTGTGGACCAAAAATCAGAATGGATGGGCGGGCATAGCCGCCGCGTGTCGGCCTTGTCTGGGCGCGCCGGTCAAATCGTGGGCATTGCTGAACAGCCATTGATGGAGTTGCGCCACTCTGCTTTGCTGCATGACATTGGAAAATGTGCGATCGACAATCGGTTGCTGAACAAAGCCGCAGATCTGTCGCATGCAGAACGGCTTGAGTTTGAAAGCCACTCGTTTCAGACCGAATATATCTTGTCCCATGGCGATCCCTTTCGCACCTTTGGCATGTTGCCAAGCTCTGCTGAAGAGCGTTTTGACGGTTCTGGGTACCATCGCCACATGGAACAAAAAGGAATGCGTGAAAATGTTCTGGCCGCGGCCAATCTGTATGACGAATTGGTGTTTGACCGCCCTGGGCACCCTGCGATGAGTGCCAAAGAGGCGACTGACCACCTGACGGAACAAAGCAAATCCGGTGCTTTGATGCCGAACGCAGTGGCCGCTGTTTTGCAAGCCGCCGGATCACCAGCCAAGACTGCGCGCAAGGCTTTGCCTTTTGGCTTGTCTCGTCGAGAGGCACAGGTGATTGCCTGCTTGGCGCGCTCAGAGACAACACCCCAAATTGCCGCGCGTCTGGGTATTTCGGCCAAAACCACGGACCACCATGTGCAATCGATTTACACGAAAACAGGTGTCCGGGGCCGTGCCGCAATTGCGATACTGGCGATCGAGCATGGTTTGGGAAGTGATGAAAAAGAGCTAGCCTGGGACGTCATCAAGCGCAAGTGGCTCAATCGCTAACGGCAATGCGCGGCTCGTTTTTCGGTCAATGCTCTGGCTTTCTCGCCTTTATAGGGACACCTCCCTATGGCGGCACAGTCGTTGGTATGGCTAGGTGGTTACACAAGCAATCGGATCAACCGACAGCACCCAAAGGGACACTTCAGACATGACCAAACTCAGCCTCGCAGCTGCGCTTCTTATCGCATCCTCGGCCGCCGCTTTCGCAGATGACTATGTTATCAAAAGCTCTGTAACTGTTGCCGCAGACTCTGCCGTAGTGTGGAACACTATTGGTGATTTTTGCGACATCGATGATTGGCATCCGGGTATTGTAAGCTGCTCTCTTGAGGCGCGTGACGGGGCAGTCCACCGCCAGCTGACGCTGGGCGACGGGGCACCTGTTTTGGAGCAACTGGTGTCTTCGCAAGCCGACATGTCTTACACCTACAAGATCATCGAAGCGCCTTTGCCGATCACAAATTACGTTTCAACGCTGTCTGTCTCTGCGGGAAACCCCACAACTGTAACGTGGGAAGGAACCTTCAAATCCGACGTTCCTGACATGGAGGGCGCGATCCAAGGCCTCTATGACGGCGGCTTGGGGGCCTTAGCTGCACAGTTTGACAACTAAGACCTGAGTTGGTTCGGGCCCACGATATGATACCGAACCAATACTTCCCCTCACATCTACAAACGCCGTTCTCTGCTACTGCGTAAAGGAAATTCTATGTCCGTTTCATTGCAAGTTCTCTATCCCGTCAGCACCGATGCAACTTTTGATCACGACTATTACACAGCCACCCATATCCCGCTTGTTGGCGAACATATGGGGGCACACATCCAAAGCACGAGCATTTCAAAAGGCATTGCAGGCGGCCCTGATGTCCCGGCTGGTTTCTATGTCGTTGCGACCATGGTCTTCGCAGCTATGGAAAACCTGCAGGCCGCACTTGAAGTTGCAGGCCCTGTGCTTGCAGACATCCCAAACTTCACAAACGTCGCACCGCAGATGTTGATTGGTGAAATCATTAGCTAAGCGCTAAAAGGCGTTGGCCATTTCTGCTTTGCCATCAATCAGAGGCAAAGCAGAAATACACCTAGAAGAGCCTCATCACTGTCCCTCTGAACTGACGTCAATGCACTCCGATTGCTGCAAAAACGCTCAGATCAGCGTAAAATGGTTGGATCGAAGAAAAGCAGACTTTGGCGCAAATTGTAGCTAATGTCGGCAATTCGCCCTTTGATATCAAAGCAAGGTCAATGCTGCGCTCTACACGAATGACTTGGAAGGGCTGATGCCGGTCATCCGACACCCTGCCAACGCTTGTGATTTCACCCCACACGCGTTGCCGCACCGCCGCAAGGCTTCTCTGAGCCAAGTTGGCCTTTGCCGCACGTTGATGAATGCCCGGTTCCGACTTGGGGCAAATACGTGCTATCACCAAAAAGAGCTGCGCCAAGAGCCCGCTCCAGGCGAAGTGCGACGTGTAAGTCTGAAGCCTGGCGGGCAAACACTAAGAAACAACTACAGGAAGTGTTTGATGATTTTGAAGAGACGCTTTCGAACCAAACGAGTTCGGTTGAAAACAATTGTCACGTTTCCGATGGTTCTGTGGGTTTGGATTTTTTCAAGTCCTGTTTGGGCGGAGGAGCCCGATCTTAGCTATGACGTACGAATGCTCACGGGACTGTGCTTAAATGCAATCAAAGAGGGTGATTCATCCGCTTTTGGTGACTGGCAGCTCAGTGAAATTGTTGGCTCCAATGAAAGACGCCTGTCGTCAGATAAGCGCTTTAGAGTGTTTTTTGGACCAACGTCATTCAAGGAACCACCTAAAGAACAGCTTTATAACTGCACTATTCGATTTGAGAAAATGACTGGTAGTCGATTAAGTGCTGTGGGCGAGGTTGGTACTGCAGTAGCCAATTTGATCGGAACCGAAGTCAGCGGTGTCAGTTTGCATGCCGGAAGAAAAACTCACGTAACAAAGACTCAAAAGGCAACTGCTTGCGTCAATGATTACACCGTTGAGGTGCTTGCCAGTCTGGGTATTGCCAAGGGTTATTCCGAGGCTGTGATGCTGAAGGTTGGGTATTCATACACTGATCCCGGGGCCTGTTAGCAGAGCATTAGCTCAATTTGCTTCCCAATCCAAAGTTGCATGATGAAACGGACGACGGTTTGTTTGTCCCGTATGGCCGTCATCTTGCCCAAATCTTTGCTGCAAGAGACGCCAATGACCGGTCTTCTTGCGGCGTTGCAGCGTGTTTATGCTGAAATGGCGGGTGAGGCCCTGACTTTGCAAACTCCGCTTCCATAGTGAGTTTTGCAACGTCCGGTCATTGTGTCCACGAACGACCTAACCCTGCCCTTTGAGGTTTCTGGGAATGTCAAATCTCAGGCGTCTCATAGCGGACGTTCACAAACCATTGTCTTTCGGGTTCAATCTCGCCGAATGCATGAGAGCGTTCCGAGTTAAATCGCATCAAGAGGGTACCCTATTGGTGGTCTCATCTCTATTCTCAGACCTGTGTTACTGTGAAGTCGACTGCAACTCTCCGACGCGCTCCCATTTGAATGTTACCCGAGTTCCATCGTCGCAATAGCCATGTTCAAAGAAGAAGCTTCAGGGGCAGTGCCGCAATACATGCGCGCTGTTTCAAAGGTTTTTACAAAACCTCGCCCTTCCAGGGCCTCGCGGAATTCAATGGCTGAACTTGGCAGGTCAAGCGTCACATCAGTAACGTCAAAGGTTGCTGCGGCGGCGCTCAACAATGCAAGGGCTGTTGGGATGTCTGGGGCGGTGATCGGACCAACCTTGGCACCCTGTTGGCACAGGCGGATCGTAGCAAAGCCTGAAACTTTGCCGTTTTGCGAAAGGACAACGGTTTTACGGGTCGCTGCCCCCTCGGCCACCCATTGTGCAAGGAACTTCGATCGGTGATACCCATTTGCGCACCGGTCTAGGGTTGCAACCGCCGCAAAATCACGCGCCGCATCAAAAGCGCGGGTCCCCTCTGTTGTTGCCTTTGGTGCTTTGCCCTGCAGGCGTGTGGTCGCGCCGGTTCGGACAAAATCGGATTTAGCATAGTTGGGTTCTTGTTCCGCCACCCCATCCAAACCGACACAGCGCTTTCCGGCGTGGCGCAGGGCGTGACGCCAGAGCGCGAAGCCAACCCCTTGGCCGCGAAAGTCTGGCTTGCAAAGATACAGACCGAGGAAAGCCATGGTTTCACTGTGGTTCACCACACTGATTGCAGCAATGATTTCGCCAGCAACCCGCGCGACAAAGAAGCCATCTGGGTCAGCCGCCATAAAAGCCTGGGCATCGTCTTGGCCGGGGTTCCAGCCCTCTCGCGCGGCCCAGCTGAGCGCTGTTTCAAGCTCCGCCAGGGTTGCGGTATCAAAACGCAGATCCGTCATTGTGCCAATGCATCCTTGAGGGAAAGGGGCGCGGAAGTCTTGTTGCGCAGATCCAAAGAGGCGACGAGATCAAGCAGATGGTTGCGCATCAGCTCATCCGCGCGGGGGCCGTCCTGATCCGCAAGAGCAGACACCAAAGCATCATGGGCGTGACTTTCACACATTGCGGTTCGGCGCTGCCAATAGAGAGCCACAATGAGAGAAGACCGCGAGATCAACTGCGTGATGAAGGCCTCGATTGTGGCTTGGTCGGCTATCCGAGCTATTTCGATATGAAACTGGCCAGACAGATAGAGCGCCCGCCCATGGTTTCCAGCCGCCATGGCTTCGTGTTCGGCGTCGATATGCACCTGAAGCTTGGCAATGTCCTCTGCGGTGGTCCGTTCTGCCGCGGAACGGGCGGTGCGGGGTTCCAATAGCGCTCGGGCTTCGAACACCTCCCGAGCCTCCCGAAGGCTAGGCTGCGCGACATAGGCACCGCGATTGCGCTTGTGTTCGACCAGCCGTTGCAGCGAAAGGGCCTGCAAAGCTGAGCGAACCGTTGTTCGGCTGACGCCGTAGATGCCGGCAATTTCGTCCTCCCCCAGTTTTGTACCAGGGGTCAGGCGATGTTCGTGAATTGCCAGCTCTAACTGGGTGAACAATTGCTCGGTTGTGAGTGGTGTCGTTGTCACTTCGGTCATGTCCCGTCCTTTGAGACCACAATGGAATCGGCTTGGTTAATAGGCAACCATGGAAGCGCGCCAGTTTTGTTTTCAAGATTGTGTACAATTATGTGCGCAGAAATGAAGACATTCATGCTGCACATGCACAAATAAGCGGCAATCTCATGTCTCGATCTTGGAAAATCGCGCCAAACGCTAGCTTGGGCCCCACAAGTTGCAGTGAGATTTAAGCGAACACAGACGAATTCAGATGGCGAACTTAGGCGGGTGATGGAATGGGTATGAACGGCGGAAACGATCTCCAGCTGGTTAATCTGACGAAAAAATATGGCGGCACGCTAGCGGTTGATAAGATAGACTATCACTTTAAGGCCGGAACCTATGTCTGCCTTTTGGGGCCCTCGGGATGCGGAAAATCTTCGACGCTGCGGATGATCGCAGGACATGAAAGCGTGACGGATGGGTCTATCGTTCTGGCGGGATCCGACGTGACACATTTGCCGCCTGCCAAACGCGGCACGGCAATGATGTTTCAAAACTATGCGTTGTTTCCGCATCTTAGCGTTCGTGACAATGTGGCATTTTCCTTACAGATGAAGGGCGTAGACAAAGCCACGCGGGATGCCAAGTCCAACGAGCTGCTTGAACTCGTCGATATGACAAGCTTCGCAGATCGCCTGCCCGCGCAACTTTCGGGCGGTCAGCAGCAACGTGTTGCGCTAGCGCGGGCATTGATCACCCAGCCCAAGGTGTTGCTGCTGGATGAACCGCTTTCGGCGCTTGATCCGTTTTTGCGCATCCGGATGCGGGCCGAGCTGAAAAAGCTGCAACGCGAGCTTGGGATCACGTTTATCCACGTCACCCATGGACAGGACGAGGCGCTGGCGCTGGGTGACGAACTAGTGGTGATGAACAACGCCGTTATCGAACAGGCGGGCAGCGCACGAGATGTCTGGAGCGCGCCAAAAACTGAATTTGTCGCGCGGTTTATGGGGGGGCACAATGTGATCTCGCTGGACGGGGGCAAGGCCGCCTTGCGCGCCGATGACGTATCGCTGGGTGATCAAGGCCTAAACGCAACTGTCACCACCGTTGAATATCAAGGCGGCAATGTTGCGGTCACAGCCCGCATTGAAGCAGGCGAAGAGGTACTCGCCCTCGTGCCCGAAGCGGCCTTTTTCCAATTCCCAAAAAACCCTGGCGACACTGTCAACCTCGCTTGGGACGAGGGGCGGCTACACCGCCTCCAATAATAATCAAAGCAATCAACAAGGAACGAACTCAATGTCAAAAATGCGTTATAGCCGTCGAGCTGTTTTGAAAGGTGGCGCTGCTGCTGTTGCTGCCTCCACTTTGCCAGCGCCAATGGTGTGGGCCCAAGAGATCAAGAATATCACCCTGCGCCAGTTCGGCACCGGTGTATCAAACCTCAATGATGTTGCAACCAAAGTGAAAGAAGACCTTGGTTTCACTCTGGAAATGACCGCCCTTGACAGTGACAGCGTTACCCAGCGCGCCGCAACGCAACCCGACAGTTTTGATATTGCGGACATCGAATACTGGATCTGCAAAAAGGTTTGGCCAACAGGCAATTTGCAGGCGATGGATACGTCCAAGATCACCAATTACGACAAAATCGCCGGTACATTCCGTTCGGGCAAATTGACACCAGAAAGTGTCGTCGCTCAGGGCACCGCGCCACACACAGTTGGCTTTGTCGACGGGCCAGGCAGCAAAACATTTGCCGACACTGAATCCGGTTGGATGACCTTGATCCCGACAATCTACAACGCCGACACATTGGGCATTCGCCCTGACCTGATCGGCCGCCCGATTGAAAGCTGGACAGAGCTGTTGAACCCAGAATTTAAGGGCAAAGCTTCGATCCTCGACATTTCGTCGATCGGGATCATGGATATGGCGATGGTTTGCGAAGCCATGGGCGAAATCCAGTATGGTGACAAAGGCAACATGACTAAAGAAGAGATCGACAAGACCTTTGTGATCTTTACCGAGGCCAAACAAAACGGCCAGTTCCGGGCATTCTGGAAGTCGTTTGATGAATCCGTCAACTTGATGGCCTCGGGCGAGGTGGTGATCCAATCCATGTGGTCACCTGCCATTACAGCGGTCAAATCGCGCGGAATTCCTTGCGTTTATCAGCCGCTCAAAGAGGGCTACCGGTCTTGGGGTGGCGGTCTTGGCCTGTCCTCCAGCCTGTCCGGTTTGGAGCTGGAGGCGGCCTATGAATACATCAACTGGTATCTGTCCGGCTGGGTCGGTGGCTACTTGATGCGCCAAGGTTATTATTCAGCCGTGCCAGAGACCTCCAAAGAATTCATGAGCGACAACGAATGGGGCTACTGGTTCGAGGGCAAACCCGCCACCGATATCATCACCTCGCCAACAGGCGACGAACTGGCCAAGGCCGGTGATGTTCGCGACGGCGGATCGTTCACAGAACGCATGGGTGCCGTTGCCTGCTGGAATTCGGTCATGGACGAGAACCAGTACATGGTTCGCAAATGGAACGAATTCATCGCGGCCTAAAAACAGCTCTGGCGCGGGTCATCTTACCTGCGCCAGTCCCACATCCAAGAACATTCATAGTACCAGAAAGCCAGCATGGGTAAATCACGCGATAGTATTGCTTATTTTCAAGCCGCACCACTGATGGCCGTGCTTCTCGCCTTTCTTGTAGTGCCAATTGGGATGATCTTTGTTGTTAGCTTTTGGGGCGCGACAGAGTTCTCGATCTATCCGGCGTTTCAGTTAGATAACTACGCGTTTTTGTTCAGTTCGCCGGTGACGTACAAAGTCTTCTTTGCCACCTTCAAATACGCATTTATCACGTGGGTATTCACTCTAAGCATCGGTTTTACCGTGGCCTATTTTCTGGCCTTTCATGTACGTAGCCAATCCATGCAGACCGCTTTGTTTTTGCTTTGCACCATCCCATTTTTAACTTCAAACATTATCCGAATGATCTCGTGGATCCCGTTTTTGGGACGCAATGGCATCGCCAATCAAACCCTGATTTCATGGGGTGTCATCGATGAACCGCTGGAATGGCTGTTGTATTCGGACTTCTCGGTCATCCTTGCCTTTGTCCACCTTTATACGCTGTTCATGGTTGTACCGATTTTCAATACGATGATGCGGATCGACAAATCTCTCGTCGAAGCGGCCTATGACAACGGCGCCTCTGGCTTGCAAACCCTGTGGCACGTGATTGTCCCCCTAACCAAGCCGGGCATCATGATTGGCACAATTTTTGTGGTCACATTGGTGATGGGTGACTTCATCACGGTGCGTTTCATGTCGGGCAGTCAAAAAGCCAATGTCGGGCGATTGATTTCCAACGACATCGCGCTGCTGCAATACCCTTCTGCGGCGGCAACGGCGGTTGTGTTGCTCTGTACCGTTCTCATCGTAATTGGCGTGTTGCTGCGCTTTGTTAACATTCGTAAGGAGCTTTGACATGGAACAACGCCCCAGGTCCTTCTACTTTCTAGCCGCCTTCTTTTGCGTCTTTTTGCTGTTCCTTTACGGCCCAACCCTAACCATCGGTGTTTTGTCGTTCCAAGGCAAAGGTGGCGGTCTCACCTTCCCAATGCGCGGCGTCTCATTGAATTGGTTCCGCGAGTTATTTGAACAGCAAGCAGTCGGAGACATTTGGGGGTCGTTCCGCCGCTCTTTGGCGCTTGGCTTCATGGTGATGGTCTCGACCGTTGTGGTTTCTGTCTCAGCCGGTTTGGCCTTTCGCAAGAAGTTCGCTGGCTCGACTGTTCTGTTCTATCTGACCATCACATCGCTGGTCATCCCATCCATCCTTGTGTCGCTTGGGGTTGGATTGATCTTTAACCAACTGGGATTCAAGGTTCACTGGGCGACATCCGGATTTGGAAGCCAGCTGACATGGACACTGCCCTTTGGGCTGTTGATCATATTTGCGGTGTTCAACCGGTTCGACAAATCCTACGAAGAAGCGGCGCGCGATCAGGGTGCAACCCCTTGGCAGATCATTCGCCATGTGATCCTGCCTATTATCGCGCCTTCTCTGATCGGGGTTGCACTGTTTGGCTTTACCCTGTCCTACGATGAATTTGCGCGGACATTATTGACCGCTGGCAGTTACAACACTCTTCCGCTGGAAATCTTTGGCATGACCACCAATGTCACCACCCCAGTCATCTATGCTCTTGGAACACTGACCACATTGTTTTCATTGGCAATCATCGGTGTGTTCTTGCTTGTGGTTTGGATCCTGGGGAAGCGCCGGGCGCGCATCGGATCTGACGCCGGAAAGGCGCTCTGATGCATCTGGTCTACATCAATCCAAATGCGACCGAGGCAATGACAAAGAGCGTGGTTTCCGTTGCCGCCAAAGCCGTGCCGGAGGTGAAGGTATCCGGGCTGACCAATACCAAGGGCCCCGCCGCCATCGAAGGTCCACAGGACGGGGCGGCGGCAATACCCGGTGTCTTGGAATATGTCGCCGAGGCTCAGGCCTTGGGAGCCGACGCCATCGTCATTGCCTGTTTTGACGACACAGGCCTAGCCGAGGCCCGCAACCTCGCAACCTGTCCTGTTCTGGGGATAGGCCATTCCGCCTATACGATAGCGTCGTTGCTGGGCGGAGTTTTCAGTGTCGTTACTTCCGTTGAGGCGGCCGTCCCCGTGATCGAGGGCAATATCAAATCTTCAGGGTTCGGCGGAAGCTGCGCACAGGTGCACGCCAGCAGGTTGGCCGTTTTGGCTATTGAACAGGGCGGGGTGCAAATGTTGGATCAATTGGCCCAGGCTATCGTTGAAGCCAAAGCCCAATCCAAATGCGCAACGGTTGTTCTGGGCTGTGCGGGTATGGCAATGTATCACGGCGTACTTACGGAAAGAACGGGCGCAACGTTGATCGACGGAGTCGTCGCATCCACGCATTTAGCCGTTGCCGCAGCACTAACCCTTGCCGGAAAAGAAACTTTGGAAGGGGAACCTTTTTTGTGACCCCAGTTCAGAAAATCATTGCAGCACTCCGGGACTTTGCAGCGAGTGAAACAAGAATTTGAATGTCGCAGCAGAGAAATAATCGTTTTCACACTCATTCAAGAATGTGCGAAATGTGCAGCTTTGTTTGCTGCGAAGGTCCGCTTTCCAGAGCGAAGGCGTGACTGTCGGCAGGCGAAGGGACGGTCAGGTCTTTGCCCATTTTGTACGATTGCCATGGCCGCCAGGTGCGTGAATGAATGTCGTGTTTGGGCTTATTCTGTTGAAAAACTCTTGTTGATTTGGGTTTTCGCTGCTGATTCAATTGTCTTATTGATGTTGGAGATTGATCGCGATGATGGGACCACGTCAGGAAGCACAATCTGCTCTGTTCTATGATTTCTCGATAGAAGGCCACGTCCCCGGCGATCACGTTCTGAGGGCTATTGATGGCTATATTGATCTGTCCAGCGTTCGGACGCATCTGACTGAGTTTTACAGCTCCACTGGCCGGCCTTCAATTGATCCAGAATTGATGATGCGGATGTTGTTGGTGGGATACGTCATGGGCATTCGGTCAGAACGTCATCTGTGCGAAGAGCTCCATCTGAACCTCGCCTATCGTTGGTTCTGCAAGATGGATTTGTCGGATCCAATTCCAGATCACTCGACATTTTCCAAGAACCGGCACGGGCGTTTCCGAGACAGCGATGTGTTGCGTCATGTATTCGAGACAGGCAGGTCTAGCAAGCGGTCAACGGTATGCGGCCGATGCCAGCATTATTGCTGCCGACGCTAATCGTCAAAAGTCCTCATCTAAAGCAGATTGGAACCCAGAGGCCATTGATCCTGATGATGCGCCCCGTGCAGTTCGCGAGTACCTCGACACACTGGATTGATCAGCCCCATTTGAGTGGACCATTTTGAATGCTAGTGCATGATTGGCCTGGTTTCCATCGGGACGATGGCTTCGGGGGCCGGTGGGCGGTAGCCCAGAGCACTGTGAGGTCGTTTGGTGTTGTAGTATTTCCTCCAGCTTTCGATGATGATTTGGGCTTCTCGTAACGAGTAGAAGATTTCACCGTTGAGCAATTCGTCCCGCATTCGCCCGTTGAAGCTTTCGCGGTATCCGTTCTCCCAGGGCGATCCGGGTTCAATATATGCGGTCTTCGCCCCGACGGCTTTGATCCAGCCCCTGACGGCCCCAGCGATGAACACTGGGCCCCCTCTCGGCAGATTGCTTCGCATTCGCCTGCCGGGCAGTGATTGTCCGACCTGATATATGCAGGCACGCCGCGCTGTGTTCGTCCAGATTGTTCAGCATCCTGAAAGCCCTGCCGTCGTCTGTCCGGTGATGCACGAAGTCATACGACCAGACGTGATTTCGATACTCGGGGCGCAGGCGGACACAGGATTCGTCGTTGAGCCAGAGCCTCCCTTTCTTTGGTTGTTTCATTGGCACTTTAAGCCCCTCTCGCCTCCATAGGCGTTCGACACGCTTATCGTTCACTTGCCAACCTGCATCTCTCAGCAAGGCCGCAATCCGACGGTAGCCATATCGGCCGTACTGGCGTGTCAGCTCGATCATGTCTGCGACCAGACGATCTTCATCAGTACGGCCTTTCGGCAACCGCCGCTGCGTGGAACTGTGCTGGCTCAGGACACGACAAACACGGCGTTCGGAAACGTTCATCTGGATGCGGACCAGGCCGATGCAGACGCGGCGACGCGAGGGGCTCAGAAGTTTCCCCGCGCGGCTTCCGATAAGATCCGCTTGTCCAATGTTAAGTCTGATACAGCCCGTCGGAGACCCTCGTTCTCTGTTCTGTAGCCGCTTTAGTTCCTTGAGTTGTTATGTGCCCATCCCGCCGTACTTCTTCTCCCAGCGGTAATAGGTTTGTTCGGTCACTCCGATCTGTCTGAACGCATCAATCCGGGGCAGGCCTTGCCCCATCAGAACTTCAACCTGACTTAACTTCACGACAATCTCATCGGGCTTGGGTCTCTTAATGGCCATCTCTGGTCCTCCGCTTTCCTAACTATAGGCGCGGACCACTTCAAAGGGGGAGGCTCACCTTTCAGCCTAATTCGGCAAAAGCACGACCAATAATGTGCGCAGCTGATTGAAGCCGAGTGTGGTGATCTCTTGCCACAGCGTCCACCGAACGCTCACTGGCGTTCCAAACTAGGTTAACGGCGCCGACAGGGTTTTTGTTGGCGAATATTGGAACAGCGATGGCCCCTGGCAAGGCGCCGTAATCAACGGCCCGGCCCCAATGCCCCTTGGGTCGGATTGCATATCCGCGTTCTGCAACACCCTTCAGAATAGGAGCAAGCCCGGGCATTGCCTGAATATCTTCGCGGGGCAACTTGTCGGCAAGATTTTGCAACGCCTGCGCCCGATCTGCCCCCGAAAGCGCAAACAAGAAGGCTGTGCCCAGCGCCGACAGGACAGGTGATGGGCGGAAACCAACGCTGTCTGGATGAACACCATGCATTTTGAAAACGCGAGTTGTGTCGACGATCTCAACCCGGCCGTCACCGATCGCCGCGGCCAAATCAACACCCAGTCCCGTTTTGCGACTTAGCTGCACAATCACATCCTTACCCACAGCAACAAGCCGGTCGGTGAGGTTAGGTGAACCGTCGCCCAGCGGAAAAGCCGAGCCTAGCTGGTAGTAACCGTCGTTGCTTCGGCGCAATAACCAACGACGCGCTTCGAGCGTGGCACAAATACGCAACAAGGTCGGTTTGGGCAGGTCCGTATGGCGTGCAAGACCGGCCAGCGATATCGTGCCAGAGGTATGCACGACCTCAAGAACAGCCAGCCCACGGTCGATTGATCGATTGAGTTTTGTCATGCCTGCGTTCCACCTAGTGAAACGGCTATTCGACAAAGATGTAGCTGTCCAATACTTTTTCCATGCGTCGCACACCTTGTCGGGAGAGCGGGGAGTGGCGAACAGACGCGCAAGGGAGGACACCGTGCCAAAACTCAATACGTCTGCGCTCGCGGACTATGTCGTCTTGCTATTGTCACTGATCGTGATCGGCGTCGTTCTTTACGTCTCGGTCTTTGGTGTCTTTTCAGATTCCTTTTTGCGGGTCGGAATGCTGTTGGTTGGCGGTCTGCTTGTCATCCTCACGAGTTTCGAAAAGTCGGGCAGTCTCCTCAATCGTTTTTTCCTGATACTCACTGCCGCCGCTCTATCACTTGGCGTCTACCAATATTTTAGAGCCGCTGAAGAGATCGAAACCGGGCTGTATTTCCTGACCTCCAAGGACATTTGGATGGGGATATTGGGTTTGCTTGCCGTTGTGGAACTGACACGCAGATCTGTCGGATTGGTGATGGCGTTGGTCGCCGGAGTGGTGCTTTGCTACGGCGCTTTTGGCCATTTGGCACCTGGATTTCTTAGGCATGCGGGCATTTCTACCGACGAGCTCATAACCGTATTATGGTTCTCTTTCGACGGCGTCTTTGGACGGCCGATGGCCACCGTCGTGTCGACCATTTTGATCTTCATTCTGTTTGGTGCGCTGCTTGAGTTGCTGGCCATCGATCGGGTTCTGGTACGCCTCGCGCTCGCCGCAACCGGGCGGCTGCGCTCTGGTCCCGCCGCTGCAGCAACCGTCGCCAGCGGGCTTTTTGGGACAATCTCAGGCTCTGCGGTGGCAAATGTCGTGGGGACAGGCGTCATCACCATTCCCCTCATCAAAAAGCGTGGATTTTCGCCACGGTTCGCAGCGGCTGTGGAATCTGCCGCCTCAAGCGGGGGGCAGATCACCCCACCCATTATGGGGGCCGTTGCCTTTATTATGGCCGATGTCACAAGCGTTCCTTACTTGACCATCTGTGCCGCTGCTGCTGTGCCTGCGCTGCTCTATTACGGTGGCCTTTTTGTCGCGATCTCCAGCGCAGCGCGCAACATGGATCTGGCAGAAGAACCGACCCGTGAAAAGGTTCAGTTTAACTGGCGCGAACTTGTTCAGATGGCGATCTTTGCCATCGCTTTGTCCGGAATCGTGATGACGATGGTTGGCGGTGCCTCGCCCGCCTATGCGGGGTTCGTCGGGCTTGCAT
This sequence comes from uncultured Pelagimonas sp., assembly GCF_947498515.1. GTDB lineage: Bacteria > Pseudomonadota > Alphaproteobacteria > Rhodobacterales > Rhodobacteraceae > Pelagimonas. The sequence continues at coordinate 15,932 of NZ_CANMKO010000014.1, read as the reverse complement.
TGGCGGCCGTGATGGGGTTCGCAATCCGGCCTGACCTGCTTTTCGACGGCCACGCCTGGCTTCGCTTCATCCGGTCCGCGGGGCTGATTTCGGCACAATTAGTGGTTATCGTGGGGGCCGTGGGGATCGTCATTGGCGTGCTCAACCTCACCGGAGTTGGCCTGCGTTTTGCCTCACTATTATCTAGCCTCGCCGAAGATCAGTTGATCTTGTCCCTGATCCTGATGGCCATCGCTTGCCTGTTGCTTGGAATGGGCATGCCAACGGTACCGGCTTATCTCATCATCGTTCTGGTCATGGGCCCTTCACTGCAAAAGCTGGGTGTGCCGATCGTTCATACACATATGTTTGTGCTCTATTTCGGCGTCCTATCGGCCATCACACCTCCCGTTGCGCTCGCCGCATTTGCGGCGGCACCAATCGCGGGGTCCGCCCCCATGAGCACAGCATTGGAAGCGTCGCGACTGGCGCTGCCAGGTTTTGTGATCCCCTTTGCGTTTATCTACAAACCGGCTTTGCTGCTGGGCACCGGGTTTCCTGTGCTGGAATCGGTTCAGGCGATCTTGTTCGTTTTACTCGCCACCATCCTGATTTCTCGCGCCTGTTATCCCCGCCGCGGCAAGGGGTACATGACACCCATTGGGCTTTCCCTCGCAGTTGGCCTCATCTTTTTCGGACCCATCGTTTCGTGGTTCGCCGCGATACTCGCCATCGGCCTGATGTATTTCGACCGGTTGGATCTGATGACTAAAAACCAAGTTTCATGACGGTAAGGAGGACCAATCCATGAAAGCCACCAAACTAAACCGCCGAGCAATGCTGGCCAGCGCAGCGGCGGCAACATCTCTTGCGCTTTTACCTCGCGTAGCAATGGCGAAAGAGCTGTTGCGGATGTCAACGCTCGGACCGGGCACCAGCCCGAACCTTGTGATGACAACCTTTGCAAACATCGTGAACCGCGAATTGCCGGATTACGAAATCCAGATCAACGCCACCGGCGCAGCCACGCGACACGTGTTAGAAGTGGCCATGGGGAAAACCCAGTTTTGCATGACCTCTCCGGCATTGCATGCCCTCATGTCCAATCAGAAAGCCATGTTCGCAAAGCTTGACCAAGCCCCTGCCCTATCTAAGAAATTGCGCGCCGTGCTGAACTTTCCCATGGGTGTCTACCATATAGCGGTCTATGAATCCTCGGGGATCAAATCGTTGGACGATGTTCGCGGCAAACGTGTCTTCCTCGGCCCCCCGGGCGGTGCGGCCTTTGCCACGATGAAGCGCCTATTCCAAGCCGTCGCAGGTTTGGAAGAAGGCAAGGACTACGAAGCCGTGAAGCTCGGCTGGGATGCGGCGGCGGCGTCATTCCAGGATGGCAACCTCGATGTCTATTGCAACCCGACAAACGCCCCAAGCCCGGTGCTGACACAAATTGCCGTGACCAATCCGATCCGGTTCTTGGGTATCCCCGATGACAAATTGGAAACCGATGGCGTCAAGGCGTTGGCAAACCGTCCCGGCTTTGGCTTGGGCACGCTTCCGGCCGGTGTTTATGGTGACAACCAGCAAAACGAGGGTGACGTGACGACGCTGCGCGTTACCGTCGGTATTGTCACTAACGAAGACGCTGACGAGGCGATGATCTACGACATGACCAAGTCTTTCTTCGCAGGAGTTGCCGACATGGGCGACAGCGCACCTTGGTTAATGGCCGTCAATCCGGAAGCTGCGGTGGCCGATATCAACATGCCCTTGCACCCAGGGGCGCTACGCGCGCTTGAGGAACTGGGTGTGGCGGTTCCCGACGTCGCCCGCATGTAACATCCAAAAGAACAGTCGGGACGGAAACGTCCCGACCTTAAAATCAGGTGATCCGGCATCATGTCCAAGAACGTTCTTTTTATCATGTGTGATCAGCTGCGGTGGGATTACCTCTCCTGCACTGGGCATCCCCATCTGCACACGCCTCATATTGACCGGCTCGCCAAGCGCGGCGTGTTGTTTGAGCGCGCTTATGTGCAATCGCCGATCTGCGGGCCGTCTCGGATGTCGTTTTACACCGGGCGCTATGTCAGCTCTCATGGGTCGACTTGGAACAACATCCCGCTGAAAGTGGGCGAGATGACACTGGGCGATCACCTGCGTCCCTTGGGGGTCCGGACCGCGCTTTGCGGGAAAACGCATATGACCGCCGATGTCGAAGGGATGCGTCGCCTTGGCCTGTCGCCCGACAGCGAGATTGGCGTGTTGGTGTCGGAATGTGGATTTGAACCCTATGAGAGGGAAGACGGGCTGCATCCAGATGGCCCTCGATATCCGCGCAACACCGCCTATGACACCCACATGAAAGAGCGTGGTTGGCCAGATGAGAACCCTTGGCAGAGCGTTGCTAACAGCGCCGAGGACGATGACGGAAATATCCTCAGCGGCTGGTTCTTAGATAACGCGGATAAGCCCGCACGCGCCGCCGACGAGGAAAGTGAAACGCCCTATATCACCGGGCGGGCGATGGATTTCATCCGAGACGCGGGTGACACCCCGTGGTGCCTGCATCTTAGCTATATCAAACCACATTGGCCCTATATTGTCCCGCCCCCGTACCACCAGATGTATGGACCCGAGACCCATCTGGACCCGGTGCGCCGCAGGTCTGAAAAGGCCGATCCGCATCCCGTCTATGGCGCATTCATGCAAGAACGCGTTTCGCAGGCCTTTTGCGATGACGCAGCGCGGACAAAGGTTCTGACCGCCTATATGGGTCTGATCAAACAACTGGACGATCAAATCGGCCGATTGATGGCGTTTGTCGAAGAACAGGGGATTGCGGACGATACGATGATCGTCTTCACCTCCGATCATGGCGACTATCTTGGCGATCACTGGATGGGCGAGAAAGAACTGTTTCATGACGCCTCGGCCCGCATCCCGCTGATCGTTGTCGATCCCAGCCCCGAGGCCGATGCAACCCGTGGTTTGAAATCTTCGACCCTGATCGAGGCGATCGATGTTGTGCCCACGATCCTCGACTACTTTGGCGGCGTATCGGTGCCCCATATCATCGAGGGTCGGTCGTTACGCCCGATACTACACGGACAGGTCGACAACGTGCGGGATTTTGCGGTGTCCGAGTACGACTATTCGATGCGCGAGGTGCGCAAGCGCCTTGGCGTGGACGTGCAAGATGCCAAGCTAACAATGCTCTTCGACGGACGATGGAAGTACATTTTTGCCGAAGGGTTTCGGCCTATGCTTTTTGACCTCTCCACTGACCCTGACGAATTCACCGATCTGGGTGCCGACCTAGCTTTTGCAGAGGAGCTGGATCGGTTGGAGCGACTATTCTTTAACTGGGCGCGACGGACATCACAGCGCACTACCATGTCAGACGCACAAATTGCCGGGCGCAATGCAGATTTGGCCGAAGCCAAGGCCGGGATTTTGATTGGCTATCGCAACGAAGACGAGCTGCGCGAGGTCATGGATCAGGCGGAAAACGGCGCAAGCCCTCCTCCCGAAGCGTCCTGAAGCAATCAATCGCGCAAACTTGATGTGGAATAGGAAATCTCCGTTTCAGCCGTCGCACCGCGATCTGAATCTAGCAACGCTCAGTGGATGACGAATTGCGGATGGCCCTAGGTCTTGAACGTTTTTCTACAAAGCGACCATATATGGCATCGCAACGAAGGTCCGGGTTTTCCGCCCCTCCTTGCCAAAATGAGGCCAAAGCCGCGCTTGGCGTGAATGACTTGGAAGTGCTTATTTTGTGGGATAAATTCGGTTTTGGGCCATTTGAACGCGCATCGTCGGAACACTGCCCCGTAGGTGTGTCATTGTAAGTATACTGTTTGCCAGTCTCGCGTCCGCAAAACACTTGTTCTAACGAGTGGCAGCGGTTTTTTCGGCAGGCGGGTTTTCCAACAGAATAAGCCCAGAAAGGACATGGGTTGATGATAGGTGTCATCGCTAGCCGCGCTCTGCGCAAAGGTCAGCTTTAAAGAATGTCCTGGTGACAGAGTTTCCTATGATGATTGCGCTTCTGACGACGGGTTTTCTCCCCTGAGTTTGATCACCGCCTCCAACCCAAGCGGGTCTCGGTTTCTCAGGAGCAACTCGCCGCCATGTGCCCGGACGATGCGTCGGGCGATTGACAGGCCCAGCCCTGCACCACCGGTAACAGTGTTCCGGCTGTTCTCAACACGCGTGAACGGCTCAAAGATGGTTGCCATGCGGTCTTCGGGAATACCCGGGCCGAGGTCAGACACCGTGATTAGCACGTCTTGTTTGTCTTGTGACAAGCTGACCGCTACATCCTCACCGCCGCCATGCCGCACGGCATTGTCGATCAGATTGCCAACGGCGCGGCTCAGGCTGATCGGCGCGGCAGTCACGATAGGGTTGGCGGTGGCCCGAAACAACACACCCCGGTTGCGGCAGAGCTTGCCCAGCAGCTCTGCAAGATCGAGATCCGGCACACGGTCTTCTTCTTGCCCGTCCTTTGCATAGGTGATCAACCCGTCAGCCATGGCCGTCATCTGGTCCAACGTGGTGATCATCGGTTCGCGCAACGCGTCTTCGTCAATCATCTCGGCGCGTATGCGCAGGCTGGTCATGGGGGTGCGCAGATCATGACCTACGGCGGCAATGGTGCGGGTGCGTTCGACATCGAAACGGGAGATTTCGGATTGCATAGCATTGAACGCCGCCGCTGCTTCGCGCAGCTCGACAGGCCCGGTCTCGGAGATTGGGGTGGAAAGATCGCCGCGCGCGGCGCGGGTTGCGGCTTGGGCCAGTTCGGTCAGGGGCCGGGTTAACCGCCGAACGAACAGCCACACCACTCCTGCCACCAGCAAGGCCATGATCGTCAATGCCACAAGCAAAAATGACTGATCCGCGCTGGTGTGCAAAGTAATCGGCTCACGAACAGTAATGTTCATCCAGCGACTTGGATCGGCCAGCGGCACCGACACCATAATGACCTCACGGTTGCGCCCCGCATTTCGTGGATCGTCGGTGGCAGCCGTCTGAACCCGAGACAGGACCGCAACCCGTGCGTCACTCTCAGTCTCTGCAGCAATGAGATCGAAAAGAGCCTGCGACCGGATATCCGGCGCTGTTTCCCGCACGATCGGGATGGTCGAAACCGTGATCCGGGTCGTATGGGTCGAGGCGGCTTTGGCGAAATCCGCCTGTCCTTGCGGGGAGATGGCGTTCATCGCTGTCAGGAGCTCATTGGTGCGCTCGGCGGCGATGGTGACGCGGGCCATGTCTCCGGCCCGGGTTTGCAGGTTGACCATCACCACACCGGTCAAGACAAAAGCCAGAACAAGTGCGCCCATCATCAGAGCCAAGAGCTGACTGGCCAAGCGAGAGGGTAGGAATCGGCGCAGGATCATATGTCGCTCACCTTGACCACAAGCCTGTAGCCGCCTCCGCGTTCGGTGATCAGCAATTGGGGCGTCGCTGGGTCGGGCTCGATTTTCTTGCGCAAGCGGCTGATCTGGTTGTCGATCGCCCGGTCGAAAGGTTTCTCTTCGCGTTCCAAAACCCGTTCGGTCAGCTGCGCGCGGCTAAGAATGATGCCGGGGTGGTCCAGAAATACAGACAGTAATCGATTTTCATTGGTCGTCAGGGTGATTGGGGCGTTGACGTCTTGCTGGATGGTGTGGGTCGCGGGATCATGTCGCCACGGGCCAAAGCGGCGCGGAGTGTCGTTGGCTGGTGTTGGCTGGTCGGGAGCACGGCGCGGATTCGCGCCAATAACTCGCGCGGGTTGAAAGGTTTGACGACATAATCATCCGCGCCCAGTTCCAACCCGACAATACGGTCGGTTTCGCTCGCCATCGCGGTTAGCAGGATCACCGGAATTTCGGTTTGGGCAACCATCCATCGACACAAGGACAACCCATCTTCGCCCGGCATCATGATGTCGAGAATGGCAAGGTCGATCCGGGTCTCGGCCAAGGCTTGTCTCGCCTCGGTCGCATCCGCGGCCAGACGGGTACGAAACCCCTGCTTGCGCAGATACAGCCCAAGTGGCTCCCGGATGTCACGGGAATCGTCGACAATTAGGATCTGTTGCGTCCGGTCCATTTCCGTCCCCTTTCAGGCGCAGACTATTGGGTGCAAGCCGCCGGGAAAAGCCCAAGTCAGGCCGCTTGTCGCGGGACTTTGTCGCGAAATGTATCAGGCGCGGGTTTTGCGACAGACGGCGACAAACCCGCCATGGCCAGAGCGACGGGAGCGGCGCATGGATACGTTCAAGAGGTGTCATCAAGGAGCTGGCTGCAATGATTTCCCGAAACAGACTTCTGCCACTGGCCGCTGTGATCATTCTTGGTGGGCTGAACCTCGCCGCGATGGCGACCTCCGCCACCTTGAACATGCCGTGCCCGACACTGGAGACCCTAAAATGAAATCCGCATGCTCGTCCTTGACACTGGCAGCCATGACTGGGCTAGCCGCTCCAGCGCTAGCCGAGGCACCCAATCTTCGGACACCGCCTCCGGTGATCTTTCTAGCTGAGAACCTTGATGAAAAGGATCAGCTGGGTTGGTGCATCGATACCTTGGGGCGCGGTTTCGCAAGCGATCTTCAGGTGCATTCCTGCAAGCCGCAAGGCGGTGACGTTCAATTCTCTTTTGAACCCGAAACCGGGTTTATCCGCTCTGTCGCCTTTCCGGACTACTGCGCCAGCCTCCGAACAACTGGGGAACCCACGGATTTTGCCCTCGTGACCTGCGATGAGGCCGCCTCTGAGCAGCGCTTTGACTATGACCCGGAAAGTGGTGCCATCCATCCCAAGGATAGACCGGAACACTGCCTATCCGCCGGGCAAGCCAGTCGTTCGGCAGGGCCATTCATGTCTCGCGTGCTTGAGCTGACCGATTGTGAAACCACCGAACCGGCACTGCGCCACTGGATCGTCCGTAACTAATACCGACAAGGAGCCCACCATGACCCTTCGCAAAATTCTTTTGACAACGTGCCTTGCCACTCTGCCAATGCTGGCTCAGGCGGATCAACCAAACATCCTGCTGATCATTGCCGATGACATGGGGTTGGATGCCTCAGCCTGTTATGCGGTCGGTAACCAACAGGCAAAGATGCCCAATATTCAAGCCATGTGCGACGGCGGTCTGGTCTTTGACAACGCCTATAGCGCACCGGTTTGCACGCCCACCCGAGCAACGATCATGACAGGTCAATACAGTTTCCGCACCGGCACGGGCGGAGCCATACCGAGCGATGGCAATAACGGGTTGTCCCCGGATGTAACCAGCCTGTTTGATGTTCTGAAAGGCACGGAATACAGCGCCAACCTGATTGGCAAATGGCATTTGGCAGGGGCCGACGCAGGCATGAACCACCCTGCCGAACTTGGGGTTTCGGACTATTGGGGGCTCTATAAGGGCGGGGCAAACCCCAGCTACTGGGAATGGCGCGGCGTGGACAATGGCACTCCGATTGACGTGACCGAATATGCCACCACCGCCTTTACAGACCGAGCGATTGACTGGATCGGGGCGCAGGACGCGGACAGGCCGTGGTTCCTCTGGCTGGCTTACAACGCGCCTCACACACCGTTTCACCTGCCACCTGCGCATTTGCATTCGGCGGGCGATCTGCCCACGGATGAAGACAGCATCAAGGCCGATCAGCTAACCTATTACAATGCCATGCTTGAGGCACTGGACAGCGAAATCGGCCGCCTATTCTCCACGCTGGACGACGATACGATCGTCATGTTTATCGGCGACAATGGCTCGCCAAATCAGGTGACGCGCGGGTTTTATGGCGATCACGGCGCCAAGGGCTCGATCTATGAAGGCGGCACCCATGTGCCTTTCGTCGTAACCGGGCCGGGGATCGACGCTGGGCGGACGGATGCCTTTGTCCAGACGACCGACTTGTTCACCACCATTGCTGGGATAACCGGGGCCGATGCGCTTGCCACACATGGCGTGGACTTTGCGCCGGTTTTGGCGGGCGGGACCACCCAGCGCGACCATATCTATGTCGAGCATTTCTCAGAGTACGAACCCAAGACCAGCGATGTCTTTGGTTGGGCGCTTCGGATGGGCGATCACAAGTTAGTCGCAGTCGAAGGGGCCGAGCCAGTGCTCTATGACCTTGCCGCCGACCCGATGGAGGCCGTCGACCTTCTGGCGGACGGCATCACAGATGACGAGGCCGCCATACGTGACAGCCTGCAATCCCGCGCCGATGCAATCCGCGCCAACTGATCAAATCCAACCGAAAGGAGTTTCACATGACCTCCAAACATATCCTCATCGCGCTCGCGACCTCCACTGCTTTGCTAGCCACACAGGCCGTTGCGCAGGATTACACCCCGGCCGAGGGGTATTATGACCTGAGCGATCAACCCGACACCGGAATGTTCGTACAAGGGGGACCGAAGCCCGGCCAAGGCAAGCTTTCGGGGCCGCCGCCGCTGGGGGAAGTTCAAATGGAAGACGTTCAGGTCGGCCCGGCCACTTTCACCGTCAACTACCCAATCTTCGACAATTTCGACGCGCTTCCCGAAGACGTCGATTTGATCCGTGAACCAGTCCAGAGCTTCGAGCGACCCGAGGGCGATACGCATTACTACGAGGTTGTGTTGGTCAACAGCATGAACATCAGCTGGGTGCAGGCTGCGATCCTCGCACAGGGTGAAGGAGGATACCTTGCTTCTCTAACAAGTGCGGAAGAAAATGCCTTTGTCTTTAGTCTTGTGGACGATGACAAATACTTCTGGGAGTTCCCTGACGACTACACTCCCGATAGCCACTATCGCATCAAGATCGGCCCCTTTCTTGGCGGGGTTCGGGTGTCGGACACCGAGGACTCACTGGCTGGGTGGCAATGGCTGTCAGGCGAACCGTGGGACTACAGCAACTGGGCGCAAAACTTGAATGATGGCGTTACCGATCGGGATCCGCGCAACAACACTCAGCCAAACGGTGCAGGGCGGCAAAACGTCATGGGCTTCGGCGAGCTGAACGTGCCAGTCCCCACATGGGGCGACTATTGGGACACCGTCGCCCAGTATGGTGAACGTGGCATGCCCAGTGGGTACAACAAGGGCTTTGTCATCGAATATGACACGATGCCCAATTGATACCAATGGGGTGGTGGGTTGTTTTCTACGGCCTGCCACTTGTCTTTTGCAAAGCGAGGATGTCGAGATATAGTCAATTCGAATTTTTCCGCATTCCTTCTCGTCTTGTTTTTGACCACCACAACACAAGCCGTCTGACGTCAGCGCCTATGGGTCCAAAAAACGGTATTTGCTAAGAGAGTGTTTATTGCCAATTAAATCAATGGGCTAGGTGCAGCCTCAGGAATATTTAACGGGCACACAACACGAGTTGTCAGTTACTTCATAGGTTTTCCGGGAGTCACACCATAAGCCTTCCGGATTTCTGAAGAACGCTGGTTTACTAGAAACATGAATAGCAGCGCAGGAAGGATCCTACGCTGCTATTTCTATTTAAATTCAATGATCAAGGCAGTAGTTCTTGGGTTTCCAACCTTAGAAACACGCGTCCTTAGTGATTTCCGTTTGGCGAGAATGGGTGAACGGAAGCCGTACGAAGTTGCTGGGACACCTTTTGCAAAGTTTGATCGGTTTCTTTGGCCAAGGTTCTTGGGGTCACAAACTTGGCATGGAACGCAGCTTCGTGTTCAAAGTAGGACTGCTTGACCTAGGTGATCAGGTTCCGCAGAATTGTTGATTGAACAAATCTGTCCTCGATCATACGCTTCAGGTGGGCTGGCTGATTGATCCCGAAAGTGTTGGCAAATTCTTCTATGCTTTTTGCTTTGGGTGGGTCTGGCCGCAGAGCGGCTATGACGTCGTCATGACAGACATGGATCGCAGAAAATCCTTCCCAGCCTATTCTATTGGCGACGCGGGTGATCTTGTGGTCAACGATAGCTTCGATGATTTTGCCGGGGCCGATTTTCAATCTTTGTGCCGCTTTGGAAATATGCTCCCAACCATGTTGTGCCTGCCGCAGCTGTGTTGCACCGGTCAGAACCTGATTGAGGAACTCCTGGCCATAGGTTGGATTCCAGACGGAGCTGCCTTTGGCCACCAATTGGTTCAAGAGCGGGATTGATCTCGCTGCCATTTCTCGACACATTACAGAATAGACAGGTAATGAGTGGGATATCAGATGAAATTTTTCACAGTTGCCATGTTCGGCTTTCTATTTCTTACTCCAAGTTTATCTTGGTCGGGAACGCCAATAGACGAAACCATTGTTTGTCCCGTGGGTGGTGAGCAGCTCACAATAACTGGAACGTTAAGTTGTTCTACTCAAGGTAGGGCAATGTCCTTCAGACCTTTTACTTCTTGCGATTTTGTCACAAGATTACCTATCTGCCCGACCAATGGCTTGCCAGTATATCGGGAATTTTCCGATGAACAGGTTTCAGACCTGGAGGTTTTCTTAGAAACGCCCGATTTTGCTCATCTAAAGCAACTTCCCCCATGGCAAAGAGCATACGGTGTTGCAGAGCATCTTGGTCAGTCAGGCACAACAACAGCATTTGGACTGTTGCTTAATTCGATGTGGTATGAAACTGAGGATTTTTTAGGTAATGACGATATTCTCGAACGGTTCTTGGCCGAAGCTGACGGTGAATTGGAACGCGCTTCCGACACTGACAAGCCATTTCTTGAAGCTATTGTTGGATATGTGCTTATGGCGTCAGACAGAGCCGAAGAAGCTGAGATACGATTGAATAGAGCTTCCGAAGCGGCAGATGCCCCCGATTTTTTAATCCAATACATTTCTGCGATAAGGGCCTGCCGACCGAACATGGAAGAAGAGGGATGCCGGCCGCATGATCGGTTTGATCACTAATCCTCTCCGGTGGCAACTCGGGCTCTAAGCCGCCTTGCGGCAGCGCAGAGCATCTGCAGCGAAATTACGTGTGATCGCCGCTGCGCAGTGACTAGTACCAGCCCGAGGCGGACATGACATCGGGAAGTCGGTGCTGCACGAACCTAGAAACGATTTTTGTGTGCTGACTAACCCCAAATGTTTCCGCTGACCGATTGACCTTCAGCGTTTGCGCGCATCGCCGCTGTCTTGTCGATTGTCGGAACAGGGTTGTGGGGAAAGTGAACCGGAGGCGCGTGTTGTTTTGAGCGTTTTACGCAAACAACTACAAACCCAATGAAGGCTACTAAAGCGCCCAAGATCACCAGATTTACAGTTTCATTAATCGACCATTCCAACATAATGTGTTACCTAAGAAAACTACACATGAATTCCCGTGTGTTCACATCGTAGCACAAAAGAGAAATTTTTATAACCACATTTGCACAAGCGCAACCTTATAGAAGGCGAATGCCTGTCCAAAGCGGACATCGGAGTCTTTGGGTACTGGCCTGTGGCGTCGAAAACAACCGCTGCTTCCCATTTTAAAGGAATGAACAGTGTTTGTAGAGTATCACACGCAAAAGATGAGCCACTTGTTTGATTTGCTGTCTAGGTCTTCAAAATGAAAAGACGAATGATAGGTTCGAAACTCTTTAAATCGGTTTTTTGGTTCAGCCTCGGATTGCTGTTGGTGGTTGTGGCGTTAAATATAGGAATGATTGAGAGACAAACAGCATTAGTCATCGGTATCATCTCTTGCATCTTCTGGTTAGGCGAGGTGTTAAGTATACTTTTTGAACACCTAACCAGAAAAAAAGATTAAAAATACGTCCGCCACCGAACCACAATTGAATGGTGCGGGCCCAAACCGGTCAGTTTCTCGACCGATATCCATGGAACCGCCCCCAACCGGATTTGGGCAATACTAGGGCTGGCTTTCCGAGCGAACACCCGACGAGTCCGTCTTGATGCCATCCAAGAGACTCCGGCTATTTTTTGACAATTTCCATCACAGCAAAGGAGTTCGTTTGAAGGATGCCGGGCAGCTTGTTGATTTTGTCGCCCAGAACTTCGCGAAAATGCCGCATGTCTTTCGTACGCACCGTCAACAAATAGTCAAAAGCCCCGGCCAACATCAGACAGCTCTCAACCTCAGGGATCAAGTGGACCGCTTTGCCGAACGCATCAAGTGAGTTGTCCCCCCCAGTTGCAGCAAGCGAAACTTGCACCACGGTCAGGTGACCCAAGCCAAGTTTGTCCAAATCCAGCATCGCACGATACCCGGTGATGTAACCGGATCGCTCCAATCTTTTGACCCTCTCTGAGCAAGGGGTGTTGGTTAAATTCACCCTCTGCGCAAGCTCCACAATTGAAAGCCGTCCGTCTGATTCGAGCTCTTCAAGAATTCTGGCATCGATGCTGTCGATTTCCCTGCTCATTGGTGATTTTTCCTAATTTTACGCCATATTTTGGGTAATTTTTTAGTTAATACCCTGCATTCATCCCCAATAGCTAGTGATAATCACTTATTCTTTTAGGTGTTTCCACCGCTATTAACCACGTTTGATAGGGTGGGCAACCAAAGGAAGAACCAACACGGAGCCTGACCAATGACAGTTAAAATAACAGTTGGACTGGATGGCACGGATACTGGTGAACGCGCGTTAACCTTCGCTCGAGACCTCGCGTCTCGTATCGAAAACTGCGAGTTGATCGTGACCTATGTCATCGAATGGTCCCCATTCACTTTCCAGACGGCGGAAGAGAACGAAAAACGCCATAAAAGGCGCGATGAAGAGATCAATATCGCAACGACACGTGTCGTTACACCTGCTGTCGAAGCCTTGAAAGACGCGGGTATCAAAGCCCAAGGTGTGGTTCAGCACGGAGACGTCGCTGAAACCCTTAACCGGATTGCCACGGAACATGGCGCGTCCCAAATCATCGTCGGGCGTGTGTCCAATGATGGCTTCACCAAGCGCATTTTCGGTAGCTCAACGCAAAACTTGGTCATGCACGCAAGCGTACCTGTCACGGTTGTTGGATAGAGGTTAGTTATGAAAGCTTATAAAACACTTTTGGCTGCGTCCATCGCCAGCCTGGCGGCACCAGCTGCGTTCGCTCAAGGAATTGACGAGCAAGTCAACCAAGCCTTTGCAACCGCAACGGGCCCCTTTGTTTCCTTCATTTTTGCCCCCATTCCCGGAACTGGATTTCCGTGGATTGTGATGTGGCTGGTGATCGCGGCGACGGTTTTTACCATCTATTTTGGTGCCGTTCAGTTTCGCTTTTTCGGCCATGCCATCGGGTTGGTCAAAGGCGACTATTCCGATCCAAACGATGCGGGTGAAGTTAGCCACTTCCAAGCGCTTGCAACCGCGTTGTCGGGCACTGTAGGTCTTGGGAATATCGCCGGTGTCGCGGTTGCCGTGGGTATCGGTGGGCCGGGTGCAACCTTTTGGATGATCCTCGCGGGTCTGCTTGGGATGGCGTCAAAGTTCACCGAATGTACGCTCGGTGTAAAATATCGCAACGAGTACGAAGATGGCACCGTATCTGGCGGCCCGATGTATTACATCTCAAAAGGGTTCAACGAGTTGGGTTTGCCCGGCGGCAAAATCTTGGCTGTCTTGTTCTCGATCTTCTGCATTTTGGGCGCCTTGGGCGGCGGTAACATGTTCCAAGCCAACCAAGCGCATGCGCAAATCTCGGGTATTGTTGGTGACTATCCCGGTTGGATCACCGGCCTCATCTTTGCGGCTGTTGTCTTTGCGGTGATTGTTGGTGGGATCAAATCGATCGCAACAGTGACTGAGAAAGTCGTGCCGTTGATGGGTATTTTGTATGTCGGTGCGGCTTTGATCATTTTGATTGCCAACTACAACATGATTGGCTGGGCCTTTGGCCAGATCTTTGCCGGGGCATTTACCGGTCTGGGCGTTGCTGGCGGCATGGTCGGAGCCTTGATCCAAGGGTTCAAGCGGGCGGCGTTTTCGAACGAAGCTGGCGTTGGCTCTGCGGCTATTGCGCACTCTGCTGTAAAGACAAAAGAACCGATCACCGAAGGTTTTGTGTCGTTGCTTGAGCCGCTGATCGATACCGTTGTGATCTGTACCATGACGGCTCTGGTTATCGTGATTTCGCAACAGCTGATCATCGATGAAACCACGGGCGTCTATATGCTCAACGAGGCTGGCACGGCCATCGCGACAGTGGACGGTAACACAGGCGTTGCGCTGACGTCGGCGGCCTTTGGATCCACAATCAGCTGGTTCCCATTTGTGCTGGCAATCGCTGTAATCCTCTTTGCCTTTTCGACCATGATCTCTTGGAGCTATTATGGCCTCAAGGCTTGGACGTATCTCTTTGGTGAAGGGAAAACCGTTGAACTGGTGTTCAAAATCATCTTCTGCATCTTTATCGTGATTGGCGCCTCTGCGTCGCTTGGACCAGTTATCGACTTCTCTGATGCAGCGATTTTCGCCATGGCGGTTGTGAACATTCTTGCTCTGTACTTCCTGATGAAGCTCGTTCGCGTGGAGCTTAATAGCTACGCGGAACGACTTGAAAAAGGTGAAATCAAGAAGTTCGGTCACTAGTTAAAACTCACCCCGGCGCGCCTAAGGTGCGCCGGGGAACGGTTAAATGAGGGGTGCCTTACAATGGCGGTTGGGCAATGACACACTTGGGAATTGGCGTGAAAACGCTGGTTTTCGGCCCGCTCCCCTGACAAGGAGTTTTCATTTTGTACTGTGAGAAGTTCGCAGAAACAAAAAGTACCAGCACGACTTGGTTCATATTAAGACACTTAACCAACGGCCAAAAGCGGCAATCGCGTTCGACACGGCCGCGCGAGTTGCCAACTCAAAGCCCGGAGGTCTCAAACTTGCACCTCCCGCTATTGCGCACAGCTGCCCTTGGTGGCCTGTGCCGCATCGAAGGCCTGGCCACTTGCGGTTGATTGGCCGTTTTTGCCCGTCCAGTACGGAAACTAAGCAGACGCATCTAAAGTCTGGTTTCCGCCCTTTGTGACGAACGTAGCGATCGGCCCACTCCAGCCATTCACCGACCGGTCAGATTGCTGCAGACGCAGCCCGCTTTCCCGACATTCGCCGCGTGTGCGAAATCCGGTGGGGTACAATCTCAAGGATCGCGGGACAACGAGAACCCAACCGATGTTGGTCGGCAGAGTCGGCTTTCGTGACAAACGCCACTGATCATCGGGGTCGCTTTGAACTCCCATTGCTGCGCCACCCGCAGCTTGCCGGTACCGCCACTAATATGTTGGTGCAAAGCGGTCATTCAGTAGTTCTAGACTGCGAAACTCTTCGGGCGTGATACTCCGAAATTCGGTGCGCCAATTAGTTGAACCTCCAAGGACAGGATCTTTTCGTCCAGAATCCCATTCTCTTCAGTAGAATTATTTGAGATGCCCTCCAAGCCAAACCTGTCATCTATCGAGCGCGCAAGTCGCTTTTGCCGCTCGGTTGCAAAATCGACTATTTGAGGGTTATTTAGGGCTTCTCTGGCTCGTTCAACTCTTCCGCAACTGGCCAATGCGTGCGCGTGAAGCAGAATGACATTCCGTTTCATCGCCTGGGGAATGTTTTTGGCATTCGCCAACTCCGAAAGCTGGTTTTCAGCTTCTGGTGCTTTGTCCATCGTTAGCGAGAGGACAGCATAGGCTGAAGAGAAATACGATCGCTGATCCAAAAACGGGCAACTCGTCAAACCGAGTGACAGCATTTCGTCCGCTTTATCCAGGTCTCCTACCTGGAGGTACGCCATTCCAAGAATGTGTACTGCGACCCAATCACTCCGTCTCTTTGGCGAAGAAGCGACATCGGAAAGCATTTCAACAACCTGATCAAGTTCGCCAACGGATCCGAGCAAGTTCGCCCGCCCGTTTCGGGCAACGGCGTTTTCTGGGAACCGATCGATCGCCGCGTCATAGGCGGCCAAAGCCTCGCTGAACCGTCCAAGATCGCGCAGAACCTCCGCCTGCCCAGTTCGGGCAACGGCGTTTTCCGGGAACCGATC
>NZ_CANMKO010000013.1 GCF_947498515.1 uncultured Pelagimonas sp. | reverse complement strand
ATGTGGTTCGTAACCTCAGACATCGTCCGAGTGGTCATCCTCGTCGCCTTCCCAGCAATCACTCTCTTCCTAATACCTTAAAGAACCGCTTTCATGCGTCTTAGACGGCTCTAGCTACGGCTAGGGCCGTTTTTGTTTGCGGTCCTCGGGCGTTTCATCCGGTCCACTTGGTCATTGAGAGAAATGGGGATTGTAAAGTAAAATGTTATAACGTAACACACATAGGCAAATTGGCCCAGGCAGCCAAAATGAGCGCCAGCACGACACTTTTGGGTCTGGATTTCGGCCCGCCCCGGACCAGAAAGCCGCAAACAGGAAAAGTAGATTTCGCCATGAAAGACCACGACAGCACAGATTCCCGCCTTCCCGTGACCGTTTTGTCCGGTTTCCTGGGGGCTGGGAAAACGACTTTGCTCAACCGGGTACTCAACAATCGTGACGGTCGGCGCGTGGCGGTGATTGTCAACGATATGTCCGAGGTCAATATCGACGCGGATCTTGTCCGCGAGGGCACCGAGTTGTCGCGCTCAGAAGAGACGCTAGTAGAGATGTCGAATGGCTGTATTTGCTGCACCCTGCGGGACGATCTTTTGAAAGAGGTTCGCAGCCTATCCGAAGAGGGGCGATTTGACTATTTGTTGATTGAATCCACAGGGATATCCGAGCCACTTCCGGTCGCGGCCACCTTTGATTTTCGTGATGAAAACGGCGAGAGCCTTTCGGACGTGGCGCGCCTTGATACGATGGTGACGGTTGTTGATGCCGTCAATCTGCTTGAGGATTTTTCGTCCCACGACTTTTTGACGGATCGCGGTGAATCCCTTGGGGATCAGGATGATCGCAGCCTTGTCAGCCTGTTGACTGAACAGATCGAGTTTGCCGATGTGGTGATCTTGAACAAAGTGTCCGACGCTGGACCAGAGCGCAGCAGCAATGCCCGCAAAATCATTCGCAGTCTGAATGCCGATGCCAAGATCATTGAAACCAATCATTCCGACGTTCCCGCCAATGCGATTTTGGACACCGGGTTGTTTGATTTCGACACGGCACATGAACATCCAATGTGGGCCAAAGAGCTTTATGGCTTTGCCAATCACACGCCAGAAGACGAAGAATACGGCATCACGTCTTTTGTGTTCCACGCCCGCGCGCCGTTTGATCCGCAAAAACTCCATGCGGTGTTGACCGGTGAGCTTCCCGGCACCATCCGCGCCAAGGGGCATTTCTGGATCGCAACGCAGCCCGAATGGGCAGCGGAATTTAGCTTGGCTGGGGCTTTGTCGTCGGTCAAGGCCTTGGGGCTTTGGTGGGCTGCGGTCCCCCACGAACGTTTGCCAACCCATCCAGAGGCACAGGCCGAAATTGCCCGTAATTGGGCCGAACCATGGGGGGATCGCCGTCAGGAAGTCGTCTTTATTGGGGCCGGTTTGGACCGCGAAACGATTTCGGCCCGGTTGAATGCGGCTTTGTTGAATGTGGATGAATTCATCCCGCAAGACTGGGCGGGTATGGCCGATCCATTCCCACGTTGGGGCCAAGGTTCATGAGCGCGGCAACCCTTCACCGGTTTGCTCAAACTCACCCGGTTGGGGTGCATATTGGTGACCAAGCCTCGGCCCTTAGTGCCATTCAAAACCCGAGGTGTGCCGCTGCGATCTGGCAACGCCAGCCATTGCCGTCTTTTCAAAACTGGATTGATACGCTGGACCCAAATCGGCTTCCGACCGCCCGTATTGTTCTGCGCCCTGATCGGGCCCGCGACGCTTTGGGCGCGATTTGTGATGATGCCAAAACGCCCAATGGGGCGGAGCGCGCGCGGTTGATTGACGATATTGCCGCGCTTGCAACGTTATTTGCCGAGGTGACATCGGCGCGTTACTTGCGCTTGCGTTTGGACGCAGTGACAACAAATGCCTGTCGAAAATTTCACGTGGATGCCATCACCGCTCGTCTGGTCTGCACCTATCGTGGCACCGGAACGCAATACGGCACGGCAAAACCGGGGAATGACCCAAGCCGGATTTTCACGACACCCACAGGTGCGCCGATTGTGCTGCGTGGACAAAACTGGCCCGAGAAGCCGCGCGCCAACCTTCTTCATCGCTCACCTCCCATCGCCGGCACGGGGGAAACCCGGCTTTTGCTTGTTCTTGATAAGGTGGAAGATCCCGAGAACGCGATTTGAACACGCGCAGTTCCAACAGGTGCAAGGGAGCCGTTTGGCAACACACTTGGTGACGATCTGGTCGCTGATCTTTGCCAGGTGCGTTTTGGTGTGGACATATTTTTTCCCCGATCAAGCACTGCATCCCAGCTTATCTTCAAAACTGGGATTTCATCATCGTTCGGCTAACCCATCATAGGTGGAGCAGAAACTCCGATACGCGGACGCATAGGGCTCGGACTGGGTCCTGATTGCCTTAGGCTGACAATAGTTAGGTGTTGCCGTGCAAGGTGTTTTGCTTTTACATCTTAAACAGGTAGCGAAGACACCAAGTTACGCATCTTTTTATCGGTTTTTTTAACGGTTTTTTTGGCCAATTACATCGGGGGAGGGAACCTAATGGTTACTTCATTGGACACAGGCGATTTTGCATTTGTCGGTTATAACTTTGACGCACCTGACGATTTCGCAATCGTCTTACTTGTTGATATAACGGCACCTCTCACAGTCTATTTCACAGATGACGAATGGAACGGGAGCGCCTTTAACCCGGGCGAAGACACGATGACATGGACAACGCCAGCCTCTTTGGCGGCCGGGACCGTGATCAGCTTTAACAACCTGTCCGTGTCGCCAACGGTTTCAAGTGGCCATGGCTCCGTTAGCGGAACTTTGAGTTTGTCATCAGGTGGCGATTCAATACTGGCCTATCAGGGCAGCTTTGGCACACCCTCGCGCTTTATTTCGGGCTTTGCGACGGATGAATTGGGTTTTGCGCATTCTTCGGGCACCCTAAGCGGGACCGGTTTGGTTGTTGGCCAAACGGCCATCGAAACCGGTCTGGCCTTAAACAACAGTGTAGATGGTGGTGTTTTTTCTGGCGCGCGCGATTCCGGCGCGACATTCGAAGATTATTCGGCGGCAGTGAACACCATCGCCAATTGGACACTCCATACCACTGATGGAACGTTAGCTCTCCCATTTAACACGACGGCGTTTACCACCGGTGGTGCGGACACGACCGCACCGCTTCTTTCGACGCTATCGCCGACAGATGGTGCCCTCAATGTTGGGTTGAATTCAAACCTCGTTCTAGGGTTCAACGAAGATGTGCAAGTCGGCACGGGTACAATCACCATCCGCAGAACCGACGACAACAGTGTTTTCGAAACGATCACCGTTCCAAGCGGCGCGGTTTCTGCTTCGGGCATGCAGGTTACGATTAACCCCACCGGGACATTCGAAACCGCCACCCGCTATCATATCGAGGTCAGCAGCACCGCGATCACCGACACATCGGGCAATGCCTATGTCGGAATCAATAATGCGCAAGATTTCAACTTCTCAACCGTTTTGCCAAGCATTTCAGCGGCTCCGGCCCTAAGCGCGGGATCGATCGCGTTTACCGGTTTCAACTATGAGGCCAACGCCGACGATTTTTCCATCGTTGTTCTAGAAGACTTGGACGGATCTTCAAACCCGTTCCAGATTTTCTTTACGGACCAAGCCTGGAACGGTAGCGCCCTTGCGACGGGTGGCGATGGCACGGTGATCTGGACGATTGATGAACTGGTCACTGCGGGCACAGTGGTCAACTTTAGCGACGTTGGATCCGACGCAACGCTGAACTCGTCCAACTTTACAGTGTCCCATGGCTTTGTTTCTCTAGATGGCTCCTTTGCACCATCTTCATCCGGTGACACGGTGCTTGCCTATATTGGCTCCTTAGAAACACCGGGAACCTTTCTTGCCGGTTTGGCGACCGACGACACCGGTTTTGCCCGGAACGGCGGTACGCTTAGCGGCACGGGCCTTGTCGAAGGCACAACAGCGGCCAATTTCGGCACATTAGAAGACGGTTTGGATGGCGCCAGCTATACCGGAGATCGGTCAACAGAGGCGACATTTGCCGGCTACCTCGACAATCTGAACACTGTGTCTATTGGCAATTACACCACGGTCAATGGTGTCGGTGATGGTGAAACTTTGTCACCGTTCACCTCGACCACGTTTTCTGTTGCGGGCCCGGATGTCACCCCGCCCGGCGTCTTGTCTGTGGGCCCAACGGATGGCACCGCATCCGTTGCCGTTGGCTCTAATCTGACCATTACGTTCAACGAAGACGTTCAGGTCGGCACCGGCAACATAACCATCTACTCAGGCGTCGATGATTCAATTGTCGCGCAAATTGATGTGACATCTGGTCAGGTTTCCGTTTCCGGAGCCACGGTGACCATCAATCCAACCAATGACCTTGCTGTTGCTCAGCCCTACTATGTTCAAATTGACTCTGGTGCGATTGAAGACACCGCCGGGAACGATTTTGGCGGAATTTCCAACACCACTGATTGGAACTTCTCGACCGAACTTCCGGCCCTAAGCACGCCGAGCCTCTCGGCTGGGGCGATTGCCTTCACCGGTTTGAACGTGGATGGCAACGAAGACCTCTCCTTTGTTGTTCTCGAAGACCTGAATGGGGCCTCGAACCCGTTTCAGGTTTTCTTTACCGACAATGAATGGACAGGGACCTCGTTTAACGCAGATGCGGGAACGATTACCTGGACAGTGACAAGCGATATTGCCGCCGGGACGGTCGTCACCTTTAGCAATGTACGTGATGGTGATGTTGCCGGGTATGGGGCCTCTGTCGGGCTGATTCAGGAGACGAATTCCTTTGATATCAATAGCGCGGGCGATGTCATTTTTGCCTATGTCGGCACCCAGAATGCGCCGACGAGTACCCAGTTCCTAGCGGGTATTGCCACCGATGAACTCGGGTTCGGATTTAACCCCGGCGGGCTGACCAACACGGGGCTTGTTGCTGGAACAACCGCAATCAGCCTATCTGACGGAAGCACATCCCCCGATGGCGCAGCCTATACCGGAACACGCGACAACCTCACCTCGATTGCCAATTACGCCTCTCAGGTCAACACCGCAGGCAACTGGACGCTCGATCAAACCAACGGTGAAAACCTCTTACCCTTCTCGACAACCAGTTTCGAAGTGGCAAACAGCGCCCCAACCCAAAGCGGTGCGCCGAGTGATGTGACGGTGACCGAAGACACAGCCTCGAACGTTGACCTTTCGGCGATGACCTTGGCGGATGTGGATGGCGACACGCTGACAGTGACGCTTGTCGCCAGCGCGGGTAGCTTTGGCACCCCGGCGGATGGCGCAGGTATCGGTGGTGGCGTGACCGAAACGCTTGTCGATGCCACGACGATCACCCTTGTCGGCACGGCGGCGGACATCAACACCTATCTCGGCACGGCAAGCAACATCCAATACACCGGTGCGCTCAATGCGGCGGGCAACGATCAGGCGACGATCACGATCAACGCCAACGACGGCTCCGTCAATCCGCTCTTGGCGACGGTGAATGTCGACATCACGGCGACGAATGACGCCCCAACCCAAAGCGGTGCGCCAAGTGATGTGACGGTGACCGAAGACACAGCCTCGAACGTTGACCTTTCGGCGATGACCTTGGCGGATGTGGATGGTGATACGCTGACGGTGACGCTTGTCGCCAGCGCGGGCAGTTTTGGAACCCCGGCGGATGGCGCAGGTGTCGGTGCTGGTGTGACCGAAACGCTTGTCGATGCCACGACGATCACCCTTGTCGGCACGGCGGCGGACATCAACACCTATCTCGGCACGGCAAGCAACATCCAATACACCGGCGCGCTCAATGCGGCGGGCAACGATCAGGCGACGATCACGATCAACGCCAACGACGGCTCCGTCAATCCGCTCTTGGCGACGGTGAACGTCGACATCACGGCGACGAATGACGCCCCAACGCAAAGCGGCGCGCCGAGTGATGTGACGGTGACCGAAGACACGGCCTCGAACGTTGACCTTTCGGCGATGACCTTGGCGGATGTGGATGGTGATACGCTGACGGTGACGCTTGTCGCCAGCGCGGGCAGTTTTGGCACCCCGGCGGATGGCGCAGGTGTCGGTGCTGGTGTGACCGAAACGCTTGTCGATGCCACGACGATCACCCTTGTCGGCACGGCGGCGGACATCAACACCTATCTCGGCACGGCAAGCAACATCCAATACACCGGTGCGCTCAATGCGGCGGGCAACGATCAGGCGACGATCACGATCAACGCCAACGACGGCTCCGTCAATCCGCTCTTGGCGACGGTGAACGTCGACATCACGGATGTGGTCGATACGATTGCCGGTGATTCAGGTAGCCAAACCCTCGACGGGACCGATGGCGCAGACAGCATGAATGCCGGTGGCGGCAATGATGTTGTCAACGGTGGCGGTGGGGATGACACCATCCGAGCCGGCGAAGACAATGACACCGTTTCCGGTGGCAGTGGGGATGACATCGTTGCAGGCAATGATGGGCGTGACATCCTGCGTGGTTTTGAAGGTGAAGACACCATGTATGGCGGTCAGGGCAATGACCGTATGTCGGGGGGCGATGACAATGATCGGATTGTCGGTGGTGCCGGTAACGATCGAGCTTATGGCAATGATGGTAATGACACGTTGATCGGAGACGGTGGCAGTGACACGCTGTCAGGTGGCAATGACGACGATGAAATCCATGGTGGCGCCGGTCATGACTCCTTGCGCGGTGTCCACGGTGAAGATGTTATTTACGGCGGTGAGGGGCGTGATACGATCACCGGCAACGCTGGCAGTGATACGCTTTATGGCGAAGGCGGTAATGATCGCGTCTTTGGCGGTACCGGTGATGACACTGTGGATGGTGGGGCCGGGCGCGACTATCTTGGCGGTGGTCTTGGTGCCGACGTCTTTGTCTTTGCGAGTATCAGCGACAGCCCAGACGGTGTTGAGCGTGACACGATCGCGGACTTTGAACACGGGATCGACCAAGTCGATCTGAGCGGTTTTGGTCTTGGTCTGAGCTTCATTGGCAACGGGGGCTTCACCTCGACCGCCGGTGAAATTCGTTACGATGACACGATCGGCCGATTGTCTTTGGACACGGATGGTGACGGGGTGGCCGACGTGTCGGTCGATCTTGAAGGCACTCCGACATTTGATGCGGGTGATCTCATTTTGTGAGGCGATTGAACCGCATTAAGTGATGACCAAAGGTTCGGGTTTTCGCTTGGAAAAGAGTAAGGCCGCCTGTCGATTGTTGACGGGCGGCCTTACTTTTAGACGGGCAATGCTATTGTGTCTTGCCCAAGTGAGACTTGGTCGATTGGGTACGGGCGATTGCGTGGCCCGGCACCTCGTTTCAAGGGGCGGTTTTGAGGTGCCTGGAACAAGCCGCCCAATGAGAAACCAGCAACAGCAAGTTGCGGGTTGAACGCGCCTTTAAGTCCCTATGCAATAAGAAAAAGGCGGGGTTTCCCCCGCCTTTGTTGTTTAGCCCAACGCGTCGTTACAGCGTTTGCAAGTGCCCGGGTGGGCGTGTCGCCCAACATCGGGAAGGATCTTCCAGCAGCGCTGGCATTTCTCACCCTCGGCCTTTTCAAACACCACACCCACGCCTTCGGTTTCCGGCAGGCGGAAGGCTTCGGCGGGTTGTGGATCACCGGTCAGCGAGATCGCTGAAGTGATGCAGATGTCATCAAAGGGCAATGATTTCAACGCTGCCAAGGTGTCGGCATCACGCACATGCACAACCGGCGCGGCCTCAAGCGAGGCGCCGATCACTTTGTCGGTCCGCTGAACCTCAAGCGCGGCGGTCACCACGCGGCGGACTTTGCGCACTTCAGCCCATTTCGCCGCCAGCGGCTCATCCAGCCACTCTTTGGGTGTGTCGGGCATATCGATCAGGTGGACCGAGCTGTCATCGCCAGGGAAGCGTTCGAGCCAGACCTCTTCCATTGTGAACACAAGGATCGGTGCGAGCCATGTGGTCAGACGGTGGAAGAGGATGTCGAGAACGGTGCGGCAGGCGCGGGCGCGTTCGCTATCGCCATCGCAATAGAGCGCATCCTTGCGCACGTCAAAATAGAAGCTCGACAGATCGACAGTGGCAAAGTTGAAGACCGTCGAAAAGACGCCTTGGAAATCGAACTCGGAATAGCCTTTGCGGACCTGATGATCGATCTCGGCCAGACGATGCAGAACCCAACGTTCCAGCTCTGGCATATCCTCAACCGCAACGCGTTGATCTTCGGAGAAATCGCCCAAAGCGCCAAGCATATAGCGCATAGTATTGCGCAAACGGCGATAGCTATCGGCAACACCCTTAAGGATTTCCGGGCCGATACGCTGATCAACCATATAGTCGGTCTGGGCCACCCAAAGGCGCAGGATATCCGCGCCGTATTGTTGGACAACTTTTTCCGGAACGATGGTGTTGCCCAATGACTTGGACATCTTGTTGCCCTTCTCATCAAGCGTGAACCCATGGGTCACAACGTTGCGATAAGGCGCGCGGCCCAAGGTGCCACAGGCCTGTAACAGCGATGAATGGAACCAACCGCGGTGCTGGTCGGTGCCTTCCATGTAGACATCGGCGATGCCGTCTTCGGTGCCGTCTTCGCGGTCGCGTAGAACAAAGGCATGGGTGGTGCCGCTGTCGAACCACACATCAAGAACGTCAAACACCTGATCATAGTCATCCGGGTTCACGTCATCGCCAAGGAAACGTTCCTTGGCCCCATCGACATACCAGCAATCCGCGCCTTCAACCTCAAACGCCTCGGCGATGCGGGCATTCACAGCGTCATTGCGCAACAGGAAATCGGGGTCAGTGGGCAAGAGACCTTTTTTGGTGAAGCAGGTGAGCGGAACGCCCCAGGCACGTTGACGCGACAGAACCCAATCGGGGCGCGCTTCGATCATAGAATACAACCGGTTGCGCCCGGTTTGCGGGAACCATTTCACCAGCGCGTCGATAGATGTCAGAGCGCGTTCACGGATGGTTTTGCCATGGGTATCAAGGCCATCGCCAACTTCGCGGTCAACGCTGGCAAACCATTGTGGGGTGTTACGATAGATGATCGGGGCCTTTGAGCGCCAAGAATGCGGGTAGCTATGCGACACGCGGCCACGGGCGATGATGCCACCGGCCTCGACAAGCTTGGCGATGACGGCGTTGTTGGCTTTGCCCTCTTTGCCCTTTTTGTCGATGATGCGCAGATCGGCAAAGAACGGCACATGCGGCAGGAATTCGGATTCCTCGCCGACATTGTGGGTCATCCGGTCAAGCCAGTTGCGCGCAACAAAGCATTCATAGTCTTCTTGACCGTGGCTTGGGGCGGTGTGGACAAAACCAGTCCCGGCTTCGTCGGTGACATGCTCGCCGTCGATCATTGGCACGTCGTAGTCCCAGAAGCCGTTTGCGCCCTCAACACCGTTAAACGGGTGGGCGAGGGTGAGACCATCAAGTTCATCTGCACTCACATCACGGACGCGTTTGTATTGACCATCCTCAAGCCGGGCGGCGGTGAACACGCTTTCGGCCAATGTGTCGGCAAGGATATATGTGTCACCAGCCGCGCACCAGCATTCGTCCGGTGTTCCGGTGACTTCGTACAACCCGTAGGCAATGCCCTTGCCAAAGGCGACAGCTTTGTTCGAGGGGATCGTCCATGGTGTCGTGGTCCAGATGACAACGCGCGCCCCGGCTAGGTCGCCAGATCCATTTTGGGTTTTGAATGGCACCCAGATCGTGTGGCTTTTGTGGTCGTGGTATTCGACCTCGGCCTCGGCCAACGCGGTCTTTTCAACCGGCGACCACATGACGGGTTTCGAGCCCTGATAGAGCGTGCCGTTCATCAGGAATTTCATGAACTCCTCGGCGATCACCCGTTCGGCGTGAAAATTCATTGTCAGATAGGGATCGGCCCAATTGCCGGTGATGCCGAGACGCTTGAATTCGTCACGCTGAACATCAACCCAGCCCTCGGCGAATTTGCGGCATTCCTGACGGAAATCAACAACGTTGACGTCGTCTTTGTTCTTGCCCTTTTGGCGATACTGCTCTTCGATCTTCCACTCGATGGGCAAGCCGTGACAATCCCAGCCCGGCACATAGCGCGCGTCAAACCCCATCATCTGATGGCTGCGCACGATCATGTCTTTGATGGTTTTGTTCAGCGCGTGACCGATATGCAGGTGGCCGTTGGCATAGGGGGGACCATCGTGAAGCGTGAACGGCTTGCGCCCTTCCTTTTCACGTAGGCGGTCGTAAACTCCGATCTCGGCCCAGCGTTCCAACCATGCAGGTTCGCGCTTGGGAAGACCCGCGCGCATCGGGAAATCGGTTTTCGGCAGGTTCAGGGTTTGTTTGTACTCAGGAGTGTCTTGAGCGGTATCTTTAGGCGTATCGGCGCACATGAGGGGCGTCCTTGGACTGATCTATCAGGAAATAAGGAGAGGCGGCGCGGTATTCCATACGCCTTGTCCCGGCAGCTCGCGTTCAGAGCGCCGGGTATATAATTCGAATGATGATCGCGACGGTGTACATCATGGGTGGCTTATAGGCCCGTGTTGCGCTGGGGTCCAGTGGCTCAATACGGCGTCATGTGGCGCGCGATAAAAAGCCTCACCTGCGCGGCAAGAAGCGGGTGTTTGGCTGCGGCTTGGGTGATTGAGGCCTCTGCCATTTCGCGGAACCAGTCGTGTTCTTCGCTGAACCTCGTCGAACGTGCTCGCGATTCAAGTAGGGCGCCCAATTGGTTCACTGCGTCCTTGTTTCTTTCAAAGAGGTACAGAAATGCGGTGGCAAAATCGGCAGGGTCCAACTCATGCAAAATTGGCGATCTGGCAATGCTGATACTATCCACTGACGTATCAGGAAGGAAGTGCCTTAAGTTCCCATCCCGAATGGCGTCCGCGACCTGTTTATTCAGATCAGGTTTGGAGCGTTCAAAGGCCTGATCCATTGCTTGTCGCAATGTGTCCACCAAGCCTTGTAGGCCTGTATCGTCTTCCGTCGCCCGGGCTGAAAAGTAACCGAAGTGTATCTTGCCATTTGGCTTGTCTTCTTCAAACCCATAGCTGAACCCATCTTGGGTTCGTGATGGCCGTTTAGGTGGTAACGTTTTGAGTTCTGACAGCTTTTCAATGTAGTCTGCAACATTGTCAACAAAGCCGCTTTGATCGGACAAACTGCGTTCGATCATCTGTCTTTTTGCAAAAAAAGACGCAGAGTATTTCGTCAGGTTCGATTATGCTATGTCGGTTGATGTCGCTATCAACCCGAGCAATGAGCTCTGTTAGCTCTTTGACGGGTTCGTCGTACCAATTCATCATACGGAAACTGTCAGGACGTTTTTTGCGCTCTTTGAAACGGTTGGTTTTCGCCAGCGTTTCACGAATTTGCTCTTTGGGTGCGTAACCATCAACCAACAATGCGTGTCGCAATTCCAAAGGAAACACGCTGCCGCTGGAAGTTTCGATATCGGCCTTTAAGTGATTGCTCCGAACGACTCCAAAACGGAGCTCGTGCTGCGAAGGTTTTACCGAGTCTTTTTCGTCTTTGTCTCGGAAAACTCCGGACCACTTTACAGGGGGATCACTTAGCTCATCCTTCCCAATCTCTCCACCATGATAGGCCATGTGCAGCGCAAGATGCGTGCGGATGAGGCGGTCAACGGACTCCTCAAACTCCAACATCTCCTTCGTCAAAGCACCCAACATCACTGCACAATCGTGCACTGCGCGCAGGATAAGGCGGAGGTTTTGGTGGCCTGCTTCCTCAAAGGTTTCCTTGATCAGATGCTGGCGGGCTTGCAGCTCAGCCTTGCCCTGATCATTTGTTATCTTGGCCCAAACCCCAACCAGAGCCGCGTCCAAATCTGCTTTCAACGTCACAGTTTGCCCGATCAGCTTTTCTCGTCTTGTATCGAAACTATCCCTGTCTGAATGCTTTTCAGAATTGGCGAGAAGGAGCACCCGCTTGCCTTGATGCTCCACAAACCGATTGATCAGGCCTGACAACTGTTTGTGAGACAATCCGCAACGTTCAATATCGTCGAAAATCAAGGTGTTGGACAATTTTCGTAAGGCGTATTCTGTAAATGCGGCTTTGCCCAGGTTGCCCAGATTAACGTTCACATCACCGGCTTTGGTATTGCCAACGGCGCCAGTCAGCATGTCGAAGGCTTTGCCAAATCTGCCGCTGCCCAGAGTATTTGATGCCCGAACCAAGGCCCAATCGAATGCATCCGAGGAGTGAACGTCGTAGAGTGTCGCATAGATGGCGTCCGAAGCACTGCTCTTGATGACACTTTTGATAAAATGGGTTTTTCCCGCCCCCCATGGGGCGTCAATCAACAGAGCGTAACCGGGATCCTTTTGCTTCAAATAAGCCTCAACCACGGCTTTGTCAGTCTCGTTACTCATGACTCACCCTCGTTCCATTGCGGGCACTCTCTCAATAGCTGCAAAGAACCTCAACCCTGCGCCAATCTGCCTGTTTTCGAATAAGGTCATCGTGCCTATCTAGCGTTCAAAGGAGTTTCATCATGGCAACCATACCTCCGCGATTTGACATCACCCGCTCCGAAATCGAACGAGTCGTTGCAGGCTTTTATGACGCGGTGCGGGTACATCCCGGATTGGGGCCGGTTTTTGCGGTTCACGTGACGGATTGGCCAAGTCATGAGGCGAAAATCGCTGGATTTTGGGCCAATGCCATCCTTCATGAGCGTAGCTATGACGGTAATCCACTTTTGGTGCATCGCGATGCAGGCAATGTGCGCCCCGGCATGTTTGATGCGTGGCTGGGCCTGTTTGATAGCGTTTTGCGGCGCGAGTTACGCCCTGATCAGGCCGAGGCTTGGTCGGCTTTGGCGCATCGTATCGGGCGATCCTTGCGGGCCGGTGTTGTCGAGAAACAAACCGGACCCGGCGGCGTGCCGATCCTGAGCTAGCCTACCAAATATCTGGACGGGCAAGCATCAGCCACAAGATGCCACCAACAGCGAAAAACGCCGGAAACCCGCAGGCAAACCAGATACGGAATAGTTTGAAATAACGAGGCGGAAGGGCGGTGTTTTGTGCGCTGCATTCTTGCGCAATTTTGCGAAGCTGGAGTTGAATCCAAACCACTGGCAACCAAAGTATACCCGTAAGACCATATAGCCCGAGCGAGAGGAGAATCCAGCCTTCGCTCAAGTCCCAACCGACCGCGCGGGCAAGCAGCCAGCCGGTGATCGGTTGGACCACAACGGCGGTGGCGGTGAAAAGCGTATCGGCTAAAACCACGGTTCCGGCGACATGGGCGATGAGTTTGGCGTCGCGGGTCATATGCGCCATCAACATGAAAAACGCGATCCCGGCACCGGTGCCAAATAAAACGGCCACGCCGACAATATGCATCCAGCGCAGCGCCAGCTCATAAAGCATCAGCGTTCCTCCAAAAGCGCCCAAGTGACGAGGGACAAGACCAGCGCCGGGGCGATTTTGGGTAAGGGGCCAAGTGGATCAAGCCACATTGCCGGAGTGACCAAAGTGCCAAGGCCCAAATAGATCAAACAGACCGCGATCATGCCTAGGCAAGCCCGTTGCGCCCAAGGCCGCCAAAGCAGTGCAACCGCCAGGGCCATATCGATCAAAGACCAAAACACAACCGAGGCGCGGGCCATGCCATCACCCCAACCCTGCGCAGTTAGTTGCGCTGCCGCGCGGTCAAGGCTTATGAGCCCCATGAGGCCGGAAAACGCCCAGAACAACGCCAGAACAGCGACGCAAATCGGCATGAGAAGCGCCATGCGCGCTTGTAGGCGATGCTCAGGGCCAAGGTTTAGGTTTTTCAGTATGGCGGGCATTTCCGGCAAGGGGCGATCATGGGAGTTCCACGGGGTTGGATCGCCGGTAAGATCATAGCGCAATACCTTGGTTGCCGTGCTGCGCAACGGGCTGCGCCAACCCAAATGGCCAAGCTTATCCGCCACCCATCCGGTTACGCCAAGCATCCAATCGGGGGCGACCCACTCACGCCGAGCCGGATTGAACCCTAGGGCCGCGCGGTGTCCGGCGATGATATCGCGCAGGGATTGCGGGGACGTTTCAACCAGATCAAAGATTTGGCCGGTTGGCACGTATCCGGCGACAGCCTTTACCACGGCATCGGCTACATCGGTTGCGCTGACGCATTGCATTTGAGCGTTTGGGAGCGCGAGGGGTTGGAGATAGGGGACCGCTGCCAACAACCGTACCAAAGCCGTGCCACCATAGGCCCCTTGGGCCAGAACCAATCCGGGGCGAAATACCACGGCGCGTGCACCAGATGCCAAAAGCGCGGCATCACCGCGGGCCTTGGATGCGAGAAAAACGAGCGGGGAGTCCAGATCGGCCCCAATGGCGGAGATCTGGATGACCAGAGTGTCACGCGTTTTCGCCGCCTGCGCCAAAGCCGCAAGCGCGTGGTGGTGCAGGGGTTCGAGGCTGTCACGTGCGCCGTCCTGCAACGCCCCGGCGCAATTGACCACAACATCAACACCGTCCAAAGGCGCGGCCCAATCGCCGGAATCGGTCAGCTGCGCCATGTCCAATGCGACAAATGGCAAGTCGGGCAAGCGTTTTGCGGCGGCATCCGGGTCGCGCCCGGCGGCACGCACCAAGTGACCAGCACGGAACAGTGCAGCGCAAACTTCGGCCCCGATCAGCCCGTAAGCGCCGAGAACCAAAACGGTTTGAGGGGGAACTTTAACAGGGGCCGCCGACAAGGCCGAGCCCCCGCATCAAATGTAACAGGCCAATGGCAACAACCATAAGACAGAGCCAGATGTTGGTCTTTGCACCAACCTCTAGATCGCGCGCCTTGAACGTGCCCACGCCGCCAAGTGCCATGGCGATACCACCCAAACACAACGCGGCAAAATCGACATGGGTACAGCTTATTTGCCCATCGACCTCGGCGGTGCCAGTTGATGTGAACCGCAAAACAAACCCCAAAGCCGCAACCAACAGGGCGGATTTCGTCAGGGTTGTTAGCTCTTGCCATTTCATTTCTGCTCTCCAATTCAGCAAGCGCGCGTTTAAGTGCATATCATGCCATGCACGGCATAGCGTCAAGCACCACAATCGCCGCGACATCTGCGCCCTGCGGCGCCGCGTCCCTTGCGTATTGCGATGTCGCGGCGTTTTCTGCCGCTACGTAAATGTATGTGTCTGGGCGGGTTTGAGGGCCATGAGCGGCCAATTGAATATAGCAATCGTTGGTGCCGGGATCGGCGGGCTTGCCCTTGCTGCGGCTTTGGCCACGCGTGGCCACGATGTCCGTGTCTTTGACCGGTTCGATGCCCCTGCGCCGGTTGGCTCGGGGCTGGTGATACAACCGGTTGGCCAGCGGGTGTTGCACAAACTTGGCATCGGGCACGCGGTCGAAGAGCTTGGACAAAAACTTTTCCGTATGTTGGGAACCGAGGCGGCGCAGGATCGGGTTGTTTTGGACGTCACCTATGATGCGCCTGCTTTGCCTTTGTTTGGTCTCGCCATTCATCGCGCGGCTTTGTTTTCTTGTCTCTTGGACGCGGCAAGGCGTGCAGGGGCAAACCTGATTGCAGGGCAAGAGGTGACGACAGCTGCAAGTGGGTATGTCGAAACAGCCCAAGATCGGCACGGCCCGTTTGACCTAATCGTTGATGCCTCTGGGGCCGGATCGGTTTTGTCGCCAATCAAAGCGCGCGGGCTGGGATATGGGGCGCTCTGGGCTACGGTTGATTGGCCCGAAGATACGGATTTGCCGATGGATGAGCTGCGCCAGCGTTATAAACAGGCGCGCCACATGGTCGGCGTCTTGCCGATTGGGCAGATGGATCACCAAAAAAACACGCAAAAGGCAGCGATCTTTTGGTCGCTACCGGCGCGCGACTATAATGTCTGGCGGGCCCGAGGTTTGGCGCAATGGAAGAAAGAGGCCGCAGTGCTTTGGCCTGATTTCACGCCGTTCACCAGCCAGATCGAGCATGTGGATCAGATGACCATGGCGCGTTATGCCCATGGCACCCTCTTGCGCCCCTATACCCGTGATGTCGTGTTCATTGGTGATGCTGCTCATCGTGCCAGCCCGCAATTGGGGCAGGGGGCGAATATGGCCCTTTTGGATGCGTGGTCTTTGGCGCAAGCGGTAGGCAGTGCCAATGGCGATATGGCCAAGGCGGCCCGATCCTATGCCCAAGCGCGGCGTTGGCATGTTCAGGCCTATCAGGCGATGAGCAAGGCATTTACGCCGATGTATCAATCCAATAGCCGGATCTTGCCGGTACTACGTGATCGGGTCTTGGCACCGATGGCGATGCATCCGCGCATGCGGCGGATGTTAACCCGGCTGGTTTGTGGTGACCTGTTACCGCCGGCACAATAGGGTGTCCTGCCAACGCAGCATGACGCGCAAAGTGATGCCAATGATACCAAGGACAATCCAGAACACTTGAATCAACGCCGAGGCCAGATTGAATTCATGGCTCAGGCTGATCAAAACCAAAGTGGCAGCGCAGGTGTTAAAGGCAAAATAGCGGATGCTTTCACTGCTGAGAATACGCAGAGTCAGGCAGGTGTAGACGCAGACATAGGCTGCAAACCCCAACACGCCGACAAGTCTATAGAGGGTGTCCGCGTCGGACACCGTGAAAAAATCGGCCATTTCTGACCTCCGATAAAATGAAATGTGAATCGCTTCTGATCTTTAAACTGACCCTAAGTCAGCAAAGGTAACTGGCACAGTCACGTATTCCTGACCCATGGATAAAGGGGCGTTAGATGTGAAAAAGCGACCCAACGCCAAAGGCAATCCCGGCGGCAACCGAGCCTATGGCCAGAGTTTCCAACCCAGATCGCCACCATGGGCTTAGCGACCAGCGGCTTTTGAGCGTCCCGATGCCGAAGAAGCCGATCAGGGTGAGGACAACCGAAGCCGGAAAGGCCGAGGCCAGCCCAAGCAGGAACGGCAAGAGCGGGATCAACCCGGCGATCAAGAAGGCACCAAAGGTCACCAGAGCGGCGCGCATCGGGTGCGGGTCAACCGAGGCCAATCCATATTCCCCTTCAAGCATGGTTGCGATCCATGTCTCGCGACTTGCGGCGAGCTGATCGACCGCTTCGTCCAAAGTTTGCCCCGAAAGGCCCTTTTGCGCCAGAATGCTGCGCAATTCACGACGCTCACCCTCTGGGTCAACCCGGATATGGCGTTCTTCAACGGCCCGTAGGCGTTTGATGTCATCAAGTTCGGCCTTGGTGGCGGAATAGTTGCCCGCCGCCATGGAAAACCCATCGGCCAGCACATTCGCCACTCCAAGAGCCACGACAATATAGGGCGACAAGCCAGCCCCAGCCACCCCGGCCACGATGGCAAAGGTGGTGATCGATCCGTCAATCGCCCCGTACACAATGTCGCGCAAATCGCCCCGGCCCGGTGGTTGCGCCAAACGGGCGTCAATCTCGGCCTGTGAGTGGCCATGTTCCAGTGGTGTTGGGTTGCTGGGCATGAAGATCATCCTTGGCTAGGGGCAAAACCCCATGGCACCGTGGCATTCTCAATGTCGGGCAACCATGCGCTGGATCAATCCAGCCGATCAATTTCCGGGTCTGTGTTCGGGGCGGGAACGGGGGCTGGATCGTCGGGGTCTTTGTCCGGGTCGTCCGTGCGCAATTGCACCCAGCGGTTCAACCACGCCAAACCGGCCAATGACAGCCCGAGAAGGAGGAAGGAAAACACTCGCGTCAGCCCCTGTAGCCCTGAAATGTCGATCAAAAACACCTTGGCGACGGCAAGGCCGATGACCACGACACCTGCCTGACGCAGGCGGTCCGATTGACGGGCCAAAGCCTGATAAAACAGCGCCGCGCCAGTGAGCAACAGGGCGACGGTGTAGCTATATAGCTCGGGCTGAGTAACGCCAAAAGACATCGGCATCTGGTCAGACCCGCGCCAAAAATGCCGGATCGCCAACACGGCCCAATAGGCGGCCATGGCGATGGACAGCGTGGCAAAGCCAATGCGTAGCCTTTTGCGCGTGGCGGAGAGGCGCAAAGCCCCAAACCCAAGCGCCAGCGCTGGTATCAAATAAGCCGGGATCAAAGTGTTCAGCAGCGGCAGACCGACCACAGATTGATCGACGAGCAGATGGCCAAATAGCGGGCTGACAACGCTCACTCCAAACGCCAATGTACCAAGGGCAAAGAGGGCATAAATGGCCGCCAAGGACATGCGCATCCAACGCATTTTGCCCCCAAGTTCCATACGGAGCACTTGTGCCAACACAAGGCCGATGAAGATCGTGGCATGTAGCCCAAATTCCCAATGAAGGCTGTGATCTCCGCGCCCGGCCACGGCATCCAGCACATGGAAAAGCGTTAGGCTCAGGGTCATGCCACCAACCGAAAGGGCGGCGCTTTCCAAAAACACTTTGGAGCGGGGCCGGTCCATTGGGGCGATCACAAAGTAACCGGCGACAAGCGCGGCGGTTGTGCCCCCGTAGGCGGCCAGCATTTGGAAGACGGGTGCGTTGATCGCCCAATCCAGACCGGGGTCAATCACAAGGCGATAGCCGATCGCGATAATCCCCGCCGAAATATAGACCCCCATCAAGGGCAGGTTAAAGCGTCGATCTAGCAGGGTCGCGGCCAAGACTGTGGCGGCAAGGGCGAGGGTTAGGGCCGCGTCAAACAGCACGACACCCACGGCAAAGGCCAAACACGCCAACGCCGAGATCACCGCAAGCGAGGTGCGGGTTTTGTCAAAAGCGTCGGCTTTGGCGAATTGTGTGGCGAATAGGGTCATCAACACCGCAAGGGCGAGCGCATGAAAGGCCCAAGGCCATGCCCCGATTGATGTTATGGGCTGCCACGTTAATTCCAAGGCCAAACCCGCCAAGGGGGCCAAAAGCACCGCACCAGCAGCCCAGAAGGTGGCAAACCTCTCGGTTTTTAAGCTGTGCCACGCCGCCAAAACGCTTGGCACAATCGCTGCAAGCAGCGCCCAAGTGATATCCATAGGCAGGCGGGTTTCGGTTTGCCCGTCTTGAGCGGCCAAACCGGCGCTGAGGTCCTGTAGGACAAGGTAAGTGGTATCCCACGATCCAAGCAGGGCCAAAAGGGTCAAAGCTGGGGCAAGCGCATGGTCTTGGATCGCCGGTGCAGGGCGCGCCCAGACGGTGAACAGAGCGGTCAAGCCCGAGGCAAGGCATATGTTGAGCCAGAAATTGCCGCTACTGTCCATCGCTGTGACAAACAGGATGGCACAGCAGGTCAGGCTCATGACACCGGATAGGCGGGCGGGGAAAATGGGCCAGCGGCTGGTTTTGCTACGGATGACAGACCCATAGAGCGCTTCGAGTGCACAGGCCCCTTGATGATCCGGCATCACTCCGCGGGCAGGGATCAGAACGACCAAAATCACCAACACGACCGCGAACCCGGCATAGGCCGCAGAGAGGGATGCAGACCCGGTTTCGCCAAACCACAAAAGACCACCCGCCACCGTACCGCACACAAGCGCCAATACACTTATCCAAGCCCAGCGTTTGACGGTGTCAATCGCAAGGCCAAGCCCGACCATCAGAGCGAAATAGACAAAGAGCCATTCCGGCCTGTCGCTGCTTCCACCGACAAGGAACGGGGCCGCGATGCCGCCGATCACACCGATGGCGGCCAACAAAGCCCCGTGAAACCAGCCCAAAATCATTGCCCCGATCGCCACGCTAAATAGCGCGAATAGGGCGGCGCCCGGGTCGATCATATCGTAGAGCATGCGGGCCGACAGAATGCCACCCATCAATGTAACAAGGCCGGCACCGCTAAGGACTGAGGGAAGGTAGGCGGTGCTGCTGGCTTCTGAATCGCCAAACCGCCGCCTAATCCATTCGCCAGCGCCGATCAGGACAAGGCCAAATCCGAGAGCAGAGGCAACCCGCGCTGCCGGGCTGAGTAAGCCGGTTTCAATACCGTATTGGACAAGGAATATACCAGAAAGCGCGAGAGACAGGGCCGCGACCGCGTAGAACCAGTTCTCGGGCAGCCATGTCAGGAGTGCGTCCAACTGTTCCCTTTTGAAGACAACCGGTTCGCGGGCGGATTTGGGTGGGATGTCT
Source organism: uncultured Pelagimonas sp. (assembly GCF_947498515.1). Lineage (GTDB taxonomy): Bacteria > Pseudomonadota > Alphaproteobacteria > Rhodobacterales > Rhodobacteraceae > Pelagimonas. The sequence goes on along the minus strand of NZ_CANMKO010000013.1, from coordinate 122,131 downwards.
TTGTGTGGCCTGTCCCAAACAGGTGGGCGGGTCGGTGTTGGTAAGGGCGCGTCATCAGAGCTGGTGCTTGGAGCGTCGGCTGTTTGGGTGAGAGGGACGACATTTTCAGCCGTCGCAACTGGGGCAAAAGGTTTGGGAGCAGGCGGGTGGCCAAGGGCGTCAACAGCAGTGCGCAGCATTTTGACTTCGCGACGTAGGCGGAGATGAGAAACCGCAAGCCAAATCAACCCCGCCGGAATGGTCAGAACCGCAAGGCCGATCAGCAAAACCGCTTCATCTATCATCTTTAAATCCCACGTAATTTGACGAAGGATACCGTGCTATGACAGCTGGGGGAAGGTGCGGCAAACCTGACCCTCAAAACGTTAGGGTTTCAACGTGCACACCCAAAATCCTTGCAAGGATTTTGCAAATTCCATGTATGGAATTTGGGCGCAAACCTCAGCCTTTGTCTGACGAAAATAACCCGCCAAAGGCCTGCCTGATGATAGCAGAAACCGACGGGCGTTTGGAGGCGGTAAAGGGAAGGGGCCGGCAGACCTCAATCGCGGCGACGCCGACCCGCGCAGTAAGCGAGCCGTTCACCAAACCTTCGCCAAAGCGGCGGGACAGTTTGCCCAACAACCCGCCCCCCAGGATCGGTTCAAGCATATCGTCGCCGACGGCCACCGCCCCAGTCGCAACCAGATGCGACATCACGGCTTTGGTCAATCGCCAGCTGCCAAGCGTACCCGAGCGGCCACCATAGATTTCGGCAATCCGCCGGATCATCCGCAGGTTCGCGGTGAGGGCCGCCGCCACATCGGCCAGCGCCAAGGGCACCAGCGCAGTTACGGTGGCGACCTGCCGGGCGGCGGCTTCGACTTCGCGCTGGGCGGCGAGGTCAAGCGGGGCAAGCAACTCGGTCTCGGCCAAGCCAAGCAAGCCAGACGCGTCAAAAATTTCGTCCTTGCGCTCGGCCAATCGTTCGGCCCCCCAGCGCAGGTCGTCGCGCCCGTGATACAACGCCAGCAATTGCGTCGTCACTTTTCGTGCACCTTCAAGACTATCGTCGGCCAAAGCTGAATCGGCGGCGCGGTGAAGCGCGTCGATTTTGGCAAGTCGGGCAAAGGCCGACAGTTCCTTGATCGCAATCATCAGGCAGACGAGCACAAACAGCGCGATCAATCCGGTAACTGCCCAGCCAAGAACCGGGTTCGCGGCAATCAAAGAGGTGGCGTAGTTCCACGCGGCAATCGAGATAACCGTGCCCAGCAAGGCCCCCAACAACCGCCAAAACCATCGCGCCAGTTTCGAGGGTTGGCGCGCCGCCAGGGTCGCAATTGTGGTCATGGCTTGCCCTTGAGGGGCGATGCCGTCGGCGGTGTCTGGTACCGGTGGCACATCGGATGGGGACGGTGTGGGGCTGGTGTCTTCTTCTAGATTGATGAGGACGGGGCCTTTGGGATCAGTCATGTGCGTCCTCCATTTCAACTCGGTCTGTTTTCTCAACCGCATCGGTCTTGTCGACCGGTGCGTCCTTGGTTGGGGCGTCAACTTTGGGTTTTTCCCAAAGCAGATGAATGTCGGGCAAACCTTCTTCGTTGCCCGAGCCGTCACCGCGTTCAACCTCGCTAAACCCGCTGCGTTTATAGAACCGCCGCGCACCGCGATTGGCGACAAAGGTCCAAAGGTCGAGCTGATCTACCTGCGTTTTGGCATGATCCAACAGGGCGCTGCCAACACCGGCCCCTTGCGCGGCTTCGGCGATAAACAGGGCATGCACATAGGTCCCATCGCGCGAGATAAAGCCGGTGATCTGACCGGTTTCGTCTTCGGCAACCGTGATCCAACCTCGGTCAATCATATGGCCCGCATGGGCGATATCCTCGGCGGCGCTGTGCAAAAGGGGTTTCCAATCATGGGCGGCCACGGCGGCGGTGATCAGCGCGCCAAGCCTTCCGGCGTCCATGTCATGGGCCGGGCGGAGGAAGATCGCGCTCATAGCTTGTCACCGATCAAGAACTGCGCAGCGCGGTCAAGGCGGATATGCGGCGGGCCTTCGCCGGGTTTGAGGGTGAGCAGGGCGGGGGCGAAATTCATCACCTCGTAATCTTGCCCCAACCACGCCTCGGCCCCGTCACGGGCGGGCCCCAACAAATGAGTTGGGTCTTGGGGCAATTCACCGGGAAAAAACGCCGCCTGTTTGCCGGTCTTCAGCAAAGTGCCCCGCACGCAATCAAGGTCACGCCCACCATGCGAAATGGTTTGTTCTGTGGTAGCGCGCAGACTAGCGAGCGACAAAGCTTGCGTTTCTGCCCCGGCAAAGCGGGCCCGGTCGCGGGCTTCGCGGGTCATCGCCTCCATAATGCCGGTCAGGCGCGGGTGCTGCGAGTGATGCAAATGGTCGGCCTTGGTCGCCGCAAAGAGGATTTTCTCTACCCGTTTGCCAAGCAACAGATTGGTCAAAAACGCGTTGGCACCGGGGCGGTAGGCCGTGAGAATATCGGCCATGGTCTGGCGCAAATCCTCAACCGCGCGCGGCCCGGCGTGGATCGCGCCAAGCGCATCGACAAGCACGACCTGACGATCAATGCGCGAAAAATGATCGCGAAAAAACGGTTTCACGACGCGGGATTTGTATGCCTCAAACCGGCGTTCCATCTCGCGCCAAAGCGATTTTCGCGGCACCGTTCCCTTGGGTGGCAGCGGCGCAAAGGTTAAAACCGGCGAACCGGCCAATTCACCGGGCAAAAGGAACCGCCCCGGTGAGCAATCTGAAAACCCGGCGTTTCGCGCCACATGTAGTGCGGCAGTATAGGTTTCGGTCAAGGCGCGGGCGCGAGATTCGTCCAAATTGTCGGTGCTAGGTTCGTTGCGGGCCATATCGACATAGGCGGGGCCATCGGGGCGATGCGCCATACGGGTCAACATTTCAGACGACCAATCCGCATAGGATTTATCGAGCAAAGACAGGTCCAAAAGCCATTCACCCGGATAATCGACGATATCAAGGTGGACGGTGCGCGGCCCTTGAAACCCGGACAACATACCGGTTGGTTGCACCTTGAGTGACAAGCGTAACTCGGAAATCGAACGGGTGCTGTCAGGCCAGCTTGGCGTGCGTGATGTCAAATCGCCAAGGTGGTTTTCATAGTCAAACCGGGGGATTGTGTCATCGGGCTGGGGTTGCAGATAGGCCGACAAGATGCGGCCCTCGGATTGGGCTACCAACTGCGACATGCGCCCGCGATCCAACAGGTTGGCCACCAAGGAGGTGATAAACACCGTCTTACCGGCCCGCGCCAAACCAGTGACGCCAAGGCGGATGGTCGGCTCCATGAAGGTCTCGGAGAGCGTGTCCGTCACATTGCCGACACTGCGGCTTACCGACTCCGCAATTGCGCCAATTACCATAGAATTCTGCCCTCTCACCTGACCTTGGGGCCAACTTAGTCATCCCAAGCCCGAACAACCAGAGGGCAGGTGAGGGGGAATTACCGGAACTGGCCCACATTGGGGCCAGTGCCATTGCTCAAGTCGTGAGATTCCAGAGCGTCACACCCGCAAATCCAGCGATGGGGATCAGTGTCATCAACATGGACACGGCGCGGGTTGGGCCCCAGCCCTTGGTGCGGATGATATGGTAATGCATCCCCCGCCCAGCCAGCAAAACCAGCCCGCCAAGGACAATCCACACCGCTGGTGTTCCCGATAATTCCGCGGCGGCCATGGCGATCAAAGCCATCGGCAGGTTTTCGGTGAAATTGGCATGGGCGCGCATGTTGCGGCGCAGAGCAAGATCGCCTTCGTCATAAAAGTGGATTTGGTTGGGGACGCGGGCCGCACCGACCAACATGGTGATCACCACATGGATCAAAGCAAAGCCAGCGACGAAGTAAAGCGTAACAGGGGCAATCATGATGCAGCCCGTTTCCAGATCGCCAAAACCGCACCGCCTGGGTCGCGGATAAAGGTCGCCGTACCCGCCGGCCCTTGCAAACCTTCGGCAACAATCAAGGCCCCATTGGCGACGGCCTTGGTGGTTTCGGCGCTTAGATCCTCGACTTCGACATAGGGAACCCAGCCGGAGATGTCGGGCATCTCGTCACAGGTGGCGGCAAAGGGTTTGTCACCGTCATTGGTAAGAAACGTCATTGGGCCAATGTCTTGGGGCTGCCAGCCAAAGGTTTTGGCCAGGAAATCAGTGGTTTTGGCGCGTTTGGGGCCAATATTGTCAAACCAAACAAAGGGGGAATGCATGGCGGGTCCTTTCAGTATATCACTTGTTATTTGCAAGTGAATTGATGGGCGATTCACTTTTGTTTTGCAAGCGAAAGATTTTGCGCTAGATGATCTTCATGACAAAAGCTGACAAAACTCCGTGGAATGGGTGTCCGGTGCGCTATGCGGCCGGTGTGTTTGGTGACAAATGGAGTTTCGTTTTGTTGCGGGACGTGTTGTTGCACGGCAAACGCTATTACGGCGAATTTCTGGCCTCAGATGAGGGCATCTCGACCAATATACTGGCCAGCCGTTTGGCGCATTTTGTCGAAACCGGAATGCTCACCCGGCATGTGGATAGCACGGCGCGCAACAAGGTGTTTTACCGGCCAACGGATAAATCGCGCGCGCTTCTTCCGGCCTTGTTGGGCATGATGGTCTGGTCAACCGAATTTGACCCTTGTAGCGCCGCACCGCCAAGCTTTGCCCCCGCTTTTCGCAGTGACCCCAAAGGCACAATCGCATGGTACGAGGCGGAAATCGACAAGGTCGATAAAGGATTGCCCGCGGCCGAGGCTTGACGCGCGGCCCGATTGGATCAGGTTGGCGACCATGTCTTTGTTTTCGAGAAATCCGGGGTACGGGCGGCTTTTGACCGCATCGGCGGTGACCAATCTAGGCGATGGGGTGTCGGCTTTGGCCTTTCCATGGCTTGCGACGCTCATCACCCGCGACCCGATGTTGATTGCCTTGGTTGGCGCGGCGGTGCGCCTTCCTTGGTTGTTGTTTTCCATTCCCGCCGGGGTGATCACCGATCGTGGGGACCGCAAGCAGTTGATATTGCGCAGCGATTGGGTGCGTTTCGCTCTAACATTGGCGGTGATTGGTTTGATCCTGTCGGTGGCGGATTTCCCGCCGGCGCGCGATGGTCTTTATATCGCGGCGCTGGCCGGGTTGGCATTTTTGTTGGGAAGCGCCGAGGTGCTTCGCGACAATGCCGCGCAAACCCTGTTGCCCTCGATCGTGCAACCCGACGACCTTGAGGCTGCAAATGGCCGACTTTGGACAGTCGAAAACGTTATGGGGCATTTCATTGGCCCGCCTTTGGCCGGTGTTCTCATCGCCTTGGCCTTGCCACTGCCGTTCCTATTGGATGCAGTTAGCTTTGCCGTGGCGGCAATTTTGGTGGCGGGCATAACGCTCAAGGCCCGTGAAGCTCGAATCCAACGCAGCCCACTCGACGAAGCCCGTGAAGCTTGGGCGTGGATGCGCGCGCATCCGGTGATTTTGAAACTCGCATTGATGCTGGGGTTGCTCAATGGCTTGTCGATCATGGGGATGACCCTTGTGGTCTTGGTTAGTCAGGAAATTCTGGGCCTTTCGGCGGCTGCGCACGGCGTGCTTTTGACGTCTGCTGCGTTGGGCGGCGTTGTTGGTGGCCTTTTGGGGCCACGGGTGATTGCCGCCATCGGGCAGGGGCCGAGCCTATGGTTGGCATTGGGTTTGTTTCCGCTGCCGATGCTGGCCATTGCTCTGACCTCTTCGCCTTGGGTGGTTGGCGGGGCATTGTTTGTCGAAAGCTTCGCGGCGTTGTTGTGGAATATCGTGACGGTATCGTATCGCCAACGGGTGATCCCCGACGACCTGCTGGGGCGGGTTAACAGCGTGTATCGCTTTTTCGGCTGGGGTGGGATTCCAATTGGAGCGTTATTGGGCGGGGCAATTGTTGCAATTTTTGAGCCCTCATTGGGCCGCGAAATGGCGCTGCGCTTGCCCTATTGGGGCGCGGCCCTTGGGATGACAGGATTGGCGATTTATGGCTGGCGCACATTGCGGGTGTGACCGCTGCGGACTTGATCGGACAGGTATTCCAGACTGTGGTCGCGGCGATCCTTGTGGCATGTCCAAAGAGGCAAATTTTTGGGGCGCACCATGATCTTAGGCAACACTGCCATCTTCAGACTCGTGATGTTCGCGGCGATTTTGGGTTGGCTTGGCTACAAATTTGGCCCAATGGCGTGGCCTGATGCGCGTTTCACCAGCATGGCGAATGACATTCGCAGCAGTGGCAAAGCTGACACCGCGCATAAGCTTTCCAAGCGCTATGGCTACCAAGTTGCGACGTATGATGGCGCAACTTGGGTTCGCAACGACCGGCCAACAATGACAGGCTGGGAAGAATTTGCCCGACGGGTTTTGGAAACGCCGATTTGCGGTGAACGCGATTGCGTGGCCTATATGGCAAACAAAACGCAACAGCCCTTTCTTGCGCCTGTGACACTCTCCCATCGTTTTACACTGGTTTGGTCCGAAGCCGACGGACAGGTGATTGAACTCTTTGAGGCCAATACCCTGTGGCGGTGGTAGCGGAACTTGTCTGGGCACCCGTCGCAAGGATATTCTAAAATCAGACATCTTGCCCCAATTGGCTCAGCAGGGTATTGCGCGCCCCATGCCCAGATATGCCTTGCTTGTAGAATATGACGGTCGGCCCTTTTCAGGGTGGCAACGTCAGGTGGATCAACCCTCGGTTCAGGGGGCGATCGAAGACGCCTTGGCGCGTCTGGAACCGCGTGAGCACTCCGTCGTGGCGGCGGGGCGAACCGATACCGGCGTACATGGCCGTGGGCAGGTGGCCCATTGTGACATGGACAAAGATTGGGACCCGTTCCGATTGGGCGAGGCTTTGAATTTCCACCTGAAACCGGCCCCGGTGGCCATTCGCGCCTGTCGTGCGGTGTCGGATGACTGGCATGCGCGGTTTTCTGCGGTTGAGCGGCGTTATTTGTTCCGGTTGCTGACACGACGCGCACCTGAAACGCTTGAGGCCGGGCAGGTCTGGCGGGTGAGCCAAACGCTAGACGTGGATGCCATGCGCGAAGGGGCCGCGCATCTGATTGGGTTACATGATTTTACGACGTTTCGCAGCGTGAATTGTCAGGCGCAATCACCAGTCAAAACCATGACTGAAATCCGTATTGAAGAGGTCGATGGCCTTGGCGGAACCGAGGTGCATTTCCATCTGCGCGCGCGCAGCTTTCTACATAATCAGGTGCGCAGCATTGTCGGATCGCTTGAGCATGTTGGCTCTGGCACTTGGGACCCGATTGATATGAAGCACGCGCTTGAGGCCCGTGACCGCGCCGCCTGTGGTACGGTCTGCCCCGGTGTTGGTTTGTACCTAATGGGGGTCGGATATCCCGATGATCCATTTGCAGATTTTGCGGGCGGGTAACCGACCTAGCGTCGTGTTTACCCTGCAAACCGCCCAACGTTTGCAAAAACAGGCCCATCGATGCGTGCAAACGCATTGGGTGCACCTTTCTGAAATAACCTCGATGCGCAAAATGCGCATAGTGGAACATATTGTGTGACCCAAATACCCTTGGTCAGGCCGCAGATAGATCAACTTGTGCAATGCCATTGCACATATTTCGCTTGATTAACCCGCAAAACCCGCCTAAACGGCCCCTCATGATGATCAAAGCGACACTCCGACGAGCCTAACTTGCTCTTTTCCTGCGTGCCCCCAAAGGCGCGCCTTGCCTCTTTGCGTCACACCCACCCCAACATAACTTGACAGGCCTCTGCCAGCTTGCCACCAATCGGCTTTCGCCCTGTGTGGCCCCTGCATGCCTCAGACTAAGGACAAGGACATGATCTCTTCCGTCTTGCCGACATACAACCGCGCCCCTTTGCAATTCACCAAGGGTGAGGGCAGCTGGCTGACCACGGCAGATGGCCGACGCTTGCTTGATCTGGGCTCTGGCATTGCTGTGAATGTGCTTGGTCACGCCCATCCCGCGTTAGTCGAGGCCCTGACCAATCAGGCACAAAACCTGTGGCATGTGTCAAACCTCTATGACATCCCGCAACAACAAGCGCTGGCCGACAAGCTGGTCGAGACCAGCTTTGCCGACACGGTGTTTTTCACCAATTCGGGCACCGAGGCCTGCGAACTGGCCATCAAAATGGCGCGCAAATATTGGCACGATCAAGGCCAGCCGGAAAAGACCGACATCATCACCTTTGAAGGTGCGTTTCATGGCCGGTCATCCGCAGCGATTGCCGCGGTGAATACGCCGAAAATGGTCGACGGGTTTGGCCCGCTTTTGCCGGGGTTCGTCCAAGTCCCTTGGGCCGATTCCGAGGCGCTCAAGTCGGCGATCACCGAGACAACCGGTGCCATCATGATTGAACCGGTCCAAGGCGAAGGCGGCATTCGCGCCGTTCCTGACAACTGTCTAAAAGCACTACGCGACTTGTGCGATGAGAAGGGCATATTGCTCATTCTGGACGAGGTGCAATGCGGCGTGGGCCGGACCGGAAAGCTCTTTGCCCATGAATGGGCGGGCATCACGCCTGACATCATGATGGTCGCCAAAGGTATCGGTGGCGGTTTCCCTCTGGGCGCCGTTCTCGCCACTGAAAACGCCGCCAGCGGCATGGTTGCAGGCACCCATGGGTCAACCTACGGGGGCAATCCGCTGGGCTGCGCCGTGGGCAAAGCCGTGCTCGACATCGTCGCCGAACCCGCTTTCCTTGAGGACGTCAATGCGCAGGCAGGCCTGCTGCGTCAAAAGCTTGAAGGGTTGGTTGCCTCGCATCCGACGATCTTTGAAAGCGTGCGTGGCTCGGGCCTCATGCTTGGCCTTCGGTGTGTCGTTCCGGCGGGCGAGGTCGTGCAAGCCGGATATGATCAAGACGTCATCACCGTGCCCGCCGCCGACAATGTCGCGCGCCTTTTGCCCGCCCTTAACATCACCAAAGAAGACATCAACGAAGCCATCACACGTTTGGACGCCGCCGCAACCCAGCTTGAAACCACGGCCGCTTAAGGCTTCTTCTTTCCACAAATATCCCGGGGGAGTCTTTGGGATCAAAGACGGGGGCAGCGCCCCCATCCCCCCTCACAAAAAGCACATCGTCATGAACCATTTCCTAGATATCCACAAAACCGACAAAGCCGCTCTGCGTGGCATCATCGATCAGGCAGGGGCCATGAAACAAGCGCGCCTTGGCCGCCCCAAAGCGATGCCCGATGATGAAAAGCCTCTGGATGGGCGCATGGTTGCTTTGATCTTTGAAAAGCCATCGACTCGAACCCGTGTGTCTTTCGATGTGGGCGTGCGCCAAATGGGTGGGCAAACCATGGTTCTGTCGGGCAACGATATGCAGCTGGGACACGGTGAAACCATCGCCGATACGGCCCGCGTGTTGTCGCGCTATGTCGATATGATCATGATCCGCACCTTTGATGAAAGCGTGCTTGAGGAAATGGCCGAATTTGCCAGTGTACCCGTGATTAACGGTCTGACCGATCGCACCCACCCTTGCCAAATCATGGCTGATATTCTGACGTACGAAGAACATCGTGGGCCGATCAAAGGGAAAAAGGTTGTTTGGTGTGGCGACGGCAATAATGTATGCGCCTCCTTCCTTCACGCAGCTGGGCAATTTGGCTTTGACCTGACCTTCACCGGCCCGGTTCAACTTGATCCGGAAATGGAGTTTGTTGGTTTGGCGCGCAATGAAGGCAGCTCAATTACAATAGAACGGGATGCGTTCAAGGCCGTCGAAGGGGCCGATTTGATTGTCGCGGATACCTGGGTGTCGATGCACGATGCCCAATCGGCGCGGGAACGCCGCCACAACATGTTGCGCCCGTTTCAGGTTAATCAAAAGCTGATGGATGCAGCCAAACCTGACGCTCTCTTTATGCACTGTTTGCCAGCGCACCGCGAAGAAGAGGTGACGTCCGAAGTCATGGATGGTCCGAATTCGGTGATCTGGGACGAGGCCGAAAACCGTCTGCACGCGCAAAAAGCCGTGATGCGCTACTGCTTGAACGTCTAATCACCGGACGGGCGCGCCGCCCAAATTCCGTGCACGGAATTTGCAAAACCCTTGCAAGGGTTTTGGTGCGCTCTACCTGTCGGTTTGGTGTTTCATCGGGGGGTTAGACATGACCAAAACCGCGCTGCTATTGATCGATCTTCAAGAAGAGATGAACACCCGGATCACGGCAGGGCGCTCCGTTGTGTATCCAGATTTCGCTGATCAAGTTGCAAAACTTGTCACAGCGTTTCGTTCTAGAAATGCTCCCGTTGTTCATGTGTTGCACCATGAGCAAAGCGATCCGAATGTTCCCTTTCGCAAGGATCAACCCGGCGGTCAGCCCATGGTGTGCGCCATGCCGCTAGACGGGGAGGCGGTCTTCTGGAAACCTGGGTCATCAGGGTTTATTGGCACCGGGCTCGAGGCGCATTTGCGTGACGAAGGCATCAGTGATCTCATTGTTGCCGGTGGCGTGGCGGCGTTCTGTGTCGCCTCAACTGTGCGCATTGCCGCCAATCTGGGGTTCAACGTCACCGTGGCAGAGGACGCCTTGATCGCTTTTCCTCTGCCTGACCGGGATGGTGGTGGCATCGCTGCGGACCTTGCGCTCAAAGTCACCTTGGCAACCCTCGCGGCGGATTTCGCAGAGGTCAAAACCACGGCTGAAATCCTGTCTTAGCGTCCACGCGGTTTCGCGCGAAGGGTGGGATCAGCCTGCGTCGGGTCCTCGGGCCACGGGTGTTTGGGATAGCGGGCACGCATATCTTTGCGCACATCTGCATAGGAGCCAGACCAAAAACCCGGCAAGTCCATGGTGGTCTGAACCGGCTTACGTGCCGGTGATAGTAGGGTCACGCGCAAGGGGGTTTTGCCCACCATTGGGTGGGATGTTTGCCCAAATAGCTCTTGGAGGCGGAGCTGAATTTCCGGGTGTTCGCACGAGTAATCAATCGGGATATCATGCCCCAATGGAGTGGTGAATTTGCCCGGAATGCTGCTATCTAAGGCTTGCATTTGCCCCCAGTCTAGGCGGGCGCGCAAAGCGGGCAAAAGGTCAAATCGCTTCCATGCCTCGGCGGTTTTCACTCCGGCCAGATAGGGGAGAAGCCAGTCTTCGACCTCATCAATCAAACAGTCGAGCGACATATCGGGAAGGCCCAAGCCACCGTCGCGACCAAGCGCGACACGGGCGCAGAAGCGCCGGCCGGCGTCCGAAAGAGTGATGCCAAGGTCGCGCACCCCATCCAGCATTGCCCGTGCGATAGCATCCTCTGGGGCGTCCTTCCAAATGCGATCCTCAAGTGCGATAGCCCCAAACATCTCCTGCCTACGGGCTACAACACGGCGTTCTCGTTTACTCCAAGAGCAGCTTTCATGCCATTGAATTTGATCGTTAAACAGGTTTCGAACCTCCGCCTGAGAGATTGTGATCGCCTGCCTAATTTTTGCTTCTCGAGGGTTGCCGTCAGTGTCTGTAACCACGATCAAACGTTGATTGGCCAGCGGGTCGGCTTCGTCCATTATCGCGCCTTTGCCACCGGAGAGCTGAAATCGTGGGGCGTCACCCTTACGTCTTAGTCCAATGCGATCCGGGTAAGCCATGGCTGCCATTTCAGCATGGTTAACAAAGTGTTGGGAATTGTTCTTTACGCTGTCCCTAACAAGAGAGGTTAGCCGTCTCGCTTCTTGTTTGATGCGCTCTAGGGCCGGTCGGTTTACGCCATATTGTCGAGATTGTGTAAATTGTTTGACGTTGCGGATGACCTCTATTCGCAGTGCTAGATCTGTGGGTGCAGATATGATTGGATCGCGATCGGATAAAAGTGAGGCCAATGTTGCCCCTTCTGATCCAGATTTAAGTATCATATGTGCAAGTCTTGGGTGGGTAGGTAGGCGTGAAATACGCTTTCCGTGCTCTGTGATTTGGTTTGATTTGTCCAAAGCGCCCAGCATTTGCAGCAAAGCACAAGATTCTGCGTAAGTTCCTTCCGGAGGTGGCGTCAAAAAGGGTAGCTGTTCCGGGGTCGCCCCCCAAACCGCCAATTCCAAGGCAAGTCCTGAAAGATCCGCAGCCTCAATTTCCGCAGGGGGGTAAGGGCTTAGCGCCCCTTCTTCACCTTTTGTCCAGAGCTTGTAGGCGATGCCCGGTGCAACCCGTCCGGCGCGCCCAGCCCGTTGAGTTGCCTCAGCTCGGGTCACCCGTTCGGTGACCAGCCGCGACATTCCAGACCCGGGATCAAATCGAGCGCGGCGGGCCTTGCCGCCATCCACCACAACACGGATGTCTTCGATGGTCAGCGAGGTTTCTGCGATGGAGGTCGCCAGAACCAACTTGCGCCCATCACCTTCGGGACGGATGGCGGCGCGCTGAGCACCGATCTCCATCGCTCCAAATAACGGTCGCAGGTGAACATCCTCGGGGAGGCGTTTTTTCAGCTGTCCTTCGACGCGACGAATTTCACCTTCACCGGGCAGGAAGGCAAGGACCCCGCCTTCGGTTTCGGTGAGGGCAGTGAGGATCAGATCCGTCATCGCGTCTTCGAACCTGGCGCGCTTGGGCAGCGGGGCCGGGAGCCAGCGATCAGTGACGGGGAAGCTGCGACCTTGGGATGTGATGATTGGGGCGCTCATCAGCTCGGCCACAGGACCAGCATCCAACGTGGCGGACATGGCGAGCAGGATCAGATCATCGCGCAATGCGTCGGCGATTTCCAAGCACAAAGCCAAACCAAGATCAGCGTTGAGAGAGCGTTCATGAAATTCATCAAACAGAACCGCGCCGATCCCGGTGAGTTCGGGATCGGATTGGATCATCCGGGTTAGAATACCTTCGGTGACGACTTCGATGCGTGTTGCGCCCGAGACCTTGCTGTCGCCCCGCATGCGGTAGCCGACGGTTTGGCCGGGCTTTTCACCGAAGTGCTCGGCCAGCCGCGTGGCGGCGGCACGGGTGGCAAGTCGGCGCGGCTCGAGCATCAGGATCTTGCCATCCGTCAAACCGGCCTCGAGCAGGGCGATTGGAACGCGCGTGGTTTTCCCGGCACCGGGCGGCGCTTGGAGCACGGCACGGCCAGAAGCGCGAAGCGCGGCGACAAGTTCGGGCAGGGCGTCATCGATGGGCAAGGTAAATGCAGTCATGCGCCCCTTATTGCTAAGGAGCGCATGCAGGTCCATGCTAGATTGTGATCGACTTACAAGATGAAGTCGTCGCTATCGAGAGTCACGACATCGCGCATTTCCACGATCATGTCAGCGGCTCCATTGCCGTCTTGGTCGATCTCAAGCAATCCGCCTTGGAAGCGCACTTGACCCTCTCCGTTGTCGTCAAAGGCGGCGTCGCCATTGAAGCTAAGGTTGCCAAAACTGGACAGATCAATTTGATCTTCGCCGCTTTGGAAGTTGTAAACAATATCCATATCGGCAAACGTCGCGCCGCTGTCGCCTTCGTTAAAGATAAACACGTCGCGAACGCTTTCGTCGTCGGCAGCGTCCATACGATCAGCCCCGGCACCACCTTCAAAGACATCACGACCGGCACCGCCATAAAGCGTATCGTTGCCCGCTCCGCCGTCTAGAAGGTCGTTGCCATCGCTTGCGCTCAGACGATCGGCCCCGCCGTCGCCATATAGACTGTCGTTGCCTTGGCTGCCCCAGATCATATCGTCGTCGGCACCGCCGTGGATTTCATCATCACCATCATTGCCGCGCAAGGCGTCCATGCCAGACCCGCCAAACAGGCTATCGTCGCCATCCTGACCGACGAGATAGTCATTCCCAGCGCCGCCTTCGATTTCGTCGTGGCCGTCCTGACCAAAGGCAGTGTCATTGCCGCCACCGGTGGACATGACGTCATTTCCGTCGCCACCACGCATCACGTCGACATCATCGCCCGACACGATGGTGTCATCACCATCATAGCCGGCAAGGTCATTCATCCCGTCGCCGCCGTTCAAACTGTCATCGCCTCGACCACCGTTTAGCCGGTCATCCCCGTCGCCGCCGAGAAGCGTGTCGTTGTCATCCCCCCCTGATAGATAGTCATCCCCGGTGCCGCCTTCGAGAAGATCATGGCCGTCTTGACCATAAAGCGTATCGGCCCCTGCGCCGCCATCAAATGTATCATTGCCATCACCGGCAAGAAGGCGTTCGTCGCCCGCTCCGGCGTCGCCAACGTCATTGCCATCGCCGCCACGCAGAGTATCGACACCATCGCCGCCAATCAGCGTATCATGGCCGCTTCCGCCCGAAAGGTAGTCGCCACCGCCGCCGCCTTCGAGGGCATCATTGCCGTTGCCGCCAATCATGCGGTCGCTGTCGTCGCCACCGTTTAGGTCATCGTTGCCCTCACCACCGGATAGGTAGTCTTCACCGTCGCCACCGCTGATTTCATCGGCATCGTCACCACCGGACATACGGTCCGCACCGGCACCACCAATCAAAGTGTCCTCTCCGGAGTGGCCATAAAGGCTGTCATTCCCGGCACCGCCTTCTGCAAGGTCGTCACCGTCGCCGCCTGATGCCCTGTCGTTTCCGGCTCCGCCATCAATGTCGTCGTTCCCGTCTTGTCCATAAAGACGGTCGGCATCCGCGCCGCCAAACAAGCTGTCGTTGCCTTCACTGCCAAGCAGCAGGTCTTCTCCGTCGCCGCCATAGGCGACATCATCGCCCTCACCGCCACGCAGCTTGTCTTCGCCTGTTCCGCCCTCGAGCGTGTCATCGCCATCGCCACCAGACAGATAGTCGTTTCCGGCCCCCCCCGACATGTCATCATCACCATCGTGGCCCATGGCGTGGTCATTGCCGTCTCCGGCGTCGATGGTATCGTTGCCATCACGGGCCCAGATTGAATCATTTCCGTCGCCGGCAATGAACAACTCGTTTGCGGCATCGGGAATGGTAAAGGAATAATTGCCGCTTTTCAGGCGATCCGCCTCTTCGGTTCCGAACACGATGTTCTCTTCGTTGATGAAGTAGTTCAGCCACCCGGCAACTTCGGCTGTTGTTTGGTTGGCGTTGCCATCTTCGTTCACAAAGCGCCCGTCGGAATAATTGAACCCGATATGGTAGATTGAGTCAGCAATCTTATCGATAAAGTTGCGCCCCTGAAACCGAAGGGCCGAACCGTCGTTCTGGACCAGATGAAATCCGGTTTCTTCTTCACCCTCATCATCGCCATGGGCGACGATGAACTCTTCCAAAAGTTCCGCGTCGGCGCGAATGAAATCGCTGATCGCTTCGACATCTGCGGCCGTGATCCGCCCATCTTCGTTCAGCTCAAGCGAGGTGATGGCTTGGGCAATAATGGCGTTGATCGCTTCGGCGGCCCGGGCGGCTTCTTCGATTTGCTCGGGGTGCACATTGATGGCGAGGCCGGGATCGGTACGAATCCAGGTTGCGATGGTCGACAGCTGTTCTTGAACGGTGGGCATGCGGGCCTCCTTGGCAGACATGAAAAAGCTAGGTTCACCACTTGGGATGCGCCGCGAATGTGGCGCCAATACGACGTTTTCAATTGTCCGTTTTGATCCACAAACTGTTTCCCAGAGCCTAAAATTTTCGACGAACACGACAGGCTGCGGCGGGGCGTCACTGGACAAAAGGGGCGGGTTGCGGGCACAACACGGCGCGAAGACGGGAGGCGCATCATGCAGGATACAAAAGCCATGGCCGAACAGGTGCTGGCGGGCAACCGACGGGCGCTGGCGCGGGCCATTACATTGGTCGAGAGCGGCCGGGACGATCACCGTGTACAGGCGCTGGCATTGCTGGAAGCCCTGCGCGGTCACAATCGCACGGCGCTGCGAATTGGTCTGTCGGGTACGCCGGGGGTCGGCAAGTCGACCTTTATCGAGGCCTTTGGCATGATGCTGACAGGGCAGGGGCTTCGGGTCGCTGTTCTGGCGGTTGATCCCAGTTCGGCACGTTCTGGTGGCTCGATCCTTGGCGACAAGACCCGGATGGAGCGGCTAAGCCGCGATAAGAACGCCTTTATTCGCCCTTCACCATCGCAAACTCAGCTTGGCGGTGTGGCGCGGCGCACCCGCGAAGCGATTGATCTTTGCGAAGCCGCCGGATTTGACGTGATCCTGATCGAAACCGTGGGTGTGGGGCAATCCGAAACCATGGTGTCGGAAATGTCGGACTTGTTCTTGTTGCTGCTGGCCCCCGCCGGCGGTGATGAGTTGCAAGGGGTCAAGCGCGGCATCATGGAGATGGCCGACATCTTGTTGGTCAACAAGGCGGATGGCGATCTCAAACACACCGCCATGCGCACCTGTGCCGATTATGCCGGGGCGTTGCGTTTGTTGCGTAAGCGCCCGCAGGACCCTCAGGAGTTCCCCAAGGCTTTGACCGTCTCCGCCGTCGAGCAGAATGGCCTTGATACGGCGTGGGAGGCGATGACCGAGCTCAACAGCTGGCGTCAAGAGAACGGCCATTTCTCGGCCCGTCGGGCGGCCCAAGCGCGCCATTGGTTTGAGGCCGAGGTGCGCGAACGTTTGTTGGCGCGATTGGCCAAGGAACCAATCCGTGGGATCATGACGGACCTTGGGTCACAGGTGGAAAATGGCCGGTTAACACCCTCTGCTGCGGCGCAGGCCCTGTTGAAAGAACATCTTTATCTGGAATAGCCCCGCATGCCCTTGACGTGGGGCGGGCGTGAGTCTATGCCACCCCGACCAGATTCCGGGTGCCACCTCGGGCAGGGTGTTTTGGGGAATCACTTTGGGCTATGCCCGGTGACCTTGATACTTTTGCTTCGAATGGCGCCCTTTGACATTGGCAAGGCCGCATCCTTGCCCTGATACGATGAGGATGAACCCATGTCGCGCGTTTGCGAATTGACCGGTAAGGGCCCGATGTCGGGCAACAACGTAAGCCACGCTAACAACAAAACAAAGCGTCGCTTTCTGCCCAACTTGAATGACGTAACTCTGCAGTCCGAGACATTGGGCCGTGGCGTTAAGCTGCGCATCTCTGCGCACGCTCTGCGTTCTGTTGACCACCGTGGTGGCTTGGACAAGTTCCTGGCCAAAGCCAAGGACGTTGAACTGTCCGACCGCGCTCTGAAGGTCAAAAAAGAGATCGCCAAGGCCCAGACCGCCGCAGCCTAAGCTGTTGCTCTGAGACCCTGCCAGATCGGCACTAGATTTGTGAAACCCCTGCCAAGGCACCTTGGCGGGGGTTTTGCGTTGCACACGTGCCGCCGTGGGTTTGGAAAAGGGGCGGTGCGCGCTACATCTTCAATCAAGCCGTTGTTTTATAGCTGATTGGAGCTCTCGTGACGCAATACCCCAGAACGTTCTCACATATTGGTCTTTCGGTTCCCGACGTGGACAAGGCCGTTAAGTTTTATTCTGACGTGATGGGGTTTTACACCATTATGGCACCGACTGATGTGGTCGAAGACGACAGCGACATCGGCACAATGTGTACGGATGTTTTCGGGCCAGATTGGAAGAAGTTGCGCATTGCGCATATGGCAACCGCTG
The DNA here is from genome assembly GCF_947498515.1 of uncultured Pelagimonas sp. GTDB lineage: Bacteria > Pseudomonadota > Alphaproteobacteria > Rhodobacterales > Rhodobacteraceae > Pelagimonas. Next base: position 104,600 of record NZ_CANMKO010000013.1, on the reverse strand, counting down.
ACCGTATCGGGATTGAGCTTTTTGAGTTTGATGGAAATTACGCACCCGACAACAACATTGATTTCAGACGCAACGGCACGTTTCATTTTTGCATTCAAGACCCCGATGTCGAGGGACTGGTTGCAAAGATCGTCGCGGCGGGCGGCAAACAACGTATGCCCATTCGCCATTATTATCCCGGCGAAAAACCCTATCGCATGGTCTATGTCGAAGACCCCTTTGGCATAGTTTTTGAACTCTACAGCCACTCTTACGAACTGACCTATTCATCCGGAGCTTATAGTTAAGCGCGAAATTCGGGCCGCAATGCATTTACTTTGTGATGTGATCAGGTCAGCCTGACCCAGCGTTTTGGGGAGGGAAAGATGACAGAGGCAATTGGATTTTTTGGCGTCGGCCTAATGGGGCACGGCATGGCCAAGAACATCATGGCCAAGGGCTATGACCTAACGATTTTGGGCCACCGCAATCGCGAACCGGTCGATGACCTTGTTGCGCTTGGCGCATCCGAAGCCGGCTCGGTGGTCGATCTCGCCAAGGCGAGCGACATTGTTTTTTTGTGTCTGCCCGGATCGCCTCAGGTCGAAGCTGTGGTGTCGAACTTGGTCAAAGGTTTGCCCGACGGGGCGATCATTGTGGATTGCTCAACCTCGGACCCGGTCTCGACCTTGAAACTCGGCGAAACGCTTGAGGGCAAAGGGTTTCATCTTGTCGATGCGCCATTGGGTGGAACGCCCATTCAGGCCGAGGCGGGCAAGCTGACGGCGCTGATTGGGGCGACGGATGTGGTGTTCAATCGTCTCAAACCGGTGGTCGATGCTTGGGCCGAAACGGTTGTCCATGTTGGCGGGCCGGGGGATGGCCACAAGATGAAGCTGCTCAACAACTTCTTGTCCTTGGGCTACGCGGCGCTTTACTCCGAGGCGCTGGCCTTGGGGGAAAAGGTCGGAATTTCGACGCAAGTTTTCGACAACGCTATCCGAGGTAGCCGCATGGATTGCGGGTTTTACCAGACCTTTATGGGGTATGCGCTTGAGGGCAACCGCGAGTCGCACAAGTTCACACTGACCAATGCACTCAAGGACCTGCGCTATCTCGAAAGCATGGCGGATGCCGCTGGCATGGCCAACCCGATCGGCAATGCCGCCAAGAACAGCTTTGCCATGGCCTGTTCTGCCGGGGGCGACGGGGATCAGGACTACATCCCTCATCTGGTTGATTTTGTTGCCAAGCGTAATGGTGTGACGCGCACATAGGTCGGGTTTCGGCAAAGATCGGCAGGATAAAAACCTGCCGCCATTTGTCACTTTTACGTGCCGTCTATTGGGCCTATACCAGCGGGTGATGAATGTGATCCTACGATCTCTGAGCGCGCTTGCGCTGGTCCTGATCCTTGCGTTGACCAGCCAGACAATGGTTGTCGCGCAGGGGCAGGCTATGGCCGTTGGCGAGATCGAGATTTGTCATGGGCTTGGCGTTGTATCACAGCCTGTGGACGCCGAAGGCAACCCAACCGGCCCGCCGGTGATTTGCCCCGATTTCGCCACAGCAATCAGCCTTGAAGGCGAGAGCGCCGCGCGCGTTCCGCTCCTGGCGCGTCTTTGGATCACCTCGGTATATGTCCTTGAAACAACAAGAGCATATGGGCGCTCGGCCCCTGCGGCAAGCGCCCGCGGGCCTCCGGTTCTGGTCTGAACCTAGCCGAAATCCGACATTCACGATCTCAAGACCAAGGAAGTTTTTCCAATGAAACTCAATGCGATTCTCGCAAGCGCAACTGCGTTTGCCCTCCTGTCCTCCGCTGCTTTTGCTGACATCATGGTTATGGACTCTTATGCGCGCTCAGCAGGTAAATCCGCCAAAGCTGGCGCGGCCTTTATGGTGATCGAAAACACTGGCGACGAGGGCGACCGTCTGGTCTCCGCTGCCTCTGATATTGCCAAAAAAGTCGAACTGCACACCCACAAAGACATGGGCGATGGCGTCATGAAAATGATGCATGTCGAAGAGGGTTTTGAAATCCCTGCGGGTGGCAAACATATGTTGATGCGCGGTGGTGACCACGTGATGTTCATGGGGCTAAACGGCCCAATGGAAGAGGGCGCGACCGTCAAGGTGACCCTGACCTTTGAAAAGGCCGGTGACATTGTCGTCGACATTCCCGTGGACCTGAAACGCCAAGACAAACATGGCGGTATGGGCCACGGCATGATGAAGAAAAAAGACAACTAGTGCTTTGGGCGAAACTCTTGGTATCCTTGGGTTTCGCCCTCACGTCTCTGTTCGGATCGGCCGGCTCTAAACGCCATGCGTCGCGATCCGTTTCACCCTAGGCCCATCTTGTGTCGTCGGCCCCTGCGCGGTAGGCAAGGGGTATGACCACACGTATCCTCTTTGTCTGTTTGGGAAATATTTGCCGCTCGCCCTCGGCCGAAGCAGTCACGCGACGCATGGCGGAAAAACGCGGTGTAGATATCGACATCGACAGCGCCGGTACCGGGGCTTGGCATGTCGGTGAGCCGCCCTACGGGGCCATGCAGCAAGCCGCATTGGCGCGCGGATACGATATGTCATCCTTGCGCGCCCGGCAGGTGAACAAGGCGGACTTCACTGATTTTGATTTGATTGTCGCGATGGATGCAGACAACCTTGCCAACCTTCGGCATGAGCAGCCACCCGGCGCAACGGCAGAGCTTGTTTTATTCACCGATCACGTGCCGCAAACAGGGGCAGACCATGTGCCTGACCCCTATTACACGCGTGATTTTGACGGGGCACTTGATCTTATCGAACAATGCGCCGTCGCGTTTCTAGATCAGTTGTAGATTGCTTTGGTGACGAACCAGGTCGCCGGCAGCGCCAAAACAAATCCAACCAAAGCAGCCGCTAGGATGGGCGTGAGCGTGTCATGCCCTGCAACCAAAACCGCGACGATGAATGTGCCAGCCAAGCTGGTTGAAATCAATGAATACAAGATACCGGCCAAGCGCAGCATTGTGATTTCTCCTTAAGAATAACGCTGTAGATCACATATTTTGATTTAGCTATGTGATCTTTGATCTGGGTCAGAAACCGAGCAGGTTTGCCCATTTCTCCACCATCTGGTAAAATTGACAGGCTCCTCTGGGGGGAGTCGCGCAGTTCATCAACCAAGTGCACTTGATTGGTGTTTTGGATTTCTTTTAAGTCTGGCGCGTATTTTAGTCTTTTTGGGATCAAATGATGTTGAGATTTGGAATCTTTGGGGCCTGCGCATTGGCATTGAGCGCATGTGACCCCATTGCGGTGCTGCAAAAAGCGCAGAACACCGACCTGCCGGAAGTGTCCTGTTTCACCCGCCCAGAAGGGGGATGTAGCTTTGATCAGGATCCGCTGCGGGTTGAACCAAAGCCGGTGACAATTCAACGCCGCCCCTACAAGTTCTTCCCAACCGCGGCGACAATGAATTTCGTTGATTCTCAAGGGCGTAACTGGGTAGCGCCGCGCGGAACCTTGACCGATGGCGCATCTATTCCCGAGATTTTCACCACGATTGTGGGCAAGCCGACATCGCCGGAATACGTCAATGCGGCGGCGGTTCATGATGCTTATTGCGGGATCGGCAATGAGGCCGGTACGCGGTGGCATGATGGCCGTTGGGAAGACGTGCACCGGATGTTCTATGACGGGTTGATTGTCGGTGGAACACCAGAGTTTCGCGCCAAGTTGATGTATGCCGCCGTCTGGCTTGGCGGTCCTCGTTGGGAAATCACCAACCGTTGGGACGAGGTGGACACGGCGGAACTTCAAACCGCAATGCGTGCGACAAAGTCTTATATTTCAACGTCTAAGCCGACGTTGCCGCAGTTGGATGCCTATTTGCGCAAATGGGAATTCCATTTGCTGACAACCATTCCGCGTCTTGAAGATAACCCATCAGAAGCGGTGGAAGAACCGCATGACTACTTCGAAGAGCCCTATGAACCCTATGACCCTTACGATCCCTATGATCCAGTAGATCCAGGGTGTGGAACGGCCTGTCAGATCTGACCTTGCAGAATTTGTTAATGGAACGCCCGGTGGATTAACCTCTGGGCGTTTACCATTGCGTAAGGTGCAATCTGTCCGAAACAGGGTTTGTTTGGGGGAGATTGCATCGGGGTTCGCGGAGGGAACTGGGGCCCCGGATCACGCAATCTGTCTGATTCTAGCCCTGTTTCGGACAGATCGGGAATAGACATCTGGGGCTGCCACCATGGAGCATGAATATCAGCGTATCGCCATCTCACAGTTTCGTGAGGAGGCGGGAAAGCGGCTGAAATGGGTCGAAGAGCAGGGCGGGCATTTGTGGCTCACCCGGCATGGCAAACATGTGGCGGCGGTGATCCCGTTTTATCAACTCAAAATGCTGGAGGCTTTGTTGGGCAAGGTCGAGACGCAAAAAGCCAATGAGTTGGAACGGGAATACTCGCGCTGGCGCGCGGCGAAATCGGTGCAAGCGGCTGAGGAGTTGGCGCGGTTGACTGCGGGGCAATCGGTGGGCGGTGAGGATCGGACGGATCGGGTTTTGGACCAAGCGGCCCGCGGGCGTGACCCATGGGCGGACGATCCGGTGCTGATCACAACACAGCCGTGGAAGTTTTCGAAGCGGTTTAAGGTGGAGCGGGAGTGACGCGGCACTAGGAAGACCAGTGTCATTGGTGCGGCGATGTGGTTAGGGCAAACCCCGGCCGCGGGTGGGGGAGAAGCCCCCGCCCATGGGGGCGGTCGGGGGCTGCCCGGCTTTGCCGGGCGGAGCACTAATTTGTGGGCTTGTTTTCACGGTAGAACTTCAAAACAAATTCGAGGTGGCTGCCTTTGAGAGCCATTTGATATGGGCCCTTAATAAACTTGATTCCATGGTTTGCAATTTTCCCAGTTTCGGGGCATTTGTAGAACTTACCCTTGAGCTCCCTAAGGTACCGTTGTTCGGTCAACTGAAGGCGATTGTTTTCAGAGCAAATTGCCTTATGTAGCCCATATGCGACGCAATCTGCGATTGCCAAAAGAGGCTCTGCATCTTTTGGTTTTGCATCAATTATAAATGGCGAAAGATGGTTTAACTTAGCTGCTCTCTTGTCAATTGGTTTGTTTGCAACAGCGTTTAGATAGCGAGCTTGCCTTTGATAGTCATGCCCTCTCTTTTCCTCAAATACAATTGAGATGTCTGAGGATTTAATATCATTCAGTGCCATGAAGCCACAAACTAGTTCGAATAGATATTGGCTGCACTTGTTGTAATAATCCTGTGCCTGTGCGGTTTCCGACAACTCGTCTTTGTAACTGCCCAGAGTCAATTTTTTGGAAACAACTCCAAAGCATAGCATTCGCAGTTTAGCTATTTCTTTTGCCAGATAGGAAATTTGAGAATGGTTTAAGTCGACACAGTGGAGTTCCTTGGCCCCAATAGTGTCGGAGATAGCACTTAGTGTCTCCCGAAAGCTATCTAGAAAATCGGTGGGTACTAGGGTGGCTCCCATGGTCAAATAGGATGACGCACCATAAGGGTTTCCATCAGTCATAACTCTTTCAAGACCTTGGTCACCGCTTTCATCGATGAGAAGCACGTATTTTTTGGGACTGTAATCTGACATTGAAACAACTTAGTTCTTGTTATTTGACCGGGTTCCCCCCCCGGAAGAGTGCAAAAGCGACTTATCGCTCCGAAGCTAAGTGTTGGATGTGACGCTGTCTAGCGACAAATGATAGGGTGCGAGCGCCCACCCAGGGTCGGGCGCGCGCCTTTATCGTTGATCTTAAAAGAAAAGCCCCGCTGTTGGCGGGGCTTGGGGGCGTATAGTAGACGTTTATGCAAGTGCCTCACCGGGTGGGCACGCAGAGTTTGCAGGCAAACTCGCTTTCGCCCACGCGTGCTCGAAAATGAACAGCTTTAGCTGTCCATTTTGAGGGCGGAAATAAACGCTTCTTGTGGGATGTCGACTTTGCCGAATTGGCGCATCTTTTTCTTACCGGCTTTCTGCTTTTCGAGCAGTTTCTTTTTCCGGGTTGCGTCGCCGCCATAGCATTTCGCGGTCACGTCTTTGCGCATCGCGCTCAACGTTTCACGCGCGATGACTTTGCCGCCAATCGCCGCTTGGATCGGGATTTTAAACATGTGGCGCGGGATTAGGTCCTTGAGCTTTTCAACCATGGCGCGGCCCCGCATTTCGGCGCGGTCGCGGTGGACCATGGTCGAGAGCGCGTCGACCGGTTCTTCGTTCACAAGGATCGACATTTTCACGAGGTTATCCTCGCGGTAGCCTTCCATGGAATAGTCGAAGGAGGCGTAACCCTTTGTTACCGATTTCAGGCGATCATAGAAGTCAAACACCACCTCGTTCAGAGGCAGGTCATAGACAACCATGGCGCGCGACCCGGCATAGGTGAGGTCAAGCTGGATGCCGCGACGGTCTTGGCAGAGCTTGAGCACGTCACCGAGGTATTCATCGGGTACAAGGATCGTCGCCTTGATGCGCGGCTCTTCCAAATGGTCGATGGTCGAGGGGTCGGGCATGTCGGCGGGGTTGTGCAGCTCGTGCTTGGTGCCGTCACGTTGGTAGATGTGATAGATCACCGAGGGTGCGGTGGTGATCAGGTCGATGTTGTATTCACGCTCAACACGGTCGCGAATGACCTCAAGGTGCAAGAGGCCAAGGAAGCCGCAGCGGAAGCCAAAGCCAAGTGCGGCCGAGGTTTCCATTTCATAGCTAAACGAGGCGTCATTCAGCGCCAGTTTTTCAATCGCTTCGCGCAGGTCTTCGAACTGGGCGCTATCGACGGGGAACAAGCCACAGAAGACAACCGGCTGGCTGGGCTTAAAGCCCGGCAGCGGCTGATCGGTGCCCTTTTTCTCGTGGGTGATGGTGTCGCCAACCTTGGTGTCGCGGACCTGTTTGATCTGTGCGGTGATAAAGCCGATTTCACCGGGGCCAAGGGCGGGGACATTTTCCATCTGGGGACGGAAAACGCCAATGCGATCAACGCTGTATTTGGCGTCGGTCTGTAGCATCTTGATGTTATCACCCTTTTTCAGAGTGCCGTCCATAATCCGCACAAGAACCACAACACCGAGATAGGGGTCATACCAGCTGTCCACCAGCATCGCCTTGAGTGGCGCGTCAGGATCGCCGGAATGTGGCGAGGGCAGGCGGGTTACGATCGCCTCAAGCACATCGGGGATACCGATGCCGGTTTTGGCGGAAATCAGGCAGGCATCAGAGGCATCGATACCAATAACGTCTTCGATCTGTTCGGCCACCCGTTCGGGTTCGGCGGCGGGCAGGTCGACCTTGTTCAAGACCGGCACGATTTCGTGGTCGGCCTCGATGGCGGTGTAAACATTGGCCAGCGTCTGCGCCTCAACCCCTTGGGAAGCGTCAACAACCAGCAAAGAGCCTTCGACCGCACGCATCGAGCGGGAAACCTCATAGGCGAAATCCACGTGACCGGGGGTGTCGATTAGGTTCAAGACGTAATCAAGCCCGTCATTCGCGGTGTAATCGATGCGAACGGTGTTGGCCTTGATGGTGATCCCGCGTTCGCGTTCGATATCCATACTGTCGAGCAGCTGCGCCTGCATGTCCCGCTCGGCGACGGTGTTCGTGGATTGAATCAACCGGTCGGCCAGGGTGGATTTCCCGTGGTCGATATGGGCGACGATGGAGAAGTTGCGGATGCGATCTAATGGGGTCATGGATGGCATATGCGGTGGAATCTTGGGGTGGTCAAGATGAGTTGTGTGCTTAAGGTATATAGCGCTGGGTCATAGGGCGAAAAGGAAGCTGTTTTGCAGTGGTTTTAGTGGCGGTTGTGTTTGTTTCGCATCCCATAGCCGATTCTCGAAGAGCGGTGGAGTTTGTGGTGCTATGACCAGTTAGGGTTTGGGTTGCTAACCAGAGAGCGCTTGGTGGGAGGATAGCGAGTTGAGGCAGGTAGCAAGCCGGATTTTTTACGATTTTGACAGTGTCGCCAAGGCTTTGTTTGCTTTGGTTGTGATCGTTATTTTTGGAGCGCCGGTACTCTTACTGATTTTGGCACTGGTTTTGGCGCAGTTTCCCAATGATTCTGACAACGACATTTTCACTTTAGAGTTGATGCGGTCTCTGGGGGACAAGGGTGCAATCCCAATGGAAACACTGCTCTCACCATCGATGGAAATCATGTGTCTTCTTCCTCAATACGCGATCCTTCCAAGGGATATAGCCAAGGTCACAGAGTTTGATTTGATGACCGGCGAGGATTTTTTCTTTGTTGGAGAACATGGAATCCTGCTGATGTATTTTGATAGCGAAGGGCAGAACGTTGGTTCTGACCCAATGCGTTCAAGTACAAACCGGACAGAGCCTCATAGCTCACGGAATGGAGTTGTCAGGTCTGTTGCGGCGGAGTTGAACGGCTGTGCGCTCGTTGAGGAGGTGACATTTGTGTTCGAACATGTCCCAAGAGAGACATGGTGGGGACGCGACGAGACCCATGTTTGGTTTACTGTTCCCAAGGCGGATCTGGACACCCTGTCGACCAATTAGAGTATTAGGGTTTCAATGGCTTGGCGCAGGTTTAGCGATGCGTGCTGTCATTCAGAAAACCGAGATCGGAGCGTGGGAGTGCGCGGGTGCTCTGGAACGAGTGACGCAGGTTCTCACCGAAATCCCAACCTAGAAAACCTTTTGACAGAGCTCGCTCCGCCGATTAATTTCTATCAATAAAATAAATGGCGATGGGAGTCGCCGCTGACTTTCCGTGGGAGGAAATCATGTATCTTGGGCTTGATCTGGGCACATCGGGGCTGCGCGCCCTTTTGGTGGATGAAAACGGTGCGCCGGTGGGGTCATCTGAGGCGCATTATGATGTTTCGCACCCGCATTCTGGCTGGAGCGAGCAGGACCCGGCGGATTGGGTAACCGCTTGTAAAACAGTGATTTCAGAGCTTAAATCCACCCAAAGCGCCGCATTTGCCAAGCTAAGTGGCATCGGGATCAGTGGCCATATGCATGGCGCGGTTCTGCTTGGGACCGACAATCAGGTTTTGCGCCCCTGTATCTTGTGGAATGACACACGCTGTGCCGATGAAGCGGCGGTGTTGGATGCGACGCCGGGGGTGCGCGAGCTATCGGGGAATATCGTCTTTCCGGGCTTTACGGCACCCAAATTGCTCTGGGTTGAAACCCATGAGCCAGAGATTTTTGCGCAGGTCGCCAAGGTTGTGCTTCCCAAGGATTATTTGCGGCTGTGGCTGACCGGTGAAGTGGTAGGCGACATGTCGGATATGGCTGGCTCGAGCTGGCTTGATGTTGGCGCGCGGGATTGGTCAGACGACTTGTTGGCACAGGGGCATATGCGCCGCGATCAGATGGCCCGCCTTGTCGAAGGCTCTGACATTTCGGGATATTTACGCGATGATCTGCGCGCGGATTGGGGCGTTGACGAGGTCGCGGTGGCCGGTGGTGGCGGTGACAATGCCGTGGCGGCCTGTGGTGTTGGCTGTTTCAAAGAGGGGCAGGGGTTTGTGTCGCTGGGCACGTCCGGCGTTCTCTTGGCGGCGAAGGATAGCTTTGCACCCGATCCGGCGACGGCGGTGCATACGTTTTGCCACGCGGTGCCCGGACGCTGGTATCAGATGGGCGTGATTTTGGCGGCCACCGATGCGTTGAATTGGCTTTCGGGGCGGTTGAAACAAAGCCCGGCGGAGTTATCGGCACTGGTGAGCGAGGTCGCGGGGCCGGGACAAGCGATGTTTTTGCCGTATCTGTCGGGCGAGCGCACGCCGCACAATGACGCCGACATGCGCGGCGCGTTTGTGGGATTGGACGTTGGCGGCGGCGATGCAGCCCTTGTTCAAGCGGTGATGGAGGGCGTGTGTTTTGCCCTGCGCGATTGTCTAGAGGCATTGCGCGCCACAGGAACCGAGTTGGAGGAGGTTTTGGCCATTGGCGGCGGCACCAAAAGCCGGGTTTGGACCGAAATGCTGGCCACTGTTTTGGGCCTGCCTTTGGCGCTCCCCAAGGATGGGGAGTTTGGCGCGGCATTGGGCGCGGCACGCTTGGCGATGGTGGCGCGCGGTGCGGATGTTGAAACGGTGATGACCCAGCCAGACATTGGTGAGATGATTGCGCCAAAAGCAGAGTTGGTGGCGGCATATGAAGCGGCATATCAGCGGTACCGGAAACTCTATCCGGCGATCAAAGGGGCGCTTGCATGAGGTTGATATGGCTCGGATTTTTACCCGTCGCCGCAGCAGCCGAGATGGCGGAACCGGTGTTCGAGGCACCGGATGCCGCGCGGGTAAAGCTTGGCTGGAAGTTGTTTTACGATCCGATCCTGTCGGGCAACCGCAACATCAGTTGCGCCAGTTGCCATCACCCGAAAATGGGCACGGCGGACGGTGTGTCGCTAAGCCTTGGTGAGGGGGCGATGGGCTTGGGGCGTGATCGCAAGGTTGGGGCCGAGAACCTGCCCGAACAACGCATTCCCCGCAACGCCCCGGCGCTTTTCAACCTTGGAGCAAGCGAGTTTACGGTGATGTTTCATGACGGGCGTCTTGAGGCGGATGCCGATGAACCCGACGGGATGCGCACCCCCTTGGGGGCCGAAATGTTGTCGGGGTTTGATGGGGTCTTATCGGCGCAGGCGATGTTTCCAGTGTTGTCGGGCGATGAAATGGCCGGGCATTACAGCGAGAATGAGGTCGCACAGGCGGTGCGCCTTGGGTTTTTGTCAAGCGAAGGCGGAGCCTGGGACCGGATTGCGGCGCGGGTGGCCGAGGTGCCAGAATACCGCGCGGCGTTTGACAGTGTTGCTCCGGGAGAGCCGATTACCTTTCCACAGATTGCCAATGTGATTGCCGATTTCATTGCGGTGGAATGGCGCGCCGACGATAGCCCGTTTGATCGGTATCTGCGTGATGCCACGCCATTGGACGCAGGAGCCGAGCGCGGTCGGGAGCTGTTTTACGGTGTGGCGGGTTGTTCGGGGTGTCATTCCGGCTGGTTCCAGAGCGATCATGATTTTCACGCCATTGCCATGCCGCAAATCGGGCCGGGCAAGGCGGCGCGGTTTGAAAACCATGCCCGTGACGTTGGCCGCATGCGGGTCACCGGTCTGGCCAAAGACGCCTATGCCTTTCGCACGCCGTCGCTACGCAATGTGACAGAAACCGCGCCCTATGGGCACAACGGGGCCTATGCGACTTTGGAAGCAGTGGTGCGCCATCACCTTGATCCAATTGCATCTTTGCAAGGTTATGACCGTCGTCAGGCGGTGTTCCTTGGGTTAGACGGGGCGGCGGATTGGACCGCCACGGATGACCCCAACGAAACGGCTCGGATTGCTGCGGCGAACAGTTTGGAACCGGTGGCGTTGCGTGATGATCAAGTGGAGGATTTGCTGAGCTTTCTAGAGGCGTTGACCGATAGCAGTTGGAAGGCCGGCCGGCTGGGAGTGCCCGAAACGGTGCCAAGTGGATTGCCGGTGGATCGATAGGAAGACGGGACCCGTTGGCAAACACCCGTCCCCGGTTGATCTCTCACGCCGCTTGTTGGCAAGGAAAACCCCGCCCAAAAGCCAGCCGACCTATCGGTTGACTATGACCTTTTCGTTTACGGAAACGTCCTGCCAATCGGTTTTTGACAAGTCCGGCCAAATCACCTGCAGCCGTGCGGCACTCAAATCGCCCAAACCAAAATGATGGTTGCCGAGAATGCCACCGGCATGTCCACCGCCAACCGTGACTTCGCGGGTCTGGCAGTCGGTGCCATGGGGGGCGCAGACCTCAATATGGGCGCCGATGGCCGAGGTGTTTGGGTGTGCGCCAGTCAGTTGCACCGAAAGCCAGTTGCCGCCATCCGTGACGTTTTCGTAGATTTCCATCGGCACACGGCGGTTGACGACGGCGAGATCAAGCAACCCGTCGCGGTTGAAATCCGCCAAGGCCGCGCCTCGGCTACGCGCCATCGACGCGAGGCCAGCCGGGCCAGCCATTTCGGTAAATACTCCATCGATCCCTTGGATCAAAAGCGTGTTGGGGTCTTGCATCGCGGCATCGGGCATTTGTTCGACGTTGCCCTTGGCGACAAACACATCGTCGCGCCCATCGTTGTTCACATCGCCAAAAGCGGCGTGCCAGCCGGTCGAGGGGCGGCCATCTTCGCCCAGGTGCGGGCGATGGGCGGTGGTGCCGCGGGCATAGGTGGCGTCGACATAGGTGGGGCCGCCGGTTTCGGGATCGAAATATTGGAACTTCTGATCGCCCATCGAGGTCAGATAGACATCGGAAAACCCGTCGCCATTCATATCGCGCGACGCGATGCCCATGCCCCAAATGCTATAGGGTTTCCAGCCCTCTTCGGCGGTGTAAAGGCGCGGGGTGTCCTCCATCGCCCACATCTGTTCTTGGCCGCCGCGCACATAATAATGCCGGTCGTTTGAGACGCGCAGATCGGCGCGCCCATCGCGGGACCAATCGGAAAACAACATGGAAAGCGCGCAATATCCGGGGCTTAGCGTCTCGGGCGTGCCATAGACATCGCCATCGGGGCGGTAAAGCAGCGTGTCATCACAAGTCTGAAACGGCCCCTTGGGGTCGGCGCGATCGACATAGGTGCCAAAGGCCAGCGTCGGAAGGGTTTGACCCGTTTCCCATGTGGCGGAAAAGGCGGTTGTCCAGTGATCGCCGCTTTGAAAACCAAGATCGAAGGGCTCGAATTGGCAATCGCCAATGCCGCGCATTATCGCATCCGGCCCAACGCGCAATATCACCAAATCCGCGTGTGTATCACCATCAATATTGAGCGGATAAGCGCCAATAACCCCAGTCAAAGCCAGCGTATCCGGGGTGTCGGCGACAAAGCTTACCGAGGGTGAGGAGGTGTTGCGCATCAATTGCGCCGGGTTGTCTCCACCGGCGACATAGAGGTCGGGCAGGGCGTCAGCGTTGCAATCAATGGTCGCGACACCGCCGCCGACAAAATGTTCCCAACCACCGGAATAGACGTGATGAGGCGCGTCGCGCGGTTCAAAACGCGGGTCACCGGCGATGGCCGTGCTGCCAAGCAGGCAAAGGATCAGAGCGCTACGCATCAACGGGGACCTCACGGACAGATAGGGCAGAGACTTGTTCGATGGCATAGGCGGCGGCGCCTTTGGCCCACATGTGATCGCCCCAGGCGTGGACGCGCACGTCGGGCAAGGGTGCGTCGACCTGAACCACCGATTGACGCATTGATTCGAGGACGGTGTCCGCATGCAAATAGTCAAAAGACAGCCGTTCCCCGGCCAGAATAATAAGTTTTGGATCAAAAATATTAACCAGATTCGCCAGCCCCATGGCAAACATCCGCCCGGCGCGGTCAAAGATGGACCGGGCCATGGTGTCGCCCGATTGGGCGCGTTTGAACAGGGTAGGGACATCGGTCAAAGGCGTTTCGCGATCCATGATATTGGCCTCGCGCAGGAGCGCGTAATTGCCAACGTAAGCTTCGAGGCAGCCACGTTGACCACATTGGCAAAGCGCGCCTTCGAGCTGTACTTTGGTGTGGCCAAATTCCGCGCCACAGCCACGGGTGCCGCGATAGATTTCGCCGTCGATGACGATACCCATACCAACGCCGTGTTCGATGGTGACCACGATGAAATCGTCGATATTGCGGCCTTCGCCAAAGAGGTGCTCGGCCTTGGCAACAAGGTTGGCATCGTTGTCCAAAAACACCGGACAGGGCATGGCAGCGTCCAGCGCCGCGCCAAGATTGACGTTGCGATCAGTGAGCGATGAGGACCAATAGATAAAGCGGCGCTTGGCATCGACAAGACCGGCCAGAGCAACACCAATTCCGGATAAGTCATTGATAGATAAGCCACCTTTGGCGCAGGCTTGGTTGACAGCCTCATACATGGTGTCGCAAAAATGCGGGGTGGCCATGCGTGGTTCGGGCAGGGGCATTTCATGGGAGAGCACGTCCTTGCCCTCAAAATCGAGGATCAGAACGGAGACCATATTATGCGCCACTTTGAGACCGGCGATCAGATGGGCCTTGCCCCGAAGGCGGAGGGCCACGCGGGGACGGCCACGGCGAGTCGAGGGCTTGGCATCTGTACTTGGCTCTGGGGTGATCTCTTCGATCAATCCGGTTTCCAAAAGCTGGGATGTGATCACTGTGACGGTGGCCGGGCTAAACCCGGTCGCTTTGGCAATATCAATGCGGGCGATGGTGCCCGCCGCACGGATCACATCGAGCACCTGAAGGCGACCGGCCTCTCGCTGATCGCTGTTATGATTGCTTTTTTCTGTTAGCGCCAAAACTGTCTCCCCCCGCATAGATCCCCCGCCTGTGACATTAAGGAATGCCAAGAAGCGGGTGAGCGACTCCCTGTCAAACACAATAATTATTTTTAGACTCAAAAAAAGTATTTTTTAGTGAGTAAAAAATTGTTATACCCGATTCCACAGGCTGGCCCGGATCGCTTCGGTGGCGGCTTAGAAGATAAAATATTGATTGTTTCGATAGGGAGGAGAAACATGAAACTCGTAACAGGTATCTCAGCGTTGGCCATGACCATCGCAATGGCAGGCGGCGCATTGGCCGAGGGTCTTACCGTTGGCGTCAGCTGGTCCAACTTTCAGGAAGAGCGCTGGAAAACTGACGAAGCCGCGATCAAAGGTGTTTTGGAAGCCGCTGGTGCATCCTACATCTCTGCTGACGCGCAGTCTTCGTCGGGCAAGCAGCTGGCAGACATTGAATCGCTGATCGCTCAGGGCGCAGACGCGTTGATTATTCTGGGTCAGGACACTGCAGCGGTTATCCCAGCGGTTCAGGCCGCAGCGGACGAAGAAATCCCCGTCATCGCCTATGACCGTCTGATCGAAGACGACCGTGCGTTTTACCTGACATTCGACAACGTCGAAGTTGGCCGGATGCAGGCGCGTGCCGTTCTCGAAGCCATGCCAAAAGGCAACTACGTTATGATCAAGGGCTCGCCCACCGATCCTAACGCCGATTTCCTTCGTGGTGGTCAGCAAGAGGTCATCCAAGCGGCGGTTGACGCCGGTGACATCACCATCGTTGCCGAAGCTTACACCGATGGCTGGGTTCCTGCGAACGCACAGCGCAACATGGAGCAGATCCTAACCGCGCAAGACAACAAAGTTGATGCGGTTGTTGCGTCCAACGACGGCACCGCCGGTGGTGTTGTTGCGGCTCTGACAGCGCAAGGCCTTGAAGGTATGCCGGTATCCGGTCAGGACGGCGACCATGCCGCTCTGAACCGCGTTGCCACAGGCACCCAGACCGTTTCGGTTTGGAAAGACGCCCGTGAGCTGGGTAAAGCGGCGGGTATGATTGCTGTGGCTTTGGCCGAAGGCAAATCGGTTGACGGTGCGGTTGAATGGACGTCGCCCGGTGGCACCACCATGAACTCCATGTTCTTGGCGCCGGTTCCGATCACGGCTGACAACCTGAACGTTGTGGTTGACGCAGGCTGGATTGAAAAAGACGCACTCTGTGCCGGTTCGACCCTCGACTTCTGTAAATAAGCTAACGCTTTGTCCCTCCGGTCCAGCCTTGTGGCCGGGCCGGGGGGACGCCTCAAAATTTCTTCTCAAAAGCGTCACCCTTAAAACACCTGATGTAGCCGCGCGGCCGCATGAGCGTGATTGGCGTTTTTCACAACTGCGATCCGGGACGTGGTTCACATGCAAAACAATGCGAAAAACTTCTTTTCAAAGCTTGGGTTAGACACCCGGCTTTTGGGCATGATCGGGGCGCTTGTCGTTCTGTGGATCGTGTTCGACGTGATCACAGGGGGGCGGTTTCTAACACCGCGCAACCTGTTTAACTTGTCGGTGCAAACCGCCTCGGTGGCCGTTATGGCGACGGGCATGGTGTTTGTCATCGTCACACGCAATATCGACCTGTCGGTTGGCTCGATGCTGGGCTTTATCGGCATGGTGGTCGCCGCCCTTCAGGTGCAAGTGCTGCCTGATATGCTGGGGCTTGGCAATCCGATGATTTGGATCATTGGTGTGCTGGCGGCCATATCGCTGGGCGCGATGTTGGGCGCGTTCCAGGGCTGGATCATTGGCTATCTGACGGTGCCTGCGTTCATCGTGACACTGGGCGGGTTCCTTGTTTATCGCGGTGCGATGTGGTGGGTCACCGAAGGGCAGACCCAAGCGCCGCTAGACGCAACATTCCGCCTTTTGGGTGGGGGCGCTGAGGGCACTTTGGGTGTCACACTTAGCTGGGCCTTTGGGGTGATTTCAGCCGTTGCTGCCGTTGCTTTGATGCTGATGAGCCGTCGCCGCAAGGCCGGTCATGGCTTTACCGTCAAACCGATCTGGGCCGAGGGTATCTTGATGGGTCTCGCCGCTGGTTTGATCCTCTGCTTTGTTTGGGTGATGAATAGCTATCCGATTGCCAAAGGCGCGATGAAACGCATCGCCAAGGCCGATGGGATCGAGCTTACCGAAGGTATGGTTTGGTATCACGGCGTTGCTATTCCGGTGGTGATCCTGCTGGTGGTGACCGTTGGTATGACCATCGTGGCAAGCCGCACGCGCTTTGGCCGCTATGTGTACGCCACCGGGGGGAACCCAGAGGCCGCAGAGCTTTCGGGCATCAACACCCGCTTGCTCACGGTCAAGATTTTCGCCCTGATGGGTGCGCTTACGGGCATCGCGTCGATCATCGCTTCGGCACGTTTGAACGCGGTGGACGTGGGCCTTGGCACGCTAGACGAGCTGCGGGTGATTGCGGCGGCGGTTATTGGCGGCACGGCATTGTCGGGCGGTTTCGGCACCATCTATGGCGCGGTTATCGGCGCGTTGATCATGCAATCGCTGCAATCTGGTATGGCCTCGGTCGGCGTTGACGCCCCGTTGCAGTCGATTGTTGTCGGTATCGTTCTGGTCTTTGCGGTGTGGATCGACATCGTCTACCGCCGTCGCACCGGCCAATAAGGAGAAAGATTATGGACAAGCAAACTCCTTTGGTGGAAATGAAAAACATGGGCATCTCCTTTGGTGGGGTCCATGCGGTGGATGACGTTTCGGTCGATCTGTATCCGGGTGAAGTTGTCGGCCTTTTGGGCCACAACGGCGCGGGGAAATCGACGCTGATCAAGATGCTTTCGGGCGCCTATCAGGGCACCGGGGATATCTATGTGAATGGCGAAAAGGTCGAAATTCACAACCCACGTGATGCGCGCAAACACAACATCGAGACGATCTATCAGACACTTGCGCTGGCGGATAACCTTGATGCGGCGGCGAACCTGTTTTTGGGCCGAGAGCTGATGACGCCAGCGGGGACGCTGGATGATGACGCGATGGAGGCCGAGACCCGCAAGATCATGGGCCGGTTGAACCCGAACTTCCAAAAGTTCAGCTCGCCCGTATCGGCCCTGTCGGGTGGTCAGCGCCAATCGGTGGCGATTGCCCGCGCGGTCTATTTCAACGCGCGCATTTTGATCATGGATGAACCGACGGCGGCCTTGGGGCCGCAGGAAACCCAGATGGTGGCCGAGCTGATCCAACAGCTCAAGGCCGAGGGTATCGGGATTTTCTTGATCGACCACGATGTACATGCGGTTTTGGAGCTATGTGACCGCGCCAGCGTGATGAAAAACGGCAAGCTGGTTGGCACGGTGAACATCCCTGATGTGACTGATGATGACCTTCTGAGCATGATTATCCTCGGCAAGAAACCGGGTGAGAAAGCCGCAGGATAACACCAAATTGGCCCCGGGAACGGCCGGGGTCACAACCTATATGTTTCAAGGACCTCCGAGATGAGCACTGGTTTCTTCGACGGTATCGAAAAAGTAAAATATGAGGGTGCGGACAGCACCAACCCAATGGCGTTTCGTCATTACAACCCGGACGAAATTGTCATGGGCAAGCGCATGGAAGAGCATCTGCGCTTTGCCGTGGCGTGGTGGCATAGCTTTGCCTGGGAGGGCGGCGACCCGTTTGGCGGCCAGACCTTTGTGCGCCCGTGGCACCCCCAAGACGATATGGAGCGCGCCAAGCTCAAGGCCGATGTGGCGTTTGAGATGTTCGATATTCTCGGCACGCCCTTTTATTGCTGGCATGACGCGGATGTGCGCCCTGATCAGGGGTCGTTTGCGGGCAACCTGAGCACGCTGAACGAGATCACCGATTATATGGGTGAGAAGATGGAAGCCGGCGGGCCAGACCTGTTGTGGGGCACGGCCAATATGTTCAGCGATCGCCGCTGGATGGGCGGCGCAAGCACTAACCCAGACCCCGATGTCTTTGCCTTTGCGGCGGCGACGGTGAAATCCTGTTTGGATGCGACCCACAAGTTGGGCGGTCAGAACTATGTGCTTTGGGGTGGTCGTGAGGGCTATGAGACCCTTTTGAATACCGACATGGGCGCCGAGCTTGACCATATGGGCCGGTTCTTGAACATGGTTGTCGATTACAAGCACAAGATCGGCTTCAAAGGCGCGATTTTGGTTGAGCCAAAGCCACAAGAACCAAGCAAGCATCAGTATGATTACGATGCCGCGACTTGCATCGGGTTCCTGCGCAAATATGGCCTTGAGAACGAGGTGAAGCTAAACCTTGAGCAGGGTCATGCGATTTTGGCCGGGCATTCGTTTGAGCATGAAATCGCGGTGGCGACTTCTGAGGGTATGCTTGGCTCAATCGATATGAACCGCAACGATTATCAGTCGGGTTGGGATACGGATCAGTTCCCCAACAACACGCCCGAGGTTGCGCTGGCCTATTATCACATCCTGAAATCGGGTGGGTTTGATACCGGTGGTACGAATTTCGACGCCAAAGTGCGCCGTCAATCGATTGATGCCGAGGACCTGATTGCTGCGCACGTCGGTGGTATGGACATCTGTGCGCGTGGCTTTAAAGCGGCGGCGGCGATGGTCGAGGATGGCGGTTTGGATGAGGCGCTAAGCGCGCGTTATGCAGGCTGGGACAGCGACAGTGCCAAGGCGATGTTGGGCAGTGATCTAGGTGCGATCACCCAACGTGTGTTGGATGAGGGCATCAACCCAGAGCCAAAATCCGGCCGTCAGGAAATTTTGGAAAACTACGTTAACCGCTTTGTCTAAAGCGCGTTGAGTATGGATTTTACGCCCTCCGGGAAACCGGGGGGCGTTTTTGTTTGGCCGCAGATAGTTTTGCCGGGTTTTCAGGAATTGATTCTAGGGCTTGAATGGCGCATGATGCTCCTGAGGACAGTAGGCCGGAGCAGACGGGAAAACCCGCACCGACCCTTGATGCAGGTTCAGAAACGGGACGTGCGTCAAGACATAGGCAGAGACAGGATTGTTATGAGGAACGCAGCACTTTTGGTTGTGGTTGTTTGCACGCTGGCAGCATGTGGCGGCGGCAAAAGAGAAGACGTGTCGCGCTATCGGGGCGGGGCGAGTGTGAACTTTGCGACCGGGCCGATTTCGAAGGCGTGCCTGAGCGCAGATCGCAAAGCGGCGAACCGCCGGTTGTGTGGTTGTATTCAGGGCGTGGCGAATGGATCGTTGTCGTCGGGTGATCAGAAAATGGCCGCAAGTTTTTTCCGTGATCCGCATCGCGCACAAGAAATTCGACAGTCAGACAACACCCGCAACGAAGCCTTTTGGAAGCGCTACAAGGCGTTTGTCGCCCGCTCTGAAAGCAGCTGTAGCGGCTATTAATTGTAAGTGTGATCCCCAAGGGGATCACGCGCCTGCCGCGGGCGGTGGCCAAAATCCGTGCACGGATTTTGAGGGGGATCGCCCGCTCTTGGTTGCAAGCAACAAATTCACCCCGAGAGTTTCAAGGCGAGATGAATAGGGCCCCAGCCGTGAGCCGGGGCCTTTGTTGCATGGGATTAAGCACGCGCTTTGAGCGGCGGTGGCGCGAGGTCGGCCATGCGGTGTTCAGCGGTCAAAGCATGCCCAACCATGCCCTCGGCACGAGAAATGGTTGAGGTGGCTTGTGCGAGGTCTAAGAGTGCCTCGTCGGTGACCTCTTGCCATGTGGTGGTCTTCAGGAACTTGTGAACCGAGAGGCCGCCGGTATAGCGCGCGGCACCAGAGGTCGGGAGCACATGATTGGGACCAGCGGCCTTGTCACCAAAGGCTACGGTGGTTTTTTCGCCAAGGAAAAGAGACCCATAGGCGTTGAGATTGTCACGCCACCAATCCAGATCGTCACATTGGACATGAAGGTGCTCAGGGGCATAGTGATCCGCTTGGGCCAGCATTTCATCGCGGGTGTCGCATAGAACGACCTCGCCCATGGCGTCCCATGAGGCACGGGCAGCGGCGGCGTTTTCCTCTGGGAGCGTGGCGATGGTTTGGGCAATATGAGCCAGAACGCTCTTGGCCAAATCCGCCGAGTCAGTCACAAGCCAGCAAGGCGACGTTGGGCCATGTTCGGCCTGACCAATAAGGTCAAGCGCGACGCGGGCCGGGTCGGCGCTTTGATCGGCAAGGATCAGGACATCGGTTGGCCCCGCGAACATATCGATGCCCAGAGGGCCAAAGAGTTGACGTTTGGCTTCGGCCACAAAGGCGTTACCGGGACCAGCAAGCACATCGGCGGCGGGGCCCCCAAACAGGCCAAAGGCCATGGCGGCGATGCCCTGAACGCCACCCAGCGTCAGGATTGTATCGGCCCCGGCCAAGTCCATGGCAAACAGGGTCGGAGCGTCAATGCCGGTGCCACGCGGCGGGGCGCAAGCGGTGACGTGCCGCACTCCGGCGGCGCGGGCGGTGGCGATGGTCATCAGTGCCGAAGCGATATGAGCGTAGCGGCCTCCCGGCACGTAACACCCCGCCGAAGCGACCGGCAAAAGACGCTGGCCGGCGATCAATCCTGGGCGAATTTCGGTGCGAAACTCTGTGATCGAGGCGCGCTGAGCCTCGGCAAAAGCGCGAATATTGTCATGGGCATAGCGCAGCGCATCTTGGAGCTCTTGCGGGGTTTGTTTGCGCGCGGCTTCGACCTGCTCGGGCGTCACAACGATGTCTTGCGTCCAGCCATCCAACCGGCGGGCATAGTCGCGCGCGGCCTCTTCGCCCTGCGTGCGCAGGCGTGTCAGCATGATCTGAACAGTGTCCGTGACATCGGCCTGAGCGGTCTCTGGCAAACCGGGGGCAGTTTTCAAATGTTTGGGCGGCATGAGTTGGGAATCCTTGACGCGGAGGGGGGAGTTTTGGAAAAGCTTAATGTGGAGCGGCGCGAAGAGGACCTGATATGCTGATCAAAGGTGTGACCCTTCGGGGCCTTGAGGTATTTGAGGCGCTGGCCTCGTCCGGGTCGGTGGCGCGCGCCGCTGAGATCACCGGGCTGAGCCAACCCGCCGTCAGTCAACAAATGCGCAATCTCGAAACGGCGCTCGGCACTGATCTGGTGGATCATGGTCGACGACCGATGCAGCTTACTCCGGCGGGGCGCACCTATTTGCAACGCACCCAAACGGTGTTGGCGCAACTGCGGCTGGCCCAAAGCGAATTGACGGTGATGGATCTGACCCATCTTAGCACCTTGAGCCTTGGGATCATTGATGATTTTGACAACGACCTGACGCCGCGATTGGTGACCATGCTGGCCGAAAGCCTGAGCCGGTGCCGGTTCAAACTCACCACCGCACCAAGTCATGAGATTTCGGCAGAAATGGAGGCGCGCCGGTTGCATATCGCCATCGCAGCCTCGAGTGGTGGCGTGGCCAAAGGGATCATTGAATACCCGCTGGTACGAGATCCTTTTATCCTTGTTTGTCAAAGGGGTGCGGCGGCCAAGGCCGGTGGGGTTGCCGCGTTGATGAAGGCCGAGCCTTTGTTGCGCTATGACCGGGAACAACGCATCGGGGCCCAAATCGAGGCGCATCTTGCCCGTCAGAAACTGGAATTTGCAGAGCGATTTGAAATTGGCGCACATTTGTCTTTGATGACGCTGATTGCGCGCGGCATGGGATGGGGGCTCACGACGCCACTGGGATATATGCGCGCCGGGCGGTTGCACGATCAGTTGGAAGTGCACCCTGTGCCGTTCAAACCTTTTTCGCGTACCATTTCGTTGTTCGCCGGATCGGATTGGGCCGACACGGTGCCGCGCGATGTGGCGCGCACAACGCGCATGTTGGTCAGCGAGATGGTGATCAGCCCAGCCTTGCAAAACCTGCCCTGGCTTGAGGGCGAGTTGCGAGTGCTCGAGGCGTGATGATTTGGGCGCGCGGATCATAGCGGCTGAGTGTGCCTGACCCGCCTGTTCAATCAAGGGGAGCGGGTCAGCATTTCAGATCAGCGGCATGCAGTTTCAAAGAGTTGAAAACTATGGGCCGTGTTTGCGGCACCCCGTGTGTTAAATAGGCAAAAAGGCGCGTAGGCTTGCCTCAAATTCGCGCGGCTTTTCGGCATGGAGCCAATGGCCAGCACCGGGCAATTTGGCAAAGCGGGCCTTGGGGAAATGGGCGCGGATTTTGTCGCGGTATTCCGGTTTAACGTAATCGGAATCAGCCCCGGACAAAAACAGGGTCGAGCCGTCATAAGTGCCTGTAACCTCTGGAAAACCAAGAATATGCGGCATCTGATCCGCCAGCGCATCAAGGTTGAGCTTCCAGCTTTGGTTTTTGATGTCCAGAGACTGGGTGAAAAACGCCTGAAGGGTTTTGTCTTCGACATGTTCGGCCAGTTGTTCGACGGCGTCCGAGCGTTTGGCGACGCGGCTCAGGTCGACCTTGCGCATGGCGTCGATGAACTGAATTTGGCTATGGGTATAGGTGACCGGGGCGATGTCGGCGACGACCAACCGGTTGACCAATTCGGGCCGGGTGAGGGCCAGAACCATCGCCGCCTTGCCGCCCATGGAATGACCAACCACATCGGCGCGGCCGCCGTGGGCTTCGATCACCTCGGCCAGATCGGAGGCCATCGCGGGGTAATCATGTACGTCCGAACGGAAACTGTCGCCGTGATTGCGCATGTCTGGGGTGAGAACAAGACGCTCGTTTGACAGGCGTTTGGCAATCACGCCCCAGTTGCGCCCGGACCCGTAAAGGCCATGAATGATCAGCATCGGCGGCGTGGCGCCGGGCTGGCCAACGGACAAAGTATTGAGCATCAAGGTCAGTCTTTCATCGGGGTGCCGCGCAGGCGCAAGAACAAGCTTTCTTCGTCATCGTTACGAAAGAAAGGCACGGATGCAGGCGGTGTATCATCCTGAATTCGGGCGGTCACTTCGGCCAAGACAACTTCGGTGATGAAGGGCAGGTCGAAGTGGCGCACCCGTTCCAGCGGGATCCATTGCAAGTGCGAAAGCTCATCCGTGGCGTGGGTGAAATCATCCGGATCAGAGGCCAAAGCATCCGCGTCCAACAGGAAGAACCGCGCATCAAAGCGACGCGGGCGCCCGGGGGGCGTAATGGCGCGGAACACAAATTGCAGCCCATCGGCGGCCGGGCGATGACCGGTCCCGGCAAATGACAGCCAATCAACCGGTACAGCTCCGGGCCACGGCGCAGGCACCCCAAGGATTTGGCCGGTTTCTTCCCACAACTCACGCACAGCAGCGGCGGCCAAGGCGCGGGCCATGCCAGCGGGCGCACTTTCGTTTAGCCGGGCGGAACAGAGTTGGGGCAGGGGGCGGGCCAAGGGCACCTTGGCGTCATCTTCGTCAACTGCGCCACCGGGAAACACGAACTTATTGGGCATAAAGGCGGCCCGCGCCCCGCGTTGCCCCATCAAAACCGACGGTGTCGTCCGCCGATTGCGCACAACAATTATCGTGGCCGCGTTGCGGATAGCTGTCTTGTCTATGGTGGTTGTCATGCAGTCCCCAGCGCCAAATTAATCAGAACGCGCAAAGCCATATTGGCGACGCGCCCATTGGAAAGCCACAATCGCGCCTTTCATCTTGGGCAGAAGGTAAAGCGACAGGCCGACACATCCAACCGTAAATATGGTGAAAAAGATCAGCGGATCGGGATGGAAGGTTTGAAAGACATATGACAGCAGCGGCCCCATGATCGCGGTGACAATCACCATGGTGACATAGGCAGGTCCATTGTGGGTGTCATGGTGGCGCAATTGTTCGCGGCACACCGGACAATGATCGCGCACCCGTAAAAACCCCGCCAAAAGCGGCCCAGCCCCACAATTGGGGCATCGCCCGCGCAATCCGCGCAGCACCGCAGTGCGCACATCACGGGTATCGGCAGGTTTAGGTGTGAGCATCATTCAAGTTTTTTCCGTCGCTGGAGTAGCATGTGGGTGATTGGGTGGTTTGGAGAAGGTCGCAAAATGTCCTTGCGTCGGGATGTCGCGAAAATCGACTTCACGGGGGCGTGATGTGCTGTGATGCGATTTTTCGAATTTGTGCGACGGAAGTTCGAAGCTGGCCCGTGGAAGTTTACAGAGACGCCCAGAGAGTTGGGTGTTCCTAGTAAGTAAAGCGAACAGGAATGGAGACCTGAACATGAAAAACGCAACAATCCTCGGCGGTGTTCTGATTTTGGCTTTGGGCGCAGGTAGCTTGGCATCCGCAGCAGGCATGCAGCATGGCAAAGGTGGCATGGGCATGGGCGGCAAAGGCATGCGCGGCATGGGCGTCGAGCAGATGTTCGAAATGCTGGACGCAGACAATGACGGTCAGATCACCAAGGAAGAGGCACAAAACGCTGGCAAAGCCCGTTTTGACGCGACCGATACCGACAAGGATGGTTTCGTCAGCGCCGAAGAGCTTAAGGCTGCTGCTGAAAAGCGCGACGCCGAGCGTGCCAAGAAACGTGGTGATCGCGTGGATGCGATGCTGGAAAAGCTGGACACCGATAAGGATGGCAAGCTGAGCCAGGAAGAAATGGAAGCCCGCGGTGGCATGGGCAAAGGCAAGGGCAAAGGCGATCGTGCCATGAAGATGTTCGACCGTGCCGATGCCAATGACGATGGCGTGCTGACCAAAGAAGAGGTCGAGCAGGCGGCAGCCATGATGGGTAAAGGCAAAGGCCGTCATGGCAAAGGCCACGGCAAAGGTCATGGCCGCGGCAACAACTGATTGCCTGTCTAAGAAATCGGGCCGCAGCAGATGCGTTGCGGCCCGGCTATTGCACCGCGTTCCTCAAACAGGTAGCGCAATGGAATGGACCAAATGCCCTATGATGCCATGAATGATCGCGGTGACGAAGAATTGCTGCTGGCTTTTGCCGGTGGGGATGCGGCGGCGGCGCGGGCGTTAACGGGGCGGCTTGGGCCGCGGGTGTTTTCGCATGCGATGCGTATGCTGGGCGACCGTGCTGAGGCCGAAGATGTGGCGCAAGACGCGCTCTTGAAGCTTTGGCGTATTGCACCGGGGTGGCGAGTGGGCGAGGCCAAGGTGACCACTTGGCTGTATCGAGTGACGGCAAATCTGTGCATCGACCGTATGCGCAAACGTCGGAACGGGCCGGATTTGGATGCGGTGCCGGAATTGGCCGATGAGGCCCCTTCAGCCGCACAGAGACTGCAACAAAACGCGCGGGCTGAGGCCCTGCAAAACGCGTTGAACGACTTACCAGACCGTCAAAGACAGGCGGTTATTCTGCGCCATATCGAAGGGTTGTCGAACCCGGAAATTGGCGAGATCATGGACATAGGGCCACGCGCTGTGGAAAGCTTGACGGCACGCGGAAAACGCGCGCTTGAGGTGATTTTAAGCGGACGACGCTCTGAGCTGGGGTATGAAGACGATGACTGATGGCAATAAGACAAACACCCCCGAAGGGTTTGAGCTGGATAGCTTTTTCGCGGCTGCCCGCGACGAGGAGCCGATGCCATCGGGTGATTTTATGGCGCGGATCGAGGCGGATGCCTTGTCAGCCCTACCTGAACCAACGCGTGTTTCGACATCCCGTCCTGGTCTCTGGCAACAGTTGTTGCAAGCGATCGGCGGTGTTCCGGGCGCGGCGGGTTTGGCGGCGGCCTGTGCCACTGGGGTTTGGATCGGTGTTGCGCCGCCCGAGACCCTAACCGAGTATTGGGAGCAATCCGCCGAATCCGAGTGGTACGAGCTTGACCCAAACAGCGGCTTTGATTTTGCGATGTTGGAAGGCTGATATGACCGAGAACTCTAAAAAACCACCTATGGGTCGGCGTATCCGGTTGGTTTTGTTTGTGTCTTTGGCTTTGAACCTTGTGGTCATCGGTTTGGTGGCAGGGGTGGTTTTCAATGGCGGGCCACCGCCCCGTGGGGCGTCGCGCGGCTTTGACACGGTCCTTCCGTATTCGCGCGCCTTTACAGAAGATCAACGTCGCGATTTGCGTCGTGAGTTACGCAAATCCTTTGCGCCAAGCAAGGGTGACAAGCGTGGGGCCGGGATGGTTGAAAGCTACCGCGAAGCGCTTGATGTGCTTCGTCAGGACCCTTTTGAACGCGCCCGTTTTGACGGTGTGGTTAACAAGCAAAGAGCCTTGGCGGAAAAGCGTCATGGCACCGGGCAGGACCTTTTGGCCAAGTTTCTTGAGGCAATGACACCTGAGGAGCGCGCCGCCTATGCGGACCGTTTGGAAACCGAAATCACCAATATGTCCAAGCGCCGCAAACATTGGGGCAAGGATTAAACGGATACGGTTGGAGCCGATCGTCGAGCGGTCACCCCAAACAGGTTTGCGATCTGTGTCAGAGACAAATATACCGGGCGCTGTCATGGCGGCCGGTTTGTCGTTTAGGCTAGTGGAAAACATTGTTTTCCTATGTAGCGGATTGTCTCAGATAGGTCCCCGACCAAGGTGACGCCGGTCGTCCGCGCTGCCATAGGGCGTCTTGGAGGCCGGGCCGGTTGGTTGGGTGCGCCGAGGCAGAGGTGTGGACCGGTCGGACATGACGACAGTGTTGCGGCCCCGGTCCTTGGCGACATAAAGCGCTTTGTCAGCTCGTTCGATCAAATCGGCGGGGGCGCAATCGCCCTGACGGCTGGCTGTGGACACACCGATGCTAAGGGTGACGGTAATCCGATCCCCCCCCGGCAGCATAACAGGATGTTCTGACATGATCTGACAAAGCCGTTCAGCGGTGCGCTGAGCGGCAAGACGTCCGGTATCGGGCATGGCAATCAGGAACTCTTCGCCGCCCCAGCGGGCAATCAGATCCGCGGCGCGCAGGTTGTCCTTGAGCCGTTGAGCAAAGGCCACAAGCACAGCATCGCCAGCGGGGTGGCCAAACTCATCATTGACCTTTTTGAAGTGATCCAGATCGGCCACCAAGAGAGCATAGGGGCGCCCCTGACGCGAAGAGCGTTCGGCCAGACGCGCCAGATGCGGAAGGGTGTAACGGCGGTTGTAAAGCCCGGTCAGCGGATCGGTCACCGCTGCGCGCAAACCATCCTGCATATTGGCACGTAGCCGGTCCGCAGTACGCTTGCGTTCAATCTGTTTCTTAAGGCGCAGGGTCAGCTCTTGAAGGTCCAAACCACCCGCAAGCAAGTCATTGGCCCCCATGTCCAAAGCGCTCGCCGCTTCGCGACGTTGATGGGGTTGGGCCACATAAATGAGCGAGGCATGGCGGGTCAGTGTGCTTGCCCGCATTTGCGCCAAAAGAGTCAACCCTTCGCCCTGACCGCCGGGTCCTTCGGCGATGACAATGACATCGGGTGTTGGGCGGCGTTCGCGCAGGGCATCATCGGGATCAACCAAAACAACCCGGTCGCGCAGTTCTGCGCTCAGATCAGAAACGATTTTTTCCGCCTCGGGCTGACGCCCTGTGGCGATTAGGGTGATATTGGCAGGCGTGGTGAATTCGGCGCTTTGTTCGGCAAGGCCAAGGGCGCGGCGCGTGTCGTCACGTAGCTGCAGCTCAGCCTCGGCATCGCGGGCCCGCAACAATGAACGCAGACGCGCCAGCATAACCAAATCATCAATCGGGCGGGCAAGCACATCATCGGCCCCAGCCGCAAGCGACGCAATGCGTTCACCCGGATCATCATCACTATGCAACATCACAACAGGCAGGCGCACACCGGTATCAAAACGGCGCAAGGCCGTGACCAGCGCACGGCCGGTCATATCGGGCAGATCAGACGCAGTAATGACGAGGTCAGGTTTTGACTTTTTCATCATTGCAAGCGCCGCCTTGCCAGACGCCGCTTGGACCACTTCGTAAAATGCAGCCGACAGTTTGACCCGAAGAATGATTCGGTTCGTCGGCACCGCGTCGACCACTAAAATTCGGCCTGTCATATAGAACATCCTTGCGCTTGGGCACAGCTACGCGCCTGCTTGCACTTTCTCTTGGTCTCAGATTTGATGAACATTGGTTAAGAAACCCTTTCGGGATTTAATAACAATGACACTTTCTCTTGAGGCGGCCGAAACAATTGGCCTGCAAGCGGTGGCCTGGTTGGCCGCAAATGATGAGCTTTTCCCGGTGTTTACTGGGTCTACAGGCGCGTCAGAAGCGGATTTCCGCGCCAATTTGCAGGATCCAGTTTTTCAGGCCTCGGTTTTGGATTTTCTGATGATGGACGACGCGTGGGTGGTGGCTTTTTGCGATATGCAAAATATACCTTATGACAGGATCATGCAGGCGCGGGCCGCTTTGCCCGGTGGTGGAGAGGTGCATTGGACATGAGTTTACGTGCCGATGCTGTGCTGTTCGACAAAGACGGTACCTTGTTTGATTTCGGGGCAACTTGGGATGTTTGGGGGGGCGAGGTTATTGCCGAGCTGTCCGAAGGCGACCGCGCTTTGCAAGAGGCCATGGCCGCCTCAGCCGGGTATGACCTTGCGCGCAAAAGCTTTCGACCTGATAGCCCGGTTATTGCTGGCACCAATCGCGAGGCCGCAGAATGCCTTGCCCGTGAATTGCCGCACCGAACGCTGGAAGAGGTCGAAACGCATTTGATGCGCGCCGCAGCGCAGGCCCCCTTGTCCGAGGCGGTGCCGCTTGTGCCGTTTCTGGCGCAACTGGCGGCGATGGAAATGGCGCTGGGCGTGATGACCAATGACACCGAATTTGCAGCGCGATCACATCTGCGCACGGCGGGTGTCGAGGGCATGTTCGATTTCATCGCCGGGTTTGATAGCGGCTACGGGGCCAAACCAGACCCGGATCCATTGCTGGCCTTTGCCGTGGCCACCAATACGCCCCCTGACCGCGTGGTGATGGTCGGCGATAGCAGTCACGATTTGATCGCGGGGCGGGCCGCTGGCATGCAAACCGTCGGCGTTTTGACGGGCCCGGCATGCGAAGCTGATCTTGCCCCGTTGGCGGATATTGTTCTGCCCGATATTGGCGGATTGCTGGGTTGGCTGACTTCCGTCTGACGGGCGGCACGCTCTAAACACGACGAGAAGTGTCGCAAACGGGCAGGCGGGGGCGGTTTTCTGGATGTGTCATGGACGGCAGAGCAAGGAGCCCTGCCATGTCTGACGCTGATACTGCCCCAACAGGACGCCGACGCGGCGGTGGTCGCGCCGGCAATGCGGCGCGCCGCGGAATGAAAGCTGTGGAACAACAGCCGTGGTGCCCGCCGGTCAATCGCGACAAACCGACCGAACCGTTAAGCCCTGAGGGGGTTGAGCGGGTTCACACTGCGACGATGCAAATCCTAGAAGAGATTGGGATTGAGTTTCTCAATCCGGATGCGGTCAAGGTTCTAAAGGCCGCGGGCTGTGAGGTACGGGGCGAGAACGTTCGTATGGACCGTGCCTTGGTGATGGAGCTTGTCGGCAAAGCGCCCCGCAGTTTTACGGTGA
The DNA here is from genome assembly GCF_947498515.1 of uncultured Pelagimonas sp. GTDB lineage: Bacteria > Pseudomonadota > Alphaproteobacteria > Rhodobacterales > Rhodobacteraceae > Pelagimonas. The sequence continues at coordinate 74,900 of NZ_CANMKO010000013.1, read as the reverse complement.
CGCCTCGCAACCGCGATCGGCAATTGTCACTTGGCACCGGGCATATTCTTTTTGGGAATGTATCCTCGCCGCCCAATTACTGGGACCTTGAGATCGGGCGCAAAGTTCCGGGGACGCGGGAAACCTTTCGCAACCTGCTTAAATTAACCCAATACTTCAATGTCATGCACTTTTGCGGTGGCTATCCGGTGGAGCCGGTCGATTTGCACCCACGGGTGCGCCATCTCGATGCGATGTTTGACAAGCTGACGCTCTGCGACAAGGTTATGCATGTCTATTCGCTTGGCAAAGAGCGGGTCGAAGATGGTATGGAAATGGTGCGCATCGCCGGTGGTCTGAGCCATGAGGAATTCGACGCGACGCCGCGCATGTACACCAACATCAATTCGACCTCGCCGTTGAAACATGATCATCCGATGTTGGATGGTTGGATGCGAATGGCGAAACGCGGGCAGGCCTTGGTGGTGACACCGTTCACCTTGGCGGGGGCGATGGCACCGGTCACCATGTCAGGCGCGGTGGTGCAATCGCTGGCCGAGGCCTTGGCGGCGGTGGTCTTGGCACAGGCGATCAAACCGGGTGTGCCCTGTATGATCGGGACGTTCACGTCAAATGTGGACATGAAAACCGGCGCACCAGCCTTTGGGACACCGGAATACATGCGCGCAACCCAGATCACCGGGCAGATGGCGCGCTTTTACGGTTTGCCGATGCGATCCAGCGGGGTGTGCGCCGCCAATGTCCCCGATGGTCAAGCGATGTGGGAAACCGAGCATAGCCTTTGGGCCGCGATTCAAAGCGGCACCGATATGGTCTATCACGCGGCCGGGTGGCTTGAAGGGGGGCTTATCGCCAGCCCCGAAAAGTTCGTCATGGATTGCGAAGTCCTTAGCCAGATGCAGCGCTATATGGAGCCTGAGGTTTGGGACGTGTCGGATGAGGCCTTGGCGGTGGAGGCGATCCGCGAGGTTGGGCCGAACGGACATTTCTTTGGCATCGAACACACGCAAGAGCGCTATGAAACCGCCTTTCATCAGCCATTCTTGTCGGATTGGAAAAACTTTGAGGCCTGGGAGGCCGCCGGGGCGGTTTGGACACCGGAGCGCGCCCATGGGATTTACAAACAAATTTTGAATGAGTTTGAGGCCCCGGCGCTTGACCCGGCTATTCACGATGAATTGGCAGCGTTTGTTGCCAAACGCAAAGAAGAGGGCGGGGCACCCACCGATTTCTAGGCGCAGGCGGGTCGCTCTGAAAGGCGACGCAGGGGCTTGCTTGCCTTCACCTTTTGACTGCGCAATGCTGCGGTCGAAAGAAGGTGTTAACCATGTCTGCGTCCTCCCCAATGTCCCGACTTTATCTTCCTCTCTTGGTCTTTGGCGGTTTGGCTGGATTTGGGTTCTGGGTTTTGAGCGAAGCCATGACCAGCAGCCTATTGAATGAACGCAACCTGTTGTTTGTCGGCAGCGCTGGGCTGGCGCTAAGTTTCTTCGTGCTGTCTCTTTATGGCGGGCGTGGCGGCGTAAAAGCCTGTCTATGGTCGACCCTCGTGGCGCTGGTACTTGGGGCGGCGCTCTGGTGGGCGGCTGGCCGTCATGACACGGTCACGGCGTTTTTCAACCTGCTCTACCCACAAATCAGTTTCCTTGTGATCCTGTTGATCACAACTCCGTTTCTGGCTGCGGGCGGGGAGGGCGCGCCAACGCGTTATGCGACGCTGTTCCTAAACAGTTGGCAAATCGTCGTGCGCCATGTGGTGGCGATGTTCTTTACCCTGATGTTTTGGGGTTTGCTGACGATGTCGGACGCGATTTTACGGCTGGTTGGCCTTGAGCTGATTGATCTTTTCGTTGCGCAGTCCTTGGTGTCTTGGGTGCTGACTGGCGCGGTTTATGGCTTGGCGATGGGTGTTGCGCGCAGCTTTTCGGATGATCTCTCTCCGATGCTTGCTGTGCAATTGCTCCGGTTTTTCTTGCCTCTGGTTTTGGGTGTGTCCTTGGTGTTTGTAGTGGCCGTTCCGCTGCGCGGTTGGGAAGATGTGTTACAGGGCCTATCGCCAGCGTCGATCCTGATCGGGTTCTGTTTGGCGGCACTGTTGATGATCAGCGCGGCGGTGGATGCCAGCGCGACCTCAGAGGTCAAAGCCCGGTTTATGCGGATATGTGTGGCGTTGATGGCTTTGGTGTTGCCCGCCTTGGCCGGATTGGCAGCTTGGGCCATTTGGTTGCGGGTTGGTCAATATGGCTGGACCCCGGAACGCTTGATGGCGGCGACGGTGGCGGCTGTCTTGCTGATATACGGGATCGCCTATGCGTTGTCGGTGGTGTTGCAGGGCGACTGGATGGCCCGCATCCGCGAGGTGAACACCGGTCTGGCGGTGGCGTGTTTGGTTGTGGCGCTGATCTGGCTGACGCCTTTTGTGGTGCCTGAACGCATTGCTGCGCTGTCGCAATCCTTGCGGGCCGTGGAAGGGGAGAGCGCGTCAAAATTACCGTTGGACGCCATGGCACAAGATTGGGGCAAGCCCGGTCGAAAGGCGCTTGACCAGCTTTCAGAACTGCGGCCGGATTTGGCCTATGCCGTTGACGACGCGTTGGAACAAACCCCGGTTGCGGAATTGGAGCAGACACAGGCGCGCAGCGATCTGGCCAAACTGATGGCCGTTAACCCGGAACAAGAGGTTCCAGACACTACGTTTGACGCCCTGACCCAACAGGATGTGCAGCGCTGGTTGCTTGCGTGTCAACAACCGGTGCCCGGCGGAGCGGGATGCGCGCTGCTATTGGGGAAATTGCAGCAGAATAAGGATTATCTGACGGGCGTTGTCCTATTGCATGAAGCCCCAAATGTGACGGCTTTGCCGGTATCGCTCCGGAATGGGCGGCTGCGGATTGAGGTCGGCCGTGTCGGCGAATTAAATACCAGTGCGGCAGCGGGGCTTGGTATCGCGGATTTGATTGCAGTACACAAAGGCGAGGCCGAGTTCGCCCCAATTGAGGTGCCAAGCCTGCAATTCAATGGCCGAAGCTTATTTGTGCACAATTGAAGATGTTACCTCAAATTTAACTCCGCAAAGCCCATCTTTCCCCAAAGGCAAGAAGGCGGAGATACCATGCACGGACTGATTTTGAAGACCCTTCAGGTTTTCGTGCAGGACACATATGGTCCGGAACCTTGGCGGAACATCGCGGCGCATGCGTCATTGGATGGAACCGAGTTCGAGGCGATGTTAAACTATGATGAGGACATCTTTACAGATGTGGTTTCCTCGGCCAGTTCGGTGTTGGACAAACCCAGCGACGCCATCCTTGAAGATGTCGGGACATACCTTGTCTCGCATCCAAATTGCGAAGGGTTGCGGCGGTTGCTGCGGTTTGGTGGCGTGGATTTCATTGAGTTTCTGCATTCTTTGGATGATTTGCCAGATCGTGCCCGTCTGGCGGTAGCGGATCTTGATCTGCCTGATCTTGAGCTACGCGATCATACCATCAACCAGTTTCAGTTGAAAATTGACGGGCATTTGCCTGGTTTCGTACATGTGATGACCGGATTGTTGCGGGCTATGGCCGATGATTACGGGGCCTTGGCCCTATTGGATCATTCCGGCGATGGCGGCGCAGGATTGCAGATGATCGACATCACCGTTGTCGAAAACGCATATGCGGAGGGCCGTGATTTCGAGCTTGCCGTCAGCCCCCAAATGGGAGAGGCGTCGTGACCGAATTTCCGATTGAAATGCTCCATCGATTTTGCCCGATGCACGCGGTCCTTGATTCAACGGGTCACATTGTTCAGGCTGGCCCGACGCTTCACAAGGTTGGCGGGTCCGACCTTGACGGTAAACGGTTTCTCGAAATCTTTGAAATTTATCGGCCCCGCTCGGTGTTGAGCATGGCGGATTTGCTCAAGGCCGAAGGTCGCAAATTGCACATTCGTCTGCGTGGTGGGGTTCGCACACCGCTCAAAGGGGTGTTGAGCGCCAATGGGCGCGGTGGCGGGGTCATCAACCTATCCTTTGGGATTTCGGTCATTGATGCGGTGCGCGATTATGCCCTGACCAGCACAGATTTTGCGCCAACAGATTTGGCCGTTGAAATGCTCTATCTGGTCGAGGCGAAATCGGCGGCAATGGATGCGTCGCGCAGTTTGAATACGCGCTTGCAAGGGGCCATGGTCGCCGCTGAAAAACGCGCCTTTACTGATACATTGACAGGGCTCCATAACCGACGGGCCGTTGATCAGGTACTGGATCGTATTTGTCGGAGTGGCCAACCCTTTTCGCTCATGCATATCGATCTGGATTTCTTTAAACAGGTCAATGACACGATGGGGCATGCGGCGGGCGATCATGTCTTGCGTTGCTGTGCCCGCGCCATGGCGGACACGTCGCGTAAGGATGACACAGCAGCCCGAGTGGGGGGCGACGAATTCGTCATCATTTACAGTACTTTGACCAATCGAAACCGCCTATCTGATCTTGCCGGACATTTGATTTCACGTATCGAACAACCCATTCCGTTCGAGGATCAGGTCTGCAACGTATCGGCCAGTATCGGTATTTATTGTAGCAACGGTAGCGAGCAAGATCCGGCACGGGTCATGGAACAAGCGGATGTTGCGCTCTATGCCGCCAAACGCGCGGGCCGCGCTCAATACTGCTTTTTTGAAGACCAAGAGGACCGTTCAGTGACCGCAGACCCAAGCGCGATCGCCGGTGAATAAAAATCATGATTTTTTTCGAAAGAGGGGCTTGCACCCCGTGATTTTGCATCGTAGATAGCGCTCCACGGTTGGGGTGTAGCCAAGTGGTAAGGCAGCTGTTTTTGGTACAGTGTATCGTAGGTTCGAATCCTACCACCCCAGCCAGTTTTCTCTCAATTGTGCCGTCCGGTATGAATCGCAACTTGTCCGGCTAGAAACCCAACTTATGTCAGGTAAGAGCGCAACTTTGTGCATTTTCTTCGGATTTTTAGACTTATGGGCCGTGTATCGTGCGTTTCCGAGTTTTTGAAAAACTCCTCAAGCGAAAACGCCGTCAAAGCTGCCTATCGGCGGCGATCTCAACGGATCGACGCAACACACTCGGCGAACTTCTCTGCTGGGGTTTGATATTGCAAGGTCTTACGAGGCCGTTCGTTTAGGTGTCTGGCAACTGCGCTGAGTTTCACTTGTGAATGAACAGACAGATCGGTTCACCGCAAGCTCCAATGCCGCAGCGCAGCTTACCCTGAGCAGACATTGATCATCAGCTATGTTTCATCTGCAGCAGGTTTCTCCGTGAGGATTTCGCGCCAAAAAATGGGTTTGTTGGTTTCCAGCTTAGTTTCGAACTCCTTCAAGCCTTCATGTCCCGGATGACACTCAACCGCCTCGGCAATTAGTTTCCTACAAAGGTTGTCATGGCCATTTTGCCTGTAACGCTCTGCCAAGGCGAGGGCAGCTGCAGCTTCGAAGAGACGGGGCGCGTGCAACCCTAACCTCGTTGACCGTTCGCGCCAATATTGATCGTACGCCTCCTGATGCGTTGAGAGCGGCCACCCGTCCGTCGATCCGAGCAGGGTGCGACCAATCAGAACATCTCCTGATGGCCCCTCAGCTATTGCGGCATGCTTTTCCATAAAAAGTTGCCAGTCGGGGCGCTGAGAAGTTTCAGGCACCGAGGCATTGAATGCGACATAGAGCACGTAAAGAGCCGGCTTGATTGGCTTGCTGGCTTGCGGGAATAATCTCTCGATGTCACCCAACATTTCCCGAAGATCAGTAAGAGTTGCATTGGCATCCCCGCGTTCATGAGCGGCCAATTGACTAAGAAATCCTTCTAGCCGTCTGCGAGCTTGTTGGGCATCTTTGAGCGGATGCCCAACCCAGTACTGAGGTGCCATCTGAATACTAACAACGCCCGCGCGTTCTAAATTGTAGTCATACTCTTCGGTCTCAACTTTTGGTCCGTCTGCTACGAAACATCGAATAGCGTGCCGCGTGATCCGTGCAAGACCTTGCATTGTTAGAACAGGTTTGCGTTCGACTTCGGCGACCTCTCCGTGACCATGTGACATAGTTAATGCGTCCGGCAATGGCTTTGCAGAGTGTATATATTGAGAACGCAGGCCGTAGGCTTGCCGTAAGGCGAGCGGTAGCTCGCGTCTGGTGACTGGATGACTGGAGGCGACACTGACGGCCCTAAAATAGGAAGCTTCAGTCTTCGACATGATAAAATCACGGTAGCGTCGTGCCATCGAAATGTGCTCCACTTCTACGATGGCAGCACGGACCGCTTCCGCTGTGTCGATGGGCGCATCTAACAGTGCTGCGTCCACGGCTTTTCTCTTTCGTTCATCGACATCCGGCCAATTGGACTGAAATCCATCGAAATCCTGTACGAGCGTTTCAACGGCTGAAACAAGTAGGGTGTATGATAGGCCCAGATCATCCGGGATGCTGTGGAGGGCTGCAACATAGGTCTTGATGGCTCGCATCGCTGCAAGAAAATGCCGTCTTTCGAGAGCAAGAAGATCGTCTACGAACTCGACAAACGCTTCACATTCGGCGGGACTGGTGACCACTTGCGGGTCGAAGAAGCGGCTAACAAAATCCTTCGGTGGGCTGTTTGATGCAAATCCGATCTGACTATTTGTAAGTCTTCGAACCACATTTACGTCTGTTGATACGATAAGATCTAACCCAAAAGAGGCCAGGACTGCAAAGTCACGGAGGTAAGGGGTGACACTGTGCGAGACTAGAACGCCGGGCTCCTCTTTCGCTTCCTCGATCCGTTCTTCCAGCTCATAGACCACCGCAAGATCACCGCGTTCGCCACCAGTCGCACGAAGGATTCCAGCTGCCGTTTCAAGGTCATCGAGGTAAAACCATCCGTTAGAATATAGCACGCCTCGAAGTGCATTGGTGCGTCCAACCCCACGAGTAAATAACTTGCCACTATTGATCTGAAGCATACTTTTAGGCCCTCCGTCTATTGGAATTTACGGTAAGTTTTGCATCTTACAGTTTGCCGCTCATGTCGCGGCTACTCATCCAGGCGGACCCAAACAAAAAAACGTACTGGCCATCCCGATGACAGCGCAGAAGATAGATACGAAACCAAAAAGTCGCTATAATTCAATAAGTTGATCTTCAGCCCCACTATTCGAATGTCTGTTCACGTTCTTCAGTTCGACGTTGTTCTCTGCGCCGAATATCTTCAATCCGTCTATTTGCCTCGACAAAGACGGCTTCCGCTGCTTTGGCGATGGTTGTGTTTTCTCTGTTGGCTAGTGCACCAATTGCATTTGCTCGGGGCTGCATAGAGTCTGCTTGGTTCCCGGATGATCCACTACGAGGTTCCAGGCGGCTGGCATAACTGCTCAAAACGGCACGAGCGTCAGGGGCCGAACCTAGGAACTTCATTGCATCTTCACTAAGTGCGACTAATTTTTTCTTTTGATCGGTCTCCCAGAGGTTGATGCTTGCTCCGACCATTGCCCAGACTCCTGAGTCATCCTGCCTCTCACACCACGAGATCAGGCGGTCCACATTGATCTCAGTCAGTGGTAGGCGGTCCATCCCGCCGCTTTCGATAAAGAAACGGCGTCGCTGCCGCGCCTCCTCATCACCTGCAAAGGCTCTATCAAGGAACGCATCAGGCATCCGTGCGGCAGTTGTCTGAATTGATTTGTTAAACCCATGAAAAGACCCGTATCTCGCATCAACGAGGTCAAAAATGGTGTTCAACCATGCATGTTTCTTATCCTCATTGCCTTCGAACAAGAGCGCAGAATCGATAACATTCTCCATGCTGTGGTCGGTCGATCCTCCAGGGTCGTTTTGATCGCGCAAGATACGCTTGGTTGCTGCATCCAATCCGATATGTCGAAGATCTAACCCAAGGGTGTCCTCGGCACCGTCTTTGCCGTGCAGCTTCATGCTAAGCCCTTCTAAGACGACGTCATCTCCATGTGGCTTAGCCAAGATTCGCTCTGCGAGACCCACGATCCGATCATGTGGCAATGCGGCGTACTCGTCACGCCACAGCATCGCTCCATACATCCACCCAGGCACTTCGGGTTTGTCCAATGCGGCTAAACATCGATCTAGATCGATCTCTGTAAAACCGTGTGATGGGTGCAATCCGACTAGTGTTCGGCAAAGAAGATGATGATTAGCGCATTGGTCCAATAGTTTTTGCGCCGACGCCGGATCACTAGACGCTATTTCCTCAATGAAGCCTGCATGGACTGAATAGTTGAAACTTGGATCAGAGCGCTTCTCAAGCTGGGCGACAAGTTCGTGCCAAGTAGAATCTTGATCGTGAGCACCTTTCGCCAGTCCTTGACCAAAAGATCCGCGATAAGGCATCCAATCATTGCTGAATAAGTTGGGACCCAAGGCGGCTAATTCTTGCCCTGAGGCAGCAAAGTCCTCCCCCAGCTTTTTAGCCTTGGCTTGGAGCCGCTGTTCGGCTTCGTGATACTTCTTTGGGTCGTCGTTATCGAAGTCACTATCTAGAGACCAATAGTCAGCGCCTTTGCTTAGCACATAAGTCATTATTGTCGGGAGCAAATCGCGAGGCTCGAGATCGGCTTGAAGTGCTGCCAGAATGTCTGGAAGCGGTTCTGGATCTTCGTCTGGTTTTCTCTTCGTATAGTCAAAATAAATAGTTGAGCGGATGGCTAACCAGCCCTCTCCCCACGGCTCATGTGTATGAAGTACCCGTGCGGCATCGACTAATCGGTCTCGCATTGCTTCTTGGTGCCACATCCCGCGAAACTCATTTGCAAGTGCTAGCCTTGCAGGGTTTGAGAGGTCGATATTATCGGTTGTTCCCAGCTGTACGGCCACATCCAAAAATGCACTTCGCCAAGCGACCAACTGATCGTGATTGGGCCTAAATCCAAAGTCCCTTGGGCGGGCACCAAATTCGTTCATACCCGACCCCATCCACGGTGGACCATCGAGCGCGGCAGACAACATTCTGAACCCAAGTGCTTGGCGCTTTGGATTATCAGACTGAATGCACTCCTGCATCAGTTGCAGTCGTTGCTCTAACGAAGCATGTGTCCCGGACAGATAGGCTTGGAAGAACCTGACGACCTTATCGCGCACGGCGTCATAGTTGTTCGATTCATCTTCGAAGTCCGCGACACGAACAAGTAGTCTCACGCAGCGGTCAAAAGCAACTGCTTCATAAGCCATCGACTGCAACAGGCCAAGGATCGTCGTCCTGCGAGGGTTGTGGCCTAGTTCCATGCCATCAAAGTTAGCGCCATTGATCTCGGCTTCAATTCGGTCGAGGAGCGCATCTGGTGCTACAGGGCCGATGTAGTCCAGCATTCTTGCGCCGGTGTCGTTCAGCGCCGATATTTGCCCCAGCAATCCATTTGGTTGAAGCCAAGCCTCGACAATCTCTTTGGCTACATCGTGATCGTGCATCAAGCCAAGTCTGTGCGCAAACGACATCAGGAGCCGCTCACAACCAGGAGCTTCAAAAGTCTCCCTGAGCGTCTCAATTGGGATGCTGTCCAAGGCAGATTGAGCTAATCTGTTGGCGATTGCATGGGGCAGAATGGCCCGCCAGTGCGATCTCTTTTGTACAATATGCCGGTCGAGAAGTTTCTTATGTGAGCGGAACAATTGCGATCGTAGAATTCCTGACACGGAGCCAAGCACATCTAGCTCGTCCATTCCAACTTCTGGCTTCGTTATTGAGAAGGAATAGACAAGGGAGAGTATTTCTGCGTGTTCGCGAAGGTTTTCGTCAGGTTGATTGCGCTGCTCGAAGAGCCGATCAAACAACTGGCTGTCTGACAGTTGGGCTAAGGACTCTCCTTCTTCAACTCGCTCCGCGACAGCTAACGAGACTCTCGCGTTGCCGTCAGCAAATTCAGCGATTTTCCTTGCGTTCGTTTGGCCAATGCCCGGGAATCGGCGAATAAGAAGCTGTTCGGCTACATCAGGACCGTCCGCTTCAATATGGATCACTTCAGTAGTTTGGGGCTTGTCGTCTCGAATGTCATACTCGACAGTGACCAGAGCCACGTCTGTCTTTGAGGCTGACACTTTTCCTGCAAGTGCTGAGTGCAATTCTGAAGGGCAGTTGTCGAGAACCATGACTGCGCGCCTGCCTTCGGCCAACAACCTGTCCAACATTGCGGTAGCTGATGGGTCCGGCTCCGCTCCAGTATCGACGTAAACGGCAATGGTCCTGTCCAGTGGAAGAGTTCCAATTGTCTCATCGAAGAGAGCCTGCACGATCCTTGTCTTTCCCACACCAGAAAGCCCGGTAATACGAACCGCCTTGTTGGTAGAGCGAATGAGCTCGCGCATAGGTCCGATGGCGTCATCAATTTTGAGTTTTTCGCCTTTTCTGGAAGGAAGTGTGACTACGACGCCAGAGGCAGAAATCAGCGTATCATCTGCATCCCTCGGGGGATTGCTCCAAGCCGCATATGGTTGCCAGCCAGAGTATCCTTGGCCTAGCTTACTTTTCACCCAAAGCAAAACAGAAGGATGTTGACGTAACCACTGAAGTAACTTGGACCGATCAAAGAAATCTAGGTGAAGATTGGATTTCTGCGGATCGTGGTCAATGGCATCGCGCATCGCCTTCAGACGATCCTTTTTCATCGGCGGAGAACAGTCATCGGCCAAACTGACTATGATATAGCTGCCGCCCTTCGTTGCCTGTTGTGATATTGTTGGCGACAACTTGCCTCCTGCGGTCATTTCCGATGATATTTCGGACTTGGGCATCGAATGTTTCTTGGCCTGAAGAACCGTATCTGGCCTTGCTAAGAAACCAGTGTCCAAATTTGGGGCAGGTACTTCTACATGAATGTCAATGCCCTCATCGGGAGCGTTGATAGAACCAGACCAGCTCACTCTAGCTGGGCTATGACCCTGCATCGCAACCTCGGCTTCGGATAGGCGGGCAATCAATTCTTCGAGTTGCGTGTCAGACAGCCGCAGCAAGTCATCTTTTTCGAGATCAAAAATCGCCATAGCACCAACTCAACACAGCATATGTTCGCAGAACATTTAGCTAGGACTTGATGGGAACTCAACTCATCTGCCCAGGCCCATAGGCAGAACCGAAATGTGCGAGATCAAGAAAAATCGTTGTGATGGTGTTTATGCATTCACCGTCAGATTGTTTCTAACCCAATTTGATCCCGTCTCCAGACTTCGGTCTCCGTCCGATAAAAGCACCAACATCACAAAAATCATTGATGTTAGAGTTGGTCGCTCGCAAAAGCAGCCCGGGACCTCCGGTGACCCAATGAATGTCATGCGACACGACAACGAACGTATCATTGGATTTCAAAGGTTCTGATTGCGGGAAAAAAAAACCAGCTTCGAACTCCAGATAATTGCCACACCCGCTAAAACCCAAAATGCGCAATCTCTTAAGAACTTGCGTTGCAACGTCTTCTGATGAACTAGTGTCACTCTTGTCTTCTACGAACCAGCGTGCTGCTTTTAGCCCGTCCGATGTGATTGCTCCTGGGACCAAACGGTACATGTTGTCCAACTGGAGGTGAGTTAGTTCTTTCCGTCCAGTCTCAATGCTTCCAAGCGTGATCAAATCTGGCAGTAAGGCAGGAAATCGTCCTTGTCTGGGCCGCCACCGCCTCCCCGCTGTTTTGTCGCGCGGGGCCGCGCCATAGAGAAACGAAAAGTCGCCCTTTCGCTCACAGACCCGCATAAAGTACTCTGAAGGGTCCAGTTTTTCATCACCGTCAACCAGCTCAGCCTTGGTCGTTATGGAGCCTATCATAGCGTAAAAATGGTCATTCGCTCGTTCTGAAATTCGTTGGTCCATCACGGACATGACTTGGTACGCCGATCGTGTTGCGAAGTCCGAAATGAGATAATCAGCGAGAAGTCTTTCTAAACTTCTTAGTTTCGGGCGCTGTTTTTCCCAGTCAAGTTTGCCAAGATTATTGGCCTCTTTGAACGCATCAATAGCTGCCATAATCACGTTCAAGAAATCGTGCCCTGACACTATCGCATCTTCGTCGCCTTCAACCGCAAAATACAACCGTTTGCTGTTTACGGCTTCTTGGTATGTCCAAGCACGACTGACCCAGTCTTCTTTTTCAAGTAAACTGAGATCAGACGAAACGAGCTTTCCGTTCTGACTTGTTTTTCGAATTGCCTCCGAACATTGCTCCCCTAGAACAACTAATACTTGAAAGGCAGAACTGAAGATCTCACCCATACTCTGCAAGCAAACATTACGAGCAGGATCTTCTGCAGGAACACACAGTGCATCCACCCAGAATGCTGGCGACGCATTGACCGCCGCCGTCTGCCCTGCGGCTTCCTTAAGTGAATCACCGTTGTGGCTAAACCTAATACTTTTGACCCAATCTTCTTGTGACTGCGAAACGCCAATTGCTGTCTCTATGGCACGGATAACCCTTGCGGACATCGGTTGCTCAACACAGAGGGGGTTTTCAATTTTTTCTTTACCCCAAGCATATGAGATGCATGTGTAAGCGGGTGCGTCCGCTAGCTCAGAGTACTCAGAAATTGCCCACTTTTGACCGGAAATTTCTAGATGCACTACATCAGGCGGCGACAGGAGATTTACGGGTTCAAGTAGTCTAATCATGGATCAACACTTTAAAAAATAGCTTCACATGCTGGGAAAGGGCTCGCAAAGTAGGTGTTCGGGTTCAAGAATGAGATACTATCCGTTTTCATTGACCTTCCTAGATCGAAAGGCCATCATTTGTTATTCATCAAAAATTCGGAATGAGATTTATGGCCAAACACAAGGTTTTCATCAGTTATCATCATGCTAATGACCAATGGGCCAAAGACGAACTTCAAAGCTGGAACGACCAAGAGAATTTGTTCATAGATTTATCCGTGAATAGTGACGATGTCGATGACTCGCTGCCCACCGAAACTATCCGAGAAGTCATTCGGGACGACTATCTTAGAGATTCCACAGTTTCGATCGTTTTGGTTGGCACAGAAACCTGGGGACGGAAGCATGTGGACTGGGAGACTTACTCCAGTATGTTCGACGGTTCGGTGAACAAAAAGTCCGGCATACTTGTTGTACAGCTACCTTCGACGGACCCGAAACACATCACTGCGGCCCATGACATAGAGAAAAAGGCCATCTATCCCGAATACACGAGCTGGACCACTATCAACGATCGAACCGAATATGATCGGCGTTACCCTTTTCTTTCAGACCGACTTAAGGACAATTTAATGGAGTCCGGGGCAAAAATGTCCGTCACGAAGTGGGATACGATCGCTGCCAATCACGGGCATCTTTCAACAATGATTGATGCTGCATATGAAGATCGATCAAGTTGTACGTATGATCTATCGCGATCTTTGCGCCGAAAAAACGCATGAGCATCTATGAACTAGCAATCCTCGGCTCTGTGACACCAGAGCAAAGTGAAACGCTGACGAACACCATAAACAGCATGGTCAGCGATTTTGATCTCGAGCTTGGTACAGATGTAAGACTACACGGACAAGACACTCTGGGCGACCGGGATATCCACGCCGCTTTCTCCGCTGCTTTCTTCGGTGGAGACAATAACGGAGACCTGAACACAGTTCGACGACTAGTTGACGCTAGTTTGCCAATCATTCCGACAGTTGGTGCGAAGGGTGATTTTGGAGCCGACATTCCAGATTTTCTTCAGTTCTCAAATGGGTTGAAGTTGGCGAATGAAGATGCCGAGATGACTGAACTCGCTGCGGCAATGTTAGAGTGCGTTGGGCTCTTGCGAAGGCAGCGTCGTGTATTTGTGAGCTATCGACGGACTGAAGCTCGCTCCGCCGCCGTGCAGCTTCATGACACGTTGAGTGCCAAGGGATTTGACGTTTTCCTTGATACGCATGACATCTTAAAGGGAGAGCCTTTTCAGGATGCTTTGTGGCATAGACTTTGCGACTCTGACGTTATGGTCATGTTGGACACGCCAACATATTTTGACAGTAAATGGACCCGCCAAGAGATCGGCCGTGCAAGAGCGAAAGACATTCAAGTGCTGAGAGTCATTTGGCCTGAGCACAAACCAAATAGGATGACTGATCTTGCCGAGTCAATTTACTTGGAAGCAGCTGAGCTTGCTGGCGCCGACGGCCCAATAGTCGAAGCAACAGTTGATGTGATTTCACTTGCGGTTGAAAGATTAAGAAGTCGCAGTATCGCGTCAAGGTATATGGCGATAACTGGACGCCTCCGCGCAGATGTAGAAAAGATTGGCGGGACTTTTGAAGGCATCGGTGCCCATCGAGCTATTTCTATCCTATTACCTGACGAACAACGAATTTGGGCATACCCTGTGGTAGGTGTGCCTTCGGCAGAAACCTTGAACGACATTGCCGAAAAGGCACAGCGGTCTGACCAAGTTGGAACGCCGGTTTTGGTGTACGATCACATTGGAATCCGTGACGCTTGGGGTGCACACTTACAATGGTTGGATGATCACATTGCGGCCGTACGCTCGATCAAGGTGTCAGAGGCGGCATGGTCCCTGTCTGGTTGGGAGGTGTAATGTTGTCTAACGCAATCTTTCTCTCGGCAGGGGTTCCGGATCCAAAGCGCGGCCCCGAGTATGCAGCCACAGCAGACACAGTCGCCATCAATGCCGCAGTTTCTGCTCTTGTCCACGTCACGCTTGGAAGGCGACCGCTAGTTTGGGGTGGCCATCCCGCAATTACTCCCATGGTATTGGAAGTAGCAAAGAGCCTGGATGTGGACTACGGAAAGTGGGTCACGCTGTACCAAACGAATTTTTTTGATGATGAATACCCCGAAGACAACGAACAATTCAAAAACGTTGTTTTCACGGACAGGGTCGAAGGCGATTTAGGGGCAAGCCTGTTAGAAATGCGCCGCCGGATGTTCTCAGAACATGAATTTAGCGGCGCTGTATTCATTGGTGGAATGGGTGGCATCCTTGAAGAATTCGATCTATTCAATGAGCTCCAACCGAAAGCGTCTCTAATCCCCGTGATTTCAACGGGTGGCGCTGCTCAACTGTTATCCGATAAGTTCGATAGCACTAGTGATGACCTATCTACAGACCTAGACTATGTTGCATTGTTCCACCGTCACCTCGATATTTCTACGAAAGAAATGCGTTTTGAGATACCGGAAAAGCAACCTTACAAGTTGGAAGATCGCTTTTGGAATGATGCAAAAGTTGATCATAGGTAGCTCGAATGACATTTCTGCGTGATTCTGACATGCGTGCTCGTGCGCAGCGGCGCGCCAAACGCGAAGGCGTATCAATCAACGAGGCGCTGCGAGGTGCGTCACAAGAGCATCAGTCTCGGTACGATATATTCCTATCTCAAACTATCCGCGACGCAGAAATTGTCCTTGGGGTCTATGATTATCTGACCGACAAGGGGTTTGTCGTTTTTTGTGATTGGATTGATGAGCCCGACGTAAGCAGAAACGAGGTCACCCCTGCAAACGCCGCATTTATCCGAGAAACGATGGAGCAGTGTGACACATTGCTTTTCTTGGATACCGAGTCTGCCGATCAGTCTCTTTGGATGTGTTGGGAACTTGGTTGGTTCGACGGCAGGTGTGGGTCAGTAGGAATATTGCCGGTATTGAAAGGTGATCAACGCTTTTACCGAGGGCGCGAGTTTCTTGGGTTGTATCCTTACATCGAGGAAAGTTCCGATGGTGAGTTGAAAGTTGTTCGTCCAGTTGTGCCTAGTCCAGAAGGCTTAATGATCTTTGAGGCACCGAACTCGAGAAGCTTCGAAAGCTGGAGCAAAAATACCCAAGATTACATGCGCCCAAGAGCGTATAGTTCATGGCGGGAGCGAACATGAGCTTGTTCTGTTCAGAACAATGATTAGCCATGCTTTGAAACCATGGCATGTTGACTGGTCTTACCAATCTGCATCAGCCACAATGGTTATGACATTGCCCACCAATACTAAGAGGATCAACGGAAATGGTACGTAAGTGTTTTTACAGCTTTCAATACAAACCTGATAACTGGCGTGTTTCACAAGTTCGCAACATTGGAAGTGTGGAAGGCAACAAACCCGCGCCTGACAATGATTGGGAAACGATTACCGGTGGGGGCAATGCGGCAATTGAAAAGTGGATTGCCGCACAAATGAAGGGCCGGTCATGTACTGTTGTTTTGATTGGTGCCGACACGGCGAACCGAAAATGGATAAATCATGAGATCGTTAAGTCTTGGGACGGGAAAATGGGAGTAGTGGGTATCCACGTGAATGGACTACTCAACACCGATGGGAAAACCTCTCCAAAAGGAAAAAACCCTTTCGATTTCATCAACTATGGCGACACCGGAAAGAAGCTGTCGTCCATCGTGAAATGCTACACTCCAAGCGGCTCCAATAGTAAAGAACGGTACGCTTGGATCAAAGAGCACATTTCAAATGCCGCTGAAGAAGCCGTCAAAATTAGGAATGACAACTAAATCAATGCCGCCATCATTGGTACCGCAACAGCAACATGCCTCATTGCAGCAGCCCGCAACTAAATTACTTGGCTGGGTAAAACGCTCAAACAAGCCACCTTCGGCTGACTTAACTTATGCACCTGATATTTGCACCAGCCCAATTGCCTAGTTTTTATGATCGTGCCATGCCGTTGCAAATATCATGAAATTAGCACCGCACCGCGAAGCAACCATTTGATCTGGACGCGTCTACATTGCCATCGATTGGTCTTCGTTGATTAGTGTAACTAGGAAGGAATTCATGGCTTCAATCAGGTAAGTTACTAGCACTTCTATCAATTCGCCCCTGCACATACACATGCAAGGTTAGCTACATTTTTCTAATTTGTCTTGAGACAAACCTTTAGGTAATTGAACATTCCAACATTGCCTCGCAACAAAATTGTTTATGCGAACGACTTAGAGGCCATAGAGAAGATCGGTTACTAAATACTCAAGGCTTTGAGCGTTCCGACGAGCCCTTTCGGGATTGTTAGCAGCAAGTGCCTCTAGTTCGTGTGTCAGGTAAACTTCTGGCTGCAAATTTGCACCAACTTGGTGCAGTATTTCATGAATTACAGTTGAAGATTGGCTATCAATACCAGTGGGGCTGATATCGAAGTAGTCATCAACGAAAAATATGTCAGTTACACTACTTGGATGAACACCAGCTAAATCACCATTCTCCCAGCTCAAATCACTGGTGCTAGAGTTTGGACACCAACTTTGCTGGAATCCTGCGTAAGCACGTGCCTGTTGCAACATCTCGATTACGCCAGCTACGACGTCTGAACTTGGAGCTCCTAGCCATCTTGTGTACTTATCAATGGTAGGAGAGGCTGCAGCTTCTAGCAATTCAATTGCCATTGATATTTCAGTGTTCGAGGTATCAAAAGCTGTAGATATAGTCGCAGATTTTGGCTCGCTACATGCAACTTTGGAGTCGTTCAGATCTGCAATTGCTGGTGATACAGTCGACACAAAGATAATTGCAGAAAAACAACACTGAATAACAGTCATGGTTTACCTCACTTGGCGCAATGAGAGCACCGTATAGTTCAAATAGTTTTCAGACCGTCACTTTTGCTTAAAGTCTGCATGCCAGATCGTAATGCCACCCTCTTCGTCTAAAAATTTTCGAAGATTTGGGAGTTCCGAAATCGCCTTTTTCAGTTTAGCGTCATCGGTCGGCTTAACATCAAAAGCCAATCCAGCCATATGTCTTGAAAAGCCTTTCTTTTGTGTATCTGTCCAATCTGACATGATTTTGGCTAAACCTGCTTGGATTTCGGCCTTAGTTTTCGCACTAGGGTTTTTATCCACCCAGTCCTGTAGGCTTTTTCGCTCTGGGCTAGATTTGTAGGTTTGCTCAATCCATTTGCGATTATTCACAACATTTCCGGCCATTGCGCGTGCTTGATCGTCCGATGAACGCCTTCCACTAGTGAAAACAACACCCGGAAAATCGGCTTCGAGCTTTAACGCCGCTGATTTTGCATGTTCTGCTAGGTCCAGTTGCGAAGCGGTTTTTCTCTCACTTTGTAGAGCTTTTCCAAAATCGTCTTCCAGAAAATGTGGCTCGATCTCGCGGTCATTCTGTTCGCTGGTCATTTCTCTATTCTCCTGTTTCAGGTTCAAGCCTTTTAACTCACCGCTGATCAAACCCTTTGTCATCTGGCGCTGAGGGATGGGGTCCTATCTTGTAAGCAATTCCTCCTGTGTGATCAGGCAGGCGAAGGTGGTCTTGCCGCGAATTACCGATGACAAGCCATCTGGGCTCGTAGCGAAAGCCTCAACAATTTTCAGAGCGGTTTCCTCGCCCTCAAGAGCCTGAGGACTGGGCCCATCCCCGTCGGCAGCGGTGCGTTCGTATTCCCTAATCAAGATGGCTCGGCTGGATAGATTTCCGTCCAATCTCCAATCGGACGGCAATTCCACTCTAAGATCCCAAAGATTATCCGACACAGATGAACCAGCTGCGCCACTTTGTATCGGAGTTGGGTGAGACGTATCTACCTTTGTCCAACCCCCTTCCCCTGAAACACCCGCCGAACGTTCAAGAAAAATGAGCTCCAACCATGGCTTGTCTACTGTTGGTTTGAGATCTGAAAGCACAGTTCCTGGCTGGCGTTGACGGTACGTTCCACCGTTGACTACTACACGTGCGGATGCATCTGGGCGCCCCTCAGTCCAGTTTATAGTAACTTCCGCAACTCTACGGGGTGGCACGCGCGCCCAACCATCGACTGGTTGTGAGAGCTCCAACCCTTTTAGAGTTCGGTCGCGGTGTTGGCAGGCTGCGAGCGAAAGGCGCACATAAGGCATGTAACTGGTCCCTCCGCGCATATGGATATCCGAAATCCAGACATCGCGTTGGCGGTCAAGCTCCACTGGAAAAAGCGCAGCAGACACCTGATAGTCAGAAATGACATGACCATCAGAAAGTTCGTTGGGGGGAGAAACTCCGGGCAGTTCCAAATGAGCCATTCGTTCTTCCGTTAGATCGTTCAGAAAATCATCGCCGGTCAGAAAATCGTTCACGCTCACGCTATCAAATTTTGGGTCGCGCCCTTGTAAACTTACACGTGTACGCATCTCTTCAGGAATGTCTTCTGGTATTGTTTCGGGCCGATCTGCCTTTGACTCACCGGTACTATCAAACAATGCTCCGTCCCAAAGCAGAACAGCTAGTCTTTGGTCAAAACCCGCGTCAAACCAAGGACGTTGAATGAAGTACCGCAATTTGCTGTGGCGTTCGATTTTTATTCCAGTTTGACGTGGTGGCCCTCCGACGCCATGAGAAATGAGATTAATGCGATCAAATTGAAATACCGGTAACATCTGTTCGGCTAGAACAGGCGCCGCCGGCCTTGCGGTAGCACGCAATACAAACTCTTCGGTTGGTTGGCCAGGAGTGATAAAGGTCTGCGAAGTTCTGTCATTTGTCGCAAAATTCTTAGAGTGGCGTGAGATCGCAGATACTCGAAGTTGGATTTTGCGTGCTTTTGTGTCGTAGAAGTCGTGCATTATGCACCTCAGACTTCCGCCTGGATCACGCAGTAAGTTCACGGGTTTCCCGGCGAGCTCAGCTGTATTTTCGACAGTCGCCAATGTGCCTTCTAAGTGGGTCCATTCATCTGGATCAACGGGGCTAAAACGCCGCAAAGGATCACATTCGTCGCGCCGCGCCGGTTGCGAGGGATCATCGAGATACTCTTTCCATCGTGCCTCAATGCGAAGTTGATCGGTTGAAGGCCGATCACATAAGACCTGCCCCCCAAAAACCATATTGGTCGATTCTGCAGCTTCATTCTCGGCTGACCCGTCCTTCATTTTTTCTATAATTGTGTCATCGCCTAGCCAGGCTTCAAGTGCCTTAATGGTCGCCTGCTTGGCTGATGGGGCTGGCTCGACCAGCATTTGTTCCGCTACTCTCTCAGCAAGGTTCACTCGCGCAAATGGCACATGAGAAATGCCTTCTGGCACCAAATATTCTGGTGCCCTGATTGGCCGTTTCGTCGCATTGACCAAAGAAAGTCGCCGAACCGTCACCAATCCTCGTACGGGAGTTCTAGATAGTAGTTCGCCCAATTGTCTGTAGGTGCCGTGATTCGTCGCCAGTGCAGCAAAAGTACCGGCTTGCCCACGCAAGTTGTTAAAGCGGGAGCTACTTTCGTAGCTCTGCGAAGAAAAGGCCATTTGCAAAAGGCGATGCGACGCCACATCTTCACCGAATACCGGCGCAAACCAAGTGGCTAGTTCACAGCTTCGCCCATCGTTGAGCCATATACCCAAGGTAGGAAGCGTGCCTTCTAGGAAGTTGCGACTGCTGGTACCGATCCGTAACGTTAAGCCGTCGGCTTCTATCTCTGACTCTTCGAAAGTTGTGTCGTCGGGCGGCTCCGTTTCTGGACGCATAAGCTGCAAAACACAGGGGGCTTGGTTCGGCCAACCAGTGCCACCTTTCAGTGCCTCCAGCCGGATTGGTTCATCCAATAACGGGCGTCCCTCACGTGTGGGCATCAAGCACAGAACATTCGCCAATGGATCAGGTAGGTAGGGAAAATCCACTGAATTGTCGCCTGAGCGTCCCACTAAAACACCACCACGGGCAGCTTTCTGTTTTGTGCTTTCATCGCTTGAGCCAACGGTGCTTAGTGGGTCATCAAGGATCTCCGGGACATCTGGTTCGTCCAATTCTTCGCCGCCGACGGCCACTGGGAACCCGCCGCTCCAGCGAACCCGGTGCACTTTGTTGTCTTTATCGAAGAGACCGGCGAGCACATCGCTAGATTGTACATCTAGGACTCCAGCTACCTCCGCGGCAGCTATGTCAATTCTCGGAGGCAGAATGTACCTTTGTACTGTGTCGATGTTATCGGTGCTTATGGAGGAACCTGCCGTCGACTCCTCTTCTCCTTTACTGCGCAGGATTAGATCGTCTACCGAATTTCCAGGCCATTGCGTGATGAATGTCGACTCCGCGCCATGCTTCAACCCATAAGCAGACTCCGATGGTGCATGGGCTACAAACAATGGCTCGCGCGCGGTACCACTTTGGGTAGTGGGCAAAAGGATCTCGGGGGCACCAATTGGCTCATTGCGACCGAAAATAAGTGGTTTGTCCCCATCAACTGCACCCAGACGCAAAGAATGGGGTCCTATGTTGCCATTGTAGTAGTTCAATGCATCAGACAGCCGCGGTCCGCCGCGGTTTAGGAAAACGGGCCGAGCGCCAAAGTAGTATCCTGCGCGCTCTCGTTGCGGCGGCAAGCCGGGCACTACGCCGTCCAAGCCAATTTCGTCGTCATCCTCTTCTTCGGAAATCTCAGGTTCGGAGTAATCCATTTCGATCGGCAAGGGCCCTTCGTCTGGGTCTACCATTGGCGAGAACCAGTCTTGAACGATGAATTCGTCCTCACGCGCACGACGGGGCAGTGATAGCGATCGTCCTTGCCAGGTTGCTAACGTTTCTTGAACAACTACATCGGAGTAGCCGCCAACGGCGGCGGGAACAGTCTCAAGGCTACCGTCCACGTTCTTTACTTCTTTGATAGCATCTGGATGATCAAGATAGCGGTTGATGCCTGTTACATATGATGTGCTGCGATGGCGCACTTCTGGGCGCGCGGTCTTTGTTGAGACTTTCAGATCGGTCAGATCAGGACTGTTGCGAAGGCGATAATAGTCAATGTCACGATCACCTGCGGCGAACCAGGCGGTGCGCTCCTCTGGTTGAGCTATCCCAACATCGAGGCGAAACCCTATTGTTAAGTTTTCTGCAAAAGTGAGCATTGGCGAGTTACCATGCCACTCTTCGCTAATTTCGCTTGCAGCAAGATTTTCGATTTCCTCGTCAAGTCGCCCGCGGTCGATTAGCGCTATGCCATATCTGCGGACCTGAGGCAGATGAGCGTCGAGGTTCTCTTCTACCTCGCCAGCCAGGAATTGATCCGTTGTACCATCAGCAGCCCCTTCGAAGCTGTTTAGCACTTGCTGTTCGTCCAGAGTCTGAAGCGCGAAGCGCGGCGTGCCAAAACGTTTTTCAGTAAGGTCTTTTAGTCCGGCTTTGGGATCAGGCGTGCTATCGAACCATTCGGCGCGACCCGAGGGTCTAAATGCCAACGAACCTTGGAGCTCGGCCTGTAAGATAGTCGCTGTCTGCGTATGCGGGCTAAGAAAAGAAGTGGTCGCACTTAGGCGAAAGAACTCAGCGCCGCCGGTCTCGTTAAGCAACTCTTCGAGAGGTACCTTATAGTCCCGTATCAGACCTAGTTTTTCTGCAAGTACGGGATGGGCGTAGATCTCCTGAAACCTTTTCAATGCTTCATCTGCCGCCTCATCGGTTGGATTCTTGACGGCAACCCTCCCAACCCCACGACGCCACGCCGATTTTGATGCCGCTAGTGCACGTGCAAAGGGAACAGCATCGTTCAAGCTACCCTGTTCTGGGTTCAGGGTGTTTGGATTGTCATCTAAGGCCAAAGTTCCTTTTTCTCCCAACACATCGGCAACAGCCACTGCAATGTTGTCGGCGATTAAAAATTGATTTTCGTCGACAATAGCATTTGTGTCTTGATCACTCTCTTCGCCCTCGAACGCCTTTTTCCAAACAGATCGAGCATTCTCAGAGCTTGCCGCAAAATACTTGGCGGTACTTCTTTCTTGCTCCATCACAACCTGACCAAAACCGGGGCGGATGTTGCCTTTTTTCTGGGCTAGAGATGGCGAGTGGCGGCTAACATTGTACCCTAAGCTAGAGAAAACGTCATCTTCCTCGAGGACTAACGATCGAAGAGCAGCTTCTCGTCGTTTTTCGGCCAGTAACAGCAAATCCTCATCGTTGAAGCGCTGTCGCTCGCTAGGCGCTTCTGGCTGCGCCAAACGGGTAGCTGTGAGCTCAGGGAAATCAACACGTGGTTTTAAACTATCTGCGCGGTAAAGTTCGGCCAACCGGATAGCCTGACTGGGGGGAGCAACTAACTCTGGCGGAGTCTTTGATGCCGTATCTGCACCGTCGTCGCGCAATAGTAGCTGGGCCTCTTCATTCTGGGGGGGGGCATAGGAACGAACGGCCCCTAACAACCGCCCATGGATAGTTCCTATCAAATCACCCGGAGTGAGGCCTTCGTTGAACCGGTCAGTCCCTTTTTGCTGATTTTTGCTGCGTAAACTGATCGTTGCATCCCAAGCCGCCAGTAATTCTGTCGATTTGATTTCCGAAAGACCCGCTGCAATAACGCTGACATGATCGCTCCGCAAAGTGATTTTGTTCGCCTTCCTAACCCGAATTTGTTCCGGATTGCGTAGTCCGGAGGGGTTGTTGGGAAAGAGAAGTGCGCGCGCAAGGTTGCGCAACTCATTCGAGCTAAATAGGCCTTGCCAAATCTTCTGAGCTTCTTCCGGACTCCAAACTTCGGTTACTTCCTTTGACGACAGGATCCCTTCATAGTTCAAAGGGTTCAAAGAACCGTTTTGTTGGACAAACTCGTTCAGATCACTGGGAGTTTCGAAGGCCGAAAGATCAATTTCGCTGAGGGTATTGGCATCTTCTTTGCCCGACCAGCTGCAAGGCACGCGATATACTTCGAATTTTGAAGAATCGAATGGGTTAGGGATGGAGATCGAGCAAAGCTGAATATCTTGAGGCTGTGGCTCTGATTGATTTTTAGCATCGTCCATTCGCAAGAAGGTTGTCTGGCTAACGCTATGCAAATGCTGAGGCAAGTCTGCAAGCCAGACCGCGAAGCTATCGATCAAGATTTCAGCGATAGGGCGTGCATCTAAACTGGTAGGGCGTTCCCACAAAACACGTTGTTTTTCTTCCGCTGATACCGCTTTGAGGGTATTGATCTGATCTGGTGTGAGGTCGTCGATTGTAGTTGGTAGGCCGGCATCTTCGCCGCGATCAAGTGCCTCAGGATCAGTCAGGATCAAACGGTAGACGCTCTCATGTACCACCGAATCAGCCCCTGGAAAGAACCCGGTGATTGCATCTTTGATCTCATTGCTAACTGCCGCCTTGGTTATAGGAACCAGCAAAGACATGCCGTTTGGGCGAAACACGAGGCTAATATTCGCGAACGGCCCTTCGTCACCCAAGGAAATCCCGCTTGGAACCGTTGCAATGTCAAATCCAGATAAGCGTGCTGCAGTAGTTGTCATATTTGTGTCACCGTCCAGAAGCTACCGTTTTCGGAAGAACTAACCCTTTGGGGTATCCATCGTAGTATGCCTTCCATTTCACCAAACGGGGCGGTGTAAACACGCGGATCAAAGGCCGCCCCCAACTCGAATTTACCGATTTCTCATACAGGAATGCGCGGGCTTCAACGTTACGGCTACCAGAGATTTTGCGCTCAACGTCAAATGAGAAGGTCACATCAAAGAATTTGAGACTGAACGTGAAAGATACGAAGACCCGACCATACATCGCCCCATTTATGTGGGTGAGCGACAACTCGATATGAAAGGCCAATCCAAAAATACCGATTGAGCCCTCGCCAATGGCACGTACAAAGCCAGTAATGATTGTTAGACCATCTACGGTCTTCTTGATGTAGATACCGGCTGTTACTTGGCCATGACCGTTGATCACTACAAGTTTGAGAGGCACGACTCCACCGTACTCCATAGAAGCCTCAAACCCAGTGATCCGCTTGTTTGCGGTCAGCCCTATGAAACCGCCGCCACCATAAGGTGGCACAGCGATTAGGAAGGGCCGATTCCGCCTTCCAACAGAGGCCTTGAAGATCAGCTCTCCGTCATCCAGCGGCAGATGAGCCGAGACATTCAGAGAAATCTGCGAAAAAATTAACGGCCCTAGGTAAATGGTGGGTAGTTCAAATCGCACGCCTACCTCAATTTTGGGTGGCAACAGGTCGATATCGTAATATGGGCCCTGTTCCCCCCCACCGGACAGGAAGCTCGAAAGCGATTGAATGAACTTCACCATCTCGCCAAAAACGAAATCTTCGGGCAGTGCGTTCAATTTTGCAGATTGTCCTGATCCTGCTGTGAAGCTAGCGGCACGAAAATGCAGCTTCACTACATCAAAACCCGGAAGAACATTGATGGTGAATGGGTGCAACCAAGCGTCAGCCCAAACGCGACTTTCGCCGGTTAGAATGTGGTAAGTAGCGCCAGCATCAAGGACTAGATCACCGCGGCGGTTTTGGAACTCCGCAGCACCTATCGGCCTACCATTTAGATTGGGGTAGAAGACGTCTTGGATGCTTTTTTGACCTCCTTCACCATCATCCACGAGCCAATAGTTCTCATTGGCAAGAATGGGGCCATTGGAATCCTCTTTTTCAGGGGTAGCGATTTCAAAGATTGGCTTTCCGGGCGGGAAATCCCCCAACTTCGTCTCCCATGGGAATACTACGCCCACTTTGACAGGCAGCAGGTTCGTTATCGCGAGGAGGATTTCACTCTTAAGTCGCTCAAGATCGGGAAGGTCGAGGATCTGTCCTGATAAGATCAGCTCAACAAGACGATCAAGAACATCAATCCCATCCTCTATAGCAAGCGGGCGTTTTATGAGGGCCTCTAGTCCGGTTCGTATTGCGTTGGCATCGGCTTCCGCGATTTTCTTCCTTAGCTCCCTTAGATCGTCGCGTTCTTTTTCGATGGCAATGCATGCTCGGGCTAAATCTGCGGTTACCGTGCTATCGACGAGGTATCCTAGAACTGTAGGCTGATTGTTAGACTTATTGACAAGCGCTTCTGTTATTTCCGAAAAAACAGGTTGCGCTACCTGTTCCCATATAGGAAGTGCCAAATCGATAGCGACCAACAGTAAACGGCGTGACCAGCTATCGAGCGCATCCAGCGCGCCATCGCCGAATTGTGTTACACGGGCAACTTGGGCGGCAAACGTACGGTTTTGCTGGCTCGCAAAGTCTAGAACTACTGTCAGTACAGCGACCGCATCTTGAGGAGTGGTAATATTTTGGATGCGGTTTTGAACAGCTATCCCCACACGCTTGCTCTCGGCAATAGCCGTTCTGAAGTCTTGGGCGTATCTTTTGAGAGGCGCTAAATTTTCAGCCTCTACACTTGTCAAGAAATTCTCAGCTGAGCTGAAATCGACCGTCGTTCCAAGGCCAATTGCCTCAGCAATAGAGCCCTTTAGAGCCGCCCCTGTTGCCTCGATTGCTTTCTTGAGATTCCCCAGCTCGGTATCGCGTAAAGTTCTGTTCTCTTGTGTACTACCGAATGCTCTGGAAGTTTCTGCATCGATTTCGTCGATCATTTCTGCCAAATTTCGTGAGGCACCAAGAACTGCGTCAATCGCCGAGGCCTGTAATCTGAACAGTTGGTTGACGGGTTCAAGCTCTCTCGCGGTCAAACACTTAACCTTGGAAATATCCTCCTGTAGCGCTTGGAGGAGGAACTTGCCGTCCTTTAGTACGTCTAAGGCTCGTTGAGTTGCCTGCAAGGCTCGGCCTCTGGTTGAGGCGATCTTCGGAAATTGCGCGGGTACTTTCAGCCCACCGATTTGCCCATGCAGCCGCAAGACATGAGCCTCAGCCTGTTCAAACCGGCCAAAGAGATCATGGCCTTGACCAGTAAGTAGACCGGTAGCCTGTTCACAAAGACCTTTTAGAGTTGAAAATGCGTCTGAGACTTCTCTCAGTGCAGTACTTTCGAGAGCTGCTTTCGTCGCGCTCGCGACTAAGGCAATTAACTCGCGGGTGATCTCTTTTCGCTTGTCTTGTGCTTCTCCTGCGACAACATTTTTGATCCGAAGAACCTTTTGATGCAGATCAGCTAACGGAAAGCCGAAGGTCTCGGCCAAAAGTGTTTCGCCGCGTTGCCGCAACAATGCAGCCTCTTTATCAGCGAAAGATTTGACATAGTCTTTGACATCGCGCTCAATACGAAGTTGAAGGCCTTCAATGTCGCGTGAGACTACATCATCAATGTAGGCGTTTACCTGCTCAGGCGTTGGATTGGTGTTGCCAGGTAGTGGACTCAATCCTTCACTTACCCGCCTGAAGATCTGACCACGTACTTGTGTTTCAGTTTGGCGCGCATATCCAAGAACGGCACCTATAATTTTTGCCGCCTCCTGATCTGCATTGTTGATCAATTCCGCAAAAGGTAACGCTGTTTCAATACCTGCCACGACAACTTCGGTCGCCATCTCATCGACCGCATCCGCAATCAACTTGTCGATGCCGGATGTCAAAATCCGCCGCAGCTTGTCGAATTCAGCTTTTACTTCAGCGACCAACTCAGTGACGATCGGTGGAACTGGATCGTCGATCACAGCTTGAATTTCGTCTCCGAGGTCCTTAGCAGCACCAATTAGCCCAGATACTACCGAACCAAGGCTGTCACGAGCCCTCTCAAAATCCGCCTTGTTTCCTTCGGTTGGCTCCTGATCTAAAGGCAATTGGTCGACAAGTTGTTCAATTCTGGATCGGGCCGTCGCGATCGCCTCCAGAAGTTCTTCATAGGCCTTATTCAAATTAGGGTAGAGATCGCTTAGAGTAAGCTCACCGTCGGGCCCTGCAAGACCCTTAAATTTGACGGCCATACGCTCAAGGAAATCGTCGATGGCTTCAATCAAAAAATCGCCAGCGTCATCGACCGCATTCTTCAAGCGTTCGAAAACATTTTTGCCCGGACCACCTTCAACATCGTAAGTTGTTTGCTCCTTGATCTCAGGGGCACCCTCTCCCAACGAAACTGCGTCGAGCACAGACTGCAAGGTGAAAATACCCAATACCTTTGAGTTGCCAGCAAGCATTTCGATCGGGTCAAATGTTCCAACTGCGGCAGCGCTGTTAGGGTTCGGTCGGGCTTCTTTGGCTAACCTTGTTTCGCCAAAAGCAGTAAAGTTGACTGGTTCGTAGGTCTTAGCGCCACCTATCGGTCCCTTGAGGCGCGAAAGATGAGCAATGTCCATATTTGGTCGTGCAAAACCGCCCGAGCTGGCTCCATCTCCTGAGAAATCCAGCGGTAGTGGGCTTAGCACATCTAAGAACAGTTCAGAGGGGTTTCGATCTGAATCAAAGCCATGTTCTACCCATTGGGCGTTGTAACTGGCCGAAACATGGCCGTGTTGTTGACGTTTGATCCGATCAATCGACTCCACCTTGATCTTACTACGCTCTACTGTCGCATAAAAGCCGGGTTGATCGGCACCTTCCATGTAAGCGTTGATGAAGTACCCCTCGGCTGGGTTGGTGATATCCTCAAATATTTCTTTATGATTTTGCTCCGGATCACTCGGGAAGTAAGGAATACCAGGGCTCTCAGGGTAAGATCGAGCATTGCCACGCGCCCGGCCCGACACAGAGAGAGTCATTGAATGGGTGGCAAAAGACGTTGCTCTTGCGTCTTTGCTTGGCGCGAAAGCGTGCGGTTTTCCTAAGCTCTCAACCTTACGCGATCCCTGATCGGAGTTGCGATAATACTTGGCTAGATTGGCCATTTGCACAGGGTCTTGTGCTACATTGTTCGAAACAAACAAGAACCCAGCACGATGCACATCTTTATCGTCATCAAGTTCAAACTCCCACAAAACATCTGACGCTGGCGTGGTCCCCATTGCAGTTTGTCTAGGCCAGAATGTGTTTGAAAACCCTTCTATGGCGCCACTTTCAATTTTGGTTTGATCTGGTGGAAGAATTTCGGGTGATTCACTGGTCCGTAGCCGAATTCGCTTCTGAGCGAGTCCCGCGCGCCCACCAAAAGGTTGGCCGAGAGCAGGAAAGAGTTTCTCTACCTTTCCGACCGTAATGAACGTCCGCTTTATTAGATAGGCGGTCTGATCTATGTCTTCCGCATCAACTGTATGCGCTGCATTTCGCCGAAATTCTCGTTTAGTTATCTGAACAAGTGAGGCTCGATGCCCTACTGGAAGTAGAAAACCCTTCTCAGAAATAGCGACAAAGATATCCTCACCCAATAGACTCTCTTGTTCAAAAGTTTCTGTCTCTGGAGCTCGGTAATTTGCAGCTGGATAAGGGGCTTCTCCACCGGAAAGTGTAGGTCGTACAGCGTCAACATCGGCATAGGGCTGAAATACTGATCGAGAGCGCACATTTGCACCCCATGATGTCATCACAACTTGCGAAACACCTAAAGTCGGAGATTGAACAATCCCCATGTCCTCAGGTTTGATATCTTCGCCACTGGGTAGAAGGTCACCGGCGTATGTATAGCCTTCCGGCGCAGCCTTGACGTGTCCGCTGGGGTCATCGCGGAACTTTATAGGCTTAGAAGTGTTGGTAGTGGGGTCGCCATCGAGATAGGCCAGAAGGTCGTTGAGTGGAGCAGGCATGTTGTTATCGACATAAACTGCCTGGAGGCGCCGTTTGGCCATTAGCGCAAATACGGAAGTCATGGTCATCAAGTCACGCATCTGGTGGTGATTGACAGCTCGGTTAAAGGTGACGGCGCCTTCTTGACCCGGTGTTGCAATCGGTGACCAAGGGGCCAACGCTTTGTCATTATCAGAGATCGGCCGTCCTTGGAGATATCCAAGATCGACTCCTCTCACCCAAATCACCCTTAGATCTTGTGTCGACATTGACGCTGGGTCGGCAACTATATCCAACGGCTCTTCTATGTCGCCTGCATCTACCTCTGCCTCTTCAGCTGGCGTCTCTTCCTCTGCCTCTTCAGCTAGCGTCTCTGGCTTGCACTCACTCTTTCGCACTATTGGAGCAGAAGGTGCAGATTTTGGCACAATACGTGCGCTCCACAATTGGCTCCCTCGCAACCCAGCCTCGTCCAATCCGGTCGATACTGTTTCTACCCGTGCACCTGCGGAGGACGGTGAAAGAATCATGCGATAGCGCGCTTCAATGGCAGTTGTAAGATGGATCCGACTGTCGGGACGCGCGACGTCAAGATCACGGTCCTTTTCCACGCTTTCGCGAATTAGTTCCATTGCACGTCGCCGTCCAATATCCTTCCCGATACCAACGTAGTCCAATTGTTCAAGAAGAGTGCTGTCAGCAGACATGGCCCGCCCGGACACATGTAGAGCTAGGTCCTGCCATCTGGTGAATGCGTCTAGCGTCAATGGCCAAGGTTCATGATGTTCGTCGATGCGAAATGCAATCCGCGATGGAGCAGCTGCGCGAGACTCGGACATTTCCTTTAATTGCGCCCCACCCCCCGCAGTTAGGTTGTCATAAACCTCTTCTTCAAAATGCTGTGCTTCGAAGTGCGCCACCAGTATTGGCGGAGTAATTTCGGTTCCATACGGCTGGAGCCGCGCCCCAGACGGCGCATCAGGATCAGACACTACCAGAAAGCGAGAAAAACCAAATTTGAGGTTTAATAGATCTCTCGCTCGGAAGAGATTTAGAAGCGAATAGGACGCATCAAATACAAAGGATGTGTCTCCGTCGTGAAGCGTTATTACACCAGTGTCCTCTTCGCTTACATCTGGTTCTTGTTCGCTAATGCTATCGACCAGATGCACAGTGGAATCAGCTGCGCGCGGCATCCCTATCTGCATTTTCACTGGGGTCTTAGGGAAGCGCCAATCAGATAAATCCGCTTCAGTGACACCGATGTTTGCAGAAGAAAGACCTACCTCAAGATTGATCGACTGAGCACTCCAACCGGTTTGCACGTCTAATTCTAGGGCTGGTCGGCCGACATTCCCAACCAATTTGAAACTGGTCTTTCCAATCTGAGCCTTAACGGAAAGTGCTTCAGATGGTGCCCAAATATTAAAGGAACTTGGACCACTTCCCAACCGCATCGTCGAACGGCTGTAGCTCGCATCCAAAGTTATTGCACTGTGATGCCGATCGGATGTGACCTCAAGAATTGACGGACCTTCCCAAAAGAATTGATCAGCCCTGCGCCGATCCTTCGAAACCAGCAATGCACCTCGACCCAATCCCGTCGGCGCAAGAGTTACTTTCGTCGATGCGTCCAAGTGTGAAGGAGCATTTTGCCCTGCTTTTGCGGTTAAGTCTGCTAAAGCAACATGCCATGATGGGTCATCTATCGAAGGATGGTTCCACCTCATGGCCCCGGCACTGAATCCAAAAGGTCCAGCCCTCAACTGAACAGTTTTTTCTGACCGTCCACGTACGACAAGTGACCCAGTTGGGGTCGCAAACACTTCCACCGGTTCGTCAACAAGTGCAAAATGCTTACTATTTTCATTAGGCCGGAGATCATCGCGTATCTGAACTGCGCGCAGATCAGTCAACCAATCGGAAAGTAGAACCGGACGCCTCATAGCCTCCGGTGATTGAACTGACCGAACGTGCCAAGCTCCGGCACTACGTTGAAATATCAATCCAAATTCAAAGGCTCGGGTCAAGCCTGCTACACGCGCGCGACGCAAGCTAAAGAACCAACTTGCCCCTCGTTGGGTCAATTGAGCACTTCGGGTTTGCCCAAAACCAGATAGGTTGAACCGAGAAACCGAACCAGCGTGTTCTATTATTAGCGCATCTCGCTCTAAACGTAAGGACAGTTGTTCGAAACCAAGAGCTCTGGTTGCAGGTAACACCGCCAGAGCCGTCAAAAACGTCCTGCGAGATATGGAGACATCGGCTAGTAAGCTACCGCTCATTTTTCTGTGCCAGAAAGCTGTGTCCTGAAGCCGGTGCGCTTTCGAAGTTCGGAACAAAGTATCCCCCCTTCAATAAAATAGCTATTTAGAATAATTTGCTTAATTCGTACTAGTCTCAACGATCGGGTTGAATTAATCAAGACTATTGCCTCGTTAATCTGAGATTCGGTTTTCCGAAGCGCTTGAAAAGGCAAGGACGGCGTTACCCCGACCATTGCTCGGCCTCCGCCTCAGGCGCCTAGATGACGGCTCTCATTGTGATGCTCATTCATCTCATAACTCCGAAGAGATTTGAGTGTCGGGTTAATACCAACAACTTTCTTTACGATCTATCTTTTTTCTGAGCCACTTTCATTTCGGTCATAACCCATTTCCGCGTTGCTTTAAGGAGGCTTTGAATGGCAACAATCATCTCATCCCTTTCCTTAGGATTTGGTAGCAGCCAGTCTGGCCCAAGCCGGTACCAACGACTGCGCGTCCGTGCCCACCCAGCGTCCGGATCAAACCCGAAAAGCGGTGTCGTCGTCACATACGGGTCATCAATCGTTGGATGCCCCTGCACCTTACCGTAAATTTGTTGAACACTTTGACCAATTGTTTCGAGGCGATAATGGTTGATGATCGGCGCATTCGTAAGTTCTTCGTCCGTTGGTCCTCGTTCTGCATCTGCGATGGCCTTCAAGACTTCATCAAAATTCTCGTCCATATTACATCCGTTCTGTCGTTCTTTGGGATCCGTTGTGCTGCCTGAAAGTCGTACACAAAAACTACCAAGGCAACCCACCCGGAGAGATCCGAATTGGTAAGTAACATATTGATTCTATTATTTACTTTACTGAGAAAGCTGATCAGGACTCTTGCTTTTCAGTCGCAATGGATTCATTCTGCGCATGTCCATTTACGTGGATTTGGAGGGCTCAATGCCGCAAAAGCTAGATGCAAATCTCATTAAGTACAGGTTGCTTTCAGAAGCCAACTTGTCGCTGAAAGATCTTGCGAAGAAACTGAAACGCGATCCCTCCACAATCAGCATGGTCATCCACGGTCGCCGCAAAAGCGCGCCAATTATGCAGGCCATAGCTGACATCTTGGATCCAACGTTATCTGAAACGCCTGACGACGGTACGACTGTTGATGTCGAGAACAAAGAGGATGCAGCATGACCTAGGTTTCAACAAAAATTAGCCAGAGGTATTGCTGAATTAGCAAAGGCCCGGATGCATTTGCAATCCAGACCCTGCCGTAGAACGCCTTCTTCATCTCACCTCACAATTTGAAAGTCAACAGACTCGCGCAAGCGATCAGTCGCTTGCGCTCAAAAATCCGACGCTGTCGCGTTCGGAAACGAGGATGCTTTGCTATGAATATGTCACTCGATCACGCGCTGATGGAGCACGCCACGAGTCCAGAAATGGATTTGTCAGGAATGCCAGAGGCGTTCCAAAGGGCCTACGGCCCAACTGAACCGTTTGAGAATGACTTCGTGGAACTGGAGATGCCCGATTTAGTGCCGCTCCCTTATCGAGGGAACCGTAAGATCAATCCGCGCTCGAGGGGCTCAACCCGAATATTTTCCGTTTGGTTAGACCTACAAACGCGAACACCAAGAAATTACGGTTTCGATAGCCAGGTTGAGTATCATAACGGCGCAGTTACGTTGATTGATCCATCTGTCGCGCAAATCCAAGAGCAATTCGGACCAATCCCCTTTATCGATGAAGACGGCAAACCGGCCAACCACTACATAGATCTGCTGATCACCAAGAAGAGTGGTCGCAAGATTGCGGTCGCGGTGAAACCGACCAAACGCCTGAAATCGGGGCGTTTCATGCGCCAACTTGAAGCACTCCAAAAGACAATGCCTTCGGGAATTGCCGATGAATTACGGCTCGTAACTGAGGCGTGTATTCCACGCGCTGAAGCGTTCAACGCAGTCATGTACCAGCGATTTTCCTTATGCCGAGACATCGAAGTTGAAATCCGTCTCAGGGACGTTCTTTCATCAGCTACTGGCGACATTTCAATATGCGATCTTGCGGAGCGGTGTCGGGCTGGCGGTAGAGCGTTTCGCCCAATCGTGAGGGGCATCTTTGAAGGCCTACTCGCAAAACAAAGCTCTGGACGTATCAACCTCTTCACGAAGGTGCGGAGGCTCCAATGATACCCAAAATCCATTTGAACCCTGTCCATCAGTACATGATCGATCGTGTTCCTTATCATTTCGAAACCGGCGACAATCACTCAGCCTACTTCCGGCGGGAAGATGGTTCAGGTGCAGTTGAGCGATTTGGGTGGGAAGAACTTAATGGGATCGTCGGTACCGACCGATGGGAATGTAAACGGCGTTCGTCCACATCGGATGCCGCCGAGAATGAACCTGACCCTCACGTTTTCATTTGGGAACTGTCTGAAACGCAGAGAATTCTGTTTTTGCGCAGGTGGTTTTTCGTTTTGGCACTTAATAAACTATATGCTGGCGGATCGGTAAAACTGACACCAGAGGACGTCAAAGCCAACTTCTATGATCTTCTCGATGAAGCAACGAAAATTCATTTGACCTTCAATGGACAATTTGGAGTTCAGTATTTCTGTTCCAAAGACAACGCCCTTGGCTACAAAGCAAGCCCTTCCAAAATCCTAGAATGGCGAAGACGGGTCGAGCAGGCTTACGGTCGCATTGATGTCCTTGTCGACCAAAGAGGAAAGTCCTCTGAAATCGACATTGATCAAGAGAGCTTCGTTTTCATCATCAAGAAGCTTCGCAATTTTCTCTCGCAGCAGCAGTCTAGTGCCAATGGTGTCGTCGATGAAACGATCAAGGCTCTAAGATTCGAGAACGAGCAGCGCAACAAAGACGGGCTTAAGTTGCTCGAGACACGGGGAAGAACGCAGTTGCATGAATGGGTCGCTAACTTTGGCCCGGTCAAAATTGAGGCCAATCGCAAGGGCAAGAGCTTTGCGAAACGCAAGTATTCTGGCGTTGGTAAGACAGAACAAGCGATACGTCCTGGCCAAACCTTCATTGTGGATGAATGGGAAGTAGATGCTCGGAACGTAATCATGTCCGGGCCCATGCGTGAAGGGCTAGATGACAAGACAATCAAGGCACTTCCGCGTGGTCGGCGGTGGCTCTATATCGTGATTGATGTAGCAACGCGCTACATCGTTGGGTTTTTCCTATCCACTTCCCAAAAGACGGAATCCGCCGTTCGATCTCTGCATATGGCCACGCGAGACAAGACAGATCTCGCAAAAGCTGCCGGGGCAGAGTCTGACTGGCATGGTTTCTCGTTTGAAAGTTTGGAGAGTGATACAGGCGCGGCATTCTATGCAGAGCCGACTCAACGCGCAGTCAGTACCGCCTATGCGACTTACGTTTTTCCCATGGTTGGTGAACCACAATTTCGCGGAATAATTGAACGGGTATTTGGTACCTTCCGCGATCGAGCGATGCCCTTCATTCCAGGTCGAACATTTAGCAACCCGCAACAACGCGGCGACTACCCCACCGAGGAACTTGCCGTCCTTACCGACGATCAGCTCGCATTGATCTTCATTCGATACATCGTAGACGTATACCATCACTCAATGCATCGCGGCTTAGGGGGCGAGACTCCGGCGGCAGCGTTGGCTCGCTTGGGAGGACTATACGGCGTGCCTCCCAAACTATCCCCAAATACGCTCCGCAGGGCCTTTGGAAGCAGGGAAGAACGTACAGTCACCGCACGAGGTATCCAGTTCTTAGGAATCCACTACAATAGCAAGGAACTGCAACAAATCCGCCAAGAGCGTGGAAGCAACAAGCGCGCATTTTTCATTGACCCAGATGACCTTGGGACAATCAGCGTCTGGAACAATGATCACTGGGTTGAGGTTCGCTGCAGTGTTGAGAAATTCCACAATATTCGGCTTGTCGATTGGATCGAAGTAGGGAAAATCCTGCGCAGTCGCTACTCTGCACAAGCCGAGATCAAAACATCTGTCATCATGAGAGCTTTGGCAGACATGCGCAGTCGCGCAACCGACGCGCTAAAGATCATGAACGCGCTTCCTCAGATGCTCACTGCAGATGACTTGGAGCGCTTAGATCGCGAGCTTTATTGGGGCCTTTCGGTTGTCGATGACGCCCCAGCAACCGTTGACGGTCTAAAGCGAGCCGAAGACGGGCTCGGCTATGTCATTGGCGGCGCGTCCACTGACAGCCGTTCGGATGAAAAACCAACGCCTCCTGTTAGCAGCCTTCCGACTTCGGAAGCATCAAACGAACCGCCAGAAGCAGGAGATGTTAGCGAAGACGATTGGTGGGGCGACGGGGCAGAAGTTGGGGAGCCCCGCCACGATTTCGACCCGGCACAACGCTATTCGAATTCATCTGCCGATGAAACACCGTCAGCAGCGCCGAACGAAGATGATGACGATTGGTGGCGCGAGGAGGATGAAAAATGACAGAAGCACCTTCTAATCATGATCTGTATGTGCGGCATCACAAACTCCGAGGATTGTTCATCGAACACCCTGATGCCCAGCTGATATTCGATGAAGTTGACGATCTGCTCGCTGAGTATCGCGTCGCTCAGAAATTTGGGGACATCTTTGAAACTGGTGGCCTTGTCATATTGGGGCACAGCGGCACAGGTAAGACAGACGGTACCACATTTGCATTGTCCCAATCTGGACTCGACCTAACCGTTGTAGGCGACAACCCCCGCCCGGTTATCATTGTCAAGCTGAGTGCAGATGCGACCTTAAAGGGTCTATACTTGGATGTGCTCCGAGCATTTGGATGGACGAAGCCTTCTAAAGGGGAAAGCGCCCAATCCCTTTGGGTTCACATAGCAAACTATATCAGGGACCTAAAAACTGTCGTGATCGTGTTGGACGAAATCCAACACGTGAGAGCAGCAGGGCCAAGCGATCGCGCAAAACTGCAGGACTTTCTAAAGTCGCTCGTCCAACAAAGCGACAACGCAGTGATCCCAATTCTGGTGGGGATGCCTTCGTTTCAGGAAGTATTGGTTTCGGACACGCAGTTTCGTCGTCGCTACAAACAGATTCATATGCGAAGACTGAATCCAGCTATCGATCAAGAGACAGCAATCCGGACGCTCGCCCGGTTCGTAACAGCCGCAGACCTAAATATGGACAAGAGCGTCAAATCCCGAGACTTCGCCGCCAGGGTACTTCATGCCTCGAATTATGCCTTTGGACATCTATGCGTATTCTGCCGCACAGCCACCAAAAAAGCCCTTCTCAGCAGATCGCACGAGGTGACCATCGAGCACTTTGAAGCGACTTACCGAAGCGCTACGGGCTGCCTTCCGGCCGTCAATCCATTTGTCGCGTTGGACTTTCAAAGCATTCCAATGGGCGACGACCCAATCGACCCTTAACTCGCAACAATAAAAACCGAGCAGTCAAATGATCACAATATTGCCAATCACAATAGCGGCGTCAGCCGCCGAACCCGGATTCTCAGTACTGGCACGCAACGCTGATGCCAATGCGGTTCGGTCAGTCCAAGAATTCTGCGTCGCAACAGGCCTCAACAAGAAAAAGATTTGCGCCGGCGATCCTGACAGCGTCGAATTACTTGGAGAGCTAACAGGTTCCGGCGCCACCCAGTTGATCTCCAACAGCCCACGCCAGCTTCATCGCAAGAACACGATACTGGATGGGAAGACACTGCTGTCGCGGTCAGTGCGAAAGGCTGACTTGTCGATCTGTCCACAGTGTTGGTCCGAAATAGCCGACTCTGGCTTATTTAGGCCGTACAATTTGGCGATGAAACGCGATTGGTTATTGAGACCGATCCAGACCTGTTCTGTTCATCACACTCGTTTGGTGCCGCTACCGTTCAATGACTATTCCACCTGCTACGACCATGTCTTCCGTAGCCGATTGAACCATTCTTGGCTGAAAGGCCTGCCGGAATTGATAGCCTCGCAATCACCAACCAAATTTGAAGCTGCGGTCATTGAACACTTGGACCAAGACACAAGCCTCTGTTGCTGGTTGGACAAGGTCCAAATAGACGTTCTTGAACGCTGGTGTCTTGGTCTCGGGTTTTTCATGGAACGCGGTTCCGGCCAACCTGTCGATCTTGATATCAACACGCAGAGGCAACTTATCGACATCGGCTTCGACGTTACCGTAAATGGCGTTGGTTCTATCCATAACGCCGTCAGCGCAGCTCTCAGGAAACACAGCATTCGAATGGGTAAAACTTGGCTCTACGGATGGGCCTACCAAGCGGCAAATCCGCTCGAACGCCGGCCATTCCGCGCTTTGATGAAGAACATCTGTAATGACCAAGGCGACTATTGTCTGCTCAGCGTTGCCAAGGTCGATCAGAAATCACCGTTTGTCGAAGCGGAAATCCGAAAGATTGCCCAAAAAACTGATAGATCAGTTGGGTGGGTTCGAAATGTTCTTCGCACAGACGGGATGATACCTGAAAACGGGATCCCTACGCAGGGCAACCTGAGACAGCATATGCAGATCTGCCTGCGACATGTCGCCAAGGTCGCAGACGGCATAAACGCTAAGGCGTCTGCAGCCCGCCTCAATATCGGGATCAAAGCGTTTGAGGGGTTGGTGGGCGACGGCATCATCGAGCCAATCAAGACCGAGACGTCCGCAAAACCACGTTACGAGGCTCGTGTGGTTGATGAACTTTTTGCGAAAATAGAAGTCAACTTGGAAAAGATCCCGCACAATGACATCGACGAATTTATGTCGATCCCCGATGCATGCTTTGCCGTATCAAGCACGACAGCCAAGATCACTTCGCTGCTACTCTCAGATCAGTTGCCAAAGTCGTATACGATAGACCTAGCGGCTGGTTTCAGCGGCATCCGCGTAAATATCTCTGAACTCAGATCGAAGCTTCTCATGCATGCCTCGACGGGCCTAACAATGCAGGATCTGCGGGCGCGGCTTGGGCTTCAATATTCTGAAGTAAAGCAGCTCACCACCCTGAAACTTCTGCCGAGCTTCTCAGGCCGCAAGGAAGGGAGCAGTCGGCCAGCACTTATCGTTGATCCAACAGATTTAGCGAAATTCTTGGAGCGGTTCCAAACCATTCGTACCGCAGCTAAGCAGCTCGGAATTGACGAGGGCATTGCCAGATCGAGAATTCTGAATTCCAAGATTTATCGCGCACCTGAGGGACAAGGCCTACCTATCTACAAAACGAGCGATATTGTCGGCATCAGACCGCGATCTATCCCGCGCCGCCGTCCTCGAACGCAACGCGCAATCTTACAATCCGGTGCGTCGCCACCGTTTCAACCATGAACTATCTTGTTTTCAAAATGGAGGAGAATAATGGACCTAGAAATTTCTGACTACGAACTTGGTCATAGTTTGAGCGCACAGCGCGACCTACTTGAGCAGGCCTTTGCCACTGGTGACGACAGTATCGTTGAGCAAGCACTGGTTCATGTCACCATGGTTCGCCGCATGAAGAAAAACGGGACATTGGAGTGGCAACGTCCGGACGAAGACCTATGAGTGCATCGCCCAAGGCAATCGGGTAAGCAAACTACGCACACCAAAATCTGCAAGCCGAGCGATGCCCATCGCGATCGCTTTGGAATTGTCACCTGCCGTGATTCCTCGAGATAACCTCACATAAAATTTGGTCATCCAGCCCTAATTCTTGCACCGCCTCTGGCGGTTTTTTTGTGCCTGCCATTGGCCAAGTTGCGTTCTTGCCCGGATGAAAGTGCGGTTCTAAATGGACTCTTCCGAAAATTTGATTCAGTTTCAGCGGGTTAGAAATTCGCCAGACTCCGATTTAAACCGGACGCCACATCAATATGGCGTCCAACGTGAATCGTGATTTGTACGGCGAGAAACGCAATTTTGTCAGGCAAGAACGGAACTTTGCACATAAGTTTCACATTTGCAGACATATTGAGTAGTCTGAACTGGCTCCGAGCGAGTTCTTGAAAAGCTCTCTGACAAGTCAGCCATGAAAGTGGCAGCTCAATTGGTAGAACAACTGGTTTTGATCTCGTGTGTTGCAGATTCGAGTACGGCCCTTCCAGCCAAAAAAGAAAGGAAACATTAGGGGGAACAAAAGGGTTGCTCTGATTGTTTGGCTTCGTTCACAACAACTGATGTGAAACATGTGTTTCCATGATGTTGGTGTCGACCAATGGGGGCTAAATCCGGTCACCAACTACGACATCACACACAGGCCAAAGAAAGCTATAGCCGTACAAGCGCTAGAGCGACGTGAGGCAAAGATTGATTGAGGGCACCAAACAAACCTCTTTGTTGCTTAGCATTTCAACCATTCGCCCAGACTAATAGCTGAGTTTTCTCGTTTGTCTCAAACCAACCATTCATCCTTGGGCCGCCCTTTGATTTTCCCCCGGACAATCCGATCATTCAATCCTAAATATTCCCAATCTGTCCAACTATCTTGGCGGTCATCCTCTAGAGCTGGGAGGAGTGCAATGTTTCGTAGTGACTTGTTTCCATCAGTCAAACCAAGCTCCCAAGGGCTCCATTTGCTTTCTTTACTGTTTTTGGTCGCAAGAAAAACAAATTTTCGAGATTGAATGATACGAGATTTCAACGTCGAGGCTGTATCTTTGTTCTTATATGGTGGCAAAGAGGGTTCTTTCTTGTCGACACAAACGTTCGCGCTGTGGTTTTCGAGTATACGGATGACACGGGTTGAGAGCTCATGGATTTTCTGGAGTGAGACAAGAAGCACGCAGCAGTTGGTGATCGTCTTTCAGCTCTCTTTAGGACGTTTGCCCGATCCTGTGTCGATAGGTTCCGGGAAAAAACCTCGGGTACCCCTCAATTTCAATGGGGATCGGCTCTAGAGCTAACGCGGCCATTTTCAGGTTCGTGGCGGGTGTTATGCCGCCAATGCCCATGTTGGGTCGTTCATTGTGTA
Source organism: uncultured Pelagimonas sp. (assembly GCF_947498515.1). Lineage (GTDB taxonomy): Bacteria > Pseudomonadota > Alphaproteobacteria > Rhodobacterales > Rhodobacteraceae > Pelagimonas. The sequence continues at coordinate 34,447 of NZ_CANMKO010000013.1, read as the reverse complement.
AGTCCACAGCCATTGTTCACCGACAACCGTTCCAACCAGTCTGCATTTGTCTCGTTCTCATCACTCAGCACTGGACTGCAACGATAACACGTCTCGCTGATCTTAAATGCTCGGCTGGCCAGCGCGATGCTGATCCCGTGATCTGTGACCGCATTCATGGCCACCTCCCGCCTCCGTCCCTCACGGGACATTGCAGGGCAATGCCCTGGCGGGCAGTGGACGGCCTTAGCGCTTTTTCGAGCGCCTGCTCAGGTTCTCTCGGACCAATGGCGGACAAAAGCTCGCTCTCAGACATCAAAGACGCATCCATACCGCCAAATGTCGCCCGCCATTTAAAGAAACTCGCGCTGCTCATCCCATGCTCTCGGCACAGTTTAGAAACTGGCACACCGCCCTCTGCTTGCTTCAGGATCGCCATGATCGGCGCGTCGCTGTATCATCCGTTCTTCATTCCAAATCTCCTCAGATATCGTGCCGAGAAAATTCTACTTTTGAACACCACTAATTTCGGCGGGATTACCGTGCGAAAAGAAGTGGCTGCCCCTATCCGCATGGTGAAGGCAGCCTTTTGGGGGGCGCGGAAAGCGATGGACGTTTTTTTTAGGCCGATTTCCCGCAACTCTTCCGTCATCCGTGGTCTGCCGTAGCCGCGCAGGTTAAGAGGTGACTGTTTTTTTGAGGTGCGCCAGCGTGACCAGATCAGAGCGTTGTCTAGGGCTGGCAGGACAGCTGCGCAAAGCACGCACGCCGCGCGGACTGACATCCATGACATGGAACATCCGGCCAATGGAAATGCAGATTGGTGCTCTTCAATTAACTAAAACCTCACGGCTATTGGCTCGCGAAGCACCCCGTGGCCTTTCTAAGATTTCCCGCGCCTCCTTTAGAATGCGGTTCTCGCGCTGAAGCCGACCATTCGCTTGGTCGAAGCTCAAATCCTCTTTCGACACCACATCCGTGTCTTTGTGTGCCGAGATCCACATGTTCAACGCCGACATCATCGGCGACCTGTTTGCATGTTAGCCCGCTGGTCAGTGCTATCCTCACCGTTTGTCGTCGGAACTCCTCCTCACTTAGATGCCGCAAAGGCCATGAGTTTTAAAGCGGGGGGGGGATGGCCAGCACGTTATGGACAGTAACCTGTGCCGGTTGGGGGGGCGTCTGTCAGGGATGGAAAGAAGCGGATCGCTTCCTCAGGTGTGTTCTTCAGCGAAGGCTCTATCGATTTAGACGATTCCGCCGCCCGCACCGCTAGAAACAGGCCGTTTCTCAGACACTTGGTCGCGATACCCCGCCGCGCGGAAAGTCATGACCGGATCAATCGCTCCTCCGGCTGAAACCCGAGCGTGCGCCAGAATAGCATCCACATCGGTGCGAAACGCCGCGCGCAAGGTGGCCGAAGCCATAAGCGCGTCATTGTCGTCTTGATAGCCGGTCAAGGCCGCGCGATCGACAAGCGAGGCCTGCACATAGGCGCGCTGAATTTCCATCGCCGAAATCATCAGGCTTTCGATCGGATCGGTGACATTGTGGGATTGGTCGATCATATGCGCCAGATCAAGGCCCGGGGTGCCTTCGGCATCGACAAGTTCGTTCCAGACCAGAAACAAACGATAGGGGTCAATCGTGCCGCTATCGAGATCGTCGTCCCCGTATTTGCTATCATTAAAATGAAATCCGCCAAGCTTGCCCACATGGATCAAGCGCGACACGATCATCTCAATATTAACATTGGGTGCGTGATGGCCCAGATCGACGAGACACATGGCTTGGTCGCCGAGCTCCTGCGCGGTCATGAGCGAGGTGCCCCAGTCCTGCACCACGGTCGAATAGAACGCCGGTTCATAGATTTTGTGTTCGGAAAACAAACGCCAATCATCGGGCAGGCCGCGATAGATGTCTTTCATCGAAGACAGATAACGCTCGAACTGACGACCCATATGAGTTTGGCCGGGAAAGTTCGCGCCATCGCCAATCCAAACGGTCAACGCCTTGGAGCCGATCTGTTGACCAATGTCGATGCATTCCAGATTGTGCTCAACCGCTTGGGCGCGGGTTGCGGTATCTGTATGCGTCAGCGAACCGAATTTGTAGGAATGGGTTTGGTCGGCCTGATCTTGAAAGCTGTTGGAATTCATCGCGTCAAAGGTCAAACCATGCTGACCCGCCTTGGCCAGCAAATCCTTGGGGTCCGCCTTGTCCCATGGGATGTGCAGCGACACCGATGGGGCGGCTTGGGTCAGGGCATGGATCACACCACAATCGTCAAGCTTGTCAAAGATGTTGGCCGGTTCGCCCAGACCCGGAAAGCGGGCAAAGCGGGTGCCGCCAGTGCCGGTTCCCCAAGATGGCACAGCAACACCAAACCCTTTGGCGCGCTCAACAATGGCGTTGATGTCGACGCCGCGACGATCAAGCTTTTCGCCAAGATGGTCAAAGTCACGCGCCAGATCGCTGGCCCGTTTGGCGTTTTCCGCCTCGATCACAGATGTATCTATCATGGTCCCCTCCCTCAAAGGGCTGCGCCGGATGCAAAAGGCATCAAGCGCAACTTTGTCTTAGCGTGTAAAGGCCTGCACATTGCCGGCGTCGACATTGACGATGTTGCCGGTTGATTTGGCCGATTGGTCAGAGGCAAAGAAATACGCCGCCTCGGCGATGTCCTCGGGCAAGACAGAGCGTTTGAGCATAGACCGCTGACGATACATTTCCTCCAACCCTTCCTTGTCGGTGCCATAGGTTCCGGCCCGTTGATCAAGCCATTCGCCTTCCCAAATCTTGGACCCGCGCAAAACGGCATCTGGATTGACGACATTGACGCGAATACCGGCTTCGGCCCCTTCAAGCGCCAAACAACGGGCAAGGTGAATTTCCGATGCCTTGGCGGTGCAATAGGCAGAGGCATTGGGCGATGCAGCAAGACCGTTTTTGGAGGCCACAAAGACAACAGAGCCGCCAATGTTTTGCACACGCATCATTTTGAACGCTTCACGCGACACAAGGAAATATCCGGTCGACAGGATGTCCATGTTCTTGTTCCACAGCTCAAGTGTGGTTTCTTCGACAGGAGCAGAAGAGGCGATACCCGCGTTGGAAACCAAAATATCGACACCGCCAAATTCAACAGCCGTTTGCGCATATGCCGCCGCCACGGCGTCTTCGTCGGTGACGTTCATCACCACGCTGCGCAACACGTCGTTGCCATAGCGCAACGACAGGTTGGCAAGGGTGGATTGCAGGGCGTCTTGGTTGATGTCTGCCAACATCACACAGGCCCCTTCGGCAAGGTAACGTTCGGCGGTGGCCGATCCGATTCCACCCGCACCGCCGGTGACCAAAGCCACACGTCCAGCAAGGCTTTTGGGTTTTGGCATGCGTTGAAGTTTGGCTTCTTCCAAGAGCCAGTATTCGATGTCAAAGGCCTCTTGCTCGGGCAAGCCACAGTAATCGGAAACGGCCGATGCGCCGCGCATCACGTTGATTGCGTTGACATAGAATTCACCAGAGATACGTGCCGTTGCGCGGTCTTTGGCAAAAGTGATCATGCCAACGCCGGGGATGAGGTAAACCACGGCATTGGGGTCCCGTAGGGCCGGGCTGTCGGGGTGTTTGCAGCGTTCATAATAGGCTTCGTAACCCTTGCGATACTCTGCGACTTGCGTCTCGAGGCCGGCCAATACATCGTCGATGTTGCCCTTGGCCGGATCGAAATCGACCACCAGCGGGCAAATCTTGGTCCTTAGGAAGTGATCCGGGCAAGAGGTGCCAAGTGCTGCGAGATCGCGCATATCTTTGGCGTTCACAAATTCGAGCACCGCGTCGGTATCGACAAAATTGCCAACCATGTGCTGTTGGCCGGAAACGAACCCGCGAATGGCGGGCATCAGTTTCGCTGCTAAGGCGCGGCGGGCATCGGCGGCAAGGCTGGTGTGGATTGGGCCGCCAAAAGCCGGAACATCGGCGGTTTTATCCTCAAAATAAGCAATGGCCTTGTTGATGATATCAAGCGTGAGCTCATAGCAGGTCTTGGCGTCATCGTCCCAGGTAAATAGCCCGTGCGATTCCAAAACGACGCCTTTGGCATCTGGATTGTCGAGACAGAATTTTTCGAGCCATAGCCCCAACTCGTACCCCGGCTTTTTCCACGGAAGCCAGCCAATGTCGTCGCCAAAGATCTCTTTGGTCATGGCCTTGCTATCCTTAGACGCCGCAATCGCAATGATGGCATCGGGATGCATATGATCGACGTGCTTTTTAGGGACATAAGCGTGAAGTGGCGTGTCGATAGAGGCTGCGCGCGGGTTCAAATTGAAGGTACAATGGGGCAGGTAGCCCACCATTTCGTCTTCAAAGGCGACGCCGCGATACATGGTTTTCAGTGCGCGCAGCTTGTCCATATAAAGGGTTGAAAACCCATCCATTTTAATGGACCCAACATCGCCACCAGAGCCCTTGACCCACAACACTTCGGCGTCCTGACCGGACAACGGGTCCGGTTGGATGACTTTGGCGGATGTGTTGCCGCCGCCATAATTGGTCACGCGCTTATCAGATCCAAGCAGATTTGAGCGGTAAAGAAGCTTTTCTGGCTCGCTCATCGTTGCGGCTTTGTTGTCATCCCATAAGGAAACAAGGTGATTTGCCTCGGTGGTCATTGTGATCTCCTCCCGATCCGCAGATAATCTCAGTCGATTTGATCAAAGGGTGATTGGATTGCGACGGTTTGTCAATCACAAATCATCAAAATCAATCACTAATGATCGAAAAATGATGATAAATGACATTTTGTGATTGACAGTGATCGTTGCTTTGCGGCACGGTTAGCGTCAACGGGAGGAAGAGATGCACGAAAAGGAACGCCATAATATCATTCTGTCAGCGGTACAGGATCGTCCGGTTGTGACGGTTTTGGACCTTTGCAGCTTGACTGGCGCGTCTGAGGCGACAATCCGCAGGGATGTGGCCGGTTTGCATGAGGCTAAGAAGTTGCGCCGGGTGCGCGGGGGCGTCGAAGCCCTTCACCCCAATCAGCTTCCGGGATTGGCCGGGCGGCCGTTTGCCGTGAATGAGGCGATCAATATCGCGCAAAAGCAAGCAATTGCGCGCAAGGCGGTTGAACTTTGCGAAGAGGGGGAGCCGATCATTATTAATGGCGGCACCACGACCTTTCAAATGGTCCATCCTTTGGCGACGCGCCGCTGTCAGGTGTTTACCAACTCATTTCCGACGGCTGAACACCTCCTCAAGAATTCCAAAAACACGGTTCTGATGTCCGGCGGAGTGATTTACCGCGAACAAAACATTGTGCTGTCGCCCTTTGATAATGATGTCACCCGCAACTTTTATGCACGCCGCATGTTTATGGGCGCGCAAGGTGTTGGGCCGCTTGGGGTTATGGAGGCTGATCCGCTCATCATTCAGGCCGAGCAAAAGCTCATTGGCCAAGCGGATGAATTGGTTTTGCTGGTTGATTCCAGCAAGTTTGAAGCACGTTCCAGTTTGGTTCTGTGTCCACTCAATAACATTGATGTGCTGATCACCGATGACGGGATCAGCGACCGCGCCGCCGCCATGGTGGATGCGGCAGACATCAAATTAATCGTGGTGCCGGTTGGTGCCGTGAAGGAGGAGGCGGCGTCGTAATCGGCCAGTAATGGAACGGCGCGCCGCAAATTTGGGAAACCAGGGAGGAAACCCGATGAAACTTGCAAAACTCATGACATCTGTGGCCGTTGCCGCAGGATTGTTCGCCGGTCCAGTATCTGCCGAAGACATGCGCATTGCGCTGGTGGTCAAAGCTTTGGGCATCGGGTTCTTTGAAGCCGCTGCCGAAGGGGCCGAAGAGGCCGCCAAAGAATTGGGAGGCGTCGAAATCATCTATACTGGCCCAACCGACACCACTGCCGAGGGGCAGATCGAGGTGATCAATTCGCTGATCGCTCAGCAAGTTGACGCCATTGCGGTTTCCTCCAATGACACTGACGCGCTTGTTCCTACGCTGAAAAAGGCAATGCAGCGCGGGATCACTGTTATTTCTTGGGACTCTGGCGTTGCCGAAGATGGCCGCATGGCGCACCTGAACCCATCCTCTAACGCGTTGATTGGTAACATGATCATCAAACTGGCAGCCGATCATTTGCCAGAGGGCGGCCAAGTGGCGGTGTTGTCCGCGACCACCACATCGACAAACCAGAACATCTGGATTGACGAGATGAACAAGGTGATGGGCAACTATCCCGGTATCGAAGTTGTTTCGACCGTTTACGGCGACGATCTTGCCGATAAATCCTATCGCGAAGCCACCGGCCTTATGCAGTCTCATCCGGATTTGGACGCCATCATCGCCCCGACTTCGGTTGGCATTGTCGCCGCGGCCCAAGCCGTTGCCGATGCGGGCAATATTGGCAAGGTTAACGTAACGGGTCTTGGCCTGCCGTCGGAAATGGCCGGGGCAATCGACAGCGGCGCGTCCAAATCCTTTGCGATCTGGAACCCGATTGATCTTGGCTATTCGGCAACCATGCTGGCCCACCAGCTGGCAACCGAAGCCGCCAAAGCCGAACCGGGTGCAGAAATTGCGATTGGCCGTATGGGCACAATCACCTTGGATGACACCAATGCTGCGGCGATGGCCGACCCCTTTGTCTATGACGCCAGCAATATCGCGGACTTCAAGGATATCTTCTAAGATACCCTAAAGAAAAGCGAGGGGCGGCGCGGGATACGGGCCGCCCTTTTACCAAGACCTGCTCTGCCATTGGCCGGGCTTTGCGATAGGGATGCGCGATGCGAAATCTCAGCCCGGAGGGAGACAGTGCCGCGCAGGACGCGCAGCCGGTTCTTACCCTTGATAAGATCACCAAAACCTTTCCCGGTGTCAAAGCGCTTGATGGTGTTGATCTGCATCTATTTGCCGGTCAAGTCACTGCTTTGATTGGTGAAAACGGCGCGGGTAAGTCAACTGTCGTCAAGACGCTGACCGGAATTTATCAGCCGAACGGCGGGCAGATTTTGCTTCATGGTAAACCGGTTCGCTTTGTCACGCCCCAAGATGCCGCCGATGCGGGTGTCACGGCGATCCATCAGGAAACCGTGTTATTTGATGAACTCTCGGTTGCCGAGAATGTCTTTATCGGCCACGCGCCCAAGGGGCGGTTTGGGTTGATTGACACCGCAGCGATGCATAGTCGGACGGCGGACATTTTAGGCACGATCGGCGCGAAAATCAGCCCGTCTGTCAAGCTTAAAGACCTTGGGATTGCGTCCCGACATCTGGTCGCGATTGCCCGCGCGCTGTCGGTTGAGGCGCAGGTTGTGATTATGGACGAACCCACCGCGGCCCTTAGCCAAACCGAGATTGAGGAGCTTTACGAGCTGGTCGATACTCTCAAGGCAAAGGGCAAGGCGATTTTGTTTATATCGCACAAGTTCGACGAGATTTTCCGCATTGCTGATCGCTTTACCGTGTTTCGGGATGGCCAATTGGTTGGAGCCGGACAGATGGCCGATGTCACCGAAGCCGATCTGGTGAAAATGATGGTTGGCCGCGCGGTGGATCAATTATTTCCCAAGCGCCATGCCGAGATTGGCGACAAGGTTCTTACGGTCGCGGGTTACAGCCATCCAACCGAGTTTGAAGACATCAATTTCACCCTGCGGCGCGGCGAAATCCTCGGGTTTTATGGGCTGGTCGGGGCAGGGCGGTCTGAGTTCATGCAATCGTTGATCGGAATAACAAAACCGTCCAAAGGCGCGGTTCGGATTGGCGACGACGTGCGTGTCATTCGATCCCCGGCGGATGCAATCAAGGCAGGCATTGTTTACGTCCCCGAAGACAGGGGCAAACAAGGGGCTATTCTGGATATGCCTATCTTCCAGAACGTCACCCTGCCATCGCTACACAAGACATCAAAGGACGGGTTCATCCGGCTGGCAGAGGAGTTCGCCTTGGCGCGCGAATACACCCAGCGTTTGGATTTGCGCGCGGCGTCACTTGATACCAATGTTGGGGCCTTGTCCGGCGGCAATCAACAAAAGGTGGTCATTGCCAAATGGTTGGCGACCAAGCCGCGCGTCATCATTCTCGATGAACCAACCAAGGGGATCGACATCGGATCCAAGGCGGCGGTGCATGACTTTATGTCTGAACTCGCGGCACAGGGGCTATCCGTGATCATGGTCAGCTCAGAAATCCCTGAAATCATGGGCATGTCGGATCGTGTCATTGTCATGCGCGATGGCCGTATGGTCGCCGAACTGGAAGGGGACGCGCTAAGCCCCGAAACGCTGGTGCGGCATGCGGTTGGAATAAATGAACAAGGAGACGCGGCATGACGTTCCTGAAATCAAGAGAGACTATTCTCGCCGCTGCGATAGTGGTGTTGATCGCCTTGATTGCCACGCGGTTCCCCGGCTTTATCGCCCCCGCCAATCTGGTAATGGTGTTCACCGATACCTCGCCGTTGATGATTTTGGCGATGGGGCAGATGGTGGTGATTTTAACCCGCTGTATTGATCTTTCTGTGGCGGCAAACCTCGCGCTTACGGGAATGGTTTGCGCGATGATCAACGTGGCAATGCCGGGCCTGCCGATTGCTGTGATTGTAGCGATTTCTATTCTCATGGGCGCAGCCTTGGGGGCGATCAATGGGGTGTTGGTGTGGAAGCTCAATATCCCGCCAATCGTTGTGACACTTGGCACAATGACCATTTTCCGGGGCGTCATTTTCTTGCTGACAGACGGCAAATGGATCAACGCCCATGAGATGAGCGCGGCCTTTACCGGTGTTCCACGTACCAGCCTTCTTGGTATGCCAGTGTTGGGTTGGGTGAGCGTCCTTGTCGCGGTTGTGATGGTCATCGTTATGGCCCGCACCACATTGGGGCGAGCGATCTATGCGGTTGGCGGCAACCCTCATGCGGCGGTTTACACCGGGATCGATGTCGGCAAGACGCAGTTTTTGGCCTTTACGATCTCGGGCATGTTGGCTGGGTTAACTGGCTATCTTTGGATTGCCCGCTATTCAGTGGCCTATGTTGATATCGCTGGCGGGTTTGAACTGGATGTGGTCGCGGCCTGTGTCATCGGCGGGATTTCAATCGCCGGTGGGGCCGGGACAGTGATCGGCACGTTGCTCGGGGCGCTCTTTTTAGGGGTGATAAAAAACGCGCTTCCGGTTGTCGATATTTCACCGTTTTGGCAGTTGGCGATCTCCGGAGCCGCCATCATCATTGCCGTCGCCTTTAATGCCCAATCTGGCCGGACCAAAGGCCGTATCATCCTCAAATCAGCGGAGCATGCGCAATGAGCCTGACAGATACAACGCCGCGCGTCATTCCCGATCGCCTGCGCTCACCGATGCGGGCCCGGATGATGAGCTGGGAAAGCCTTTTGCTTGGGGTGGCCGTTGGGATTTTCATCCTAAACTCGCTGGCTTCGCCGTATTTTCTAAATGCTTGGAACCTCTCCGACGCGACGTTCAATTTCACTGAAAAGGCAATGATTGCCTTTGCCATGGCGCTGTTGATCATCGCCGGTGAAATTGATCTCTCGGTTGCGGCGATAATTGCGCTGGCGTCAACCGCGATGGGCGTGGCGATGGAGATGGGAGCGGGCACCCCGGTACTGGTCTTGGTTGGTCTGGGAACCGGGTTGGCATGCGGGGCCTTTAATGGGGCCTTGGTGACCAAACTGGGGCTGCCCTCCATCGTTGTGACCATCGGCACCATGAGCCTGTTTCGCGGGATCAGCTACATCATTTTGGGTGACGGGGCGTTTCGTGGCTATCCCAGTGACTTTTCCTGGTTTGGTCAGGGCTATGTCTTTTGGGTGATTTCCGTCGAATTTGCGATCTTCGCACTGTTGGCTGTGGTGTTTGGCGTTTTACTGCACAAAACCAGCTTTGGACGCACCGTTTATGCCGTCGGGAACAACCCAACCGGCGCGTTGTTTTCGGGCATTCGCGTTGACCGCGTCAAGATGATCTTGTTCTTGTTGACTGGTCTGATGTCAGGCTTGGCGGCGGTTTGTTTGACCTCTCGGCTCGGATCGACACGCCCTTCAATTGCCAGCGGAATGGAGCTGGAAATCGTGACCATGGTTGTTCTGGGTGGGGTAAACATTCTTGGCGGTTCGGGGAGCATTCCCGGCGTTGTGATCGCGGCCTTTGTCATGGGACTTGTAACTTTTGGGCTGGGCCTGTTGAACGTCCCGGGCATCGTCATGTCGATCTTCATCGGGTTGTTGTTGATCGGGGTCATTGCCCTGCCGCGCCTTTGGGCAATGTATCGCAAGACGGGGGGATAACGTCATGGAAAAGATCGCCTTTCGTATGCGCTTAACGCCCGGACACCTCGACGAATACCGCAGACGCCATGATGAGATTTGGCCTGATCTTGTGACATTGCTCAAAGAGGCTGGGATCGTTGATTATTCGATCCACTATGCCCAAGACACATGTGATTTATTTGCGGTGTTGTGGCGCAAAGACGGGCATTCCATGGATGATCTGCCAAACCATCCGGTCATGCAACGGTGGTGGGAGCATATGGCGGATCTGATGGAAACCCACCCCAACAACGAACCGGTGGTTGAGCCGCTTGAAACCGTGTTTCATTTGCCATGATCGGGCCGGAACCAACACCCAAGCACATTGCGGTTATTGATGTCGGCAAGACCAACGCCAAATTGGCGCTTGTCGACAGTGAAACCCTATCGGAAATAGCCGTTGTGACCCGGCCGAACACGGTTATTGATGCCGCCCCCTATCCGCATTTTGACCTTGAGGGGCATTGGGCGTTCTTCCTTGAAAACCTAGCCGCGTTTCACAAGAGCCATGGCGTTGATGCGATTTCGATCACAACCCACGGGGCCTCGGTTGTGTTGCTGGACAAGGCCGGGGACTTGGCGACCCCGATGCTTGACTATGAGTTTGACGGGCCGAACGAGTGCGACGAGGCGTATAACAAAATCCGTCCGATTTTTGCGGAAACCGGGTCACCACGATTGCCGGGTGGATTGAACGTTGGGGCGCAATTACATTGGCTTTTTGAGCGTGACCCAACCCTTTTGGACCGCACCGCGCATGTCATCACCTATCCTCAATACTGGGCCTATCGTCTTACGGGGCAATGGGCCTGTGATGTGACCTCGTTGGGCTGTCATACTGACCTTTGGAACCCCTGGACCGGGCGGGCGTCTACGCTGGTTGGTACATTGGGACTGTCTGACAAGCTCGCTCCGGCGCTCCCTTCATCGCATGTTTTGGGCGTTATCACGGCCGAGACCGCCGCAAAGACCGGATTGCGGGCGACAACACCGGTGGTCTGCGGCATCCATGATAGCAATGCCTCTTTGGTTCCTTATCTTCAGGGAGACATGGATACGTTTTCCGTTGTTTCAACGGGGACTTGGGTGGTTGCCATGGCGCTTAACGGGGGGGATGTGAAACTTGACCCGGCGCGCGACACTTTGGTGAACGTTAACGCCGTCGGGGCACCCGTCCCATCGGCGCGGTTCATGGGGGGGCGCGAATACGAAATCATCCGCGACGCCTCAACGGTCGAGCCTTCCGAGCAAGATCGAATGACTGTTTTGCATAATAAAATCATGCTGTTGCCCGCCGTCGAGCCCAATAGCGGCCCGTATTCTGGTCGCGTGTTCAGTTGGAGCAATCCACCGCAGTCAGACGGTGAACGCATTTATGCGCTGTCGCTCTATCTTGCTCTGATGACGCAGACATGCCTTGATCTGATCGGAGCCAAGGGGCCGACACTTGTCGAAGGCCCCTTTGCCCGAAATGCAGATTTCCTTGATATGCTGGCGGTGTTGCGCCCCAATGGGGTTGGCGCGGCCAGTTCCAAAACCGGGACCAGCCTTGGAGCTGCGATGTTGGTGTCACCGTCCGAGATGCCTCGGGTTCACATGCAGGACAGGCCAGAGTTTGCCCCCCTTTTGGCGCGCTACGCAGAGAGCTGGCATGCCCTTCTCTAAAAGGTCACGGTGTGTTGGTTCCAGAAAAGCAAGGCACCGCCACGCCGCGCTCATTGCTAGGCGTCACACCGAACCGCCGTTTATACAGTTTGGAAAAATGCGTGGTGTTTTGGAACCCGGTGGCGATGGCGACATCGATCATTGCCAAGTCTGTTTGTTGCAGCAAAATGCGGGCCCGTTCGAGGCGGAGTTTCGTGCTAAAAGCCTTGGGCGACATGTTAAGATGTTTTGAGAAAAGGCGTTCCAATTGGCGGCTCGATACACCGACCTGAACGGCAACTTGGGAGGGTGAAATCGGGTCTTCGATGCTTGTTTTCATCACTTGGATCGCTTGTTCCAAATGATGGCTTTGGCGGCCAAACTGGCACGCAATTGAAAATGTTTGTTCGGTGTGTTTGTCGCGAATACTGGAACAGGCCAAATCGCCCGCCACGGTTTGCGCACAGGATATGCCGTTGTGTTGGGACACGACATTTATAAACAGATCCAAGGCCGTCGCGCCGCCGGGGCATGTGATCACCTTGTCCGAAATTTCAAAGATAGATTGCGTGATATCCGCGTTGGGAAAGCTCTCTTGCAAGGCCGGAGCCGTTGACCAATGGCTGGCGATGCTTTGACCCGATGACAGCCCGGTTTGTGCCAAAAGCGCAGTCCCGCCACCGCCCATCGCCCCGAGTTTGGCACCGTGACGCGCAGCTTTGCGGAGCCATTTGACCACCTGCAAGTCGACCGGTTCATCAACCCGCGCACCACCACATAAAACAATGGTTTCATCATGTTGGATGTCTGGCAGGCTATCGTCAACCGCCATGGTCAAACCCGTCGAGGCGGTGGCGGGGGTGCCATCGGCGCTGACGATCTTCCAACAATAGACAGGCGAGGCTCCGGCGGCATTGGCACCGGCCAAGACCTCAACGGCGGTGCTAAGACTCATCGCCGAAAAACCCGGCAGCAAAACAAAAACGAAAGGTCGTGAAATGGACCGTGGCGCAATGCTAGTGGCGAATTGAAGGTTGAGATCAAGCTTGGTCATAGGGTTTGCTTTTCAATGAACTGATCCGGGGAAAAGGCAGGCCGAGCGACGGGTGGCTCGGCCTGCCTGATTGGTTAGTCTTCCGAATAGACGCTGGTGACGCCGTTGGCTTCGCGTTTGCTGTCGCGCAAGATACCCTTGATCAAGGCAATGCCCATCAAGGCCATCACAAGGCTAAAAGGTAGCGCGCCAATGACCATGGCAGTTTGGATTGCACCCAAACCTCCGATCACAAGCAGGGCTCCAACAACCATCGCAAGGGCAACGCCCCAAAAAATGATATGAGGGCGTCCCTTTGGACCTTCGTCACCACCAGAGTTGATGGTGTTGACAATAAGAACCGCGCTATCCGCCGAAGTCACGAGATAGGTCAAGAGCAAGATAACAACCAACACGGCCATTACCCAAGCAAACCCTGATGACAGGATCACATCGAGCATCGCAAAGAGCTGCGCTTGCTGACCTGCGCCCGAGATCGCATCGCCAGCGGTGCCGTTCAGGGTTAGGTTAATGGCGGTGCCACCGACAATGGTGAACCAGACAAAGCACATGAGTGACGGGATGACGATCGCGCCCAAAACATATTCCCGTACGGTGCGCCCGCGTGAAATACGCGCCAAAAACACCCCGACAAAGGGCGCAAATGCGATCCACCAGGCCCAATAGAACACCGACCATCCGCCCTGCCACGAGGCCAAAGCGTCGCCTGTTTCGGTGCTATCGGCGCGCCAAACGGTAAACAGTAAGCTAGGCAGGGCGACGATGTAGTCAAACAATCCGACAAAAAGCGCCTGTATGCCAAAGGCGGCGGATCCAAAAATCAAGAAGAACGCCAACAAGAAAAAGCTTAGGCCCATGTTGATGTTGGACAGCCATTTGATGCCTTTGCCAACGCCAGAAAGGGCGGACAAAGTTGAGGCACCCATGATGACAACTAGTGCCACGACAATGGCTGTGGTTGTGGCTTTGCCTTCCGCATCCAAAAGCCAGTCGCCAAAGCCAATTCGGTGCAAACCGGCGACGAATTGTTCGACCCCAAAGCCCAGAGTTTGCGCCACACCCAACACGGTCGCAACAACCGCAACGATGTCGATCACATGGCCCAATGGCCCCGATAGGCGTGCGCCAAACAACGGTGAAAGGCCCGAACGAATGGTCAATGGTAGATTGCGACGGTAAGAAAAATACCCAAGCGACAGCCCGACCAAGGCATAGCAAGCCCATGCCGAAAAGCCCCAGTGAAGGAACGACCATTTGTAGGCGTAGCGCACATTGCCCTCGGTCGAGCCTTCGGCCAGCCCTTGGATAACCTCGGGGTTATTGGCAAAGTGATACATAGGTTCGGCAGTGGCAAAGGTCAGCATGCCAATCCCGATCCCGGCGCCGAACATCATAGAAAACCAAGAGAAGCTTGAAAATTCCGGCGCATCATCGGCCATCCCCATGCGGAGCTTTCCAGTACTTGGAATAATCGCCAAAACCACGCAAACCAAGATAAAGAAGGCAACAACCCAGATGTACCATGTTGCGAAATTCGCCAATAGGAAGCTGTTCATGCTGCTCAGGACGCTGGCGGCATTCTCCGGAAAGGCGACGGCCCATATAATCAAGGCCCCAATCAGGACTTTGGCCGTGATAGTGACGTCTTTGCTAAAGCCATCATAAAAGCCGCCATCCGCGGTCTTGATGGGCAATTCCATCAGCGGTGGTTCATTTGACATTGGTGTCCCTCCCTTTTTGACACAGGTTTCTTGGCTCGGCGAACGCATGTCCGCCGAGAGACTTCAGGTCTTGCTTTTGGTGTGGTTACTTCCAGAATCCGGCTTGGACTGTGGCCGTTCGTTGCCCTTCGGGCGTGTCGGCCGTTAGGGACGTTCCCGCCTCCCAAAAACCGGCATCAACCATCGCGATGGCCACATTTGTTTGAAAATCTGGGGACCAAGCGGCCGATGTAATCTGACCTACAACCGTTTCACCGCTGTTCAGGGGCCACGCTGTTGTCGTGGCGCTTACCGGATCACCGTCGATTGCGACGGCCCGGATTTTGCGTTTTGGTCCGGCTTCAGCTTCGGCCTTGAGCGCCGCTTTACCGATAAAATTAACGCTTTCAGGTGCGTTGCAGAACTTGTCCAACCCGCATTCTAACGGTGTGTTCTCCATCGACATGTCATTGCCATAGCTCAACAACCCGCCCTCAATGCGCTCAATCAAGTTTGGGCACCCGGCCCGAACAGTTAGATCTGGGCCGGCCGCAAACAGAGCGTCCCAAAGCGGCATCGCAAGGTTACGGTCCTCGACGTAAATTTCGAAGCCACCCTGTTTGGAATAGCCGGACCGCGCCACGATGAAGGACGACTCGCCAAAGGGCAGCCGTTTGTGGCGGAAAAAGCGAATGTCGTGGACTTCTGGGCCAAAGACCCGTTCCATCAATTGTCCGGCCTTTGGCCCCTGAACCCCCAATGGGGCGACGTCGGGCTCGAATACCTCGACATCAAAACCTGCGCCAATCGCCAAACCTTTGGCCCACAAAAGCAGGTCACTATCGGCGATGGAAATCCACCAACGGGTTTCGCTATGTTTGATCGCCACTGGATCATTGAGCATACGCCCCTTTTGATCAACGATCGGGACGTAGTAACATTGGTCATCCTGCATCTTGGTCAGATCGCGGGGCGTGAGCAGCTGCATCAGTCTGGAGGCGTCAGGACCGATCAATTCAACCTGTCGTTCCACCGACACGTCCCAAACCTGAACATGGTTTTTCAGGTGATGATAATCGCGTTCGACATCATCAAACACCGTGGGCAGCAACATGTGATTGTAGACCGTATAGGCTTTGACACCGGCGGCCTTCACACCGGCCGAGAACGGAGTCTCACGCAGGCGACGGGATGGAGAAAGAAGAGACATTCAGGACCTCGTATCCAGCGCCAAATGGCGCAGTTGAAATTTTTGGATTTTGCCGGTGGAGGTTTTGGGCAATTCACCAAAGACCACCGATTTAGGTGTTTTGAACCCGGCAAGGCGGGATCGGCAAAATTGGATGATCTCATCGGCGTTGGCCGACATGTCGGCGCGCAACTCGACAAAAGCGCAGGGAACTTCGCCCCATTTCGGATCGGGTTTGGCAATGACCGCCGCGGCAAGAACGGCGGGGTGATCATAAATGACGGCTTCAACTTCGACCGAAGAGATGTTTTCCCCGCCTGAAATGATCACATCTTTGAGGCGGTCCTTGATCTGGATATAGCCACCTGTGTCGACCACAGCGCCATCACCCGACCAGAACCAGCCGTTGGCAAACGCCTGTGCAGTGGCTTCGGGGTCTTTGTAATAGCCTTTCATAACCGTGTTGCCGCGAACAGCGATTTCACCTTGTTGGGTGCTGTCTTGGGGGACGGGTTCTCCAGTGTCGCGGTCAATCACCGCGACCTCTTGAACCATGGGAAAGGCGATGCCTTGTTGCGCCTGAAGCCGGGATTGTTCGGCGGGGTCAGCCGCGTCCCAACCATCCTGCCAGAGACATTTTGAGATGTGCCCATAGGTTTCGGTCAGCCCGTAAACCTGCATCACATCCAATCCCATGGCGCGGGACTTTTCCAAAACCGATGGCGGTGGCGGCGCCCCAGCGGTTAGGGCCCGCACAGGCGGGTCAAATTGGGTTTGCGCCTGATCCGCGGCGTCGACCAACATTTGCAACACAATTGGAGCGGCCCCCATATGGGTCACGCTATGGGTTTGGATGGCCTCCAAAAGCTTGTCTGGGGCAGGGGTGCGGGTGAACACCGTTGTCGCGCCAAGCATGGCCATAACCCAGGGATGGCCCCAGCCATTGCAGTGAAACATCGGCACAACGGAAAGATAGACCGGGTAATGCGGCACCTGCCACGCGGCAACCGTGCCCATCGCCATCAAATAGGCACCGCGATGATGATAAACCACGCCCTTTGGGCGCCCGGATGTGCCGGAGGTATAGTTCAGAGCGATAGCATCCCATTCATCCGCTGGAAGGCCGGTTTTTTGAACGGGTTTACCTTGAACAAGGCTTTCATAGAGATCACCGCCAAGCCTCGGCACAGCCTGTGAATGGGGGTCGACGATTTCAATGGTTTCAATGGAGCGGCCCAGAGTTTCGAAAGCTTGGGCTAGGGTCCCTGACAGTTCTGCATCCACAATCACCAGTTTGGTATCCGCATGATCAAGGATATAGGCAATTGTCTCGGCTTCGAGGCGGGTGTTCAACGTGTTGATCACCGCACCAGTCATAGGCACTGCAAACTGGAGTTCAAACAGTTGTGGGGTATTGGGGCACAAGACCGAAACCGTGTCACCCTTGCCAAGACCACGAGCGGTAAGACCATTGGCAACGGTGCGAATGCGCCCCGCCAAATCCGACCAACTGACCCGCACATCGCCATAGACGACGGCCAAACGATCGCCATGCAGCTTTTCCGCCCGGTGAAGGAACGAGACAGGTGACAAAGGCACAAAATTAGCGTCGGTCTTTTGCAGACCGTCGTAATGAATTTGCATGGTCGCTCCTCCCAAAAAGACCATCCGACGTTCAATTGAGTGCCAAGCATTCAACCCGGCATTCACATATATGAGAAAGCAGTGCGATGGAGACACCCGTACTTGACGGTCTGTCTTGGCTCGCTTTAGTGCAGTTCTTGGGCTACTGCTTAGATCGAAAATCTGCGCTGGAATATATGGAAAAAAATTCGATAAGGATCGAAAAATTCAATGACTAAAGATTTGCCAACTCTGAAGGGATTGCGTGCCTTTGAAGAGGCGTACCGCCTGCGAAGCTTTACAGCAGCGGCCAAATCTTTGAACGTTCAGCAACCTGCAATTAGTTACCAGATCAAGCGCTTAGAAGAGGACCTGGGGGTCATCCTTTTTGACAAACGGCAGGGGCGGCCGGTTCCAACCGGGCCCGCGCATGAGCTATTTGAAACCGTGTCCCGCTCTTTTGATGCCATCCGGCAAACATCAAATGACCTTCGTCAATCGGCAGCCAAGCCCAGCTTCACAATCGCGACATATCCCGGCATCGGAACGTATTGGTTGTCGCCGCGCTTGCCGATTCTGGCGGAGGAGCTTGATCTCAACACCAAACTGATCACTGTCAAAAAGGACGCGGATCTGTGGCGGGAACAAGCAGATTGTTGGATCGTATTTGGCCGGGGCGATTGGGCTGGATTTGACGCAGAGCTTTTGATTTTGGAGGAGGTGTGTCCGGTGGCCGCGCCCGGATTGGCCGAGCGTGCCTCACCGGATGATCCGTTCGATTGGCCGAAAGGGGCGCGGATTATCGAACAAGATGATCCCGAAAACCGGTGGCTTGGCTGGGATGATTGGTGCCGCAAGCAACGCCACAAACAACCCCCAGAGGCGCAGCGGATTTCGGTCAACGATCACGGTCTGGCCTTGCACATGGCCTTGGCCGGGCAAGGGGTCGCCTTGGCTTGGTTGGGCATAGTAGATGACCTTTTGACCAGCCAAAGCCTAATCCGATTATCACCGCATGTTTTAACCTCCGGAGCGGGCTATTGGCTTGTTGGCCGTCCTGGTTTCTTTGAAACGCAGCGGGGGGAAATGGTGTTGCGGTATTTGAAAGGCCCCGACGAAAGTTAGAACCAGTTCGGAAGAGAAATGCAAATTGCGGCATGGCCTTGGCGCAGACAATTTAGGTTTTGCCAAACCCTTTGATGAGATCAAAACGTGTTGTGGCTGCGCTCGAATAGACAAATATGACGCCGGTCGTTGCGTGCTCTGTTTCGGTTTTTCGGACCGACGCCCCTAGTCGACGGTTCTATGAGCGTGTCCCAACCATGTAAAGAAAACCGGTGCCCCTGGTTATGACCAAATCAATGTTCAGATAGCCCGCGCCACCCAATATCGCGCTATTTTTATGGAGCAATGTACTGCGCAAAGATGATTGCCAGTGTGACGGGCGCGTGCACTTAGAGCGGATTGTTCTCGTTCATAAGAAGCTAATGGAGCAGGGGGCAAAGCTATGTCTTTGACCTATTGTAACGAGGAGAGATAGAACTTTTCCCTGATGCAAAATCCGCCTCACTGGGTGCTATCGACTTTTCGCATTGTCGCGATGAGTTCTGCAACTTTCAGGCCGAACTTGCGCATCTCTGATTTGTTCATAATCGCGCCATCTGCGGTGAGATACATCCAGTCGGTGGCTTTTAGGGTGTGGCCGCCTGCATCTTTTGGCAGAATGATCTCATACGACAACTGAACTGTTGATCCCGAAACGATACCTTGCGCTACGCCTACCAAATCGTCCGCGGTGGCCGTAAACGTGTTGTTTGGCCCAAGGGTAAGATACCATTTGCGGCTTTGAGTTTTGCCGTTGGAATAGGTGAATTCTTCGGTCAGAGTTCCGGTGTCTCCATCCCATTTCCCGACCATTTTGGCGACAAAACTGTTGGTCATTTTACCGTTGGGGCCAAAGATTAACCCTTCAGAGAGGATGTCTCCAGAGAGGTGTTTTTTCAAGTCGAACTGTGGCCCGGTTTGCGCATAGTCGTTGGGCGATTGGAAGCGAAAGCTAAACAGATAGGTTTTGGCGATTATGGCGATCAGCAGGATCAAAAGACAGGCAGCAAACAGTTTCATCACGAGGGACTTTCAGATGGCAGCGTCATGGCATAGCCAAAAGCTGCGGTTTTCAGGAGACAAGGCAGGATCGCATAAGCCGCTACGAGCGCGGCCAGTGCGTCAGGTGAGTTGTTCGACGCCGGAGCAAAGCCGCGCAGTTCCAAGGCTGGCAAAGCAATTGCCGCTGCAAGTGCCAGAGCCAACTTGCCAGCAAAGGACCAGATGCCAAACGCCGTTGCGGCGTTCAGACCAGCCTTTGTAAGGGCAATGCTGAACAGCGCTGGCAATAGCACCATATCCGCCCCAAGGGCCGCACCGGACGCCATGCATATCAGCGCAAAACCAAAGGCATCTCCGGCAGATAAAAAGGCCGCTCCGACAAAGCTTGCTATGGCTAGTGGCATGGCAATGAGTAGGGTTGGTTTCGCGCCAATTTTGCGGGCCAGAAGGCTCCAGAAAGGGACGCTCAGACCAGCTGAGACAAAGAAAAGAACCAAAAGAGGCCCGGCGAGTGTTGGCAGGTCAAGATAATCTTGGACAAAAAACAAAAACAGCGTTGAAGTGAGCGCCACCGGCAAGCTGTTAAGAACTGCCAATATCAGCAACTTGACGCCGCCCGCTTGCGACAAAGCCGCAAGGCTAATCTTCTGCCCGGCCACAACCGGGCGCGTCCAGATCGGTCTGGTTGCAACGCCTGCGATGAGCGCTACCACACCCAAAAGAAGTCCAAAGGTGTGATATCCTTGGTCCGTGCTTCCCAACCCTACCAAGATGCTCGGGGCAATCGACGCAAGGACAACGCCAGCCAACATGCCGCTTTCTCGATAGCTCGCAAGGGTCATTAAATCGCTGGCTTGGGGCGATTTTGCCAAGGTTGCAGAGCGACCATAAAGCAAAATCATTCCAAGGCTGTAGGCGGAAAATAATAACATCAGAACGGCAATCAATTTCGCCGCGACAAAGGCCCCGCTTTGCAACCCAAACAACAGTGGAAAGCCGACCGCAAGGCCCGCAGCGGCCGCAAATGCAAACCCGCCTTGCCAGTGCGGCCAACGATCAATCGCCCAGCCGATCAGCGGATCTTGCACGAGGTCAAACAACCGGATGGTCAGCAAAATCACACCCAATGTTCCCAGCCCGATGCCCAGTTCGGTAGCGGCAAATTGCGGTAGATGAATGTATAGCGGGATGCCTGCGCAGGCTAACATCAGGGCGTAAAGGCTAACCCGTGGATAGACCATCATTGCCCCAAAAGCGCCCGTGAAAAGCGCCGTGAGCGACTATTGTCCCCTAGGAAAATCTCCATGAACTTGGTCTTGATGCCCTTTTGCGACAAGGTGCAGGCCGCGCGGTCATTGCGCCAAAACCTAAGTTGATCGGGCCCGGAACTGATGGCTAAATAACGATCTCCCGGCGCGACCGCCTGATAACAGGTTTCAAGTTGGGTGCGAATTGGCATGGCATTGCCCATCCGAGACATTTCACGCAAGGTCGCTTCGACCAAATCATACTGGCTCAGGTTGCGCTTGTAGGTGAGCTCAAGCGCAAAATCCTGCGACCAGTCCAAAGCGGACCCGCCTTTGGTAAAAAGCTTTGCATCATAGATTTTCACCCCCAAGTAGCGCAGCGACGCTTGCCCCCGTATTTCCGCCCCGGGCAACGCAGAAGACAGCGGTGTTGCCGCGCTGGCAATCGGCACAAGGCTCAAAAATGCGGCCAAGGTCAGCTTACGCATGGGCCAACTCAACTTGGACAACATTGGTGTGACCAATCGCAAAGGAGGCCGCACAGATTTCCAAGTAGTATTGCCAGTTGCGAAAAAAGCTGTCGCCATAGCCTTGCTCAAATATTTTGGCTTTTTGCTCTGACAGACGTTCGGCCCAAATTCGGCAGGTTTTGGCATAGTCCTGACCAAAGGCGAAACTGTCTTTCACATCCAAACCTGCGGATTTCGCTTGGGTGGCGATGACCTTGTCAGAGAGGAGCATTCCTCCCGGAAACACATATTGCCGGATGTAATCGGATGAGCCGCGATAGCTGTCAAAGAAATCGTCGCGCACGGTGATTGCCTGCAACATGACCTTCCCACCTTCGGCGAGGTTGCGTTTCAACGTATTGAAATAGCTGGGCCAATAGGCTTCGCCTACGGCTTCGATCATCTCTATGGAAACGATGTTGTCGTACTTGCCCTGCACATCACGGTAGTCGCGCAATTGGATATCGGCGCGTCCATCCAGCCGGCAATCGGCATAGCTGTGTTGATTGCGCGAGATGGTCACCCCCGTAACATTTCGGCCTTCTGAGCTGGCATGTTCCGCAAAACCGCCCCAGCCACAGCCGATTTCCAAAACGCTCTCGTTGCCGTTTAATCGCGACAAAACACGATCGTTTTTGCGGGTCTGTGCCTGGGCAAGATCGTCGCCGCCCTGTTCAAAAATACCGGAAGAATAGGTCATGCCTTCATCTAGCCACAGCTGGTAGAATTCATTTCCGACATCGTAATGTGCCCGAATGTTGGTGCGGGACCCGCGTTTTGAGTTGGCGCGCAACACTCTATCAACAAGACGAAACTTGGCCCGATTGAACGGGTTTGCCTGATCATATTTTCCTAAATGCTCCCGGTTCAGCATCGCGACTGACATCAAGCCTTCTATCGAAGGTGTATCCCACAAGCCCTGAACATAGGCCTCGCCCAATCCAACTTGACCATGCGCTGCCATCGCCGAGACAGCAGCCCAATCGTGGATCTGCATCTCGGCTTCGGGGCCGTGATCTCCGAACTGATAACGCGCGCCATCAGGTGTGCGCAGTGTCAGTTGCCCCTCACGCAGTTGCGCGCAGGTTTCCAGAAATTGTGATGTCATGGCTTTGTTCGTCAATGTCATGCTGGTGTCCTTTGGTGGTCAGGGCGCTGGGGGTGTTCATCATGCGGACAATCCGCATGGCGCTGGCGATGCCGTCTTCGTGAAATCCGTGGCGATTATAGGCTCCGGCAAACCAGGTCTTGTTCTGGCCCTGCATCGCCCTCAATTCGCGTTGCGCCTGAAGTGCCGCCTTGTCGAACACGGGATGCGAAAATTCGACGCGATCATAGATTTTGTCGGCTGGTATCGGCTTCGTCGGATTGAGCGTCACAAAAAGCGGATCGCTTTCAGGGATATTCTGTAGCCGGTTCATCCAATAGGTCACACCGACGCCACCATCTTGGCTGCGATAGGCCCAGCTGGACCAACATCCGCGCCGTTTAGGCATTTGCCCTTCATCACAATGCAAGACCGCGGTATTGGGCTGGTAACGGATTGAGCCAAGCGCCGCTGTTTCCGACGTGGTTGCGTTATTCCCTAATATCTTAAGGGCTTGGTCAGAGTGGCAGGCAAAGATTACATCATCAAAGTCCTGCGCCCCTTGGCCTTGCGCCACAACTGTGACACCCGCCTTGTCCCGTGTGACCTGCTCAATCGGTGTCGCGGTGTGGATCTGACATCCTCGCGCCACAAGAGCGGTCTCAAGGCGGCGCACATATTCGATGCTGCCGCCTTTGACGGTCCACCATTGATGCTGGCCGGTTCCGGCCAAAAGTGCGTGATTGCGGAAAAACTGGATCAGGGATTTGGCAGGAAAAGCGTCGACATCGGTCACCGGGGTTGACCAGATCGCACCGCACATTGGCATGAGATAGTTGTCGCGAAACCACCGCCCAAGGCACAATTCGTCGACCAGCTCACCGATGGTTTTGTCGTCATCGATCGCGGCGGCTTCGGCCTCTTTGCCAAAACGAAGGATGTCGGCAACCATCTTATAAAACTGTGGCCGTACAAGGTTGCGTTTTTGTGCCGAAATCGCTGCAAGACTATTTAGACCATATTCGATCTTGCCGTCGTCGATGCTGGCGCAAAAGCTCATCTCGCTTTTGATCACCGGCACGTCCAATTCCCGGAAAAGGCGGGTCAGGTAGGGATAGGTCGCGTAGTTGAAAACGATAAAGCCCGTGTCGACAGGCTGATCGCCAGATTTGCCAGCCAGAACAGTGCGCGCATGGCCGCCCAAACGCGGTGCGGCTTCGAACAGAGTCACATCATGTTGCGCGGACAGGTAGTAGGCCGCCGACAATCCGGAAATGCCGCCTCCGACGATGGCGATCTTGCGGCGCGGGCCTTGGGTTTGATCCAACATGCGGTCCTCGTTCATGGTTGTGTTTGAAGGGGATACGCAGCAGATCAGCAGTTGGATCACTTTGTGCTCAAAAACCTATTTCTTGAGTGATCCACCAACGGCGGACGTCCGTATTAGCTGTATGATTGAACTTGTCTCTGCCCAAACCTATCACGCCCGCCGCGGCCGTATGAAAAATGCCTTTCGCTATGGGGTGGATTACGTGTTGACCGATATGACCACCGGTGCCCCACCGCTTTTGTCACGCAATCGGTTCAACCTGTTTTCGATCCATGACCGCCATCATGGCGGCCCTCGTGGACATGGGGCAGGGGTCGAATGGTTTCGCACCGAGTTGCAAAGGCGCGGATTTCCGGTAGAGCGTGCGCAGTTGTTGCTTTTGACCCAGCCAAGCTTTTTGTGGTTTCACTTTAACCCAGTTAGCTTTTGGATTGCGGTCATCGATGGCACTCCGCGCGCCTTTATCGCCGAGGTCAACAACACGTTTGGACATCGACATTGTTACTTTTGTGCCCAAGATGATTTTCGCCCTATCAAACGGGATGAAATCCTTGAGGCCGAAAAGCTGATGCATGTTTCTCCGTTTCAGCAAGTCGCGGGCCAGTACCGCTTTGGGTTTGATATGAGTGATCGGGCGTTCAACATTCGCATTTCCTATGAGAATGGCGATCAAGGGGTTTTGGCGACACTCAATGGGCTACGGGCCCCCGCAACGTCGAAAGGCTTGGCAAGCGTTGCACTGCGTCGGCCGTTTGGGGCGGTGCGTGTCGTGGCGCTGATTTATTGGCAAGCCCTGAAACTCTGGCTCAAAGGGGCCCCTTTTCGACGCAAGCCAAAGCCACCAAAACCCTTGGTGTCCAACTGCAAAGCCTCCAAGGCAGAGGCGTGAAAATGTTTGATGGCAAGACCTTTTGGCTGATCGGGGCCAGCGAAGGCTTGGGGCGCGAGATTGCCAAAGGGTTGGCACAACACGGCGCACATGTTGTGTTATCGGCGCGATCGGCTCACCGTTTGCAAGACCTCTTGGAGGTCATCGGCGCAGCGACGGTGCTGCCCATGGATGTCACCGATCCCCAATCGGTGGCTAGGGCGGTGCAAGAACTTGGCCCGATTGACGGGGTCATCTATAACGCTGGGGCCTATGAGCCCATGAGCGCCAAAGCATGGGACAGCCAAGCAGCGCTAACGATGTTAGACGTGAATTTGACCGGTGCATTGCGGGTGTTGGGCCATGTGGTTCCAGGGTTTGTTGAAAAAAATCAGGGTGATATTACTCTGATCGGCTCCTTGGCCGGATATCGAGGTTTGCCCTCTGCCATCGGCTATGGAGCTAGCAAAGCGGCATTGATCAGCCTTGCCGAAACCATGCGCCACGACCTGAAAGACACCGGTGTCAATGTTCGGATCATCAACCCGGGGTTTATCAAAACCCGTCTGACGGACAAGAATAGCTTTGCCATGCCACAATTGATGGCGCCCGAAGCCGCCGCCAAAAAGGTGTTGCACGCGATGCGGGGCAAGCGGTTTCGAACCGATTTCCCACGGCCGTTTTCATGGGGGATCAAGGCGTTTGATATGTTGCCGGACTGGCTTGTTTATCGTGGTCAATAAGTAGCTGGAAAATGAGGCCCCGCACACAGGTACGGGGCCCGTTTGATTTAGTGACAATCCGGGCGGTTGCCGGGCAACAGAACCTTATCAATGACGTGGATCACGCCGTTGTCGGCTTGAATATCTGCAATCACAACATTGGCCATCTCACCGGAACCGTCGGCAATTTTGACGCCTTCGCCGTTTGCGGTGATGCAAAGGCGTTCGCTTGTCAGCATGGGTTTGAAGTAGGTCGATCCGGTCGGGATCATGTCCGCAGACAGTTTGCGATCATCTACATGATAGAGAAGCACATTGGTCAGCTGGTCTTTGTTTTCGGGCTTGAGCAAGGTCTCAACTGTGCCGTCTGGCAACGCTGCAAAGGCATCGTTGATGGGTGCATATACGGTGAAAGGACCGGGGCCGGACAACGCGTCGGCCAAGCCGGCCGCGCTAACGGCCGCGACAAGGGTTGAGAAACGCTCGTCTGCTGCCGCGATCTCTACGATTGTGCTGGCCTGTGCCGCGGTTGTGGTCAAGGCAAGGGCAGCAATGGCCGCTTTGAAGGTGGTTTTCATAGTCTGTCTCCAAGTACGAATGGGTGTGTGACCCGTTGCAATTTTTAGTCGTACTTAGGATACGGATAGGGGTTCTTTTTGGATGTCAAAGTCACGAAAACGTTATAAATAACAATGCGATACAATGGAAAAGGCCCGCACTGTGCGGGCCTTTGGGATTTGACTATGTAGCAACCGTTAGATCCGGAAGAACGGCTGCAACAAGCGCGGGACAAAGGCGTTAAACCGCAAGGGTGCATCGGTTGCCGCAAGACAAATACAGGCGTCCCCGGCATCGGCAATCGGGGTGTGTTCCAAGTCTTCATCACCTATCTCGACATCACCAGCGCTGTATCTTCCGGTCTCGTCGCTAAAACTGCCTTGCAAAACCAGCGTCAATTCAAGGCCGTTGTGACTGTGATCCGGCACAGCTTGCCCCGCCGGAATATAAAGCAACCGGACAGAGCCACCGCCGGTTTCGGACAAAATGCTCTGCTTGACACCCATACCTAGGGTTTTCCAACGCGGCGGTTTGCCTTTCAACGCCTCGACAACGGGCCCCGGGTAGATACCTTGTCGTTCAAATATCGGTTCGGGTACCACTGGATCATCAAGCATCGCCATAAGATCAGATTTCAATCCAGCCGACACCGACACATGGTCGGACCGTTCAAGCAGCGCGCCACCAACCGTTTGATGCGCACCAAGCGCCGCCCGGCATTCCGCACATAGCGACACATGTGTGGCGACAACAACAGCGAACGGATGAGGAAGATTGCCAGAGGCGTAGGCCGCCATCATGGCATCAGGAATATGATGTGTGATTGCACTCATTTAACGCAACCCTTCTAACTCTTTGCGCAGGCGGCGAAGGCCCAGCCGAATGCGAGATTTTACAGTGCCAAGCGGCAGGCCAGTTTGGGCGCTGATCTCTTGATGTGTGAGATCGCCCAGATAGGCCTTTTCGATCATGTCTTTTTGATCCGGCCCCAGTTGATCGATGGCCGTTTTCAGCTGTTCGGCCTCTTGGTCAAAAGCCAGTATTTGACTGGCGTCTGGCTCTGAACCGGGGTCTTGCGCCAACTCATCTGGTATGGGGCGGTGTTCTTTGCGGATGATGTCGATCTGCCGGTTGCGGGCGATCTGATAAATCCACGCCGACGCCTGTGCCCGGTGTGGATCAAACATCGACGCTTTACGCCAAACGGTTAGCATAACATCTTGGACGATTTCTTCAGCCTGCGCCGATCCCATGCCGCTGCGCATCACAAAGCCTTTCAGACGCGGCGCAAAGTAATCAAATAGCTGTGCGAAAGCCGCTCGGTCACGATTGTCCCGAACCGCAATCAGCCAGACAGTTAGCTCTGACGTTTTCTGCGATTGCTCCGGCAAAGGTTTTCCCGATTTTGGCATACCGCTTCGAACAGGTCTAGCAGTCGGCATATGTAGGCTTGAAACGATCATACCTACACTACGTCCGAGTGCAAACTTTGGATCACTTGGATCAGGAAATAGTGCAGGTTTTTGGTCTGGTCAGATTTCCGGCGCTTCGTTTGCTCCAAAAGTATTGCCAAATGCTGCATCGGTCTGGCGTTAGCAAATTGAGCTTTCGGGTTTCTTTTTTACCGACATTGTATGGTGTGGAACGATCCGTTTTACGAATAGGGGAGCCATCGGAACCACGCCTGGCTATTTATCGAGTGTCCTGTGTTGCTTGCACGACTGCGGAAATTGCAGCCGATGGCACTGGCTTGATTTTGCGTCACTTTCGTTTGGGGCTTTCGGCCATGTCGGAGGTTCGCGTGGCCCATTTAAAGGAGTGTTGCTCTGCTACACTGCGACGACAGTTTCAGTCTTTTCTTGTTTTAAATCAAAGCTGAACCGTCGCCGCCAACACCGAACACATTGGACCTGAAATTCTCATGCACTCCAAGTCATGTGTTTGAAGTTTTCTCGAAAGGCAAAGCGTTCAAGGTGGCTGTCGATGACGTTGCGCGCCGGGTCTACCGCGTCTTGGTCCTTCAACTCAAAGCGGATTGTCAGGCCTGCATCATCAGCTTTTAGAACCGCCTGACCCATTGGAAAGCTACAGGTGCCTTCTGTGTCACTATGGGTGACGTCGATCTTATGGGCGAAGTGCTTGCAAAGCTGTTGCAAGTATTTTGGGCCGTTTTGTGTGGCGAATGTTCCGGTGAGCTTAAACATGTGTATGTCCTTATCTGATAGAAAAAGTCAGTTAATGCTGGACTCGCCTTTTTCAAGCGCCTAATCAAGCCCTGAAATTCAAAGCGCAAAGCCAGCCCTCAGGTCAGCCATGCGACAAAGCAGGAGTGTGATATGCTCAAGAAGCTCGCCTTGTCCTTGTCTGTGATGGCCACATTGGTTCAGGCAGAAACCGTCTCGATTGAGACCTATGCCGGTATGGCCGACGTGCCGTTGTCCCCTGAAAAGATTGCGGTTTTTGATGTCGCGGCACTCGACACCCTCGCGGCGCTCAACGTGTCGCCCGATGGCGTCGTGGGGCCGATCTTTGTTACATACCTTGATGACGCCAAGGCCGGAGCTTCCCCGATTGGCTCTTTGTTTGAACCAGATTTCGAAGCGGTGGCTGCGCTGGCCCCGGACCTGATCATCGCCGGTGGACGGTCCTCCAAAGTGGCTCCGGATCTGGCCAAAATCGCCCCAACCGTCGATATGACAATTTGGGAAGACACGGTTGGTCAGGGCCTTGCCCGCCTGGATGCCTATGGCAAGATTTTTGGCAAGGAAGCAGAAGCCCAAGCGCTGGCCGACGCCTTTAATGCCAAACTAGACGCCACCAAGGCATCGGTTGCCGATCAAGGCACCGCCCTGATTGTCATGACCAACGGACCCAAAGTATCGGCCTATGGGTCGGGGGGGCGTTTTGGATGGCTGCACACAGCGTTGAACCTTCCTGAGGCGGTGAGTGAGGTGGAGAAAACCACCCATGGTGAGGCGATCAGTTTTGAGTTTATCCGTGACGCCAACCCAGACATCTTGATCGTCGTGGATCGTTTGGCCGCTATTGGCCGCGAAGGCGAACGCGCGGCGGCAACCTTGGATAACGAGCTGGTACATCAGACAAAGGCTTGGGAAAACGGCCGGGTGATTTATCTCGACAGTGGCCCGCTTTATATCGCCGGCGGTGGTATTCAGTCGATGACCCAGACCCTAGATCAAATTTCTGCGGCGCTGGCCGGAAGCTGATCCATGACAAGAGGCATGGCGGGAATGATTGGGCTTTTGGGCCTCTTGGCGCTCGCCATGCTGTCGTTGTTTGTCGGGGTGATCGATATGTCACCCACAGATTTGGTGCGCGACCCCGAGGCGCTGCGCCTTGTGGCGCAAAGCCGCTTTCCCCGAACCATTGCCGTGATCATAACCGGCGCCGTTCTGGCGATTTCGGGTACGATCATGCAGCAAATCCTACGCAATCGATTTGTCGAACCAATGACGGCGGGAACCGGGCAGGGGGCTGCTCTTGGCATCTTGATTGCAACCGTTGTGATGCCCGCAGCCCCGCTTTTGCTGCGCATGACATTTGCCTCGGCCACGGCACTCATTGCAAGTCTTGGGTTCTTGGCTATCGTGCGGCGGCTGCCGCCAACCCAGCCGCTGCTCACCCCTTTGGTGGGTATGGTTTATGGCGGGTTGCTTGGGGCGGCGGTGACGTTTTTTGCCTATCAATACGACCTGCTGCAATACATTGATGTCTGGATGTCGGGCGAGTTTTCTGGCGTCTTGCGTGGGCGCTATGAACTGCTTTGGATTGCGGCGGCGATCGGCGCGCTGACCTATCTGATTGCCGATCAACTGGCCATTGTTGGGCTAGGGCGCACGGCGTCGGTCAACCTTGGTCTGAACTATATGCAGGTGGTGCTCTTGGGGTTGGTGGCGGTGTCAATCGTCACGGCGCTGACCGTTGTGACTGTTGGAATGATACCTTTTGTCGGGCTTGTTGTGCCAAATGTCATCTCGCGCCGTTTTGGCGATAACCTGCGCGCGACCCTGCCAATTGTGGCCTTGATGGGGGCGGGGCTGGTGCTTGTTTCTGACATATTGGGGCGGCTGTTGCGCTACCCTTTCGAAATCCCGGTCGGTACAGTCTTTGGCGTGATCGGCGCGGTTGTTTTCCTTTGGCTGCTGTATGCGGGGCCGCGTCATGCACGCTAGGCGGATGTGGATTTTGACCGGCGTCTTGGCCCTGTGTTGCGTGGCGTTTATGACGCTAGGCGCGCGGGGGAATTGGGGGTTTGTTCTGCCGTTTCGCGGCGCAAAACTGGGTGCGTTATTGGTTGTGGCGGTGTCGGTTAGCACCGCAACCGTCTTGTTCCAAACCATCACCCAGAACCGCATTTTGACGCCCTCGATCATGGGGTTTGATGCGCTGTTTGTCTTGCTTCTGACTGGTGCGGTGTTTTCGCTTGGCGGGCAGGGGTATGTGCAACTGCCACCCGTTGCGGTGTTTTTGGTGAATGTCGCGGCATTAGTGGCGGCGTCTTTGATCCTCTTTGGGACGTTGTTGTTTCAGGCCCGCCACGATTTGATGCGGATGATCCTGACCGGGATTATCTGCGGAACTTTGTTTCGCTCTTTGACCAGCTTCATGCAGCGGATGATTGACCCCAATGAATTCGCGGTCATCCAGGTCTCAAGCTTTGCCCGTTTTACTCAAATCGAAACCGACCTACTTGGGCTTGCAATGGTCCTATTGGGGGGGGCACTTTTGGCCTGTTGGCGGATGCGGTTTCGGCTGGATGTTCTGGCGCTCGGCCATGACGCGGCGACAAACTTGGGTGAAAACCCGCGACGCGGCCAGATCGAAGCGCTTGTTCTCATTGCGGTTCTTGTTTCGGTATCGACGGCCTTGGTTGGCCCGGTGGCCTTCCTTGGGTTGTTGGTCGTGTCGATCGCCCATCTGATCACCCCAAGCCCCTATCACACTGTGCTTTTGCCCTCGGCTGCTTTGATTTCGGCGATCACCTTGGTTGGAGGGCAGACGATTATGGAACGGGCGCTACAGCTCTCAACCCCGCTTTCTGTTGTTATCGATGTCTTGGGCGGCGTTGTGTTCCTTGTCTTGCTTCTAAAGGGAATAAGAAAATGATCTCCATCTCCGGGGTCTCCTATCACTACGGTTCTGCTCCGATTTTGGAGGATCTAACGCTCGAAATTCCCAAGGGTGGGATCACCGCTTTGGTCGGCGCGAACGGTGCCGGGAAATCGACCTTGTTGGGGTTGGTTGCGCGCCTGATGCCGCTACAGAGCGGCGCGGTCAACGTGGATGGTCTCAATGTGACAACCACCAAAAGCGATGTCTTGGCGCGAAAACTGGCGATCCTGCCTCAAGCATCCGAGACCGCGCCGCGTTTGACAGTGCGCGAGCTGGTTGGATTTGGCCGCTATCCGCATCACAAGGGGCGGCCGGGGCCGCAGGATGTTGCGCATGTTCAAAACGCCATAGCGGCCTTTGACCTCGTCGCGCTTGCCGATCGTCCGCTCGATAGCCTGTCCGGAGGGCAGCGGCAGCGCGCGCAGGTGGCGATGACCTTTGCCCAAGACACCGAATATGTGTTGCTGGATGAACCCCTGAACAATCTCGATATTGCGGCAAGCCGCTCGCTCATGGCGTTGTTACTGGGGTTAACCCGCGATCATGGTCGTACCATCGTGACAGTGCTGCACGACATCAACTATGCCTGTTCCTATGCTGATCATATGGTCACACTTGTCGATGGTACGCTCGGCCCCTGTGGTGCGCCGCGTGACATCGTTTCCCAAGACTTGCTGACCCAGATTTTTAACACAGACGCCAACGTTATCAGACATGAAAACAGAGTTCTGGTTCAGGTCTGATCAGAAAAATAACAGAGTAAAAAAGTCAGGCTTGATTTGTCCGAGTAAATTTGTCAGAAAGCCGTTGCCCGCCAAAGGCGTTTCACAAAGGTGCCTCATGCAAGACATCACCACATCGCCGTGTTGCTACGATCTGCGTCGCGATTTTGATGATTTGCAAAGCGTGAGTTGCTGTGACGCTGACCCGATTGAATGGATTTTGGATAACTTGTCGAACATGTCAGATGATCCCAAAGACCAAGGCCAAGCGACGCGCCCAAGCAACACGCCGGTCGCTCAAAACCCTCTCTATGACGCGCTGCATCTGACTGACGGTGGCAATCAGGCGACGATTGCCTTGGATGACAAACACTATACGCTGCGGATCACCAAATCCGGCAAGCTCATCCTGACCAAGTGACGCCATGATTATTTGTTCCTGCCAAAACATCAGCTGCCGCGACATTCTCGATCAACTTCCGGGTGTTCGGGTAACTCCGAGGCGTTTGCCTTGCAAGATGCCAGCCAGGCGCATGACAGGCTTGAAAGCCGCGCCGCCACATTGGGTCTTAGGCTGACCGTAGTACTCGGACGTCCTCTTTCGAGGGCCTGAGTTTGAACAGAATGGTTTCTGTTGTGATGGGTGGCGTTGCGGCTTTGGATAGCGATACCTACCGTTCTGGTGGTCACGAGGCGCTGAGAACAAGCTGAATTCAATCAATGCGATTACTGTCTAAAAACCTTCCTGCCTGCAATTGCGCTCGTGTTAAGCGTTTTGATGGTGCTCTAAGGCAAGGTTTCTGGAGCTTGATTTGACCCTATATCTGGGTGTTTGATCATGGATGATGAAATGTCCAAGATCGACGTTCCCCATGAGTTTTGGTTGCCCAATATGAATAGACCTGAAAAATTATTTCTGTGTGTTCTAAGGAATAAATAGAGGTGAGGTGTGTATTTTCTGTATGTCTACCGCCTGGGTTGATATCCCTTCAATTGGAGCTGCAAAATCCAACATATTTGGAAAAGTGCCGTGAAAAGAAAAAGAATCTAAGAAAACAAATCACATGCATCGTGAAAGGGTTTGGTTTTATTTTGGATGGTTCTTTTTTGCACCCTATGGGGGATATTCGCAAGAAAGCACACCCTGAGGGTGTTAAAAATTCAATATTTGTCATGAAAACAAGAGGATAGGGCGGCTTCTTATTTATGACTCTGGTGAATACCTTTCCCTTGACAGACTGAGCATTCATCGCGCCTAATTGACCCAGGGTTAGATTTTAACTCGTGGGCATTTTTAAGCCAAATTTATTTTTTTGGGGGATAAAATGGCCAGAATTAACGGCACAAATGCGTCTGATGCAATTTCCGGTACAAATCGTAATGACAAAATAAAAGGCCGCGATGGGGATGATACCCTTCATGGTCTGGCGGGCAACGATCGAATTTACGGTGGCGATGGCAACGACTCTGTTGTTGGCGGGAGCGGCCGTGACAGGCTTTACGGAGACGACGGCAACGACACTCTGGAAGGTGGTTCTGGTGACGACATTCTCTCGGGCGGAGAGGGGGATGACTCGTTGGACGGTGGCACTGGCCGGGACGTTTTGAGTGGTGGCGAGGGCCAAGACACTGTTTTAGGTGGTGCCGGTCGTGATTATCTAAATGGTGGAAGCGGTGACGACCTCTTGGACGGAGGTGATGACAATGACCTTCTCATAGGCGGCAGCGGATCGGATAGCTTATTTGGCGGAGCCGGCAATGATGTTCTTATTGGCGATACCTTTGGGTTTGGAGGGTTTTGGCACCGTTACCATTGGCATGGCAACCAGCCTCAATACAACGATGTTCTAGATGGCGGCAGCGGCAATGATTTCTTGCTTGCAGGGCGCGGTGATGACACGGTTCAGGGCGGTGCAGGTAACGATTTTGTTGTCGCGGGATATGGCGATGATGTCGCTGTGTACACACTTGGCGACAACATTGGTGCGAGCGATGAGTATCGTGGTGGGCGCGGCATTGATACGCTCACATTGAACATGACGGCAGCGGAATGGCTGAGCCCGGATGTTCAAAATGATGTGGCACAATACCTTGTCTTTTTGGCTGCAAACACCAGCCCCCATTCGGGGCAAGCCAATACAGCGGCCTTTCAGTTCACAGCCTTTGATCTAACGGCTCGTGAGTTTGAAAACCTGCAAGTGATTGTGGATGGGGTCGTTCTTGATCCCACCGATCAGGCGGTTGTCGCGAATGACGATATGGTCGGAGTTGCCGAAGGGGACAGCGCGGTTGGGTTCCCATCCGTGTTGCTCAATGATGATGTTCCTGATGTTGCCCAATCTGTTACATTGGTTTCTGGGCCAAGTGTGGGTGTCTTCACTTTCGTCGAAGGCACGCCTACCTATCCTCTTCCGGCCACGCCAGTGGTGGGAAGTTTTACCTATGATCCCAACGGTGAATTTGAAGACTTGGCCGAAGGTGAGACGCGCGATGTGTCCTTCACATATCTCGTTGTTGACGCAGATGGAGATTCCGATACCGCAACTGTAACCATCACCGTCACCGGCACCAATGACGCGCCGACCTTGGCGGCGGGCCTTGGCAATGCTGTCGAAGATGGTGCGAGCG
>NZ_CANMKO010000012.1 GCF_947498515.1 uncultured Pelagimonas sp. | reverse complement strand
GGTTCTAGTTCCAACTCCCAACACCCGCAACCCCTTTTTTACAAAACCATCACCTTTTTTCAAAAAACATCGAAAATGACATGTTTTCAACAGGATAGAAGGAGGCGGAAAATTTGAACTCCGCCTACCCCTATGTTTGGGTACATTCTTTTGCTGCGTCGCAGCAGTTCTTGTATCGCACCGCAGTAATCTTGACCGAGTCACCCTCGTATAAGGATGAATCGATCCCAGCACGGAAGTTGACCTTCCATGCTGTGCTTTCGCCTCTTAGTCTACGATCGCACCGTTTACGGTGGTCGGCTGGCCTGCCGCGGCATACTCTTCGGTTTCCAGTGACGGCATCAGCTTGTCATCTGTAATCTGACTATTGATCGCCGTTGGAAAGGCAGAGGCTGCCTTGGCCAAGTGATCAACACAGTATTGGACCTGTGAGCAGTCCAGAGAATTTGCGAACGACGCTGTGGGAAGAATTGCGATGAGAGTGATAATGGCAAAACGCATGACGTTTCTCCTTTGGGAACTTGGTTAGATTTTTGGGGGAGCCGCACTTGTGGCGCGCGAGGTCATTAGTCAGTTATTTGTTCCGCAACAAATGCGTCGATCTCCGGTACTCCTTGGAGATCGGCCGACGCCTCTTTGAGGTCCGTGACCTGACTGTTCACGTACACCGGATACATTTGGTCCGGCTGCTCTTGGTGAGATGTTGAGTGCTTACAAAACGGCCCTTCGGCACAGGTCTCGGAACCGGCCAGGGCTGCAACCGGTAACATCGTAACAAGAATGATCGATATGAAACGCATGAAAGCTCCTATTGCGGTGACAGGGTCAAGCTGTCGTCGCAATAGGGCCATGCTTTGTGCCAAATACGTCCTAGGCGTGGCGAATGCTTGGGAATTTGACTCGCATTGTTAAGAGTGTCGCGATCACCGCGAGGTAAATCATCGGCTCGATCTGCCACCCTTTGACCAGCATCAGGTAATGCACCCCGCCGAGTAGCACGGCGACATAAGTCAGCTTGTGAAGCTTGCGCCATTTCGGCCCAAGGCGGCGGACCGACCAATTGTTGGATGTCACAGCCAAGGGGATAAGAAGCGCAAACCCCAGCATCCCGACCGTTATGTAAGGACGCTTGAGAATATCGGCCCAGATTTGGGATAAGAGTTGAACATCAAGCACCGCCCAAACCAAGAGATGCAGGAACACGTAAAAGAAGGCTAAAAGACCTAAGGCCCGTCGGAACTTTATCAGGTTGATACCAAGATGACGGCGCAAGGGAGTAATGGCCAAGCCAGCGACCAGCAGTTGCAAGGCCAATTCGCCTAGCTCGTGTTCAAGCGCTTTGATGGGTTCAAACCCCAACCCACCCGTGGCCCCGAGGTAGACAAACCACGGGGCGGGCAGGACGCCGATCAGGTAAACAACCCAAGTTGGCAGCTTGCGGGCATAGGCGTTGGTTTTCTCGACAATCAATTGCAACAGGTGTCACCTTGTTGAATGGGTGGGCAACGGACCGTTCCGTAGGAACAAAAAACACAGCAATCGCCGGCTCGTGGTTTTAGCACGACACCGCAAGCCGTACATTCATGAAACCATCGGCAAGCATCCTGAGGCATTTCCAAGGTCTCTGCGAACCCACATTCAGGGCATGTCAGACGTGATTGCGTTTCCATGCTTAGAAATGCTTGGCCAAATCCATACCTTCATAAAGAGACGCGACTTCGTCATAGCCGTTGAACATCAACGTCTCTTTCTTACCGGCAAACAGACCGCCACCAATGGGGCGCTCAGTGGCCTGTGACCAACGTGGATGATCAACGGTTGGGTTCACATTACTATAGAAGCCATATTCGCGGGCATTGGATTTGTTCCAGCTGGTGGGCGGCTGGGTGTCGGTCAAGGTAATGCGGACCACGGATTTGATTGATTTAAACCCGTACTTCCATGGAACGACAAGGCGCATTGGGGCACCGTTCTGGTTTGGAAGCGGTTTGCCATAAAGGCCCGTCGCCATCAGGGTCAGTGGGTGCATTGCCTCATCAAGGCGCAGCCCTTCGACGTAGGGCCAGTCCAAAACAGGATAGCGGGTGCCGGGCATTTCTTCGGGGCGATACACGGTTTCAAATGCCACATATTTGGCGTCAGTCTGAACACCGGCCAAATTCAACAGATCCGCAAGTTCAAACCCGTTCCACGGCACCACCATTGACCACGCTTCGACACAGCGGAACCGATAGATACGCTCTTCGATAGTCATCTTGGCGAGAATGTCACCAAGGGCATAGTCGCCCGGACGCTCGACCAATCCGTCAATCTTGACGGTCCATGGGTCGGTGGTGAGCGCGCGGGCGTTGCGAGCCGGATCGTCTTTGCCCGTCCCGAACTCATAATAGTTGCAATAGTTGGTGATCTCTTCCCAGGCGTTGGGCTTAAGCGCCTCTTGAGCCTGCGCCTGATGGCCAAGGCCCAGCACAGCTCCGGCCCCAATTCCTGCCAATACTTGACGGCGGTTCAGAAACGCCGCTTCGGGTGTTACATCGGCTTGGGTCAGGGTGTTGGTCCAGCGCTTGGCCATTTGCTTCTCCTTGGTTGGTGAGCTTTAGATAAAGCGCCCGAGATCATCCGCCAACGCAATTCGCCTCACGTTGCCGTGCCGCGACTGTAACACTTTAGCGTGACAGGTCCGCGAGCCGAATGGTTTGCATTGGAACCTCGCGCCCCTCATCGTCGACCAAGGCGACACGCAAGTGGCGGCGCGTGGCGGCTTCAACCGGGCCAATAGCGGCACCAGAAATGGGTAGGTTTTTGTTGCCCCACTCAAGCAAAGCCAAGAACGACATCGCAAGATCGACACCCTTTTTGGACAGATGATATTCCCACCGGGTGCGCCCGCCTTCGGGTTTGTAGGGACGTTTGACGACAATACCTTCGGTGATCAGATCGGCCAGACGAGTCGACAGAACAGATTTTGGAATACCGATATCGGCGCGAATGTCTTCAAACCGGGCAACGCCGTAAAACAGCTGACGCAGGATAAGAAGCACCCATTTGTCGCCCAGAACCCCAGCCGCCAAGGCAAGGCCGCATCGGTCAGGTGGAAAACGGGGGACAAGTTCGGAATCATCTGAGTTTGACATACGAACTCAGATAGACCATCTTGGGCTAAGTTCAAAATTCAAACTCAGGATTCGCGCCATGTCCGCCCTTGCTCTGCTTTTGACTGCAAAAATACTGCTTTCCCTTCCGCTCATCGCCACCTTTGGCTTTGCCAATAATTCCCGTCTCAACAATCTAACCGGGCAATGGGGCCAAGACCCGCTTATCTACCGGCTTTATGCCGTCGCTTTGGCCGCCCTTGTGGTTGGCTATTTGGCAGCGCTCTTTGTTGCGCTCGATCTGCAAATCCCATGGGGGATGATGTGGGTTGGCTTGGTCTCCAACGCCGGCGCCTTTGTTATGATCATGACGTGGAGCCTTAACCCACGGGTGCGCCGGGCGGCGTGGCCATTTGGCGCCATCGCCGCCGGGCTTGCCCTTGCGTTGCTTTTTCCTGATCAGGCCGCCGCGCCACTACTGGGATGAGAGGGGTAGAGCTCGTTCATTCGGACCGAGCTGCCATCATCGCGCACAATGCGCACATGCCGACGCCGCATCAATCGCGGCTCGGCCACGCCAACGGAATGCGCGATGGTTTCCACCTCATATATAATGGACTTGGCATAGGCGGCGACGCGTTTGTCTTTCTCTTCAACAACCAACCCTTTTTGTAGGCCTCGATCATGGGTGGTGATCCCGGTGGGACAGGTATTCTGGTTGCACTTTAGCGCCTGAATACAACCAAGCGAGAACATGAACCCGCGCGCCGAGGTGACAAAATCCGCCCCCGCGCAAATCGCCCAAGCCACGTCACCGGGGTTGATCAGCTTGCCACTGGCAACAATGCGAATACGCTCGTGCAGGTCATATTGATCGCGCAAATCTGTCATCCGTACCAAGGCTTCGCGCAATGGTAGCCCCACCAAATCCATCAAGGGCATCGGCGCGGCCCCTGTTCCGCCTTCGCCACCATCAACCGTGATGAAATCCGGCGCGTGCTCGGCTCCGCGTTCTTTGATCAAATCAAACAGCTCGATCCAAGGTTCCGCCGAGCCCATACAGGTTTTGAAACCAACGGGCTTTCCGGTCACCTCACGGATATGCGAAATCAGATCAAGCAGGTCGCCAAAATCATCAACCTCGCGGTGACGATTGGGGGAAATACCCGGCTGACCTTCGGGGATACCGCGAATTTCGGCGATCTCCTTGCTCACCTTGGCGGCGGGGAGAATGCCGCCCTTGCCGGGTTTCGCCCCTTGGCTCAGCTTGATCTCAAACATCTTCACTTCTGGATGTGCTGCAACCTCGCGCAGTTTGTCATCGCTTAGGTTACCCTCGGCATCACGCACCCCAAACTTCGCGGTACCGATTTGATAGACAATATCGCACCCGCCTTTGAGGTGGTGAGGCGACATCCCGCCCTCGCCCGTGTTCATCCAAACCCCGGCCTTGGCGGCACCACGGCTAAGCGCCAATACCGCAGGCTTGGACAACGCGCCATACGACATGCCGGAAATATTGAAGATTGACGGGGCCGCATAGGGTTCGCGGCAATAAGGCCCGATCTGCAAAGGTTCGGTCGAGGCATATTGGTCATCAAGCGGTGGAAACACCGCATTCATAAAGATCGGCGTACCCGGCACGTTCAAATTACGCGTCGACCCAAAGGCGATGGTGTTGCTTTTCGCCCCAACGGCGCGCGACACCCAATTGCGTTGCGCCCGGTTAAACGGCATTTCCTCGCGGTCCATGGCAAAGAAATATTGGCGAAAAAACTCTCCCAGCTCGGAAAAGATATGCCGAAACCGCCCGATCACCGGATAATTTCGCCGGATCGCATCCCCGGTTTGTCGCCGGTCAGCAATGAACAGAACAATGATCAACGCCACCGCGACGCCCAAAAAGAAAACAAAGAAAAGCGCCAAGTATTCCAGCGCGGCCATTGCGTAACCCATATGCGACTCCCTGAATGTGTCGGTTTGCCTCAGGGCAAACCCAGCCTTTGACGCTACTGTGCCATTAACCAAGGCAAATGGCAGCCCCGCTGCCGCATTCGTGAAAGGGAGAGAGCATGAAAACGCTTTTGGGCGCAGTCGCGCTAAGTTTGATGAGCACAGCGGCACTTGCGGCGGACATGATTACCTATGACACAGACGAGAGCTTTGACGATGTCGTTTTTGGGTTAGAGAGCGCCATTCTTGATGCCGGTCTAGTGATTGATAGCGTGTCTCATACCGGTGACATGCTGGAACGCACCCGAGAAGACGTTGGATCGGACACGGTTTTGTTTCTCAACGCCGACGTCTTTAGTTTCTGCTCGGCCAAAATCTCACGCGAGGTGATGGAGGCCGATCCGATGAACATCGTGTTCTGCCCCTATGACATCTTTGTCATGGTCCGTCCCGAGACCCCGGACGTCACCACCATTGGCTTCCGCAGCTTTCCCGACGGAGCCATGAAAAAGGTCGAAACCCTTTTGGATGGGATCGCGAAGACCGCCATCGACTTGGAGTGATTCTGCAGCGCCAGCAACAGTTTCACGCACCGGTTGCGATTGTCGCGTCGTAAGAAACCAATAACGGCATCAAAACTGAAATGTGACCGAATTTGGGCGAAATTCGGTCTTTTTCTTTGCGCGCCTGCCCGCAAGTCAATAGCTTCATTAACCATTACGAGTTCGCGGTGATCCTGGGGGGGAAGCCGGTGATTTTGGGTGTTGGGGCATCAATGACGCATTTTATACAAGGGGCACTGCCATGCCGACAACATTTGGAACCGACGGCAACGATAGCCTGACTGGAACAGTAGAACGTGACGTGGTCGCCCTATTGGATGGCGATGATTATTACATGGGTGCCAATGGTGCCGACCTTATTTTAGGCATGGATGGCAACGACACCTTGCTGGGGGGCAATGGTGGCGACGACATCCAAGGCGGCGAAGGCGATGACATGCTCGTTGGAGCCTGTGGCCACGACTCTCTTTATGGTGAGGCCGGCAACGATGTGCTGGACGGTGGCAATGCGGATGATTTCCTTGTTGGTGGGGCTGGCGACGACACATTGATCGGCGGCAACAACAATGATGAGCTATACGGTGGTGATGCAGAAGACCTTTTGGACGGCGGAAATGACAACGATACGCTGAATGGCGGGGCCAATGACGACACCATCATCGGTGGCAAAGGCGACGACGTCATGACCGGCGAAGATGGGGCCGACCTCTTCATCATCGACGGCTGGAAAACCGGCAATGACATCATCACTGATTTTGAAATCGGCATCGATACCATCGATCTGACCACCATCGGCATCTACGATATCTCGCAACTCACCCTCGAAGATCTTGGGGCCAGCACGCGCATCAACCTTGGCTACGGCAACACCTTGGAACTGTCGGGGATTTCACCAGCTGATCTCGACAACAGCAACTTTGTTCTAAGTGAAGCCCCCTCCCCTGTTGAGACCTCGGAAGGGTCTGACACAGTAACCGGCACAGACGGGGCCGATGTTATCGACGCGGGCAATGGCTCGGATCGTATCTGGGGTGGCGATGGTCATGACAACATAAGCGGCGGTGCCGGGCGCGATCAAATCCGCGGTGAAGATGGCAATGATCTGATCTCTGGCGGATCTGGCCAAGACAAAATCTATGGCGGCCAAGGCAACGATGTTATCACAGGCGACGCCGACAATGACCTATTGGATGGCGGCTCCGGCAATGACTATTTGAACGGCGGCAACAAGAACGACCGTTTGTACGGTGGTGACGGCGCTGATGAGATCATTGGCGAAAACGGCAACGACAAGATGTGGGGCGATGCCGGGAACGACCAATTGGACGGCGGTGCGGGCAAGGACACCATGGATGGTGGCACAGGCAATGACGAGCTAACCGGTGGTTGGGGCCAGGATTTGATGACAGGTGGCACCGGTAGCGACGTGTTTGTCTTTGCGATGCGTAGCAACAACGACACGATCACCGACTTTGAAGACGGCAGCGATCAGTTGGACGTAAGCGCCTATGCGTCTGAGGGCATCGTAGGGTACAGCGGCCTGACCGTTACCCAGATCGGAACCGATGTGCATGTGCAATTTGCTGGTGACAACAGCGTGACTTTGCAAAACACAGACATCGCCAACATATCGGCTGACGACTTCATTTTCTAAAAAGCGTCAAAACCAGAAACAATGCGGCTCGCTTCGGCGGGCCGTTTCCTTTTTCGAAATCCGTTAACCAGTTTAGCCACAATCAGCCCCGAATACGGCGCGCGTTGCCAAAAGCTTTCTACAAATTGACCTGAACAGCCCATGAAACCGCCTTTCCCTAGCGTCAAACACACATTTGAAGGGCAGCTTTTGAGTTTCGCGTGTTTTGAGTGATTGCCCCAACTTACATTCTATCGCTGAGGCAAATCACAATGGCTATTATTACAGAAACGCATGACTCCAACATCAACGCCCACGCCACCGGCAGTTTTACGATCGGCTTTGATGACGTGTTTCAAGGAACTTTTGGCGGTACTGATCACCAAGACGGCATCAACCTTCCGGTTTTAGAAGCCGGCACAACCTACACTATTACAATGACTGTTGAGGACATTGCCGATTTCCATTCCATGGTCATCATTAATCCTGCTGATTTTCATTCTATTGGCTATCACGTGACAGATGGCGTTCCCCACAACGCAGCCGACCAAATGCATTATACTGGCTTTATGGCTGTTGCGAATTTGCAGGTTGAGGGCAACACCATTTCGATGGAGGTCACCCCAACCCACACACGCATGTATTCCTTGGCCGTTCAGGGCATCAACGGGCCAACTGAGTCCTATGAAATCTCAATCGCCGAAACCCCCACAGGCCCGGTGATCACCCCCGAAGCGGATGACATCACAGGCACATCCGGTGCTGACGATTACAACCTGTTGGCCGGTGATGACACGTTGACGTCCGGCGAAGGAAACGACACCGCGACCGGCGCAAATGGCAACGACGACATGTCAGGAGAGGCTGGCGATGACCTGCTGTCTGGCGACGCCGGCAATGACACGTTGAACGGTGGCACGGGCAATGACACCCTGTTGGGTGGCCGTGACGCCGATGTTCTTAACGGCGGCGACAATGACGATGAGCTGCATGGCGGCAACCAAGACGACGTCTTGTCCGGAGATGCCGGTAATGATGTCCTTTTGGGTGGCACCGGCAATGATGATCTGGACGGCGGAGCAGGTGCAGATACGATCGAAGGCGGTGCAGGTGATGACACGATAGCCGGTGGTACGGGCGCAGATACATTTGTCGTCATGCCCGGCAATGGCCAAGATGTGATCAGCGACTTTGAGAACGGAACGGATGTGATCGACGTGACCGCCCTTGGCATCACGGACCTGTCGCAAATCACCCTAACCGGCGATGGCGCGAACACGACACTCACCTTTTCGGATGGCAACACCGTATTGTTGGAAGGCGTTGCTTGGACCGACATTGACGCCTCGGATTTTGTCATGGTCGCGGCCCCCATGGTCGGAAGCGGCGGCAACGATGTTATGAATGGCGGCGACACCAATGACACGCTGGATGGCGGAGCAGGCGCTGACAAACTCTATGGCCAAGATGGCGACGATTCCTTGTTGGGCGGCGATGGCAAAGACACGCTGGAAGGCGGGATTGGCAACGATACGCTAGATGGTGGTGGCAAGAACGACCGCCTTGACGGTGGCGCGGGCAACGATGTCCTCTCTGGCGGCAACAACAATGACGTTCTCGATGGCGGTACGGGCGACGACGCCTTGTCTGGTGATCAGGGCAACGACAAACTGAACGGTGGTGCCGGGGCCGATACGCTCGAAGGCGGGCGCGGCCGCGATCGACTGACCGGTGGGGCCGATGCAGATACGTTTGTGTTTGCCAGCAACGGCAATGACGACACCATCATGGACTTTGAGGATGGGTTGGACATGATCGACGTCAGCGCCATTGGTTCGATCTCGGGCTTTGGTGACATGTCTGTCACTCAGGTCGGCGGCAACGTTTTGATTGATCTGGATGGCGGCAACGACTTGAACTTGATCGGCGTGAACGCGGCCGACATTAACGCCAACGACTTTATCTTCTGATCTAAACAGACCATGCAAAAGGCCCGCCGATTTGGCGGGCCTTTCTTGTTTCAAGCTTAGTGAACGACGGCATCATCCGGTTTGGGCCGGTTTGAAGCA
This sequence comes from uncultured Pelagimonas sp., assembly GCF_947498515.1. GTDB lineage: Bacteria > Pseudomonadota > Alphaproteobacteria > Rhodobacterales > Rhodobacteraceae > Pelagimonas. The sequence continues at coordinate 135,937 of NZ_CANMKO010000012.1, read as the reverse complement.
CCAACCCGATCCCCGATCAACAACCCATCGGCTCCGGCACTGACAACAATGGTATCGCCATCGGCGATATCCCCGGCCAAAAGCATCTCGGCCAGCGAGTTTTGCAGGGAGCGCTGGATCACCCGTTTGAGCGGACGCGCCCCAAACACCGGATCATAACCTTCGTCAGCCAGCCATGTTTTGGCGTCATCATCAAGCTGCAGCGATATCTTGCGCGCCGCCAGACGTTTCAGCAAACGACCCAGTTGAATGTCGACAATGCCATCCATATCCTCGCGCTTGAGGCGGTCAAAGATGATCGTTTCATCAAGCCGATTAAGGAATTCCGGCCGGAAATGCGCCCGGACGGCGTCCATAACATCGCGTTTGGCCTGTGCGGCATCCGATCCTTCGGGCAACTGGCTAAGCGCCTGCGACCCAAGGTTCGACGTCAACACAATCAACGTCTGTTTAAAGTCCACGGTCCGACCCTGTCCGTCGGTCAATTGACCGTCATCGAGAACCTGCAACAGCACGTTGAACACATCCGGATGCGCCTTTTCGACCTCATCGAACAGGACAACCTGATAGGGGCGACGACGTACTGCTTCGGTCAAAACACCACCTTCGTCATAACCAACATAGCCCGGAGGGGCCCCGATCAGACGGGCAACCGAGTGTTTCTCCATGAACTCAGACATATCAATGCGCACCATGGCGTTGTCATCATCAAAGAGGAAATCGGCAACCGCCTTGGTAAGCTCGGTTTTCCCGACGCCGGTTGGCCCAAGGAACAGGAACGAGCCAAGCGGCCTATTCTCGTCGTTCAGACCGGCCCGCGCCCGACGCACCGCATTGGACACCGCGGTGACCGCTTGCTCCTGACCGATGACCCGCTTGTGCAGATCATCTTCCATCCGCAGCAATTTTTCACGGTCACCTTCCAACATTTTCGACGTCGGAATACCGGTCCAGCGTTCAACAACGGCGGCGATATGCTCGGGGCGCACCGCTTCTTCGACCATCACGTCATCGCTTTCTTCGGCCTCAACCAGCTGCTTTTCCAGCCCCGGAATGATGCCATAAGACAGCTCACCCGCCTTGGCGAGATTGCCCTCACGCTTGGCGTGCTCAAGCTCGGCGCGGGCCCGGTCCAACTGTTCCTTGATGTCGCGTGCCGAAGCCAGCTTGTCACGCTCAGCCTGCCATTTGGCCGTCATCTGGGCAGACTCTTCCTGAAGGTCACCCAAATCCTTTTCCAGCTTGGCAAGCCGATCCTTGGACGCCTGATCATCCTCAAGGCGCAAGGCTTCAACCTCAATCTGCTTTTGCAGAATATCGCGGTCAAGCGCATCCAATTCCTCGGGTTTGCTGTCCACTTCCATGCGCAACCGGCTGGCGGCTTCGTCCATCAGGTCGATGGCTTTATCCGGCAAAAAACGGTCGGTGATATAGCGGTGGCTTAGCGTCGAGGCCGCAACCAAAGAGCTATCCGAAATCCGCACACCATGGTGCAGCTCATACTTTTCCTTGATGCCACGCAGGATCGAAATCGTGTCTTCGACGGTTGGTTCTTCGACCAATACCGGTTGGAAACGCCGGGCCAAAGCCGCGTCTTTTTCCACGTGTTTACGATACTCATCGAGCGTGGTCGCTCCAACACAGTGCAACTCACCCCGCGCCAGTGCCGGTTTCAATAGGTTGGACGCATCCATAGCCCCATCGGCCTTGCCCGCGCCAACAAGCGTGTGCATTTCGTCGATGAACAGAATGATTTCACCGGCGGCTTCGGTCACCTCGGTTAGGATCGCCTTAAGACGTTCCTCAAACTCACCACGGTATTTCGCACCAGCGATCAACGCGCCCATATCCAGCGCCAACAACTTCTTGTTGCGCAGGGATTCAGGCACGTCACCATTGATGATCCGCAGGGCCAAACCCTCGGCAATCGCGGTTTTACCAACGCCGGGTTCACCAATCATGACCGGATTGTTTTTGGTCCGACGCGACAGAACCTGCATGGCGCGGCGAATTTCTTCGTCTCGCCCAATGATCGGATCGATTTTGCCATTTCGCGCCGCCTCGGTCAGGTCGCTCGCGTATTTCTTGAGCGCATCATAGCCCTCTTCGGCCGTCGCACTATCTGCCGTACGGCCTTTGCGGATATCATTGATCGCTTCGTTAAGCTTCTGGGCCGAGACATTACCCGCCTCCAGTGCTTCTTTTGCCGGGGTTTTCACCAAGGCCAAAGCCATCAAAAGCCGTTCAACAGGCACAAAACTATCGCCTGCCTTCGTGGCAATTTTCTCGGCTTCATCAAGCACTTTGCCGGTACCGCTATCAAGATAGACCTGTCCGGCATCCCCAGACACTTTGGGGATCTTGGCCATTTTGGTGTCAATAACCTGAACCACGCGATCCGGTTGACCACCAGCGCTTTTGATCAGATTGCTGGCCAGACCTTGATCGTCATCCATCAATGCCTTGAGCAAATGTTCGGGGGCCAGTTTCTGATGGCTTTCCCGCATTGCGATTGTCTGAGCGGCTTGAATAAAACCGCGCGACCGCTCCGTGAACTTGTCTAGGTTCATGGTTCTCTCCTTTGTCCAAGCGCCCTTGGAAATGACCGCGCCCGCTTGGCAGCACACGATCCGGTAAGGGCCTCGGAATAAAGATGGCGATTTGCGGGCTCTCCTTCAAGGGGTAAGCGTTGCAAAAATACCATTAGAGTTTTAGGCACAGCTGCACCAAATTTTAAAGCCTTTGCGCGCAAATCGTCCTGCGTGGAGGCACTTAAAATGATGATTACAGATGTTGAGTTTAGCGGATTTCGCAACGACACGCCGGACGGCGCAACCCATGGGTCAATATCCCTAATCGCGGGCGACACGCGGATAAATGTACCGCTAACTCTGCCCCGCCGGGTCGAGATTGGTAAAAGCCAACACCGATTGTTGCTCTTGGCCGAGGCGCTGCGCCAAACCCGCCATATGCCGGAATACCGCGCCAAGGGGGCTTTGCGTCTTGCACCAAACCTTTTGCCGTCTGGCATCCGCGCCTGATGTCTTGACGAATGGGGTTTCGCCCCTCAAAAGGAGGCCGTTTGCTTAGCGAAAGGTCCTGCTCCCATGTCTCTTCCTGCCAATGATGATCGCCTGATTGTTGCCCTTGATGTTCACAATGTCCTTGCGGGCATTGATCTGGTGCAAAAGCTGGGGGACAGCGTCTCCTTTTATAAGATCGGGCTCGGGATGCTTACGGGTGGTGGTTTGGCGCTCGCAAATGAGCTTAAGGCAGAGCATGGCAAAAAGATCTTCTTGGATATGAAGTTCTTTGACATCGGGGCCACGGTCGAGGCCGCCGTGCGCGGTATTGCCCAGTTTGATCTCGATTTTCTAACAGTCCATGGCGACCCTCATGTTGTGCGCGCCGCCAAAGAAGGCGCGGCCGGTACCGATTTGAAGATCTTGGCCGTTACCATCCTGACCTCTCTTGACCGCAATGATCTGGACGCCTCTTTGATCCAATCCGGTGACATTCCCGATCTTGTTGCGACACGCGCCGGACGCGCTTTTGATGCCGGGGCTGATGGGGTGATCTCTTCGCCAAACGAGGCGGCGATGATCCGCGCCCTTCCCGAAGCCGCTGGTAAATTAATCGTCACCCCAGGTGTACGCCCAGCCGGGGCCGACGTTGGCGATCAAAAGCGTATCGCGACGCCCGCTGCTGCTATTGCAAATGGTGCCGACCACATTGTCGTTGGTCGCCCTATTCACCAAGCAGACGACCCGCGCGCAGCCGCCCGGTCGATCGTTGCTGAACTAAATCAGAGCTGATTTTTCAATTGGAAGGGCCCAAAGGCGCGCCGTCTTTCAAATAGGTGCTCAAAATCTCTGCAAAATGCGGAATGGCTTTGGGATGGGTGACAAACTCATCGGGTGGCATCGCTTGCCACCCGGCCCCTTCATCACCAAAAACCACCTTTTTCAACGACGCTTCGGGCAGATGGGCGGCAAAAAACCAACTGATTTGGTCGCCGTGTTCACGAACATGAACCAAGGTTAAATCGGCAACCCTCAATTTTAGGCCGATCTCTTCTTCGGCTTCCCTGATCGCACAGGTTTCTGGGCTTTCACCGCCTTCGCGGCCGCCGCCGGGAAAATCGAGACAGCCCGGGAAGACTATCCCCGGCGTTTCATCCCGCCAGAGCGCAATCAAATGTGGCCCGGTGAAAACCATCACCTTGGCCCCCGCAAATATGTCTCGCAATCGTTCCATATCTCAATTGTCGTTGATATCTGTGTCCCAAATCTTGACCTGACCTTTGCGTTCCCCAGCAAGTTTGCGCATGACAAACCACGCAACAAGCGAGCACACGGCAAAGATCAAAAGGGCAACGGGAAGCGACGTCACCAACCCGCCACCAATGGCGAGGATCACAGCGACGGCAATCGCCCCGACACCAAACCCAAGGAACACAAAACCCGGCGCAAACACCTCAATGATCAACAAAACAATGCCCGCTCCGGCCCAAATCCACCATTCTTGCCACATCATTTACGTCCTTTCAGCATCTGAAACGCGTCGCCAAAGGCATCAAGAGCATTTGATGGCAAGAGAACGGTCTGCTTGCCTTCTCCTTCCCCGACTTTGATCAAGGCTTCGACCTGCTTTAATGCCACCTGATACTGCGCCGCCTCGATACCGTTTTCCTTGATCGCTTTGGCCACGACTTCGGTTGCATAGGCTTCGGCATCCGCCGACACCCGACGGGCTTTGGCGGCTTGCTCTGCGGCATAAAGCTCGGCGTCGGCCTGCAATTCCACCGCCCGGCGTTCGCCTTCGGCCTCGGTCACTTGGGCCCGGCGTGCACGCTCGGCGTTGAGCTGTTGCAACATCGCGTCGCGCGTTGCCTGATCAAGGTTCACATCAAGAATCTCTGCACGCGTCACCTCGATCCCCCAATCATCCACCGCATCTTCGACGCTTGCTTTGATCTGCGAAATCAACTGAGAGCGGTTCGATTGAACCTCGTCTAGCTCCATCTTACCAATCTGGGCCCGCACGATCCCGGCAACGGTAGTGGCAATTGCCCCATCAACGTCGCGAATTCGATAAACCGTCTTTTCAGGTTCAAGAATGCGGTAGAACACCGAGGTTTCGACCTGAACAAGCACGTTGTCCGTCGTAATGGCGTCTTGTTGAGCGTTGGGTAGCTGTCGCTCGAGGATCGAAATTTTGTGACGGACCCGATCTAAGAAAGGCACAATAAAGTTGATGCCCGGCCCAAGAACCGAATGTAGCCGGCCAAACCGTTCCACCACATGCTTTTCCGATTGTGGGACAATCCGCACCCCCAGAAGAACCAGAACAATGACAAAAACAGCCAACAACAAAATGACGGAGTTGCTGCTGGAAAACTCAGCGAGGATGGTTTCGATATCCATAAAATTTCTCCTGAAAACAAGTGTCACCAAGATGGGGGTTTTTGTGGAAATTGAAAGCCCTGATAACCTGACCCTGATTGCTGTGGCCCCCTTCAACAGGTAGAACAGGCACATGCCGTCACTGTGCCGAGATTGTCTGACACCGTTTGAAAACGGAGCACGCTGCCCATCTTGTGGTCGGCCGCGGATCATTGCGCATCCCGAATTATGGGAGCTGTCGATTGCGCATATGGATTGTGACGCCTTTTACGCCAGCGTTGAAAAACGCGACAACCCTGAATTGGCGGACAAGCCTGTAATCGTTGGCGGCGGGCGGCGCGGCGTGGTTTCTACGGCGTGCTACATCGCCCGAATGCGCGGTGTTCGTTCGGCCATGCCAATGTTTCAGGCCTTGAAAAAGTGCCCAGACGCCGTTGTCGTCAACCCCCGCATGGAAGTCTATGTCGAAACCTCCAAGGCCATCCGCGCGATAATGGAGGAGATGACCCCGTCAATTGAACCCCTGTCATTGGACGAGGCGTTTATGGACCTGACTGGCACGGCACGTTTGCATGGGGTTCCACCGGCGATCATGCTAGCCCGGTTGGTCAAACGCATGAAAGAAGAGCTTGGCGTTACCGGCTCGATCGGGTTGTCACACAACAAATTTCTGGCGAAAATCGCTTCGGACCTTGATAAACCCAACGGGTTTTCGGTGATTGGCGCGGCTGAAACCGAAAGTTTTCTGCGCCCTAAGCCCGTACGGCTCATCTGGGGTGTCGGCTCGGTCACTCAAGACGCGTTGGAGCGGTCTGGCATTCGCACGTTTGAGGATTTGCTACGCTGGGAGCGCGAAGACCTGTCGCAACGGTTTGGGTCGATGGGCGAACGGCTTTGGCATCTGGCGCGTGGTCGCGATCATCGCAGCGTCAAACGCAATGCTCCGATCAAGTCGATCTCAAACGAAACCACGTTTTTCGAAGACACCGGTCATCTCGACATTCTAGACGGACACCTTTGGCGCTTGTGCGAAAAGGTGTCCGATAGGGCCAAGGCGCGCGGCCTTGCGGGGCGTGTCGTAACGCTCAAGCTCAAAGACTCGAAATTCAAACTGATCACCCGGCGTGTCACGCTCCCCGATTCCACCCAAATTGCCGACCGGATTTACCGCACGGCGCGGGCTTTGTTTGATCAGGTGCCCGGTGACGGCCCCTATCGTCTCATCGGTGCGGGACTGTCCGATTTGGTGCCCGAAACCGACGCCGACCGGGCCGGGGATTTGCTTGACCCAAACGCCGGAACCCGTGCCAAAGCCGAACGGGCCACCGATGAAATCAGGGCCCGCTTTGGGGACAACGCTATCGTTAAGGGCCGGTCGCTGCGTTAGGAACCGCGCGACAAAAGCTGGTCTTCTTCGTCAATCGCATCAAAACCGAGCGCTTCTAACCCGCCTTCGAGATTGTCGACCAAATGTGGGGTCCCGATCAAGTAGTCGGCGGTCGGCGTCGACGCTTCGGCAAGCGCCGTGTCAAAGGCCTCTTGCAGCTCCTCGGCCTCAAACGCCCCGCGCCCGATCCACATCACAGCAACTAGGGCGGCTTGTTCTTCTTCATCCATGCGGTCGATAAAGGCGCGCAACTCCCCTTCGGCACGGGCCAATTCACGGGCCATCACGATGACAGCGGCAACTTTGCGAACGCCAAGTTTTCCACCAATACTTCCCATGTCGCGTCTCCTGAAAGGTTTATGACTGTTCTGCTCAGGGATTTTGCGACGTGGGGCAAAACCGCGCCTTGATCTTGCGCAAGTCAGATCGCTCACTTCTATGACAAGCGACGAAGGTCTGATCTGAACCCAAATTGCTGACTATCTGCGATGTAGCGAATGCCCGCTTAGAAACACTTCCTGAAAAATTCCGCCACTGATCTTGAACCGACTCGGTTGAATGTCTAATTTTATGCCATGTCTGAGGCAGCGCGCCTCACTCAATGGAGATTTTATGAAAGAGCCCCGGGCCTAACGCCCGTTCCTGGCGAAGCAAACTCAGGAACACCAACATTGATGGGAACACTCACGCGCAACGCTGAGTGCCCTGTTTCTGTACTTTCGTAAAATCGAGACACCCCAATGAATATTTCAAAGCACGAACAGCGTGTTTTGCATGAACTCGCGCTCGGCGGGTCCATCCATCATGAACGTTTGGAAAACGGAAAAATCCATGATGTGACGCTCTACACCCGCAACGGACATGTGTTGGAAGACTGCACCGTCAACGTATTTAGTCGCCTTCTGAAACGACGCCTCGTTCATTCAAAGGATGGCCGACCCTACAGGGCAACCGCCGCCGGGATCAAAGCCGTGCGCGCCCAAATGAACCAACGATAGGAGAAAACAATGAAACACCCTGATATTGGCGCCATTCTAGACGTTCATAGATTGGCATTTGGCGAAGCAGAAGGCGCTGAAATCGCACAGCTCGCCAAAGGCCTCCTCAATCACCCGGATACGATCTCAGTTAGCGCCGAGCGCGATGGGAAGATTGCGGGCAACGTGCTGTTCACGCCGTTTACTTTCAAGGATCACCCGGCCACCAAATGCCACCTGTTAGCGCCTTGCGGTGTGTTGCCTGAGTATCAAGGTCGCGGAGTTGGAAAGGAGATCATGGAAACGAGCATCGCCCAACTGAAATCCACTGGAACAGACGCAGTGTTCGTGTTGGGCGTGCCGACGTTCTACCCAAGGTACGGTTTTGCCCCGACGGACAAACAGACGCCCTACCCTGACTTGCTGACGGTGGCCGAAGCATGGATGGCTCTTGAACTGACCCCCGGATCAGTCGAGAATCTGAACGGCCAAACGATTGCGATCCCGCAGTTTATGCACCCACATTGGTGGGATACATCGGGGCATGGATAACAGACCATCTGCAAGCAACCAGACATTCACAGCTTTTCCCTATCAGAAAAACTGCTCCACATCAGAGGTGCCGCAAATATAGTGCTTGCGACTTTCCCCAAGCAAAAAGGGCGAGGAAAACCCCGCCCTTTCATCCGGCCGTATGGCCCTTACTTCTTACGTTTCTTCGGCGGCATCAGGTCGGTGATGGTGCCTTCGAACATTTCGGCGGCAAAGTTCACCGTTTCCGACAGGGTTGGGTGCGGGTGGATGGTGTGACCGAGATCAACCGCATCCGCGCCCATTTCAATTGCCAGCGCCGTTTCCGAGATCAGATCACCGGCGTTGGTGCCCACGATGCAGGCCCCGATGATGCGGTCATCGCTTGGATCAAACAGCAGCTTGGTCATGCCTTCGCTACGGCCATTGGACAGGGATTTGCCCGACGCGGCCCATGGGAACACGCCTTTTTCGTAAGCAATGCCCTTGGCCTTGGCCTCTGTCTCCGTCACGCCACACCACGCGACCTCGGGGTCGGTATAGGCCACCGATGGGATCAGTTTGGCGTCGAAATGGCGCTTGTGACCGGCGCAGACTTCGGCGGCAACTTTACCCTCGTGAACCGCTTTGTGCGCCAGCATTGGCTGACCGACCACGTCACCAATCGCAAAGATATGCGGCTGGCCGGTGCGCTGTTGGCTATCGACGGCAATAAAGCCGCGATCGTCCACCGCCACACCCGCCTGATCAGCAGCGATCAGTTTACCATTGGGCTTGCGGCCCACGGCAACCAAAACCTTGTCGAAGGTGTCGGAAAACTGCTCGCCTTTATCATCCTCAAAGGTGACCTTCATACCAGCGTCGAGCGCCTCAACAGCCACAACCTTGGTCTTGAGGAAGATGTTTTCGTAGCGACCTTTGATGCGGGTCATCAGCGGTTTGACAATGTCTTTGTCCGCGCCGGGGATGATCTGATCCATTAGCTCAACCACAGTGATTTTCGCGCCCAAAGCATCGTAAACACAGGCCATTTCGAGGCCGATGATACCGCCACCCAGAACCAACATCCGCTCTGGAACGTCCTTGAGTTCCAACGCGCCGGTGCTGTCGATCACCCGGTCATCTTCGGGGATAAACGGCAAGGCAACCGGTTCGGAACCGGCGGCAATGATGCATTGATCAAAGGACACGGTTGTTGTGCCATCGGACCCCGTGACCGAAATCATGTTCGGGCCGGTGAACGTCCCGAAGCCACGCACGGTTTGAACCTTGCGGCCTTTGGCCAACCCGTCCAACCCGCCGGTCAACTTGCCAACAACGCTGTCTTTGAACGCGCGTAGCTCGTCCAAGTTCACCTCAGGCTTGCCAAAACTCACACCGTGTGACGACATTTCCTCGGCCTCGGTGATCACCTTGGCCACATGCAACAACGCCTTGGAAGGGATGCAGCCCACGTTAAGGCAGACGCCGCCAAGACGGTCATCCTTCTCGATCAGCGCAACCTTTTTACCAAGGTCCGCGGCCCGGAACGCCGCCGTGTAACCGCCCGGGCCAGAGCCCAGAACGACAACTTCGGCATGCACATCACCGGCACCGGTAGCTGTGCCCGTCGCGGCAACACTTGTCGGCGCGGCAGCGGGGGCTGGTGCAGCTTCGGCTTTGGGGGCCTCGGCGGCACCTTCGCCTTCGAGGACCAAGATCAAAGACCCTTCGGAGACATTGTCCCCTTCGGCAACCTTGATCTCTTTGACCACACCCGCGGCGGGGGATGGCACTTCCATTGTGGCTTTGTCGGATTCCAGCTCGATTAGCGGATCTTCCTGCGCAACGGTGTCACCCACCGAAACCAAGATCGCCACCACGGGAACCGCATCGAAATCACCAATATCTGGTACTGTAACGTCCATGGTCATTCCCCTTACCACATCAACTTGCGCATATCGCCAAGCAGCGTCTTGAGCGTCACGCAGAAGCGCGCGGCCAAGGCACCATCGACGGCACGGTGGTCATAAGACAGCGAAAGTGGCTGCATCAGGCGTGGGATGAACTCTTCACCATTCCAAACCGGTGCCATTTTGGAGCGGGTCAGACCAAGGATCGCGACCTCGGGTGCGTTCACGATTGGCGTGAAGGATGTCCCGCCAATACCGCCCAGAGATGAGATCGTGAAGGTCGCGCCCTGCATGTCCTTGGACTTGAGGTTGCCCTCACGCGCCGCTTTGGACAGGCTCATCAGCTCTTGTGAAATCTCAACAAGACCTTTGCGATCCGCGTCTTTGATCACCGGAACCATCAAACCGTTTGGCGTATCTGCCGCAAAACCGATGTTGTAGAAATCCTTTTTGATCAGCTTGTCACCATCCGGGTGGATCGAGCTGTTGAATTCCCAATGTTCCTTGAGCGCCGAGACCGATGCCTTGACCACAAAGGACAGCAGGGTCACCCGATAGCCGTTCTCTTTGGCATGCGTGTCCATTTCCTTGCGGTATTTATCAAGGTCGGTGATGTCCGCTTCGTCGTTATGCGTAACATGCGGAATATTGAGCCAGCTGCGATGCAGAGCCGGGCCAGAGATCTTTTTGATCCGCGCCATTTCCACATCTTCGGTCGGGCCGAATTTGGAAAAATCGACAACCGGGATCGGTGGAATACCCATTCCGCCTTGCGCAGCGGCAGAGGCCACTGGCGACACGCTGGATTTCAACGCTTTTTCGATGTCTTCGCGCAGGATACGACCCTTGCGACCCGATCCGTTGACCTTGTTGAGATCAACTTCAACCCGGCGGGCAAAGGCCCGAACCGATGGTGACGCATGCACCTTGGAGAAACCCGCATCCGTCACCGGAGCAGCCGCCACGGGGGCCGGTGCCGCAGCGGCCGGAGCTGCTGCAGGAGCCGCCTTGGGTGCCTCGGCCGGAGCAGCAGTTGCGCCGCTGGCCTCGAGGATAAGCACCAAAGCGCCTTCCCCTACTTCGTCACCTTCGGCAACCTTGATCTCTTTGACAACACCGGCGGCAGGCGATGGAACTTCCATCGTTGCCTTGTCGGATTCGAGTTCAATGATTGGGTCTTCTTCGGCAATTGTGTCGCCGACGTTGACCAATACGGCAACAACGGGAACCGCGTCGAAATCACCGATATCGGGAACTTTTACTTCAATAGTCATAGTTTATTCCTCCTATCCGCAATCACACAAGACGCGGGTTCGGCTTTGCGCCGTCAATGTCGTATTTTGCCAAAGCTGCTTTCAGGTCTTTCTCGCTCACCACGCCATCGCGGAAGAGATCGACCATGGCCGCCGCTGCGATGTGGTTTGCATCCACCTCAAAGAACCGGCGCAGGTTCACGCGGCTGTCTGAGCGGCCAAAACCATCGGTGCCCAGAACTGTGTAGCGACCCGGCACACAGGCGCGGATTTGCTCGGCGTAGTTCTTCATATAGTCGGTGGCGGCGATGATCGGCCCTTTGGCATTGGCGAACTGCTGCGCCACAAAGGACGTTTTCGGCTCTGCCAGCGGGTTCAGACGGTTGTGGCGGGCCACATCCTGACAGTCACGCGCCAATTCGTTCAGCGAGGTCGCCGACCAAATATCCGAGGTCACGCCAAAGTCTTCCTTGAGCATTTCAGCCGCTTTGATCGCCTGAACGAGGATCGTGCCCGAGCCCATCAGGTTCACATGCTTTTTCGCCGGTTTGGCGGTTTTGGTCATGCGATAAAGGCCTTTGATGATGCCCTCTTCGGCCCCCATCGGCATTTCAGGATGGCTGTAGTTCTCGTTCATCAGGGTTAGATAGAAGAACACGTCCTCTTGATCCTGATACATCCGTTTCATGCCGTGCTGAACGATCACCGCAACCTCATAGCTAAAGGTCGGGTCATAGCTGATGCAGTTTGGAACGGTGCCCGCAAGGATGTGGGAATGCCCATCCTCGTGCTGCAAGCCTTCGCCGTTCAACGTTGTCCGACCAGCGGTCCCACCAAGCATAAAGCCACGCGCGCGGCTATCGCCCGCCGCCCAAGCCAGATCGCCGATCCGTTGGAAGCCGAACATCGAGTAATAGATGAAGAACGGGATCATCGGCACGCCGTGGTTGGAATAGGACGTCGCCGCCGCGATCCAATCGGCCATAGCCCCGGCTTCGTTGATGCCTTCCTGAAGAACCTGACCGGTTTCAGATTCCTTGTAGAACATCATCTGGTCACGGTCTTCGGGGGTGTATTGCTGCCCCTTGGGGTTATAAATCCCAACCGAGCGGAACAGCCCTTCCATGCCAAATGTACGGCTTTCGTCAGGCACAATCGGCACGATGTTTTTGCCGACTTTCTTGTCACGCAACAGCGTCGTCAAGATACGCACAAAGGCCATGGTGGTCGAAATTTCGCGATCACCTGTGCTTTCCAACTGGGCTTTGAACTTATCCAACTCAGGGATTTCAAGCGCAGGTGCGCCGGTAAAGCGTTTGGGGAATTCCCCGCCCAAATCTTTGCGACGATCCGCAAGATAGGCCTTTTGCGCGTTGTTCAACGTGACAAACGGCACTTTGCCTTTCAGGTCTTCGTCGCTGACCGGAATGTTGAAACGGTCGCGCATGGCCTTGAGTTGATCTTCGGCCATTTTCTTTTGCTGGTGGGTGCTGTTCTGCCCCTCACCGGCGGTGCCCATGCCGTAACCTTTGACGGTTTTGGCAAGGATAACGGTCGGCTGACCCTTGGCTTCAGTCGCCCGTTTGAAGGCGTTGTAAACCTTCTTCGGCTCGTGACCGCCACGGCGCAGCGCCCAGATTTGATCATCGGTCCAGTCTTTAACCAGCTCGGCAGTTTCCGGGTATTTGCCAAAGAAATGCTCGCGAATATACGCGCCATCTTTGGATTTGAAGGTCTGGTAATCGCCGTCAACGGTTTCTTCCATCAACTGACGCAGCTTGCCGCTGGTGTCATTTTCCAGCAGTTCATCCCAGCCTTTGCCCCAAAGCAGTTTGATCACATCCCAGCCAGAGCCGCGGAAATTCCCTTCAAGCTCTTGCACGATTTTGGAGTTGCCGCGCACCGGGCCATCCAAACGCTGCAAGTTGCAGTTCACAACAAAGATCAGGTTATCGAGACCTTCGCGCGCCGCCAAATGGATCGCGCCAATCGATTCCGGCTCGTCCATTTCGCCGTCACCAAGGAAACACCATACCTTGCGGTCTGCCATGTCGATCTGGCCACGGTTGTGCATGTATTTCATGAACCGCGCTTGATAGATCGCCATCAACGGGCCAAGCCCCATCGAGACCGTTGGAAACTGCCAATAATCCGGCATCAACCATGGGTGCGGATACGAGGAAAGACCGCCACCCGAAACTTCGGAGCGGAAGTTTTCAAGCTGCTCTTCGGTCAGACGCCCTTCCATAAAGGACCGCGCATAAATGCCGGGGATCACGTGACCTTGGAAAAACACCAAGTCGCCACCGTGGATCGCGCTTTTGGCACGCCAGAAGTGGTTCAGCCCAACGTCGTAAAACGCAGCGGAGGAGGCGAAGGAGGCAATATGCCCGCCGTATTCGCTGCTCTCTTTGTTGCGGCGCACCACGGTCGCCATCGCGTTCCAACGGTTGATGGTGCGGATGCGCCATTCCATGTCGGTGTCGCCGGGCATCTCAACTTCGTCATCCGTCGAAATAGTGTTTTGGTAGGGCGTCGTCGCCGAAAATGGCAGTTTCGCACCGGCCGCGCGGGCCTGCTGTACAGCCTTATCCAACAGGAAATGGGCACGATCTGCGCCGTCACGCTGGATGACGTCTTCGACCGCCTCCTGCCATTCCTGGGATTCGACCGGATCAATATCTTGGGAATGATCTGTCATATGTCCTCTCCCTCATATGCGCCGCTGGCGCGTCTAATTGATTTAACATTAAATCAATTGGCGTATTGCCGCGAATACAGGAAGGTTACCCAAAGCGAGCACCTTCTGCAATCGCGTTGGGATTGTGATCTAACAGGTCAAGCGACGTCACGGCAGATATGCAGACGCATAACATCCATGCGCCACGCGCATAGCAATAGTTTAACGTTAAACTTTAGATCATTTCTAAGTCAGGAATGTTCTGGCAACGTCACAACATTGCTTGGTTCGTCTTGCCCAAGCTCTTCAAAATCAAAATTATCCAACCGACGCGCACGTTTACCTGCCTTGTCGGAACTGATTTTGATCTCTTCTATGTCCTTAGCCGCCTGACCGAAATGCCGATCAAGGTTGCCAACACGCGTTCCCAAGCGCTCAACATCCCCTGACAACAGCCCAAGTTCTTTGCGAATGGCCCCAGCCTGTTCGCGCATGCGTGCATCTTTGAGAATCGCCCGCATCGTGTGCAGAGTCGCCATACATGTCGTCGGTGACACAATCCAAACGCGTGCCGCGAATCCCTCACGGACCAAATCGGGGAAGTTTGCGTGCAATTCGGCATAGACCGCTTCGGACGGCAGGAACAACAACGCCCCGTCCGCAGTTTCGCCATCAAGGATGTATTTCTCGGAGATATCTTTGATGTGTTTGCGAACCGACGTCTTTAACATCCGCGCCGCTTCGACAACCTGACTGTCCGTCGTGGCGTTGCGCAAGGCCTCATACCCTTCGAGCGGGAATTTCGCATCCACCACAATGGGGCCGGGCGGATTGGGCAAATGGATCAAACAGTCGGCCCGCTTGCCATTTGATAGCGTCGCTTGCAGCGTATAGCTATCCTTGGGAAGCGCCTTGGACACGATATCCGTCAGCTGAATTTCCCCAAAGGCACCGCGTGTCTGTTTGTTCGACAAGATATCTTGAAGCGTCAGGACATCGCCGGACAGCTTGGTAATATTTTCCTGCGCTTTGTCGATTGTTTGCAAACGTTCCTGAAGCGCCGACAAGGACGTCGCGGTGTTTTTGGCACTACCTGTGAGCGCGACACCCATCTTTTCTTGCATGTCGGTCAAAGAACGCGCTGTCTTCATCTGAAGATCGGCCATATTCTCTTGCAACCGCATTTGATTTTGGCCCAGCGTTTCAGACAGTTTGAGCTGCTGTGCCGCCATATTGTCAGACAAAGACTGCGTCATATGCGCAAGGTTTTCGCCGGTGTTCCGCTGAACTTTGGACAAGTCCTCGTGCAACCTGAGCTGCACCTCCCCAAGACGTTGCTCCATCAAAACAGTCACTTGCGTCGCCGCTTGGGTTTGTTGATGCGCGACGGAATTCAGGCTGCCTTCGAGTTGCCCTTGTCCATTGGCCAGATGTTCAACCCGCGTCGACATGTCGGTCAATGCATGCGCCAGCATTTCCGCCGTGTGCGCCGTTTGGCCCGCGCGGCGCAGGCTAGACATCAGCAGGATCAGCATCAACAGCAAGGCAACCCCTGCTGCCATAACCATAAGAACCAGAGGATCCTGCAACGAATACGTCTGCTCACCAAGTTGGATCATGTGCGTCCAAACAACCTTTCGATATCGCTCAGTTTGAGCTCAACATACGTAGGGCGACCATGGTTGCATTGGCCGGAATGCGGCGTGGCTTCCATCTCGCGCAAAAGCGCGTTCATCTCTTCGGCGCGCATCCGACGGCCCGACCGGATCGAGCCATGACAGGCCACGCGGCTTAAGATCGCTTCGACCTTTTCGCGGACAAGTTGGCTTTGCCCGACCTCGGACAACTCATCCAAAATATCCAGAATAAGCGCCTTGGCGTTGACCTCACCCAAGATCGCCGGAGTTTCACGCACCGCGATCGCATCACCGCCAAAAGGTTCGATCCTAAGCCCCATTTGGGCCAGATCATCAGCAACCGCCAATATCTGTGCCTGATCATCAGGTGACAGATCAACAACTTCGGGGATGAGCAAAGCCTGAGCCGCCACGCCGTTTTCTGCCATCTGGTTTTTGAGTTTTTCATAGACCAGCCGCTCATGCGCAGCGTGTTGATCAACGATTACCATCCCGGTTTCGGTCTGGGCGATGATATAGTTTTCATGCACCTGCCCTCGGGCGGCTCCTAGCGGCAGACCTTCGTCGTTTTGGATAGCTTGAGGATCAGCATCAACCGGATCAACCACACGGGCCGAATAGCTTTGCGCCAAATCCGAAAAGCCCGGGTTCACTGGCTGCGGGGCCTGCGCCTGATAGGCGGCGGTGCGTGCGCCCAGGGACGGGCGATCCATCTGATACACCCGCGGCTCTGTCACTTCGGGCCGCATCGCGCCCAATGTCATGTCCGCCACAGTCGTCGACGCCCGGTGCCCCGCTTCGGCCAAGGCGTGTCGCAAGCTGGAAACGATCAGGCCCCGAACAATACCGGGATCGCGAAACCGGACTTCGGATTTCGCCGGGTGCACGTTGACGTCAACCTTATGCGGGTCACAATCGACAAAAAGAGCAACAGCCGGGTGGCGATCGCGCGACAGAAAGTCGTGATAGGCCCCGCGCAACGCCCCAATTAGCGTTTTGTCGCGCACCGGACGCCCGTTGACAAACAAATGCTGCGCCACCGCCGTTCCGCGCGAATAGGTCGGCAAAGCCGCATAGCCGGTTAGGCGAAATCCTTCGCGCTCGGCATCAATGGCAAGGGCATTTTCGGTGAATTCCGTTCCCATGACACGGCCCAAACGCCCCCGCAGCGCATCAAATAGATCGCCGTTTTCGGCCTCAACCCGAAATGTCACACGGTCTTTGCCACCCGACACGTCGCGCAACGTAAACCCAACCGAGGGTTCCGCCATCGACAGGCGTTTGATCACATCGGTGATCGCCATGGTTTCCGAACGGTCGCTGCGCAGGAATTTCAACCGCGCTGGTGTGGCGAAAAACAAATCGCGAAGGGTGACAATCGTCCCACCATTAAGCGCACAGGGTTTGACGGCGGACATCTGACCGCCTTCAACGCTTAGCTCAACGGCGTCAAATCCATGAGCCCGGCTTTGAATGGTCAAACGCCCGACCGCGCCAAGGCTTGGCAAGGCCTCCCCGCGAAACCCAAATGAGTGAATGTTTAACAAATCCGAGCCGTCGATTTTGGACGTCGCGTGGCGCGACAGGGCCAGAGGAAGCTCATCACCGGTCATCCCACAGCCGTCATCGCTAATGCGGATCAGGGTTTTACCGCCATCGGCGATCTCAATCTCGACCCGGCGCGCGCCTGCATCAATAGCATTTTCCACCAGCTCTTTGACCGCCGAAGCAGGGCGCTCAACCACCTCACCAGCGGCGATACGGTTGATAGCTGCATCGTCCAGCTGGCGGATAACGGGGCGCATATTGGGGGCTTGGGTGTTCATGCTACTAAATTTAGCAGACCCATTGCGATTCTGGAACGCAGAAAGAACAAAACGCGCACTCTATCAGCCGACGCATTCAAAGCAATAATTGTCCAAAAGTCGCATATCAGATGTAAGATAATTTCCTTAACGTTGATCTTGTAAGATTTGTAACGAGCAGTGCACAAGCAGGAGCATCCACATGCCAGTTAACTTGATCACCTACGAAGCTATCTCAAATATCTACGGCGCGGCCTTTGCCAAGACTTGGTTCCGGCCCTTCTCGCCCGTCCGCAAACCTTAACCGCCTGTTGCCGCCGCATACCAATCCCGGATTGCGGCGCGCTCCTCCTCTTCCATCCATGATAAATTGGCCGGCGGCATCGCCCGGCTGAGCCCGGCGTGCATGTAAATTGCGCGGGCATTTGTAGCGATGTGCGCTTCGGTGTCTAAGCGAATGCCCTTTGGGGCCCATAGCAGGCCGTCCCAATTCGGCTCTTCTGCGTGGCACATAGAGCACCGCCCCATAACAATGTCTTGAACATCCTCAAAACCGTCCGCCTGTGCAAAACGTAGCGCCGGACCCGAGGCTTCTTCGGGGGCGTCCCGCCACATCGGCGCGGTCGACAAAGCCATCACCAAAATGAACAGGATCGCCGTGGCCGCCCATGTCCACCACGGCGTCCCCTTGCGGGAATGCATCGAGTTAAAGAAATGCCGGATTGTGACGCCCATCAAGAAAACCAAACATGCGATCAACCACGTGTACTCCGTGCCAAAGGACAGCGGGTAGTGGTTTGACAGCATCATGAAAATAACAGGCAAAGTCAGATAGTTATTGTGTGTAGATCGTTGCTTGGCGATCTTACCGTATTTCGGATCAGGGGTGCGCCCGGCAATCAAATCCGCAACAACGATTTTCTGATTAGGGATGATGATCATAAAGACATTTGCGCTCATCACGGTGGCGGTAAACGCGCCAAGGTGAAGCAAAGCTGCACGGCCCGAAAACACACTGGTGTAGAATATCGCCATCGCGACCAGAACAACGTAGAGGGCAACCATCAGGGCGGTTTGATTTGCGTTCACAAACAGGTTGCACAACCCGTTATAGACCAGCCAGCCAAACACCAGTGACGCAATGGAAATCGCAATCGCCTGCCACGCGCTAAGCTCCATTACAGCTGGGTCAATCAGGTAGAATTCCGCGCCGAGGTAGTAAACCAAGGCCAGCAAAGCAAAGCCTGAAAGCCAAGTCGTGTAGCTCTCCCATTTGAACCAAACCAAATCCGCTGGCATTTGATCCGGAGCAACCAAATATTTTTGGATGTGGTAAAACCCACCACCATGCACCTGCCATTCTTCGCCATCCGCGCCGGTGGCCAGATTTCGGTCACGATGCAAGCCAAGATCCAAAGCAATGAAATAAAACGAAGAACCGATCCAAGCCATCGCTGTGATGACATGCAGCCACCGCACAGCAAACTCTGCCCAGGCACCCATTGCAGCCAAATCATACATCGCGGTTCTCCCTTTTGAACCCAAGGCTATACGGATCGACGTTTCAAGTTTATCCATATAATCACAACACACTTTCAATTCTGTCCAGAAAAAGCAGCCCCAAATCGACCATGGCCTATATCGACAACATAAAAATGTTCGTGCGTGTCTATGAATTGGGCAACATGTCCGCCGCCGCACGCGATCAACGCACGTCCCCGGCGGTCGCGTCGTCTCGCATTGCCGAGTTGGAGCGCCATTTGGGCGTGCGGCTTTTCAATCGGACCACGCGCGCCCTACACGCCACTGAACATGGTCGGTTGTTTTACGACGGTGCCCGCAACATTCTGGAATCTATTTCCGAGGCCGAAGGCACGGTGATGGAAGCAACGCAAAACCCTCGCGGCACGCTATATATTGCGGCTCCGCTTGGGCTTGGACGGCGGGTGATCGCCCCGACGATTCCTCTGTTTCAGCATCAGTTCCCCGAAATCGACATCCGCTTGCGCCTATCCGACCGGCTTGTTGATGTGACGGCAGAAGGGCTAGATCTTGCTTTTCATCTTGGCACCTTGGCCGATAGCGATCTCAAAGTGCGCGGCATTGCCGAATGTGAACGCCTGCTGGTCGCATCCCCGAACTACGTTGCCAAGCATGGGTCTCCTGCGGATGGCGAGGCCTTGATCAGAGACAAACATGCCTGTTTGAACCTGCGTTTTCCCGGCGCTCAGGAATTCCAATGGACCTTGGGAACCTCTGATGGACCAAAGCGTTACGAGATATCCGGCCCGCTTGAAAGCGACGATGGGGACGTCTTGACCGATTGGGCTGTCGCGGGGTGTGGAATCATTTTAAAGCCACGTTTCGAAATCGCACATCACTTGACCGGCGGTAGCTTGATCCCCGTCGCGACGGCAACGCCGCCCTATCCGGTGCAACTTGCCTGCTTGTCACCTTCGCGCCGACATCGCGACCCGAAGGTACAGGTTTTTACCGAGTTTATGGTGCAGAAATGCAAAGAGGCCCTCAGGCAGGCCGAGGTAGTTTAATCCTCAACCATTAGGTTTTGTTCCTGCAAAGCGACCAGAGTTTCATCTAGGCTTTGCCGCGCACGGTCGATCAAAATATCAATCTCTTCGCGTGAAATAACCAAGGGCGGCGAGATGATCATCCGGTCCGCGACATGGCGCATGATCAGGTTGTTGTTGAAACACCGCTCGCGGCAGATGAACCCAACGGTCCCAGCCTCGGCCGCAAAGGGCGCGCGGGTGGCCTCGTTTGGCGTCAACGCAAGCGACCCCATCATACCGACAATCTTGGCCTCTCCCACCAAAGGGTGATCAACCAGTGCTTCGAATTTTTCCTTTAGATACGGGCCAGTATCGTCCCGAACCTGCTCAATTACCTTTTCCTCTTCCAATAGGCGAAGGTTTTCCAAGGCCACGGCACAGGCCACGGGATGCCCGGAATAGGTGTAGCCGTGGTTGAATTCGACGCTGCCGATCACTTCGGCGACCTCGTCACAGACGAGTGATCCGCCAATCGGTTGGTAGCCAGAGCTTAGCCCCTTGGCGATTGTCATGATGTGCGGGCGCAGGCCCAAGGTTTGAGACGCAAACCAATTCCCGGTCCGGCCAAACCCGCAAATCACCTCGTCTGCAATCAACAAGATACCGTATTCTTCAACGATCCTCTGCACTTCTGGCCAATAGCTATCGGGCGCAACGATAACGCCACCCGCCCCCTGCACGGGTTCGGCGATAAAGGCACCAACCTTGTCCGGCCCAATCTCAAGAATCTTTTCCTCAAGCTGGCGCGCCCGTTCAAGACCGAACTCTTCGGGGCTAAGATCGCCCCCTTCGGCCCACCAGTTGGGTTGATCGATATGTTCGATCCCGTCCAAGACGCCGCCCTGAGCGTGCATGCCTTTCATTCCGCCAAGGCTCATCGCCCCCACGGTTGAGCCGTGATAGCCATTCCAGCGCCCGATAATCACGGTCCGCTCTGGCTGCCCTTTGGCCTGCCAATATGTACGAACCATGCGCAAATTTGTATCATTTGCCTCTGATCCGGACCCGGCAAAAAAGACGTGGTTCAAGTCACCGGGGGCCAACTCGGCCAGTTTGGCCGCCAGCGCAATCGCCGGCACATGGCTGGTTTGGAAGAAGGTGTTGTAATAGGGCAGTTCCTGCATCTGACGCGCGGCGGCGGCGGCAAGTTCATCGCGACCATAGCCGATATTCACACACCAAAGCCCGGCCATCGCGTCCAAAATGCGGTTGCCATCGCTATCCGTAAGCCAACATCCCTCGGCCCGTGTCACAATGCGCGCGCCCTTTTCACCTAACTCGGCGTTGTTGGTGAACGGGTGCATATGGTGGGCGGCGTCAATGCGGCGCAATTCTTCGGTCGGGGTGTTGGTGGACAAAATGGTCATGAATCGGGCCTCTGATACGGGTCGCGACCAGAATATGATCAAATTCCAAACTGTCAATCTCAGCGATCACCGGAACTATTGCTTTGCGAATTCTCCTACAACGGGTATTCAGCCCGCAACCAAGGATTAACCAGTGCCAAACTCGCCATCAGACCTCCGCCATTGCCTCAGCGCCGTTTTGCGCTGTGCTTTGGTTGTGGCGGTGGCTATTGGCCTTTTGCTACCGCGCATGTCCGCCGTTTTGGCCGAAGTGCTACCCGGCGTGCAGACCGTGGTTATTTGTACCGGTTACGAAATCACCACGTTGACCCTTGGACCGGACGGCAACCCGATTGAAACCGATGTCATCGCCACGCCGCATTGCACCTTGGGCGACGTTGTGGAAACGATGGAAACGCCGACGCCCGAATGGGTGGCTTTGGCGGCTCCGGACACCATTCACCCCCCAGTTTTGTTGCACCCTGAAGCGGATCAGGATCGCCTGAACCAACTTCGCCTGTCACGGGCCCCGCCCCGGTTGAACTAACTCTCACCTCAACCAACCCCTTAATATGACAGGAATACCTGATGACCGATGCAACCGTATCGGCTTTGCCCGAGTCGCGTGCGACCACTGGCGGAGCCTTTTATCGACTGGTGTGGAAGTGGCACTTCCTCGCCTCACTCTATGTCCTTCCCTTTATGATCATGTTGACGATCACCGGCGGGATTTATCTTTTCAAACCGCAAATCGAAGAGGTGATTTATGCAAGCCGCCTCAACGTCGAAGCGACCGGCGACACATTGCCTTATGAAACCCAAGTCGCCGCCGTGACCGAGGCCGTAGGCATAAAGCGACTGCGCGGCGTTACCATCGAAGACACGCCGGGCCGCGCGACATTGATCGAGTTTAACGATGCCAACAACACCCGCAGCTACGCATGGGTAAACCCCTATACTGCCGAGGTTTTGGCCATCACCCCGCGCGACGAAACCGCGATGCGGATGCTCAAGAAATTCCATGGCGAATTGCTATTGGGCAGCACCGGCACAAAGTTCGTCGAACTGGCCGCGCATTGGGCCATCGTCATGTTCATCACTGGCCTTTATCTGTGGTGGCCACGAGGGCAGCGTAGCCTTGCCAAAGCCGTGTCTTTGCCATCGGGCAAGGGGCGATCATGGTGGCGGGAAACCCATATGTTCACTGGGTTTCTTGCCGCGATCCTTGTGATCCCCTTGCTGATTTCCGGCCTGCCGTGGACGGATGTTTGGGGCGGCGGCTTGTCGTTTGTTCAGGAACAAACCGATCAACAAAGCAAAAGCCTCCGCTTTGGCGGTGGGGCACCGAAATCAACGGCGTCTAGCGGTGAAACGCGAACCTATGCCGAGATTTTTGACACCGCCAAGTCCGAAGGTCTTGCCGCCCCTTATGAAATGCGCCCGCCCAAAGGCGATACCGGGGCCTATTGGATCAGATCGGCAAGCCGCGATCGCTATGAGCAGACCGAGTTGGTGATTGATCAATATAGTGGCGCGGTGCTTGCTCGTGTGGATTTCACCGATAATCCCGCAATCGCTCAGGCCGTTGCGCTGGGAGTGTCGTTCCATCAGGGCGAGCTTTATGGCTGGGTCAACCTTGCGCAAAACGTGCTTGCCGCTGTTTTGGCCTTTGTTCTGGCCATTTCAGGCATGGTTGCGTGGTGGAAACGCAAACCCGCAGGGTCGCTTGGCGTTCCTGCCGCGCCGGAACCTGCCTTTGGGTTTGGCATGGCCATTTTGGTCGTTGCCTTGATGATCCTGCTGCCGCTCATGGGGGCGTCTCTGATCCTTGCCTTGATACTTGATCAGGTTATTTTTCAACGCCTTGGCTGGTTCAAATCCGCTATGGGCTAGTCATTGGGGCGCTGGATATGTGTCGCGTAATTCGTAACCAGGCGTGTGTAACTCGTCCCTTTGTCAGTCCCTACGCACCCCTTTAGTTTCACGAGTGATCCAGCCTCTAATCCTGATCCGGCAGAATAGACTGTCGGATCAGGTCCATCCCCTGCACCACATCCTCGCGCATGGCCTGCGCTGTTGCCTCGGCATCCTTGGCTTGCAACGCGTTCAAAAGCTCTTTGTGGCGATCAGGAAGGTTTCGGGTGCCAAATTGCCCGCAAACAATCCGCAATGATGGCCCAAAGCGAAGCCACAATCCATCAACCATAGAGGTCAAGATCGGGGCATCGGCAATGGAGTTCAATGCCCCATGAAATGTGTGATTCTCTTTGAGGTAAAGCGGCACGTCTCCCCGCTCAATTGCCTCGTCCAACCGCGCATCAATGGTGGCCAACTCCGAAATTTCTTCGTCCGAAACGCGCAATACCGCCCGTTTCGCCAAGATTGGCTCAAGTGCAAGACGCGCTTCGGTCAGCTCTGAAACTGCGGGCAAATCAAGCACTGGCACCATGATCCGCCGGTTGCCTAACGCTTGGAGTGCGCCCTCGGCCGTTAGGCGGCGAAGCGCCTCACGGACCGGGGTCATACCAGCCTCAAGTTTGGCGACAAGCCCTTGAATAGTCAGAGGTTCCCCAGGTTTAAATTCGCCGAACAAAATCGCATCCCGCAAATCGCGATACACTTTTTCATGCGCCGGAATTCCTGCGGTTTCTACCTTGCCTGCCTCGGAATTCATCACTTGCCGTCCCCCTAGACGATTTACCTTTCGACACCCCTTGCGCCGGTCATTTCTGCGTGGAAGCATCGCCGAAGTTGCTTTGTAACGCAACTTATGATCAAAATATTCAGAGACGGGGCGCGCAACGACCCCGCGACCAACGGGAGAATGAGATGACCAAGACACTCACCACCTTGACCGCCGCCTTGGCACTGGTCGCCGGTATGGCCAGCGCCGACGAGGTTCGGGTTTACAACTGGTCCGACTATATCGACGAAGCTCTGCTGAAGAAATTCGAAGAAGAGACCGGCCTGACCCTTATCTATGATGTGTTTGATAGCAACGAGTTGCTGGAAACCAAAATGCTGGCCGGTGGATCCGGATATGACGTCGTCGTTCCCACCGGAAGCTTTATGCAGCGTCAAATTCAGGCGGGCGTGTTTCAGCCCTTGGATAAGTCCAAGCTCGGCAACTACGGCAACCTATGGGATGTCATCCAAGACCGCACCGCGCGGTTTGACCCCGACAACACCTATTCGATCAACTACATGTGGGGCACCACCGGCCTTGGCGTGAATACGGCTAAGGTCAAAGAACTGCTAGGTGATGACGCGCCAATCGACAGCTTGGCCTTGGTGTTTGACCCGGCAAATATGGAAAAGCTCGCGTCTTGCGGCGTACATTTCCTCGACGCCCCGGATGAGATTTTCCCGGCCGCTCTGACCTATCTGGGTATTGATCCCAACACCCACGAAAAGGCCGATCTTGAAAAAGCCGCCGAGCTGATGGAAGCCGTTCGCCCGCATATTCAGAAATTCCACTCGAGCGAATATATCAACGCTTTGGCCAATGGTGACATCTGTGTTTCGGTCGGCTGGTCCGGGGATGTGCTTCAGGCCCGTGGCCGCGCGGAAGAGGCCAAAAATGGTGTTGAAATCGCCTATAACGCCCCCAAAGAAGGCGCGTTGATGTGGTTTGACATGATGGCCATTCCAGAGGATGCGCCCAACGCCGAAGGTGCGCACAAGTTCCTGAACTTCATTTTGGATGCCCAAAACATGGCTGCCGCGTCGAACTATGTGTTTTACGCCAACGGTAACAAGGCCGCGCAAGAGCATCTTGACCCGGCGCTGATTGATGACCCAGCGGTTTATCCATCGCCCGAAGCCCTTGAAACCACCTATATCAAGGACCCCTATCCGGCCAAAGTTCAGCGGACGGTCACCCGTCTTTGGACACGCGTTAAATCGGGCGTCTAAGCCTTTGACATGACAAGCCCGCTCCCGGTTGGGGGCGGGCCATATTGCCGGGAAATCATATGGCGCAGACTGTTTTTGCCCCTTGGAACGACCCCAAGGAAAAGCCCCTGATCGAATTTGTGAATGTGACCAAGCGTTTTGGCGACTTCACCGCAATCGACAACCTGTCTCAGAAAATCTACGCGAAAGAATTCTTCGCGCTTCTTGGTCCGTCGGGCTGTGGCAAAACCACGATGATGCGCATGCTGGGCGGGTTCGAAACACCGACCTCGGGCAAAATTCTTTTGGCGGGACAAGACATTGGGGCGGTACCGCCGAACAAGCGCGCTGTGAACATGATGTTTCAAAGCTACGCTTTGTTTCCGCATATTTCGGTCTGGGAAAACATCGCGTTTGGCCTGAAACGTGAAGGCATGGCCAAAGTCAAGATCGCGGCCCGCGTCGACGAAATGCTACGCCTGACGCGACTTGAAAAGTTTTCAGGCCGCAAACCACACCAAATTTCAGGTGGTCAACGACAGCGCGTGGCGCTTGCCCGATCTTTGGCGAAAGCACCGAAGTTACTGCTTTTGGATGAGCCCCTTGGGGCGTTGGACAAGAAACTGCGTCAAGAAACACAGTTTGAACTGATGGACATTCAGGAAAGCACCGGAACCACCTTTGTCATCGTGACCCACGATCAAGAAGAGGCCATGACCGTGGCCAGCCGCGTGGCGGTGATGGATCACGGAAAGATTGTTCAGGTCGCGACACCGGATGTGATATACGAGGCCCCAAACTCGGTTTATGTCGCTGATTTCATTGGGGATGTGAACCTGATCGAGGGAACGGCCAAAGCGCGCAAAACCTCAAACACGACCAAGCAACTTGCAGCACAGCCCATTGCTGAACCGGAGGTTTCGCCCAAACCAGAGCCTTCCTCGGACCGCAAGCCACAACCGAATGAACGCGGCGAATGGCTTCACGATAAACTGTTGGAACCGGTTTTGGGCAAACGGGCAGCGGTACAAAAAACTGTCGCAACCGCGCCGATTTCCGAGACGGCCACCTCTGTAGCACCAGCGCCAAAACCGTCCGACCTTCCGGACGGCGGTTTGGAAATAGCTTGGTTGGACAACGGCAAGCCCCTTATCGCCAGCAACGCAGACCCATCGCTTGATGGGGCTAAGGTTGTTCTCGCTCTACGGCCTGAGAAACTCAGCATTTCGACCGAAGAACCCGATGCCGCCAATGTGCTGCGCGGCAAGGTGATCGACATCGCTTATCTCGGCAACATCTCGACCTACTATGTGCAGCTAGAAACAGGCACAATGGTCAAAGCCCAGATCGCCAATACGCGCCGTGTCTCGCGCCGGGATATCACCTGGGAAGATCAGGTTTGGCTTAGCTTTAGGGCCACAGCGGGTGTTGTGTTGGAGCAAGAGGCATGAAGCAGCTGGTCTCCTCCCCCCTCAATCTGGCCACCACCCAATTTTCGTGCACGAAAATTGCAAATTCCTTGCAAGGAATTTGGGCACCACGTGCCGCGAGGGGGGCGTAATATGCGGCGGGCTGTCCTTATTGCGGTTCCCTACCTCTGGCTTTTGGCGCTGTTTCTGGTGCCCTTTCTCATCGTCTTCAAAATCTCGCTGTCGGACGCGGCGATTGCCCGACCGCCCTACTTCCCCCAGCTTGAGGTGTCCGAAGGTTGGTCAGGCCTAAAAGAGTTTTTTGCCGAGCTGGATTGGGAAAATTACATCTTCCTCGGCGAAGATGTCCTTTATTATCAGGCCTATCTCAGCTCACTCAAAATCGCACTCATCTCAACGGTACTAACCCTTTTGGTCGGCTATCCGATTGCCTATGGCATGGCGCGGGCGGCCCCCGAATGGCGCCCGACATTGTTGATGTTGATCATTTTGCCGTTCTGGACCAGCTTCTTGATCCGCGTTTATGCGTGGAAAGGCATCCTAAGCACCGAAGGGTTGCTAAACCAACTCTTGATGTCGCTGGGGATCATTTCCGACCCTCTGACCATTCTCAACACCAACACGGCCGTTTATATCGGCATCGTCTACACTTACCTGCCCTTCATGGTCCTTCCGATCTATTCGGCGTTAGAAAAGATGGATGATTCCTTGCTCGAAGCCGCCGAAGACCTTGGCTGTTCTCGCTTCCAAGCCTTCTGGCTTGTGACCTTTCCCATGTCGCGCGCTGGCGTTTTTGCCGGCTGCTTCCTCGTCTTTATTCCGGCTCTAGGTGAATTTGTCATTCCCTCGCTTCTCGGCGGGTCAGACACGCTGATGATCGGCAAGGTGCTCTACGAAGAGTTCTTCTCCAACCGCGATTGGCCCGTGGCAAGCGCAGTGGCGGTTATCTTGTTGTTGATCCTGATTGTGCCGATTGTCCTGTTCCAGCTTAACCAGCAAAAACAGCAGGAGGCAGAGCAATGAGACGGTTTTCCTGGTTCAACGTTACATCGCTGACGCTTGGTTTTGCCTTCCTCTATCTGCCGATGATCATTTTGGTCGTGTATAGCTTCAACTCCTCACGACTGGTCACGGTCTGGGCTGGTTTTTCGACCAAATGGTACGGCGAGCTTTTGCAAAACGAGGACTTTTTGCAAGCGGCTTGGGTCACCATCAAAGTCGCCTTCTTTGCGTCTTCCATTGCTACGGTTTTGGGCACGATGGCTGCCTATGTCCTTGTCCGAGGCGGGCGCTTTCATGGCCGCACATTGTTCTCGGGCATGATTTACGCGCCTCTGGTCATGCCCGAAGTCATCACCGGCCTGTCGCTTTTGCTTCTGTTCATTGGCATCGGCCTGGATCGGGGGATTTTGACCGTCATCTTAGCCCATACGACCTTTGCTATGTGTTACGTCTCAGTCGTTGTCAGCTCGCGTTTGATTAGCTTTGATAGATCATTGGAAGAAGCGGCGCTTGATCTCGGGTGTTCACCGTTCGAGGCCTTCCGCCTTGTCACCCTTCCCATTATCGCTCCGGCGGTCATCTCGGGTTGGTTGCTGGCCTTTACCCTGTCGCTCGACGATCTGGTCATTGCCTCCTTTACCACCGGTCCCGGTGCCACGACCCTACCGATCAAGGTGTTCTCTGCTGTGCGTCTCGGCGTGAGCCCCGAAATCAACGCGCTCTCCACCATCATGATTGGCATTGTCACTATCGGTGTGATCACCACGTCGCTCATCTCCAAGCGCTCGGCAATCAAACAAGCCCGCGAAGAACGCGCCGCAGATCGTAGCACATGAAACGCCTCTACGAACCCGCGGCCTATGCCGAACACAGCGGACGGTTCTGGGAAACCACAACACCTGTGCAAAATTGGCCCGTTTTGGACGCGGATCGCAACATCGACGTCGCGATCATTGGCGGCGGTTTCACCGGATTGAATGCCGCGCTTGGTTTGGCGCAATCGGGGTTAAACACAGCGGTTTTTGAGGCCATGCATCCCGCTTGGGGCGCGTCGGGGCGCAATGGCGGGTTTTGTTGTATGGGCGGTTCCATGCTTCCCCCCAAGCACATGCGCAAACGGTTTGGCGATGCCGCAACCGATGACTGGCATCAGACGCAACTCGCATCGATCCATCACGTTCAATCCTTGCTCACCGATCATTCCATCGACGTCGATGCGCATTCTCAGGGCGAAACATGCGTGGCCCATTCGGCGCGGGCGTGGCGGGCGATGCAGTCCGAGGCGACCGAGATCGAGACCCATTACGGCCTTTCGCCAACTCTGATCCCCAAGAGCGACCTTGCTCAAACTGGGTTGGGCGGCCCGTGGCATGGGGCAATGACAACCCCTATCGGTTTCGCCCTGAACCCACAGAAATACCACAACGGCTTGGCGCAACTGGCCCAAGGTGCCGGGGTGCCGCTGTTTGGCCAATCCCCGGTCACGGCCCTTTACCCGTCCGGCTCTGGTTGGACCCTTACGGTCGGAAACCATACCGTCACCGCCAAACAAGTTGTGTTGGCCACAAACGGCTATTCCTCGGATGACTTGCCCGATTGGATTGGCGCACGCTATCTTCCGGTTCAATCCAGCATCATTCTCACCCGCCCCCTAAGCCAAGACGAACAACAGGCAGCGGGCTGGTGGTCATCCCAGATGGTCTATGATTCACGACAGCTTTTGCATTATTTCAGGCTGCTGCCAGATGGCCGATTTATGTTTGGCATGCGGGGTGGGCTTCGGGCCACTCCTGCCGCTCAGGCCAAGATTGATCGGAAAATCCGTTCTGACTTCAACAAGATGTTCCCCGCTTGGGCCCATGTCGACATCACCCATGAATGGTCGGGGCTGGTCTCGCTTATGTCCGATCTTGTGCCGTTTGTTGGGCCGGTGCCTGATCATCCCGGTCTTTTTGCCGCCATGGGCTATCACGGCAACGGCGTCGCAATGAGCAGCTATTGCGGACATCTATTGTCCCAACACATGATCAAAAACCAACCGCTCCCCAAGGTGTTGCGCCAATCGCCAAAACGTATGCCACTCGGGCGGTATCGGCGCTATCTCTTGGCCCCGGCCTACACCATTTCCGAACTCTTTGACCTTTAGCCCTGTGGTGTCATTCCCGGCCGGGCTTTGCCGCGTTTCAACCCCAACTGGCGTTCGCGCCAGATGATCAATCCACCTGCCGCCATCACAATCGCCGACCCCGCAAGAACCATCTGTGTCGGCACTTCGTCAAAGAAGACATAGCCAAACAGAATGGCAAACAGGATCGACGCATAGTCAAACGGAGCCAAAAGCGCCGCTTCGGCATGTTTGTAAGATGCCGTCAGGAAGATTTGTGCGATGCCGCCGACAAGGCCCGAGGCAATCAACATCACTACCGCCGACATCCCCGGCCATGTCCAACCAAACGGCAAGGACAATAGCGAAAACAGGGTCGCAGTGAGCGAGAAATAAAACACAATGGCAGAGGTCTCTTCTGTCGCAACGAGTTTGCGGATGTGGATCTGGGCCAAAGCCCGCAGAACCGCCGAGATCAAAATGCAGATCACCCCCAACAGGGCCACATCGTCGATTTCATCGACTGACAAACGCGGCCACATCACCACCACAACCCCAACCAAGCCCAAGACAACAGCCGCCATTCGGAATAGGCGAAGGCGCTCGCCCAACAAAACCGCAGCGAAAATCACCGTCAACATTGGCGCGGCGTAGCCAATTGCGGTCACTTCAGGCAAAGGCAGGAAACCCAAGGACGCAAAGCCAAACCCCATCGCCGTCACCCCAATCGCCCCGCGCCAGAAATGCCCGATGGGGCGATTGACCTTGAACCCGGTTTTCAAATCGCCCCGCAAGGCGAGCCAACCAACAATGATTGGCATGGCAAAAAAGCTTCGGAAAAACACCGCCTCACCGGGCGGCACAAGATCGGCTGTCGCCTTGATCAAGGACGCCATAATAGTGAACAAAAAGACAGAGCATAGCTTTAACGCAATGCCGCGAAACGGGGACATGGTGGCTCCTTGCAGGGGATTGGTGCAAGGTGGGCTGAATGTTAGCGCAGGTCAAGCCGCCTCGGGCAACCGCGCGAACAAACAACCAACTGTTCTAGGTTGTCTCAAGGCAATGACGGCGAAACGCCCGTTTGAGCATGTCCAATTCGGCGCGCAGAAGTTCGACTTCGGCGCGAATGTCATCACCAAGAACCTCACCGGCAATCAGGGTGAAGCTATCCAAAACCACATCGGCATTGGCATCGGTGATCAAGAACGTTTGCACACCTTCACTCACCGCTTCGATCGGCACCGGGATTTGGATAACCCAGCGCCCCGGCTCTTTGGTTTCGCTCATCGTGACGCCACGCACAGGCAGGTCGCGCAGGGTTACAGCGATTTCCGGCTGGGCTGCGTCTTTTTCGATGGCGGTCAAAAGACCTTCCCAAAGGCCTTCGCGAAAGCGGGTTTTGGTGAGGGAAAAGGCACTCATAGCGTCGATGCTCCTGTCACAGTTCCGCCCGCTTGCGGCGGCTAAAGGTCAAATCCCGCAGGATCACCTGATTCATTTGTGGCCCTTCAAAGATCAGATCGAGCCACATTTTCTCGACCCGTTTTTCGTTGAGCTTGGTATAGGCCAGATCAAATTCCACAACGATGTCTTCTTCGTTCAACGGCAGTTCGCGCACGATCTGTTCGGTGTTGGGGCCGTGTTTGATGTTAAGCCGCGCAAAGATTTCCAGTGGCTTTTCCATTTCGACAATGGTTTCGATGCGGATCAAATGCTTGCGTAGCAAGCCCCGGCTCGCCTCTTCGGGAATATCGACGGCAAGCGATAGATACGAGCCATCGAACCGGAAGACGTCCATGCGCAACCCAAAGGCGGCCAAATCCTCTTCACGCATATTGCGGATTTGGCGCAGGGTGAGTTCGGAATGCTGGCAGTCGTGAAACAGCGTGACCTCGCCCCCCAGCATCGATTTTGTCTGAACCGAAGAGATACCGGGCACTGGCAAGGGGCCACACCACAGCTCAGGCCGCCACGCCCAATCGGCATCCGCAGGCCGTGGGAAAGACTGATTCCCGATATAGGGAAGCGCAAGACGTGATTCAGCCACATGGATGAGCTGATCGAGATGTTGTTTGAGTTTGCGTGCGCGTGCGCGTTGATTGCGCAGCTCGGTTAGGTCGGTTTTGTCAGCGGCCCGCGATGCCCGCGACCAGCGACGCAGCGCGCCCTGTTCCAACGAACGATCCAGCCAGCCCTGCTTTTCCCCACTCATGTTTTGCCCCCGCAAATCTGTCGTCTGAAACCGCCCACGACCATTTCGATGGGCCAACGCATTTGGCCCAACAGTAGTATTGCAAATCTTAACGCTTGAATAAACGCCCCATAAGCGTTTCTTCCTGCGGTTTTTTGGCGGGTTGCGTGGTCTCAGCCGCCATAGAGCTTGCACTCGGGCTTAGGGATGCGATTTTTGAATGAAGTTTGCGCAAAGCGCCGCCCCCTTTGGCTCCGGCATAGGGGCTTCCTTTTGGGGCATAAAGCGCAAGACCGACAAGGCGATCCCCTTGCAAAAACGCGCCGCGCCAATGCTTTTTGTCGCCGCCCTGCAATTGCGCATCGCCACCACCATCAAGGTTGGCCACAACAAACCCGTCGCCGGTTTCGCCGCCCAACAAGGGTGCGCCCGCAGTCACCGCCAATTGTTGTGGTGTGGGAAGGTCAGAAACTTTGCCCTTGGGGCCGACCGTGACGGTGATCAACAAAGGTTCAACCGCTGCCCCGACTTTGCCATCCGACAAGATGTGGCAGGACGCAATCAACGCAAACCCTCGTTCCTGGGAACTTTGTTTGGTCACCGGGTCAATGCAATATCCGTCGTGACCTGCAACCACAACATCACCACCCGCCAGAGAGGCGCGCGCCAGAGGCGGCTTGGTTTTGCTTGCCGCACCGGGCGTTTTGTCGCTGGATCCACCCAAAATGCCAGACAGGAACCCGTTTGATGCCGGTTTGGCTTGGGAATCTGGTTTGGAATCCGGGATTCCGCCTTCGCAGGCCATCAAGGACAGCGCCATCATCACCGCAGCACAGAACCGGATCACTCGCATCATGTCGTCACCACCCCCTTGGCGTTTTCTCCCCCATTCGGCAGAGTTTCTCTGGGAATAGCGAAGCGCCGAGGAACGGACAAGGTGAAACCACGGGGAAAGCGCGGCCCCGAACATCCAGCTGGGGCCGCGCCAATTGCTAGTCTAAACTCACATGTAATCCCATGACGCCGGTACAAAGCGGAACCCGTCACCCGCCTTTTCAACGAAACCGACACCGGGGAACGGCATGTGCATTCCCGCGATTTTCTGACCGCTTTGCACAACTGACGCAAAGGCATCAGCCCGTGTTTTAGCCGCCAGTTCCTGATCGGTATCAAACCCGATGGTTACCTCGGGGCGTGCCATCTGAACCGGGGCCACATGAACCACATCGCCCCAAATCAACAGGCTGTCCCCAGCGGATTCAATCATCACACCTTGGTGGCCAACCGTGTGACCGGGCATGGGGCGCCCGACCAGACCGGGGGCCAGATCGGCTTCGCCTTCGACGATCCGCACCCGATCTTGATAGGCGGCAATCACGCCCATGGCCAAGTCAAAGCCACCGCGGAATTGTTCGGGTGCTTGGGCTTGGATGTCTTTGGAGGTCCAGAAATCCACGTCCGCCTTTGTCACGACCAGTTCCGCGTTGGGATACATCGCTGCGCCATCCTTGATCGCGCCGCCGATGTGATCGCCATGCATATGGGTCACGATGAGCTTTGAGACATCGCCCGGCATAACGCCCAGCGCGGCCAACACTTCGGCCACATCGCCTAGTGAGGGTCCAAAAACCCCACCCGTTCCGGCATCGATCAACCAGTTTTCGCCACCCGATTGAACGAGGTAGGCATTGACCGCAGCGCGAAAGTTCTCTGGGTCTTGATAGCCTTGCCTAAGCAGCGCAGCGATGTCATCCGGACCGGCCCCCTGCAACATGTCCAAGGGCATATTGAAATAACCATCAGAAATCGCAGTGACGACCATGTCGCCGACTTTAAACTTCTGGGCGGCAATGACTTGGGCCCCGTGACCGTCAGCGGCAACAGCGATGGGAACAATCCCAGCAGTCGCGGCCAAAGCGGCAGCGGCGGGAAAAGTTTTGAGGAATGTGCGGCGCTTCATAGCAGTATCCTTCTGCGTTTAAACAACGCCCTAAGGATAGGGCATCTTGCCCTAGCGGAAAGGGCCGGTCATATTTTTTCTCAACTGCTTAGTTGGAACTCAAAATTAGAGAGCCAAACAGGCTTTGATCGCGGAGACGTCGACGTTGGGCACCGCACCCTTTTCGACGGAAACTAGGTCATCCACATGAATCCCCAAATCGGGGCTAACACGTGTGACCCATGTCGATCCGTGTTCGGTAAATTCGCGGATGGCCCAGGTGTCGTAGGTTTTACCGTCCAGCCAGTAATCAACATCTTTACCGATCACAAAGAACGCGCCCGAGTCCGCCGCTTTACCCGGAGCGAATGGCCAGATTGCATCGATCCCGTCTAGGAACGGATTGTAGCCGCCGTCGCAATGCAAGGATGTCGCCCCGTAGGTGTAGCGGGCCATGTAGCTTCCGTATTCATGATGCTCGACCATGCCAACAAAACTTGTGTCGTCCGATCCCAGCACTGAGATGGTTTCGGTGACGATGGGCACTTCGCCGCCCTCATAGACGCCATATACAAATTTTGTACCGGTGGCCGGGGCGCTATACCCTTGGGCAATCGCCATAGTAGGCAAGGCAAGCACCGCAAAAATCGGCAAACCCATTCTTCGCATCACATCTCTCCCCTGCTTCGCGTTGTCCAGAGGGTAGTCAAATAATGCGTTGCGACAACCCTTTAGGCCCTGTCCAAACAAACGCCCCACGAAGAAACCTTCGCGGGGCCCTCATTTTAGGTTTTCAAATCGACTTAAAACTTGCCGATTGACCAGAAGAAGGTTTCGCCGGAGCTATCATCAACACCATCATTGTCGGTGCTGACAAAGGTAGTTCCGTCCGGCAAGATCGCCAAACCCTCAACCTTGTCGGTGACATAGCCACCAAAGGCCTGCAAATCGGGGATCAGATCGCGGACCTCTTCTTTGGACACAACTGGCAGGTCACCACCCAGCTTGGCTGGCACCATCTCGGCCAATGGAATGCGGTAGATTTTCTTGGTCACCACATCTGCACCGATTTGGTTGTCACGTTCGATGACATAGACAAAATCGCCATGGGCCACGATCTCTGACAAGCCAACCCAACCCTTTTTAGGCTCGGCCTTGGGATAGTGAACCGCGCCCCATTCCTTGGTTTCAAGGTTATAGGAAACAAGCTTTACATGGTTCTTGGGGTCGTCTTTCCATTCGCGCTGAACGGCCATCCATAGGGTGTCGCCAACCTTGGTGATCCCTTCGAAACCAAACCGTTCTTCAACCTCCATCAACGCGGCCGGAAGACCGATTTCCTGTTTGTGGCTTTTGATCAGACCGTCAGCCGTAACATGATAGATCGCATGGGGAATGGCGCGATCTGTCCGCCCTTCAGACGCCAGATAAAAACCACCCTTGCCGTCCAGCGTGATCCCTTCGAGGTCAAGCTTTTGCGCCGGGGCACCATTGGCGCGGTGAACGCGGATCACGTCAACAATCTTGGCCGGTGTCTGGCTTGGATCAATCTTGAAGATCGACGGTTGGAAGCCATAAAAGCTGTCATTCACAGCGTAAATCATGCCGTTTTCGTCGGCGACCATGCCCGAAATCGCGCCCCAGCCGATCAACTCTTCGGCCCCTTTTGAGGTCAGGGTTGGATATTGCGCCGCCGCGTCCTGCAATTCGAACAGCATAACATGGGCACGCGGGCCGCCATCTTCGATCAGGTCTTTTTCATTGGCAGACACCAAGAGATTACGCTCTGGCAGGGCCACATAGCCCTCTGGGCCAACACCCGACGGAAGGATTTGTTTTAGAACCGGAGTGGCCAGATCGGTGACGTCATACACCCCAACGGCGGACCCACGTTCAGAGCCAACAAACACATAAGGCGTGTCGCCGAATTTGGCGAATTCGATGCTTTCCGGTTCAACACCTTTGCTATCGGATCGCTTGTCGGGGTAGTGGCCGATCTGAACCAAAGCGTGCTCAAAGCTCACACCGCTTTCATACACAACCGACCCGTCTTTGTGAAAGATCGTCCAGCCGCGCGAACCGCCGTCCATGTCACCTTCGTTGGCGGTGGCAAAGTGATCGCCATCGATCCATTTCACCGCATCAGGTTCACGCACCACAGCCTTTTGGCTTTCGGTAAAGAGAAGCGCGCCGCGTTCATCCGTGGCGTCGATCCCATCAAGGTCAACAGCACCAGCAGAGAAGTGATTGAGCACCTCACCGTCTTTGGACACCACAACCAAATGGTTGTTTTCCTGCATGGTGACAATGATTTCACCGTTTTCGTTGATATCAACAAATTCGGGTTCTGGGTCTTCTGGCGACACCTCGGCCAGTCCGGTCATCTCAACCTTGTTAAGCGTATCGCAATCCAACACACCTTCGGCGGTCAGTCCAATGGTGACCAGAAAACCCGCAGGCAACTGCCCGGTACGCCCATCGCCCAAATCTTCGTCACGCTCGTTTTCTATTGCTACGGCGGCAAAGGAACCGTCCTTGGCAATCGCAACACTATCGGGTTGGCCGCCAAGATCACAGCGATCGGTTTCAAGACCATCGGCAATGTTGATCGACGCCAAAAAGCCCGACGGATCGGTGTAGCTTTGTGATGTGTTTACACCCACGATGGCAAACCCACCGATGATGCCAACCGATGTCGGTTCGCCGTCCAATGCGATATTGCCAAGCGGCTTGGGGTTGGTGGCGTCGGTGATGTCGATGCGACCCAAAACGCCAAGCGGGCTATCGGTATACACCAATGTGTTGCCATCGGCTGTGGCTGCGATGATCTCAGCCGAGGTTTCGGCACCACGTCCGTCGGCATCGGCGATGTTCAATGGTGTGGCAAAGCTGGCGATGCGGTTGAAATTCATGTCCGCCAGCGCAGAGTTGGCACAAAGCGCCAAGATGCTGGTCAGGCAAAGCGTTCTAAAAGGCATAGGATCCCCCTGTCATGTGGTCCACACGCGGCAATCGTTGGAATTCGTAACAGGGGGATGACGCTTTTGTAACCGTGTGTTGAATTGTTAACGCGACAGGCTCTCGGCAAGGCGCATTAGGGTGATCGCCTCTTGGCGATATCCATAGGGGTCCGCGCCCTTAGCCCCCTGCGCCAAGGTGATAGCCTCGCCAAAGGACCAATCACCAATAAGATCAGACCCACGTAGGATTTGCCCGAACCCGGCAATCGCCAGAGCGAAATTGGCATCTGGCAAGGGCGGCATATCGGCCAAAATCGGGGTTTCGATCAGCTGGCTTTCATCTGCACCCGGCGCTTTGTAGCGCAAGCGCAAGAACCCCAACTCATTGCTGTTTGCTGGTTCTGGCGCTGTGCCATAGCGCAGCGGATCAGTTAGCCGCGCATCGGACCCAACCGGCGTGATCTCATAGATCGCCGTGACCTGATGGCCCGCGCCAATTTCACCGGCATCCACCTTGTCATTGTTAAAATCCTCGCGGTTGAGCGCGCGGGTTTCATACCCAATCAGGCGGTATTCAGCGACCAAGGCCGGGTTAAACTCGACCTGAATTTTCACATCATCGGCGATCGGCACCAAGGCCCCGGTGAGCTGATCCACCAACACCTTTTGCGCCTCGGCCAACGTGTCGATATAGGCCGCCATGCCGTTGCCGGTTTGGGCCAGTGCCTGCATCGTCGCATCATCGAGATTGCCGCGCCCAAAACCCAAAACCGAGAGGTATGTGCCGCTGTCGCGTTCCTTAGCGATATAGGTTTCAAGCTCGTCGGGATCGTGAATGCCGATGTTGAAATCACCATCGGTGGCAAGGATCACGCGCGATACCTCACCCTCCTCAGCCATCTCCTTGGCGGTGGCATAGGCCTGTTGCAAACCGGCCTGCCCTGCGGTGCCGCCACCGGCATGCAGGTTGTCCAGTGCCGCCAAAATCGTGTCGCGATCTGTGGCCGGGGTCGGGTCCAACACCCGCCCAGCGCTCCCGGCATAGGTGACAATCGAGACGCTGTCGTTTTCGGTGAGCTGCCCCAGCATCAAGCGGAAGCTTTGTTTTAACAGTGGCAGTTTGTTGGGCTGATCCATACTCCCCGAGGTGTCGATCAGGAACACCAGGTTCATCGCCGGGCGTTCGGCCGGCATCGTCCCCTGAAGGCCGATATGAACGATCTGAGTGCCGTCTTTCCACGGTGTATCGGATACGCCAATGCTGGCCTTAAACGGCTGATCGCCAGTTGGTGCCGGGTAATCGTAGGAAAAGTAATTCACCATCTCCTCGATCCGCACCGCGCCTTCGGGGGGCAAATTGCCGTAGGTCAGCGAGTTGCGGATGATCGACCAGCTGGCGGTATCCACGTCGATGGAAAAGGTCGACACAGGCTCTTCTGCGGTGACCTTCAGCGGGTTCGCCTCTGCCTCAGAAAAGGCTTCGGTGTTGGCTTCTGGCGCTACGATCATGTCGCGTTGCGGTTTCGCCAACTGCGCCGGTGCTCCGGCGGCAACACGCGATTTGGCCATCGGAGAAGGTGCTGGCATTGGACTTGCAGCAACGCTCGTATCAATGTCTGCATGAAATTCGGTTACAGCCACATCATCGCTCAACGCGCCAATCTCTGCCGAACCGGCAAGCGCAACGTCCCCTTCCGCTCTTGGTTCTGCTTCTTCGACCTCAACCGGCGGCGGGGTTGCAGACAAAAGCCCGCCCTGTGGTCCACTTTGTTCTGTCACAATCAAGTCGGGGCCGTTTGGCAAATTGTCCCACAGCACCGGCACAAACACCACCAAGCCCAAAGCGGCTAAAGCCGTGGAGGCGGTCAAAATCCCTTTGGTTGAAAAATGGGCAATCATGTTTCGTACTCCTCTAAACAGCCCCGTTTTGGGGTCTTCAGAGGTCAGACGCGCGTCATCCGCCTTTCCTTGGCGAGAAAATTGCAAATCATCAAAATTTTCTAGGGCGAGCGAAAAATTCTCGGCTTTGCGGGTGGCATCCGGATCGGGCGTGGCCGCATCCAGCGCACGTTTGAGATCGTCAAACTCACTCATAGCTGGGCCTCCTTCATCGCTTTTAGCTTCTTCTTTGCCTCGGACATGCGCCAGCTGATCGTGCCTTCGGAGACGCCCAAAATCTCGGCCACTTGGGCGTGATTTAATCCTTCAAGCACCAAAACAAGCGTTTCGCGCAGCTCGGGCGGGGTGAGCGTATCCATCGCAAGACGTAACCAATCGGTGCGCTCTTGTGCTTCGACCTCGGCGGCGCGGCGCGACACTTCCCAATCGCCCCAACCACTTGCGGCTTTGGCATGGGTTGATCGACGCCGATGCCGATCGCGCGCGGCGTTCACGACAATCCGGTACAACCATGTCGTCACCCGCGCATCACCGCGAAATTTAGACAGTTTTGCAGGTAAAGCGGCACAAACATCCTGTACCAAATCCTCGGCCTCGGCCCGATTGCCAGATAGCTTGAACGCCAAGCCAAACATGCGGTCATAGACACGGGACAACAGCGCTCCAAACGCCTCCCGGTCTCCCTCTGCCGCCGCAAGGGCCAAGTCTTCATCACTCGTCGTCATACGCATCATGTGCATTGGACGCAGCCCGATGCACAATCCTTGGAAACCTTACCAAGTTTTTTCGTTTCTGGCGGTTAGCCCAGCAAATCGCGGGTCATATCGCTGTTGGGATTGGCCAGCGCCTCGATCACATCAAAATGGTTTCGTCCGGTCACAACCTGATGGCCACACCCCCACGCCTCGGCCAACCAACGCGCTTGATCCAAGAACACTGGCCGTTCATCTCCACCAACCCAAACCGTGACGGGCGCGGTTGGTTTTGGTTGAAAAATCGGGCTTTCGGCTTGGGCTTCGGCCTCATCAACGCGCAGATCGCTGTTCATTGTGAGTTGCATAAGGGGGCGCAAGTCGGACACCGGCGAAATCGGCTGAACCTTGGCCAAGCGGGCGGCGATATCATCGGGCAACACCCCCGGCGCGCACATCCGCGCCACCAAATGACCACCGGCAGAATGCCCCGACAGGCGCACAGGCCCGTCAATTTCCCGTGCCGCGACCGTGACGGCATTGGCGATCTGACGAGTGATGTCGCCAATGCGCACCCGCGGGCACAAATCATAAGACGGCATCGCAACGGCCCAGCCGTTAGCCTGTGCACCCGCCGCCAGATGTGACCAATAGGACCGGTCAAACTTCATCCAATACCCACCATGCACAAAGACAACCAAACCCTTGGGCGTCCCTTCTGGCATGAACAAATCCAAAACCTCGCGCGTGCCGTGACCATACATCAGGCCAAGCCGCGCCCGCCCGGTTAACGCCTGTGATTTGCGAAAGGCATCGGCCTCCGCCTCCCATTTTGCAGGGTAGCTTTCCCCGTTCGGAATATACGGGGCATTGGCATAGGCGTCATCTAGGTCCATCGGGTCTTCTCATTTGGCTATATACATTCACTTCACCAGATGCTCTGCCTCTTGCCAAGCAAGAAACGCCTTAGGAAGACACCATGACCGCTACCAACCTCAAAAGCCTGCTCAAAGATCCGTCGCTGCTCGAGACCCGCGCCTATATCAATGGCGCATGGGTCGACGGCCAAGGTCAGATTGACGTCGACAACCCGGCGCGCGGCGACATCATCGCGCAGGTGGCCGATCTGTCGCGCGACCAAGTCGCCGGGGCCATCGACGCCGCCTATGTGGCGCAAAAAGAGTGGGCGCAATGGACGGGCAAAGAGCGCGCCAATGTGCTGCGCAAATGGTTTGATCTGATGATGGCGAACCAAGACGACCTTGCCACAATCATGACCGCGGAACAGGGCAAACCATTAGCCGAGGCCAAGGGCGAAGTTGCCTATGGTGCGTCTTTCATCGAGTTTTTCGCCGAAGAGGCCAAACGCATCTACGGCGAGACGATACCGGGCCACATGCGCGACAAACGCATCATGGTGATGAAGCAACCCATCGGCGTTGCGGCCTCGATCACGCCATGGAACTTTCCCAACGCGATGATCACTCGCAAGGCCGCACCTGCGCTGGCCGCTGGCTGTGCCTTTGTTGGTCGCCCGGCGTCGGAAACCCCGCTGTCGGCTTTGGCCTTGGCGGTTCTGGCGGACCGCGCGGGCATCCCCGCCGGTGTGTTCAACATCCTTCCCGGTTCCGACGCGTCAGGCATCGGCAAAGAGTTCTGCGAAAACACCAAGGTGCGCAAGCTGACCTTTACCGGCTCGACCGGCGTTGGTCGTATCCTGCTGGCCCAAGCCGCGCATAACGTGATGAAATGCTCGATGGAGCTGGGCGGCAACGCGCCCTTTATCGTGTTTGACGATGCCGATATTGATGCAGCCGTTGAGGGCGCAATCATCTGCAAATTCCGCAACAACGGCCAAACCTGCGTCTGCGCCAACCGCATCTATGTGCAATCCGGCGTTTACGACGAATTCAGCGAAAAGCTCGCTGCGAAGGTGTCCCAAATGAAAGTCGGCGACGGTCTCGAAGCCGGTTCCGAACTCGGGCCTCTCATCACCCCTGCGGCGATCCAAAAGGTTCAAGATCACATCGCCGACGCCAAAGCCAAGGGCGGCGAAGTTGTCTATGCGGGCGAAACCCCGCAGTCGCCGGGCAACTTCCTCGCCCCGACGATCATCAAGGGCGCAACCCGCGACATGGACGTGTCGACCGAAGAAACCTTTGGCCCCCTCGCCCCGATCTTCAAGTTTGAGAGCGAAGACGAAGTCATCGAGCTGGCCAATGACACCATCTTTGGCCTCGCCTCCTATTTCTATGCCAAAGACCTCAGCCGCGTGTACAAAGTCGCCGAAGCGCTGGAATATGGCATCGTTGGCGTGAACACCGGCATCATCTCAACCGAAAACGCCCCCTTTGGCGGTGTCAAACAATCCGGTTTGGGACGCGAAGGCAGCCACCACGGGATCGAGGATTACCTCGAATTGAAATACGTCTGCCTAACGGTTTAAACCAACAGGGCGGGCCTAAAACCCGCCCCCTCATCTTGCACAAAAAAATCTCTGATCCCAAGCTGTTGAGCCTTCGTGATGCCGCGAATGACCGGTCTTGGAAACTGGGCGATCTATCTATTGAAGGTCGACCCAGAACGCTTGGCCGCGTGAAGATCGTTGGCAGGCGTCCACAAAACGCACCCCGTCCAACCCGTCTTCAACACCCAATGTATGTCTGGACTCGCCTTGCGATTTGATAACCTGTGCCGCCTCCCGATAAAGGGTCGCAAAGGCCTCTAGGTATCCCTCGGGATGACCGGCAGGAATACGCGTTACAGCAGATGCCGAGCTGTTCGCCGAGGCCCCGCCGCGTGTCAACATTTGCGGCGCTTTCCCCAGTTCACTAAACCAGAGCACATTCGGATTTTCCTGTGCCCAACGTAGCGCGCCTTTTGACCCATAGACAGCTAGGGTCAGATCATTCTCATGGCCAATCGCCACCTGACTGGCCCAGATATGAGCGCGTGCACCGCCGCTGAAACGCAATGCTACTCGCGCGTCGTCATCAACCATCCGCCCCGCCACGTTAGACGTAAGCATCGCGCTAAGCGCGGTTGCGTGTTGGCCAGAAACGAAACAGGCCAGATTGTAGGCATGGGTGCCAATGTCACCAATCGCGCCGCCACCGGCTTGGGCCGCATCCAAACGCCACTTGGCTTGCTTGTTGTCCGCGTCGGGGGCCTCGCTCAGCCAATCTTGCAGATAGTTGGCCTCGATAAACCGAATATCCCCCAAAGCGCCCTCGGCTACCATCTGCTTGGCCTGCCGGATCATCGGATATCCGGTGTAATTATGGGTCAAAAAGAAATGCCCTTTGGATGCCTGTGCAGCGCTCATGAGGCTTTCTGCTTGTGCCAATGTCGCGGTCATGGGCTTGTCGCAAATAACCGAAATATCATGCGCCAAGAAGGCCTCGGCGATGGGGCCGTGCAAGTGGTTAGGCGTTACAATGGACACCGCATCAATCCCGTCCGGTCGCGCGGCTTCGACCTTGGCCATCTCACGAAAATCTGCATAGGAACGATCTGCGGCGATACCCAGTTCAGCGGCGGAGGCGTGCGCGCGCGTTGGGTCCGAGGAAAACGCACCTGCCACGAGATCAAAGCAACCGTCCAATCGCGATGCCATGCGGTGCACCCCGCCGATAAATGCGCCTTGGCCGCCTCCGACCATGCCAAGTTTGAGCGGTGCCATCTTAGAACCCCATCATTTTGCGAAGGGCTGCGGGGTCGGATTTGCCACCTGCAAAATCATCAAAGGCGCGTTCGGTCGGGCGGATGATGTGGTCGGCGATAAAGGGGGCCCCTTCTGATGCGCCCTGCTCTGGGTGTTTGAGACAGCATTCCCATTCGAGAACCGCCCAACCGTCAAACCCGTATTGGGTAAGCTTGGAAAAAATGCCTTTGAAATCAACCTGCCCGTCGCCCAACGACCGGAAGCGCCCGGCCCGGTCGGTCCAGTCGGCGTAGCCAGAATAGACACCTTGCCGCCCTGTCGGGTTAAACTCTGCATCTTTGACGTGAAAGGCACTGATGCGATCATGATAGATATCAATGAAGGCCAGATAATCCATCTGCTGCAACAGAAAGTGCGAAGGATCATAGGTGATCTTGCAGCGCGGATGATCATCCAATGCCTCCAAGAATTTCTCGAACGTTGTGCCGTCGAATACGTCTTCTCCGGGATGGATTTCAAAGCCAAGGTCAACGCCAGCGT
Organism: uncultured Pelagimonas sp.; assembly: GCF_947498515.1. Lineage (GTDB taxonomy): Bacteria > Pseudomonadota > Alphaproteobacteria > Rhodobacterales > Rhodobacteraceae > Pelagimonas. The sequence continues at coordinate 92,136 of NZ_CANMKO010000012.1, read as the reverse complement.
CGTCATAAATATCGAGAATAGGTTTCCAGCGACGGGCCAGTTCGCCAAAGGCTTCGTCGATCAATCCGGCTGGGCGCTGTGGCCAAGGATAGAGATAGGGAAAGGCCAACGATCCCGTGAAACCTACCGCCCCTTTCAGGCCAAGGTTCTGGGAGGCCTTGGCGACTTTGGTCACCTGATCAACCGCCCAAGCCTGACGCTCTACGGGCTTGCCGTGCAGGTGTTCGGGGGCAAAGGCATCAAAAGCCGTGTCATATGCCGGATGCACCGCCACGAGCTGACTTTGAAGGTGGCACGATAACTCGGTTATTGTGACGCTATGCGCGGCGCAGATACTTGTGACTTCGTCGCAATAGGCCTGGCTCGTCGCCGCTTTGTCCAAGTCGAATACCCGCGCATCCCATGTCGGAATCTGCACCCCCTTGTAGCCCAGCCCAGCCGCCCATTCGACAATAGCGGGTAGTGAATTAAACGGTGCCTCGTCTCCCAGAAACTGGGCAAGGAACAACGCGGGGCCCTTTATTGAACTGGTCATGTTACTCTCCAAATATTGCGATTAGGCCAACAGCGCGCTGGCTGCATCGGGGCCAAGCACCTCGGGCCTGTTACAGCTGGTTGTCATTGTCATGACTTTGCCAGTTTCACCTGCCTCAAGGATCGCGGTCATCACCTCGACGACATGGGTCGCAAAGGCGTCATTGCAGCGGTGCGGTCGGCCCTCAGTGATGGCCAGCGCCATATCGGCGAGACCTGCGCCACGGTAGTTTGCTTTTGTCTCTTCAAAGTTAGGCACACCAAACGGGTGATCCCATGAATGCGCCGTTGGCTCCTTGCCGCGCGGGGCCACAGTGACGTCACCGCCAAAGAAATTCGGGTCGGGCACATCAATCGTGCCATCAGTTCCATAAAGCTCCATAATCGGGTGGTTGCTTGAATGAACGTCCCAACTCGACAGCAGTGTAACAATCGCGCCGCTTTCGAACTTCATCACCGCATGGATCGTGGTCGGAGTTTCGACGGGAACTATTTCGCCGTCACGCGGGCCATTGGCGATCGTGCGGGTTTCACTGGCCATGCCAGTCATACTGGTGACCTGCGCAACAGGGCCAAGTATCTGCACAAGATTGCAGATATAATAGGGCCCAAGATCAAGGATAGGGCCGCCCCCCTTTTGAAAGAAGAAGTCCGGATTGGGGTGCCAACTTTCCATACCGCTGGACATGACAACCGCCGCACCAGAGGTGACTTTGCCAATTGCACCATCATCGATAAGGGAGCGTGCCAATTGGTGGCTAGCCCCCAGAATGGTATCCGGCGCTGACCCGATCCGCAGGTCATTCGCTTTGGCAATGTCACCCAGCTCTTGCGCCTCGGCAAGGCTGAGAACAAAGGGTTTTTCGGAATAGACGTGTTTACCCGCCTGAAGGATCGCCCGCGACACATCCACATGGGCGGCAGGGATCGTAAGGTTGATTACAAGGTCAACATCATCGGCAGCAAGCAGGTCATCAACCGTATTTGCACGCACATCAAACTTGGCCGCCTGAGCACGGGCGTTGTCCATGTTGATGTCTGCAACGGCGACTATTTCATACCCTTTGAAAAGCGAAGCCAAGCTGAGATATGCTGTGGAAATATTCCCGCACCCGATGATGCCAACGCCAAGGCCCTTAGTCATGTGTGTTCTCCCAAAGTGTCTTGAACGCCCCTGCCGAACGAGTTGCGTAGGCGACGGGGTCGCTCGGCTTGTCGTGTTCGAGAGCATAGATCAAATCGCTGGAGGCGCTGCGGCACGCCTGAAGCAGAGCGGACCAATCAAGGGTTCCATCACCCAGATCGGACCATCCGTCTTGATCAAGGTTGTCACCCGCGGCCGCGATATCTTTGACGTGTATCGCCGACAGGCGGTCTGCGTAGCGTTTGATATAGTCGATGGGGTCGCGCCCTCCGCGAACGACCCAAGCCAGATCGGCCTCCCATGTAATATCGGGTGCTGCCTCCAATAACGTGTCCATCGGCGTGCTGCCGTCTTTCTGGGCAACGAATTCGAAGTCGTGATTGTGCCACCCAAAAGTGATGCCACGGTCGGCATATTTTTTGCCCGCAGCGTTCAGGCGCTGGCCTAGTGCGGCCCAGCCTTCGGCGGTATCGGGGCGATCCTTTTCCTCAAGGTAGGGCGCAAAAACACGCGTTATCCCAAGGGTGCCAACGATATCCATCGTCGCCTCAAAGTCAGCCTCAATATCATTCAAACCCATGTGGCCCGATGCCATTGTGATCCCATTGGCATCCATCGCCGCGCGATAGGCCGACGGGTCGCTGTAGACACCGCCGTAACCTTCGACCTTGGTAATCCCAAGCGCCGGCAATTGCGCCAAGAGGGCAATTTGATCTGCGCAATCGCGCATCGAATAGAGTTGGAGAGCAGGAGTCATATGTCTGGTTCCAGAATTAAAGACGGATTTCAGTTTTTTCGTCGAACAGGTGGAGCCGGTCGGCGTCGAAGCCAATTGTCAGCGTGTCGCCGGATTTCAGCCCCGTTTGGCCACCGGTACGCACACGCACGGATTGGCCCGCAAAGTTGACCCAGACCAATGTGTCCGACCCCATTGGTTCAACGATGTCGATTTCGGCAGCCCCCGTGAAGGTTGCGCCCTTTGCGGCCTCATCTGTCATGATGTGTTCGGGACGTATCCCAAGCCACGCATTTGTGTCGCTTCTGCCGTGGTTTTCGAACTCATAGCCCGTCACGTCGACCCTAAGACCGTCGCGGCTAAATACATTGCCGCTCAAGTGACCTGCAAAAAGGTTCATGGCAGGCGAGCCGATAAACTCGGCAACGTATTTGTTGCAAGGCTTGGCGTAGATCACTTCAGGTGTGTCGAGTTGCTCAATCAGACCGCCTTTCATGATCGAAATCCGATCCGCCAGCGTCATCGCCTCGACCTGATCGTGCGTCACGTAGATCATGGTGTTTTTCAACTGCTTGTGCAGCCGCTTCAGCTCGACCCGCAGATCTGTCCGCAATTTGGCGTCGAGATTGGAAAGAGGTTCGTCGAACAAGAACACATCGACATCCCGCACAAGGGCGCGCCCGATGGCAACGCGCTGACGCTGGCCCCCGGAAAGAGCGCCGGGCTTGCGATCTAGCAACGGTCCAATCTGAAGAACCTCAGCGACCCGTTCCACCCGCTTTGCGATTTCGGCCTTGGGCACCTTGGCGTTTTTTAACCCAAACGACAGGTTTCCACGCACCGTCATCTGCGGGTAAAGCGCATAAGACTGGAACACCATGCCGATGCCTCGGTCGGATGGCTCTGCCCAAGTGACGTTCTGCCCCTTGATAAAGATTTGCCCGCCAGAGATATCCAAAAGACCGGCAATACAATTCAGAAGTGTCGATTTCCCACACCCTGATGACCCAAGTAGTACGAGGAATTCACCTTCGGCAATATCGAGGTTCAGTTGCTTGAGCACCTGTACCGCACCGAAATTCAGATCGAGATTTTTGATTTCTACCGAGTTTGTCATGATCGTTTTCAACCTTTGACTGCGCCAGCGGCAATGCCGCGAACAAAGAGTTTGCCAGAGGCAAAATAGATGACGAGAGGAACCAGCCCGGTCAGCAGCGTTGCCGCCATATTGACGTTGTATTCTTTGACCCCTTGCACCGAATTCACGATATTATTGAGCTGAACGGTCATCGGATACGTGGCGGGTTTGGTGTAGATCACCCCGAACAAGAAATCGTTCCAGATGCCCGTAACCTGCAGGATGATTGCGACCACAAAGATCGGCAACGCCATCGGCATCATGATCTGGAAATAGATCTGCCAGAAACCGGCACCATCCACGCGCGCCGCCTTGAAAAGCTCCTCTGGAATAGAGGCAAAGTAATTGCGGAACAGCAGCGTCAGGATCGGCATCCCAAAGACAGTATGCACTAGCACCAGACCACCAATGGACCCCATCAGCCCGATCTCGCGCAGCATGATCACGATTGGATAGAGCATGGTCTGATAGGGGATGAAGGCACCAATAATCAGGATCGTAAAGAAGGTTTCAGAGCCTCTGAACTTCCAGTTGGACAGCGCGTATCCATTGATCGACGCGATTGCGATCGAGAGGAGAACCGACGGGATCAAGATACGGACCGAGTTGCCGAAACCGCGCGACAGGCCGTCACAGTTGATACCGGTACAGGCCTCTGACCACGCCTTGACCCACGGCTCGAACGTGATTTCCATCGGCGGCCCAAAGACATTGCCCATCCGTATTTCCGGCATCCCTTTTAGGGAGGTGACGATCATCACATAGAGCGGCAACAGGTAGTACAAAGAGACCATGATCAGCGTGCCATAGAGAAAGATATTGGCGCGCGACATTGCCTTTTTAGGTTTGGGGCCGTGTGGTTCGGTGGGGGTGTTTGTGATCGTATCAGCCACGCTTTCGACCTCCAAATTCAAGATAGGCCCAAGGGATCAAGATGATCACCACAGAGCACAGCATCATGGTTGAGGCCGCAAAGCCTTGCCCCAAATTCTGGGCGCGGAACATGTATTCGATGACGTATTTTGCCGGCACTTCTGAGGACAAACCTGGTCCGCCACCTGTTTGCGCAACCACCAGATCATAGAGTTTGATAATGCCCGAAGCGATAAGCACGAGCGCAGTGATGAACACTGGTCGCATCATCGGAATGATGACCATGACATAGGTTTTGACAACACCGATCCCGTCCACACGGGCTGCTTTCCAAATGTCTTCGTCGATCCCGCGAAGGCCCGCTAACATGATGCACATGATAAGGCCCGTGCCCTGCCATAGCCCTGCGATCAGCAGGCCATAGATGACGGTGTTGGGGTCATTGAGCGGGTTGAAGGTAAAGCTTTCCCAACCCCATCCACGCACCACGCTTTGCAATCCGAATTCGGGGTTCAATATCCACTGCCAAACAAGGCCGGTGACAACGAACGACAAGGCGAATGGATAGAGGAAGATCGTCCGGAACGCGCTTTCAAAACGGATTTTGCGATCCAGGCAGGCGGCAAGGCTAAAGCCAATCACCAGCGTCAAGATCATCGACAGGCAGCCGTAGATCGCAAGGTTCTTGATCGAAATGATCCACCGATCCGTGTTCCAAAGGCGTTCGTACTGATCAAAACCAACCCACTTCGTTTTCGGAAGCATGCGCGAACCCGTGAACGAATACGTAACAGTCCAAGCAGTGCCACCAACGAAGACGACAAGCGCTGTTAGGATCATCGGCAAGGATGCCAGCTTGGCCATCCAGTTCTTGAACAATCGGCGGGGGCGTTTGGCAGAATCGCCCGGGGGGTCCGAGGCCACGGTCATCGTGTCGGCTCCATTTCAATCAAAATGAGATGCAAGTGGCCCGGCAAACTGTGCCGCCGGGCCAGATCAGACGGACGTTTAGTCTGCGTCTTCGATCAGTTGCGCATAGGAGGCTTGCGCATCAGCCGCTGACATATCGCCTGACCAGAACTGCGCCATCAAATCTTCGACCTGAAGCATGGTGTCCTGAGAGAACGCGATGTCGCTAGATGGCAGCACGCCGCCATTTGCCAAAATCTCAAGGCCCTGCTGCATGCAGCCGTTGGCCGTTGACATGTCGATGTCACCACGCACCGGAAGGGAGCCTTTGGCGAGGTTGAAGGACACTTGGACTTCTGGCGAAATCAGCAAGGCGGCAAGCTCTTTCTGGGCCGCTGTAATCTCAGGGTCGTCGTTGACGGGGAAATAGAACGCGTCACCGCCGGTATCGAGAACCGGGTTCAGACCAAGACCGGGAAGGCACGAATAATCGGTCCCTTGGACTTTTTCAGCCACAGCGAATTCACCCTGCGCCCAGTCGCCCATGATTTGTGCGCCGGCTTGACCGGTGATGACCATATTTGTCGCTTGGTTCCAATCCTGAACGTTTGACTCACGGGCGAGCTCGCGGGCATTCGCAACCGCTTCCCAAGCAGCAGTGTACTCTGCGCCGCGTGCGACGTCAGCGTTCTTGTCGATGTTGACTGCCTTCCAGGCATCAAGACCTGCAACCGCAATGGTTATCGCGCCAAAGGCAATGTTTTGCTGCCAGCCCTGCTGCCCCATGGCCAACGGAAGTGTTCCCGCAGCTTTGAGATCGCCTGAAGACGCAACGAACTCATTCCAATCGTTAGGAACGTCTAGCCCGGCTTTTTCATAGGCACCGTGGGACAACCAAATCCACTGAGAGGAATGGATATTCACCGGAACGCAGTAAATGCGGCCATCCAACGTGCAGGCCTCCAACAACGAAGACGGGTTCACGATATCGGCCCAGCCACCCGCTTCGGCAACGTCTGTGAGATCAAGAAGCAGCCCCGCTTCGATCAGTTCTTGCGCCTGACGGCCGTGGTTCAGCTGCGTCGCTGCCATCGGGTCGCCGCCCAAAATGCGGGAAATAATGATAGGGCGCGCGGTGCCACCGGAACCCGCGATCGCGCCATCGACCCAAGTGTTGCCTGTAGCATTCCAGGCCTCGGCGAATTTGGCGACGGCTGCGGCTTCGCCGCCGGATGTCCACCAATGGGTGACTTCCAATTCGACGGCGTTGGCGACAGACGCGGCAGTGAGCGCAGTTCCGACCAACAAAGACTTCATGATTGTGGACATTTTTTCCTCCCAGAAATGCGGATTCCCGCCAATGATTTTTTGATCGCAACGTGCTCCCTTCACTATGCAATCGATTACATCGTGCTATGGTATTGATTGTTGTGTCAAGAAATTCTGTAATCGATTGCAGAGACGCGATATGCCACAAGGGTCAAATGGTAGTGAAAACCTCAACACTTCAGGACGTTGCACGGGTTGCAAATGTTTCGACGGCGACGGTCTCGCGGACGTTGTCGAACCCTGATGTCGTGTCCGAATCAACTCGAACGCGAGTCGCGGAGGCTGTGAAAGCCACCGGATATCGCATCAATCGCGCGGCGCGAAACCTGCGGACACAACGGGCGCACTCGGTGCTCGTCCTGTTGCCCGATCTGGCCAACCCGTTCTTTTCGATGATCCTTGAAGGTATCTCTCGGCATCTGTCACAAGAGGGGTACTCGATGCTCATCGCCAGCACCAAACAGGTACACGACAGTGGCGAGAGATTGATCGACTATCTGGATGACGCGCGTGCCGACGGGATGATCATCCTCGATGGTGGGCTTGATCCCGAAGTTGTGGACATGCTGGAAAGCGCGCCTCAGGCCAAGCGAATTCTCTTTGCCTGTGAGTGGATCGATGGCACGAGCTTCCCGTCGGTTCGGTGTGAGAACCGCGAAGGGGCCCGCATGGCCGTCAACCATCTGTATGACCTTGGTCATCGCAAAATTGCCCATGTGACAGGTCCCGAAGGCAATGTCTTGATGCACAGACGCAAGGATGCTTTCATCGATGAAATTACGAAACTCAAGCTAGAACACAAACCTGACTGGATCATTGCCGGTGAATTTTCACTTGCTGCGGGTTGTCGGGCTGCGCAAGCTTGGATCGCGCTAGACGACCGCCCAACCGCGGTGTTTTGCGCATCGGATCAGTTGGCAATGGCCTTTATAGCAGAGCTTTCACGCCATGCTTTTAAGGTGCCTGAAGATGTGTCGGTAATGGGGTTTGATGACATTGGTTTGGCCGAGCAGTTCATTCCGCCGCTAACCACGATCAAGCAGGATCGCCTGATGATCGGCGAAACCGCGGCTAAAATGCTGATGGCGCGGATCTTGCCCCCAAAAGATAAGAACCTGAACCATGCCGCTGTTCTGCCGGTCTCGCTTGTTGTTCGGAAAAGCACCACGGCCCCGCACTGATACCGCAGACAATTGAACGCGACCGGCACGGCGACCGGTTGAGAGTAGTTTACCGTCAAAGCTTGAGCCGTGAATACTGCATTCGGAAGATCGTATCTGGTTCTGGGCTACCCCTCTCTTAACCAAGCCCGGCTTGGCAGATGTCAGCATCGAGCCCAAATTGACTAGTTCTCTGGTTCAGCCTATCGTCACAGAGCGCTGAAGCGGGTCAGGTAAATAGATTGAAACTGCTAAACATCGCTGAGGCCACAGATTACTTGGGGGAGGACAAATATGCGGTTTCCCTGGAAAACGCGTGGTACCGACGACTTTTGTACCGTGTCGGTGACAGCGTAAGCAAATCTGAACGCGTAGCGCGGTTCTTTGATCCAAGCCCAACTCAACTCTCCCATGTGTTCTTGTCGATGGCGGATTGGCTTCCCAGCAATTCAAATCGACTATTATGGGTCGAACATTCTGAGGACAGTTTCCCATCCCAGAAGAAGCACTTTCTCAAAGTCTTAGGGGAAGACTTGGAGACTGATCACTTAGTTGAAAACCCCGCAATTTTGTTGGGGCCACTTCCCAGCGACCTGTTGGATCAGTTGTCAGGAACAGTTGAACAAAATGCCGAAGCAGAATTATTGATTTCGCTGTGCACGTTTCTAACCGTGGGAGGCTGGGATGCCAAATTGCTAACGACGGGTTCAACGGACTACATCGAGTTTTGGGAAGGGAATGTATTGTTTCATTCCGAGAGCACTGAGGCCCTGATCCGCGCTACGCAAATACTTGATTATTTTGATCTCAAGTCACCCATGACTTGATCTATTAGTGCTTCTTCAACGGCCGCAAAGTCCGCATAGCCGACATTTCCTGCGACAGAGCTTGCCAAGCATACAACTCTCCGCCAATCTCCCCTCGGGCAGACGATGGCGTCGTCAGTTATATGCCCCTTTCCGTCCTGCACGCCGGGACCTTGCTTTGCTAACTGGCGGGGGAAGGTTCCCCAGCCAATCACAGGAGGGTTTCATGGAACGTCCCCAACAATACCGCTTTCACCAGGGTGAAAAAACACTGCCTTTTGCGGCATCCGAATATGATGCACGCTTGGCGAAACTGCGCGCCGAGATGACCGCCCAAGGCGTTGACGCTTGCGTATTCACCTCGATGCATAACATCGCCTACTATTCCGGGTTTCTCTATTGCAGCTTTGGCCGCCCCTATGGCCTCGTCGTCACGCCCACCGAAAGTGTCACGATCAGCGCGGGCATTGACGCAGCGCAACCGTGGCGGCGCAGCCATGCAGACAACATCACCTATACCGATTGGCAGCGGAACAATTATTGGCGCGCGATCCTGTCCGTCACCGGGCCGGGCAAGGTTATCGGTTATGAAGGCGACCACCTGACCTTGGCGCAAAACGCCTTGCTCGACGACTTTCTGTCGCCCAGCGCAAAACATGACATTGCCCCGGCCACCATGCGCCAACGGATGCACAAATCCTCCGCCGAGATTGATTTGATCCGGCACGGTGCGCAGGTCGCCGATGTCGGTGGCTATGCCATTCGCGACGCCATCAAACTCGGGGCGCGCGAGATCGACATCGCTATGGCGGGACGCGACGCAATGGAGTTGGAAATCGCCAAACGGTTCCCAGACGCCGAATACCGCGACACTTGGGTTTGGTTCCAATCCGGGATCAACACCGATGGGGCCCACAACCCTGTGACGGCACGCGAGTTGCAACGGGGCGATATCCTGTCGCTCAACACATTCCCGATGATTTCAGGCTATTACACCGCCCTAGAGCGCACGTTGTTTGTGCAAGAGGTCGACTCCGCCAGCCTGAAAATCTGGGAGGCCAATGTCGCCGCCCATGAATACGGGATGTCGTTGCTAAAACCGGGGGCGAGCTGCGCCGAGATCACCGAGCAAATCAACGCCTTCTTTGCCGAACGCGATTTATTGCAATATCGCACGTTTGGTTATGGGCATAGTTTTGGGGTTCTGTCCCATTACTATGGGCGCGAAGCCGGTCTTGAATTGCGCGAAGATATCGACACGGTTCTGGAACCCGGCATGGTGATCAGCATGGAACCGATGTTGACCATTCCAGAGGGGCAAGCCGGTGCTGGGGGCTACCGCGAACACGATATTCTGGTGATCACCGAAGACGGCAACGACAATATCACCGGCTACCCCTATGGCCCGGAAACCAACGTGGTGGGCTAATCACATCCCTTTGCGGCCAAGCGTTTCGACCTTGGCCGCCCATTTTTCGACCACACCCGGTTTGGGCGTTCCGGCCGGGGCCAACCACGTAAACCGTGTCGGTTTGATCCCAACAAAGCCGGTTACTTGGCCCTTGATCTGCTTTTGAAATGCATCGCCATAGGCCAACCGCTGGAAGATTCGCGGCGTGTCCGAGGTAATGATCACCCGCGCCGAGCGACCCGTAAGCATGGGCGCAGGCAGGCCGATGATATTCGGGTTGCGCGTGTCAAATGCCCGCCCTGCCATCAAGGATCGATCCAGCAACGCCTTGGTTTTCGCGGGATAGCTCCCCCACCACATCGGCATGGTCATCACCAAATGATCACTCCATTCCAACGCTTGCATGAAAGCTTCTAGGTCTGGCTCAAGCGCTTTGGTGTGGCGGTAATGGGTCTGTCCAAAATCCGGGTCAAACGCCATCTGCGATAGTGACTGATGGCGCAGGTCGTGACCGGCGGCCTGAGCCGCAGCCAGATAGGTTTGGGCCATATGGGCATTCAACGTGTCTGCAACCGGGTGGGCATCGAATACGAAAATCTTGCGGGGCATTGGTAGGTCCTCTTAAAAATGACTGCGGTCAATATTCACCAAAAATGACCATGGTCAATATCTAATTTGACCACGGTCACAAATTCATGCAATGGTGCTGCAATGACCAACACAGTCCAAAAACGTACATTGAAAACCCGCGCCAAACTTCTTGATGCGGCACGACAAGTTGTTGAAGAAATGGGATATCCCGGTTTGCGTACCGAAGAGGTGGTCAAGCGCGCCGGCACAGCCAAGGGTACATTTTTCGCCCATTTTCCTGACAAAGACGGGCTATTGGATCACCTAATTGGTGCCGATATGGATGGCATTTTGGATCAGATGCAGGCCAAGACTCGGCCACAAACGGTGCAAGATCTCATTGATTCGCTGATGCCCTTGGTACGCTATATGGGGTCTGAACGCGCGGTGTTTGACGTGATTATCCGTCGCTCCGGGGCCGCCGCGATCGAAGATATCGGGCCGATTGCAGTGACTTTTGAAAGGCAATTCACCCTGTTCTCAGAGTGGATGCGAACGCCGCGCTTTCGTCAAGATGTTGCACCAGAGTTGCTTGCCGAAGGGATACAGGCATTTGTGGTGCAAGCCATCGCGCTGAACTTTTGCGCGCTCCACAATACCCTCGATCTACCGGATCGCCTTGGCCCATATTTGGAGGCCTGGCTCACACCCGGCCCCCCAACGTAACTTCCTTATTGACCAAATTGGGCCATCGCTTTGAAATCCATCTGTTCCAAAACGGCGCGGGCGGAGTCCAAATCACCTTCGGTCTGAACCAAAATTCGGTTCGCAACCAAGGACATCATTTGTTCATCCTGAATGGCAAATCTTTGGCGGTTGATCCGCTCAACCTTCATTCCCATAGCCCCGGCATTGGTGATCATCGCCCCCATACTAGCCACCATCGGGTTGTCGGCCATCAACGTCACCTTGATCTCTGTCCCATCCGCCGAGGTGTACACCCCTTCGGCACCGACTCCGCCGCCCATCATGCCTAAAACCGTATTCATCTCGCTGTTTTTCTCAAACGCCCACCCCTCCGGTGCGGCTGGCAAAAACGCGCCAAGACTATCGGTTTTCATTTCCAAAAGCTTCTGTTTGGCAAATTCAAGCTCTTCCAGAGCGTATTGAATATCGCCCTCCTCATAAGCCGTTATGGCCGATTTGAGCGTATCGCTAACCTCATCCGCATAGGCGGGCAAAGCCAAAAGGGCGGCGGCAATAATGGGTAAAATGCGCATTGTGGTAAATTCCTGATTGGTTCTGCACACTTTTTGCCGTTCTCCCAACGCCATCTCAAGTAGGGAATTCCGCCCCATTTCTTGACATCCTTAGCTGGTCAACCGCGCGGTTTCTGGTGGGGCTTCGGCCAAGAACGGGGTCAGGCTGTCGACAAAGGCGTCGATGAAATCCAACACCACCGGTGTGCGCGACCCGGTCGCCGGGCGTAGTATCGACAGGCGATGAAAGATTTGCGGATCAAACGGCCGGATCACCAATCCGCGCCCGCGAAATTGTTCGGCATCCAAGGCGCTGACAACCGAGGCCCCCAATCCCTCGGCCACCATGGTACAGGCGGTTGTGAACTGGCGCACTTCTATCAAGCTGTTGATTTCTAAGCCTGCGTCGGAAAATGCCCGACTAAGGCGATAGTAAAACCGACTATCCCGGCGGGTGTGGATCAACCGCTCTTCCGCCAAATCCACCGGGCTAATCCGATGTTTTTCGGCCAAAGGATGGCCGTTGGGCAGAATGCAAACCGATTTGATATACAGATCCTGACTTTCGGTGGCCGGGTGTCCGGCAAAACCATCGGTCAGCCCACAATCGTATTGTTCGCCGATGATCCATTCCAAAATCCGCTCTGGTCGATCTGGCTCCAATGTCACCGTCACACCGGGTCGGTCATGCAGAAAATCGACCAACACTTTGGGAAGGTGGCTGGTGGCGAAACCGGGTAAACAGGCAATTCGGATATGTCCGGCGGTGCGTTCGGTTAGGTCACGGCGCAAATCTTCGAGGTGATCCAAGCCATCCAGAATGCGATTCACTTCGGTCAACAAATAGCGCGACTCACTTGTCGGTTCGAGCACCCCGCGCCGCCGCTCGAACAACTCAAATCCGATCGATTTGGCGAAATCCGACAACAAACGGCTCACTGCGGGCTGTGACACGCCTAAATTTTTTGCAGCTCGTGTAATGTTACCGGCTTCTGCTACGGCGCGGAATGCCTCTAGCTGTCTTAGCTGAAATTTCAACGACTTACCCCCCATTTCACCTCTTTGCGATTTAGCGCATTTAGGTCACAACTATAATATCATGTTATGTCTGATTTACAAATGTTTCACTTGAATTATCTTTTCGCATAGCAAATGCTCAGTTTCACAACGACATTTTGTTGCTGTCAGGGAGAGACACAATGACCTTCACCAAATCGCTTTTGGCGAGCACCGCATTCATGGGTGCCCTCGCCAGCGCTGCCTATGCGCAAACCGAAGTCACATGGTGGCACGCTATGGGCGGGGCCAATGGCGAACGCGTTGATAAAATCGCCGCCGATTTCAACGCCAGCCAGTCCGACTATGTTGTGACACCGGCCTACAAAGGCAACTACACCGAAACCATGACCGCCGCGATTGCCGCGTTCCGTGCCGGCGAACAGCCGCATCTGGTTCAGGTATTCGAAGTTGGTACCGCGACAATGATGGCCGCCAAAGGCGCGATCTATCCGGTTGAACAGCTGATGTCCGACGCGGGCGAACCGTTCAATGGCGACGATTACCTACCTGCGGTTGTGTCCTACTACGAAACGCCCGAAGGCCAATTGCTGTCGATGCCGTTCAACAGCTCAACGCCGGTTCTGTGGTACAACGCCGACGCGCTCAAAGCCGCCGGTGTCGAAGCACCGACCACATGGGATGAGGTTGAAACCGCCTCTGCCGCTCTGGTTGCCAATGGCATGAAATGCGGAATTTCCTTTGGCTGGCAGTCATGGGTTATGCTGGAAAACTACTCCGCATGGCACAACATGGAGCTGGGCACCAAAGAAAACGGCTTTGCTGGGTTCGACACCGAATTCACCTTTAACAACGACAAAGTTGCGGCACGTTTGCAATCGGTTGCCGACATGCAGGCCGACAACAAATTTGTTTACGGTGGCCGTCGCGGTGACAGCCTTCCGATGTTCACCAACGGTGAATGCGGCATGTGGATGAACTCGTCGGCCTATTACGGCTCGATCAAATCGCAAGCCAAGTTTGAGTTTGGTCAGACAATGCTGCCGCTCGACACCAAGTTGGCCGATGCGCCGCAAAACTCGATCATTGGTGGCGCAACCCTCTGGGCGCTGGCCGGTCACGAGGCTGAGGAATACAAAGGATTGGCCAAGTTCCTGACCTACCTGTCTTCGCCAGAGGTTCAGGCTTGGTGGCATCAGGAAACCGGTTATGTGCCGATCACCAAAGCCGCCGCAGAGCTGAGCGCCGAGCAAGGGTTCTACGAAAGCAACCCCGGCACCGACACTGCGATCAAACAGCTGAGCTTGAACACACCGACGCCAAATTCGCGCGGTCTGCGTTTTGGTAACTTTGTTCAGGTCCGCGACGTGATCAACGAAGAAATGGAAGCTCTCTGGGCCGGTGACTCCACTGCCCAAGAGGCGCTGGACAACGCGGCCAAGCGTGGCAACGAACTTCTGCGCAAGTTCGAGCGTTCCGCCAAATAATCTCACCGTCCTCCCGGTGAACCGGCCCGGCGACCCCTGTGTTGCCGGGCCATTTTCCACTCTGATCTGTCTGGGACACGATGCTCAAGCGCGTTCACTTTCCGGCGTCCTACCTGCCTTACCTGCTGGTTGCGCCTCAGGTCATCATCACGGTGATCTTCTTTATCTGGCCGGCAAGCCAAGCGGTGTATCAGTCGTTTCTGATCGAAGACGCCTTTGGCCTCTCGACCGAATTCGTCTGGTTCGAAAACTTCGAATATCTGTGGGGCGACAGCCACTACAGAAGCGCCTTTGGCCGGACGCTTTTCTTCTCCGCCGCTGTGGCCTTTCTCTCGATGAGCTTTGCGCTCATCCTTGCCGGTTTCGCCGATCGCATCGTGCGCGGTGCTACCGCCTACCGGACCTTGTTGATCTGGCCTTATGCGGTTGCCCCGGTTCTGGCGGGCGCGCTGTTCTTGTTTATGTTCAACCCGACCATCGGCATCTTTCCCTATGTGCTCGATATGATCGGATATGATTGGAATCATTACCTAAATGGCTCTCAGGCCATGTTCCTTGTCATACTCGCCGCCGCGTGGAAACAGGTTGCCTATAACTTCCTCTTCTACCTCGCGGCGATGCAATCGATACCCAAATCGATCACCGAAGCCGCCGCCATTGATGGCGCTGGTCCGATCCGTCGATTTGCGACGATCATCTTCCCGCTGATCTCACCCACCACCTTTTTCTTGCTGGTGATCAACGCCACCTACGCGTTCTTTGAGACCTTCGGCATCATCCACGCCGTGACCCAAGGCGGCCCGGCCAATTCGACCACCACGCTGGTCTACAAAGTGTTCAACGACGGTTTTGTCGGCCTCGACCTTGGTGGGTCGGCGGCACAATCCGTCATCCTGATGATCCTGGTGATCGGCATGACCGTCATCCAGTTCCGCTTTATCGAGAAAAGGGTGCAATACTGATGATTGAGAACCGCCCCCTCCTCGCCATTGCGTCGCATCTTGTCCTTTTGCTTGGGGTTGCCATGGTTGCCCTGCCGGTTTGGATCACCTTTGTCGGTGCCAGCCACGAGGCCGAGCGCATGCTCCAAGTGCCCATTCCCATGTGGCCCGGTGACCAGTTCTTTGTGAACCTCAAACAAACCTTCTGGGGCTCGGGCCTGTCGGGGACTGCGACCGCGCCGGTCTGGATGATGATGTTCAACTCGCTGATGATGGCGCTGATGATTGCCTTTGGCAAAATCGCCATCTCGCTTTTGTCGGCCTTTGCGATTGTCTATTTCAAGTTCCCCTTCCGCATGGGCTTCTTCTGGATGATCTTCATCACCCTCATGCTCCCGGTCGAGGTTCGGATCTTGCCGACCTTTGAAGTTATTGCAAAACTGGGCATGCTCAACAGCTATTGGGGCCTGACTGTGCCGCTGATCGCTTCGGCCACGGCGACCTTTATGTTTCGCCAAGTCTTCCTCACCATTCCCGATGAAATGCTGGAAAGCGCGCGGATTGATGGGGCCGGACCGATGCGGTTTTTCTGGGATATCGTGATCCCGCTGAGCCGCACAAATATCGCCGCTCTCTTTGTGATCTTGTTCATCTACGGCTGGAACCAATATCTCTGGCCGCTCTTGGTTACCACCGATAGCGACATGTCGACAATCGTGGTCTCGATCAAGCAAATGCTTGAAGCGGCTGAACAATCTCCGCAATGGAACATCATCATGATGACCGCCCTCCTCGCAATGATCCCCCCGATCTTTGTGGTCATCGCAATGCAAAAGCTCTTCGTGCAAGGGCTTACGGAAACCGACAAATAGGACGACGCAGCAATGGCTGGTATCAAGCTAGACACACTTACGAAATCCTACGGTGACACCGAGGTCTTGCACCATATCGATGCGGCGATAAATGACGGCGAATTTGTCGTCATTGTCGGCCCGTCGGGCTGCGGGAAATCCACGCTTTTGCGTATGGTGGCGGGTCTGGAATCCGTCACATCCGGCGATGTTTATATTGGCGACAAGCGGGTCAATGATTTGGAACCGGCGGATCGTGACATCGCTATGGTGTTCCAAAACTACGCTCTTTACCCGCATATGAGCGTGCGCCAAAACATGGCCTACGGGTTGAAAATTCGCAAACTGCCCAAGGATGAAATTGACCGCCGCGTGCGCGAGGCCGCCGATATTCTTGAGATCGGCCAATACCTTGACCGTAAACCTCGGCAATTGTCCGGCGGTCAACGCCAGCGGGTTGCCATGGGCCGCGCCATTGTTCGCGACCCACAGGTATTCTTATTTGACGAACCGCTGTCTAACCTCGACGCCAAGCTGCGCGTGCAGATGCGGCTCGAAATTCGCAAGCTGCAAAAACGCCTTGGCGTGACCTCGATCTTTGTGACCCATGACCAAGTCGAAGCCATGACGTTGGGGGATCGTTTGATGGTTCTAAATGCGGGCTACGTCGAACAATTCGGCACGCCGATTGAGCTTTATGAACGCCCGGCTTCGGTGTTTGTTGCCGGTTTCATCGGGTCACCGGCGATGAATTTCATCCCCTGCAACGCGTCGGGAACAAGTTTGACCATGCCCAACGGCATCGGCCTCGACACAAGACAAACCGCCACTGGCAAGGTCTTGCTTGGCGTGCGCCCCGAACATCTGACGCCCGATGCCACCGGGCACTTTAAAATGACCATCGAGATGCTCGAACACTTGGGTGGCGTCACCCTTTTGCACGGGATATTGGACGGCACAGACATCCAAATTGTTGCTAGCCTAGAAGGCATTACCCAGCATCAAATTGGCGAAGTACTGACTTTGTCTGCGCCAACTGAAAAGCTACATCTCTTTGATGAGGCAACTGAAAAACGGATCGGAGACTGATATGTCCGACCATCTTGCCCCCTTGCGCAAAGCGCCCGGAATTGTCCGTCTGCACGGTCATCGCGCCGCGCGCGGCATCTTGCCGGAAAACACGATGATGGCGTTCCAACACGTGTTTGACACCGGGGTACAGGTGGTCGAACTGGATGTTTTATCAACCGCTGACGGCGTTCCCGTCATCACCCATAATCCGCGTCTGATGGCCGCCTCGACTCGTGGCCCGGATGGGCAATGGTTGGCGGGCGAAGGGCCGCGGATTTACGATCTGACCTTTGAAGAGCTGCAACGCTATGACATCGGCGGATTGCGGGCCGGGACCGATTACGCCAATCGCTATCCCGATCAGGCCTTTTTGACCGGTCAAACGGTGCCGAAACTATCCGATTTGGCCGAGATGGTGAACCAACCGAACTATGACGGCGTCTGGCTGAACCTTGAGGTCAAAAGCCACCCCGACGAGCCGGAGAACACGCCACCGTTGATGGAATACACCGCATCAATCGTCGACGTTTTGGAACAACACGACCTACTAAATCGCGTTATCTTTCAAAGCTTTGATTGGCGTATCCTAAGTTGTGCAAAAAACATCGCCCCCGATCTGCCCCGCTCTCATCTCAGCTATGAGGCCAAACCTAATGCCCCTATGGATGCCAATATCCTCGACGGATCTGACTGGATGGCGGGGGCGTCACGGGCCGATCACGGCGGGTCTCTTCCGCGTTTGATCGCGGCCATGGGTGGCTCGGTTTGGTCGCCCTATTTTGCCGACATTCGTGCCGAAGAAGTCGCGTTGGCCCAAGAGCTTGGCCTGATCGTCAACGCCTGGACGGCCAATGAGATCGCTGATGTTCAAGCCGCGATTGATGCTGGTGTTGACGGGATAATCACCGACTATCCCGGCCGGGTTCAGCGTCAATTATTGGCGCAAGGGCTAAGTTGGCGTGAGGATTTCCGTCCTTTCGCGCAAGCAGGTTAACCTTTGGATTTTACGAAAGAAATATCCACGGATTGGGCCTTTGATCGCTACGAAGCCATCCGCCCGCGTCTCCCGGTTGCCACATTTCCCAAAACCTCGCGCCATGCAGACAACCTTGCCGACTTGGCCGAGCATTTTGACGCCTTTGTCCTTGATGCCTTTGGGGTTCTCAACCGGGGTGAAGAACCGGTTCCCGGCGCGCCCAGCCGAATTGCTGAACTCCGCAAGATGGGCAAAAAGCTTATCGTTTTGACCAATGCAGCCAGCTATACGCGCGATCAACTGCTTGAAAAATATCACCGTTTGGGGTTCGACTTTACCGCGGCCGAAGTTATTTCGAGCCGTGACGTTGCGCTGGCCTCGCTTCCTCTGCTCCCCGGTGATCGCCCATGGGCGGCGGCCTCACTAGCACACGATAGCTATTCCGACAGCACGGTTTCACTGCAGTCCTTGCATGACACCCCCGACCTTTATGAGCGCGCCGGTGGGTTCATTTTACTCTCAAGTGGCCGTTGGGTCGATGCCGATACCAACCGTCTTATCGACGCACTAAGACGCGAGCCGCGCCCGTTGATCGTAGCCAATCCGGACCTAGTTGCACCACGCGACACAGGGTTGAGTATTGAACCGGGCACCATCGCCCATGACATCGCGGATTCGACCGGTATCCAGCCGTCTTTCTTTGGAAAACCTTTTGGAAACGCCTTTCATGTCGCTTCTTCGCGATTGCAGGGCGTTCCAAGTCGTCGCATTGCCATGGTTGGCGATACGCTGCACACAGACATTCTAGGTGGGGCCGCCGCCGGGTTCGGCACGGTTTTGATCACTGATCATGGGTTGTTTCAAGGGCGTGACACCGCGCCTTTCATCACCCGCTCGGGCCTTTGCCCCGATTGGATCGTCCCCACAACCTGAGGCCGCTGGCCCCGCATTAACAACGACAAGAGGCACGAACGCCCTGATTACATTCCTGATTCATATCGCCGGAGCCGCAGCGCTTTTGATCTGGTCCGTGCGCCTTGTGCGCACCGGGGTCGAGCGCGCCTTTTCCGTGCAACTGCGCCTATGGTTGCGCCGCTCGTCCCAAAGCCGCATCCTTGCCGCCGCCACCGGAATGGTGGCCGCCATGATGTTGCAAAGCTCAACCGCCGTGGCGATGTTGGTGTCCAACTTCGCTGCCAAAGGGGCGCTGACCGGGGCGGTTGGTTTGGCGATATTGCTGGGGGCTGATCTAGGATCGGCCATTGTGGCTCAGCTGCTGCTGGTCAAACAAACATTGCTGATCCCGGCTCTATTGCTGGTTGGTACAGTCCTTTTTCTCAAGTCAAGTCAACGCCGTCTGCGCCAAACTGGGCGCATCTTGATCGGCTTGGCGCTGATCTTCGTGTCGCTCGACATGCTACGTGCCGCCACCGCCCCGATTATGGATAGCCCCGGCGCGCTCAGCATCCTGACCTATCTTCAGGGTGACCTTTTGTCGGCCTTTGTGATCGGTGCGCTTTTTGCATGGATGGTGCATTCTAGCGTCGCCGCGGTGTTGGTCTTTGTCACAGCTGTCAGCCAAGGCGCGCTTCCGGTTGAGGCTGCGATGGCTATGGTTCTGGGGGCCAATCTAGGTGGGGCGATGATCGCGTTTATCCTGACCCTCGCCGCGCCGATGCCCGCCCGTCAAATTGTCATGTCGAACCTTGTCCTGCGCGGCGGCGGGGCGGTCCTTGTGCTTGCCGCTCTGATCTTAACCCCAACCACGTTTGACTGGCTCGGGCAATCGGGGGGCGGCCGTGTTGCCAATCTCCATCTGGCTTTCAATGCTGTGCTTTGCATTCTGGCCCTGCCATTCACTCAAAGCCTGCACCGGTTGGTCAGCCGGATGATGCCGCATTCCTCACCGGATGACCAAGTCCGCGCCACGGCGCTTGACGACGCGGCGCTAACGCATCCAAGCCGCGCGCTTGGCTGTGCGGTCCGGGAATCTTTGCAAATGGGTGTGCGGATCGAGGACATGTTGACAGCTGTCAACTCTCTCTACATGTCGTGGGATAACACAACGCGCGCTACCATTCATGCGCATGAACAGGCCGTCCGCGACATTCAGACAGATGTAAAACTTTACCTCGCCAAACTGAACCGCCAAGAGCTTGATGACGAGATCATCAAGGGCGCGATGGACCTATCGCTATTGACAACCAACCTTGCTGCGGCGGCGGATTTGGTTGGGAGGCGCATGGTTCAACTGGCGTCAAAAATGGAACATGAACAGCTTAGCTTTTCTGCCGAAGGGCAACGCGACATTGCCGATTTCTATGACCGTGTTCTGGCCAATGTGCAGCTTGCTCTTAACGTGATGATGACCCGCAACCCCGACGAAGCCCGCGAGCTGGTGGCCGAAAAGGACAACATTCGCCGGATCGAACAAGAGCTGCAACTCAAACACCTCGGCCGTCTCAACCACGGGCAAATCGGCAGTATCGAAGCCAGCAATATCCATCAGGAAACCCTGCGTGTTTTGAAACAGGTCAACACCTGTTTCGCCATGACGGGCTATCCGATTTTGGAGGAAACAGGCGACCTTTTGGAAAGCCGCCTGACCGATACGCAGGTTTCGCGCTAATTACATCCGCTGACCCGCGTCATCAAAGAAGAAGCGTTTTTCAGCTGGGGCCGAAACACGTAGTTCATCCCCGATCCGCGCGCCATGTTGTCCAAACAAGCGCAGGGTGATGTCATGATCCCCAGCCTTGAGGATCACATTGGTGTCGCCCCCCAAAGCTTCGACATGGGTGACGGTGCCGCTGATGTCTCCGACGGCATCAACACGCAGATCCTCGGGGCGAATGCCAAGGGTGCGCGGGTCAGCGCCATCCACCAGAGAGGCCGGCAGAAAGTTCATCGACGGGGCCCCGAGGAAACCGGCGACAAACTGATTGGCTGGGTTGTTGTAAAGCTCCATCGGGCTGCCGACCTGTTCGACGCGACCATCGCGAAGCACGACGATTTTGTCGGCAAGGGTCATGGCTTCGGTCTGATCATGGGTCACATAGATCATCGAGGCCGACAGTTGCCGGTGTAGGTTTGAGATTTCAATCCGGGTATTCATCCGCAGCGCCGCGTCGAGGTTCGAGAGCGGTTCATCGAACAAGAATAACTTGGGCTGACGGACGATGGCGCGGCCAATGGCGACACGCTGACGTTGCCCCCCCGAGAGTTCCGAGGGGTAGCGAGTGAGATACTCTTCGAGGTTGAGCATACGCCCCGCTTCGGCCACACGGGCGTCGATTTCCTCTTTGCTTTGGCCCTCTTGCTTGAGCGCGAGGGTCATGTTGCCCCGCACGTTGAGATGCGGATAAAGTGCGTAGCTTTGGAATACCATGGCGATGCCACGCTTGGCCGGAGGGGTGTGATTGACCACCTCGCCACCGATTTCAACGGTGCCGGAACTGGCGTCTTCTAGCCCGGCGATGACGCGCAGCAAGGTGGATTTACCGCAGCCCGAGGGGCCGACAAAGACGACAAACTCACCGTCTTCGACCTCAAGGTTGATGTCTTTGAGCACATGGGTTTTGCCAAAGGATTTGTTGACGTTTGTGAGGGACAAGGCGGTCATTGGGTGGTCTCCTTGAGCGGGGCAGATAGCGCAACAGGCGCGCCCGTGCGGATGCTTTGATCGGCGGCAAGGCAAATCGCCAGCGATTGCACCGCGTCATTCATGTGTCGGGTTAGGTCGATGTCTTCGACAATGGCGCGGATCATATAGGCCTGTTCGGCGTCACATAGATCTTGATGACCCGGTTCATCGGGCAGGTCGATCAGCGTGTCACCATCGGGGCGATGCACCAAAAGGCCACCCACGGCGGTGTGCCCGTCAATATCGGCCGAGGCCCCTTTGTTGCCATCGGTGATGGACACCGAGCCATTTGGGCTCACGACGTCTTTGACGAAAAACGCGGTTTCCGACATCATCGGGCCCCAGCCCGCTTCGTACCAGCCAACCGATCCATCATCGAATATGACCTGAAACTGGCCGTAATTGTACATATTGGGGTCGATCTCATCCGACAGGCGCAGGCCCATGCCATGCACGCGCACCGGCGTGGCGTCGGTGATCTGACACATGACATCGACGTAGTGCACACCACAATCCACGATCGGTGATGTGGTTTGCATGAGCGCTTTGTGCGTTTCCCATTCCGCGCCAGAGCTTTGTTGATTGAGGTTCATGCGAAAGACAAACGGGCCACCCAAATTGAGCGCCTCTTGGATCAGACGGACCCAAGATGGGTGATGGCGCAGGATATAACCGACCACCAATTTGCGCCCTGTTGCCTTGGCCTTGGCGGTCACGCGGGCGGCATCGGCAACGGTCATCGCCAGAGGCTTTTCGACAAAGACATGCGCCCCGGCCTCCATCGCGGCAATGGCGAAATCGGCATGAGTTTCGGTGTAGGTGGCAACAACGACAAGATCGGGTTTGGTATCGGCCAGCGCCTGATGGAAGTCCGCAAAGATTGGGTAAGATTGCAGATCGCGATGGCCAACGGTGCCCGAGCGACTTACCAGCCCGACGATCTGGGAAGCTGGGTGGGCATGGTGGGCTAAGGC
Source organism: uncultured Pelagimonas sp. (assembly GCF_947498515.1). Classification (GTDB taxonomy): domain Bacteria; phylum Pseudomonadota; class Alphaproteobacteria; order Rhodobacterales; family Rhodobacteraceae; genus Pelagimonas. Next base: position 69,307 of record NZ_CANMKO010000012.1, on the reverse strand, counting down.
ATGGCTTGCCCCCATATTGCCAAGCCCAGCGATGAGAACGCGCAGGGTCATTTCACCACCTCGGGTTCATTCAGGCAGCTAATCATCTGATTGCCATATAGAATGTGTTCGGCCCGCGTCGCGCACATTGCCCGCAACACCGTGTTGTAGACCGGGATCATACGCCGGTCACATTCCGGTTTCTTGGGGTCCACAACCGCAACAATTTCGACATTATGAGTGCCAAAGAGCCATTTCTGACCGCTGTTCGATTGGTCTTTGGCACAGGGACAAACAAGGGCAACAACGCGTTTGGTCATTTCACCGCCCCCGATGTCAGGCCGCGGATCAGCTGGCGCGAGAAGATCACATAGAGGATCAGCACCGGTAGGATCGCCATCGACAAGGCCGAGAGCACCGCGTTCCAGTCGGTGACAAACTGGCCGATAAAGACTTGTGAGCCGAGGGTGAGGGTTTTGACCTCTTCCGCCGGGGCAAGGATCAGCGGGAACCACAGGTCGTTCCAGATCGGGATCATGTTGAACACCGCGACGGTGGCCATGGCCGGGCGCACGAGGGGCAGGACGAGGCGGAAGAAGATGGTGTATTCGGACAAGCCGTCGATACGACCGGCGTTTTTGAGGTCTTCGGAAACCTGCCGCATGAATTCCGAAAGGATGAAGACCGCGAGCGGCAACCCCTGGGCCGTGTAGACAAGGATCAGCGCCCAGAGCGTGTTCACCAGCCCAGTTTGCACCATCATTTCAAGGATGGCGACGGTGCCGATACGGATCGGGATCATGATGCCGAGCGCCAGATAGAGACCCATCAACATGTTGCCTTTAAAGCGATATTCGCTCAGCGCATAGGCGGCCATGGCCCCAAAAAGCAGGATGAAAAACAACGAGCCAACGGTGACGATAAAGCTGTTTTGAAAGTAGAGAAAGAAATCGCCCTGTTTCAGAACGGTTTGATAGCCAACCAGTGAAAAGCTTTCGGCATCTGGCAGGGCCAGCGGTTCGCGAAAGATCTTTTTGCGGGTCTTGAAGCTATTGATCAGGATCACAAAAACCGGAAACAACGCGATGAGCGTGTAGGCGATCAAGGCACCATGCATGGCGATGGCGTTGAACGGATTTGAGCGTGCTTTGTTCATCTTTTCGCCTCCTTACAGCTGATACCGGCGCATCCGGGTTTGGATGCCGAAGAGATAGATACAGACACCCACCAGAATGATCGCGAACATGGCGCTGGCGATAGCAGAACCCATATGCGGATCACCAAGCTGAAGCTGGAAGCCAAAGAAGGTGCGATACATAAAGGTGCCGAGGATGTCGGTTGAGAAATCCGGTCCAGCAAGCGCACCTTGCACAGAGTAAATTAGATCGAAGGCGTTGAAATTGCCCACAAACGTCAGGATTGAGATGATGCCGATAGAGGGCAGGATCAGCGGCAGTTTGATCTTCCAAAAGGCCGAGGCCCCGGTGACACCGTCAATTTCACCCGCTTCTAACACCTCCTCTGGGATGGTCAGAAGGGCGGCGTAGATCAGCATCATCGGGATGCCGACATATTGCCAGACCGAGATCAGCGCGAGGGTGGTCAGCGCGTATTCCTCTTTACCAAGCCACGGAGCGAACAGCGATTTCAGGCCAACCGCGTCAAGCATCGACGGCGCGATGCCCCAGATCGGCGATAGGATGAGTTTCCACGCAAAGCCGACAATCACAAAGCTGAGGATTGTCGGAATGAAGATGGCCGAGCGATAGAGCGCGGCAAACCGTAGGCGCGGGTGGCTAAGAACAGCGGCCAAGGCGATGCCAATCGGGTTTTGCACCAGCATATGGACGACAAAGAACCAGAAGTTATTGCCCAAGGCGTTCCAAAATTGTTCCGACCAGATTGGATCAAGGAACAGGCGTTGGAAGTTTTCCAAGCCGACAAAGACGCGTTCTTGGTCGATCTTGGAAAAAAGCGCCAAGCGTAACGTGTTGAAAAGCGGGAAAATCATCACAGCGGTGTAGACCAGCACGGCAGGAGCCAGAAACACGACAATGTGCCAGCGAAAGCGAGGGCGATCCATGGGGAACCTCCGGTTAGAGTGGTCCGGGCAGGGAAACCCCGCCCGGATCGTCAGCAGTTAAGGGGAGGATTTACTGCTGTGGTGCGTACCAAGATGCGAGGCCGTCTTGCAATTTGGCACCAAGGTCCGCCGGAGCCGAGGTGCCTTTGATCGCGGCGACGGACGCGCCCCATGTGTCGTTTTCGAGGTTCGGCGTGCCACGCGACAGGATTTGATAGGTGGAGCGGATGGTGCTTTCGCATTCACCGCGCCAGCTTACAAATTCCTTGGCGAGCGGATCTTCGAGCTCAACAGGTGTGTTGGACAGCGGGAAGAAACCCGGAAGCGCATTGCCAAAGATCGACGCAAATTCAGGCGATGCCACCCAAGTCAGGAAGGCTTTGGCCGCCTCAGGGTTGGCCGTCGCGGCGTTCATGCCGATGCCGATATCGGTGTGGTCTGAGATATAGCAGGTGTCGCCAGCCGCCATGACCGGGGCCTTGAACGCGCCCATTTCGAAATCAGCCTGTGCATTGAAGCCGGTGATTTCCCAGCTGCCGGCCGGATAGATCGCGGCACGGCCAAGGGTGAACAGGTTTTGGCTATCGGGATAGGTCTGCGCCTCGTAACCGTCGCCAAGATAAGGGGCCCATTTCGCCAATGTTTCATAGGGTTTGGTCCATGCGTCATCGGTCAGCTTCTGCTCACCTTTGATCAGCGCAAGACGCCCCTCTTCACCTTTCCAGTAGTTTGGACCAATGTTGTTGTAGCCCATTGTGGCGGCTTCCCACTGGTCATTGGTGCCCATGGCCATCGGGATATAGTTGCCGTCTTTTTGGAAGGCATCCAGCGCGGCAAAGAACTCAGCTTCGGTGGTAGGAACCTCGACGCCGACCTCGCTAAAGGCCTCTTTGTTATAGATAAAACCGTGGATGACCGACGCCATTGGCACACAGAAGCTTGCCGAGCCATCATCGGTTTGCCAGGCCGATTTCGCCACATCCGAAAAATTGCCCATGGCTTCCATGTCGGCAAGATTGGCGAGATGACCGGCATCATAAAGCGCCAGAGACGCGTCGAATGGGCGGCAGGTGATCAGATCACCGGCGGACCCAGCATCGAGTTTGGAATTCAAAACCGCGTTGTATTCGGTTGGGGCCGACGGGGTGAAATTGACCTTGATGCCGGGGTTGGCGGCCTCAAAGGCCGGGATGATCTTGTCCTGCCACAGGGTCAGGTCATCGTTGCGCCAGCTTTCGATGTTAAGCGTGACATCCTCGGCCATCACGCTTGTCGCGGTTAGGGCCGTGCTGGCCAATGCCAATAGTAGAGCCTTGCGTTTCATGGTTTTCCTCCCAGTTATTTTGGTATCGTGTCGTGTGAGTGTAGCCGCGCGATAGCGGGACCAAGGTGACCCTGCGACCGTATCAATGCGGCGCGGGCCAGTTCGGGTGATTGCGCACCCAAAGCGAGAAGACAGGCGATTTTGACGTCACCACCAGAGCGGGTCAAAGCCGATGCTGCGGTGGCCTCATCAACCTGAGTGACTTGGCGCACGATGCCGCGCGCTCGGGCCAAAAGCTTGAGATTGTCGGCCTTTAGATTGACCATCAGCCCCTGATAAACATGGCCCAACTCAACCCCCATGAGGGTAGACAGCGTGTTGAGCGCTATTTTCTGGGCTGTCCCTGCGCCCATGCGGGTCGATCCCGAAAGGACTTCGGACGGGGTGTCGAGGGCGATGGCATGGTCCGAGGTTTCGAACAACAATGCCTGTGAATTATTGGCGATACCAATGACGGTCGCACCGCCTGCACGGGCCAACTCAGCGGCGCGCAATGTGTAGGGCGTGCTGCCGCTGGCGGTGACGGCGATGAGGCAATCACGATCCGAAACGTTGGCGAGAAGGACAGGCAGTTTGTCGACCTCATCCTCGACATCACCGGGCATATGCGCCGTGGTTGGAACACCGCCCGCCATGAGAATTTCGATTTGGGCAACGGGAATACCGAACGTGCCACCAAGCTCCATCGCGTCGGCGGCGACCATCAGGCCCGACGACCCCGCCGCGACATAATAAAGCGTCCCACCATTGCGAAGAGTTTTCGCCATGGCGCTGGCACCGGCACGGATCACGTCACGACAGGCCAAAACACAACGCGCCGCGTCCACCTGATTGGACACAAGCGCGTCGGTTGCCACATCAATCGTGGCGACATCAAGTGTAGATGCAAGTGCGTGCAACTGTTCCGTCTTGAGCGTCAAAGCGCGATTCCCCCTCTGTTGACCATAAGCATACCCTTTGAATACCAATTGTCTACCATTTTTTCACATATCGGTTTTCTCATCCTAATTCTCGCTTTTTTCGGCAACTTGGTATTCTTTCGGCCTTTCATTTTGCGCAAAGGTATTATATAGGTAGCATCATGACCAGACCACCCGAGATACTTGCCATTGATGGCGGCGGCACCCGATGCCGCGTTGCCTGTGAGGTAAACGGCCAAAGATTCCAGTTTGAATCCGGCAGCTGCAACGTGACCTCTGACCTTGATGGGTCCGTCACGCAAATCATGCGCGGATTGAACGGCTTGGCCGCTGAGATAGGTGCCGAGGAAGCCGACCTTTTGAACATTCCGTGCTACCTCGGGCTGGCCGGCGTCACCGGCGCTGAGAAAGCTCAAGAGGTTGCCGACCGCCTTCCGTTTCAACATGTGCGAATCGAAGAAGATCGAGCACCCGCCGCGCGTGGTGCCCTTGGTCGCCAAGATGGAGCCTTGATCCATTGCGGCACTGGGTCGTTTCAAGCCTTTCAAGTTGATGGGCATGCCCGTTTCGCCGGTGGCTGGGGTGCGCGTTTGGGGGATGAGGCCTCGGCGCAATGGGTTGGGCGGCTGGCGTTGTCGGTAACGCTCGAAGTTCAGGATGGATTGCATCCGGCCAGTGATCTGACCCGTGGTTTGATGGATCATTTCGGCAATGCCACCGAGATCGTCGCCTTTGCCGCCACCGCCGATGCCGCCGCATTTGGCCGCCTAGCACCGCAGGTTACCAAGGCCGCCGCCGAAGCCGACCCTTTGGCACAAGCGATCATGCAACGCGGGGCGGATCGGCTGGCCTTTGCGCTCGCACATCTGGGATGGACATCGGACATGCCTGTGATGCTCACCGGCGGGATCGCCCCTAGCTTTGCCCCCTATTTTGACGCCCCTCTGCAAGCGGCGCTAACCCCGGCGAATGGCACGCCAATCGACGGTGCCATTTCACTCGCCCATGACTTCAGAAAGGAGATCACGGGATGACAGTAGCGGAGTTTCTCGCCCCCGACGCTTGGCTTTCGACCACCGCGGGCCCGCGCTATGTTCAATTGCGCCGCCGCTTGGAACAGGGCATCGAAGAAGGTGTTTTGCCTGCCAATAGCTCGCTCCCTCCGGAACGCGAATTGGCGGATATGACTGATCTGTCGCGGGTCACCGTGCGAAAAGCCATCCATGAGCTGGTCAGCAAAGGGTTGATCGTGCAACGGCAGGGGTCCGGTTCCTTTGTGCGTGAAGCCGAGGCCAAGGTTGAACAATCCCTGTCACATCTGACGTCTTTCACCGAAGATATGAGCCGCCGCGGTATGGAAACCACGTCAAGCTGGTTGGAACGCGGGATTTTCATGCCCTCGCCCGACGAAGTCATCGCGCTGGCCTTATCGACAGGCGACTCGGTGGCGCGGATCACCCGTTTGCGCGAAGCAGGGGGGCGGCCGATGGCGATTGAACGCGCCGCCTTGCCTTTGGACATTCTGCCCAATCCGCTGGAAGTCACCACATCGCTGTATGAGCTGCTCGAAGCCAGCGGCCACCGCCCCGTGCGCGCGGTTCAAAAGATTTCGGCGATCAACCTTTCCGCCAAAGATGCCGAGCTACTTGGCGTGGCCGAAGGCAATGCCGGGCTGAGTATCAAGCGCACCTCTTTTCTCGAAAACGGGCGCGTGGCCGAATACACCCAGTCGCTATATCGCGGCGATGCGTATGATTTTGTTGCCGAATTGCGGCTATCCAACTCTTCCAACGGGCGAGGTTAACCATGTCCACCACACAAACTCAAATGCGTCGTGAGATCGAAGAGATTCCGACAGCGGTTGATCGTCTTTTGTCTACGAGCGCAGGCGCAATTGAAACCGCGATCAGCAAAATCGGCAATGACGTGCCGTTTTTGATGTCGGTGGCGCGGGGGTCATCGGACCACGCCTGTGCCTTTTTGAAATATGCCTGCGAATTGGAATTGGGCCTTCCGATGGCGTCGGTCGGACCTTCGGTGGCGTCGATTTATGGGGCCAAGCTTAGGGTGCCAAACGCGGTCTGCATTTCGGTATCGCAATCGGGCAAAAGCCCCGACATTGTCGAACTCACGCGGGCAATCACCGAAGGCGGGGCCACCAGCGTCGCGATCACCAATGATGCCACGTCGCCCCTTGCAAACACCGCAACCGCCACCTTGCCAATTTGCGCCGGGCCCGAGCTTAGCGTCGCCGCGACCAAGACATTTGTGACCTCGCTTGTGGCCGGGCTATGGTTGCTGGCCGAGTTCAAACAGGACCAAGAGTTGGTCAAAGCCATTCGCGCCCTGCCCGAGCATTTGGAAAAAGCCATTGCCTGTGATTGGACCGTTGCGGCCAATGCGATCACCGGTCAATCGGTTCTGACGCTTGGGCGCGGGCCGTCCTTTGCGATCTCGAATGAGGCGGCGTTGAAGTTCAAGGAAACCTGTCAAATTCACGCCGAAAGCTATTCTTCGGCCGAGGTTATGCATGGCCCGGTGTCGATCGTGGAACGCGGGTTCCCGGTGATCGGGTTTGCCGCAAGTGATGCCGCCGAGGATTCGTTGATTGAGGTCGCTGATGCGTTGACCGAAAAAGGCGCTCTGGCCTTTGTCACCAGCAAAAAGGCCAAGAAAGCCATCTGTTTGCCGCATCAACGTACCGATCATTGGCTCACCGATCCGATTTCAACCATTGTGTCGTTTTACACGATGGTCGAAAAGGTCTCGACCGCGCGCAATATCAACCCGGATGCACCGCGCCACCTAAACAAAGTGACCGAAACGGTATGACCCAGACGCGCCAGATTTTCCGCGGCGGCCCGATTTTTGACGGCGACCAGATGCTAATGGATCACCGGTTGATTGTTGCCGGTGACACGATTGTTGCACTGGAACCGGACCGAGGGGATGGCGCAGCTGGTGACGTGGTTGAGTTGGGCGGTGATGTTTTGTCGCCCGGCTTTGTTGATCTTCAGGTCAATGGCGGCGATGGGATCATGTTCAATGACGCGCCTGAGGTCGAAACCCTTCGGCGCATGGGTCGGGCACATGTTGGTTTGGGCGCGACGTCGATTTTGCCAACGCTGATCACCGACACCGCCGAACAGACGCGCGCCGCCATTGATGCGGCCAAAGCAGCCATCGCCGAAGGCGTTCCCGGTATCGCCGGATTACACCTTGAGGGGCCGCATTTGTCGGTCACCCGCAAGGGCGCGCATTCCGCTGGGTTGATCCGAGAGATGGCACCGGAGGATTTGGACGCCTTGCTGGCCGCGGCCCGTGATTTGCCCGCATTAATGATCACCGTTGCGCCGGAAAACGTCAGCTTGGACCAGGTCGCGGCGCTTGCCGGGGCGGGGGCGATTGTCTCCTTGGGCCATAGCAACGCAGATTTCGCCACATGTTCGGAGTATGTTCGGGCAGGTGCGCGCTGTGTCACGCATTTGTTCAACGCCATGAGCCAGATGGGCAATCGCGAACCCGGATTGGTTGGCGCGGCGCTCGCCCATGGCGATTTGTCCGCCGGTCTGATCGCTGATGCCATTCATGTGCATCCGGCAACGATCCGCGCGGCATGGGATGCCAAACAAGGGCCGGGTGAGATTTTCCTTGTAAGTGATTCAATGGCTTGTGCGGGTAGCATCGCGCAGAGTTTTGAAATTGACGGGCGCAAAGTGTTGCGCCGCGATGGGCGTTTGACGCTGGAAGATGGCACCTTGGCGGGGGCCGATCTGGATTTGGTCACTGCGATACGTGTTATGGTGCAAGAGGTGGGCGTTCCGCTAGCCAATGCGCTGCGCGCAGCAACATCCGTTCCGGCGAAGTTGGCCGGATTGGACGCCGGACACTTGGCACCCGGAACCAACGCGGTCCTCATCCGCATCACACCGGATTTCACGTTGCGCGCCTAACACCCGCTTGACCGCCCCGCGCACCGGCCCCATCTTTCGATCATGTTTCTTGAACTTGCCCTTCCCAGCTTGGCCTTGATGGTTTTGGCCGTGGCGATCCCGCGTGTGATCGAGCCGTTTTTACCCGAAACCCTTCCCGGTATGGCCGTTTTGGTTTTGATCTCGGCGTTGATCTTGTGGCTTGCGTCGGCCATCGGATTTGCCCTTCTTTACCGATTGGAAAACCCGCAGGTTGCCGAACTGCTGTTTTCCAACTCCGATGGCACACGGCATTTTCTAACCTTAGGGGCCAAAGCCGGGGTGATTTGGGGGCCGATCCTTGCCCTTGTTGCGTCCACAACGCCACGCCGCTGGAAAACCAACACTTGGTAACCCGCCACATGGTTGAATTTGGCCAAACCTGCTATCACCTGACTAGGTGAAGGGGAAAGCCATGATCGCGCTTGGGCGTTTGTTGATAATCGGGCTAGTGGTGCTGTCGGTGGTCTACTTGATCACCCTGCTCCGGCTGCGCGCGCAAAAACGCGCCGAGCTCGAAGACGAATGGCGCGATGTCGGGCAACCCGGTGATTTGGACACATTTGTCGACGCAGGCCTTGAAAAACATCAGAAACTGCGGCGCTGGTCGCTGTTTGCGCTGGTCTATGGGCTGCCAATCTGCATTGTGGCGATCATCATCTATCTGACGAATTTCCACTAAGAGGGGCTGGGTATGGCATATATAAAATGGGCGTTTATCATCGTGTTTTGGGTCTTTGTCGCGGCCTTTTTGCACTACACCCTACCCCAGCATGACATCGTGCGGATCACCGACACCTATGAAAAGCGTGTTGATCCCGGTGAAAACAGCCTGTTTTGGGCGCAGGCCGATGTGGGCAGCGACGGAACGCTACCGACACGCGATGTGTTCTTTATCCAGACGGTCGACGTTGATGGCGACATCATGGTCTATCGCAATGAAGACACCGGTTGGGGTTGGCCACCGTACTTCAAGTTCGACACCTCGAACCTCTATGCCGAGGCAAGCGACATGAAGTCGACTGCCGACGCACCGCGTTGGGTTGCCGTGCGTCACTATGGGTGGCGCAACGAGTTTATCTCGATCTTCCCCAACGCCTTGTCCGTACGCGAAGTCGAAAGCCCCGATACGCAAATCATCCCGTGGATGAACATTGCGATCCTTGTCACTTTGTTCGCTCTGTTCTGGGCCGTTCGGGTGCGGTGGAAACGCTTTCAGGCCAAGCGGATTGATCCAGTGGTTCAAAGCGTTGAAGACAAAATCGATGATGGCGGCGATTGGTTGAAAGAGACCTTGGGCACCGACAAGAAGAAGACCTAAAGCCCCTCAATGTCCTCTTGGCAAACCTCCCGGTCGATCTGCATCAGTTCGACCGGGGCGCCGTTGACCTCGATAAAGGCGACGGTTAGGCCCGGAATTGGATCATTGGGTTCTATGATGACCTTTTGGCCCAATAGCGCGGTGGCAAGGTCTTGGACCTCAAACGCCACATGGGCAACGGTTTTGACCAGATCGGGATAGGGCGCGCCATCATCGTAGCGCTGCCATTGAATGCCGAACGGATTGTTCTTGTGATCGCTGACCGTCATCGCCAGATCAGGCAGAGGAATTTCGCCCTCAAACCGATCTGTCGTCGGAATATCAACATGGTTGAACTTCATCACATCGCCCCCCAAGGTTTTACGCACCTTAGGGGCGACACGGCACGGTGCAACACGCCGGCCCTCACGTCTCCGTGTTAACGTTTGCCGTAATAGAGGCCAACAACGTGTTCGGCCTGCGCAAAGAACAACCAACGCGCCACAACAACCCCGGCCAGATGCGACAAGGCCGCAATGATAGCCAAGAGATGATGCGGGTTTGTCAGCAAGATAAGCAACGGCAAAACCGCCATCAGGCCCAAAGCAATCAGGCGTAGTTTATCGCCATGCTTGCGCCCGACCACATAGACAAATTCGTTGAGCAGATAGTTGGTGCCGGTATGAGGCGGTTCAAAGGCGCGGACCTTGCCACGATCACCAAGGCCGGTGGCGGTCCCCATGGTCGAACCAGCCTCGTCAAAACGTTGATCCCCCTGCCAGAACCAATAGGCCTGAACGCAACCGGCAACAGCGATCAGGAAAATCGCGGTTGAGATTTTGCCCGCCAAGAGCGCGCCGCCGCCAAGCGACAGAGCAAAGAACAAGATCGGCGTTGACCAGTGGTGCCAGCGCGGCACGGTCTTGAGCTGGGTATAGATCATCGACGTGGTGCCGACCGTCGCCAAACAAGCCAACGCCCCGAGCCAGCCAAGGATGCCAATATGGGTGTCGAAAATGATCAGGAAGAAACCATAGAGCCCCATCAAAACAAGGGCGGATACGGCGGCCCATGCCTCGCGGCTAAGCCAGCTTGAGCGCCATTGGCTAAAGGCTTTGAGCGCGCGTTCCGGGCGGCCAAGGTGAAAGGTTGAGGCCATGAGCCCACCGATGGTCAGGGCGAAGGCAATCAGGAAAAAGGTAAAACCAACCCAGCCACGGCTCGGGTCGGGGTCAATACCCAGCCAGAACAACAGACCAAGGCCAAGGCCGGACAGGGTGGTAAAGACGATAACGGAGGGAGCTGGATGCATCAGATTTTCTCCAGTGCTTTGTCGAGCCACCCAAGGAAGCCCTGTGGTTCCTGTGCGACGGGTTCAAGCCATGGGGCAAGCACGTCGACCTCGCCCTCCCAACTGTCTTTGGGACGTGGGGGCAGGTACTTGTTGACCGGCTTGGTGCCCTGTTCGGGCATCAAATCCATGCCGCCGCGTTCGGCGCTAAGTTTCGAGACGTTGCTGTCTGGATCGGCGAAATCACCAAAATGACGGGCCCCGGCGGGGCAGGTCCGGACACAGGCCGGTTCGCGATCTTCCTCGGGGAGGTTTTCATTGTAGATGCGGTCAACGCAGAGGGTGCATTTTTTCATCACCCCTTCGGCGGCGTCGAGTTCGCGGGCACCATAAGGGCAGGACCACGCGCAAAGGCCACAGCCGATACAATCGCTTTCGTTTACCAAAACGATGCCGTCTTCGACGCGCTTGTAGCTTGCCCCGGTCGGGCAAACGGTCACGCAGGGGGCATCGTCGCAGTGCAGGCAGGATTTGGGGAAATGCACCAATTGCGCAGCGCCCTGATCGGGCTGGACCTCGTAACTATGGACGCGGTTGAGAAAGGTGCCAACCGGGTCGGCACCATATGGATCTTGATCCGAAAGCGGTGCCCCGTAGTTTTCAGTGTTCCAGCCTTTGCAGGAGATCACACAAGCATGGCAACCGACACAGGTATCAAGGTCAATAACAAGGCCAAGCTTGCGCGTTGTGGTTTCGGGAAGTGAGGTCATTGGTCGGCCTCCGGTGTTGGCTGTGTTGCGATGTGGCGCACGGGGGCCAGCCCCCGAACCCCCGGAGTTTTCTTGGCAATTTGAGTCGATAGGATCATTTGCCCACCTTCCAGCGCAGTTCTTTTGGACCTTGGCCGACAGGGGATTTTTGCGGCGGCACGCTGGGTTGGCTTTCCTCAATCGGGGCCGTGGTTTTCTCGATCCGGACCTTGAGGTCAAACCACGCGGCTTGGCCGGTGATCGGGTCGGAGTTGGCCCAACGTTGCCCATCACCGCGCGGCGGCAAAAGTTCGTTGATCAAGTGGTTGAGCAAAAACCCTTTGGTGGCTTCGGGGGCGTCATTGTCGAGCGCCCAAGCACCTTTGCGTTTGCCAATGGCGTTCCATGTCCAGACGGTTTTTTCGTTGAGTGCGGCCATTTCCATGACCGGCACCGTGATTTCCCCATGGGCCGAGCTTACCCGCGCCCAATCGCCATCGGAAAGATCGTGTTCTCGCATCAGTTTTGTCGGCAAATAGAGCGGATTGCGACCATGAAGCTGGCGCAGCCACGCGTTTTGCGTGCCCCAACTGTGATACATCGCCATCGGACGTTGGGTCAGCGCGTGGACCGGGTAGCGGTCGGGATCAACCATGGTGCCTTCGAAGGGTTCGTACCATTCGGGCAGCGGTTGCATGACCTTTTTGAGACGTTCACGCAAGTGATCGGGCGGCTGGTGGTCGCCGTGGCCTTCGGCGGCGCGTTGGAATTTGCGCACCGGTTCGGAATAGAGCTGAAAGATATAGGGCGTCGGCGCGTCATAAAGGCCGAGATCAACGGCCCAGTCCTGATAGGCGGCGTTCCACGGTTTGAAATAGCTGGCTTCGGCCGGGATGTGATGAACGTGAAAGCCGCCATTTTCGATGTAGCTATCCAGTTGCGCGTCATTCGGGGCGCCGCGCCCGGTGTTGAATCCATCTTCGCCGATACGCCAACCGGTGAGCGGGCCGATGCCCGGCTTGCGTTCGTGATTGGTGATGTAATCGGCATAGTCGGTGTATTTGGCGCTGCCGTCTTCGTTGATAAAGGCCGGGAGACCAAGTTTGACCCCCAGCTGGATCAGCGCCGTTTGGAAACCGCGCACATCGCGGTCAGGTTCGACCACCGGCCAGCGGATCGCATCGGCGGCACCATCAGGTTCGGAGATCGGGCGATCGAGCATCGAGATACAATCATGCCGTTCCAGATAGGTGGTATCGGGCAGGATTAGATCGGCATAGGCCACCATTTCCGAACTATAGGCGTCGGAATAGATGATGTTTGGAATGACGTAATTGCCGTTTTCATCCTTGTCCGTGAGCATCTTCATGACGCCGGATGTATTCATCGACGAATTCCACGACATGTTCGCCATATAAAGGAACAGCGTGTCAATCTTATACGGATCACCGGCATGGGCATTGGCGATCACCATATGCATCAACCCGTGCGAGGACATCGGGTTTTCCCAGGTAAAGGCCTTGTCGATCCGGGCGGCGCTGCCATCCTTGTTGAGCATCAAGTCCTCGGGGCCGCGCACAAATCCGAGATGGGGGCCATCAAGCGGTTGGCCGGGAACCACACCGCAATGGGGTTTGGGGTGGGCCTCGATCGGTTTGGGATAGGGCGGTTTAAAGCGGAAGCCACCGGGGGTTTCGACCGCACCAAGCAAGATTTGCAGAACGTGCAGGGCACGGCAGGTTTGGAATCCATTCGAATGCGCCGAAATTCCGCGCATGGAATGGAAGGATACCGGACGACCAATCATTTGGGCGTGGGTTTCACCCCGGAAATCTGTCCATTCGCGATCAAGAACCACAGGCTCTTCAAAGGCGACACGTGCAAGTTCAGCGGCCAGTGCGCGAATGCGGGTCGCAGGGATGCCACAGCGTTCGGCCACCGCTTCGGGCGCATATTGCGGATCAAGGTACTTTTCCGCCATCTGATGCATAACGGCATGGTGCGTGACACCGGCGCGGCGGATATGGCCGGTTAGGTCGGGCATGATACCGGGTTTGTCAAAGGCAACCAGCTCTTTGGTTTTGCGGTCAATGACCTGTGGCTTGCCATCATCATCACGCAAGAACAGGCCAAAGTTGTCCGATTTTGGATCGCAATCCAAAAGGACCGGCGCATTGGTGTAGCGCGCCAGATAGTCGAGGTCGATCCGCCCCGCCTTGAGCAGCTCATGCACCATCGCAAGGATGAACAACCCATCGGTGCCCGGCGTGATCCCAACCCATTCGTCGGCCACCGCGTTATAACCCGAGCGGATCGGGTTAACGCCAATCACCTTGGCACCGCGACCTTTGATTTTGCCAATGCCCGCCTTGATTGGATTGCTGTCGTGGTCTTCGGCGACACCGAAAATCATGAAAAGCTTGGTATGCTCCCAATCCGGCTGACCAAATTCCCAGAACGCACCACCCATCGTGTAGATGCCCGCAGCCGCCATATTGACCGAACAAAAGCCGCCATGCGCCGCGTAATTTGGCGTGCCGAAACTTTGCGCCCAGAGGCTTGTGAAGCTTTGAGATTGATCGCGACCGGTGAAAAACGCGAGTTTTTCGGGCGCCTTTTCACGCAAAGGTTTGAGATGAGAGGCCGCGATGTCAAAGGCCTCGTCCCAGCTGATCTCTTCGAACTCACCCGACCCACGCGGCCCAACCCGTTTCATCGGTGCGCGTAACCGCGACGGCGCGTTGTGTTGCATGATGCCAGCGGACCCTTTGGCACAGAGCACGCCCTTGTTCACCGGATGGTCGCGGTTGCCTTCGATGTAGGCGACCTTTCCATCCTTCATGTGCACGTTGATCCCGCAGCGACAGGCGCACATATAGCAAGTGGTTTTGCGGACCTCGTCCGAAACCTTGGGGCTGGTGTCTAGTTCAGGTTGCTGGAATGTCATCTGGCGCCCTTGTTCTGCTGCGGTTTGATCAGGTGATGAGACGGATCCCCAAAAGGATGAAGGCCCCGATAAAGAGTGTTTCGACCACAATCAGGGCAATGGCTGCGGCTCCGACGCCGAGCACCTGTTTGAGGTTGGTTTTCATGCCCACGGCGGCGATGGCGATCAGCAAAAGCCAACGCGATGCTTGGCTTAGAAGTTCTGCCAATGCGGCCGGGATAAGATGCGCCGAATTCAGACCAGCGAGGATGAGGAAGGCCAGTACAAAGAACGGCAAAAGCGGCGGGCGGGTTTCACCCGGTGTCGCCGACGCCATCGAGCGGATCGCGATGGAGGCAACAAGGACGACCGGGGCCAACATGGCAACGCGGATCAGTTTCACCAAGGTTGCGGTGTCGCCAGTTTCGACAGAGATCGAAAAGCCAGCGCCGACAACTTGGGCCACGTCATGAATTGTGCCGCCAATGAAGACCCCAGCTTCGGTCGTATTCATGTTCAACATCTCGGCCAAAATTGGATAGAGGATCATCGCCAAAGTGGACAAAACGGTGACGCCGACAACCGTGAAAATTAGCCGTTCTTCGGAACGCTCATCGCGGGGCAGAATAGCGCCGATAGCCATGGCGGCACTTGCCCCACAGATGGCAACGGACCCGGCCGTCAAAAGAGAAAACCGCCATTTGTGGCCAAAAAACCGCCCTACCGCGAGGCCAAAGGCGATGGTCGCCAAAACGCCACCGATTACCAACGCGATCAGCGGGCCACCAAGACCGACTAGCAAGTCGATACTGATACGCGCGCCCAAGAACGCCACCCCAACACGCAGAACGGTGCGGGCGGAAAAGGCGATACCGGGGGCGCATTTTTCATCTTCGGCTAGGAAATGGACCGCAATCCCAAGGAGCAAAGCCATCAGCATGGCGGGGGTGGCGTAGTGTTCAGATAGGAATTTGGCCGCAACCGCGACGAGCAAGGAAACCGCGACGCCCGGAAACAGAACCTGTGCCTTTTGGCTCAGGTTGGCAACGCTGTAGGCTGCAAAAGGAGATGTCCGCGTGTCCGCCATTTGGCCGGGCCTTTCAGGGTTGGATGGCAGCAAATGCCGCCCGTCCGAGAGTCGAGTTCTGGCGTTTTGCCAGTGTGGAGTTTCGCGAAAAGCCCTCTGAGGCTAGGGCAACGGGCGCAAAAAGACACGATGGATCAATGTGCTTTATTGATGAGGCCGAGATCGTTTTGATCTGCGGTTTAGGCGCTGACAAAGGGCGGAACACGGTCATGCAACGCCCTTTGTTGTATGGTCCGACCCAACCGAAACCGTTTGTGCCCCGGTGATAGCGATCATTTGATAAACGTCATCAGCGCTACAGCCGCGGGATAGATCATTTGCAGGATGGGCCAGCCCTTGGAGGATTGGACCAAGAGCGGTCGCCCCACCAATTCGTTGCGCGATTTTATAGCCGATATTTCCGGCGCTCAGGCTTGGGAAAACAAACACGTTGGCGCGCCCCGCCACCTCGGATTCCGGGGCCTTGGAGCTGGCCACCTCTGGGATCAGCGCGGCGTCAAACTGCATTTCGCCATCAATTTTCAAATCCGGGGCTTGAGCACGGATCATCGCCACGGCGCTTTCGATGCGTTCGAGCGATTCATGCGCCTCTTTGGTGACGCTACCCATTGTCGAAAACGACAACATGGCGACGCGCGGCTCTTCGCCCGTCAAGGCCACCAGCGATTTGGCCGAAGACATGGCGATATTGGCCAGCTCGGTGTCGCTAGGTTGGAGGATCAGACCACAATCGCCAAAGATCACCGCCCGTTCATGCGGCGCAGCAAGCAACATCAAGAAACAGCTGGAAACCGCATCGACACCGGGGGCTTTGCCAATGATTTGCAAGGCCGCGCGCACAGTGTCGGCGGTGGTGGCAACAGCGCCCCCCAAAGTTCCATCCGCATCGCCCAAACGCACCATCATCGCCGCATAGCCAAGCGGTGCTGACATATCTTGGCGCGCGCGCTCTTCGGTCATGCCCTTGTGACGGCGCAGCTCAAGATAGGCCGCGCTATAGGCGTCTAGCTTGTCCGACGTCGCCGGGTCGATAACCGATAGGGTATCGCTGCAGTCAAACGAGGCGGCGGCATTTGCAAAGGCGTCGGGGTTGGCCAAAAGAATAACATCGGCAATGCCGTTTTGCTTGGCGCGAATGGCGGCCTCGATGATGCGCGGGTCATCACCTTCGGGCAAAACGATACGCGGGCAAGCAGCACGCGAATTGTCGATGATCTGGTCGAGAATCAAGGCCGCTCCTCCCAAATTGGCCGGGCTGCCGGAACCCGGCAGAAAACGTGGTCACCCCAAGGCATCTCGGGGTGACCCATTGGTCAGATTACTGACGCACCATGTCGTCGGCCGAGATACCGGCCACGGCGACGGGCTTTTTCATCGCGTCGCGGCGGAAGGGTTCACCCAGCTCTTGGTTGATCATGGCTTCGATCAGAGTGGTTTTGCCGTTCTTCTGATCTTCGATCGCTTTGTTAAGTGCGGCGGTCAGCTCATCCATGGTGCGGGCAATGACGCCTTGCAGGCCACAAGCCTTGGCGATGCCAGCGTAGGACACTTGTTCGTCCAGCTCGGTGCCAACAAAGTTGTCGTCGAACCACAGAGTCGAGTTCCGCTTTTCGGCACCCCACTGGTAGTTGCGGAACACGATATGCGTGATCGGAGGCCATTCGCCACGACCAATCGCCGTCAATTCGTTCACCGCGATGCCAAAGGCACCGTCACCCGAGAACCCAACAACCGGCACGTCGGGTTGACCGATTTTCGCGCCAACAATGGCGGGAAGACCATAGCCACAAGGACCGAACAGACCCGGAGCCAAGTATTTGCGCCCCTCTTCAAACGAAGGATAGGCGTTGCCGATGGCACAGTTGTTGCCGATATCAGACGAAATGATCGCCTCTTTGGGAAGCGCCTGTTGGATCGCACGCCACGCCATACGCGGCGACATCCACTCGGGCTTGTCTGCGCGGGCACGCTCGTTCCAGCTGGTGCCGGGATCGTCGTCCTCGTGGGTCATCGAGGTCAGTTCCTGCGCCCATGCCGATTTCTTTTGAGCGATGTCGTCACGACGCGCCTGACGGCCTGTATCACCAGCGGTGTCAGACAGTTGACCAAGGATACCATCCGCCACTTTGGCAGCGTCACCCACAATACCAACCGAGACCTTTTTGGTCAGGCCAATGCGGTCCGGGTTGATGTCGACCTGAATGATTTTCGCATCAGCGGGCCAGTATTCCATGCCATAGCCCGGCAAGGTTGAGAACGGGTTCAAACGGGTGCCAAGGCACAAGACAACATCGGCCTCTTTGATCAACTGCATACCAGCTTTGGAGCCGTTATAACCAAGCGGACCTGCAAAGAGTGGGTGATTGCCGGGGAAGGCATCGTTGTGCTGGTAGCCAACGCAAACAGGCGCGTCGAGACGTTCGGCCAGTTTGATCGACGCATCGATCCCACCGTCAGACAGAACAACACCGGCACCGTTCAGGATAACTGGGTTCTTGGCTTCGGACAAAAGTGCGGCCGCTGCGGTTACAGAAGACGCGCCACCCGAAGAACGCTCGAACTCGATTGGCTCGGGGATTTCGATGTCGATGATCTGGGTCCACATGTCGCGCGGGATGTTAAGCTGCGCTGGGGCCGAGGCACGTTTGGCCTGAGCAATCACACGGGTCAGAACCTCGGCAACACGGGATGGGTCACGCACTTCTTCCTGATAAGCAACACAATCCGCAAACATGCGCATCTGTTCCATTTCCTGAAAGCCACCCTGACCGATGGTTTTGTTCGCGGCCTGAGGAGTCACGAGCAGCAAGGGCGTGTGGTTCCAGTAAGCGGTTTTTACGGCGGTCACAAAGTTGGTGATGCCGGGGCCGTTTTGAGCGATCATCATCGACATCTTGCCGGTGACACGTGTGTAGCCATCAGACATGAAACCACCGGATCCTTCGTGGGCGCAATCCCAGAAGTTAATGCCCGCTTTGGGGAACAGATCCGAGATAGGCATCATCGCCGATCCGATAATACCAAAAGCATGTTCGATGCCGTGGCGTTGCAGGACCTTCACAAAGGCTTCTTCGGTGGTCATTTTCATGTGTGCGTCTCCCAAGAAAGGACGCCGACCAAATGGGCCGGCGCGATTTGAAGCCATCGTAGTCTTGGTAGAGGTGGCTCAATAGGTCCAAAATGGAACTTGATATAGTGCCAATAGGTTTTTCTAAATGATACTTCTGGTCTCATTTTTCAGTAATAATCGGCAGATGCGGTGTTTTCGACACGCTAATTCAGTGCCTAATAACTCATCAAAAACCTGTGATTTGGGCGGTCAAAACGTCAAAATCGATGGAAAATGTGGATTATCCGACAAGGTTTCGCTTTGCGCCAACGCCTGCGCCAAGAATCTGCGAAGCCTTGGCCCCCCATGACGACCAGGTCAATCGTTCCTTGGACTCATCCTGACAACGCCGACTAAGGGCCACATAGGCCCCCGGAGAATCAAGATAAGACCGCACCCAATTTGAGTACTGTTCAGCACCGCTCCGGATAGGAAGGATATGGCCGTTGATGTTTTCCTGAACTGGCGTTTGCCCTGCCTGACAACACAATGTCGGCAAACCACAGGCAGACGCATCACAAACCGAGAACCCAAAACTATCCGACACCGGTCGGATAAGAAAATGAGCCCGTTCAAGTGCGGCACAATAGGCGGCCTGCTCATCTGGTACGGATAAGTTCAAAAACGGATGTACAGTGACCCAGTCATTGACGTGTTTGTCAGGAGGAAGGCACCCGATGACGGTCAGCCGAGCATCAATACCTAAACGCCGGAGGACTTGCAGCGTTTCAAAGGCAATCGCGCCGCCTTCGGAAAGCCAATCCTCGCCAACGAATAAAAGATGGATGGGCGCAACGTGGGAAATCAACCGAGCGCGACCTTGCCCGAGGCAATCGCAATGTCCACCCAAAGGCACCAAGTGAGAACTTGCGCGATTAAGTTGGTATTGCTTGACCGCCCCCTCCTGCAAAACGTCCGTGGGCCAGAGGACCATATCAAGTTGGCGCAACGTTGTTGCATCACGATGAGCAAGCCACCGCGCCATTGGACGGTTAAAAACGTCAAATTCCATTTTACCGCGCCCGGTTGAGCGGGCAGGCACGCCGCGGACCGCATAAGGGATCGCCCCTTGGACTATAGTTTGCGGAATCGCCAGTTTGTGCGTTGGAAGCATCGAAAACACAGACAAAACGACGTCATAGCCGCCATTTGTGATCTGTGTCGAAAGCGCATCGACAGTGGCATGTGGAATACGCCCCCGCGATGGTAGTGGCGCAAATTCTGTGACCTGACCGGCAAAATCACGCAACGCCGTGACCATCTGAAGCTTGGCACGGCCTAGGCTTGGATGTTCGTTTGGTGTGCGATCGCATAAAACCGCGATGTGCATGTCCTTTGCCGCCATGATGTTGCCCCATTTTCGTGTCCCACTCCTTTCTGAGGCATGTTTCTGGCGGGACTTGGGCACGTTTACCAAGTTTTTCAGGGGTTTTGCGGACAATAGGCACCCTTTCAAGAAACTGTTTCGAGTTTCACGATTTCGTACCAATGCTGTCGCGACTTGGCCTTTTGTGACTGGTAGAATGACGCAAATACGGGGCCCATTGGGGGCACCGACACGGGATGATTCTAAAAGATGCCCAACCCGATTGCCTTTCTGGCACTGGCTGTATTTCCAGTGGTGGTGGTCGCCCTTTATGGGCGGCTGCGGGCCGATCGTGCGCTCATCTGGGCCTTGATGCTTGGCTATCTATTTTTGCCTGAATACCCGGCGGTTTTTGACCTGCCGCTTATGCCGCCGCTGAACAAGCACAACATCCCGGCATTGATGGCCTTTATGGTGGCGCTTTGGCGCTATGGGTATGACGGCCCAATTTTGCCGCAAAGCATGCTCGGCAAGGTCTTGCTATTGCTGTTTGTATTTTCACCGATTGCCACGGTTCTCACCAACGAGGAACCGGTCTTTTTCGGTCAGGTCGGGGTTGAGGGTCACAACCTCAAACACGCTCTGGCCTTGCCCATCGAGCAATTTCTGCTGATTGTTCCGTTCCTTATGGCGCGGCAGCATTTGGCCGGCGGCGGATCCCAAAAGGAAATCCTATGGGCCACGATGATTGGCGGATTGGTCTATTCCCTATTGATGCTGATCGAAATTCGCCTGTCACCTCAGCTTAATCTTTGGGTTTATGGCTATTACCAACACCTCTTTGGCCAATCTTTGCGCGCTGGTGGATATCGCCCGGTTGTGTTCTTGTATCACGGGCTTTGGGTTGCCTTCTTTACCATGACGGCGGTGGTGTCGGCCTATGCGCTCTGGCGCTACGAAAAGGGGCCGCGGTTTAAACTGCTCTTGGCAGCGCTTTATCTGACCGCCATTTTGGTGCTGGCCAAATCGCTTGGCTCGCTTTTGTTCATGCTCATGCTTGTGCCGATGGTGGTCTTACTTAGCTCCAAAGCCCAGTTGCGCGTTGCGATTGTGATCGGTTCGATTGCGCTTGCCTATCCGATCCTTAAAGGGGCCGATTTGATCCCGCAGGACCGACTATTGGCCCAAGCTGCCGCGATCGACCCGCAACGAGCCGGGAGTTTGGAGTTCCGGTTTGACAACGAAAACACACTTTTGGAACGCGCCTACCAAAAACCGACCTTTGGCTGGGGTAGTTTTGGCCGAAACCACATTTTGGACCCGGTGAACGGCAATATTCTAACGGTGACTGACGGGCGTTGGATCATCGTAATTGGCGTTTATGGGTGGGTCGGGTTTATTGCCGAATTCGGCTTGCTGCTGCTGCCTTTGCTGCTTTTGGGTCGCGAACTAGCCATGGCTGGCAATCGCGAGGTATCGCCTTATGTCGGCCCACTTAGCCTTTTGCTGGCCATTAACGCGCTGGACATGATCCCAAACGCGACACTAACGCCGCTAACTTGGATGCTTGTTGGGGCCTTGACCGGATACGCCGAAAAACTACGGGCCGAGAGGCTGAAACTCACCAAATATAACGCGACGCTTAAATGGCAGTCAGTGATGTGACGAGGACAATGATGACACGTAAACCCAAGGTTCTGCTGGTCGCGGATGAATGCAATCCGGAATGGCCCAGCCTTCCGATTGTCGGCTATAAATATGCGCTAGAGATTGCCAAACTGTGCGATGTCACCTTGGCCACCCATGTGCGCAACCGCGAAAACATCGAAAAAGCCGGGCCAACGGGATTTGAGATCGCCTATATCGACAATGAATGGATCGCCTCGCCGATGTTCAAGGCCGCGCGGGTCATTCGTGGTGGCGAAGAGGTGGGTTGGTCGACCTCAATGATCTTCAACTACCTTCCGTATTTGGCGTTTGAACACGGGGTTTGGAAACGGTTCAAACCGCAACTCACATCGGGTGAGTTTGATATCGTTCACCGCATCACCCCTATGTCCCCCACGTTGCCAAGCTGGTTGGCCCACAAGGTCAAACAGCCCTTTGTTATCGGGCCATTGAACGGCAATCTCGATTGGCCCGTTGCCTTTGCCGCTGAACAGGCGCGTGAAAAGGAAAAGCTGCGCAAGCTACGGGATTTCTACAAATACCTGCCTTATGCGCGCTCAACATATGATGATGCGGCGGCGGTGCTAAGCGCCTTTTCCCATACGCGCAACGATCTGGCCCGCGTTGAAGACGCGCGGATCATATCCTTTCCTGAAATCGGATTTGATCCGGAAATATTCCATGCCAACGGCGCGAAACCCGCCGGTAGCCGCAGCACCGATGGGAAAATTCACTTTCTATATGCCGGGCGGCTGGTGCCGTACAAATTGCCGGAACTGCCGCTTCAAGCCTTTGCCAAATCCGACATCTTGCGTCAGCACCATCTTCACGTAGTGGGTGATGGCCCTGACCGCGATCGGATGCAGGCAGTGATTGACGAACATGGGCTGGGCGATTGCATCACCATGCATGGCCGCAAAACCCAAGGCGAAGTCGCCGATATGATGCGCGAGGTAGACGCCTTTGTTTTTCCGTCGATCCGCGAATTGGGGGCCGGTGTGGTGATCGAATCCATGGCCTGTGGCAACCATGTTCTGGTCTCCGACTACGGTGCTCCCGGCGATTTGGCCGGTCAAGGGCGCGGGGCCTGTGTTCCGATGGCCGATTTCGACGGGCTGGTCGACGGGTTCAAAGCCGAGATGGAGTATTGCGTGACCGACCCCGCCGCCATGGCGACTACCGCCGCGCGGGCCCAAGCCTATGCAGAGGAAGGATATCCTTGGGCGCAAAAGGGCCGCAAAACCAAAGAAGTGTATGACGCGATTCTTTCGGGCGCACCACTTACCGGTTTGGGCTATTGATCCGGTTTAAGGGCTATACACCTTGACGGTTCCATCCTGCATCTTGACGATACACGACCCTTGGGTGAGCTGCGGATAACGGCTTTGGGTGCTGCTCGCCACTTTTTGCCGGGTCTCGCCGGTACAAAACGGAAGCTCGACCGATTGATAGCCGGTTGATGACATACAGGCCGAATAGGCGCGGGCGCGGGATGATTTGTTGACGTCGACGGAATAGACGTCGCCGCCCTCCCAATACCCGCCGGTCGAGCGGCATTTGCCGTTGTGGCAATGACGATAACCGGGGCGGTAGTATCGCGGGGTGCGGCGGGTGACGATGTTCACCGGATAGGCCGCCGTTGCGCTGCGATTACAGCTTGCGGAATCCGCGTTTCGCTGTGCTGGTGTTCCGCCGGCTTTGTATTGAACTTGAGCCGAACAGCCCGTCAACAAGACAGCCAGCAATGCAAATGCTACAGTTTTCACAACACGCTCCCTTTCGGATACGACTCGATGAATAGCAAATCCCCGAATATTTCTCAAGAAAAGCAAGTGCATGACGCAACAGCAGCCGGTTTTACCTGCTTGAAACCGTTTCAAACTGCACGGCTTTGGGTTTCCTCGTGGCGGGGTACCTTGGAAGACAAATCCGCCCGTCGCAAACTTGAAGCGGATCTATTGGCTATGCTGAGCGAACCAGTTTTGCGCCATCTCCCTGAACGCGTCCAATTGGATGACGGACCCGATGCAATCAAGACTTGGATCGCCGATCGCGACGCAAGTGCCGCGATATTTTTGGTTCAGGACAACGCCGGTTTGGCAGGATTGATGTTCCTGTTCCGCCCGGTGGATACGCCGAAAACCGAACCACTTCATCTTGGCTATTTGTTTGGCGAAACCAGCTGGGGCAAGGGATATGCCTCGGAAATGGTGATCGGGCTTGTTGAGGCGTTAACCGACGGGCCGGTCATGACCTTGCAGGGCGGTGTTGATGTGAACAACCCGGCGTCTGCACGCGTTCTGGAAAAGGCGGGATTTGTGCGTGACGACGCGCTTTGCAGCGATGAGATCGACATCTTTTCACGGCAAGTGGGGTCGGCACAATGACACAAGCAAACCCCAGACCGCTCAAGATTGAAGTGCAAAAATCCGATGGTGAGGTCACAGCCCGCATCCCTCAACAGCATCCTGGCAAGGATTTGGAAGGGTGCGACTTGTCGGGACACGATCTTTATCAAGCGTAACTGCAAGGCCGCAATCTAAAGGGGGCGGTTCTTTATTGGGGTAGCCTATGGAATGCCAATTTGGATGGGGCGTGCTTGGTTGACGCTAATATGCGCGGCGCAAATCTACGAGAGTCGTCGCTCGTTGGCGCGGATTTGAGAAACGCCGACTTAGGTCACGATGCGTTTGGAAAAGGCGCATGGTTGCAGGGGGCGGTCTTGTCCAAGGCCAATTTGAACCGAGCCAATATGGTCGGCGCGTTTTACGATGATGAAACGGTCTTTCCAGCTGAGTTTCACCCAAGACGGCGCGGGATGATTTACGCGCCCGATTGAGCGGTAGAAATCACCCGCGCCGGGATTCCTGCGACGGTGGCCCCGGCGGGTACATCACCTGTCACAACGGCGTTTGCGCCAATCACCGCGTGATCGCCCACCGTCAGCGGCCCAATCAACTTAGCCCCTGCCCCGACATCAACATGACCCCCAAGGGTCACCGGTCCGGCCAAAGTTACCTGATGAAAGATCATGCAATTGGGGCCGATTTTGCTTTCGGGATGGATGATGATTCCAGTTGGATGGGTGAGCCGCAACCCACCGTCGAACTCGGTGGTCAGGTGCAATTCCGATTGGCAGATTGTCGACCACCACAGATGGTTGACCACCCAATATTTCGACGACATTTTGGCTAGGACACCCTCTTTTTGACGCGCGGCTTGATAGCGACGCACGGCGCGGATCATCTTTTTGCCCGGCTCCCAAAACCGGTCAATCTTTTCGCGTGACCAATCGGGATCGGTTGCTGAAATCCCTGTTTCCTGTACCATTTTGTCTCAGTTTCCCCTCGGCCCGCGAAAACGCCAAATTCCTGCCCAGATTTGAGCCATCCTTGAAGGTATGGCAACACTTAGCCGTCACCCTGCGCCACGAATCCCTTGTGGTGAGGCACTGACACCCGGAGAATCCGGAAGGAATTGGAATGATCGCGCGATTTGCCGCCTTGGGGAATGCCCTCACATGACGCAGCACATCTCACATAATCAACCTTATCGCAGTGATATTGATGGGCTGCGCGCCTTTGCCGTGCTGTCGGTTGTGCTCTACCATTTTGGGGTTCCGTTGCAGGGCGGGTTTGTTGGCGTTGATATCTTCTTTGTCATCTCTGGGTTTCTGATCGGCGGGTTGTTGTGGCGTGAATATGATCACACCGGAACAATCTGGTTGTTGAACTTTTACGTGCGGCGATTTCGCCGTTTGGCCCCGGCGTTTTTCGCCATGGTTTTGGTCACGGGCGCATTGGCATGGGCCATCTTGTTGCCCTTTGAATATCGCGAATTTGGCAAGGCTGCGATTGCGGCGACCGTCTATTTGTCGAACGTGCTTTTTTACCGCCAAGCCGGGTATTTCGATGCTGCGTCCGAGGAAAAGCCGCTATTACACACGTGGTCCTTGGCGGTCGAAGAGCAGTTCTACATCTTCTTGCCGCTGCTGATATTGATTTTAGCCCGGTCACGTCGCGCCCTTGTGGCGGCCTTGATCGGGTGCTGGGCCTTATCATTGGTCGCCTGCGTAATGATGACGCCATCACATCCGATGGCCGCGTTTTACCTATTCCCATTCCGGGCCTGGGAAATGCTATCCGGTGTGTTGCTGGCCATCTGGGGATATCAAACCGAACGCAAATGGCGCGGTTTTGCTTTGCTAAGTTGGCTAGGGTTGGCGTTGGTGGTCATATCGGTTGTCATGATCCCAGCCGGGCCAATGTTTCCGGGGGTCTTGGCACTATTCCCCGTCCTAGGCACCGCGCTCTTGCTGGCCAATGGAACCGGCAAGAACACAGTGAACCAGTTGTTGTGCCACCCGGTTGCGGTGTTTTTCGGGCTGATTTCCTATTCGCTCTACTTGTGGCACTGGCCGATCTTTACGCTCTCGACCTATTTGCGTGGCGGTCACGCCAACCTCTTTGAATCAGTGCTCTGGATGGGCCTATCTGTCGCCATTGCGTGGCTGTCTTGGAAGTTTGTCGAAACCCCGGTGCGACGTGCCCGGCTCTTACCCGGCGGGGTGGTTTTGGGGGCGATGGCTGTGGCTTCGCTTGCCACACTCGCTTTCGGCGGATGGATCTTCAAATCTGACGGCGTGCCAAGCCGCTTTGGCCCCGAGGCCCAACCCCATATCGCCGCCACTGGCGATTTCCTTCAGGATTGGAGCCGCTGTTATGTGGCCGACGACCTTCCCTTGGATGGTCTAGAAGTATGCCCCATCGGGCCAGAGGGCGCGCCCAAAGTCTTGGTCTGGGGCGACAGCCATGTCCGCGCCTTCAAAGAGGGCATCGACCTTGTCGCGCATGAGGCCAATGTTCCGGGTTTGATTATTTGGCGCGCTGGGTGCGCGCCGCTATTCGGGCTCCGCAAATCCGAAAATTCGGCGACGCCGGCACAAGATACCGCCTGTACGCATGCCAATCTGCAAATCCAACAAAGCTTTGCCCGGTTGGAAAGCCTTGAAACCGTGCTCTTGGTTGGGCGTTGGGCTTATTATGTATCTGGCACGGGCGTTGGTCTTGATGCTCACAACACCATCTCAATTCACCCCACGGATGGCGCGCAAAAGCTGACGCTCACCCAGCCGCAATTGATCACCAATGCAGCACGCGAATCCGTTGAGTTCTTGAAAGGCCGTTTCAGTCAGGTCCATGTCCTGCGCCAACCGCCGGAAATTCCAAAGTATGACGCCCGCCTCGCAGCCCGTGAAACAGCGCATTATGGCCTGCCTTTGGCCGCCGAACCTGTGACCAAATCAACGGCGACGGTTGACGGGTTGGCGGTTCGCGCCGCGATGGCAGACGCGCCTTGGCTTTCACTGGCCGAAAGTGGGTCCATCAACTGGATCGATAGCTGGCCGGGGTTTTGCGACGGGTCAACCTGCGGGGCGTTGCATGAGAATGTCGGCCAGTATTTCGACAATAACCACGTCACCAACTCTGCCGCTTTGCGCGTGCGCGCCCTTTTTGAACCGGTCTTTGAGTCGGTGACCCGCCAATCCGCATTGGTTCAGGATGTCCAAGAATGACCCTTGCCGAGACGAGTTGGGATGCGATTGTTATTGGCACCGGAATTGGTGGCGGCACCGTTGGACGTGTGTTGGCGGAAGCCGGGCAAAAAGTTTTATTTCTTGAGCAAGGGGCCAAGGGATATCGCAGCGAAGAGAATGGGTTATCCGAAATTTTTGTGCCCGAAGCCCGACTAGCGCGCGGGATGTGGCCGACCCCGATTCATGTGACGCTCAACGGCCAGAATCAAGAGTTTTACGCGCCATTGGGGGCCGGTGTTGGCGGGTCGTCGGCCTTTTACGCCGCGACATTGGAACGCCCGGAACGTCATGACCTTGAGGCAACACCAGACCAGCCTCATCCAACCGATGGCTGGCCCGTGACCTATGACGACATGACCCCGTGGTATGCCAAAGCGGCGGAAGCCTATCGGGTTTATGGGTCTCATGACCCTTTGTCGTCTGAGCCTCCCCTACCTTTGCGCACTCCGCCGGATTTGAATGACACCGAAGCCAGTTTGATGGGTAGTTTGCGTCAATCTGGGTTGCACCCCTACCATGCACATACTGGTATCGAGCGTATCGACGGCTGTCGCAATTGCCTTGGGGTGAAGTGCCCAAAGGTGTGCAAAATGGATGGCCGTTCTGCCGGGGTTGAGCCAGCTTTGGCCACAGGCAATGCCACTTTGGTGACCAATGCCAAAGTGACCCGCCTTGTGGAAAACCAAGGACAGATTTCGGGGGTTGAGGTGATCATCGGCGGGACATCACAAACCCTAAAGGCCGGTCGCTACATTCTTGCCGGCGGGGCCTTGGGGTCGGCGAAATTGCTTTTGGCATCGGCCAACGCGGATCATCCCAAGGGTTTGGCCAATAGTTCCGGGCTTGTCGGGCGCAACCTGATGTTTCATCTGAACGAAATGTTCGCCTTGTGGCCCAAGCGCGGCACCCGCGATAGCGGTGCCACCAAGGCGATTTCCTTGCGGGATTTGTATCATCAAAACGGCGCGCGTTTCGGCACGATCCAAGCCATGGGCATTCGCGCGTCATATGGTGAGATTGTCCATTATCTTAACCTGATGCTGGCCCGATCCCCCTTAGCCAAGGTTCCAGGCCTCGCCCAATTGACCCGCATTCCCGCCGCCATTGCGCACAAGCTTTTTGGCCACGCGCAAATCTTTGTCGGCCTTATGGAAGACCTTCCATATCCTGAAAACCGTGTCATCTATGACCCGACGCAACCCGACAAGCTTGCAGTTGAATATGAGTTTAAGCCGGAGCTTTTGGAGCGGCGGCGGGCGTTTCGTAAGGCGATCCGCAAGGCGATGCGCGGTCATCGCCGTGCTTTCCTTGGGATGAGTCCTGAGCTCAACTACGGGCACCCGTGCGGGACCGTTCGGTTTGGCCATGATCCCAAAACTTCTGTTCTGGATGCCAATTGCCGGGCGCATGATATTGGCAATTTGTGGGTTGTGGACGCAAGCTTTATGCCGACATCAATGGGTGTGAACCCAAGTTTGACCATTGCCGCCAACGCGTTGCGGGTTGGGGACACCATTGCAAAGGAGTCCGCATGACACCCATCACACCCAAAGACGGAATTGCCATTGTCACCGGGGCTGGCTCTGGCCTTGGCCGCGCTTTGGCGACCGAGCTGGTTGAGAAAGGTTTTACCGTTGCAGGGACCGGCCGCCGCCAGAGCGCCCTAGATGAAACTCGCGACCGTCTTGGGCAAAACTTCTTGCCCATCCAGATGGATGTTGCGGACGGGGTTGCGGTTTCGGAGGGGTTTTCCGAGCTTGTTTCGCACCATGGCGACATCGCGATCTTGATCAACAACGCCGCCGTTTATCCCCGTCGTGATTTTTTGGCAGAATCCCCGGATAGCTTTGCCCAAACCCTCCAAATCAACCTCGGCGGTGTCCTAAATTGCAGTCACGCCGCCTTGCAAAACATGGCTCCACGCGGCGAAGGTCGCATTCTCAATGTCGCAACATTTGCGGATTTGAACCCACTACCCGCAAGTTCAGCTTATTCTGTGTCCAAGGGCGCAGCACGCATTTTGACCCGGGCCATGATTGCGGATTTGAGTGACCGGTTTCCGGATATCGTCATAAGCGATTGGATGCCCGGCATGTTGCAAACCGAGATGGGAATTCCGGATGGCATCCCGCCCAAACAATCCGCCGTATGGGGCGCGAGGCTGGCTTTGATGCGTGACCCATCCCTAACCGGATCGGTGTTCGAAATGGGGAGCGAGATCCTGCCGCCGCGCGGATTAAAAGGAAAGATCAAGGACGTGCTTTTGCTACGTCGTCAAAAGCCACGTCAGCTCTAATCCTTGCGCAAGCGCAACATGACAGCGCGAGACATGTGCCTCGGCAAAATCGCCGCACATTTCAGATAGCGACCGGCAAGGCGTTTGGGATCGGACATCATCCGCCAAAGCCATTCGACCTGCAACCGCTGAGCCCATTCCGGTGCGCGTTTTTGCGTCCCGGCAAAGAAATCCAGCCCAGCCCCAATGGACACGAATCCCACCTCAGGGGCCACTTTTCGACCCAGCGCCGCGAATACTTCTTGGCGCGGCGCTCCCATGGCAACAAAACACAACCGAGCCCCGGAATCGGCGACGCGTTCTAGAATGGCCTTTGCGTCATCACCCGCCGGATCAAATCCCATGGGCGGCGCGATACAGCACACAACTTCAAGGTCACGGACCTCGCGCTCCAAATAGGCGGAGGCGGCCTTTAACACTGGGTCAGTTGAGCCGATTAGAGCCACGCCAACCCCCTGTTTTGCTGCCATTTTAGCCAATGGTAGGATGGCTTCGGATCCGGGGATAAGCGACACGGGACGACCCGCGATGTGGGACATCCACACAATCGGATTGCCATCGGCACAGACGAAATCCTGCGCGGCGTAAGCGCTCCGAAAGTCGGCCGAGGCCCCCAGCTTGACCAAATGATCAAGGTTAATAGTTGCCAAGGCAAACCCTTTGCGTTGGGCCCAGCGTTCGGTCACACGTGCCTCAAGGACGGCCCAATTGGGCACGTTCACATCGATTTTTCGTGCGTCGAACTGAAATTCCATGGCAGTCTTTCCTTGATAAGCCTGACATAATGCTATTTGCGCGCAACATAAGTGCCAAATCGGCAACAGCAAGGTGAATTCCCGCGATGGTGATGCCGCGCTGCCGCATTTTTGTGAACAACTCGGGTGGTTTGCCGAATTCTGGCCATGTTTTTGGGGTTAATTCACCGAATAGAAATGGTGGGGCGGTAGACGTGTCAGAATGGACGTTCCGAGTAAGCACCCGAAAGGGGGCATGTGATGACCAATAAGGTGTGCCTTTTGGGCTGCGGATTCGTGGCCGACCTTTACATGCGCTCGCTTGCTGCGATGCCGGGAATCGAGGTTGCCGGAGTCTTTGACTTGAACGCGGCGCGCCTTGAGCAGTTTTGCCGTTTCTGGGACCTACCGGCGAAATCATCTTTCGACGCCCTGTTGTCCGACGCGCCCGACGCGATCATTTTAAACCTAACGAACCCTGCGGCGCATTTCGAAACTACCAAAGCCTGCCTTGAGGCCGGGCGGCATGTCTATTCAGAAAAGCCGCTGGCCATGACGGTTGAAAATGCCAAGACGCTTTATGGTTTGGCCGCTGAAAACGGGCTGATGTTGGCTTCTGCCCCGTGTTCGTCATTGGGTGAGGCGGCGCAAACTTTGGGCCATGCGTTGCGTCATAATGTGGCGGGAACCCCACGCGCGATTTACGCCGAGTTGGATGACGGATTCATCCCGCAAGCGGCTTACAAGAAATGGCTGTCAGAATCCGGGGCACCTTGGCCCTATGAGGATGAATTTCGCGTTGGTTGCACCTTGGAACATGCCGGATATTATCTTGGGTGGTTGATTTCATGGTTTGGGTCGGTGCGCACGGTTGTTGCTGCCTCTGCCGAAACGATCCCCAACAAAGAGGGCACCGGCCCCTTTGCACCGGACCTATCCGTCGCCACCTTGTTCTTTGAAAATGGTCCGGTGACACGATTGACCTGTTCGATCACCGCACCGCATGACCATTCCATCCGTATCACCGGCGACAAGGGGGTGCTCAGCTGCAAGGCCGCGTGGGACAACGCCGCCAAGGTGCGCTTTGCCAAGCGGATGACCGTGCGCCGCCGATTGATGGAAAACCCCTTTCCAAAACGGATCAAATTGGCCCAGCCGACCCATCCCAAGGTTAAACGTTGGGGCGCGGCGGCGATGAACTTTATGCTTGGGCCTGCTGAAATGCTCGAAGCCCTTAACCAAGGTCGCGATTGCCGGCTGTCCAATGACTTTGCGCTTCATATGACCGAGGTCACTCTGGCAATCCAGAACGCGGGCGAACATAGCGGTGCGCAAAAAATGTCGACCACATGTCAGCCGATGGAGCCGATGCCATGGGCAATCTAACCCGTATTTTGATCACCGGTGCCAACGGGTTTGTTGGCCGAGCAGCGGTCGCTGAGGCCCGCCATCAAGGTCTTGAGGTTGTTGCGGTCTATCGCCGGGAACCGCTGGAAAGCTGGGCCGGTGATCCGGGTGTCTTTGCCCAGCGCGCCGACCTCTCGGATCGCGAAAGTATTGGCTTGCTCAAAGAAGCGATGAGCGGTGTCGGGGCCGTCATTCACGCCGCCGCCCATATGGGCGGGGACGCCGATAAACATGCCGACGATACCCTGCGCGGCACGGAAATATTGCTGGAGGCGATGCAGGGGAGTGAGGCCCAGCTTATCTTGGTCAGCTCAATCGCAGTGTATGACACAATGCAATTGGACCCCGGCGCGACTTTGACTGAAAACAGCCCGCTTGAAAGCCCGGAAACGGCCCGCGACGCCTATACCGCCGCCAAACTTCAACAGGAAACGCAGTGCTCCGACACCGGCCGGTCTGTTTGGATAATGCGTCCGGGTGCTGTTTATGGGCCGGGGCGGACATGGCATGCGCTGTTGGGGTTTTGGGCGTCCAAAGCGCATGTACAAATCAATTCGGACGGGCAACTACCTTTAGTCCATGTAGATCATTTGGCAACGTCCTTGATAGCGGCAACCAAAACACCGCCAAACGGCCTCCAAGCGGTGAACATTATTGACGACGACCTTCCGACACGCGCACGTTTTCTGGAAACGCATCGGAAACTCGCTGGCTGGCCACGCTTGGTATTGCCTGTGCCATACTCCCTTTGGTTGGCTGGGGTCCGGTCGCTCAAACCATTGGCGCACAAGCTCCCCGGTTTGTTCCAAGAACCAATCCTGCGGGCCCGGATGATGCCCCTTAGCTATCCCAATACTGCGCTTCGATCGTTTTTAGGCGGGGCGGATCATGCGCCATTCGAAGACATGTTGAAACAAAGTTTGGAGGGCCAAGAGTGACGGGAATGACCCTGCCGAAAATCGCCTATTTGACCGGGGAGTACCCGCGGGCGTCGGACACTTTTATTCAACGTGAGGTCGCGGCGCTGCGCAAGTATGGGCACGAGGTCGAAACCTGTTCGATCCGCACCACAGGGGCTGAACACCTTGTCGGACCCGAACAACGTGACGAACACGCCCGCACCTTCAAGGTTTTGGATGCCGCGAAAAATCCTCTGCGTTTGATCCGGTCACACCTGCGCTGGCTGCGGACGCCCGGACGCTATGCCAAGGCATTGGGATTGGCGTGGCGCACCGCCCCCAAGGGGATCAAGGGCCGTCTCTATAACCTGATCTATTTCCTTGAGGCCGGCGTTTTGGCGGCGCATTTACAGGATCAAGGGGTCACCCATCTACACAACCACATCGCCAAGGCATCTTGCACCGTTGCGATGTTGTCCGAGGCGCTGTCTGGTATCCCCTACAGCTTTACGATTCATGGGCCGGACATTTTCTTTGAGCCGCATCACTGGCGCATCGACGAAAAGACCAAGCGCGCGCGTTTTGTCGCCTGTATCAGCGATTATTGCCGTTCACAGCTTATGTGTTTTGCCGATCAATCAGATTGGGACAAGCTACATATCGTGCATTGTGGGATCGAACCCGACCGTTATGGAAAGACCTGGCATTCAGGGCAGAGGTTGCTGTTTGTCGGACGTTTGGCGGCGGTCAAAGGCGTCCCGATTCTTTTCCAAGCTATTGATAAGCTTAAGGGCGACATGCCCAACCTACAGCTTAAACTGATTGGGGACGGCCCCGAACGCACCGCATTGGAAAGCATGTCGAAACGGCTTGGGATCGATGATCGGGTGGAATTTGTGGGCTACAAAAACCAATCTGAGGTTGCTGAGGCCCTATTGCAAACAGACCTATTTGTCTTGCCCAGCTTTGCCGAAGGTGTGCCGGTTGTCTTGATGGAGGCGATGGCCTCGGGCGTGCCGGTCATCACCACGCAAATTGCGGGTATCCCAGAACTAGTGAGCCACGGCGAAAGCGGTTGGCTTGTCCCGCCCGGTGATGTTGACGCGCTCTGCGCCGCGCTAACCCGCGCCTTCATTGATCCGCCTGAACGCCAAGCCATGGGTGAAGAAGGCCGCGAAACCGTTGAGGCCCATTTCAACACCCACAAAGAAGCCGCTTGGCTATCGCAACTCATTTGTGGCTATGCCGGTGACAACGCTCCAACAACCAAACGCCCGGAGCCAACGCAATGACCCCGGTAGATGTTGTTTTGATCGGCCGCAACGAAGGCGCACGTTTGGTCGCGGCGCTGGCATCCGTTCAAGGTCAGGCGCGTCAGGTTGTTTATGTTGATAGCGGATCAAGCGACAATAGTTTGGTCGAGGCCCGTCAACATGGGGCCACGGTGGTAAAATTAGATATGTCTACTCCGTTTACCGCCGCCCGTGCGCGAAACGCGGGGTTTGACGCCTTGGATGAACCACAATTGGTGATGTTTATCGACGGCGATTGTATGTTGGTTGATGGGTTCATCGTCGCCGGTCGCGCCCATCTAGAGGCCAATCCAAAAACCGGGATGGTGACGGGATGGCGCTCTGAAATCCATCGTGATGCCAGTCTTTACAATCAGCTGTGCGATTGGGAGTGGCGACGCCCCGCCGGTGTGATTGAGGCCTGTGGCGGTGATATGTTGGTCCGGGCCGAGGCATGGCAAGGCATTGGCGGCATGGATCCAACGGTGATCGCCGCCGAAGACGATGAGTTTTGCACACGATTGCGCAAAGCCGGATGGGTCTTGGAACGCATCCCCCATGAAATGACCCGCCATGACGCCAACATGATGCAGTTTGGCCAATGGTGGAGCCGCGCCGTGCGCACCGGGCATGGCTTTGCTCAGGTTGGGCATTTGCACCCCGAATACTTTTCCAAAGAACGCAAGCGCGTCTTGGCCTATGGGCTTGTTGTGCCGCTCCTCATTTTGCTGAGCTTTGCTATTGCTTGGTGGCTCCCCCTGATCTTGATCGGGATTTATGAGCTGAACTATATCCGCACAGCCCAAGGGTTGATCCGCGATGGATTGCCCAAGCGTGAGGCATGGCGGCACGCGTTGCTGCTCACCCTATCCAAATTTCCAAATCTTATCGGTATAGCCAAATTTCACCTGCGCAGGCTGCGTGGTGATGAAATGCGCCTGATTGAATACAAGTAGAGGTCTTGAATTATGTCTTCTGAAACCCGCGTGGGCCTGATCGGGGCCGGTTATATTGCGACATGGCATGCCGATGCGCTTAGGGCGACTTCGGGTGTTTCGCTATGCGCGATTTGTGACGTTAACGAAACGGCGGCCAAAGGGTTCGCAGAGGGCTACGGGCTTCGCGCGTTTTCGTCCGTCCAAGACCTTATTGATGCAAAATGCTGCGACGCGGTCCATATCCTAACCCCGCCGCATCTTCACGAGGCGATTGCCATTCAATGCCTTGAGGCCGGGCTACATGTTTTGGTCGAAAAACCGGTCGCAGAAAGCGCCGATGCCACCCGCGCCATTCAGGCCGCCGCCGAGGCGTCAGGCAAGCATTTTCACGCCGGGCATAATTTCTTGGGGCTACCGTCCTATAACAAGATGAAAGCGGCGATGAACGCCGGCGACTATGGCGTCATCTCTGGTGCTGAAATCACATGGGCCTTGCCGCTGGCCCCTCTGCGCTCGGGGCCGTTTAACCTGTGGCTGTTGCGGGAACCACGCAACCTTCTGCTCGAACTTGGGCCACATCTTGTGGCCTTTGCCCATGATTTGTTTGGTGACATCGAGGTTGTGTTTTCCGACGCGTCCAAACCTGCCTATCTACCGGGCAATGACCCGCGTCCGCAAAGCTTTCGCATTTTGGCGCGCGCCGGCGGTGTCGACATTACCTTTGCCATTTCCATGGTCGAAACCGTCGATGATCGGTCGGTCACGTTGCGCGGATCGTCTGCGCGGGCACGGCTTGACTATGCCCAAGATGTTTTGGTCGTCGAACGGGAAAACCCGTCTGATTTGGTGATCAACCCGCTGCGCAAGCAGCTGGATTTGTCATGCCAACACCTGTGGCAAGGCACCAAAAACGCCGCGATTCAGCTTAAATCGCTGAACACCAAAAACCCCTACGGTCAAAGCTTCCTCGGTATGGACGCTGCGATTTATGATGCCTTGGCCAAGGGCGAGTCAGAGCCACGTTGGGCCGGGCCATCTGCCGTATCAGTGATGCAAACACTGGATGATGCGATCAACCTTTTGCCTTCGGACGTGTTGGCGGTAAAAGCCCCCGCTATTCAAACCCGACCCCCGAAACCAACAGCGATGGTGATTGGCGGCACAGGCTTTATCGGGCGCGAATTGACCCGCCGTTTGGTGGCAGATGGGCGCGACGTGCGCGTGTTGTCACGCGGCAAAACCGGCCCTTTCCCGGACCTACCCGACAATGTTGAAACCGTCGGGGTATCCCTGCACGACTTGGACGGTTTAACCGAGGCGATGAAAGGAATCGACGTTGTTTTCAACCTTGCCAAAGCCATGGAAACCACATGGGCTGATTGCCTGATCAATGACGTTGGTGTTGCCACGCGCATTGGCATGGCCTGTGAAAAAGCCGGGGTCAAACGGCTGGTTTATACCGGCACCATCGCCAGCTATGACATGTCGAACCCCTATTCGAACATCACCGAAGAGACCGGGTTCCCCGAGGATATGAGTGATCGCAACCTGTATGCGCGCTCCAAAGCCGAATGTGAACGTCAGCTCATGACGCTCCATCGTGATCGCGGGTTGCCCGTGGTCATAGCCCGCCCCGGCATTGTGGTGGGCCCCGGTGGTCCCTTGCAGCATTGGGGGATCGGGCGTTGGCACGGGGCCGGTGCGGTGCGTATTTGGGGCCATGGTCGCAATATTCTGCCGTTTGTTTTGAACGAGGACATTGCCGATGGGTTGGTGCGGATGATTGACGCGCCGGTTGAAGGGCAGAGCTTTAATCTCATTGGCGAACCCATGCTCACCGCACGTGATTATTTCGACGCCATTCACGAAGCCTTGGGTGCCCGCATTCGCGTAAGCCCCGGTAATTTGACGGCGTTTTACGCCAGCGATGCGGTCAAATATGCGCTCAAGAAATACGCCCTGCGGCGCAAGGGTGTGATCCGCCCGTCTTTGGCCGATTGGAAAAGTCGCGCGCACTTTACCCCCTTTGTGAACAGCAAACCCAAGGATGTTCTGGGTTGGCGTCCAGAGGGTGATAAGGCGACCTTTATTGAAAAGGCGATCACAAAGGCCAATCTTATTGGGTGTTAACCTAAACCAGAGATCGGAGCGGCGCGGAAACGTGAACAATCCTCGCAAATCTGACTTATTCTAGCCAGATTCACCTGCTTTAACCGGTTTCCAAGTGAAAGGCCCACGCCAGATTGGGCCGAGTGAGTCGGAGTTGAGCAGTCAAATGAGACAGGATGCGAGGATCGCAAAGCGTTTTGCGCGTGGCCAAAAACGTGTCTTCATTGGGCAGCCAATGGAGCGCGAGGCATGAATATGATGGATAAGCGCAAATTCCGCCGCAAATACAAAGGCCTTTCCGAAGCCGACGAGGTTTTGGAAGCCCAACGTTTGGCCGAAGAAAAAGCCAGAAAGGATGCCGCCGAGCAGCTTGCACAGCAAGAAGCAGCGGCTCAGGAGCGCTTGGCCGCGCAACAGCTTGCGGCAGAGAAACAGCGTGAAGCGGAGCAGAGGGCCAAGGAACTGGCCCGGGCCGAACAAGAAAAGCGTGCACAGGAACAAGCCCTTGCCGATCAAGAGGCCAAACGTGTTGCGCAAGAACAGCGCATCGCTGAGGACAAAGCCCGTGCTGAGGGCGAAGCCAAGCTCAAGGCGGAACAGGAACGGCTTGCGCGTGAACAAGCTGAGGCTGAAAAGCTTCGGTTGGCTCAAGAGGCGCGGCTTGCTGAGGAGCAAGCCAAGGAGAAAAACCGCCTTGAACGCGAGAGACGTGCCGCCGAGGAAAAAGCGG
Source organism: uncultured Pelagimonas sp. (assembly GCF_947498515.1). Taxonomy (GTDB): domain Bacteria; phylum Pseudomonadota; class Alphaproteobacteria; order Rhodobacterales; family Rhodobacteraceae; genus Pelagimonas. The sequence continues at coordinate 31,593 of NZ_CANMKO010000012.1, read as the reverse complement.
AACAAGATCGGCGCACGGCGGAGCGCAAGAAAGCGGAGCTAGAGGCCAAACGCCAAGCCCAGATAGAAGAACAACGCCAAGCAGAAGAAGCCGCAGCAGCCGCTCGTTTAGCCGAAGAAAAACGGCTGGCTGAGAAGCGCGCTTCTGACCGCGCTTTGAAGGAAGCCGCGCGCCGTGCGGAGGCCGAGAAACGTGCCCAAGCTCGCGAAGCGGCTCGAATTGCTGAACAAGAACGTTTGGAGCAAGAGCGCCGTGAGGCAGAGCAAGAGGCGCAACGCCGCGCCGAAGATCAACGTCGCGAGGAGGAACTCAAAGCTCAGAGGGATGCCGAGGAGCGCGCACAAGCGAAACGGCTGGCAGAGGAAAAACGTCTTGCGGAAGCGCGCGCAGAGGAAGCCTTGCGATTGGAGCAAGAGAAGGCCGAGGCCGCCCGTCAGGCGGAATTGTTAGCGAATCCCCCAACTCTCTGGCAACGGCTTGGTGAGTTCCCGGTGAATGCGGCGCATTTGGCGCGTCATCGTATCATCACCGCAGAACGCGAAGACCCGGCCTATACGGCCTTTGACGTGTTGCGGACTCGATTGTTGCAGGCGCTATCCGAAAACGGTTGGAGCCGCGTAGCCATCACCTCCCCTACGAAGGATTGTGGCAAGACCTTTACCGCCGCTAATTTGGCGATCAGCCTGTCACGACAGGAAAATTGCCGTACGCTTTTGTTGGATTGCGACATGCGTCGGCCCAGCTTGCATCGTGCCATGGGTGTCACCGACCCCGGAGCAATGGGTGATATGCTGCGGGGAAAAGTTGACCCTGCCCAGCATTTGGTTCGCCTTGGCGACAATGGTTTCAATGCCGGGCGCAATATCGCCTTTGGGTTCAATAGTATCGTTGAGCCATATGCGTCGGAGCTTTTGCAAGACCCGCGGACCGGTCAAACCCTTGATCGGATCGAGGAAGCTCTGGAGCCGGATGTCATGCTTTTTGACCTGCCACCCGCGCTTTACTACGACGACGTCATCGCATTTAGACCAATGTTTGATGGGGTTTTGCTTGTTGTTGGCGGCGGCACTACAACCGAAAAAGAAATCAAAGAGGTTGAGCGCCGTTTGGGCGAGTCGACGCCCCTGCTTGGGATGGTTTTGAACAAAGCCGAGCAGACCGAGATCAACCGATACCAGTATTGAACAGACACAGCTTTTACGCCGATAAACCAGCCCGCCGGTTCCTTACCCGCGGGCTGTTCGTTGTGTGAACCGTTCAAATAGCGCACCTAATGCCGGGATTTTATCGCCAGCCAGTTGGATCGCCCCCCAAAGCGCAGCAGCACCGGCCCCAATCCAGGCAAAGATTTTCAGCCCACGACCGGTGCGAGTATGGCGTGCCGCCACATGTGGAATGGAGACCACAGGTTGAATGCCCAGCGCGCGATCCATTTGGGCGGCGGTACGAATTGCCGGGTTCATCAGCTCGATTACAAAGGCCACCGCAACCCCGAGAACAAGGGATGCAACGCCCCCCATCACAGCGGTTTTCTTGCGAGACCGCGACACGGGGAATTCGGGTTCGAGCGCCGTTTCCAACACCTCAAAACGATCGGTTTGTTGACGATCTTCAAGCATTTGCCCTAGCTCTGCTTCGGCTTTGCGGCGGGTGATGACTGTATATTGTTCTTGCAGCTGCGTTAACTGACGCTCAAGGTTGTTCAACTCTCGCTCGACTTCGGGCGCCGCGGCAAGTTGCGCCTGAATTTGCGCCACACGTTCGGCAATCAACAGACGGTTTTCCTGAAGCAGCTGAATCTGACGGTCTTTGACCTCTTCTCGTTGCCGCGCCGAACTTGTCTCTAACGTCAAGATTTCACGTGCCAATTCCAGATCAACCTCGCGCAAAGACACAAGTTGACCACGCAGGTCAACCACGCCTTCGGGCAGAGCTTCGGAATTTTGACCTTTGTACTCGGCAATGCTCTGTTCCAGCACTTCAATATCCGCTTTGACTCGCGCCTCTTCGGTCGCAAACAAATCTAGCGTATCGCTGGCGCGGCCGATGCTTCGATCACGGGATTGATCAATGACGGAATACATAAGCTCATTTGCCAAGTCCGCCGCCTTTTTCGGATCACTTAACCGGACAGTAATCAGCAGCCCCGACGGAACATTCGCACTGGGGGAGTAAGGCTGTGCACTATTGACGATTTGATCAATACGAACGGCCTGACGCATCATGGAAATGCGTTCGATGATCGTTACCGTCGGATCATTCGAAAACAGTTCGTGCTTTTGCATGATCGGGAGAAGGTTGTCGCGAGACATAAGGCGCTGTTCGATCAAACGCACACGTCGGCTGGAGTCTTCTGCTTGCGCAGTTGCGCCAGCAAGTTGGTCAGGAACGCGGGCATCTTCGATCTGAACAACGGCGGTGGCTTCGTATTCTTTGACCTGGCTCAGGGCAAAGTACAAAGACAGCATACATCCGACAAAGGTGATTGCCAAAATGATCGATGCACGGCGTCGCAACGCCGAAAGCACTTCGCCGAACGATTGGAACTGGTTCATCTACAAACTCCCGCAAAGTGGCCCCCAATGCGTTCGGAATGATCGCGCCGCCAAAAGACAAGCACATCCATCCACGACACATTGTAGCAAAACTGCCTCAATTTTGCCATGTCATTCCCGGTCGATATTGGAAACAAACCGTGTCGAAAACCGAGACCACGGCCATGATTTTGCCACAATTGCAAATGGATAGAGGTATCTTCATCGAGGTATCGTACACAATGACAGGATCATACCGTCGCAAATCCATTGCTGAAATCCAAGGTCACCACGCCACGCCAAGGGAATCGTCTGCGCTTCGGCATCTTCGGTAAAATGGGCACGTCCATTTTTCAGATCAACGGTCATTGCTTGATACCCATAAACAACCCCAGCAAGGGCATAGTGGGCTTTGTAAACCGCTTCTTTTGCCGAAAAAATTCGCTTTGGTAAAAGCAGTTGATCGGCTGGGGCAACACCCTGCAAGTCTTCTTCGGTGCAAATCTCGGCCACCAGATCAAAATCCATCGGGACATCGGGTTCAAGATCAATTCCAACGCCCGAGAACTCCGTCGCATTCGCAACCGCGGCCATACAAATTTCATCGGCGTGGGTGATGCTTCCTGTTAGGCCATCGGGCCAAACGGGGGATCGATTTTCCGCCATGGGAACGGGGGCCGGATGAACCCCAAGCGACCACATCGCTTTACGCGCCGCCGCGCGACCGCCGGTAAACTCGGCACGGCGGTTCGGAACTGCCTTGGCAATTGCCTTGGCTTCGTCTGGGAAAAGCAACGTGGGGTCATCGACGGGTTCGACCAAACCCCAAGCCAGTCCAAGCGGGAAGTCCGCTTGGGCCAACAGGGTCCGGATGCTTTCTGCCTCCGGGCTCATCACAATCAGGCCCTCCGACGCGAGCGCATTTCACGCCGCCGTGCCATGGCATCAGAACGCGATTGCGCACGATCGTTGCTTTGCGGCTCTGGGGTAGATGGGCTTGGCGCGGTTGGACCGCTCTCCATTTTGGAAGCGACACAAGCCGTGAGATCGGCCAAAACCGGGAAGCGGAAGATGTCGGTGATCGACAATCCTTTGGCCCCAAATTCATCCCGGATCGCGCGGTGCGCTTGAACAGCCAACAAGGAATGTCCGCCAAGGTCAAAGAAACTATCGCGACTGCTAAACCCTTCGACACCAAGGATATTTGTCCAGATCAGCGAGATACCTTGTTCTACCGCCGCAAGATCTCCGGCTGTGGCGTTGGGAACGGAAACGGGTTGCGGAACAACCTCTTTCTGAACGATGGGCGCGGCTTTAGCCTGTGGTTTGGGCAACGCCTTACGATCAACCTTTTTGTTCGGAGTCAAAGGAAAGGTGTCCAACTGAACAAACCGGCCCGGAACCATGAAGGTTGGCAAACTAGTGCCCATAGCCTCGCGCAATGTGGTCTCGTTCTGGCTGTCTCCGGTGTAATATCCAACAAGGCGAATATCGCCCGGCACATCTTCGCGTGCGGCAACAACCGCTTGGGTTACACCGGGTTGCGATTCCAACACGCTTTCAATTTCACCAAGTTCGATGCGGAAACCGCGCAGTTTGACCTGATGATCGACGCGACCAACAAAGTCGATTTTACCATCGGCCCGCCGGCGCACCAAATCGCCGGTGCTGTACATGCGACCATCATGGAATGGATTATCGACGAATTTCTCTGCGGTTAGCTCGGGACGGTTCCAATAGCCGCGGGTCACCCCGTCGCCCCCGATCCATAGCTCACCCTCTTGACCGACGCCAACGGGATTGCGTCCTTCGTCCAGCACATAAAGCTGCTGGTTCACCAGAGGCTTACCGATATTCACGACACTATCGCCAACCTGGGCAACCTCAACCGACGACCAAATGGTTGTTTCGGTTGGCCCATACATATTGGTGATTTTAGCATCGGTAATGTCGCCAAATTCCGCAACCAATGCCCCCGGAAGCGGCTCGCCACCAAGGAATAAATGTTGCACACGACCAAGGGCAAACCGCGCCTCGTCGTTCATGGCAATCATCCGTGCCATAGAAGGCGTGCACTGTAGATGGGTCACATCATGACGCACGATTTGCGCCGCAATAGAATAGTCGTCTTGGGCCAATTCCGGGGCTTTTTGCGCGGCTTTCACAACTTGGGCCAAGGGGCGCAACCCGTCCAGAACAACGTCGCGATCAATGCCGTAATCAACCAAACAGGCGATTTCGGTCACACCAATCCGTTTAAGCTGTTCCGCCCGTGCGAGTGCGTCTTCAACCGTGCCAAAGAGACCGCTATCGTTGAAATAGCGTTCAAAAGCGAAGTCGAGGATCGCATCCAAGTCTTCGGGCTCCAGCACATCCAACTGCAGATCAAAGGCGTTGTTCACACCTTCGGGGCGTTTAAACGCAGGGAACGCCCAAGCGTATTGTTTGATCAACCCCGCCGCCGAGGTGAGATAATCACGCATTGGTTGGCGCGCGGTTTCGCGGGCCTCTTCACGCGTTTCGGCGATATAGGTGTGCAACATCAATGAGACGTTGAAATCCTTGGGGTCATGGCCGGCTTTGCGCAGCTCACCGTGGTAAATCTTGATCTTATCGGCGACCTCATCAATCGACTGCCCCAACAAGTGGGTCAACACGTTGCAGCCCAGCCGCCCGGCCTCGCGCCAAGTATCCGGGTTTCCGGCAATGGTCACCCAAATCGGCAGCTCTTTGGAGACGGGTCGTGGCTGTGTCACCACCTCGTGGAGCGATCCATCGGCACGGGGGAACGGCACCGGTTCACCGCGCCACAATTTGCGGATTTGATCGATGTTTTCGACCATAGCTTTCTTGTTGTTCGGCGGGGCGTTTTCCGGGCGTAGGACAAAATCATCTGGCTGCCAGCCGCTGGCAATTGCCAGCCCAGCGCGGCCATTGGTTAGGTTGTCGATTACCGACCATTCTTCGGCAATACGGGCTGGGTGGTGGAGCGGAGCAACGACCGACCCGGAGCGCACACCGATGTTATGGGTGACTGCGGCCACGGCGGCACCGGTCACCGACGGGTTCGGGTAAGGGCCACCAAAGGCGTGGAAATGCCGTTCCGGGGTCCAAACGGCGCTAAACCCGTTTTCATCGGCAAACTTCGCCCCTTCGAGCAGCATTTTGTACTTATCCCGACCAACGCCATCGTCGTTGCCCCAATAGTAGATCGAAAACTCCATCGCGGCATCGGACATGGGCATCGGCCCGTTAGAGATCAAACTGCGATCTTCATCGGATGTGAGAACAACCTTGAAACCCCGCGATGTTGTCCAAAACAACTCGAGCACCGAGATATCAAAACTTAGGCTGGTCACCGCAAGCCATGTACCGCCAATCGGAATATGTTGATCCATCCCGGCGTAGAAATTGATCACATTGCGATGTTCGATCATCACGCCCTTGGGCTTGCCGGTCGAGCCGCTGGTGTAGATCAGATAGGCCAGATCAGCGGCAGCAGCCGTATCAGGTAAGTTTTCAGAACTGGCCGCAGCAAGGCGCGGTTCGGCATCCAAAACAAGGATTTGCGCGGAATGCTTGGGTAGGTTAGGTTCAACAACTGCCTGCGTCACAATCACTTGGGCGTTGCTATCTTGGACGAAATGCTCAAGCCGATCAGCGGGATAGCTCGGGTCCATGGGCAGGTATGCGCCCCCAGCCTTGAGGATCGCCAATGCCCCAACCATCAGATCAACGGAACGTTGACAGCATAGGCCAACCACCTGACCGGAAGTGACACCCATCTCGCAAAGCACATTGGCGGCGCGGTTCGCGCGGGCGTTGAGGTCTTCATAAGTCAGGCTTTGACCTTCAAACACTAAGGCCGTGGCGTTAGGAGTTTTGGCAACCTGTGCCTCAAAGGCGCGGTGCATGGTTAGATCGTGATCATAATCGGCCTTGGCCGCGTTCCAATCGTTCAAAACCATATTGCGTTCGGCATCTGGCAGCGCTTGTTGAAGCTCCAATCGAGCAATCAGCAGTTCAACCATGGCAGCAGAAATCTTGCCGCTGTCAAAACTTAATTGACCGGTATCCGCGTCCACGGTGATTGCCGTACCATCAATATGACCGACCGACGACAACCCTATTTGCGGAGTTTTCGGCCAATCAAGATCGGGCGAACGTGCAAACAAATCAGTCGCAAAACCGGCTTTGATTTGTAGTTTTTCGTCAAGCGGATCAGCATCGGCGCGGACCGGCACCCAGCCTGACACCATTCCGGTCTTGGCTTGCGTTTGAATAGCTGCATTGGAAAAAGCGAGGTCAACGGCCGGCAATCCGGACAACATCTTGGCCCATTTGGCCACTTGGGCAATACCATTCGAAAGTACGATGGAGCGAGTTTCGATTGGTCCGGTTTCACCGCCAATGCCGCCCATTTCAAGCGGCGTGAAGTCGGAGAAAGCCTTGCGCCACGCGCCATCCCGGCCCGCGATTTGGTTCATAGTCGCGTCAATATCGCTGAAATCACCAGCGGACGGCAATACATCCCCTTCGAGCGCGACGACCACCGGGGCCACCGGTGTGCCGCAAATCCGAGTGATGTCTTCTAGTTCAATCGCCCCATCGCCACAGGCTACGGTTAGATGGTCCGAGGTTTCTTTCAAAACGGTTCCCGGCGCTGCCGATCCTTCGACCACACGGGCGCTTTGGGCAAGCCAAACCTGATCCTTGGCGCGGAATTTCGGGGCGCAAAGTGGGTTGAGATAAGACCCATGATCCAAGGCACGAACAAGGCGCGCCAGCTCTTGGGCCGGACGGGAAAAATCTATCAAACCATAGCCAGATGGCCGATCCGCAAGCGCATGGTAGCTACGCTGTGACAGGTCTTGTTTGATGCGTTTCAAGGCACCGGATTCCAATTGGTCCAAAACATCACCAAAGCTGGCAATCGCGGCCTCATAAGCCTTGGTGTTCAAAGTCAGCGCCGTGTCGGTTGCGCCGATGTCAAAATGACGGGTGGCAAGGATGTCGCCTTCGTCAACGCCGCCTTCGATCATATGCCATGAAATGCCGTGTTGGGTTTCACCCGCGATCAGCGCCCAAACCGGGGCGTTTAGCCCTGCGTGACGCGGCAAAGGGCCATCGTGGAAATTGATCGCCCCTTTGGACGGGATCGCCAAAACAGTGTCGGGAATAATATCGAGATTGGCGATAGAGAGCAGGTAATCGGCCTGAATCCCATTCAAACGATCGGCCAAATCCTTGCCCGGGGCCTCAACCCGAAGTCCAGCGCCGCGTGCCCACTCTGCGATACCCGCATTGCGGGTCACCACCGCTGCAACCGCGTTCCCCCGATCAAGCGCCGCCTGGGCGCATTGCACCAACAGAGATTCGTTGCCGATCACGATACAGGAGAACTGGGTCATATTATTTACTCCGTTAAACCCTCAACAGCGGCACGCCCCGGAATTGGGGTCGCCGCATCACGCTTTCCCGGCAAAGGCCGGACCATCGCTTGCAAGTCATGTAATATAAGATCGCGCAAAAATTGTGGCGGATCCGCCTGTGGTTTGCGCTGAATCACCCGACGCATGCGCCAAAACAGCCCGCCAAGCATATGCATGGACGTGGCCAGAACCGCATAGGCACGGCCGTGATTCTTGGTGAAATAGTGCCAACGACTATCCAGCCAGAATTGTGGGATTCTGGTCCAGACTTTCATGCCGGTTGATACAGAGCCGATATGGGCGACGTGGCTGTCATGAACATAATGCGTTTCATGACCGGCGCGGGCGGCACGCAGGCACAGGTCGGTTTCCTCAAAGTAGAGAAAGAAGGTCTCGTCGAACAAACCAATCTCATCAAGCACGCTTTGCCGCATCATCAGAGACGCGCCAGCCAGCCAATCAACCTTTTGAGTGGTTTCAGGGACGCCAATCGGCACCGATTTGTTTTTCAAAAGTCGAGAGACCGGGCCAAACCGCATCGACCCTTCGAGTTCGGACCAAACGCTTGGGAATCGAAAGGTAGTGATATGCGGCTCGCCATCTTCGCCGTGGATATAGCTTCCTGCGAAACCGGCTTTGGGATGTGTGTCCAGATAGGTTTGCATCAATTTGATCGCATCCGGTGCCGGAAAGGCGTCGGAATTCAGCAAGTAAACATAGTCGGGCTTGGACCCGTCCGACCACCCGGCGCGGATACCGACATTGTTGCCGGCACCAAACCCGCCGTTGTGCCCGGATTGGATAAGCCGGATCGGCGCATCTTGGGCCCAATCGGCACTGGCCAACTCCGCCTGCATTTTCTCGAACGATCCGTCACCGCTGTCGTTGTCGACAAGCACCAATTCGGCGTTCAACCCTTGCATGGCAACCAAGGCCGAGCGGACCGAGCGCAGCGTCATATCCGGCGTTTTGTAGTTCAACGACACAACTAAAAGCTTTGGCATATCGTTACTCCGCCGCCTGGGTTGGGAACGAAACAACTTCGCCATTTCCTGCCGCCTGCGCTTCTGCGGCCTCGATTGCAGCGCGCATTTGCGCCGCCAAGACGCGGACGTTTGGCTCAAGCACCATACTGTCGTGGTCTCCGGGAACCTCAAAGACGTCTACATGCGGAGCGAACAACCCCCAGTCATTGTCATTCGTCAAATAGGTCCGTTCAGAGTTGACCATCACCCCATTGGAGACCTGCCACTTGCCCTGCAAAGGCGGGCGGAACAGCACCAAACGACCGTCCCAAGGTTTGACGTTATAAACGGCGATCGAGCGATAGAACGCGGCCTCAATCTCGGCATTGTGGAAAGCCGCAGAGGTATCGGTTTCATCCGCAACACGGCGCTTTTCGAACTCCCAAGCGATCCGGTTTTTCAACCAGATGAATGGGTACAACGGGCCTTTTTCACCCGCTTGGTGCCATTGAATGATCAATCGATCCTGACGCGACAGAGGCCGGCGTTGTGGCAACGGCGTGTCCAACATCACAACCAAAGACACCTCTTCGCCCATCGCCTCAAGCTGATGGGCGATTTCATAGGCGGTGATCCCACCACCCGAGAAGCCGCCGATCATATAGGGACCGTGCGGCTGCACTTGACGCATCTCTTCGATATAGTCACGCGCGGCATCTTCGATGATTTCATGTGGCGCTTCACCACCCATCAACCCCTTGGCTTGAATACCATAAAACGGCCTGTCCGCGCCAAGGAGATGGGCCAGATGACGCAAGTTCAGAACATTGCCAAACATCCCGGCGATCAAGAAGAACGGCTGACGCGCACCTCCATCGCCATCATGCATCGGCACGATGTGGCGGAACCGACGTTCGGGAGCTTTGGGCGCATCAGAGGTTTCGTCGGCGTCCGGCATCCCGACTTGATCGGCGATCAGGGCGGCACATTTACGGATCGTCGGGGCTTCAAAGAGCACCGAAATCGGGAAATCAACACGGAAGGCTTTCTTGACCTTTGCGAAGAGACGCACAGCAATCAGACTATGCCCGCCAAGGTCAAAGAAACTATCTTCGACGCCGACGTTTTGGACGCCCAAAAGCTCTTCCCAGAATGTCGCCAATTGGCGTTCAATTTCATTCTCAGGGGCAACGAAATCCCCTTCGAGCTGAGGGCGTTCAAATTTCTGCCCCTCGGTCGCATCGGCGGTTGAGGCGGCGGTTTGCCGGGTCAGGGCATCGAGATCCATCGACGAGACGACCACCTGTGGGACGCCCAAAGCCAAGGCGCGATGGAAGGCATCCACCCCTTCGTTTGGCAAAATACCTTGCGACAGGTTGTGAGCGAGCCGTTCCTCAGCCGCAGAAAGCGGTTGCCCGGCCTCTGGGGCCTCATCAAATTCAACCTCGGCGGCGGTCAAACGCGGAGCGGCGCGCAGAATGTCCAAGTTTTCTAGCTTGCGAATGGTAAAGCCGGTGATTTCAACCACAACATTGCCGTCCACATCACACAGGGTGACATCGAAGCTCGCGGTTTCGGCATCGGCCCGGTTGTCGGCGGCATTGCGCACCCAGGACACGATACGATCGGGCAGCGCGTCATGAACACGGACGCGGGAATAGCGCACCGGCACCCAAAGATGGGTTGGCTGATAGCCATCGATCAACTCCATTGCCCACCCCGTGGCAATGTCCAAAAGGGCAGGATGCAACAGGCAATCATCGTTTTGTGCAAGTGTTGGAAGCGACAGTTCCGCGATGCCTTCGCCCTGCCCCAAGGCACGATTGTCGAGCACTTTCCAACGCGGGCCAAAGGCAAGGTGCACCTCTTGCGCCGCAGCGAGTTTTTGCCCCGGCACCCCGGATGGCGCTCCGCAACGGGCATGGATTGCGTTTAAATCAACCGGTGCAGGGCGCGCCATAGGAACCAAGGATAGTGACCCTTGAGCGGTCAGCGCATATCCCTTGCGGCCGCTCAATGTGGCGTCGGCCAACACGTCAAACCCATATCCTTCATCGGTGCGGTTCAACCGAACCCGAACATCCCGCGCTGCGCCATCGGCAACCCGCAACGGTCGCAGGAAGTCGAGATCGCGCAATTCGAAAACACCACTTTGGTGATGGGCGTCTAGCGCATGGGCCGCGAGGGTCAGATAGCCGGTCCCGGGCAAAAGGGCATCGCCCGCTTTGGTCCGGTGTTCATCGATAAACCAATCCTCGGCGCTATAAGAAGCGTGGAAGACCCGATTGCCGTGGGCGTCAAACGTCATGTCATCCAAAAGCGGCAAAGCAACGGTTTCAACCGGAGCTTGCGGCAAATCACCAGCCCGAGCCGCGACGGCTTCGGCGGCCATTCCGACCTCATTCCAGATACCCCAATTGATCGCGACGATCTTGGTTTTGCCGCTATGCGCGCGGGCATAGGCATTTAGGAATTCGTTTGCTGCAACGTAATCGATTTGACCCGCAGGGGCCGTAACGGTGGACGAAGAGCTAAACAATACCATCCAGTCGACACTGCCATCTGGGAAAACCTGCCCCAGAACTTCGGTGCCGTGAATTTTCGGCGTGAAGACGTCTTCGACGGACGCCGGTGTTTTGGTAAGCAACGGCGCATCATCAATGACACCGGCCCCGTGAATAATGCCGGTGATCGGCCCCCATTCGGCTTCGACAGTATCGCGCACAGACTGCATTTGGTCGCGGTTACACACATCGGCGGTTTGCACCATGACCGTTGCACCAGCGGCCTCAAGGCTTTGCACGGCTAGGATGCGGCGCGTGATAGCATCATTGGGGGCGTGGCGCGCCACGTAGTCGTCCCATTGATCGCGGTCAGGCAAATCTTTGCGCGCCAAAAGAACAATCTTTGCCCCTTTGGTCGCAAAATCATTCGCGAGGCTAAGGCCAATCCCGCCAAAACCACCGGTGATAAGATAGGTGCCACCATCTTCAACCTTGGGCGTTTCACCCAGCTTTGCGGGTTTCATGGCCGTTTCAAACCGACGATCCGCGCGCAACGCAGACACGAAATCAGAAGGTTCGGCCAGCATTTCCTCAAGCACACGGTTGCTCAGCGCTTGCATCGCATCTGCATGGGCCGACATCGCTTTGGCGCGACCAAAGAACGACGCTTTGGGCGCAAGCGGCAATTCGATGTCACATGTGCCAACGGTCACACCGGGCAATTCACGCGGAATGACGCGTGCCGGTCCGGCAATGGTCGCCTTGGCCGGATAAGGTAAGGCTTCGTCACGCAATTTCGCCGCGCCATTGGTAAAGACGGTAATATGCGGCTTGGCTGTGCCTTCATCTGCCAGCGCTTGAGCAAGGAACATGAGGGAATAAAAACCCTGTTCTTGTACGCGGTGGAAGAACGAGGATCCGGGACGGTGACTTTCGTCTTGAGTCAGCAACCAGAAATGCGCGATCCGTGTTGGGATCAACCCACGGGCGGACATGTCTTGGAGCAAAAGGTCATAGCCTTCACGCCCTCGTTCAGGCGACAGCAAGTAACGGTCATCAGACAGCCGGGCAAAAGTGTCGCCAACCTGCACCTCAATCACGTCATGGCCAGCGGAACGCAGTTGCGCAGTCGCCCCTGACGCCACCCCAGCATCATCCACAAAGATCAACCATGTCTGAGGATCGGCATCGCCAAGATCGGCAATGTCTAACTCAACCTGCGCCGAGCGCGGTCGCCAAATCGGCTTCCATCCCCAATCTGCAACGTCATCGGTCCGCATGAGAAACTGCGGCGCGGTGTCAGATACCGCCTTGCCGGGTTCAATAAAATAAGGGCTGCGTTGAAAGGCATAGGTCGGAAGCGGTACACGGACACGGCGTGCTTCGCCCCAAATTTGGTCCCAATCAACCGCCGCGCCCAAGGCCCAAAGACGGCCCATGACTTCGAACATGTGCTTGTCATCTGGGATGACATCGTCCGGGTGGCGCAGGGAAGAGACAACTTGGTTGGCGGTGACGTCACCATGCTGACGCGACAATGCGCTAAGCGCTTTGCCCGGACCAACCTCAAGGAAGATACGGTTGTCGGCGGCCAGCGCACCGATGCAATCGGCAAAATGCACCGTACCGCGCAGGTGTTCGACCCAGTATTCCGGGTTGGTCGCCTGTTCAGCCGTCATCAACGCCCCTGTCCGGTTCGAGGTCAGCGGAATCTGAGGCGCATTGAGTTGGATTGATTGCAAATAGGCGCGGAAATCCGACAGGATCGGATCAAGCATCCGACTATGGGCGGCGATATCAATCTGGATGCGTTGCGCATCAATGTCGCGCGACTTTAACTTGGCTTCCAGCTTGTCCAATGCCGCTTGCGGGCCCGAAGCAACCGAAAGCTCAGGCGCGTTAACCGCCCCCAAATCGAGATCATCCCCCAATAAGGGGCGCAAATCATCAGCAGGCATCGCAACGGACAACATGCCCCCCGCCGGAACCGTATCGAAAAGAGTTCCGCGCAGATGCACAAGGCCGATGCAGTCTTCAAACGTCATCACGCCCGCCACACAAGCGGCGGTGTTTTCACCCATCGAATGCCCGGCAAGCGCGGTGGGTTGAATGCCCCAACTCATCCACAATTGCGCCAGAGCGTATTCAACGATCATGATAAGCGGCAATTGCAAGGACGGCTTGCGCAGCGCTTGATCGGCTTGGGCCAGATCGCCCTCAGAGGGCAACCATAGCGCGCGCATGTCGGCGTCGGTCAGCGTCGCAAGATGGTCGAGACCACGATCCATCCATTCGGCAAAGACAGGCTCTGTTTCATACAAATCACGCCCCATGCCCGCATATTGCGCCCCACCACCGGGGAACATGAAGGCGATTTCAGGGGTTTCCAAAGCCGTGTGCGTATGAACACGCCGTGTGTTGTCGCTCGTCAAAAGATCGGCGGCCTCGGCATGGGTTTCTGCAACAACAATCCGCCGCTTTTCAAAGGCGCGGCGCCCGTTTTGCAAAGTCCAAGCCACATCGGCGAGGTCTTGGTCAGGATTGGCGCGCAGATGATCCGCCAAACGATTGGCGTTGTCCTCAAGTGCCGCTTTGGACTTGCCCGAGACCGACAGAATTTGGAACGGAAAATCGCTTTCTTCTGAAGCGGCTCGCGTAGGAGCTTCTTCGAGGATGACATGCGCGTTGGTGCCACCAACCCCAAGCGAATTGACCCCGGCGCGACGCGGATGCCCTTGAACCTTCCAATCGGTCAGACGGTCATTAACACGGAAGGGGGAGTTTTCGAAATCAATGGCGGGATTGGGGGCTTCGAACCCCAAAGAGGGCGGCATTTGCTTGTGATGCAAGGCCAAGGTCGCCTTGATCATGCTTGCCACGCCCGCCGCTGTATCCAAGTGGCCGATATTGGTTTTCACCGAGCCAATCCGGCAATGCCCGATTTTGTCCGACGTCTCACCGAACGCTTGGGTCAAGGCGGCCACTTCGATCGGGTCGCCCAAATAGGTGCCCGTCCCGTGACATTCGACATAATCAACGGTGTCTGCGGTTACATCGGCAATGGCGTGCGCTTCGGCCACGGCTTTGGCTTGGCCATCCACAGACGGCGCAAGATACCCGGCCTTTTGCGCACCGTCATTGTTGACAGCAGTGCCCTTTAGCACGCCCCAAATGTGGTCACCATCCGCGATAGCGTCGGCCATGCGACGCAGTACAACCACTCCGGACCCAGAGCCAAACACCGTCCCCTTGGCACGATGATCAAAGGCATGACAGGCCCCGTCCGGGCTAAGAATTTCATTTTCTTTGTAGAGATAGCCGCGCCCTTGCGGCAGCTCGATGGTCACACCACCAGCAAGCGCCATATCGCACTCGCCGTTCAACAAGGCCTGCGCAGCGTAATGCGTGGCCACCAATGACGTTGAACAGGCAGTTTGGATGCCAATCGATGGTCCGTGAAGGTCGAGAATGTGGCTTAGACGAGTTGTCAGGAAATCCTTGTCATTGCCTGTATGGCGCAACAAGAACATACCAGTGCTTTCAACGAGATCAGGGTTGGAACAGACGTTGAAATAGAAATAGCTCCCCATACCGCAGCCAGCAAAAACGCCGACCTGACCGGGGAAATTTTCCGGGATGTGACCGGCGTTTTCCAACGCCTCCCACGAGGTTTCCAAAAACTGGCGGTGCTGAGGGTCCATTATGGCCGCCTCTTTGGGGGAAAACCCAAAGAATTCAGCGTCAAACATCTCAAACCCATCGAGCGGGGCGGCAAAGGGAACATAGTCGCGGTGGCGAGCAAGGCCGGGGTCTTCGCCTGCGGCCTTCAGATCATCTTCGCTAAGACGACGGATCGAGGACACGCCATCGCGCAGATTGCGCCAATAGCTGGCAATATCATCGGCCCCCGGAAGGTGCGCTGCCATTCCGACAATGGCGATATCATTTTCACCAAAGTTTTCCGTATCACTCATCATGAATCCCATACCCCGCACGTGCGTTCCCGCCAATTTACGCGCCCATTGCGTAGGAAATGGGGCGAATTTGAGGTATTCAAGCCGTGCGGTGCCGCAATTAAACGCGATTTACCCGCACATCTTTTGCGCATGCCACTGTTAGCGAAACAGTCATAGCAATATTGTTTCCACTTTGGAAACGGGAGGGCTCAGACGCTTTTCCCCGCAAAGGACAGGATCGCAGCCCAGTTCACCCAGAGCGCCAAACCCGCAAGGGCCAGCCCAAGCGCCGCGAAGCCAAGGTCATGCAGTGGGTCCCAAGCGCCCATGCGTCGCGCTAACCAAACCACAACCGGATAGGCCAAAATAAAGGCCGCGCCGTAGCCAATCAGCGCCCCTAATAGCCCGGCGGTTTCAAGGCCGATCAGCAAGCAACCAATCATCAACACCGCACGCGCCGCCGCCAAAACAAAGAAACGCTTGGAATCCCCGGCGGCAAGGGCGGCTTGATCATAGGTCATCACGATAAGCATCGGCATTTGCGCAATCGCCAAAATGACGGCAATGGCCCCGGCATCGAGATAGCGATGGTCATACAAAAGATCGACAATCCACACGCCCAAAAGCGCAAAAACCCCAACAAACCCCATCAACAAAAACGACACAGCAACACGCATTTTGCGCAGCTTCAAGAAATTGGCGCGGCTTTCAGTAGGCGGCGTTTCGCGATAGATCGGGATTAGGATTTTTTGCGTGACCATTCCGCCAAGCATCATTGGGAACGACGCCCAAAAGAACCCAATATTGTAGACCCCAAACATATCCAGAGGCACAAACTTCCCGATCAAAATCTTGTCTGCTTGGCTAAAGAAAAAGCCGCAAACGGTAGCAAGGAAAACCCATTTCCCGAAACCAATCAATTCGCGCGCGGCAGGCTTTTCCCAGCGAAACCGGTTCCTTGGCCCAGGTAGATAACGCCAGTTTATGATGACCTCGACAATCGCGGCCACGACGCCGGAAATCACCAACGCCCAAACCGAATGTGTCCACCACGCCAAGGCGATGCCGACGCTCACGCCGACAACTTGCGTGATCATGTCGAGAAGGGTGACTCGGCCAAGATTGAGGTGCCGGTTGGCGGTCACCATTTTGGTCGGTCGAAAGCCGGTAATCAGGAGAGTTAGCGCCGAAACCGGCAACATTTGCAGTAAAAGGTCCTGACCATAGACCCACGCCATAGGCCAAGCACAGGCGCAGGCCACCAGCCAAAGGCCGACGCCACGCACCACCTGAATGCTCCAAGCGGTATCTAGGAAATCGCGGTCATCGCCGCGTTTGCTCTGCATGATGGCGGGCGTCACACCAACGTCGGAGAATTGGCCAAGCCCCATCAGGAACACCATGACCAGCGCCATCAAACCAAAGGCTTCGGGAAACAACAGCCGTGTGAGGATGAGGTTCGAAGCCAGTCGGATCATCTGGCTCATACCAAACCCACCGATCGTCAATACAGACGAGCGCAGGACGCGCGCACCAAGAGACGACCCTTGAAATTTGGCCATCACGCTCATCGGCCGCGGCTCCAACCGGAGGATCGTTTCCGGGTCAATTTGCTGGTCAATGCTACGCCAGAATACACCGCGAATCCAATAGGATCACGCAAGGCGATCCCAAGCTTGCGACCTATCCCAAAGTCAGGTTTGTCATCATTTGCAAGTAGTTCCGGGAATTTGTGTCCGATTTCATCGACACCCACATCTTGGCGACGGCGCACTGTGACAAGGTTTGACCAACCTTCGGCGATTGGCCATTCATATGACGCGGCAACGCCAATCCGTTCGTTAGGAGTGAAGCTTAGACGGACAAACGTGTCATCGGAAATGATGTCTGGGAAGGTTTCCCAGCGCGCACGCCCCGCCGCATTCACCGCAAAGACTCCGCATCCGGGGACGCATTCGGCCATAAAGGGAACCTGACGCCAGATGCGGGCATAAGCGCGGCTAACCCACCCTTTGGCGGTAATGGTGACCGCCCCAGACGCATAACGCGGCGCAGTGCTATCCAAAGCATTGGCCAATTGCCAAAGCAAGCCGCGGCTGACGGTGACATCCGCATCTAGGTAAACCCGCATCGCCCCTTTGGCCGTTGCATCGCCTGCGTTCAACGCACCCAATTTGCCGCCCGAGGGCAAATCCAAAATATCCAATTGCCAGCCACGATCTGAAAACGGCTCAACCATGGCCTGCGCACGCGCGGCGGTGTCATCGGAACACCCGTTGGCAACTACGATCACTTGCAAGCCCAGCCCATCCCAATCCGAGTCCAGAATCGCCGAAAGGCAGCCGCCAATTAGCGCCGCCTCGTTGTTTGCTGGAAGGATCACAGAAAGCCGCACGGCCCCTGTTGTGTTGTTGTTCATCATAACCCGTACCCGAGGGGCCACACCTTGCGAAAATACCGCCCTCTATGCCCTACGTCATCGCAGTTAACTATGGCCAAAGAATGGAAACGCCTAGATTATTTCAGGAAGTCGCCTTTGGGAGGGCGGCGTGCTGCTCAATTTTTCAAGGCTAGATCACAGTGACGCAAAGTTTGCGGATCGGATATATTGTTCCCCAGTTTCCGGGACAAACGCACATTTTCTTTTGGCGCGAGATTCAGGCGCTCGAAGAGATGGGCCACGAAGTACATGTGTTTTCAACGCGTAAGCCACCTCCTGGGTTGATTGCCCATGACTGGTCCGATCAGGCCATGGAACGCACAACCTATTTGGGAAGCGTCAATCCAATCAGTGCTGCCATAGCTGCGACCGGCCTGATGTCCAAGGGCCTTCCCGGTTGGATGCTCCGCGAAGGGGGGCGGTTTGCAAAAGATGCAGTGCTGACTTTTTCGGCGGCTCAGCAACTGGCAAAACACGCCAAGTCCCTGAAACTAGACCATATTCACGCGCATTCCTGCGCCCGTGCGTCTTTGATCGCATGTTTCGCCCATCACTTAGGGGCCCCAAAGTATTCCCACACCTTGCACGGACCTTTGTCCGATTATGGCCCCGGTCAGCGGTTGAAATGGGAATACGCCAGCTTTGCAACCGTCATCACCCAAAAGCTTTTAAATGAGATCAGCAAGGAGCTGGAAGGCCATTTGCCTGAACGAATAGCAATCCGCCCGATGGGGGTTGATACCGATGCCCTGAGCCGCTCAGCACCATATACGGTGCCAGAACGAGGACGGCCGATCAAAGTATTCTCTTGTGGACGTTTGAACATTGTCAAAGGTCATCAGGATCTCATGTCAGCCACGCGCCAATTGATCGACCAAGGTGTCGACATTCGGGTTGAGATCGCCGGCGAGGATGATGACGGCGGGCACGGATACCGCACCGAGCTAGAAGCTCACCTGAAGAAGCTGCACCTGCAAGATCACGTCAAATTGCTTGGTGCGATTGATGCGGATCAGGTCAAAGCCAAGTTGGAAGAATCGCATTTGTTTGTGCTGGCTTCGTGGCACGAACCCTTGGGGGTTGCCTATATGGAAGCGATGTCGATGGGCGTGCCGACCATAGGCACCGACGCAGGCGGAGTGCGTGAGCTTATCGAAGATAGCGTCAACGGCTATTTGGTCGAACCCAAAGCCCCGAGCCAATTGGCGCGGGTGATCCGCACCTTGGCGGGCGACCCAGCGGCTTTGCAACGCCTATCCGAGGCCGGTCGCGCCCATGTCGTGGAAAACTTCCGCGCCTCACTTGGCGCAGAGACATTGGTGTCTGAAATCACCTATCAGTTGAGGCGCTAGAGCCCCGCCACCGTAAGGCTGCGCCCGGCGGCACCTTCAAACAACAGCTCCTCGATCCCGGACATGCGGATAACAGCCGTTTCATTGCGGGCCACGAAAAGTGATCCGTTTTGTTCAAAACGATAGTCTTCGGGGGTTCCCGGTAAGATCGCCTTGTCGGTCCCACTTCCACCATGCAAGATATCGTTCCCCCCACTGCTGACCAAAGTGTCATTGCCCGATCCGGCAATAAGCACGTCTTCGTGGGTGGTTCCTTGCAAACGCTGGTTTCCAGTGCCTGCGATACGGGTGATACCGTTGTTAAACGCCGCAAGATCGCGTTTTTCCCATTCACCGGGACCGGCGGCATTAAAGGCCATCAACATGTCCCAGCGGGGATTACTGTCATCCAAATGCCGAAGCGCGCCCCAACTTCCCCATTTCGTGGCCGGAGCAACATCAACAAAAGCGTTGAACATTGTGCCGCCTGCCTGAACCCACCCAGCGAGTAACAGCTCGTAAAGCTTGGCCATTTCCGGGGTGTAGTTGAACTCTGTCAAAAAGGCGGTCAGCCGATCATCATTGACCTGCGCCCCATGCGCGGTGACATGTGTGCCGCCTTCGTACATGACCAAACGCAACCCGGCCTTGCGGGCTACAGCGGCCTGATAGGGAAAGATTTCTTCGGTCAACTCGCGCAAAGACCCATCTTGCAAGGCCAAGGTCACCGGGGCAATCGCGGCCTCAAACCGGGCTTTCTTAACAAACTCCCGCAAGGCAACGCGGCGCAACCCTTGGGCTTCTCCGGCTTTGGTGGCAATGGCTTCGGATTGATCCAGCCAATTGTTCATAACCTGCGCCATTTCATCGGTGCCCAACTCGTAACCGAAATACCCGGTCACCGCATAGGCATCAAAACTGTCCTGCGGAAAGGCACCCAACTGCAGAAACGCCAAGGGCGCGCGCAAGATGTCCTCTTCTAGGCCCGGCCATCCAGTGTGGGTTCCGACAACACGCACCAATCGATCCTTGCCCGCATCCCCATAGACATCCGACCAAATGTTCATCACCTGCGCCGCGCGCAGCCCATAGAACTGCATCCAGCCTGTATCGCTCTCGCCCCACAGGTCCGTCGCTTGGTTTCGCGCCCAAACGGCCTGAGGGAAGATGTGGTTCCAGACCTCATTGGAGTATTCAACATGCACCTTAAGGCGCGGGTCTAGCCCAGCCTTCACCGTCTCTGCAAACTGGCGGACATAATCGTCATCGGCCATATGCGGCAGGGTGAACCAAGGATCGGCACCGACATGGTTGGCCAAACGCAACATCACCTCAAGCGGCACCCCCCATTGGGTCCAACTCGCATCTGACATGCGCGGGCGATCATCCCACCCCGTCACCGGCGAGCCATTGGTCATCATCCAGTCCATAAACCGGATTGACCGCATGTCTTGAATGCGCTCGACCCACGCCGGGTTGAACAACGCGCCCGCCGCGTACATTTCGACATGATCTTGCTTCAGAATGCGAATATTGCGGATGGGGTTTTGCGCGTCAACTTCGGTGAGTTTCAACCCAACCAAACCCTCACCGGGACTATAGGAAAAGGTAACCTGACCATCGTCATATTTGGCCCGCTTGGCGCGCCCTGTGAGTTGCAATTTGCCCTGCCCTTCATAGGTCAGCACATATTTCCCAGAGATCGATTTTGACCCTTCCGGTTGGCTCGTCAATAGAACCGCTTCGAGCGCGGTCACGCCTTCGGGCACCCCGACAGGCCAGCCGTTTTCATCCAAAAACCCACCGGCGCGAAGCTCTTCCGTGCTCACCGCGCCCCATTGGCTGCCTTTGTGACCAACCCACCCGCGGGCGGATTTCATCAGGTCTAGAAAAGGATGCTGCGTGGACCAATCGGAAATGCCATTTAGCCCCATGCCCAAAACCGGAACACCGTCTGGCCGCGCGCCACTAGGGGGTAAAACCACGCTCAATCGTTCCGGCATAGCCGCTTCCACTGCCTCTGCTTGCTCGGCAACGGCTTGCGGCGCTTGCTCTAACGCGCGCTCAAGCGCTTGGCTTTCCGGCATGGCCTGCCAAATCCGCTCAGAAACCTGCGCGAACTTGTCGACGATATCGGGATGCAGAGTGGTAGGGGGGCGGAAATCTACCGGCGGCTTTTCGTTATAGAGCGAAGAGTAGGTTACCATCGCCGCCAAAAGGTAAAGCGTCGGTGTGCCATGTGGCGCGTCGTCTGAATAAAGTGCTTCGGCTGGCAACCCTTCGAGAACACCGCCATCGGCGAGCAAATCCGACAGAACAGAGGCAACAGGGATCAGTTGGATTTGGTGGTCAGGCCGGGTTAGGTCCAAAGTGTCAATCAACCCCTCATACCACGCGTGGTAGTCGCCCTGATTGAACTTGTGATAACGGCGAAGCCCGCGCCCGCTTGGTGGAAAGCCACCGGTAATTCCGCCCATTTCGGCCCAGCCTTCGTAGACAAACAAACGCGTCTCAGGGCTTTGCTGCGCAACCCAGTCAAATACCTTGATCATGGCCCCCAAAGGGCTTTCATCATTGGGGTTTTCGCCGTCATAGGGGGCGTCGGGCTTTTGATATTGAACAAAATTGGCCGGCGTTACGACAACCGCGTCAAATCCGGTATTGCCAAACCCATTGCGACCCGCGCCTTTGACACCCGGAAAGCTCCAATTTGGCACCGGAGGCAGGCCCTCAGCGAAATTGCGCAAGAACCCCCATTGCCCCTCGACGGCAAAATCCTTGCCTGCGACTTTGGCCATTTCATTGAGCCAATGGGGCACATTGGTGTGGTCATCCTCTTCACTCAGGTGGTGCACCAAAGAGTTGCCGAAAAAGTAGACCGAGCTGGCATCCCGCGCCTGAGCAAAGGCCGCCCCGCCAGCCAAGATTGCAATGCTGACCCATACCGCAAGTCGTTTTATCATCTGCCCACCCGTATCACACATTTTGCCATGGCTTTTATCCTATTATGCCGTAGGTCAGGGCAAGCTCAAACAATCCGTTTGCCGTTATTTGCGCAATCGGTTGAACATTACCAAGGCACCTGTTCGCCCGCCCAATCATAGAAATGGCCGGTTTGGTTCGGTTGCAGATTGTCAATCACCCGCAAAAGGTTACCCGCTGCGGTTTCCGGTGCCACCGAAGGATGCCGACCTAGGTATTTTTGCGTGAAAGGCGTTGCCACGGTGCCGGGGTGCAAGGCGACACAGATGCTGCGTTTGTGACTGCGTGACAATTCAATCGCTGCGCAGCGGATGATTTGATTGAGCGCGGCCTTCGAGGCCCGATAGCTTGTCCAACCACCCAAACGATTGTCGCCAATCGAGCCAACCCGCGCAGATAAGGTCGCGATCACGCTACGCCGGCCTTTTGGCAACAAACGGGCCGCATGGCGCAACACAAGGGCCGGACCAATGGCATTCAGGGCAAACTGATCTGCCATTGCCTGAGCATTCAAGACACGGATTGATTTTTCGGGTGCGGCCCCGGCGATTTCCAACGCCCCTGTTGCAATCAAAACCAAATCGTAAGGTCCGCTCAACTCAGTCAACTGCGCGTCAACGCAACCCTCGTCGGTGATATCGAACCCGGTTTGGCTGCGTGACAGGGTATCAAGCGCAACCCCGCGCGCCGCAATCGCCTTGGATAGCGCACCGCCAATTCCGCCGCTGGACCCTATGATCAATGCTCGTTGCATGGCCTCTCCTTTGATCAAGGACATAGCGCAACAAAGCGTTTGGACAAAAAACCTTCAAAATCCACTTTTCATTCACGCGAAGCGCGGTATAGTCCCGCCCATGCCAATGACCACACATATCGCCAAAATCGCGCGCCTTCCGGTGCCGTTTGCGCGTCGCCCGCTTTCCGGGCGCGATGGCTTGTGCATTGACCTACTCCTAACTCGCCTCTGAGCGCGGCCATTGCGGCGCGCGTGCTCAGAGGAGATGCGATCGCGCCGATAATCCCGCATATCAGTTAGGAAAACTCCATGAACAAAGTTAATCTGGCAAACAAGCTAGCGATGTTTGATAGCCATTGGGACCCGCATGTGGTCGCCAGCTATAATGACAACGATGTGATGGTTGTGAAGTTTCAGGGTGAATACCCGTTTCACAAACATGACACGACCGATGATTTCTTTTTGGTGCTCGAAGGCGAAGTCACCATGGATTATCAAGACCATGACCCGGTGACATTTGGCGCTGGTGAGTTGGTTGTAGTGCCCGCCGGGGTGATCCACCGCCCGCGCGCCGAAAAAGAAGTCAAAGTGCTTTTGATTGAACCCAAAGGCGAACCCAATTCTGGGGATAGCGACCGCGCTCCTGCCCCAAAACCGCATATCTGATCAGGACCAAAGACCATGACCAAAGACAGAGTCGTCATTTTTGACACAACCCTGCGCGACGGCGAACAAAGCCCCGGCGCAACCATGACCCATGACGAAAAGCTCGAAATTGCTGAGTTGCTGGATGATATGGGCGTCGATATTATCGAAGCGGGTTTTCCGATCGCCTCCGAAGGCGATTTCCGTGCTGTTTCCGAGATCGCCCAGCGCTCAAAAAACTCGGTGATCTGTGGGTTGGCGCGTGCGCAGCTGCCTGACATTGATCGCTGTTTTGAGGCGGTGAAACTGGCCGCGAAACCGCGCATTCACACCTTTATCGGTACCTCGCCGTTGCACCGGGCCATTCCGAACCTGACCATGGATGAGATGGCGGATCGTATCCACGAAACCGTCAGCCATGCCCGCAATCTGACCGACAATGTGCAATGGTCGCCGATGGATGCGACCCGCACGGAATGGGATTATCTCTGCCGTGTGGTCGAGATTGCCATCAAGGCCGGTGCCAGCACGATCAATATCCCTGACACCGTCGGTTACACCGCGCCGCGTGAAAGCGCCGATTTGATCAAGCGTCTGATCGAAACGGTTCCGGGGGCCGATGAGGTTGTCTTTGCCACGCACTGTCACAACGATCTTGGCATGGCGACGGCCAACGCGCTGGCCGCTGTCGAAGGCGGTGCGCGTCAGATTGAATGCACCATCAACGGCCTTGGCGAACGTGCCGGTAACACCGCACTCGAAGAGGTGGTCATGGCGCTTAAGGTGCGTGGCGACATCATGCCGTTTGAGACCAATATCGACACCAAAAAGATCATGCACATCTCGCGTCGCGTCGCGACCGTGGCGGGCTTCCCGGTTCAGTTCAACAAAGCCATTGTCGGTAAAAACGCCTTTGCCCACGAAAGTGGTATCCACCAGGATGGTATGCTGAAAAACGCCGAGACCTTCGAAATCATGCGCCCCGAGGATGTCGGCATCGCCGGAACATCCCTACCGTTGGGCAAGCATTCGGGCCGCGCCGCGTTGCGTGCCAAGCTCAAGGACCTTGGGATCGAGGTTGGTGATAACCAGCTTAAGGATATCTTTGTGCGCTTTAAGGATCTCGCGGATCGCAAGAAAGAGGTGTTTGACGATGATATCCTCGCGCTTGTGTCCACCGCCGAAGACGATGAGACTCAGCTGAAGCTGGTCAATATGCGGGTGGTTTGCGGCACCGGTGGCAAAGCCGAAGCCGAGCTTGAGATGGAGATTGACGGCCAAGACGTGACCGCGACCTGTAAAGGCGATGGCCCGGTTGATGCCACCTTCCGTGCGGTGCGCGAGTTGCACCCCAACACCGCACGCCTGCAGCTGTATCAGGTTCACGCCGTCACCGAAGGCACCGACGCGCAGGCCACGGTTACCGTTCGTCTCGAAGAAGACGGCAACATCGCCACCGGCCAGTCCGCCGATACCGATACTGTTGTTGCATCGGCCAAGGCCTATATCCAAGCATTGAACCGTCTTTTGGTGCGCCGGTCTAAAATGGGACCGGGGGCCGATACCAAGGAAATCAACTACAAAGACGTGTAAGTCACTCGGCCTATCCCCGCCTTTGGGGATAGGTCATTTTCAGTCTATGAAACAATTTTTCAAAACCCTCATCGGATACAAACCCGGAATTTTTCGCCGGATGGGTTTTGTATTCCTATCGGTTTTCGGCACAATGCTCGGACTACTGGGCCTAAGCCTTGTGATCCAAATCCTGTTCCACAAGCTCGGCTAACCCATTTGGCGCGAACAAAGATGTCTTTCCCCTTGTCGCCCACAGCCTGATCGTCATGATCCCTGCCAAACACATCTTACAGGCCGTATCATGACCCAATTCACCATCGCCTCTTTTAACGTCAAAAACCTCATTGGTGCGGACAAGGAATATTATAAGTTCCAAACCTACACCCCCGAGGAATACGCGTGGAAACAGGATTGGTTGGCCGATCAATTGCTCACCATGAACGCAGATATTGTCGGGTTTCAAGAGATTTTTGAGGAAGACGCCCTTCAAGCGGTTCTGGATGAGGCCTCGGAACGAGCAGATGCCTTAAACGCGGCGTCGGTTCCGGATCGTTCCAAGCGATATCACCGCAAGGCCATTTTCCGGCGCTTGGCGGTCGCGCCTTATCGTGACGCTGAAGTAGCCTTTGCCCCCAATGCCGCCGATAGCGGTGAGCCGGGTCAACGTCGCCCCGGATTGGCGATCTTGTCTCGGTTCGGGTTCGCAGAACCGCCAGAGATCATCCAAGACCTCGCCGAACCGCTCGACATCCCGTTTTCCGCCTTGCGGGGAATGGAAGACGACGCCGGGCATTTCCGACTGTGCCGCGTGTCGCGTCCAATCCTCAAAGCCCGCATTCCGGTTGGGGATCAGATCATCACGGTTTTCAACTGCCACCTGAAATCCAAGCTAGGCGAATATGACGGCCCTGGCCCTGCGGACCTAACCCAATACGATCCGATGGGTCGTGCTATGGGCGCGTTGCGCGCCGGGCTACGCCGCATGGCCGAGGCTTGGGTGCTCCGCCGAGAAATCCTTAAGGAGATCGACTTGGGTCGGCCTGTCATGGTCATGGGGGATTTCAACGACGGCGAACATGCCGTCAGTTCCGAGATCATCTCCGGCGAAACCCCGTTCAAGAATTACGCCTGGATGTTGCGCCATGACGCAGAGCATTCCGGTGATCGTTATAGCGACACGGAAAACGAACAGATCACCGAGGACATCACTGCTCGACAACTACATTCGGCGGAAAAGCTATTTGTGCGTAAATCCGCGCGCGACATGGTCTATACCACAGCCTTTGGCGGAGTTTTTGAAAGCATCGACCAGATTTACATGTCACGCCATTTTCACCCGGATTTTGCAGGTCGCATAGGTGAGATGGAGTATTTCAGCGTGTTCAACGACCATCTAACCGACGGCAGCCACCCCGAAGCGCCCTATAACAAACTTGCCTCAGATCATGGTCAGATCATGGCGCATATGTCACTAGGAGGTGACGCTAACTAAGGTCACGTTACGTCGTGTGTTCTTTGTTAACCACCAAGGCCTTAGTGTTGGCAGGCTCACAACGCAAAGGTCGAACAAGTGCCCATTTCGGTTGATGTCTATCCAGAGCAACGTTTGCTGCGGACGGTTTATTCCGGCTCTGTATCGGTTGCCGAAGTGTCCGCTGCATATCAGAAGTTTTTGGCAACACCCGGCGCGGAAAAGGTGAAATACGCCCTGAATGACCTGCGCGAACTCGATGAGCTCAAGGCGTTTTACGACGCTGCGGCGGTTATGGCGGATCTTGTCGCTTCGGACGGGGATGAAATGGCCGACCCATGGGACATCGCTATTGTGACCAACAATACTGGGCACTATCCGCTTTTGTTGGATTACGCCTCACGTATTGATGAAACCAGCCAAGTACGGTGCAAAGTGCTGCCCGATATTCCGTCGGCCGTTGTATGGTTCGGACTTGAGCAAGATGCCTTTGGCGCGCTGCTTCCGGAATTGATCCTCGCACCACAGATGCTCTGACGCCGTTAGGATTTCTTCACAAACTTAGTCAAGATAACAATCCGTTGGCCTTCGACCCGACCGGCAATGTGTTCGGCATTGTCCATCTCAAGGGAAATTTTGCGCACCGCAGTCCCTTGTTTTGCGGTGAAACCTGCCCCTTTGACTGGCAGGGCTTTGATCAACGTGACGGTATCTCCGTTTTGGAGGACCGTTCCGTTCACATCGCGATGCACGATGGCATTTTCATCCGGCATACCGGCCTTGGCGATCTCCAATAGCTCAGGCTCCAAATAGGCAATGTCCAGCAAATCACGCGCCCATGCGGCATCGAGGCGAGACAAAAGTCGGTAGGCCAAAACCTGTACCGGCGCGTCTGTGCTCCAAATTGCGTCGTTCAAACATTGCCAATGCGGCGCATCTTTGGGGCCGTCATCGACGCCGGTCCGGCATGTCGCGCATAGGTCAACAGAAACATCACAGCCTGACACGTCAACCGTTTCGGTTTCCGCTGCTTTGCATAAAACGCAACTGGCCATGATGTATTCCCTCAAATAATGCCTAGAGCATCGCAGGCACTACCTGATCTGGTGGACGGTGGCCATCGGCAAATGTCTTGACGTTGATGATGACCTTTTCGCCCATCTCAACCCGCCCTTCTTCGGTTGCCGACCCCATATGCGGCAACATCACGACGTTGGGCATATTGCGCAACTCAGGGTTGCCTTTGATGCCGTGTTCGTAAACGTCCAACCCGGCCCCGGCCAATTCCCCGGCCTTGAGCATGCGTGTAAGGGCGTTTTCGTCGATCACTTCGCCACGCGATGTGTTGATAATCACTGCGCTGGGCTTGAGGAGCTTAAGGCGGCGAGCATTGAGCAAATGGTATGTGCTAGGGGTCGAGGGGCAATTGACGCTGATTACATCCATGCGGGCCGCCATTTGATCAAGACTATCCCAATAGGTCGCTTGCAAGCTGTCCTCAACTTCGGGGCGAAGGCGGTGGCGATTGTGATAATGAATTTGCATACCAAATGCAGCGGCACGGCGGGCAACGGCCTGACCAATGCGGCCCATGCCCAAAATACCCAAACGACGCCCACCCAAGCGGCCACCAAGGAACGCCGTCGGCGCCCAGCCTTGCCAGTCACCAGCCTGCATGACGGACAGGCCTTCTTGAATGCGGCGAGTTACGCCAAGCATCAACGCCAAAACCATGTCCGCCGTGTCTTCGGTCACGACACCGGGGGTGTTTGATACCAAAATACCGCGCTGGCGGGCGGTTGACACATCGATATGGTCAAAGCCCGCGCCGAAATTGGCGATCAATTTCATCTGTGGCCCGGCCTGTCCGATTAACCCGGCATCAATTGCATCGGTTACAGTTGGAACCAGAACATCAGCCGTTTGAACGGCTTGCACCAACTCATCTCGTGTCATTGGGGTGTCAGTGTCCCGGAGCGAGACATCAAACAACTCCTTCAAACGTGTTTCTACGACCTCTGGCAAGCGTCGCGTCACAACAACACTAATACGTTTTGATGACATACAGGCTCTCCCCCAACTTCCATGATTGCCCCTTGTTACGCTAAACTGCACCCGGATCGGACGAGGCACAAGAACCCCGCCGAAATAATCGCGAGCAGGAAAAGAATATGTTCTGGAAGACCATGGCCTTTGGCCTTGTTTTCATGATGTTTGGCAATCTTGTCGCAGCCGGGCAGGACAAAGGGCCGGTGACCAACTTGCCGCTCCCGCGCTTTGTGTCGATGAAAGCGAACGAAGGGAACGTCCGGCGCGGCCCGTCGCTTACCCATCGGATTGATTGGGTGTACAAGCGCCGCGACATGCCATTGGAAATCACCGCTGAACACGGCCATTGGCGCCGGGTCCGCGACCGTGATGGCGCGGGCGGATGGGTGCATTACTCGCTGTTGTCGGGGGTGCGAACGGTGATTGTCGAAAAGGATTTTCTGCAATTACATCAACGCGCTGACCCGAGCACCCCTGTCAAAGCACAGCTCGAACTGGGCGTGATCGCGCGATTAGGTGAATGCGGGTCCACTTGGTGTCACCTAACGGCAGGCGGCTACAAAGGCTGGGCTCCAAAAACCGCACTTTGGGGTGTTGCCCCGGACGAAATCCGAGAATGATTGCAGGGCCTGACTGAACGTCAGGCCACTTCGTGAAACAGGATCGCAGCTTCCGAGCTCGACAGATTGCGTCGTGCGTATGATCCATAGACATGCGGGTTTTCCGCCACTTGTGGCAGACGCTCCATCAAACGAGAACGATCATTGTCATGAATTGTCGATAGTGCGGTGTTGGCGGGGTGGAAGCTTTCGGTTTCGATCCCATTGGCAAATAGCACCTCGTGGCGCGGCAACATCATGTGAATATAGGTCACTTCACGAAGCTGCGTGTCGCGTATCACGCTGTTTCCATTCACCAAATCACGGGCTGCAACCAAAACTTCAGGCGTGTTGAAAAGGGCGCGTGCAACAACGCCTTTGACCAACATCCGGTGCTCGGGGGACACAATGATTTCCTCATCTGGCTCGCCAATGCCAAAGGCACCAGGACGAATGCGGATCGGGCGTAGTTTAGGCATCGCAAACAAACGCGCACCCGTCATTCGGCGGCTGCCGATCCACTGGATTTGCTGAGCACCGTTGTCTTTGGTTTGAACCATGTCGCCTTCGCGCAGGTTTTCAATCCCGACGTTGCCATCCGGTGTCATAATTTTTGTACCGGGAGTGAAGCAAATCACCCCACTGGCTTGCTCACCTGATGCCTGTCCGCGTGCCGCTTCGATATTGTGGTGGACAACCCAGAGTTCACGGCCCTTCGGTGGCAGCTCATCAAGGAACATCAACAATGGCCGCGCGCCGTCACCAACCTCAATCAGAGTAACAGTGTAGCTTTGACTACCATCGGTCACGACAAAGCTGCTGTCACGCAGCGGATGTTCAACATCAACCGTGTCTACACGCGGCTGATGTGTCACGGCCGCGCCAACTAGGCGTCTGACCATGCGCGCTGCGCGTCTTCGAATATCGGCTTCGCCATCTGCCTGATCGAGCCGCAAGATTGATGTAGGTCCATCAACCCGAACAGCTTCACCCAGCCAAGACCATGCGGCCCCGACGGTAAGTGATGACGGTGGTGCGGCCTGAAGACCGTCTATTTCCGTCTGCGACCAAGAAATGACGAACGTGCCGCGATAGCCCGTTCCCATACCTGTCTGCCTGCCTCGTTTTTTATTTTATTAAAGATAAGTTAACGAATTGGCCGCGGGCTGGGAAGTCATTGATTGCCCGCGATATTACTCTAATATTCTCAACCCTTAGATGTGTGTTTTCTTCGCCACACCCCTTGATTCTATTTAGCGTCAGAATTTGACGCGTAAACGAATTGATCCAACCATCTGGCCTTCATCTTGCCCATCGAACTCCTCGGACAAGTAGGTCACGCCGAAAAACGTTGCGTTGCGTTCGCCTTGCCAATGGATGCCTGCGCGTACACGGGCGCGTGTTTCCTCGACTTCATAACCCCGATCTTCGGGAAGGAAGACACTGCTATCGACCCAGGCAAGGTCGCCGCCAAGGACATAGGACATGCCGGGTACGTACTCATAGACACTGCGGTAGCGTTGGCCGGTGACCGGATCTCTCACCAAAAGCTCTCCTTGGCCAACAGGACCAAAAGTGAGGTCCGCTCCTACTCGGGCCAGAGTTTCGGCCCCCCAGCGCAGCTCAGAAAAAGGTCGGATGACGCCCTGACCAACTGCAAACTGTCGTCCGGCCTCCCCCACAAACGTTGGGTGAAAGCCATCTTCGATTTGATCATCCAAAACAGAGGGCTTGGCCGGGTTTTGTTGCAGCATATCATGCAAACCAGTGTGCAAATCACCGAGACCGGTTTGAGGCCCGGTGACAACCAAATCCGCACCTACCGCAAACTCGGTACCACCACGCTGAAAATGCGTGTGTAAACCCAGTGACAAAGCCCCGGCAAAGGGTCGGTCCCCGTCTTCAGGATTGCGGAAATCTTCTGGCGTCATGACCTGACCACCCAAGCGATACTCCAAGATATCAAAGGGTTGATCCGGTAAAAACCCGTTCCAACCATATCCAACGACACGGCTGGATGCGACAGAACCCGATTGCCAACGGTCTTTGAAATCGCCCAGAAGATCATTGGAAACCAGCCGACCATGGCCAAGCATCTCACGCCCTTCGGCGGAGACGGAGTGGACACAAGCGAACACGGCGACAAGCGCCATGGCGAAAAAGCGGATCATATAATCCTCAGCGTTCGTGCCCCCCCGGGCACTTTACGCCTAGCATGCAATGTGGGGAACTCCCAGAGGAAGCAGGTCATTTGCAAAGACCTGTGGCGCCACCCCCTCAGTCTTGCAAAAACCCTTCCCGCCCAATGCTTTCATAAGCGGAGAATCCGGCGCGTTTGGCGTCTTTTGCGGTGTAGACGTTGCGCAGGTCCGCC
>NZ_CANMKO010000011.1 GCF_947498515.1 uncultured Pelagimonas sp. | reverse complement strand
CCATCGGGGTTCAACGTCGCGGTGCCGTTGGTTGGGTCACCAATTTCGGTCACGGTTAGCGGGTTGCCATCCGGATCGGAGTCGTTGGCCGCCGGATCTTCGATCACAACTGGCGTGCCCTCTGGCGTTGTGGCTTCGTCATCCACAGCCGTTGGAGGCGTGTTTTCGCCATCTGGTGTCACGGTGACAACGATCTCACCGGTGGCGGTGCCGCCGTTACCATCTTCGATGGTGTAAGGAATGGTGTCCTCGCCGGTAAACCCGTCTTCTGGCGTGTAGGTCACGGTGCCATCTGGATTCAGTGTCGCGGTGCCGTTGGTGGGATCACCAAGACCAGTCAAAGTGATGGGATCACCTTCTGGATCGCTGTCGTTTGCAAGCGGATCTTCGATAACAACCGGCGTATCCTCGGGCGTGGTCGCCGCGTCGGGGTTGGCCACCGGATCATCGTTTTCAGCGTCCGGAGTGACTTCGACGGTCACAGTCGCCGTAGATGCAAGGCCCGACGGGTCTTCTACGGTGTATTCAAACGTATCGGTGCCGGTGAAATCATCGTTTGGAGTATAAACGATAGTGCCGTCGGTTGGATCAATCGTCGCCACACCATTCGCAGGTGTCGTCGTCGACACGATTGTCAGCTCATCGCCATCTGGATCATCGTCATTGCCACGCACATAAATGCGAACAGGCGAGCTTTCCTCGGTGCTGCTGGTGTCGTCTTCGGCCACAGGTGCCCGGTTTCCGCTACCATCTTCAACGCTCACGGTCACAGTGGCCGTATCCGAGCCGCCATTGCCGTCGGAAATGGTGTAATCAAACGTGTCGGTCCCGGTGAAATCGGTGTCGGGCTCATAATCGATGGTGCCGTCTGCGTTCACAGTCACGGAGCCATTGGCCGGGTCAGTTGCGCCCGTCACAGACAGAGCATCCATTTCAGGATCGCTGTCGTTGCCCAAGACCGTGATATTCACAGGTGTATTCACAGAAGTGGTGTCGCTATCATCAACGGCATCAGGGTCGGTGTTGCCGCCGCCACCTTCGGTGACTTCCACAGTCACAGTGGCCGTATCGGTGCCGCCATTCCCATCATCAACAACATAGGTAAAGGTGTCGGTCCCAAGGAAGCCAGGTGCCGGAGTATAAGTCATGGTCCCGTCACCGTTATCGGTGACATTGCCGTTTGTAGGAGCTGTGTATGTCAGAACAGACAAGGTATCGCCGTCTGGGTCGCTGTCATTCGACAGAACATCAATGGTCACAGCTGTGTCCAGCAAGGTGCTGTCGCTGTCATCTACCGCATCGGGATCGCTGTTTTCGTCGTAAACATCAACGGTCGAGAATTCGACATCCGAGATCAAAACCGCCTGTTCGCTTTCGCCACCGTTCTCATAGACGATTTCGATGCGCGACACTGGTCCGTCAATATTGACCAGAACCGAACCGGTTGCCTCTTCGAATTCGGACTCGGTATTGCCATCTACGGTGTTGCCACCAACCGATGCGCTTCCCGCGGGTGTCAGGGAAACGGGTACAGCGTTGCCGTCGGCGTCATAGGCCATAACCGACACGACATCTTCGAAGCCAGTGCCAGGGCCATCAAGGTCACCTGCCATGCCGGCGTCAACGTCATTCAAACGGAAGCTGACATTTTGGACGTTGTCTGTGTAGGTCGCGGTGTCGAGGGCCCGGAAATCCAGAACGGTTGTCGATGTGGCCGACGGGTCATCTCCACCGTCACCGCCTTCGCCAAACAGCTTCAAATGCGAGGCTGGGTTTAGGGTCTCATCGCCTTCGACGTAAGCATAGCCATTATAAGTAAAGGCCTGTGCGCCAGCGTCCTGACCGTCAAATGTGATATCAACAGCTACGCCACCGGTATCAACCGTCGCAGTAACCGCATCGGGTGCAGTGTCGTCCAGTACGGTACCATAGGCACCCAAAGCACCCCAATTTAAAAACAAATCAGCCATTGTTAGACCCTCATATACTTCAGACGGGGGCATGCCCCAACCGCCTAGGCGGCAGACAATGCCCACTGCACTGCCCGTTCAATTTCGCTCGTCGCGCCTGTATGTATGCGAAGTGTTCGCGCTGCCTCTGCCCACGTCTTTACGTGGACGAAGAACGCCAAATTGCGGCTCGGGCGGAATCCGCCCACGCTTCACCTCACATCTTTTCAGATGCACAACAGTTCAGCGGCCGCCCCCGTGGCCTATGTCTTCACCCCCCAGTTGGGCTTGCAATATTGATACTGCGAACCGGCGCGTGTCGGAAGGAAAAAATGGCACAACGGCGGCATTCCTTTTGTTCCATTGGCAGAATCCAGCCGGAAAAGGCTCAATTTTTCCGAAGGTTGAGTGCAAATTGTTTCCACACGCCATGTAAAGGCCGCAATAAAACCGCCCTTTTCAGCCAATTTTAAGCGATTTCGCGGCTAATCCTCGTCTTTGCCCAATCGACCGTCTCGCAATTGGCAACAATCGTGTGCTCAATCGGCATGGCTAGTTGGGATTTCCCCCCGGTTCACAATGTGTCGACGTTTGTATCAAAAGCAGAACCAATACGCCCTGTGGCAGAAAATTGACCACTCGCGTCACATTCAAACCTGCCCCAAATACGAATCATTCTTCACAAATCTAAAGCGAATTACGGGATGATTCGACGCCACGTTCCCGCTAAAGGGCATTCCATCACCTCCACTTCTCGCTTAGATAGCGCCCAGATACACACTTTCTTTCTCAACCCACATTTCAGGAATCCACTCATGCCAGTTAAGGCGACCATTATTTCAGATCACCATTTGGTCTATTCTGGTTACACTGGCATCATTCAGCGCCAGGACATCGTCACAGAGCTTATGCGTGTCTATAATAGTGACGGCTATCAACCGGGCATGAACGAGTTGGTCGATTTGCGACGGGTCACTGATGTGCAGATTAGCTATGCTAAGATGAGTGAGCATGTTCGACAAGCCAACCTAACCCACCGCCATCTACAAAAACCAATCAAAGTCTCGTTTTGGGCCGAGGACAAAGTCGCATTTGGCATGGCGCGGATGTTTCAATCACTGGCCGATGCCTTAAACAGTAATATGACATGTTTTGTGTCCAATAACAGAACCGCAGCCCTATCCGTTCTATGCCTGCCCGCATCGGCGCTTGAGTCGATACTGGACCCGTAACTTGCGCTCCAAACAAAAGAAACCCGCCTCTGATGAGACGGGTTTCTTTTGGCAATATCCCCTGAAAATAGAGGATATATGGTACCCAAGGCCGGACTCGAACCGGCACGTCCGCTAGGACGGGGGATTTTGAATCCCCTGCGTCTACCATTCCGCCACTTGGGCATTGACCTTCGTTTAGCGCCCTGTTCCGGCAAGGTAAAGAGGCAAAACGCGCAGATTTGCGACAAAGATTGCGGGGGCGATTTTGGACAGGCCTTATCCTTGCAACGTCCCCCGAAAGGTAGGCAATACACGCGTCCCGCAGCTCGCCGGTTCCACCGCGCCTCAGGTTCCTTGGAAAGGAAAGCTTTACAGTCTCCAACATCACCTCAATACTTCAACCACTTCCTCATTTTCACGCTGTTTCCTTTTGGAGGGCAATATGTTGACTCCCGTACCGAGCCGTCACCTTATTTTTGCATTGGCTGGCCTGTCCTTCTTTGCCCAACCCGCACTGGCCCAAGAGCCGCCGCGCCTTGTGTTGCAAATCACCGTGGACCAGTTGCGTGGTGATTTGATCCAACGATACAGCAACCATTTTGGCCCGGATGGGTTCAATCGCCTGATCGACAGTGGCACGTGGTTTAGGAATGCCCACCACCGGCATTCAAACACCGAAACCATCGTTGGACACACAACCTTGTCGACGGGCACCGACCCCGCCGTGCATGGCATGGTCGCAAATCTATGGTTCGACCGTATCGCGGGGACTCAGTTCTATAATGTCCAAGATCCCGACTATCCCTTGGTCGGGGCCGAGGGTATTGATAAGGACTCCGAAATTGACCCAACCCAGCGCGCCGCCACCACCGATGGCCGATCGCCGCGCAACATCCTAACCTCGACCATTTCCGATGAAGTCGCGTTGCATTTCGGTCCCGAGGCCAAGGTGTTTGGCGTATCGGTCAAAGACCGTGGAGCAATTGCTATGGCCGGACATGCGGGCCAAGCCTATTGGTTCTCGAAATCCGAAGGCCGTTTTGTCACCAGCTCCTTTTATCGCTCGGACTATCCCGATTGGGTGTCATCCTGGAACGATAGCGGCAAAGTCGCAGCCTATGCCGGAACCGACTGGGCCTTAAGCGGAGACGCCAGCGAATATGACTTTGGCACGCGTGACCTTCAGGGGTGGGAAGTGAACCTCCCCGGTTGGGGCAATGTCTTCCCCCACAATTACGGCCCTGTAGACAATAAATACTACACCACACTTCTCACACTTAGCCCTGCTGGGGATGAATTGACGGTCGATTTTGCAAAAACGCTGATCGATGCCGAAGGAATTGGTCAGGACGACATCACTGATTACCTGTCTGTCAGCCTGTCTTCGACAGATTATGTCGGCCACTTCTTTACGCCATCCAGTCTTGAGGCAGAGGATAACCTGCGTCGTTTGGATCGCACTTTGGCGCAGCTGCTTGACCACGTTGATCAAACCGTTGGGATCGAAAACACCTTAATTGTGCTATCTGCCGACCATGGTGCCGCGGATCACCCCGGTTACCTCAAGACGCTCGGGATCGAAGCGGGCAGCTTTAGCTTTGACCGTCTGGATACAGAACCCGGCCTAGTTCGGCTCAAGGCGGATTTTGGGGCCAGCAGTGAGTTGATCAAAAACTTCTCCAACCCTTATCTCTACCTTGATCTTGATGAAATCGCTGCGCGCGGGCTCGACCTTGATGAGGTTGAGGCCGCCGTTGCCGAAGAATTAGAGAAACTTCCCGGGATCGCCAAAGCCGTGGCCAGCAGTAAGTTACGTCGTGGCGAAGTGGTGGGCGAAGGAGTTCTCAACAACGTTTTGGCCAACTATCACCCTGACCGCTCCGGTAATGTCTACATTGTCTTTGAGCCGCATTGGTTCATCGCCGATTTTGATGGGCTGACCGTCGCCGCCGCACATGGGTC
This sequence comes from uncultured Pelagimonas sp., assembly GCF_947498515.1. Taxonomy (GTDB): domain Bacteria; phylum Pseudomonadota; class Alphaproteobacteria; order Rhodobacterales; family Rhodobacteraceae; genus Pelagimonas. Next base: position 141,841 of record NZ_CANMKO010000011.1, on the reverse strand, counting down.
ACCTTGGACGTATGACACATTTGTTCCGATCTTGTTTGCAGGCGCAGATGTTCCAAAGGGCACGGTCTACCGCCGGGTTGAAACCGTCGATGTCGCCAGCACAATTGCCGCCTATATCGGCACCAAGCCCCCCAGCGGGGCTTTGGGTCAGGTTTTGCCTGAGATTATGCCCAAGTAACCATGTGCAAGTAGAATGCGCTCAAACACGCCACTGGGGCGGGGCAAGGCTTGACGCCCGCCCCGCCCCATGTTTTTTGCCCGGCAAAACAGGGAGCTTTCGAGCATGTTGCGCCGCCTATATGACTGGACCATGGCTCAGGCCGAACACCGCAACGCGCTATGGATATTGGCGATTGTTGCGTTTATCGAAAGCTCGGTCTTTCCGATCCCCCCTGATGTTCTATTGATCCCTATGATCATCGCCGCACCACATCGTGCCTGGCTGATTGCGGGTGTGGCCACCGTGGCCAGTGTTTTGGGCGGAATGCTGGGATATGGCATCGGCTTTTTCTTCTATGAAAGCCTCGGGCAGCCCATTCTCGAAGCAATGGGCAAGGCCGACTCGATGGCGGAGTTCAACGAGAAGTTCAACGACGTTGGGTTCTGGGCGGTGCTAACCGCCGGGGTGACCCCCTTCCCTTATAAGGTTATCACCATCATGTCCGGCTGGACCGCGATGCCATTGGGGACGTTTATCGTGACCTCGATCATTGCGCGCGCGCTACGCTTCTTTATCGTGGCGGCATTGCTGCGCAAGTTTGGATCACCCATTCGTGATTTCATCGAACGGCGTTTGGGGCTTGTCTTCATCGCATTTGTGGCAATTCTGCTCGGCGGCTTCCTATTGGTGAAATACATATGAGACGCAATCTGATCCTTCTGGCCACGCTCGGCTGTACTGGTTTGATCCTTGGGGCCTATGGCTTCCAATACCTTGGCGACATGCCCCCCTGTGCGATGTGTTGGTGGCAACGTTATGGTCATTTCGCCGGGATCGCTTTTGGCACCTTGGGTCTCTTTGTTGCGCCGCGTTTGATGGCTTTTCTGGCGGGGCTTGGGGCCCTGTCCTCGGGGCTGATCGCGATCTATCATTCCGGTGTCGAACGAAAGATTTTCGAGGGGCCCGATACATGTACGTCGAACCCGGTCGGCAATCTCACCCCCGAACAGTTGCTGGAACAGATCATGGCCGCGCCTTTGGTGCGTTGCGATGAAATTCCATGGGAACTGTTTGGCCTATCAATGGCCAACTACAATATCTTTGCATCGCTCGGCATCGCGGCAGTCTTCTTTTATGCGGCCCGCCTGCCCCGCTAACCGCTGTTTCCTAAAACCGACGTGACACGCCGCGCGGGCTCTGGCATCAAGGCCAAGCCCGGCGGTCGGGCCAAGTTGCGGAGCACGCCATGACCAATAAGCTTGCCATTGTTATCGGGTTAGCCGTTGTTGGCGCTGTGGCCGCTGATGTTTTTCTGGCAGACGGAGAAGCCTCCCTTTTCCTAGCTCGCAAGATGTTTGTCTTGCTCGATTGGTTGGCCTTTTGGCGCTAAGCCAAGTTCCCCTTTTGTGGTAAAGTGACTGTTAGCGGGAACATTCCTGTCTTGACAATTTCGCACGTCGGTGGTTGTTAGCGGTAACACTCGCAAACACCGATTTCCGGCCAATTTGGGCCAAAAAGGGGGAACTCCTCATGACTGTCAAAGTAGCCATCAACGGTTTTGGCCGTATCGGCCGCAACATCCTGCGCGCCATCATCGAAAGCGGCCGCACCGATATCGAAGTTGTCGCGATTAACGATCTGGGCCCGGTGGAAACCAACGCCCACCTGCTGCAATTCGACAGCGTCCATGGTCGGTTTCCGGTCGAAGTTAAAACCACCGAAGACACCATCGACGTTGGCCGCGGCCCAATCCGCGTCACAGCCATTCGCAACCCTGCTGACCTGCCTTGGTCGGATGTTGACGTGGTTATGGAATGCACGGGCATCTTCAAATCCAAAGAGCAGTGTCAGGCCCACCTCGACAATGGGGCCAGCCGCGTTTTGATCTCGGCCCCCGGTAAGGACGCCGACAAAACCATCGTTTACGGCGTGAATGATGACGTTTTGACCGCAGAAGATACCGTTGTGTCCAACGCATCCTGCACCACCAACTGCCTTGCCCCTGTTGCCAAGGTGCTGAACGACAAAATTGGCATCGTCAAAGGCTTCATGACCACCATTCACTCCTACACCGGTGATCAGCCAACGCTTGATACCATGCATTCAGACCTGTACCGCGCCCGCGCCGCAGCGATGAACATGATCCCAACATCAACCGGTGCCGCCAAGGCCGTTGGTCTGGTTCTGCCGGAAATGGCGGGCAAGCTCGATGGTGTTGCTATTCGGGTTCCGACGCCGAATGTCTCGGTTGTCGACCTGACCTTTGAAGCCGCGCGCGAAACCACAGTTGAAGAAATCAACACCGCGATCCGTGACGCTGCCAATGGCCCGCTGAAGGGTGTTCTGGCCTTTACCGATCGTCCGAATGTCAGCATGGATTTCAACCACGATCCAAATTCGTCGATCTTTGCCACCGATCAAACCAAAGTTATGGAAGGCACCATGGTGCGTATCTTGACTTGGTATGACAACGAATGGGGCTTCTCCAACCGGATGGCGGATACTGCCGTCGCCATGGGTAAGCTTATCTAATCGAAAAAGCAGGCGTTCTGCCTGATTGATACACGACCATTTCGGGCCGTCCTTTTGGGCGGCCCTATTTTGTGCCGACCGCTGTTTTTGCCGCCCTGTAGGCCAAGGCCGCCCTTGTCGGAGAGGCCGCCCCCGACGGATTGTCACCGCGTGTTTTCACCTGTGCCGCGGGAACCATCCACGCCTGTATCCCTTGTGGCGGAGGATAGGTTGCCGCAACTGGCCGTGACGAGCCACTGGCAGCAACAGATTGCACCGTAGTTGAGCGAGTTGACCGCGCAACTGGGCGGCGTTGGGTCATCAATACATCCATAGTTCACTCCTTTAAATAAGAGCGTCGCACCCCCCGGGCACGCAATACTGGATACAAGAAAAATATCGTCTATTGGTTACCAAATCCTTACTGGGGCCAGATCGGCCCAATAGGGTAACACAATGACGAATGTGGATCGATGTCGACGGCCCGCTGACCACCTTAGAAACGCTCAACAAATGCATCAATTTCATCAAGGTAAGGCGCGGTGCCGAACAGGTTTGTGTGCCCTGCCCCGTCGATCTTAACAAAGGTTGCGTGTTGTAGTTGTCCGGACAAACGAACACCGTGATCCATCGGAATCAACTCATCCTCATTTCCGTGCAAAATCAAAACCGGTTCAGCAAGGTTTGCAGCAAGCGCTGCACTATCCCATTTTTGCACCCCTGGCAAAACACAAGCCGGCAGATACGCCGCCGCGGTCATCAGCTGGCACATCTTTTCATAAGGTGCCGCGAGGATCACCCCGTCAACCTGGCGCTCAGCCGCCACATAAACGGCGAGGCCCGTTCCCAAGGAATAGCCCTGAACAATGACGGCGTCGCCACTCACCAGATCGGGCAAGGCGTCAAACACCGCCAAGGCATCTCGTTTTAAAATGGTTTCAGACGGGTGACCCGGTACGCCGCCCCCACCCCGATAGGGCATCGCCACAACATTGCGACCGGCGCGACGATGGTGATCCAACATGGCGCGGAACAATTCGAGGCTTCCGACATTGCCCATGAAATACAAGACGGTCGGTGCCCCTTTACGGCCACGCGCCACTTGAACCGGCAAAGGTTCCGCCCCTTGGACGGGTATTGCGACTTCTTCAAACCCCTGCGCAGAAAAGCGATCGGGATAGAACGGGTAGATAAAGCGCGGATGCAGCCAAACCATCAACGACGCATAGGCCAAATAGATCAGCCCCAGCGTCAACAAAAGCCGTCTCATGCGCCGCCGCATGGCTTACTTGAACCTGTCGTTCAAGGCCTCAAGTACCCGTGGCGTAACGAATTTGGAAACATCGCCATCAAGACGGGCGATTTCCTTGACCAGTTTCGAGGCAATCGCTTGATGGCGCGCTTCGGCCATCAAAAACACGGTTTCGACGCTATCATCCAGCGCGCGGTTCATACCAACCATCTGATATTCATACTCAAAATCCGCTACCGCCCGCAATCCACGCACGATAAGAGACGCGCCAACATCCTTGGCGCAATTGATCAGCAGGTTTTCAAACGGATGCACAACAATTTCGGTGCCGGTCTGTTGAGATAGGATCGCACATTCTTCTTCGATCATTTCCACCCGCTCTTCGAGGGTGAACAACGGTCCCTTATCGCGATTGATGGCAACACCAATCACAAGACGGTCAACCAAAGAGGCTCCGCGCCGAATAATGTCGATATGACCATGTGTGATCGGATCAAAAGTTCCGGGATAGAGGCCGATGCGCATGAGGGGTCCCCCAAAGCTGGTTGCGAATTGCTGCGCACGCAACATTATTGCGTACGCGAATGCAAGCGCGAAATGTCCGAATACGCCGCATCGCGGCGTATTGCCCGAAACTTCGGTCGGGTTAGTGCCCCATGATCATGCCTTCGAGGGCATCCTTTTCCATAGCCAGTTGCGACAAACGCGCCTTGACCACGTCACCTAGGGTGATCAAACCAATCAATTCGCCGTCTTCAACCACTGGCATGTGACGGAACCGACCGGCAGTCATCTTTTCCAAAACCGCGTCCGACATATCGGCGCGAGTACAAGTGACAAGATCGCGGGTCATGTAGTCATCGACACTGGCCGACAAACACCCCGCCCCACGCGCTGCCAACTCGCGCACAATATCGCGTTCCGACAAAATACCATCGGCCGTTTTGCCATTTTCGGAAATCACCACCGTACCAATGCGCTTATCCGCCAACAGCTTGGCCGCATCGGCAACGGAAGTGCCGGGCTTGACCGTAAAAACACTATCAGTGTCCTTGCTCTTGAGAATTTGCTGTACCTGCATGTGGAACCTCCTTGCACCTTTTCCGTATTCCCAGCGTCAACCCGGATATGCCTGCTGTCAAGTGAGACCTTCCAACCGCGCCAATTCGCGCCGGATACCTGTGGCCAGCGCCTCGGCAAAGCGGTTCATACGTTCGAGCCGTTGATCATCCGCATGACGCACAAGGTAAAAACTCCGGGTGAGAGTCACCTTGTCGGGCAAAACGCGGCGCAGATCGGGGGCGACGGGCATGGTAAAATCATGGACAACACCGATCCCTGCTCCGGTGCGGACCCAGTTGAATTGGACTGAAACCGAGTTTGAGGCCAAGGGCACCCGCTGCATGCCGAGATCGGAGAGATAATCGAGTTCTTTGTCGAAAATCATATCGGGAATATAGCCAATGATCCGATGACCTTGCAGGTCCGACAGCGTGGTAATGGGGGCGTTTTGAGCAAGATAATCGGCACTTGCGGCAAGATGGAGGTGATAATCGGTGAGTTTTTGGACCAACAACCGGCCTGCGGTTGGGGGCGATACGGTGATCGCCATATCCACTTCGCGGCGCGACAGATTCAGCACGCGTGGCAAGGCAACAATCTGCAAATCGAGGTCGGGGTTGTCCGCTGAAATCTCGGCAAGAACTTGCGGCAGAAGAAAGTTTGCACAGCCATCCGGGGCCCCAATTCGGATCTGCCCCGAAAGCCCTTCGGAGTGCCCGCGCACCGCCTCCCCGGCCAGTGAAAACGCCTGTTCGGCGGCCTCGGCATGTTCGATGAGACGGGTTCCGGCCTCGGTCAATCCATAGCCTTGCGGCGATTTGGCAAAGAGCGGTGCCCCCATGTCTTGTTCGAGACGTGCGACCCTGCGCCCCACCGTCGCCGGGTCCATCCGCAGGTCACGACCCGCCGCAGAGAGGCTTTCACCACGCGCCACCGCAAGAAAGATTCGCATATCGTCCCAGCTGCTCACACAACCACCTTTGCATTTTTGCAAAACCCTTTTGCCACATTACACCTTTGATAGGCAAAATTGCAAGACTACTGTGTGGTCAAATTCCAGAGGAGGATTCCATGCAAGAACTGACGCATTACATTAACGGTGAACATGTCTCCGGCACCTCGGGCCGTTTTGCCGATGTCATGAACCCTGCCACCGGCGAAGTTCAGGCACAGGTGCCTTTGGCCACTGTTGCCGAAATCGACGACGCCGTTGCCAAGGCCGCCGAAGTGCAAAAGGTCTGGGGCGCAACCAACCCCCAGAAACGTGCCCGCGTGATGATGAAATTCGGCGCGTTGATCAACGAGCATATGGATGAGCTGGCCGAGATGCTGTCGCGTGAGCACGGCAAAACCATTCCGGATGCCAAAGGCGACGTTCAGCGTGGCCTGGAAGTTATCGAAGTGTGCATGGGCGCGCCGCATATGCTCAAGGGTGAATTCACCGACGCAGGCGGCCCCGGCATCGACCTGCATTCGATGCGTCAGCCACTGGGTGTTGTTGCCGCCATCACGCCGTTCAACTTCCCGGCGATGATCCCACTTTGGAAAATGGGCCCGGCTTTGGCCGCTGGTAACACCATGATCCTCAAGCCATCCGAGCGCGTACCATCGACCGCCCTACGTTTGGGCGAGTTGCTCAAAGAAGCCGGCCTTCCTGATGGCGCGTTGCAAATTGTAAACGGTGACAAAGAAGCCGTTGACGCGCTTTTGGACAACGAAACCATTCAAGCCGTTGGCTTTGTTGGCTCGACACCAATCGCCCAATACATCTATTCGCGCGCCACAGCGAACGGGAAACGCGCCCAGTGTTTTGGCGGCGCAAAAAACCACATGATCATCATGCCGGACGCCGATCTCGACAAGGCCGCCGATGCGCTTGTTGGGGCGGGCTTTGGCGCGGCTGGCGAACGTTGTATGGCGATTTCGGTGGCTGTTCCTGTTGGCAAAGAAACCGCCGACGCCCTAACCGAAAAGCTGATCCCACGGATCGAAGCGTTGAAGGTTGGCCCTTATACCGCCGGTGACGACATCGACTTCGGCCCCGTGATCACCGCCGCATCGCAGGCGCGGATCAACGGTTTGGTTGAAAGTGGCGTCGAGCAAGGTGCCAAGCTGGTTGTTGATGGTCGTAATTTCAAACTGCAAGGCTATGAAAACGGCTTCTTTGTTGGCCCGTCCTATTTTGACGACGTCACCCCCGAGATGGACATCTACAAAGAAGAGATCTTTGGCCCCGTTCTGTCTCAGGTTCGGATGGACAACTACGAAGACGCGCTGCAGCTGATCATGGACAATGATTATGGTAACGGCACCGCGATCTACACCGCCGATGGCGACACCGCGCGCGACTTTGCGCACCGCGTCAATGTTGGCATGGTCGGCATCAACTTCCCAATTCCAGTTCCACTCTCCTACCACACCTTTGGTGGCTGGAAGAAATCGGCCTTTGGCGATTTGAACCAATACGGCCCGGATGCCTTCCGCTTCTATACCCGTACCAAAACCGTCACATCGCGCTGGTTCTCGGGCATTAAAGAAGGCGGAGAGTTCAACTTCAAAGCGATGGATTGATCCCGATCTTCCATCAATGAAAACGATTGGGCCCCGTCGCATTGACGGGGCCTTTTCGTTTCGTCGCTTTAGCCAATTGCGACGGCACAACACCAAGGCGCGTCACCTTCGTTTCAAATGTAACAATAAATTCTGATAGTTAGCGCACCAACTTGTATTCTTATGGATAGATGCACGATGACAAAGCATAGGTTGTTTCATCGTGAACTAAAGCTATCGTAAGATGCACGACTTTCAATCCTACTTTCGGGAGAACCGAAGTAACGGAGCTTAGTGTGCCGGTAAAGTTTGATATATTTGAAGACCGTGGTTTGACTTGCATTCGACTGGTGGGGGATGTCGATTTGAGTGACATTCTCGAACACCTGATTGCCTACAAAGCCGATCCTTGCTTTCGCCCAGATCTCGATGAGTTCATCGACTTATCCGACTGGACAAACACCGATATGGGCTACAAGGAAATGCGGCAGTTTCGTTACGCCCAACGCCTGCAGCAGTCAAAGAGCCAAACCAAAACCCGATGTAGCATTTATGCTCCCAGTGATTTTCAATACGGAATGGCTAGGATTTATGTGAGCCTTGCCGATGCCTCAGGAGAGGTGAGTTCGCAAGTGTTTGAAAAACGCGATCACGCATTGGCGTTTCTCGACATATGCGCCAGCGATATGCCCTCCGTTTCAACTATCAAAAAAACACCCCAAAACGCATCGTTGGCATTGCGCAAAGCGGTATTGTGAACGGGTGAGACAGGCGTGCTACGAATACCGGCCCACGTGACATCCAAGGTGACCTTATGCCAAGTTTCTATAAGTTCTACCCCCACAACAGGATTGCCGTGATTGGGTATTTGGGTGAATACACCGCCGAGGAAAGCTTGAAAACGATCGGGCAATACCTCCAAGATCCTCAGTATGATCCGGATTTCGAGCTTGTCTTGGATTTAACCGAGGCAGAAAGCACCAGCGCGACCTTTTTCGAAATGGAAAAACTGGTTGGCGAAATTGCGTCGAAAGTTCAGCAAAGCAACCGGAACATCTGTGTCGTGATTGCGGTGACCGATCTATTGTACGGAGCAGCCCGGATGTATCAACAATTGATGCAAGACAAAGTATCCTACCCCATTGAAATTGTACGCAATCGCATCGATGCCCTTGCGCTGCTTGGCCTTGAGGGCGACAGCTTTGAATCCCTTGACCATGCCCCAAACGCGCGCAGCTAGGTCGTTCGCTCAGTTTTCACGGGGAACGTTTGGCCAAAAGGAACCTAAGTTTTCAATATGCCTTTAGTTTATTCTAAAGACCAACCGCGTTAAAAAGCAGGCGGTTGATACTTCCGGTAACTTTATTATTTGCGACTGCTTCAGCGGGTTTAATTCGTGGCATCCTTTTATCGATTTCACAAACGACACAAGTTGTTGATCGTGACCTGCTTGGGTCACTACAGCCCTCAAGAGGCTCAGAGTACCATTGCGGCCTATTTACAGGACCCCGATTTTGACCCCGACCACAATATGTTAATCGATTTATCCAAGGCGACGGGCACTGATGCCAGTTATCAGGAAATGCAAAACCTGGCTCAAAACGTGTCTCCAAAAATGAAAAATATCCGGCGCAAGCGTTGTTTGATTATTGCTGGCAATGACCTGATTTACGGTATGGCGCGCATGTACCAACAACTTACCGAGGGGCTCCTTCCCTATCCCATCGAAATCGTACGAAGCGAGCGCGAGGCCTTGGAAATTTTGGGCCTGACAGCGACCACAATTGCTGAGCTGAAGTCTTAGGTATAAGAGACGTGCCTGACTCCAAAGGCATGGTTGCTTCGTTGGTGTTCAAGAATTGATGATGTCATCCCCGTTCCTGTGATCCAAGGGTTTGGCCCAAGGGTTTTCTGGTTGAAACAACCTCAAGACACTTTAGGTACTAAGGTCCGTTCTCTAGGAAACAGCTACGACACTCAGAGGTTTCTCATTGTCAGCCAACTACGCAATCTACCCCCAACACCGCCTCATCGTATTGACGTTCACTGGCGTTTTCGCGCCCGAAACGGCCGAAAAGACCACAAAGGCGTATTTGGCTGATCCATTGTTTGAAAATGGCTATGAGCAGATCATCGACCTATCAGGTGTCACCGAGGTTGATGCGAAATTCAAAGAGATGAGCGGGTTTGTCGACAACACGGCCAACCGCGTAAAGACAATCAAACGCAGCAGATGTGTTTTAGTGGCGACCTCAGAGGTCGTTTACGGAATGGCGCGCATGTACCAACAATTAGGGGCCGACAAATTTCCTTACGATGTTCTTGTGGTGCGCAGCGAAAAAGACGCGCTCAAGACATTCGGAATTGCCGCGACGCATTTGTCAGACCTCTAGACGAAAATCAAAACCTGCCCCTTGCACGACGCCTGCGATCCGCCCAAACTTGAACCAAAGTGGGGGAAAGGCATGGCACAACCTGAATTTACGCTCGGTATTGAAGAAGAATACCTATTGGTTGATCCGCAAAGCGGAGCGTTGGTCGAGGCCCCGGATGGTTTGATGGCGGCCTGTGCGGCGGATTTACAAGATCAGGTCAGCCCAGAATTCCTTCAGTGCCAGATCGAGATCGGCACAAAGCCCTGTGCCAACATCTCAGAAGCGCGCGACGATCTCCGCCGGTTGCGGGCGGGCGTTGCCAAACATGCCGCCGTTTACGGACTGGCCCCGATTGCCGCCTCGTGCCATCCTTTTGCCGATTGGAAGGCCCAACATCACACCAACAAACAACGCTACAATGAGCTTGATCGCGATTTGGGCGGCGTTGTGCGGCGGATGCTGATCTGTGGGATGCATGTCCATATCGGCCTAAGCGATGACCCAATGCGCGCCGACCTTATGCGCCAGATGAGCTATTTCCTCCCACATTTGTTGGCTTTGTCGACCTCTTCACCGTTTTGGAATGGGCGGGATAGCGGGCTTGCCTCCTATCGGATTTCGGTTTTTGACAACCTCCCCCGTACTGGCCTGCCGCCACATTTTGAAAGCTGGAGCGATTATGAACGCTCGGTTCAGATCCTGATTGATCTCGGTGTTATCGAAGACAGTTCGCGCATCTGGTGGGATTTGCGCCCGTCTTCGCGTTTTCCGACACTTGAAACCCGGATTATGGATGTCCAGCCGCGGATGGAAGACACCCTGACCTTGGCCGCACTCAACCAATGTTTGATGCGGATGCTCTGGCGTTTGCGAGTGAAAAACCAACGGTGGCGGATATATGATCGCTTTTTGATCGGTGAAAACCGGTGGCGCGCCCAACGCTATGGCACATCCGAAGGGTTGATTGACTTTGGTGCCGCAAAGATCGAACCGTTTTCATCTTTGACGGATGAATTGATTGATCTGCTTGGCGAAGATGCGGATGCCTTGGGGTGTCGGCCCGAAATTGAGCGGGCCGCAGTGATTGTTCAGCATGGTAATTCATCGGTGCGCCAACGTGCGGTTTTCAAAGACGCGCAAAAACAAGGCGGCGACAACACCGGCCAAATGCGCGCGGTTGTGCAACATCTGATCGAGGAATTTCACAGCGGCCTGTGATCTCTCACCCTTGCAGAGCCGCGCTGTGCCAGCGATAAGACCGCGTCCGACCAAAGGGATCCCATATGCGCACGGCTATCGTCACCTCCGACTATTTCATCATGGGCGAAACCTTTATCAATCGCCATATCGAACATTTGTTTGGCGGCGATACGGTGGTTGTTTGCGGTCGCCACAACGGCCAAGACCCCTATGGAAAACCTCTGTTTACCCGACGTGCGCCCCTGTCTTTGGGTGACAAACTCTTGGCCCCTTTCGCCGCTGTGGCCGGGGCCGCGTGCCATGGCACTTCGCGTCTGCCTTTCGGGGCCAATCGTCGCCAACTTATCAACTGGCTCCGAACCCAAAAGGTCGATGTGATCTTGGCGGAATTTGGCACCCAAGCTTTGGTGATGGCCAAACTCGGCAACGACATGGGAATCCCAGTGTTCACTTATTGGCGCGGAACCGATGCCAGCCGCGCGCTCGGCTCGGCGCAACGGGTGCGCTCTTACAAATTGATGATGCCACGCCTTGCCGGTATGTTTTCCGTTAGCCAATTTTTGTTGGACAACCTCGCCAAACATGGCGTGTCCCACCCCAATGCCCATGTGGTGCCCTCCGGTGTCAACGTCCGCCTGTTTACCCCGTTGGAAAAACGCCCCGGAAGTTTTTTGGCCGTGGGTCGCATGGTGGAAAAAAAGGCCCCTCAGGTCACCTTGCGGGCCTTTGCCAAGGCCGCGCAAGGGCGTGATGCCCATCTGACGTTCATCGGTGACGGCCCGTTGCTCGAGACCTGTAAAACCATGGCCGCCGATCTTGGCATTGCGGATCAAATCACCTTTACCGGGGCCCTCCCCCATGATGAGGTCCGCAAACATCTTCAGGTAACGGAAACCTTCCTTCAGCATTCCATCACCGCCAAAGATGGCAATACCGAAGGCCTTCCGACCGCCATCCAAGAGGCGCTGGCCTGTGGGTGTATCACCATTTCCACCTATCACGCCGGCATCCCAGAAGCGGTTGAGGATGGTGTGAACGGATTGCTGGTTCCTGAATGGGACGAAGACAGGTTTTCAAACCGGATCACCCAAGTTCTCGACATGCCCGATCGCTCGGCCATGACATTGGCGGCGCGCAAAACCGCCGAAGCCAAGTTCGACAACGCCATTTTGTTGGAAAAGGTTGAAAACACCATTCTAAAAACGCTCTGCCCGGCACGATAACGCCCTTTTCGTTTCTTCTTTCCGAAAATATCCCGGGGGTCCGGGGGCTGCCCCCCGTTTGACGATGTTTTCACTCTACGTTGCTGAACAGGCTTTTCTAGACATTTGTCCGACGCAAACATGGTAGTTTCGCGGATTGCACCGCTCAAAACCCTTGCAATCACATCTCTGTTCCGACAAGTTATGAACAAGTGTTCAATTCATGCCGGAAGGAGGAGCCCATGGATTTTGCTCTCACTGAAGAACAAAGCGCAATTTTCGACATGGCCTATGCATTTGGTCAGGACAATATCGCGCCCAATGCGCAAAAATGGGAAGCCGAAGGCACCATCCCAAAGGAGCTTTGGCCAGAAATTGCCGCGCTCGGATTTGGCGGGCTTTATGTTTCCGAGGAAAGCGGTGGGTCTGACCTAACGCGCCTTGATGCAACGTTGGTTTTTGAAGCTTTGTCAATGTCTTGTCCCTCTGTTGCGGCATTCTTATCGATCCACAACATGTGCGCCAAGATGATCGACAAATTCGGCAACGAAGAGATTAAATCTCGCATCCTTCCCAAGGCGATGACCATGGAAACGGTGCTGAGCTACTGCCTAACCGAACCCGGTTCCGGTTCGGACGCCGCAGCGCTTAAAACCCGCGCCGAAAAGACCAACGAAGGGTACCGGCTTACCGGGTCCAAGGCCTTTATCTCGGGCGGAGGTTACTCAGACGCCTACGTCGTGATGTGCCGCACTGGCGACGATGGCCCCAAGGGGATTTCAACCGTTGTTGTCGAAGACGGGGCCGAAGGGCTCAGCTTTGGCGCCAATGAGAAGAAGATGGGCTGGCAATCGCAACCCACCGCCGAGGTTCAATTCGACAACTGCTTGACCCCTATCAACAATCTGGTTGGCGACGAAGGCCACGGTTTCAAATATGCCATGGCGGGTCTTGACGGCGGGCGTTTGAATATTTCGGCCTGTTCTCTTGGTGCCGCGCAGGCCGGGTTGAACGCAACGCTGCAATATATGTCCGAACGCAAAGCCTTTGGTAAAAGCATCGATCAGTTCCAAGCGCTCCAATTCCGCCTCGCAGATATGGAGATCGAGCTTCAGGCGGCCCGTGTGTTCCTACGCCAAGCCGCGTGGAAGCTAGACACCAACGCCCCGGATGCCACGGCACATTGCGCCATGGCCAAGAAATTCGTGACCGAAGCGGGATCGAAGGTGGTGGATCAATGTCTGCAGCTACATGGTGGCTATGGCTATTTGGCGGATTATGGGATCGAAAAACTGGTCCGAGATCTGCGGGTGCACCAAATCCTGGAAGGCACCAATGAAATCATGCGCTTGATCGTTGCCCGCAGCCTATTGGCGCGCTGACCTCACCACCTGCGCCCCAAATTCCGTGCACGGAATTTGCAAAACGCGTGCACGCGTTTTGTACCCACCCAGACTGACCATAGGGATCCATCCATGGCCGATATTCATATCCGCAAGGAAGGCCGTGCTGGCCGCATCACACTGACCCGGCCCCAAGCGTTGAATGCTTTGTCTTATGACATGTGCATCGCGCTTGAGCGCGCCATTGACCAATGGCGGTCGGACAGTGATGTCGACCTTGTTCTCATTGACGCAGAAGGCCCCAAAGCCTTTTGTGCCGGGGGCGACATTGCTGAAATGTATCGCACCGGCACCGAGGGGAATTACGAGTTCGGGCGCAAGTTCTGGCGTGATGAATACCGCATGAACGCCAAACTGGCGGAATACCCCAAACCAGTTGTCAGCTTTCTACAAGGGTTCACGATGGGCGGTGGGGTCGGCGTTGGCTGTCACGGCGGCTATCGCATTGTTGGCGACACCAGCCAAATCGCCATGCCGGAATGTGGGATCGGGTTAATCCCGGATGTCGGTGGGACTTATCTTTTGTCGCGCGCGCCGGGGCGTTTGGGTGAATACATCGGCCTCACCGCCAGCCGGATGGGCCCTGGCGATGCCATCTATGCCGGGTTTGCCGATTTCTATGCACCAGAGGCCCTTTGGGACGATATCAAAGCCACTCTGATCGAAACCGGCGACGCCAACACCATTCGAAACCAAACGCAATTGCCGCCCGATAGCCCCCTTGCCGCTGCGCAAACCGACATTGATGCGCTGTTTGCAGGTGAGAGTTTGGGCGACATCCGCAATATGCTCAACACAAGCGACGGCGAAGTCGCGACCAAAGCTCTCAAGGCGCTCAACCGCAACTCGCCGCTGTCCATGGCGTTGACCACGGAAATGCTGCACCGGTTGCGCGGACCGTCACTCACCATACGCAAAGCGCTTGAGCTTGAATACCGAGTGAGCCACCGGGTTATGGAGCACGGTGATTTCCTTGAGGGTATTCGTGCGGCAATCATCGACAAAGACAAAACCCCCAAGTGGCAATTTGCCGATGGGGATGTGCCTGCTATTGCGGTATCCAAGATGCTGATGCCGCTTGGCAAAGAGGCGTTGGATTTCAGGGAGGACGGAATGAAAATCGGATTTATCGGTCTGGGCAATATGGGGGCCCCGATGGCCGCTAATTTGGCCAAGGAAGGCCATGAGGTTGTTGGGTTTGACGTTGCGGGTGCCACCGCCGAAGGGGTCAGCAACGCAGCAAGCGCCGCCGCCGCCGCAGAGGGCTCGGATGTTGTGATCACCATGCTCCCCAACGGGGCAATCCTGCGCAGCGTTGCGAATGATGTCATCCCTGCGATGAAACCCGGTGCGGTTCTGCTCGATTGCTCAACCGTTGACGTCCAAAGCGCGCGCGATGTCGCTGCCCAAGCGGCTGAGGCCGGTCTTGGTGCCTTGGACGCCCCCGTTTCGGGCGGGATTGGTGGCGCAGCTGGTGGCACGTTGACCTTTATGGTTGGTGGCTCGGATGCTGCCTTTGCAACGGCAAAACCTCTCTTTGATATCATGGGTCAAAAGGCCGTTCATTGCGGTGAATCCGGCAATGGTCAGGCCGCCAAAATCTGTAACAACATGATCCTTGGCGTCACCATGATCGGCACCTGCGAAGCCTTTGCCTTGGCTGACAAATTGGGCCTATCGCGCGAAGCAATGTTTGACGTGGTCAGCACCTCATCGGGCTATAGCTGGTCGATGAATGCCTATTGCCCCTCCCCCGGCGTTGGCCCAACATCGCCAGCCGACAATGACTACAACCCCGGCTTTGCAGCCGAGCTGATGCTTAAGGATCTGCGCCTGTCTCAACAGGCCGCCGAAGCGGCAGACGCCGACACGCCAATGGGCCAAGCCGCAACAGCGCTTTATACCGAATTTGTCGAAAACGAAGACGGACAGGGCCGCGACTTTAGCGCCATGTTGCCCCGTTTTGAAAAACGCGGACGCAACTAACACAGCATCACATGACTGTGAGAAAGGGGCCCGTGGGCCCCTTTTTTGTATTCGCCTTGCGACAGATCAAATAGCATTCCAACATTCGAATGTAGTGATTGCGGCAACGCAACAGGAAAGGACATAACATGTTTGAGAGAAATGTTGGCGGTATTGACCGCGTTGCCCGGATCGTGATTGGCGCTTTGCTGATTATTGGCGCTCTGATGGGCTATGGCGTCTGGATGTGGATTGGTGTTGTTCCGCTTTTGACCGGTCTTGCCGGACGTTGTGGGGCCTACAAACTGTTTGGCATGAACACCTGCCCGATGAAAAAGTAAACCGCATTTTCGCGCGGTCGTGTCAGGGCAATCCGACCACGGCCGCGCTAGAACAAAGACCGCGCGATTTGCTCTTCTGCGGCATCACAAATGCGCGTACCTTCGGTGATTGCAGCTTGGGCACGGTATAGTTCCCCCGCTTTGATCTCTTTCAGATCAGCGTTTAGCATGACGTCCGGCGGGTCGGCCGCAATCCGGGTCGAGCGCACAAAATCCGTCAACACATCCATCGCCGCATTGATGACTTCGGCATAGCTTGGCCCCCGCATCTCGGTATATGGTTCTGGCAAAAGCTTTTCCAAGGCCTCGGGCAACTGATCGCGCACGCCTTCCAACCCTATGCGGCTCAAAAGGGAATCCGGTTCATTGGCTTGCCAAATCGGCTTCCCGCCCCGCCCACTAGGGTTCACCCCAAGGACCGACCGCGCCCCCAAAGCGCGCGCCGCCGATACGGGCACCGGGTTAATCAACCCGCCATCAATCAACCAACGTCCCTGTAGTTGCACCGGGCTAAAAATGCCGGGAATGGCAACCGAAGCCTGCACCGCCGGGATCAAAGGCCCATCCATCAACCAGATTTCCCGCCCGGTCGCCATATCGGTCGCCACCGCCATAAATGGCTTTGGCAAATCCTCAATCCGCTCTGGCAAGTCTAGCTCGCTCAACAGGGTTTCGACACCCTTGCCGCTCAACACGCCGCCGCGATCCAAATGTGGGTCCATGAGTGAAAACAGCTGGGATTGGGTGAATTCGAGCGCCAGTTTCTCCAGCGCATCCAGCTTACCAGCCGCCCAAGCAGCCCCAACCATGGCCCCCATAGAACATCCGGCAACGGCCATTGGTTCGACACCCTGACGTTGCAGCGATCGGATCACCCCGATATGGCACCATCCGCGCGCACCGCCAGACCCCAGCGCCAAACCAAGCTGGCTCATTCCGCCGCTTCTCGAACCAGTCCAAGCATCGGAGCAAGGTAGTGGCCAGTGTGCGACCGCGGTTCCTTGGCGACCTTTTCAGGCGTACCAACGGCAACAACTTCGCCACCGCCATCGCCGCCTTCTGGGCCGATATCAATGATATGGTCGGCGGTTTTCACAACATCAAGATTGTGTTCAATCACCACCACCGTATTGCCCTGATCGACCAGTTCATGCAGCACTTCCAACAACTTGCGCACGTCTTCGAAATGCAATCCAGTTGTCGGCTCATCCAAGATGTAGAGCGTGCGGCCCGTCGACCGCTTGGCGAGTTCTTTCGAGAGTTTCACCCGCTGCGCCTCGCCACCGGACAGGGTTGTGGCCTGTTGACCGACCTTGATATAGCCAAGGCCGACACGCGCCAGCGCATCCATCTTGTCACGGATCGTTGGCACCGCCTTGAAAAACTCCTGCGCATCTTCGACCGTCATATCAAGAACGTCGGCTATGCTTTTGCCCTTAAACCGAATCTCAAGAGTTTCGCGATTGTATCGTGCCCCATGACACGTCTCACAAGTCACATACACATCGGGCAGGAAATGCATCTCAATCTTGATAACACCGTCCCCTTGGCAGGCCTCGCACCGGCCCCCCTTGACGTTGAAGCTGAAGCGCCCTGGTTTATAACCGCGTGCCTTCGCCTCCGGCAGACCGGCGAACCAATCCCGGATTGGCGTGAAAGCGCCCGTATAGGTCGCCGGGTTTGATCGCGGTGTCCGCCCGATTGGGCGTTGGTCGATGTCGATCACCTTGTCCAGATGTTCAAGCCCCTTGATGGTTTCACAAGGCGCAGGCGTCTGACGCGCGCCGTTCAATGCCATCGACGCGGTTTTAAACAGGGTTTCGATGGTGAGCGTGGATTTCCCCCCGCCCGACACACCGGTAACACAGACAAATTTTCCCAAGGGGAAATCGGCGGTCACATTGCGCAGGTTGTTGCCCGTCGCTTTGACAACCATAACCTTTTTGCCGTTTCCTTTGCGCCGCTTGGCCGGAATGCTGATCTCACGCGTCCCCGAGAGATATTGGCCGGTTAGGCTCGCCGGATCGTTAGTGACTTCATCCGGTGTGCCCTTGGACACCACTTGCCCTCCATGCACCCCGGCCCCCGGACCAATGTCAAAAACATAGTCCGCCTCGCGGATCGCCTCTTCGTCGTGTTCGACAACGATCACCGTATTGCCTTGATCCCGAAGGTTTTTCAGCGTGTCGAGCAAGCGGGTATTGTCACGTTGGTGCAACCCGATGCTTGGCTCGTCCAAGACATATAAAACCCCGGTTAGGCCCGAGCCGATCTGGCTCGCCAGTCTGATCCTTTGACTTTCGCCCCCCGAAAGCGTCCCAGAATTGCGCGACAGCGTCAGGTATTCAAGACCAACGTTATTGAGAAACCCAAGCCGCTCGCGAATTTCCTTTAGGATAGCGCGGGCAATTTCGTTTTTCTGAACCGTCAAAACCTCGGGAACCGTAGTACACCAGTTGAACGCCTCTTTGATCGACATTTGAACAACTTGGCCAACATGACGAAGATCGTCCCCGGCCCCAATCTTGACCGCCAACGCCTCGGGACGCAGACGATAGCCACCACAGGCCGCGCAAGGCCGGTTGTTTTGGTAGCGTTCAAACTCTTCGCGAATCCAATTGCTATCGGTCTCGCGATAGCGGCGTTCCATATTGGGGATCACCCCTTCGAACACCCGTTTAACCTCGTAAACTCGGCCGCCTTCGTCATAGCGGAACTGGATTTCCTCGTCCCCTGACCCGAACAAAAACACCTGTTGCACATGTGCAGGAAGGTCTTTCCACCGTGACTTTTTGTCAAACTCATAGTGCTTGGCAATGGCATCAATGGTTTGCAAGAAATACGGTGATTTGCCTTTGCGCCACGGGGCCAATGCCCCATCCGCGATTTGCAAGGTCACATCCGGCACCACCAGCCGCTCGTCAAAGAACAGCTCTTTGCCAAGGCCATCGCAATCCGGGCAGGCACCAAACGGCGCGTTAAAGGAAAACAGCCGTGGCTCAATCTCTGGAATGGTGAAACCGCTCTGCGGACAAGCAAAGTTTTCTGAGAAAACAAGGCGGTCCGGCTCACCTTCCTTGGGGGCGGTTTCCAGAATCGCAATGCCCTCGGCCAGGTCCAAAGCGGTGCGGAAGCTATCGGCCAGACGGGTTTCCATGCCCTCGCGCACCACAACCCGGTCGACCACAACATCGATATTGTGGCGGAACTTTTTGTCCAACGTCGGTGGCGCATCAAGTTCATGAAACTCGCCATCGACTTTCACCCGCTGAAAACCGGATTTGCGCAGCTCAAGGAACTCTTTGCGATACTCGCCCTTACGGTCGCGCACAATCGGCGCAAGAAGATAGGCGCGCGTGCCCTCTTCCATCCCCATAACCCGGTCGACCATATCCTGTACTTGTTGCGCCTCAATCGGCAGGCCGGTGGCGGGGCTATAGGGCGTGCCGACGCGGGCAAAGAGCAAGCGCATATAGTCATAAATTTCGGTCACCGTGCCAACGGTGGAGCGCGGGTTTTTCGACGTTGTTTTTTGTTCGATCGAGATGGCCGGGGACAGGCCAGCGATATGATCAACGTCGGGTTTCTCCATCATATCAAGGAATTGCCGCGCATATGCGCTTAGGCTTTCGACATAGCGACGCTGTCCTTCGGCATAAATCGTATCAAAGGCCAAAGAGGATTTTCCCGACCCGGACAGACCGGTAATCACAACCAGCTGATCACGCGGAATATCCACATCGATTGACTTAAGGTTATGCTCGCGCGCACCGCGCACCTCGATCTGTTTCAACTCTGGCATGTCGTCCCCCAATTACGCGCCCTGACACGCGCCTCGCGCCAAGCCTCGCTAACAGATAGGCGAAAGCCCAAGCTTCGCCAATCGAAATTTTAGTACGAAAGGGGAACACGGTGCATCCCCTGACAATTTCCGGCAGGAACTGGCCTGAGAGGTGCGGAAAACCTGCCTTGAGTTCCGTTTCGTCACCCGCTTTTATCCCGGAAATTGATTTAATCGGAGATTTTTCATGTCGCTTTTGCGCTCACTTTTGGTGTCTGGGCTGTCACTGGCCGCGCTCCCCCTTGCCGCCCAAGATCGCCCATCTAGCATTCTGGTATTGGATGGGTCCGGGTCGATGTGGGGCCAGATCGACGGCAAGGCAAAAATCACCATCGCCCAAGAGGTTGTCGGTGATTTGCTTGGGGCGTTGCCCAAAGATTCCGACCTTGGCCTAACCGTGTATGGCCACCGTGAAAAAGGCAATTGCGCCGATATCGAAACGGTGGTCCGCCCCGGACCGGACACGCGCGGAGCCATTGCGCAGGCGGTCAACGGCATCAAACCCAAGGGCAAAACGCCGCTAAGTGACGCCGTGCGCGCCGCCGCCGAGGAACTGCGCTATACCGAGGAACGCGCCACGGTGATTTTGGTGTCCGATGGGCGCGAAACCTGTGTTGCCGATCCGTGTGAAGTGGCCCGAACGCTCGAAGAAACCGGCGTCGATTTGACCGTGCATGTGGTGGGGTTTGACGTCTCCGACGACGCAACTGCGCTTGGGCAATTGCAGTGTTTGGCCGATGAAACAGGCGGGCAGTTTGTGACGGCGGATGATGCGGATCAGCTTTCGGATGCCCTGACCACCATCGCCGAGGCCCCTGCCCCAGAGCCAGACCCTGAACCCGCTCCTGTTGAGACGCGCTTTGTCGCGCAGGATGGCGAGGATGGTGGCGATATGTCTAACGGTGTGAGCTGGTCCATCTCCGGCCCCGATGGGTTTAGCGCCGATGGAACCGGCATTTTTGCGCTTGAGCTTGCGGCTGGAAACTACACCGCGACCGCCATACGCGACGCCGATGAACAAGAGGTCAGTGGTGACTTTGAGGTCCTCGAAAAGGCCCAAACTGTTACTCTGATCCTGCCCGTCATCGTGCCAGAGGCAACCGTCACCGGCCCGGAAACCGCGTTTCAGGGACAGACCATCGAGGTAAGCTGGGGTGGCCCCGGTGAAAAAGGTGATTTCGTTTCTATTCATGAGGTTGGCGGTAATCAATGGCCAATCAATGACAGCAATGTTAAACACGGAAACCCGCTCAAACTTCGGATGCCTGCCGAACCCGGCCTGTATGAATTGCGGTATCAGGTCAAGCGGAACCGCGAGGTGATCGCCCGCACCCCGATTGAGATTCTGCCTTCGGAAGTAACAATTGACGCCGCCGCCAAAGCCGAAATTGGTGCGTCGATCCCGGTCACTTGGACCGGTCCCGCCAACAAAGGTGACTTTCTTTCGGTCCACGAATTGGGCGGCAATCAATGGCCAATCAACGATGCCAATGTCAAAGAGGGAAGCCCGCTGCAATTGCGGATGCCGGGGGAGCCGGGGCAATACGAACTGCGCTACCAATTGGCCGAAGATCGCGCGGTGATCTATCGCCAGCCCATCGAGGTTACAGAGGCACAAATCGCGCTCGTCCATCCCGAACAGGCCGAAATCGGCTCGGTTATCGAGGTGACGTGGCAAGGGCCGGGCAACAAGGGCGATTTCATTTCCGTTCATGAAACCGGCGGCAACGTTTGGGGGATCAACTCTGCCAATGTTGATGACGGCAACCCTCTGAAATTGCGGATGCCCGGCGAACCCGGCCAATATGAAATCCGCTATCAGCTTGCCGAAGAACGCAAAATCATTCACCGCCAGCCGATAGACGTGGTTGCCGCGAAAGTGGCGTTGGAGTTCCCTCAGCAGGCCGAGATTGGTGAGGTGATTGAGATCATCTGGACCGGTCCCAACAACGATGGCGATTTCATCTCGGTCAAAGAGACCGGAGGTGACGGCTGGGGGATCAACTCCGAAGGCACCCATATTGGGTCGCCCCTCAAGCTGCGGATGCCGCATGAACCCGGTGACTATGAAATTCGCTATCAACTGGCCGAAGAGCGGGAGGTCATCCTGCGCCAGCCGATCACCATCGTCGATGTCGCGGTGACAATCGACGCCCCCGCGAGCGCCGAAATTGGTGAGGTGATTGAATTCAAATGGACCGGGCCGGACAACGAGGGGGATTTTCTCTCGGTCAAAGAAGCCGGTGGCGATGGCTGGGGGATCAATTCCGAAGGCACCCATGTCGGGTCATCCATGAAACTGCGCATGCCGCACAAACCCGGCGCTTATGAACTTCGCTATCAATTGGCACAGGAACGCGCGGTGATCCACCGGGTGCCGATCACCATCACCGACACAGAGGTGAGCATCACAGCACCAACTGACGCCAAAGCCGGGCAAGAGGTGATGATCACCTGGGAGGGTCCCGCCAACGACGGCGATTTCATTTCGATCAAAGAGATCGGTGGCGATGTCTGGGGCCTTCACAGCAACGGGGTTGAACCCGGAAGCCCGGTCAAACTCCGCATGCCGGACCAGCCGGGGGAATACGAGTTGCGCTATCAATTGGCTCAGGAACGCGCGGTGATCCACCGGGTGCCCATTACGGTTTTGCCGTAGAGCAAAGGGCGGGCTTGGCGGCCCGCCCTTTTGGTTTTCACATACCGTGTCATGACCTAGCGATAGAGCAGTGACGTGCCATTCGCGAACAAATGCACTTTATCCGCCGTGGTGGTAAGAGCCACTTCTTTGCCGCGCATCTCTTTGTGGATACCCGGTAATTTGGCAATAACGGGTTCCGCGCCATTCACCGGTTCAAAGTAAAGCAAGGTCACCTCACCCAAGGCTTCGGTGATCTTGACCGTGCCGGTAAAGACCATATCGCCCGCCGCGATGACAAAATCCTCCGGGCGTACACCAACATTCACCTTGAGCCCCATATCGCCATCCGTTGTCGGATAATCCGAAAGGGTTTCGCCGCCCCCGTCCAACCGCACACGTGTTTGCGCGCCGGTGCCGATCACCTCGCCGGGCATCAGGTTCATAGCAGGCGAGCCGATGAACTGGGCCACAAACTCGGAATTGGGTCGTTCGTATAGCTCAAGCGGCGTGCCAACCTGCGCAATCCCCTTGTTCGCCAAAACCACGATGCGGCTGGCAAGGGTCATGGCTTCGACCTGATCATGGGTCACATAAATCATGGTGCGATCCGGCATTTGCTCTTTGAGCTGGGCAATCTCGATCCGCGTCGCCACCCGCAGCGCCGCATCCAGATTTGAGAGCGGTTCATCGAACAGATACACTTTTGGATCGCGCACAATCGAGCGGCCAATCGCCACCCGCTGGCGCTGCCCGCCCGATAGTGCCTTGGGCAGGCGATCTAGGTACTCATCAAGCTGCAACATATGCGCAGCGCTGTTTACGGCCTCGTCGATCTCGCTCTTGGATTTCCCGGCCAGTTTCAGCGCAAAGCTCATGTTTTCGCGCACGGTCATATGCGGATAAAGCGCGTATGACTGAAACACCATGGCAATGCCACGTTGCGCAGGTGGGACGTCGTTGACCAGTTGCCCATCAATCACCAGCTCCCCCGCGGTGATCTTTTCAAGCCCGGCAATCATCCGCAAAAGCGTCGATTTCCCACAGCCCGACGGGCCAACAAAGACGATCAATTCGCCCTGTTTGATATCGAGGTTGATATCCTTGAGCACTTCAACCGCGCCGGCATAGGTCTTGCCCACGCCTGTCAGTTTCAAATCGGTCATCGCCCTCTCCCTTTACGTCTGCACGCGGCGTGCCAACGCCACTTGCCATGGTTTCAATGTGATCTTGCCCTGCTCTGGCACGTCGGCGCTAAGCTCTCCACCAAGCTGTTGCCACTGGCCCGCTGGTCGATCGATCTGCGCGGCATCATCGCTCAGGTTAAAGGCACAGAAAATCTCTTCGCCTTCATCATGCCGGGTAAATGACACCACGGTGCCATTGGCCGTCAGATCGCTCAAATCACCCTTGGACAAGGCGCGATGCGCATGGCGCAGGGCCACGGCGCGGCGGTAATGATGCAACAAGGCGTCAGGGTTTTCTTCCTGCTCGGCCACCGATTGCGTCAGATGCTCTGGCGCGACCGGCAACCAAGGTTTGCCCTCCGAAAAGCCGCCAAAAGAATTGGACTTTTCCCAAACCATCGGAGTGCGACAACCATCGCGCCCCTTAAATTCTGGCCAGAACTCAATACCATACGGGTCTTGCAGATCGTCAAAAGCCACCTCGGCCTCTTCCAATCCCAACTCTTCCCCCTGATACAAACAGGTCGAGCCGCGCAGACACATCAACAGCGTCGCAAAGGCCTTTTGCGCATCGTGACCCAAGGCCCACCGCGAGGCATGGCGCACCACATCATGGTTGGAAAACGCCCAACAGGCCCAACCGTCCGGCGCGGCCTCATCGACCTTGGTCAATACATCAACAACCCGCGCCGCCGTCGGCGTATCCCCCGAGAGGAACTCAAACGAGTAACACATATGCACGCGGTTATCGCCCGCCGTGTATTCGCCCATGATCTCAAGACCACGCTGCGCATCGCCAACCTCCCCCACGGCCGCCGCCGCCGGGTATTCATCCAACAACGCGCGGAACCGTTCCAGAAACGCGATGTTTTCCGGCTGGTTCTTAGAATAGAGATGCATCTGGTGGTTATAGGGGTTCACGCGCGGCGCAATGCTGTCATCGCGTTCTTCGGGCGGCAAAGGCGGGTTCGAGCGTAACAGCTTGTCATGGATATAGAAATTGATTGTATCAAGGCGGAACCCGTCCACCCCGCGATCCAACCAAAAGCGCACGGTTTGCAACAGCGCGTCTTGAACCTCGGCACAGTGAAAGTTCAAATCCGGCTGAGACGTTAGGAAGTTATGCAGGTAGTATTGCTCGCGCCGCGCATCCCATTGCCACGCCGATCCGCCAAAGATCGACAACCAATTGTTGGGCGGCGTGCCATCGGGTTCGGGATCGGCCCAAACATACCAATCGGCCTTGGCGTTGTCGCGGCTGGCCCGGCTTTCCTTGAACCAAGGGTGCTGATCAGAGCTATGTGAAAGCACCTGATCAATCATCACCCTGAGGCCCAAATCATGCGCCCGCGCAATCAGCGCGTCAAAATCCGCCAAGGTGCCAAACATCGGATCAACGTCGCAATAATCCGACACGTCATAGCCGAAATCCTTCATCGGCGATTTGAAAAATGGCGATATCCAGATCGCATCAACGCCGAGCGAGGCAATGTGCGGCAAGCGCCGGGTGATGCCCTTTAGGTCGCCGATGCCATCACCGGTGCTGTCCTGATAGCTGCGCGGATAGATCTGATAGATCACTGCGCCGCGCCACCAATCCTTGTCCGCAACCAAAGGGGACGCTGTGATGTGAGTTTGCGTATTCATAACCATCCTATTTCACCGACCCGGCCAAGAGGCCGCGCACGAGGTATTTCTGCATTGCAAAGAAGACGCCCAAGGGCACTGCGATTGAAACAAAGGCCGCCGTGGCAAGGATTTCCCAATTGCCGCCGCGCGTGCCCAAAAGCTCGACAATCTGCGCGGTCATCACCGTGGTCTGGCCTGAACTATCGATCAGGAAGACTTTGGCCACCAAAAGATCGTTCCATGTCCACAGGAATTGGAAGATCGCAAAAGACGCGAGCGCCGGAAAGCTGAGCGGCAGAATGATCTTGGTAAAGATCTGGAACTCCGTCGCCCCATCTACTCGCGCGTTTTCAATGATGTCCCGCGGCAGGCCGACCATGTAGTTGCGCAATAGGTAGATCGCCAAGGGCAATCCAAAGCCGGTATGGGCAAACCACGTTCCCAAATACCCTTTGCCAATCCCAATCCCAAGGTGGAATTTCAGCAGGGGGATAAGCGCCAATTGCAACGGCACAACCAAGAGCGCCACGATACAAGCAATCAAAAGCGCCCGTCCCGGAAAATCCATCCAAGCCAAGGCATAGGCCGCAAAGGCCGCCACCACGATGGGGATGATCGTTGCCGGAATGGTCACGGTCAGCGTGTTGAAAAACGCCTTGGCCATACCGTCCACATTCTTGGGATCAAGCAACATGTTGTGGTAGTTTTCAGTGGTAAACTCGGGCGGTTGTTCGGCGGTGACAAAGATACGAATGCCCCGCGACCCGGTAAATTCCTCTTCGTTTTCCATGCGATAATCGCCATTGGCCTGCACGGTGACGCGCCCGCCCTTTTTCAACTCGGCGGTGTCGCCGGGCACAAAATCGGCAATGGCGCGCGACGAAATTCCCCAAACGCTGATCTCGGCATCTTTGCCGTCAAACAGGTTGCCCTCGATGACGAAAAGCGGCCCATCAGGACCCTGAGCATCGGGTCCGGCGGTCCGAATGGTGAGGTTTTGTTCGGACGGGAACAAAGATTTCCACCAACCCGAGGTCGAGATTTGATCCGCCGTTCGAAACGAGGACACAAAGAGCCCAACCGTCGGGAAAAGCCAAAGCGCAACCAGAACCGCAACCGAGATGTGGACCGCCCAGGTGAGCGAACTTTTTGTGCCAGCAATGTTATCCATCAGCGCATCTCCTTGCGGGCGTTGTGCACGTTCCAGACAAGGATCGGCGTGACCAGCAACATGATGATCATCGCCGAAGCTGAGCCAACACCCCAGTCAAACGACCGGAACAGTTTGTCATACATGTAGTTGGCCAAAACCTGAGTTTCCCATTGGCCATTGGTCATCGCAAACACGATGTCAAAGACCTTGAGCACAACCAAAGTGATCGTTGTCCAAACCACCATGATCGTCGCCTTGATTTGCGGCACTTTGATCTTAAAGAAAATCTGGATCGGGTTGGCCCCATCGACAATCGCCGCTTCGATGGTTTCTTCGGGAATGCCACGAAGCGCGGCGGACAGTATCACCATAGCAAAACCGGTCTGAATCCAAATCAAAACCACCATCAGGAAAAAGTTGTTCCAAATCGGTAGGGTAAGCCATTGTTGCGGGGCTCCACCGCTAAACCAGACATAGATGGCGTTCAGAACCCCGATCTGTTCGGTGCCTTCAGGACGCGCATCATAGACAAGCTTCCAAATCACCGCCGCACCGACAAAGGAAATCGCCATTGGCATAAAGATCAAGGATTTGGCCAGATTGCCCCATTTGATCCGGTCGGTCAGCTGGGCCACCAAAAGGCCGAACATGGTCGACATCGCGGGAACAACAATCAGCCACAGCATATTGTTGCGCATCGCTTCCCAGAACTTTGGCTCGCTGAACATCTGTTTGTAGTTCGCCAGACCAACAAAGGCCCCATCCTGATCGCGATCGGTCAGCGACAGGCGCAAAGTTTCAAACACCGGATAGGCCAGATAAAGGCCCAGTGCCACAAGGGCCGGAAACAGGAACAACCAAGGCCGGATCATATTGGCGCGGTTGATATTGCGCCCGGCATTCGGCCCTTTGGCCGGATACAAAAGGTTGTCCAAAATCCAATTTGAGCTGAAGTAATAGGTGACGCAGCCCCCTACCCCGATGGCAATTGTGAAAATGCCCAACAGTGCTGGATGCATGATGCCCTCCCTTTTTGACAGGATTCCCGTGCGCCGAAGTCACGGGCAGAGGCCTTGCCCCTTGTCAGCAAAGACCGGGATCAAGACGGGCGAAGTACACTGAGTGTACGAAAAAGGCCCCGGCAACACAACTTGCGCCGGGGCCCCCGTGAGTGGTGCGCTTACTTCAAAGCGTCCCAGCTGGACTGGATTTCACCGGCGACGTCTGCGGCGGGTTTACCACCGGCATAGTCAACCATTCCGGTCCAGAACGATCCTGCGCCAACACCGCCGGGCATCAGGTCAGAGCCGTCAAAGCGGAAGGTGGTGGCCCCCAACAGGATTTCGTTCATCTTTTTCAGCGTCGGATCGCTAAATGCATCCGGGTTCACACCCTTGTGCGGAGTGAGGAAGCCTTTTTGGGCCATCCATGTTTCATGCGCTTCGGTGGACTGGAGGAATTCCACAAACTTATGCGCTTCTGGGCTGTCGTTGGTGATCGCCCAAAGGGTGCCCGCACCAAGAACCGGGTTGCCCAACTCTTTGCTTGCATAGGATGGGAAGTAGAAGAAATCAGCGTCTTCGCCAACAACGGTTCCTTCGGGGAAGAAGGCCGGAATGAACGACGCCTGACGGTGCATGTAGCACTGTGGTGGTGAGGCGAACATGCCTTTGGGGCTATCGCGGAAATCGGTCGAGGCCACGGCCCCGGCACCACCGGCGACATATTCGTCTTTGCGGGCAAAGGCCCCAAATTCGTCAATCGCCGCTACGATGCGCTCATCGGTGAATGGGATCTCATTCTTGACCCAGCCATCATAGACATCTGGCGTCTGGGTGCGAAGCAACAAGTCTTCGACCCAATCGGTTGCTGGCCAGCCGGTTGCGCCGCCTGATCCCAGACCAATGCACCATGGCGTGCCACCATCGGCAACGATCTGATCGCTCAACGCTTTCAGGTCTTCCATGGATGTCGGCACGTCATAGCCCGCATCCTCAAAATTCTCTGGCACGAACCAAACCAGAGATTTCAGATCAACCTTGTAGAAGAACCCATAGAGGTTGTCGTTACCCGCTTTGTCGGCATAGGTGCCAAGATCAACCCAAGACTGACCCGCCGCATAGTTTTCCTTGATCCAATCGCCGGTACCATCCGCCAGTGGTGACAGGAACCCGCGCGATGCCATATCCGCCGCCAGACCGGGCTGTGGGAACACGGCGATATTGGGGGCAGAGCCGGCTTCTGCGTCGATGATGATCTGCTGCTCAAAGCTGTCGGAACCGACATAGCTGACATCGATGCCAGACTGCTCACGGAACACGTCGAGCACTTTTTGAACCTGCTCTTCATCCGCGCCAATCCATGGGCCTGCGATGGTCAATTGTTCGGCCCCGGCCGAGCCTGCGATCAGCGCAGCCGCAGCCGCACCTAGATAAAATGATTTCCTCATGGACGATCCTCCCGGTTGATCACGCCGCGTTGGGCGCGTGTCCTTACTCATGCGCTTTGGCCGCCAAAGTTGTATTGGGCAGCCGTCTTCAAAGCGCTTTGAATGCCTCAAACTGATCCGAGTCGCCCTATCCTGTCAAGCACCAAAGCCAAGTATTATTGGATTTTACCAGTTGGTCAGCGCTTCTGCCCCATTCCCTCGATATGCAAAAAACGCAAAGTGCACTTGACAAATCCGAAGCGCTTTGACCCTTAATGAGGGATGAACCTGAAGAAACTGTCAGAACATCTCAACCTCTCCCAGACCACGGTTAGCCGGGCTCTAAACGGCTATCCCGAGGTGAGTGAGAAGACCCGCGAACGGGTTCAAAAGGCTGCGCGTGAGTTGAATTACAGCCCCAATGCCCGCGCCAAGGGCCTTGCTTTGGGGCGCGCCCACGCCATCGGCCACGTGATCCCCGTGTCGACCCAGCACGAGATGGTGAACCCGGTTTTCGGGGATTTCATCGCCGGAGCCGGGGCCGCCTATTCGGCTGCGGGTTATGAAATGATGCTGAGCTTGGTCGATGACCAAAGCCAGGAACAGCTTTATCGCGACATCTGTGCGCGGCGAAATGTCGATGGGATTATCGTACATGGCCCGACCATGGACGACCCGCGCATCGCGCTTTTGACGGAACTCAACATGCCGTTTGTGGTGCATGGCCGCGCCTCAAACATAGATATTCCCTATAGCTGGCTCGACACCAACAACTCGCGCGCCTTTCGCCGCGCCACCGAATTCCTGCTAGATCTCGGGCACAAACGCATCGCCCTGATGAACGGTCTCGAATTTATGGACTACGCCTTTCGACGTCGTGAGGCCTATCGCGGAGCCCTCGAGACGCGCGATCTGTCGCTTGATCCAGAGCTGATGTGTTCCAAGGAAATGACCGAAAGCAACGGGTTCCTAAGCGCCACCGACATGCTGCGGCTCGACAATCCACCCACCGCCTTTTTGACCTCATCGATGATCACCGCCATCGGTGTACGACGCGCCATTGAAAGCGCCGGTTTGGTGATGGGGCGCGATGTGTCGATCATCACCCATGACGACGATTTAGGCTATTTGAAGAACGGTCACGACGTGCCGATTTTCACCGCCACCCGCTCCTCTGTTCGCGAAGCAGGCATTCGCGCCGGAGAGTTATTGCTTGATCTTATCCGCGATCCATCTGCGGGCCCCATGCATGAAATTATAGAAGCCGAGTTGATCATTGGCACCTCAACCGGCCCCGCCCCAAAAGACCACTGACATAGCGGCAAAACCCCCTAAAGTAGAGAATTAACATGAAGTTTCAACGCTCTGATTTCCCAGAGGACTTTCTCTTTGGGGTCGCAACCTCAAGCTACCAAATCGAAGGGCATGGATTTGGCGGTGCCGGGCGCACCCATTGGGATGATTTCGCCGCCACCCCCGGTAATGTTGTGCGCGCTGAACATGGTGCGGTGGCCTGTGATCACTACCACCGCTATGAGGCAGACCTTGATTTGATCAAGGCCGCTGGGTTTGATTGCTACCGCTTTTCGACATCTTGGGCGCGGGTGATGCCCGATGGCAAAACCGCCAATCCCGAGGGACTGGATTTTTACGACCGATTGACCGATGCGATGTTGGAACGCGGGCTAAAACCCTGTGCGACTCTGTACCATTGGGAATTGCCTTCAACGCTTGCAGATCAGGGTGGCTGGCGCAATGGCGACATAGCCAAATGGTTTGGCGATTACACCGAAACAATCATGGGGCGGATCGGCGACCGGATGTATTCCGTTGCCCCGATCAACGAACCGTGGTGCGTGGCTTGGCTTAGCCATTTCTTGGGCCATCACGCGCCCGGCCTGCGCGACATCCGCGCCACAGCCCGCGCCATGCATCACGTCTTGCTTGCCCATGGCACCGCCATTCAAGCAATGCGCGGTTTGGGCATGACCAACCTTGGGGCTGTCTTCAACTTCGAATGGGCCGACCCTGCCGACCAAAGCCCCGACGCCGCCGAAAAAGCCGCGCTGTATGATGGCATCTACAATCGTTGGTTCCTTGGCGGCGTCTTCAACGGGGCCTACCCCGACAATGTTCTCGCCGGGCTCGAGCCGCATCTACCCAAAGGGTGGCAGGATGATTTCGCCACCATCACCACACCGGTGGATTGGTGTGGCTTGAACTATTACACCCGCAAATTGATCGCCCCCGCGCCCTCAGACCCTTGGCCTTCGTTGACCGAGGTTGAAGGCCCCTTGCCCAAGACCTTTATGGATTGGGAAATCTATCCCGAGGGTCTTTATAAATTCCTCAAACGCACCCGCGACGACTACACTGGCGATCTGCCGCTCTTTGTCACCGAAAACGGCATGGCCGCGCCCGACACCCTTGCCAATGGTCGCTGTGATGACCCGGATCGGATTGATTTTATCGATGACCATATCGTGCAGGTCCAACGTGCCATCGCCGATGGCGTTCCCGTTCAGGGATATTTTTTGTGGTCGCTTTTGGACAACTATGAATGGGCTTTGGGCTATGAAAAGCGCTTTGGTTTGGTGCATGTTGACTTTGAAACCCTTGAGCGAACGCCAAAATCATCGTACCACGCGCTAAAGCAAGCCTTGAGAGCGCTAACATGACCAAATTCACAGCCGTCGTTGCCGATATTGGTGGGACAAACACCCGTGTCGCTTTGACAAGCGGCACTCAGGTGCGCCATGACACCATTCGCCGGTTTCGCAATGCCGAAAACACCGGGATTGAGCCGATCTTGGAGCGTTACTTGACTGAGTTGGGCGAAACGCCCGATGCGGTTTGTATTGATATGGCTGGCCCTGTGCATGAGGGTGTGGGGGAGCTCACCAATCTCGATTGGCGGGTCGAATCCACCGCTTTGGCGGACACCACCGGCGCGAAAACTGTTTCCGTTCTCAATGACTTACAAGCCATGGGTC
Organism: uncultured Pelagimonas sp.; assembly: GCF_947498515.1. Taxonomy (GTDB): domain Bacteria; phylum Pseudomonadota; class Alphaproteobacteria; order Rhodobacterales; family Rhodobacteraceae; genus Pelagimonas. The sequence continues at coordinate 109,951 of NZ_CANMKO010000011.1, read as the reverse complement.
ATGCCCTGGCCCATGTCGGTCCCGATAGTTTGCAAACCGTTTTGCCGGGTCAAAATGCCAGCGGGTCGTCTTTGGCCGTGCGTTTGGTTGTGAATGTCGGCACCGGACTCAACATCGCCCCCGTCTATCATAGCCACGGCCAAACCACCGTGCCACCGGCCGAGGCCGGGCATATTTCGCTCCCTGTGCAAACGGCCCAGGAATTGCGTTTGCGCGATTGGATCGCCGAAAGCCACGGCACTCCGGGTTTTGAGGAAACCCTCTCTGGTCGCGGGTTGGAACGGCTTTACGCTTTTCATTGCCGCGAAGATGGCGAAGGTGACCCGCTTGAAGCCGCCCAAATCATGGCGGCCTTTGGCGAAGGTGAGGATCGCGCCGTTCGAACCCTGCGTATGTTCACCCGCTTTGTTGGCCGCTACGCCAGTGACACCGCCCTGATCACCCTACCCTTTGGGGGTATTTATCTGGTTGGCGGGGTTATGCGCCATGTCGGGCCGCATCTGCTTGACCTTGGCTTTGCCGAAGCCTTTGCCGACAAGGGTCGGTTTAGTGACTACATGGCGCAATTTCCGGTGCATTTGATGACCGATGATTATGCGCCGCTGGCCGGTTGCGCGGGGCATTTGGCGGAAAAGATGGGGCTGTCCACTTAAGCCCCAAGGCCCATAGACGACGCCTCCCTTGCAAAGCCCCCGAAACCCGGCGATACCTCGACGCAAATGATATTTGCCGTCTGAGGCCCTTTGCATGTCTGTTACCCCGATTAAGACCACCCCAATCGCCAACCAAAAACCCGGAACATCGGGTCTGCGCAAAAAGACCCGCGTCTTTCAAGAGCCTCATTTCCTTGAAAATTTCATCCAATCGATCTGGACTGGGATCGGCGGCGCACAGGGCAAAACCTTTGTGCTAGGCGGCGATGGCCGCTTCTTTAATACCGACGCGATCCAGATCGTTTTGCGCATGGCCTCGGCCAATGGCGCGGCGCGGGTGATTGTGGGTCAAAACGGCTTGCTCTCGACGCCTGCCGCCTCGCACCTGATCCGCAAACGCAAGGCCGATGGCGGCATTATCCTATCGGCGAGCCATAATCCCGGTGGGCCAGATGGGGATTTTGGTGTCAAATACAACATCGCCAATGGCGGCCCGGCTCCGGAATCGGTCACCTCGGCCATTCACACCGCCACCGAAGAAATCAGCGCCTATCGCACGATGGACACGCCCGATGTCGACCTGTCCTTAACCGGGATCGCCCAGCTTGGGCGCATGGAGGTCGAAGTTGTCGATCCGGTGGCCGATTATGCCGCGCTGATGGAAGAGATTTTCGACTTTGACGCAATCGCCGATCTGTTCAAATCCGGTTTTCGCATGCGCTTTGACGCCATGCACGCCATCACCGGCCCCTACGCCAAACTGATTTTGGAAAACCGCCTTGGGGCCGACAAAGGCAGTGTTGTGAATGCCATTCCCCTGCCCGACTTTGGTCAGGGTCACCCAGATCCCAACCCGATCTGGGCCAAGGATCTTGTTGATACCATGATGCATGTCGACGGCCCCGATTTTGGCGCGGCAAGCGACGGTGACGGCGATCGCAATATGATTATGGGGCGCGGCATCTATGTCACCCCGTCCGATAGCCTTGCGGCGATGGCGGCCAATGCCACGTTTGTCCCCGCTTACAAGGGCGGGCTTAGCGGCGTTGCGCGGTCAATGCCGACCTCGCTGGCGCTGGATCGCGTCGCCGATAAGCTTGGGATTGAATGCCACGAAACCCCGACCGGTTGGAAATTCTTTGGCAACCTTCTGGATGCGGGCCGCGCCACCCTGTGTGGCGAAGAAAGTGCCGGCACCGGCTCGGACCACGTGCGCGAAAAAGACGGGCTTTGGGCGGTGTTGTTCTGGCTCAACGTTCTGGCCGTGCGCAAATGTTCGGTGGCCGATCTGATGGGCGAACATTGGCAAACCTATGGGCGCAATTACTATTCCCGCCACGATTACGAAGGCATCGATGGCGGTATTGCCAATGACCTGATGCAGGGGCTGCGCGCCAAATTATCCACCCTGCCCGACACCATCGTTGCGGGCCTGCGCGTGCAGGCGGCCGATGAATTTGCCTATGATGATCCGATTGATGGCTCGCGCACCGAAGCCCAAGGCATCCGCATTCATTTCCACGGCGGCGCTCGGGTCGTCTTTCGCCTGTCGGGCACCGGAACCGTTGGGGCCACCCTGCGTGTCTATCTGGAAACCTATGCCACCGATGATCTCGGACAGGACGCCCAAGAGGCGCTGGCCCCGGTTATTCAAGCCGCTGACAAATTGGCCATGATCGTTGAACGCACAGGCCGCAAACGCCCGACCGTGATCACCTGATGGCGCTTCGTGCAATTGCCATCATGGTGGTGGCCATGGCGCTCTTGGCGCTCAGCGATGCGTTTATCAAACTGTCGGGCCAACGCGCGCCGATGGGCCAAATCATGTTCCTGCTTAGCACTGGGGGCACCCTCCTCTTCTTGGCCATGGCCCGGATGCGCGGCCTTACCGTATGGTCCAAAGAGTTCTGGCACCCGATGGTCGTGGTGCGCAACGGCTTTGAAATCATTGGCGCAATTGGCTTGATCGTCGGGATTACGCACGTCCCCCTGTCGATCTTTGCCGCCATTATGCAGGTCGCTCCGCTGATCACCATTCTTGGTGCAGCACTGTTTTTGGGCGAAAAGGTTGGCTGGCGTCGCTGGGCCGCTGTATTGGTCGGACTAACCGGCATGCTGATTGTGATCCGCCCCTTGGGGGCATCCTTTTCGGGCTGGGAGCTCTTCGCGGTTATGGGGGTATCTGGTCTTGCCGGACGCGATCTTGTCACGCGGCTGGCCCCGGCGCACATACCGGCGCTGACCATGTCCGCCTGGGGGTTTGCTTCGACAATCCCGGTAGGCCTTGGTGTCTATATGTTTGAAACGATGCCATTAACCGCCGAACCCATCGCCTTGCTCCACATTCTTGGCGCGGTTCTCTTCACCGCCTTTGGCTATTTGGCTGTGACGGCGGCAATGCGCATGGCCCCCGTCTCCATCGTTGCCCCGTTCCGATACACTCGGCTGCTATTCACCACGAGTTTGGGTGTCATGTTCTTTGCCGAGCGACCTGACAATTACACCCTGTTTGGCGCGGCGCTGGTTTTGGCGGCTGGCATCTATAGCTTCTTGCGAGAGGCGCAAATGGCCCGTGCCGTTCGGGCCTGATCCGGGTCGCGCGCGCCACATCCACACAAAACCGACAATCTATCAGAGCGGCAGATCAGGCACCAAACACGTGGCTCATAAACATCCGTATTGATCTACGATACTCTCCCCATCTCTCAGCCAGCGCCTCATTGCCGCCGTAACGTAAGCCCCACCAACAAAAATCCCGTCCGTTAGCGCAACACGTTAGCGCAACCTTGGGCATCGCCCTACTGTTAGCGGTAACGATTCCGTTGCCTTTCCCGGTCAGCCTGTTATGAGACAAGCAAATTTCAATGCCTGAGGGATAACCCATGAGCACCATCATTGATATTCACGCCCGCGAGATCCTCGATAGCCGCGGCAATCCCACCGTCGAAGTTGACGTCACACTCGAAGACGGGTCCATGGGGCGCGCAGCGGTTCCATCCGGGGCCTCGACCGGTGCCTACGAGGCGGTTGAGCGTCGCGATGGCGACAAGGCGCGTTACATGGGCAAAGGCGTTCTAGAAGCCGTTGCCGCCGTGAACGGCGAAATCGCCGAAGCCATCCTTGGCTTTGACGCCACCGAACAGGTCGCCATCGATATGTCGATGATCGAGCTTGACGGCACCCCAAACAAAAGCCGCCTTGGCGCCAACGCCATTCTCGGCGTGTCCATGGCAACCGCCAAAGCCGCCGCCGAATTCACCGGCCAGCCGCTTTATCGCTATATCGGTGGCACCTCGGCCCGCGTTCTGCCGGTTCCGATGATGAACATCATCAACGGCGGCGAGCACGCCGATAACCCAATCGACATTCAGGAATTCATGATCATGCCGGTGGCTGCGGAAAACATCCGTGACGCCGTGCGTATGGGGTCCGAAGTCTTCCACACTCTGAAAAAAGAGCTTTCTGCCGCGGGTCTCGCCACCGGTGTTGGCGACGAAGGTGGCTTTGCCCCCAACCTGTCAAGCACCCGCGACGCTTTGGATTTCATCCTGAAAGCCATCGAAAAAGCTGGCTACAAGCCCGGTGATGACATTCACCTCGCGCTCGATTGTGCCGCAACTGAGTATTACAAAGATGGCAAATATGTTCTGTCCGGCGAAGGCAAGACCCTGAGCAGCGAAGAAAACGCCGCCTATCTTCAGGCGCTCGTCAACGACTATCCGATCATCTCGATCGAAGACGGTATGGGAGAAGACGACTGGGACGGCTGGAAAGCCCTGATGGACGCCATCGGCGACAAGGTTCAGCTGGTAGGCGACGATCTCTTTGTCACCAACCCAGAGCGTCTGGCCCAAGGGATCGAGCGCGGCTGCGCCAACTCGATGCTGGTCAAGGTCAACCAGATCGGTTCGTTGACTGAAACATTGAAAGCCGTGGATATGGCCCATCGCGCCCGTTTCACCAATGTAATGTCGCACCGCTCCGGTGAAACCGAAGACGCAACCATTGCCGATCTGGCTGTGGCCACCAATTGCGGTCAAATCAAAACCGGCTCTTTGGCGCGGTCTGACCGGTTGGCCAAATACAATCAGCTGATCCGCATTGAAGAAATGTTGGAAGAGACAGCTGAATATGCAGGACGTTCTATTCTGAGATAATCAGGTCTTGAAAAGCATCTCGAAAAGGCGGCCAATTGGTCGCCTTTTTTCATTTTACCCTCACGCGCCCCCAATTTAAATTGATCCGTCGCAAGAGTGTGAAATGACTCTGGCCGTAATTCCACCTCTTTGGACAAAATGACCATCGATTGTGAATAAACGCGATTCGAAAAACTAAACTGATCGGTTCAAAACTGTCACCTTCGACAATCAATCAGGAAGCCCGAAAACTTCAGCTCGCCTTATCGAAGAACGTCAATCGACGATACTCAGAGCTACGAAAATGAACTTTTGAAATGTACCTTTACTGCTCGGACGCAATTCGCGAACAAACCTAACGTTACCTCGTCCATTGTTCTGTACAACTGACCTAAACTATACCTTTGATTAAAACCCAAGCCTTGCTCAAACCGGTCCAATGGTACAGGTTTTGAACGAGCACCCAATATGAACGTATCGCCCATGCCAAATGAAACCTCTGCACGACTGATAAGACTATACCGTGCGGATTATGGAACCAAATCCGAGGTTATCGTTCGGATGGGGGGCGTTGTGTTTGCCGCTATTGCCTTGTCGCTTGTGACGGGAAGCGCCCTGTTTATTGCCTGGCTCGGTCTTTACCTGATACAACAGGCGATCTATTTCCGTGTTATTGACCCGCGTCGTCGCAAATACTCCATGCGTCGATTTCAATTGGCATTGGTGCTCTATTCTATTGGCACAGCTATTTTTCTCTCCGTGCCATTATACCTTCTCACTTGGCCTAGCCCATCAATGTACATGCCAGCGGTTTTTGCGCTATTGGGAACTGTTCTTTACGCCATACAACGCGAAAACCCGACATCCGATGTCCTCATGATAGACACGGGATTCTTCGCGGCCGGGTGCGCGTGGATATTCTACATCTCACTTCCCAAGCTAGATTTCTTTCTAGACCACGCGGTCTTGCTGGGGTTCTGCGTGCTGGTCACTTATCTGTTTTTCAGAGCCCAAGACGTGGAACTTCGCCGACAGGCCGCCCGGCGCGTGGCCGAACGGCGCTATGCGCAGGCCCAAAAAGCCCGCGCTTTGAACCAATTTGTCGGGGGCGTGGCGCATGACTTCAACAACCAAATCACCGCCATCATGGGCAATCTTGAGCTCTTTGAGCTGCTGGATGACCCCGATGAACGCCGATCGGCCATGCAGCAATGCCGGATAGCTGCGGACCGTGCGGCCCTGACGGTACAACAGCTGGTGGCCTCCAGCGGGCGCACCCGTCTGCAACCGGTTCGCTTGGAAATCGACACCTTCCTCAAAGATCTCGACCCGGTCCTCACCGACCTTTTGGACCCCAAAGTTGAACTAGACATCAAATCCGCGGACTATGATTTTCAGGTCAGTGTTGATCGCGACATGCTGGAAACCTGCCTAATCCAACTTAGCTTGAACGCGCAGGATGCGATGCAAGGCGAAGGCCGTATCGAAATAGGGGCGCGGCGCGTTCTTAGCCGGGCCGCCGCTGCTCCGGGCCAACCTGAATCTGACCCGCCCTATATTGGCATCTATGTGCAAGACGCCGGGCCAGGTGTCTCTGACGAAACCCTAAGCAAGCTCTCAGAACCCTTTTACACTACCAAAGGTGTCGGGGCCGGAACTGGCCTCGGGCTATCCGCAGTGTCTGGTTTTGCCAAACAATCCGGCGGCGCACTGGTTTTAGATAATGCGCTTCCGTCCGGATTGCATGTGATGATCTTGCTGCCGCAAACCCGCGATTTGGCATGACCGGAACCGCGCGATACGCCAAGCCTTAGCTGTCGCCTTCACCGTGTTCTTGGTAAACGCCCTGCTCTTTCAACGCGTCAACAACCTCTTTTGGCATATAGTTTTCGTCGTGTTTGGCGAGGATTTCACTCGCCTCAAACACGCCGTTCACATAGCGCCCGGTGCCAACCATCCCTTGGTTTTCTGCAAAGAGATCGGGCAAGACGCCGTCAAAGACCACCGGAATTGTCGCCCCGCCATCGGTGACGCTAAACTTGATCTGCTGGCCCTGGCCGCGCACCAATGATCCATCTTCGACCAAACCGCCGATCCGGAACACTTCGTTGGCCGCCGGTGGCTCTTCTGACACTTGCGTCGGTGAACGAAACAAGTTGATCCCGTCGCGCATTGCATAGCCAATCAAAGCCGTTGACACGACCAAGGCCACCGCGGCCAAGGCGATAACCTGCACGCGCCGTTTTTTCTTGAGTGATTTCAGAGCCATTTCGTTTTCCGATCCACCAGCTTTATCAGACAGTCCCTATATAGGTGCCTTAGATACATATTTGCAGCACCCAATTGTCACACCCAAGATTGCCACATCCTATGCCAGCGCCCAACCATCGATTCCTTGACTTTGCGCAAACCGGCTATGGTTTCTTCTTTCCCCAAATATCCCGGGGGGCCCGAGCTTGCTCGGGATGAGGCAGCGCCCCTCCCCACTCGCCGTAGGCGTCCGCGATTAAGGAAAACAAGGCGCCAGCATCAGACCGGCGGTTTCCTCAACCCCAAGCATCAGGTTGGCGTTTTGCAAGGCCTGACCCGAGCTGCCTTTGGTCAAGTTATCCAAGGCGGCAACCACAATCACCCGACCGAACAAGCGGTCGGCCACCACGCCGATATGGCAAAAATTTGAGCCACGCACATGGTGCGTCGAGGGGGTTTCCCCCTGCGGCAACACCTCGACAAAGGGTTCATTTGCATAGGCGTCGCGCAAGGCCGTTTCCACGGCATCTACATCGCCACGCACATAGGCCGTCGCCAAAATACCGCGATTAAACGGGCCAAGGTGCGGCGTGAACTGAATTTTCACATCCCGCCCAGCAATGGCGCTGAACTCTTGATCGAACTCACCCAAATGCCGGTGCGTGCTGCCAACCGCATAGGCGTTGGTGCCCTCGCTGAGTTCCGCATGAAGCAGGTTTTCCTTGAGCGACCGCCCTGCCCCGCTTACTCCGCATTGCAGATCAAGAATGATCTCATCAAGATCAATCACACCCGCCGCAATCAAAGGCCGCAGAACAAATTGACCGGTGGCGGCGTTACAGCCGGTTCCGGCAACAAGGCGCGCCGATGCAATCTCATCCCGATAGAACTCGGTTAGGCCATAGACCGCTTCGCCCTGCATCTCGACGGCGGAATGCGGGTTGCCGTACCACTTTTCATACTCCGCCGGATCACGAAGCCGGAAATCGGCGGACAGATCGACAATCTTGACCGATTTGGGCAGCTTGGAAATCACCTCTTGGCTGGTCTTATGCGGTAGCGCGCAAAAACACAGGTCGATCTGATCATAATCGATCTGTTCCCATGTGACCAAATCCGGCAACTCCAGATGGCGCAGATGTGGGAACACCTGAGCGAGCGGCTTGCCCGCCTTGGAGTTGGCCGCGAGGGCTTTGATCTCAAACTCGGGATGGGTGGCGATCAGCCGGATAAGTTCGGCGCCGGTATACCCGGACGCACCGATAATGGCGATGGAATGCGACATAGAAAGGCTCGTGCTGGTTGGGGGTGGCCATCGTTTGGCCGAAACAAAGATCATCGTCCGGGAACAAACGCCCGGGTTTCTTCAGCTCATCGTCGCAGGAATGGGACGGTATTCATAGGCATGAAGGATCTCCTTTGACCGAAGCTATAGCCCCGTGGGCGGCGCAATTCAATGGGCTTGGCGCGGCTTTGGTCTTTTGTCGCGGTGCGGGCGCTGATACCATTGAACGGCGTTCAACAAGAAAAGCCTGACATGTCGGAAAAAACCCAAGCCCGCAAAGCCGCCCTGCGTGAAAAACTCATCGAACTGGCCGAGGCGCAGATCGCAGAGGCAGGCCTGTCCTCGCTCCGCGCCCGCAGCCTTGCCAAAGAGGCCGGCTGTGCCGTCGGGGCGATCTATACGCATTTTGATGACCTCAACGCCCTCGTGCTTGAGGTCAACGGCCGCACCTTTCGCCGCCTTGGCGCAACCGTGGCACAATCGGTGACCCAGGCCGCCGGGGCCGCCCCCCGCGACCGTCTCATTGCCATGTCACATGCCTATTTGCATTTCGCATCCGATCAACCCACTCTTTGGCGCGCCCTCTTTGACATTGAAATGTCCACCGACGGCCCCGTCCCGCAATGGTACCTTGATGCCTTGGGCGGCTTGTTCTCCTACATCGCCGAACCCTTGGCCGACTTGTTCCCTGACATGCCAGAGTCCGAGCTCGACCTGATGACCCGCGCTTTGTTCTCTTCTGTGCATGGCATTGTGCTCTTGGGGCTCGAACAACGCATCTCGGCTGTGCCCCTTGATCAGATTGAAGTCATGATCGCTCAGGTTCTCTCTCGGATTCAGTGACGCCACGTCAGATTGAACGCTGTTCATTTTTTTGTTGAACGCCGTTCACGATCTCGCTATATCAAATTCATGAACGATGTTCACAAAGCGATTTAAACGGAGAGCGACATGTTTGGAACTTTGAAAACCTTGATTGCTGGTGCAAATGCCCGGGCCGAAGAAAACGTCCGCGACCATTATAGCATTGAATTAATTGATCAAAAAATCCGCGAAGCCGAAGCCAGCCTCAAGGCCGCCAAATATTCTCTCGCCAGCTTGATGCAGCGCGAACGCGGCGAAAGCCGTCAGGTGGCCACCCTAGAAGGTAAAATCACCGACCTGATGAGCCGCGCCAAAGAGGCCCTCGAAGGTGAACGCGAAGATTTGGCCGCTCAGGCCGCTCAGGCCATCGCCAGCATGGAAAACGAACTCACCCTGCGCCGCACCACGGTTCAACGCCTCGAAACCCGGATTTTACAGCTGCGCCAATCGGTTGAAACCGCCAATCGCCGGATCATCGACCTGAAACAAGGGGCCATCGCCGCCCGCGCCGCCAAAAAAGAACAGCAAATCCAAAAACGTCTGAACGCTCATGTTGCCAAAGACACCAGCTTTGAAGAGGCCGAAGATCTCATCGCACGGGTGCTGCAAAAGGACGATCCCTTTGAGCAAGGTCAAATCCTCAAAGAGATCGACAGCGGCCTGAACCAAAGCGACGTCGCCGACCGTTTGGCCGAACAGGGCTTTGGCCCGGCCTCCAAAAGCACCGCCAATGACGTGCTGAGCCGCCTCAAATCCATGAGTTAACCATCATTCAGCCACAAACACCTGTGAATAAAACAACCACGAGTTTATCGGAGATTTAAAATGTACAATGACACCAAAGAAAACAGCTCAATTCTTTTCATCAACATGGCCGGTGTTGTTCTGGCCTACCTGCTGCTGGGTATTTCGCTCTGGCTGTCGGTCGACGTGCCGCTCTCGACCAAAGGCTACTGGGGCATGGGCATCGTTCTGCTGACCATCAGCTTGATCAATGTGGTGAAATACAAGTTTGACCAGCGCATGAACAGCGACCGCATCAGCCGCATCGAAGAAGCCCGCAACGAAAAAATCCTCGAAGAGGCGCTGCGCGACGACGTGTAAACACGCTCGCCCAACGATCCGTCAAACGCCCACCCTATGCGGTGGGCGTTTTGTTTTGTGAAATACCGCTAAATTGCGCGGCGAATGGTGCCTGTGGCAAAACCGTAGGTTGAGCCGACCACAACCTTGCGCCAAAGTACGCAAATGACTGATTCAGATTTCTATGCGCCAGCCTCCCCTTGGGTTTTGTTTTTGAAACAAGGCGGCATCATTCCGGCCTTCATCGCCTGTATTTGGTCTGTTACGCTGGTTCTCACGGTGGTTTTGTTCTTTCAGGAACGCCGTTTGGCGACGCATATGACGCCCACCACCGCGACCGTCATCGACAATGTCGTCACCGAAAACCGTAACTCCGGCACGCCAAGCTTTACCTATAGTTTGGATTTGCGTTTCACCACCCAAGAGGGACGCAACATGCGCCTCAGACACCCGGTGGATCAGAATGTTTTCAAGGTCGCAACCCCCGGCAGTGTCTTGCAAATCTGGTACCACGACCAAGACCCCAGCATCGCTAATCTGTTTTACCAAAAGACCAGCCGTGGCATGAAGTTTCTGTTTTGGTCCAATCTAACGGTGCTGTTTTGCACCCTCGTTCTTCTTGCCCGGCCGATCCTGAAAACCCGTGGCGCGCTGCGCGTTCGCAAAGACGGTGACTGGCGGACCGCCAAGGTTGTTGGCACCAAAAGCTCTTGGCCCCCCAAAGAAGACGGCCCCATGGCGCGTCTGATCTGGCAGGATTTTGAGGGCAATGAAGGTACCAGTTTTCGGCATCCTGCCAAAGAGTTAGAGAGTTTCCCCAAAGGCCGACGCATCGAAATCGCGAGGCAAGGCAAAGACAGCTGGTGGATCAAGGATATCGGCCAGGAATTCTAACCTCCCTGCCCCGGCCTTAGGTACCATTAAGATTTTAATGAAATGCTATCTATCAGGGGGCGCAAAAAGGGAGGAGCGCATGTTTCGTGCCATCTATATCAGTCATTCAAAGTCACACATGTCGGATCAGGAGCTAGACGAGCTGCTGGCCACATCCCGTATTCGCAACAAAGCGCGCGGGGTTACCGGAATGCTTCTCTATTGCGGGAGCACATTTTTTCAGGTCCTCGAAGGCCCCCGCGAGCAAGTCCAAAGCGTTCTGGAACATGTTTATCACGACACACGTCACTACCGTATGAAGGTCCTATCCCACGGTCCGGCCCGCAAACGTCGTTTCAAGGATTGGTCGATGGGGTATCAGCGCGTTCACAAAAGCAACGCAAATCACCATTGCTTCTTTGACCTGTCGCGCAAGGCCATCGCCTACCGCATTCCGAAAAACGCAGCGGACGATCTGTTAAAACTGATGAGCGGCTATGCCCAAGCTCGGGTGACGTGAAACGCCAAAAAATTAGGCCGCGTTGAACACGATTTCACGGCGCAAAAACTGCGTTGCGTGATCCGATACTTTTTTGGGGTCGCCGGTGGTTAGAAACGTGCTGGTCTGCCCCGATCCGATCATCGTCGGGTGCCGTTTGAGGTAATCCTCAAGCGAGGCGGCCACCAGATCAGCCTGGGAATAGACTTTGACATCCGCGCCAAGCGCATCTTGGAATACCCCCTGCATCAGTGGGTAATGGGTACAGCCCAAAATCGCCGCCTGCGGGTCGGGCATTTTGCGTTTCAACGCATCGACATGGCTGCGCACAAGGGCCTCGGCCAAGATCATGTCGCCCTCTTCGATCGCGTCCACAAGGCCGCCACAGGCCTGCGCCTCGACGTCGACCCCAATGGCGCGAAACGCCAATTCGCGTTGAAAGGCGCGCGACCGCACCGTGGCCGGGGTCGCGAAAAGCGCCACATGTTCCACCGCCACTTCGCGCGGTGGGGAATTGTCGCCCCATTGCCGTTCTGTCAGCGCCTCGATCAAGGGCACAAAGACCCCAAGAACGCGTTTATCCGACGGAATCCACGCCTCTTGCATTCGGCGCAACGCAGCGGCCGAGGCAGTATTGCAGGCCAAGATAACAAGATCACATCCCTCATCCCACAAACGTTCCACCGCCGCCGTGGTCAAGTTGTACACGTCATCCGCATCACGCACCCCGTAAGGCGCGTGGGAATTGTCGCCGTAGTAAACAAATGGCACCTCCGGCATCGCCTTGGACACCGCATCCAGAACCGTCAATCCTCCCAGCCCGGAATCAAAAATACCCACTGCCATGTTACTACCCTCTGCCTTTGTCCCGACTTTGTGCGCGGGACTTGTGTTTTTCTTCGAACTCGAAACCGTAGTCGTAGGAAACGACAGGTTTCGGGGAGAGATCATAAGTTGATTTGCGCAGGAAATCCATCAATCCCCGCGCATCGCGGCTATATGCGTCAATTTTTGCGCGAGGGATCGGTTTGCCAATCGACACACGCACCGGTGTATCGACCCGTTTGCGAAATTCCTTGATCAAAAGCCCCATCCGAAGGTTGGTGTGCATGTGGCTGGCGACCTGAAACAACCGCGAGGTATGGCCATCAAAGAAGATCGGCACCACCGCCGCATCGGATTTGGATATCATTCGCGCTGTAAACGTCCGCCACCCCGGATCCATCGGTGTGCCAAAGGGTTTTTCCGCCGTCGCAACCGTGCCGCCGGGGAAAATGCCCACACATCCGCCCTGCCCCAAATAAGCAAGGCACTCTTTGCGCGTCTTTAGGTTTTGCTGGACCGCCTCGCGGCTCTCGTCGAAATTGACCGGTAGGATGATCTTGTCGAGCTCATCCGCCCTGCGGAAAATCCGATGCGCCAAAATCCGAAAATCACCGCGCGCCTGCGAGAGGATATGCCCCATCATAAGACCATCCAAAATGCCATAGGGGTGATTGGCGATGGCAATGACCGGCCCGGATTTTGGAATGTTATCAAGGCGTCCGCCGACAACCTCAAGCTCAAGACCATAGCGTTCGACCATGACCTGCCAAAAATCGCGACCGGCGCTGACCTCTTCTTCATAGCCTTGGGCGCGCTTGATCAAACTCAATCGCCCGGTGGCATTTTCCAACATCCGGATCACCGCGCGGCCCGGTTTGCTCTGCGCCGAATAGGCATAGGAAATGTCGCGCGCGATATGACGATTGTGTTTCATTCTGGGCCTCTAAATCTGGCGGCTCCTTACGGCATCACGGGTAAGACGACCAGTATCCGCAAGGGCTTTGGCCCTAAAACATCCGAGATTTGCGTAAAAGATTTGTGACGCCAAACCGCCCCGGCAAACGCGGCCGCCTCAGAAAAAACTGGTGCCAGCGACCGCAGGCTGCCATCCTCAAGCGCATATTGTTTTAAGAGATTGAGGGTTAGACCATGGAAGAACCACTTTGGTTGCAAGTTTTGGCCTTTTCGCCGCTGGCGTTTATCGTCATTGCCATCATCTATCGCCTGCGTAAGAAACAGCAAATTCAATCCACCCTGAAACAGCTCGAAAGCGGAAATTGGGAGTGGACGGACCGCAAAGGCAGGCGCCATGTCACCCACACAAACCCGCTGGACGAGATGAAAAAGGATGGCGAAGAGGCGCATCGCGACTGGCATCGCCACAACTAGACCATGCGCACCCAAGGTTATGGTTGCCCGACCAAATTCTGATCTGATCGGGCAGATCGGCGGGGTTCTACTGCGCCGCCGCCCGCACCTCCGGCCCTTGCTTCAACGCCGCCAAAATCTCTTCGCGGCGCTTGGCGGCCTTGGCTTCATTGGCCTGTTTCACCGGCCCAAAGCCGCGGATTTGCAGGGGCAACTCGGCCAGCGCCATCAACGCATCGCCATCAACCTGCGCCGCCTTGGGCAACCATTCGGCCATGTCCCGCTCATATTGCTTGATCAAAGCGCGCTCCATTTTGCGCTCTTCTGTGCGACCAAACACATCCAACGGCGTACCGCGTAGCCCTTTCATCTTGGCCAGCAACTTGAACCAACGCAGCATCCCCTCGCCGTATTCCTTTTTGGCCGGGCGACCGTTTGGACCCATCTTTGACAACAAGGGCGGTGCAAGATGGAAGGTCATTTTCAGATCACCATCAAAGGCCTCGGATGCTTTGGCATGGCTGTCCAAATGAAGACGTGCCACCTCGTATTCATCCTTATAGGTCAAGAGCTTGTGATAGCCCTTGGCCACCGCTTCTTTCAAAGCATCATCACCAATCTGCGCCAGCAACTTGTCGTAACGCTTGGCCAGTCCCTTGCCCTGATAAGCCACAAGATGATCACGCCGATAGGCGATCTTGTCCTCAAGGCTCTTGGGCATATCAACCACGTTTGGCGTGACAAAATCCGCTGCTTCGCTTGGGAATTCCGCCGCCCAACGCCCAATCTCAAAGGCGCGTAGGTTTTTCTCAACCGCTGCGCCATTCAGATCAATCGCCGTGGTGATCGCCTCATGGCTTAGCGGGACCAACCCGTTTTGCCACGCCGCACCAAGGATCATCATGTTGGAAAAGATGCTGTCGCCCAACGTCGCCTTGGCCAGGTCCGAGGCATCAAACAAGGCCACCTTGTCCTGCATCCGCGCTTGTAACGCCAATTGCAGGCGGTCGGATGGCAATGCGAAATTCGGTTCCTGCGTAAAGGCCCCGGTGACAATCTCGTGGCTGTTGACCACCGCGCCGGTCCGGCCCGTGCTTGTCAGACCAAGGGTTTTCGCCCCCGCCGAGACCACCAAATCGCCGCCAATCAGCGCATCACATTCGCCGGTGGCAACACGTACCGCACTGATATCAGACGGTTTATTGGCCAGACGCAGATGGATATGCACCGCCCCGCCCTTTTGCGCCAACCCGGCCATTTCCATCATCGCCGCGCCTTTGCCATCGACCTGCGCCGCCTGTGCCAGAACCGCGCCGATGGTCACAACTCCGGTGCCGCCAACCCCGGTGATCACCACGTTATGGGTGCCGTTGATCGTGGGCAATTGCGGCTCGCTTAGATCAGGAAGTTCCAATTCACGGGTCGCGGCCTTTTTCACCGTGCCGCCCTCAACCGTCACAAAGGACGGGCAGAAGCCGTTCACGCATGAGAAATCCTTGTTGCAGGACGATTGATCAATCGCTCGCTTGCGACCCAATTCGGTCTCGGCTGGCACGATGGACACACAGTTGGATTGCACCCCGCAATCGCCACAGCCCTCGCAGACATCGGTGTTGATAAACACCCGCTTGTCCGGATCGGGGAACAACCCGCGCTTGCGACGGCGGCGTTTTTCGGCCGCGCAGGTCTGGATATATAGGATCACCGACACGCCTGTGGTCTTGGCCATGCGCGCCTGAACATTCGGCAATTCTGCCCGTTCAAAGAACTCCAACCCCTTTGGGAAAAGGCTTTGATCAACGTCCTCTTTTTCGTCGTAAACCACAGCGAGAGTGCGCACCCCCATAGCCATCACTTCGGCGGCAATGCGCGGCGCACTTAGCCCACCTTCGTTAGGCTGGCCGCCGGTCATGGCCACCGCGTCATTATAAAGGATTTTATACGTCATTGTGGTGCCCGCTGCCAAAGCAGAGCGGATAGCCAAAACGCCAGAATGGTTATAGGTGCCATCGCCAAGGTTTTGGAACACATGTTCGGTATTGGAAAACGGTGCTTCGCCGACCCAATTTGCGCCCTCGGCCCCCATATGGGTAAAGCCCGAGGTCTCGCGGTCCATCCATTGCACCATATAATGACAGCCGATCCCGGCATAGGCGCGCGACCCTTCGGGCACTTTGGTCGAGCTGTTGTGAGGGCAACCCGAACAGAACCACGGCGTCCGTGTAGCGATTTCTTCGGCATTATCGGCGCGGGTGATTTCCGCCAACTGCGTCAACCCACCTTGGATCGCGTCGGTGCCGCGCCCCTCTTCGATCAGAATCTGACCAAGCTTTTGTGCGATCCAAATCGGGTCAAGCGCCCCGCGGGTTGGGAACAATTCTTCGCGGCCAAGGTTGCCGGTGCCCCCCTTGTACCATCCGTAAACCCGCCGCCCCTTGCGGTTGTCAAAGATCGCCTCTTTGATCTGCACCTCGATCAGTTTACGTTTTTCTTCAATAACAACAATGAGATCAAGGCCATCGGCCCACTCATTAAAGCCCTTCATATCCAAGGGGAATGTTTGCCCGACCTTATAGGTGGTGATGCCAAGCCGTTCGGCCTCACCCTCATCAACACCAAGCAACGACATCGCGTGTTGCAGATCGAGCCAGTTCTTGCCCGCCGAAACAAAACCGATCTTGGCACCCGGCTTGCCCCACATGCGTTTGTCCATTTTGTTGGCATGGCTAAACGCCTCGGCGGCGAACCGTTTGTAATCAATCATGCGCGTTTCTTGCGCATGGGGCGTGTCACCAAGTCGGATGTTCAACCCGCCCTCGGGCATTTCGAAATCACTCGGCAAAACAACCTGCATCCGCTCTGGACGCCCATCAACAACGGCTGTGGCTTCAACCGTGTCCTTCATGGTTTTCAACCCAACCCAGACTCCCGCATAGCGCGATAGTGCCAGACCATAAATGCCATAATCGATGATTTCCTGCACACCTGCCGGCGACACCACCGGCATATAGGCATCAACAAGCGCCCATTCCGATTGGTGCAGCACGGTCGAACTTTCGCCAGTGTGGTCGTCACCCATGGCCATCAACACACCGCCATATTGCGAGGTGCCCGCCATATTGGCATGACGCATCACATCGCCCGAGCGATCAACCCCCGGCCCCTTGCCGTACCAAAGGCCAAACACACCGTCATGTTTGCCCTCGCCGCGCAATTCCGCCTGCTGCGCGCCCCATAATGCGGTGGCGGCCAGGTCTTCGTTAAGACCTTCTTGAAACTTAACCTGCGCGGCGCTTAGGAATTTTTCCGCCTTGGTCATCTGAAGATCAACCGCACCAAGCGGCGATCCGCGATACCCGGTGACATAGCCAGCGGTATCAAGACCCGCGGCCTTGTCACGGGCGGCTTGGGTGAGCATCAAACGCACCAGAGCCTGTGTGCCATTAAGCAAAACTTGATCTTTGCTTAGATCAAAACGGTCGTTCAGTGAAACTTTTTGAGTGCTCATCGCGCGCCTCCCCTCGCCGAAGTGTACTTTATCTTCGGGCAATATTAGGTCACAATTGCTGACCTGTATAGGGAATTTTTTGTTATTTTCACCCGTTACGTTATGTTCCCTTTAATCTATGAGGTTATGTCGTAAAGACGGCGCTAACAGAGGCGAAAGTTGCGATTATGGACTGGGACAAGCTACGAATATTTCATGCGGTCGCTGATGCAGGCAGTCTCACCCATGCGGGTGATTCCTTGCATTTGTCGCAATCGGCTGTGTCCCGGCAAATCCGGGCGCTCGAGGATTCGCTCAAAACCACACTGTTTCACCGCCATGCGCGCGGGTTGATCCTCACCGAACAAGGTGAGCTGTTGTTTGACGCCACCTCGGCGATGGTCAAACGCATCGAGGCCGCCACCGCCCGCATACACGACAGCGAAGAAGAAGTGTTTGGCGAATTGCGCGTCACCACCACCCATGGCTTTGGCGCCATGTGGCTCGCCCCGCGCCTTGCCAAGTTCTACGAAAAATACCCCGATCTCAAAATTGACCTGATGCTGGCCGAAAACGTGCTCGACCTCCCCATGCGCGAGGCCGATGTCGCCATCCGTATGAAAGAACCAAGTCAGGCCGATCTGATCCGCAAACGGCTGATGGCCATTCGGATGCGCCTCTATGCCTCCCCCGAATACCTCGAAAAAAACGGCACCCCCGAAAGCGTCGAGGACATGCAAGATCACCGTTTGATCTGCCAAAACACCCAATCGGCGCAGGTCAGCGCCGGTTTGCAGCTCAATCAACAACTCTTGTCGATCGTTAAGACCACCCTGACCGTCAACAACTACTTTGGCGTCTTGCAGGCGGTGCAATCCAATCTCGGCATTGGTGTCTTGCCCAACTATATTATCGACGGAAACCCCCAGGTCGTGCGGGTTCTCCCCGAAGTCGAATCCGTAGAAGTGCCTGTTTTTCTGGCATATCCCGAGGAATTGCGTCAATCTAAGCGCGTTTCTGCATTCCGCGATTTTGTCCAAGAGGAAATCACCGAACACCGCCGATCCCTACGCGCACTAAGCGATCAGACTTAGTTCAAATACAACCGATGCGAGAAAAGCACAGTGTGGTATGCGCACAACGCATAGCGGCAATGCTGCAGGTGCGACATCTTTATTCTTGATCGTTCCTAAAGCGATGCCATATTCAGCACATGATGGTGACGCGCTAGCAATAGCAGCACCATCACCTCCCTGTTGGACTTCGGCCGAGCTTTGAGCTCGGCCTTTTTTCTTTAAAGACCCAACTGTCGCGCCCTTGCATCCCGCCCCCCTTGCATTCGCCTCATGATGCGCCATGTTGCCATTCAACAACCACAGGCGCATCTCTTGTCCGACAAACCACATCATAAATTGGCCCGCCCGTTTTGGGTTTTATTTGGCGGTCTAAGCCTCGCGCTTGGGGTGATTGGTATTGTCCTGCCAATCTTGCCAACCACACCTTTTGTCCTGCTTGCGGCCTTTTGCTTTGGCAAAGGTTCGCCGCGCCTACGCCTCTGGCTCGAAACCCACCCAACCTTTGGCGAACCCATTCTGGCATGGGAAGATCACGGTGCCATCGCCCGCAAACACAAGAAACTGGCAGGAGGCATGATGCTCGCGGCATTTTTGCTCAGCCTCGCCTTGCGTTTGCCGGTACATGTGTTGATCATCCAAGCCATCTGTTTGTCGGGGGCGGCGTGGTATGTCTTGTCGCGTCCCGATGGGCCTAAGGACTGAGTGAAACCAAAGTAAAGGGTACGACATGGCCGATAAATGTTCGCTAAACTGTCGTTGCGGCAAAGTTGCATGGCATATTAAACAAGGGGCCGCCGGGCGTCATGTCATGTGCTACTGCGTCGATTGTCAGTGCGAACCGCGCCACCTTGGCGTCGAAGACGGGTTTCTCAAAAACGGTGGCACCCAGATCTTTCAAACCACACCTGACCAGTTTGTTTTTGACAAGGGCCAAGAACACCTCGGCGTAATGCGCCTAAGTCCCAAGGGATTGCTGCGCTGGTACACCACCTGCTGCAACACCCCGATCGCCAACACGCTTCCCACGCCAACGATGCCCTTTGTCGGTGCTGTGCTGCCCATAGGCCATGATCACTATGGCCGCGTAAGCTGTCACGCCAACACCGCCGCCGCCTCGAGCAAGGTGCGCCAGCGCGGCGTCCCCGGTGCGGTCTATTCAATGTTCTGGCGTGCCGCGAAAACCGCGCTGGCTGGGAATGCCAAGGTCACCCCCTTTTTCAACGATGACAAAACCCCGATTGTCACGCCCACCGTTCTCACACTGGACCAACGCAACACCGCCCGCCCCGATACCATTCTGCGCTAGGGTCATGGCGCAGTCGGGCGCGCGGCCGTCCGCAACTCCCCTGTGTTTCCGACCAAGACAAGGCATCAGCAGCGCGAAGGCCTTTCCAAGGCACGCGGGCCAAAACACGTGCCCGCACTCCCCAGCATACCGCTTTTAACCTATCCTAACCGCTTTTAACCAAAAACCACCCGGCTCGGGTGCCACGCCCTCGCCCCTTGATCAATCTCCCCCAAACTCGGCCAGTATCGTACTGATTGCCACGCGCAACGTCCGCCCTCGCCCCAAACACCCCTACCCAATCTCCCCCAAGCTCGCGCAGTTTTGTCCAAATAGCCCCGTTGCCCAAACCCCGACCGCCGCATTACCGTCACCGCGCGCCCCTTTAACCCCCGTCCGCCTGTCTTCTTCTTTCCCAAAATATCCCGGGGTGAATTGGCCAAAGGCCAAGAGGGGCTTGCCCCTCCTGCCGCCCCCTCTGCGCTTCCCCCTTCCCCTTTCGTGATGCTTGTCGTAAAGAGCGCGCAACACCTGCCACTACGATATTAGGGGACCCCCATGACCGAACCGGCCATCACCACAGAGCTGATTGAATCCCACGGGATCAACGCCGAAGAATATGACCGCATTCTAGAGATCATGGGCCGCGAACCCACCTTCACCGAACTTGGTATTTTCAGCGCGATGTGGAACGAACATTGCTCTTACAAATCCTCAAAACTGCACCTGAAAAAGCTGCCCGTTGATGGCCCTCAGGTTATCTGTGGCCCCGGTGAAAACGCCGGTGTGGTTGACATTGGCGACGGTCAAGCTGTTGTTTTCAAAATGGAAAGCCACAACCACCCATCTTACATCGAACCCTACCAAGGTGCGGCCACTGGTGTTGGCGGCATTCTGCGTGACGTCTTTACAATGGGTGCCCGCCCGATCGCGGCGATGAACGCGCTCTCTTTTGGTGAAAAAGATCACCCCAAAACCCGCCAGCTTGTGCATGGTGTGGTCGAAGGTGTTGGCGGCTACGGCAACGCCTTTGGTGTCCCGACCGTTGGCGGCGAAGTGCGCTTTCACCCCGCCTATAATGGCAACTGCCTTGTGAATGCCTTTGCGGCGGGCCTCGCGGATGCCGACAAAATCTTCTACTCCGCCGCCTCTGGTGTGGGTCGCCCGGTTGTTTACCTCGGGGCGAAAACCGGCCGTGACGGTGTTGGCGGTGCCACCATGGCATCGGCGGAATTCGATGATTCTATTGAAGAAAAACGCCCCACCGTTCAGGTCGGAGACCCGTTCACCGAAAAACGTCTGATGGAAGCCACGCTTGAGCTGATGCAGACCGGCGCGGTTATTTCGATCCAGGATATGGGGGCCGCTGGCCTCACGTGTTCCGCCGTTGAAATGGGCGACAAGGGCAAACTTGGCGTGCGTCTTGATCTCGAAAACGTGCCCCAGCGCGAAGAGAACATGACTGCCTATGAAATGATGCTATCGGAATCCCAAGAACGGATGCTGATGGTTCTCGACCCGGCGAAAGAGGCCGAAGCCCGCGCCGTTTTCGTCAAATGGGATCTCGATTTTGCCGTCGTCGGTGAAACACTGGCCGAAGACCGCTTCCTCATCGTGCACAACGGCGAAGTCAAAGCCGATATGGAGCTGTCGAAACTCAGCTCGACCGCGCCCGAATATGACCGCCCGTGGGTCGCCACGCCTGCGGCGGACCCGCTCGAAGACGTGCCACAGGTTGATGGCATCGACGCGCTCAAGGCGCTGATCGGATCGACCAACTATTCTAGCCGCGAATGGGTTTACCAGCAATACGACAGCCAAGTGATGGCCGACACGGTCCGCGTTCCGGGTTATGGCGCGGGCGTGATCCGCGTGCATGGTACCGACAAACAACTGGCCTTTACCAGTGACGTAACCCCCCGTTATGTCAAGGCAAATCCGGTTGAGGGCGGCAAGCAAGCCGTTGCAGAAGCCTTCCGCAACCTCTGCGCTACCGGGGCAAAACCCTTGGCCACCACCGACAACCTGAATTTCGGCAATCCCGAAAAGCCCGAGATCATGGGCCAGTTTGTTGGCGCGTTGGACGGCATCGGTCAGGCCTGCATCGCGCTTGATATGCCGATCGTTTCGGGCAACGTCTCGCTTTATAACGAAACCGACGGTCAGGGCATTTTGCCGACACCAACCATCGGCGCCGTTGGCCTGATTGCCGCCGACGAAGAGCCGATCCTTGACTATGCCCGCGACGGTCATGTCGCCCTGTTGATTGGCGAAACCGAAGGGCATCTGGGCCAATCCGCCCTTCTCGCCGAGGTGTTCAACCGCGAAGACGGCGACGCACCCGCCGTTGATCTGGCGGCGGAACGGCGCAACGGCGATTTCATCCGCGACCAACGCGCGCTGATCAAATGCTGCTCTGACCTCTCGGATGGCGGTCTGGCACTGGCGGCCTTTGAAATGGCCGAAGCCTCGGGCGTTGGCGTTCAGCTCGACACCGACGACACAGCGCAACTGTTTGGCGAAGATCAGGGCCGCTATTTGGTCGCCTGCAACTTTGATCAGGCCGAAGCCCTGATGATGGCCGCTGGTCAGGCCGGGGTTCCCATCTCCTCTGTTGGTAAATTCACCGGCGACACGGTCAAATTCGGCGGCTCCGAAGCCCCGTTGTCCGAGCTGTCTCAGATCAGCCGTGACGCCTTTGCTGGGTATTTCGCATAAGGGTCAATTGCCCGCGTGCAGGCCCCTTTGAAACGCTAAAACGGGCCTCAACCTTGCGGTTGGGGCCTTTTTCATTCCGGATACGTGGCATCCTGAAGCGGTTTTGCGAGTCCCCTTTTTCCAACAAACACAATGAGTCAGACCGCCCCCAAAACGACCAGACACATGTTCTAACAAGCTTTGGTAGTGAAGACAGATCTGTGATACAGCAAGACCCAACCTCAGGAGGTTTTCATGATCCGGCACCTGCTCTGCGGCACCAGCATGATCCTAGCAACACCCGGTTTGGCGGACCCACTCACCTATGCCAATGGGTCTGGTGGCACCGCGACCTTTTACGGGCAACTCAACCCCGCCTACATCACTTTTGATGACGGCAAAAAGACTCACGCTTCTCTGAGTGACAGTTCGGCGTCAAATTCCCGCATCGGGGTTTTCCTTGAAAACCCAACCTCTTCGGGCCTTTTGACCTTCCGGTTTGAGGCGGCCCTAGGGTTGCCCGCCTCCTCGGCCCATAGCCAAAATAGCAATCCGGTCTGGGAGTGGGATGAAACAAAAATCCGCCATGTCGATGTCTCTTATTCGGGCAGCTTCGGCAAGCTGTCCCTTGGTCAGGGCGGCATGGCCTCGGACGGGAATTCAGGCGCGGATTTTAGTGGCACCGGTCTGGCACAAGGCACCTTTCGCCCGGATTACACCGGTGGTTACTTTCTTAGGGATGCAGAGAGTGACGAGCTTAGCGACGTCAAAATTTCCAGCATCTTCAACGACTATGACGGCCCGCGCCGCACCCGCATTCGCTATGACACGCCGGATTTCAACGGGCTGACTTTTGGCGTCGCCTGGGGGCGCAACCTTCTGAGTGATACGGACGATGCCGATTACTATGACATTGGCCTGTCGTGGAACGGAGAAAGCGGCGGCGTCAAAATGGCGGCGGGCGCAGGCTACCTTTGGAAAACCGATGACGGTGACACAAGCGAACAATACGCCCTGTCCTTTGCGCTCCATCACATCGACACCGGGTTGACCGGACGGATTGCCGCCGGGGGTGCCCCAGATGGCGGAACCTATAGCTATGTCAAAGCCGGCTGGAAGGGTGATCTATGGGGTGCCGGTCAAACCGCCTTGTCCGCCGATTACTACTCCGGCAAGGGCTTTGTCAGCGATGGCTCACGCACAACGTCCTGGGGTGTTCAGGCGGTCCAAAAGATCGACAAAGCCAATCTTGAAGCCTATCTCGGCTACACCTCTTACAGTTTTGACGAGAAAACGACTGAGTATCACGATGCCAGCTCGACCAATTTTGGGATGCGTTGGAAGTTTTGACACGTTTGTCCCGGTTGATGCGCCGCAACGCATTGCCCTAACCGGACCATAGCCCCATATTCCCCCTATGCTAAAGCTTACCCCCCTCCTTTTGGCGATGGTCTACGGATACGTCATGTTCCGGTTTTCCGCTTGGCGCAGTGCGCGCGAGCTAGATGCCAAATCAACGGCTTTGGCCGCGCCCTCTCTCGTCCCGCTGCTTGACCAACTGGCGGCCGCGCTCGAGGTGGCGCGGATCAAGGTGCACGTTTACGAAGTGCCGCAAATCAACGGCTTGGCCACTCATGACGGGCGCATTTTCATCACCCGTGGGTTTCTTGATCGCCATGTCAAAGGCGAGGTCAGCGCCGAGGAACTGACATCGGTGATCGCCCATGAACTTGGCCATGTGGCCCTTGGTCATGCGAAAACCCGGATGAATGACTTTTTTGGTCAAAACGCCATGCGCAGCGTTTTGGCGATGGTCTTGAACCGCTATACCTTTGGTTTTGGTGGCTGGGTCGCGGATCGGATTATGAGCTTGCACCGCGCCGGATTGTCCCGTGCCGATGAGTTTGAAGCCGATGAATACGCGGCGGCCTTGCTCACCAAAGCTGGGATTGGCACCGCGCCTCTGACCTCGCTTTTTGAAAAGCTCGAGCATTGGAGCGCCGAGACGTCGCAACCGGTTCCGGCGTGGTTCATGTCCCACCCCAAACCCGGTGATCGGATCAAAGCCATTCAAAAATTGGAAAAGCGTTGGGCTAAAGCGTCCGACCGTTAACCTGAATCATCATGAGACACGAATGTCCCGAGAGTGCCGAAGGCATGGCAGGGTATTCGTGTTTCAAGTTCAAGGTTGGGCGCTCTAAGGTCGACAGGCGCACATAAGCGGCGCTAATCTTGCGCCAATAGCTCAAAATCACCGCTGGCAACGTCTTGGCCGTTGACCTGAACCGTGATCCCATGTGCGCCGGGATGCAGGGTAAAGGTGCTGGCATTGCCCTTGAGTTTATGGGTTTTTGTCAGCGTGAGCGGCGTGCCTTTGACCAGCTTTGCCGTCTTGAGCTTAAAGACTTTCTCCGCCTCTCCCGAAGGGCGGGCAAAGCGCAAACGATAGTCCACCATCACCGGCAAGGCCTCTGGGCTTGTCAGCGTCACATCAAATTCCAACGGCTGTCCGATTGTAACCTTTGGGGTTTTGATCGCGAGGGTCGCCGACACATCCCCGGCCCGGTAGCCCAGCAAATCCAGCGCCCCACGCTCGCCGCGTTTGACCGCCGTGCGCAGCGCGTGTTTGGTCATCCAAGATAGCTCCTTGGGCGTTTGCTCTTGTGTGTTCTGCCAAGACGACAGACGCGTCACAACCTCCTCTGGCATCACTTTTGACAGGTCGTTCATATGGTTGGCGACAGAGCGGGTGACATAGCGGGTTGGATCGCTGTGCAAACGCTCCAGAAACCGCAACGGCACATCCGGGGCGATGTCGATATTGCGCGCCCACGGCAGACGAGGCCGTGTTCCTTCGGACACAAGGCGGCGAACATGGTAGTTGTCATCGCCACACCATGCATCCAACCGCGCCAAAGTCTCGTCGGGCCAACGGTTCAGGAAAGGGCGAATGTAAAACTCCATCGAAAACCGCTTGGTCGCGTCATAGATGAGATCAAGCGCAAGGTCGCGATGATCCTCCACCCCGTGCCGCACCGCCAAAATGCCCGGCACCGCGTGTATAAAACGGCCAAAATCATCGTCAGATTTGCTGGGGTCAAGCTCTGGCGGCATTGCGGCGCGCAATGCCTCGACCATGGCCGGGAAATCCGTGGGCAGGCGATCTTCGACACAGGTCGCAATCCAATCCAGCCGTTCCAAAAGGCCAAGATCGCCAAACCCCGCCAAGACTTCGTTGGCAAAATCATCGTCATCAAAGCCCGGTAACTGGCGATACTCCGCAGCCAAATCACCGATGCTTTGTTCATTAAACAATTGATCGGCAAGCGAGAACCCCGCGCCGCCGCCCTGCCCGTCTGGTCCTCGTGCCATGTCTACCTCTTAAATGTCATCTGGGTGCCCCAAAATTCCGTGCACGGAATTTGCAAAATCCATGCATGGATTTTGGGGCTCTCGGTTAGAGTGTTGCGTTGGTCGCGCCACCGTCGAGCAGGATGTTCTGCCCCACGATAAAGCCCGCGTGTTGCGAACACAGGAACGCGCACATCGCGCCAAATTCCTGACGCGTGCCATAGCGGCGCGCCGGAATGGTGGCCGCGCGTTGATCGGCGGCTTCTTCGATCGAAATGCCCTGTGCATCGGCAACGCCGGTATCAAGCGAAATCGCGCGATCAGTGGCGTGAATACCCGGCAGCAGGTTGTTGACAATAACACCCTCTGGCGCAACCTGACGCGCGGTGCCAGCCACGTAACCGGTCAACCCGGTGCGCGCGGCATTCGACAAGCCCAATTGCGGGATCGGCGCTTTGACCGATTGCGAGGTGATATTGACCACCCGGCCCCAGCCCTTGGCGGCCATTTTTGGCATCAGTTCCGTCATCAAAGCAATCGGCGTCAACATATTGGCATCCAAGGCGGCAAGGAACTCATCGCGCCCCCAATCGGACCACAAACCCGGAGGCGGACCACCGGCGTTGGTGACAAGAATATCCACGTCACCCGCGACTTCCAAAACCTTGGCACGCCCTTCTTCCGATACGATATCGGCCGCAACCGTGGTCACCTTGACGCCATAGGTGTCGCGGATCTCTTGCGCCGTCGCCTCAAGCGCTTCGGCCCCGCGGGCATTCATCACCAGCTCCACACCGGCCTGCGCCAAAGCTTCGGCGCATCCTCGGCCCAAACCTTTGCTTGATGCGCAAACCAATGCGCGTTTTCCTGCAATCCCCAGATCCATGATCTCTCCTGTTCGTATGGCCCACCTCCGGGCCGTTGTTTCGTGTCAGCCGACAAAAGGTCGGATCAACGGCTATTTGATGCCACAATCAGGTATCATACAATGCAAGATGCAACAGCCGCCCGGGATTCGTTTCTTGTTTATCTAGCCGGGCTTCCTGTCACGAGGTGTCATGAGTACGAACCAGACCAACCGCTCCGCTCAAACCCTGCATGTGTACCGTGCCGAGATGATCCGCGTGATCAACGGGGCCAATCTGGGGGATTCCCTCTCCTTTGCGGATGAGCTGGTGCCGGATGATGTCTATCGCCTGTCGCCCTTGGCCGCGACCGTGCGGATGCGGGTGCAGACCGGCGGCAACCCACCGTTTCAAATCGCGTCTGACACCGACATGGGCCTACCCGGTGCTGATCTACATCTCGATTGCTGTGTCACCTTCATGTCGCCAAGCGGCGAGACCGTTGAATGCCTTGTTCTGGTGGAAGTCGATGAGGACGGCAATGTCGCCCAAATCTATACGCTACCCTTGGGGGAAATGACCCCAAATGCCGAATATGTTCTGGTCGGCGTCAATTCCGACAACGCCCTTCAACGCTTTGCACAGGTTGCCTGTGTGTCCTTTACCGCCGGTACGATGATCACCATGGCCAATGGCGCGCAACGCCCGGTCGAGGACCTTGCCGTTGGCGACCGGGTTTTAACCCGCGATGATGGTCCGCAAGAAATCCGTTGGCTGGGTCATCACACCGCCCGCGCCGTTGGGGCCTTTACCCCGATTCTGATCCGCGAAGGCACGCTCAACAACACCCGTGATCTCTTGGTCTGTCCGGATCACCGGCTTTTTATCTATCAACGCAGCGATGAAATTGGGGCCGGTCGCTCCGAAATTCTGGTGCGTGCCCGTCACTTGGTGAATGACATCACGGTCATGCCGGTCACTGGCGGTTTTATCGACTATTACCAGATGCTGTTTGACAGCCATCAAATCATCTATGCCGAAGGCATCGCCGCCGAAAGCATGTTGGTCGACACCCGAACCGGTGCCGCCCTACCCGATGATATGAGCGACAAATTGGGTGAGCTGATCCCCGGTCACCGCCGCTCTGGCTTTGGCGAATTGGAGGTCCAAGAAACCCTCCTGACCCGCCCCGATGTCGCCGATCTACTGCGGAAATCTTCGACGGGGTAACTCCCGACCCACGCTATTTTTATGAAAACTCGCCGGTTAAAGTCCGATTAGGACCTATTTGTTAGCCTCGGTTATCCAAAGTTTGATAATCGGACCTGACACATGATCTCTTTCAAATCCCTACTCTGCGCCGCTGGGTTTTTCGGCGTTGCCACAACCGCGCTAGCCAATGCGCCTTTGACCCTGTTGACCGAAGAATATCCGCCCTACAACTATACCGAAAACGGGGAGATTGTTGGGTCGGCAACCGATCTTGTGCGCGAAGCCTTGGAGGCCGCTAATGTCGCCTATGCGATGGAGGTTCAACCCTGGGCCCGCGCCTTTTCAACCGCGCAGAACACCGCCAATACCTGTGTGTTTTCGACCTCTGTCACCGACGAACGCAAACCCAAATTCAAATGGGTCACGCCCCTTGATGAAAACCATATTATCCTTGTGGGCCGCAAATCCGATAGCCATGTGATCACCTCGCTTGACGATGCGCGTGCCTTGTCCATCGGCACCTATAATGGCGACGTGACCGAGGACATTCTCAAGGCTGAGGGTATGAATATCGTGTCCGCCCCCAAAGAAGAGCTGAACCCCAAGAAACTCAAGGCCGGTCGGGTTGATCTTTGGGTGACGTTCCGCAACCGCCTTCAGCAGGAAAACGACCCCGATCTTGAAGAGGTCTATGTGGTGCAATCGACAATGACCGGATTGGCCTGCAATCTTGATGTGGATGATGCAACCATCGCCAGCATTCAATCCAGCTTAGATCGTTTGATCGCCGACGGTCGCGCCAAGGAAATCAACGGGCTTTACAACAACTAAAGCCAGAAAAACGGCAGTCGGAGCAAGAAGTCCGACTGCTATACTCCTGATAGACTTGAACAAACCGGTGCCCTTATTGTGCGCGATCTGGAATAATCCACGCAAAATCAGAAAGGGTCACGCCCTTGAAACAGGCATCATCCGGCATCAATGGCGCCAATAGATCGGGGCAGTTGGGGGATGAATACCCGGTCTTGTTTGGCGCATCTTTGGGCGTATATCCGGCCCGCACATGGCAGTTGCGGCAATTGGTGCGAATGGGGTGAATGACCCCTTCGATATAGGGATTAACCGCGATCGGCAGTTCGCCTTCCGGCCCCGGATCAAAGGCATTTGCCTCGGTCAAAAGATATTGATCCCACGGCCCCTCGGCCTCCATTTCCGGGCGATCCCAAGAATAGGGGCCCTCATCTGCACGCCCCGACCACCAAAAGCTTTGCAAGGTCCATGTCGGCACCTCTTTGGTGACAATATGCATGGCAACCTCGACAAGGTAATCTCCTGGTTCAAACGGCTCATTATAAAGCCAATAACTCGCTTGCGACAGGATCGCCTTGTCCGCATCGGTAAAGATACCCCAATCCGCATCCGTCACCTGATGATGATAAAACCGATCCAACCCAACCGCTTGCGCCGTTGCGCGGCGCGTTTCCATCGCGCTGCCATCATGGTTTTGAACGCTGTGCAGATAGTCAACCGTGACCCAATCCCCAACCGCATCACCACCGGGGTCAATGGCAACAACCGTGCCCCAGTTTTCATAGCCGACATAGTCATTGTACATCGGTGAATAATTGTTGTCCCACCATGGCAAGGCGGTCAGCCCGTCCTTTTTGACCGGCCAATACATGTGTTTGGTCGACACATAGCGATCGGTCAAATCAATGCTTTCACCATCCTTCCAAAGGTCTTCCAAAACCGAAGCCTGATACAACCCCTGATCGCGAATTTGCCCGAACCCTTCGGGTGATAGCGATTCAACCGCGATCATGATGTCGCCGTTGTTGACAAAAAACGCGCCATCCTTGACCGAGCCATCGGTTTTGATCGCCGTCGGGTACATAGATTTGACCGCATCCGGCACAGGATAGCTCGGGCCCTTGGTGTTGACGGGAATCTCTGCACCGGCTGCTCTGGCTTTGTGAATCTCTTTGATTTGCGGGGACACCCGGATCGAGGAAACCGCCTCGCTGTGCGCGCCTCCGACGGCAAACGCCTGCGCAGACGTGGGCCAGCTAAACCAGATCGGCCAAGAATTCGGGGTTCCCGGCTCAAGCGGCTGGTTCATCCCGGCAAACAAGCGCCACGCATGGGCGCGTGACACCCCCATCTCACCCGCGACGATACTGTCCCACAGGCGTTCATTTTCTTGAAAATAGCCAAATCTCTCTGGGATCGGCTGAAAATCCGGCCGCCCCTCTTGGGCCACGGCTGATGAAGCGAGTAAAATCGAAAAACTGGTTAGATACCCGGCATAGACACGTCTTGGCATGGAAATCTCCAATCAAAGGCTGAAAAGAAAGTTGCACAATCCACCTTAGGGCGATTCACGCAATTCGCATACATCTTTTACATCACGCGCCCGAGCACCACGCATGCATTGCCCCCGCGCTCAAATCGCGCTATCGCACGCCCATGTTAGATACCGCCTCAAACCGCCCCGAACTCCCGCCCGAGATTGCGCGCCGTCGCACATTTGCGATCATCTCGCACCCGGATGCCGGGAAAACCACGCTGACAGAAAAGTTCCTCCTTTATGGTGGTGCTATTCAGATGGCGGGTCAGGTGCGCGCCAAAGGCGAAGCGCGACGCACCCGGTCTGACTTTATGCAGATGGAAAAAGACCGCGGCATCTCGGTCTCGGCATCGGCGATGTCCTTCGATTACACCAGCGGCGAGTCGCACTTCCGCTTCAATCTTGTTGATACGCCCGGCCACTCGGACTTTTCCGAAGACACCTATCGCACCCTGACGGCGGTGGATGCGGCGGTGATGGTAATCGATGGTGCCAAAGGCGTTGAAAGCCAGACGCGAAAGTTGTTTGAGGTTTGCCGTTTGCGCGACCTTCCGATCCTGACCTTCTGTAATAAAATGGACCGCGAGGCGCGGGACACGTTTGATATTATTGATGAAATTCAGGAAAACCTGGCGATTGATGTGACCCCGGCAAGCTGGCCCATCGGTATGGGTCGCGATTTCTTGGGCTGCTATGACATGCTCAATGACCGGCTTGAGCTCATGGATCGCGCCGATCGAAACGTGGTTGCCGAAACCATTCAGATCAACGGCTTAGATGACCCAGAGCTGGAAAAACACATTCCCGAAGCCTTGCTCGAACAGCTGCGCGAAGAGGTGGAAATGGCCAAAGAGCTTTTGCCAAAGCTCGATCCGCAATCGGTTCTTGAAGGGCATATGACCCCGATTTGGTTCGGCTCTGCCATCAACAGCTTTGGCGTCAAAGAGCTGATGGATGGCATCGGCACCTACGGCCCCGAACCGCAAATTCAATCGGCTAGCCCGCGTAGCGTTGCCCCCGAGGAAAAGAAAGTCGCCGGCTTCGTGTTCAAGGTTCAGGCCAATATGGACCCAAAGCACCGCGATCGCGTTGCCTTTGTGCGTCTGGCGTCGGGCCATTTCAAACGCGGCATGAAACTCACCCATGTGCGCACCAAGAAACCGATGGCGATTTCCAATCCGGTGCTATTTTTGGCCGCCGACCGTGAATTGGCCGAAGAGGCATGGGCCGGTGACATCATCGGCATCCCTAACCATGGCCAGTTGCGCATCGGCGATACCTTGACCGAAGGCGAAGCCATCAAGGTCACGGGCATCCCAAGTTTTGCGCCGGAATTGTTGCAAGGGGTGCGCGCCGGTGATCCGCTGAAATCCAAACACCTCGAAAAAGCGCTCATGCAATTCGCCGAAGAAGGGGCCGCCAAGGTCTTTAAACCGATGATTGGCTCGGGCTTTATCGTCGGGGTTGTTGGGGCGCTGCAATTCGAAGTGCTCGGCAGTCGGATTGAGATGGAATACGGCCTTCCGGTGCGTTTTGACGCCTCACAATTCACCAGCGCCCGTTGGGTACATGGCGAACAGGACGCCGTTGATAAATTCGTCAACGCCAACAAACAGCACATCAGCTATGACAATGACGGCGACGTCGTTTACCTGACGCGTTTGCAATGGGACATTGACCGGATTGAACGCGACTACCCCGATGTCACACTCAGCGCGACCAAGGAAATGATGACGTAATTTTGCTCCAACAAAATTACGTCAGGTGTCAAGGTGGTCTTGTGCTTGCAAAAGAGCTGCAGCCACTTAGTCCGGCCCTTGCCACGAACTCAAGGAGCGTCCCCCTTTTAGGGAAGGCATGCTCTTCAAAGCAGAGCGTGTAGCCGCTCAGCAGGGGCCAGAAGACAAACGTATCAATACAAAAAAGGGGCGGCTGATTAAGCCGCCCCTTTTTTATAGTCTCTTTTAGGCGTTACTCCGCCGGGACTTTGGCCCCGTCAGATGATTTCACCAAACCGTCAGGCATCACAAAGGCGACAAGAACAAAAATCGCCCCAATGACGATGCCCAAGATGTCGCCGCGTACTGCAAAAATCGCCTCGTAACCGGATCCGGGGATCGCGCCCAAGGTCACTTTGCCACCGGCGATCGGGTCAAGCAGACCGCTGGCTTTCCACAC
Source organism: uncultured Pelagimonas sp. (assembly GCF_947498515.1). GTDB lineage: Bacteria > Pseudomonadota > Alphaproteobacteria > Rhodobacterales > Rhodobacteraceae > Pelagimonas. The sequence continues at coordinate 77,637 of NZ_CANMKO010000011.1, read as the reverse complement.
CGGATAGGTGACCATATAGGCCGCCGCCCCGAGCAATCCGCCTGCGATGAAGAACAACACGTCCTTGCGGCCAGAGCCAATTGCCGTCACCGCAGTGCCCGGACAAAACCCCGACGCGGCCCAGCCGATGCCCAACATCACACCACCGATTAACACACCAATGTAGGCGGATTTGACGCTCATATGGCCGACATCCACCAGCCCAAGCATTTGCCCGCCAAACATCAAGATCGAGCCGGTACCGATAGCCAACATGATGGTTTTAGCGAGATTCATCCGGCGCAACGTCAGCATGCCGGTGATCACATTTGGATTGGCCGCGCCGATCCGGTCGAGCATGAAACCAAAGGCTCCACCAATCACAAGAGCAAGAAGTATCTGCATGGCTTAGCCTTTCTTATAGAGCAAAGTTGCGGTGGGAATGGCGGCGGCAAAAGTCCCAGCCATAAAGATATAGGCCGAAAGCGACGTCTGCATGGTGCCCGACATCATATGCCCCGAGGTACAGCCCCCCGCCAAACGCGCGCCATATAGCGCGATGAACCCACCCAAAAACGCCACCAGATAGCGTTTCATCGGCGTGTCCCCATAATTGGCGCGCCAGACTTCGGGCAATCGCCGTTCAGCCGCGCCAACACCACCGCGCAGGTAAGACGAGACCGCGCCGCCAATCGCCATGGCGATGACAAACACAAAGCCGTAGTTAAGCGGGTTGGCCGCGGCCTTGGCATATTTCCCACCGGATTTCGCCATATAGGCGTTGGACGAGGTATAGCCGTCGTCGGTTTGGGAAATGAAATCAGGGCTCATCGCATTGGCGATCATCCCGTCAAAGATAACAAATTGCGTCGATACACCGATGGGTTTGACCAATAAAACCGCCACAAAAAAGACGGCCCCCAACAGCACACCGCCAATCTTCCAATCTAGTGTCATAGTGATGTCTCCGAATGATCCGCAGGGGCGTGCCATGACGCCCCTTCTGCTACGGCACTATACATTCGAATTATCGCATTTGTCCACAATTAACATTCCAAACGTGGAATATTACATCTCGGCAGCACAACCACCCTAAAGCAGCGACATCAAACGCGCCTTTTCACCGGCATCATCATGGCTCGAAATCACCGCTGCCAGGTCTTCAAGCGATTGGATCGAATGCCCGGCGCGGAAACTATCAACAAGCGGCAACATGGTGCGAATGCCCGAGGCTTTGGGCGCAAATTCATCCCACCGCAATAACGGGTTAAGCCAGATCAAGCGCCGCGACGACAATTGCAGGCGTTGCATTTCATGCGCCAAATCCGCTGGCTCACCACGGTCCAAACCATCCGTGATCAACAAAACAACGGCCCCCTGCCCCATCACCCGACGCGACCAATCTCTGTTGAACTCATGAATGCAGTCGCCAATCCGCGTGCCACCTTCCCAATCCTGCGCCTCGGCCCCGGCGGATTTCAGCGCCGCATCGACATCGCGCGTCGCCAGATGGCGGGTGATATTCGTCAACCGCGTGCCAAAGGTAAAGGCGTGGACTTTGGCCCAACCTGCGCCTTTTTCATTGGCGACAGCATGCAGGAAATGCAGAACCATGCGGCTATATTGGCTCATCGAGCCGGAAATATCGCAAAGCACCACCAAATTGGGCCAACGCAAACGCGGCTTGGCATGAGAAATGCTGTGAATCTCGCCGCCCTGACGCAAGGCGTTGCGCATGGTCTTGCGGTAATCGGTGCGCAAACCGCGCTTGGCCGCGATAGAACGCCGCGAGGCAAAGGGTTTCACCGGCAAGGTCAGCCGCGCCAACATCCGTTTGGCTTGCGCGACCTCCTCGGTCGACATCTGTTCAAAGTCGAGCGATTTGAGCTTTTCCTCGGTGCTAATCGTCATCGAGGCGTCGACCTCGATCTCGGTGCCGTCCTCTTCCTGCTCACCCTCGGGAATATCGGGCATCTCATCGCCCAGCAAAGCCTGCGCCGCGCGTTTTTCACCCGATTGCGCAAGCTTTTCTTCCTGCACACCGCGCACCGCAGGGAGCATCATCGACATCATATGTTCGAGGTATCGAGGATCGCGCCAATAGAGCCGGAAAACCTGCGCATAAATGACCCGATGTTCGGGGCGATTTACAAAACAGGCATGCAACGTCCAGTAAAAATCCATCCGATCCGAAAACCCGGCGGCTTCCACGGCGCGGATCGCATCAATCACCCGCCCCGGTCCAATCGGCAAGCCAGCACGGCGCAACGCCCGCGCGAAATGGATGATATTCTGCGCAAGTCTCGGATTTTCTGGCAATTCCAATGGGATGTATTCAGCCATCACCCACCATAGGGGGCGCTGCCCCCATCCCCGATCCTATGTCGCATCACGGCCAACATCACGCCGGTTCTAGCGCCGCACTTGCTTCGTCCAAAATCCGCTTGGCCTCTGAGCCTTGGATTTTCGAGATGTCGTCCTGATACTTCAGGATCGCGCCCAAGGTGTCGCTGATCATTTCTGGTGACAGGTTGACCACATCCAAGGCCAAGAGGCATTTCGCCCAGTCAATCGTTTCGGCGACGCCCGGTTTCTTGAACAGGTCTTCGGTGCGCAACTTTTGCACAAAGCTGACGATTTCACGCGACAGGTTTTCGGCCACTTCGGGGGCGCGCGCGGTTAGAATTTCGACTTCGCGCTCAAAGTCCGGGTAATCCACCCAGTGATACAAACAGCGCCGTTTCAGTGCATCATGCACTTCGCGGGTCCGGTTGGATGTCAAAATCACGATGGGCGGCTCGGGGGCTTTGATCGTGCCGATCTCAGGAATTGTAACCTGAAAATCCGACAAAGCTTCGAGCAGGAAGGCCTCAAACGGCTCATCTGTGCGGTCCAATTCGTCGATCAATAGGATCGGCGCGCCGTTTTCATCCGGGCGCATGGCCTCAAGCAGCGGGCGTTCGATCAGAAAGTCTTTGGAAAACAATTCGGTCTGCAAAGACCCGCGATCGGCCCCACCCTGTGCTTCGGCGGTGCGGATGGCGATCATTTGCGCCGGAAAGTTCCATTCATAAACCGCCGAAGAGGCATCAAGCCCCTCGTAACATTGCAACCGGATCAGCTTGCGGTTCAACATCAAGGCCAATGCCTTGGCAATCTCGGTTTTGCCAACCCCGGCCTCGCCCTCAAGAAACAAGGGGCGTCCAAGGCGCAATGACAAGAACACAACCGTCGCCAAAGCGCGGCCACAGACATATCCGGTGCTGGCCAGCTGGTTTTGCACCTCGTCAATGGATGCCGGAATTGATGTTGAAATGCCCATGAAAATCCTCCCTCGCCCCCTTCGGATGCCCGCATGGGCGGGCGCGGTCAATAGCGCCAAAGTCGCACAAGCCATCGAAAACGAAGGCTTTGCATTGACGGCTTGCATGGGGAATGCGATGATTCGCATTATAAAAACCGGGAAAACCCGGAACGACGGCGGGTGAGCAGACATGCCAAACATCAACGCGCAGGCCCATGGCCTGACCGCGACATATAACTTAGGCGCAAGCCCTATGATCGTAACCTCTGATTTGCGAGGATGCGCTATAACGCGCGTGCATCTGCAAAAAGGGGGCGGATCATGCGCATAACGGCCGTCACTTGTGTCAAGAATGAGGGGCCGTTCCTTTTGGAATGGATCGCTTTTAACCGTCTCTTGGGTGTGACGGATTTTCTATTCTATTCAAACGATTGCACCGATGGCACCGATGTGTTGCTGGATGCTTTGGCGGAACAGGGAGGGGTCACCCATCTGCCGAACCCGGCGCAGGGGCGCAATTATCAGATGGAGGCGCTCAAAGACGCCGCCAAGCAGGATGTGGTTAAAAACGCCGATTGGGTCTGGGTGGCGGATGTTGACGAATTCCTCAACATTCATGTCGGCAACCACACGATCCCGGCGCTGATCGACGCCTGTGGCAACCCGCACTGTATTTCGGTGACGTTTCAGTTCTTTGCCAATTGCGATGTGGAAGATTTCGAAGACCGCCCGGTGATCGAACAGTTCCTACAGAGCCACAACCCTGATCTGTGGTGTGGCGAGACCGCGATTGAGGTGAAATCCTTGGTCCGAAGCGATTTTCCGCTGCAATATTTCGGCGCGCATCGTCCGTTTTTCCGCGAGAAACTTCCGAAAAACAAAAGGCCAAGCTGGACCGATGGCGCTGGCCGTCCGGTGCCGCATAAATTCCTCGTGGCGGCCAACCCGCGCCGTATCCGCAAATTCCCCGCCCATGGCGCGCGCGAATTTGCGACGCTCAATCACTATGCCCTGCGCTCACTCGACAGCTATCTGGTCAAAAATGACCGCGGCGACGTCAACCGCGAGAACCGCAATTTTGACGACACCTATTGGAAAGAGCGCAATGATCCGTCTTTCGAAGATCGCTCGATCTTGCGGTATGCGCCCGATCTGACCGCCGCGATGGAGGCCTTTCGCGCCGATCCGGTGATTGGGCCGCTGCATGACACGTGCGTGCGCCTGCATTGCGAAAAACGCGACGCGTTGATGGCCGATCCAACCTATGCGGGGCTTTATGGCCATTTGCGCGAACTGCCCCCCTACCCGCCCGGCGAATATGAGCTGATGCTAGAACTGGGATTGGCCTCATGAAGCGGGTGAAATGTGTCAATCTCGGCCTGCCCAAAACCGGCACCACCTCCTTTGCCTTCGCGCTTGAAAAGGCGGGCTGGCGGGTGGCCGATCACAAGGTGCGCCGCATTCACACCCGCGAACCGGGGCTTGGCGGCACCTTTGTTGGGCGGCAATTGTACAACGGCTATTTCGAAGGGGACCCCTTCAAATACCTCGATATTTACGACGCTTTGTCGGAAATCAGTGTGCTCAAAGGCGACACCTCGCTTTGGCCGCAATGCGACTATGCCTTGATCAAGGCGATGCGCCTTGCCCGGCCCGATGTGCTTTTTGTTGCCACTTTGCGCCCGGCGTCTGAAACCTCGGATAGTATGCGGCGCTGGAACAATCTTGGCACCGACCGTTTACCAACCGGGGCCATCCCCGGCCTGCCGATGGGCTACGGCGAAAGCGACGCGGATCGCGTGCGTTGGATTGAGGGGCATTACGACATGCTGCGCGACATCTTTGGCGATGATCCGCGCTATCTGGAACTGCCGATGTCGGCCAAGGATGCGCGCCAACGGCTGTCATCTCATCTCGGGTTGGACCTGCCATGGTGGGGAAAAATGAATGTGAATAGCGGGGCCAAAGGGGCCTCACGAGGGGCGGCGTGATGAAGATTTTCGTTCATATCGGCCCCGACGGAACAAGCAGCGATCGCTTGCAACGCGTCTTGGATTCCAAGCGTGAACAGATGCTTGGCAAGGGGGTTCTCTATGCCCGAAGCCCCGGCGCACGCAATCACACTCGCTTGTTTCTGGCCGTCACCGATCCCGAAAACGTCGATAGCCTGCGTTACAATCGCGGCTTTATCACTGGTGAAAAACAGGCCTCATTGCGCGATGACGTGACGCGCCAATTGCAGGCCGAGGTTGAACGCCACAACCCCGATACGCTGATCCTGTCGGCGCATCAATTTGGCTCATCCCTGTGTACCGCCTCCGAACTGCAACGCTTGCGCGCAATTCTAGCACCGCTGTCCGATGACATTCGCATCGTTGCCCATCTTGATGATCCGGCGCGCCTATTGATCCGCCGTTATGCCGGTCAGCTGATCGAGGGGCGCACCGGGTCCCTTCAACAAGAACTTGATTGTCTTGAAAGCCCAAGTTTTTGGGACGCCGCCCTTGCCACCCGCCCCGTACCCGACCCTCAGGCCGGGCAGTTTGGGGAAATCCAAGGCGCGTGTTACTGGCTTGATTTCAAACGGCTTCAGAATTTTTGGGAAGATGTTTTTGGGGCCGGATCGGTGCGCTTTCGCGCCGTTGACATGCCGCGTTTTTTCTCCAACGCAGCCCCCGAAGAGCTGCGCGCCGCTTTTGACATCTCGACAACCATCGGCAAGGTGATCCCCGAAGACATGCCCGGCCTGCCCTCGGCCGCGTGGCAAACCCGCTCGCGGCTTTTCAACGACGCGGCGCTGCGGCTTTTGGCCAAAAAGGACGTCATCTTGCCCCGGCAATTGTGGCGAAAATTCCTTGGCGAAATCAAAGTGCCCGGTGATCCGATTGCTGCGGGTTCGCTACATGCCCTCTCTGATCATTTCGCCGATGACATAGCCGATCTTTGTGCCTTGCATCCCGGTCTTAATGCCGACCTGCTTGCCCCCGATGCGCCACAAGCCGATTGGCAAGAGGCCGATCCGACCCGCGGGTTTCGCGCCACGCAATACCTCATGGCGTTCCGCTGGCGCATCAATCAAGCCACCAAAGAAGAAATGGCCAACAAAGCCGCCGATCTGGCCGAACTGAACGGCACCACAACGCCGAGCCCCACCCCGCCTCAGGAAAAGGGGATCGAGGCGAAACTTTCGCCAGCCGCGCGCCGCGTCATGACGCCCGAGGCGATCCAGAATTTTGAGAAACTGCAAAACTCAACCTTTGCCCCCCATAACAAAATGGGCCGGGTCAACGAAGAAGAGCTCGCCGGCCCATATACTCCGATTGAACCGCGCAAATTGCCCAAGAATTCCAGCGGCAATGTCATCGTTGGCTGCATGAAAAACGAAGCCCCCTATATCGTCGAATGGGTCGCCTATCACCGCGCCATGGGTTTCGATAACATCTTGGTTTACACCAATGATTGCAGCGACGGCACCACCGAGATCCTTGATCGTTTGCAAGAGATGGGCGTGGTTCAGCACCGCAACAACGACAATTGGTCGGGCAACTCGCCGCAACAACACGCGCTTGATAATTCACTCAAGGAACCGGTGATCAAAAACGCCGACTGGATTGCGCATATCGACGTTGATGAGTTCGTCAATGTGCGCTGTGGCAATGGCACTTTGGCCGATTTCTTTGAACGCGTGCCCGATGCCACCAATGTTGCGATGACGTGGCGGTTGTTTGGTTACAACGGCGTCACCCATCTCAAAGACAAGTTTGTGCTCGAACAATTCGACACCTGCGCCCCGAAATTCTGCCCCAAGCCGCATACGGTCTGGGGGTTCAAGACCATGTTCAAGAACACCGGGGCCTATGCGAAAATCTCCTGCCACCGACCCAACAAGCTTGAGGACGGGGCCGAGAAAAAGGTCAAATGGGTCAACGGATCGGGTCAGGATATGACCAAAGATGCCTTGATGAACGGCTGGCGCAATTCCAAGAAGAACATCGGCTATGATCTGATCCAGCTGAACCACTACGCCCTGCGGAGCGCCGAAAGCTATCTGATCAAACGTCAACGTGGCCGTGCCCTGCATGTGGACCGCTCTATCGGGTTAAACTATTGGATTCGCATGGATTGGTCGGTGCATCGCGATCTGACGATCAAACGCAACTTGCCCCGGATGCAGGCGGAATTTGATCGGCTGATGGCGGATAGTGAGCTGGCCAAATGGCACGCAAGCGGTCTGGACTGGCATCTCGCTAAGGCCACGGAATTGCACGGCATGCCGGAATTTGAAGACCTGTACCAACAGGCGTTGCAACTAGAACTGACAGAAACCGAGCGGGTGGCCTATGCGCTCGCCCTCGATTTGGAGACCTGACATGGACGGAAGTGCTGTGACGGAACGCAAACCTTTTATCCGCTCGCGCGGGATGAAAATCCCCAAACACCCGCAACTGACCACTGGTCGTGTGCGCGGGGCTTTGCGCGAAGGCACCTATGAGCGCAAGGAATGTGACGCGGTCATGCGTGTTGTGCGCGAGGGCGACAAGGTTTTGGAACTCGGCGGCGGGCTTGGCTATATGTCGACCCTGTTGTCGGTCAAGAAAAAGGTCGAAAGGGTCATCAGCTATGAGGCCAACCCGACGCTGATCCCCTATATCCATTCGGTCCACGAGGCCAATGACGTCAAAAACGTTGAGGTGCGTAATGCCCTCCTCTCGCCCGAGGCTGGGGACCCGGTCGAATTCTACATCCGCGAAAACTTTCTCGGCTCGTCGATGGACTTTAACGCCGAACCGGACACCGTCAAAGACATCGTCGAAATCGAAAAACACGCCATTGCCCCGGTTCTGGACGACCTGAAACCCGACGTTTTGGTCTGCGATATCGAAGGGGCCGAAGCCATGTTGCTCCCGGCTGCCGATTGGACGGGCATTCGCGTCGCCATCATCGAATTGCATCCGCAATGGATTGGCCAAGAGGGTGTGCAAAAGGTCTTTGACGCCATGCACAAGGCTGGGTTGACCTATTTCCCCAAGGCCTCAGAAGCCAAGGTTGTCACCTTTCGCAAGGGTTGGTGATGCCTGCTTTACGGCTCCACCCGGCGGCCCAAAGCGAGCCGTCATGAACATCACCGCTGTTCTATGTGTCCGCAACGAAGCGGCCTTCTTGCTCGATTGGATCGCCCATCATCTGGCCTGTGGCGTCACCCATGTGGTGGCGCTTTCCAACGAGTGTGACGATGGCACCGACGCCATGTTGGACCGTCTAGAACAGCTCGGCCATGTCACCCATATTCGCAACGATGGCCCCTATGACAAAGGCGGCATTCAATTCACCGGCTTGAAAAAGGCCGACAAGCTCGACGTGGTCAAACGCTCCGATTGGCTGTTGTCGCTGGACGTTGATGAATTCGTCAACATCCATACCGGGGATCGCACCCTACCCGCCTTAATCGACGCGCTCCCCGATGCCGACGCCATTACCTTGACGTGGCGGCTCTTTGGCAATGCCGGCATTGTGCACTTTGACGATCGCCCGGTGACCGAGCAGTTCACCAAGGCCGCGCCGGTGATCATGCATTGGCCATGGCGCGCGGCGATGTTCAAAACCCTGTATAAAAACAACGGCATCTATCGCAAACTTGGTGTGCATCGCCCGCGCAATCCCGACCCGGATCGTGTCGACACCGCGCGTTGGTTTGATTGCGAGGGGCGCGAATTGGATGCGCAATTTCGCAACCGCCGGATTTTTTCCAACTATGGCCGCCCCAATTATGGTCTGGCCCAACTCAATCACTACCCCCTTGGCGCAATGGAAAGCTATGTGCTCAAGGCCGATCGGGGCCGCGCTGTTCATTCCGACCATGTGCTTGGAATGGATTACTGGGTCGAACGCAATTGGTGCAGCGAAGCCGACAAAACCGTCCAATCGTTACCCAATGTCGCCCAAAAGCGCGCTGATCTGGGCGCTGATCCAACCCTATCTGACCTGCATGACAAGGCGGTGGCATGGCGCAAGTCACGCTTTGAAACCCTGTTACAGGATGAACCAAACCGCGCTCTATTTGCCCGGCTTTTGATGACCCCACCGGCGCGGCCCGTCCCGCTCGACGCGGCCCAGTTTTTGGCCGCTCACGCCACGCGCGCCAAGGCAAACCGCCCCGAGTGATCCATAAAACTTGCCCAGAATGACCCAGCCTTAACCACATTTCCGCCCAAAAGGCCGGTCAAATTTACCTCAAATACAGCGTTGCCGACCCGTGATTTGGGGGGCCGCGCCAATGAGGACTATGGGCATGGCACACAAGAAAACCAGTTTTCCCCCGGATCTAAGCCGTCTGTCGCGCGCCGATTGGCTGGCGCAGCTGCGCAACATTGGGGACAACAAGGGGTTTTCTGAGCCGCTCGGAAAACATCATGCCGGGATTTTTGTCGAAGATGGCGACACCCTGCTGGTAAGCTTTGAATCCATGTCCGGGATCGAAGCGCTATCAACAACCCGCACGCCCATCGGCTTTGACATGGTGCGCAGCAACGGCTGGTCTTCGCTCTCGGTCCTAAGCCACGGCGACACTTGGTTCCGCGATCACCGGGTTTTCGGCTTTTTCGATCAATTGCTGGATGACGGTTTTTTCGATGAATTCGAAAATGTCATCTTTTACGGCGCGGGCCCCTGTGGTTATGCCGCCGCCGCCTATTCCGTCGCCTCGCCCGGCGCCCGCGTGCTCATGCTGCAACCACAAGCCACGCTTGATCCGCGTGTCACCGAATGGGACGACCGCTTTCCGGAGTTACGCCGCCGCGATTTCACCTCGCGTTATGGCTTTGCCCCCGATATGATCGACGCCGCCCATCACGCCCATGTCCTTTATGACCCGCGTGAACAGATGGATGCGATGCATTCGGCGCTGTTTGAACGGCGCAATGTCACCCGTCACCGCATGCCCTATATGGGGAGCGCGCTGCAAACCGACCTGATCGCGCTTGACCTTTTGCCGTCGCTTTTGACGGCGGTGGCCGAAGATCGCCTTGACCGTTTGGCCTTTGCGCAAATGCTACGCGCACGCCGTGACCACCCGCCCTATCTGCGCCGTTTATTGGCCCGAACCGATGCGGATGGTCGCGATGAGCTGTCGCGGCTTTTGTGTCAAAACGTCGTGTCGCGCATGCATGCCCCGCGCTTCCGCCGCCGTCTGGCCGCGCTTGAGGCCGAAGACGATCAAGTCGCGGATCACGACTAAGCGGCGTCGCGCCGCTCTGCCGCAGAATTTGGCGCGCTGAATCACTAGAAACCGATCCCGTCGCATGTTAGGCGCTGCCTCATGCAACAGATCACACTCCGCCGCCCCGATGACTGGCACCTGCATCTGCGCGATGGCGCAATGCTGAACGCCGTTGCCCCTGAAACCGCCCGCCATTTTGGCCGCGCGATCATCATGCCAAACTTGATTCCGCCGGTTGTCACCCGCGATGACGCCGCCGCCTACAAGGGCCGGATCATGGCCGCCCTGCCCGAGGGCAGCGATTTTCAGCCCCTGATGACGCTCTATCTGACCGAAGACACCGATCCGGCGGATGTAAAGCGCGCCAAAGAAGAAGGTTTGATTAGCGCGGTCAAGCTTTACCCGGCGGGCGCGACAACCAATTCCGCCAGCGGTGTCACCAACTTCGACAAAGTCCGCCCGGTGCTGGAAACCATGGCCGAGATCGGCCTGCCGCTCTGTGTCCATGGCGAAGTGGTTGACGCCGATATTGATATTTTTGACCGCGAGGCGGTGTTTATCGACCGCATCCTTGATCCGCTGCGGACATCGGTTCCCGAGCTGCGGGTGATCATGGAACATATCACCACCAAACAGGGGGTCGATTACGCCCGCTCCGGTGGTGACAACCTCGGCGCAACGATCACCACGCACCATTTGGTCATCAACCGCAACGCCATTCTGGTTGGTGGGATCAAGCCACATTATTACTGCCTGCCCGTCGCCAAACGCGAAGAACACCGCCTAGCCCTGCGCGCGGCCGCCACCTCCGGTGACCCGAGCTTTTTCCTAGGTACCGACAGCGCCCCACATATCGATCCCCTCAAGGAAAGCGCCTGTGGCTGTGCCGGTTGCTTTACCGCCACCAACACCATGAGCATTCTCGCCGAAGTCTTTGAACAAGAAGGCGCTTTGGACAAGCTCGAAGGGTTTGCCTCTCTGCATGGTCCCGCCTTTTACGGGCTTGAACCAAACGAGGCGGAGATGGTTTTGACCAAGGGCGAGCCCGTCACCTATCCCGACAAAATCGCCACGCCCGACGGCGATGTGACCGTGTTTGACCCGATGATGCCGCTGCATTGGCGCGTCGGTTGATCTTGGCGGGGGCAAAATCCGTGCACGGATTTTAATCCCACCAATCGATTTTTGGAAAGAAGACGGCAGGCCGGGGTTTTGCCCCGTTCTGTTGTGCGCTAAAGCGAGGCCAAATAGGAGAGTTGCTGCCATGATCCCTACATCTTACCCATCCGCCGAAGAAATGGCCAAGTTGACCGCCCGCATGTTGTGGGAAATCGAAGCGGTACACTTCATGGGCGACGAGCCGTTCAAACTGGCCTCGGGCCTGCCATCGCCGGTCTATATAGACTGTCGCAAGCTGATCTCTTTCCCCCGTATCCGCACCACTTTGATGGATTTTCTCACCGTCACCGTGATGCGCAACGCCGGGTTTGAGGCCTTTGACAATGTTGCCGGTGGCGAAACTGCGGGCATCCCGTTTGGGGCGTTGGTGGCGGAACGCATGGCCCTCCCCATGACCTATGTGCGCAAAAAACCCAAAGGCTATGGCCGCAATGCCCGCATCGAAGGCGTCATGACCGAAGGTGAACGCGTGTTGTTGGTCGAAGACCTCACCACCGATGGCGGCTCCAAACTTTCCTTTGTGGATGCGATCCGCGAAACCGGTGCCACCTGCGCCCATACGGCGGTGATTTTCTACTACGGGATTTTCCCCGAAACCATCAAAACGCTCGGCGATCATGGGGTTGAACTCCATCACCTCTGCACTTGGTGGGATGTGCTTGAAGCGGCGCGTGAAATGGGCAATTTCTCGGATGAAAAACTCGCTCAGGTCGAGGCCTTCTTGAACGCCCCGCGTGAGTGGCAAGAGGCCAACAAGACCTAATTCAGGTCTCAAACGTATAGCGCTTTGATTGGCGTGCGGTCTGTGGCACGCATGTCACGACGCCCACGACATCATACTATATGTTGACACAAAGCCGATCCTGACCGCAAAATAATGCGCGAGGATCGGCCCACAGCTTATCCACATAAATATACAATTTCCCCTCGCCCGCGCATGTTGATACCAACCGCGCAAGGGCAATTTTCGGGGCAGTTGGGGGACCGCATGAACGAAGTCACAACCATTAATCCAACCGGGATTCAGGTCGAAGCCGCGGAAACCATGCCGCATTCGATTGAGGCAGAACAGCAGCTTTTGGGTGCTATTCTGACCGACAACGAGGTCTTTGACAAAGTGACCGCGATCATTGGCGCATCGCATTTCTATGACCCGGTCCACGCCCGCATCTACGAAGTTGCCGCCGCGCGGATTTCCAAGAATAACCTCGCCTCTCCGGTGACGCTCAAGGCGTTTATGGAAGATGACGAAGGCCTCAAAGAGCTCGGCGGCCCCGCCTATCTCGCCCGTCTCGCCGCCTCTTCGGTGTCAAGCTTTGCGGTGCGTGAATACGCCCAGATGATTTATGATCTCGCAGTGCGCCGCGATCTGATCCGCTTGGGCAAAGACATCTCATCCAAAGCCGCCAAGGTTGACGTCGACTCCAACCCCAAAGAGCAAATCATCGAAGCCGAGCAAGCGCTTTATAATATGGCCGAACAGGGCCAGGTCGAAAGCGGCTTTGTCTCCTTCCTCAAGGCCGTCACCGATGCGGTCAACGTCGCCAATGCCGCCTATCAGCGTGAGGGCGGTTTGGCCGGGGTCTCTACCGGGTTGATCGATATGGACGGCAAATTGGGCGGTTTGCACCCGTCGGATTTGCTCATCCTTGCCGGACGTCCGTCTATGGGCAAAACCTCGCTGGCCACCAACATCGCGTTTAACGTCGCCAAAGCCTATAAAAAGGGCATCCGCCCCGATGGCACCGAGGGCACCGTTGATGGCGGCATCGTCGCGTTTTATAGCTTGGAAATGAGCGCCGAACAGCTCGCCAGCCGTATCCTCGCCGAAGCGTCGGAAATTTCGTCCCACAAGATCCGCCAAGGTGACATGGACGAGGCCGAGTTTCGCAAGTTCGTCGAAGCCGCCAAAACGCTCGAGGCCTGCCCGCTTTATATCGACGACACCGCCGCCCTGCCGATTTCACAGGTCGCCGCACGGGCCCGCCGTTTGAAACGGACCCACGGGTTAGACCTTGTTATCGTTGACTATCTCCAGCTCTTGCGTGGCACATCCGATAACCGGGTTCAGGAGATCGGAGAAATCTCCATGGGTCTCAAGGCAATCGCCAAAGAGCTCAACATTCCGGTCATCGCCCTGTCCCAGCTCTCGCGTCAGGTGGAAAGCCGCGACGATAAACGCCCCCAGCTTTCGGACCTGCGTGAATCGGGATCAATCGAACAGGATGCGGACGTGGTTATGTTCGTGTTCCGCGAAGAATACTATGCGGAACGTGAAAAACCTTCCGAAGATCAGCTGGATCGCATGGCCGAATGGCAGGAACGCATGTCGCGCCTGCATGCCAAGGCCGAAGTGATTATCGGCAAACAGCGTCACGGCCCAATTGGTACGGTTGAACTGTCCTTTGAGGCGCAATTCACCCGCTTTGGCAACTTGGCCAAAACCTGGCAAGGCGGCGGCGACGATTACTAACGGTCATACCGGGCGCTCAAATTCCATACATGGAATTTGCAAAACGCGTGTACGCGTTTTTGGCGCGCGCCTTGGGCTTTGTGGTTAAAACCAAACCGCAAGGCCCAGATAGGCACCCAATTCGCCCAACTGCATCACCGCGCCAAGGCAATCGCTGTTGTAGCCGCCCATTTTGCGCATCATCGCGCTGCGAAAAGCTTGACCCAAAACAATGCTGCCCAATAGGGCAAAAAGCGTCGGCCAAGGCCCAAACAGCATGCTTCCCGCCAACAGGATCAAAACAGCACAGGCCAGCGCAAACCGATAGCCATCACCGGTGATGTAGGGCGCGGCGACCTGCAACCCATTGCTATGGGCATAGGGGGTTGTGGCGATGACATGGACCACCGCCATCATGCCAATCATATGCCCAAGAACAAGCGCCACACCGGCAAAAATCACCGGCATATGTGCCAGCAAAACCAGCTTCAACGCCAGCGTCAATGCCACCGCCAAAGCCCCAAAAAGCCCTAGCCCTGGATGCACCATCATCTCAAGAACCTGCACGCGCCCCGCCCCGCGGCATAGCCCTTCGGCGGCATTGGCAAGCCCCTCTTCGTGAAACGCCCCGGTTATCAAGAGCGTTGCAGCAAGCGATAGGATCAAACCCGCCGATTGTGGCAACCACAAACAGGCCACCCAAAACACCCCGGCCCCCGCCGCCCCAACCAACGCCCCAACCAAAGGGAAATACTTGTTGGCCCGGACACGCAAATCATCCGATCCATCCACATCACGCGCCACCGGCAAACAGGTCAGAAACCGCATCGCCAGTTGAAACAACTGCCACTCAAGGCGTAGCGCATCTTTCATCTCTGTCTCCTTGGTCCACTACCCTAGCCCAGCAGGTGTTAACCATTATTTGCCAACGGATCGCAAACAACCAGCCCCCGCCCCCGCGCACCGCCCTCGGGATTGCTCAAATCCGTTCATTTCCCCTTGACCATCCCGTGCGACCTGCCAAAGACAAGAGCATGGCTGTTGCAGAACTTACAATCGATCTCAAGGCGCTGTGCGACAACTGGCAGGCGCTGTCTTCTCACTCGCAATCGGACACCGGCGCGGTGGTCAAGGCCGATGCCTATGGGCTTGGTCTGGCCAAGGTGGCTCCGGCCCTTGCCGCCGCCGGGGCACGGCAATTCTTTGTCGCCGCCTGCGAAGAAGGCGTGCAATTGCGCCATATCCTTGGCAGCGGACCCGAGATTTTCGTGTTTTCCGGCCATATGGACGGCGACACCGATCTGATCACTCAGGCAAATCTGACGCCACTGTTGAATTCCATTGATCAAATGCTGCGCCACGTCGAGGCCCTGCCCGGTCATAGCTTTGGCTTGCAACTCGATACCGGCATGAACCGCCTTGGCATGGAAGACGCCGAATGGCGCGCGTTGCGCGATATTGCGCTGGCCCAACGCCCCGCCTTGGTGATGAGCCATCTGGCCTGTGCGGATGCGACACCCGATGAGCCGGAATTCGCCATGAACGCCCGCCAGCTTCAGAGTTTTGTCGATATGACCGATGAGATCGACGCACCGCGTTCGCTTGCGGCGACGGGGGGAATTTTGCTTGGCGAAGACTACCACTTTGACCTCACCCGCCCCGGCATTGGTATGTATGGTGGCATGCCCTATGCCAACGCCCGCCCGGTGGTGACCCTCTCGGTGCCGGTGATCCAAACCCGCGATGTTTTGCCCGGCGAAACCGTTGGCTATTCCAACACCTGGACCGCCCAAAAACCGACCCGCGTGGCCACCATTGCCGCCGGCTATGCCGATGGTCTTATCCGCGCCATGGGTGGCGATGCTTGGCTTTGGGCGGGCGACACCCGTTGCAAGGTCTTGGGGCGCATTTCGATGGATATGATCGGCGTCGATGTCAGCGATCTTGACGAAGACCCCACCGCGCTAGAGCTTTTGAACGACCGCCAACCGGTTGATATGCTTGCGGACTGGGCCGGAACCATCGGTTATGAAATTCTCACATCGATGGGGGCCCGCTACGCGCGGCGCTATCTGCCCGCATGATCCTTTTGCAGCCCTTCGGCGCCCTTGGCCGCGCCACCCTTCAAGCCCTCGCCTCAATAGGCCGGGTGGCGATTTTTGCGTTTCAAACCCTTGGCCATATGATCCGCCCGCCCTTTTACGGGCGTGAATTTGCGCTGGCTTTGCTCAATATCGGCTGGCTGTCTTTGCCGGTTGTTGGCCTCACCGCCATCTTCACCGGCGCGGCCTTGGCGCTGCAAATCTATTCCGGCGGTGCCCGTTTCAACGCCGAGGCCGTGGTCCCCCAGATCGTCGCCATTGGCATGGTGCGCGAACTTGGCCCGGTCCTTGTTGGGTTGATGATCGCGGCACGTGTGACCTCGTCTATCGCCGCTGAAATCGCCACGATGAAGGTCACCGAACAAATCGACGCCCTTGTCACCCTCTCAACCAATCCGATGAAATACCTCGTGGCGCCGCGCGTGCTTGCGGCGTTGATTGTTGTGCCGCTGCTGGTCGCCGTGGGCGATATCATCGGCATCTTTGGCGGCTGGATTGTCGCCACCGGATCGCTCGGATTTAACCCCGCCGCCTACCTGAAAAACACCGTCGACTTTCTTGAGACGCTCGACATCATCTCATCGCTGGTCAAAGGCTGTGCCTTTGGCGGTTTGGCGGCGCTGATGGGCTGTTATTACGGCATGCACTCGGGCCGTGGTGCCCAAGGGGTTGGCCGCGCCACCAAAGGCTCGGTCGAGGCCGCCGCCATCCTGATCCTTGCCGCCAACTTCCTTCTGACCGGGGCGTTTTTCTCACTATGATTGATCTCGTCCACGTCGAAAAATCATTTGGCAACAATCACGTATTGCGCGGTGTTGACCTCACGATTGAACGCGGCTCTTCGATGGTGATCATCGGCGGGTCGGGTACCGGCAAATCGGTTTTGCTCAAATCCGTGCTTGGGCTGGTCACGCCTGATGCCGGGGTGATCACCCTTGACGGTAAAGATGTGTCCACCGGCGACCGCGACGCGTTTTTGGCGCGCTTTGGCATGTTGTTCCAAGGGGCCGCCCTTTTTGATAGCCTCACGGTCTGGCAAAACGTCGCCTTTCGTCTGCTGCGTGGGTCGCTCAAACGCCCCAAGGACGAAGCCCGCGAGATCGCTATCGAAAAGCTGCGCCGCGTTGGCCTGAAACCCGACGTGGCCGATCGCTTCCCCGCCGAACTCTCGGGTGGCATGCAAAAACGTGTTGGCCTTGCCCGTGCCATCGCCGCCGAACCCGAAATCATCTTTTTCGACGAACCGACCACCGGGCTTGATCCGATCATGGCCGGGGTCATCAATGAACTGATCCGCGAGATTGTCGATGAAATGGGCGCCACCGCCATGACCATCACCCATGATATGACCAGCGTGCGCGCCATTGCCGATCATGTCGCCATGTTGCATGACGGGGTGATCCAATGGACGGGGCATGTGCGCGATCTCGACCAAAGTGGCGATCCCTTTGTCGACCAATTCATTTCCGGACGTGCAGAAGGCCCGATTGAGGCCGTCAGGTAAGAGGTATGACATGACTTTCTTGGAACCCAGCCCGGTCCTTTTGGCCTTCTTCTTCTACAAGAAATTCGTCTTCCTCGAACTTCTCGCCGTTCTCGCCCTAACCCGTGTCATTGTCGGGCGCGGCATTGCCCGTTGGCCGGCGCTCATCGCCTTGTTCTTGTCGATTGGCGGCATCCTCACGGTGTTCGCCCCCGCCGCCGGGCTCGCCCAAGGGCCGCTTTATGTTTCGGCGGCGCAATTCATGGCCGAAGGCGGCGGCATGGCCGCTCTGCTTGTGCCATCCGCCTTTTTCCTGATCTGCTCCATCACCCCACGGGCGCGCTGGCGTTGGCTTGATGTGATCCACATCGTCATGTTGGTGGTGCTTTTGGGCCTGTGGTGGTGGACAAACTGAGATCAAGGGCTGGAAACCACGCCGGTCGCCGCTTAAGTGCCTGACATGCGTTGGTTAAATCTTCTCTTGCTGGGTCTCTACCCGATCTCATGGTTCGCGCCCCTTCTGCGGGCCGGGTTACTCCCTATCTTTGGTCTCTCGGAAATTAGCGTCATATCCGGCTTGCAATCGCTCTGGGGCACCGATGTGTTTCTGGCCCTGTTGGTCACGGTCTTTGCTCTCTTTGCCCCGATGCTCAAAACCATCGGCCTCGCCTTGGTTCAGTTCAATCTGCTTGATCGCAAATCCCTTCCGGTGCTGAACTTGATTGGCAAATTTGCCATGGCCGACATCTTCCTTGTGGCGCTTTATATCACCCTCTCCAAAGGCATTGGCGTTGGCACAATCGAAACCGCCTGGGGTCTTTACCTGTTCACATTTTGCATCCTCGGATCCATCGTTTTGGGTGCCTTAGAAAGCCGCAAACCTGTGACACCGAGAGAACACGCCCCCGAAACAGATTAATTCCCCGTTAAAAATAACTTCCTTTTTGCCACGATCGGCATAAACTCGCCGATGAGCTGCCGCTCTCATAAAGAGTATTCTGGGGGATTTTTATCCTATGTCGACCACGCACCCTGTTGCTGGGCTTTTTCGCGCTGTTTTTCAACGCATCGCATTTGGATTGATGATTGCACTGTCACTTGGTCTGGCGGGCTATTCTATTGCCTGCGCCTTTGAGCTTGCTCCGTGGTTGGAATTGCCGCTTGGATTTGGCGACAAAATCTATCTAGAGGCTGGTAAATACGTGCAAATTGGCGTGTCGGCGCTCTGTTTGGCGCTGTGCTTTTTCCTCCCCACCAATGCCCGTGTCATGGCGCTGGAAAACTCACATCGCAAGTTTCACATGGGGATGACCGATGTGGCCAAGGCCTATGCGCTCTCTCATCGCTCTGACCGGACCGGCGTGTTTGAGATGAAGGGCGAATTTGATTCGATCCGCGAACGTATCGCCTTTCTGCGCGATCACCCGGAATTGGCCGATCTGGAACCTTCGGTGCTCGAACTGGCATCTCAGATGAGCCACGTCAGTCACGAATTGGCAACAACCTATTCCGACAACAAGGTCGCCCGCGCCCGCGATTTCCTCATCGCCCGCCAACAGGAAATCGCCCTGTTCAACGAACGTTTGGAAAACGCCAAAGTCGCGGCCACCGAAATCCGGCAATGGAGCGAACAGGTCGAGATGGAAGAAGCCATCGCCCGCGCCCAGCTTGACCGCCTCAAGGCCGAGCTTGGCGATATCCTGCCCCAGCTCCAACAAGCGGCGGATGACAATTTCTATCCCGCGCGCGCTCTTGCCGCCGCCCAACCCGACCCCCCCGAGGTTGTGTTGGAAGAGGATGACGTGGACATGGCGCTTGCGGCCGATAACATCACAATTTTGCCCCGCGCCGCCGAATAATTCCCCCTATTGGCCTGCCCCCTGCAATCGGGCATAACCGCCCTGCCTTTGACGATCGGGGCAAGCACGGACAGGACGTTTCATGGCAAAATCTGCAACAACATTCGTGTGCCAATCTTGTGGCGCATCCAGTACCAAATGGTCCGGTCGCTGCGAGGCTTGCGGAGAATGGAACACCATTGTCGAAGAAAAGCCGCTAAGCCAAGGCCCGTCGAAAAAGTCGCTCGGGGCCATGCGTGGCCGCTCCATTCCGCTCACTGATCTGTCGACCAAAGAGGCCCCGCCACCGCGCACCGCCTCCAAACTTGACGAACTCGACCGGGTTTTGGGCGGTGGTTTGGTCCCGGCCAGCGCGGTTTTGGTTGGTGGCGATCCCGGCATCGGTAAATCGACCCTGTTGCTTCAGGCCGCGGCGGCCTTTGCCAAGGCGGGCCTCAAAGTCATCTATATCTCCGGCGAAGAGGCCTCCGCTCAGGTCCGCCTGCGCGCCCAGCGTCTTAACCTCACCGATGCGCCGGTGAAATTGGCCACCGAAACCAGCCTGCGCGACATTCTCACCACGCTCGACGAAGAAGAACCCGATCTCGCCATCGTCGATTCGATCCAAACCATGTGGGCCGACAATGTCGATAGCGCCCCCGGCTCGGTCTCGCAGGTTCGCGCCGCCGCGCATGAGCTTACCACTTTTGCCAAAAGCCGTGGTTCGGCGGTGATTATGGTCGGCCATGTCACCAAAGACGGCCAGATCGCCGGTCCGCGCGTTGTCGAACATATGGTCGACACGGTGCTGTATTTCGAAGGCGAGCGCGGCCACCAATTCCGCATCCTGCGCAGCGTCAAAAACCGCTTTGGCCCCGCCGACGAAATCGGTGTGTTCGAAATGACCGGCGGCGGCTTGTCCGAGGTTACCAACCCCTCCGCCCTGTTCCTATCCGAACGTGGCCAACCGGCCCCCGGTTCGGTGGTGTTTTCCGGCATCGAAGGCACCCGCCCGGTCATGGTGGAATTCCAAGCCCTCGTTTCGCCCTCGCCCCATAGCCAACCGCGCCGCTCGGTTGTTGGCTGGGACGGCTCGCGCCTCGCGATGATCCTTGCCGTGCTCGAATCGCGCTGCGGCATTCCTTTTGCCGGGCTTGATGTGTACCTCAACGTCGCCGGTGGCATGCGCGTGAACGAACCCGCCGCCGATTTGGCCGTAGCCGCTGCGCTGCTTTCCGCCCGCGAAGACACCTCTCTTCCGGCTGAAACTGTGGTTTTTGGGGAAATAAGCCTCTCTGGGGCGCTGCGTCCGGTGTCTCAGACCGAAAATCGGTTGAAAGAAGCGCAAAAACTTGGTTTCAGCAAAGCCATCATTCCAACCGGGGGCAAGGCCACCGCGACGAAGGACATGGCGTTGACCCGAATGGGCGACCTGACCACATTTGTGGGCGAGGTTTTTGGCGCCGGATAAGGCGCGAACAGGAAAAGGGGCGAGCAGGCTCATGGAAGGCTTTACAATAGTTGACGGCGTCGTGGCCGTTGTGATCGTGCTATCGGCCCTGCTGGCCTATTCACGCGGCTTGGTGCGCGAAGCATTGGCCATCGGCGGCTGGATCGTCGCCGGGGTGCTGGCCTATATGTTTGTCGGTCAGGTGCAGCCTCTGGTCAAAGAGGTGCCGGTTGTTGGCAACTTCCTTGGCGACAACTGCATCCTGTCGCTGATCGCGGCCTTTGCGGCGATCATGACCGTGGCGCTTGTGGTGCTCTCGCTCTTCAACCCGTTCTTCTCATCGCTGGTGCAACGCTCGGTTCTGGGCGGCTTGGATCAGGCGCTTGGCTTCTTTTTCGGTGTGGCACGCGGCATCGTTTTGGTGGCCGTGGCCTTCTTTGTCTACGAAGTCGCCGTCACCGCCCAAGACATCCCTATGATCGACGATAGCCGCTCGGCCAAGGTCTTTAGCCAGTTCACCGACAAGGTCGAAGAACAAGACCCCGAACAGGCCGTCAGCTGGATCACCGCGCAATACGAAAACCTCGTTGGTGTGTGCGACGCCCCGATCGAGTAATCCGCGCAACATAGACACAAACAAGCCTGCCAAGGGGTTTCCTCGGCAGGCTTTATTATGTCGTTTTCACATCAGCACTGCCGATGATCCCCCGCCAGCCGCCCCAAAAATGGGCGTGATTGCCATTAAATACCGTTGCCGTTTTGCGGCGCAATCTCAACTGCCGGTCGCTGATCACCTGTGCTGTGTCATCAATTTCGAGACGGGAAAATACCCTGCAAGGCAACACACCATCGCAGAACCTGATAGGGGCTGCGCTTGGTGACCGCTTGTCCGCCACCGGTTGCCATGATCGCCGAGGACCCCATATCGACATCAGCCGTGCCGCTGCTATAGATCGAGCTCGCTGCAAGGCTCGGAACGGCACCCGATGGCTCTTCGGTGTCGGCGTCTTCCTCGTTCCCACGAAGCGTGTGAGTGTGTGGTGGGATTTGGTTCTGGGTGATCGTAAAGTTCGTCGATCCACCTTTTGTGCCAATTGGGCCAGGATCGCCAAGTCCCGGACCATTTCCGGTATGAACGATGGACCGGCTACGCAGGTCCGGCAAACCGAATGTTGTGCGGCCATCGCCACCAAATTGTGTTCCGTAAAGAGAAAACAGTGCCGAATACTGCGAAATCGCCAAAAGTGTCCCATCTGCTTCGGCAAAGCCTCTTGGACAGAAGTTATAGCCAACGGCCATGAGTTCACCGATGAAAGGATCGGAGCCCGCAGCCGCAGGTGTTGCTGTGAAAGAATTGCCAAGGCCAAGCGCCAAAGCAGATACAAATGCTAATTTTGTGAGTTTGATCATTTTGCGTTCCCATGTTGGTTCACTGCACTGAATTTCCGCCAACACAAAAGGAGACCCCTTGGCGTAACGGTTGCAGCAAATTCAACTTGAACCTGCAAATGACGTTGGGTCAAGCATCAAATCTTCGATTCAAATCACAGGCCCCAACCACGCCGTTGCCGCAAAAGCCAAAGCTCAACTGGTTTCCTCTGACGCCTGATCACGTCGTCTTGCCAAATGCTTCGCGGCTTTTTACGCGCTGAAAGATAATTGCCCGTCGGCAAAGTGGACGGTGAGGCACCACCAAAATTGATCGGTGCCTTCGCAACTCAGGCGCGTTCCTTCTCCTGAACCTCAAACGCGCAAATTTTTGCCGATCCTTGCCGCCACAGTAAAGCGGCCACCCCACCCTGATTGGTCTCGCATTTGGTCTGTCGCGCCCCACGGCTCGCTTCAAAACCGAGACTGTCTTGAAACATCTTTGCCCCGAGAAGTTCGTCATTAACCTGAGTGAACGCAAATTAACGGCTCGATCAGAACGCATTGTCCCAAGTTTGGGGCAATCTCCCCCAAATTCGAGGTGAATCAGACAGATTGCCTCAAAACCCCGATCTGGGCCCCCGGATTGGGTCGGGCCAATCTCCCCTAACCTCAGGCCAAATTGTACGGATTTCCCCGTTGCGATAGCGGCGCGCGGGGCGTTACCGGGCGGTCGCTTTGTTCATCGGATGCACAGATTGCGCGATTTGCCGCGCGAAAAAGCCACACACTATCCCAAAGATTTGTGATCCTTTCGTGACAGCGCGCGCTTCCTCGCCTATGACGGGGCCGAACACTCGCGACAGGATTCGGAGCTGCCCTTGCCCGACGGTATAATGCCCCCCGCCCACCCGTTCGATTTCGACGCTGTGAACAGCGACGGAGACAAACTCAAAGAAGAATGCGGCATCTTTGGTGCTGTTGGCGTGACTGACGCTGCCAATTTTGTGGCGCTCGGTTTGCACGCCCTCCAACACCGAGGACAAGAAGCCGGTGGGATCGTAACACACGACCCCGAGCATGGTTTCAACTCGGCGCGTCGCTTTGGATACGTCCGGGATAACTTTACATCTCAACGGCTTATGGAAACGCTGCCCGGCCCGATCGGCATCGGCCACGTGCGCTATTCCACCGCCGGATCCAAAGGTGCGGCCATCCGTGATGTCCAGCCTTTCTTTGGTGAATTCTCCATGGGTGGCGCGGCGATCGCCCACAATGGCAACATCACCAATGCCGAAGCGCTCAAGCGTGAGTTGATCGAGCGCGGCTCGATCTTTCAATCGTCCTCAGACAGTGAATGTATCATTCACCTGATGGCGCGCTCGCTCCAGCGTAACATCCCCGAACGGATGGAAGACGCGCTGCGCCGTGTCGAAGGTGCGTTTTCCGTTGTCGCCATGACCCGCACCAAACTGATCGGTGTGCGTGACCCAATGGGCGTGCGCCCACTGGTGCTTGGCAAGATCGGTGATGGCTGGTGTCTGGCCTCGGAAACCTGCGCGCTCGACATCATCGGCGCCGATTATGTCCGCGAAATTGAGCCCGGCGAAATGGTTGTTATTACAGCGGAAAAGGGTGTTGAAAGCCACCACCCCTTCCGCCCGCAACCGTCGAAATTCTGCATCTTTGAACACGTCTATTTTTCGCGTCCAGATAGCATCATCGGCGGTCAATCCGTCTATGAAACCCGCCGTCAGATCGGCGTGGAATTGGCCCGTGAAAACCCGGTTGAGGCCGATCTGGTTTGCCCGGTTCCCGATAGCGGCACCCCGGCGGCGATTGGTTTTGCCCACGAGAGCGGCATTCCCTATGGCATGGGCATCATCCGCAACCAATACATGGGCCGGACGTTCATCGAACCGACCGAACACATCCGCAACATGGGCGTGCGCCTCAAGCTCAACGTCAACCGCGCGCTAATCAAGGGCAAGCGAGTGATCTTGGTCGATGACTCGGTTGTTCGTGGCACAACATCGCGTAAAATCAAGGACATGATCCTTGATGCTGGTGCCGCCGAGGTGCATTTCCGCATCGCGTCGCCCCCCACCGCTTGGCCCTGTTTCTACGGTGTCGATACGCCACAGCGCGACAAGCTTTTGGCCGCAACAATGACCGAAGAAGAGATGCGCAAACATCTGGGCGTTGATAGCCTCAAGTTCATCTCGCTCGATGGATTGTACCGCGCCGTGGGCGAAGCCAAAGGCCGCAAAGCCGATTGCCCGCAATATTGCGACGCCTGCTTCTCGGGTGAATATCCCGTCGAACCGGCGGATATGATCAAGAAGGGCTTTGTGATGAAGGCCGCAGAGTAATTTCAAAGCCCCGCATCTCGCGGGGCTTGCTTTTTTGAAACTACAAACCTTTTGCGAAAATGACCTAACGCATGCCTGATTACGAATTTGGTCGCGCATTTGTCGAACACAACCGCAGCGAAGTGCACATTGTAATTCCCGCCAGGCGCAAAATCTTTACCACCGGGTTTCTGGCAATCTGGCTATGTGGTTGGCTCATCGGCGAAATCTCTGCACTTGCAGGTCTGATTATCGGTGTAACCGAACCCACCTCTGTGTTCTGGCTGATTGGATGGACAATTGGAGGGTTTTGTGTGGGCGTGACCCTTCTCTGGTTACTTGTTGGCAAAGAAGAAATTCATCTCACAGCAGACAAAGTCTCGCTCACGCGTAGTATTCGCCTTTGGACACGCACAACCATCTGTAAAAGTAGCAACATTTCTAAAATGAGATGTGAAGAACCACTTGTGGCCGATACCTTGAACGCAGGTTTTTTCAGCCTCAGATCGACCGGCCAGATCAAGTTTTCCTACGAATCTAAGACCTTCGGGTTCGGCCTTGATCTCAACGAAGTCGAAGCCCGCCGTCTCCTTGCTTTGATCCTTGAACGCTACCCTCAGTTTTTCAACGGCACCTAACCCGCCCCTTGACCAGACGCGCTGAAAACCACACAAGCATGCCATGTCCCTTCTTGCCCTAGATAGCCGCTGGCGGCGTTTCAACGATGACACCCGTCAATGCCCCTGCTGCGGTCAGACCTTCAACGGTATTTATGACCTTGGCTTTGATCACCCCGATGACTGGCCGCACGGTCCGCGCAAGGATCAGGATGTGATCCAAGTGGGCGATGACGCCCTCACCAGCGACATGTGCCGTTTTGATGGCCGCTACTTTCTGCGCTGTGTCTTGCCGCTGCCGGTTCGTGGTGCTGATGATCACATGAGTTTTGGCCCCTGGGCAGAAGTTTCAGAAGAGACCGTGCAGGCCTATAGCGCCACCTATGGTGCCGATCCCAAACCCTTTTCGGGTGGTGAGGGCCTCTTGGCCAATGCCCTGCCCGGCTTTGAGGACAGCGCACAAACCGCTGTTACCTTGGCCGAAACATCCCCGGCTGAGCGCCCATCCCTCTCTGCAATCGACGGGGATTTGGCCGAGGCACAGGCAAATGGCATCTCGTTTGACGAGCTGCTCGATATCTATGCCGCCGCGGGCAATGACCTGCGTCCGCATTTGACCCAAGATTGATATGTCAGACGATCCGATCCGCTTTCGCCCCCACCATTTCCTGTGTTCCCTCGGGTTTCAGGGCAAAGGGTACTCGGACAAGTTCACCGCCAATATGCGCGCCATCGTCATGGACCGCCTACGCGCGCCCGGTGGTCGCGACACCAAGATCAAACTGACCGGTTTTGCCGACGACATCTGTGGTCCCTGCCCCAAACGTCAGGGTCGGCTTTGCACAAATCAACAATCCATTGCTCAGCTTGATCGCGCCCATGCTGCAGCCCTAAACCTCAAACCGCACGAGGTTCTAACTTGGGATGAGGCGCTCACCCGGATCAAAGACAACGTCCCGCCCGGCTCGCTTTCAACGATCTGCGAGGGTTGCCAATGGCTCGATTACGGCCTTTGCGAAGACGCTCTACAACGCCTGCACGACCAAGACGAAGGCTAGATCGTGGTGACATTCCGTACGCCGCAGGTCGGAACTTTGCGCGTCAAGCCGGTTATTGGCTGTGAGGCCGCTCTGTTTGAGATGACGGGAATTGAGTGATTGCGTTTGGGCAGGCATTGCCCGGGCACTGTGACAAGTGGTCTTCGCTCTGCATCCGATTGAACAGGTAGCACTGAACCTGTGTTTGACTGTCTTTTCAAACACTTGGCGTCGCCCCGGCTTTGAGGGGCTCCTTGTGGATAGCTCAATTATGCGCATCAATACGGTTGTGACGCGCGCAATTGCGGCTAACTCTCACGTGTCGGGTCGCCCCGGATTGCTGCGTTGTTGCACGGTCTCAAAGGCAAAGGCGAGGCGTGTGCGATGCCTGCGGACGCTGGGCATACGTCAATCTCGTCTTGATGACATTTTAACGCCACACACGATCAAAATCGAAACGATAAAGGGGACTTGCGAAGCAAAATCAAATGGTCCGCCAGCATCTCACCACGACCTAGCCCCTCTCTAAGAGGTGAACACGCCAAACGCTTCTTCTTTCCATAATTATCCCGGGGTGAATTGGCCCCTCGGGCCAAGAGGGGCAGCGCCCCTTTTCCGCCCGCCGCAGGCGAACACAGCCAAACAAAAAACGCCGCCCCAAAGCTATGGGACGACGCTACCATTCAAGTCGACTTAGCGATTAGCGCTTGGCCAAGGCACTCCAGCCGCTGGCCATGATCACAGCTGCCAAAACCGCTTTGACCGCGTCGCCAATTAGGAAAGGCTGCATGAAGTAGGCCCAGTAGTAGGAGACGAAATCTTTGCCGATCCAAGTACCTTCGATACCGGCAACTTTGGCAACGGCCATTGGCCATGCGATGCCGGGAACATAGAGCAGAGCCGAGACAACCAGCGCCACAAGCGCAGTCGACAGAACACCTTTTGCAATGCCACGATCCGCCGCCAGACCGGCGAGGAAAGCAACACCAACAAAGCCAACAAGGAAGCCAGCGGTCGGGCCAAAGAAGGCCGCGCCGTTACCGGCATTTGCGAACACTGGTAGACCCATGGCCCCTTCGGCCAGATAGGTGATCAAGGCCGCGGTGCCCAAACGAGCGCCAAGCGTAAACCCGACCAGCAAGATCGCCAGCGTCTGCAGCGTCATTGGAACCGGGAACATTGGCACGCTGATTTGCGCCGCAATGGCGATAAAGAGCGAAGCGCCCAGGACAAGGCCTGCCTGCTTGATTGCAGACTGTTGACCCAGAACGGTATGAGAAAGGCTAGACATGCGCGTCCCCTTCTTTGATGTGTAAAGACCCTACTTTCATGCGGGCGCACAGGACGCGTGTCAAGGTTGGGTCCACCGCTCTGACCCATGTTAGCGCCCTTTCAGGCTGCAAAACTTGCAAATTATCTATAATTTTTCATTTGCAACGGTTTCCTTGCGACACTTGCGCTATCTTGACCTTTTTATCAAAGCGCGACACACCCGCGTCATGACAGAGCAAAAGACACAGATCGCCCTCATTACCGGTGCCTCGCGCGGGCTCGGTTTCGCCCTGGCCGAAGCTTTGGCCCCGGAGTACCACATTGTTGCAGTCGGCCGGACGGTCGGCGGGCTCGAAGATCTTGATGATCGGATCAAGGCCAAGGGCGGCGAAGCGACGCTTGCGCCGATGGACATTACCAACCGCGATGCCATGGCCCATCTGTGCCGCTCTATTTATGACCGTTGGGGCGGCGTTGCCCTTTGGGTGCATACCGCCATTCATGCCGCGCCCCTAACCCCGGCCCAGCACATGGATCAAAAGGATTGGTCCAAGTCGCTGTCGATCAATGTGGACGCCATGGCGCATATGATCCCCTATGTTGCCCCGCTTTTGGGCGAAGGCGGTCAGGCGATGTTCTTTGACGACCCGCACGGGGGTGAACCGTTCTATGGCCATTATGGTACGACCAAGACCGCACAAATGACATTGGTGCGCACTTGGGCCGCCGAAACCGCCAAGAATGGCCCTAAGGTCCATATATTGTCGCCAAATCCGATGGCCACCGCCCTGCGCGCCCGTTTCCACCCCGGCGAAGACCGCAGCCCGTTGGTGTCGCCCCATGACGAAGCGGACCGCTTGCTCACGCAAATGCGATCACAGCAGTCTTGACCCGATCCGAAAAGGCGCTCTTGCTTGGCGCATGAATACATTTTTGCCAAGCCGCCTTTTCTCCCTTACCCGACTGCGGTCGAACCGCGACATGCAATCGCTATATGACGATGCCGCCAGCGGGTGGCAGTCCGGCATTCGCAAGCTGACCTTTGACACAGCCTACCAAGAGCTGGTCCGCCATCCCCGCGTTCCGGTTGCGCGCAATCGTGTGCTTGATGCAGGTTGTGGAACTGGGGCATTGGCTCAGGCCTATCTAGGCCAGACCCACTATGATGGGGTGATTGATCTTCTAGACCTGTCGCACCACATGCTTGCCCAAGCGCAGGCAAGCATTCCCCAAGCCAACATTCTTCACGGTGCCGTTGGCGACGTCCCCCTCGACCACCGCTACGACGTTATTCTTTGTGCCCATGTGATCGAACACTGTGCCGATCCAGATGCCGCCTTGCGGTGGCTCAAGTCCCATTTGGCCCCCGGTGGCACGCTTGTTTTGTCGGTGTCACGGCCCCATTGGTGTACAACCTTGGTGCGTTGGCGTTGGGGGCACGCCTCTTATCGACCTGACAAGGTGGTCGAAATGATGCAACAAAGCGGATTTAAGAACGTCAATATTGCGCCATTCAAAAGCGGCCCGCCCTCGCGCCTCAGCAGCGGGTATATCGCCAATTCGCCAAATCCCGTGGCCTAGCACGCCAATCCAAGTCTCGCGCTCGGCACGGATACCGCACGCCGCGGCTGTGACGCTGACCAGACTTGCCCCACCGCTCATCATTGCCTATGGAGAAACAAACACCAAACAGGCAGTCCCATGCGCATTCTCATCACCAATGACGACGGTATCAACGCGCCGGGTCTCAAGATCCTTGACGCAATCGCCCGCGACATCGCCGGCCCGGACGGAGAAGTCTGGACCGTGGCCCCGGCTTTTGAACAATCTGGCGTTGGGCATTGTATCTCGTACACCCACCCGACGATGATCGCGCAAATGGGCGATCGGCGTTTTGCCGCCGAAGGTAGCCCGGCGGATTGTGTCCTTGCCGGTGTGCATGATGTGCTCAAAGACACCCCGCCCGATCTTGTCCTATCCGGCGTTAATCGCGGCAACAACTCCGCTGAAAACACCCTGTATTCCGGCACAATTGGTGCCGCCCTCGAAGCAGCGCTCCAAGGGCTCCCGGCGATTGCATTGTCGCAGTATTACGGCGTTGGGAATAACGCGCTCGACAACCCGTTTGAGGCCGCAGCCGTTCATGGGGCCGAGGTTGTGCGCAAAATCCTTTCCGCCGACCCATCGGATCAAACCGGTTACCGCTTGTTTTACAACGTGAATTTCCCGCCGATCCCCGCCGCCGATGTCAAAGGCACCGTTGTCGCCCCGCAAGGCAAACGCGCCGACACGCGGTTTTCCGTCGAACCCCATAACGCCCCCTCGGGGCGGCGTTTTCTTTGGGTCCGGGGTGGTGATCAACGCGCCCCCGCCGAGGAAGGCACAGACGCGGATCGCAACTTGGCGGGCTATATCTCGGTCACGCCCATGCGCGCCGATCTAACCGCCCATGACGCTATATCCTCGCTGAAAGACGCCTTCGCATGAGTTTCGACGCCGACGCAAAAATGCAATTCCTCTTTGCTCTGCGCTCAAAAGGCGTGACTGATAACAAGGTGTTATCGGTTATGGAACGCGTCGATCGCGGCGATTTCATTCAGGGCTATTTCACTGATCGCGCCTATGAGGACATGCCTCTTCCCATTGCCTGCGGTCAGACCATTTCACAGCCCTCCGTCGTCGCTTTGATGACGCAGGCCTTGCAAATTGGCCCGCGCGACAAGGTGCTCGAGGTTGGAACCGGCTCCGGATATCAGGCGGCGGTTCTCGCCCTAATGGCGCGCCGGGTTTATACGGTGGATCGTCATCGCCGTCTTGTCCGCGCCGCCACCAAGGTGTTTGAGAAGATGGAGCTGAACAACATCACGGCGTTTACAGCCGATGGAAGCTTTGGTTTGCCCGATCAGGCCCCCTTTGATCGCATTATCGTGACGGCCGCTGCCGAAGACCCGCCAGGCCCGCTCTTGGCGCAGCTTAAGATTGGCGGTATCATGGTTGTACCGGTGGGCCAGTCGGACACCGTCCAACACCTGATCCGTGTCACCCGACACGAAGATGGCTTTGACTATGACGAACTGCGTCCGGTGCGGTTTGTCCCCTTGGTCGAAGGTTTGGGCAAAGACTGATCAGCCGGGAAACGGCGGTGTAATGACGTCCCGGCAACAAGGGGCGCGTATGAGGATTTCGAGATGACAGCCAAAACCCGAATTGTGTCGGCCCCGGTCTTGGGCATCGTGCTTGGCATGACGCTTAGCGCCTGTTCCGACCCTATCGATCTAGACCTGCGCGGTAAAATCGGCGGCTCGGTCGATACATCTGCGGCGGCGCAAAAGGCGACGGAAAACCGCCCCAAGCCCGATGATCGCGGCATTATTTCCTATCCGAATTATCAGGTCGCAGTGGCCAAACGTGGTGACACGCTATCGAGCTTGTCCAATCGCATTGGATTGCCCGCTTCTGAGCTTGCCAAATACAATGGCATGAAAATCGACGATCCGCTCCGCAAAGGGGAACTTGTTGCCCTGCCCCGTCGGGTAACCGAACCATCGGCCGCGACAGGCGCGGAGATTGCCGGGCCGATCAAACCAGCGGCCAGCGTTGATGTGGCCACACTCGCTGGCGGTGCCATTGATCGCGCCAGCCCAACCACACCTGCGCCCGCCGGAACCAGCGGTGTTGAGCCAGTTCGTCACAAGGTGGCGCGCGGCGAAACCGCCTTTACGATTGCGCGGCTCTATGACGTGTCGCCACGCTCTTTGGCCGAATGGAACGGGCTCGACAAAAGCTTTGCGGTGCGCGAAGGCCAATTCCTGTTGATCCCTGTCGTGCAAAAGACCGCAGCCGTGCCCACACCAAAACCGCGTGAGATTCCGGAACCCGGCACCGGCAGCCCAACACCAACGCCGCCATCGGCCTCCAAACCTTTGCCGGATGAAACACCGCCCCCCGCCTCTGCCGCCAAAGCCGCGACAGCGGGCGCAGCCGCCGCAACAGCCGCGGCCCCCAAGCCAAAACCTGTCAAACCCGTGGCCGATGTCGGCCAAGCAGCCGCGCCGAAATCACAAATGGTCATGCCGGTGTCCGGTAGTATCATTCGCGACTATGCCAAAGGCCGCAACGAAGGGATCGATATTTCGGCCAGCGCCGGTAGCCCGGTCAAAGCCGCCGCGTCGGGCAAGGTTGCGTCGATCAGCACCACCGCCGAAGGCGTTAAATTCCTTCTGGTCCGTCACCCCGGCGATCTCATCACCGTTTACACCCATCTTGACAGTATCACCGTCAAAAAAGGCGACGCCGTGAGCCGTGGTCAGTCCATCGGCAAGGTCCGCGCCGGTGAGCCGCCCTTCTTGCATTTTGAAGTCCGCAAAGGCTTTGAGAGCACCGATCCAATGGCGTATTTGCCTTAATTTCGGAGCTTTAGACAAAGAAAAACGCCCTTTGAAAATCAGGGGGCGTTTTTTTGTTTTAGATTTCAGCTGTCAAACCAACCGCTTCGATACCGGCCTTTCCGGCAATGGCATCGTTGTCCGACGTGTCGCCAGTTACCCCGACGCCCCCGATCACCGCGCCATTGGCGTCACGGACCAAGATGCCGCCCGGCACTGGGATAAGACGCCCACCATAGGCTCCGTTGGCCGCAGCAATGAAATAAGCCTGTGCCTCGGCTCGCGCCATTTGCGCCGTACCCGCCATACCCAACATGACCGAGCCATAGGCTTTGCCCATAGCAATCTCAAAGCGCCCCGGTGCCGCCCCATCAGAGCGTTCAAAGGCCAGAACATGGCCGCCCGCATCCAGAACCACCACCGACAGCGGTTTCATTCCGGCGGCTTCTCCGGTTTCCATTGCGGTACGAATAATCCCGCGGGCTTGGTCGAGTGATATCATCACAGTCTTCCCTGTTTTCTATGGCCGTATAGTCCCAGCCGTCCTCGGCTGAGGCTGCTAAACAATGGTGTTACCCTTGCGCTTTGAGTTCCAAACGACGGCGATGCAGGACCGGTTCAGTATAACCTGAGGGCTGAACGCGCCCCTCGAACACCAGATCACAGGCGGCTTGGAACGCCACCCCGTCAAAGCCCGGTGCCATGGCGACATAGGTCGGATCGCCCGCATTCTGGCGGTCCACAACCTCAGCCATCTGCTTCATGATCGCCATCACGGCATCCGAGGAAATCACCCCATGATGCAGCCAATTGGCAATATGCTGAGACGAAATCCGGCAAGTGGCGCGATCTTCCATCAGGCCGACATCATTGATGTCGGGCACTTTGGAACAGCCAACCCCGGCATCAACCCAGCGCACCACATAGCCCAAAATCCCTTGGGCGTTGTTTTCGACTTCGCGGCGGATTTGGTCCTCGCTCCAATTGCGATAGGTCGCTAATGGAATTTCCAGAACCGTATCGACATGGGCGCGGCGTCCGCCCTTGCGCAAGCCATCCTGCACGGCGAAGACGTCAACCTTGTGATAGTGTAGCGCATGCAACGTTGCGGCGGTGGGCGACGGCACCCAGGCGCAATTGGCGCCGGCCTTGGGGTGTTCGATCTTGGTTTCCAACATCGCCGCCATCTTGTCGGGCATCGCCCACATGCCTTTGCCGATTTGCGCCTTGCCGGACAGGCCACATTCCAATCCAATATCGACATTGCGGTTTTCATAGCCGCCGATCCACGCCTTGCGTTTGATGAAATCCTTGCGGCTAAACGGCCCGGCCTCCATCGAGGTGTGGATTTCATCGCCGGTGCGATCAAGGAAGCCGGTGTTGATAAAGGCCACCCGCGCCTTGGCGGCACGGATACATTCCTTGAGGTTCACTGTGGTGCGACGCTCTTCGTCCATGATCCCTAGTTTGACCGTGTTCGACGGCAGGCCAAGCACGGTTTCAACGCGGGTAAAGGTTTCATCCGCAAAGGAAACTTCCTCGGGGCCATGCATTTTGGGTTTCACAACATAGACCGACCCATGATGCGAATTGCGCAGCCCACCGGATTTGGACAAATCATGTTTGGCGATCAAAACCGTGATCATTGCGTCCATCAGACCTTCGAAAATCTCGGAGCCATCACGCAGAAAAATTGCCGGGTTGGTCATGAGGTGGCCAACGTTGCGCACCAGCAAAAGCGCGCGGCCCTTTAGGGTCACGTCCCCACCATCCGGCGCGATATAAGTCGGGTCGGGGTTCAGCGCCCGCACCACCTGTTTGCCGCCCTTTTCAAAGCTTTCGGTCAGGTCACCACGCATCAGGCCAAGCCAGTTGCCATAGGCCTGCACCTTGTCCGCTGCATCAACACAGGCGACGCTGTCTTCGCAATCCATGATCGCCGATACGGCGCTTTCGAGCCGGACATCCGCCAGACCGGCCTGATCGTGGGCACCAATCACATGGGTGCGGTCAAAGACCAGCTCAACATGCAAGCCATTGTTGCGCAGCAGCACAGCATCGGGGGCCTTGGGATGGCCACGATACCCGACGAATTTCGACGCATCGGCCAGAGGACGTTCATCAACCAGCAAAGCGCCGCCTTGAACATGGTAGCGGCGGGCATCCGCATGGCTAAGCCCCGCAACCGGGAATGCCTCATCTAGGAAAACCCGCGCGCGGGCAATAACGCGTGCGCCGTGGCCTTTGTCATAGCCACCCTTGGGGGGCAGGCTTCCCATGGCATCGGTGCCATAGAACCCATCATAAAGGCTTCCCCAACGGGCATTGGCGGCGTTAAGCGCATAGCGGGCATTGGTGATCGGCACCACCAATTGCGGACCCGGCACAGAAGCGATTTCGGGATCGGTATTGGCGGTTTCGATCTCAAAATCCGCGCCCTCGGGCAACAGATAACCGATTTCCGTCAAGAACGCCTTGTAGGAGGCGTGATCATGAGGCGCATCGCGATTGGCAATGTGCCAGTCATCAATCTGACCTTGGATCGCCGCACGCTTGGCCAAAAGCGCGGCATTGCGCGGCCCGAACTCATGTGCGAGGTCAGACAACCCCTGCCAGAAGCCATCTGCCGAGACATCCGTCCCCGGCAAGGCCTGTGTTTCGACAAAATTGGCAAGCTCTGCGGCCACTTGCAGGCCAAATCGTTCCACACGGTCAGACACGGGCGACTCCCTTTGATACGTTGGTTCGTGCCTTAGATAGAGAAAAAGTTTCCGATAGGCAACAAACGTGGTCAGAAAACATTACCAAAGGTGAAAACCCTCACAAGCCCAATTAAATCAATAGCACTTTCGCAATTTCCCAAAGAGTGATCTCTTTTCCAACCACCACAATCCTGTCAGGTTAGGTTTGTTTTCAAAGGAACCGTGATGAAAAACCTTCTTATCTCTGCGCTTTGTGGTCTGGTTTTGACGGGGCACACCGTTTGGGCCGGCACAGTACCAAGCTTTTTCGAGGCCACTGGTAGGCCCCTCGTATATGCAGGTGTCCAAACACCGCCTGCCTTCCATAAAGAGCTGAGCGTTCTCAATCGAAACCGTAAAGTATTCGTAGACCCAAACGAAGGCGACACCTTTGAGGATGCTGGTGTATGGGGAATTTTCCTAAACTCACCCGAGCAAGCCATGCTTTTACCAAAGTTTTTGAGATCAGCCTATGCCCAAGTGGTGCGCGAGGACAAGCAAGCCCCTTTCACCTTTGCTAGGGTTCAACTCGATTCTGGCGAAGAAAAAGCCATCGCCTTTATCTTTCTTGACCACTATGGCCCGAACAGGGGCGCTTCGGTTTGCAAAGCGGCGCGTAGTGTCTATCGCTCGGTTCTAGGAGAGCTTACCTCGGAGACATCCAAACAAGATTTGCGTGAATGCTCTAGGTAACGCTCCTCAATCAACCGTTTGTAGCGCTTAGGCCGCGTCCTCTTCGGCGATCTGCATGGTCCACAGATGCGCGTAACGCCCTGACTTGGCGAGCAATTCATCGTGTGTGCCCTCTTCGACCACTTCTCCGGCATGCAAGACAACAATGCGATCGGCGTCCGACACGGTCGACAAGCGGTGCGCGATGGTGATCACGGTGCGCCCTTCCCCGGCGCGTTTCAGCGCGCCTTGGATCGAGGCTTCGGTCTCGGTATCCAGAGCCGATGTCGCCTCATCTAGCAACAGGATCGGCGGGTTCTTGAGCAAGGTCCGCGCAATACCAACCCGTTGCTTTTCACCGCCCGAAAGCTTCAGCCCACGTTCGCCGACCTGTGTCTCATAGCCATCGGGCAAATCGGCGATAAAGTCATGGATTTGCGCGGCTTTGGCGGCCTCAATGATCTGCTCTTCGGTTGCGCCATCGCGGCCGTAACCGATGTTGTAACGTATCGTGTCGTTAAAAAGCACCGTGTCCTGTGGCACCACCCCAATGGCGGCATGCAGGCTATCTTGGGTCACGTCACGCACATCTTGACCGTCGATTTTCACCGAGCCACCGCCCACGTCATAAAACCGGAATAGCAAACGCCCGATTGTCGACTTGCCCGAGCCCGACGCCCCGACAAGGGCCACACTTTCCCCGGCCCCGACATGCACGTTAACTCCTTTTAGGATCGGACGCGCTTCATCATAGCCGAACCGAACATCCGTCAAATCGACCACACCGCCCTGCACATCAAGATCAGGTGCGCCGGGCTTGTCCGACACCTCGCGCGGCTGTTCGAGCAAATGGAACATCTCGCCCATATCGACCAAAGCCTGTCGAATTTCGCGGTAGACCGTGCCGAGAAAGTTCAGCGGCATGGTGATTTGGATCATATAGGCGTTGACCATAACGAAATCACCGACGGTCAAGGTGCCGTTTTGCACCCCCATCGCCGCCATCACCATCACTGCAATCAAGCCGCTGGTGATAATCACCGATTGACCGAAATTCAGCATCGCCAATGAGGTCGAGGTTTTGATCGCCGCCTCTTCGTAGCCTTTCATCGCCTCGTCGTAACGGGCGGCTTCGCGGGACTCGGCCCCGAAATACTTGACGGTTTCAAAGTTCAGCAGGCTATCAATGGCCTTTTGGTTGGCATCGGTATCTTGGGCATTCATCTTACGCCGCAGTTTGACCCGCCATTCCGTAACCTTGAAGGTAAAGGCGACATAGGCGGCAATCACAACTGTCACGACGGCCAAATACCAAACGTCAAACATAAAGAACAAAATGACGCCAACCAAGAGCAGTTCAAGCGCCAATGGCCCGATAGAAAACAGCAAAAAGCGCAGCAGGAACTCGACGCCCTTAACACCCCGTTCGATGATCCTGCTAAGCCCGCCGGTTTTGCGGCCAATGTGATAGCGCATCGACATGTTGTGAATATGGGTAAAGGTTTCCAACGCAAGCGCCCGCAAGGCGCGCTGCCCAACCTTGGCAAAGACAGCATCGCGCAATTGCTGAAACCCAACCGTCATTAGACGCGCAATGCCATAGGCCAGCGTCAACCCAACGGCCCCAATCGCCACATCCGGCACATCGCCCGAAAGCCGGTCAACGGCCGCCTTGTAAAACAGCGGCGTGGTGACCGCGATCAGCTTGGACAGCAACAAAAACGCCATGGCAATCACGACCCGGCGCTTGACCCAATCATGGCCATCCGGCCAAAGATACGGCCACACCCGGCGGATCACCTTCAAGCCCGATTGGCGCTCCTCTAGGGCGATGTCATCTGTGTCGGTGGCTGGCGGCATGGCGGGCTCCTGCTTGCGTCCGAACATAGGTAAGCCATGTGGACCCAAGTGACCAGATCACGAAACGCCGTGACGTCTGTGCGCAAATGCACAGTGACACGTTCATGACGGGCGTCACCGCACGTCAAACGTGATCAAAGCGCGCGGAAGCGCATAATGTAACAGCGGTTTGGCCCGAGGGGCAGATCAATCAGGCAGATCAAACACCTGACCGGGGTAGATCAAATCCGGGTCACCGATCCGATCACGGTTGGCATCAAAGACTCGCACATAGTCTTTGCCCTCACCATAACGATTGGTCGAGATTTCCCAAAGGGTGTGACCCGGCTGAACCGTGATCGACCGCACCGGGCCGGACCCGGTGCCAAGCGCGCTTGCCAAAAGCTCGGCGCTTTCGCGCAAAAACGGGCTTTCCACCCGCGCCGTTACCGCGCCGCTGGCGTCGATCTGATCCACGCGCAACGTATAGGTCCCGGTGTCGACCTCGGGCAATTCGACGCGCCAACGGCCATCGGCCTCAATGCGCGACGTGGTGATCGGTGTATTGTCGAGATAGACGCGAACCGAAGCGGCCTCTTCACCCCGCCCAGCAAGCAACACTTCCCCGTCTTCGTCGTAACTAATCGAATCCAATGCCACCTCACCCGGCGAAACCGGCGCGGTCTGTAACACTTCGACGCCACGCGCAGAGGATATCAAGACGGTTGGCGGCAATAATTTGGTTGGTTCTTCGGCCTCTTCGGGTTCGGTACGGGCCTCTGCAGTAGGGCCATCTTGCTCGACCGGGGCGGTGCTTTCCAAGGCAGCCACCTGTTCGGGTTCGGCTGGGGCATCGGGAACAACGCTGACGATTTCTGGGGCAACGGCGGTGTCTACAACCGGTTTGGGGGCATCAACATCTACCTGTGCCACATCCGTTTCTTCCACCGGCTCGGAGACATCCGCAACCGTGGCGACGCTTTCCTCTTTCGGGGTAGGCGCTGGGATGGCGGGCGTGACAATCACTTGTTCTTCGGACACCGACGCCCCCGCCGGGGTATCGTTGCGCAGGGTCAAGACCGAGGCCGCGCCCTTTGCAGGCAGGTCGACAAACGTCACAAAACGCCCATCAGACCCAACTTTGACGGTCTCGCTGGTTTTGCCATCGACCAAAACCTCGAGCTGAGTACCCGGCTCAGCCACGCCAGCGACCAAGGTGCTACCGTCGGTTTCGGCGCGAACAATGTCAAATCGCGGTGCAGGAACAACAGCTTGCGCAGCTTCTGTTTGAATGTCTTCGCTCTGAACATCACCCGGGTTTGCGACGACTTCGGGCGTTGTTTCGACCACCGGGGCCTCAACAACTGGAGTCGGGGTGTCCGCGGCACCCTGATCGGTGGGCTCTGCGGCTGGAACGGTCGGGGCGTCGGGCTTAGAGGCAACCTCAACATCCGGCGCATCCGCCGCTGTCTCTGGTTCCGGCTCTACAACCGCTACATCTTCAGGCTCTGTTTCAGGCTCAAGAGCAGCCGGACTTTCGACGACGGCAGGCTCTGCCTCGGCTTCTGGCTCAGCTTCTGGCCCAGACACCGGTTCCGACACGCTATCAGGGGCGGGCGCTGCGTCTTTCTCTACCTCTGGCTGGGCGTCAGGAACCGCAACCACGGGATCAGCGATCAGACTTGTCTCGGCCCCCGCCTCTGGTGCGGGCGCGCTTTTGGGGGCAAGAACGGCAACCTCGGGCGCCTTGTTGGCATTTGCCTGTTCTTGTTGCGCAGGGTCCGGTTTCGAACCGGGCAAGTCTATTGCACCGGTTACAACCGCAACCGCCACCACACCGGCGCTCGCCGCGCCCGTGATCGCAAGATAAAGTGCGAGTTTGCTCATAGCAGCCTTTCTTCCATCACCCAGTTTGCCCAAAGCCCCCCAAGGCCAGAAACAGAAAAAACTGAGCGGTTGAGCGTGTATAGCTTACGAGGTATCAGCGGTCAAAACACCTTTTCCACAAGCTACGCGGGGATTTCATGTCGCTCACCTCAATCTGTGTCTATTGCGGCTCGCGGGCGGGCCATGACGAGACCTTTACGGATCAAGCCAATGCCTTGGGCCAAGAGATTGCCCTCGCCAATTGGCGCCTTGTTTATGGGGCGGGTGATGTTGGTCTAATGGGCACCGTCGCGCGCGCGGCGCAGGCGGCGGGGGGCAATACCTTTGGCGTCATCCCCAAACATCTGGTTGATATGGAAGTCGGCAAAACCGATCTCACCACCTATGTGGTCACAGAAACCATGCATGAGCGCAAAAAAGTCATGCTGATGAACGCCGATGCCGTCGTGGTAATGCCCGGCGGGGCCGGGTCTTTGGACGAGTTTTTCGAAGTGCTGACCTGGCGCCAGCTTGGCCTTCATAACAAGCCGATCATCCTGATGGATGTGAACGGCTATTGGGGCCCCTTACGGGATTTGCTCACCCATATTGTTGATAGCGGCTTTGCCGATGCCTCGCTTTTGGACTTTGTTCAATCCGCCCCATCTGCCGGCGATGTGATGGCGCTTTTGCGACGTGCGCTTTCCTGACGGAAACTGCTGATCGAGTAGATTGCCAGCGCCGTCCAGATCAACACGAAGGCGATCAGGTGTTGCTGGCTCAACGCTTCTCCAAACACCGCTACGGCGCAAAAGAATTGCAGGGTTGGGTTGAGGTATTGCATCAGGCCAAGGGTGCTCATGTTCACCCGTTGCGCGGCGTAAGAGAACAGGATCAGCGGAAAGGCCGTCATCACCCCCGAAAAGGCCAAAAGCGCCGATGTTGTGGTGTCTTGGCCGAACTGCCCCTGCCCCTGCGCATGTATCCATGCCAACCAGCCGATGGCAAACGGCGCGATCAACACAACCTCGGCGGTAACCGAAACCACCGGGCCGGTGCTCAGGTTCTTTTTGATCAACCCGTATAGGGCAAAGGTGACGGCTAGGATTAGCGATATCCACGGCGGCGCGCCAAGGCCATAGGCCAGTTGTACCACCGCGATTGTTGCCAACCCCACGGCAAGCCATTGCCAAAGCGTTAGTTTTTCACGCAAAAACACCACACCAATCGCCACAGCGACAAGCGGGAACATGTAGTAACCCATCGAAGTTTCCGTCACCCGGCCAATTTGCACCGACACGATGAACAGGCCCCAGTTGATGGAAATCATCAGCGCGGCGATGATCAAAATGACCACGGCTTTGCGTGACCCCATCGCGGTTTTTAAGGCCCCCAAACGGCCCTGTATCGCCAAGACGCCGGCAAACACCGCCAAAGACCAAAACGAGCGATGCGCCAGCAACTCGCCCGCGGGCACATGGGTCAAAGCCTTGTAATAGATCGGCGATAAGCCCCATATCGAACAGGCCCCAAGCATCGCCAAAAAACCGCGCTGTGCGTCAGACATGCGCCATCTCGACCACTGTAATTTCAGGCACGACGCCAAAACGCACCGGCATGATCGAACAGCCGATCCCGCCTGAGACCACAAGGTCCCGCCCCGCTTCGCGCACATGGCCATAGGCGTATCTGTTGCCAAACCGCGAGGGGACAATCGGGGACCAGCCAAACAACCGCACCTGTCCACCATGGGTATGACCCGACAAGGTGAGCGCGACGCGATCGGGGACTTTGGTGAAAATGTCCGGTTCATGGGCCATCAAAATCACCGGGTCATCATCGGCAATCTGCGCCAAGGTGCCTTCAAGATCATCCAGCCCCTTTTGGCCACCCGGTCGACGGATAAGGGCCAATTGATCCTCAAGCCCGGCAATCCAGACGCCAAGATCCTCAAGTTTAATCACAGTGTTGGACAACACCGGAATACCATTGGCCTCAAGCGCTTGGGCATAGAGATTTGGCCCACCGCCGCGCTTTTGCGCGTTCAAATCATCCCACCAATCATGATTTCCCAGAACCGCAAAAACCCCGTGTTTGGCCTTGAGGTCTGCCAATATCGGCGCGATCTCGGCGATTTCAACAGATTTGGTGATGAAACGGTGCCCGGCGGCATAATCGCCCAACAATAGGATTACATCCGGGTTGAGCGCGTTCATACGCGCCACGATCTGGCGTATTCGACGCGGACCAACAAAAGGTTCCCCGACATGGAGGTCCGATAAGATGGCGATTTTCAGGGGCTTGGCGGTCCAATCTTTGCGGGCAATTCGCCATGTCTGCACCCGCAGTCGCAGCGCCGGTTCGATAAAAAACGCATAGAGACCAGAAAAAAGGCCTGCTAGGACGGTGCCCAGCAGACCTTTGATAAATGTGCGGCGGGTGGTCATAGATAGCCCGCCAAATGGATCACAGACGCGATGCCACGTTTTCCCAGTTTACCAGGTTGTCCAAGAAGTTGGCGAGGTAAGCAGGACGCTTGTTGCGGAAGTCGATGTAATAGGAATGCTCCCAGACGTCACAACCAAGCAGAGCTGTCTGACCAAAGCAGAGCGGGTTCACGCCGTTTTCGGTTTTGGTGACCTTGAGGCCTCCATCGGTATCTTTGACCAACCAGCACCAGCCGGAACCGAACTGACCGGCACCCGCCGCCGAGAACTGATCCTTGAAGGCGTCAACCGAGCCAAAGCTCTCTTTCAGAGCGGCTTCGAGTTCGGATGGCATGTCGTTGCTACCCGCGCCCATCATTTCCCAGAACTGCATGTGGTTCCAGTGCTGCGAGGCGTTGTTGAAGATACCATTTTGAGCAACCGCAGACGCGTCATAGGTGCCGGTGATGATGTCTTCGAGCGATTTGCCTTCCCATTCGGTGCCAGCAATCAGCTTGTTGCCATTCACAACATAGGCGTTGTGGTGGATGTCGTGGTGGTATTCCATTGTCTCCTGGCTCATGCCTTTGGAGGCCAGCGCGTCGTGAGCATATGGAAGATCAGGAAGTTCAAAAGCCATTGGTGGTGTCCCTTGTCCGCAGAAGTTGATTGATTACGTCATACCTGTCGCGTTGACCGCCTAAGGTCAAGGCCAGCATAGGATCATTTCAACGGTTTGACCTCACATTTGCCACTTGAGGTGTACCGGTTTTCAAAGCCCAATGGCGAACCCGAGA
Source organism: uncultured Pelagimonas sp. (assembly GCF_947498515.1). Classification (GTDB taxonomy): domain Bacteria; phylum Pseudomonadota; class Alphaproteobacteria; order Rhodobacterales; family Rhodobacteraceae; genus Pelagimonas. Next base: position 35,263 of record NZ_CANMKO010000011.1, on the reverse strand, counting down.
TATTCAAACGCCCGGTGGCCTTCATATAGGTGGCGCGATAGGCCATGTTGGCCGACTGCCCGTTGGCATCCGCCCGCAACCGCCACGTGAACGTGATGCGTTTCTTGTTGTCGGTGTCGACCTTGCCTTCGACCGGTTGACTATCGTTGAAATACAAAATGATCGGGTCAGAAACGATGACCTTTTTGGCAGCGCGATCATGACCAATAAACAAGACTTCAGGAAGCCAATTCCCTTGGCTGCGTGTATTGGAAACTTTGCATTCGTAGATTTGGCCATCGGCTAAAACTGGCTGCGCCAAGAAACCAAAAGCAGTCACAAGGGCTAATCCAACAGTCTTATTCATAATACTCTCCAATACTTATGACTTGTACTTAGTGCGCTTCCTACAAGGCAACAAGTTTAGATTGTGCAACTTAAGTCATTGATACATGGAGACGAACAGGTCGGGCGGCACATAAATATCACCGCCCAGCCCTCGTTTTTCTACAAGAAATCAACTTCGCTACCCGGAGCAGACGCCGCTTTGAGCAGGTTGAAAACATACTCGGCCACAGAGCGGAAACAGACGATTTGCGCGCCGTCGTCCGAGGTCAACCAAAACGCCGCCGCCACCTGAGCTAGCCGTGTTCTCCGAACTTCTCCGGGACCGAAACTGTCCCTAGACATGTCCACCGGGGCCAGTTTCGCCAGAACTTCGCGCGTATAGGCCCCATTCAAGGTAAAACAGGCCCGCGCGTCCGACACATTAGCAACAAGGCAATGCTGCCCTGCCAAAGCCGCGTCCAGCTTCGCCGCCAAAATCGGTGCTTCGGCATAGGTACAGAGCAGCAAAAGCTCGTCCGGCGACATCCAAAGCAACCCGCGTCGCCCATCAACAATTGCACCACGTTGGCCGGGCATAGAAACTTCGGCCACTCCCGTCACAGCGGTCACAAAACCCGGGTCGCCAAAATCGCCGCGAAGGGTGATCATCCCTTGCGCGTGCAATTCCTCAACCTTGACCAAACCGTCGAAACTTGCCCCATCTAGGGCTGTCGCTAAATCAGACATTCTGCTTCTCCCCTTCGGGATCATAAAAGACCGGGCTGACAATCTTGGCTTTGATCATGGTTTCCCCATCCGCTTCGGCAAAGTCGATCACCTCGCCCATGCGATCGGGACCATTGAGCACAAGCCCCATGGCAATGCCCTTGTCCAAGGTTGGCGAATGGTAGGTCGAGGTAACGCGCCCTTGGGTGTTGCGTTGGCCATTGGCATTGCTGCCCTCGGCCACCGCATAGGCCCCATCCGGCAGCACCGATCCATCTACTGTTTCCAACCCAACAAGCTTCCAGCGTTTTGGGTCGGTCATATGACTGCGCTGCTGGGCGCGTTTGCCAAGGAAGTCTTCCTTCTTTTTCGAGATCGCCCAGTTAAGCCCGAGATCCTGAGGGATGATTGTCCCATCGGTTTCGTCGCCAATCATGATAAAGCCCTTTTCGGCCCGCATGATATGGAGACATTCGGTGCCATAGGGCGTCACGTCAAACTCGGCCCCGGCCTCAAGAAGCTTGTCCCAAAACGCGCGACCCAGATTGGCGGGCACGGCGATTTCATAGGACAATTCGCCCGAGAAAGAGATGCGATAGGCGCGTACCGGGAAACCGGCCAACTCACCATCGCGCCATTCCATAAAGGGCAAGGCCTCTTTGGAGACATCCATGCCGCCCAGTTTTTCCAAGACTTTGCGGGCATTTGGGCCAACAACCGCGACCTGCGCCAGCTGTTCGGTGATATTGGCGGTGTAAACTTTCCAATCCCACCATTCGGTTTGCAGCCATTCTTCCATATGGGCATGGATACGATCCGCGCCACCCGTCGTGGTGTGACAAAGCCAGGTGTCGTCATCGATCCGGGCCACAACCCCGTCATCCGACAAGAAACCATTCTCGCTACACATCAAGCCGTAGCGACATTTGCCAACTTTCAGGTTGGACATCATGTTGGTGTACATCATGTCCATGAACTTGCCTGCATCCGGGCCTTTGACGATGACTTTGCCAAGGGTCGAGGCATCCAAAAGGCCGAGGCTGTTGCGGGTGGCAAGCACTTCGCGATGAACCGCCTGTTTGACCGTTTCGCCGGTTTTGACAAAGGCGTAGGGGCGGCGCCAATGGCCGACGGGTTCCCAATGTGCGCCGTTGGTCTCGTGCCAATCGTGCATCGGAGTCTTGCGGATTGGTTGGAAAATTTCGCCGCGCGCTTCGCCAGCAATCGCCCCCATGGAAATGGGTGTATAAGGCGGGCGGAACGTGGTTGTGCCAACCTGCGGAATATCCTCACCTAGCGCATTAGAAAGAGTTGCAAGACCATTGATATTACTCAATTTACCTTGGTCCGTCGCCATACCCAAAGTCGTGTAGCGCTTGGTATGCTCAACGCTTTCATAACCCTCGTGAGCGGCGAGTTGAACATCAGACACTTTGACATCGTTCTGAAAATCCAACCAAGCCTTCAATCGAAGCCCATAACGCGCCCCTTGCGGCATCAACCAAACGGGCTGCATCGGCGCTTCGGATTGCACATTTGCAACCGAAATCGCAGACGCTGAACCAGTTGCACCCGCCACTTTCGCAGAAATTTCACCCACGTTTCCTGCATCTTGCAGGATGTTGCTCAAATGCATTTCACCATTGGCACTACCGGCGACTTGCACAAATGCGTTTCCATCGTCCCCCTTGGGCGCGCGTGTCGGGTCTGGTCGGAAAAAGGCTTGGGTCTCGTCCCAAGTAAGCTTGCCGCCGCAATGGGACCACAAATGAACAACCGGCGACCAACCGCCAGACATCGCAACAGCGTCACATTCGACATTCCAGAGCATCGCGCCCTCGCCAGCCTGTTTGCAGATGTCGACCGAAGTGACACGTTTCTTGCCATGCAACTTGGCAATCCCGCAGCCAGTCTCGACGCGGATGCCAAGGGCCAAGGCCTCATCCATCAAGGTGCCGCCACCCGCATCGCGGGCGTCGACAATCATCGGAACATCCAAACCGGCTTTTTTCAACGTGATCGCCGTGCGATAAGCGTCGTCGTTGTTGGTCACCACCACGGTGCGATCGCCAAGAGAAACGCCATAGTTGACCGCATAATCGCGCACAGCAGAGGCCAACATCACCCCCGGAACGTCATTGCCCGCAAAGCTTAGCGGGCGCTCAATGGCACCGGTTGCGGTGATGGTTTGTTTAGCCCGAATACGCCAAAGACGGTGACGCGGCCCTTGCGCATTGGGTGCATGATCGGTCAGACGCTCATAGCCAAGAACATAGCCGTGATCGTAAACCCCTGCGCCCATCAGCCGAGTGCGGAGAGTGACATTGGACATATTTTCAAGGGTTTGCAGCGTTGCCTTGACCCAATCTTCGGCCGACATCCCGTCAATTTCGCCGCCATCCACCATGGTCCGCCCACCCCAATCCGGGGTTTGCTCGATCAACAGAACCTTGGCCCCGGTCTCACCCGCGGTTTTGGCGGCCTGAAGACCGGCGACACCACCGCCGATGACCAGAACATCAACGAAGGCATAAAAATGTTCATAGGTATCAGGGTCACGCGTTTCGGGAGCAGGTGCCTTTCCGAGCCCCGCCGATTGGCGAATGAAGGGTTCATAGACGTGCTTCCAAAACGCCCGCGGATACATGAACATCTTGTAGTAAAACCCCGCCGTCAAAAGACGAGAGGCGTAGGAATTCACCGCACCGATGTCAAAATCGAGGCTTGGCCAGACGTTTTGCGGCGTCGCGGTGAGGCCATCGAACAATTCCGTCGTCGTGGCACGTTGATTGGGTTCGTGATGCGTGTCGGTGCCCAAGTTAACAAGGGCATTTGGTTCTTCTGCACCACTGGCAACGATGCCGCGTGGACGGTGGTATTTAAAGCTTCGACCAACCATCATCTGGTTATTGGCCAGCAAAGCCGAGGCCAGGGTATCGCCCTGATGGCCGGTGAAACGCTTGCCATCAAAGGAGAAATTCACGGTTTTGCTACGGTCAATCAGGCGACCGGCTTTGGCGAGACGGGTGCTCATATCAGTGGCCCTTTTCGCGAGTGGAGGGTTGGAGCGCCTCCGGCGGGAGTTTAATTGGCGAGATGAAAACGGAGGTCACGACAGGTCCCTCCAGCTCCAGCCCGGAAGACGGGCGGTGATTTTGTCTTTGATCTCTTGTGGGGGTTCAAAGGTTCGGGCGCTATAAGTGCCGAAAACCTCAAGCGTGGTGGTTGAGCGCGCAGCGTGGAACCATTTTCCGCAGCCATTCACATGGCGCCAGCGTTCAAAATGCACCCCCATCGGGTTTTCGCGCTGAAACAGATAGGTTTCGAAGTCATCGTCGCTTGAGCCGGGACCAAAGCGTTTGATATGCGCCTCTCCGCCCGCGTGAAGTTCGGTTTCTTCGGCTTTGACGCCGCAATAGGGGCATTCAAGGATTAGCATGACACACCTTTTAGGTTGCACAGGACACCCACTACCCGGTCGCCAAATCCCCATTGGAGCGTAGCGAGGCCTACTAGCAGAATTTCTTTGAAAACTGACCTGTCTTCTTCGACCATCAAATCTTCGAGACTTTGTGTCAGCTTTTGTAGGTTTAGAAGTTCTCCACTCAGCTTATCGCTTGAACAACGAGTCAAGTCGTAAACCAAAGCTATTTGAGAGCTTCTGTTTTGCTCTAAGCAAAGTCGCCGAAACCTAAACGTAGAACGAATAAAGGAGTAGTGAGCAATCAATGCTCCAACACCAACAGCGCCAAACGCTTGGAAAAGCGCGGTATCAGGCGCGCCGAACAAATAGTAGACCGAACCGCCGCCCCAAATCGAAATTGCTACAGTTGCCAGCCACTTAATGGTTGCGCTCCACTTTGAAAGCCTACCGTTGAAAAAATGGGCTTCGTTCATCAATGCGCCACCCCCGCCGCCACGCTTTCGTCGATAAAGCGGCCTTCGGCGAAACGGTTCAGACCGAATTCATCCGTCAACGGCGAGTGGCCGCGCGCCATCAGTTCGGCAAAACCCCAGCCCGAGCCGGGAATGGCCTTGAAGCCGCCGGTACCCCAACCGCAGTTGATAAAGCAGCCTTCTAGTGGTGTTTTCGACAAAATGGGCGAACGATCCCCGGTCACGTCGACAATCCCGCCCCATTGGCGCAGCATCTTTAGGCGCGACAGCATTGGGAATGTTTCGATCAAGGCACGCACGGTTTCTTCGACATGATGAAAGGAGCCGCGCTGGGTATAGTTGTTATAGGCATCGGTGCCGCCGCCGATGACCATTTCGCCTTTGTCCGATTGCGACATATAACCATGCACGGTATTGGCCATGACCACGCAATTCATGATTGGTTTGATTGGCTCGGACACCAAGGCCTGAAGCGCAACGGATTCCAGCGGCAAACGGAACCCGGCCATATCGGCCAAAGCGCCGGAATGACCCGCAACGACCATGCCCAGCTTCTCACAGGCGATATCGCCCTTGGAGGTCGAGACACCGGTGACCTTGCCGCCCTCTTGCATCACGCCGGTAACTTCGCATTTCTGGATAATGTCCATGCCCATGGCGCTACAGGCCCGGGCATAGCCCCAAGCGACCGCATCATGGCGCGCGCTTCCGGCACGTTCTTGCCACAGCGCCCCAAGCACAGGGTAGCGCGGGCCGTTGATATTCATGATCGGCACGATTTCCTTGACCCGTTGGGGCGAAATGAACTCGGTCGAAACGCCCTGTAGCGCATTGGCATGGGCGGTGCGCTGGTAGCCGCGCACCTCGTGTTCGGTTTGGGCCAACATCATCACGCCACGTGGGCTAAACATGACGTTATAGTTCAGGTCTTGGCTCATGGTTTCGTAAAGAGACCGGGCCTTTTCATAGATCGCCGCAGACGGATCTTGGAGGTAGTTGGAGCGAATGATCGTGGTGTTGCGCCCGGTATTGCCGCCGCCAAGCCAGCCTTTTTCGATGATCGCAACATTGGTGATCCCGAAGTTTTTGCCAAGGTAATAAGCGGTTGCGAGGCCATGCCCCCCGGCCCCCACGATAATCACGTCATAGCGCTTTTTCGGCTGGGCCTTGCGCCAGGCGCGCTCCCATCCGGTGTGGTCGCGCAGGGCTTCGCGCGCAATAGCAAAGGCAGAATAGCGTTTCATGAGGGTCGAATCCCAAAGCTCAAGGTTCGTGTATTGTGATAAATGGTTAGCGTGAAAGCGGCGGCACACAACCGTCACATTTGACACAGTTGCGACATGGCCCTGCGGCAAAGCCGACGCGCAAAGTTTGGCGCGCGTTGTCACATCCCGCTGATCGCTTGACTTTTGCCCTTTTTTCCTTGGCTCCGCACCTATAGATCATGGCAGGACACGACGGAGGCAACATCATGTTCTGGATCCTCACAGGCGCATTGGCGCTGGTTTTAACGGTGCTTTTGCTGCTGGCGTTGCTGCGCGGCAATCGCGACACCGGACCAGCCGAGGCGTTTGATTTGCAGGTTTACCGCGATCAGCTTAGCGAGATCGAAAAAGACACAGCGCGGGGCACGATTGCCGCCGATGAGGCCGAGCGTCTCAAGGTTGAGATTTCACGCCGTATTTTGGCGGCGGATACAGCCGCACAAGAAGGCAACAGCGACGCCGGAAAAGCCGGGATAGCCAGCTTTGTCATGGCTGGCTTGGTGGCTGCTACGGTTTTGGGCGGCGGATTTGGCCTCTATACCTACCTTGGCAACCCGGGCACGCCAGATATGCCCCTAGCGGTGCGCATGGAAGAATCGCAAAAGGCGCGCGACAACCGAATGAGCCAAGCCGACGCCGAAGAACGCATGCCCGCGGCCGAACCCGTGGATGCCCCAGAAGATTACATGAAGCTTGTGGTGCAACTGCGTGATGCCGTTGAGAAACGCCCCGATGATGAACGCGGTTTGGTGTTGCTCGCCAGCACCGAGGCGACATTGGGCAACTACAAAGCCGCCTATGAGGTTCAGGCGAAATTGGTGGCCCTGTTGGGCGAAGGCGCCACAGCCAAGGACTATACCGATCTGGCCGATATGATGATCATCGCAGCCGGGGGTTACGTTTCTCCTGAGGCGCAAGAGGTCCTTGAACAGGCGCTGGCCCTTGATCCTGAGAACGGCGTGGCGCGCTTTTATGGCGGGTTGATGATGGCCCAGACCGGCCGCCCCGACGTCGCTTTCCAGATGTGGGACATCCTGCTGCGCTCAAGCCCGCCGGAGGCTCCTTGGGTTGGCCCAATCCGCGCCCAAATCGAAGAGCTTGCCTTTCGCGCCGGCATCAGCCGCTACGAGCTACCGCCGCTGCCCGAAGGACATGGCGATCAAGCCGGACCAAGTGCGGCAGATGTGGCCGCGGCGTCGGATATGACACCTGAAGAACGCCAAGAGATGATCCTTGGCATGGTGGAAAACCTGTCGGAACGTTTGGCCGAAGAAGGTGGCCCCGCCCCCGATTGGGCCAAACTGATCACGGCGCTTGGCGTCGTCGGAGACTCCGAACGTGCACAAGCGATTTACAATGAAGCCAAGGGCGTCTTTGCCAACGACCCCGCGTCGCTTGATCAAATCACCGCTGCTGCGACCCGTGCAGGACTTGCTGATTAATACTTTCCCCCGCCGCATCGCCACCGGGCCCTTTTCAAGGGACGGGGTGGGCGGGTGGGCGTCGCTTGAAAAGGGCCTTTCGCCGCTATGATCTACGAAGACATCACTGAATTTGCGACCGCCCTGCCCCCGATGCGCGCCGTGGCCGGATTGGATCTTGGAACCAAGACAATCGGCGTTGCCGTATCTGATGGCTTGCGCAGCGTCGCGACGCCAATCGAAACCATCAAACGCAAGAAATTCACGTTGGATGCCGAGGCCTTGATCGTCATCCTTCAAAAGCGTGACATCGCTGGGGTTGTTCTTGGCCTGCCGCGCAACATGGACGGGTCCGAAGGGGCGCGCTGCCAATCAACCCGCGCTTTTGCCCGCAATTTCACCCGGCTATGGGACGGCCCTATCACCTTTTGGGACGAACGCCTAAGCACTGTTGCCGCGGAACGTGCCCTACTTGAGGCGGATACGTCACGAAAACGTCGCTCCGAGGTCATCGATCACGTCGCGGCCTCGTATATCCTACAAGGGGCGCTTGATCGGTTGCGCCATCTCGGAGGCTGACCCTTTGAAGGACGAACTCGCCAATTCCCGCGCCCAGGCGGCTGCGAAATCTGCGGTCTGGCAACGTGATGAAATCCAAAGCCCCTGTGTGCAGATTTGCGTCATCCACCCCGAGGCGCGCCTATGCACCGGGTGCCTGCGGTCCATTGATGAAATCACAAGTTGGTCCAAGCTAACAAACGAAGAGCGCAGCCAAATCATGGCCACGCTTCCGGATCGTCAGTCAAGCATCAGCAAACGCCGTGGCGGTCGTAAGGCCCGACAAACTCGGGCCAAAGCGACCTGAACTCCACTCAGACGGCGACCTCTTCTTCCGCCTCAGCTACCGGTTCAGAAATCGTGACAACCACATTGTCCGCGTTAAATCCATTGGCAACCCCATCATCGATGCGCGCCAATGTTAACGTCTCTCCGTCATGGTCAATCTGAACCAACATATCGCCAGTCACCCCATCGGCAACGATATCAACATCGCCACTTGGCAGGCCTTCGCCGCCAAACTGAGACCCGTTTAATTCGATCCGTAGAACATCCGCGTCATCGCCCAATGTGGTGAAATCCGTCACCCGCATGGCGTGATCCGCTTCGGCAGAGATCAGCCCGCCAATAGTATCAACGACAAATGTGTCGGCCCCCAAGCCGCCGGTGGCCACGCTAGACCCGGCATCGTTGATCAAGGTGTCACTTCCATTGCCGCCAAACAGAGCATCCGTCCCCATTCCGGAAAGCAATGTGTCTTCACCATCCCCGCCAGAGAGCACATCGTCGCCATCGTCACCGGTTAGGCTATCGTTGCCACCGTTGCCTGTGATCGTGTCGTTGCCATCTTCGCCATGCAGGGTGTCGTCACCTTCAGCGCTGTCCCCCTCATGGGCGAGATCATCGCCACAAATACTGTCGTCGCCGTCGCCCCCGCTCACGCTATCAGAGCCGAGACCACCAACAAGCGTATCATCCGCATGGCCCGCCAATAGGGTGTCATTCCCCTCGCCACCGTCCAAAGAATCCGAATTCAGATCCGCCCCGTAACGATTGATGGTCAGTTGGTCATCACCTGCGCCTCCCAAAAGGGTGCTCGACCCGTCATCAGCTTCAAGCGTATCGTCGCCGTCACCCCCATCCAAACCGTTATTTCCCGATTTGCCGTGCAGGTCGTCATTTCCTGCGCCGCCAAGCAAGGCATCATCACCTGCTCCGCCGTCCAAACTGTCATTTCCTGACTGTCCGTCCAAGGTGTCTTCACCTGCGCCACCGCGCAAAACGTCATTGCCATAGGAGCCCAACACCAGATCGTCGCCGTTTTGGCCGTCTAAACGGTCATCATTTGATCCACCGTCCAAACGGTCATTCCCGTCGCCACCCAAAAGCCGGTCTTCGCCCAAATTGCCATTCAGAGAGTCATCGCCAGCTTGACCATGTAATGTGTCGTCACCGCCATTGCCGTTTACTACATCATTCCCGGACTCTGCATAAACAAGATCGGCCCCCCAAAGGGCATTGATAGAATCGTCGCCGTCTGTGCCAGCAATGGTATCGTCACCGCCGCTGGAGTCGTCGTTTACAATTGGATCTGGCTCTGATGAGTCATCAGCGCCGCTGGATCCACCACTGTCACCATCGTCGTCATCACCGCCGACCAATGCGCCAATCAAAAGCAATGGAAAAAGTGCAAGAAACCAAGCCATTTAGACCTCCATAATTCGCATTAAGATTTAGACTTTTTCTGAAATTACGCAAATTTTGTGGCGAACTGAGGTTAACCTAGCAACAATCCAATTGAATTACTGAGATTGTAACGAAAAATGCCCCTAAAACACGCCGTTGGCTAGAATGAGACGTCTGATTCTCAACCCCAGATACTGGGTTTAGGCCGAAGAAATGGAATCAGCCAATTATCCCCAAATCGCCTGACGCAGCATATTTGCACCCACAATCAGCAGGAATACCCCAAATACACGTTTAAGCGATTTGGCCGGCAATGAATGGGCCAATTTCGCCCCGACGGGCGCGGTTATCATTGTCATGGAAACGGCAATCACAAAGGCCGGAATATTGACCGCGCCAATTGTCATTGGCGGTGCGTCCGCGATTTCCAAAAACAGAAACCCAATGACCGATGGCACCGCGATCAAAACACCAAACCCCGCCGCCGTTGCAACGGCCCTATGCATCGGCACAGAAAACAACGTCATGAGCGGAACACCAAAACTACCTCCGCCTATTCCCATAAGGACAGACATGAACCCCATCACTGGAGACAATATCATGCGAGTGAGGCCCGTTGGCATGGCGTCACCCAAGCGCCAGGTTTCTCGACCAAACGCCAGATAAAGGCCAATGATCCCGGCCAAAATCCCAAAGATCACTTCCAACACATCCGACTTCAAACCTGCCGCAACCGTCACGCCCAAAACTGCGCCAATGACTATTCCGGGGGCCCAGCTTTTGAGGATCGACCAATCAACCGCCCCGCGTTTGTTATGGGCTTGTACCGATCGCAGTGATGTTAGGATGATCGTTCCCAAGGATGTCGCAAGACAGACCTGCATCAACATCGGGCCATCAAATCCCAACCAGCTAAATATGTAGAAAAACACTGGAACCAAAACAATTCCGCCGCCGACCCCCAATAAGCCGGCCAAAATTCCGGCAAAAGCGGAGGATATTAGCAATAAAACCAACAGGGGCAAAAGCGTTGCGAAATCCATAGTCATACTGCCTGCGCCTCATCCATTTTTTTCAACGCGTCCAGAACCACTTCTGGGCCTGCGCCGTCTTTTGTTGCCTGTGTCGACAGCACTTGCCGCCAACGACGCGCCCCGGGCTGCCCGGCAAACAGCCCAAGCATATGCCGCGTGACCTGATGCAAGCGCCCGCCTGAAGATAGATGTGTTTCGATATAGGGCAACATATCCATCGCAACCTGACGTGCGGTCGTTTGTGTTGTCCCGCCAAACAATTGTGCATCGGCGTCGCCGAGAATATCCCAAGGCTGATGATAGGCGGCCCGACCGATCATAACACCGTCAAGGCCCTGATCCAGCATGCGACTTGCAGTCTCAAGGTCGCTGATCCCGCCATTGATCGAGATATGTAGTTCCGGAAACTGTTTTTTCATCTCAAAGACAAGGTCGTAGTCCAAAGGTGGGATGTCGCGGTTTTCCTTCGGGCTTAGCCCTTGCAGCCAAGCTTTGCGCGCATGGATGGTGACACGGGGCACCCCAGCTTGAACGATAAGCTCAAGGAAGCGCGGCAGCACCTCGTGTGGGTCTTGATCATCCACACCAATGCGGCATTTCACAGTCACATCAACATCGACCACCTCGCGCATGGCGCTGACACAGCGTGCAACGAGGTTGGGGTGTTTCATCAACACAGCCCCAAAGGTGCCCGATTGCACGCGATCCGACGGGCAACCGCAATTCAGGTTAATCTCATCATAACCGGCCTTGGCCCCAAACTGAGCCGCCTTGGCCAGTTCTTCCGGGTCCGATCCCCCCAACTGAAGCGCGACCGGGTGCTCTTGGGCATTGTAGTCAAGTAAATGCAGTGCCCCCCCGCGAACCAGTGCCGGTGCCGTCACCATTTCGGTGTACAACAACGCCTCGCCCGAAATCAGACGATGCATAAAACGACAATGCCGGTCGGTCCAATCCATCATCGGGGCAACGGAAAGACGTGCAGCAGACGAAACACCTTTAATCATTTGTTCTTTATGCGTTATTTCGCCTGTCTTTAAGTGTCTGATATCCGACATTTGCTGCACATTCTCGCTCATTTGACACTAGAATCCCCCTATTGGCGGACGCACCTGGGCTTCCGGCGGACAGCATTCCCCACCGAAGCCTTCAGGAAAGCAAGAGCATATGGCACATATTGAGGGGCGTGAAAAGACGGATGGAACGAAGGTCTTCAAAGCAGAAGTCGTGGATACGATAAAAGCGTAAGCGTGCAAAACGCGGCGCACCATTTGACCGTCGTGTCGCCGCAATCCCTTGGGCAGCCTAAGCCGAAAGGGAGCGTTGCCTATCGGCGGCCCCGATCCTTGGTCACACGGAAAATCGTCTGCACGGAGAAATGGCTTGGCGGGCCAACCAAACATACGCGAACGGTGCCCACCGAAGAATGTGCTTAACAAAATCATGGTCGACAGGACCAGCACCTGAGGTCGTGCACGCCCTGTAAATCCCTTTCAAACATCACCGATTTCCGTCTGACGTCATCCTTTGCGCAATGCGGTGGTATCTGTGAAACCCACAAACATGGCGTAGTGACTCTGCTTGCAGAGCGCGGCACAAGCGTCGAGTAGCACTTGGACACGATATCCGCGTCGGCGGCAAATGGCGGTACTTGTAGCGAACAGTGGATGAAAACGGTCAGCGATATGATCCGCACTTTGACAGCATCCGGCATTTCGACCGCAAGAGGCGCAACGATCTCTTCGAAAGCGACCATGCCGCGATGACCCCAAATTGGGATATCGTCTGAGCGTTCGATTTTTGCGAACGGCCAGAGCAACGCTGCGTGGTATCGAAACCATTGGATCGATCAATCGCCGACATATCGATCACAAGTTTGTAGGCCTTCACGGCGAGATCGTATTCGTTTGTATGCTGTTCGAAACCGCAGCTTGAATTGCCCCACCATCGTCACACCAAATCGGCCTTAGAGACCAAATGCAACTGCCCCCTTCCAGCTATTGAAACGGGAGCGGATCAGACGGCGGCGGTATCTTACACGCGACGATGCTAGGCGGGACGTGTTCTAATACATTGAGGTGTTTTTCATCCCGACACGCAAGCACACCAACACTGATATGCTTGCGCCGGTTGACTATGAAACAGACCAGATAAGTCTGACCCAGACAGGCATCTCGGACATTAGGGCCACCCCAATCAGCAAATTTCGTCCCTTACACAAAGCGCAAGTCTAGCGTTGCCTCATTCCATTTATTTGTCCTTGGCTTGATCGGATCGAACTTAAACGCCGTGTGTTGGCCTTTTTGAAACCGCACGCGGCGGCGTCCTTCGGCCTCCAAGTCGTTGATAGGGCGGGTTTCATGGGCGCGCCCGCCTTCGTGGGCAACCAGATATTTCAAACCGCCAACGGATCGACCAGAGACCCTATCATACACATCAAAGACCAGCGGCGCGTGGGCTGGGATTGTGGGATGCAGCGATGACCAAGGTTGCCAAGTACGAAAACGCACGCCGGCGACATGTGTATCTGGCCCGACTTTGTGCAATGGCACCTCGACCTGATTGCAGGTGATGACAAACCGACTGCCCATATCGCCTTCTACTTTGAGTTCGACACGTTCTAGCGAACTGTCGACATAGCGAGAGGTTCCGCCACCCGAGGCCTCTTCGCCCAAAACAAGCCAAGGCTCGATGCCATTGCGCAGCGTGAGTTTGAGACCCTCTATCGTGGTGTTGCCGACCTCACCAAACCGCATTTCATATTGTGCGTTGTACCAATCCGGGCGGAACGCCAACCCGTGGGCCGCGCTAAGATCCCCTAAAACCTCGTCAAAGTCGGCACGACAGTAGTGCGGCAGCAAAAACTTGTCGTGCAACTCTTTGCCCCAATGCACCAGCGGCTCCGTGTAGGGTTTGTCCCAGAACCACGCCAGCAATGCCCGCATGACCAACGACTGGGCCATACTCATCTGCCAATGGGGCGGCATTTCGAACCCGCGAAATTCGACCAAGCCAAGTCGTCCGGTAGGGCCATCCGGGGAATACATTTTGTCGATGCAAATCTCGGCCCGATGGGTATTGCCGGTCAAGTCTGTCAGGAGATGACGCAAGATGCGATCCGACAGCCACGGCATGGCCTGCCCGGTTTCCTGAATGCGACTAAGCTCATTCAGAGCGATTTCCATCTCATAGACCTTGTCCGCCAACCCCTCGTCAAAGCGCGGGGCCTGACTTGTCGGGCCGATAAAGGTGCCAGAGAACAAGTATGACAGAGACGGGTGACGTTGCCAGTATCGAATAATCGAAGCGACCATATCGGGACGCCGCAAGAATGGGCTGTCGGCGGGGGTTTCGCCCCCGACAACGATGTGATTGCCCCCACCCGAGCCGGTCAGGCGACCATCAACCATAAAGGTAAAGCTGTCCAACCCGCTTTGACGGGCCTCTTCGTACAGCACTTCGTTGATTTCCTTGAGCGCTTGCCAATTTTTGGCCGGATGGATGTTAACCTCGATCACGCCCGGGTCCGGGGTCACTCGGATCACGTTGAAATTACCATCGTTGGGTGGTTCATAGCCTTCGATCCGCACCGGCAGATTCATCTCGGCGGCGGTTTCCTCGACCGCTTCGACAAGGTCGAGATATTCGTCTGATGACCCGGTTGGCGGCATGAACACATGCAAAATACCGTCACGTGGTTCAACCGCCAATGCGGTTCGGATCGGCATGCCTTCGACCCAAAAGGTATTTTCACCCGCAAGCCAGTCATCGGAGCCTGCCACGTCCTGCAGCCAAACATCTTCTTCGTAATTTTGCGCGGGTCCGGGCGCGGCAGAGCGGCGCTTTTGGCGGACCTGTTTCGCCGGTTGCGGCATGATCGGCTGACCAAACCCAACAAGACCAGCCGGCCCGTAACCGGGACCATAAAACGGCGTGGTCAAAAACTCTTCGGTCTCCGCGGGGCTGTCCGGCTCGGCCCCGCGACGCACCGCACGGCGTGGGGGCAACTTGCGCATGCGACGCAGCATGGTATCGCGGAAATACTGTTTGAACTCATCTGATTTAGAAAGCGAATTAAGAGGCAGACGGTATCCTGCCGGACTATCGCCGGGCAAAAGGAACAACTTATCGCGCCGCGTGCTCCAGACATCCGACGCCCAGCGAAAGCGCCGCCGCGCGCTGGCTTTGGCCTGTGCCAGTTGGATCGGTATGACAAAGCTAACAGGGTCGGCAAGCCCGTTGTTCAACATCCGCACCAGACGCGCGCGCTCTTGGGGATCTTCGAGCTTGTTGTCCTGAACCGTCACATTGTCGGGCAGCATGGCCTCCTTGCCGACAAAATGCATCGGGTCCTCGTAAACGGGGTGGGCCACGGCCTCTTCGCCAAGGTCAAGCGCCTCGACCAGCCGCTCAGAAAACGCCTCGGCGGTTTCATGGGTCGCGTGTCCAGTGTTTTCCTTGGCCAAAAGGTCGGCCTCGGACCAGAGTGGCAACCCGTCGCCGCGCCAGATCAAGGAATAAGCCCAGCGCGGGAGCGGTTCCCCCGGATACCATTTGCCCTGACCGTGATGCAGCACGCCATGCGGCGCAAACCGATCACGCAAGCGACGCACCAGATTATCGGCATAGGTGCGTTTGGTGGGGCCAACCGCTTCGGTTGTCCATTCCTCACCATCGCGGTCAATAGCGGACACAAAGGTTGGCTCGCCCCCCATCGTCAAACGCATATCCTGCGCTTGCAGCTTGTCTTCGATGGCTTGCCCGGCGCGGTCGATCTCGGCCCATTGTTCCGGAGACAGCGGGCGGGTCACGCGAGGTGGTTCGTCAACCCGCTTGACCGACATGTCAAAGCCAAACGTCACCTCGGCAAAGTCATGGGCACCGGTGATGGCGGCGGCGGAACTGGGTTCGGGTGTCGCGGCCAGAGGGATATGCCCCTCACCCGCAAAAAGCCCCGAAGTTGGGTCCATGCCAACCCAACCGGCACCCGGTAGAAACACCTCGCACCAAGCGTGCAGATCGGTGAAGTCGTCCTGCGGGCCGGCGGGCCCTTCGATAGGTTTGATGTCTGCCGTCAGCTGAATTAGGTAGCCGGACACAAAGCGCGCCGCGTAGCCCATTTCCCGAAACAACGCGACCATAAGCCAAGCGCTATCACGGCAAGATCCCAAGGCCTTGCGAATGGTCACAGAGGGGCTTTGAACACCAGGTTCCATTCGGATGGTGTAATCAATGCGATTGGCGATAAAGGTGTTGAGGGCCACCAACCAATCATTGGTGTCTCCGGTTTGCTCGGGGGCCTGTGCTGCGAATTCCTTGAACGTATCGCCACGGCCAACCCTTTTGAGGTAGGGACGCAGGTCTTTGCGCTGCTCCTTGGAGTATTCAAATGGGACCTGCTGACAATCCTCTTCGAGAAAGAAATCGAACGGATTGATCGCGACCATATCGGCGACCAAATCCACCGTGACCGAAAACTTCTGCGTCGGTTTCTGAAACACAATGCGTGCGCTCCAGTTGGCATAGGCATCCTGCTGCCAATTCAGAAAATGGTCTTCGGGTTCAATCTTGAGGCTGTAGCTCTTGATTGGGGTTCGACTATGGGGCGCGGGTCGCAACCGCACAACATGGGGGGCCAAATTAACGGGGCGATCGTATTCGTAGGTTGTTTGATGGCTCAGTGCGACGCTTATTGACATTCCAAGTGCTACTTTTTTTTGCAGGTTTAAAGAAAACGGGCAGATACTACGGCTTCAAGTCTACCAAAATGACGGTTCCTTCTTGTTTGAGGGGCGCAGGGGAATACGGTCAACCTTAATGTGAATTTAAGGATGCCTATGCAGGACACTATCTTTAATGAGATGAAAAACGGGGCAATTGATCGCCCAGAATACCGTGTTGTTGTCGATTGGTTGCAACGGCATGGGGTTGAGGCGCTTCAATCACGCCGAGCTGAGGCCGAAGCACTTTTCCGCCGGATTGGCATTACCTTTGCGGTTTATGGCGAGGGCGGCGACCCCGACCGTTTGATCCCCTTTGACATGGTGCCGCGCATTTTCAACGCCGGCGAATGGGACATGATCGAAAGCGGGTCGATCCAACGCGCCTGCGCCTTAAATGCCTTTATCGCCGATGCGTTTGGTGCCCGCGAGATCATAAAGGCTGGGATCATCCCCGAAGAGATGGTCACCCAGAATCCCGCCTACCTTGACCAAATGAATGGCTACCGGCCGCCCCATGATGTCTGGGCCCATATTATTGGCGTCGATCTGGTGCGCACCGGGCCCGATGAATTTTTTGTGCTTGAGGACAACTGTCGCACACCCTCCGGTGTGTCCTATGTCCTGCAAAACCGCGAAGTCATGTCGCGGATGTTCCCCGAGTTGTTTCGCGATGGCCGCATCCGACCGGTTGATGGTTACGCGGACATTCTAGCCGAGGCGATGCAATCGGTCGCGCCGCCCAATTGTTCCGGCACGCCGACAATGGCGATCCTAACACCGGGGCAGTTCAACTCAGCATATTTTGAACACTCCTACCTTGCGGATATGATGGGTATCGAGCTGGTCGAAGGGCCTGACCTGATTGTCGATGATCAAAAGGTCTATATGCGCACGACCCATGGGTTTGAGCAGGTTCATGTCATCTATCGACGTATCGATGATGACTTTCTTGATCCGGCGATGTTTCGCGAAGACAGCATGATCGGCGTGCGCGGATTGATGGATGCGATGATGGCGGGCAACGTCACGGTGATCAATATGCCCGGAACCGGCATTGCAGATGACAAAGCCACCTATATCCATGTCCCCGATATGATCCGTTTCTATCTGGGCGAAGAGCCGATTATTCCCAATGTTCAGACCTTTCGTTGTGACCAAAGCGATGACCTCGCCTATGTTCTCGACAACCTTGCCGACCTTGTTGTGAAGGAAGTTCAGGGATCGGGTGGATATGGCATGTTGATCGGGCCGACCTCGACCAAGGCCGAGATCGCGGAATTCGCCGCCAAGCTCAGGTCCACACCCAATAATTACATTGCCCAGCCAACCCTATCGCTGTCGACGGCACCGATTTTGACTGATGCGGGGCTTGCGCCACGCCACGTTGACCTGCGCCCATTCGTCGTCTCGGGAGAAACCAACCGCATGGTGCCGAGCGGGTTAAGTCGTGTCGCCCTACGCGAAGGGTCGCTCGTGGTGAATTCGAGCCAGGGCGGTGGTGTCAAGGACACCTGGGTCTTGCGGTCAGAGGAGACATCCTGATGCTGAGTAGAACTGCTGAAGGTCTGTTTTGGTTAGGACGAAATATCGAGCGGATGGACACCGCTGCGCGTTTGCTGGATGCGGGGCGACGGTTGGACAGCCTGCCGAGGACCGACGACCAACACAGCGAATGGAGCTCGATCATCGTGGCTTCGGGCGCGATGACCACATTCCCAAGCTCTCTCGATGAGGCAGATGCAGATACTGTTGCCGATCACCTCATCCGAGACATAACCAACCCCTCTTCGATTACCTCCTGCATCGAGGCCGCGCGGGTGAATGCCAAGGCTGTCCGCAACGCCATCACCGCCGACGTGTGGGAAGCGGTCAATGACACGCGCTCAGGGCTGCATCATCGTCTTGAGAAAGACTGTGATCGCGAAAACCTTGCTGATTTTGTCGACTGGGTGCGCACCCGCAGCGGTCTGGCGCTTGGCAAAATTGAAAACACAATGCTGCGCGATGACAGTGCGCGATTTATTGCGTTGGGAAAATGGTTTGAACGGGCTGATGCCACGGCGCGCCTACTTGACGTGAAATACCATGTACTTTTGCCCCATGCCACGGATGTTGGCGGTGGCTTGGACTATCTGCAATGGGTGCAAATCCTGCGCGCTGCAAATTCGGCAGTGGCTTTTCGTCATCTTTATAGCCGCATTGTTGACCCGCGTGGGGTCGTTGATCTGTTGGTTTTGAACGAAAAAAGCCCGCGCTCGCTTGTGGCCGCGCTCTCAGAGATAACAGCGTTGTTGCAAAAACTTGCCTCTGACCTTCCTGTGCAACAGGAGGTCGCACAACAGGCCCGTACCGCCGAAGAGACGCTCCACGCAACCAGCATTGATGAGATATTTGATTTGGGCCTGCATGACTGGCTAACCAAATTTATCGTAGATACAAATGTCTTGGCACAGAACGTGACGTCCGCCTTCGGGTTTGGCGCCGAAATAGAAATGGCATCTGAACATATTGCCAACAGTCCGACGCAATAGCCCCTCGGCACTGGATAAATACGGTGTTAGAAGCTGGTCGATGGGCAGAGAATCTTGCCCGTGACCATGCCAACAAGCCTGAGGCCCGATGACTTATTGCGTTGCTATCAAAACCAATGCCGGAATGGTGTTTCTATCCGACACCCGCACCAATGCGGGGGTGGATAACATCTCAAAGTATCGGAAGATGTTCACCTGGGAAGTCCCCGGAGAGCGCGTCATTACCATGATGACGGCTGGCAACCTCGCGATCACTCAGGCGGTGATCAGCCTCTTGCAAGAGAATATCGACAAGCCACAGGACGGCATTGATACGCTTCTGAGCGCCGAGTCGATGTTTCGGGTTGCCGAAATTGTTGGCGACGCAATGCGCATCATCCAAACGCGCTATGGCACCAATATTGCCCAAATGGGTGAAAGCACCCTGTCCTCGATTATTGTCGGCGGTCAGCGGGCGGGCGGTGGTATGCGCCTGTTCCATGTCTATTCGGCCGGGAACTTTATCGAGGCCGGTGAGGACACGCCCTATTTCCAGATCGGTGAGCACAAATACGGCAAACCGATCTTGGATCGCGTGATCAACGTTGACTCCCCGGTCAACGTCAGTGTGACAGCCGCGATGTTGTCGATGGATTCAACCCTTCGCTCCAATCTGTCGGTGGGAATGCCTCTGGACTTGTCAGTTGTTAACGCCGACGAGTTGCGTTTTTCGCAGATTACACGCATCGAAGAGCATGATCAAAATTACCTTGCCCTATCTGAGGCATGGTCCAGCGCGCTTCGAAACGCTTTCCACGATATGTTTGACTTTTCAGTCGTTTGACAGAGCATGCGACCCGGTGGTTGAAAACGCCACACATGGGATTTCTCTGGCAACAACTGCTTTTAGACGTCTCTTGGATACGCCGTTGCCGACTGGTGTCGCCAGAGTTCCAAAACGGGCCTGCGCGGGGCAAAGTCACCCTGTGTTGGTCCCATGCATAGCGCCCACGTTCGACCAAAAGCTCGGGTATCATTGGTGTTGAAACCACACAGGCTCGGCGTGAAAACCGTTTAGGAGCAACTTTTCTGGTCAACCGGAAATAGGAGACCCGTATTAGAAAGATATGCCGCGCCCTTAAGACCACTTGCTAGGCCGGGTCATCAAAAGCTATCTGCCGCCTGATTGCGGGGGCGTGACGCATGACTGTTAAACTTGAGCGCGCGCATTGCGTGTTACGTTGGCCTTGGGTTGTTAATTCCAAAAGCATTTACTAGGATTTTGGATGTCCATGGAGGTCAACAAATGCTCCGCAGCATCCTTACCCTCACTACCGCATCATGGCTCTGTTTTCCCGCCTTTGCCCAAGAGCGGCCCATTTTTGATGCGCATATTCATTACAGCCATGACGCCGTGGATTTGGTCCCGCCGGAGCAGGTCGCGAAGATCCTGCGCAACGCGGGTGTCCGCAAGGCGTTGGTTTCAAGCTCTGACGACAATGGCACGCAATTGTTGTTGGCTGCGGCCCCGGACATCGTGGTACCCGCGCTCCGCCCTTACAGTCGACGCGGAGCTATTGGCACGTGGATGCACGACCCCAAGGTTATCGATTACTTAGAAACCAATCTGGCCAAGAACACCTACCACGCCATCGGTGAATTCCACGCCTATGGCGACGACATCAAAACACCTGTTGTCCAACGGTTGATCGCTCTAGCCCGCGAAAACGATTTGCTGTTGCATCACCACGGTGATCGCGAAGCGCTAGACCTCATCTTTGAGGCATGGCCACAGGCGCGCGTTCTGTGGGCCCATTCAGGCTTTGCCAACCCTCAAGAGGTTGTCGATGCGTTGAACACCCATCCCAAGCTTTGGGCAGACCTTGCCTATCGTTCGGATATGGCCTCGCGGGGGGAGGTCGATCCAGATTGGCGAGCCGCCTTTATAGCGCATCCCGACAGGTTTATGGTCGGAACCGATACCTTCGCGCCCGAGCGTTGGTACTATGTCAATGAACACAGCAATTTTTCGCGGGATTGGCTAGCCAAACTGCCTGATGAGCTTGCTGACAACATCGCGTTTGCCAATGCGGAACGGATGCTCGCCATAAAATGATCAAAGCGGTTTTGGCCATAGCGGTCCTCGCGGCAAGCAGCGCCCTCGCCTGTGAAGACAACATCGGCGTTGTGTTAACTGCGCAAAAACAGGCTGCGCCGGAAGCCGTGATCGTCCTACCCGATATCCCGCTTGCGCAACCCTTTTCGGCCCGGATTAAGCTTTGCCACGGCGGTTTCGTCACAAAGTTGAATGTCGACGCGATCATGCCCGCGCATCAGCATGGAATGAATTACGTACCCACCATCACCGATCTAGGTGCAGGGAACCATCAAGTTGATGGATTAGTCTTTCACATGCCGGGCATATGGGAGTTTCAAGTCGAGGTGACGCAAGGGGCTGAGGTCAATCGCTACACCCATAGTGTAACAATCCGATGATCCGTTGGGGCGTATTGACCGTTGCAATATGCGGGCAAACAGCAGCAGCCGAGGTCCTATTAACGCCGGATGAAATCGATCAAACCCTGTCTTTCGGACCATGGCCGCCGATCACGCAGAATGACCCGAGCAACCGTGTGTCCGGCAACGCGGCAGCCATCGCACTGGGCGCGACTTTGTTCCATGATACGGCCCTCTCTGTAGATCATCGCTTTGCCTGTAGCAGTTGCCACGATCCGACCTATAGTTTTGCGGCCCCTGTCAGACGCGCAATGGGGCGAGAGAAACTGGCCCGCAACAGTCCAAGCCTGATGAACCTTGCCGGTTTGCGGTGGTACGGCTGGGGCGGAAAAAGCGATAACCTATGGGCGGCAAGCCTGCATCCAATCATCCATCCTGTTGAGATGGCGCAAACCGCTGACAGCTGGCGCGAAAGGCTCGCAAACAGTGCGAATGCAGCCCCCTACGAAGCCCTCTTTGGTCCTTTGGAATCGCAAACACCGCAAATGGTTTTGGTGAACACGGCCAAAACATTGGCGGCATATCAAGAAACGCTGGTCACCCCCAAAACCGCCTTTGACATTTTCCGGGATGCGCTGGAACGGGGCGATCTGAAAACGGCGGGAACCTATCCACACTCTGCTCAACGTGGGTTGCAGCTTTTCCTTACGCGTGGAAATTGCAGTTTTTGCCATAGCGGCCCTAGGTTTTCGAACAATGAATTCCACGACGCGGGCGTCGCCTATTTCATTGACGAGACCACGGTCGACGGAGGTCGCTATGAGGGGCTGAGATTTCTTTTTTCAAGCCCCTATACGCTTGCTGGCGATTGGAGCGATGATGACGCGAAGAGCGGTGCATGGGCGGTGAGAAACGTGCGCCAAACCCATGCTGATTTTGGGGCTTTCCGCACACCAAGCTTACGCGGTGCGGCACATACCGCCCCCTATATGCACGACGGCAGTTTGCCGGATTTCGACGCCGTTGTTCGCCACTACAACGAGATCAACATGGAGCGGATGCACACCGATGGCGAAGCGGTTCTGGCACCGCTTGACCTCACCGAGGCCGAAGTATCGGACCTAACAGGTTTCCTTGAAACCCTAAGTCTACGGGAATAGTCTTGTCCGGTATCTGGGACTGTTTGCGATACAACAAACTGTTACATCTTCAAAACGCACGACGGTGACTTCCAATGCTAGCTGACATCGCCCGCATTTCGTTGCAATGCCCCTCAACACGATGAAACCCACAACTGGGAACGCCACCTAAAATCGCGGCTCGTACCGTTTGCCCTGTGGCTTAGTCTTGAAAAAGTGCCTTTTGCTTGGGCCTCCCTATTTGGAAACGAAGATGGCGTTTCTGCGCTCAATTTCCGACTGCACGTTGATTTGATATGACAGCTTCCAAAACCAATGGTTCAATCGCAACAAATCAAGTCGGCGCGGCGATCATGTCGCGTTGGGCGCATCTGAGTGGAGCAATGAAAATGGCGACCCCCTCCCAAACGCGGCGCAGCTTTGTGTCGACCGCAGCGACAACCCTTTTGGTCAGTGCCTCTGGCCTGCCGAACCCGGTTGCGGCCAAATCCGTCGATCCCACACCGTCGATGCGCGGCGGTGCCAACAACTATCGGCCCGGCGCTCCCCTTGTAGACAGGATCGGTGGCGGAGGCTTTTGGATGACGGGAACGGTGCTGCGCGCCGGCGATGGTGCACCGCTAGCGGGCCGCCGCATTCAGGTCTGGGCCCATACGACAGAGGGTCACGAGCGTGACGAGCGGTCCCACGGCGCGACCCTGACAAATGCCGACGGTATCTTTCGCATCGAGATGCCGCAGATCGTGCCAGCGTTCGGACAACCCCATGGTCATCTCGCCTATGATGCGGACTACGATGACGGCGGATTTGAAACCGTCTTCCTACGCCCCGTGATGGGCAAAGCTTCGGACACCGGCCTTAATGTCACCTTCGTGCTAAATCCCATTGGATGAAGTCGAACGGTCTGATCAAATGGGGCGCGTTGGCCGTGGCCATTGTGCTTCCCTTGGTGTTTGCAGCACGTAGCCCGCTTTTGGAATGGCGTGACCCGATCTATATCCTTGCCGGGTTTGCAGGGGTTATTGGGCTGGCCCTTTTGTTGGTGCAGCCCCTGCTGATCGCGGGCACATTACCGGGTGTCCCTTCCCAAAAGACCCACACATGGACGGGCTTTGCACTGATCCTTGCTGTCATCATCCATGTCGCAGGGCTATGGATAACAAGCCCACCGGACGTTGTTGATGTCTTGTTGTTTCGATCTCCTACCCCCTTTTCGATTTGGGGGGCGCTTGCGATGTGGGCGGTTTTTGCGGCCGGGCTTCTCGCCATTGCGAGGCGAAAACTGAGCCAGCGTAGATGGCGCATCGCTCATACACTGGCGGCAGCAACGACCATCATCGGCACAGTTGTTCACGCTTGGTATGTTCAGGGAACTATGGAGGTTTTGTCCAAGGGCATGCTGTGTCTTCTCGTAATTGGCGCAAGTGTTTGGGCGCTGCGTCGACGCCGGGCGTGGCGATTGTTCTCTCGCTCAAAGGGACCTGCGGCTCGAAACAGCTCAGACCAGTTTTAGACCAATCGCGCCGGAACATTGCCTTGGCTCGTCAGATACGCCTCGGGTTTCGTTCTGATTTTATGCAATTGCTGTGACTTGATCATGTCTGAATGCCGCGCTACCAAAACCGGATCATTCAGAGGCGGCATAACATCTTTGAGGCTGATCGGACGTGGATCACAGTCGCCAACAAACCGCGGAAACACTGCGATCCCGTCACCGCCAATTCTCGGAGTGTAGTGGAACTATATCTGGTTGCTTTTTCACGGATGACACGTCGATAGCTGCGGGCTTTGTTGGTCAAGACGGTCACGTGGCGGTGATTGAAAGGGGATTTACGCGGCATGTTGATAATCAAAGACCGCCCCTTCCAACAAAACACAGATCAAGGCAACAACACAAAACTACGACCACCGCACCCAAACATAGGGTTATGATCTGTGCGATTTGGCCTCTACTGCCCTCCAACCAGGTGCAACTCCTGAATTACCCGTTCAACGAAGCAAACAACAGTTCTTGGGCAAAGAGCTTTTTTTCGCCTCAAATAAGACGCCCCAATTCTTTGTGCATTGGAGTTCTGATCGTAAGAACTCAAGGAGGGCAAAACGGCCAGATCACAAAGTTGCACGACGGCGACATCAACAAAACACGGTTTGTACAAGGCAATTCGCATCCCGGAAAATCGCCAAGGTGCAAAGCTTTCGGTTAGGCCGTGACCAACTCAATCTTTTGGGGCAGCGCCATAAAGTCGTCTTTCGAGAGCGCTTTGGAGAACAAGAACCCTTGCCCCAAGGTGCACCCACGTTGTTGGAAAAACCGCAGTTGAGCCTCGCGTTCAATGCCCTCGGCAATTGCTTTGCTTCCCAACCGCTGCGACAATCCCAAGATTGTTTCGCACAAACCGGTGGCGCGCACGCTTTCAGGGGCGTTTTGGGCAAATTCACGATCGATTTTGAGGTAATCAAATTCATTGTTGAGGAAATAGATCAGGCTGGAATACCCGGCCCCGAAATCGTCCAAGGCGACTTCGATACCGGATTCTCGAAAGGCCTTGAGAGACGCGAGCGTAAATGGAGTTGGGTCGAGCAAGGCCGCTTCGGTGATTTCAATCAAGATAGACGCATCATGAGGTGTATTCTCTTTGATGTAGCGGGCCCAATCCAACCCATGGCCATGTTCACGCGCACTTAACTCTGTCGGAGAATGGTTGACACAGATTTGGAACCCCGTGCCAAAGCGATCCCGGAAATCTGTCAAATCCCGGCAGGCGCGCCGCAGTCCCGTATCGCCCAGCTCAACCATCAGCCCCGCTTCTTCTGCAAAGGGCAGAAATCGATCAGGCGTCAACAATCCAAATTCGGGGTGGTTCCAACGCAGCAAGGCTTCGGCCAAAACCACTTGCCCAGTTTGCAAATTGATGATCGGCTGATAGTGCAAATCAAATTCGTCAAATTCCAACGCCCGATGAAGATCATCCAACATCCGCAAGCGGTGGGCATTTCGATTTCCAATCTCTGGCGTATAGTACCGAATCCGCCCGCCCCCTTCGCCTTTGGCCAGATACATGGCCTGGTCTGCGGCGCTCAGCAAAGCTTGGGGGGTTGATGCGTCGGTTGGGCTATGGGCAATGCCAATTGATGCCGCGATCGAAATTTTTTCCCCACCAATTTCAAAAGGGCGTTGCATAGTGTTCAGAACCCGTTGAGACACTTTATCGGCCCGCTCAAGCGCCGTTTCACCACGCAGAAGAATAACAAACTCATCCCCTGCATGGCGGGCCACAAAATCCGTATCCGACAGACAACTCCGTAAACGCTGAGCCACCAGTTTCAACAAACCGTCCCCCGTGGCATGCCCCATGCGATCGTTAACCTTTTTAAGTCCATCCAGATCAACAAACATCAAAACCAGAGCTTGTCCCAGTTCACGGGCTGCAAAGGACGCCGCCTCAGTTTCGGCCGTTAAACTTGCCCTATTTGGCAAACGGGTTAGGAAATCAGTCCGCGCTTGCAACAATATCTTTTCGCGCGCCCGTTTCACCTCGGAAATATTACGCACGACCAAAACCATTTCGTTTGATCCTGGAATGGCCTGTAACCGCGCTTCAAAATCTATCTGGACCGCGTTGATTTCAAGTTGGTATTCCCAAGTCACGGCCTCGTTCGTTTCACGGAAACGTTTTACGTTGGCTTCATAAAGCGACAAGGCATCTACAGGCAGGATATCCGCAACACGGCGCCCCAAAAACATCTCTGGCGGCATCAGTAATTCTTGTTCATTTGATGCCTTGTATTCCAGAATTGTTCCGTCATTTGACAAGCGGAAATACGTATCAGGCAACGCCTGTAGCAAGGCTTGCAATTGGCGGCGTCTCTCCGCCTCAAGCGTTTCTGCGGTCAAACGCGCATGTGACATACGCCGAAAGCTATTGGAGATGTTTTCAAAGTCTGAAATTCTTGCCCCTTTTTGATCAAACAGTTGTTCATCCACTTTGCCTTTTTCAAAGCCCTGAATGGCACGGTTCAGCGCCCCAAGGGGCTGCAAAACCTGTTTTTCCAACATGCGCAAAGCAAGCCCACTAAAAATGGCAACCAATGAACACAAAGCCAGCAAGCGCCAAAAAACGGTCATCCGTGCTTGTTTAAGGGCTTCTTCGACGGGCAAACCAAGGCTGACTTGAATAGGCTGCCCTTCTCCGTCTTCGAACAAAATACGCCGAGACACCACGCGCCGTACTCCATCCTCTCCCTCTACAACGGCCCCATCCGAAACAACGGTCCCTCCGGCCAATCGGCCGTGCCCAACAAGAGATTGTCCCAAAGCGGTCGGGTCAGGGGGATGAACAGCAACAATGCGGCTTTCGCGGTCTGTGATTGTCGCAACGGCCCCTTCGGGCAAGGTTTCACGCATCAAATGCGTGCTCCACCAATCTAACCCCAATACGGCGACCACGGCTCCTATCGGATCTTTCTGCCCTTCTGGTATGATCGGATGGGCAAAATTCACGCTGGTCAAACCCGTGGCCCGGTCGGTTTGAAAGGTCCCAACGGAAAAGACCTCTTTGTCCATGGCCCGGCGGAAATACGGGCGGTCGGAAACATTTACCGGCTCTCGCAATGGCAAAGCGTTACACAACAACTCACCGTCCCACCTTGGCGCACCCAAATTCTGATAGATGTGCGACAGCTGTAAAACCTGCGGGAGAAACGCACCGCATTTTTGATCTGTTGGATCCTGGACTGCTTCAGAAAGCGATAATTTCCTCAGGAAACTTTCAGTATCGGCAATCAAGCCATGTTGCGTTGCCACCAGTTGCGACGTAATCCGCCGCGTTTCTGCCGAATTGCGATCCACTTCCACTTGGTAACTATCAATACCAAAGTAGACGATGCTTAGGGCGCTGGGAACTGCGGCAAGTAGAATCAGAGCCTGCAAGCGCGTTCTCAAACGACGCGATTTCATCTTGCGCAACGGCGGCAATATATTGGTTAAAGCAACCATATCACCCGCTTTGCCCTGAAATACCCGCATTTCTTCGATAGATTGGCATAACGCAACAGGCGCGATGGTTATTTGAACCAAGGTGCCCTTCTAAGAAATGCTGATCTACGACAAACACGTGTATTCGATGCCTTTAGAGAAGACGCGACAGAGTGCTCCGCCAGAGCGCGATCACTCACATCTAATTCTACCATTAGTTTAAGTCACTGCACTCCCCAGTGCTAGAGTACAAACGTAGTGCCCCCCAGCCATTCCAAAAGTGTCGCACAAATGCAAATTCGTTAATATATGGAGCAAGGTAGAGGTATTATTGAACCCACCGGTTAAAAACTATTAACCTATTGAACACCGGTTCTGCCCCTTAAAAAGGTGGACAATCATCGGGTAATGTCGCTTGGAATTTGTACGTCCACACATGTTGCGATTGTTGCGGCCAAGGTCCTATTCGCCACCATGGCTGCGTAGTTTTCCGGCTCCCATCGCGCTTATCCCAAGCATGAGAGCCGCAACCAACAAGCATAGAACGATCCCGCCCAATTGGTAACTTAACCCCGACAAAAGCGTACCTAACAAGCGCCCTGCGGCATTGGCCATATAATAAAACCCGACATCCATCGTCACCCTATCCCCTTTTGAAAACGCAAGGATGAGGTAGGAATGCAGCGAGGAATTGATGGCAAAAAGCGCCCCGAAAATCAGCAACCCCAAGATCAGAGATATGGTGAGCCAAAGAGCTGGGGCACCTGCGGCCCATACCAAACCGGCTAAGATCAACGGCACAATCAAAAGCATCGCGGCCCAATTGCGCGCCGCCTGAATGATCTCGCTTTCGGGTCGCGTTTTGGCGCGTAAGATGCGCGGGGCGGCACTTTGAACAAACCCGTAAAGGATCGTCCAGACGGCCATAAAGCTACCAATGGTGAAAAAGGCCAGCCGGTTGCCCTCTTCTGATCCATCAGACAGCACCGCATAGAAATAGACCGGGATGCCAACAACAAACCAAACATCCCGCGCCCCAAATAGAAACACCCGTGCAAAGCTAAGCCAATTGATGTTGCGGTCTTTGGAAATCACCTCTTTGAACTTGGCGTCCTTTTTCCCGGTGGGCAGGCCAGGCGGCATACGGAGCGCGACAGCCACCAATACAATCGCCAAAACCCCCGCCATGCCCAAGACCGCCGGTACAAACCCGGCCAGCGCCAACAATCCGGCCCCCAGCAAAAAGCCCAGCCCTTTGACTGCGTTTTTGGAGCCGGTTAGAATGGCCACCCATTTGAACAACCCGCCCTGCCCTTTTGGGGCAAGCACTTTGACCGCAGATTTTGCCGACATTTTCGACAGATCCTTGGCGACGCCAGACAGCCCTTGGACGGCCATGACAAAAACCACTGACGCCGTCAGGCCCCAAGTGGGATCAAGTTGCGCCAATGCCAGCAAGGCTACGATTTGCAGGCTAAGGCCCGCGTAAAGCGTGCTGGTCAACCCAAATCGCGCGGCGATCCAGCCCGCCGAAAGATTGGTCACGATCCCCGCCAATTCATACAGCAAGAAGAGGTAAGCCAATTGAACCGGAGAAAAGCCCAGGCTGTGAAAGTGCAACAACACCAACATGCGCAACGCGCCATCGGTGAGCATAAACGCCCAATAGGCGGCGGTGACGGCAACATAGGCCGCCACCCCGTTTGGTTTCTTCGCAACCTGGTCCATGGTCTTTCCCTACAGCGATGCGCCGACTTTGCGCGCGACATCGGCCAGACGGTGCGCATAGCCCCATTCGTTGTCGTACCACGCGTAGATTTTGACCTGCGTCCCGTTCACAACCATGGTCGAGAGCGCATCAATGATCGAGCTGCGTTCGTCGTTGGTGTAATCTGTCGACACCAACGGCCGCGTTTCATAGCCCAAAATGCCCTTTAGCTCCCCTTCGGCAGCGGCTTGGAACAAGGCGTTGACCTCCTCCACCGTGGTTTCGCGTTCAACCTCAAACACGCAATCCGTCAGGGATGCGTTCAATAAGGGAACCCGCACGGCGTGACCGTTTAACCGGCCCTTGAGCTCGGGGTAGATGAGGGTGATCGCCGTCGCCGAACCGGTGGATGTTGGGATCAACGAGTTCAAAGCTGACCGAGCCCGGCGCAAATCCTTGTGCGGTTTGTCAACGATGGTTTGAGTATTGGTGACATCATGGATCGTGGTCATCGACCCGTGTTTGATGCCAAGCCCCTCGTGGATGACTTTAACCACCGGAGCCAAACAGTTGGTCGTGCAGGACGCGGCGGTGACAATCTTGTGCTCGTCTGCATTATAGATGTCGTCGTTCACGCCCATCACCAGATTGGCGGCATTGCCATCCTTGACCGGGGCAGACACAACCACCTTTTTTACCCCGGCATCGAAATAAGGCTGAATAAGAGCTTCGGTTTTGAAAAAGCCGGTGCAATCAATGACGACATCAACCTCCGCCAAGGGCAAATCAGCCAAATCGCGGGTTTGATACACCGGAATCCGGGTTCCGTTGATGGTTAGACTGTCTTCGTCGCTAGAAAACCTAGCATCCCAACGGCCATGCACCGTGTCAAATTCCAACAGATGCGCATGGGTGGCCGCATCCCCAACGGCGTCATTAACCCAACGGATGTCGACCCCCGCCTCGATCAGCGGTTTGATCACCAATTTACCCATCCGGCCAAGGCCGTTGATTGCATAAGTTACCATGTCTCAGTCTTCCTGTTTGGCAATGTCGTCGATTTCAGTTTGCAAGCTGGCCCGATCAAGGGTCTCAACCGGCAATGCGGCAAAGGCGCGGATGCGATTTTTCAACGCGCCATAGACCTGTTGAAAGGCCAGTCTCTTTTCGGCGTCTGTCCCGGTGGCTTTGACCGGGTCCGCCTGCCCCCAATGGCCGGTCATCGGCTGACCGGGCCAAGGTGGGCAGTCTTCATTGGCGGCCGTGTCACATACGGTAAAAACGAAATCCATCTGCACTGCGCCATCCCCGGTAAATTCATCTAGGTTTTTCGCCCGCAGGCCCGACGTGTCGTGCCCTTTGGACGCCAGCAATTCGACGGCAAATGGGTTTAACTCGGACTGCGGCTTGGTTCCGGCCGAATAGACATCAAACCGGTCCTCCGCCATCTCGCGCATCAAAGTTTCTGCAAAAATTGACCGGGCAGAATTGCCGGTGCAGATGAACAAGACATTGTATTTCCGAATGGCCCTCTCAGGCTCCGATCGTTGAGGATTGGATAAACACATATCTGGGCGCCCCCGACAGCAATCAGACGCAAGGTAGGTGACCAAACGCGACGCGGCCTGCGTATCAGCGGAGTAGAGAAGCGATGTGCCAACCCGTGTTTGGGCAACCAATCCCGCCTGTCGCAAATGCGACAAACAGGTAGACAACGAAGATGGTGGGAGGTCTAAAACCTGCGCCAGTTCACCCGCCGCAACGGCATCAGGAAAGCGTCGCATCAAAAGGCGAAACACCGATAAACGGCGTTCATGCGCTAACGAGGCCAGTTGAGAGATCACTTCTTTTTCCATATTTCTGGAAATACGGAATTACACCTGAGTCGCCAAGTGAACTTTATATGACACCCGAAGTTTCTTCTTTCCCCAAATATCCCGGGGATGAATGGAGCCAACAGGCTCCAGAGGGGGCAGCGCCCCCTCCCCTTATCATAAGGTCACGATCATAAGGTCACGCCAAAGACGGCAACCAAAGCACAATCGCCGGGAACATCACCAAAAGGGCAATTGTCACCGCATCGGCGATGAAAAACGGTGTCACACCTCGAAACACATCCTGAACCGAAAGCTCTGGCCGCACCCCGGCAACAACAAAACAGTTCAACCCGATCGGCGGTGTGATCAAGCAAAACTCGGCCATCTTCACCACCAAAATCCCGAACCAGATCGCGCACATGGTGCCCGACATGCCAAAAGCGCTATCCGCCGCCGCAACCGTTTCACCGCCGTTCAAGGCCATGATCGCCGGGTAGACCACCGGCAGCGTCAAAAGCAGCATGCCAATTGCATCCATGAACATGCCCAAAACCGCATAGGCCAATAGAATGCAAACAAGGATCAACATCGGCGAGTATTCTAAGGACGTGATCCAATCGGCAAAGGCCGTTGGCAAGTCGGCAAAACCCAAAAAGCGTACATAGATCAACACGCCCCAAATGATCGAAAATATCATGACCGTCAATTTGGCGGTTTCGGTGAGCGCGTCCTTAAGCTCGGACATCCGCATGCCCTGGAATAGCGCCATACAGAACACGATAAACGCCCCAATAGCCCCGCCTTCGGTCGGCGTTCCCCAAGCGTCTCCGCCAAACGGGTTGTAGACAAAGCAGATAATGATCACCACGACCGCCACAATCGGCAAGGCCGGTGGCAAAGACGCAAACCGTTCTTTCCAGGTAAAGCCGCCCACCGGAGGGCCAAAGTTTGGGATTGTCAGCGCAAGACCGATGATCAACAGCCCGTATATAACCGCCGAAAACATCCCCGGAATAAAGCCCGCCAAGAGCAATCGACCCACGTCTTGTTCGACGATGATGGCGTAGATGACCAAAATTGCCGAGGGTGGGATCAGGCTTGCCAAAGTGCCACCCGCCGCAACAACCCCGGCAGCAAAGCGTTTGTCATAGCCAACCTTTAGCATCTCGGGGATGGCAATGCGGGCAAAGACCGCCGCCGTGGCGACCGATGC
Organism: uncultured Pelagimonas sp.; assembly: GCF_947498515.1. Classification (GTDB taxonomy): domain Bacteria; phylum Pseudomonadota; class Alphaproteobacteria; order Rhodobacterales; family Rhodobacteraceae; genus Pelagimonas. Next base: position 2,828 of record NZ_CANMKO010000011.1, on the reverse strand, counting down.
CCCGGACACCGCCGCGAACCCCGCCGTGGCGAACACGGTCGACACCGCAAGTCCCCCCGGAACCCAAGCGATCCAGCGTTTGGCGGCCTCAAACAAGGCGCGAGTTAGTCCGGCGTAATAGGCAAGGTAACCAATCAGAATAAAGGTCGGGATCAGGCTAAGCGCCTGGCTGCTCACTTTAGAATGCGGCACTTGACCGGCGATCTTCAGGCTGATCTCAATCGCCTTCCAGAGCCGATCCGGATCATAGCCAAACTGATCCCAGCGCAGCCACACAAGGCCAATCAACCCCGCCAGCCCGGCCGCAAAGGCCACGCGCATCCCCAGCACCACCATGACAAGCATCCCGCTTGTCACCCAAAGGCCTATCTCAATCTTATCCATGTGAGGGTCCTCGGGGTGTGAGTTTGTTGCATAATTTTTCGTGAGATGAAGACGGTTCGTGTGGTGATGTCCACCCGGACAGGGACAACCTCATCATTCGTCGTGCCCCGATATATGGGCGGCTTCTTCGGCGGCCTGTTCCGCGACGCTTTGCACCAAGGGAACGGCAACCGGCCGCTCAAGCCCAAGCACAAAGGCGCGGGCATATCCCCATAGTTGGATCAACACCCGAAGGCCCATCACCGAAAACGCCACCGGCACCACAAGTTTGGCCGGCCAGATCGGCAATCCAATGTCGATGGAACTATCGCGGCTCCAATTGGGTTTGCCAAAATCAAAGCTACGGTCGAAATGCGCCCATGATCCCCAGATCAACGCTAGCATCAGGATCAATATCCCAAAGGTCGTGATGAACTCTGCGGCCCAAAGCGCGCGTCCTTTGAGGCGTCCAACCAAGATATCCATCCGGATATGGCCGCCAGAGCGTTGAACATAGGCAATGCCGAAGATGGCGATAAAGGGCATGGCTAGCTCGATCCAATCAACATAGCCCGGCAGCGGCTTGTTGAACATGTTGCGCCCAGACACGGACACCACCGCCAGAACCATCAGGCAAAACGCACCAAGCCCAGACACAAAGGCCATGACGCTTTCTATACGTTCTAGTTTCTGATCCAGTTTGCTAATCAAACTGTCGTCGCTCAGCACTGCTGACTGACCCGCCATAGTTGCCCCGCTTTATTGTTGTGAAAAACCGCGCGGCTGGGTGGCCCCAAAAGTTTTGCAAAACTTTTGCAAATCGCGTGCACGCGATTTTCTCCCGCCCCACCGATGAAACACGACCCCGGCATTGCACCGGGGTCGGTATCAGTTAATTCGACGCGCGTACGTCTTCGAGTGTTTTGAAGACCAGATCATAGAGCTCTTGCGCAGGGAGCCCCTGAGCCGCCATGTCAGCGAGCCACGCGTCGTGGATCGGTTTACCCGCAACGTCGCGGAACTTCGCCAATTCGGCCTCTGCGATTTCAACCTTGGTCACGCCTTTTTCGGCCAAAACGCTATCCCACTTTTCAAGCAGGGCTCCGTAGTTCGCCAAATAATGCGCAATAGCTTCTTCAACAGAACTGTCCAACGCGGCGCGATGCTCATCCGATAGGCTCTCATAGGCATCCGTATTCACGACAACCGGGCAATTGACGGTGCCAGGGTTCAGGTTGGCCGTCCACCAATCCGCTTCATTAATAGTGCCAAAAGCCAAATGCGCGTGCTGAGCAAAGGCGACAGTGTCAACAACACCGCTATCCATGGCTTGGAAGGCTTCTGTTGCGGTCACGGATGTCGGAACCCCGCCAACGGCAGCAAAGGCTTTGCCCAGACCACCGGTGGCGCGAACGCGCATACCTTCAAAATCCGCCAGCTCATCGCGGGGGTCGCCCGTGCCGACAATATTATACTGAGGCATCGGCGAGGTCATCAGGAGCTTGGCGCTCCACTGTTCCATTTCTTCCTGAACCGCCGGGTGTCCGTAAACCGCGTGGCTAACGGCAACTTCTTCTTCAAGTGTGTTCACCCCCAGAAAGGGCAGCTCCAACACCGTGATCGCCCGGTTTTTGTCCGCGTGATAACCGGCACAAAACTGAGCCACTTCGAACGCACCAATCGAGATCCCGTCGAGGTTCTCTTTGTTCTTGGACAGACCGCCATAGGAAATGTTCATGGTGAAGTCGCCGCCGGTCTTTTCCGACACCAACTCGGCGAGCTTTTCGACATGTTCAGTAAAAGCGCGGCGCTTTCCCCAAACAGAAACGTTCCATTCGGTTGCCAATGCTTCGCCCGCAAATGTGACGGCAATAGCAGTGGTCAGCAGTCTAGCTGTGATGGTTTTCATATTTTCCTCCCAAAATGCGACGGTTTTCCCGTCTTACCCCGAGCGTAGCGCATCCGCGTCTTCTCGCAAGAGGGTTTCATGAGATTCGCTCAGAGGATGAGTCATTGGCCGTTAGCGCCTCACATTCAAGACCCGGAACCTTTTGTCACAGGCTACCCAATACTACGTAGCTACGACCTAAGTCGCAGAGGCGCGAAATAGTTAACAAATGCTTGCGCAAACAGAATTGCTGCAGATGCAGAAAAACGAAGGGGTTAGCAGCAATTTCGCAAATTCATTTACAGATTTTCGAACACCCGTGAAAAGTATTTACACATAACCCATTCATATCACTTATTTTCTTCAAAAATTTTCCAAACCGTCTATGCTCACGACAAGCTGATGACGTGACGGAAGTCCGCATCATGGGGGAGCAATTCGTACTGGGAGGAGACATCCATGAACGACACAACCACACCCAAAGACACCGCAGCCACCTATCCACCATCGGCCGAGTTGGTAGCCGGCGCTCATGTTGACGCGGGTCGTTATGATGAGATGTATGCGCAATCGGTGA
>NZ_CANMKO010000010.1 GCF_947498515.1 uncultured Pelagimonas sp. | reverse complement strand
ATGTGGTTCGTAACCTCAGACATCGTCCGAGTGGTCATCCTCGTCGCCTTCCCAGCAATCACTCTCTTCCTAATACCGTAGCGGCACCTAGGGACATGAAAATAAAATCAAAAATGGAGCGATTTCAATGCAGATAGAAAATCAGATCGCATTAGTCACCGGAGGCGGCAGTGGCCTTGGGGCTGCGACCGCTCGGCATCTGGCGGCGCTAGGGGCCAAGGTCGCAATCCTAGATTTCGACTTGGAGCGGGCCAGTGACGTGGCTGAAGAAATTGGCGGTATCGCTGTGCAGGCCGATGTCAGCGATGAGGCGGCGGTGAATGCAGCACTTGATCAAGTTGAGCAGCAGTTTGGCGCTTCCCCGCGGATTGCCATCAGCTGCGCCGGTGTTGGCACGGCAGCTCGCATAGTTGGGCGTGAAGGAAAGCTGTCCTTTGACGTCTTTGAAAAGACCCTTCGGGTCAATCTATTTGGCACCTATAACGTGATGAGCCATGCGGCACGTCGCATGGCCGAGCGTGCGACACTAGCGGATGGTGAACGTGGCGTTGTGATCAACACCGCGTCGGTGGCTTGGGAAGACGGACAATTGGGGCAGGCGGCCTATTCCGCGTCTAAGGGGGCAATTGCCGCCATGTGCCTACCGGCTGCGCGTGAATTTGCGCAATTGGGCATCCGCGTCATGTCAATTGCGCCGGGCCTGTTCAACACTCCAATGATGGAAGGGTTGCCCGACGACGTAACCGCCAAAATCACCGCCAACATCCCGTTTCCGGCCCGTCTCGGCGATCCGCATGAATATGCGCTTTTGGCGGCGCACATCGTTTCAAACCCGTTCTTGAACGGCACAACAATCCGGTTGGATGGCGCTACCCGCCTTCCTCCGCGATAAGGGAATTTCCTATGTCTGACCCCATTCTCAAGGTCGAAATCAATGGTGCGATCGCCACTTTGACGATGAACCGTCCCGACAAACGCAACGCCATGTGCGAAGAGTTATTGGTTGCGCTTCAGGACTTTTACTTTGCACCGCCAGACGGGGTTCGGGTGGTGGTTCTTACGGGTGTCCAGGGGCATTTTTGCTCTGGGCTTGATCTGTCGGAACATGTGCATCGCTCTGCCGAAGAGAACCTGTATCATTCCCGCCATTGGCATGGGGTGATGGAAAAGATCCAGTTTGGCGGGTTGATCACTGTGTCCGCGATGTTTGGCGCGGTGATTGGTGGTGGGCTAGAGCTTGCGGCGGCCACACATGTACGCATTGCCGAAGCCTCGACTATTTTTCAGCTTCCTGAGGGGCGGCGTGGCATCTTTGTTGGCGGTGGGGCGACGGCGCGTGTTGGGCGATTGCTTGGCCCTGACAGAATGACCGAAATGATGCTGACCGGGCGCAAGTATAGCTCGGATGAAGGGTTGGCCCTCGGCCTTGCTCATTATTCGGTTGGCGAGGGAGAGTCTCAGGATTTGGCCCAAACCCTGGCGGGCAAGATTTCGAGAAATGCGCCGATGTCTAACTATCTGATGGTGCAATCGATTTCGCGGATCAATGACATGTCGCACAGCGATGGGTTGTTCACGGAATCCTTGGCGGCGGCTCTGTCGCAAACCACCCCAGATGCCGAGGAAGGCCTTCGTGCTTTCCTTGAAAAACGCGCCCCAAAATTCCGGTGATGTGATGAAGAAATCTATGGAAACCGACCCAATCAACCAAGATGTGACCCGCGTCAACGATGCGACGTTGCGTCAGTTTTTGGGCTATCACATGAAGCGGGCGTTTAACGTTGTTCAAGCCGATCTTGTGCGCACGTTAAAGCCGTTCGAGCTACGAATGCTGACCTATACAGCACTGGTTTTGATCACCGATAATCCCGGCATTCGTCAGTCACAACTTGCCAAAGCGATGGATATCGAACGCCCAAATCTTGTGGTGATTATTGATGAATTGGAACGGCGTGATTTGATTTTGCGCGAACGAATTCCGACAGATCGGCGGGCCTATGCGCTAAAGCCGACTTTGGCGGGTCGGCAGTTGTGTGACAAGGCCGTTGCCGCGGTCACAGCCCATGAAGACCGGTTGCTGACGCATTTGAATGAGGATGCGCGGGCCTCCATTGAGGCGGCGATGAGAGCGATCGAACAGGGCGCTGGAAGGGGATAAACCATGATACGAACCACTGAGTTTTTACCGCATTCGGTCACCCGCGAAACCCGAGCCGACGGCACGATGTTGTTGCGATCAGACTACGATTTGGGTCCGGTTGCCAATAACACTGGCGAATGGTTGCATAAATGGGCCGACCAAAGCCCCGAGCAAGTCTTTCTTGCGGAACGCTATGGGGCCGGGTGGCGCGAAGAAAGCTATGCTGAAACCTTACAAAAAACCCGCGCAATTGCCGCGTCGCTCTTGGCACGCGGAATGGGGCCTGACACGCCGATTATTATTATGTCGGGTAACGGAGTTGATCACGGGCTTCTATCTCTGGCGGCGCAATATGTCGGCATTCCCGTTGCGCCCGTTGCTGAACAATATTCGCTCATCCACGGTGCCCATGGCCGGTTGCAGCACGCGATTGAACTGATCCATCCCAAGATGGCCTATGTGATTGACGCCGATCATTATGGGGAGGCGTTGAAACTTGACGCATTGAACGGTGTTGAAATCGTTGCCAGCCGCCCCGGAAGCAACCCGGGCGTGACCGCATTTGATGATCTGATCAAAGGGGACGGCGGCGTTGATGTTGATGCCGCATACGCTACGGTGACACCTGATACTGTTGCCAAAATCCTGATGACCAGCGGCTCGACCTCGGCCCCCAAAGGGGTGATGACGACCCAGCGCATGATGTGTGTGAACCAGACACAGCTGGCCGATTCATTGCCGTTTCTGCGCGAACGACCCCCGCGTGTGATGGATTGGTTGCCGTGGAACCACGTTTTCGGCGGGTCACATAACTTCAACATGATGCTGGCCAATGGCGGCAGTTTCTACATCGACGATGGCAAACCGGTCAAAGGTCTGTTTGATCGCACACTCGAAAACCTGTCGATGAAAACAGGGACATTGGTTTTCAACGTGCCGCTCGGATTTTCCATGCTGCTCGACGCGTTGCAAAAGGACGACGCGCTAAAGCGGCGCTTCTTTGAAGAGTTGGATCTGATTTTCTATGCGGGGGCTTCGCTTCCGCAGGATGTTTGGCAAGGGTTTGAACAAATGGCGATGGAGGTCAAAGGTGAAATCCCTTTGATGACCTCCAGCTGGGGACTAACCGAAACCGCCCCGGCCACGATGATGCAACAGGAACCAACAGAACGTTCCGGTGTTGTTGGCGTCCCGATGACTGGCATCACGCTCAAGCTTATCCCGGACGCGGACATGCGCTGTGAAATGCGCATCAAAGGCCCCAATGTTATGCCCGGCTATTTCGAGGCCCCCGACAAAACCGCAGATGCCTTTGATGACGAGGGGTATTTCATCACCGGCGATGCGATGGTTTTCGTCGACAAGGAGGACATGAACAAGGGGATGCGTTTCGATGGGCGGATTTCCGAAGATTTCAAATTGCTAACCGGGACATGGGTTCGGGCAGCTGGCCTTCGGATCGATTTGCTGGCGACCCTTGCGCCGTTGGCGGCAGACCTTGTTGTCACCGGGCAAGACCGCAATGAAATCGGGGTCATGATATTCCCCAACCGCGATGGCCTAAAGGCGGCCGGGTATTCGGACGAAGAGGACGAAGGCGCGCTGACATGTCCGCAGCTTTTGGCGGAATTACATCACCGGTTGAACGAACGGGCAGGGCGCATTTCGGGGTCATCGACCCGTGTGGCACGCGCCATCGTTTTGGCCGAGCCTCCGTCGCTGACCGATGCCGAGGTGACCGCCAAGGGCAACCTCAATTTCCGCAAAGTACTCACCCGCCGTGAGGCCCTTTTGAAACGCCTGTATGACGATGCCGCCAGCGGCATTGCGAAACTCTGAGAGGAAGCGCAATGGTTGATTTTTCCAAAATCCGTGCGATCGATATTCACACCCATGCCGAAGAACCCTGCGGCTGTCACTCGGATGACGGCTATGACGATTTGCAGGCCACAATGGCCAAGTATTTTCGCGCGCCGTGGGAGCACCCGCCAACAATCCCTGAAACCGCCGCCCACTACCGCGAGCAAAACATTGCAGCGGTCATCTTCCCGGTCGATGCCGAGCGTGAAACGGGCTATCGCCGCTATAAGAACGAAGAAGTGGCTGAGTTGGCTGCCGAAAACGATGACGTTCTGATCCCCTTTGCATCGATCGATCCGCACAAAGGCAAATTAGGGGCCCGCGAAGCGCGCCGCCTGATGAAAGATTTTGGCATCAAGGGGTTCAAGTTCCATCCCACCATGCAGGGGTTTTACCCCAATGATCGCATGGCCTATGAGCTCTACGAAGCCATCGCCGAAGAGGGCGGGATTGCACTCTTTCACACCGGCCAAACCGGAGTTGGATCGGGCATGCCCGGGGGCAATGGCATGCGTCTGAAATACTCCAACCCGATGTATATGGACGATGTTGCGGTGGATTTTCCGGACATGAAAATCATCCTCGCACATCCAAGTTTTCCTTGGCAGGAAGAGGCGCTTGCGGTCGCTCAGCATAAGCCCAATGTTTACATCGACCTAAGCGGGTGGAGCCCGAAGTATTTCCCGGAAATTCTGGTGAAATACTGCAATTCTATCCTGAAAAAGAAGGTCTTGTTCGGGTCTGATTGGCCGATGATCACACCGGAGCGCTGGTTGTCTGATTTCGAGAAAATCAACATCAAGGATGAGATCCGCCCAGACATCATCAAAGGCAATGCCGCCCGTCTGTTGGGGGTCGAATGATGACGTGCCCGGTTCCGGCTTTGGTCCATTCCTTTAGCTTGCGGGTCGATCTTTCGGCACCAATCGAGATGGGGCAAGGGCGGGCCGGGCAGCGTCGGATTATTCCGATCATCGGTGGTGCGGCCTTGGGGCCGGACATCACCGGCGAGGTTATGAACCTTGGGGCGGATTGGCAGACAATACACGCGGATGGGGCGGCCCATTTGGACACGCGTTATGCGCTGCGCTCTGATGACGGAGCGGTCATTGAAATCGTCAATATCGGCGTGCGCCATGGCCCCGACGACGTCATGAAACGCCTTGCTTTGGGCGAGGATGTTGACGCCAGAAAATACTACATGCGCACCGCCGCGCGTCTTGAAACCGGGGATGACCGCTACGCTTGGGTCAATCACACCCTCTTTGTCTGTGCTGGGATACGCCGCGCAGATGCCGTTGAAATAGCCTATTACAAAGTGACCTAACCCATGAAACCATTCCAAGCACCGCTTGATGACATCCTGTTCTCGTTGACCCATGTGGCCCGTGCGGCGGAGCTGCCTGATTGGGACCCTGAGCTTGCCGGTGAATTGGGCGGGTATTTTGCCGCTTTTGCCGAAGGTGAGATTGCACCGCTGGATGAGCCCGGTGATCAACAAGGATGCCGTCTTGAGGATGGGCGTGTTTCGATGCCCGACGGGTTCGCTGAGGCTTACAACGCCTACGCAGAGCAGGGGTGGCCGTCGCTGACCGCGCCGGAGGAATTCGACGGTCAGGGAATGGGCGCGCTGATGCTGGCGATCACTTCTGAGATTTTCTCGGGTGCCAATCACAGTATGCAAATGGTGACCGGGCTCGTTCCCGGCGCGATCCGCACCGTGTTGCGTTTTGGGACCGATGCGCAGAAAGCCCGCCATATTCCGCCGCTTGCCTCGGGGGAAACGCTGGCAACGATGTGTTTGACCGAGCCGGGGGCCGGATCTGACCTAAGCCGAGTACGCTGCAAGGCCGAACGCAACGGTGATGGCTGGTCAATCAACGGTGAAAAGATTTTCATCTCAGGTGGCGATCAAGACATGAGTGATCGCATTTTGCATCTGGTCTTGGCCCGAACATCTGACAATGGTGTCAAGGGTCTGTCGCTGTTCCTTTGCCCCTGTACCCGCTCTGATGGGGCCAGAAATGCTGTGACTGTGACCCGGATTGAGGAAAAGATGGGCCTACATGCCTCGCCCACATGCCAGCTGGCGTTTGATGGTGCTGAAGCGGAATTGATTGGCCAAGAGGGCAAGGGTCTTGCCGCGATGTTCACCATGATGAACCACGCCCGTGCAGATGTTGCCCTGCAGGGAGTGGCCCACGCGGCCCGCGCCTATGATGTTGCTAGCGCCTATGCCGCGGATCGGGTTCAGGGCCGTGGCGCAGATGGACAAGAGGTTACCTTGGATCAACATGCTGACGTGCGCCGCATGCTGGATGAAATTGATGGGTTGGCTTTGATTGGACGGGCGATTGCGCATTTGGCTTTTGTCATGATGGAACGTGGCGATGCGCCTGATCTGGTTGAGTTTCTAACGCCTGTTGCCAAAGTCTATTGCACCGAAGCAGGTATGCGAGGAGCCGACCTTGGTATTCAAGTCCTTGGCGGTTATGGGTATTTGCGGGAATACCGGTTGGAACAAACCTATCGCGATGCACGTATCACGGCGATCTACGAAGGGGCCAACGGCATCCATGCCCGCGTATTGGCGACAAGGCTGGCTGGCGGTGCGGCGGGCGCTGCATTTGAAAGTTTTGCGTTGCAAGAGGCCGAGCAGTCAGGAAACGGCGACGTTTTGCAGGCATTAGAGCCATGGAGGGCCATTCGTGCCGAGCTTTTAGAGGGGACGGACCCATCGATATTGGCAGATCGGTTTTTGAAAGCCAGTATTGCGGTGCTTGTGGCTTGTATGGGCGCACGCCTGAGCAGCGCCACGAGGCATCACAATGACCCCGAACGAGTTGCACGCGCCGTAGCCGCCCATTGCAGTGGATATCATTGCTAGTTTCGGCTGAGATAAACGGCAATTGAATGCTCTGATGTGTGTCAGCGGCGTTGCTACGGTGATGGGCTCTGTTGCGCAATGGATATGAGGGGTTTGGACCTGTCGCGGTTTGCCGCTCGGGGGCTCATTTTGGCATTTGTTGGTGCGAATGCGAGGGGGCTTTTCCAGCCCAGTTCCGAGTGTCGGCATCACGGATCGTAAAAGCCAGAAATGTAGTCGAAGATCGTTGTCTCAGCTTGTAGCGTCTTCCCAAATTAGGAAACATTCCCAATGTGACCCGGTCAATTTGGCCGGGTTTTCTTGTCTTCGGCGTGTCCGACCAGAGCCAGCGAACGTTAAAAATCAGATTTCGTGTCTCAAAAGTAGCGTCAATCTGTGCGAAAGCCGGCGGCGCGCCAAAGTGGTAGAAAAGAATGGAACAAAAACAGATGTTTAGGCATTCACACCCCAATTGAAGGGTGGTGCTCTAAGTCATTGATTTTATTGGAGGCGAGTACCAACTCCGCAGTATAGTCTTATCTGGGCGCAATCGCGCTCATAACGTACTGATAATGGTAATTTATAATTGAAATGGAGTACCTCTCCCCTCTCATGCTGTTGCAATAAATCGCATCAAGTAGTATTGTTTATGATGGGTTTTTTGGTGGGTAGGAATGATGCCGAAACTGGCTAAAGAATTATCGGCGATCGAAGTGAAAAGATTAAATGCTCCAGGACTGCATGCGGTTGGAGGGGTTTCCGGTCTATGCCTTCAAGTTTCATGCACAGGAGCGCGTTCATGGCTACTTCGCACGATTGTGGGTGGAAGGCGCCGTGAAATTGGTTTGGGCGGCTTCCCGGAAGTGTCACTCAAAAATGCTCGCGTTTCTGCGTCTGAGATGAAGTCAACGATCAGGAATGGCGTCGATCCGGTGGAGGAGAGGAGGCACCTCCGGAAAGAGCTTGTCGCAAAAACGAAGCGGTGTGTGGCATTTCAAAAAGCCTTCGAAGAGTTCGTTCCGATAAAAGAAAAAATGCTAGCGAAGGATACGAGCTATCGGAAGAATTGGCGAAATAGTGTTGATGAATATGCGCTTCCAATCTTGGGCAATAAGTCCGTTGCGGAGCTAACCAGAGAAGACATCGTTGAGGTGCTCGTCCCCATTTGGGAGGAAAAGCGACCGACAGCCGACAAATTGCGCCGAAAGCTCAGCGAGACGTTGGATTTCTGCAAGGCCAAAGAGTATTTTGTTGGCGACAACCCAGCAGTCTGGTCGAATGAGCTCTCAAAGATTTTGCCGCGTCCGGCCGACGGTTCGGATGAAAGTAACTACCCGGCAGTACAGTTGAAGGACGCGCAGAGGTGTTGGGCCGCAATACAAAGGAGGTCGGGCATTTCAAAGCTCGCACTATCTTTTCAACTCCTAACTGCAACACGCACGGGAGCGGTTCGGTTTATGACTTGGGACGAGCTCGACACTACGGAGGAAGTCTGGACAGTACAGCCACTAAGGAAGTCTTCGAAGGTAACAAGGAAGATGGGCGCGCGCCGAGTTCCCGTTACGCCACAGATGCAAATAGTTTTGGATCAAGTTCCGAGACGCTCGGACTCACCTTACGTGTTCGCTGCGCCGCGTGGTGGAGCGTTGTCCGACGCTTCAATCGGTAAGGTTTTGAAATCCGTCCATACTGAAGATGTAAAATGCGAACGCAGTGGTTTCTTAGATGCCCAAACGGGCAAAGTGGCCGTAGCCCACGGTTTTCGCTCGACATTCAAGGATTGGGCTTCCGAACGTACTTCTTACGAGTGGACGCTATCTGAAGCCGCGCTTTGGCATTTTCTTGGCACTAAGGTCGAGCGCGCATATGCCCGCTCGGATCTCATCGAAAAGAGGCGAGCGATGATGACAGATTGGGGAGGCTTTCTTGCAGGAAACTAGCACGTTTGGAGAGTTTGAAGCACTGAAGTACGCAATTGATGCGTTGCTGGATTTCGAGCAACAATACAGTCAAGTTGAGATTATGGATCTGTTCAATCGCCACACCATTCAGTCGGGAGATAGTGCATCGCTGCAGTCGCTCCTCGTCACCGCATCAACAGAGCCTTTGTCCTATGAGGCCGTACAGCTGACAATTGCGCATTTGGTGCGAACAGCTCAGCCGGTACCCAAGCTTATGGAGGAATGGCTGGGGAAATACTTAGCCGGTAAGTTACCGAAGCCGAAACGTAATCGGAGATCCCGAAGAGCATTTCCCGGAGAGAATTTCGAGCGCGACAGGACGATCCATTTGATCGTTAACGAGCTCGAAGAAAGAGGGGTTCCGCGCTCCGAAACTGTAAGCAGTGGTTTTTTCTTCGCCTATGAGATTGTCGCTCAAGCAAATCGGAATTTGGGCAAAAAGCCTAATTCAGCCAATGGTATAAGGGCGATTTGGGAGCGGCGCGAAAGGGATATCAGGGACAAGAGGAACACTTTTTCGCAAATTGACCTACTGCTTCTGTTAAATCAGGCATAGATTTGATGCCCGCAGCGTGAAGATTGGGAGACATCCAAAAAAACGAGGATGTCTTAATGTTCCTTTCCGACAAAGAGCTTGCAGCTTTTCTATCGATTTCACGTGCCACGGTCTGGCGCTGGACGGCAGAACGTAACTCATTCCCAAAGCCACACGCCCTTTCTCCTGGCTGTAAGCGATGGAAGAAGGCTGAAGTGGATGATTGGCTCGAAGAACTCAGCTCAGCCAACCGCTCTGTAGGGTGAGTTCTCATGCCAAGTGAATTGTTGGCATCGCGCTTACACAATCCAGCTTTCTTTTTCTGCTTGTGGGGCGAGAAAGCCTTACCTCTAAAAACCTGGACTAGCGTATGGTCCAAGCCCACTGAAATACTGCGCCACGCAGCGGAAAATCACAAAATGTCCAACGTAAAAGAATGCCTCGCCAAGTTGGGGTCGCTCCCAGTAGTCCGATGAGCTGGCGAGTGGAAAAGGCCTGCACTGCCAGGAAGTTCGGGAGTGCGCCGCGAAAGCAGATCATCATGTTCCTTGCGGACAAGGCCTCGGATGATGGCTCTGACATTTGGTGCTCGAAGGGGACGATCCGTCAGCATACCGAGCTTGGCGAGACGACGGTCAAACGAACTATCCGGGCCTTCTTGCAAGAAGGCATTTTGGTCGAGACTGGTAAGCGGAGATGCAAGAATGGTTTCACGGTCGTTTACCAGATCGATCTTGGAAGAGTAAGAACGCTTCAACCGATCACTGGGCTCGATACTGAGATGGAATCCTCGGTGGGCCCCGTCCTGACTGAACCCAGAATGGGAGGCGGAGTGACCGAGGTTCTGGGGTCACCGCGCCCCCCAAACCACCCTAAAACCATCCATAAACCTCCCATGCGCGAGCGCGTGGCGGTGGAGGATGAATTGGCTGATAAAGTCTTGGCTGTCTATCCGAGCGACCGTCAGCGCGGGAAGGCGGACTGTCTGAGGAAGATCAGGGCCGCGTTGGACGAAGGTGTCAGCCCCAAAGACTTCATGGATGCTGTGAAAGCCTACGCCACCGAAAGCGCGGACTTTACCCGCTCGAAGGTCTGTTTTTCGGACAATTGGTTCAAATCGGAGCGCTGGCGTGCCTACGTCGGGGACATCACCAAAGGCCGAGAGGAGAGAAAAGCAAAGGAAGCCGAGATGCTGGCCGGATTGGCGAATTGGATTGCCGAAAAACATGCACTTTGCCGCCTCATCACACCCAGCCAGATCGACGCGCTCTTGGCTTCCAAGCTCGTGACCAAGGCGCAAATCCGTGCGGCGGGTCTCAAAATATGAGCACCACGAGAGCGACCAAAGCGCCATCAGCAAGGCGACCCATGTCATACGGCTGCGCCGATGACACGGGACCTTGCGAGTGGCGGCAAGCCTCCCCTTCGAACCCCACCGGCGTGGGCAACGCCCCCACCAAAGAGCTGCTGACCGAGACCTTCGTCTTCCGCTGCACCGCGTCCGAGAAGGCCCAACTGCGCGCCAAGGCCGAGGCTGCTGGCCTGCCTGCCTCGACGCTTTTGCGCGAGGCGCTTGGCCTCACCGAAGCGCGCCGCCGCAAGCCCATCCCGCGCGTCGATCCGGCCTTTGTGCTAGCCGTCGGGCGCATCGGTGGCAACCTCAACCAGATCGCCCGTTGGCTGAATCAAGCCATGAAGATCGGGCGGACGGACCTCGACACGCTGGCCCTCGCGCGTCACCTCGTGGTGATTGAACGCCAGCTTGACGCACTCCTCGATGAGGTGCGGCGGTGCTGATCAAGTTCTTCTCTAATGGCAAAGGCGCGGGCGCGGGTCCGGTCGGTTACCTCGTGGCAGATCGCGTGCTGGCCTATGACGGCAACCGTGACCTGATCCGTGATGCCAATGGCCAGCCAGTCACCGTCACGCGCGACCCACTGCCCGAGGTCCTGCGCGGCAACCCCGAGCGCACCGAGGCCCTGATCGACGCCAGCCGCCATCAGTGGACCTACCGCGCGGGCGTGATCAGCTTTGCCGACACTGACGACCCGACCGAAGACCAACAGGCCGAGGTCATGGACGAGTTCGAGCGTCTGGCCTTCGCGGGGCTGGACCCTGAGCAATATGAGGTGCTCTGGGTCCGCCATCGCCACGAAGGCCGGGTCGAGCTGCATTTCTGCACGCCGCGCCTGGAGCTGACGACAGGTAAGAGTTTCAACATCGCGCCGCCCGGCTACCAGGACGCCTATGACAGCCTGCGGGACGTTATGAACCGGTGCCACGGTTGGGCCGATCCGATGGAGTTAGAGCGCGCCCAGGAGGTGCGCGACACCATTGAGGCCCCGATCCGCGCCCATGGTCGCGACGAATTGCACGCGTGGATCCTCGACTTAGTGAGTGTCGGCCTGATCACCGACCGCAATAGCTTGCTTGAGGCGCTTCATGATGCAGGCTTCGACCTTCCACGTTTGGGCAAAGCTTACTTGACCGTTAGGGACCCTGAAACCGGGGAGCGCTGGCGAATGAAAGGGGAGGTTTTTAATGAGGGCTGGCAAACAGATCCGTCTGAGCCAGAAGTTGAACGAGGAGTTGGAGGCCATGCGCCAAGAGCACATCGGCTTGATCGCTGCACAACAGAAGGACTTCAGGCGCAATTTGAAAGTAATTGCGCGAAACGCGCAGGTTACAATCGAAAGAGATACCCGAAGCTTTCAGATCGAGATGGCGAACATTTTCGAGACGCAACTTCGTTCGATCCGGCACTGGCTGGCGATCTCACCCTTGCTGATCTCGGGTCTGATCTTGATGGGGGTTACCTCGATGATGGCTGCGAGTTGGCTCTGGACGGTGCTGTTGACACGTTCGGAGTTTACGGAACTTGGCCTGACCAAGATCGAGCAGAGGGGGCAGGTCTGGATGACACTAGACCCCGACAGGGTCAAGCTCAGCCGCTGCAAGATTGCGGGCAAGACGCTCAACTGCATCAAGATCATGGAGAGGTGAATGAAGGCGACCCTAACGCCCTTAGAGCGCGACTTGCTCACTTGCGTCGAGCGGTTGGTGAAGGCTTGCGAGGCATCAACAGTCGAATTGAACGGCTTGGAAGCGCGTTCGACCAGCAGGACTGGGAGACAGATATCTTGCTTGTTCGATTGCGTAAGCTTGCTCATGCGTTCTCAAGCCGTGTCTATCAAGTCATTGCGTGGCTTGCTCAGCGAAGAGGCGAGCTGCAGCGTGCTGGACGATCAACTGCAGAAGAGTTTGCAATTAGCGAAGGCCGCCGAAGAAAAGCTGAAGCAGAGCTAAGGTGTCGGCACCTGCAGAAGAAGGGCGCAACCATGGCACGCCTAACCGGCATAGTTGCTGCTCAGCAAGAGCAATCCGCCCCCACTCACAAACAACCGCTTTTAATGCCTTTCCAACGGCCCCGTCGGCCTCTGTCTCGAAAGATTTCACCCCCCTCGGTCGGCCTAACACCGAAACCCTAGGATAAATGACACTATGACAAATCTC
This sequence comes from uncultured Pelagimonas sp., assembly GCF_947498515.1. Taxonomy (GTDB): domain Bacteria; phylum Pseudomonadota; class Alphaproteobacteria; order Rhodobacterales; family Rhodobacteraceae; genus Pelagimonas. Next base: position 149,388 of record NZ_CANMKO010000010.1, on the reverse strand, counting down.
AAAGATCCTGCCGAACCGGCTGACCTGCTCCTTCACGATCTGCGCCGGTTTCTGCACAATGCTCATGACCAGCAAGCCTCCTTGAATAAAATCTCCAAAGCGATGGCCAGCTCCACCAGCCATATGAAATCGCAAGAGGGGGCAATTGGGCGAATCCTGCAGAACCTTCAGACGCAACTCGAAAAGGGTGTGGCCGTGCATATCGATGCTGATCTCAAGGCCCACATAGCCAAGGTTTCGACTGTGACCTCTCCTCTGGTGAGCGAATTGCAGAAGGCATCAAGGTCCGCGCGGCAATTCACAATAATGATAACGTTAGTCGCTTTCTCCGCGGGGTTTTCCGGTGGCCTCTTGGGTGTCCTCGCAGCCCTTCGCCTGATGTAATCAAAACGGATTTAGCCATGACGTACAACCCGACCCTCGCCGCCTTTATTCGTTTGCGTGCTTTCGCCGTGAGCGAGAATGCCTCCCCTCTTGACCGTCTGACAACTGGGAGCGCCGCAGCCTGGCTTGCCCATGCGACCTGCTATGGCATCACAGCTGAGAACGAAATCGCGGATCCCAAGAAGAGCCCAGTAGAGCGCGCAACGACGCTTACACGAGCCATGGTAGAGAACTTGACCGCTGCGCGGCTTCCCTTGTCTCCGCCCTTTCAAGCTGTGGACTTGCTGTACAGCGTCATTGAGGATGAGGGAATGGGTGCGATTGAGTTGAAGCACCCTGATTTGTTTCAAGACAAAATCCAGCGAGGGCATCAGCCCTAATCAGCGCCGCTATGGGCTGTGCGTCACGTTTATAGTGGGGCGTAGATTTCGCGCAGGAAGAGTAATAGATGAAAAGTCTTTTTGACTATGAGACAAGCCTTGAAGGTTATGGACCCGAAGCGCTGGAGGCTTTCGAGGTTGTCCTCAGCCGCGCAGGGAGCCTTAAAGAGCTTCCCAGCATGGTGTTGATTGACGAGTTCGAGGACCGTGTGGACCTCGCCGCCCACTGTTATGAAATCTTCGATTTGGCAATTAATGAGATAGCAGTGAGGCGTCTGTTCCCGGAAGCGTCGTGAACTTCTGCATTATTCTACAATAACCATCAAAGTCCTGAAATCATTGGTTTCTCGCCAGTCTACCATGTATGACGTGCGACGATGACCCCATCACGCGGACGCTTGCTGCTTCTCCTCCTTTCAACTAGTTTCAACGTGTTTCCCCCAGAGAGGACATTTCCGAAATGGCCAGCGGCGACATTTTGACCGTGAAAGAGCTCGCCGAGTATCTCAAAATCGCTGAGAAAACAGCATACCGGTTTGCGTCAGAGGGCAAGGTTCCGGGCTTCAAGGTGGGCAGCGCATGGCGGTTTCGCAAAAGCGAAATTGATCGCTGGATCGCTGAGCAAGAACAAAAACAAGAAGGGGCAGGGAAATGACAGGCCAGCAAGAACGCGACGAATTACACCGTCAAATCTGGGCGATCGCAAACGACGTGCGCGGGGCCGTCGATGGTTGGGACTTCAAACAGTTTGTTCTTGGCGCTCTATTTTATCGGTTCATCAGCGAGAACTTTACCAACTATATCGAAGCGGGTGACGATAGTGTCAACTATGCTAGTATATCCGACGCCGACATTCCTGACGAAGTTGTTATTGATGCGGTTAAAACCAAGGGCTACTTCATCTATCCCAGCCAGCTGTTTTCAACCGTGGTCGCTGCGGCGAATACCAATGAAAGCCTGAATACCGATCTGGCAGCCATCTTCACCGCGATTGAGGCATCGGCCAGCGGTTACCCGTCTGAGGAAGACATCAAAGGCCTGTTTGCTGATTTCGACACCACCAGTAACCGCCTTGGCAACACTGTCAAAGACAAAAACAAGCGCTTGGGCGATGTTCTCAAAGGTGTCGCAGGCCTGCCTTTGGACTTTGATGACACCGAAGAAGACATGTTTGGCCATGCATATGAATTCCTGATCTCGAACTACGCCGCCAATGCGGGCAAATCAGGGGGCGAGTTCTTTACCCCAACCCATGTGTCCAAACTGATCGCGCAGATTGCCATGCACGGCCAAACCACGGTCAACAAAATTTACGATCCTGCTTGTGGTTCAGGCTCTTTGCTGTTGCAGGCCCAAGATCACTTTAAAAATCACGTGGTCGAAGACGGTTTCTTCGGGCAGGAAATCAACCACACCACCTACAACCTAGCCCGCATGAATATGTTCTTGCACAACATTAACTATGACAAGTTCAACATCCAGCTGGGCAACACCCTGATTGATCCTCATTTCGGTGATGACAAACCCTTTGATGCCATCGTGTCTAACCCGCCTTATTCGGTGAAATGGGTGGGGGCGGATGATCCGACTTTGATCAACGATGAACGCTTTGCGCCCGCTGGCGTGCTCGCCCCGAAATCCAAGGCGGATTTTGCCTTTGTGTTGCACGCGCTCAGCTATCTTTCCGCCAAAGGCCGCGCGGCGATTGTTTGCTTCCCGGGTATTTTCTATCGTGGCGGCGCAGAGCAAAAGATCCGCAAGTATCTGGTGGATAACAACTATGTTGAAACCGTGATCGCGCTTGCGCCCAACTTGTTTTACGGCACGACGATTGCGGTGACTATTCTGGTGCTGGCTAAGAACAAAACAGACACTGCCGTGCAGTTCATTGATGCAACGGGCGAGCAGTTCTTTGACAAAAAAACCAACAACAACGTCATGGATGCTGATCACATTAAAGCGATCATCGATCTGTTCGACAGCAAAGAAAACGTGGCCCATGTCGCCGAGACCGTACCTTACGAGAGAATCTCATCGGACGCGAACAACTACAACCTGTCGGTCAGCGCCTATGTGGAGCCTAAAGACACTCGCGAAGCAATCAACATCACCGAGCTGAATGCAGAGCTGGTCACAACGGTTGCCAACATCAACAAACTACGTTCGGACATCGATGCCATCGTTGCGGAGATCGAGGCATGAGCGATCTGGGCTTTCTGGAAAAGCTGCTGGATGGGGCTGCGGTGGAATGGCTGCCGTTAGAGAAAGTTGCAAAAATCAAGCACGGCAAGGATTGGAAAAAGCTGGACGAAGGTGATGTCCCTGTTTACGGTTCGGGCGGGATCATGGGGTACGTTGATACATTTTCGCATGATAGACCCACCGTCCTAATTCCTAGAAAAGGTTCGATCACAAATATCTTTTACGTCGAAGAGCCATTTTGGAATGTAGACACTATTTACTACACAGATATCGACACGGGTCAGGTGGTTCCCAAGTATCTGTATCACTTTATCAAGACTATTGACTTGATGGCGCTCGATACTGGGTCAGGAAGGCCTAGCCTAACGCAAGCTATTCTGAACAGGCTGGAGATCCCCGTCCCATGCCCTGAAGACCCAGAAAAATCGCTGGCGATACAGGCAGAGATTGTTCGGATTTTGGACAGCTTCACCGAGCTGACAGCCGAGCTGACAGCCGAGCTTAAGGCCCGCAAACAACAATACAACCATTACCGCGACCAGCTTTTGAGCTTTGAAGATGATGATGTGGAATGGAAGATTTTGGGTGATATCACCGAGATCAAAACAGGGCAAAAGCCATCCGAAATTCTCGATAGGACAACCGAGTTCGACTACATCAATGCAGGGACCACGCGATCAGGTTATGCAGCGGCTAGCAATTGTGATGGCGACACAGTCACCACGCCCTCTAGAGGGCAAGGAGGAATTGGCTTTGTTGGGTATCAGCGGGATCCATTTTGGTTGGGTCCGCTCTGCTACAAATTGCAAGCCCTGGATAAGAGCTTCTTGATCAATAAATACCTATACTATTTTTTTCAGTCAAAGGCGGCGTTGCTACTCTCCCTTAAGAAAGAGGGGGGTGTTCCTGCTGTCAATAAATCCGATTTATCGAAGCTAGAAATTCCGGTTCCCTCTTTTGAAGAACAAACCCGCATCGTTGCCATCCTCGACAAGTTCGACACGCTGACTACATCACTCAGCGAGGGCCTGCCGCGCGAAATCAAGTTGCGACAGCAGCAATATGAATACTACCGCGATCTGCTCTTAAGTTTCCCAAAACCTGAGGAGGTCGCATAGATGCCTGAGCAGGTAGAAGCCCAAGAAATGCAAGAAGACAAGATCAAGGCAGTTGCAGAAAAGCTCGTCGAATCTGACAAGAAGGTGCAGCTGATCTATGCGTTCAACGGCACCGGAAAAACCCGTCTGTCCCGTGCAGTGAAAGATCTGGTCGCGCCCAAGGCCGAGAATGGTGAAGAGGAAGAACTCACTCGGCGCAAGATCCTTTACTACAGCGCCTTTACCGAAGACCTGTTCGTTTGGGACAATGATCGGGATAACGATGAAGTTCGCAAAATCGACATCCAGCCGAACGATTTCACCGATTGGATTTTGAATTTTCAAGGGGATGAAGGGATTGTCAAAAATTTCCGGCGCTACACGGATGAGAAGCTGACGCCTGAGTTCCCTCCAAAGGTGGTACAGATCACCAACGAGCAAGGCAGAAGGGAAAACCGAACCACCTATCCCGAAGTGAAATTCTCACATGGTGGTGGTGGCGAGCTAAAAACCAACATCAAGATTTCCAAAGGCGAAGAAAGCAACTTTGTTTGGAGTGTTTTCCTGACCTTGCTGCAAGAGGTGGTTGGCATCTTGGAGGAACCGGACCAGACCAAGCGTGAAGATGATCAATTTGATGGCTTGCAGTATGTCTTTATCGACGATCCGGTAAGCTCTCTGGATGAAAACCATCTGATAGAGCTGGCGTTCGATTTGGCTGGTCTGATCAACTCCAGCCGTTTTGAAGGCGGTGCCGGTGTGAAGTTCATTTTGACGACCCACAACCCACTTTTTTACAACGTTCTGCACAAAGAGATCACCAATCCAGCGGGCCACCTCTTGGAGCGCAAGGAGGATGGGTCTTTCGTTCTTGAGGAAAAGAGGGGCGCGGCCAACAAGAGCTTTTCCTATCATCTGTATTTGAGGCAGATTCTAGAAAAGGCGATTTCTGAGGATAACATCCAGAAGTTTCATTTTAACCTTCTTCGAAACCTTTACGAAAAGACCGCAAACTTCTTGGGTTACGAGCATTGGACCAAGTTGCTGAAATCGGTCCCCGATGACCGCGCGGACTATTTGAAGAAACTCACCAACCATTACAGCCACCGCGAGCTTTCGTTTGAAGAAGTGGCGGAGCCGACAGATCAGCAGAAGCAAGACATAGATATTTTGCTCAAGAACCTCATTAACAACTACGGATATTTTAGCCAGGAAGAACAGAATGCCTGAGCAGACAACGCCGATTGCCGAGACACCTAATTACATCGTTCTTGAAAAATACACCAAGGACTGGAAGGCTGCTGAGCAGTACCAAAGCGAAGATGATTTAGAGCGCGAACTGGTACAGGATTTGCAGAACCAAGGCTATGAATTCCTACCCGCCCTGACCACCCCCGCAGCCATGCTGGCCAATGTACGGGTACAGCTAGAGGCTTTGAACAACGTCCGTTTCTCCGATGATGAATGGCAGCGGTTCAATGACAGCTATCTGGACAATCCCAGCGACAGTATTACCGACAAAGCGCGAAAAATTCATGATGACTTCATCCTTGATTTTGTCTTTGATGATGGACGCATCCAGAACATCTATCTATTTGATAAGAAAAACAAAGCGCGAAACAAGCTGCAGGTGATTAAACAATTTGAGCAGGTGGGCACCCATGCCAACCGCTATGATGTGACGATCTTGGTCAATGGTCTGCCCTTTGTGCAGATCGAGCTAAAGCGGCGCGGTGTGGCCATTCGCGAGGCGTTTAACCAAATTCACCGGTACAGCAAAGAAAGCTTCAACACTGAACACTCCCTCTTCAAATTCCTGCAGCTCTTCGTGATTTCGAATGGCACCGACACTCGGTATTTCGCCAACACGACCAAGCGCAACAAGAACAGCTTCGACTTCACCATGAATTGGGCGAAGTCTGACAACGAACTGATCAAAGATCTCAAGGACTTCACCGCGACCTTCCTTCAGAAGCGCACGCTGCTGAACGTTCTGTTGCAGTATTCGGTTTTCGATGTCAGCGACACGTTGCTGATCATGCGCCCTTACCAGATTGCAGCGACTGAGCGCATTCTGTGGAAGATCAAAAGCTCATATGAGGCCAAAAACTGGAGGAAGCCGGAGAGCGGTGGTTTCATTTGGCACACCACAGGTTCCGGCAAAACGCTGACGAGTTTCAAGGCTGCGCGGTTAGCGTCTGACCTAAAATTCATCGACAAGGTCTTCTTCGTCGTGGACCGTAAGGACCTCGACTTCCAGACCATGAAGGAATACCAGCGATTTTCCCCTGACAGTGTCAACGGCTCTGACAATACCGCCGGGTTGAAGCGCAATTTGGGCAAAGACGATAATAGAATTATCGTCACGACGATCCAGAAGTTGAATAACCTAATGAAATCGGAAGGTGATTTGCCGGTCTATGATCAGCAGGTGGTTTTCATCTTCGATGAATGCCATCGCAGTCAGTTTGGCGAGGCGCAGAAGAACCTGAAAAAGAAGTTCAAGCGATTTTATCAGTTTGGCTTCACCGGAACGCCGATCTTTCCTGAGAATGCACTAGGGGCTGAAACGACCGCCAGCGTGTTTGGCCGTGAGCTGCACTCCTATGTGATTACTGACGCCATACGCGACGAAAAGGTTCTGAAATTCAAGGTCGACTACAACGACGTACGCCCTCAGTTCAAGGCGATTGAAACGGAGCAAGATGAAAAGAAGCTCAGCGCTGCCGAGAGCAAAGAAGCGCTTCTTCATCCGGAACGTATTCGAGAAGTTTCGCAGTACATTCTAAACAATTTCCGTCAGAAAACCCACCGAATGCATGCGGGAAGCAGTGGCTTCAACGCTATGTTCGCCGTCAGTAGTGTAGATGCGGCCAAACTCTACTACGAAACCCTAAACGCTCTGCAGGCAGACAGTGAAAAGCCGCTGAAGATCGCGACGATCTTCTCGTTTGCGGCCAACGAAGAGCAAGACGCAATCGGGGACATTCAGGACGAGAGCTTTGATATCTCAGCGATGAATAGCACTGCGAAGGAATTTTTGAGCGCCACAGTCGAAGACTATAATGCTTTTTTCAAGACGAATTTCAGTGTCGATAGCAGTGGTTTTCAGAACTACTACCGCGACCTTGCCAGCCGGGTTCGCTCTAAGGATATCGACCTGTTAATTGTCGTCGGCATGTTCCTTACTGGCTTCGATGCTCCGACGCTCAATACCTTGTTTGTTGATAAAAACCTCCGCTACCATGGCTTGATGCAGGCATTCTCCAGGACCAACCGAATCTACGATGCGACCAAGACATTCGGCAATATTGTAGCGTTCAGGGACCTTGAGCAAGCGACAGTTGATGCGATCACGTTGTTCGGTGACAAGAACACAAAGAACGTCGTGCTGGAAAAGAGCTACGACGAGTACATGAATGGTTTTGTTGATCAGGATACCGGTGCGGCGCGACGCGGGTTCATAGATGTTGTTAAGGAGCTAACCGAACGCTTTCCCAATCCGGACGAGATCGTCAAAGAAGAAGACAAGAAGGAGTTTGCAAGGCTCTTCGGTGAGTATCTGAGGGTCGAAAATGTGCTTCGGAACTATGATGAATTTTCAGCTCTGAAGGCCTATAGGGGCCTAGACCCAAAAGACGCGGATATCGTCGAAGAGTTTAAGCAAAAGCACCACCTGAACGATGATGACCTTCGTGACTTGGAGGCGATAGATCTACCTTCAGAGAGAGCAGTTCAAGATTATAGATCGTCGTACAATGATATTCGCGATTGGATACGTCGAGAAAAGTCGTCGGTTGAGCAAGAACAGAACACTATCGAGTGGGATGACGTCGTATTTGAGGTCGACCTTCTTAAATCGCAAGAGATCAACCTCGATTACATCCTTGAACTAATTTTCGACAAGAACAAGAAAATGAAGAGCAAGGGAGATCTGATTGAAGATGCTCGCCGTGTCATTCGCGGCAGTCTTGGCAACAGGGCAAAAGAGAGTCTGATAGTGGAGTACATCAACCGAACTGATCTCGATCAGATTGATGACAAGGCTGGCGTGATTGACGCATTTTTTTCATTTGCCCAAGCAGAGCAACGCAAGGAAGTAGAGGAGCTTATCAAGTCAGAACACCTTAACTCTGACGCCGCAAAGCGTTATATTTCGGCTTCCATAAAGCGTGAATTTGCCAGTGAAAACGGTGCCGACTTAAATGCCATACTCCCCAAAATGAGCCCACTAAATCCACAGTTTCGGACTAAGAAGGCGACTGTCTTCGAGAAGATTTCTGCCTTTGTCGAGAAATTCAAAGGAGTTGGCGGCCAGATTTCGTGACGAAAAGGCAGCATGATCCGTGTCAATCTGTTGCAATCAAATGCATACAAGATGGGGGGTAGGTTGCGGGGAGGTTAGGTGTCTTGCTGAAATAATCAGTAAAATCAGCACCTTGATAGAATATTTGGAGGCGAGTACCGGAATCGAACCGGTGTACACGGATTTGCAATCCGCTGCGTAACCACTCCGCCAACTCGCCAGAGTGGTGGCCTGATTAGGAGGTTGGGCGATTGGCGTCAAGCACATACCTGTGAAAAAATGCCAAGGGAAATAAAAATTGGTCACGCTGACGCATATCGCAATATTGAACGACCTCGGTCATTGCCGACTGTGTGCAGATGTGGCAATACATAGGGCAAGTATCTGAACGAAAGAGTTTAGTGCATGACAGATTTTGCCACCCGCCGCCGCATGATGGTTGATACACAGGTTCGTCCCTCGGATGTGACCGAGTTCCCCATTATTGAATCCATGCTCACCGTGCCGCGTGAGATTTTTGTTCCCGGAGAGAAGGTCGAAGCGGCCTATGCCGGCGACCATGTCGAGCTTTGGCCCGGCCGGCATCTTTTGGATGCGCGATTGTTTGCCAAAATGCTCGAGTCTCTTGACCTTGGGAATGATGACCTTGTGCTCGATATCGGGGCAGGGCTGGGGTACTCCTCCGCTGTGATTGCGCGAATTGCCGAGGCGGTCGTTGCGGTTGAGGATGACGAAGACCAAGTCGCAGAAGCCCAAGGATTGTTGACGGAAAACCATTCCGACAATGTGATCCTGCACACCGGTCCATTGGCCGAGGGTGCTGCAGAGCATGGCCCATATGATGTTATCATCGTTGAAGGCGGGATCGAAACCTTGCCCGATGCAATTGAGAGTCAGTTGAAAGAAGGTGGACGCATCGCGTGTATTTTCGTTGAGAACGCTCTTGGAACCGTTAAAGTCGGTCATAAATGGGACGGTAGTATTGCGTGGCGACATGCCTTCAATGGTATCGCGCCAGTACTGCAAGGCTTTGAAAAAGAAACGGCGTTCGCTCTCTAGAACTGGGGCGGAAACGGGGGCAGGATGACATTTGGGTTTCGACGGTTTTTCGTGGGGAGTGCTGCGGCACTCGCCTTATCAGTTTCCGGTACTGCTCCTGCTTGGGCTGAAAGCTTGGCTGATGCGCTCATCGGAGCGTATAAACACAGCGGATTGATCGAACAAAATCGGGCTGTGTTGCGCGCAGCAGACGAAGATGTATCGCAGGCAATTGCAGACCTGCGGCCCGTTATTTCCTGGGCGGGTGGCATCACGCGTGACTTTGCCAACCAACGTTCGTTCAATAACCTTGCCAATGCGTATGTTACGAGCGGCGGGGCGACCAACGAAGTCGGGATGAGCCTCATCGCCGAAATCACGCTTTATGCCGGCGGTGCCAATCGACTGCGCATTTCAGCCGCCAAAGAGGCTGTTTTGGCCACGCGGGCTGGGCTGGTTTCGATTGAACAACAAGTGCTGCTTCGTGCTGTAAATGCGTTTATGGAAGTTGAGCGCGCCAAAGAAATCGTGTCGTTGCGCCGTAATGGTGTGCGCGTTTTCCAACAAGAAGTGCGCGCCGCCAAAGATCGATTTGAAGTTGGTGAGGTTACTCGAACTGATGTGGCTCTTGCTGAGGCGAGCCTTGCTCAGGGCGAATCTGCTTTGGCATCTGCACGTGGTCAGTTGGTCTCCGCCGAGGAAGAATATCGCGCTGCCGTAGGGCGCAAGCCGGGCAATCTGGTCCGCCCCAAGCGTGATCCGAAATTGCCGTCGTCGGTGGATTCTGCAAAAGCACAAGCCGTGCGTATCCATCCCGACATGATTACGGTTCAGCATCAGGTGGCAGCAAACGAAATTGCTATTCAGATCGCCGAAGCATCGATGAAACCAACGGTTTCCCTAGAGGGGCGGTATGGCGTCACCGAAGATATCGACAATCCGTCATTTACGCATGGTGGGTCAATCGGGCTGAGCGCGGGTGGTGCTATTTACCAGGGTGGCAAGCTGCGTTCCGTTGTGCGTCAAGCACGCGCCAATCGTGATGCGTCGCGAGGGAACCTCCATGTTGTGCGTCACTCGGTTCAGCAGAATGTCGGGAACGCCTTTGTTCAGCGTGCCGTTGCAGATGCGAGCCGAGAGGCCTTTGAATCGCAGGTGCGTGCCGCAACGGTTGCTTTCCGAGGTGTGCGTGAAGAAGCCAAGCTCGGGGCGCGAACCACGCTTGACGTGTTGGATGCCGAACAGGATTTGATTGACGCTCGTGCCAATCTGATTTCGGCGCAGGTTGATGAAACTATTGCGGCTTATTCGATTTTGGCCTCGATCGGTCTTTTGACGACAGATGCGCTTCAGCTGAACGTTCCCAAATATGACCCGGCGGCTTACTACAACCTCGTCAAAGATGCGCCCTCGGCTGTTAGCAAGCAGGGCCGTGATTTGGACCGTGTCCTGCGTGCTCTGGGAAAAGAGTAACTTTTTCAGCATCTGTTGTCTGAATCAGGCGGCGGGGCTACACTCTGGCCTGAGGCAAGAGTGGTACAAAGAATGACCGACCCTGTAACGAATGTTGAAATCGAGGATGTTCTATCCTCTATTCGTCGGCTTGTTTCCGACGACGCGCGCGTTGTGAAACCGCGGCCGACTGCTGTAAAACAGCCTGACAGGTTGGTTTTGACGCCTGCTTTGCGGGTCAGCAGTGATGACGCCGATGACGCGCCAATCGTGTCTGTGGTCGAAGCAACCGGCCCTGTTCCCGAGGTGTGCGAACCCTCCGAATCGCAGGGGGAGGACGGTGCTCCGATTCTGTTGACAGATTTGGCACCCTTGGTTGAAGAGGCCACGCCGGAACAGCAGGGCTTAGAAACCACCAACGATTTTTCTCAAAATGACATCGAAGATGTGTCTTTTGAGCACGCCGCTGATGTGATCGAGGCTGTCGATACCGAGATTTTAGAAGAGCCCGAAGATCAGGTTTCGTCTTCGCCGAATGCCGATGATGACGTGGCGTTGGTCCACGAGGCTGATCTTGATGAACCTGAGCCGACGGATGTCTCCGATCAAGATCACACTGACACCGATGCCGTCGAAGAGCTAACGTCGAATTTGCTAAGCCAACTTGTCGAGGAAGAAGTCGAGCAAGCGCTAAGCGAAGTAGATTTCGACAGTGATGTTGCGGATGACGTAACTGAAACCCTCGAAGCGGACAAAGCCGAGCCGGAAGACGATGTGTTAGACGTTGTGTCTGATGTACTCACTGAGGAAGATGAGGCTGTCGCCGCGCTGGTTGAGGAAAAGGCAGAGATTGAGCCGGTTGCCGAAGAGAGCCTTGAAAGCAAAATTGCGGCTTTGGAAGAATTGGTTGGACGGAGCCACGAAGAAGAGTGGGAGCCCGAACAATCTGAGCCTGACGCGCCGGTCTTTCAGCGGTCCTCGGATGTATTGGAATGGCAGGATCATTTGCCCGAGACGCCCGAGGGGGCGGATGAAATGGGCGACTTGCCTGATGCCGATGATCAACCTGCAAGCGAAACGGCCGGGACAGGTGATACCGATATTGGCACAAGTGCCAGTGATGCGCTGACGATCGACGAAGAAACATTGCGCGGTATGGTATCGGAAATTGTGCGCCAAGAATTGCAAGGTGCCTTGGGCGAACGAATTACCCGCAATGTACGCAAACTTGTACGTCGTGAAATTCATCGTGTTCTGATGAGCCAGGATTTCGACTAAGTTCTAGGGGGCAACCCCCTTTAAGGTTTTCTGAGGGAGATCGAACCCATAAACAAAAAACGCGCCCCAAAAGGGCGCGTTTTTTTCATCAGTCTGATCCGCGTTTATGCGGCTTCAGCCTGTTGTGCTGCATTGCGGCGTTCGCTCTCTTCACGCGAAAGCGCAACAGAGGTGCGGACACCTTTGGAAACAAAATCCATCAAACCAGAAACAACACGTTCGTTCGGATCAATACCCGCGCAAGACAGCACTTCGCGACCATCGCGCGAGCGTGCCCAACGGGCGATTTGTTCCGGACCATTGCCGTATTTCTTGTCGTCAGCGATTGCGTCGTCTAGGGCAGCAAGCACCACCGCTGCGAACAGCTTGCGAGCACGGTTTCCCTGCTCTGCATTAAAGGCGGTGCCGTCAACGAAATCTCTCATATCTCGACCTATAATTATTGCTCTTGTCTTTTTCGGCGTGAGGGCGGTTATGACCTATTCAAACCGATTCGGATACCCCGCAAATGCATAGCACCCATTCCGTTAACGCATAGCTTAAACGTGTTGACTACGACATATCGTTGCCTTGCTTTGCGGTGACCTGCCAGATATAGGGTGCGTCAACTTTCCTTCAACCTTTTGTCAAGGTTTTGTCACATGCCAAAGATCAACGGAAACGAGATCCGCCCCGGAAACGTGCTCGAGCACAACAACGCCCTTTGGGCCGCCGTGAAGGTCGACCACGTCAAACCCGGCAAGGGTGGTGCCTTTGCTCAGGTCGAGCTGCGCAACCTGCGCAATGGGTCCAAACTTAACGAACGCTTTCGCAGCGCCGACAAGGTGGAGAAAGTTCGCCTTGAGCAAAAGGACATGCAGTTCCTGTACGAAGACGACGGTCAGCTGATCTTTATGGACACTGAAACCTACGATCAAGTTCAGATCGCAGCCGCCATTCTAGGCGAGCGTCGCCCGTTTCTGCAGGACGGCATGACCATTGTTGTGGAGTTCCACGAGGAAGAAGCGCTAAGCGCGACTGTGCCTCAGAAAGTCACCTGTGTGATCGAAGAGACCGAGCCGGTCGTCAAAGGCCAAACGGCGGCGAATAGCTTTAAGCCAGCGCTGCTGGACAATGGCGTGCGTGTCTCTGTGCCACCGTTTGTGGGCCAGGGCGAGGCTATTGTCGTCAACACCGAGACCATGGAATATTCCGAGCGCGCCTGACCTCGGGGCCCGCGCGCATATCCCCCGAACAGCCGGGGGTGTAGAATTGACTTAAAAGCCTCCGGCGCAAGCTTAGGAGGCTTTTTTGATGCTTGTTGTAAATCCACCCTTGCACAATGTGCTGCCCCTGTTTCGGGCATTACACAATTTCCACGTGTGCCTGTCGCCGTTCAAATACCATGCCGAAGGGAGCGACGCCGACTATCTATCCCATCTGCAAACACTCGCGGACCGTGGGGCCATCACCTATGCGATTGATGCGGGCTGGGGCTTGGTCGCCTATCTTCTTGCACTGCCAGAGGATATCCAAACCGACGGCCTTAGGTGGGGTGGTCGCCGGATGAAAACTGACCACCTCTACATTGCCCCAACCCATCGTGGCCAAAGGTTAGGCCATCGTTTGGTTGACGCGATGGAAACGGAGATGCGGGCGCAAGGGATTACCAATTGGGTGGTGACACAGGACGCCACAAACCAAGGTGCAAAACCGTTTTATCATGCGGTTGGGGCCGTCGATCAGTATTTGGTTTTGCGCAAAACCCTTTGATCGACAGGCCACAGAAACCGTAGTTTAGCCGCTGTAGGTTACCGTTGCGGTCTCTGCGCTCATATCACCGGTCGCGCGGTCAAATCGGAGATAGGCGATGGCCTGACTGCCCGATTGCGTGAATAAGGTGCCGGCGGTTTTGTCGCCGGCTTTGATCTCGGTCCCGACCGGGGCGCTTCCCGAAATACCGACCGTTGCCAAGCCTTTGCGCAATTCGGTCTTGTGCTTCATGCGGGCGGTTACCTCTTGCCCAACATAACAGCCCTTTTTGTAATCAACGCCGTTCAAACGCTCAAAACCCGCCTCCAGGATGAAAGTGTCGGGTGTAAGCTCAACTCCGGTTTGCGGAACACAAGCCGCGACGCGCAGGGCGTCCCAATCCACATCCTGATCCGGTTGCCCATGATAACCACGCCAACCCAAGGAGGCATGGCGCGGATCGGCAAAAGCCCTCTCTGGCGTCTCGCCAACACCACGGGTCACGGTTATGTCGGTCTCTGCAATGATCACATCCGAGCGCAGCTTATACATGCCAAGCACCTGCGCGAGGGCGGCGGCCAGATCCTCCTGCACGTCAATCAGAACATCGTCGCCGTCCGGTACCAAAAAGAAATCGGCGCGGTATTTACCCTGTGGCGTCAAAAGCGCTGTATAGACGATCCCATCTGCGAGACGGTCCACATCGTTTGTGACCAAGCCTTGCAAAAAATGCGTCACGTCACTGCCGCTCAGCCGCAGCACTTTGCGTGTCTTGTTGCTCATCACCGTTTCCTTCTGTTCGTGATTGCCATATAGGCCGAGAAACCCCAAACGAACAGGCCCCATGCGCGCTCCGATCTCTGTCATCATCCCAACTCTGAACGCAGCCGATGCCTTGCCGCTCTGTTTGGCGGCCTTGGGCGAGGGGTTGCAGGCCGGGTTGATCCGCGAATTGTTGGTGTCTGATGGTGGGTCATCTGATGCAACGATCAAGATTGCCGAGGCCGCCGGAGGTGTGGTTGTCAAAGGACCTGCCTCGCGTGGCGAGCAGTTAAAGCGAGGCGCAGATGCCGCGCAAGGCGAGTGGTTGTTCTTCTTACATGCGGACACGGTCTTGTCCGAAGGCTGGAGCGGACCGGTATCACATTCCCTGACAAAACCCGGCGGGTATCACGCCCAGTTGCGGTTTGATGCAACGGGGTTTGCCCCGCGTTTTGTCGCGGCGTGGGCCAATTTTCGGTCACGCCGCTTTGGGCTGCCCTATGGCGATCAGGGTCTGTTGATTGATCGCGAAACTTATGACGGTGTCGGTGGATTTCGGGCTATGCCGTTGATGGAAGACGTCGAAATGGTGCGGGCTTTGCGCGGAAAGCTTGCTGAGCTGCCGATCCAAGCGGTCACCTCTGCGAAAAAATACCAAAATCAAGGCTGGATCAAACGCGGTTCACGCAATTTGATCACCCTAGCACGGCATTTGTCAGGAACCGATTCCGAGACGCTTGCCCAAGCCTACCGGCGCTAGATTACGTACGGTCGAATTGCAGGCGGCACAACTCGGCATAGGCTCCGCCTTTGCCCATCAATGCTTCGTGTGTGCCTTCTTCGACAACGCGCCCCTGATCCATCACCACAATCTTGTCGGCGTTACGCACGGTTGACAGGCGGTGGGCAATGACAAGCGTTGTCCGCCCGATTGCCAGCCTATCAAGCGCGGCTTGGACCTTGGCTTCGGACTGCACATCAAGCGCGCTGGTGGCCTCATCAAGCAACAAGATCGGCGTGTCGCGCAAGAGCGCGCGAGCAATGGCGACCCGTTGGCGTTGCCCACCCGATAGGTTCGAGCCACGTGGTCCAACGGCGGTGTCCAACCCGTTTTCGAGGCGGGGCAGGAAATCGGTGATAAAGGCCGCTTCAAGCGCTGCTTGAAGGTTTTCTTCACTCACCTCGCGATCAAGAACGATGTTTTCGCGTAGTGTTTCATCGAACAACATGGCGTCTTGGCTAACGACCGAAATCATTCCGCGCAGGTCATGTGACGTCATCTTCGACGGGGCAATTCCGCCGATGAGAACCTCACCAGAGGCCGGATCGACCAAACGGGTCAACAGGTTGAACACGGTTGATTTACCGGCCCCAGAGGCTCCAACCAAAGCCGTTGTTTTCCCGGCCTCGGCGTCAAAGCTTAGACCGCGCAAGATTTTCGCATCGCCGTAATTGAGTGCCACGTCGTGCATGACAATGCCGGGGGTGCCCATCGGGGCGGGGGTGGGGTGCGCGGGGTCCAAAAGGTTGGAGGGCGTTTCAAGCATCGCCTTGACGCGTTCGATCCCGGCGGCGGCCATTTGCCAAGCCCCACTCACGGCACCCAACCGGCGCAGGGGTTCAAACATCATGCCAATGGCGGTGAAAAAGGTCATGAACTCGCCGACCGTCTTTTCACCGGCAAGGATTTCGTTCCCGGCCATATAAAGAATGCCAAAGAACCCAAGCCCTGACATCACATCGATTAGGGTCGGCAAGGAGGCCTGACCCGCGGCGGCGCGCACTTCGGTTTTGACGCGTTGATGCTGAAGCTTGGTAAAGTTTTTGGACTGGTGTTTTTCAAGCTGGTTCAATTTGACCGGCAAAATACCGTGAAAGACTTCGTTCAGGCGGGTGGATTGATCTGCTGCAATCTGACGAACACGGCGCGAATTTTTGCGCACAAAGCGCTGCAAAAATGCGGTTGGCCCGATCATCAACGGCACGCCAACTAGGGCGACAAGGGTCCAGACCCAATCGGTCCAAAAGGCCACAGCCAAGAGCGCAACAAATGTCACCGCATCGCGACCCGCGCCGGTGACCAGCGTTTTCCAGACTTTGGCAATTGCACCAACATCACCTTCGACGCGTTGGATAAGCTGACCGGGGCCATGAAGGCTATGAAAATCCACGTCCAGCGTCATCAGATGGGCAAGCATGTCACTGCGAATATCGGCCATGGATTGTTGTGACGCCCAGGTCAAAATGACCTTATGCGCAAGGCTAACCAAGCCGCGTGCCACAAATATCCCAAGCACAGCCAGACCGACCCAAAGCAGCGCTTCTTGTTTGGCACCAAGGAACACATCATCAAACAGCGGCTGCATCATGACGCTGAAACTGGCCGTTAGCCCGCCTTCGAGCATCATGAAAAACAAGGCAACGGCGAGAAACCACACATAGCGGCGCAGATAGCCGTGCCACAGCCATTTGAACAAAACCCAAGACGATGTGTGCTCGTCTTCGCTCATACCATAAGCTCGGCGGCAATGTCGGCTTCGGTGCGCCGGGCGTCCCAAGCGCGTTGAATGGGTTTGGCGTCATATTCGGTGCGGATCCAATCCTCAAACCCAATGGGGCCAATCTCTTGGCGGGCTTCAAAGATACGCAAGATGTAATCCTGAACGCCTGTCTTGGTGAAATCGAGGTGGATGTATTTTAGGCTAAGCTGCTTCTTGGCGTCTTCGATAGACGCGCCTTCAAAGATCAACACATACAACGCCGAAACAAACCCAGCGCGATCCGCACCCGATTTGCAGTGAAACATCATCGGGCGTTCGGCGGCGCGCAGGGCATCAATCACCGCTATGATACGGCGGCGCGGCGCGGCTTCGCGGGCCCATAGTTTGGCATTCACCAACGTCAGCCCAAGCTCATCGCAGCTTTCTTTTTCAAAAAGATAGTACGAAAACTTGTCTTCGCCACGCAGGTTGATCACGGTTTTGATCCCCATTCCGGCATATTTCTTGAACCGGGCATGGGTCGGTTGGTTCGAGCGCCAGACATTCGGCGCGATCTGGTAAAAGTTGGTCCAGAAGACCCGCAAAAACGCGTGATCAAACACATGATAGTGGAGCCGGGACCACCGGCGTGCAGACGAATCTGTGATGTCTTTGCCAAAGGAACGGCGCAAGCGGCGTTCGGCATCGTCAAGTTTGGTCCAGAGTTTCGCCAGCATGCGATGTCCTTTTGGTTCAAGGGCGCGGTTTAAGGGGTCTGGCGGCGGCTGGCAAGCATGCGCGCTATTGACCATGCGGTTCGCCGCGATACTCTGGCGTCAAATCACCCCGGATCACTTAACCTGTAACTGGGGATTTTCAGGAGAATATCAAATGTCACTCGCCAATGGGCGCCTTCATATGGCCCTGCCGGGCCCCTCTGTTATGCCGGATGCTGTGTTGCAGGCCATGCAACGTCCTGCGCCTGATATTTATGCACCCGAGTTGAACGAGCTGACCCAAGGGTTGATCCGGGACTTGCGATATGTGGCGCAAACAGACGGCCATGCGGCGATCTATATTGCCAATGGTCATGGGGCTTGGGAGGCGGCGCTGAGCAATTGCATTGCGCCCGGCGAGACGGTTCTGGTGCCGACCACCGGGATTTTTGGCCATGGCTGGGCTGAAATGGCCCGCAGCATTGGGGCCGAGGTTGAGGTTTTGGAACACGGCCGCACCACGCCGATTGATCCAGATCGGGTGCGCCAAGCCTTGTTGGCGGACGGCGGGCAAAAGATCAAAGCCGTTTTGGCGGTGCATACCGATACCTCAACCTCGGTGCGGAGCGACATTGCCGCCCTGCGCAAAGTATTGGACGAGGTCGGGCATCCGGCCTTGTTGATGGCGGATTGTGTGGCGTCACTGGGATGCGAAGAAATGCGTATGGATGCCTGGGGCGTCGATGTTTTGGTATCGGCCAGCCAAAAGGGCCTGATGGTGCCGCCCGGCCTTGGCTTTGTCTGGTTCAATGAGCGCGCCGCGGCGGTTCGGGCCGCTATGCCACGTGTGTCGGGCTATTGGGATTGGGCCCCACGGGTCGAGCCGGAAATCTTCTATCAGTATTTTGGCGGCACTGCACCAACCCACCACCTTTGGGCCCTGCGTGTGGCTTTGGACATGATCCGCGCCGAAACCATCGAAGGTGTCTGGGCGCGGCATCGCTCCTTGGCGCGCGCGATCTGGGCCGCCGTTGATCATTGGGGCGCACCGATGGTGTTGAATGTCGCCAATCCGGCGCATCGGTCCTGTGCAGTGACGGCCGTTCGGATCAGCCCGCCAGACGGGGACCGATTGCGCGAATGGTGTAGCGCCAATGCGGGCGTGACCCTTGGGATCGGGCTTGGCATGGGCGATAAGAATGATCCAACCGCGTCGGGTGTGTTTCGCTTTGGTCATATGGGGCATCTAAATGCCACAATGGTGTTGGGTATGCTGGGCAGTGTCGAAGCCGGGCTACATGCCTTGGACATTCCACACCAATCCGGCGGCGTCACGGCCGCCGCGTGTCAGATCAGTGCCGAGGTCGGCTAATCCGGATCGTTGTCGGGGCGATTAACCCCGGCGGCATGGCGGCGCTGTGCAAATTCATAGCGTGTGATCAGATGGTTGCCGATGGCCCCGGCAATCATCACCGCACCAATCCCAAGAGTCGACCACACCACCAGCAAAAGCCAAAACAAGTTGACGAAAACCAGCGTTAGGTTGGCCGTTCGGTAGGAAACGGGGGTTTGAGGATCTGAATCGTGCATGTGTCCGGCTCCTTTTGCAGCGGATTGCAGGTGGTCCGGCCCCAGATCGGGGACAGCCCAAGCATAGCACAAAACGGTGCTATTTGCCCGAGCTTGGCGCAAAGCCGTCAATTTTCGGTAAATTCCCGCCGGTCAGGCGCAACGTTTACCCAGCGTTGCGCGCCGCATCCAAGGCCGCAGGAAGCGCCGTCGCAAAGGCCTGCATATCCTGCGGGCGTCCGGCGCTGATGCGGATACAACGGTCTTGTGGCGCGACAAACGGCATGCGCACAAACACACCTTGATCAATCAGCGACGCCAAAACCCTGCGGGCAAAATCCCCGTCGTGCCCGCAATCCACCGCGACAAAGTTGGTGGCCGAAGGTAGTGCGGTCAAGCCGTTTTGCGCCGCGATCCGGCCAATCTCGGCCTTGCCCTCATCAACATTGGCCACGGTCTCGGCCAACCAATCCGCATCCTCCAGCGCGGCCAAAGCACCGGCTTGCGCCGCGCGGTTCATGCCGAAATGATTGCGGATTTTGTCAAAGGCCCGGATCAATGCCGGATCAGCGATGCCATACCCGACACGCGCTCCCGCCATACCGTAACCCTTGGAAAAGGTGCGAAACCGAATGACGCGCGGGTCGTCAAAGGCAATATAGGGTGCGGTGCCCTTGGGGGCAAATTCGATATAGGCCTCGTCCAAAATCAGCACACAGCCATCTGGGATGCGATCTAGCGCCGCTTCGATTTCGGCCCCGCCAACCCATGTGCCCATCGGGTTATCGGGATTGGCAAAGTAAACCAGCTTGGCATCAACCTCGGCGGCCTTGTCCAAAAGCGCGGCAAGGTCCTCGTGATCGTCGCGATAGGGCAGCTTGTGCAACACGCCGCCAAAGCCCGCCACATGATAGTTGAACGTCGGATAGGCCCCGTCCGAGGTCACAACCGCGTCGCCCTTGTCAACCAGCAACCGGGTCAGATAGCCCAGCAAACCATCAATCCCTTCTCCGACGATTAGATTTTCCGGCGTACAGCCAATCTTTGCGGACAGGGCATTGCGCAGATCAAAATTGGTTGGGTCGGCGTATTTCCAAATGTCCGCCGCCCCGGCTTGCATCGCCGCGATCGCTTTAGGCGAGGGGCCAAAGACGTTCTCATTCGCCCCCAAGCGCGCGTCGAACTCTGCGCCACGGGCGCGTTCCTGCACTTCGGGGCCAACAAAGGGCACGGTTTCGGGCAAAGAGGCGATCAGCGAGGG
This sequence comes from uncultured Pelagimonas sp., assembly GCF_947498515.1. GTDB lineage: Bacteria > Pseudomonadota > Alphaproteobacteria > Rhodobacterales > Rhodobacteraceae > Pelagimonas. Next base: position 128,732 of record NZ_CANMKO010000010.1, on the reverse strand, counting down.
GTAGCGAGGTCCAGTCATGCACGCATATTGGACAATGTGCCGTCTGAGGCAAGGGGGCTATTTGAGGAACTTGCGCCGTGCATCACGTGCGATTTCATAGCGCATCTGCAAATCTGCAAGCTTGGCCATCAGGCGCTTTTTCTCGGCCTCATCCGTGGCGGCCTGCCAATTGGCACGGGCCTGATCCAACTGCGCCTTTAGGCCGATCTCTTGGGGAAGCGCGCCAGCTTCGGCCATGATCCGATAACCAACCGCATCGGCGGCATCAATCAAGGCATCTCCGGGGCGATTAGGAAGCGGCTTTCCTTCACCCGCGAGGCCAGAAAGCTTGCCTTCTGCCAAGGCTTTGCGTTCTTGCGCTTCGGTGAGACGGCGAAATTTTGACATAGGGGAAAACTAGCACATATCCGCCAGAAAGACGAGTGATGGCCGCTGTGCGCTTGACGCATGGCACAGGATTTGGTCTGGCGGTTCAGAGCACAGAGATGAGGCCGAAGATGCCCAGTGGATCACCACAAGGAAAAGCACGACAACCCGCGCCGTTTGCGCCCTATGAATGGATGATCGCTTGGCGCTACTTGCGTGCCAAACGCGCCGAGGGCGGCGTCAGCGTGATGACATGGATCAGCTTGATCGGCATCACCTTGGCTGTATTTGCCTTGATCGCAACTTTGGCGGTCCGTTCCGGGTTTCGGGCGGAATTTGTCGATACGATCCTCGGGAGCAACGCCCATCTCACCGTGTATCACATGCAGCGGGTCGATGAATTTGGCCGTACCACCCGCACCTTGCCCGACTATGCTAGCATGGCCGAGGGCGTGCGAAAGGTGCCCGGCGTTATCCGTGTTGCGCCATTGGTCAAGGGGCAGGTCATGGCCAATGTGCCGGGATCCAACGCCGGGGTCGAAGTGTTTGGGATCAAGGCCGAGGACATCGCGCAAATCCCACGCGTGGCGAACCCAGAGACTGGGCGCGGCGATCTTGCGCGGTTTGGTGACGGGGTCGCCATCGGGTCGGGAGTCGCCTTGACCCTAGGTGTCGGTGTTGGCGATACGATCAAACTGATCTCGCCAAACGGGGTGAAAACCGCCTTTGGCACCAGCCCGCGGGTCAAAGCCTATGAGGTGGTCTATATCTTCACCGCCGGGCGCTATGATATTGACAAGACGCGCATTTATATGCCCTTCGCCGAGGCGCAGCTTTATTTCAATCGCGATGCTGTGGCCGATGAGCTTGAGGTGATTGTGGCCGAACCTGAGAAGGTCGAAAACCTGACGACCGCGGTGGCTCAGGCGGCTGGAACCGGAACGCTGATCTGGACATGGCAGGACGCATCCGGCGGGTTTCTGGATGCGCTTGAGATTGAAGACAACGTGATGTTTGTCATTCTCTCGGTGCTGGTCCTGATTGCGACGATGAATATTGTGTCCGGCCTGATTATGTTGGTCAAAAACAAGGGCCGTGACATCGGGATTTTGCGCACTATGGGGCTTACCGAAGGGTCGGTCATGCGGGTGTTTTTCATCTGCGGTTCGTTTACCGGGATCATTGGCACCGCGCTCGGGGTAATACTTGGGTGCTTGTTTGCGCTCTATATCGACCCGATTTTTGCCTTTGTGAATTATCTGGCGGGCGGCGGTGTTTGGGATCCGTCGATCCGTGGCATCTATGCCTTGCCGGCGAAGTTGCAGGTGGGCGATGTGCTCTCTGCGGTGTCTTTGTCACTAGGCTTGTCCTTTGTCGTCACGATTTTCCCAGCGCGCCGCGCCGCACGCATGAACCCGGTGGAGGCGTTGCGCTATGAGTGAGAGTTGCGCAAAAAACGCGTGCACACGTTTTGCAAATTCCGTGCACGGAATTTGGATGCGCCCGTTGCATGGGGAGTGGGTAAATGTCTGAAACAGTTTTGCAATTGACGGGTATCGAAAAGGTCTACAACCGGGGTGCCCCCAACGAAGTGCATGTGTTGCGCGGTGCGGATTTGACGGTAAAACGCGGGGAAGTTGTGGCTCTCGTAGCGCCCTCTGGGGCCGGGAAATCGACCTTACTGCATATCGCCGGATTGCTTGATACCCCAGATGCAGGTTCTGTGGATATTGCCGGTCAGGCGATGCAAGGGCGGTCCGATCGTAAGCGGACGGCGGTGCGGCGTTCTGATGTTGGGTTTGTTTACCAATTTCACCACTTGCTGCCTGAGTTTACGGCGCTGGAAAACATCGTACTTCCACAGCTGGCAAATGGTGTCGTCCGGCGGGCTGCGGATGATCGGGCGCTTGAGCTTTTGGATAGTGTGGGCATTAAGGATCGAGCCAGCCATCGCCCCGGCGCGTTGTCGGGCGGTGAGCAACAGCGTGTCGCCTTTTGTCGGGCTATGGCGAACACGCCAAAGCTGCTTTTGGCGGATGAACCCACCGGCAACCTTGATCCTGAAACGTCGGATCGGGTTTTTGGGGCCTTGATGCGGCTTGTGCGCGAAACTGGGTTGTCGGCTTTGGTGGCGACGCACAACCTTGAACTGGCCGGTCAGATGGACCGCCGCATCCGTTTGGATGGCGGATATTTGCGTCAGGATTGAGACGGCGCGTTTAGGCGCGCTGGGTGATCCAGACGCCGAGAACCATAACCGAAATCCCAGCGGCGCGAGTTAGGTTGAGGGCCGTGACCTGAGCTCCAAAGAGGCCGAAATGGTCGATGGCCGCCGCGCTTATGAGTTGACCCAGAAGCACAAAAAAGACTGCATTTCCAATGCCAAAGCGGGGCGCGACAAAGGTGATGGACAACACGTAAAAGGCAACGAGTACACCACCTAGGAACAGGTGCTTGGGCGCGTCGGCCGCCGCAGACAAAGATGGCCGCCCGCCAACGATCCAGACCAATGCAGTCGAGAGCATGGCCACGCAAAACAGGATCATTGCCGCAGAAATAGGAGAACCCAATCGGGTGCCAAGGGCCGCATTCAAAGCGGCAAGAACCGGGATGCCGATCCCGGCGGCAAGCATGAGCAAAGCGTAGTGGGGCATGGGTAACTCTCTTAACATGTTTCCTATATAACCGAACACGCGGCGGCTCCAATGTCGAGAAAAATGTGCCGCGAGGGGATGGTTGCGCCTGATGCAAATCATGTCATTGTGGCGCCCAACAACGTAAAATAACGCGCAATAAGAAACGCGACGGAGCAGTGAGATGACCAATACAGGATATGCGGTGGCCGTGATGATGGCGGCGGGGCTGGCGGGATGTGCCGGTTCCGAAGATACGACCGCCGACAAAGGCCAATCGATTTACGAGAGTTTCTGCGTCAGCTGCCATGGCCCAAGCGGACAGGGCGACGGCCCAATCGCCGATCAATTGCCCTCGGCTCCGGTCGATTTGAGCATGCTAAGCGCTTCGAATGATGGGGTTTTCCCGGCTGAACGAGTGATGACACAGGTCTATGGATATCCCGGACGCTACCACCAAGGCATGATGCCGGAATTCGGCCCGGTTCTCAGTGGACCCATGGTGGAATGGACATCACCTCAGGGGGAAACGGTGTTGACACCGCAGCCGTTATTAGACCTAGTGACCTATCTGGAAACACTGCAGGAGTGAGGGATATGCTGAGGACTTTCAGTGGCTTGATCGGGTGTCTGACGTTGGTGGCCTGTGTCGAGGCGGAAATGCCTCAAGCTTCTGATGGCAAAGCGCTTTTCATGGAAAACTGCGCCGCGTGTCACGGAGAAAATGGCAAAGGCGACGGGCCGATGGCGCGCGCCATGACACCCGCCCCAAAGGATCTTACACTTATTCAGGTGCGCAACGGTGATAAGTTCCCTGAATCCAAAGTGTTATCGTCTATTGATGGCTATGCGCGATCTGACCTTGCTGGGCCGGGCATGCCGGAATTTGGCGGGCTATTGGAGGGCGATTTGATCCCCTATGACAGTGGCGATGGGATTGAAACTCCGACGCCGCGCAAGTTGTTGGCTTTGCTGGCATATATCGAAAGCATCCAAGAAACCCGCTAACTTCGGGTATGCCGTCATTCACAAGTTTTGCCCCGAGGGGTAAAGACGGCGCGCGGTTGGTAACGCACCGCGCGCGGTTGGCGCAACGGTGCAAACCGTCCAAAACCCCGCGGATTTAGGGGAGAATGCCCACCCCAATTTCCGGGACAAGAGCGCGTGACAGACCCCAATCTGACCGATTCTGACCTTGTTTGGGGGAGATTGGCACATGAAGCCCGAGGCTTTGGGCCCGAATGCACCGGATTTGAATAATTTCCATTAAGACAAGTTAATTGCCCGGCCGGTGGGCGATAATTCTCGATGCCAAAGCTATCTAAGTCTTCAGATTTGGTTAGGAGTGATCCGCTATTTATTTTGTATAGGAGTGCGCTGGCCTGATCAGAGTGGGCCTGTGCCCTTTTGTGCAAAGGAAACAGTGAGTGAAACGCCGCCCGGACCACGACTTTGAGGCCATACTGGATGCCGTGGATATGGCCGTTATCGTTTTGAAAGTCGGTGACGACGGGGTCCCGCGCTATGTCGGCATGAATGAACGGTCTCGGGAAATCACCAAGCTTCCGAAACATGGGTGGCATGGCAAAACGGCATTGGAAATCTTTGGCGGTACGATCGGTGAACGCGCGCTCGCCCTGCATATGGGGGTGGTGCAATCGAAACAGGAAGCAACCTACGAGATTGATGTGCCCGCCGTTTTAAAAACGCGGCATATTCGGACCACCATGAAACCGATGTTAGATGCTGCGGGCAACGTGACCCATATTGTCGGGTCGAGTGCGGACATAACTTCGGAACGCGAACGGGACGCAGCCCTTGAGCTTACCAAGATTGCCAAGGAGAAAGCCGAGGAGGCGAACCAAGCCAAAGAACGGTTTTTGGCCAATATGAGCCATGAGATCCGAACGCCGATGAACGGTATCTTGGGCATTTGCGAGATGCTGCGGGAAACGGCGCTAAATGACGAGCAGACCCTGTTCGCCGACACGATTTTCAATTCCACCAATGCTTTGTTGGATGTCATCAATGAGGTCTTGGATTTCTCCCAGATTACGGCCAACAAGGTCTCATTGTATTATGAACCGTTTTCGTTGCGCTCTTTGATCAGCGACATCGCGATCCTTCTTTCGGCAAAAACCGCCTATAAAGGGTTGGGTTTGCATGTCCATTATGACGACGATGTCCCATCGGATTTCGTTGGCGACGCCAGCAAAATCCGGCAAATTTTGTTAAATCTGGTGGGTAACGCGATCAAATTTACCGATGCTGGTCATATCTCCATCTCTGTTTCATATGACCAATCGGCTCCTGCCGGGGCGCTTAAGTTGGATGTGTCTGATACCGGCTGTGGGATTAGCCCTGATCAGATAGGTCAGGTTTTTTCGGCCTTTGAGCAGGCCGATAGTACGCCGAGTGCCCGGTCTGAGGGGACCGGTTTGGGGCTGGCGATTTCGCTGGCTTTTGTCGAACGGATGGGGGGCGACCTTACGGTTCAATCCGTGCAAGGCCAGGGTGCCACGTTTACGGTGTCGCTTGATTTGGAAGTGCAGGCAGCCGTTGATGAGACAGCCAGCAAAGCGCCGTCTTTGGATCGGACAGCGGCGCGCTCCGTCAGAACGCCCGCCCCCAACACACTCGCCGAGCCACAGGGGTTGCGGGCGCAGGGCATGAAGATTCTTGTGGCCGAAGACAATATGACCAATCAATTGGTTGTTGGGAAAATGCTTCAGAATTCCGGCGCTGAGATTTCATATGCCAAAAACGGGGCGCTTGCCGTCAAAGCGTTTGAAAACGCCGAATACGATTTGATCTTAATGGATCTATCCATGCCGGTTATGGGCGGGTTGGAAGCCACCAAAATAATCAGGCGGTACGAAGAAAAAACCGGGCGCACGAAATGCAAGATTCTGGCAGTCACCGCAAACACCCAGAAAAGCGATGCCAAGGCCTGTCGGGCGGTTGGAATGGACGGTTTTTTGGCCAAGCCGTTTCGTAAAAAGGAGCTTTGGGCCTGTTTAGGGGCTTAGAGGGCCAAAAGAAAAGCCCCGCTCGGGTGTGAGCGGGGCTTAGCCGTGCATCGCTTGGATGCGGCTTATTCTTCGGCGGCTTCCGCTTCAGCTTCATCACCAGAGTCTTCGTTGTCGGAAGATTTCAGGCCGGATGGGGCCGAAACGTTTGCGATGACGAAGTCACGGTCGATTGTGGCTTTGGAGCCTTCGGGCAAGGACACGTCGGAAATGTGGATCACATCGCCAATGTCACGGCCAGCAAGGTCAACAACCAGTTTCTCAGGGATGTCACCGGCGGTCACAACCAGCTCAACCTCAGGACGGACCAGTGTTAGAACACCGCCCTTTTTGATGCCGGGGGCGTCTTCTTCGTTGATCACTTCAACGGGAATGAACAGAGCCACTTTGGATGTGCGGCGCAGACGCATGAAATCAACGTGTGTTGGCAGATCTTTGACAACATCGCGCTGAACGTCACGGCAGATGACGCGCACGTCTTCTTGGCCTTCGACCTGCAGGTTCCACAGGGTGGACTTAAAGCGACCGGCTTTGAGGTGCTTGAGCAGAACGTTGAAAGGAACGTTGATCGGCTGCGGATCAGTTTCGCCCCCGAAAACGATACCTGGAACTTGACCGTCACGACGTGCTTGGCGAGCGGCGCCCTTGCCTGTCCCCGCGCGAACGGTAGCTGTGAGATTTGGGATCTCTTTAGCCATTTTGTATTCTCCATTATAAAGGGCAGGGTGCCTCCAAGGCTGTCACCCCGCGTTGAAGCTGTGCGCGTAGACTGGATTTGCCTTTTTTACAAGGCGATTCTGTTGGGATGCGTGTTTTGTTTGTAAAAGGTCGCGGCCGGGCGGCGTCAGGCGGCCGTCTTGAGCGCTTGGGCCCAGCTGGAGAGCTGATCAAGGTCACAGGGCAGACAGGTGGCGGCGCGATCGGTAAAGTCGAGAAAGGCCTGAAGGTTGAGGCCATTGGTGCCGACAAGCACCGGAATGCCGCGTTCCATGGCGGCCCCGATCACCTCGCGAAAGCCACGTCCATCGGCCTCGTGTTTGCCGAATTTGTTGATGATCAAAAGATCCGCGCCCTCAAGCCGGGTCAAGGTGGCGGCAACCGCCTGTTCCAGCGCATCGGGATCAAGCTGGCAGCCGCGGGACTTGGGCCCAAGGTTTTGAGAGATGCGGATGATGTCGCCGTCGGGTAGAACCCGCACGTCCATGTCGCATTTATGTGTGTCGAGCCGGGCGGTGTTGGTTTGGGTGGTGCCCACAACGCGCAGCCCATCATCAAGCAGGCGCGCAGCCAGTTCGGCGAGGGTCGCGTTGACGTCCACACCGTCGGCGGATTTGAGATAGGCGATCTGCATTTGGGACCTCAAATAGGAAAGGGCGACCCGCATGGGACGCCCTATTTTGTGTTTCGTCAATCCATCAATGGTCGGAGAGATGACGCTCGATTGCGGCCTTGCCATCGGCAAACTCGGTGCCAGCCGCCGGTGGGATCAGACCCTTTTCATCCAGATCGGACACAACATTTTCGTAGTGTTCCAGATAGTTGGCAGGCAAGTCATGCGCGATACCCTGGTGGCAATCGATACAGGTTTTTCCCTCGTCCAAAGCTTTTTGGTGGTTTTCAGCCGCGCGGTTTTCTTGCTGGGTGAAATCCATGTAGTCAAAGTTGTGACAGTTGCGGCACTCTTTGGAGTCGGTCTTTTTCATCCGGGCCCATTCACGCGACGCCATAACAGACCGGTGTTCGGCAAACTTTTCGGGCGTGTCGATCACATTGGTGATGAAGTGGCCGTAAAGCTCTTTTGAGGCTTGGATCTTGCGGATCATCTTGGGGCCCCAATCTTTGGGCACGTGACAATCGGGGCAGGTGGCGCGTACGCCAGACCCGTTGTTTTGGTGAATGGTGCCTTGGTATTCGGCATAAACATTCACCTCCATCTCGTGACATGAGATGCAGAACTCTTCGGTGTTGGTCATTTCAAGGGACCAGTTGAAACCGCCCCAGAAAATGACACCGGCGATGAACCCGCCAATTAGGATTCCGCCAAAGGAATAGACCGCAGAAGGGGTAAAGAACCTCTTGAGCAATCCGGGTTTGGATGCATTTTGGTCAGACATCAGTCAGCTCCTCTGCGCGGTTTAGTTCGAGGGTTCAAAGACGTTGTCGACCAGCGCCGGCGCGTCTGCCTGTGGAACGTGACATTGCGTACAGAACCAACGGGTCCCAGCGACACTGTCGAGCTGTTCGCCGTCACGGCCCATATAGTGGGTCATCGACAGGGTCGGGGCCCCACGATCACCGGCGCGGCTCCAGTCATGGCAGGTCAGGCACTGGTTGGCATTCAGATCGATCTGATACTGTTCGGTTGAATGCGGGATCAGCGGCGGCTGTTGGCGATAGTTGCGCGTAAAGCGGCCGCTGTCATCCTGACGGTGGACCTGATCGACAGCCACGGGTTCGTCGATGTCGGCGCCCCGCAATGTCTGAACGCTGGACTGCTGCGCATATGCGACGCCTGCTACAAGCAGGGCCGAGACGGTCAAGGCGACAATCGGGGCGCTGATAAGGCTATGCTTTTTCATATCATTTCTCCTCTATATGCCCAGACGGGCTTGCTCAGGCCGCCTTGTCGGCCTTTGGCGCAGGGGTTGATTTTTGACGAACGCGTCCAGGGGCGGGCGTGTCGTCGAAACGGTGGGTGAATTCGAAAACGTCGACCGAACAGACATCAATGCAACGTCCGCAATTGGTGCAATCGGGCGACAGAATAAGGGGGGTGTCATCGTCAGAGCCGCGCAGGGCCGGGGTGATGACATGCATTTCAGGGCAGACGGCAAAGCAATCCATGCAATCGTCGCAGGCCTCGCGTTTGTTGGCGGTGACGCGCAGAACCGAGCCGGTGCCAAGCAAGCCGTAAAAGGCGCCGACCGGGCAAAGATGGCCACACCAGCCGCGACGCGACACGGCGAAGTCGAACAGGAAGACCGCGAGCACAAAGGCCCAAGCAAAGCCAACACCAAAGATCAAACCGCGATGGACCATGCTAATCGGGTTCACAAACTCCCAAGCGATGGTGCCAGTGAGCATCGAGACGATCAGAACCATGCCGAGCACGTAGTAGCGGGTCTCTTTCTTTGGTTGCCAGCCTTTGGTCATGCCAAGCTTGTCATGCAACCAATGCGCGCCATCGGTGACGGGGTTGATCGGACAAACCCAAGAACAATAGACCCGGCCGCCGATTACTGCATAGGCGACACCAACGATCAACGCGCCGATCAGCGCGGTCAGCGCCGGCCAATGCCCGGCGACCATGCCCTGAAGGGTGATAAAGGGGTCGGTGAGAGGCAGGAAGTTGAAGGTTAGAGAGCCAGAGAGATTGCCCTTGAACCACCAAATGCCAAACCATGGACCAAGCAGGAAAAGGGCGAGGAAAAACAGCTGGCTGGCGCGGCGCAGCAATAGGAATTTATGGGCGTTAAGCCAACCTTTGTCGCGGATCGCCTCGTACCCTACGGGGAGTTTTGTCTTGTCGCTCATTGGCCTGCCCCCCCGGTTCCGGGCAGTTTGAAGCCCGAGGTAAAGCCGCCCTCCATCGACGGATCAGGCAGATCGCCGGGCAGGAAGCCACCGGGCGCGGCAAGGTTGTCGGTGCCCGAGCCGGGCAGGCGGTCGGGCAGGTCGATGAGTTCATCCACCAGCGGGTTGTTCTCTTCCCAGCCGAGTTTGTAGTGGTCGGCGCTATGGGCTTGGGCGATGCGTTTGGGAAGCACTTTGATGGCGCTTTCATCCGGCAGAACACAGGATTTTTCGCATTTGCCACAGCCGGTGCAGGCGTCAGAGTGCACAACCGGCATAAAGATCGCGTGGGCACCAGACCGTTCATTGGTGCGCAGTTCCAGTGTGATCGCGTCGTCGATGACGGGGCAAACCCGATAACAGACGTCACAGCGCAGGCCGAGGGCGTTCAAACAGGCCTCTTCGTCGATCAAAACCGCAACGCCCATATCGGCATCGTCGATGTTGGTGAGGTTGTGATCAAGCGCGCCAGTGGGGCAGGCGACGACACAGGGGATGTCTTCGCACATCTCACAAGGGACGTCGCGGGCGGTGAAAAACGGGGTCCCTGTGGCCGGGCCATCAAGCCCGAGTTCGGCGAGGCTCAGCGTGTCATAGGGACAGTCGCGGACACAAAGCCCGCAACGGATACAGGCCGCCAGGAAATCGCTCTCCTCAAGCGCCCCTGGCGGACGGATGGCTTGCGCCGGCAAGGCGCGGGCATCCGAAACAAATTGCGTCAAACCCATGCCCGCCAAAGCGCAACCCGCGACACCACGCGACGCATCCTTAAGGAAGCGACGCCGATCCATTGGCTTTTTGCTTTTCGGGGCGGACATGGTCTTTTCTCCGTTAAATCAGCGCGTTATGCGCGTTCGATTTTACATGCACATTTCTTGAAATCGGTCTCTTTCGAGAGCGGGCAAGTGGCGTCCAAGGTCAGCTTGTTGGTGAGCTGGCCTTCGTCGAACCAAGGCATGAAGACAACGCCGCGTGGCATCTTGTTCCGGCCACGGGTTTCCACCCGCGACAGAACTTCGCCACGGCGGGTCGAGACGTTGATCTCTTGCCCACGGCGCAGGCCACGATCCTTGGCATCCGCCGGGTGCATGAACACCACAGCCGATGGGAAGGAGCGGTGTAGTTCGGGAACCCGGCGGGTCATCGAGCCCGAATGCCAGTGTTCAAGAACGCGGCCGGTGACGAACCACAGGTCATATTCTTCATCGGGCTCTTCTGCGGCGGGTTCGAAGGGGGCGAAGATGATATTCGCCTTGCCATCGGGTTTGCCGTAGAATTTGACGCCTTCGCCTTCTTTGACGTAGGGGTCATAGCCTTCGCGGAAGCGGTACAGGGTTTCCTTGCCATCTACGACCGGCCAACGCAGACCGCGCGCCTTGTGGTAGGTGTCAAAGTCCGCCAGATCGTGCGCCTTGCCGCGACCAAATTCGGCATATTCTTCGAACAGACCTTTTTGGACGTAGTAGCCAAAGTGGGTGGATTCGTCGTTGTTGAACCCTTCGGCGGTTTCGGAAAGCGGGTATTTGTTGACCTTGCCGTTTTCGTAGAGGATCTCGTAGATGGTTTTGCCACGATATTCCGGCTTCTGCGCGATCAGCTCTTCGGGCCAGACGTCTTCGACCTTGAAGCGTTTGGCGAATTCCATCACCTGCCACATGTCAGACTTGGCTTCACCCGGTGCATCCACCTGCTGACGCCAGAATTGGGTGCGGCGTTCGGCGTTACCGTATGCGCCCTCTTTCTCGACCCACATGGCGGTGGGCAAGATCAGGTCAGCGGCCAGTGCGGTGACGGTTGGGTAAGGGTCAGACACGGTGATGAAGTTTTCGGGGTTACGATAGCCCGGGAACCCTTCTTCGTTCATGTTCGGCGCGGCTTGCAGGTTGTTGTTACACTGCACCCAGTGACAGTTCAGATCACCATCTTTGAGTTTGCGGTGCTGCAACACGGCGTGAAAGCCGGGCTTGGGTGGAATGGTGCCTTTGGGCAGCATCCATTTGTCTTCGGCGAAATCACGGTGCGCTTCTTTGGCGACAACCATGTCGGCGGGTAGACGGTGGGCAAAGGTGCCGACCTCACGCGCCGTGCCACAGGCGGATGGCTGACCTGTGAGCGAGAAGGGCGAGTTGCCGGGCTCAGAGATTTTACCAACCAGAAGGTGGACGTTGTACATGAGCGAGTTGACCCAGGAACCGCGTGTGTGCTGGTTAAAGCCCATGGTCCAGAGAGACATAACCTTGCGGTTTGGATCGGCGTATTGTTTGGCCAGCGCTTCGAGCTTGGCGGCAGGAACCCCAGAGAGTTCTTCGGCCTTTTCAACGGTATATTCCGAAACAGCTTCGGCATATTCCTCAAAGGTCATTGGGGTCAGTTTGCCGGAACCAGAGTTTTCGGCGTCTTTTTCCAACTGGTGGGTTGGACGCAGACCATAGCCGATGTCGGTGGCGGTTTTGGTAAAGTTGACGTTCTTTTCAACGAACTCTTTGTTCACCGCGCCGGTCTGGATGATGTAGTTGGCGATGTAGTTCAGGATCGCCAAATCCGACTGTGGCGTAAAGATCATGCCATTATCAGCAAGCTCAAACGAGCGATGTTCAAAGGTCGACAACACGTGCACTTCGGCACCGGGCTTGGTCAGACGGGTGTTGGTGAGACGCGACCACAGGATCGGGTGCATCTCGGCCATGTTGGAGCCCCAAAGCACAAAGGTATCGGCGTGCTCAAGGTCGTCATAACAGCCCATCGGCTCATCAATGCCAAAGGTGCGGATAAAGCCGACTACCGCCGAGGCCATACAGTGGCGGGCGTTGGGGTCGATGTTGTTGGAACGTAGACCGGCCTTCATGAACTTGGCGGCGGCATAACCTTCCCAAACGGTCCACTGGCCCGAGCCGAACATAGAAACGGCGGTTGGGCCTTTCTTCTTGATCGAGTCTTTCCACTTTTCGGCCATGACATCAAAGGCTTCGTCCCAGCTTACCGGTTCGAATTCGCCGTTTTTGTCATAGACGCCGTTTGACTTGCGCAAAAGCGGCGTGGTCAGGCGGTCTTTGCCGTACATGATCTTGGACAGGAAATAGCCCTTGATGCAGTTCAGACCACGGTTCACTGGGGCTTGCGGATCACCTTGGGTCGCAACGACGCGGCCATCTTTGACCCCAACCAGAACAGAACAGCCCGTTCCGCAGAAACGGCAGGCGGCTTTGTCCCAGCGAATGTCAGGTGTGCCCACTTGGGCGGCGGCGGCGTTGGGCAGGGTAATGCCAGCGGCCGAGGCGGTGGCCGCTGCGGCCGATGCCTTTAGGAATTTACGACGGTCGGTTTTTAGTGTCATGGCTAGGCCTCCTCAGAGAGCTGGCGCGGCGGCCTGTTGCAGGCCGGGCGTTACATTGGGCGCTTCGTTAAGCGGTTCAAAATGGTGATAAGTCAGCGTGACTGTGAGCACGCCGGGGATCTGGTGCATGTCCATGATCTGGTCCGAAGCGAGCTTGTTGCCCGCATCTTCGACGGTCACGACAATACGCCCGTTTTCATGGGCGTGGACTTCGCCGCCGTCCGTCGCGTTGATGGCCTCGATGACACTATCGGCCATCCCCGGCATCACGTGGACAAGGCAACCGCAAATATTCAGCATGTCTTTGCCTTTCCTTCTGGGTTGGGGCCCGAATGAGGGCTTGCGTTTTTGGGGGTGTAAAACTTGATCGAGCCAGACGGGCAGGCGGCGGCACAGGCCCCGCACCCAGTACAGGCGTCGGTGTTGAATTGGGCCTCGGAGCGGCCACCGGTTTGAAGCTTGAACCCGATCGCTTGTTGATCGCATTGGTCTTCGCAGGTGCGGCAGGTCACGCCATTGGCCGACAGGCAGCTGTCATCGGCGCGGGCGCGCCAGTCCCAGCTATCGGCATAATCAATGGCCTTTGGTTCACAGACTTCGGCGCAGACATTGCAAAAGGTGCATTCCGCCACTGTTAGATCGACGGTTGGCAATCCGTCGCTATCAAAGCTGATGATGTTTTGGGGGCACGACGTCGCGCAGTCACCGCATTTGGTGCAGGCGTCTTCGAAAGCTTCCTCTTCCAAGGCACCGGGCGGACGCATAGCAAGGGGCCGGTTGATCCGTCCCTTTAGAAATGCGCGTCGTTTTGGCTGATGTTGCATTGCGTGCCCCAATCTGGCTTGGGACAAGCTGTACTCCTGTGCAAAATCCGGCGAATTGACTTATGTCATGTTCAAAGATGTATCTCTCATGTCACAAGCGATTGATAATATTCGATTTTTTGAATTGATTATAGTGTCATGAAATTGCTCATAATTTAAGCTGTATGGGGAATGTTTGTTTAGATTGAACTCGTTTTAAAGAAATTGAGAAAAAATGTGCCAATATCTCACATCTTCAGTTTTGGCCGGTTTTTCCGTTGCATTACCAATGAATTGATTCGTTGGTGCTTTCATAAGAAAATCAGTCAGGAATTGACTTTTGTTGGGTGCGACCAAGAGGGCGTTTCACCGGGCCTGCCACGCTGCCTCGGGGGCCCGCAACCCCATTGCCGCGCCTGCGGTTTATGGCTCCCTTCCATTAACATCGAAAGCAATTTAGGGTGCGCCCAAAATTGATAGTGGATCGACAATGGCAGATGTCATGACAGGCAAACCAAAACTTCCCCCAACGTCGCGCTCGCTCCCGATTTCGTTGATCCGCGCCCGTGAAAGCATCATGGCCCCAATCCGCAAGATTTTGGTGGAAGACGGGATCACCGAACAACAATGGCGGGTGTTGCGCGTGGTGTCCGAAGCCGGGTCAATTGACGCCACCGAAGTGTCGGAACGCGCCAGTTTGCTTTTGCCTAGTCTAACGCGGATTGTGCGGGCGATGACCGAAAAGGGTTTGATCACGCGGGCCCAGGACCCAAGCGACCGGAGGCGTCAGAATTTGGCGATCACCCCGGCCGGACAAGAGATCATTGACCGCAATCTGGAACAAGTGACGCTTATTATGGATGGGTTTCGCGATCGTCTTGGCGACGAACGTCATGAGGCCTTGATTGATGCGCTGAACGCGCTTTGTGAGTTGGAGTAACGGTGATGTCACAGACCATTCGGCACCCCGAGATTTTGGATATGGCGCGGCGCGAAGGCAAGGTGACGGTGGATGGGCTGGCGGCGCATTTTGGCGTGACATTGCAAACCATCCGTCGGGATTTGACCGATTTGGCCGAAGCCGGTCAGTTGGAGCGGGTGCATGGCGGCGCGGTTTTGCCGTCGGGGACCACCAATATCGGCTATGAAGAGCGGCGGGTTTTGAACCCAGATGCCAAGGCCGAGATCGCCAAAGCCTGTGCCGCGCAAATCCCGGATAATATTTCGCTTTTCTTGAACATTGGCACGAGCACCGAAGCGGTGGCCCATGCGTTGCAAGGCCATCGCAATTTGATGGTTGTGACCAATAACATGAATGTGGCCAATATCTTGGCGGGTCATTCGGGCTGTGAGATCGTGGTGACAGGGGGCAGTTTGCGGCGCACCGATGGCGGGCTGATCGGCAATCTTGCCGCCAACACGATCAAACAGTTCAAGGTTGATTTGGCGGTGATTGGCTGCTCCGCCTTGGATCAAGAGGGCGATTTGTTGGATTTTGACATTCAAGAGGTGGATGTCAGCCAAACCATCCTGCGCCAATCGCGCAAGACGTTTTTGGTGGCGGATGGGTCCAAGTTCACCCGGACGGCCCCGGCGCGGATTGCCTCGCTTGCCGAGATTGATACGTTTTTCACCGATACGCCGTTGTCCGAGGAGTTGGCGGCGCGCTGTGCGGACTGGGACACAGATGTGGTGGTTGCCCCGTCGGAGTGAGGCATTGGGCTTGGCCTAGAAGGCCGCCGCGCCGCTGATGGATTTGATGTCCTGAAAGGCGCGGATGCCCCAAACGCCGGCCTCGCGGCCATATCCCGAAAGACCGCGCCCGCCAAAGGGGGCCCCGGCTTCGCGGCTTTGACCGTTGATCTGGACCATACCAACCCGCAAGGCTTGGGCGACGCGATCGGCGCGTTTGGCATCTGCGGTCTGAATGTACCCCGCAAGCCCGTAGGGCGTGGCATTGGCCAGTTCGATGGCCTCTTCTTCGCTATCAAACGGGGTCATTGTTAGGACCGGGCCAAAAATCTCATCTTGGAACAGGGTCATGTCAGGGCGGACATCGGCAAAGACCGTCGGGCGGCTATAGAAACCGCGGGGCAGGTGATCGGGACGACCCGGACCACCGGCAACAAGGCGCGCGCCTTGATCCACGCCGGTTTCGATAAAGGATTGCACCTTGGCAAATTGCGCTGCGCTGACCTGTGGGCCGATATGGGCGCCGGAAAGGTGCGGGCGGTTGACCTCGGTTTGCGTCGCGATCTGCGCGGCCAAGGTGAGGGCGTCATTATAGATGTCGCGCGCCACCAGCATCCGGGTGGCGGCGTTGCAGGATTGCCCGGCATTTCGAAAACAATGGGCGAGGCCTTGGGTGATGGCGGTGGGCAGATCGCAGTCGGAGAACAACAGGTTGGCGGATTTGCCGCCAAGTTCCAAAGTGGTGCGTGTCATGCTTTGTGCGGCTTCGGCGGCAATGAAACGCCCGGTTGCGGTCGATCCGGTAAAGGACACCACATCCACATCGGGGTTCGAAATGAGGGCCGCACCGACGTCACCTGCGCCGGTGATCATGTTGAACACACCGGGTGGTAGATCGGCGGCGTGGATGGCCTCGGTCAGGATGATGGCAGTACGGCTCGAGAGTTCAGAGGGTTTGAGCACCATAGTGCAGCCCGCCGCAATGGCCCCGCCAAGTTTCAGCGCCACCTGATTGAGCGGCCAGTTCCAAGGTGTGATCAGCGCGGCCACCCCAAGGGGTTCGTGGCGAATGCGATGATCGGGGGCGGTGGTCAAAGGCGCGTCATTTGTAAGCGTTTCGAGCGCGGCAAGCGTGGCACGCAGATGCGCCAACCCGGCGGCGACCTGACCCGTCCGGGCAAAGTCAATTGGAGCACCGATCTCGGTGCTGATACAGCTGGCAAAGGCATCGGCGCGGGCTTCGATTTCGGTGATGATCCGGGCCAAAGCGGCGCGGCGCGTGGCGATGTCAGAGCGCCCCCATCCGGCGTCAAAGGCGGCGCGGGCGCTGGCAACGGCGGCCGCGCAGGCAGAGGAAGAGGCGCAGATTAGCGTTGCGTCTTGGGTTTCGGTATCGGGATTGATCAAGGCGCGTGTATCACCGTCGGCCTTTTGCCAAGCGCCATCGATGTAAACCTGATCAAAGAGTGCCATTTGGCAAACCCCCGCATTGAAATCCCACCGCGCAAAGGCGGCAACCGGCCCATTAATGAAGGCGCTCAGGCGAAGATCAAGCGTATTTCAGCCGTGGTAAGGTAATGTGATCAAATTTGGACCTAGGCCCGGCCCCCAAGGGATCAATCTTCGGAGACCAAGCTCGAAAGTTCCTGAGCGGCTTCTTGCAAAGCGGGCAAGAAGGTCAGCGCGTGATCCACGTCAAAGCGTTGGGTTGGGGCGTGGAAGGACAGTGTCGCCATCAGACGGCCATGCACGTCCGGGATCGGAACCGCCAGTGCGATCATGTCATCCATGAATTCTTCGCGATCCAACGCATAGGCGTTTTTGCGGACCTGAGCGATTTCGGCCACCAGTTCATCGGGGTCGGTGATGGTGTTGGCGGTACGTTTTTCAAGGTCGGTCGAGCTTAGGTAGCGTTGCAAATGCGCGCGCGCCAAGGAGGAGAGATACATTTTGCCCGCAGCGGTGCAATAAAACGGAACGCGCGTCCCGATGGGGAGCTGAATGCGCAGCGGCCATTCGGTTTCGACCCGTTCCAGATAGGTCATCGCGTGGCGATCGGCCAAGGCGATGTTGCAGGTTTCCCCGACCTTTTGGCTCAGCTTGCGAAGGATGGATTGCCGGGCAGTGCGAATGCGTAGGGACGATAGGATGCCGCCGGCAACAACCCGAAGGCGCGGACCGGGCGAATAGGTTCGCCCGTCCATGTCTTTTTGCAAGAACCCCTCTTCTTCGAGGGTGGCAAACAGCCGGTGAATGGTGGGCTTGGGCAAGCCGATTTGTTCATTCACCGATGTTGGCGTGACGGGAACACCGGCCCTCGCGACCTCTTCAATAACAAGCAACAGCCTGAGATTTGTTGGGATCGTATCGGGCTTGTCCCCGTCCATGTGCAGCTCCGTCGTTAGTTCGGTAGCAGGGCCGTTGAGAGGGCTGGAACCAGCGCCACAATGAGCCATACCGCGATCAGCGAGAATAGATATGGCACGGTATAGCGCAGGAGACGGAAGTAGGGAACGCCTGTTACGCCTGACGCGACATAGAGGTTCAAACCATAGGGTGGTGTGATGAACCCAATCGACGCGCCAACCAAGAAGATCACCGAGAATTGCACCGGTTCGACACCAACGGAATGGGCAATCGGGGCCAAGATTGGAGCAAGGATGATCGTTACCGGCAGGCTTTCGAGCACCATGCCCGCAACAAAGACGATGGCCATCGAGGTAAAGAGGACTGCGTAGTAACCGCCCATCGAGGTGACGAAATCACCGATGATTTGTTGCGCCCCAAGCACCGAGAGGATTTGTTGCATAACAACCGATACGGCGATCAGAGGGGCAAGAATGCCGGTGATCTGGGCCGAGCGCATGGTGATCGACGGCAGTTCGAGCGGGCCAAACCCTTGGACGACAAGCATTTCTGCGACGCTCTTTTCGCTAACAGGGCGGGATTCGTCGCGGCCAAGGATTTTGTGGATCGGCAGGCTTAGGAAACCAACAATGACACAGAACCCAACGGTGACACCGGCGGCCTCGGTCGGAGAGAATTTTCCGGTATAGATGCCCCAAAGCACAAGGCCTATGGCAAAGAAACCGAGCCAAGCCCCAACGGCGGTTTTGAACACGCGCATGGGATCAAGTGCGATTAGGTGGCCCCAGCCGTGACGGTAGCAGATCACAAAGCAGGCCAACATCATCCCGCCCACCATCATTGCTCCGGGAATGATTCCGGCGACGAACAGGTCCGAAATCGGGAGATTGAGGAGGAACCCGTAGACAATGAAGATGATGGATGGCGGGATGATGATGCCCACCGTGCCGCCAGCGGCGGCGGTGGCGGCCGAAAAGCGTTCGTCATAGCCGCCTTTGACCATTTCGGGGTGCAACATTGAGCCGATGGTAGCGGTGGTGGCCGAGTTTGAGCCAGAGATCGCCGCGAACAACCCGCAGGCCCCGAGGCTAGCCATGGCGAGACCACCCCTAATCCAACCGAGGCAGGAATAGGCGAAATCAGACAGGCGGCGGGCAATGCCCGAGCGGTTGATCAGGTCACCGGTCAGGATAAACAGCGGCATCGCCAACAGGGCGAACCCATCGGTAAAAACGTCGCCAAGAGCCGCGCCGATATTGTCGAGCGGCAATTGCAGCATGAAGGACATGCCGACTACCCAATAACCAATGACCAGAAAGACCGGCACGCCGAGCATGAAGAGGATGGTAACGCCCACAGAGAGCAAAGTGATGATGGTTCCGTCGGTCACGTCAGTCCCCTCCGATTACGGCTTGTTTGATCAGGATGTCGCCTGAGCGATAGTTGGCGAGGTCGGTGAGATAGTTTTCCAAGACCCGCGCCACGAGCATGGTGAAGGAAATCGGCACCGCGAGAAGGAACCACCACTGCATGACGTTGTCAGTGCCCAGCATGATTTGAAAGTTGGCGGCCGAGTTGGCGACAACGCGGCTTGAGGTGACGACAACGATCCAGCTAAAGCCGATCCAAAGCACCGCATCGAGGGTCAGGCAGGCGATTTGACCGATGCGCGGCATGGCCGTGCGAAATTCGGCAAAGGCCAAATGGGTGCGCAGTTTGACATTATAAGAGCAGCCAAACCACGTCATGATTAGGAATAGGAATGGTGGTAGCGTTGTGGACCACGGGGCCTGAAGACCCAAGGCAAACCGGCGGAACACTTCGACAAAGATGATGCCGCCAATCGCAAGGTAAGACACCACCATCACGCTGGATTCCAAGTTGCGCTCGATCCAGGGGCTAACCCGATAAAGAACAAGGATAAATGTCGCGGCGCTGAGCATGCCAATCAGGCCAAGTGGCCAAATGGCTGGGGCTCCCATTGCCTCGCTCAACATCCATGAATCGCCCTCGGCGAGGGCTGCAAAAATCTCTCCTGCGCCCTGAAACCAACCGGTCATAACCTCTCCTCCTTAGGTGTGCCGTAAATGTAAAAAAACCGCTGTCTCGCGCAGCGGTGCGAGATGGGCCAAACGGCCCATCCCTTAGTGTAGCCGAATTAGGCCGACCGCCACCAACGACGGGGTTCGACGTTCTCTGGCAGGGTGTCTTTGGGAATCTGACGCGCAACGTCGTAGATTTCCTGATAGGTGTCATGACCACCCGACCATTTGTTGAGACGGTCACGCCACTGGGCCCATGGCTCTGGGTTGAACTCGGGTGAACACATTTCCTCGGCCATTTTGATCTGATCATCAGCCAAGAACGCAGGACGCACGCCGTCTTTGACAAAAATGGTGTCCGGCAGCTGTGGATCCGAGAAGCCAACAGTTTTGACCAGAGCCGCTTCGTTGGCGGCCTGAACATGGACCTGCGCCAGATAGGCGGATTCCATGATCGCGTCCTGAAGATGGGCTTCCATAGCGTCAAAGACTTTGGCCGACATGGATGTGTGCTCGGTGCCGCAGAAGAATTTCAGGTCAACGGACTGAGACACAACCGGCGACATGTTGGCATAAGCCACAGCCGAGGCCCAGGTTTCCGCCCCATCAATTAGGCCCTGCTTGAGGCCGTCAAGGGTTTCTTCCCAAGCAACCGGAACCGGGTTCAGGTTCAAAAGTTGCATCGCGATGCGACCCAATTGGGTGCCGGTGACGCGGTTTTTGGTGCCAAACAGCTCTTCAAGCTTGGTCACGGTGGGTTTGTCGGCAAAGGACGACCCCATCTGAAGCCCGCGCAATTCGCAATGGCTAAACAGGAATTTCAGACCATGACGCTTTTCAAGCGGCTCGCGCAGCAGCTTTTGCGACTCGGGGCTATAGAGGAAGTGATACTGGGCGGCGCGGCTTGGGAACATATAGGCATAGTCGAGCACGTTCAGATAGGGCGCGCCACCGGCCGAGTTCTGGGTCGAAGCGGCATACATGTCGACAACCCCCAGTTGGGTTTTCTCAACACAGCTCAGCTGGCCACAAATTTGGTTGTCGCCGATGAACTCGACACGAATCTCGCCTTCGGTGCGTTCCTCCAGATCGCGGGCAAATTCCAGAACGCCAGCGCGTTCGATCAACAGGTTGCGGGCGTTAAAGCCGGACGCGCCCAATTTCAGCGTGTGCTTGGGCTCTTTGGCAAAGCGTTTTGTGTATGTGCTTTCGGCAGCCTGCGCGACCGAGCCAAGGGTCGCCGCGCCAGTCAGAGCGCCAGCGCCCAAAACAACCGACGAAATCCCAAACTGACCCGTCAGCTTGAAAAGGTCGCGGCGCGAAATGCCACTGAGGGCTTTCGATGCTTTCATAGTGTTTCCTCCCATTCGTGCAATTTTGATACTTGCAGTCTCAATAATGGGGTGACTATGGTGGTTTGAGCAAGGAAAAAGTTCAAATTGCCGCACATTACCGGCCGGGAGGGGAGTTAAATGTCAGAAATTGATGCAGATTTTATCGTCGTGGGGGCAGGCTCGGCAGGCTGTGTTTTGGCGAATCGTCTGTCGGCTGACCCGAAAAACAAGGTTGTTTTGCTGGAAGCGGGGGGGCGTGACTGGAACCCGTGGATCCATATTCCGGTTGGATATTTCAAAACCATCCACAATGCGTCGGTTGATTGGTGCTATAAAACCGAACCCGATCCGGGGCTGAATGGCCGGTCGATTGAATGGCCGCGCGGCAAGGTTTTGGGCGGCTCGTCTTCGTTGAACGGCTTGCTTTATGTGCGTGGTCAGGCGCAGGATTATGACCGCTGGCAACAGATGGGCAACAAAGGGTGGGGCTGGGATCAGGTTCTGCCGCTGTTCAAGCGGGCGGAAAACAATGAGCGCGGCGCAGATGAGTTTCATGGTGATGACGGTCCTTTGTCGGTGTCCAACATGCGAATCCAACGCCCGATTACCGATGCCTGGGTTGCGGCGGCGCAAGCGGCTGGGCACAAGTTTAACCCCGACTACAACGGAGAAACCCAAGAAGGCGTCGGTTTCTTTCAGCTAACCGCCAAAAACGGCCGCCGCTGTAGCTCGGCTGTGGCCTATCTCAACCCGGCGCGTGGGCGTGACAACCTGCAAATCATCACCCATGCACTGGCCGAAAAGGTTGAGCTCGACGGTAAGCGCGCGACCGGCGTGACCTATCGCGACAAGGCCGGTCAGTTGCATACGGTGCGGGCGCGCAAGGATATCGTCTTGGCTGGCGGGGCAATCAATTCCCCACAGCTTTTGATGTTGTCGGGCATTGGCGAGGTCGAACAGCTGGTTCAAAATGGTATCACCGTGCACAAGAACCTGCCCGGTGTTGGCAAGAATATGCAAGATCACCTTCAAGCGCGGCTGGTCTACAAATGCAACGAGCCAACCTTGAATGACGAGGTGCGCAGCCTGTTTGGGCAGGCCAAGATTGCGTTGAAATATGCGATGTTCCGCGCTGGGCCGATGACGATGGCGGCCTCGCTGGCCACCGGTTTCTTGAAAACCCGGCCTGATCTGGAAACGCCGGATATTCAATTCCATGTGCAACCGCTTTCGGCGGAAAACCCCGGCAAGGGGGCCGATCCGTTTTCGGCCTTTACTATGTCGGTTTGCCAGTTGCGCCCTGAATCCAAAGGGGAAATTCGCATCGTGTCGTCGGATGCACGGACCTATCCCAAGATCATTCCCAACTACCTGTCGACCGAAACCGACTGTCGGACGGTGGTTGAAGGGGTCAAGATTGCTCGTAATATCGCCCGCCATGCGCCGCTAACCTCTAAGATTTCAGAGGAGTTTCGGCCCAATGCGTCGCTGCCGATGGATGACTACGAGGCGACCTTGGATTGGGCGCGCAACAATACCGCGTCGATCTATCACCCAACCGGCACCTGCAAAATGGGCAGCGACCCGATGGCGGTAGTCGATGATCGGCTGCGCGTTCATGGCATTCAAGGGCTGCGGGTTGCGGATTGTTCGATCATGCCCGAAATCGTGTCGGGCAATACCAACGCCCCGGCGATCATGATTGGCGAAAAGGCCTCGGACCTGATGTTAGAAGACGCCTCGGCCTAATCAAACCAACCGCCGATCCGCTTTTTGGTGCGCGGGTCGGCAGCAAACCATTCAACCACTCTTTTTAGCGCGTCTTCTTTCCACAAATATCTCGGGGTGAATTGTCGCTTGCGACAAGAGGGGCTGGCCCCTCATCGCCGTCTCACGCGCCAAAACGACGGCGTTCAATCGTGACCGCGCCGCCTGCATCCGACCGTAGAATATGCAAATCCCCATATTCCAATGGGGCCGGATCGCTTAGGCGCAGGTCCTCCCAGATGGTTTTGATATTGCCCTTGTTGCCAATCCAAATCACCGATTTTCCCGCGCCTTGCGTGACCAGCCCGGCGGTTGGGGTCTCTTGCGGAATACGTTGAGCGGGCAGGCCGCGCGCTTTGGCCAAAGGGGCGGCCGTGTCGAGATTGCGTTTGATGCCGGGTGAAAAAATCGCGTCGAGATCCATGCCTTCTAACGCTTTGACCAACGCTTTGGAGCGTGCATGGCCGGCCGCGCTCAGATCTTCGCCGTCTCGATCCGAGTGACGCACGACGATCAAAGTAGAGTTCGGGGCCAAAGCCAAATTGCCGGTGCCCATTGCACAGGCCGTCAAGAACGCGGTGGTGGAAAAAACAAAGCTACGTCGTAACATCGTATACCTCCCTATAAATAGGGAAAGGGTAGCGTCGTGATGCGGCTCAGGCAATTGCCGTGCCGTCGCAGTTAAGTGCAGCGAAACTGACCAAAAATTTGGAGATAGGGAAAAGTTGGATAAAAAGGGGATAGTGCTGATAAGTGTGGGGTCAGCCCCGCTGCATGTTAACCATATTTGCTGGGAAAATTCGTTAATATCCCCCAAACGGGTGATGGGGTTGAAAAACACTGGCGTGCAATGATCTTGGATGTCGCGTAGCGGTTCGACACAACGGCCTAGGTCGACAGTTATCAGCCCCGTTCCTTGAGCAGTGATTGCGCCTGTGGCGGGCGGGTCTGGCTTGGTCTTTCAGTAGAGATCAAAGGCACCACGCCCGCGGCGGTTTCAGTTTAGGACCGGATTTGCCCAAACAAGCACCCAAAATGACATGATCGCCTAAAAGGCATTGGGGGATAGCCCCCCAACGCAAGGTCAGATCTTGCCTTTGCGCACTCGCCTATTCTCGGGTGGAATGGGGGCAAGTGGGGAGGCCCGTTATCGCGGCCCTCACTCAAAAGCAGGATCATCCCGATTGGGACTGACCCCGTGCAAAGCGCCATAGGGCTTGTATTTACCGGTGGGCTTTGCTCTTGGGGGAAAGGCCGAGTGCCGGGGTTACTTGGTCAGGATAAGCTTGCCAGCGCGGGTGATGCGCAGGGTATAGACCTGTTCGCCAAGTTGAATATTGGCCAGGCTGCCGCCATCGGTCAGCTCGGTCGCGTCATGAATAGGCAGACGTTGAACAGGGTGATTTGCAAGGTCATGGGCGATGTTCAGGGTCATGTGTCAGCACCTCCGGCGTGCTCGATCAGGTCCAGAAAAGTTTCGAGATTGCGAAAACGGGGAAGGCCAAGGCTGAAGCTGAAAGACACCTCTTGGGAAGGTTGGGTCGTTTTACCAGCAGTCTGCGCGACGGTTTTCAACATCGGCTATCTCCGTTTTCGCAAGGAATTGGCTGACCCGTTGGGCTGGCTGGTTCGCTTAATATGACTGTTAGACTCAGGTAAGTCAATCCTGATTAAAACAATCAGTTATTGCTCTGGTCGGAAAGTTGACCAACCAAAACCTCCTTTGATCAAATCCGCGTCCGGAAGGGTTTTTGCCGGCGACGGGGCCTGTCAAGGACGTGCTATTGGGCCGAATATCGCCCCTTTCTGAAAGTCGTTCTTCTTGCAAAATATCCCACACCGGAACAGCGGCGACAAAGTCAAAGACATGTTGGATCAAGTCGAAACAAGCACAATTGTGATACCGTGCCGGTTTGGTGGTCGTGTCATAACTTAGTACCAACTATGATATTCTCAGGCCTGCAGAGCGGACAGAGCTACCACTCACCTCTTCAGTGCAAGCGTCTGGTTTTGACCTCATGCTCCCGGCTATGGGTACAGAAGCGAACAAAGGTTGGATTTGACGTGCCGGGTCAAATTGCCGAAAGTCCGGCATTGGTGTTCAGTAGGAACTGCGAGAAAATAGGGCTGCTGGCGGCGCCAATAGCGCGGGCGTTGTGGCCGACATTTCCTGCTTCGATTTGAGGCTCGATTAACCCGCGTTTGTCCTGATTGACCAGATAGCGCCGCGTTCTGTCCACCAATTCGTCGCGCACATCCGCTGGGAAAGCGCCGTCGATCAAGACGGCCTCGAAATCAATGACCGAGCAGATTGACAATGACGCCTTGGCTAATTCTTGTGCAGTTTGGCCGACCCATGGCTCGACATGCCGCGACAAACCGCTCCAGTTCTGCGGCTGCTGCCAAAGAACCGATGGATCGAGGCCAGATTCAGTCAGGCGGGTTTCGAGCAAGTGAATGGACGCCACATCGATTAACTGCTGTGCTTCACCGAGCGGACCTGTGCTGCGCATCGATCCCAATGCGCCGGCGTTGCCCTGGTTGCCTTCGAAGACTGTTCCGTTCAAGACCACCCCTCCGCCAACAAATGAGCCGATGAAGAAGTATGCGTAGTCCCGAAATTCGTAGCCGTGACCGTAAAGATGTTCGGCTTGGCATGCGGCGGTCGCATCGTTGACAACGAAAACGGGAAGGTTGCTGAAGGTAGCGACTTCTTTGGCGAAATCGATGTCTTTCCAAGAGCGGAATTTCTCGGCTGCAAGGCCGGCCAGATCATGCCATTTCCACAACTCGAAGGGTGTGCCAATACCAATGCCACAGACACGAGCCTGCAGCCTCGCAGGCAGTTCACCAAGCAGTTTATCCAACCCTTCCTTAAGAAAGCCAAATACCGCATCCGGCATTGGATAGTCATAGGTCGTATGAAGTTGTCCGCGAACAGTCCCATCGAAATCAATAAGCAACAGATCAGCGCTTCTGCGACCAATTTTGAGTCCCACGGAAAACGTGCCATCTGGGTCCAACTCTATCGGAATGGATGGCTTGCCTATCCTTCCGCGAACCGGGTCTCCTCGGCGAATTAGCCCGTCGTTTTCTAGGTTGCGCAGGATCGTAGATACTGTTGGCTTGGATAGTCCTGTTCGCCGCGAAAGATCAGCCGCTGGAAGCGCGCGATGGTGTTGCAGGACGGTAAGAATCAAACGCTCATTGTGGTCGCGAATACCACTTTGGTTCACGCCGGCGCTTTGCCCTCTGATGCTATCTCCGTCCATGGATTGGAACATAGTTGCCTCCCGTATGAATTAAAAGGTAATCCAAAACACATTAGTTAGTAAAGTTAACTTACTTATTGACAGGACCAGTGGAATCGGGCTTTTTGGGGTCAGACCTGCTAATTTGATGTTTGCAGGCCTGGATTGGGGAGGAGCCCGATCCAGAACTCGAAAAGTTTCTTTTTTGGGAGGAAATCATGAAAACACTAATGACCACTTCAGCTCTGGCCATAGCAATGACGGCCGGTGCAGCCTATGCTGAAACCAGCGCCTGCTTGATCACCAAGACCGACACCAACCCATTCTTCGTAAAGATGAAGGAAGGTGCATCCGAAGCCGCTGCTGCCAAAGGCATTGAACTGTCAACATTCGCGGGCAAATATGATGGCGACGTGGAAACTCAGGTTGCCGCGGTCGAAACCTGTATCGCTTCCGGTGCCAAAGGCATTCTAATCACCCCAACAGACAGCCGCGCTTTGGTGCCCGTTATCACCCAAGCGCGCGAGGCCGGCGCCCTTGTCATTGCTCTCGATACACAGTTCGAGCCTGCTGACGCTGCTGACGCGACCTTTGCTACCGACAACTTCAAAGCCGGTGTTTTGATCGGGCAATGGGCCAAGGCGAAAATGGGAGACGATGCAGCCAACGCAAAAATCGCTCTTCTTGACCTGAATGCCTCGGAAATTTCGGTCGACTACCAACGCGACAACGGTTTCCTGCAGGGCTTCGGGATCGACATCAAAGACCCGAAAGATATTGGCGATGAAGATGATCCGCGTATTGTCGGCAATGATGTGACCGACGGGTCGCCCGACGGCGGCCGTACCGCGATGGAGAACCTTCTCCAGATCGATCCGGATATCAATCTTGTCTACACAATCAATGAACCTGCCGCAGCTGGTGCTTATGAGGCGTTGAAGTCCTTTGGCAAAGAAGAAGGCGTTCTGATCGTTTCCGTTGATGGCGGTTGCCCAGGCGTGAAGGACATTGCGGGAGGCGTGATTGGTGCGACCTCGATGCAGTTCCCGCTTCTTATGGCCTCAAAAGGTATCGATGCGATCAAAGCCTTCGCTGAGACCGGTGAGAAGCCCCAAAACAGCGAAGGGCTGGACTTCTTCAACACCGGCGTCGAGTTGATTACCGACGAACCTGTCGACGGTATCCCCTCGATCACGTCTGCCGAAGGTTTGAAGAAGTGCTGGGGCTGATCCTTAGCTAATTCCAAGGTAGGGCGTGAAAGCGCCCTGCCGCTGGGCCTTAAATCACCACTTTTGACGGAATCTGATGCCGCAGCTACGCTAGCCGGCGAGGGAGATAGTCATGTCTGACACGCCAAATCCGGCCCCAAAGGGGCAAGAATTCGAACAGATCTTGGATCAAAGCGATACCAAGGTTGCTTCGTTCGAACTCAAGCACCACACGCTGTTAGAACGCATTCAGCACGTGCTGCACAATAACCCCACCTTGGTCCCCGTGATCGTTTTGGTTATCAGCCTGATCGCATTCGGGCTAATTGCTGGCGGAAAGTTCTTCTCGGCCTTCAATCTCAGTCTGATCCTGCAACAGGTGTCGATTATCGGCATCTTGGCCGCGGCCCAGTCGCTGATCATCATAACAGCCGGTATCGATCTTTCGGTTGCTGCCATCATGGTCCTAATGTCCGTTGTCATGGGTAATCTGGCTGTATTTGCCGGTGTGCCTTCCGGGATCGCAATTCTTGTCGGCCTTGCTGGCGGTGTCGGTGCAGGGGCAATGAACGGTTGGTTCATTACGAAGGTTAAATTGCCGCCTTTCATTACCACGCTTGGTACATGGTCGATCTTCTATGCGCTCTTGCTTTGGCTTTCTGGAGCGCAGTCTATTCGAGGGCAAGATATTGATACAGAAGCACCTTTCCTGAAATTCTTCGGTGCATCGTTCAATCTTGGTGGTGCCCGCATTACGCTGAGTGCCATTTTGATGATCCTCGTCTTCTTCGTCCTTTGGTACATGCTGAACAAAACCGCTTGGGGTCGCCATGTCTATGCCATCGGCGATGACAAAGAAGCGGCTGATCTGTCAGGTATTCGAACCGATCGTACCCTGTTGTCCGTCTACGGGCTGGCCGGCTTCGTCTGCGCCCTTGCGGGCTGGGCATCGATCGGCCGTGTTGGTTCAATCTCGCCTCAGTCGTTCTACGAGGGCAATCTCGACTCGATCACTGCGGTGGTCATCGGAGGCATCTCTCTCTTTGGTGGGCGGGGCTCGATTATGGGGGCCTTGTTCGGAGCGCTCATCGTGGGCGTCTTCCGCTCGGGTCTTCGCCTATCGGGTGTTGATGTGTTGTGGCAGGTCTTCGCCATCGGATGGCTTATCATCATCGCGGTCGCTATCGACCAATGGATCAGAAGGGTTTCGGCATAATGACCACTCCTGTTGTTCAAGCCCGTGGAATCGTGAAGCGCTATGGCCACGTGACCGCGATCGACCACTCAGACTTCGAATTACGTCAAGGTGAGGTGCTGGCGGTTATCGGAGACAACGGCGCCGGAAAATCCTCAATCGTGAAAGCGATCTGCGGTGCCACCATCCCCGACGAAGGCGAAATCCTGATCGAGGGAAAGCCTGTCAAATTCAACTCGCCGATCGAAGCTCGCGAAATGGGGATCGAGATCGTCTATCAGAACCTTGCTCTATCCCCGGCATTATCGATTGCCGACAACATGTTCACCGGCCGGGAAATCCGCAAGGAAGGCTGGATGGGAAAATACCTGCGATTGCTCGATAAAACAGCCATGGAGGATTTTGCCCGCGACAAGTTGACCGAGCTTGGGTTAATGACAGTTCAATCGATCAAACAGCCGGTCGAGACACTTTCAGGAGGCCAGCGCCAAGGCGTAGCAGTGGCTCGCGCAGCGGCCTTTGCCAGCAAATTCATCATCATGGATGAACCGACGGCGGCCTTGGGCGTTAAGGAAAGTCGCAAGGTGTTGGAGCTGATCCAGGACGTACGTTCCCGTGGCATTCCGATCATCCTGATCAGCCACAACATGCCCCATGTTTTCGAAGTTGCTGACCGCATCCACATACACCGTCTGGGCAAACGGCTTTGCACCATCGACCCCAAGGATTACACCATGTCCGACGCGGTCGCATTCATGACGGGAGCCAAGGAACCGCCCGCTCAGGACGCCGGATGAGCGACCCAAACGAAATTGCCGAGACGCTGCTTGAGCAAATTCTGGCGGCGCCTCGCGCTGGCCGGCGCAGGCTAATTGCCATCGTCGGCCCGCCTGCTTCCGGGAAATCCACCCTGTCGGAGATTTTGGCCGATCGAATGACCGCGGCTGGAAGAAAATCGCAGGTCATTCCGATGGATGGCTTCCACCTCGACAATCAAATTCTGTCCGAGCAAGGCCTTCTGACGCGAAAAGGCGCGCCTGAGACCTTTGACGTCGAGGGATTGCTGCGACTGGTGAAAGCACTTCCCGGATCGGATGCCGTGTATTTTCCGATCTTTGACCGAGCGCGCGATATTGCCATTGCCAGCGCTGGAATGGTTTCCGGCGAATCCGATAGTGTAATTGTTGAAGGGAATTATCTTCTTCTCGACGCGCTTGGTTGGCGTGACCTCAGGGATTGCTGGGACTTTGCCATTCAACTGGATGTTCAACGTTCTGTGTTGAAAGAACGTCTCGTAAAGCGATGGCTGGCTCACGGGCTAACGCCAGAACAGGCGATAGAGCGCGCCGAGATGAACGACCTAAGAAACGCCGCTCTGGTAGCAACGGAATCAATGTTGGCAGATGTTGTAATCAAGATTTGACCAGTTTTTTGCTAAAAGTTGGCAAATCTAGATAGGAGGGTTTGCGGTCAGCCATGTTGGATGCAGTATCGGTCAACAAGGGTTTACTGCTAAATTCTGTCGGGAGAACCCATCGCAAACGCAGCTGAAGGACTGATCAGAGGACTTTCCAGTCATTTGCTGCGGTTGCGCCAAAGTTCGATTCCAGATGTCTGTACTCAGTTGCCACCCGGTGACCTGATTAAAGCATCTTCCAGAAGCTGACACATCCCATAGCCTCTGAGGCCACGGCAGGCTTTTGTATCCAGGCACAGGTCTAGACCCTCCGACTTCCAGTCGGACCCGCTTCAGCGTGAAAAATGAGCAAGTCCGAGAGGTTTTTGTTTTCAATTTGAGATATCGATAGTTCAAAAATCGTCGTAAAAACAGCTGTTTACCTATTGGTTTGCTACAACGCCTGGTGAAACTTATCGGCTTCTTTGGTCGCATAGACTGGATTATTAAGGGTTGCTCTCCAGCATCTGGCGCACATCCGGCTATTGGAGATTTTTGATGAGACGAGCAACGAAGACCCTATTGGCGGCAATGCTCGCCGCCCTGCCTGGCTTGGCAAACGCTGACCAGGGAATCACCGACAACCAGATCACCTTGGCTCAGGTCGCCGCGCTGGAAGGTCCAGCAGCCGCATTGGGTCAGGGCATGCGCCTTGGGATGATGGCCGCCTTTGAAGAGGCAAATGCAGCCGGTGGTGTCCATGGCCGACAGATTGTTCTGGACAGCATGGATGACGGGTATGAACCCGACCGTTCGGTCAGCCATGTTGAAAGTATCATCGCAGACAATGCGCATATCGGTCTGATCGGAGCGGTTGGCACCCCGACCTCTGCCGCCACGCAACCCATTGCGACTGCAGCGCAAATGCCCTTTATCGGCCCCTTTACAGGTGCGGGTTTCCTGCGCAAGGCCGAGCACGGCACTGTGTTTAACGTGCGCGCCACCTATTTTGCTGAGACCGAGGCCTGGATCAAGCATTTGGTCGACGAAAAAGGCATGAAAAACATTGCCTTGCTCTATCAGGATGATGGGTTTGGCCGTGTTGGGCTGGCCGGTGTGACCGCTGCTTTGGAAAGTCGCGGATTGAGCCTGGCGGCCGAAGGCACCTATACCCGTAATACAGTCGCTGTGAAAAAGGCGCTGCTGTCGATCCGCAAGGCCAAGCCGGACGCGGTGGTTATGGTTGGTGCCTACAAGCCGGTTGCTGAGTTCATCCGGCTGTCACGCAAGCTCAAGTTCAACCCAGCCTTTGTGAACATCTCATTTGTGGGATCGGAGGCGCTGGCACGCGAACTTGGCTCCGATGGTGAAGGTGTGATTATCAGCCAGGTTGTTCCCTTCCCATGGGATGATTCCCGCGCTGTGGTGGCCCAATACCACAAAGCGCTTAAGGCCGTGGATGCTGAGGCCAAACCCGGCTTTGTCACGCTCGAAGGGTATCTCACAGGCCGCCTTGCTCTCAAAGCGCTAGAAGCAGCGGGGCGTGATCTGACCCGTGAGAGCTTCCTCGCAGCGCTGTCCGGCCTGCGCAGCATCGATTTCGGCGGAGTGCAGATGGAATTTGGTCCAGGTGACAACCAGGGCATGGACGACGTCTTCCTGACACATATCACCAAAGATGGCGGTTTCGCTCCGATCGAGACCGGCGGCTCTTCCTAACCAAAAAACGACCTGCCCTACACTGTCGGGGCAGGTTCACCTTTGAAAACCGGCAACTCTCTGGACGGTAAGGCTATGTTCAAGAAAAAACCAAACAAAGCAAAGCGTAGATTTCGTCTGTTTTCCTCTATTGGTAGCAAAATCACACTGATCTTGCTGGCAATGGGGGCGGTGTCAGCTGCGGTCGGCGTGCTTGTTTCCATTGTTTTTGGTCATGTTTCGACAGATATGGATCTGCTGACCAAACAACAATTGCCCAGTCTTGAACTCAGCAGCCAATTGGTGGCCGCAAGCAGCGAAACCAAGAATGCAATGACATCGGTTTTGCTGGTCGATAACGCAGAAGACATGAAAAAGGCAGAGGCTGCAACCACAGCAGCTGTTGAACGTCTTGGTATGCTCATCGTAGAGCTTCCTGAGGACATACAGGCAGAAATGGAGCCGCAAAGCCAAATCGCGGCTAAAACTATCAAGGAGCTGATCGCAGCGCGCTCTAATAGCTTTAGAAACAAGGTCTGGATCGAAGCACAAATCGGTGAAATGCAGGAACGCAGCACCGAAATACAAAAGATCCTGACCAGAATGGCGGCCGAGGCCTCTACCAATCTGAAAACTGGCGGCGACACGACCATTGCCAAAATCGACTCTACGCTGAGCAATCTGGTCGATAACAAATTCGCGGCCATGCAGGCCCTCTTGCAAGCACGCGCAGAAATCAACCTGCTTTCAGGCACAACCTTTGCCCTGTCTAGCAAGCCAGATTCAGGCACAAAATCCATTCTGGTCGATCTGGTCAAAGCCTCCTCAGAACGGCTTAACGATGTGATCGCCACGCTTGAAGCATCAGAAGAAATCACACTCGATACAAATGAGCTGCGCGAAATTGCCAAAGTGTTCTCAAAAATAATCCTTCAAGGACAATCTCGCTTGTCTGATAACCGCCAAGCTGTCTTGAGTGCGCGGCGCGACGCGGATGTTTTGCTATCCTCAGCAGTAGATGACATGGTGTTCAGCCTGGTCTTTGCCGCCGAAGAAGTGAGCGAAGAGAACAAAGCAACGATCCAGAAACTGCTTGATAACGAGGTCGGCTATCTCAACACATTGCTAGAGATCAATTTTTGGATCAGCACCTTTCAAATGGCCGCACTGGACGTGGTCGTGGCCGGGGGCGTGTTTGAAACGCATAACGCCACCGGCAACTTGGCGAAGGCCTCGCAAGAGTTGAAGAAGTTCCTGGATTTCCATGATGGCATTCTGACGAAAAATCTCTCAGGCCTAATTGCCTTGGCCGACCCCAAGATGGGATTGCCAGCATTAAAAACCGCATCTCTGCAAGCCAATGCCACAGCGGCACGCGAATCCAAGGCAACTGCCGAAGCGGTACTTGCAATCTCAAAACAAGCCACAGCATTGGGCCAGCAAAACCTAGAAATGATTGCCGGCATGGCGCAGGGCATTTCTACGGTAGTCCAAAAGAACCAACAATGGGTGCAAATGTTATTAGCGGGATCGGCTGGCGTTTTGTTACTTGCCCTTATCTTGACGCGCGTCCTGATCCTAATCCCGTTGCGCAGTATTAGCAAAACAACTGAACGTTTGGCTGAAGGTGATCTCGCAGAGGTGACAGGCTTCGAAAAATCCTCTGACGAAATCCATCGCATTTCCCAAGCGCTGGCTATCTTCCGCAATGGTTTGGTCGAACGGCAGGAACTGGCCGCTAGAACCGAAAAGGAACGCGAAGAGCGCGCGGCAGAGCAAAAAGCAGCCGTAGATGCGATTGGCGATGGGTTGGAGCGGTTGTCAAATGGCGACCTAAGCAAACCAATCCGGGTGGAAATGGCAAATGGTTACGAAAAGCTGCGCGATAACTTTAACAGCGCCCAGCTTGACCTGCGCAATACGCTCGAAGAAGTTATCAATGCTGTCTCCAGCATCCGCAATGGTACCGCCGATATCAGCACAGCCACTGGTCAATTGTCGCAGCGCACCGAAAGCCAGGCTGCAACCTTGGAAGAAACCGCAGCTGCGCTTGATGAAATGACCTCAAGCGTGCGGTCCTCGGCTGATGATGCGCGCAACGTAGAAGAAACCATGCAAAAGGCCCGGCATGATGCAGAGGAAAGCGGCGTGGTTGTGAACTCAGCTGTTGCAGCCATGACCGAAATTGACAGAAGCTCAACCCAGATAACCAAAATCGTCAACGTCATCGACGACATCGCCTTTCAGACCAACCTCTTGGCGTTAAACGCGGGTGTCGAAGCAGCACGCGCAGGGGAAAGCGGGAAAGGCTTTGCTGTGGTCGCCTCGGAAGTCAGGGCGTTGGCACAGCGTTCTGCAGAATCCGCGAAGGAAATCAAAACCCTGATAAATGACAGCTCTGAACATGTAGAGCGCGGGGTGGAGCTTGTCGGCAAGACCGGCGATGCACTCACCTCAATTCTTGATCGCTTTGCCCATATTTCGCAGCTTGTGTCGAGCATTGCAAAGGTTACCGCAGAACAATCCGCCGGTCTGAATGAAATCAATACAGGCATTACCCAACTGGACCGTGTGACCCAGCAAAACGCGTCTATGGTTGAGGAAACTACAGAAGCAGGTCAAATGCTGAAATCGGACGCCACGCGTATGGGGGAATTGGCTGCGCAGTTTGAGATTGGATCTGCTGAGGATATGTCTGCAGGTCGGGCTGATCAACCTGATTTCTCTGCAGATTTATCAGATGATAGTCCAGATGAAGAACAGGTCGCCTAAGCGCTGTCTGTTGCGCGGCTGATACAGTGTACTGCCTTGGCCTGAGTTCGTCGAGACGTGTGATTTTGTGATCGGCGATATGGGCGAGGCTCTATGTGAGCCAGGCTTGAGGATCGACGCCGTTAAGCTTGGCCGTTTCAATGAGGGTAGCGCAAATCTTGGTCGGGTTCACCAGACGCTCACGACGCAACCGCGAAACGAATGCAAAGCTGACATTCATTCAAAGCGCAGCATCGGTCATTCTGGGCTCAATCCGGACTCTAAAATGGGTGGGTTTTGGGGGTCGTGAGCCAATACAAGGTGCCCTAAAATGAAAAAGACCCGCCACAGCTTTGTGTGGCGGGTCCATTTATTTGGTTGAGCGTGGTTTAGCCGAAGATCGCGTTCAGTGTCGCACTTGGGCGCATCACTTTGGCTTTCAGTTCAACGCTTGGACGGTAGTAGCCACCTATGTCGGCCGCTGGGCCTTGAACGGCGGCCAGTTCGGCCAAGATCGCCTCTTCGCCGCTCGCCAGTGCTTTGGCGATGGGGGCAAAATGGGCTGCCAGATCGGCGTCGTCGGATTGCGCCGCCAAAGCGTCGGCCCAGTAGCGGGCGAACCAATAGTGGCTGTCGCGGTTGTCAGGCTGACCGACTTTGCGCGATGGCGAGCGGTTGTCATCCAGAATGCCTTGGGTCGCGGCTTCGGCGGCCACACCCAGAACACCGGCTTTGGCATTGCCACGGCTGTCGGCGAGGAAGTTCAGCGATTCACCAAGGGCACAGAATTCGCCCATGCTGTCCCAACGCAGGTGGTTTTCTTCGACCAGCTGCTGAACGTGCTTGGGCGCAGAGCCGCCCGCGCCGGTTTCGAACAAGCCGCCACCGTTCATCAGTTTCACAATCGACAACATTTTCGCCGATGTGCCCAGTTCGAGAATTGGGAACAGGTCGGTGAGATAGTCACGCAGAACGTTGCCGGTGATGGCGATGCTGTCGTTGCCGGCTGTGATGGTTTTGAGCGACTGAGCCGTGGCTTCGCGTGGGGCCATGGTCTGGAATTTATCCGCAACACCAGCGGCGTCCAGCGCAGGCTGAACATATTTGATCAGCTCGGCGTCATGGGCGCGGTTGGCATCGAGCCAGAAGATCGCTTCGGAACCGGTCAGACGCTGACGGTCCATGGCAAGGCTGATCCAGTTTTCGATCGGGGCCTTTTTCACGGTGCAAGAGCGCCAGATGTCACCCGCTTCGACGTCATGGCTATGCAGCGTGTCGCCATTGGCCAGAACAATGCGGATGGTGCCGTCGGCTGGGGCTTCGAATGTGGTCGGGTGCGAGCCATATTCTTCGGCTTTTTGGGCCATCAAACCAACGTTGGCGACCGAGCCAGCGGTGGTCACGTCAAGCGCGCCATTGGCTTTGAAGAAGTTGATCGATTCGTCATAGACGGTGGCATAGCAGCGATCCGGGATGACACAGTTGGTGTCGCCTTTGGCGCCTGCGGCGTCCCAACCTTTGCCGCCTGCGCGGATCACGGCGGGCATCGAGGCGTCGATGATCACGTCGGATGGCACGTGCAGGTTGGTGATGCCCTTGTCGCTATCGACCATATACATGCCGGGACGGTCCGCGGTGACGGCGTCGATGGCGGCCATGATGTCGGCGTTGTCTTTGACGCGATCCAGAAGGTCACCCATGCCGGAGTTCGGGTTCACACCCAGCGCGTCGAGTTCAGCGCCGAATTTTTCGAACACAGGGGCCAGCCATGCTTTGACAGCGTGGCCAAAGATGATCGGGTCGGAAACCTTCATCATCGTGGCTTTCATGTGAAGGGAGAACATGGTGCCGTCGGCTTTGGTGTCTTCGATTGCGCCAGCAAGGAAGGTGCCTAGCGCCTTGGCAGACATGAATGTAGCATCAGCAATGGTGCCGGTTTCCAGCGGCCAGCCGTCTTTCAACACGGTGACAGAGCCGTCTTTGCCGACAAATTCGATTTTCGCGTCACCGGCTTGGGCTTCGGTGATGGTGGCGGATTTCTCGTTTGCGTAGAAATCATTGCCGGGCATCGACGACACTTTGGTCTTCGAGGTGCTTTCCCATGTGCCCATCGAATGTGGGTTGTTCTGGGCGTAGTTTTTCACGGCCTTGGCCGAGCGGCGGTCCGAGTTGCCTTCACGCAGAACCGGGTTCACGGCGGAGCCTTTGATGGCATCATAACGCGCGCGTACGGCTTTTTCTTCGTCGGTGCTTGGCTCTTCTGGGTAGTCAGGAAGCTTGTAGCCCTGCGCCTGAAGCTCTTCGACGGCGGCAACCAGCTGAGGCACCGAGGCGGAGATGTTTGGCAGCTTGATGACGTTGGCTTCGGCGGTTTTCACCAGTTTGCCAAGTTCTGCCAGATCATCGGACTGACGCTGTTCTTCGGTCAGGTTCTCGGGGAACGTCGAAATGATTCGAGCGGCAAGCGAGATGTCCTTGGTGCCAACAGACACGCCAGCGGCGCTGGCAAAGCTTTGAATGATGGGCAGGAACGACGCCGAGGCCAGCTCGGGCGCTTCGTCTACGATGGTGTAAATGATATCAGGAGTGGTCTTCGACATGGGTAACTGCCTTTCGTTTGCTGCGCTCTCCTTAGGGCATCAGCGCGCGAAGGTCTACAGTATACCAGCGTATACCGTGATGCATTTCGTCGCGTCGAAAGGTGTAATCAGCTTGGCATCAGAAACGACGCGGGAACGTGATCAGTTAGCCAGACGCCATTTTGTGATCTGTAAAACAGATAGCCCGCTTCATGCATCGCCTTGGCGTTGATGCGCAACACAATTGGGGTCCCTCGGCGCGCACCGACACTTTGCGCCGTGGCCGTATCAGGGGACAAATGAACATGATGGCGCGCCTGCGGTGTCAGCTCGTGTTCCAGAATGGCACTGAGAAATTTTTGAACGGTTCCATGAAAGAGAACATCGGGCGGGCAGGCGGCCAACAACCCCAAGTCGACATCAATAGAATGCCCTTGATTGGCGCGGATGCGACGGCCATCAGGGGACAAGGCAAATCGTTGTTTGTCGGAAGTCTGGACAACAGTTTCCAGTTCGGAGCGGGTGATCTGATGCCCGGCCTTGTCGAGCAAGTCATCAACATCAGCCCAGCCGCCGCGATCAAGCGTTAATCCGATGCTGCCGGGATCGTGGCGCAAGACAAATGACAACAGTTTACTAAAAGATGTCTTGTCTAGCTTTTGCGTCACGTTGCACATCCTTCAAATCACAAGTCGCACTCTTTCCTCGCGGAGTTTCGCAAACACCAAAGGTCTGTACAAGCGGTCAGAGCCAATAACTCTTGGATGTGTTGGCGATGTCTTGCGGGGTGAACTGCGATGGTGTTTCGACTGGCTCGCTGTGAAAGGTCGCGTTCCAAAGTTTGAGAAGCGGACCTTGGTACGGATCGGCGGGATTTGCCGCCTGAGCCAGAAACCCAAGGCCAATGGCGAAAGCGGTGGCAAGGACGGGGGCGTTGATGGGGCTGCGCATGACTGTCTCCTGTTCGTCTTTTGAGAGGTTACACGCAGGTGCTGACAGGTTCCGTCGGTATTGCGGGACGTTTTTTCAAGAGGAGGCGAAAAACCGTCTTGGGGGTGATGGCGCAAGGGCCGCCACGCCGACTTTGGATACCACTCCACAGGTCTCAATGATAGTCGGTCTCACGAACCAAACCTAATGTCGGGCGCGATGGTTTTGCTTATTGCGCCACCGGTGTTCACGGCGCTGTATATTGATCTTGGCGGGCGGGCGGCTTCGTCCACGCTGCGACAGACCCAGTTTCTGACCTCCATAGATTTCAATGATTGTGACAAGGCGCGATCTGTAATCGTTTGCAGGTTTCGCTTTATTTCGTTGAAATGGCTGGGCGACTGAAGCGACGTGAGTACCGGCAAAGTCCACGAGCGGCGAAGCAAATCCTGATCTTCGTCCGCCGAAACGCATTGTATTTTGCTCGCGATTGCAGCGGCGTGAATTCCGGACGCTGTCAGCCGAAATTCAGGGCGCAGCGGATGCCCGTAACCCGGGTTTCTTTCCAGCAATCCAATGGAAATAAGATGATCCATGCTCTGCGCGAACGCGGATCTACCCGCACCCGTCGCAGCCAGCAAGGGTGCCTGCCGCCCGGCAACACCTTTGTGGAGGTTCGACAAAATGGGCAATGCCCAAGCCCGAGAGGTGATGTTGACAAAAAGCTTTATGTCCATAAAGTATAGTTAGTATATTTAGAATCAAAAGGGAAGCCCATGTCGCTCATTTCATTGGACAACACAATCAACATCGCACTGTCTGTAAAAGACAGGCACGCAAGCGCCGCTTGGTACGAGGGTATGTTGGGGTTTGAGACACTCTACCATGCGGACGACGCAGGTTGGTCAGAGCTTCAGACGAACACCGCCGGAGTGACAATAGGATTGGGTGAGCACACCAAACCCGTTCCCGGCAACTGTGTGCCCGTTTTTGGGATCGCAGATTTGGATGCCGCGCGGCAGGCCCTTGAACAGGCCAAAGTGAAATTTGACGGCGAGACCGATGTGATCGAAGGCATGGTCAAGACGGCGACTTTCTATGACCCTGATGGCAACGCCTTGATGCTTGCGCAAGATTTAACCGGGGATGCAAAGTAATGCTCTGGTTGGCCAGAACTGCTGTGGCCTGTTTGGTGACGTCAAATATCGCCAGTGCAGAACCTTTTCAGGAAGTGACAATCGGTTTGCCGGTTTCGTCAATCACCGAGGCGGAGGCATGGTATACAAATTTGCTGGGCGCGGATGTCGACGAGCTTAGACCCGTGCCCGGCATCGTGGAATTCAAAGTCTCCCCCAATGTTTGGTTGCAGATTTTTGAGGCAAATGATCAGCAACCGTCAGCGCCAGTTGTTCGCTTTTTGGTCGAAGACATAGAGACAACTCAACGCCAACGCTCCGAAATTGGCATTGAGACTGGTAAGATAATTCAGGTTCCAAACGTTGTCACGTTTTCAGAGTTTGTAGATCCTGGTGGGAATGCTCTTGGGCTTTACGATCTGCCCTAAATGAGATGGCTCATAATCCCGCAGCTGTTGATAGATTGCGATGCTGCATCGGATTGTTTGGTCTCACAAAAAAGGGCGCGGTGATGGCCGCACCCTTTTAACTTCAATAGGTTGGTGTGATCACAGATCGGGATACAGCGGGAATTTGGCGCAGAGGGCGGCGACTTCGCCACGGACTTTCTCTTCGACCGCGCCGTTGTTATCCGCGCCGTTGGCGGCGATGCCATCGACGATTTCGATGATCCAATCGGCGATCTGGCGGAACTCGGCCTCACCAAAGCCACGGGTGGTACCAGCCGGGGAGCCAAGGCGGATGCCCGAGGTCACAGTTGGCTTTTCAGGGTCAAACGGCACACCGTTTTTGTTGCAGGTGATATGCGCGCGGCCCAGGGCCTTGTCGACGATATTGCCGGTCACGCCTTTGGGGCGCAGATCAACCAGAACAACATGGGTGTCGGTGCCGTGGGTCACAGTGTCGAGACCGCCTTTGATCAACTGATCAGACAGGGCTTGGGCATTGGCGATGACCTGCTTGGCATAGTCTTTGAACTCGGGGCGCAGCGCCTCACCAAAGGCAACGGCCTTGGCGGCGATAACGTGCATGAGCGGGCCGCCTTGGATGCCGGGGAAGATCGCCGAGTTGATTTTCTTGGCGATGGCCTCGTCATTGGTGAGGATCATGCCGCCGCGCGGACCGCGCAGGGTTTTATGCGTGGTTGTGGTGGCCACATGCGCATGCGGGAAGGGCGAGGGGTGCTCACCCGCCGCAACCAGACCGGCAAAGTGTGCCATGTCGACGTGCAGGTACGCGCCAACCATATCGGCGATTTCGCGCATACGTTTGAAATCAATCTGACGCGGGATGGCGGAGCCACCGGCGATGATCATCTTGGGCTGATGCTCTTTGGCGAGCGCTTCGACTTGGTCATAGTCGAGCATGTTGTCTTCTTTGCGCACACCGTATTGAACGGCGTTGAACCACTTGCCCGACTGGTTGGGGCGTGCGCCGTGGGTCAGGTGACCACCAGCATCAAGCGACATGCCAAGGATGGTGTCGCCGGGCTGGATCAGCGCCTGAAACACACCTTGGTTGGCCTGTGAGCCCGAGTTCGGCTGTACGTTGGCAAAATCGCAATCAAACAACTGCTTGGCGCGATCAATGGCGAGGTTTTCGGCCACGTCAACAAATTGGCAGCCACCGTAATAGCGACGGCCTGGATAGCCTTCGGCGTATTTGTTGGTCAGAACCGAGCCTTGCGCTTCCATCACGGCACGGGACACGATGTTTTCCGAAGCGATCAATTCGATCTCGTCGCGCTGGCGACCAAGCTCGTTGGTGATCGAGCCGAAAAGCTCGGGGTCCCGCTCGGACAGAGGCTGGGAAAAGAAATCGCGCGATGCAGTCATTGGGCTGCTCCTTCAAGGGTCCAGTGTGATCGGATTCGAATTTGGGCTGTTTCCTATCGGAAACGACACATAAGGCAAAGGGAGTAAAGCGACAAAGCGCAATAATCTTGCGGCATCTCTGGCTAGTTCGGTGAACTTGTGATTGTTTCGGAGACAAAAGCCACAGACAGGAAACTCCGATGTCCCTCAAAATTGCGTTTTGCGCCTCGCGCGCGCCAATTGCTCAGGCGGCATTGGCCGGGTTGACGCGGCGCTATGGCGACCATGCCGAGCCGGGGGCCGATGTGATTGTGGCGCTGGGCGGGGACGGGTTCATGTTGCAAACCCTGCACCGCACCGAAGGCAATCCGGCCCCGGTTTACGGGATGAACCGCGGCACGGTTGGGTTTTTGATGAACGAATATTCCGAGCACGCGCTTGAGGAACGGCTAAAGGCGGCAGAGGAAACCGTGATCAACCCGCTGGTCATGCGGGCGTCCTGTAGCGATGGTGTTGAACACCGGGCGCTGGCGATCAACGAGGTGTCGATCCTGCGCGCCGGACCTCAGGCGGCGAGATTGCGCATTAGTGTAGATGGTCAGGTTCGAATGTCTGAGCTTGTTTGTGACGGGGCGCTGGTTGCTACCCCTGCGGGGTCAACCGCGTATAATTATTCCGCCCACGGTCCAATCTTGCCGATTGGGTCGGATGTCTTGGCATTGACTGCGGTTGCACCCTTTCGCCCACGACGATGGCGCGGCGCATTGCTTCCCAAATCTGCTGAGGTGTCGATGGAGGTGTTGGACCCGGACAAACGTCCGGTGATGGCCGAAGCGGATGGTGATAGCGTCCGGGATGTCTTGCAGGTGCATATCAAATCAGAACCGGGGATTGAGCACCGCGTGTTGTTTGATCCGGGACATGGATTAGAAGAACGGCTGATCCGGGAGCAGTTTGTCTAAGACGTTTTTTCATTCTATTGCCTTAAAGACGTCCGCAAATTTCAAAACCTCCTAGGGATCGGGAATCTATGCGCTTTGTTTTTGCTTTCTTTTTAACGGCAGTTTTTCTGGCGGGGTGCGAGAGCGAGGAACACCGGGCCATAGCCGATTTGGAAGGCGGCGTTCGTGTAACACTGGCCGCCAGAGGACTGTTCGGCCTACATAGCGATTGGCACCGGACATTGATTGTTGAACACAATGGCCGGGCTGTTTCGCGCGAACTAGCTGGAGACACTGGTTGGTGGAGGGGGTCCAACCTATACCTCGCCGAGGCAGGCTTGTTTGTTCTGGATGAAGGGCAAAATGGGTGCATTGCTTTTCGACTGGCCCCTGTTCGGTTCGACGACGCCGCAGCGCAATGTCGTAAAAGGCGTGCCACGCTGACCGAGGGGGATAGGGCAGGCGAAACCGACACTGATCAATCGTACATCTATCCAAGCATGCGCTATGTGGGGCGCTTTGATGAAGTTCTGGGTGATCGTGCGCGGATTGTGTTCTTGCCCACGGATGGCACCCCCGAAATCAGGTTGCCCGATCCGTTATAGGTGCCCGGCTGATCTCTGCTCCACCTTTTGGCGTCGCGTCGTTTCCGCTAGGGGTTGACAACTACGCAGAGAAAAAACGGGCCCGTAGGCCCGCTTTGGTCGTGTACATTGCAGGATGGGTTTAGCCTTTGGCGTAGCCAAGCCCCTGAAGCGCCACTTTGATTTCGTCCAGAATGACCGGATCGTCGATGGTGGCGGGCATTTTGTACTCTTTGCTATCGGCAATCGACACCATGGTGCCGCGCAGGATTTTGCCCGAGCGGGTTTTAGGCAGGCGATCGACAACGCAGCAAAGCTTGAACGCGGCAACCGGTCCGATCTTTTCGCGCACCAACTTGATGACCTCTTTGACGATCTCATCATCAGCCTTGGTAGTGCCCGCGTTCAGGCAGAGAAAGCCCATGGGCATCTGCCCTTTGAGGCTATCGGACACACCAATCACGGCGCATTCGGCAACATCGGGGTGATCGGCAAGCACTTCTTCCATGCCACCCGTCGACAGGCGGTGACCGGCGACGTTGATCACGTCATCGGTGCGCGCCATGATATAGAGGTAGCCGTCTTCGTCGATCATGCCCGCATCGCCGGTTTCATAGTAGCCGGGGAAGTTGGTCAGATAGCTTTTCTTATAACGATCTTCGGCGTTCCACAGGTTGGGGAAGGTGCCTGGCGGCAGCGGCAGAGGCGTCACAATGGCCCCCAACTCACCGGGTGGCAGTTCGTTGCCCGCATCATCGAGGATCTTCATCTGATAACCGGGAAGCGGTACCGAGGGCGAGCCAAGTTTGACCGGCAAAAGTTCGATTCCAACCGGGTTACACACACCGGGATAGCCAAGCTCGGTCTGCCACCAATGGTCGATGATCGGCTTTTTCAACTGATCCTGCGCCCAAACGATGGTGTCGGGGTCGGCGCGCTCACCGGCCAAGAACACCTGTTCAAGACAGCTCAAGTCGTATTTCTTGACGTATTCGCCGGTCGGATCTTCGCGTTTCACAGCACGGAAGGCGGTCGGCGCGGTGAAGAAGGTTTTGACCTTGTGCTCTTCGATCACCCGCCAGAAGGTGCCGGGATCGGGGGT
Source organism: uncultured Pelagimonas sp. (assembly GCF_947498515.1). Lineage (GTDB taxonomy): Bacteria > Pseudomonadota > Alphaproteobacteria > Rhodobacterales > Rhodobacteraceae > Pelagimonas. The sequence continues at coordinate 85,207 of NZ_CANMKO010000010.1, read as the reverse complement.
GCCGACGGGTTTACCCTCAAACACGATGGTGGTGTTGCCGTGGATCAGCGGGCCATAACAAATATAGCTGTGGCCAACGACCCAACCCACATCAGACGCCGCCCAAAACACATCGCCGGGATCGACGTTGTAGATGTTTTTCATCGTCCAGTTCAGCGCCACAAGCTGACCGCCGGTGTGGCGGATCACGCCTTTGGGCGCGCCGGTGGTGCCAGAGGTATAGAGGATATAGGCCGGATGGTTGCCTTCGACCGGAACACATTCAGCCGGTTCAACACCGTATTGAAAGCCGTGCCAGTTATAGTCGCGGCCTTCTTTAAGCTCGGCAACCTCTTGTTCACGTTGGAAAATGACGGTGAAGTCGGGCTTGTGATCGGCAAGGTCAATCGCGCCATCCAAGAGCGGCTTGTAGTGAACGACGCGGCCCGGCTCCAACCCGCAAGAGGCGGCGATGATCGCCTTAGGTTTGGCGTCGTCAATGCGCACCGCCAATTCGTTGGCCGCAAATCCGCCGAACACAACCGAATGGATCGCACCAAGGCGGGCGCAGGCTAGCATGGCTTCGAGCGCCTCGGGGATCATCGGCATATAAATGATGACGCGGTCGCCTTTTTCGACGCCCTTGGCACGCAAAGCACCGGCAAGATTGGCAACGCGGTTGCGCAGCTCAACATAGGTGATCTCGCGTTTGGTGTGGGTGATCGGGCTGTCATAGATGATCGCGGTTTGCTCGCCCCGGCCGTTTTCGACATGACGGTCAACGGCGTTATAGCAGGTGTTGACCATGCCATCGGCGAACCATTCATACATGTCATCGCCAAGATCCGAGAGCGCCTTGCTGGGTTTCTTGTCCCAGTCAATTGCGTTGGCCGCGTCCATCCAGAACCCCTCAGGATCGGATTTCCAACTGTCGTAAACCTCTTGATAGCCCATGGCGTCCTCCACTTATTCCATCCTCTGGCAAAGGCATAAGCGGGGCGGGTTGATCCGGGCAAGTGTCTAGGGCGTGATGTGGACAGATTACCGCAGAGGAATGTGTGGTTTTTCGCAAACGGCCTTGCAAATTTTTGCAAAGCCCCTGTGTTTTAGCCCTTTGGCTGCAAATTTTTACCGAAATTGCAAAAATGCAAATCTAATCTGCGAATTTGCCAGTGCCCAAGACGCGAATCTCAAACCCGTTGCCTGACAAGGCAAAACCCGGCATCCTGAGGGTGGTTTTTAGGTATATTCAGGGGTGAAAATGCATTTGGTAAAAGCTTTGATGATGGCGTTGCTGGCGCTTTGCTGTGTTAGCACGTCAGCGGTAGCACAAGGGCGATGGGAGGCGTTCGACAACGCCAATACCGGGTTTAAAGGTGCGGTTGTCTGCCCCGTCGATGACAAAGAGCAGGCAAATTATTTTTGCTACATGGTCGGCTGTCAAAACCAGAAGACATTGGCGCATCGGATATTTTTTCACGGCGAGGTCTTGCCTGAAACCCTGCAGGCCCGTGTTTTGGTCGATGGAAACGAGGCGGGTCGCATGACGTTTACGCATACGGGCCAAACGGATTACGAAGACTACCACGCGCCCTATGACCTTGCGGCGCATGGATCTCTGATTGGCGCCCTCAAATCAGGCACGCGGGCCGAGCTGGTCTTGATGGATGGCACAAGTGGCGAGGTAGTGAATAGGACGGCGATGTCATTGCGCGGGTCGTCCAAAGCGCTGGATAGTGCAGCTCGGCAATGTGCGTTGCCGCCTCCTCCTCCGGTTCAAGAACCGTTGGCGTTGGCCAAGGCAAAGGTGGAAAAAGATTGCCGGACCTTTGGTGGGTCGGTGACCGTGCAGGACGGGGCGGTGATCAAAGAAGACTTTGATCGTGACGGGCTTTTGGATCAGGTGATTGATTACGCGCAGATCACTTGTGACAAGGCGGCATCTTTGTTCTGTGGGAGCGCCGGGTGCCCGATGGAATTCTATCGCCAACAACAGGGGGGCGGGTTCGTCCGCATCGGCGGCGGCCATATGTATGGCTATCAGGTCACGGTGAAACCGGTGATCACCCTGAATTTGCACGGGTCCGCCTGTGGCAAAATCGGAGCGGCCGGGTGCAGCAAAAGCTTTACGGTTGAAAACAACGATCTGGTGCCACTCAAGTAACGAGGTGGGCGGGGGATACCCGCCCAACCTTGCTTAGCTATAGGCCTTAACCGGGGTGCCGGCGATGGCGGCCATGTTGAGCAATCCGCGCGCTGTGATCGAGGGCGTGACGATATGGGCGCGGTTGCCCATACCCATCAGGATAGGCCCAACTTCGAGCCCGTCCGCCTTCATTTTCAAGATGTTACGCACACCAGAGGCCGCATCGGCATGGGCAAAGATCAACACATTGGCGCTGCCTTTCATGCGGTTTCCGGGCAATACCATCTCGCGGTAATTCTCGTCTAGCGCGGCGTCGACGTTCATCTCACCCTCGTAACAGAAATCATGTTGCTGCTTGTCGAGAATGGCCATCGCCTCACGCAAGCGCTTGCCCGAACCTTCGGCCTGGTTGCCAAATTGCGATTGCGAGCAAAAGGCGATTTTGGGTTCAAGGCCAAAGCGTTTCACATGCCGCGCCGCGCCAATTGCGCTTTCGGCAAGTTCCTCGGGCGAGGGCAGGGAGCGCACGTGGGTGTCGGCAATGAATAGCGGCCCATCCTCGAGGATCATCATCGACAAAGCCCCATGCGGGCGCATGGTTTCGCTGCCAAGCACTTGATTGACATAGTTCAAATGCCAGCGGAATTCCCCAAAGGTCCCGCAAATCAAACTATCCGCCTCACCTCGGTGGACCATGATCGCGCCAATGGCGGTCGAGTTGGTGCGCATGATGGCGCGGGCGGTTTCGGGGGTGACACCGCGGCGACACATGAGTTGGTGATAGGCCTCCCAATAGTCGCGATAGCGCGGGTCATTTTCGGGGTTCACGATATTGAAATCCCGCTCGGGGCGAATTTCTAGGCCAAGCTTTTCACAGCGGGCGTTGATCACATCCGGGCGACCAATCAATACCGGCGTTTCGGTGGTTTCTTCCAAGATCGCTTGGGCGGATCGCAAAACACGTTCGTCTTCGCCTTCGGCAAAAACGATGCGGCGCGACGCGGTGGCGGCGGCTTGGAAGACCGGCCGCATCAGCAGGGCGGATTTATACACGCTTGCGTCAAGCTTTTGCTTGTAGGCTTCAAGGTCGGCAACCGGGCGTTTGGCGACGTCGGTTTCCATCGCGGCCTTGGCAACGGCCGTTGAGACAACGCCGGACAGGCGTGGGTCAAACGGCTTGGGGATCAAATAGTCTTCGCCAAATGTGAGCTGTTCTCCGCGATAGGCGGCGGCGGCTTCGGCGCTTGTGGTGGCACGGGCAAGGGCGGCGATCCCTTCGACGCAAGCGACCTGCATCGCATCGTTGATTTCGGTTGCACCAACGTCCAACGCCCCACGGAAGATGAAGGGGAAGCAGAGTACGTTGTTGACCTGATTGGGAAAATCGCTTCGGCCCGTTGCGATGATGGCGTCAGGCGCGACGGTACGCGCGAGGTCGGGCATGATTTCCGGTGTTGGATTGGCAAGGGCAAAAATGATCGGGCGTTTGGTCATTTTCGACACGTTGTCGGGGCTAAGCACCCCCGGACCAGAGAGGCCAAGGAACATATCGGCCCCATCCATCACCTCATCCAAGCTGCGCAAATCCGACGCTTGGGCAAAGGCGGCCTTTTGCGGATTCATGTCGATGTCGCGGCCTTCGTAAACGAGGCCATGGATGTCGCAAAGCCAGACGTTTTCGCGTTTGACGCCGAGTTTCAACAGCATGTTGAGACAGGCAATCCCAGCGGCACCACCGCCGGTCGAAACAATCTTGATGTCTTCGAATTTTTTGCCCGCCACATGCAAAGCATTGGTCGCAGCAGCGCCGACAACAATCGCCGTGCCGTGTTGATCGTCATGAAAAACCGGGATGTTCATCCGCTCGCGACAAATTCGTTCAACGATAAAACAATCGGGCGCTTTGATGTCTTCGAGGTTGATCGCGCCAAAGGTCGGTTCTAACGCACAGACAATATCAGCAAGCTTTTCGGGGTCGGGCTGATCAACCTCGATGTCAAAACAATCAATATCGGCAAACTTCTTGAACAGGACCGCCTTGCCTTCCATGACCGGTTTGGAAGCCAAAGCGCCAATGTTCCCAAGGCCTAAGACCGCCGTTCCGTTGGACACAACCGCCACCAAATTGCCACGCGTGGTATAGCGGGCGGCGTTTTCCGGGTTTTCTTTGATCTCAAGACAAGCCTCGGCCACACCCGGTGAATAAGCGCGGCTTAGGTCGCGGCCATTGGCCAGCGGCTTGGTCGCGCGGATCTCCAATTTACCCGGTTGCGGGTTTTCGTGGTAGAACAGCGCCGCCTGGCGCAATGTTTCCTTGGCTGAGTCGGTCATGGTAAGTCCTGATTTCCAATATGGTTTAGCGTTAAACCAAATTCCGTTCTGAGGCGGTGATCTCGTGTGGCTTAGCAGTTTCCCGCAAAAATTGAAAACTGAATTGACGCTGGGGCCAGGTTGGGGTCAGAGACGAGAAGGGGGTCTTGCATTCTGGTGACCCGCTTCGCAAACTGCTGCCTTGATTACCGGAGAGTTTGATGTCCCGACCTGAGTCGTTGTCTGATTTGGCCCGCGCCGTGCGCGAGAATGCCTATGCCCCTTATTCCCATTTCAAAGTTGGCGCGGCGCTGCGCACCCCATCAGGGAAGACTTATACCGGGTGTAATGTAGAAAACGTTGCTTATCCCGAAGGGACATGCGCCGAAGCCGGTGCAATTGCCGCGATGGTCGCAGATGGCGAGACCGAAATTGCCGAAGCCTATGTGATTGCCGATAGCCCGCATCCGGTGCCGCCTTGCGGGGGCTGTCGTCAGAAATTGGCGGAATTTGCCAAATCCGGGGCGCAGGTGACGCTAGCCACGATTGATGGGGCGGAGTTGATTACAAAGGTCGGCGATTTGCTGCCGGGGGCCTTTGGTCGTGATCACATGGAGACCGAGACCGGAGGCGATGCCTGATGGATGCACGTGCAATCAACGCGGCCCTGCGCAAAGGTGAAGACCCAAGCCCAGCCGAATTGTCGTGGTTTGCCCATGGGTTGGCCGATGGCCGGGTAAGTGCGGCCCAAGCTGGGGCCTTTGCGATGGGCGTGTGTCTTCGGGGGTTGTCCGAAACCGGGCGCGTTGCCCTAACGCTGGCGATGCGCGACAGCGGCCATGTATTGGATTGGGATCTCGATGCCCCTGTTGTCGACAAGCATTCCACCGGCGGGGTCGGCGATTGTGTGAGCCTTGTGCTTGCCCCGATGCTGGCGGCGTGTGGAGTGTATAACCCGATGATTTCCGGGCGGGGCTTGGGCCATACCGGCGGCACGCTTGATAAGCTTGAGGCGATCCCCGGCTATTCGGTGACCCCGGATGAGACGCGGTTTCGTGAGATCGTAAAGGACGCAGGCTGTGCCATCGTCAGCGCCTCGGCGGATATCGCCCCGGCGGACAAGCGGCTTTATGCGATCCGCGATGTCACCGGCACGGTCGAAAGCCTTGATCTGATCACCGCCTCGATCCTGTCCAAAAAGCTGGCGGCGGGGCTGCAATCGCTGGTGTTGGATGTAAAGGTCGGCTCCGGTGCCTTTATGAAAACCGCCGATGAGGCGCGCGCGCTTGCACGGTCTTTGGTGTCGACGGCCAATGCCGCCGGATGCCCGACCAGCGCCTTGATCACCGATATGAGCCAACCTTTGGTGCCCTCGCTCGGCAATGCGCTTGAGGTTGATCTGTGTATGCAGGTGTTGACCGGCAAACTGGCGGGGCCTTTGCTTGAGCTGAGTGTTGACCTTGGGGTTGAGCTGTTGAAAACCGCCGGGATTGACGATGGCGAGACTAAGCTGCGGGCCTCGATCTCCTCGGGTGAGGCGGCGGAGCGGTTCGGCAAGATGGTCTATGCGCTTGGCGGCCCACTAAGCTTTGTGGACGACTGGCGGCGCTTTTTGCCTGAAGCCCCGGTGATCCGCGAAGTTGTGGCCCCGCAGGCGGGCGTTGTCACGGCGATTGACGGCGAGGCGCTTGGCCTTGCGGTGGTGGACCTTGGCGGCGGACGCCGGGTTGAGACTGATATTATCAACCCGGCCGTTGGTCTTACGGATGTGGTGCGCTTGGGCGACAAGGTGGCCAAGGGGCAACCGATTGCCGTGGTCCACGCGGCCCGTGAAGAGCAGGCCGACGCGGCGGCGCGGGCGGTACAAGATGCGATGACGTTTGGAAACAAGGCCCCAAAACCGGTGCCTCTTGTGATCGAGAGGGTGGCGTGATGCGGGCCTTTTTGGTGGTGATGGATTCCGTCGGCATTGGCGGAGCACCTGATGCGGATGCCTATTTCAACGGTGACCTGCCCGATACCGGTGCCAACACATTGGGCCACATCATGCAGGCCTGTGCCGAGGGGCGAGCCGAAGAGGGGCGCAGCGGTGCGTTAAACGTCCCAAATCTGGCGTCGCTCGGGCTTTTTCACGCGTTGACATTGGCCAGCGGAATGGAGGCCCCAAGCCCGAAATTGTCGGGGCGGTTTGCCGCCGCGACCGAGGTATCCAAAGGCAAGGACACACCGTCGGGGCATTGGGAGCTCGCCGGTCTGCCGGTGCCGTGGGATTGGCACTATTTCCCGGATACGCACCCGGCCTTTCCCGCCGATATTTCCGCCAAAGCCGCAGAGCTTGCCGGGACGACCGGGATTTTGGCCAATTGCCATGGCTCGGGCACGGTGATGATTGAGCAATTTGGCACCGAGCATGTCGAGACGGGTTTTCCGATTTGCTATACTTCGGCTGATAGCGTCTTTCAGATTGCCGCCCACGAAGAGCATTTTGGTCTCGACCGGCTTTATGATCTCTGCAAAGGCCTTGCGCCGATCTTGCATGAGATGAAAGTTGGCCGCGTGATTGCGCGCCCCTTTGTGGGCGAACCGGGCAATTTCACCCGCACGCCACATCGCAAGGATTTCGCCATTACGCCCCCAAGCTCGGTTTTGACCAATTGGGCCCAAGATGCCGGGCGCGCCGTCTATGCGGTTGGAAAGATTGGCGACATCTTTTCAATGACCGGCATTGATGAGGTCCGCAAAGGCCCCGATGCCACGCTGATGGAACATCTTTCGGATTGGGTTGAAACGGGGGAGGACGGGAGTTTGACCTTTGCCAATTTCGTCGAATTTGATTCCGAATATGGCCATCGCCGCGACATCTCTGGCTATGCGCGGCATCTGGAATGGTTTGACGTGGAGCTGGGCAAGCTTTTGGCGCGTCTGCGGGACGGTGACATGCTGGTGATCACCGCAGATCACGGCAACGACCCAAGCTGGTCCGGGACGGATCACACCCGTGAGCGGGTTCCGGTTTTGGTAGCGGGCAAAGGCGCGGGAGAGATCGGTCAGATCGCTTTTGCCGATGTTGCCGCAAGTATCGCCGCCCATCTTAACATCCCGGCACAGGGGCCGGGCAGGAGTTTTCTATGATCAGTGAAGAGCGGTTAGACGCCATTATCAAACGCCCCAAGATCGAGCTGCACACACATCTTGAGGGTATGGCCCCTCCGTCGTTCATTCGCGGTTTGGCGCAGGAAAAGAACGTCGATCTGTCCAAGATTTTTCGCGAAGACGGGTCGTATGATTACCGCGATTTTGTGCATTTTTTGTCGGTCTATGAGGCGGCGACATCGGTCTTGACCGGCCCCGAGGAGTTTGCCCGGCTAACCCGCGCGGTTCTCGAAGAGGCCGCCGCAAGCGATGTGATCTATATCGAAAGCTTCATCAGCCCGGATTTCTGCGGCAATAGCGATGTTGAGGCATGGAAAGAATACCTTCATGCCATTCAAGATGCGGCGGTTGAGGCCGAGCGCGATCTTGGCATCACCCTATGCGGGATCGCCACGCCAATCCGCCATTTCGGCCCGGACAAAGCCAAGACCGCCGCCCTTTGCGCCGCCGAAACGGCGGGGGATTTCATTGTTGGTCTGGGCATGGGCGGTGACGAAAACCAAGGCCAGCAAAAGGATTTTGCCTATAGTTTCGACATGGCCCGCGAGGCGGGGTTGCACCTCACCTCTCACGCCGGTGAATGGCGCGGCCCGCAAGAGGTCCGCGAGGCGGTCGAGGATCTTGGCGTTGAACGTATTGGTCACGGCGTGCGCGCCAGCGAAGATTTGGCCGTAGTCGATATGTTGATTGAACGCGACATCACGCTTGAGGTCTGTCCGGGATCAAACGTGTTCCTTGGCGTTTATGATGCGCTTGATCAGCACCCGATCGAAAAGCTGCGTGATCGGGGTGTCAAAGTGACCGTGTCCACCGATGATCCGCCGTTCTTTCACACGACAATGCGCAAAGAATATGCCGCTCTGGTGGGGGTCTTTGGCTGGGACGAAGAAATCTTTGACCAAATAGACAAGAATGCCGTGGACGCGGCCTTCTGCAACGCAGATACAAAGGCGAAGATTCGCAAAGCATTGGAGACGTCATGAGCCAACATCTGACCATCGTTGATCACCCGCTGGTGCAACACAAGCTGACGTTGATGCGTGAAAAGGATACGTCGACCGCGTCTTTTCGCCAACTGCTGCGCGAAATTAGCCTGTTGTTGGCCTATGAGGTGACGCGTGAACTGCCCGTGACCCTCAAGGATATCGAAACGCCGATGGGGCCGACGCAACAGCCGGTGATTGAGGGCAAGAAATTGGCGCTTGTGTCGATCTTGCGCGCCGGCAACGGCCTTATGGATGGTATTCTTGAGCTGATCCCCGCGGCGCGCGTCGGCTTTGTTGGCTTGTACCGCGACGAGGAAACTCTGCAGCCGGTTCAGTACTACAACAAGCTGCCAAAACGCATGGAAGAGCGCACCGCGATTGTCGTTGATCCGATGCTGGCGACGGGCAATTCTTCGGCGGCTGCGATCGATTTGGTTAAAGAATCGGGTGCCAAGGATATTCGGTTTTTGTGCCTCTTGGCAGCACCCGAAGGTGTGGCGCGCATGAAAGAGGCGCATCCCGATGTGCCAATCGTCACGGCCTCTTTGGACGAAAAACTCAATGAACTCGGGTACATCGTCCCCGGTCTGGGTGATGCGGGTGACCGTATGTTTGGAACGAAATAAACGATTTCAACGCTTTACAGAGCGTTGTTGATTTGGCATTCTGCCCTCTACATCTGTGGGGGCAGACATGACTTTGAAATCTTTAACTATTTTTGCAGTGTTGGCAGCGGGATTCGGATTTGCATCCGATCCGGCCATGGCTCAATCCAAGATCAACAACGTTCCGGCGAACTTTCCGCCGTCGTCGTTTTCCGGCAAACAGTTCGTCGATAATCGGGGCTGCGTTTACGTGCGCGCCGGGTTTGATGGGGCTGTGAACTGGGTGCCGCGTGTGTCGCGCAATCGCAAACAAATTTGTGGCCAGAAACCAAGTTTTGGCACCACAACCGCCGCAGCTCCGGCCGCCAAGCCTGCGCCTAAACCCGCAGCCAAGCCCGCGCCCAAGCCAGTTGTTGCCGCTGCGCCCAAGCCAAAACCCGCCCCCAAGCCGAAACCAGCGCCGCGCGTTGCTTCCAAGCCAGCCCCCGCGCCAGTGGTGATCAAACCGACACCCAAGCCCCGCGTCGCAGCAGCCCCACAACCAGTGGCACCCAGTGCTCGGGTTGTGCGCGCACCGGCGTCCAAACCCGTCGCGGCTCCGCGTCGTGTTGTGCGTCAGGTCCCCGCCGCGGCCGTTGCGCCAAAATCCAAGGCGCGCCGTGTTGTGGTTCCAACCTACAATGCTTGCCAAAATGGACACCACAGCAAGACCGTCGATGGTGTGACGGTTGCCATGCGCTGTGGCCCCCAAAAATCGCCGCATGTGACGGTTATCCGCCGTGGCGAAGCGCCCGGACCGGGCAAGAAAGTTTATCATAACCGTGGATGGCAGGGCAGCGAGCTGCGCGGCAACACCCGCATCGCACCGCGCCATGTTTACGAAAAGCGCAGTGTCACGCAGGTTGATATTCCCGAGGGCTATCGCCCCGCGTGGGATGATGGGCGTTTGAACCCGTATCGGGCGTTTCAGACAGTTGATGGTCACCGACGCACGCAGCAGATTTGGACCAACACCACGCCGCGCCGCTTGGCCGCGACGGTCCCAAATCACACGATCAAGGCTCCGGTGATTGCCTATCGTGCCACTGATGCGAAACCGATTGTCGTGACCCAAGATGGTCAGGTCGTCACTCGGGTCGGTCCTGTCATTTCGACGAAATCTTCACCGCGTCCGGTTGCGACTGGTGCTCGCTATGTTGAAATCGGTGTGTTCACCACCCCGGCCAAGGCTCAAGCCGCCGCTGGTCGTTTGAACCGTGCTGGTCTGCCGGTCAAGTTCGGAACCTACACCCGTGACGGTCAATCCATGCGCCGCGTCATGGTTGGGCCATATGCGTCGTCTTCGGAGCTTCACGCGGCCTTGGGCGCTGTGAAATCCGCCGGTTATGCGCGCGCCTATACACGCTAACTTCGAAACACTTTGTAAAAACGGCCCGTGTGATGCGTCACGCGGGCCTTTTTTATGGGGTACCGCAAATCCCTTGTAGCCGCAGCCAATCACCGTCGCTGAGGACATCTTGGCTTGGCTGATCGGCCATTGGGTCCGCCTCGATAAGGGCGAGCGTGCTTTCCCCGGTGATGTCCTTGGCATAGGCATAGGGGGTGCTGTGCAGCTTGGCGGTGCCAAAAGCGTCGATTAGCGTGGTTTCGTCCAATTCGGGTTTGGGCTGAGTCAACAGATGTTCCGCATAGGCCGAGAGCGCCTCACCGGGGAGCTGACCGGTTGTGACCAATCGGGCACTGGCCATAAGCCCAGCGTGATCCAGAACACTGGCCAGAGGGTCGTGAATCTTGGCATGGGTGTCTTCGACCAATATGAACCCGGCGGGCACATCCGGGTCTTCGAAATCTTCGATCACCGACTTGTTGAGCACCACAATACCGCCGGGCAAATGGGTCGCCTCGGCAACGCCATCGGGAACGACAATAACCGTGTCGTCGCGACCGGGGCCGAGGATACGCGTCGCAAGCTTTTGCAGGGCCGGGCGGGCGTCTTTGGTCATGCAAGGTTGGCCGGTGACCCGCGACATATGTTTCAAAAGATCCACGCCAATCTCGGCGCGTTTGACCGGTGGTACGACTTTGACGGCATAGTCTTTCAAAGCGCCGGGGGCCCACATCACGGCGGCGGCGGTGGTCCCAACGATCACGGCCACACTAAGGAGCAGGCGAAGTTTGCCGGGGTTAGGACGGCGCTTTTCGATGGCCTTGAGAAGACGATCAATACCGTTGATCATCTCGGCCTCGTCCTCGGCCAATTCCAGCGTCTCGTCGGGGTCGCCATCGGGGTGAAAAATCGCGGGAAGGGCGGTGCCGTTCGAACGCACCACCGCCGCGATAGACCAATGGGCCAACACCCGGCCCGGGACGTCGGTGATCGTCAGCGTCGCATCACCAAGCGAGACAACAACTTCGCGTCGTTGCTCGGCTTGGTTCGGGCGCCACAGCCCGGTTGCCTCGAGCCGTTCAAATTCCTTAAGTGCTGTCATGTGGGCTGCTCTGCCTCTGTTTGAGCATAGCCTATCATGCGTCGCGGGCTTGGGCAATCTTGGCTAATCTGGACAGAGGGAAGATGCTTGGCTATGCGCAAGGAAGACGCAAGTGCAGGGTGTTGAGATGATCCCAAATATTCTATCCATCGCCGGGTCGGACCCGTCGGGCGGGGCCGGGGTTCAGGCCGATCTCAAGGCGATTGCGGCCAATGGCGGCTATGGCATGGCGGCGATTACGGCATTGACGGTTCAAAACACCCAAGGGGTGAGCGATGTCGTTTTGACCGATCCCGGCCTTGTGGCGGCGCAGGTTGACGCGATTTTGACAGATATTCGTGTTGATGCGGTCAAGATCGGAATGCTTGGCTCTGAAACTATCTGTGAGGCGGTGGCCGGATGCCTCGCGGGGCGTGGGGTGCAGGTTGTTGTCGATCCGGTCTTGTCCTCGACAAGTGGCAAAACCCTGACCGGCCAACAGGCCCTAGAGGGATTTCTCCATTATATTGTGCCGCTGTCGACTGTGTTGACACCCAATTTGCCCGAGGCAGCCGTGCTCTTGGGCTGTGATGAGGCGCGGGATCGCGGTGAGATGCTTGATCAAGCAGAGCAGTTGCACGCACTTGGACCGGCGATCCTGTTAAAGGGTGGGCACCTTCCGGGTCCGCAGTGCCCGGATGTTTTGGTCGATGAGACTGGGCCGCATTGGTTTGAGGCCGAGCGAATGGATATGCCCGGAACCCATGGTACCGGCTGCACGCTATCATCGGCCTTGGCCACACAGATTGCGGTTCTAGGTGATCTTTGTGCAGCGGTGGCAAATGCAAAGACCTATACCCGAAACGCCATTTTGGGCAGTGGCGGATTGGAGGTGGGGCAAGGTGTCGGTCCAACCGATCACTTCTTTGCCCTGCGGCGTTAACACACGTCTTGGACCAAGGCCCCGCCAAGGCATGTGGCTTGATTGTTGGCGGATGCAGCGTAGGCTTGGCCCATGAGTGGAGCCTTGCATAACCTCACCTATCGCCGTCTTTTACTGGCCCAGATTTTCTCGGTTCTGGGGTCTGGCCTAACAACGATTGCGCTTGGGTTGTTGGCTTTTGAAATGGCAGGCGGGCAGGCGGGGGCCGTTCTCGGCATCGCACTGGCCATCAAAATGGTGGCCTATGTCGGCGTGGCCCCCATCGCCACGACCTTGGCGGAACGGTTGCCGCGCAAAGGGTTTCTGATTGGGCTTGATCTGGCGCGCGCCTGTCTTGTGCTGGCTTTGCCTTTTGTAACCGAGATTTGGCACATCTACGCATTGGTCTTTGGGTTTCAGGCCTTTTCCGCCGGTTTCACCCCAACGTTTCAGGCGACCATTCCCGATATTCTAACCGATGAGGGTGATTACACCCAAGCGCTGTCTTATTCGCGGCTGACCTATGATCTTGAATCCTTACTTGGTCCGCTCATCGCGGGGGCCGCGTTGACGGTTCTCACCTTCAATAGCCTCTTTGTAGGCACCGCGATTGGTTTCCTTCTTTCTGCTGGGTTGGTGATGAGCGTTCGGTTGCCACGCCGCAAGCATGTGCCAACGGCCGCCTTTTCAAAACGCCTGACCCGCGGTTTGTGGATTTACCTCGCCACGCCACGATTGCGCGGGGTGCTAGCGCTGTACGTTGCTGTTGCGGCCGCGACGGCGATGGTGATCGTCAACACGGTTGTCTTGGTCAAAGACGTGTTGGGGCAGGGCGATGGTTTGGTGGCCATTTTCTTTGCCGCAAGCGGGTGCGGCTCGATGGTGGTGGCTTTGGCTTTGCCCAAGCTGCTGGGGGAAACATCGCCTCGCCCGGTGATGTTGGCAGGAGGAGTGATACTGTCTTTTGGGCTGTGGGTGGCGGCGCTAAGCGACGAGATGTGGGTTGGCCTGATCCTTTGGTTTGTGATCGGAGCCGGGGCGTCTCTCATTCAAACGCCAACCGGGCTTTTGTTGACGCGGTCCTGTCATAGCCAAGATCGCCCAGCGGTGTTTGCCGCGCAATTTGCACTGTCGCACTCGGCTTGGTTGTTGGCCTATCCTTTGGCGGGCGTTCTAGGGGGCGCGGTGGGGCTTCCGATCACCTTTGCGACCATGGCGGCGTTGGCTTGCTTGGCGACTTTCGGGGCGGCAAAGCTGTGGCCCGCAAACGATCCATTGGCCCTCGAGCATGATCATGACGCAACGGTTCCCCCGCATGCGGAGGGGGATGAAACCCAGACTGGTGGCTCCTACCGGCACCGGCATGCCTTTGTTATCGACGATGCACACCCAAGTTGGCCCACCTCTTGATTCAAGGTCAAAAGGGGCTTGTTGAGGGGGAGCGGCACGCTGAAAAATCCTTGCAAGGATTTTGCAAATTCCATGGATGGAATTTAGATGCGCGTGCCGCTGGTCCTACGTAGAAACTAGCGTTGATTGCAAGAAAAAGCGCCGCGCCCATCGGGTGCGACGCAGGAAGCTTGATCTTGCATGCTCCGCATTTAATGCCCGTTAATGCCCGGCAAAAACCAAGGTCTGAACCGGGAGCAAGAGCGCCTGAATCCGCAAGATCAGCGCATGCACAATCGCCACCGTGTCGACCATGTGCAAAAACAGCCATTCTGACGTGCTAATATCGGGATCGGCCAGCTTGTCGTGACTGTTGGTATAGGCATTGGCGATGCATTTGCTCCCGCGAGGGATGTGGTCAATCGACCCCGGATAAAGCGGCGCGAGGAAGGTCGACAATGTACCGGGGCGAGCGCGATCTTGAATATCAACCAAGGCATCCGTCGGGCGGATCTGCCCGGCGGGAATGACATCCTGTACCGCCGTGACCACCATGGGGTGGATTTTGAACGGATCTGACACACAGGTGACTTCGGCCAAGGTGCCCGGCTTGACGATCTGGGCGGTGATCTGCCCAAATCCGGCAAGGATCATGCCGCCACCCGCATCTTCAGGGATCAAAATTCCTGCTGGTCGCAGAATAGGGTTCACATAGTCACCGGGTCGCAATGTGAACTGTTCGATCCGGCCTTTGACCCCGGCATAGATCACTGTCTTGGACAGCGCGGTTTCAGCTTGATCCAAGGAGGATTGCGCCGTTGCAGATTGCGCCGGCAAGAGCACCGCGATGCTGATTTCCTTGGCGGTTTTGTTGGCCTCAGCGGCATCTATGCCGCCCTGACGCGCCACCAGCATGGTTTCAAGGCGTTCCTTTTCACGGGCTGAAACAGCCGAAGATCCAAGTTCGGTTAGCGTCGTGGCACGCTCCAATTCTTGCAACGTCTGTTGGTACCCGGCTTTGGCCTGATCGACCAAAGCAATCGCACCGTCCAGATCGGCCTTGGCCAATTCGCGGGCGGCTTCAATCTCGGCAACCTTGTTTCTGGCCGTTTCCACATTGGCCAGTTGTTCGCGATCATCCAGTTTGAACAATGGAGCCCCGGTTTCAACAACTTGGCCATTCTCGACAAAAACCTCGACAACACGTCCGCCGCCTTCGGACAGGATCGTCAGAGTGCGATACATCGATCCGGCGTTTGTGGTTGAGGGATGGTAGTAGAAAATCGTGGTGATCAGGGACACCGCCAATATCGCACAGGATGTGATGCCCCAGCGTAATTCATACCAGACAGTGAACATATCAATGTCAATGCCGATCCTTTTGCCCTGTGCAAAGCGGCGAAACAGATAGTCGGGCAGGATGGTGACGAGGGAGCAGAGGAAAAATTCGAGCATTTACTTCTCCCCTTTTTCGATATTGCGCAACGACTTGGCCATGTCTTCCAGTGGGGAGAGGAAATCAGGGATTCGAATGGTCGCCAACACTAAGGCCGCGACCCAAAAGATGTTGTTATGCGTCAACAGAGCCAACAATGTCAGAATGGAAATAAGCTGCAATTGCGAGCTGTTGGAGGAATGGGCCATGTGTTCGGGTAGGGCATGTAGCTTGAAGTACAAAACCCCGATTCCAAGCACCAAGAGCACCACAAGCCAAATCACTACGGTGAAAAGCGGGTCTGATCCATCCGCAGCCGGTATCCACCCCGGTAGGTGATGCGGTGCCATTTCGTGGAGTGTCGTCTCAGTCGCCATCAGTCTATCCTCACATCCAATTTGGGCTATGTTGCCCTATTTCTTAGTATTTTTCGACAGTTTTCTCAGATTTGAAGATTTGGTTTGGGTCTTTGAGCGGAGCAAAGCGCAGCGCGTAAATGATCAGCGAAAATCAAAAACTTTAGGCTTAAAATATTTTTGCTTGAAATAGATTTTTTCCCTGTTACGCTTTTCTTAACTTAGGTCTTTGGGGGCGGTGAAATGCGATATGCATGTCTTGGTGGCGGTCCGGCGGGATTGTATTTCGCAATCTCGATTAAACTGCGTCAGCCCGATGCAGAGGTCGTTGTTTTTGAACGCAACCGCCCTGATGATACCTTTGGTTGGGGCGTGGTTCTGTCCGATGAAACCTTGGACAATCTTGCCCAAAACGACGCGGCAAGCGCCGCCGCAATACGGGAACATTTTGCCTATTGGGATGACATCGCGGTTCATCACAAGGGGCAAAAGATGCTGTCCACCGGGCATGGGTTTTGCGGCATCGGGCGCAAACAATTGCTCTTGGTTTTGCAAGACCGGGCGCGCGCGCTTGGCGTTGACCTGCGCTTTGAATCCGAGGCGCGTCCCGCCACCGAATATGCCAAAGACTTTGACGTTGTCGTGGCCAGTGATGGGTTGAATTCCAAGACCCGCACCGAGCTTGCCGATCGTTTCAAACCCGAAATTGATACCCGCAAATGCCAATTTGTCTGGCTTGGCACCCATCAAAAATTTGATGATGCCTTTACCTTTATCTTTGAAGAGACGGACAAGGGCTGGGTTTGGGCGCATGCCTATCAATTTGACGATGACACGGCGACGTTTATCGTCGAATGCACCCAAGACACCTTTGATGCCTATGGGTTTGGTGACAAAAGTCAGCAGCAGACCATCGAGATTTGCCAAAAGGTTTTTGACGATCATTTGGATGGTCACGCCTTGATGACCAACGCCAATCACATTCGCGGCTCGGCATGGCTGCAATTCCCTCGGGTTCTTTGCGAAAACTGGAGCGCGGATAACATCGTTTTGCTCGGCGATGCCTCAGCGACGGCGCATTTTTCGATTGGCTCGGGCACCAAGTTGGCCTTGGAAAGCGCCATTGCTTTGGCCCAATACATTGCGGATGAGCCAACGCTCGAGGCCGCTTTCGCCAAATACCAAGATCAGCGGCGCATCGAAGTGTTGCGCCTGCAATCGGCAGCGCGCAATTCGGTAGAATGGTTTGAGGACGTGGAGCGTTACCTCGACCTTGATCCGGTTCAGCTCAACTATTCGCTTTTGACCCGCAGCCAGCGGATCAGCCATGAAAACCTACGTGAGCGTGATCCGAAATGGTTGGCCGAGGCCGAAGATTGGTTTCAGGTTCAGGCCGGAGCAGAGAGCAGCAAGACACCGCGCGC
Source organism: uncultured Pelagimonas sp. (assembly GCF_947498515.1). GTDB lineage: Bacteria > Pseudomonadota > Alphaproteobacteria > Rhodobacterales > Rhodobacteraceae > Pelagimonas. The sequence goes on along the minus strand of NZ_CANMKO010000010.1, from coordinate 68,034 downwards.
ACCGATGTTTGCGCCGTTTCAGTTGCGCGATATGTCCTTGAAAAACCGTGTGGTTGTGTCACCGATGGCGCAATACAAGGCGGTTGATGGCTCTCCGACCGATTGGCATCTGATACATTATGGTGAACGTGCCAAGGGCGGTGCGGGGCTTGTCTATACCGAAATGACCTGTGTCTCGGCGGATGGCCGGATTACACCGGGCTGCCCCGGATTATATGCGCCCGAGCATGAAACGGCTTGGGCCCGGATAAACGCCTTTGTTCACGCCGAGACCGACGCCAAGACCTGTTGTCAGATAGGCCATGCCGGGCGCAAGGGCTCGACCCGAGTGGGGTGGGAGGGCATGGATCAGCCCCTTGAAACCGGCAATTGGGAGCTAATCAGTGCCTCGGCCCTTCCTTGGACAAAGGGCAACGCCACGCCCCGCGACATGACCCGCGCCGATATGGATACCGTGCGCGATCAGTTTGTGAAGGCCACCGATATGGCCGCGCGTTCCGGATTTGACATGATCGAACTGCATGCGGCGCATGGCTATTTGATCTCGTCTTTCATCTCGCCCCTGTCCAATTTGCGCGGCGACGATTACGGCGGCCCGCTCGAAAACCGGATGCGCTATCCGCTCGAGGTCTTTGCGGCCATGCGCGCCACTTGGCCCGCCGACAAACCGATGTCGGTGCGAATTTCGGCCAATGATTGGATGGGCGAGGCGGGTGTTACCGCGCAAGAGGCGGTTAAGATCGCCAAGATGTTTAGCGCCGCCGGGGCAGATATTATTGACGTTTCCGCCGGGCAAACCTCGCCCGAGGCCAAGCCTATCTATGGCCGCATGTTCCAGACCCCGTTTAGTGACCGAATTCGCAACGAGGCCGGGCTTAAAACCATGGCGGTTGGCAATATCTATGAGCCCGATCATGTCAATTCGATCCTGATGGCAGGGCGCGCCGATCTTGTCTGTTTGGCACGGCCACATTTGGCCGATCCCTATTGGACCTTGCACGCCGCCACGGCGCTGGGGGATCGTCAGGAAATCTGGCCCAAACCTTACGAGGCCGGGCGGGATCAGGCCTGGCGGTTGGCCGACAAAGACGCGGAAACGGCGGGCCGGGTATGAGCGTTGCCGACAAACATATCGTTGTGACCGGCGGCGGCACCGGGGTTGGCGCGGCCATCGCCGAAACGCTGGCCCATGAGGGGGCCAAGGTCACCATTTTGGGCCGTCGCGAGGCGCCGTTGCGCGAGGTGGCCAAACAACACAAATTCATCGGCTATGTGACCTGCGATGTCACCGATGCCAGCGCCGTCAAAGCGGCCTATCAACAGGCGCGCGGGCTAAACGGCCCGATATCGGCGGTGATTGCCAATGCCGGGGCGGCGGTGAGCGTTCCCTTTGCCAAAACCAGCGCTGAGGCCTTTCAATCCATGTTGGATGTGAACCTAACCGGTGTGTTCAACAGCTTTCAGGCGGCTTTGGGCGATATGGAACAAATGGGCGAAGGGCAGATGATTGCCATCGCGTCTTCGGCCGGGCTCAAAGGTTATCCTTATGTGGCGGGGTATTGCGCAGCCAAACACGGGGTCGTGGGATTGACCCGCGCCTTGGCCCTTGAATTGGCCAGCAGCGGCATCACCGTTAATGCCATCTGCCCCGGTTTTGTGGATACGCCCATGTTGGACCGGTCCATCACCAACATCAGCGAGAAGACCGGGATGAGCGCCGAAGATGCGGCGACATCGCTCAAACGCGGCAATCCGCAAAAACGTTTTATCGAGGTTGATGAGGTCGCGGGGGCGGTGCTCTGGCTGTGCTCAAACGCGGCGCGCTCGGTTAATGGTCATGCTCTGAGCGTGACCGGAGGGGAAATATGAGCCAAAAACCCAATACCCAAGTGCCAGAACCCGCCTCCAAAGACCGCCTGCGCCTGTGGCTGCGGTTGCTCAAAGCCAGCCGTCTGGTCGAGGCGGAGTTACGCGAAAACCTACGCCAGAAATTTGGTGCGACGCTGCCGCGATTTGACGTGATGGCGGCCCTGTCGCGCTATGATGAGGGCCTCAAGATGAGTGCGCTTTCCGGTGTGTTGCGGGTCTCAAACGGCAATGTCACCGGCATTGTTGATCGGTTGACCGAAGAGGGGCACGTGGTGCGCGTGGCCGTGCCCGGAGATCGCCGGGCGTCAAAAGTGTGCCTGACCGACCAAGGACGGGCCGAATTTGCCCGCCAAGCCGCCGCCCATGAAACATGGGTCGATGAGATGCTGAGCAGTTTTGATCAGGACGAGGCCGCCGTCTTGGCCACCCGTTTGGACCACCTTGTGACCACCCTAACCGAAGGAGAGGATTGATGCGCACAGATGTAACGCATTTTCGCTGTGACATCCGCGATGGGATCGCCTTTGTCGCGCTTGATCGACCGGATCGCAAAAACCCGCTCACCTTCGAAAGCTACGCCGAGCTGCGCGATTGGTTCCGCGATCTGGCCTATGCCGATGACGTCAACGCGGTGGTGTTTGGGTCAAACGGCGGCAATTTCAGCTCGGGCGGGGATGTGCACGACATCATCGGCCCGCTGACCAGAATGTCGATGAAAGAGCTTTTGGCCTTTACCCGGATGACCGGCGATTTGGTCAAGGCCATCGTCAATTGCACCAAACCGGTGATTGCCGCGATTGACGGGGTCTGTGTTGGGGCCGGGGCGATTATCGCCATGGCATCCGACCTGCGTATCGCCACACCGGACGCGAAATGCGCGTTTTTGTTCACCCGCGTTGGTTTGGCGGGCTGTGACATGGGGGCCTGTGCGATACTGCCTCGGATCATCGGTCAGGGCCGCGCCGCCGAATTGCTTTTTACCGGACGCTCGATGAGCGCCGAGGAAGGCGCGGCATGGGGGTTTTACAACTCTGTTGTCGCGGCGGATGCCCTTGAGGAGGCTGCGGAAACCTTGGCAACCCGCATCGCAGCGGGTCCGAATTTTGGTCATATGATGACCAAGACCATGCTGGCGCAGGAATGGTCGATGTCTATCGAACAGGCGATTGAGGCCGAAGCGCAAGCCCAAGCGATTTGTATGCAAACGGCGGATTTTGAGCGCGCCTATCGCGCCTTTGTCGGCAAAGAAAAACCTATGTTTGAGGGTAACTGATGGCGGATCAAAGCTTTCTGTCTTGGCCATTCTTTGAGGATCGGCACCGCGACTTGGCTGAGGGTCTGGAGACTTGGGCCAAAGCCAAGCTCACCGATGTTGATCATGCCGATACCGATCAAACCTGTCGCGATTTGGTCGCAAATCTCGGGGCGGCCGGGTGGTTGGATCACACCGCGTCGCCTGCCGGAAATTTGGATGTACGCAGCCTGTGCCTATCTCGCGAAACATTGGCCCGACATGACGGTTTGGCAGATTTTTCCTTTGCGATGCAGGGGCTTGGCACCGGGGCGATATCACTTTTTGGCAGTGACGAACAAAAGGCCGCGTGGCTCCCGCTCACCCGTTCCGGCACCGCGATTTCCGCCTTTGCATTGACCGAGCCGCAATCAGGGTCGGACGTCGCCAATTCGACAATGACCGCAACGCTGGACGGCGATAGTTACGTATTGAACGGCGAAAAGACTTGGATTTCCAACGGTGGCATCGCCGACGTCTATACGGTTTTTGCCCGAACCGGCGACGCCCCGGGGGCCAAGGGGCTGTCGGCATTTGTTGTCCCGGCTGACACGCCCGGATTACGCGTAACAGAACGGCTCGACACCATCGCCCCGCACCCTTTGGCAACGTTGGAGTTTCGCGATTGCCGCATCCCGGTCAGCGCCCTCATCGGGGCCTCGGGTCAGGGGTTCAAGATCGCGATGTCGGTGCTCGACGTGTTTCGCGCCACGGTTGGTGCAGCGGCGCTTGGCTTTGCTCGGCGTGCGCTTGATGAGGCTGTCAAGCGCGTTCAGTCGCGTCAAATCCAAGGGGCCCCCTTGGCGGATTTGCAGATGGTTCAGGGGCATATCGCCGATATGGCACTGGATATCGACGCGGCGGCTTTGCTCATCTATCGCGCCGCATGGACCAAGGATAGCGGTGCGCCGCGTATCACCCGCGAAGCGGCTATGGCCAAGCTTTTTGCCACGGATCATGCCCAAAAAGTCATCGACAAGGCGGTGCAATTGCATGGCGGCGATGGGGTGCGATCCGGCGAAACGGTCGAACGGCTTTATCGCGAAATCCGGGCGTTGCGCATCTATGAAGGCGCCTCCGATGTCCAACGGATCATCATCGCCCGCCAGACCCTAGCCGAACTCGGAGGACAGACATGACAACTGATCCAGAACAGCACGGGGCCAAGACCGATTTTTCGCAAAAGATGTCCTACGGCGATTACCTGCATATCGATCAGGTCATTTCGGCCCAGCATCCTTTGTCCGAGGCCCATGACGAAATGCTGTTTATCGTTCAGCATCAAACGTCGGAACTTTGGATGAAACTGATGCTGCATGAGCTTGGTGCGGCGCGCGCGGACATTGCTGCAGAGCGGCTCCCGGATGCGTTCAAAAAGCTCGCCCGCGTGTCGCGGATCATGGAGCAGCTCAACAATGCGTGGGACGTGCTGCGCACCATGACGCCCAGCGATTACACCAGTTTTCGCGATGATCTGGGGATGAGCTCGGGGTTTCAGTCCTTGCAATATCGTTTGATCGAATATGCGCTGGGCAACCGCAATTTGGCGATGTTGAAACCGCACGCGCACGATCCAAAGGGCACCACCCGGCTAGAGGCCGAATTGGCCGAGCCGACGCTATATCAAACCGTTTTGACCTATGCGGCGGGGCAGGGGCATGACGTTCCCACCAACGCCATCGCATCCCCGGCGCAAGCCCCGCATGAGGCCATTCCAGAGATCCGAGCCATGTGGGCCAAGGTGTACGCCGATCCGGCAACCCATTGGACGCTCTATGAAATGGGTGAAAAGCTAGTCGATCTTGAGGACTATTTCCGCCGCTGGCGGTTCAACCATGTGACCACGGTTGAGCGGGTAATTGGCTTCAAACGTGGCACCGGGGGCACCGGCGGTGTCGACTATCTCAAAATGATGCTGTCGGTCGAGCTCTTCCCAGAGCTTTGGCACGTGCGCACGGAACTGTAGGGAACATCATGCTGGGACCATCCGCTCATACCGACACGTTTTGCCGCGATAACCTTCCGGCACCCGAGCATCAGCCTGACTTCTTGCTCGATGGGTTCGATTATCCTGATCGGTTGAATGTCGGGGCTGAGCTGACCGATGTGATGGTGGCGCGTGGCTTTGGGGATCACACGGCGCTTATCGGCAATGGTCGGCGGCGCACCTACAAAGAGCTAAGCGATTGGACCAACCGGTTGGCCCATGTTCTGGTCGATGATCTTGGGGTGAAACCGGGCAATCGTGTGTTAATCCGCTCTGCCAATAACCCGGCCATGGTCGCCTGTTGGTTGGCGGCAACTAAGGTGGGCGCGGTTGTGGTCAACACCATGCCGATGTTGCGTGCAACCGAATTGACGGCGATCATCGACAAGGCCGAGATCAGCCATGCGCTCTGTGATACGCGCCTCTTGGATGAGCTGGAAACCTGTGCGCAGACGTCGCCATTCCTCACCTCGGTCACCGGGTTTGATGGCACCTCAAACCATGATGCCGAGCTGGATCGACTGGCGCTTGAGAAACCGGTGCAATTTGATGCGGTAGAGACCGGGCGCGATGACGTGGCGCTGTTGGGCTTTACCTCTGGCACCACCGGATCGCCCAAGGCGACGATGCATTTTCACCGCGATCTGCTTATCATCGCCGATGGCTATGCGCGCGAGGTTCTTGGCGTCACCCCTGATGATGTTTTTGTCGGCTCGCCGCCTTTGGCGTTCACCTTTGGGCTTGGCGGACTGGCGTTGTTCCCGCTGCGCTTTGGGGCGACGGCGACCTTGCTGGAAAACGCTGCCCCGCCGCAGATGATTGAGATCATTCAGAAATACAAAGCGACGGTGTGTTTCACGGCGCCCACCGCCTATCGCGCTATGTTGGCCGCGATGGAGCAGGGGGCCGATTTATCATCGCTGCGGGCGGCGGTTTCGGCGGGGGAAACCTTGCCTGCGCCCGTCTATCAGGACTGGATGGAAAAAACCGGCAAACCGATGCTTGACGGCATTGGCGCGACCGAGCTTTTACATATCTTTATCTCCAACCGATTTGACGATCACCGCCCGGCCTGTACCGGCAAGCCGGTGCGCGGCTATGAGGTCAAAATCATTGGGTCAAAGGGTGAAACGCTCCCCGCTGGTGAGGTTGGTAAGCTTGCGGTGCGCGGCCCGACCGGGTGTCGGTATTTGGCGGATGAGCGTCAACAGGGATATGTGCAGGATGGCTGGAACATCACCGGCGATGCCTTCCAGATGGACAAAGACGGCTATCTGCATTTTGCAGCGCGCAACGACGATATGATCGTGTCTTCGGGCTATAATATCGCCGGACCTGAGGTTGAGGCGGCCTTGCTCTCGCATCCGGCGGTCAAGGAATGCGCGGTGATCGGTGCCCCAGACGAGGCGCGCGGGATGGTGGTTGAGGCGCATGTGGTGTTGGCCACGCCCGCAAGCGCGCAAGATTTGCAAGACCACGTCAAAGCCACCATCGCCCCCTATAAATACCCGCGTTCGGTGGTGTTTTGTGACGCCCTTCCCAAAACCCAAACCGGGAAAATTCAACGTTTCCAACTCAAACCGGGGGGCGCAAACGACCCTTAGAATTCAACCAATTGATAAAAGACTGTTGACCCTGTCGGTTTTGCATAGATCAATGCAGCCCTGTTAGCGGTCTCACGGCCCGAAAAAGCAACCCGCCAGATCACCGCAAGAGCGATACGCGCGGACCAACACGGAGAAAGACATATGAAATTGAAAGCACTTGCATTGGCCAGCTGTATGGCGGCCCTGACCGCCCCGGTGGCGGCCGAAGGTCTCAAAGTTGGCATGATCACCACCCTGTCTGGGGGCGGCGCGGGCCTTGGTATTGATGTGCGCGATGGCTTTATGCTTGCCGTGTCGCAAGCCGACCGCAAAGACATCGAAGTGGTGATCGAGGATGATCAACGTAAACCCGATATCGCCGTGCAATTGGCCGATAAGATGATCCAATCGGAAAAGGTTGATGTTTTGACCGGGATCATTTGGTCGAACCTTGCTATGGCCGTGGTTCCCGCCGCAGTCGCACAGGGAAAATTCTACCTCTCGCCCAACGCTGGTCCGTCGGTTTTGGCGGGCAAGGGTTGTAACCCCAACTACTTCAACGTCGCATGGCAAAACGACAACCTGCACGAGGCAGGTGGGGCCTATGCCAATACGGCTGACTACAAGAATTCCTTCATTCTTGCCCCCAACTACCCGGCAGGTCAGGATGCGTTGACCGGTTACAAACGCATGTATGAGGGCGAGTTGGCCGGTGAGTTGTTCACCAAGCTCGGTCAGACCGATTACGCCTCGGAAATTGCGCAGATCCGTGCATCTGGTGCCGATAGCGTTTATTTCTTCTTGCCCGGCGGCATGGGGATTTCCTTCCTCAAGCAATATGCCGATAGCGGTTTGGACATCCCAGTTGTTGGTCCGGCTTTCTCTTTTGATCAGGGGATTTTGCAGGCGGTTGGTGATGCCGCGCTGGGCGTTGTGAACACCTCGCAGTGGAACAAAGACATCGACAACGCCACCAACGCGCAGTTTGTCAAAACCTTCCAGGAGGCCTATGGCCGCTTGCCTTCGCTTTATGCGAGCCAAGGGTTTGACACCGCCAACCTGTTGATGAGCGCCATGGATGTGGCCGATGTTTCGGATGCCGATGCCTTCCGCACCGCACTTCAGGCAGCGGATTTTGATAGCACCCGCGGGGACTTCAAATTCGGTTCCAACAACCACCCGGTCCAAGACATCTATGTGCGCGAAGTGATCAAAGAGGGTGACATCTTTACCAACAAGATCATCGGCACGGCGCTGTCGGATCATGCGGATGTTTACGCGGCTGACTGCAAATTCTAAATCAACCCGGTCCGGGCGCATGGGTGCCCGGACCACTCTAACGGATCTCCTCGCATGTCTATGATACTTCTCGCCGAACAGGTCCTGAACGGCCTGCAACTTGGCGTCATGCTCTTTGTCATGGCGGCTGGTCTGACGCTGGTTTTCGGCGTCATGGGCCTGATCAATCTCGCCCATGGCTCGCTCTTTATGATCGGGGCCTTTGCGGCGGCGGCGGTGGCCGGGGCGACCGGGTCGTTCCTATTGGCTCTGATTGCGGCGCTCTCTGCGGCGGCGGCGGTGGGGGCCTTGGTCGAGGTTGTGGTGATCCGACGGCTTTATGATCGTGATCATCTCGATCAAGTCTTGGCCACCTTTGCCCTCATCCTGATCTTTTCCGAAGGCACACGCTGGATCTTTGGCTCCTTCCCGCTGTTTCTCAACATACCGCCCTACCTTGCCGGTCCTGTAACCCTTCCCGGCGGCATCGAATATCCGCTCTATCGCCTGACCCTGATCACCATTGGCCTGTCGATTGCGGCGGCGCTTTTCTGGCTGATCAACCGCACGCGGCTGGGCATTCAAATTCGCGCCGGTGAAAATGACCGCGAGATGATCGCGGCGCTCGGCGTTGATATTTCTAAACTCTACACCATCGTTTTCGCTCTCGGCGCGGCGCTGGCCGGACTTGCGGGGGCGCTCGTTGGCGCGATCCAATCGGTTCAGGTTGGCATGGGCGAACCCGTTTTGATCCTTGCCTTTGTGGTGATCGTGATCGGCGGCATCGGTTCAATCAAAGGCGCGTTGATCGCTGCCATTCTTGTTGGCCTGACCGACACCTTGGGCGGCGTCTTGCTCCCCGCGCTTTTCAAACAGTTTATGGAGGCCTCGGCGGCCACATCCATTGGCTCTTCGCTGGCCTCTATGGCGATTTACATCCTCATGGCGGTGGTGCTGATCTGGCGCCCAACCGGTCTTTTCGGAGCGCGTGCCTGATGACCCAGATGACACGCGAAACCCTGTTTAATCTTGCCATGATGGCCGGCCTGATCCTCTTCCCGCTTTGGGCGTGGATCGCCGATGAACCCTTTATGATCACTCTGGCGACCAAGGCGGTCATCCTCGCATTGGCCGGTGTTGGTCTAAACCTGGCGCTGGGTCTTGGCGGTTTGGTAAGCCTTGGCCACGCGGCGTTTTTCGGCCTTGGCGGCTATGCCATGGGCATTCTGGCGAGCCACGCCCAAAGCTATAGCCCAATCCTTGAAACCCCATTTGTGATCGAAGGCACCAAGTCGATGCCGGTGATCTGGTTGACCGCCATCATCTCCTCGGGCCTTGCGGCTTTGGCGATTGGCGCGCTGTCTTTGCGCACCTCTGGGGTCTATTTCATCATGATCACGCTGGCCTTTGGCCAAATGCTGTACTTCTTTGCCATCAGCTGGCCCGCCTATGGCGGCGAAGATGGTCTGTCGATCTATGTGCGCAACGGCTTTCCCGGCCTCAACACACTTGACCCGATCCAGTTTTACGGCATCTGTTTCACCGTCCTGACCATCGTGCTGATCCTTTGCGCGCGTCTGGCCAAATCACCCTTTGGCCTTGCCCTGAACGCCGCACGTCAAACCGCCGAACGGGTCGAAACCGTCGGCATTTCGCCCTACAAACTGCGCCTTGTGGCCTTTACCCTGTCGGGGATGATCACCGGCTTGGCGGGCGCGCTCTTTGCTGATCTCAACCGCTTTGTCAGCCCGACGATGTTCAGCTGGCAAACCAGCGGTGAGATCATGGTGTTCATCATCATTGGCGGTGTGGCGCGGCTTTTTGGGCCGGTGGTTGGCGCGGTGATCTTTATTGCGTTGGAACATTTGCTTGGCGGCTTGTCCGACTATTGGCACATCTATCTTGGCATTCTGTTGCTGTTGATTGTGCTGTTTGCGCGCGGCGGTGTCATTGGCACACTGGCGGGAAAGGAGAATGCCCATGACTGATGTCCTCCTTGAAACCCGCAATGTTTCCAAAAGCTTCGGGGCCCTACAGGCCAGCAAAGACGTGAGCCTCGATTTGCGCGCGGGGGAAATCCACGCCTTGATCGGCCCCAATGGCGCGGGCAAATCGACTCTGATCAAACAGATCGCCGGGGGGCTAAAACCCGACGCAGGGCAGGTGTTCTTGCAAGGCCAAGACGTCACCGCCCTCAACACACCGGCGCGGGCGAAACGCGGCCTTGGCCGGACGTTCCAAATCTCGGCCCTCGCCATGGAAGACACGGTGTTGCAAAACGTCGTTCTGGGCGCGCTGGGGGCGGGGGGATCGCCCTTTCGTTTCTGGAAACCCGCGTTGAAAAACCCCGACTTGCGGGAAGTGGCCGAAGAGGCGCTCACCCGCGTTGGCTTGCAAGATCACGCCACAACTCGCACCGCTGAATTGTCACACGGTCAACGCCGTCAGCTCGAGGTTGCCGTGGCGCTCACCTTGAAACCCAAGGCGTTTGTCATGGATGAACCCATGGCGGGGCTTGGCACCGAAGGCTCCAAACGACTGACCACCTTCTTGGATGGGCTGCGATCCGAGGCCCCGATCCTCTTGGTGGAACATGACATGGACGCGGTCTTTGCATTGGCCGATCGGATTTCCGTTCTGGTCTACGGCGCGGTGATCGCGACGGGCACGGTGGCCGACATTCGCGCCAATCCGGATGTGCGTGCCGCCTATCTGGGGGACGAAGAATGACCCTGTTGACTGTCGACAACATCACCGCCTCTTATGGGGCAACACAGGCCTTGTTTGGCGTGTCGCTGTCCGTGGACCAAGGCGAGGTTTTGGCACTGATGGGGCGCAACGGCATGGGCAAATCGACCACTGTCAAAACCATCTGCAAATTGCTGCCGGTCACGTCTGGAATGGTGTGCTTGTCCGGTCAAGATCTGGCGCGGGTTCCGTCGCACAAGGTGGCCCGACTTGGCGTTGGTCTGGTTCCCGAAGGGCGCCGGTGTTTTGCCAGCCTATCGGTCATCGAAAACCTCATTGCCGCCGCCCGTCCGGGCCATTGGGATGAGGCGCGCGTGGCCGAATTGTTCCCACGTCTGTCTGAGCGCCGCGATCAATCCGCCGCGTCCTTGTCGGGTGGTGAACAGCAAATGTTGGCGATTGGTCGTGCGCTGATGACCAACCCGCGTCTGTTGATTTTGGACGAGGCCACCGAAGGGCTGGCCCCCTTGGTGCGCCAAGAAATCTGGGCGGCGGTGGCCAAGTTGAAACGCGAAACCGGCATGGCCATTCTGGTGGTCGATAAATCCCTGCGAGAGTTGGGGCAAGTTGCTGATAAGGCCGTGATTTTGCAACGTGGCGAAGATGTTTGGTCGGGTGCGATGGCGGCCCTGAACGACGACGTCACCAATCAGTTTTTGGGGGTGTAGCCATGGGGTTTGACTATCCTCAAAAGGTGCTGTTCAAACATTGCGACCCGGCGGGCATCGTCTTTTATCCGCGCTATTTCGAGATGATCAACGACTGTGTCGAGGCGTTTTTTGATCAGGTTCTAGACTATCCGTTTGAAACCCTGTTGCAGAGCGCCGGGGTGCCTACGGCGGAAATTCAGACCCGGTTTTTGGCGCCAAGCCGCCATGGCGATGCGCTTGTTTTGACCCTAGTTGGCGTGCGTGCGGGCACCAAAAGTTTCACTCTGACCATCACCGCCAATTGCGGTGATGAGACACGTTTCACCGCCACATCCACCCTAGTTTACACCGATGCCAAAGGCGCGTCCCAGCCATGGCCAAAAGCGGTGAAATCCAAACTCGACGCCTTTACCGGAGAGAGCACATGAGCAATCAGATCATTCACCCAGACGGATGGGCCCCGGCCAAAGGCTATGCCAATGGTGTGCTGAGCGCCGATGGTGTGCTTTATGTTGGCGGCCAGATTGGCTGGACCGCCGAGCAGGTGTTTGAGGCCCATGATTTCATCGGTCAGATGGAACAAACCCTCCGCAATATTCTGGCGGTGGTTGAGGCCGCTGGCGGTAGCGCCGCCGATATCACCCGCCTGACGTGGTTCGTCAAATCCAAGAAAACCTATCTCGCTCATCAAGCTGAGGTCGGACAGGCCTATCGCAAGATTTTGGGCCGCAATTTCCCCGCCATGTCGATGCTGGTCGTGGCCGATTTGATCGAAGACGAGGCCCTGCTCGAAATCGAAGCCACGGCGCATATTTCTAAAGGGTGAACCAATGCGTGTATTGAGTTTTGTTTTTGTGATTAGCCTGTTGGGGACCGTGGGACAGGCCACGCCGCTTTGTGTTTGTCTAAAGTGTCTAACAGGAGATTTTCGCAGTTTTTACCTTGTCGCGGGATCAATGAAGCCGACTATGGAACCCGAGGTTTGTTATATCGCGCGGACGGACCTAACGATGGAAGACATTGTTCCAGGCCGTATTGTCGCCTTTCAACATCCTAAAAGAAATGTGGAATTCGTGTTTCGGATCGCCGCTCTGGCTGGGCAAACCGTACAAATGGTTGATGGCCGTTTGGTGATCGACGGGGTCACTATTTCGGCGAAAAAGCTTGATCAGCCATATGTGCAGAAAATGGAACCTGAGGGGGCTCAGGGGCATCTGCCACGTTGTGGTGCTCCGACCACCCTAGGCGACAGCTGCGATATCGATGTTTGGCAAGAAGAGACGAACGGCTATCGCTACCAGACCTTGGATTTGGGATTGCAACCGCAAGACAATACCGAGGTGTTCACCGTGCCAGACGGCCATGTTTTCGTGCTTGGCGATAATCGGGACAACGCATTGGATAGCCGTTTCGGTGTCGCCAAGGGCGGCCCGGGGGGCATTCCTGTTGGCAATATCCGAGCGGTTTTCGATACCCTAGATGACAAGAATTAAGCTGTTGGTGCAAGCCGACATAAAACCCAAAAAGGATACCTTTTGATGGTCCGTGTTTCTCTCCCTCGCAAAGAGCTTTTCGATATTCCCCAAGGGGTCATCTATCTCGATGGCAACTCTCTGGGCGTTTTGCCGAAAGGGGCCGCAGCCCGCGCCACGCAAGTGATTGAAAACGAATGGGGCAATCAGCTTATCAAAGCGTGGAACACCGCTGGTTGGATGGCACTGCCGCAGGTTGTTGGCGATCGCATCGCCGATCTGCTGGGGGCACCGTCTGGTTCCGTTGCGACCGGCGATACCCTGTCGATCAAAGTTTACCAAGCCCTTGCGGCAGCTCTGAAAATGCGGCCTGATCGCCGGGTCATCCTCTCTGACAACGGCAATTTCCCAAGCGACCTTTATATGGCGCAGGGCCTGATTGAGACTATCGACAAAGGGTACGAGCTGCGCACCCCGGCCCCCGAAAATGTCATCGACGCCATCACCGAAGACATCGCTGTGGTGATGCTGACACAGGTTGATTATCGCTCTGGTCGTATGCACGACATGCGCGCCATTACCGAAAAGGCCCATGCCATGGGCGCGGTGATGATCTGGGATTTGGCCCATTCTGCTGGGGCTGTTCCGGTTGATCTCACCGCATCAAACGCCGAATTTGCGGTTGGTTGTAGCTATAAATACCTCAATGGCGGTCCCGGTGCCCCGGCCTTCATTTACGTCCGGCCTGACATCGTCGATACCATCAAACCGGCCTTGTCGGGATGGCTTGGTCACGATGCGCCTTTCGCGATGGAGCTTGATTACCGCCCGGCTATGTCCACCGAACGAATGCGCGTTGGCACCCCACCGATCCTGCAACTGGCGGTGCTGCAAGATGCGCTCGAAGCCTGGGACGGCGTCGCCATGGAGGACCTGCGCGCCGCCTCAATCGCCCTGTCCGAGACCTTTATCCGCGAAGTTGAAGCACGCTGCCCCACACTCACTCTGGCAAGCCCCCGCGACCCGCATCAACGTGGCTCACAGGTGTCCTTTGCCTTTGAAAACGGCTATCCGGCGATGCAGGCCCTCATCGAACGCGGTGTGATCGGCGACTTCCGTGCGCCCAATATCATGCGTTTCGGCTTTACCCCGCTCTACTTGGATGAAAAAGACGTGGTCGCTGCCGCCGAAATCATCGAAGATGTGATCAACAACGACATTTGGCGCGACCCGAAATACCACAGCGTGTCGCGCGTAACCTGAAGGACAGACCATGACCTGCCTCTTTGTTCAAATCCAATGCCGCCCCGGCACCACCTACAAGGTCGCCGATGAAATCGCCCTGCGCGAATTCCACTCTGAACTCTATTCGACAAGCGGCCAATACGAACTTCTGATGAAGCTTTATGTCCCCGAGGATGAAGATGTCGGCAAATACATCAATGCCAAATTGATGGATATTGATGGCATTGAACGCACCTTTACCACCCTGACGTTCAAGGCGTTCTAAGCGTCTGATCAATCGCATTTGGGCAGGGGGGATTGAACCTGCAATGGCATAGAGATGGCCTGGACTATGACGTCCGGGCCCATGGCCCCCATGGTTTCCATGCCCTTTAGAATAGCGTTCCGCTCTGCCAAAACTAAATCTGGTGCACGTTCTAGGTTTAGATGTGTGGTGGCTTTGGATAAAGCGGTTAAAAGCGCGATGCGAGACAGGTCAATGTCTTGTATCGGTGTCGCGAAATGGGCTTGGGAGGCGTTCGCGACACCAAAGCAGCCCAAGCCTAGGTAAGCTTTTGAAACAAGCCAGAGCATTAGTTCATCGTGTGAAAACTCGGCTGCAAAAGCCGAGCCAAGGGCGATTTGTCCGGTCGGGGACATGCGGCGATCCGGCGCTTCTTGCCTTGCGTACAACGTGACCAAATATTTGGTTATCGGCGAGGTCAAGCGAGGGGTTACATAGAAATCCGGATCAATGGCAGTGCTAAAGGCGAGAGGCACGTGTTCCGGCAATTCAGGTAGGTGGATTACCGCGCTTTCGAAGCTACGTCGCAACTCCGAAGTCAAGCTTGTGGGGACAAACGCCCGAAAGGCGACAAACACAAAGAGAACAACCAAGATCAAGACAGTCAGGGTTGATATAGCCACCCGTTTTAGCACGAGAACCCGGCCTCAATTGCTTCTGAAAATCCGACTTTCGCCAATCATCTCTTCGAGCGCGGCAATCCTGTCGGTGCTCGAATGCAGGGTCTGAATTTCCGCCACCAAGGCCTCGATCAGGAAATTGATCGCCAGCGTGCTGTCCCAGCTTGAGGGCACTTCGACAAGCGTTCGGAACGTGTGTTTGGCGTATTTTTCAATGGGGCTGCCCCATTGATCCGTGAACAAAATGATATTCGCGCCTTGTCCAACCACCAGACTGGCAAGCCGTTCCAACTCTTTTTCATAGCGCCGGATATCGAACACGATCAGCGTGGCGCGCTCGTCCATATCCAACAAGGATTGCGGCCAAACCGAAGGCGAGCTGTCGAGCAGGCTTACACCGGGGCGGATGATTTGCAGATGGTTGAAAAAGTAATGGGCGTTGGATCGGGTGATCCGCCCGCCAAGCACATAAAGCGCCCGGCTTGGATCGGCCAAAAGCCGCGCCACAAGGTCAAACTCGGCTGGGTCTAGCCGGTCAATTGTGGCGTTGATATTATGCGACACCGCCATGGCGAACCGGCTAACGATGTGGTCCTTGTTTTCGGTGGTTGAGGGCGCGTCGAGCTTGGCCAAGGGTTCCTTCATCCGCGCGGCGATTTCTTCTCGGATCGCGGCCTGAAAATCCGGGAAGCCTTCGAACCCCAACTTGCGCGCCAATCGGATCACTGTGGGGGTCGAGACCTCGGCGGCTTCGGCCAATTTGGTGATCGATTGCATCCCCGCCACCAAAGAATCATCCATCAAGACGGCGGTTAACCGGCGCTCGGCCGCCGTGAGTTCCGATTGCTTGTCTCGGATACGGTCCAATACCAGCCGTTGATCGCCGGATTTTGGTGGGTTTCTATTCATAGTCTCGCCACGTGTAGAGAATGCTACATAAACTTCTTGACAGGAGGGGTCCTGCTGTAGTGATCATTACACGATGGCGCGAATTGAACAACATATAGATACTTGGGGCTGGCCTGCCGCCGCGGTTTACGGTCAGCCGGGGCAGGGGGGCTTTGTGCTCGTCTGCGAACATGCCTCAAGCTTTATTCCTCCCAATGCCGATGGTCTGGGTCTAAGTGCGGCGGCAAAGCTGTCTCATGCCGCATGGGATATCGGCGCTCTGGACATGGCCAAACGCCTGAGCGTGCGGTTGAAATCACCCCTGATAGCGGGCGAAATTTCGCGGCTGGTCTATGATTGCAACCGACCGCTTGAGGCCCCGGATTGCATTCCCGCCCGTAGTGAAATCTACGATGTGCCGGGCAACAAAGACCTAAGCGCGGCCAGTCGCCAATCGCGGTTTGACCATATCCACACGCCGTTTCATGATACGGTGACCCGTGTTTTGGATGCGGCGGTGGGCGAGGTGATCCTTGTGACGATCCATAGCTTTACGCCTGTTTACAACGACTTGCCGCGCGTTACAGAACTTGGCTACCTAAGCCATAGCGATGACCGGTTGGCGCGTGCCTGTCTGACCCAAGAACAAGAGCGCGGCCGCATGAAAGCGGCGCTGGATGAACCCTATTCCGCCACCGATGGCGTGACCTACAGTTTGCAAAAACATGGCGAAGCGCGCGGTTTGCTCAATGTGATGATCGAGGTGCGCAACGATTTGATCGACACGCCCCACAAGGCCCAAGCCATGGGCGATCACTTGGCCGCAACTCTGATCGCCGCCCAAAAGGAGGTGACGTCATGAGCGTGCTGCACAGGTTTATTCGCGTCGTTGACCGGATCAACTACCGCGTTGGCCGGGTCACCATGTACGGCATCTTTGTGATGATGGCGATTTTGCTGTGGTCGTCGATTTCCAAAACCTTTTTCAACCCGTCACTCTGGACGTTGGAAATGGCGCAATTTGCTATGGTCGCCTATTACATGTTGGGCGGACCCTATTCGATCCAGATGGGATCAAACGTGCGGATGGACCTTCTCTATGGCGGGTGGTCGACCCGGCGCAAGGCCGCTGTAGATATCGTTACAGTGATGTTCTTGATCTTCTATCTTGGCGTTCTGCTTTGGGGCGGGATCGACAGCACCATGTACAGTTTCCAATATGGTGGCGAGCGGAGCCCAACCGCATGGCGCCCCTATCTCTGGCCGATCAAAGTGATCATGTGCACCGGTATTGTGCTCATGCTTTTGCAGGCCCTGTCCGAACTTGCCAAAGACATTCTGCGCCTGCGCGGAGAGGAAATTCCGCATGTCATATGAAATGATCGCGATCTTCATGTTCGCCACGATGATGGCCATGCTGATGACCGGTCAGCGGGTTTTCGGCGCGATTGGCTTTGTTGCGGTGATTGCGGCGCTGGTGCTTTGGGGCGATCGTGGCGGTTATGATATTGCCTTTTCCAGCGCGATGAAGCTGATGAAATGGTATCCGCTTTTGACCCTGCCGATGTTCATTTTCATGGGCTACGTTCTATCGGAATCCAAGATAGCCGATGATCTTTACAAGATGTTCCATGTCTGGATGGGCGGTGTTCCCGGCGGCTTGGCGATTGGCACCATTGGATTGATGGTGATGATTTCCGCGATGAACGGCTTGTCGGTGGCGGGGATGGCGATTGGGGCGACGATTGCCTTGCCGGAACTGCTCAAGCGAAACTATGACAAGAAAATGGTGACGGGGGTGGTCCAAGCCGGATCAAGCCTCGGTATCCTTGTGCCGCCCTCGGTCGTTTTGGTGCTTTACGCGATGATTGCTCGCCAACCGGTCGGGCAGCTCTGGCTCGCCGGGGTGGTTCCGGGCCTGATGATGGCGGCGATGTTCATCCTCTATATCGTGGTGCGCTGTCGCCTGAACCCATCGCTTGGCCCGGCGCTGAGCGCCGAAGAACGCGCCATGCCGCGATCCGAAAAGCTGGCGCTTTTGCGCGCGGGTCTGCTCCCTGTGATGATCTTTGCGACGATGATGGTGCCCTTTGTGAATGGCTGGACCTCGCTTGTCGAAAGCTCGGCCATTGGCGCGATAGCCGCTTTTCTTGCGGCGGTGTTCAAGGGGCGCATGACGCGGGATGTCTTTGAAACATCGGTGAAAATGACGCTGGGTATTTCCTGCATGTTCATGTGGATCATCCTTGCGGCTCTGGCCTTTGGCGCAGTGTTTGACGGGCTGGGCGCGGTCAACGCGATCAAGGACCTGTTCACCGAACAGCTCGACCTTGACCCGTGGATGGTGCTGGTTTTGATGCAGCTGAGCTTTATCATCATGGGCACGTTTCTTGATGACACGGCCATGCTGGTCATCGTTGCGCCCCTATACGTGCCGCTGGTCAAGGCGCTTGGCTTTGATTTGATCTGGTACGGCGTGCTTTATACGATCACCACGCAAATTGCCTATATGACGCCGCCCTTTGGCTATAACCTGTTCTTGATGCGCGCCATGGCCCCGCCGGAAATCACCCTGCGGGACATCTACGGCTCGATCCTGCCCTTTGTTCTGGTGATGACCTTGGCGCTGACGCTGGTCATGGTCTTTCCACAGATCGCGCTTTGGCTGCCGCAATATGTTTACGGAAACTAACACCGATAAGTCACTAAAAAGACCCGGCAAACGGGCGTTCACAAACCCCACTAGGAGGAACGACCATGACGACAAGACGTAAGTTTATCACCACCGCAGGGGCCGGTTTGGCCGCTGCGCCGCTGGCCACACCCGCGCTGGCGCAAAGCACGATCAAATGGCGCATGCAAACCTATGCTGGCCCGGCGTTGGCCGAACATGTGGTGAAACCCGCCATTGATATGTTCAACAAGATCGCTGGCGACCGTATGCAGATCGAGCTCTTCTTTGCTGATCAGCTTGTCCCAACCGGTGAGCTGTTCCGCGCTATGCAGCGCGGCACCATTGATGCGGTACAATCGGATGATGACTCGATGGCCTCGCCCACCGATGTCACTGTTTTCGGAGGCTATTTTCCGTTCGCGTCGCGCTATTCTCTCGATGTGCCGGTGCTGTTCAACCAATACGGACTGAACGAAATCTGGGATGAAGAGTATTCCAAAGTTGGCGTCAAACATATCTCAGCTGGTGCCTGGGATCCGTGCCATTTCGCCACCAAAGATCCGATCAACTCGCTCGCCGATCTCAAAGGCAAGCGCATCTTTACCTTCCCAACTGCGGGTCGCTTCCTGACCCAATTCGGCGTGGTTCCTGTGACCTTGCCGTGGGAAGACATCGAAGTCGCGGTTCAAACCGGCGAGCTTGACGGCATCGCGTGGTCGGGCATCACCGAAGACTACACCGTTGGTTGGGCCGATGTGACAAACTACTTCCTCACCAACAACATTTCGGGCGCATGGGCCGGATCGTTCTTTGCCAACCAAGACCGCTGGAACGAGCTTCCAGAAGACCTTCAGACCCTGTTCCGCGTCTGCTGTGATCAATCGCACTACTATCGCCAGTGGTGGTATTGGGGTGGCGAAGCATCGTTGCGTGTTGATGGCACCAAGATGGAACTGACCACAATTCCAGACGAAGAATGGGCCACCGTTGAAAATGCGGCCATGGAATTCTGGGACGAAATCGCCGCCGAAAGCCCAACCAAGGCCAAGGTTGTCGAGATCATCAAAAAGTATAACGCTGACATGCAAAAGGCTGGACGGCCTTACCGCTACGGCTAAATAACTCTGCTGCGCCTCAAGCCTTTGGGGCGCAGCACATCAAGGATTGGGATCACGGATATGAGTCAGGTTTTGAGCTTCGAGACGTTGAAGCAACAGGTTGCGGACGGGTCGGTTGATACCGTTCTTGTGTGTCTTGTCGACATGCAAGGCCGCCTGATGGGCAAGCGGTTCCATGCCGGGCATTTTGTTGCCGGAGCTTATGAAGAAACCCATTGCTGCAACTATCTGCTCGCCACTGATCTAGAGATGGCAACGCCCGAAGGCTTTGCCTCGACCAGCTGGGAAAGCGGCTATGGCGATTACGTCATGAAACCTGACCTTGCCACGCTACGCCCTGTGCCGTGGCTTGATGGGACAGTCATGGTGATCTGTGATGTGCTTGACCACCACACGCACGAAGAAGTCCCCCATTCGCCGCGCGCCATTTTGAAGAAACAGGTTCAGCGGCTTGAACATATGGGTCTGACGCCGATGATGGCGACCGAGCTGGAATTCTTTCTGTTTGAGAAGAGCTTGGACGAAATCCGCAAATCCGGTTTCCGTGATCTAGAGCCGATTTCCGGCTACAACGAAGACTACCACATATTCCAGACCACCAAGGAAGAGCACGTGATGCGCCCGGTGCGCAACCACCTGTGGAACGCCGGTATTCCGATCGAGAATTCCAAGGGGGAAGCCGAGGCCGGTCAGGAAGAGCTGAATATCAAATACGCGGCTGCGATGGACACAGCCGAGTATCACACCATCGCCAAACACGCGATCAAAGAGATCGCTTGGCAACAGGGGCACGCCGCAAGTTTTCTCCCCAAGTGGAGCCATGACAAGGTTGGCTCGTCCTCACACGTGCATCAGTCGCTTTGGAAGGATGGGCAAAACGCCTTTTATGACCCAAGTGACAAGCTGGGGATGAGCGCCTTGATGAAGAACTATGTGGCGGGCATGCTGAAATATGCCAGCGATTACACATACTTCCTTGCCCCTTATATCAATAGCTACAAACGGTTCATGAAGGGTACTTTCGCGCCGACGCGGATCATTTGGTCGGTCGATAATCGCACGGCGGGCTTCCGTTTGTGTGGGGATGGCACCAAAGCGGTGCGGATGGAATGCCGGATTGGTGGGTCGGATATTAATCCTTATCTCGCCATGGCGGCGCTCTTGGCGGCGGGGATTGCCGGGATCGAAGAGGGGCTGGAATTGGATGCGCCAACGGTTGGCGATGCCTATTCCGGGGATACGGGTATGATCCCGGTCAACCTGCGCCAAGCGCGCGAAGCCCTGTTGAACTCAGACATGCTCAGCGCGGCCTTTGGTGAAGATGTGGTGACACATTACGCCCGCGCCGCCGAGGTTGAGATCGAAGAGTTTGATCGTGTTGTGACCGATTGGGAAATTGCCCGCGGGTTTGAGCGCGTTTAACGGTTGGGGAGCGAGAGGCCAGCCTTTCGCGCTCTCCGGGATATTTTTGGAAAGAAGAAACCAGAGGTCTGGTTTTGCAGGATGGAGGTTTGGCGATGGGCCAGACGTTGAAGTGCATTTCGCCGATCGACGGGTCGGTTTTTGCGGAACGCGATGTGTTGTCTTTGCAAGCGGCGCAGGCCGAGGTCGCACGGTTGCGCGCGGCGCAGGCCGCTTGGGCGGCACGGCCCTTGGCCGAGCGGGTTGAGCTTGTCATGGCGGGTGTTGCGGCCGTCGGGGCGATGAATGATGAGATCGTGCCAGAGCTTGCCCATATGATGGGGCGCCCGGTGCGATATGGCGGTGAATTTGGCGGGTTTAATGAGCGCGCCAGCCATATGGCCGACATCGCGGCGGAGTCTTTGGCGGATATTTCCGTTGGCGAGGATGAGACGTTTAAACGCTACATCAAGCGGGTGCCGCATGGGGTGGTTTTCGTCGTTGCGCCGTGGAATTACCCATATATGACAGCGATTAACACGGTTGCCCCGGCGTTGATCGCGGGCAACGTAGTGGCGTTGAAACATGCCACCCAGACGCTTTTGGTGGGCGAACGCATGGCGGCGGCGTTCCATTCGGCGGGGGTGCCCAAGGATGTGTTTGCCAATCTGTTTTTAGGCCACGATGTGACCTCGGATTTGATCGCAGGCAATGCCTTTGATTTTGTCAATTTCACCGGATCGGTGGGCGGTGGTCAGGCGATGGAGCGCGCCGCTGCGGGCACCTTTACCGGTGTCGGAACCGAGCTTGGCGGCAAGGATCCGGGTTACGTCATGGAAGACGCCGATCTTGATGCGGCGGTCGATACGTTGATTGATGGGGCGATGTTCAATTCCGGGCAATGCTGTTGTGGGATCGAACGGATTTACGTCCATGAGAGCCTTTTCGACGCCTTCATCGAAAAGGCTGTGGCGATTGTGAAGGGCTACAAGCTTGGCAATCCTTTGGACGGCGCGACGACGATTGGGCCGATGGCCAATGAACGGTTTGCCGCCGAGGTCCGGATGCAAATTGCCGAGGCCGTGGCCGATGGCGCGACGCCGCATATCGAAAGCTTTGCCGAAGATGATGGCGGGGCCTATCTGACGCCGCAAATCCTCACCAATGTTACCCACGAAATGCGGGTGATGCGGGACGAAAGCTTTGGCCCGGTTGTTGGGATCATGAAGGTGTCGTCGGATGAAGAGGCCATTGCGCTGATGAATGACAGCGAGTTTGGCCTAACCGCAAGCCTGTGGACACAGGATATCGACCGGGCGGCGCGCATTGGCGATCAGATCGAAACCGGCACCGTGTTTATGAACCGCGCCGATTACCTTGATCCGGGCCTGTGCTGGACCGGCTGCAAAAACACCGGGCGGGGCGGTGGTTTGTCTCAAATTGGGTTCCACAACCTCACACGTCCGAAATCTTACCATCTGAAAAAGGTGACATCATGAGCCTTGTTGGAAACTGGTCCTATCCGACCGCGATGAAATTTGGTCCGGGTCGGATCAAGGAACTGCCCGAAGCCTGTGCCGCCGCCGGAATGAAAAAGCCGCTTTTGGTGACCGACAAGGGATTGGCTGGGTTGCCGATCACCGCCGCCACGCTCGACATTATGGAGGCGGCGGGCCTTGGGCGCGGGCTGTTTTCCGAAGTGGATCCCAACCCGAGTGAGATCAATCTAGACGCGGGTGTTGCCGCCTATAAGGCCGGTGGCCATGACGGGGTGATTGCCTTTGGTGGTGGGTCCGGTTTGGACCTTGGTAAAATGGTTGCCTTTATGGCCGGTCAGACCCGTCCGATTTGGGATTTCGAAGATGTAGGTGATTGGTGGACCCGCGCCGACGCCGATGCTATCGCGCCGATTGTTGCGGTGCCCACCACCGCCGGGACCGGGTCCGAAGTCGGGCGCGCCAGCGTCATCACCAATTCGCAGACCCATGTGAAAAAGATCATTTTCCATCCAAAAGTGCTCCCCAGTGTGGTGATTTGTGACCCGGAACTGACGGTTGGCATGCCGAAATTCATCACGGCGGGGACGGGGCTTGATGCCTTTGCCCATTGCGTTGAGGCGTTTTCCAGCCCGCATTATCACCCGATGAGCCAGGGCATTGCCCTTGAGGGGATGCGCCTTGTGATCGACAACCTTCCGCGGGCCTATGCGGATGGAACCGACATTGACGCGCGTGCCAATATGATGAGCGCGGCGGCGATGGGCGCGACGGCGTTCCAAAAGGGGCTTGGTGCGATTCATGCCATGAGCCACCCGATTGGCGCGGTGTTCAACACCCACCACGGCACCACCAATGCGGTCTGTATGCCAGCGGTCCTAGACCTGAATGAACCGGTCATTCGCGACCGATTTGATCGGGCCGCCGGCTACCTTGGACTTGACGGTGGTTACGACGGATTCCGCGCCTTTGTGCAGGAGTTCAACGACAGCTTTGAGATTCCTCGCAAGCTATCGGATATGGGCGTCACATCCGAGCGGATAGACGACCTTGTGGCCATGGCGCTGGTGGATCCGTCCTGTGGTGGCAATCCGGTAGAGTTGACAGCTGTCAACCTGAAAGCGCTGTTTGAAGCTTGCATCTAACATATTGATACGAAATCGAATCGGGGGTGCGCAGCGGTGTTGCGCACCCCCTTTTTGTTAACCGGATTTTCATCTCTAGAAGGTGATTTTAAACCCGAGTGAAATACTCGGGTTGACATGTTTGACTAAATCACTCAGGTTACCGTCCGAACAGGTCAGGCCGTCGAAAATCGGGGGTTTGGCTGATGCAAATCAGACATTCTCAGATTTTCCAGGGACGGACATCTTATGAACAACGCGCGTATCGCAACCACTGTTTTGGCGGGCCTTTTGGGCACCGCAGCGATTGCAGACACCAAGGCTGATGTTTTGGTCAACTATGCCAATATCGCCGAAGCCAAATATGCCGATAGCCTCAGCACCGCGCAGGCGCTTCAGGCGGCTGTTGCGACCTTGATCGCCGAGCCTACAGACGCAAATCTGGCCGCCGCCAAAGAGGCTTGGTTGGCATCGCGCGCGCCTTATCAGCAGACCGAAGTTTATCGTTTCGGCAATGCCATCGTTGACGATTGGGAAGGCAAGGTAAACGCTTGGCCGCTCGACGAGGGTTTGATTGACTATGTCGATGCCTCTTACGGTGGCCCGACCGATGACAACGAGTTCGCGGTTCTGAACATCATAGCAAACCCGACGTTTAGCATCGCGGGCACCGAGATTGATGCCTCGACTATCACGCCTGAATTACTGGCCGAGACATTGCACGAAGCCGATGGTGTCGAAGCCAATGTGGCGACCGGCTATCACGCCATCGAATTCCTGCTTTGGGGTCAGGATCTGAACGGTCACGGGGCCGGAGCGGGCGCACGTCCGGCAACGGATTATGCATCGGGTGACGATTGCACCGGTGGCCATTGTGACCGTCGTGGTCAGTATTTGCAGGCCGCAACCGATTTGTTGGTGTCCGATTTGGAATGGATGGTCGCTCAATGGGCCGAGGGTGGCGCAGCGCGCGCCGAGGTTTTGGCCGATGAAGGCCGCGGGATTGTGACCATCCTGACGGGCATGGGGTCGCTTTCCTATGGTGAGCAAGCCGGTGAGCGTATGCGTCTTGGCCTGATGCTTAATGATCCAGAAGAAGAGCATGATTGTTTTTCGGACAACACCCACAATAGCCATTTCTACGATGGTCAGGGCATCCAAAACGTCTATCTCGGTAGCTACACGCGGGTAGACGGCACCAAGATTTCGGGCGCGTCTTTGTCGTCCTTGGTGGCTGCGGCGGATGCCGATCTGGACAAGGAATTGACCGGCAAGCTTGCGGTCACCATGGCCGCGCTTGGCGATCTCAAGGCCGCCGCCGATGGCGGATTTGCCTATGACCAGATGCTCGAAGCAGGCAATGAAAAGGGCGAAGCCTTGATCATGGGCGGTGTCAACGGTCTGGTTGATCAAACCAAATCCATCGAACGCGCCGTGACCGTTCTTGGCCTTGACAACATCGCCTTTGAAGGCTCGGACAGCCTTGATGATCCGGATGCTGTTTTTGAATAAATAACACCGGTGCCGGGGGGGAAACCCCCGGCAATTCCCATTTAGCACAGCGCCAAAATGGATATTGGAATGAAGTCGATGACAGGTATCCCCGATGTTTTCCCGCGCACTCTTGCTGCGGGTCTTTTTGTTTTTGCGACAAGCGCGCAAGTGGCTGGAGAGCCTGCTGGTGATGGGGGCGTGTTGGCGCGTGACCCACATTTGGCGGTGGTTGCGCGTAGTGAGAGCGAGGCCAAACGCATTGCGGCGGTGACGGCACTTACCTCTGATTTCAGTCAGGCCGAGAGGTTTGAAGAGCGCAGCGCAGGTAAGGCGACGGCGCGGGTTAGGCGCAATCGCGATGCGTTTTCGCAACCTTCGGCCAATATGGCATTTGATCGCCAGATGGATTTCCGTTTGGGCGATGCTTTGTTTGAAAAAATCTGGGTTTCCTCGCCGTCCTCGACCAAGGCCTCCGATGGGTTGGGGCCTTTTTACAATGCGCGCGCGTGCCAGCGGTGCCATGTCAAAGATGGGCGTGGGCATCCTCCCGAAGACAATGATGACAACGCAATTTCTATGTTTTTGCGTGTGTCGGTTCCGGGGGGCGAGGTGCCCGTGATCGAGGGTTATCACCCCACGCAGCCGCATCCGAACTATGGCGGACAATTGCAGGATGCGACCGTGGGCGGGTTGATGGCGGAATACCGTCTCGAGATCCATTATGAAGAGATCGCGGCCTATCTGACCGATGACACGGTGACCCTGCGCAAGCCAACCTATGTCGCGGCCGATCCGGGATATGGTGCTTTTGGTGAGGAGGCGATGTTTAGCCCGCGCGTGGCCCCACAGATGATTGGGTTGGGTTTGTTAGAGGCGATTCCAGCGGCGGATATTCTTGCCCTTGCTGATCCCGGTGACGCGGATGGCGACGGGATTTCGGGGCGGCCTAATGTGGTGTGGTCGCGCGAGTTTGATCAACCAATGCTGGGGCGATTTGGCCTCAAGGCCGGGATGCCCACGGTTCACGAACAATCGGCGGCGGCGTTTTCGGGTGATATCGGAATTTCCACGCCGCTGTTTCCGGCCGAAAGCGGCGATTGCACCGCCGCACAATCCGAGTGCCGCAATGCCCCGCATGGCGAGGATGTGGAAAGGGACGGGTTTGAAGTTGATCAGACCGGCATGGATTTGGTCACGTTTTACAGTCGCAACCTCGCCGTTCCGGCGCGGCGGAATGTAAATGACCCACAGGTGTTGCGCGGCAAAGAGATGTTTTACGCGGCGGGGTGCCCGGCCTGTCACCGCCCGAAATTTGTCACCCATCGCCTAGAGGATCGCCCCGAGCAGAGTTTTCAGCTGATCTGGCCCTATACGGATATGCTTTTGCACGACATGGGCGACGGTTTGGCGGATAACCGACCCGAAGCGGTGGCCAATGGGCGCGAATGGCGCACGCCGCCGCTTTGGGGGATCGGGTTGACCAAACAAGTCAGCGGACATAGCTATTTTCTACATGACGGGCGGGCGCGGAGCCTGTTAGAGGCTGTCTTGTGGCATGGCGGAGAAGGTCAGGCCGCGCGCGACGCTTTTGCCGAGATGCCTAGCCCGGACCGCGCCGCGCTAATCGCTTTTCTGGAGAGCCTGTGATGAACCGCATCCTTCCTTTTGTTTTGACTGCTGTTCTGGGGGCGCACCCGGTGTGGGCGGATGGGCCGGGGCCAGAGGTGGTGACGCCTTTGATCGCGCAATCGGTGAGCGAACATATCCTGCCGAGAACCCAAGCCTTTGCCCAATCTGCCACCGCGTTGGCCGAGACGGCACAGGATGATTGCACCACTGCGCAGGCGGGGTTAGAGGCCGGATTTCATCAGGCCATGGATGATTGGACCGCGATCAGCCATCTGCGATTTGGACCTACCGAACATGATGATCGGGCTTTTGCGCTGGCGTTTTGGCCCGATGGGCGTGGCAAAACCCCCAAGGTGTTGACCGGGCTGTTGCAATCGGATGCCGATTTGAGCGAAGCGGCGATTCGCGAGGTCTCAATCGCCGGTCGCGGTTTATATGCAATGGAGTTTTTACTTTTTGACCAACCGGTTATGGATGTCGGAACGGGCGCGCGACGGTGCGCGGTGATTGCCGCCGTTGCCACGGATATCGCCGCCAATGCCCAAGCTATCGCGGCGGATTGGCAGGAAGATTTCGGGGATGAGCTTACCAATCCGGGCGCGGGGCGGGTGTATCATACCCCGCCCGAATCCGTTCAGGAATTGTTCAAAGCGGCAACAACGGGGTTGCAGTTTACCATCGACACGCGACTTGGCCGCCCTTTGGGAACCTTTGATCGTCCACGCCCGAAACGGTCCGAGCTGAGGCGCTCGGAACGGTCCTTGCGACAGGTCGAGATGTCGGTTGAGGGCACACAGGAATTGGCGATGATCTTGGCGCAGGTGAACCCAGCACTGCGCACACGGATCGGGGCCGCCTATGATCAGGTGCATGTTTTGATCGACGCGCTGAACGACCCGGTTTTTGCGAGTGTGAGCGATATTCAAGGACGCTTGCGCGTTGAAATCTTGCAAATCCAAATCGCGGAAGTTCGGGATTTGATGTTGGCCGAACTTGGGCCTGCCCTTGGGGTGGGGACCGGGTTTAACGCGCTCGACGGGGATTGATATGACCAACCGGCGTGGATTTTTGGCTGGTCTGGTCTCGGCCAGTTTGTTACCGGCCCCAAGCTGGGCCGATGTCGGGTCGCCGGGGTTTGTGACCGCCGCAAAAACCTCGTCGGGTGATTTTGTTTTGGTCGGGCTGTCGGATCACTTGGGCGAGCTGTTTCGTTTGCCTTTGCCAAGCCGAGGGCACGCCGCCGCGGCGCATCCTACCCGGCCCGAAGCCGTTGGATTTGCGCGACGCCCCGGCACCTATGCGCTGGTGATTGATTGCCGAAGCGGAGAGATCAGCGCCCAAATGCAGGCCCCTGAGGGGCGGCATTTTTACGGACATGGGGCATTTAGCGCCGATGGGTCGGTGTTGTTCACAACGGAAAACGATTTTGAGGCCGGACGCGGTGTGATTGGCGTTTGGGATACCAAGCGCAGCTATCGCCGTATTGGCGAATTTGACTCGGGCGGGGTTGGCCCGCATGAGCTTTCGCTTATGCCGGATGGACAGGCTTTGATTGTCGCCAATGGCGGCATCGACACCCACCCCGATAGTGGCCGGGCCAAGCTTAACATTCCAACAATGCGCCCAAATCTAAGCCTGATTGGACTGGATGGAACGGTTTTGGATATTGCCGAGCCGCCGGTCGCCTTGCGCCGCAATTCCATCCGTCATTTGGATGTGCGCGCGGATGGACGGGTGGCGTTTGGGATGCAATGGCAACGTGACATCCACACAACGCCTCCGTTAGTTGGAACGTATAGCGCCGGTCAGGGTCCTGTTATTGCACCTGAAAACGCGATCTGGCGCAACATGCACGCCTATGTCGGAAGTGTCAGTTTTGTAAGAGGTGGCACGCGTATTGCCGTGACATCGCCGCGCGGTGGCGTGGTGGTTGAGCTGGATGCGGATAGTTTGGAGCCTCTGGCAAGTCATCTTCAATCCGATGTTTGCGGCGTTTCAACCCGTGATGGCCATGTGGTCACAACGACGGGGCAGGGAGAGCTGTTTTTAGATGAACGGCGCATGGGGCAGATCCCGGAACTCGCCTTTGACAACCATCTGGTTGCTATTTCCGGCTAAGGTGAAAATCAGACTTGCAATACCTAATGGTTTTTGTCAGATATGTATCTGACAGAGCCAGTGCCCCGCGCCAGCCATTTCGAAACAAAGAGCTTTCGGAAAGGCCTGCGTGGCAAGCGAGCATCGCGCAAATGCGGGGCCGCGCCGCCTTTCCGAAAACGATGGTAAGGGCAAACATGTTCACATTTAGAGATGACGACAAATGAGCGTCAGAAAATCACCGCAAGGGCGGGGCCGAGCCTATATTCGCGTAAGCGATGCCGGGCTGGATGGGGACGATCGGGATGTCCTCAAAGCGATGCGTTTGGTGTTTCAGACCTTTGCCAACCCGGCAAGTCAGGGATGGACGCTGGGTTTAACCGTGGTGCGGGGGAGTTTTGCCCATCGCGACGCGGGCGAGGTTTTCCACGCCATCGTTGGGGTTATCGACGCCTTGCGACGTGCCCGCAAATCCGGGTTTCACTTTACCAATCCCGATTGCGCCAATTGTTCGCAGTACCTTTGCGATGACGAGCGTTTGTTGATGGGCAGTTTGACCGCTTGTCGTGAAGGGCGCAGAAGTGTGAGCCACGCCAACGCGTTGTTGCTCTGTGAAGGCAATGACACCAGCGCGCTCTTGAACAGTTTGGCGGAGCTTGCGCGATTAATGGCGGTGCAGCCCGATGCATCGACGCAGTTGAGCGTGGGTAATGCCAAACCAAGTGCTGCCAAAAAATCGATGACTTGGCGGTTAAACTGAGCTTTTTGCGCCATTGTTTTGGCCGGTTAGATCGTAGCGATGCAGGGTTTCAAACTGACCATCGCTGCGTTCGCCAACCAAGGCAATCGTGTTGATCGGATAGGGCTGAGGCAGTGACGGCAAGGTGTCGGCCAAGGCCGCCTCGGCAAGGCGTGACTGCGGTTTTGATAATTTCCCGGTCAGGGTCAGGTGAAATTTGAACTGGTCGAGCACATAGGGGTAGCCCCACTTTTGCAGATGGGCGACTTGCTCGAGGGTTAGGTTGGCTTTTCTGCGCCGTTCGAGGTCTTCTGGTGTCGACGGGGCGCGAAACCCATCCAAATCCTGGACAATTCGTGTGGCTAGATGGGCAAGATCGGCAGTGTCGCCAACCGGTGCCAAGGCCCAGAAACGCCCAAGTTTTATAGGGGTGAGTCCGTCAATTTGCACCGCTGGTTGGGTCTTGGCTAATGTGGCAACAGCATGGCGCAACCCGTCCAATGTCATCCCATCGGCGAGGCGAAAGGGCGGCTTCAGAGTGCCGTGAAAGCCGTATTTGCGCGGCGTTTGCGTAAAGACGTCGAGGTCGGGGATGTCGAAGTGAGCGACGGCGGAGCCGGTGTCGATATTCCAGCCCAACCATTGCGCGCCAAACTCGGTCAAGGGCCCCAAAGGCGGTAAATAATAGACCGCAAAACGTGTGTAATCAGACATGGTTGTGCCCCCTCGGGCGTTGTTCGGCCTTTTGTGGCACAGCTATGTGACAGGAAAAGGCCGTGTGACCAAGGGCTCTTAGCGTTCAGTGGGGGAGAAAATGGTGCTGGTAACGCCGTCATTTCGGCCAATGATACTGCGATAGAAAATCACAAAGGGGCGGCTTTCATCTTTGTTCAGCGTGAGAGAATAAGCGGCCGGCGTCACCACCATCGCGCATATATCGCCGCCGTTGTTGGTCAGGGTCAGCTGCACCGCCTGGGCGTTTTCCGGAACAATTTGCCCGGCCGGTGCCCCGGCTTTCAAGCCGGATGAGCTCCAACAGCTATTGGTCAGTAACTCGGAGCCAGATATCGTGATCTGACCATTGTCAGCCGACACGGACGGCGGCGTTTGAGCCGTTGCCAAGGATGCGCTGACTGCGAGTAGCGACGCCAAAGCGATACTTGGGCCATATCGACGCGGGAGGGGGGAGAAGAACGGCATAGGTGGCTCCTTTGATCCTAAGGCGAAGCTAAGAGGTGGCCCCAATGTTTTCAATGTCTCTGAAACTTCGCAGAGCTTTTCCGCCTAGGGGATGATGTGTTGGTTTTCCAAAACGTTGCGTATGGCGAGTCGGAACAATTGTGTCACGGGGGTGTCGGTTGTCTCAGGGCGCGCCATGAGCCCCACTGGCCCCTGTGTCAGGCCGGTATCAAAGGGCAATTTGACAAGGATACCGTCAGCCAATTCGCGCGCCACAACGCCGCTGGAAATGACCCAAACCGCGTCTGTGTTGCGGGTGTAGACCCGGCCAAAGGCCCCCGAAACGGTTTCGATCCGGTTGGGCAAATCACCGACACCATTGGCAATTAAAAACCGTTCAACCAGCGGCTGGATCGCCGATCCCGCAGGGGGGAAAAGCACTTGCCAGTCGCCGATGCGCTGTAAATCCGGGTCCTTGGCCAACGGGTGCCCGGTGCGTACCACAAATTCGACCTGTTCGGTATAAAGTTGCGTAAAGCTAATGCCTTGCATCGTATCCGGGGCCCCCAAACGCCCGATGACAAGGTCAAGGTCGCCAAGGCGCAACCGGTCAACCAGATAGTGATGCGGCCCATCCACCATCGATAACGTGGCACGTGGCGCAAGCTTGCTGAACTCTTCTACGACGGAAGGCATCAGCGACGCCGCGACGCTAGGTAGGCTGCCGACGCGGATTCTTTGGCTAGCGTCTTTGCCGATCTGCTCAATCCCCTGAAGCCCTTGTTGCAGACTGGCCAAAGACATCTGTGCGAAATGCAAAAACACCTCGCCCTGATCGGTGAGCGAGACGCCTGAGCGATTGCGTAGCATGAGCGGAGCGCCCAAAATGTCCTCAAGCTCTTTGAGGGTTTTGGAAATGGCCGGTTGGGTTAGGTAAAGCTTTTCGGCCGCACGTTTCAAACTGCCCTCACGGGCAATTTCGACAAAGCTTTGGATATGCCTGATTTTGATGCGACGATCCATTTGGATACCCGTTTTGACAAGAGATTTGGTCAAACTATCGGTTTTCTTGCCCAAATGGGTAGGTATTGCAAGGGCGGCTAGGGTTGTGTCGCGGTTTTGATCAGGGCGGCCATCGCTTCAAAATGGGCGGTGAGCGGGCTGTTTTGCCGCCAGACCATTCCGATTGTGCGGCTCGGCTGTGGGTCTTGGAAATGGGCGACCGAGACATTGGCCGATTGCGTTTCCGATGCGATTGCCATTTGCGGGATCAACGTGACCCCAAACCCGGCATCCACCATCCGCACCAAGGTCGATAGCGTGGTCCCGTCAAGCGTTTTGGCGCGGGCGGTGGCGGGGATATGGCAAAAAGACAGGGCCTGATCGCGAAAACAATGCCCCTCTTCGAGCAGCAACAACCGCATTTTTTGCAAATCAGACGGGTCAGGCACAGGGTTGCCAGCCTCGGCCATCGGGCGCACCAGAACAAAGTTTTCCTCGAAAAGCGGATGTTCAGATAGCCAAGGTTCAGAGATCGGCAGGGCAAGAATGGCGGTATCAATCACCCCATCCGAAAGCTCTTGGATCAGGGTTGGGGTCATCGTTTCGCGGATATGAATATCGGCCTGTGGGTAGGCCGCAGTCAGATCGGTTAGGATGGACGGAAGCAAATAGGGCGCGATTGTCGGGATGATCCCGATCCGCAACCGCCCTTGCAATTGGGTCTGGGCAGCGCGGGCGAGGTTTTCGAGATCATCCACCGATTTGAGGATGTCGCGCGCACGATCCAACAGCTCGGCCCCCAAATGGGTCAAATGCACCCGGCGCGGTTCCCGTTCGAACAACGGACCGCCAAGACGATGCTCAAGCTCTTTGATTTGAACGGAAAGTGCGGGTTGGGAAATGGCGCTAGCCGCGGCCGCCTGACCAAAGTGGCCGTGATGGGCGAGGGCCTGAAAATAGCGAAGCTGCTTTAAGGTGATATGACTCATAGTTTTTAATTATTGATCCGATGTAAAATTGCAATTTCTTTTTATTGAACTTCCGGTCTAGGCTGACCTCATAGCCACAGGAATACCCCTGCCAAGGAGAGATCAAATGGACGGAAATAGCGTCGGAAAATGCCCAATTGCCCATGGTGCAACCAATGCCAGCATGCGGTCAAACAAGGATTGGTGGCCCAATCAGCTTAACCTGCGCATCCTGAACCAGAATACCAACAAGTCCGATCCGATGGATGCGGATTTTGACTATGCCGAAGCGTTTAAGGCGCTTGATCTCGATGGTCTCAAGGCCGATCTTGTGGCGCTGATGACCGATAGTCAGGATTGGTGGCCAGCCGATTATGGCCATTATGGTGGCTTGTTTATCCGCATGGCGTGGCACAGTGCCGGGACCTATCGGACCGCCGATGGGCGCGGTGGGGCCGGCACAGGGCAACAGCGGTTTGCACCGCTTAATTCATGGCCTGACAACGGCAATCTGGACAAAGCGCGCCGCTTGCTTTGGCCGATCAAACAGAAATACGGCAATGCGATATCCTGGGCGGATTTGATGATTTTGGCGGGTAACTGCGCGATTGAAAGTATGGGTGGCACGACCTTTGGCTTTGCCGGTGGGCGTGCCGATGTGTGGGAACCTGAAGAAGACGTCTATTGGGGTGCCGAGACCGAATGGTTGGAGGAATCGGGTGGTGAAAACTCGCGCTATTCCGGCGAGCGTGACCTTGATAATCCGTTGGCCGCCGTTCAGATGGGGTTGATCTATGTGAATCCCGAAGGGCCGGACGGACAGCCCGACATCTTGGCCTCTGGTCGCGATATCCGCGATACATTTGCGCGCATGGCGATGAATGACGAGGAAACCGTTGCGCTTGTGGCCGGTGGCCATACCTTTGGCAAGGCGCATGGGGCCGGTGACCCGACGCTTGTTGGACCCGAGCCAGAGGCCGCTGGGATTGAGGAAATGGGCCTTGGCTGGCGTAATGCACATGGCAGCGGCAAGGGTGGTGACACCACCACCAGCGGCATCGAAGGCGCGTGGACGGCAAACCCGACGCAATGGGACAACGGCTACTTTGACTTGCTGTTTGGCTATGACTGGAACCTAACCAAAAGCCCGGCGGGGGCGTGGATTTGGGAGCCGGTTGGCGTTCCAGAGGAGCATATGGCCCCAGCAGCCCATGATGCCAGCCAGAAGGTCAAGACCATGATGACCACCGCCGATATGGCGATGCGAATGGACCCAATTTATGGCCCGATTTCACGCCGTTTCCATGAGAATCCCGAAGAATTCGCCGATGCCTTTGCCCGCGCGTGGTTCAAGCTGACCCATCGCGATATGGGGCCGCGTGCGCGTTACCTTGGCAAAGAGGCACCGAGCGAGGAGCTGATCTGGCAAGATCCGGTACCTGCGTCACAGACGGATTTGAGTGATGCGGATGTTGCGGCACTTAAGGCGGCAGTTCTTGAGGCGGGTCTATCGGTCGCTGATTTGGTCAAAACCGCGTGGGCCTCGGCTTCGACTTATCGTGGGTCGGATATGCGCGGCGGGGCCAATGGCGCGCGTGTTCGTCTTGAGCCGATGAACCGTTGGGAGGCCAATGAGCCAGAAGAACTTGCGCGGGTTTTGGGCGTTTTGGAAGGCGTGCAGGCCGGATTTGGCAAGCCGGTCTCGATGGCTGATCTGATTGTTATTGGTGGTGCGGCAGGTGTCGAACAGGCCGCCAAAGCGGCAGGGCATGATGTGAGTGTTCCGGTGACGCTTGGGCGCGGTGATGCCAGCCAAGAGCAAACCGATGTGGAAAGCGTTGCAATGTTGGAACCGGCTGCGGATGGGTTCCGCAATTACCAACGCCAAGCCTATAGCATTTCCCCCGAAGAACTGTTGATCGACAAGGCGCAGCTCTTGACCCTGACCGCGCCGGAAATGACGGTTTTGGTCGGTGGGCTGCGGGTTCTGGGGGCCAATCATGGCAATAGCGCCCATGGTGTCCTGACCGATCGGGTTGGTGTCTTGAGCACTGACTTCTTCGTCAACCTTCTGGATATGGGCACAAGTTGGTCCGATGCTGGTGAAGGCGTCTATGAAGGCAAATCCACGGCGGGCGACTTGCGTTGGACGGCGACACGGGTTGACCTTGTGTTTGGCTCAAATTCGCAACTGCGGGCATTGTCCGAGGTTTATGCTCAGGCGGATAATCAAGGCAAATTCGTATCTGATTTTGTCGCCGCTTGGACCAAGGTTATGGACGCGGATCGTTTCGATCTAAGCTAAGCCAAAGGCAACAAGAAACTGAAAACCGGCGCTTGACCCCAGGCGCCGGTTTTACGTTTGGGTGGCGGCCCGATCCCAAGCGTGGCACTCTATGTGCAACCTGCGTAGGAGACCAAAATGGGTGTGATCGAAGTTCCGGCGTTTGTCGCCGTAACCATTGGGATTGTGGTGTTTTTCCTAGGGGCATTTCTAACCCGAAGCGTTGCTTTTTTACGTGATTTCAACATCCCGGAACCGGTGTCGGGTGGCATCGCCGTGGCTCTTGGCAGCTGGGCGATCTACGCCTTTGCCGGGCGTGAATTGGTCTTTGATCTGGCGGTGCGTGATTATCTGTTGGTGGCGTTTTTCGCCACCATTGGATTGAATGCACGCTTTGCCGATCTGATGCGTGGCGGGCGGTTGTTGGTTTTGCTGCTGGGTCTGACGATTGGGTTTATGTTCTTGCAAAACCTTGTCGGATTGATCGGCGTGACCCTGTTTGATTTACCGCGCCCCGTGTCGGTTTTGCTTGGCTCGGCCTCGTTGATTGGCGGGCATGGCACGGCCATCGCTTGGGGGCCGCAGATCGAAACGCTAACCGGGTTTGAAGCCGCCGAAGAGATGGGCATCGCCGCCGCGACCTTGGGTCTTGTTCTGGCGGCCTTGATCGGTGGACCCATCGCCAAACGGTTGATCGACAAAAACGATCTACATGGTCGCGATGATGCGGACCCGATTGTTGGCCTGGAATTCGACGAAGAGGACGACGATACCCCCGAAGAGGTCACCCATATCGGGTTGATGCGGGCGATGTTGGGGGTGCATGTGGCGATCTTTTTCGGGTTCATTGCGCATGAGTTTATCAAAGACGCCGGCCTGCAATTACCGCTTTTTGTGCCTTGCCTTTTGGTTGGGATCATCATGTCCAACACGGTACCCTATGTGATGCCAAACCTGACATGGCCTGCGGGCAGCCGCGCCTTGGCGGTTGTGTCTGACTTCTGCCTGTCGGTGTTCCTTGCCATGTCGTTGATGAGCATGCAGCTTTGGACCTTGGCCGAGCTTGGCGGGCCAGTTGCGGGCGTTTTGGCGATGCAGGTGGTGATGACCGTCGCGTTTATCTTGTTGGTGGTGTTCCCCTTGATCGGGCGCAACTATCAGGCTGCGGTGCTCAGCGCCGGGTTTGCCGGTTTCGCCTTGGGCGCAACGCCTACGGCAATAGCCAACATGTCGTCGGTCACAAAACGATACGGCGCGGCCCCGTTGGCCTTTATCATTTTGCCGCTGGTCTCGGCGTTTTTCGTCGATTTGGCCAATGCGTTTATGATCCAGTTTTTTGTCGGCTTGTAACATAAACGCCCCGCGATCCGGTTGGACTGCGGGGCGTTTTGTTTCGGTCGATTGGGTGGCTTAACTGGCCGCGACCTCATCGTTGCGGACCTTGAAGAACACCGCATAGAGCGTCGGCACCACAATCAAGGTCAGGACGGTGGCAAAGCTAAGACCGCAGATGATCACAACCGCAAGGGATTGAAAGAACGGGTCCCAGATTAGCGGGACAACCCCCAACACCGTGGTCAAAACCCCAAGCGACACGGGTCGCACGCGGCTAACCGAGGCGTCGATGATCGCTTGTTTTCGTGCCTTTCCGTCCGAGATTTGACTGTCGGTTTCGTCAATCAGAACAATGGCATTTTTGATCAACATTCCGGTCAGAGAAAGGATGCCCAAGATGGCCATGAATTCGAGTGGCGTTTGCGTTGCGGCAAGGCCCCAGATCACCCCGATCAGCGCCAAAGGCACCGTGAGCCAGATGATCAACGGCTGGCGAATGGCGTTGAACAGGAACAAGACCACGAGGATCATCGCGCCAAAACCCAAGGGCATGGTCGACGCGAGGCCGGCGTTGGCTTCGGTGCTGTTTCCAAACTCGCCTTTCCAAACCATCGAATAGCCGGGCGGAAGGGGGATGGCCTCGACCGGGCCGCGCACCTGTTCAAAGAGATCCCCCGAGAGAACATCCGGGGCATTGTCGGCCTGTGCGGTGATTGCCAATTGACGGTCAATCTTGCGCAGGTTTCCGGCCTCAAAGACCAGCTCGAAATCATCCACAACCTGACTGATCGGAATGTAGCCGCCGATGGCTTGGCTATAAATCTGCACCTCGTTTAGCATCGAGATGTCGTTCCGGTCGGCTTCAAACGGGCGCATGGTGATATTCACCAGTTTATCGCTTTCGCGGTAAACGCCGATATTTGTGCCGTTGAAATGGGAATAGATCGCGCTGGAAATTTCCCCTTGGGTTAGTCCAAGGCGGCGGGCATTTTCGGTGTTGATGATCGGGCGCATGACCTGCACCTGTTCGCGCCAATCATCCTTGATCGCCACGGCACCGGCATCCGCAAAGATAACCTTGGCTTGGGCCGCCAATTCCCGCAGAATTTCGGCATCAGGACCAAAGAAGCGGGTTTCGATTTTAGACCCACCGCCGGGGCCAAGCACAAAGCGCCAAACCTTGGCATTGGCATCGGGATAGGTATCGTCAATCCAATCTTGCAACGGTCCTCGCAATGGGTCGATTTGTTTGAAATCTTCAACATCGACAAGGATTTGCCCATAGCCCGGATTGCTGTCCGCACTTTCATAGATCAGCATGAAACGCGTGTGGCCGCTGCCAACCATCAGATTGGTGCTTGTGACGCCTTCAAGTCCTTGAACATAAGAGTCGATTTCCAACAGGTCGCTTTGAGTTTGCGAAATATCGCTGCCTTCGGGCAGTGTATAATCGATCACAAATTGCGCTCGTGTCGAGGACGGAAAGAAGCCCGGAGGCACGAGGCTAAAGCTCGCCAAGGCCGATACGAACATGGCCACAACGATGGCTATCGTCACATAGCGAACTTGGATCGCCTTGGCCAATACCCCGCGATACCAGCGCAAAATGGCGTTTTCCTTTTCCTCTTTTGGTGTCTCATCGGGTTTGAGCAGCAGGGTACAGAAATAGGGGGTGAGCCAGATCGCGACCAACCATGAAAACAGCAAGGCAATTGAGATGGTCCAAAACAGGCTTCCGGCATACTCGCCGGTGTTGTCGGGTGAAAACCCGATGGGCGAGAAGGCCAGAAATCCGACAACCGTACCACCCAAGAGCGGCCATTTGGTTTGATTGACCACGGCGATCGACGCCTCGCGGGCATTTTCACCGCGATGCACCCGCACCAACGTTCCTTCGACCACCACAATGGCGTTGTCGACCAACATACCCAAGGCAATGATCAGCGCGCCGAGCGAAATACGCTGCATATCCAGCCCATAAAGGTACATACCAAACAGGGTGCCAGCGACGGTGACCAACAAAATGCCGCCCATCAAGATGCCCGAGCGCAGCCCCATGAACAAAAGCAGGGTGCCAACAACGATGATGAGCGCCACAACAACGTTCATGACAAAGTCATTCACCGAGGTTTTGACTGAGTCAGATTGATCAGAGATAGCAAGGACTTCGATGCCGATTGGGCGGTCTTTAATCAGAGCATCCATGCGCGCCTTGACGGCTTCGCCCATTTTCACAACGTTGCCACCAATGGTGTTGGAAATGCCGATCCCGACAGCGGGGCGCCCATCACGGTAGAGCAAGGCTTGCGCCGGATCGACAAGCCCGCGCGAGATGCTGGCGATGTCTTTGAGGCGGAAAGACGCCCCAGTTTGAGCATTGGAAATAACCAAATTGCTGATCGCCTCGACGGAATCAATTGCGGTCTCTGGGCGGATGGTGATGCGCCGCGATCCGGCCTTGATTGAACCGGCGGGGGCCACAAGGTTTTGCCCCTCGAGCACTTGGCCGATGGCGTTGGGGGAAAGCCCCAATTCGACAAGACGGGCCGGGGCGAATTCAACGTAAATCACCTCGTCCTGAATGCCGTTCAACTCCACCTTGGACACGCCTTTGACGGTGACCAACTCGCGTTGCAACTCCTCGGCATAGGCTTGCAGGTCAGGCATGGTATAACCCTCACCCAAAATCGCAAAATAGAGCGCGTAAACATCGCCGAAATCATCATAGACCTGCGTTTCAAGCGCATTGGGGGGCAGGTCGCCCTGAACGTCGTCAATCTTAGCCCGCATTTGAGCAAAGCGTTGATAAAGCGACGGATAATCAGGAATGGATTGGATGGTAAATTCAACGGTGACGTTGCTTAGACCGGGCGATGAGACCGACCGAACCTCTTTGACACCCTGCAATTGCTGCAGGGCATCTTCGATGACTTCGGTGACCTCGTCGGCCACTTCTTCGGCGCTGGCACCGGGGTAGGGGGTGATGATCTGAGCCTGACGGATGATAAATTCCGGGTCTTCAAATCGCGGCAAATTGGAATAGGCAAAGTAGCCCGCTACCAAAATCAACAGCGTGCAAATCGCCGAGATCAGGCGTTTTTCAATCGCAAAACGTGCGAGATCCATATGCTTAGCCCCCAATCTTGGTGATCGGGCGGATGTGCATACCGTCCTGCAATTTGTTCAGTCCGGCGGTGACGATGATATCGCCATCTTCCAAACCGGAGCTTATCGCAACCATATCACCGCTAACCCGGCCAAGGGTCACATCCCGTTTCGACACGGTTTTGGTTTCCGGGTCCATCACCCACACAAAGGTGGAGCCATCTGGAAGTGCAGCGACAGAAGTGATCGGGGCTTGAATGGCGAGGGTGCTGCTGCCTTGGATGATCACGTCAATCTGGCCAACCATGCCGGGAAGGATGAGCAACCCTTCTGGAACGTCAACGGCGACGCGGGCCCGGTATGTTTGGGTGGCTGCGTCAGCTTGGGTCGAAAACTCAACAAGATCGGCGTCAAGAACAGGGCCGGGCAGGTTATCAAAGGTAACGCTTAAAACTGGGTCACCGTGATTAGAGAGCGCGATCACATCGGCACCGGGCACATCAAAGGCGAGGTTGATAACCGAGAGGGCCTGAAGCAAAACCACGTCTTGCCCGGCCTGCACATTGGTAAAGTTATCAATATCGCGCCGGGCAACGATGCCGGCGAAAGGGGCGGTAAGCGTCGCGTCTTCTAGGTTGCTTTGTGCTGTGGATAGTTGAGCCTCTAGGCCGCGCAAAGCGGCTTCTGCGGCCTCGATATCCTCAGTGCGACCACCGGATTGACCAATCAAAAGCTGTTCTTGCTGGGCGCGCAAATCGGCTTCGGCGACGCGAAGGGTGGCTTCGTCCTGATCAAGCTTTGCCTTGGCGGCAACGCCGCGTTCGGCCAATTGCCGGGTGCGTTCGGCTTGGTCGCGGGCCTGATCAACTTGGGCCTGGGCGGCGGCTACGGCGGCCTCAAGCGCGGCAATTTCTTCGTCACGGGCACCTGTGCGCAGGGCTTGCAACTGGGCGCTCGCTTGATCAACTTGGCTTTCAAGTTGAGAGATATTGGCCTCAAAATCCCGGGGATCAAGGCGGGCAATCATGTCACCTTCGGCGACCTGTGTTGCGCCACGCACAGGCAACTCAATCACCCGTCCAGACACGCGAAACGACAGCTCAACCTCTTGAGATGGATAGACAACACCAGAGTACTGACGGCGAAGCGCAATGTCCTTTTGCTCGACCGTAAAGACCTTGGCCGGGCGGGCAGTATCCTGAGCCAAGACCGGAGCCGTGCCTAATCCTGAAACCCCTGCCAAAACTGCCGCAAATACCAGCGTTTTCATCGCGTTTACCCTATCTTTTGATTGCCACGTCAGGGTGGCATGATTCTCCTTGGAAGTAAAAACCTATAGAACGCAGTTTGCCGGTCTGCACGCGCCGACCCAACGCAGGTCGACATAGCGAACGACATGAAAACGCATAGGTTTCAGGCTTGAAATGTTAGCTCAATTGCCGTCGGCGGCAATCAATTCATTGGCGACACGGGTGCTGCGCAGAATTTCAGAGGGATAATTGTTGTTGTGGATCAACTTGGTTAACGAATAGTCGGGTTCGTCCTTGCGCATATGGGTCACAAGGCGGTCAAGCTTTTGGGTCTCACCTTTGTAGGCATAAAGCAGCGTTAGGTAACGGAGTGGGGCGCGGAAATCCGGCTTGAGCCTGAAAGAGGCCTCACCGGCGCGGATGGCGTCGTCAATGCGGTGGGATTTGGCCGCAGCGATGCAATAGAACGTTTCAACGGCATAGCGATAGGGGCCATCGCCGGAAATGCTGCGCGCGAAATTTGCGGCGTTCATGGCTTCGGGCAATTGGCCGAGCGTATAGAGCGCGGCCGAGCGAAAACTCCAAGCCAGTGGGTTGGAGCGATTTGCTTCGATCGCCCGCGCCGATAGCTCCAACCCATAGGATGGATCATCTAAAAGATAGGTGTAAATGTAGGAGGTTAGGGCCAAAACCATAGAATTGTAGGGATCAAGTTCCAAGGCGCGGCGCGCCAAATCCTCGGCTTCATCGCGCAACGCCTCTTGGGCGACCATGCGCTCGCCTTTGAAGAATGCGAGGATGTAGGCCGACCAAGCTAGGAAAATCCCGCTTGGTTGTGCTTCGTGGTTGACAGCCAATTGATGACGCGCAAGTTCCAAATCGGTGTTCTGGTTGCGGAAAATCAATCGGATCGCGCCCAATGTGCCGCGTTCCAAATACCGCAATTCGGACGAGTTGCGATCCGGTGAGCTGGGATTGAAAACCGTTCGATCGACGCTGGTGTTGACCAGCCGGTGCATTTGAGGCGTTTGCAATAGATCGGTTGGATCTACCGGGAGCAATTCGCTTCTGTTCCACAAAAGCCGTTTGTCTGAGCTGCGCGACATGCGCAGGTTTGTCGCCACCTGAGACGCCCCATTGGCGGCCGAGCTACGCAGCCAAAACCCCGAGGATGTCTCCTCTTCGATGTTGAAGTCTGGGTCGTCGTTATCGGCGGTGACAATCCGAATGGCACACCAATCGGCAAGAGTCTGGCCAAAGGCGTTGGTCACCGCATCATTGTGAAATTGCGCCGAGTCGCGCGGCGCCTCGATAACCAAAATTGGGGCCGGCTTGCGTTCGCTTAGCTTGGTCGCAGCACGTCGTTCTGTTTCAAGCCAATCGACAAACTCGGGATCGCGGATTGCGCTGCTTTCCAGCAAAGTTGACCCATCTGGAGGGCGAAAGTCCGGCGCATCGAAGTCGCGCAAAAAGGCACCGGGTTTGAGGCTTACGGTGTTGTGTTCCGTACGGATTAAATCGCGCAGATCGCCAAAATGGCGGCGGATCGTGTAGATTTCGTTTTTGAGGCTGCGCCCGCCTTGAACCGGTTGTCGGTCGCTCCACAGTTTGTCGATCAGGTATTCTTTGGACCGCGACATATTCGGAGCCAATAGAAGCAGACTTAACAAGCCCTGCGCTTTGGCGCTTTTGCGCGGAGTGAGGTCACGCCCATCCATTGCCCGGACCTCAAAGGAGCCAAACAATTGCGCTTTTGCCATGGGTGCCTGTGGGGTGCGCATGGGTCGTTTCAAACCATTAAACCGTTTCTAAACTTACCCTAGCAAAGGAATGCTGCTCTGCCTAGCGCCCGTCAAAAATCGGTCAAAACCGCATTGGAACGCGCGTCACTGGTTGACCCAAACCCTATTCCGGCCCGATCCTTTTATCTGGATCGGCTTAAAACATAATAACGGGGTCGGTTTGGCTTGGGAAAAAAGGGAGATTTGATCAATGGGAACGAATTCATACGCAATGGCCAGCATGGCCTCAATGGCAAGCATGGCATCTATGGCTTCTATGGCAAGCATGGCCTCGATGGCCAGCTCCGGTGGAGGGGGTAAGTCATTGACAACAGAAGCGGTTCCCGCGGCGGCATCCGGGTCATTGATCGGTGCGCGCGACGGAATTGTTGGTCATTATGAGCCCCCCGCAATTGTTCCCGAGCACTTACCATTCAATTCTTTGGACCATATGGCCTTTATGGAA
Organism: uncultured Pelagimonas sp.; assembly: GCF_947498515.1. Taxonomy (GTDB): domain Bacteria; phylum Pseudomonadota; class Alphaproteobacteria; order Rhodobacterales; family Rhodobacteraceae; genus Pelagimonas. The sequence goes on along the minus strand of NZ_CANMKO010000010.1, from coordinate 24,975 downwards.
ACTGGGGTGCGCATTTCGACAATCCAGTCCGAATTGTTTTCTGAAATCGAATTTGCTTTGGGCACAGAAACGCTTTCCGTTTCAGATCGTGCAACTGGTGGTTTAATTGCAGGGATAAAACGCCCGCATATGGGTGAGTTTCACAAGCAACTCGACTATATCGCAGCCTACGCCGATTTGCGCCTTGATCGTGCGTCAGAAATCTATGCGCAGGTGGGGGAAATCATGTCGGTCATTGGCCAGACGATTTCGCTTCACCCTCAGCGTCACAAATGGACCATCGAGTTTTTGTTCGTCGCCGTGGGGGCGGTGATTGAAATAGAAAAGCGGTTCAAGGCGGTGATGAATGTGCGCCGTCCGTTTGAGCTTTCGTCGCAGATGCAGCCGATGATCACCACACCGGCACATAGCGCCTTTCCTAGCGGCCATGCGACCGAAGCCTTTGCCATGTCCGAAGTGCTGGCGGGGATCGTTGACCATATGGATGCCGCCCAAGGGCTAAGCGGACGTGTGTCACGGCGCGGTCAAATGCAGATGCAGGCCGCCCGTGTTGGTGTCAACCGGACCGTGGCCGGGGTGCATTATCCGATTGATACCTTTGCCGGAGCCAGCCTTGGGACGGCATTGGGGCAATATATGGTCGGGCGTGCCACCGGCGGCGCGACCATGCGCGGTCTGAATTTCGAAAGCCCATGGGACCCATCAACGGGGGGCGAAACACCGGATTTCAGCTTGGCCAACTTTAACACTCAATCCGCAGGCCCGGATGGGGGGCAAGAGGGAGCTTACGTGCGCCCTGATCCTGAGTTTGGCGTTCCTAGCTGCGCGTCCTTGGGCTGGCTCTGGAACAAAGCGGCCGGGGAATGGGCGATTGCCACACCGAACCAATCGGGGGCCGGGGTATGACCCTGACATGGACATCCTTGCCATCGACGCAGGCCGATCCGATGGGGGATTGGTTGGCCCAGACACAAGAGGAGCGCGGGTCAACTGGCTGGCGGCCTAGGATCATCTACACGCAGCCGGGGGTGAGTGGCGCAAAGACAGCTGCGGATATGCACAGCTTTTTCGCAACGCAATCTGGCTACAAGGTAACCGATCACGATTTGGCGCATTGGCTATATGCGGATCAAAACGCTGGCAAGGATGGCTACGAGACGGGCCCCAATGAGCTCATCGTTTTTGAGAAGGTCGATTGCCCTAGCTTTGAGTTGCCAGCCGCTTTGCAAGCCCATCTCGGTGGGGATGACACGTCGGCTATTTCCGGCAGCCGGTTGGGGGAAACCGCCCAAGGGGTTGCGGCGGCTCAAACCGCGACATCCTTCGGGCTCCAACCCCGTACCTTAGGAGAACGTGAACAAACCAACGGGGCGCAGACAGATGGCGACCCCTTGGTGGTGACGGCGATCATCGATCACGCGATCCCCTTTGCCCATGCCCGGTTTCGCCATGGGCGTGCCCATAGCCGGTTGGATGCGGTTTGGTTGCAAGGGCGCGGCATCGAGGGGGCGTCGGCCAGCGAGGTGGTGATTGGTCGGCAAATTGCCGGAGCAGAGATTGATGCCTTTCTGGGCCGAATTGGCGGGGATTTAGACAGCGAGGCAGCCGTTTATTCCGAAATTGCCAATCCAGCAGGTGCGTCGTGGCGGGCCGGAAATAGGCCCTTGGCGCAATCCTATTGTCATGGTGGCATGATGCTCGATATCGCGGCCGGGCGCGATATCGATGATCCCAAAGCCACGCGTCACCGGATTTTAGCGGTCGAACTCCCTCCGCAATTGGTCGCGCAAACCAACGGTTTCATGCATGAAATCTATGTGAAATCTGCGATGAATTGGGTCTGGCACGCGGCGCGGCAGCTTTATGCAAATGTGCCCCATGAGGTTTTGCTGAACTACAGCTTTGGTGATCATAGCGGCCGCCATGACGGGCAGGGGCTTTTGGACGCGGATTTTCAGCTTCGCCTAGACCGCAATGAGTTTGCAGCGGTCACCGTGTCGGCCGGAAATTCATTTCAAGCGGATTGTCATGCCGAGCTGACATCGGACGACATTGTCCAAAGGCAAGAGCTGTATTTGTGCCTGCAACCAGATGACAAAACCGCCAGTTTTGTCCAATTCTGGCTAGAGGGTGATTGCCCTGACTTGCCGTTTGAGTTTGACGTCGTTCCACCAACCACGATTGGCTATGAACCACCTCCCGCGCCTCTTTCCCAAGATGGTGAGTTGCAGGATATGGCAGACCCAAGTGCTGCAATTGCAAGGATTTATGTTCAGCGAGATTTGCCCGATTATGCGCTTCCTGTTGGAATGTCAGGCAAAGCGCGGACACGGGTCACGCTGGCCATTCGTCCAACTGCGAGTGACGATCCGACCGCGCTTGTCGCGCCTGCGGGGCGTTGGCGTTTGGTGTTTGGCCCCAAACAGGGAGCGGCGCTTTCCAGGGAGGAACGGGTGATGCTTTGGGTTGAACGCGGGGACAGTTTGGCCGGGTTCCCGGCGCGAGGCCGGCAAGCCTATCTGGATCACCCAAGCCATCAGCGACGTCTGGAGAACGGGCGTTTGGATGAGGCATTGTCCATCGCCGGAAATCCAATCAAGCGGCGCAATACAATGAGCAGCAATGCCTGCGCCGCAGGGGCCTTGGTTGCCGCGGCCGCGCGAGGGCCCTCGTCGGACGCTATGGCGGCCTATTCGTCCGCAGGGGCCGGAGCGGATGTGCCCGGCGATGAGCCCATTGGGCCGTTGGTCGCGTTGGAGGTTGAGCTATCTGACGCGCGGCGATCCATGCTGGCGGCCGGAACGGGGTCAGGAACGGTGCGCCTTGCCAACGGAACCAGTGCGGCCACAGCGAACCTGTCTCGCAAACTTGCCGATGCGATTTTGGACGGCCTTGCCGAAGCATCCGGAGCATCATCCAAGCCGGACTTGCGTACTTATGCGGTGAGCTTGGCCACTCGCGGCGCGGAGCTTGACCCGGCACGTGCCGGAGCGGGTCGGGTGCCAAGTGGAGCGGCACGAGAAGTGTTGCGCCAAGAAAACTAGAAAACTGTACCCACTGCCTTGGGCAATTGCCGAGACGGCCCAAGGCGGTGGTGAAAACAGGTGAAACTTTTTGAAATTTTCAAGGTTTTTGACCGGGGATTGACCCAGGATTGACCATCTCATGACCCGCGCCTGTTAAGGTTTTCGCAAGCCGCGATAGACAGGCACCGAGACGGGGAATTGGATTATGCCGGGAAGCTTTAGCTTTCTCAGACTCTACGCGCAGTACGGCGCGGATATACGTGATTTTGAGAAAGACGAAGATGTTTCATCGGTACTCAGCGTTATCATGTCCGAGTTCGAGTACCCGGTCAGTAGCTTGATCGGTGCAAAGGTGTCATCGCAGTGGTTGCGCGCCGGGCATCCGTCTTTGATAGACGCTTCGGCCATGGATCTCATGTTTGAGATGCAGCAATCCGGCTTTGTTGAAATTGTGATGCGCGATGCCTCGGGCACCGCGTTTTACGGCGGGTGGCTTGAGCGCGGAAACGCCTACAGGGTCACCAATGAACTTGTGTGTGGGTTCCGGGTTATTGAGAGCCAAAAGCCAGATGGCACTGTCCGTCGGCATTCGTATTCGGATCGTTACGGGTATCAACCGGTATGTGACGATTTGCCTGTCGGCACGGAAACTGTGCGGCGGTTGGGCCGTCAGCGTGCGCGCTGACGGGCTGAGACTAGAGAATTTGAAGGAGTGGGAACATGAGCGAGAAGCTAAAAGTTGTAGGTGCAAAGGCTCTGTTGGATAAACCGGTTTTACGCGTCATTCGCGGCGATGAGGCGAATAGCTCTCCGCCGACCACTCCTGACCCGAGTTGGGACACGGATCAATTGAATCAACTCAATGCAATTGGTGCTACGAAACTCAATGAAATCGTTACTTATCCTCATGTTGGTGGCGACTTCGGCGAATTTGATCCCGAGGGTGAGGCGATAGAAATGAGAATTGTCGCCAAGAATTGACATGGAATTGGCGGGCTGTGTTGCGGCCCGCTTTGATAGAATTGGGGCGAGCCCAGTATTGGTGTTGGGCAAGGGTTTTGGCGGCTGAGTATGTGTTTGTTCCCGCGAGTATAATGTGCGCCTCAATGCCACCCCGTCTTGGCTATTTAGCCTAAGCCGGGGTGGTAAATCTAACCAGATCGATCACAAGTTTTTGCAAGACGCCAAGATGTCCCTGCGTCTTTTATTCTCTTTTCCTAACCTGTCATTATTTGTTAACGATAGGCTATACTTATGTAGGGCAGATTGCATGAAAGACGCGTTGGCAGCGGAATTGGTCACAGCACTTTCGCGGACGGTTTTGGACCCAAAGTGCTGGGATGCGGCTTTGCATTCTTTATGTGAATATTGCGGAGCTTCCAAAGCATTGATCTCTCGACGCACCCTGAGAGGCGCGCAAATTGTGATTCCGACAACGCTCCAAAACGAGTGGCAGAGCCCGCTCATTTATGGGTTTTCTCGCCAAGAAGTTGAGACCTTTCTGACCCAATTTGCGTCAACCGATCCCTGGAACCAAATCGAGGCGCAAAACTTTCCATTTACACCCTATGAGCTCAGCCGTTTTCTGCCTTTGAAAAAGCTTCAAGAGACCATGTTTTGGGGGTGGCTTGAGCCACAAGGACTGGTGGATAGCATCGTTGCGGTGGTCGATCAGGATGACACCGGGTGGACGGCATTAAATCTGTATTTGGACGCAGAACAAGCCCGCAACAGCGACCAGATTATTCAACGGCTGTCTGAGGTTTTGTCCGACTTGAAAGAAGTTTGGACGGCGGGCCGGGATGTTTTTATCGCCAGATCAGACTATTGGCCGATCCCCTCGATTGTTGAGCACATGTCGGATCCATGTATCGTGGTGGACCTTAAACATGTGGTGTCGACACTGAATGCGGCGGCAACACATCTAACAGAGGCGGGAGTTTTGCAGGCAATTCCCGGAGAGACGCTTGCGCTTCCACAACAATGGTCCCCCTATTTGCCAAAAGAATTGACGTCATTGGCAGGGTTTTCGGCCTCAGATGAGGCCGAGAAATGGCAACCGTTCGTCGCGAAAGATGTTCGTCTGGAGCATTTGTCCGGTGAAAGCAATGGCTATCGAATTTTGTTTATTATGAGAAAACAAGATGTTGTGAAGGCTGCCCCGGATTGGGAACATTCGAATCTGAATGAGCGGGAAAAGCTTTTGGTACGACTTTTGGCACATGGTGGCAAAGTCAAAGACGGTGCCGAGCTATTTGGCATTTCGGTTCGCGCGAATGCCGATATTTGGAAATCTGCCAGCGTTAAATTGGGCGGGTTGAAGAAACAAGATCTCGTTTTGCGCAATCGCGACTTCACCAAAGATGAAGAAAAATGAACTTGAAAGAATCTCCAAAAATCAACATGTTCACTATGTGTGAGTGTGTTGTGTGAGACGCCATGTAAGGCTTTATTTATATGACGCGACGCCGGGAGAGGTTTTACCTCTACCCGGCGTTTTTTTTGTCATAGGGTTTTGGCAAAACTGCGCAATTCAAACTTCTGAATTTTGCCTGTTGAGGTTTTGGGAAGCTCTTGGAAAACCACAACTTTGGGCGTCTTGAAGCCAGCAAGCCGATCTTTGGCAAAGCTGATAATCTCAGCCTCTGTACAGTCGTGACCGTCTTTAAGCTCAACAAAGGCGCAAGGAACCTCCCCCCATTTTTCGTCGGGTTTCGCCACAACGGCACAAAGCAAGACCGCCTCGTGATTCATCAAACAGGCTTCGACCTCGACCGAAGAGATGTTTTCCCCCCCTGAAATGATGATGTCTTTGGCGCGGTCGGCGATTTGCACATAGCTATCGGGGTGGTGAACCGCGATGTCGCCAGAATGAAAGTAGCCGCCGGAAAATGCCTCATCCGTGGCACGCTGGTTTTTGAGATACCCTTTCATAACACCATTGCCGCGAAACAGAATTTCGCCCTTGGCGGTGCTGTCGCGGGCAACGTCGGTCATCTCGTCATCGGTAACCCGGACCTCTTCGATAAAGGGCATTGCGACACCCTGCCGGGCTTTGATCGCGGCGCGTTCATCACCCTCAAGATCATCCCAACGGGTATTCCATGTGCATTCGGTCGCCGGGCCATAGACTTCGGTCAATCCATAAACCTGTGTGACGTTGAACCCCATCGGCTCGATCTTGGCGAGCGTAGCCGGGGCAGGGGGCGCACCGGCGGTAAAGACCTCGACTACATGATCGACGGGGCGTTGGGCCTCTGGTTCATTGACCAGCATGTTCAAAACAATCGGCGCGCCGCCAAAATGGGTCACCCCTTCGTCGGCGATGGCGTCAAAGATCGCCTTGGCGGTGATATCGCGACAGCACACAACCGTTCCGCCCAAGGCGGGCATCATCCATGTGTGACACCAGCCGTTGCAGTGAAACAGCGGCACAATCGTCAGGTAAATTGGGTGCAAGGTCATGCGCCAGCTTAGCACCTGACCCATGGCATTTAGATAGGCACCGCGATGGTGGTAGACCACTCCCTTGGGTCGCCCGGTGGTGCCAGAGGTGTAGTTGAGCGCGAGGCTTTCCCATTCATCCTCGGGCATGATCCAGTCAAAACCAGGATCACCAGAGGCCAACAGTTCCTCGTATTCCATGTAATGACCATGGGCATGCACCCCTGCGATGTCGTCGGCAACCTCAATGATCTGCGGCGGTGTAGTGGCCATTTGCTCGATCGCTTCGGCCAAAACCGGCAAGAATTGCGGATCGCACAGCACCACTTTGGCTTCACCGTGGTCAAGGATGTAGGTGATCGTATCGACATCAAGTCGGGTGTTAATCGCATTCAAAACCGCGCCACAAGCGGGCACACCAAAATGTGCCTCGGCTTGGGCCGGGATATTGGGCAAGATCGCGGCGACCACATCGCCGGGTTTGACGCCAAGCTTGGTCAACCCCGAGGCCAGGCGTGTCACACGGGTGATGTAGTCGGCATAGGTCTTGCGATGCGGGCCGTAAACGACGGCAAGGTGATCGGGCCAAATCGTGGCGGCGCGCTTCAAAAAGGATAGCGGCGTCAGCGGCACATAGTTTGCGGCATTTTTCTCTAACCCGGTTTCGTCACGCATCCAGCCCATTATGTTCCTCGCTCTGTTTTGTTGCGGCACTATGCGCAGGCAGGCAGCGCGTGAAAAGGGGATTCCGTGTCGCGCGAGAGGAGGTTAGACTAAGGCATGATTATTTCGCCCGGCCGTCGGTTCATCTTTGTTCATATCCCCAAAACCGGGGGCACGTCGATGGCGTTGGCGCTTGAGGCGCGGGCGCATCGCGATGATATTTTGATTGGCGACACGCCAAAGGCCCGTAAACGCCGGGCTCGTGCCGAAGCGCTCAAAGCCAAAGGGCGGGTTTGGAAACACTCGAACCTAACCGATATCGACGGGGCGTTTGATGTGGACACGATTGGCGCGATGTTCTGTTTCACGCTTGTGCGCAATCCGTGGGATCGGGTGGTGAGCTATTACCATTGGCTTCAGGGGCAAGGTTTTGATCACCCGGCTGTTCAGATTGCTAAGCAGTTGGAATTTGGTGATTTCCTGCATCATAGATTGACGATGTCGACGCTGATCGCTTGGCCCTACGGGCGCTATATGCGCACGGTGGATGGGGTTGAGCGGGGGGCGTTTTTGCGGCTTGAACATCTTGATCAAGATATCGAGCCACTTGTCGAGCATTTGGGGTTTTGCCCGGACATGCCGCATGAAAACAAGTCGGAGCGCGGCGACTACCGACGGTATTACGATGACGAACTGCGCGACCTTTTGGGGCGGCTTTGTGCCGAAGATATCGCGCGGTTTGGCTATGAATTCTGAGCCAAAACACGGTCAAAACGGGCGCGTATGGCATCCTCTGGCCATGAGCCGCCACTAAACAGATCAAGCATGAGCGCGCCAATCAGCAGCGTCAGGATTTCATCCGCGACCTTGGGGCCGGTGATGTTTTGGATTGTGGTTTGGTAGTTTGACATGGCCTGTTTCATTGCCGGATCTTTGGCGATGTCCGTCGGGGACATACCGCGGATAAAGTCGAAAACAAGCGCCATTTCACTGGCAAACCCCGAGCGCATATCCGTTGCCATGGCCATCAGCTGATCGCACGGAGACCCGGTTAGCGGAGGTGCGTCTTGCGGGGCCGTTGCGACAGCCGTGCAAGCAAGGAACAGCTCCTTTTTCGACGGAAAATAGTGGTAAAGCGCGCTTTTCGACAGTCCAAGCGCCTCGGCAATCTTGCGCATCCCAAGGCCGGAATAGCCCTGTTCGGCAAAAAGAACGGCGGCACGGCCTGCCAATTCTTGTTTGTAAGCATCGTGATCGACAATCTTCGGCATCTTTTCCGTCCAACTGGTCCAAAAAGGAATTGACAGACAGATACAAGAAAGTCCATACGGCAATTGTTTTCGACCGATTGGACTAAAAAGATGTCACTCTATATTGGCTTAAAGCTTGTCCACCTATTGGCGGTGGTGATGATGATCGGGGCAACGATCATCAATGGGCTGCTGCACGGTTTGGCCGTTAAGGCGACCCCGAGCGAAGCCTCGACCCTTACTCATGCCGTTGGCATGGTAAACCGCCGTGTCATGTTGCCAAGTTTTGTTGTGCTTCCGCTAAGTGGGGCCGCATTGACGGTCTGGAGTGGCTACGCTTGGACCGAATTTTGGATTGTCCTTGGCCTTGGTCTAACAGCGGCGCTTGTTCTGGCTTTTGCGGTTGGCGCGCGGCTCGAAGCCCGGTTGAACACAGCTGCACAAACGGCGGAACGTCAGCTTCCGCCTGCCTATTTCAAAACGTTTAAACGCGCTGCGCCCATTGGGGCAGGGGCGTTGATTTTGAGCCTGATCACCCTGTGGGTGATGATTGCTAAACCCGTATAAGGAGAATTGAAATGTCACAATCTGGTGGTGTGTCGCGTGATCACGCGTTGTCAATCGGCCCCAAGCTTGGGTTTGCCCTATTGCACGGGTCCATTGTTATGGTTTGCGCTTGGATTGCGTTTGGTGGTGTTACGTTGAGTGATCCCAAGCGCGCCCAGATACTGGTCTTGGTGGCGGCATTATACTTTGCTCGGCATCTGATCACATTGTTTATATTGCTAAAACGGAATGTGGCGTGGTCAGAGGTTCTAGGCCTGTCTGCCTTCATGGCCGTGTTTGAAATAGGTTTCACCCTTTTGGGTGGTGGAGCATTTTCCGGGCAACTCATCCCGTTTGGCGGGCTGGATATTATTGCCGTCACATTGATTCTCGTTGGGTCTTGGCTCAACACTTGGTCTGAACTCCAGCGTTGGAAATGGAAGAAACACTCCTCATCCAAAGGGCGTGCATACACTCTTGGGTTGTTTTCGCACTCCATGCACATAAATTATTTTGGCGACACAGTTATGTTTTCCGGCTGGGCTATGTTGACCCATTCTTTGGTCGCATTTGTGATCCCGTTGGTCATGACTGTGGGGTTCGTTTTCTATCACATCCCCGCACTAGATACCTATCTTTTGCAACGCTATGGCGCTGAATTCAAAGCGTATTCAGAGAAGACAGCCAAGTTCATTCCCTATCTGTATTAACAATTACCCTCTTGCTAGGCGCACGATGCGCAAGACGGTCTTCATTGTGCGAAATTGATGGTTTTTTGTGGTGTTAGCGGTAAGACCGTTTGCGATTCTTTTCGGAAACGTTGATCCATGTCAACTTGTGCGGCGGCCTGCCTGACGTAGGGGTAAGATACCCAAGGGAGGCATATTTAATGACACCGCAGATGACGCAGGTCCTCGCAAATGGGCCATTGTTTGGCCGCTTGCCGGCGAATGTCCGCAAGTGCCTTTTGGCCAAAGCGCAGCCGCGCAGCTACGACCGAGGTGCCACTATTTGCCTTCAGGGAGAGCAGGCCGGGACACTGAAATTGGTGTTGGATGGTTGGATCAAGCTCTACAGGAACTCGTCCGCAGGGGATGAGGCGCTTTTAGCAACTTTGGAAGCTGGCGAGAGCTTTGATGAAGTCGCTGCCTTACAACATGGCGTGTCGCAAGCCTCTGCCGAAGCGGTGAGTGCTTGCACAATTCTACACCTGGATTTGAAATCGATTTGTAGTTGCTCAAATGCAAAAGCGGCCATTCAAGACGCGGTTTTGGACGCGTCTGCCTACCACATGAATGGCATGATGGAACAAATTGAGCAGCTGAAGATTCAGACGGGGACCCAAAGGCTTACAAAGTTTTTGATGCGCCTTCAAACCCAAGAGTCGGGCGTTGTTGAACTTGAGCTTCCTTTTGAGAAAACCATCCTTGCCGGCAAGCTTGGTATGAAACCAGAAAGCCTTTCACGCGCCTTTAGCCGTCTCAAGCAAGTGGGCGTTTCCAGCGAATATCGCAATGTTCGGATCGAGGATATTTCTGCGCTGCGGGCCTTGTCCGAAGACATTGCCGCGTGACCGGCTAGAGGCTGATCAGCACTTGTTTGATGTGTTCGCGTAGGTTCGGTTGCGTCCACGCAATAGCAAAGCACATGTGGGCCAGCACAATCAGGTTCAAGATCGCAGCAAAAGGTTGCTTGCGGGTTTTATGCCGAAACCGGTGTTGAGCAAGTTTTGCCCCAAGGCTGCCCCCGAATAGAGCGAGCGTTAAAAGCGTCTTCTCAGGGATACGCCAACCGCCCGAGATGGCGCGGCGTTTGTCAAAATAGAAACAGACAAACGCCGCGATGTTTGTGGTGACCAACCAGGCCAGTACGGTTGTGTTCATGCCTGAGGATCAGCGTACTGGCTCGAACATAGCGTCTTTGAGCTTGCAATCTTTAATCACGTCACGACCACAGGGCACCGGTTGCAAGTCCTTGGACAAGCAAAGGCGCGCTTCCGAGATGAAGCCATCGCGGCAAGTGATTGTCAGGTTGTCGGCGCTCCAATCAGGATTGGCTTTCAAGAACGCTTCTTCGACGACCGAGGCGGGCAGTTTGACGCTCTTGTCGAGTTTGCGAAAGATTTGGGGGCGCGTCACGCTTTCATAGGCGTCGCGTGAAAGATCGTAATAGGCGCGGGCCGATAGGCCGGAACAGGTGCCGTGTTTTTTCCATTGATGCCACGCGAGGCCAGATGTGCCCATGATATCAACCATTTCAGATGTCATGCCCCGCGATGGGTGGCGTTCGACCGTCGGGCAGAAACTTGGCCAGCCGCGATGGAATTGCGGCCACAAACCATGGAGCACCCAACCGTAGTCATGGCGGGTTTCACACTGTTCCGAGCGTTTGGAATCGCCTTCGATTTCACACCAGTTGGGGGACCAGCTTAGGGCCAAAACATAATAGTCAAATTCGCCGGATTTATCACCTTTGGCTATGGCCCCAGAGGCCAAAGAGAACCCAAGAGCTACCGCCAGAAGGCAGGTTTTTAGACTTTTCATAACGTTACTCCACTGCCGCAAGTGTCTGAGGCGGTTGTTGTTCTGTCTTGTGGTAGAACAGCCAAGCGCGCAGGTCCATGCTCTGTTGCGGGGAAAGCTAAGCCGGGATCGTCCCTCAGTACGTCAGTTAACGCATTTTCTCTTCCATATAGGCAGATCGCGCACTATATACGGGCCAAGTTTCCCTACAACGGTAACCCGCCCCGGCCTCCGGGGCCGCCCAAGGCCCAAGCCTCGGGCGGGGCAAAAAGCTATTTCGGGTCCAAAATTCGCAAGGAGTTTACAATATGGCAAAGCTGCTGCACCCCAAGGCGACCGCGGTTTGGTTGGTGGATAACACCACGCTGACCTTTAAGCAGGTTGCGGATTTCACCGGCTTTCACGAGCTGGAAATTCAGGGCATCGCAGATGGCGATGTCGCAGTTGGTGTGAAAGGGTTTGACCCGGTCGCCAACAATCAGCTTGAGCAGGTTCAGATCGACCAGGCGGAAAAAGACCCGCTTTATAAAATGAAGATCAAGTTTAACCCGGCCGCTCATGACGAAGAAAAGCGTCGTGGTCCGCGTTACACCCCGCTGTCCAAACGTCAGGATCGTCCGAATGCAATCCTTTGGTTGGTGAAATTCCACCCCGAGCTAAGCGACGGTCAGATTTCGAAACTGGTTGGCACAACCAAACCGACGATCCAATCGATCCGTGAGCGCACCCACTGGAACATCCAGAACATGCAACCGATTGACCCGGTTGCGCTTGGGCTGTGCCGTCAGACCGAGCTGGACGCCGCCGTTGCCAAGGCCGCCAAAGCCACCGGGACGGTGATGAGCGACGATGAGCGCCGCAAACTGGTTTCGACCGAGCAAAGCCTTGAGATGGAAACAGAACCACGTCTGCCGTCGTCGATGGAAGGGCTGGAAAGCTTTAGCCTCTCTGACACTCGTGATGAAGAAGAGAAGAGCGATGCCGATTATTCGGACGCTGACAGCTTCTTTAACCTCCCCGGTGGGGATGATGACGCCGAGGAAGACGAAAAGGACTAAGACCGTCCTATCGTGTGAATGCCAAACCCCGGTCCGTGTGGCCGGGGTTTTCTTTTGCCGATGCGCCAAAGGCGATGGCAACGAGCGTTCAAACAAGCAACGTCGAAAGCCAAAATCGAGTTTTGTTTGGGTATCAGTGTGTTTGGGGACGGTGGTGGCGTGGGGGAGACTTGAACTCCCGACCTATCGATTATGAGTCGATCGCTCTAACCAACTGAGCTACCGCGCCGGACCGTGCGCGGTGATTAAGGCAGGGCAGGGGTGCCGTCAAGCCAATTTCGACGAAAAATTCAGGGTTTTTGCCACGCCTCCCGGAGTCTGAGAACCGCAATGCCAAAACGACAAAACCCCCGGTTGCAGGACGCTGCGACCGAGGGTTTCAAAAGCGCGAGGATTGGCTTTATTTGACGATCTTTTCATCCTTGACGAACATGTTCGCCCAAGCCCGATCAACAAGTTCGGGCGTCATCTTGTAAGGGATGCCCTCAAAATCACAGACCGAGATCATTTGGTCGATTAGGAACACCGGCTGGTAGTTGGCAAAGGTGTTGTTGATCGTCGGGTATTTGTTTTTGAGAAGATGCACGAGACTGGCTTCGTCTAGCTGCATCTTTTTCTTGCGTGCCACCAAGGCAAAGATTTTCAAGAAGTTTTCCTGACTTGGACCATCGATTTTGATTTTGAAGAAGATCCGGCGCAGGGCCGCTTGGTCAAAGATTTCATTGGGGTGGAAGTTGGTCGAGAAGATGACGAGGGTGTCAAAAGGCACCTCAAATTTCTCACCCGATTGTAGCGCCAGAATATCTTTGCTTTCTTCCAGTGGAACAATCCAACGGTTGACGAGCTTTTGCGGCGGTTCGGCCTGACGTCCAAGGTCGTCGACGATAAAGATGCCGCCGGAGGACTTGAGCTGAAGCGGGGCCTGATAGGTGCGGGCCGTCGGGTTATAGACAAGATCAAGCATGTCGAGCGACAGTTCACCCCCGGTGATGACCGTGGGGCGCTGGCAATAGACATAGCGGCGGTCATATTGCGACCGGCGGCGCAGGGCGTTGGGGTTTTCTACTTCGTCGGTGGCCTTGGAGTGCACAATCGGGTCATACACGGTGATCACCTGACCCGAATACTCAATGGCGCGGGGCACATAAATCTTGTCACCCATCGCGTCGCGAATACCATTTGAGATCGAGGATTTGCCGTTGCCGGGGGGGCCGTACATTAGGATTGAGCGGCCAGAGCCAACAGCCGGGCCAAGGTTGCCGATCAGGTCTTCGGGAAGGATCAGGTGGCCCATCGCGCCAAGAAGCTGATCACGGGTGATCTGAATGTTCCGGATCGACTGGCGCTTCATCTGTTCGCGATAGCTTTCCAATGGGATCGGCATCGGGCCAAAATACTCAGACTGGGCAAGCGCGTCGAGCGCGCGGGCCTTGCCCTGATCGGTAAGCTGATAGGGCATTTCGCTGCTGACTTCACCAGCCGCACCCAAGGTCCCCATCGCTTCCATCAGCCCTTGTCCGCGGGCCAAGTCGATCAGTTCCTGGGTGATGGGCACAGGCAGCGCAATGGCGCGGGCCAGATCGGTCACCTTGTTGATGTTCTTGCGGAACTGCGTTTTCAACAGAATGTCACGCATCATCACAACGGTCAGCCCGACGTCATCCAATGACTTGGGGGAGGGGGGCGCCATCACTGCGCCAGTCTGCATATTCATCGCTCGATTCCTGCCACTTGGGGTCTTTGCAACAGAATGCCCGAGGTTTGTGTCAGGATATGGGCCGGTTAGGGGAAGATGATTGGCAAGGTGCTATAGAATAGGGGCCGCAATGGCCCCCTTGGACGCCTATTGCCCGTAGAAAATCCCAAGGACGAGATAGGCGCAGAGCATCAGCCCAAGGCCAGTTCCCATGGGAAGGGTGAACTGTTTGCCACCTCCAACTGAATCCGGGTTATTCGGATCGCGCATTTTCCACGTTGCCCAATTTGGGGCGAGCTTTTTCAGTGGTGAAAAGGTCACAAGTAGAGTTGTCACAGTGGCCGCCAACATCGCCGCTATGGCGATGAACATCATCAAACGCAGGTCACCTTGATGGATGAACAAAGCGGCCACAGCGGCGAATTTAACATCACCGGCCCCGACCTGACGCAGCATCCAAAACGCAAATCCCACGGCGAAAACAACGCCGTAGTGGGCAAAGCGCCATAGGTATTCGCCGATTGGCATCGTCAAAAAGCCGATCACTACAAACACTGCAAACAAGGCCCAGACGGTCAAGTTGCTGATCTTTTTGAGCTTCATGTCCACATAGAATGTGTAAAGCCAGATCGGGATCACAAAGACAGCGAACAAAGCCGCCTGAAACGCCGGTATATGCATTGTCAGCCTCGGGGTGCCTTAGGTGTTTTCCAACGCATCAAGCGCGGTCTTGGCGGCTTCGAAATGGCGGGGATGGGTTTCAACTGCGTTGCGCAATAGGCCCTTGCCGGTTTCGACATCACCGCGTTTGATTGCAGCCAAGCCCATGGAATGTAGCAATTCGGCGCGTTCAACTTGCGTCATGGGGACGACGGGCAGCACATATTTGCCTTGCGCCCCACGGGCCAAAACGAGGTTGTTCTTGGCAGTGAACAGAGTGGTATCTTGGCGGATCGCATCGGTGAACAAACGCTCGGCGGCGGCATAGTCGCCACGGCTCAGTTTGGAATAGCCCCAGTTATTGAGAACCGAGGCCGGTTTCGTCGTCAGGCCCACGGCGATCTCATAGAAACTGTCTGCCTTCTCCCAATCCTTGTTGCTATCGGCGATCATCGCCTCAAGTCGATAGCGCTTAAACGTTTCATGGGTCGGCGGAATGGCGGTTAGCACCTTTTCGGCCTTGTCCCAATCGTTGCCACGGATCAGCGCATCGGCAAGATTAACGCGGTCCTCATTGGTGGCGTCTTCGTGATCGACCACTTTGGCCCAGGCGACCGTACCTTCGTTGATACGCTTTGCACGTATCAGAGACTTGGCGAGGCCGCGTGTCAGGTCAATCCGATCTGGATCAGTCGCGGAGGCGCGTTGGAAGTAGTTCACCGCCTCGTTTGGATCACTGACGGTCAGCATGACCTCATTCAGGTTCGTTTCATCCACGACGTTAACGCCCTGAAACTTACGATCCATTTCTTCGGTATCGATGCCTTTTTCACAGCCCGATAGCGCGACAATGCCTGCCGCGGCGATAGATACAAATGTCAAGTGGCGCATTGTGCCTGCGTCCTTTTACTGCTCTGCCTCATCTGCTGTTGCGCTGCGGATCGTGTATTGTCCGCGCCCTCGTCGCACCAGCGTGTAATCTTGTTCTAACTCATCATCATAAAGGGTATTTTCTTGTTTTGCTATCGCCAAGCGCAAATTGTCACGGATTGCGTCACTTTCGCCATTATCCATGGCAAAGGCGCGTCGCAACACTTCGACCGCTTCGGCGGTTTCACCGGTTTCGATCAGTAAAACACCAAGGTTATTCCAAGCCTCGGGCCAATCCGGTTCTTTCTTGATGGCGCTGCGGAGCTGTTTTTCCGCTTGGTTTAAGCGGCCCAACTCAAGGTTTGCCGATCCCAAAGCCACCAATACCTCTCCGGTCAGCCCTTTTTGACCGGCGGCGCGGGTATAGGCATCAAGGGCAAGCTCATACTGCTCGGCCTCCATCAGCCGATGCCCAACGACCAAACCGTCAACGGCCTCGCCGCGCGGGTCAAGGGCCGGGGCAAAGGGGGTGTCCTGAGACGCGTTTTGGCCGCCCGGATCGCAGGCGGCCAAAAGAACGAGAATTGATAGGGCGGCGCCAATAGGGGCCAAGTGCATGATTATTGTCCGATATTGCCCATTTCCGTGATGCCGATCGCCGATGGGCCAACCAGAATGATCAGCAGCGGAGGCACTGTCAGCATCATAGTTGTTAGCGTCATCTTTGTCGGCAACTGGTTTGCTTTTTCTTCGGCACGCATGACCCTTTTGTCACGCATTTCCCCGGCATAGACCCGAAGGGCGTCCGAAATTGATGTACCAAAGGTTTGGGCTTGGTTCAAAACCGTCACAAAGGAGCTGACATCTTGAACGCCGCAACGTTCGGACATGTCGTTCAGAACTTGCGTTTTGTCCTTACCAGCTTTCATTTCATGACTGATGATTTCGAATTCATCGGCCAAAGCAGGGTAGGAGGCGCGCAGTTCTTTAGAGATGCGAACGATGGATTGGTCCATTGATTGACCGGCATCCACACAAACGAGCATCATATCAAGCGCATCTGGGAAACCGCTCTGGATCTCTTCTTTGCGTTTTTCGACACGTTTGTTGATCCAGTATTTGGGCCCGAGATACCCCATGGCACCGGGGCCAAGGATATACATCATCTTTTGCTGCAACGTGGCGTCTGGGCCATTCACAAACATCAAGAAATAAACGATCCCGACACCCAAAAGCAAAACACCAAGGGCCATCTGTGCAAAGAAATACATCTGCACGGCGTCTTTAGAGCGATACCCGGCCTGCAAGAGCTTCATCCGAATGTCGGACAGTTCTTTTTCATCCTGCGGTTCAAGGAACTGCGAGTATTTGTTCAGCTTGTCGTTTTTGCTCTTCTCGCGCAGTACGGCACGGGATTCCGCGTTCATGCGTTCCTGACCGGACTTTTTGAGCTTGTCCATCGGATCCGGTTTTGCATTTAGCATCATCGGAATGGTGGCAAGGATCAGGATAAAGGCGAGGCCAGCAACCACCATCAACGGGCCAGCAGGGCCAAGCAGATCGGTGATCATTGTATTGATCTGTTCAAACATGTCGTGGCTCCCTTAAACCTTGATGTTCACAAGTGCGCGCATCACAAAAACGTTCAGCGTCAGCATGATACCCACAATAAAACAGGCGGGGATAAACCATGGGTGGTCGAGCACGTCGTCGTAGTAATCGGGCTTGGCCACCTGGATAAAGATCAACGCACCAACCGGAAAACCAGACAGGAACTTACCCGACCATTGCGCCTCGGCGGTGATCGCTTTGACACGGCGGAAGAGGCGGAAGCGCGCCCGGATCACCTTGGCCAGACCTTCGAGAATTTCGGCCAAGTTACCACCGGCTTGCTGTTGAATGGCAACGGCCACGGCGAGAAAGCGCAAATCCTGCATGTCGAGGCGTTCGGCCATATGTTTCAAGGCTTCGCCAACGTCGCGGCCATAGGTCGCCTCGTCTGCGATGACGCCAAATTCGGTGGCCAGAGGGTCTTTGATTTCTTTGGATACGATGGTGATCGCCGAGCTAAACGGGTGACCAACGCGCAGGGATCGCACCATAAGCTCAACTGCATCGGGGAGCTGCTCTTCAATCATGCTAAGGCGCTTGTTGGCCTTGTGATTGACCCACATATAGACCCCGCCAACACCCATCATGAGCCCCATGACAACACGCACGGGCAAAGAGGCCTCGGTGCCGACTGTCAGTCCCAGAAAGGCCCCAACCGATGCAACGGCCATCACCATGATAAGCTGTTGTGGAGTAAAGGCGATGGAAGCCTTTTGCGCTTTGTCCGCCAAAAGCGAATAAAGCGGCAAAGACCGTGATTTCATGTGTTGGTCCATCTCCTTGCGGAGTTTGGCCAAAACGTCTTCGCGTCGTTCGCCCTTGTCGAGCATTTCGAGGCGGCGGTTGACCTTGTTGGACAGGCTGATCGATTTGCCAAACGCCACCAGATAGATGCCGTTGACCATGACCAGCACGCCAAGGAAGATCATGCCATAGATGATAGGGGCTGCACTGAGCATAGGTCTTACTCCGCTCGGAAAGGTTCATAGATCGAGGACGGCACGTCATAGCCCCACATCCGGAAACGTTCAGAGAACGCAGACCGAACACCGGTGGCGGTGAAGTGACCGAGGATCTTGTTATCGGGTGTTAGGCCAACACGTTGGAACCGAAAGATTTCCTGCATGGAAATCACATCGCCTTCCATTCCGGTGATCTCGGTGATCGAAGTCATCCGACGCGAGCCGTCTTGAAGGCGCGAGGCCTGAACGATGAGGTTCACAGCCGATGAAATCTGCGCGCGCATCGCTTTGAGCGGCATCTCGATGCCGGCCATGGCGATCATGTTCTCCAGTCGGGCAACGCCATCGCGCGCCGAGTTGGCGTGAATTGTGGTCATCGATCCATCGTGGCCGGTGTTCATGGCCTGCAACATGTCGATAACTTCTTCGCCACGCGTTTCCCCGACGATGATACGGTCCGGGCGCATACGAAGGGCGTTTTTCAAACAGTCGCGCGGGGTAACAGCCCCTTTGCCTTCAACGTTTGGCGGGCGGCTTTCCATCCGGCCAACATGGGCCTGTTGCAACTGAAGTTCCGCTGTATCCTCGATTGTCAGGATACGTTCGGCATTGTCGATAAACGACGAAAGCGCATTCAGCGTGGTTGTTTTACCAGAACCTGTACCACCGGAAACGATGATATTGAGGCGCGTCGCAACGGCGGCCTGAAGGTAAACGGCCATTTCTTCGGTAAAGGCCCCAAAGTTCACCAGGTCATCAATGCCCAGCTTGTCCTTTTTGAACTTACGAATGGAAACGAGCGAGCCATCAATCGCAACAGGGGGAACCATCGCGTTGAAACGCGAGCCATCTTGCAAACGGGCGTCAACATAGGGGTTGGATTCATCAACACGACGACCCACCGCCGAGACGATCTTGTCGATGATCCGCATTAGGTGCTTTTCATCTTTGAACGTCACATCAGACAGGCTTAATTTGCCGTTCTGTTCGATAAAGATTTGCTGCGGGCCGTTAACCAGAATATCTGAAATGCTCTCATCTTTGAGCAAGGGCTCGAGCGGGCCAAGGCCTTTAACTTCGTCATACAGGTCATTGATCATCGCGCGCCGTTCGTCACGGTTCAAAACGATGCCTTTTTCCTGGAGAACTTCAGACGTGATGTCGTTGATTTCTTCACGCAACTCGGCTTCGCTTGCGCCATCAAGGGCGGCAAGGTTCAAGTTTTCCAAAAGAGCGCGGTGCATTTCCAACTTGATGTCGGCAAGGCGTTCTTTGCGTTTCTTTTCCTTGTCCGCAGGGGCTGCCCGCGCCGGAGTACCGGATTGAACCACACGGCGTGCGCTTGGCTTGTCCGCTTGGGTTTCCGCTGCAGGGGCCGCAACAGGTTCAGGTGACTTGGTTTCTACCGGGGCCGCTTCTGCAACTTGGGTCTTTTTATAGCGCGAAAACATCTATTTTCCTCGTTTTCAAGCGGCTTCGGCGTCGGAATTTCCGATCGCATCAAGCTGAGCTGCCAGTTTTACAAATTCTTTGCGAAGCGGGTTTTTAGGAACGTGGTTTGCCAATGGCAGTCCGTGGTCACAGGCTTGAGCCACAGGTTTGCCACCATCGGGCAATTGCAGATCCAACGTAATGCCAAGGCCATCCGCCATACGCTTGACCCGACCTTTGCCCTGCAAATCGGTGAATTTAGGGGCGTGGTTGAGAACATAGCGCAGCTTGTCATAGGGCAGATCTTCGGCCTGCAAGGCTCGTTTCAGACGCATCGTGTTCTGGGCCGAGCGCATATCGAGGCTCACCATGGCGAAGTAAACCTGCGCTTCGGTCAAAACGGTTTCGGTCCATTGCACGATGGTCGACGGCATATCGACGATGACATAGTCAAAGTGATCGCGCGCAACGTCCAAAATGGCCTGGACTTCGCTTGGGCCAATCATGTCCAAGGGCAGAATATCGGAAGGCGAGGTGAAAACCTGCAACTTGTCTTCATAGCTGACCAAGGCCTGGCCAAAGCTGTCACCATCCATCGTTTCGATGTCGGACAACATTTCCAAAACCGCCTCGCGACGTGGAAGGTCAAGATAGGTTGCGACAGTGCCAAACTGCAGACCAAAGTCGATGAGGCAAACCTTGGGGGCGTTTTCGGCACGACATGTCGCCAGCTCATAGGCAAGGTTCACGGCCATGGTTGTGGTACCAACCCCACCAGCAAGCCCTTGCACCGCAATCAGAACTCCGTCACCACCACCGCTTAGCTTGACTCCATCGTTGCCCGGAGCCGCGTTGGCTTGGGCCACTGGGGCAGGGGGATTGCGCATGCGTTCAACCGCAGCAGCAAGTTCACCTTCGGGCAAAGGATAGGGGACAAATTCATCGGCACCTTGGCGGAGCAATTGGTGAAGCGAGGCAGGCGTCACATCTTCTGCAATTAGGACCACTTTGATACCACGGTCTTTGGCACCGGAAATAATCCCACCCAAAAGGGCAAGATCGGGTTCGTCGATGGCGTCAATTGCCATGGCGACAAACTCTAGCCCCTCGGCTTCTTTTTGATTGAGAAAGGCGAGGGCTTCGTCAAAGCCGAGGTCACCCCAGCTTTCACCTAAAATGGTTTCCATGTCTTCGATCAGAAGATCGAAGTTCTGCACATCGCGGCTGATGGTGCATGCCACGATGGGCGATGGATCCGCCTGGTTTGGTGTCGAACTCGTCATAGCCTCACGTCCTTTCCTACGAGCCGGTTCGGAGTGGGGCGTGATACTGCTCATCTGCCACCCGATTTCCGGACCCGATGCACCGACTCACTGCGGCGCTTTGATCCTTTGGAAAGGAAATTGACGGGGAAAGGCGGCAACATTTGGGCCAAAAAGCCGAAATTGTACGGTATTTCTGGACGGTGAAAACAAAAAGGCGCCCCA
Organism: uncultured Pelagimonas sp.; assembly: GCF_947498515.1. Taxonomy (GTDB): domain Bacteria; phylum Pseudomonadota; class Alphaproteobacteria; order Rhodobacterales; family Rhodobacteraceae; genus Pelagimonas. The sequence continues at coordinate 3,749 of NZ_CANMKO010000010.1, read as the reverse complement.
AAGGGCGCCCTTTCAAGACATGTCTTCCAGTGTTAACCGCCGGCGCCAGCCGCGCCTTGGTCAACGGCGATGTCAGACCCGGACAGACCAGTAAGGCCGGTTGTCGGTTCAGCAGAGCGCACGTATTCGCGGAACACGACCTCGGCGTATTTCCCATCCATAACAGTAGGATGGCGTCCAACAAATCCGGAAACTTCGGTCACTGTGCGGCGGTTGCGGCGTTCACGACCTTCGGTCACAATCAACGGCTGGCTTTCGCCAAAGCTCACAACGGCTTCGAGGCGGTTGCGGTCAATCCCCTGGGAAACAAGGTAATTTACCACCGCCCGCGCACGATTCATGCCGAGGCTTTTGTTAAACCCGTCGCCACCAACCTTGTCGGTGTGGCCATAAACCTTAAAGCGGACTTCAGGGAATTGGCGGATCCAGCGCGCCTGTTCACGTAGGGTGTCAATCGCCCCGGCGTCCAGTTGCGAACTGTTGAAGGCAAAGTTCACGGTTGTCATAACCTCAGACGCAAAACGCTGTGACAGGTCATAGACGTATTGTTTTTCGCCGTTCTGAATTTGGGTGTTGTTCATCGTGGCATTGCCGAAATGCCCGGTATCGATGAGCGACCCCGCTTCTCGGTGGAATGCCCCTGCGACCGGTTCGGATCCGCAGCCTGCCAAAGCGAAGCTGATGGCGATGCCGGTTATGGTGGTCCTGATCATCTGTCCAAGCCTCCGCTTAATCCATCACATAGCCGTAAGAGCCGGTGAAATCTTGTTTCGCCACCTCTCCGGCTGCGCCAGTTTTCGGGGTTCCGACCACACGACCGCGCAAGAACAGATCGCTCTCGGTTGGTGGCATCACCCGATCCGTTGGCAGGGCCAAGGCCTCGCCACGGGTTGGGGTGACCAAGTGCGGTGTTACAATAATGACCAATTCGGATTGTTCGCGCTGGTATTCTGCACTGCGGAACAGCGCCCCCAGTACGGGCACATCACCCAACCACGGCACCTGACCGTTGAGGTCGGTAAAGTCATCCATGAGCAACCCAGCAATGGCAAAGCTTTCACCATCGCGCAGCTCAACGGTTGTCTGTGTCTCGCGGCGCTTAAAGGCCGCAATGGTAATGTCCGACAGGTTGATCCCGTTGGTGTTGTCGATTGACGACACCGCTGCCTCAAGCTCGAGGTTGATCAAATCGCCGTCCATGACACGCGGAATAAAGTTCAACTCAACACCAAAGGGTTTGAACTCAATGGTGATTGTGTCGTTTTGCTGTGCCACCGGGATCGGATATTCGCCGCCTGCAAGGAACTTGGCCTCTTGGCCGGAAAGGGCCGTCAGATTTGGTTCGGCAAGGGTGCGAACAACGCCTTTGGCTTCGAGCGCTTCGAGTAGGATACCAACTTCGAGGCCACCCATGTTAAAGCCCAACAAGGCTGCGCCTTCGTTATCAATCCCTTCGGGGAAGAGTTTGTTGGCGACCTGATCAACATTGGCCAGCGGGGCGGCGTTGCCTGTCCCGATTTCAAGGCCTAGATCACCGCCAAGCACCGACCCACCGGTTGCCAGCGAGGCGCGCAGCTGTTTGCCGACGGTGCGTTGCATTTCAGCAAAGCGGACCTTCAGCATCACCTGTTGGATGCCACCAACCGTCATCAGGTTGGACACGCGTTCAGGCGCATAGCGTTCAGCAAGATCAAGCGCGCGTTGCATACGTGCCGTCGAAGAGGCGGTGCCCGACAAGACGATACCGTCATTGGCGGTACGCACTTCGATTTTTTCGTCCGGAAGGATTTGGCGGAGGCGTTCCTTAAATTCGGTAACGTCCGCCGCGACCCGCACATCCACATTGGTGATGAGCTGGCCTTGGCCATCCAGAATGGTCAACGTCGTTGTGCCGGGCGATTTACCCAAGACATATATTGACCGGTCTGAGAGCGATGAAATGTCCGCGATGGACGGGTTGGCGATCGACAGCTCTGCAAAGGGCTGATCGCTTTCCACCACCACGGCTCGGTTCATCGGAACCTTTAGCACCTGTTCCGTCCCGCTACGTACGACACGCAAGGTTTCGGCCTCGAGCATCGTTGGGAGCACGGTTGCAGCGGGAGCCACAGCCAATGTCAGCCCAAAGAGGGCTGCTTTCATGAATCTATCAAATTTCATGTGACCTGCCTTTCGATCACGCCTCACTCGCAGGTCTTATTGCCTGCATTTTGTCCAAACCTGCGCTAGTTTTGATTTTTTTGCAAGAATCAATGACTTCGGAAGGGAGATATATGTGGATAACTCGCAACAGATGGCAAAAACTACCAATGAAAACGGGCACCCACTTGGGATGCCCGCCTGTCAATGACTGTTGATTTACCCTTAGTTCGTGCAGGGGATCGGAATTTCTGTACGCTCAACGCCACGGCGTTCAATTCGGGTACAGGTCTGCAATGCACGTTTGGGTGCGTCGTCAGGGGCGGACTGTTCAAGACCCAAGAGCGACATTTGGTCGACCTCAATCGCCTCGGCAACAGTGTCGTCATTGCTTGCCATCAGGGACAGCGACAGTTGACCGGTTTTCTGGGCCTGAGCCAAAGCGGCAACCTGTTGAGGGCTGGCAGCAACGGTAACGGTACGCGCAATCGTGGCAGCGTTGGATTCGGCTTCTGACATTTGGTCGATCGCAATTAGACCAACACCGGTTTCGATAAGCTTTGTCACATCACCTTTGGGCAGGTTGGGGTCATTGCCCGGAATACGACCTGTCCAATAGACGTCAACACGGTCACCTGGGCGCAAGAAACCCGATACACCAGAAGCCACGTCAACCTTGATCGCATAGGCCCGTTGGCCTCGCTTAAGCCGAGACGTTAGACCGGCATCACCACCTGGTTCAGACAGTTTGACGGCAACCAATGCCTCGAACTTTTCCATCTGACGCATTGCGACACGGGGGTCTTGGCCTTCGATTGCGGCTGGATTGGCTTCGTCAAAATACCCCTCGGGGAGGATTTCGTTTGGCCAGGGGGCCAATTGGATGTCTTCGGGCAAGATGACTTCGCCATAGGCGATTGCGCGGTTGGTGACATAAATCTGCTGGGTTGGAATGGCCGCGACAACTTTGGCGCGTTCCTGTTGCAGCGCGTTTTCATAGGCACCGATATAGTTTTGCGCCATGTAGACGGCAAAGCCGGCCAAGCCAAGCCCTGCTATCAGTACCAATCCGAATACAAGTCGCATGTTTCACCTCGTTTTTAACCTCAGGGCAGCAAAAGGTTTGATGCCCGAGTACCAATTTGATCGTCAATTGTGGCCAAATGAGGCCGGGATGGCGGTACTTCCGTGAAAATCACGCGTTGAAGTCGTGCCAGAGAAAAGGGCCGCTTCCCAATTGGGAAACAGCCCTCGGTGCGTAGGGAACAGGGGATCAGAAGTCGTTTTCTGCAGCGACTGCTGTGCCTGCGGCGTCCATCAGCGCAAATGAAGCATCTTCAACGGTGAAGAAAGCAACAGCTGACATACCGACGACGGCGGAAGTGATTACAATCCAGTCGACAGTTACCGCACCGCACTGATCATCACGGAATGCTTTGAAAAATTTAAGCATTATTGGCCCTTTCCTGCTCTTAATTGAGGGTCCGCAGAAGCAAGTTACCTGCTTCCGCGAGGCGTGTATCAGCTAGATCGACTTAGAAGTCGTTTTCAGCCGCAACTGCGCCACCGGCAGCGGTGATCAGGGTTGTGGCGTTGGTTTCGATGGTCGA
>NZ_CANMKO010000009.1 GCF_947498515.1 uncultured Pelagimonas sp. | reverse complement strand
CCAAAACCGCCCACATATCTCTTCAGATAGTCACTATGTCAAATAACGCGGAACCATAAAGCTCCAGAGACAAAATCGACCAGAAGCGCCAAATTCCTTCGGCGCGCCCCGCCTCAATCACCTCAGATTGTGTGCCGACAAACCCTCCAGAGCCTCGCTCCGTCCGCCTTGCCAGCGTCCCGTTAGCGCCTCAGCGCCGCCGGTGAAGGGGGTTCTAGTTCCAACTCCCAACACCCGCAACCCCTTTTTTACAAAACCATCACCTTTTTTCAAAAAACATCGAAAATTAAACAATTTCAATTAGATAGAGGGAGAGGGTTTGTGAGGTCGGATCACCTTGGCTTGCCCGCACACAACAAAACCAGTCGAACGTGAGGACCGCGTTTACCACATATTGATGCGCCCACAGAGTTACCCACAAAACTATCCACAAACCTACTGGAATCGCAGCCCTCAAAGCACCGCAATTGAGTCGCCAAATGGGAATCCCCGCCCCTTGCCGCCTCCCATGCCCCGCGTTTCATACGTCGATTTTTGCGGTCATATATATGTATGCCCTGCGGTCGCGACTCTGCCGCCTTTGCAAAGGCGCGGACTTAGGCTATCCCACAGCGTCTGCTTTTACGGAGTAATCACAAGCCATGACCACGCGCGCCGGATTCGTTGCCCTGATCGGAGAGCCCAACGCGGGCAAATCCACCCTGACCAATCGTATGGTGGGGGCCAAGGTCTCGATCGTGACACATAAGGTGCAAACCACGCGCGCTCGCATTCGTGGCGTGGCCATTGAAGGTGAGAGCCAGCTGGTTTTTGTGGACACCCCCGGCTTGTTCCAACCCAAACGCCGTTTGGATCGCGCCATGGTGGCAGCGGCTTGGGGTGGCGCGGCGGATGCAGACATTGTCGTGTTGCTGATCGAAGCCCATCGCGGCGTGACCGATGGCGTTAAACGCATTCTCGAAGGGCTTGAGGACATTGGCAAAGGCCGGCGCATTGCCTTGGCAATCAACAAGATTGACCGTGTCAAAGCCGAAGTCCTTCTGGCGTTGTCTAAGGATCTTAACGAACGCTACGATTTTGCCGAGACCTTTATGATCTCTGCTGAAAAGGGCCACGGTGTTGACGCGCTGCGCACATGGCTTGCCGGTCAACTTCCCGAAGGGCCATGGTTGTACCCCGAGGATCAGATTGCCGATCTTCCCATGCGGATGATCGCCGCCGAAATGACCCGTGAAAAGCTCACTCTGCGCCTACACCAAGAATTACCCTACCAGCTGACCGTCGAAACCGAGAGCTGGCAGGAGCGCAAAGACGGCTCGGCCCGCGTTGATCAGGTGGTCTATGTAGCGCGTGATGGACACAAGGGAATCATCCTTGGCAACAAGGGTGAATCGATCAAGGCGATCTCCAAAGCGGCCCGCGAAGAGCTTGAAGAGTTTCTTGGTCGTCGCATTCACCTCTTCCTTCAAGTCAAAGTCCGCGAAAAGTGGCTTGATGAGGCCGAGCGTTATTCGGAAATGGGTTTGAATTTCAAAGACGGCAACAAATGACACGACTGACTGCCCGGTTTTGGGTGGATGCCTATCTGGCGCGACTGCGCTTTCAGGACATCCCGGCGTTTGTTGTGTCCCATGGGGACGACACCGCCGGGTCGGTTCTGATCAAGCTCAACACACTTGACGGAAGCGCCCGCGCCTTTACACGCAGCTTTGATTTGATGAGCGGCGAACGGGTTTGGGCCGAACTGGCCTCTGGCCCCGAAGCCGACGTCGACAACAGCATCGCAAAACAGCGCGGGTTTGATCCCGATCTCTGGGTGATTGAAGTCGAAGACCGAATGGGACGACACCTTTTGGATGAGGAGGGGCTGGCATGATGTATCTGTTGCTCAACCCGCGCCTGTCTTTTGTTGTGGGCGGGCTATTAGCGACGGTCCTAAGTTTTTATGCCGGGGCGGCTTTGGCAGCCTATGCCTTGCCCGGTTCCCCGCTTTTGCAAAACGTCATGATGCTGGGCTTTTTCCCAACGGCGACGGCGCTTTTGTCCCTACTTGTAATGCGCGTACTTGAGGCACCGGTATCCGCAGCGCGTGGTCTACACGTCTTCGCTTTTACACTCATCATCCTGATCGCCATGGTTGGCGGGGTCTATCAAGGCTACGCCACCCCGGTCGAAGGCTTACTGCTTGGCGCTTTGGCACAGGGGCTTGCCCTCACGGTGCAGGCCCGAGCCATCTGGCGCGACAGCTAGCGCCGACCTCTTGTATCCAAGCAAAACAGGCGTCACGATATAGCAATGGAATGGCGCGATACTGGCATCTTGCTTAGCACCCGAAAACATGGCGAGACTTCGTTGATTTTGGATGCCTTCACCCCCAATCACGGGCGCCATGCCGGCGTGCTGCGCGGGGGTGTATCGCGCAAACATACCCCTCATCTGCAACCCGGCGGGCAGCTTGACCTAAGCTGGCGTGCCCGGCTCGAAGATCAGCTTGGCATCTATACGGTTGAGCCATTGCGCTCACGGGCGGCGGTGGCGATGGCGGACCGGCTTGCCCTCGCCGGTCTCAACGCGGTTGTTGCGCTTTTGGGGTTTTGCCTCCCCGATCGCGCGCCCTACCCCACCCTCTACAAACAGACCGAAGACTTACTAGACCTGCTCGGCCAGACCGACATCTGGCCTCTGGCGTATTTACGCTGGGAAATGACCCTCTTGGAACAGATGGGCTTTGGGCTTGACCTCAATGCCTGCGCTGTGACCGGGGCCAATGATCATCTCGCCTTTATCTCACCGCGCACCGGTCGCGCGGTAACGGCTTCGGGTGCCGGTGAATGGGTCGATAAATTGCTGCCCCTGCCCCCGGTTATGCTGGGGGATAGCCCGCGCGACGAACTCGAAATCCTGACGGCCTTGAAAACCACTGGGCATTTCATTGAAAACCACCTTGCCACCAGCCTAGGCAACAAACCCCTGCCAACGGCACGCGCCGCGTTTGTCGACCGTGTGGAACTTATGACCCACCCTTGACCAGAATCCGACCAAAGGTTTTTTCTGTTCCTCAACACCTCGGGCTGAAAGACGCTGACAGCTTCAGAGGCGGCTGCCCCCTGTCCCTCTACTCAATCGCTTTGCCCTGAAAAATCATCTCCCGCCCGGCGTCATTGCTTAGCACCAAAACATTTCCGGACACTTCAGAAATTGTCATATCTTCCAAGGCCATGAAAAAGCGCTGCTCGGCGTCCATGTCGGGGCACGCCCGGCGTGTCGATCTGATTGGGCCTAGCTTGAACCAAGGGTATGGAGCGGATTGAGACGCTGACCAACGATTACAGGGGCCCATTCCAGTGGCCTGCCCGGCTTCGGGAAACTCCAGCGTCGCTCTGGCATCAAAGGCGGTCCCATCGATACTCTTCAAATTCCAAGCCATATCCGCCGCTCCAAACGCCCGCACGCCCTCGTCTCCGGTGCAACCAGCAAGCACCAAAATCAGCCCAATTCCAAACTTTCGCATCTTTAACCCCTGTGCTTTTGTCATACATGTGATGCCGCGACCCATTGGACAAGCGGCCTAAGCTCTCTTTCGCTGCCTTGCAATCCACGATAGGAAGGGCGTAATGACCTGGACGATACCAAATATACTGACGGCCATGCGCCTTGTCGCCGCCCCAGCGCTCGCGCTGATGTTCCTCTATTTTTCGCGCCCCTTTGCAGATTGGGCTGCGCTGATCCTGTTTGTTTCGGCGGCTGTGACCGATTGGTTTGACGGCCATCTGGCCCGGACATGGAAGCAGGAAACCAAACTGGGAGCCATGCTAGACCCAATTGCCGACAAGGCTATGGTGGTCATCGCGTTAATGGTGATTGTTGGCTATTCGTCGATGTCGCCATGGCTTGTCCTGCCCGCCACATTCATTTTGTTCCGCGAGGTTTTTGTTTCTGGCTTGCGGGAATATCTAGGTGACGTGGCCGGAACCCTCAAAGTGACCAAATTGGCGAAATGGAAAACAACCGCCCAAATGGTCGCCATTGCCGTCCTTTTTGCGCAAGGGGTGTTTGAACACTACCTTGGTATGTCTGCCATCGGCATGGATCAGGCGCTATTTCAGTCAATACTAGATGGCACCGAAGAAGACGTGCTTGGCCTGCGTTGGAAGTACACTGGCATGATCTGGTCGGGGGACATTGGGGTTGGCTTGCTCTGGATAGCGGCGGCTCTGACCCTGATCACTGGGGCCGATTACTTTCGCAAGGCGATACCGCTGTTGAAAGAGGATAGCTGAGATGGACGTTTTGTATTTCGCATGGGTGCGCGAACGCATTGGCGTACCCAAAGAGAAAATCGAAACCACCGCGGCCACCGTCAACGACTTGATTTCCGAACTGCGCGGCCGAGAAGAGCGTTATGACGCCGCCTTTGCCGATCTGACCGCCCTGCGTGTTGCTTTGGATCAAGAGCTCTCAGAATTTGACGCCCCGCTGGAGGGCGTGCGCGAAGTGGCGTTTTTCCCGCCGATGACCGGGGGCTAAGCCATGCGCGTTGTGGTCCAAGACGCCCCTTTTGACTATGGCAAAGAGGCCGAAGCCTTTGCCGATGGCCGCCACGACATGGGGGCGATCGTGACCTTTGCCGGGATCGTGCGCGACATTGCCGGTGGTCTCGACGTCATGGAGATCGAGCATTACCCCGGCATGACCGAAAAAGCGCTAAAGAAGATCGCCGCCGAGGCGGTTGACCGCTGGTCGCTTGGCGATGCCTTGGTGATTCACCGTTATGGCCGCATGGGCGCGGGCGAAAAAATCATGATGGTCGCGACGGCGGCGCGTCATCGCAAAGACGCGTTTGAGGCTGCCGAATACCTGATGGATTATCTGAAATCCCGTGCGCCGTTCTGGAAGAAAGAACACACCGCACAAGACGCCGGTTGGGTCGCGGCCAAGGATGAAGACGAGGCCGCGCTGGATCGCTGGTAATTTGCGCGGGGCGTTGGTAAGCTCATCTTACCAATTCAACACGAGCGCCCCATGCCCTTTACCCCCGTTAAACCCGAAAAACTTTCCTCGGCTGTCATAGATCAGATTGAATTGCTGATTCTACGCGGCATTTTACGCCCCGGTGAACGGCTGCCTTCGGAACGAGAGCTTTCGGAACGGATGGGTGTATCGCGGCCAAGTTTGCGCGAGGCGATTGCCACATTGCAGGATCGCGGCCTTGTCGAAACCAAAGCCGGCGCCGGGATTTTCGTGACCGAGTTCTTGGGGTCCGCCTTCTCTGAGGCACTGACCCAACTCTTCGCCAATCACGACGAAGCGGTGTTTGATTACCTGTCCTTTCGCCGTGACATGGAAGGCCTGGCCGCAGAGCGCGCCGCCAAACACGGGTCAGACACCGATCTGGAAGTGATTCAAAAAATCTATGACAAGATGTGCGCCGTGCATTCCAAACGTAATCCGGCGGACGAAGCGCATCTGGACGCGGATTTCCACCTCGCCATTATCGAGGCCAGCCATAATGTGATCATGCTGCATATGATGCGGTCGATGTATCAGTTGCTGCGTGAAGGGGTGTTTTACAACCGCACCATCATGTTCCGGCAACGCACCACCCGTGATCAGCTTTTGGAGCAGCACAAACGGATCAACGACGCCCTACAGGCGCGTGAGCCGGCCGAAGCCCGCAAAGCCGTACAAGACCATCTAAGCTTTGTCGAAGAATCACTGGAATCCAATCGCAAGACCGAGCAGCACGAAGTCATCGCCAAGCAACGACTCGAACGGGAACACAACCGTTGACCTAGACGCACCCAAATTCCGTGCACGGAATTTTCAAAAGTTTTGCAAAACTTTTGGGTGCCCAGCCGAGAGTTCAGTCCCTCAATAGAAAAGGGCCCACCGAAATCGGTGAGCCCTTTAGAATGTCTCAACTAGCGCCCGTTAGGGCCGCTGGCTTATGCCAGAGCGATGTTCGACGCGCTCTCACGGCCGTCACGGCCGGGCTCGATGTCGAAAGTCACTTTCTGGTTGTCGGACAGGCCGGTCAGACCAGCGCGTTCAACAGCAGAGATGTGTACAAACACGTCCTTGCCGCCGCCGTCCGGTGCGATGAAGCCGAAGCCTTTAGTTGTGTTGAACCATTTTACGGTGCCATTGGCCATTTGATCTTCTCCTATAAGTTATCTGCCCAAGAAACTTGGCAGCGCGGCAATGTCAGTCATGTATCGAGAACTGAGCCACAAAGAGCAAAGAAGCCGAAAGAAGTAACGTCGCACCATGGAGCTAGGGGCTGCGGGCGAAAAAGGAAAGGAGAATCTGTCAATTTTCACCAAAGACGGGCATTTGTGGTGACTTTTCGCCGACCTGCCCACCAAAAATGCACAAAGTCCGGGCGTTTCCACCCGGACTTTTCAGTTTTTACTGGTTTTCAAGAATTAGCTCTTGGAGAACTCAGGGTAGGCTTCCATGCCCAGTTCGGCCATGTCGAGACCCGTGATCTCTTCTTCTTCGCCAACCCGGATGCCTACGGTCAGTTTCAGGATGTACCAGACTGCAAAGCTAACCACGAAGGTGAAGGCACCGACAACAACGATCGAATAGAGCTGCTGACCAAGTGAAGCCGCGTCATTGGTGAACACAACCGCGATGGTGCCCCAGATACCGGCCAGAAGGTGAACAGGGATCGCACCAACCACGTCGTCGATTTTTAGCTTGTCGAGCATTGGAACCGCGAAGACCACGATCACACCACCAACGGCACCGATCAGAGTGGCTTGACCCAATGTTGGGGTCAGCGGCTCGGCTGTGATGGAAACCAGACCAGCAAGTGCACCATTCAGTACCATGGTCAGGTCGACCTTTTTGTACAGAGCTTGGGTGAGCAGAAGGGCTGCAACAGCACCACCAGCGGCGGCAGTATTGGTGTTGGAGAAGATGCGGCTGATGTCAGCAACGTTGCCGGCTGTGTCCATATACAGCTGCGAACCGCCGTTGAAACCAAACCAACCGAGCCACAGGATGAACGTACCCAGAGTTGCCAATGGCAGGTTCGAACCCATGAATGGAATGGTGCGACCTTCTTTGTATTTACCGATACGCGGACCAAGGATCAGCGCGCCAGCCAGAGCCGCCCAGCCACCAACCGAGTGTACAACAGTCGAACCAGCGAAATCCTGGAAACCACCGGCGTCGAGGAAACCACCGCCCCATTTCCAAGAGGCTTGGATTGGGTAGATGAACGCGGTCAGCACGATAACAAAAGCGAGGAAGGGCCACAGTTTGATACGCTCGGCCAAGGTGCCCGAGACGATCGACGCCGTGGTCGCACAGAACATCAGCTGGAAGAAGAAGTCCGAACCAACCGACGCGTAGGTCAGATCAGGCTCAGCGCCCTCAAGGCCAACAGGCTCGAGCGAGGCCATGGAGAAGGCACCAAGGATACCATCAACCGACCAACCGTCGCCCGGGTACATCAGGTTGTAGCCAACAACGTAGTAAGCAATCGCGGCCAGCGAGAATAGCGCGATGTTTTTGGTCAGCTGCATCGTAACGTTCTTGGACCGCACGAGGCCCGCTTCGAGCATGGCGAAACCAGCCGCCATCCAGAACACCAGGAAACCGGCGACCAGGAACATGAAGGTGGTAAAGATGAACCCAACTTCGGAGTTGGGGGGCGTTACGTCTGCCTCTTGGGCCATGCCTAGGCTTGGCACCGCGAGCAGAACAGCCGCCGCAGCGAGTGTCTTGAAATTTGTCATTCTTTTCGTCCCTTAACTATCAGGAGATATCTGAGAGGAGCGCGTTAAAGCGCGTCCGCATCTGTTTCGCCGGTACGCACCCGCACGGCCTGTGCCACATCGAGAACAAAGATCTTGCCGTCGCCGATCTTGCCTGTCTGAGCAGTGGATTTGATGGTTTCGACCACTTGATCCGCCATGGAGGCCGAAACGACGATCTCCAGCTTGATCTTGGGTACAAAGTTGACGGCGTATTCCGCGCCGCGATAGATTTCGGTATGGCCGGACTGAGAGCCAAAGCCCTTGATTTCCGTTACCATCATGCCGCGCACGCCGATATCGGTCAGCGCTTCGCGCACCTCTTCGAGCTTGAATGGCTTGATCGTTGCAATGATCAGTTTCACCGTATGTCCCTTTCGTCTCACCGGGGTCGCGTCCCAGCACCCCTCGCGTATTTCGCATCTGCAGAAAAAGCCTGAGGGCGGCGCGTTTTGAAGCTTTGAGCCACAAAAACGGGCAGAAACCCGGCGCAAGCGCACATTTTTTGCGCATATCGGGGTTAATGCCTATTTTTTAACCTAAACAAAAAGTGCATATGGCAATTTGGGGTGGTCAACATTCGGGAAAGAACCAGATAGAATCGCGCAAAAGCAAAACGCGAACAGGCCCGGATGGGCCCAATCAGGCGGGCAGAATTGATGAGTACCTCAGGACGTAAGCCAGGCAAGCTTGTGGCTGACAAGCGCTATGGGCGCCCCACCACGACCAAGAAAAAGAAACCGGCCGCTAAAAAACCGGCCCCACGCCGAAAACCGGTGAAACGCAAAACCACGCGCAAGCGCAATCCAATCGCGGCCTTCTTTATCGGAATCTTTCGCTGGATCTGGCGGCTGGTTTGGCGGACCACGGTTTTTGCCTCGCTGGTGATGGCCATGGTGATCGGCACAGCGGTGTTTTATGTGCGCAGCGGTTTGCCAGATGTGTCCGAATTGGTGGATGGGCGCGCGCGCGGGTCGGTGACTTTGCTCGATCGTGACGGGGCGGTCTATGCGCGTCGCGGTGATCAATATGGTGGTGCGGTCAATGCCGAAACCGTCTCCCCCCACCTACGCAACGCCATTGTCGCCACCGAAGACAAACGTTTCTATAGCCATTTCGGAATTAGCCCGCGCGGTGTCGCCAGCGCGGTGCGCATTAACATGAGCGAAGGACGCGGACCATTATCGGGTCACGGCGGGTCAACCTTGACCCAGCAGACCGCGAAACTGCTCTGTCTTGGTGTGGTTTTTGATCCGGCCGATTGGAAAAACGAAGCCGAATATGTCGCCGATTGCCGCCGCGGATCGCTGTCTCGCAAGATCAAAGAAGCGATCTATGCGATGGCGATGGAGAGTAAATACACCAAAAACGAGATTCTCTCGATCTACATGAACCGCGCCTATATGGGCGGTGGGGCCTATGGGGCCGAAGCCGCCGCCAAGCGCTATTTCAACAAAACCGCCGCTGTGTTGACCCCAGCAGAATCAGCAATGATTGCTGGTCTACTCACCGCGCCAACCCGTATGGCCCCCACGGCCAACCTGAAACGTAGCCAAGACCGCGCCGCGACGGTTTTGCGCCTGATGAACGAACAAGGATTGTTGAGCGACGAGGAAACCCGTCACTATCAACGCAACCCGGCTACATTGGCCGCCGAAGCGACGATGTCGGCGGGCGGCTATTTTGCCGATTGGGTGATGCGGTCCGGGCCTGAGTTCTTCACCCGCGACACCACCGAAGACGTTCTTATCCGCACAACGCTTGATCCACGCCTTCAGGCCGCAACCGCCGCAGCGGTGGAACAGGTCTTTGCCGAGAAGGTCCGCAAAGGGTCCAAGGCCGAGGTCGCCGTTGTGGTGATGTCTGCCGATGGTGCGGTGCGGGCGATGATTGGTGGGCGTGATACCGACGCGTCGGGTCTGTTCAACCGCGCATCTCAGGCCGTGCGCCAAACCGGGTCAGCCTTCAAACCCTTTATCTACGCCACAGCGCTTGAACTTGGGTACGGCCCACTCGACACCGTGCTGGACGAACCATTTTGCATGAACATCCCCGGTTCCGGCGAATGGTGCCCCAAGAACTACACAAAAAAATTCAAAGGCCGGGTGACCTTAACCGATGCGCTCAAGCATTCCTTGAACATCCCAGCGGTCAAAATCTCCGAATCCGTCGGGCGCGAACTGGTGATGCGGGTCGCGCGCGATTTTGGCATTCACCGCGATCTTCAAAACACCCCAGCCATGGCGCTTGGCACCTCCGAGGCGACCTTGCTTGAGATGACCGGGGCCTATGCCGGTATTTTGAATGGCGGCTCCTCGGTGACACCCTACGGGCTAACCGAACTGCGCCTGCGCGGGGATGACACGCCGTTGATGGGCGCAGGCGGCGGTATTGGCGAGCGGGTGATTCAACCCCGCGCCGCTGGCGAATTGATCTGGATGATGGAAAAGGTCGTGTCCGAAGGCACCGGCGCGCGCGCGCGATTGGGCAACCGTCCCGCCGCGGGCAAAACCGGCACCAGCCAAGAGGCCCGTGATGCTTGGTTTGTCGGATTTACAGCCGATTATGTGGCCGGGGTCTGGATGGGCTATGACGACAACACACCGCTTTCGGGGGTGACCGGTGGCGGTCTGCCTGCTGAAATCTGGCGCGAAGTCATGGTTCGGGTTCACGATGGCCTTCCGATTACACCTTTGCCGGCACAGGCCCCAGTCGCTCCTGCCCCAGAGCCAGAACCGCAACCCGCGCCTCAGGTCGACAATCGCCGCGACGACAGCCGACCCAACAAAAAGGTCCGCGATTCCATCCTTAATCAGGTGCTGCGCGATATTCTTGGCGGCAACTGATCTCGGCTGAAACTTCGGGTCACAACACGGGGCCGCGACATATCGCTATACCAATGAACGCCAAGCCCGCCCTGTTCGGGCTTGCCTTTACACCGCTGAGATGGCTCATAGAACCCGGACCTCTGCAAGGTCGACAGATGTGTCAGGTCAGGCCGAGCTGGGACACCACCCAAACCGAAAAGGGCCTGATATGTTCTTGCGACTATTGAAACGCATCGCTTTGGTTTTTGTCGGGCCTTTGATCTTCCTTTTTGTGGCCTTTGTCCCGGCGATCTGTGGCAAACGACGCGGATTTCGCGGCTGGTTCTGGCGCACAGTCTCGCGCAGCTGCTCTTGGTTGTTGTGGTTCCTCGATGTCAAAGTTGAGATCAGCGAGGCCGCCATTCGCACATTGGCCGAGGATGAAAACAGCGTCATCGCCGTCAATCATCGCAGCCACTTGGACGGATTTTGCATGTTACATGTTATCCCGGATGAAAAATGGGTGACATTTGGGGCCAAAAAGGAATTGTGCCGCGCCGCCTTGTTGAAACGCGGGTTTCAGGGCGCTGGCCTGCTTGAGATTGACCGCGAAAACGGCCGCCATGCGCTAGAATCCTTGACCGAAGCGGTGGCCGACATGCCGCGTCGCCGTTCCCCTATCTTGTTCGTCGAAGGGACCCGCGCCCGTACACCCGGCCTACCCGCGTTCAAACCCGGTGCCGTATTGATTGCTCAGGCCACAGATCGCGCCGTTCGCCCGTTTGTCATTATTGGGTCTGATAAACTACTGCCGCGCGGGGCGTTCTTGCCCAAGGCCGGTACGATCACCATCGACATTCTCGATCAGATCGAACCAGACCCAAACCTAGGCACAGACGAAAACGTCGCCGTCCTGCGCCACGCTATGGCTGCCAGCTATGACGCCGCCACCGGCGAAAAAACCACGTTCTAGCCTGCGCCTATCTTCTTCTTTCCCCAAATATCCCGAGGTGGATTGGCCAAAAGCCAAGAGAGGCAGCGCCCCTCCCTTGTCGACGCCTAGCCCGCCTTTTTCAGGTCACTGATCATCGCGTCGATATCGCCACGACGCTTGTCCAACATCGCACCAATCTCGGCCCGCTCGGTCAGCAGAAGATTCACACCTTCGATGAACATGTTGAAAAACAGGTTCTTGCCCGAGCGATCAGAGACATGGAAAGACACATCAAAGGGTGATTCACCCCGCAGATAGGCGATCGTTGTCACTTCGTAGTAATTCTTGACCTTACGCACCTTGGACACTTCCAAACGCCCACCTACAAACTCCCGGAAGCGGCGGCCATATTTGCGCGACATGTATCCGGTAAAGGCTTTGGTAAACGCCTTCTTTTGCGAGTTGCTGGCCCGGCGGCCATCGGCCCCCATGGCATAGGCTGCTACGTATGGAAGATCCGCGTATTTCTTAAAGATCTTCTCGAATTCCTTGATCATCGCCTTTTCCGATTTACCGGAATCGATGACACGGTTGATCTCTCCGACCAGTCCATCAACCAAGCTGCGCGCCTGATTTTCGTTCAACGCAAAGGCCTGAGCGGGCAGAGTGGCAACGGCTGCAGTACCCAACACAAAGGACCGGCGGGTCAAAAAGTGCATCATTGTCAAAATCCTTCTGTATCCAGCGCGAGCGGGTCAATATCATCCTCAGGAGGCGCTTCACCCAACTCGTAACGACGGTTTTGCAGGTATATCAGCTGAACTTGCGAATAGGAATCCGCGCTTTCGTGGATCACGGAATCGTAAGAATCCGCGAAACGGCCACGATCACCGACCTCTTCCGCAATTTGGGCAGCGGTGCCCAGATAGGTTTCAGGGCCAAGGCCCAAATAGTTGAGCGGGTTAAAGAACCAATCCACCATCATGCCCGCAGTATCCCGTTCGGTCGATGGCCCAAGGAAAGGCAAAACCATATAGGCTCCTTCGGGAACGCCCCAAACCGCAAGGGTTTCGCCGAAATCGGTGTCTTTCTTTTCCAACCCAAGGTCGCCTGCGACATCCGCGAGGCCGCCAATGCCCATCGTGGCATTGATACCGAACCGCAATGTGTTGCGCGTGGCATCCTCAAGCCGACCCTGAAGGATTTGATTCATCACAGTCCGCGGCAGGCCCACGGTTTCGGCGAAATTGACGATATTCTGATGCACCGGTTCGGAAACCACATCGTTGTAGCCGGTGCCCGCACCGCGCACCATTTTGTCATCGAACTGCGTATTAAACGCATGCATCTTGCGATTGGCGTCCTCATAGGGATCATACACCGCGCTGGTGGGCGGTGACTTGGCGCATGCCGCTACCAAAATCAAAGCAACAGTGGCCAAAGACGCACGCATCAGACCCATCCGCGTCAAATCCCTTCAAAAATCTTGGGGAAGCCGACAAGCTTCCATAAAAGGTTACTTAGTAACTTTTGTCATAAGACCCAATGCAGTCACCCTGTTTCAACTGCCATGTGGCACATTGGCGACATGCCGCCTAGAATGATTTAAATGCCCGACGGGCTAAACACGAATAAACGAAGTAGATTTTACCATATGAGCGCATCTCAAACAAAGCCAGGCCGCGACGAATTGCTGGCCGCGCGGCGGCAAAGTCGACCGTATTATTGGTTCGTCGCGATTTTCAGCATCTGTGTCAACATCCTAATGCTGACCGGGCCGATGTACATGATGCAGGTCTACGACCGCGTCCTAGGCTCTCGGTCCGAGGCGACTCTGATCGCGTTGTCCGTATTGGTTATCTTTTTATACAGCATGATGGGCATCCTGGATTTTGTTCGTGGCCGGGTGATGGGGCGCGTTGCGGCCCGTTTTCAATCGGCTTTGGATCTCCGGGTGTTTGACGCCGTTGTTCGCCGTGCCGCGATCAAGCCGGATTCGCTATCACAAACCGGCTTAAAGGATTTGGAATCCATCCAACGGCTG
Organism: uncultured Pelagimonas sp.; assembly: GCF_947498515.1. Classification (GTDB taxonomy): domain Bacteria; phylum Pseudomonadota; class Alphaproteobacteria; order Rhodobacterales; family Rhodobacteraceae; genus Pelagimonas. Next base: position 196,584 of record NZ_CANMKO010000009.1, on the reverse strand, counting down.
ATGGCCTCCCCCGTGACTTTAGCCCTGTTCGATATCCCGATGACGCCGTTTTTCATCCTCGGCATTATGGTCTTCCACCCTTGGCTCGGCTATTTAGCGCTTGCTGGTGGTGGCTTTCTGATCATCGTCACGATCGTCAACCAGATGGTCACCCGCACTCCGACCCTGAAGTCCAACATGGCGGTTATGATTGCGGAAAAATCGGCCGAGCAAATTCAATCCGAAGCCGAAATGGTGCAGGCCTTGGGGATGCGCGGCAACGCCTTTACCCGCTGGATGATGGCGCGCGGTCAGGCCCTCTCGGGTCAGATCGGCAGCTCGGACCTGACCGGGTTTTTCTCAACCCTAACCAAATCCTTCCGCCTGTTGCTGCAATCCGCGATGCTTGGTCTTGGCGCTTATCTGGTGCTTTTGGGGGAACTTACTCCGGGTGCCATGATCGCCGGATCCATCCTGATGGGACGGGCCTTGGCCCCGATCGAACTGGCCATTGGCCAATGGGCAGCCGTGGAACGGGCCCGAAAAGGGTGGGATAACCTGTGCCAATTGCTAAGTGAAATTCCACCAGAACCTGAACGCACCGAATTGCCACGCCCGCGTGCAAAACTCGAAGTGCAACAGCTCACTGTTGTTCCCCCCGGAGAGCAACAAGCCTCCTTGCGATTGGTGTCGTTTAACCTTGATCCCGGCCAAGCCGTCGGTGTGATCGGCCCGTCGGGATCAGGTAAATCGACGCTGGCGCGTGCCTTAACCGGCATTTGGCGCCCTGCTGGCGGTAAAATCCGCCTCGATGGGGCCTCAATCGACCAATATGGCGCGGATGTTCTGGGCCAACATGTCGGCTATCTGCCCCAACGCGTCACTTTGTTTGACGGCACCATTGCTGAAAACATTGCGCGTCTATCGCAACAACCGGATGCAGAAAAAGTTGTCGAAGCAGCCAAGAAAGCCGATGCGCATGAAATGATCCTGAAGCTGCCCGATGGCTATGATACTCGCGTCACCGCAGCCGGTGGGCGTTTGTCTGGCGGACAAATGCAACGCATCGGGCTTGCCCGCGCGATGTATGGCGATCCGGTGCTCTTGGTATTGGACGAACCCAACTCGAACCTCGACAACGAGGGGTCTGAAGCCGTGAACAAGGCGATCAAAGGGTTCAAAGAACAAGGTAAATCGGTGCTCATTATGGCGCACCGCCCCGCCGCCATCAAGGAATGCGACTTGTTGCTGATGATTGAAAACGGCACTCGTGCCGCCTTTGGCCCCAAAGAAGAAGTGCTGCGACAGATGGTTAAGAACCACCAACAGATCCAGAAAAGCCCCAACCCGGGAGGTGTAAGATGAGCGAACACGCAACATATTCGATGCGCTTTCCCATGGTTATCGGCTTGATCGCATTGGCCGTGTTATTGGGCGGTTTCGGCACTTGGGCGGCGACCACCAACATTTCCGGGGCCATCATTGCCAGCGGATCGATCGAGGTGGATCAAAACCGCCAGATTGTCCAACACATTGACGGTGGCATTGTCCAAGACATCCTTGTCGACGAAAGCGACACGGTAAAAACTGGCGATGTTTTGCTACGCCTTGATCCAACTCTGATTAATTCAGAGTTGGCCATAGCTGACGGCCAATTCTTTGAACTTGGCGCGCGCCGTGCCCGATTGGTAGCGGAACGTGACAAAAACGATGAGATCGTTTTTGACGCCGAAATCCTTACAGAAGCGAAAACAAACCCCGAAGTGCTGGACTTGGTGACGGGTCAGCGCAACCTATTTGCCGCCCGCCGAGAGACATCAGAGCGTGAAGTCGAACAGCTTGGCAAACGCAAAGATCAGATCGCGGATCAGGTCGTTGGGATCAACGCCCAGAAAAGCGCCCTAGCGACCCAGCTAGATTTGATTGAGCAAGAGCTAAAAGATCAACAAGACCTATTGGACAAAGGGTTGGCTCAAGCCAGCCGCGTGTTGTCGTTGCAACGGGAACAGGCCCGCATTGCCGGGCAGGTTGGTGAGTTAACGGCGCAAAAGGCACAGGCCGAAGGGCGGATTACCGAAATCGACATCCAAATTCTCAGCCTTGAAAACCAGCGCCGCGAAGAGGCGATCACCACGCTGCGCGATCTCCAGTTTCGCGAACGTGAGATCGCCGAACAACGCCGCGCCTTGCGCGAACGCCTCAACCGGCTGGACATCACAGCACCGGTTTCTGGCGTGGTCTATGGTTTGACGGTCTTCACACCGCGATCGGTCATTCGCCCGGCTGATCCGGTCCTGTATCTTGTCCCTCAAGATCGCCCCCTTGTCATTGCTGCGCAGGTGGAACCGATCCACATCGACCAGCTTTTCATCGATCAAGAAGTCTCGCTCCGCTTTTCTTCTTTGGATCAGCGCGAGACACCGGAGCTCTTTGGCCGGGTCGTACAGATTTCAGCGGACGCGTTTGAAGATCAAACCTCGCGCATTCGCTATTACCGGGCTGAAATCGTGCTTAACGACGGCGAAATCGACCGTATCCCAGAGGGGTCCACACTGATCCCCGGCATGCCGGTCGAGGCCTTTATTCGGACAGAGGACCGCACGCCGCTGGCCTATCTGGTAAAACCCTTCACCGATTATTTCGCCAAAGCGTTCCGGGAAAGTTGATGCGCGACAGCTTGCGAGAAAAGGCCATCGCCATTTGTAACGCCAAAATTGCCAAAAAGGGGGACGGGGTTGGCCTGTCCTTCTACGCATTCTTTGCCAACAAGAATGACGATCCGGACCTGTTGATGGAGGCTGCCGAATGGTGGATCAAGCATCACAAATTGGATCACTTTGAAAAGGCCGTCAAAGTGCGGGACATGATTGCCTCTGGTCAATAATCGAAACGGCGATTTCGATTTGCTTTAGCCGGCGACGGCCCCTTTTCATTTGCGCGTTGCGCCACTAGCGTCCCGACCAAACGGGAAGGAAACGCACCATGACAAATGCAATCGAATCGCGCCTATCAGAACTTGGGCTAAGCCTGCCGGATGCCCCGGCCCCGGCGGCGAATTACGTGCCCTTTGTGCAATCTGGCAATCAGCTGTTTGTGTCTGGTCAGATCAGCATGGGGTCGGATGGGTTTATCACCGGCAAAGTTGGCGCTGACCTAACGGTTGAGCAAGGGGCCGAGGCGGCCAAAGCCTGTGCGCTAAGCCTGTTGGCACAGGTGCGTGCCGCCTGTGACGGTGACCTGACCCGCTTGAAACGGGTGGTTAAACTGACCGGTTTTGTGAATTCGCCCGCCGATTTCATCGACCAACCCAAGGTGATCAACGGGGCCTCTGACCTAATGGTCGAGGTTTTGGGCGACGCCGGGCGTCATTCGCGCTCAGCCGTGTCCGCAGCGGCGCTGCCCTTTAACGTTGCCGTTGAAATTGAAGGCATTTTCGAGATCGCATGATGCTGCCCGATAGCCTTCTAAGCAGCCCGATTGCCCATCGGGGTCTGCACAATCTTGACCAAGGGATACCTGAAAACTCGCGCGCGGCCATTCGTGCGGCGATTGAGGCCGGGTATCCGATCGAGATTGACCTACAAATGTCGCGCGACAAACAGGCGATTGTCTTTCATGATTACGACATGCGGCGCCTAACTGGGCAATCTGGCCCCGTGCAAATGCGCAGTGCCCAAGATCTGGCCGGAATCCCGATCTTGGGCGGTGATGAAACCGTGCCAACCCTGCCCGAGGTTCTTGATCTCGTCGCCGGGAAAGTCCCGCTTTTGATCGAACTCAAGGATCAAGATGGCGGGCTTGGCACCGCTGTGGGCGCGCTGGAAACCGCGACGGCACAGGCGTTGGAAGGTTATTCTGGCGATGTCGCCTTGATGTCCTTCAACCCGCACATGGTGGCCGAGCTGGCGCGTCTTGCCCCAGATCGCCCACGCGGGTTAACCACGTGCGGCTTCCTGCGCGAAGATTGGCTTGCCATCAAACAAGAGCGTCTGGATGAATTGCGCAGCCTCCCGGATATCGACCGCGTCGGGGCCTGCTTCATCAGCCACAACGTAGATGATCTCGGATCACGCCATGTCGCAAAGCGTCATGAAGCGGGATTTCCAATCCTGTGCTGGACCGTTCGTTCGGCACAACAAGAGGCAGAGGCGCGAAAAGTGGCAGATAATGTGACCTTTGAGGGCTACACCGCTTGAACCGCTGTATAAACATGCCAAATTGAACGGCATGGATCAGGGCGACAGCGGCACAATCACCATCACTATTCTGACGTCGCTTGATCAAATCGCGGCGTCAGATTGGGATGCCTGTGCCTGTCCCGAGGCCCAAGACGGCCGGCCCAACGACCCCTTTACCACCTATCGTTTTCTCAAAGCGCTCGAAGACAGCGGGTCGGTTGGGCATGGCACCGGTTGGGATCCGCGGTATTTGGTGGCCGAACAAAACGGTTTGACGATTGCCGTCGCACCGCTTTTTGCCAAAAGCCACAGTCAGGGCGAGTACATCTTTGATCACAATTGGGCCCATTCGCTGGAACAAGCCGGCGGCAGTTATTACCCCAAACTGCAAATCGCCGTGCCCTTCACCCCTGCAACGGGACGGCGGTTCCTAACCCGCCCCGGATACGAGGCGGCCGGTATGTCCGCTTTGATTCAAGGCGCGGTTCAATTTGGTGCGAACAATGAACTCTCCTCGCTTCACATCACCTTTTGCACCGAAGCCGAGGCGATTGCCGGGGCAGAAATGGGTCTGTTGCGCCGCACCAGCCAACAGTTCCATTGGGTGAATGACAACTACGCCGATTTCGACGCATTTCTGGGCAATCTCTCGTCGCGCAAACGCAAAAATATCCGCAAGGAACGTGCCCGCGCCCATGGGTTTGGCGGTCAGATTGAAACCCTGACTGGCGATCAAATACAACCACAGCATTGGGACGCGTTTTGGCAGTTCTACCAAGACACCGGGTCACGCAAATGGGGCACCCCCTATCTGACACGCGGCTTTTTTGACATTGCGCATGAGGTTTTGCGTGACGACATCGCGCTGGTCCTTTGTTCCCGCGATGGGCAACCCGTTGCTGGGGCGCTGAATTTCATTGGACGCGCGGCGCTTTTTGGCCGCTATTGGGGCTGTGTCGAAGATCATCCATGTTTGCACTTCGAAGCGTGCTATTATCAGGCCATCGATTTCGCCATCGCGCAAGGATTGGAACGTGTGGAAGCCGGGGCGCAGGGGGAACACAAACTGGCGCGCGGCTATCTGCCAGTGGCTACTCATTCGTTGCACTGGCTGGCTAATCCCGGCTTTTCCGAAGCCGTGGCACGCTATCTAGAGGCCGAGCGCGCCGCCATTGATGAGGATATCGAAATCCTCACGTCATATGGTCCATTTCGTCGCGAAGTACGGGAGGAACAGGAATGAGTGAACGATTATCTGAGACGGCGCGCAAAACCGTGCTAGAGCCGTTGTTCGCCAATGGCTGGGCGATGGTCGAGGGGCGCGATGCCTTAACGAAACGGTTCATTTTCAAAGACTTCACCGAGGCATTCGGCTGGATGACACGTGTCGCCATGTATGCCGAGAAATGGAACCACCACCCGGAATGGTGCAATGTCTACAAAACTGTGGACGTCAAATTGACCACCCACGATGTGGATGGCCTGTCGGCTTTGGACGCCAAATTGGCCCGTAAAATGGACTGTCTCGCCGGACAGGAACCACACACCACCTAACAAGGGACCACACCCAAATTCCGTGCACGGAATTTACAAAATCCATGCATGGATTTTGGGCGCGCCCGACCTTGCGCTTAGATCGCGTCCAACAACGTTTCGCCAACGGTTAGCTCGCAGACGCCGGGTTTCTCTTCGGTTTGCAAAACGGAAACAACACCGTCGTCCACCAACATCGCATAACGTTGCGAACGATCGTAGAACCCGATCTCAGGGACAGTGAACGCCATACCTATCGCCTTGGTAAATTCACTTCCCGCATCAGCAAGCAAGGTCACACCCGCCTCGCTGGCTCCACTGGCCTCATCCCAGGCGGCCATCACAAAGGGATCGTTGACCGACAAGCAAATGATCTCTTCAACACCTTTTTCGGCAAACGCCTGCGCGCACCGCATAAAGCTTGGTAAATGCGAGGCTGAACAGGTGCGCGAAAACGCGCCCGGAAGCCCAAATATCACAACTTTGCGCCCCTTGGTGAGGCCACTTAGCGCCAATAACTCAGGGCCCTCGCCCCCCATCCGACCAAGTTGTGCCTCTGGCAACTTATCCCCAACGGAAATCGTCATAATCGTATCGTCCTTGCGATTGCGTTTCGTCCCGTGAAAACGATAGGTTGCCGACAAGCAAAGGCAAGGATGAAAAGATGACCAAGGTTGTTGTGATCGGGGCCGGACAAGCGGCGGCATCTCTGGTGGCGCGGCTCCGTGGCAAGGGGTTTGAAGGTGACATCACCGTTTTCGGAGACGAACCACAGCCCCCCTATCAACGCCCGCCTTTGTCCAAAGCCTATCTTCTTGGTGACATGACACTCGAGCGCTTGTTTTTACGCCCCGAGAGTTTTTACTCGGACAACAACATCGACCTGCGCACCGGTGTTCGGGTCGATAGCGTTGATCGCACTGCCAAAACTGTTACCGCCGAAGGCGAGACCGTACCCTATGACCATCTGGTGTTTTGCACCGGCTCTGAACCACGCCGACTTCCGGCTGCAATTGGCGGCGACCTTGCTGGCGTCAGCGTCGTGCGCACCTTGGCGGATGTCGATGACATGGCCCCACGTTGCACCAAAGGAGCGCGGGTTTTGATTGTCGGCGGCGGGTATATCGGGCTCGAAGCCGCGGCGGTTGCCGCCAAACTCGGCCTCAAAGTCACCTTGGTCGAAGCCGCAGAGCGGATTTTGCAACGTGTCGCCGCGCCTGAAACCTCGTCCTATTTCCGTGACTTGCACAAATCACACGGGGTTGACCTGCGCGAAGGCTGTGGTTTGGTCAAACTCACCGGCGACGGCCACGTGAGCGGAGCGGACCTCACCGACGGCAGCTCGCTTGAGGTGGATTTCGTCATCGTCGGCGTCGGTATCACACCGGGGAGCGAATTGGCCGAAGCCGCCGGTCTCGCGCTCGATAACGGCATCAGGACCAATGCCTTGGGACAAACATCCGACCCAAGCATTTGGGCCGCCGGGGATTGCGCTTCCTTTCCGAGTGCCGATGGGCAAATGCGTCTTGAAAGCGTCGGCAATGCCGTCGACATGGCCGAGTTGGTCGCCGACAACATCATGGGTGGCGAAGGGACCTACACCGCCAAGCCATGGTTCTGGTCCGATCAATACGATGTGAAACTGCAAATCGCCGGGTTAAACTCCGGCTATGACCGCGTGGTTGTGCGCGACAACAACGGCGCACGGTCACATTGGTACTACGCCGGTGACACTCTTTTGGCGGTCGATGCCATGAATGACCCGCGCGGTTACATGGTCGGTAAACGTCTGATCGAGGCTGGAAAATCCCCCGCTCCGGATGCGGTGGCCGATCCGGAAACCGACCTCAAGGCCCTGCTGAAGGCATGAGGATCATCGCCGGAGAGTTTCGCGGTCGCAGGCTCGCCTCGGTGGGCAAAGGCGACGCCGGGGCGCATTTGCGTCCAACCACCGACCGGGTGCGCGAAAGCCTGTTCAACACGCTCAGTGGCGGACGGTTTGGCGAGCCTATTGAGGATGTGCATGTCCTCGACCTTTTTGCTGGCACCGGTGCGCTGGGGCTAGAAGCACTATCGCGCGGGGCGACGCATGTCACCTTTGTCGATGATGGTCGCGCGGCGGGGAAGCTGATCCGCGACAACATCGCGACGCTGGGCTGCAAAGCCGAGACCAAGCTCATCAGCCGCGATGCCACCCGCTTGCCCCAAGCTGACACCGCCTGCCAGCTGATTTTTCTTGATCCGCCCTATGGCAAAGAGTTGGGCGAAAAAGCCCTTTTGACCGCGCATCAAAACGGTTGGATCGCCTCCGGGGCTTTGATCGTTTGGGAAGAAAGCAGCGCCCAAGAGGCCCCAGACGGTTTTGACCTTCTCGATCACAAACGCTACGGCGACACATGGATTACCTTTCTTGAGGCCCAATAGCCGCAGGTCAAAAACGCGACTGGATTTTTCGGCCTGACATCGTATCATCACATTCAAATGAATGCATGATGGAGGCTCCATGTCCGTTTTTCGCCCGACCCGCCGCGACATCCTTAGCATGGCCGCCGCTATGCCTGCGCTCACCCTGCCCGCTTTTGCGCCGTCCATCGCGCGGGCAAATCTTGGCGCGCCGGCCACGCCAAACCCCAGTCATTTTAGCTTCACCCTTGGGCAAGCCAAACTGACCGTTGTCTCCGACGGGCATCTTGCCACCCCGACCAACGGGCTTGGTGTCAACGCCGACCCGGCCGAGGTTCAAGCCTTTCTCAAGGCGCATTTCCTGTCCACGACAACGAATTACAGCCACACAAACCACCTTTTGATCGAGCTAGGCGATGCCAAAGTCCTCGTTGATGTCGGCTCTGGGGATCGGTTTCTTGATACCGCCGGGCGCTTGATGGGCAATCTCGAATCCGCCGGGATCGACGCCAGCACCATCACCCATGTGGTCATCACCCACGCCCACCCCGATCACATCTGGGGCGTGCGCGATGATTTCGACGAGGCGATCATTCCCGACGCGCAATATTTCATCGGCGGCACTGAACACACCCATTGGATGCAAGACGATCTGCTCGCCTCTGCCCCGCCCGAGGCCCAGCAATTCATCGTTGGGGCACAGAACTCGATCAATGTCGACGGGGCCGAATGGCAGCTTATGTCCAATGACGGCGAGATCGCTCCGGGCATCCGCGTCATCGACACGCCGGGCCACACACCGGGGCATATGGCCGTGGTGGTTGAATCGGATGGCCAGCAATTGATGGCTGTGGGCGACGCGATGAACCACGCTTGGATGAACTTTGCCCATCCCGATTGGGTCAACGGCTTTGACATGGACGGCGACCAAACCGCCGCCACCCGCCGCCGGTTACTTGATATGGCCGTTGCCGATGACATCGCCGTTCTGGGCTACCACTTCCCGTTTCCGGGCGTGGGCAACGTGATGAAGGACGGCGGTACCTATCGGTTTGTGCCCGCACTTTGGAAATGGTGACCCAAATCTATTCCAGCTCTTGGAGCGCGACTTAAGCACCGGCAAATATCGTTGTTAAAAGGACGTCAAGGAACCAGATCGCTGTAAGGGCATACGTCATCTTCGAAAGGCACATGACGGCGGCGAAAGCTGCGTGTGTCCACCGCCACAGGGCTGCTTATCCGATCCATCCGAAAATGGCGAAAATCGTCGCGTGTCGGATCCCACGCGACGAGATACCAAAGTGGCGGCAAGATCAGCATGGCTTGAGGCTCGACCTCTCGCTTGGTCTTGCGGCCCTTTGCGTCGCGATATTCAAAGTGAATGTAGTGCTGCTTCAAAAAGCAAATCTCAAAAACAGTCAAAAGCTCGGAATCCATTTTTCCGACATCTGACAGGTTTTGTAGCGGCGAAAGCTGGCCAATATGGAGACAGGCAAGGAAAGAGCGCAAATCTCTCACCTTCTCGCGCGGCAAAGCCTTTTCGATCTTGGCCAACCCTGTATCCGCAAGGTCAGAGAAGGGCAGGTTTCCCGCCGCCCGCATCGCGGCAACGCTGATCAACAGAGCAAAAACCTCGGGCACCGAAAGCCGAGCGGTGGTTTGCATCGAAAGTGGGTCAAGCTGAAGGCCGCCGCCACGCCCCACATCAGAGTGAATGACAAAGCCCTCATCCCGAAGAGCGCTGATATCGCGCAGCACCGTGCGGCGCGACGCGCCGACTTCCTCCGCCAACTTATCAATGGTTGAGGTTCCGTTGCGGCGGAGGCTTCGCACGATGGCATCATGTCTTAGTCGAACAGTCATTTTGCAAGCATAGCACAAATGGTGCCATATTTTGGCACTATTTCATTCTAAGCCTTTTTCAACGATACGCAAAAAGGAGAAACACCTCATGAAACGCACGGCTGTTAACCCCTGGGACTGGTCTTTGAAGCTTGGTTACAATCAAGCCGAGGTGATCGAAGGCGCATCGCGTCAGGTCATTTGCGCCGGTCAAACCGCCGTCGACGGAGCAGGCATCCCACAACATCCCGGCGATATGCGCGCTCAGATCGCTCTGGCTTTGGACAACCTTGAGGCCGTGTTGACAGAAGCCGGGATGAACCTCAGCAATGTCACCCGTCTTGTCGTCTATGCGACAGATGTCGATGAGGCGCTAAAAAACTTTGACCTGATGGGGATGCGATTTGGCCCCCACCAAGTCGCGCCACCGATGACGCTTTTGGGTGTGACTCGTTTGGCGATCCCAAGCCTGCTGTTTGAAATCGAAGCAACTGCGAACAGCTAAAGGACAACAAAGCACCGGTCATTCGACGCGTCTAATCGAGTGACCGGTTGGCCGCGGTTCGCCGTTACGTCACCCCTTGCTATAGGTCGGGTGAAACATCCCGCCGGGGGAGAGGGTGAAAATCTCACACCCGTCCGCAGTTACACCAATAGAATGCTCAAACTGCGCCGAAAGGGATTTATCCCGCGTCACGGCGGTCCAATCATCGGCCAAAACCTTGGTTTCGGCGCGGCCTAGGTTGATCATCGGCTCGATGGTGAAAAACATGCCTTCCTCAAGCACCTCGCGCGTGCCAGCCCGGCCATAGTGCAACACATTGGGCGGCGCGTGGAACACCTGCCCCAAGCCATGACCACAGAAATCACGCACAACCGACATGCGCTGGCTTTCCGCATAGGTTTGGATCGCGTGGCCAATATCGCCAAAGGTGTTGCCCGGCTTGACCGCATCAATCCCCATCATCAACGCGTCATGGGTGACTTGGATCAACCGCTCGGCCTTGCGTGACAGTTTTCCGGCCACATACATGCGCGATGAATCACCAAACCAGCCGTCTTTGATCACCGTGACATCGATGTTCAAAATGTCGCCGTCTTTGATCTTTTTCTCGCCCGGAATACCATGACACACCACGTGGTTGACGCTGATACAGCTGGCGTGCTGATAGCCCTTATAGCCGATAGTGGCCGACGTGGTGCCAAGCTCTTCAACCCGTTTACGGATAAAATCATCAATTGCGCCCGTGGTTTGGCCAACAAAGACATGTTCTGCAACTTCATCCAGGATCTGCGCCGTGATTTGCCCGGCCGCATGCATTCCGGCAAAATCACCGGGCTGGTAAATCCGAATTCCGTCGCGGGTCACGCGTCCTTTATCGTTCATCACGAAACGCTCCATCAAAACTTTGCCGTTACTTAGGGGCTTTGAGGGGCCAAGACCAGAGCAAACGCCTCTTTTCCCGGTCACACATTCCCCCTAAGACGGGCTTAAAGGAGTGCGCACATGTCCCATATCACCCTTGTTCGCCACGGTCAGGCCAACACCGAAGCCCGCGATGAGATCAGCTACGACAAACTCTCTGATCTGGGCTGGCAGCAGGCGCGTTGGCTTGGCGATCACTTTCGTCAAACCGGCGAGGTCTTTGCCCGCGTTTATACCGGCACCCTGACCCGCCACATCGAAACCGCGCAGGGGATTGATGCGGATTGTCCGGTTGAGATGGTGCACGATGCCCGCCTGAACGAGATGAGCTATTTCGACGTCGCCCAGCGCCTTGAGGAACAACACGGGCTTGCCATTCCCGGTGAGCGCGAGGGGTTTATCGAACACCTGCCCAAGCTATTCACTTATTGGCAGCAGGACAAAATCGAAGACGTGCCAGAACGGTTTTCCGAGTTCGAAGCGCGGGTGCGTGACGCCCTGCATGAGATTGCTGAGGGTGACGGACGGGCCTTGGTTGTGACCTCGGGCGGGTTGATCGGCATGGCAATGCGCCTGATCCTGCGGCTCGATATCGAAGCACTGTCGCATATGTGCTTGTCGATCGAAAACAGCTCTCTGCACCGGGTCCAGCCGATGTCGACGGGCCTCGTTATGACGCAATTCAACGCGATCCCACATCTGGATACCCCGGAGCGCGCCTTTGCCCGCACGCACCTCTAAAGGGCACCGCCCAAAATTCGTGCACGAATTTTACAAGAATTTTGGAAAATTCTTGCGCCCGGTCGCACGGGTGTGAAATGACCAATCCGTTGTGATTGCAATGAGGGAGAGGCAATGACCCATCTATGGATTCGCGCCGAAAGCCGCGCCAACGAAGAACGAGTGGGCATCACCCCCGAAGGGGTCGCCAAGCTGGTCGCCAAGGGTTTTCGTGTCACGATTGAGGATAGCGCAACCCGCATCATGCCAAGCGCCCCTTTTGTTGCCGCCGGGGCCAAGTTGGCCGAAGAGGGCAGCTGGCCCGAAGCACCGCAGGATGCGATCATCTTTGGCCTCAAAGAACTCCCCGAAGCCGACACGCCGCTGATCCATCGACACATCATGTTTGGCCATGCCTACAAGGGCCAAGAGGCCGGCGCGCGTTTGCTACAACGTTTCGCCGCAGGCGGTGGCGCGCTTTATGATTTGGAATATCTGGTCGAGGAAAACGGTCGCCGTGTTGCCGCCTTTGGCTATTGGGCGGGCTACGCTGGCGCGGCTGTATCGCTCTTTGCGTGGGCGGCGCAAAAACAGGGTGGCACCTGTCCCCCTGTTTCGACTTGGCCCAATTCCGAGAGCTTGCAAACCGAGTTGAAAGCCGCGCTTGACCGCGCCAGCAGTGAACGACCCAACGCCATCGTTATTGGCGCGATGGGTCGCGTCGGCACCGGCGCGCGCGATCTTTGCAAACAGATGGGTGTTGTCACAACGGATTGGGATATGGCCGAAACCGCATCCGGCGGCCCCTTCCCGCAAATCTTGGAACATGACTTGTTCTTTAACTGTATCCTCGCCGCTCCCGGCTGCCCGGTCTTTGTGCCTGCATCGGCCAAAACCGATCTGCGCCGTTTGGCGGTGATTGGCGACATTGCCTGCGATCCACAAAGCGAATTTTCCCCGGTCAAGGTCTATGACCTAGAAACCACTTGGACCCATCCGGTGACCCGCGCCTATGACGCGCCGCCGCTTGATGTGATGGCAATCGACAACCTGCCCTCGCTCTTGCCCCTTGAATCTTCCGAAGATTTCGCCGGTCAATTGCTCCCCCATCTGGAAACCCTGAACGATCTGGACGGCGGCGTATGGGGCCGCGCCTTTGACACCTATTCTCAGCACAAGCCCGAGGTTTAAGACATGACAATCCATTGGTGTGGCACCGGCCTTTCGGCCATCCCCGGCCTGCGTCGCCTAATCGAAGCCGGTCATCCCGTGACTGTCTGGAACCGCACGATTGCTAAGGCCGAAGAGGCAGTCGGCGACCTAACCAAAGACATCCGGACCTTTGACATTAACGCGTTAGAGTCCGATCTAAAGGCAGAGGACATCGTTGTCTCGATGTTGCCCGGTGATTGGCATGTGCCTTTGGCGGAACTGGCCATCAAAACCGGTGCGCATTTTGTGTCATCGTCCTATATCGCGCCGGAGATGCGCGATCTGGATAGCAAAGCACGCGCCGCAGGGGTTCGGGTGATCAACGAAGTTGGCCTCGATCCGGGCATCGACCACCTGATGGCCCACGCCTTGGTTGCCGACTACAAGGCATCACCCGCCTATGACGCCGACAACGCCATTAGCTTCACCTCCTATTGCGGCGGTGTTCCGAAAATCGCCAATGCGTTTCGTTACAAGTTCAGCTGGGCCCCGGTTGGCGTGCTCAAAGCCTTGCGCTCGCCATCACGCTCCATTCGGCATTTTTCCGAACTCAACGTCTCCAAACCTTGGGATGCGATCACCCGTTATGACGCGCCACTGGCGACACCGGAAAGCTTTGAGGTTTACCCAAATCGGGATTCAATCCCGTTTATGGAAGAATACAACTTTGATCCCAAATGGCCGATCAAAGATTTCGTCCGTGGCACCCTACGCCTGAACGGCTGGTCCGAAGCGTGGAAAGACATCTTTGCCGAAGCAGGCACCGCAACTGATGAGCGTCTGACCGAAATCGCCGATCAACTTCTCAAGGACAACGCCTATGACGAAGGCGAACCCGACCGCGTGATCATGTGCGTGTCCTTCTTGGCGGAAAAAGACGGTGTTCCGGTCTGGCACAAGACCTACACCATGGACGCATGGGGCGATGCGCGCGGCACAGCCATGGCGCGTTTGGTGTCGGTGCCAGTGTCCTTGGCGGTCGAGGCGGTGTTGAACCGCGAAGTGCCCGTTGGCGTCATGGCCGCTCCTTCCGATCCAAAACTGATCACCCGCTGGATGGACGAAGTCCAGATTTTGGCCCAGCATGTCATGGTCGTCGATCATCTTTAAGAATCGGGCGCGTCACGATCTTTGGTGCGAGGGGCTAGCCCCTCGCACTTTCAGCAAGACTCTGAAACAAATGACTCAGAAGCCAGTTTGACCGTTCGATTATTTACCCAGTTTCGGCGCAGATCGGTCCAAAACCAGCTCAGCATCTGAAAACTTGAACGGGCTACGCACACCGGCAATGCCATCGGGGGTGATTTGCATCCCTCGGGCTTGAACCTGTGGGTCGTCAAAGACATCAGCCATGTCATTGATTGGTCCGGCCGGAACCCCTTGGGCTTCGCAAGCGGATAGCAAATCGGCCTTGGTCATCGTCGCAGTTGCCGCCGATAGCCGGGCTATCATAGCATCACGATTGGCGACGCGATCGGCGTTTTTCAGGTAATCCGGGTCGGTTGCCATGTCATCCAAGCCCAGCAAACCACATAACCGCTGGTATTGCCCATCATTGCCCGTGGCAATGATGATGTGACCATCCGCGCAATCAAACACCTGATAAGGTGTCAGGTTCGGGTGGTAGTTCCCGGTGCGGCCAGGAGGTGTTCCGGTGCTGAGGTAGTTCAAGGATTGGTTCGCCATCGCCGATACCGCACAATCAAGCAGCGCCATATCGATATGCTGCCCCTTGCCGGTGCGTTCGCGTTGATAAAGCGCCGAGAGGATACCCGATACCGAATAAAGCCCTGTAAACAAATCGGTAATGGCGACACCGGCACGTTGTGGTTGACCATCCGGGTCACCGGTGATCGACATGAAACCGCTCATACCTTGGATGATGTAGTCATACCCGGCGCGATGGGCGTAAGGCCCATCTTGGCCAAATCCGGTGATCGAGCAATAGATCAGGCGCGGGTTGAGCGCCGACAGGCTCTCATAGTCCATACCGTATTTCTTCAACCCACCAAGCTTGAAATTCTCGATCAGGATATCCGCATCGGCAACCAACTCCCGCATCCGCGCTTGCCCCGCGTCTGAGGTCAGATCAACCACCTCAGAGGCTTTGCCACGGTTACAGGAATGGAAATAAGCCGCCGAGGTGTCATCCTCGCGCTCAATAAAGGGGGGGCCCCATTGGCGGGTGTCATCCCCCGCCGGGGCTTCGATTTTGATGACCTCGGCCCCAAGGTCGGCCAAGGTCTGACCAGCCCATGGGCCAGCCAGAATGCGCGCCAATTCAATGACTTTCACACCTTCAAGCGGGCCGTTAGGGGCCGAAACCGATCTTGGCATCATTCGCCGAGTTTCTCGTCCAAAACCGCTTTGAAATCGGCATAGCTCATGTTTGAGAACTTTTCGCCGTTGATGATGAACGACGGCGTCGACTCGATGTCGTGCTCGGTCACGTTCTGTTGGTACCACGCCACCAGTGTTTGCAGCTTGTCACCATCGGTCAGACAGGCTTCGATCTGGTCGCTTTCCATACCGGCCAAACGGCCCACTTTGCGCAGCTCATCGGCAATCGCGGCTTCGGAACCGGCGCGCGCCCAGGTGCTTTGACCTTTCATCATCAGATCGGTCACGCCAAAGAACTTCTCGGGTCCATCACAGCGTGCGATCATCGACGCCCACATGCCGAACTTGTCGAAATAGACTTCGCGGAAGGTAAAGCCGATCTTGCCGGTGTCGATATAATCGACCTTGAGC
Organism: uncultured Pelagimonas sp.; assembly: GCF_947498515.1. GTDB lineage: Bacteria > Pseudomonadota > Alphaproteobacteria > Rhodobacterales > Rhodobacteraceae > Pelagimonas. Next base: position 180,540 of record NZ_CANMKO010000009.1, on the reverse strand, counting down.
TGCTTGTAGGTGTTCTCATGGAACGTGGCGCAATGCGGACAGGTAAAGGACGCATATTCAATCACCTGAACCGACGCATCGGCATTGCCTTCGACCATCTCGATCACAGCCGAAGTATCAACATCAGACGCCTGTGCGTTGGCAGCGCCAGGAAGTGCGGAAGTGCCGGGGGTTGACCCTTGGGTCATATACCAGGCACCGCCTGCGATCAGGGCCAGCGCAACTGCGCCCGCCGGAAGGATCTTGTTCATCATTCTTGCCTCTTCCTCTTTGGTGGCGATCCGGGTCAGGCCCGGTTGCTTTTCGATATGACGTTTGTTGCCAAGCGTTCAAGCGCCGCGCGAAGGCTGTCATCAGCAACCTCATGCGTAACCTCTTGGGCTTTGGCAATTGTTTCGCGGCTTGGCGCGGGTTTTTGTGGCTTTTTGCGGTGGGTAAAATCCACCTGCCCTTCGGAAAATCCGGTCTTGGCGGTTTGGGTCACGCGGATACGGGCGATGGCATTATAGCCATAGACCGCATTGATACGCGTGCGGATTTCTTCGCGTTTCATCTGCAACAGCGGCGCATTGGCCCCGTTGGTCAAAACCGACAGCGTCGCGCCGAATCCACCCCGCCCATAGCTAATGTCAACCGGTCGCGACATGCCGGCGACGTCTTCGCCGACGATCTCTTCCCAATGGGTCAACACCCGGCTTTGCGCGAAACCACGGCTTTCGGATGCCTTGCGCACCTGATTTTGCAGCAGGTTTGACGTGCGGGCAAAGCCATATGTGGTTGTCTTGCGCTTTGGCATAGTGTGAATCCCTTTGACGGGCGCTATTGTATCTGTCCGGACAATGGGTGCTAGCCCCGATATGATGAAATAAAGGAAACTCACCATTGCGTGACTTGCCGAAATCAGACGACCTTTTGACATGGTACGACCGCCACGCCCGCGATTTGCCGTGGCGTGTGCCGCCAAAGGCGCGTTTGGCCGGGGTTGATCCCGATCCTTACCGGGTCTGGATGTCCGAGATCATGTTGCAGCAAACCACTGTTGTTGCAGTCAAAAGTTATTTCGAAGCCTTCACCGCCCGCTGGCCCACCGTCACCGATCTCGCCAATGCCGAAGATGCGGATGTCATGGCGGCTTGGGCCGGGCTTGGCTATTATGCCCGTGCGCGCAACTTGCTGAAATGTGCGCGGGTTGTCGCCGCCGAGCATGGCGGCAGCTTTCCCAACGACCATGACGCGCTTTTGCAATTGCCCGGCATCGGCCCCTATACGGCGGCGGCGATCTCTTCGATCGCCTTTGATGCGCCCGAAACGGTGTTGGATGGCAATGTCGAACGGGTGATGGCGCGGATTTTCGATGATCATACCGCCCTACCCGCGGCCAAACCGGTGTTTCACGCCTATGCCGCCCAACTGACCCCACAACAGCGCCCCGGTGACTACGCTCAGGCAGTGATGGATTTGGGCGCGACGATCTGCACACCCAAGAATCCTGCCTGTGGGTTGTGCCCTTGGCGGGGCAATTGCGCCGCATGGCTGGCCGGGACCGCAACCGACCTCCCCAAGAAGACCCCAAAGAAGCGCAAGCCAACCCGATTGGGCATCGCCTATCTCGCCCGGCGCGTTGATGGCGCATGGTTGCTCGAAACCCGCCCCGACAAGGGCTTGCTTGGTGGGATGCTCGGCTGGCCCGGTTCCGAATGGGGCGATGATCCAGCCGAGGCTCCACCCATTCGCGCCGAATGGAAAGAGATTGCTGGCGAAGCCCGCCACACCTTTACCCATTTCCATTTGCGCCTGCGGATTTTGACCGCGCTTGTGCCAATGGATCGCACCCCCACCCGCGGAGAGTTTGTCGACGCGGAAACCTTTGATCGCGACAACCTGCCCACTGTGATGCGCAAAGCCTATGATCTTGCCAAAACCGAATGACGCAGCGCTTGGCCTTGCCTTAGCGCCGCGATAGGGCCACGCTGCGCCAAACCAAATGCAAGAGCGCGTCACATGACCCAAGCAATGATCCCCGCCGCAAAAATCGCCAAATTCACATCGGCCTTGCCGTTCTTTTTGTCCTTTATCCTCATACCCTTGGTCTGGACCGGGGCGCTTTTGGGCGGCTGGTGGGTGGTGATCACACCGCTTGTCACATGGTACCTGTTTTCGGCGATTGACCTGCTGGTCGGGCTCAACACCGAAAACGCCGATTTGGAAACCACCGAGGATCAGCTTTATTGGTACAAACTGCTCACCCAAATTTGGGTGCCGCTGCAATTCCTGACGATGATGGGGCTGATCGCCTACACCGTTCGCGCCGAACATCTTGGCGGTTGGGAAGTCTTTGGGGTGATGTTTGGTGTTGGCGTGATGAGCGGCACGGTGGGTATTGTCTATAGTCACGAGCTGATGCACCAGAAGAACAAGTTTGAGCGCCTGCTGGGCGATCTACTCATGGCGATGGTGCTCTACTCGCATTTCCGTTCTGAACACCTTTTGGTGCATCACCGCTATGTCGGCACCCCGCGCGACCCGGTCACCGCGCGCTACAACGAAGGGTTTCACCGCTTTTATCCGCGCGTATTGTGGCAAAGCCTGACGTCGTCCTTCAAAGCCGAACGCGATATGCTGGCCCGCAAAAACCTACCTTGGCATCACAAATCCAACCCCTTCTGGCGCTATTGGGGGCTTCAGCTTGTGATGATGCTCTGCGCCTTTGTCGTCGGCGGATGGCTTGGGGTTTTGCTGTTCATCTTCCAGGCAAGCGTCGCAATCTGGCAGCTTGAAGTCGTCAACTACGTTGAACACTATGGTCTAACCCGCTTGCACCTTGGCGACGGCAAATACGAACATGTGAAACCTCATCACAGCTGGAACGCCGCGCATAAGGCCACCAATTGGTTGATGATCAACCTGCAACGCCATTCCGATCACCACTACAAACCGGACCGTCGGTTTCCTTTGTTGCAAAACTATTCCGACGCCGAGGCCCCGCAACTGCCCTATGGCTATCCGTTCATGTCGGTTTGCGCGATGATGCCGCCGCTGTGGAAAAAGGTCATGAACCCCAAAGTGAAACGCTGGCGGCAAATGTATTACCCCGAAGTCACCGATTGGTCCGACTACAACAAGCTAAAAACGCCAATGCCGAGATGAGCGCAAAATTCCGTTCACGGAATTTGCAAATTTCATCGATGAAATTTGGGGCGCAGGCCTTTAGGGTCGCACCCCAGTTCGTACAGGGTGACAAGGGCCGCTCTGGGCGCTAGAAGGCGCGCAAACAGGACCTTTTGTTCAAGGAATGCATCATGACGACCCTGGTATTTGGCCATAAATCCCCCGACACCGATAGCACCGGCAGCCCGATCATCTGGGCGTGGTACATGAACGAAGTCAAAGGCGGCTCCGCCGAAGCGGTATTGTTGGGTGAGCCCAACACCGAAGCGGCCTGGATGCTGACCCGTTGGGACCTGCCCAAGCCACGCATCATCTCCGATATTGAAGACGGCCAGACCTGTGTGATTGTTGACACCAACAACCCCGCCGAGCTGCCTGCCAACATCAACGGTGCCGACGTTCAGGCCATCATTGACCATCACAAGCTGGTCGGTGGTCTGGAAACCAAAGGCCCCATCGACATCACCATCCGTCCGCTCGCCTGTACCGCCACCATCATGTATGACCTGATGGGCAACGATGTTGCCAAGATGCCCGATTACATCAAAGGCGCGGCGCTGACCTGTATCCTCTCGGACACGCTTGAATTCCGCTCGCCGACCACAACCGACCGCGATCGCGAAGTCGTCGCTGCTCTTGCCGCTGATCTGGGCATCAATGTCACCGAATACGCCGCCGAAATGTTCGCCGCGAAATCCGACGTCTCGGCCTTTTCCGACGCCGAACTGATCCGCATGGACAGCAAGGAATACGAAGTCGACGGTGTGAAATTCCGCGTTTCCGTTCTGGAAACCACTGCGCCTGAGATCCCCTTGGACCGCAAGGCGTCGATCATGGAAACCTATGCCTCCGTTCAGGCGGAAGATGGCGTTGATCAGGTGTTGTTGTTTGTTGTCGACATTCTGAAAGAAGAAGCCACCCTTTTGGTTCCTAACGACGTGATCAAAGGCGTTGCGGAAAAGAGCTTTGGCGCGACTGTTGACGGGGACGCCGTTGTCCTTCCCGGCATCATGAGCCGCAAAAAGCAGATCATTCCGAACCTCAAAGTCTGATCTCAGATCAATTGAGACGGGGGCCAGCCCCCCGGAGTTTATCAAACAAGATCAAGAAGGGGCGGCAGGAATGTCGCCTCTTTTTCTATTAGATAGGGCTTTGGAAAGGCACCGCTGTGCCAAGCTCCACCCCACCGGGCGAAAGCTTGCAATCAAAACAAAGGGTTTCAACCCCGCTTGCTGTCGCCTTGGCAAAGGCGACGGCATATTTCGTGTCTATGTCCGCCGCGAGCGTCATCGACGTGCAATCGGTGCGTTGGATCAGATAGAGCATCACCGCCCGCCCACCAGAATGCGCAACCTCGGCCAGCTCACCCAGATGTTTGGTGCCTCGTGCTGTGACACTATCGGGGAATTCAGCCAATCCGGACTGGCGCGATAGGGTCACGGATTTGACCTCGACATAGCAATCCGCTTTGCCACCGCCACTTAGCAGGAAATCGATCCGGCTGTTTTCGCCGTATTTGACTTCGGGACGGACCAGATCGTAGCCCGTCAACCCCGGCACCTGTCCGGCCATCAACGCCGCCTTGAGCATTTTATTGGGCACACCGGTATCAACTCCGGTGAAATGCCCGCCGGGATGTTCGACCAGCCGCCAGCCGAATTTCAACTTGCGCTTGGGGTCGTCATTGGGTTCGAGCCAGATCCGCAACCCTTCGTCCTTGAGCCCCAGCATCGAGCCGGGATTGGCCACATGGGCGGTGATCTCGCGCCCATCCTCAAGCCGACAATCGGCAAGAAAGCGTTTGTAGCGGCGGATCAGCGTGGCGGGGATCAGGGGCGTGTCAAACTTCATGCCCCAGCAATAGCCCGCGCCCCGGTATAAGAAAAGCATATGAAAAGCCGCGCTTGCAGCCACGCCCATGCCCGCTATCTTGACCACAAGCACGAAGGAGACATCCCATGACCAATCCCAGCGCCGCCATGCTTGTCATCGGGGATGAAATCCTCTCGGGGCGGACCCGCGATGCCAATATGTACTATCTTGCCGGTGAGTTCACCAAACATGGCATTGACCTCAAAGAAGTGCGGGTGGTCTCCGATGATCCGGATGCCATTGTCGACGCGATCACCGCGTTGCGCACCGCCCATGATCTTGTGGTGACATCGGGCGGCATTGGCCCCACCCACGACGACATCACTGCCGATTGTGTCGCCAAGGCCTTTGGCGTCCCCATCGATATTCGCGATGATGCGCGCGCGCTTTTGCAGGCCCATTATGACCGTCAGGGCACCGAGCTTAACGCCGCGCGCTTGCGCATGGCGCGCATTCCCGACGGGGCGTGTTTGATCGACAATCCGGTCTCAATCGCACCGGGCTTTAGCATCGAAAACGTTCATGTCATGGCCGGTGTCCCGGCGGTGTTTCAGGCCATGGTGGCTAGCCTTCTACCCAACCTGACCGGCGGTGCCCCATTGCTCAGCCAATCCTTGCGCATTTACCGGGGCGAGGGCGAAATCGCCGAACCGCTTGGCAAACTGGCCGCAGAATACCCCGTTCTGTCCATCGGCTCCTATCCGTTTCAAAAGGATGGCATTTACGGGGCCAACATTGTGATCCGTGGTGCCGATGGGGACCAAGTGGACAAGGCCATGTCGGCTTTGGCGGCACTTTTCCCGCAGGACTGAACAATCCTCCGCGTCAAACCGGCCAAAGCGCATCGCGATCATGGACAGTGGTGCCGCGCCGCGCCATAAACAGGGCGTGACGACATATTCGAATTTGGACATGCCCACCGCTGAGCGCCTTTTTGCTGCGGTTGATGGCACATGGCCCGCCGCCGCACTGGTTGAGGCAGGCCCTTGGTTGCTGCGCGAAGGGCGCGGCGGAGGAAAACGGGTGTCGGCAGCGACCATTCGCGGCCCGTGGCTCCCCGATGATGTGGCCGCCGCCGAAAGCGCCATGCGTTTGATGGGGCAAGACCCGCTTTTCATGATCCGCAAAGGCGATGATCTGCTTGATCAAACCCTTTTGGCGCGCGACTATGATGCGGTTGATCCCACCAATATTCGCCTTGCCCCAATCGACACGCTGACCGACCGCGCGCTTCCTCCGGTGACGGCTTTTTCCGTTTGGGAACCACTGGCCGTTATGCACGAGATTTGGGACGAAGGCGGGTTGGACCCGGCGCGCCTAAACGTGATGGAACGTTGCGCCGCCCCGAAAACCGGGTTGTTTGGCCGGGTAAGCGACCGCCCCGCCGGATCGGGTTTTTGCGCCATTCATGATGGGATCGCGCTTGTTCATGCCTTGGAAATCCGCGAGGAACATCGCGGCAAGGGGCTTGGCGCGTGGATGATGCGCTGCGCCGCCATCTGGGCCGAACGCAAGGGTGCGCGTTGGATTGGCGCGCTAGTGACCCAAGCCAATGATCATGCCAACGGGCTATATGCGTCGCTGAACCTGAATACCGTTGGTCAATATCACTACCGCATCCTCAGAGATGCCGAAAGCGAGGACATGTGACCCAAGATTTGCCCACCGCCCTGAACCTGCCGATGGCCGATCCTCTTCCGGCGGACACCCAGAAGTATTTCGACATTTGTCAGGACAAGCTGGGCATGGTGCCCAATGTCTTGCGCGCCTATGCCTTTGACATCGACAAACTCAACGCTTTTACCACGCTGTATAACGATCTGATGCTGGCCGATAGCGGGCTAAGCAAGCTTGAGCGCGAGCTGATTGCCGTGGTCGTTTCCTCGATCAACAAATGCTTTTACTGCCTGACCGCCCATGGTGCGGCGGTGCGTGAGTTGTCCGGCGACCCTATGCTTGGCGAAATGATGGTGATGAACTGGCGGGTGGCTGACCTATCGGAGCGCCAGTTCGCCATGCTGACCTTTGCCGAAAAGATGACCAAAGCCAGCGCCGAGATCATGGAACAAGATCGCCAAGCGCTCCGCGACGCCGGATTTACCGATCGCGATATCTGGGACATCGCCAATGTGGCGGGTTTCTTCAACATGACAAACCGAGTAGCAAGTGCCACTGATATGCGCCCCAATGATGACTATCACGCGCAATCTCGCTAAGGCGGCGGTTTGTGCGCTGTGGGCCTGCCCGCTTGCGGCGCAAGATTTGGCCCTCCCCAAGGGGGCCAAGCTGACCCGCGAGGTGTCACAGCGCAATGGGGCCTATGCGCTTCCTATTGGTCCGTGGACCGAAGAAGGCGGCTTGCCAACGCGCCGGATCGAGGGGGCCGTTTCGGTTCAGGCTTGGCGCATTGACGCAACCGGTCTCACCTCGCTGCAATTGCTAACCCCCTTGCGAGATCAGTTGCAGGCCGGGGGTTTTGACGTTGAATTTGACTGTATCGCGGATGCCTGCGGCGGGTTTGATTTTCGCTTTCAAACCTTTGTGCTTCCGGGTCCGGATATGTTTGTCAGCCTGACGGACTACCACTTTGTCGCCGCCACCGGCCCCAAAGGCGAGGCGATTTCGCTTTTGGCAAGCAAGGACAAGACGGCGGGTTTTGTGCAAATCATCCGCGCTGGCGATGCACGCGGCACCGTGCAGGCCACCGCCAAAGCGATCACGCCAAGCGTTGTCACCAATAGCGATATTGCCAGTCAATTGGAGCGAGACGGCCATGCCATTCTGGCCGATCTGGTTTTTCGAACCGGGTCGTCGTCTTTGGGGGATGGTCCGGCGGCCTCGCTTGATGCGATTGCCGATTACCTGAAAACCAACCCGACCCGCCGCATTCTCTTTGTCGGTCACACCGATGCAGTTGGTTCGCTTGAGGGCAACCAAGCATTGTCGCGCAAACGCGCCTCGGCTGCGGTGACCTATCTGCGCAACCGCCACAACATCCCAGCCGATCAAATCGGCGCGAATGGCGTTGGGTATTTGTCCCCTGTTGCCAGTAACCTCACCCCCGAAGGCCGCGAAGCCAATCGTCGGATCGAAGCGGTTCTGATCTCCACCGAATAGGGCTAATATCGGTCTTCGTTCGGGACCAGTTTTTCCATCAATAGGGTGATCTGTTGCTGTTCCTCCGGCGAGAGCGGCGACAAAACCCGCGCATTCACCCGGCGCACAATATCATGCAGTTTAGGGGCCAAAGCTTGCCCCTTTGGTGTCGCGACAATTTCATGGGCGCGCCGAGATGTCGGATGGGGTCGGCGCTCAAGCAAACCATCTTTGACCAGATAATCAAGGCTGCGGCTGATCGAATAAGCCGGTCGGCTGAACCGGCGGGCAATGTCGGCTTGCGTCACGGGTCCAAGCTCGCTCACCATCATGATCAGCGGAAATTTCGCCATGGTCAGCCCGAGTTCTTCCAACTCCACCGCCATCTGCCGGTCTAGGTCTGCCACCAATCTCTGGGCCATCCAGCCAAAGCTAGACAACCGAACGGCGCGCGTTTCGTCTTGCAAAGTCATGGCCACCTCCTATTTAGCGCACAACATACGTGCAACATTTGCATTTGCAACAGTTGCCAGTGCAATCTATACCTCAATTAGACAGATTGGAGACCCTCATGACTCGTTATCACCCGCTACTTGTTGCCCTGCATTGGATCCTCGCCCTTATGGTTATTGTCGGACTGGTCATGGGCGGCCGCGTTTTGGCCCAAACCGCCAACACTGACCCTGCCAAATTGTTTTCCCTAAGAATGCACATGTCATTGGGCATGGTGATTGGGGTTTTGACGCTCATCCGCCTTGGCACCAGGTTGTTCACGACCAAGCCACCCCATGCCGATATCGGCAACGCCACGCTCAACAAATTAGGACAGGCCGCGCATTGGGGGCTTTATGCCTTGGTGTTTGGCATGGTTGCGTCCGGCATTGGCATTTCCCTGATGGCTGGCCTGCCTGACATCGTGTTTGGCGGATCTGGTGCGCCACTGCCCGCTGATTTCTCGGCCTTCCCGCCCCGTGCCGCACATGGCCTGCTGGCGACCTTGTTAGGACTCACCATCCTTGGCCATGTTGGCGCCGCGCTTTATCACCAATTTGTGCGCCGCGACGGGCTGTTGTCCCGGATGTGGTTTGACAAGCGTTCCGGGGGCGGAAATGCGTAAAACCCTCGATTTTGTTAACGAAATCGCCGGCATCATGTATGTCGGCGGCATCCTTAGCCACATCGTTATTGGCGCTGTTCTCGGCTCACCTGATGGGCAAACCGCGCTCAATGTTTATACCTACAAAGAGCTTAGCGCCTATATCCTCATCTTGCCCGGATTGGCGCTCAAACTGGCCTGCGACCTGACACTGTTCTACGGCTACGGAGTTCGCGATCACTGGATGAAGATCAAATTGGGGGCTCAGGTCCTTTTGGCCATCAACGCCTTTGTCTTTTTGGTGCCGATGATGCCGGAACTGCGCGCCATGGCCGCCGCCGCCGCTGCAAGCGCGCCGTTACCGCAAGCGTTTCATGACCTCGAAGCCACCGAAGCGCTGATTGGGCAAACAAACGTATTGCCGCTTTTGACCGAACTGATCATTGGGGCCTTCAAGCCCAAACTCTTTGGGGAGCGTCGGATGTAAATCATCAGGCTTAAGTCATCGGGTCTAAATCATTAGACACTAGTTACTTGACCCGAACCCAACGGTCCAAAAACGGAAAAACCCGGACCAAATGGCCCGGGCAAAAGGTGGCCCGATCCAACGGGCTATGGAAGAAGGTTAAAGGGTCCGATCACCAGGCGTTCGGGCCTTTTTCCGCAAAGGCATGCACCAGGTAATCGATAAAGGCGCGCACTTTGGGCTGGGTAAAGCGGCCGGGTGGGTAGACCGCGTAGATGCCTTGGGTTTCCTGCGGCAGATCGGGGATCGCATCCTCGACCAACCCTTGCTCCATGGCTTCGTGATACAAATAAGACGGCAGGTAGGCGATGCCGAGACCGGCAACACAAGCATTCAAGAGCGACTGCCCGTCATTCACCGTCAACCAACCGGCGGTGCGCACTTGGCGTTTTTCACCCGATGGCGCGGTCAGCTTCCAAACATTGCCCGAAGACTGGTTCGAATAATGTAAAAGCTTGTGTTCGTTAAGATCGTCAATGCGCTGCGGACGGCCATATTGCTCAAAATACTTGGGCGAGGCGATCATGCGCTTGCTTGTTTCGGTTAGCTTGCGGGCCCGCAGGGTGCTGTCTTCAAGCTCCCCAATGCGGATCGCCATGTCAAACCCTTCCGAGATTAGCTCAACATAGCGGTTGTTGAGCACCATATTCACCGTAATATCGGGGAATTCGGCAAGGAAATCGCCCAATTGCGGGCTCAGGTGGTTCACACCAAAATCGGTGGCCACCGAAATGCGCAACAAGCCAGACGGCGCGCTTTGCATCGATGTGACAAGGGCATCCGCCTCACCTGCATCGTTCAAAACCCGACGCGCCCGGTCATAATAAGCAAGACCAATTTCGGTCGGGCTTACCCGGCGTGTGGTGCGGTTCAAAAGCCGTGCGCCAAGGCGCGCTTCTAGTGATGACACGTGTTTCGAGACAGCGGATTTTGAAATCCCCATCTTCTTGGCGGCATCGGTAAAGCCACCCTGATCCACCACTGTGGCGAACGCTTCCATTTCCGTCAGGCGATCCATGCTCGGGTCCCTCTTCATCTAATTCTTGTGATGAGTTTTGCCGGGACAATCAGGCAGGACTGGGGCAGGCCCGCGACAATATCGGGGTTTTATTGGTCTCTGTTTTTGTTCTGGAAACGGGCAAACCCCTATGCCATCCAACCGAACGTCTGATAAACAGAGCTTGAAATCAGGAATAATCAGCCATGCCCAACACCGTTTACATCGCCACAAGCCTTGATGGCTATATCACTGATCGCAACGGCGGGCTTGAGTGGCTAAGCCGCGTGCCCAACCCGGATGGCGATGATTTGGGTTTTGCCGATTTCATGACGCAGATTGATGCGGTGGTGATGGGGCGCACCACCTTTGAAGCGGTTCAGGGCTTCGGCATCGGCTGGCCCTATCCCAAACCGGGGATTGTCCTTAGCCGCACCCTAAGCGACGTGCCCAAGGGGTTTGAGGATCACGTCACCCTGATGCGCGGCAAACCCGCTGACATCGTGGAAAAGGCCGACGCGCTTGGCCACAAGAACCTCTATATAGATGGCGGAGCCACAATCCGCCGGTTTCTGGATGCCGATCTGATCGACGAGATGATCCTCACCGAAATCCCAATCTTGCTTGGCGGCGGCACCCGTCTATTTGATCTCTTGGATCACGAATTGGCCTTTGAGCTCGACAATGTCCAAATCCTGCTTCGGCAAATGGTCAAACGCCACTATCGACGTGATCGCAGCTAGTCACCAATAATTCGTCAGTTGGGCCATGGCCGAATAGATCAAATTGGCGGTTCCTTCTGGGGCCACGTGACCCTGTTCGGCTTTGACCCGAGTACGTAGTAACTCCGGCCCGTATTCTCGGCTATTGTTGTACCAAATGACATCAGTTGTTTTGACACCCTGATGGTCGTGCGATGACTGAAACCCACGCAGTGCCCTGCCCCTGAAACCCGAATTGTCGGTTCCAAGGCAACGCCCGCCCTCTTGCACAAGCGATGAACAAAACCGTTTCCGCTCCGCCATGTAATCGGCTTCCCAATGCCAGAGCCGGTCGTTTGATAGAAACGGCAGAGCCTCCAACACGACCTCAACCATCCCATCACATGTCGTGCAGATCATCACCATCTGGCGATCCGAAAAGGTCACGTCCCAATGGCCGGTTGCCTCGATCCACTCCAGCGCCTGACCATTGCGCAGCCGCTCCATCCGGTCATCCGCCGCCACCACCGCCGCCGCACTGCACCAAAACAACACCACCAGAACCAAACCGCGCATGCACCTACCCCACCAACATCACAACCGCGATCCATAATGGCAGGGTCAGCGCCGCCAGCAAGGTGCTTTGCGCGATCAATGTCGCCACCAACCGGCGATCCGCGCCAAACCCGGCCGCCAAAACATGCGCCGCCGACGCCGTTGGCAACGCCGCAAATACAACCAACACGCCCATAAGGCTGGCCTCAACCGACAAAGCGGCACAGGCCGCAAAGGTCAGCGCCGGAAGGGCAATCAACTTCACACCACATAATATCGCGCTGAACCGATCCAGCCGCGCCAAAGCGCGCCAATCCATCGTTGCCCCGATAGAAATCAACGCCACCGGGATTGCCGCCGCCGACAACATCTCAACCGGGGCCAAAACCGGGGCCGGGATTTTCAGCCCCGACAGGCCGACCAAAACCCCCGAGACCGAGGCCAATAAAAACGGGTTCACCGCGATCTTTTTCAACGTCGCGCCCAACCCCAAACTGCCGCCGCGCGACAGGGCCGTCACCGCCATCAAATTCGCCATCGGGATCGCCATGCCCACGGCGACCGCCAAAATCCCCAAATCGGCCCCCGGCAAAACCGCCACGGCGATAAACCCCATGGCCGTGTTGAACCGCCACGCGGTTTGCCAGCCGCCGGCGAAATCCAAGAACCGCTCGGGCCCATAGCGGCGCGCCAAATAGCCAAGCGCCATGCCCGCCGCTAAGATCGCCCAGACCGCTGGGGCGATGCGAAACACATCCGCCACGGCAATGGGTCGCCCCGAGGCCGCAACAAAGATCAGCGCCGGAAACAGGATTTCAAAGTTCAGCTTGTCCAACCCCTGCCAAGCATTCTCGCTTAGCCGATTGCGCAGCAAACCACCAAGGATAACCATCAAAAACGACGGCAGCAGGCCAAGTAGGATTGTGGTGAAAATCATCGTGGCCCCATTTCAGAAATGACCTGCGCAAAACCGACCCGGCCAAGAGGCCGCGCACGTAGCCCGTTCTGAAAACACCAAAGCCCGGTCACACGCAAGCCCGCAAAATTGACGCTAGGGAAACAAAAGAGTCATGCTACGCTCACCTTATTCGATTCCATCAAACTGGAGCCAAACATGTTTTTTCGAACTGCGCTTGTTGCCACCTCATTGATGCTCTCTTCGCCGCTTTGGGCCGAGGGTGGCGAAACCCCGGCGCCCGACGGGGCCTATGTCTATTTCGCCAATATGTCCGATGGTGACACGGTGACCAATCCGGTGATTGTGATCTTTGGTCTCTCGGGGATGGGCGTTGCGCCCGCTGGTGTCGAACAAGAAAACACCGGTCACCACCATCTTTTGATTGATCGCCCGCCGCTTGGCATGGGCGAAGATGGCAAAGAGGAAATGATGATGGGCCTGCCCTCGGATGACCATCACCGCCATTTCGGCGGCGGGCAAACCGAGGTCACGCTTGATCTCTCTCCCGGCATGCACACCTTGCAATTGGTTATGGGCGACGCCGGACATGTGCCCCATAGCACGCCCATCGTGTCCGAGGTCATCACCATCACCGTAGAGTAAACCCAAAAGGCCCCGGCGCAAACCGGGGCCCTTCATTATGAAGCGAGCTGTTCCACCGGCTTGTGCTTACCCAAGACCACCGGCACCAAATATTCGGCGTTTTCTTCGCAAAACACGTGTTTTTGTATCTTCTGGAACGCCTCCATATAGGCGGCATAGCTGGTTAGGTTGACCGTATCGGGTGCGGGCAACAGAGCGCCCAAAAACCCGGAAAACCCGCGCACGCTAATCTCCATCTGCGCATCGCTCATGCCAAGTTGGGCTTCGGCGGCGATATTGGGGATCGAGACATTGGCCTCGGCGCTGAACTTAGACGCATCCACCTGCAACCGCACCGCGACGCCATGCTCAACCGCCACGCCATTGCTATCCGTCTTGACGAAAAACACCTTGGCTTCTTGAACCACGCCAACCTTTTTGCCCTCGGCCTCGGCTTTGAACAGCGAGGAAAAGAAACTGACATTGCCCTTCACGTCACGGGTAAAGGCGGTGCAGCTGATCAAATGGCGGTTAAGTGTTTTCGGATCAATTGGCACCGGCGCATCGGCCAAATCGAAATCATCGCCGACGGTGCTGCGTACGCCACCTTGAAGGGACAACATCAACCCATCCACTTCCGGCAAAATCATCGGATCGCGGGTGCGTGGATCGCCGTCCAAATAGGGCTGATAGGCCGATGGAACCGATTCCGGTTTTGTCTTCTCGGCTTGGGTTTTTGTCGAGGCTTTTGCCATGGCGATGTCCTTTCATAGGGTGTCGCGCGCTCCGCCATAAGTATAGCAAAAGCGCGCGACTTCGCCCATGGGGGTTTACCTGTCCCTGGGCGGGTCCTTAGGCGGGGTTTGGCCAGTGCTCGGAGGCCCAACCACCGGAGTGACTGGCGGAGTGACTGGCGCAACAGGCCGCGTCGGGCCAAACATCCGCGTCATCAAACCGGGGCCTTTTTCCTTTTCGGGGCCAAACCAATCCTCATTTCGGGTGGCAAACATCGTCAACGCAATCGCACAGAACGCAAAGGTCGATCCGGCCAACAAAGCGTAATCCGCGCTATCCAGAATCAGGTATAGCACCGCATAGACCACAACCAATACCGCGCCCAAAACCAAGGCCCGCCGCCCCAGTTTCAGCGCCATAAACCCAAACATCGTCAACAAGGCGATCACCGCCCCCGCAGACACTGCATAGGCCGCGGCAAAGCCGATCTGTTCCGCATAGGCCACCATCAATAGCACAAAGACCGATTGGGTCAGGCCGACCAATATGTATTGCACCGCATGGACGGGTTTGCCCGCGCCGCGTTCGATCAACAGGATCGTCAGGAATGTCAGTGCGATAAACAAGATGCCATAGTTGGCGGCGCGATAGGCCTTTTGGTAGAAATCATTCGGCTCGATCAAACGCACCCCAAAGCCCGACACCTGCCGCGCCGAGGCGGCCACGTCTTCGCGCCCCGCCTGCGGCAAAGGGCGCGCCAGATGTGGGATTGTCCAATTCGCGGTAAAGCCACTTTCGCTCACCTCATGGCCATCGGGCAAAAACGCACCGCTAAACGATGGGTGTGGCCAATCGCTTGTCATGCTGATCTGACTGGTTAGCCCAACCGGCGTCACCATAAGGCTTTGCGCCCCGTTTAGGCCCAGCGCCAGATTGTATTCGCCACGCCCGCGCGGGTCGCCCGTGGTGGCCGTAAACCCGTGCCGTCCGGCCATTGGCGCCATAGGTAAGGACTCTCCATCCGCCAACATCTCGGCCTTGCCGCGCAACGCTTTGTTGTTAGAAACCTCGACCTCGATCCGCGCCTTGTCCCACAACAGGGTCTCATTGCTGGCAAGCAACGGCTCGGCCGCGCTTGTGTCGAAATCAAACGCCATGCCCACCTGTGCCGTATAAACCGGGACCTGAAAAATCCCGCGCGCCCGCATCTGGGTTTGGGTTGCCAAATCGGCATCAAACTTGCGCGGCAACAAAAAGACGCTTGGCCCGGATTTGATCACCGTTTCCTCATAGCGCACCTTAAGCTCTTCGCCGGTGTCCGGGTGGGTCATCACCAACCCGGTGTCGGGGTCAATCTTGGGGCGTGATTTCAACGTTGTGACCTCGCGCTCTACCGGGATAACCAAAAACGGTCCCGATAGGGTCTGTTGCCCGCCCCATTCCATACCGACATTGCGAATGGTGTCTTGGGAATAGAATTTGCGTGAATTGATCACTTCGGCTGCGAAAAACAGCGGGATGAACATCAATAAAACAAGAATGCCGACAATAATGAACCGGCGACCGGGGGATTTGAGCATCACTCTCTCCTACTTTTTAATTCCGCCCCGGTTGTGACACGCGGGCGGCAAAGACCTTGCGCATAAGATGTGCAGATTTTGCGCAGGCGCGAGGGGTAAAAATACCAGCCCGGCATGTTTCCGCCTTGCACGCGTTTTGGACAAACAAGCCTGCGTCGCAATTCTGTTACATTGCCCGTGCTAGCAAATAACCAGACATGAAGCAGTTTCGATTGAACAGGATTGATAAGAGGCGCGGGTGGAACAAACCCTTGTCGTCGGATCATCCCCGCAAACGCTTTGCGTCTAACCTTCCACAACAACACAAAGGACTTAGCGATGCTAAGCTTCAGCTGGGACACTGGTTCGGATTTCGATCCTATCCAATGGGCCTTCGTCATTGCCATATTCGCCTTCTCGATCTATCGGGATCGCGTCCGGCGCAAAACACTACGCCAAGACGCCGACGGCACCTACGTCTGGGTCGAATGGCACGGCGGCGAGCGGCGCTCAGACACCGACCCCTCTGACCCCGGAGGCGAATGGGACAATGATGGAGACGGCGACGGAGGCGATTAATCGGCCTCTTTTTTTTGCCCTATCGCAAAGTTTGACCACCGCGGTGGGACGGCGTTGTCAAAATGTGGGCGGGCAAACCGTCAGGCGCGGCAAACCCCGTGCAGCGGGTTTTGAAGGCGATTAAACTGCTGTGACTGCACAGAAAACACAACTGCAACGGTGAGAGGATCGCGCGGCCCGCAACCAGTTGCATTCCTTGCTATGCAATTATAAATTGCCCCCATGACTTTCGATCACACCACGTCCGCCGGGTATCTCGTTAACCATATGGCCCGGCTGTTCTTTGAAGAACTGCGCGCAGAAATTGACCCCTTGGGTATCGTGCCCGGGCAATTTCCGGCGCTTCTGGCCCTGTGGCAACAAGACGGGCAAACGCAACGGGAATTGGTCGAAAAACTCGACGTCGAACAGGCAACCATGGCCAACACACTTAACCGGATGGAGCGGGACGGGTTGATCGAACGCAAGGATCATCCAACGGACCGGCGGGCAAAAACCATCTGCCTGACTCAAAAGGCCCGCGCGGTTCGGGACCAAGCCTACACAGCGGCTTCGATGGTCAATGACAAAGCTTTGGTCGCCTTGTCACCAGAAGAGCGCACGCAGTTCGTGAACTTCATGCAACGCACAATTGAGGCTTTGCAAAAAGACTAAATCGTCGCTGTGTCATCCGAGCTTTTGGACTGGCGCTTGATTTTCCGAACACATCTGCACGGGAAAAGCCCCCGATCCTTTGGAACAGGGGCCTCACATCTGCGGATCACTTGAAGTCTTTCGTTAGTAACCGGTGAAGGTTTCAACGACGATCCGATCATTGGCGATTCCGGCCCCCGCAAGCATCTCTTTGGTCCCCGAGACCATCCCAGCAGGGCCAACGCAGTAGTAAACCGGGGCCTTGGGATCAGGCAGGTACCGGGCCAACATCTTGAGATCAACAAGGCCAGTTTCGCCGTTCCATGCCGAAGTGCCCGCCTCAAGCCCGGTCATGGTTGCGACCAATTGGAAATTTGGATTGGCCGCTGCCAGGGTTTCCAATTCAGCAAGGAACGCCGCGGCGGACGGATCACGGTTGGAATAGAATAGCTTCATGTTGCGGGCTGAGTTGGTCTGTGCCGCGTGGCGGATCATCGACAGAAAGGGCGTTATCCCGATGCCACCGGCAATAAAGACCACCGGGCCGGCCGCGTCCTCATGCAAGGTGAAATTGCCACTGGGACCGGCGATCTTCAATTCGGCCCCCTCGGGCAGGTCTTTTAGACCCCGTTTGAAGGCACTGTCGGTCATACGGGTTGCCACGGTCAGCTGCGCTTCGTGCGGTGCACTGACGATCGAAAGCACACGAGAACCTCCATTGTTCGGCAGAGTCATCCGAATCCATTGACCGGGCTTATGATCAAACCCCTCAGGTTTGGTCATGTGAAAGGCCATTGTGCCCTCGGCAACCGTTTCACGACCGGTCAGTTTGACACCGTCCTGTGATGTGCCTTTGCCACTTAGGCGGATGCCGTCACGCATATTCAAACCCATCAAAGTCAGGTTCACGGCACCGGCAACAAGCTCAACCCCCTGCAGCAGATAGAACAGACCGTCAAACGTCCCGGCCGAAGCGCGGGCTTCCAGCAAAAAGGCCATGGGCACCAAGATCAACAGGCCATTGGCCGCGATGATCGGCATCCGTTTCATTTTTGCTGAGACCAAGGCATCACGTCGGCCTTTGCCAAGCGACGCGCCCGATGCTCCGACAATGGCCATCGCCGGGATCAGGATAAACATCCCCTTTAGGATCATCCCCTTCACCATGGCGATGGTCTCATAGGACCCAAAAACCTCGGATATGATGGTCGAGGTCCAGAAGGTGAGAATTGTCAGAAGGCCAAGTGCTCCTGCGATTGCATGGACACGGGTTTTCATGGCTGTCTCCAAAGTGATTCCATTTACATTGCAAGCTATATACATTTACATAGCACGCAATGCAAATGCTGAGTGCTTCATTCGAATGATCCCAACCAAGATCGTGTGGTGGCTTTGATCAAACTACACCGTGGCGTTGGCCCAATGGCACTTGTCTGGAATGCGCCGGACCTTCGGTTTGTGCAAAACGACAACCTGTGCCCCCCAACAACCGTTTGTGCGCGATGGCCTGAACGACTACATCTTTCAAAAAACAGGACACAGGAGAGAACGATGAGCAAAGCTATCCTTGTCGCGTTGATCGCAATGACCTTGGGGGCCACCTTGGACCCAAAACCGGCAATGGCGGCCTCGCTCGGAGCTTATGAGGTCTTTGGCGTCGAGAACGACGATATGTTGAAAATGCGGGCTGGCCCTGGGACGGGTTACAAAGTCATCCTTGGCCTTCCGAACGGCACCGTCTTGCGGGTCCACAGCTGCCAACAAACCGGTAGCACGCGTTGGTGTCGTGTATCCTTAAAGGGCGCCAGAGGGCTAAAAGGACATGTCTCTTGGGCTTACCTGCGCAAAATGTAACGCGGTGCCAGACATGCGCGACCATGACAAAGCGGCCAACCCAACGGCATAAGCCGCCAAGGGTGTCTCTGCCCTTCGAACGATTCAACCCCCAATCACTTTGACCGAAACGGCACCATTGGCGCTTGGTCGGCATGGCCTCGTTTACGCTTTAGCGCGCCAATTGGGCTTTCATTTTGGCGCGCGGGAAACAGGTGGCTGCTTGGCCGTTGGCCTCTTGCCAGCGTCCAATTGATCGGCGGGTTTTGTAGCCGGGAAGGCCATCGGCCCCGCCCACATCATGTCCACGCGCTTCAAGACCCCGTTGCATCGCGGCGATGTCCGAGCGCAGCATCTTGTCGATCTTACCCCAAGACGCGCTAAAATCGCCCATACCGTATTGGATACGATCCCCGACATGGCCCACGAAAAGCGCATAGAGATCGCTGGTGTTGTAGTCTTTCAGCACGTAGAAATTGGGCGTGACAACAAAGGCCGGGCCGTGACGACCGGCAGGCATTAGCAAGAAACCATCGCGGCGTAACTCGCTGTCTGGAAACGGTTTTCCAGATGTGCGGCGCACCCCCATCTTGGCCCAATCCCGGAATTTGCGGCCCTGATCCGGCCCTTCGAGCGCGCATGAGACCGTCGCGGGAACCGTGACTTCGAACCCCCAATCGCGACCCTTTTGCCAACCATGGCGTTTGAGGTAATTGGCAATCGAGGCGATGGTATCGGCTTCGGAGCCCCAAATATCGGCGCGTCCGTCGCCACTCCCATCGGCGGCATATTTGAGGAAACTGGAGGGCATGAATTGCGGCTGACCAAGGGCCCCCGCCCAGCTGCTTTTCATGTTTTGACCGCGAATATGCCCGGCCTGCACGATTTGCAGCGCCGCGATGAGTTCGCCGGTGAAATAGGGTTTGCGGGTGCTCATAAACCCTTTGGTTGCAAGGACTTCAAAGGTGTTGTGGCGTATCGGCACCTTGCCATACCCGCTTTCACGCCCCCAAATGCCGAGAATAATCCGCCCCGGCACCCCGGTTTTGCGTTCCGCCGCCGCCAAGGATTTGGCGTGGACCTTGGCCATTTGGCGTCCACCACGGGTAGCCCCATCAATAGATTGGCGGCGGAAATAGCGCGATGGCGCGCCAAATTCAGCCTGCGATTGCTGACGCGGTACGGATTTTGCGCCCGGCGGCACAAGGCCGGGCAATTTCCAATTCAAGGACACACCAGACAAAGACGCCTCGTAGACGGCGCGCGACACGCCCTTTTTGCGCGCAGCGGGCCAAATGGTTTGTTGCAGCCAAGTTTGGAATTGCCGCTCAACGGCCTTGCGATCCTGGGCCGAAGACATGGCCGGGACGACGGTCAGGCAGAGGACAAGAATGAGAAAACGCATCACCAATGAGGCTCCAAAACAGGGGATTTTTCCCCATTGTGAACAGGTTGGCCAGTTTTGCCAGAGGTTTTAAGGAGTAGGGCAACGCGGTGGCGGGGATTGGCCGGTTTTGGACAGCTGTGCGGTGATACATGCAGAATTGCATGGGCCCTCTGCCAAATGCGGCAATTTCAATACCCACGCAGGGCGCCTAACTATGCCCCAGTCAGATTTGAACACAGCGCATAGGACAACCCGATGGAACACGCACAGTTTTGGGACAAGATCGCCCGCAAATACGCCAATGACCCAATTGGCAACATGCCCGCCTATGAGGCGACGCTGGCGCGGGTGCGCGAGTTGATCACGCCCGACATGTCGGTGCTGGAGATCGGGTGTGGTACCGGGACAACCGCGCTCAAACTCGCCGATGCGGCGGGGCACTATACGGGCACGGATATTTCGAGCGAAATGATCAAAATCGCCAACGAAAAGCGTGTCGGGGATGGCGTCGAGAACTTAACCTTTGACGTGGCCGACGCCGGGCGTGCGCCGGGCCACTATGATGCAGTTCTGGCTTTCAACCTGATCCATCTGGTCGCCGATCCCGAGGCGACGCTGGCCCATGTGCATAGCCAATTGCCCGAAGGCGGACTGTTCATTTCCAAGACCCCCTGTTTGGGCAATAAGCCATGGTTCATCCCATTGATCGCGTTAATGCAGCTGGTCGGCAAAGCGCCCAAACCGGTTCATTCCTTGCGACCAAACCGATTGAAAGCGATGTTGGAAGACGCCGGGTTCGACGTAGAAGAGATGATGTTCTTTCCCAAGCAGAACATCAGCCGCTTTATCGTCGCGCGTAAGCGGTCAGGGTAGCGGGGGCTTCCCCTGCGCTCTGACCGGCTTTGCGCAATTCATGAAAGACAATCTCCAAGAACATATGGAAGTTGAGTTCCGCATCGGAGGGGATTGATGATTGGTCCTGACTGACCTCAGAAAACGCATGTTTCATGGCGATTTCACAGGCGGTAAAATGGCGATCCACAAGGTGAAACTTGCCATGTGAGGCGGCAAAGCTGGTCGCGAGATCGGCGATGCCGGTGCCGGTCGAAGCGGATTTGACCAAATCCATCATAAACCGTTCCATCATATGGGTTTTGGCAATTGGATAGCGGTCAAAATGCGGCTGCAGCTCGGGCGTCTGCTCAAGCAGTTTGCCATAAAAGGCATCCCGAAACTGGCCCTTTTTCTGAAACACTTTCGGGAAGTGTTCCAAAAGGTAACTTGGATCAAATGTCAGCATATCACTCGTAAGAATATGTATCAGTAAGGTAAACGTTATGTATGCGTTGTAGCATAACTTACCTTGACTTAGGTTAAGGTAACGTAAGGTTTGAATAAGCTCCTGACGTGACGTAGGCGGTGACAACGTAAAGCGGATCGTGTGATCTGATGGCAAAGCCGCCCCCTTTGGACTTGGTCCCAGTGACAGGGTTCAAAGCGTCGGGCGGCGCGCTTACGGAGGAGCCAAAATGAGCCACTACCCGCATATGCTAGCCCCGCTGGATCTGGGATTCACCACGCTGAAAAACCGCGTGTTGATGGGGTCAATGCACACCAACCTTGAGGAGCGCGGTGACTGGAACGCAGTGGCCGAATTCTATGCAGAGCGGGCGCGCGGCGATGTTGGTTTGATCGTGACCGGCGGCATGGCCCCCAACATGGAAGGCGGCGTTTTTCCCGGTGCGGCGGGGCTTTTCACCGACAAGGATATCGCCAATCACAAGGTGATTACCGACCGTGTTCATGACGCGAGCGGCAAGATCGCGATGCAGATTTTGCACGCCGGGCGCTATGCCTATGGGCCGGAATGTGTGTCGGCCAGTCCGGTGAAATCGCCAATTTCCCCCTTCCCTCCCAAAGAGTTAGACGAAGAGGGCATCGAAAAGCAGATCGCCGATATCGCCCATTCCGCCGCCCAGGCGCAGCGCGCCGGATATGACGGCGTTGAGGTCATGGGGTCCGAGGGCTATTTCCTCAACCAGTTCCTTGTTACCCATACCAACAAACGCACAGACCGTTGGGGCGGCTCTTATGAAAACCGCATGCGTCTGCCGATTGAGGTGGTCAAACGGGTGCGCGAGGCGGTTGGCCCCGATTTCATCGTGATCTACCGGCTGAGCATGATCGACCTGATTCCCAATGGCTCGACCCACGACGAGGTTGTGCAGCTGGCGCAGGAAATCGAAAAGGCCGGGGCGACGATTTTGAACACCGGCATTGGTTGGCACGAAGCGCGGGTTCCGACCATCGCCACAAGCGTGCCGCGCCGCGCCTTTGCTTGGGTGACCAAAAAGCTGATGGGCAAGGTTGGCATTCCGGTGATCACCTCCAACCGGATCAATTCGCCCGAGGTGGCCGAGGATGTTTTGTCCGAAGGCTGTGCCGATATGGTGTCGCTCGCGCGTCCCTTCCTTGCCGATGCGAATTTCGTCGCCAAGGCGGCGGCGGGTCGGGCCGACACCATCGCGCCCTGTATCGCCTGTAACCAAGCCTGTTTGGATCACACGTTTGCGGGCAAAGTCTCGACCTGTTTGGTCAACCCGCGCGCCGCATATGAAACGCAGATCGACCTATCCCCCGTCGCCACGCCGAAAAAGGTAGCGGTGGTTGGGGCCGGACCGGCGGGTTTGGCAACGGCAATGACCGCGGCGCAGGTCGGCCATGATGTGACATTGATCGATCGCGCAAAAGAGCTTGGCGGTCAGTTGAACATGGCCAAGCAGGTGCCGGGCAAAGAGGAATTCTGGGGCCTTGTTGATTGGTTTGCGACCATGGTCAAGGAAACCGGCGTGAACGTTCAACTTGGCACCGAGGCGACGGCCGAGATGTTGCAGGGCTATGATGAGGTGGTGATTGCCACCGGCGTCACCCCGCGCGATCCCGGCATTGACGGCCAAGATCACCCAAAGGTGTTGAGCTATATCGACGTGCTACGCCACAAGGCCGAAGTCGGCAAAAAGGTCGCTGTGATCGGTGCCGGCGGCATTGGCTATGACATCGCCGAATTTCTTGTAACGGACGAAAGCCCGACCGAAAACCTACCGGAATGGATGAAGGAATGGGGCGTCACCGACCCGGCCGACGCCCGTGGTGGGCTGGCACCCGAAGGCCCGCAACCAGACGCCGCCATCCGCGAGGTCACGGTGTTGCAGCGCAAGAAAGAGAAGCCCGGCAAGCGGTTAGGCAAAACCACCGGCTGGATCCATCGCGCCGCGCTTCAGATGAAAAACGTGCAGATGAAGGCGGGTGTGAATTACGAACGCATCGACGATGACGGCCTGCATATTTCCTATGGCGAGGCGCGTGAAAACCCCGAGGTGATCGCCTGTGACAACGTCATTTTGTGTGCCGGTCAGCTGTCTGAGCGCAGCTTGGCCGACGCCTTAGAGGCCGCTGGGCAAACCGTGCATGTCATCGGCGGGGCCGACGTTGCCGCCGAACTCGACGCCAAGCGCGCCATCGACCAAGGCGTCCGTCTGGCCGTTGGCTTTGTCGACGCCTAAGAAAACAGCCTCTTGCCGGTTTTGTGCTTCGGTTCAAACCGGCAAACTAGGATTCACCGGGGCAAAACACTGGCCTTGTGAGACCCCTCGAAAAAACGAAATCACGCTGGCCCACCAAGCCAGCGCAAATCACCCACAGTGCAATTTCACATAGCCATTCCCGCGAAAGCCGGTCATTGAGAAACCTTGCCTGAACCACTCGGGGAGATGCCAACAGTGCGTGATTTAGCTGCCAGTCGCGGTATAGGTCAAAATGTCTGCTGTTGCTCAGGACGTCATAACATGATCACGCGTTTCGCCAGAGAAGCATCCGAAGAAGCCCGTTAGACTCGTCCAATTGTACCTTAACTCGATGCAGTGTGTGGCCACCTTTTTGAAGGCGGGCTTTCGCCGTACACCTCCAAAATAGCGGGTCATCCTCGTCCAAAATCTGTTCGAGTTGTTAGCAACACACGTTCTTTGGAAAGCTCTTGGTTTCTGGGGGCAAAGCGCACCCAGTATAGTGCATCTCTTGCAACCGCCTGTTTGTCGATGGGTTATCGACGTCACCCTCAGTCGCAACCATCGCAGAAGCCGCTTTGGGACGGGATGCTTTGAAAACAAGCTGATAACGAACCACCGTTTTTTTGGGGTGTTCAAACGCTTCACGACGCCAAGCTCAATCTTCCAGCGATCCGCGCAACTTGCACCGGGCTTCTTTCATCATGTCGTCGTGGACATTGGGGAGCCGAGGCCACTCATCTAGAAACTTGTCGCAACAATCACTCAATGACCTCATGAATGCCTTTCAGGTCCCTAGGGTCTGGCCCCTTTGAGTAGCAGACCTTCATGATAACCGCAGCATCTTGGCTTTCACGGCTCATGCTGGCCGGGCTGGCATAGCCCGAGCAACTTGCCCGTAAGGCGCTAAAAAATGCCGCTATCGGCAACGCGCCAAAAAGCCCCCGAAAACCAATTCGGGGGCTTCTTTATCGTGCCACCAAAACCCTCAATGCCAAAACGCAAAACGGGCACGGCAATGATGGGTTCAGCAAAGCGTTTTGGCGATCTGCGTTACCCGCGCTTGGGCAACACCCAATCGGGCCGCGCGAAATGGCAGGTATAGCCGTTTGGCAACCGTTCAAGGTAGTCCTGATGCTCGGGTTCTGCTTCCCAGAAATCCCCAACCGGTTCGACTTCGGTGACCACCTTGCCGGGCCAAAGCCCGCTGGCATCGACATCGGCAATGGTGTTCATCGCCTCGGCGCGTTGATCATCCGTCACGAAATAGATCGCGGAACGGTACGACATGCCAACGTCATTGCCCTGCCGGTTGACCGTGGTCGGATCGTGAATCTGGAAAAACACCTCCAACAGCTTGCGATAGCTGGTCTTGGCCGGGTCAAACCAAATCTCGATCCCTTCGGCGTGGGTGCCGTGGTTGCGATAGGTGGCGTTTTCGACATCGCCACCGGTATAGCCAACCCGCGTCTTTTCCACACCGGGAAGCTTGCGGATCAAATCCTGCATGCCCCAGAAACAGCCACCGGCCAGAACCGCGCGTTCGCTCATGTCACATCCTCCACTTGGTGTAGGTATTGGCCATAGCCCTCACCTTCCATGTCCTCTTTGGCGATAAACCGAAGCGCGGCCGAATTGATGCAATAGCGCATCCCGCCCTGATCCATCGGCCCATCGGGAAAGACATGCCCCAGATGGCTATCGCCATGGCGCGAGCGTACCTCGGTGCGGATCATCCCGGCGCTGGTGTCGCGCAGCTCGACGATATTGTCCGGCTCAATCGGTTTGACAAAACTCGGCCACCCACAGCCGCTCTCGTATTTGGCAGCCGAGGCAAAAAGCGGCTCACCCGATACGATATCTACATAAATACCGGTCTTTTTGTTGTCCAAATAGGCGCCCGTGCCGGGGCGTTCGGTGCCATTTTGCTGCGTGATGCGGAATTGTTCCGGCGTCAGTGTCTCAATCACCTCGGCCCGTTTCTCATATTTTGTCATGCGCGTTCTCCTACCCCCTAGATAAAGGGCGTCGTGGCCCGGATGCAAACCCTTGCGTCACATCGCTCACGAAGGCTTGAGAAAGACTCGCAAAATTCGCTCGGTTCACCTATGTAAACGGCGGGTGACAGCCCTATTTCTCCCAAGAACTAGGCTATTACCTGGGGCGTCGGGATGGCAGCCTGACGCCCCTCTAGCTGCCTGCCGCTCCGGAGTGATCCAGCTCGGCCACCGCCCAACGCGCCGCCTCGGCGACGGTGTCATCCTCATCTTCGCATAGGCTCTGCGCCACGGGGCGCAAGGCGGGATCATTCGAGTTCCCGATGGCGTATAACACGTTGCGCACAAATCGATCGCGTCCAACCCGCTTGATCGGTGACCCGGCGAAATACGCCCGGAACCCAGCATCATCCAAAACCGCCAACTCGGCCAGCTTCGGAGCAAGCAACTCATCACGGGCATGGTATTTCATCTCCGAGGCCACCTGCGCAAACTTGTTCCACGGGCAAGCGGCCAGACAATCGTCACAGCCATAGATGTGATTGCCCAATCCCTTGCGCAGCCCCAGATCCACCGGTCCTTTGTGCTCGATCGTCAGGTAGGAAATACAGCGCCGCGCATCGACCTGATAGGGGGCCGGAAAGGCATCTGTCGGGCAGACATCCAAACAGGCGCGGCATTGACCACAGCGATCCACCCCCGCCTCATCTGGCTTAAACTCCAGAGTCGTAAAGATCGCCCCAAGGAAAAACCACGATCCCAGTTTGCGACTGACCAGATTGCTGTGCTTGCCCTGCCAACCTAACCCGGCGGCCATGCCAAGCGGCTTTTCCATCACCGGAGCGGTATCGACAAACACCTTGATCTGCGCCTCTTGCCCCTGCTTGCCCGCCGCCTCGATCAACCAGCGTCCCAACCGCTTCAACCGCTTTTTGGCAACGTCGTGGTAATCCTTGTTCTGGGCATAAACGCTGATCGCCCCGCAATCCCGCTGCTCCAAAACCGCGCGTGGATCGACATCGGGGCCATAATTCTCTGCCAACATGATGACCGATTTCGCTTCGGGCCAAAGCGCATCTGGTGCCCCGCGCCAATGCACCCGCTCCGCCATCCAGCCCATCTGCCCATGCCGCCCATCGTCCAAATAGGCCTGCAACCGCTCCATAACCTGCGGCACCGCATCGGGGCGACAGACCCGGCAATCGGCAAATCCAACCGCCTCGGCCTCTGCAACCAAAGCCGCCTTGAGATCACCACTCATGGTTTCTTCTTTCCCCAAATATCCCGGGGTGAATTGGCCCGCATGGGCCAAGAGGGGCCGCGCCCCTCCCTAACGCCACATCAAAAATCAAGATCGGCATAATGCGCAGGCGGCGGGAAACCCGGCACCTGATCCTGCAAAATCGCCCGAAACGCCGGACGCGACTTGATCTTGGCATACCAATCCTTGACCACCTCAGAGCGGTTCCAATCCACATCCGAAATATAGTCGAGCGATGACAAATGCGCGGCGGCGGCAAAATCCGCCAAGGTCATGGAATCCCCCGCCAACCAACGGCGATGATCCAAAAGCCAGGACATATAGTCGAGGTGATATTTGACCGCCTTGGCCCCGGCTTTGACATTGCCACTATCGGGGAACCCGGCTTTCATGATCTTTTTGTTGACCCGCTCATAGAGAAGCTTCGACGTCACCTCATTATGAAACTTATCGTCAAACCAGCTCACAATCCGACGCACCTCGTACCGCGCATCCGCCGACTTCGGCATAAGGCTCGGCTCAGGGTACTTTTCCTCAACCCATTCGCAAATCGCCGCGCTTTCGGCCATGGTCTTGCCGTCGATCTTCAGAACCGGCACCTTGGCCGCCGGATTGCGGCGCAGAAAATCGGCGTCTTTCTCCCAATAGCGCTCCTCGACCAACTCGCATTCAATCTTCTTTTCCGCCAGCGACAAGCGTACCTTGCGGCAAAACGGAGAGAGCGGAACGTGATAGAGCTTGGCCATGTGCGACACTTATCCTGATACGGGAAACACTGCCCTAATATCCGCGAAACCGCATGGGTTTCAACTCCCCTGATAGGGGGAATCCAACTTCGGCATTTTGGCGCTTGACCTAAATCACACTTCAAGTTCTACAAATCATCGCGTTGATCATTACGCAAACGAGGCACCTATGGAAAAATCATTCTGGCAAGCGCGCTGGCAAGAGGGTCGGATAGGCTTTCACGAACCGGCGGCAAACCCCTTGCTCATCACCCATTTTAAAACCCTCAACCTGCGCCCCGGCGACACGGTATTTGTACCGCTCTGCGGCAAAAGCCTCGATCTCGATTGGCTTCTGTCCCGCGACCTGCATGTCATTGGCATCGAATTCCATCAAGACGCCGTCGATGAGGTCTTTGATCGTCTCGACCTCATCCCCGAGAGACAAAACATCGGCGCGCTCACCCGGACATCTGCCGGCAACCTCACCCTCTTTTGCGGCGACATTTTTGACCTCACCGCCGACTTCCTCAGCCCTATCAATGCGATCTATGACCGGGCCGCCATCGTTGCCCTGCCCCCGGAAACGCGCCAACAATACGCGGCGCATATCACCGAAATCACCCAATCCGCGCCCCAGCTTCTGATAAGCTTTGACTACGACCAAACCCTATCGGATGGCCCACCTTTCTCTGTCCCTCAGCCAGAGCTGATAAACCACTACGCCGCGACCTACGCGTTGACCAAACTGGCACAACACCCGCTGGATGGCCCGCTCGGCGAACGCACCCAAGGCCTCGAAGAAACCTGGCTCCTGACCCGAAAATAGGGCGATCTCGCAAAGACCGGGCGCATCCAAATTCCGTGCACGGAATTTGCAAAATCCATGGATGGATTTTAGACGCGCCCGCCTTGCGCGGCTCTCTTTAACCTGCCCCGCGTACATGGCTTTCAAGCGAGACCATAACCTCCATCGCCGCCATATCTTCCTCCGCCGTGCTCATATCCATCACCGCAAAAAACGCAGCGCAAACAGGCGATTGCATTTCTTTGCGCGTGACCTCTTCGTAATCCTGTGCACTGCGAAACTGCACGATATCCAAATAACTCCCATCCGGCTTGCGCACCAACTCTCGGCGTAAAACGCCCGGTTCTAAATCCACAAACTCCCGTTGAAACACCGCTGACGCCGCAAGCAAATCTGCTTCGGTTTTACCTTGGGCCAAGCGGATCGGGGCAAAAACTGTGACGTTTTCCATCTGTCATCTCCTATTCCTGTGATGATCATCAGATATTGCTAAATACGTCATTTTATGACCTATTTGTTTAATGCCCCGTAGCTCTGCCCTAACCCGATTGGAGCGGCTGGATCGCCTGACCGCCACCCTGAAACAGGATCGCCCGCACACCATTGCCGATCTGGCAAAGGAACACGGCGTCAGCAACCGAACGCTCACCCGTGATTTGCAAATTCTGCGCGACCAAGGTCTCCCGATTGAGGCTGATCGTGGCCGCGGTGGCGGAGTGCGTCTTGACCATCACTGGGGCGTTGGGCGGCTCAACCTGTCTTACCCCGAAGCGGTGGATTTGCTCATTTCCCTTGCCGTCGCCGAACAAATGCAATCGCCGCTTTTTCTGGCCAAGCTCGGGTCGGTCCGCCGCCAGCTGATCGCCTCGTTTTCCCCTGACAAACGGGCGCGGGTGGCGCGGTTGAAATCCCGTATCCTGATCGGCACATCGGCCTCACCCCATGTTCAATCCACAAAGGCAAGCGCCCCGCCTCGCGCCGTTCAGCGCCTGCATCAGGCCTTTCTCGATCAATCCGCGCTCACAATCCGCTATCAACGCGAAGACACAACACCCTCTACTCGCACAATCGAACCGCATTACCTGCTGCTCAACTACCCGATCTGGTACGTTCTCGCTTTTGACCACCTGCGCAAATCGCCGCGCACCTTTCGATGCGACCGGATCATTTCGGCGACTGGAACCGAAGACCGTTTCAAATTGCTCCCTCAGGACCGTTTCAAGGACACGATCGAGGCGAACACCCTTATTTAGCCGCTCGGATGGTTAAATGATTGCGCTGTCCAGACAGGACCGCAGACCAACCTGAATCTCTGATCCGGGGCCCCAATCGGAGTTGCTCTCGTAAAGATACCGCATACCAGCCATCACTGCGCGCCGTTGGACCGTCGGAAATTCACGAGCCGTCCGAACAATCTGCCCAAAGCTGCCCATCAAAAAGTCGCGCACATCGCCGCCGCGCACCGCATCAAAACTACAATTGCCAAACAAGGGGCATATCCCACAGACTTAGGCATATGCGCGGTCGATTCCACCGCCTCTGCCGGATACCAGGTCTTGTCCTCTGCCGGATAGGCCACATCGGCACTCGCCAACATGCCTTGCAAAGCGGCCTTATGCCTTCGCCAGTCATCGCACCAAACAACCCTGGTAACGGCATCAACTTCCTCCGCCGTCATCGCCTTGGCCACCGCAATCAGTTGCGCTTCAACCTCGGGCAAATCCCGCGACAAACGCGCCTCTGCATTGGGCATCGGTTCAAACACCTGCCCGCCATACCGGGCAACCCAACCCAGCGCCTGCATGATCGCCGCGCGCACCATCACCGGGGCCGCGTGATAAAAATCGCGGTTCTCGTCCCAAAGCCAATCCAGCCCCTGCGCCTTGTCCGACCCTAAAACCGCGCCCGCCAAAAGCTGTAGCGACGCCACAAGACAACCGTCGGGATCATCCTCCGCCCCAACCGCGTCACCCCACACATCGTCGTTGAACTCGGCATCCCACCGCCCAGACATCCCCGATAGATCATCAAGATCCAATATCGCGCTCCGGCCCATGCTTTGAGCGGCGGCGTTTAAATCATACAAAACCTGGAGCCGTCGAAAATCCAAGCCAACACCTTGTTTTCACTCAAAACAATCGGCGCGCCCATCCCGTTTGATCGTCGCCGCGCCGTCCTGAATAACCCGCGCGCGTTTGCTCACAAATGTCGAGGGGCGCGAGGCGCTGCGCTTTTTCGGGCTTGGCAAAACGGCCGCCAACAACGCCGCTTGACGCGCGCTCAACCGATCCGGGGCCACGCCAAAATAATGCTGCGCCGCCGCCTCAACCCCAAACACACCCTGATCAAATTCAGCCACATTCAGGTAAACTTCCAAAATCCGCCGCTTGCTCCACACCGCTTCCACCATCGGCGTCATCACCCCTTCCAGCGCTTTGCGTACATAGCTGCGCTCCTGCCAGAAATAGACGTTCTTCACCACCTGCTGGGAAATCGTGCTGCCCCCACGCTGCGCGCCTTCGGCAATCGCCGCCCGGATCGCATCCATGTCAAACCCCCAGTGGTTGCAGAAATTCGCGTCCTCCGCCGCAACAACCGACCGCAACATCACCGGCGCAACCTCATCCACATCGACCCAATGCTGATCAACATGGCCCAAACGCTTGCCCTCGGACCACATCGTATGGGTCGTCGGCGGATTAAGCCCGGCGTAAATCACCACGGCCAACATCATAATGCCCATGCCAATCACTCCTGCCCAAATCGCCTTGCGTATCAACCATCGGATCGGCCGAAACCGAGCCGCTGGTTTCGCTTTGCGCGGTTTACCCGCCGTTTTACCGCTCTTTGGGGATGTCTTCTTTGCTGCCATAATCACGTTCTATACCGCCCACACACCAGACTCAAAACCTGAAAAGCGCGGCACCCCACAGACGCGGGGTGCCCTATCCCGGACTGAATAAACCAGGGGCATCCGGGCAACATTTTCAAACAATACTGGGTCACTCGTCACCCACACTTTTGCAATACGTTAACCCTGCTCACCAATCCTGCCGGAGGCGTGCCGGATTTGTGGCAAAATCAAGGTAATTTACCCTGCGTAATGCAAAACCCCGCCGACCAAAGTCAGCGGGGCTTTATCTTTAGCGCCAAATGGGACGGTGGGCGGGGCGCCTTTGCATCGCAAATAGCGCCGCACCCGTCTACAGCGTGTTCAGTTTGATCGGATTCAAGCATTCACTCAGCAGCGCGAGGCAGCGTTTGCAAAGCACAACGCGTTCGCTCTGCTAGGTGAATTCATTTGAACTGAACAGGCTCTAACTTACTCCGCAGGAACGGCCAGTTGATCCTCAATCCCAAGCGGGTGCTTGATCTTGTCCAACATCTCCTTCGGGCAAACCTGCACGAAATTGGCCTTCTCAAGATCCCAGTTCTGCAAGATTTCCTCACCCTTGCGGCTCCGGGTCTCGGCCACATGGCGCTCGATCAATCCCAAAAGCTGGGCTTCCCATTCCGGCGTCACCACCGGACAGGTTACCAAACCTTCCATGTTCATCAGATCATCGGCCAAACCTTCAGGGTCATAAAGATACGCCATGCCGCCGGTCATCCCCGCGCCAAAGTTCGCCCCGATCGAGCCAAGGATCACCGCAACACCACCGGTCATATATTCACAACCGTTGCTGCCACAGCCCTCAATCACCACGCTCGCACCCGAGTTCCGAACCGCAAAACGCTCACCGGCGCGGCCCGCTGCAAACAGGTAACCGTCTGTCGCACCGTACAAAACCGTGTTGCCGATGATGGTGTTTTCCGACGCGGTCAGCGGCGACACCAACGGTGGACGCACAACAACCGTGCCCCCCGAAAGGCCCTTGCCAACATAGTCGTTCGCATCACCCGACACTTCGATCTTCAGCCCCGGTGCCGCAAAGGCCCCCAACGACTGACCCGCCGAGCCGGTCAGCTTGACGTGCAAATGATCGGGCTGCAACGCGTTGCGCATGCCGAACTTCTGCACGATGTGGCTCGATGTCCGTGTGCCCACGGTCCGATGGGTGTTCATCACCGCATAAGACAGCTGCATCTTCTCCCCATCCTCAAGGAAGCGGGCCGCGTCGCGCACGATCTCCGCATCTAGCGTATCAGGCACCTCGTTACGACCACGATCCCGGTCATAAACGATGTCATCCGACCCATCGACACGGATCAACAACGGGTTCAAATCCAGGTCATCCAGATGCTCGGACCCACGCGACACCTGAGACAACAGATCAGCACGGCCAATCACTTCGTCCAAGGTTTTGGCACCAATCGAGGCCAAAATCTCACGCACTTCTTGTGCGTAGAAGGTGATCAGGTTCACAACCTTATCCGCCGAACCGGTGAACTTGTCGCGCAGGTCTTGATCCTGCGTACAAACCCCAACCGGGCAGGTGTTGGACTGACACTGACGGACCATGATACAGCCCATCGCGATCAGCGCCGCGGTGCCGATACCATACTCCTCGGCCCCCAGCATCGCCGCCATGACAATGTCACGCCCGGTGCGCAAACCGCCATCGGTCCGCAATGTCACCCGGTCGCGCAGCTTGTTCATCGCCAGAACCTGATGCGCTTCGGTCAGACCCATTTCCCATGGCAAACCGGCGTGTTTGATCGAGGTCGCAGGCGAGGCACCTGTGCCGCCATTGTGACCCGAAATCAGGATCACATCGGCCTCGGCCTTGGCCACACCGGCGGCAATTGTGCCAACGCCCGAGGACGCCACCAATTTCACCGTCACCTTACAGCGCGGGTTGATCTGCTTAAGGTCATAGATCAGCTGCGCAAGGTCTTCGATCGAATAGATGTCGTGATGCGGAGGCGGCGAAATAAGCGTCACGCCTTTGGTCGAATGGCGCAGACGCGCAATCAGATCGGTGACTTTCATCCCCGGAAGCTGACCACCCTCACCGGGTTTCGCGCCCTGAGCTACCTTGATCTCAAGCTCTTCACAGTGGTTCAGATATTCGGCTGTGACACCAAACCGACCCGAGGCCACCTGCTTGATCTTCGCACTCGGGTTGTCGCCATTTGGCTCCGGTACAAAATGTGCCGGATCTTCGCCGCCCTCACCGGAATCCGACTTTGCACCGATCCGGTTCATCGCCACGTTAAGCGTTTTATGCGCCTCAGGCGACAGCGCGCCAAGGGACATGCCCGGCGTCACGAAACGCTTGCGGATCGAAGTGATGCTTTCCACTTCTTCGATGTTGATCGGCTCGCCCAAGGGCTTGATCGCCAACAGATCGCGAAGATGGATCGGCGGGTTGGCCTGCATCGCTTTGGAATAGGTCTTCCACATCTCATAGCTGGCACGGTCACAGGCCGATTGCAGCAAATGCATGGTCTGTGCGCCCCACGCGTGGGTTTCACCGGATTTACGCGCTTTGTAAAAACCACCAATCGGCAAGACATCCTGACCATTGGCATAGGCCAAGGCGTGGATTTCTTCGGCTTTTTTCTGCAAACCGCCAAGGCCGATGCCAGAAATACGGCTGATCATGCCGGGGAAGAATTCTGCACACATCGCCCGCGACAGGCCAACGGCCTCAAAGTTCAAACCACCACGATAGGAGGAAATCACCGAAATCCCCATTTTGGACATGATCTTGAGAAGGCCCTGATCCACCGCTTCGCGATACTTCGCAACGGCTTCGGTCAAGGTCAGGTCAAGCAACCCGCGATTGATCCGGTCGGCAAGGCTGTCTTCGGCCAGATAGGCGTTGACCACGGTCGCACCCGAGCCGATCAGAACCGCAAAGTAATGCGGGTCGATACATTCGGCGCTGCGCACGTTGAGGCTACAGAAGGTCCGAAGGCCCTTGCGGGTCAGATGGCTATGCACCGCGCTGGTGGCCAAGATCATCGGCATCGCCACTTTGTCCGCGCCAACGTTTTCGTCGGTTAGGATGATGTGGCCGGAACCCGAGCGCACCGCGTCTTCGGCTTCCGAACGGATACGATCCAAGCCTTCGCGAAGCGCACCGGAACCCGCTTCAAAGGTACAATCAATGGTCACACAGGGCGAGTTGAACTGCTTTTGCAGCTCATCAAACTGAGCGTTGCCAACAAACGGCGTGTCCAGAACCAAAATCTCGGTCTGCGCGCTGCTTTCATCCAAAACGTTCTTGAGGTTTCCGAACCGCGTCTTAAGCGACATGACGCGATATTCGCGCAATGAATCGATCGGCGGGTTGGTCACCTGGCTAAAGTTCTGACGGAAATAATGGCTCAGCGGGCGGTATTTCTTCGACAGAACCGCGCTTGGGGTGTCATCCCCCATCGAGGCCAACGTTTCTTTGCCATCCTCGGCCATCGGCGCAAGGATTTGCTCAAGCTCTTCAACACTATAGCCGGCGGCGATCTGACGGGTGCGCAATTCCGCGCCCTCAAACATCGCCTTCTCGGTCAACGCACCCAATGGCCCGTCAAGCTCGGTGATCTTTTGAACCCACTCGCCAAACGGCAGCGCCGAAGACAGGCGGTCTTTGATTTCAGTGTCGTGGTAGAGCTTGCCGTCTTTCATATCGACCGCAATCATCTGACCCGGCCCAAGCGCGCCTTTTTCGCGAACCGTGCCCTCATCGGTCGGCACCATCCCGGTTTCCGACCCGGCGATCAGCATCCCGTCACCGGTCACAACATAACGCATCGGGCGCAGACCATTCCGGTCAAGACCACCACAAACCCAACGGCCATCGGTCATCGCCAAGGCGGCCGGGCCATCCCATGGCTCCATCACACCGTTGCAATAGCTATACATATCGCGCCACGCCTGCGGCAATTCCACCGCCTGCTTGGACCAGCTTTCAGGGACCAACATGGTTTTCGCCATCGGGGCGCTACGACCCGCGCGCACCAGCACCTCAAACACCCCATCCAAAGCCGCCGAATCCGACGCGCCGTTGGAAATGATCGGCTTGATGTCTTCTGCGAAATCACCAAACGACGCCGACGCCATGCGGATCTCGTGCGATTTCATCCAGTTGACGTTGCCCTTAAGCGTGTTGATCTCGCCGTTATGCGCCAACATGCGGAACGGCTGTGCCAACCACCACTGCGGGAAGGTGTTGGTCGAATACCGCTGGTGATAAATCGCGAAAGACGATTCAAACCGCTCGTCCTGCAGGTCGGGATAGAACTCCGCCACCTGCTCGGCCAACATCATGCCCTTGTAAATGATCGACCGGCACGACAGCGACGCAATATAAAGCTCACCCACGGCCGCAGCCGCAGCCGCCTTTTCAATCCGGCGACGGATCACATAAAGCTCACGCTCAAACTGCTCTTCGTCCACACCCTTAGAGTTCGAGATCAAAATCTGCTCGATCTCAGGGCGGGTCGCATTGGCCTTCTCACCCAAGCACGCCACATGCACCGGCACATGGCGCCAGCCATAAATGTAGTACCCCATGCGCAGAACTTCGGTTTCCACGATGGTCCGGCATGTCTCTTGCGCGCCAAAATCGGTACGTGGCAGGAACACCTGCCCCACCGCAATCAGCTCATCTTTGCGCGGGCGGTGCCCTGTGCGCTCGACCTGATCGTAAAAGAAATTCACCGGGATTTGCACGTGAATGCCCGCGCCGTCACCGGTCTTGCCGTCGGCATCAACCGCGCCGCGGTGCCAAATCGCTTTCAGCGCAGTGATACCGGCCTCAACCACCTTGCGGCTCGGCTTGCCATCAATCGACACCGCCAAACCAACACCACAAGACGAATGCTCTTCGCTTTCGTCATAAAGGCCGTTTTCGGCCATCCATGCGCGCTTGGCTTTCTCGGCTGCGACCCAATTTTCATCATATTTGGTCATTCTGGCTCTCCTTCTTCGGCGTCAGTGGGCGCAAACAGTGCTAGCACTTCCGCCTCGGTCAGTTGCTTACGCCCTTTGGGGAAATCGTAAGCACAGGTTTTTCGATCAGTGTAATATTCGTTCTTCAGCGTCAGATCGCTGGTGTCATCCAAAAGGCCAACGCTAATGCTACAAGCATCCGCATATGGCCCCTCGGTCAGTTTGTACCAAAGCGAACTGCCGCATGTGTTGCAAAACGCGCGCTCTGCCCAGTCCGAAGAGACAATCGTCGTGACCGCATCCATGCCCGTCACGGCCAAGTCACCTTTGGGAACATGAAGCCCCATCCAGCGGCCACCGGCCCAGCGTTTGCACATGTCGCAATAGCAGATGTTGAACGTGCTCGGCACATTCTTCGCCGTCAATTTGACAGCACCACAGAGGCATTGTCCGGTTTTCTCAGACATAACGGACCTCCGCATCGTACCGCCCGGCCTTCAGGCCGGGCCGCGCCCGACCGTCCCGTCGCACCCAAAGGTGCGCCAAAGTCGTCGGCACGCTTTTCGCGTGACGGGAGGGCGCATTCTCGATGCTGGATAGCCAATCAAAGTTAGGCACGACCGAGATGCTTCTCGATGAAACACCGTCACAAGCGCCCACCCAGGCTCGGGCGCGTCCCTCAGTGATCATCCTCACGCCCCCTCATCCAAAACACCAAACTTCGCGACACAATCCGCCCGCGTCAAAACCGTCCGCCCCTCGCCCGCATAGGCAAAGCTGTCGGGCTTGTGGTCGATGTAAATCTCGTTGCTCATCTCAAACCCATTTGGGTCGTCAAACACGCCAATCGGAAACTCAAGGTTGCCCGACCACTCGCCTTGCATCGTCACCCGGAAAAACATCCCCGACCCGCATTGGTCACAAAACCCACGCTCGGCCCAATGGCTCGACGTGATCCGCTTCAAATGCGTTTCATCATCCCAGCTGACATTACCCTCGGGCACCGTCACCCCAAGCAAGGCCGATCCGGTCCAGCGGCGACACATCTCACAATGACAGGCCCCGAATTTGGTCGGCACATCACGCGCCGTGAAACGAACCGCTCCGCACATGCATCCTCCCATCTTCTCTGTCATTGCTTTACCCTTTCGCAAGGTTTGGCGGTGTTTGGGTCAACCCCTCTGCCGCTTAAGCTGTGTTAATCTTGAATCGCCCCCCATCCGGGGCTGCGGCTTGGTTTCGGGGCAATCTCCCCCAAACGCGGGGTGTTTTGCACAGATTGCCAAAATCACCCCACGTGGGGGCCGGATTTTGGGCGGGGCAATCTCCCCCATCGACGATGGGTTTTGGACTGATTGCCCGTCCCTAGATCACTCAGCGGCGACGGCGGCCTTGGCGTTAAGGTCGGTTAACACCGCCTCGACACAGTCGCGCCCGTCGCGGATCGCCCAGACAACAAGGCTCGCGCCACGCACGATATCGCCAATGGCATAGACGCCCGGCATTGCCGTGCGGCCTGTGGTGAACTCGGCCTTGATGGTGCCCCAACGGGTCACTTCCAGCTCGGGTTGATCCCAAAGTGTTGGCAGGTCCTCGGGGGAGAAGCCAAGCGCCTTGATCACAAGGTCAGCAGGCTCATCATACTCAGAACCGTCAATAACTTCAGGGCTTTGGCGGCCCGACGCATCCGGGGCCCCAAGGCGCATTTTCTCAACGATCACCGCTTCAACTGCGTCACCTTTGAAACCTTTGGGCGCGGTCAGCCATTCAAACTGAACGCCTTCTTCTTCGGCGTTTTGGGTTTCGCGCTGCGATCCCGGCATGTTGGCGCGGTCACGACGATAGAGACATTTGACGCTTGTCGCGCCCTGACGAATGGCTGTGCGCACACAGTCCATCGCCGTATCACCCCCACCGATGACAACAACCTTTTTGCCCTCAGCATTAAGCTCGCCGCTCTCAAATTCCGCAACCGTGTCACCAAAATTTGCTGCACGATTAGAAGCAGTTAGATAGTCGATCGCCTTGACGATACCCGTGGCACCGGCACCCGGCCCACCAAGGTCACGGCTCTTGTAAACGCCTGTGGCGACGATGATCGCATCATGCTTTTCACGCAGCTCCGCAAAGGACACGTCCTTGCCGATTTCGCAGTTCATCACAAACTCAACACCGCTGTCTTCCAGCTGTTTGTTGCGACGCATGACAATGTCTTTTTCCAGCTTAAAGCCGGGGATACCATAGGTCAGAAGGCCGCCTGCGCGGTCATAGCGGTCATAAACCGTGACCTGCACACCGGCGCGGCGCAGCATATCCGCCGCCGCAAGGCCACCGGGGCCAGCGCCGATGATGCCAACGCTTTCGGTGCGCTCATGGGTGGGGGTCACAGGCTTGACCCAGCCTTTTTCCCAAGCAGTATCAGTGATGTACTTCTCAACCGACCCGATGGTCACAGTGCCGTGGCCGGACTGTTCGATCACGCAGTTGCCTTCGCACAAACGGTCCTGTGGGCAGATACGGCCACAGATTTCCGGAAAGGTGTTGGTGGCTTGGCTGACCTGATAGGCCTCTTCCAAACGGCCGGTCGCCGTAAGGCGCAGCCAGTCAGGAATATTGTTGTGCAGCGGGCAGTGGCTCTGACAATAGGGGACACCACATTGGCTACAGCGGCTCGCCTGCTCCTCAGCTTTCGCCGCGGCGAACTCCGCATAGATCTCATCGAAATCCTGGTTGCGCAGATCAGCATCCCGCTTCTCCGGCATATCACGATCTACATTCACAAACTTGAGCATCGGCTGCTTGGCCATCGGCATTGCCTCTTTCTCGAAAGAACTTGGGTCGGGCCTGCATATACAAGCCTGAAAGTGAATAAAAGTCAGTAAAGCTGACCCTTATTCACTTTGTCACACGGACATCACAGTTCAAACCTAGGTTTAGATGCGCTTTAAAGGTCCCATTCGGACTTAACATAAAGCTTTCCAAAAGAATACAATAGGTTATACACATGCGAAATTGTAGCTTTGGGCTAAGCCAATGACCTATACCTATTTGCTAATTCTCGCTTTGATCCAAGGTATTACCGAATTTCTACCGGTTTCTTCCTCTGGGCACCTGATTCTTCTTCCGAATCTCACTGGCGCTCAGGACCAAGGACAGGTCATCGATGTCGCCGTCCACGTCGGCACGTTGTTCGCGGTCATCCTCTACTTTTGGGCGGATGTTAAACAAGTTTTACTTGGCCTGCCCCGGCTCCTAGTCGGCAAAGCAGACACCCCGGGGGCGCGGCTCGCCTTCCTTTTGATTATAGCAACCATTCCCGTCATTCTCGCTGGGCTGTTCCTGAAACTCACAGGGCTTAACGATATGATGCGCTCAACCGCGGTTATCGGTTGGACCATGCTGGGATTCGGTCTTGTTCTTTACTGGGCCGACCGCACCGGACCCGAAATCAAGACCGAGACTGATTGGACCCTCAAAGACGCGATGATTATGGGCCTATGGCAGGCCGTCGCGCTCATCCCCGGCACGTCCCGCTCAGGCATCACAATTACCGGCGCGCGCAAACTTGGCTACACACGCCATGACGCCGCCAAACTATCGATGTTGATGTCGATCCCGACCATCATCGCCTCGGGCACACTTCTGGGATTAGAAGTCGCCAGCACAGCCGACGCTCAAGCCGCCCGCGACGGGGCCATTGCTGCCGCGATGGCCTTTGTTTCGGCGCTCGCAGCTCTGACCCTGATGATGCGCCTCCTAAAGACAGTCAGCTTCACGCCCTACGTCATTTACCGTGTCATCCTTGGCGTGGTCCTTTTGATCATCGCCTACTCCTAATTCGGCTTTTTCTTTCTAAAAACATCCCCGGGTAAGCCCGCTTGCGGGCGGGGGCAGCGCCCCTTTATACCCGATGATAGGGGCTTCCGCCCAGAATGCTAGCCGCGCGATAAAGCTGTTCTGACAGCATCACGCGCACAAGCATATGCGGCCAAACCATTTTGCCAAAGCTTAGCAACCGGTCAGCATCTGCCCGTAACGAGGGCTCAATTCCATCGGCCCCTCCGATGACAAAGGCCAAGTCCTGTGCCCCGTTATCGCGCCAGCGTTCCATGCGCCCGGCAAAATCGGGTGAGGTCATGACCTCCCCCCGCTCATCCAACGCACAGATCACCGCGCCTTTGGGCACGACACGTCGCAACAAAACGGCTTCGGCGGCCATCCCGCCGCCTTTTTTGTCTTCGACCTCATGAACAGAAACCGGACCAAGGCCATGGGCCCGCCCGGTTTTGTCAAAGCGTTTTAGATAATCGTCGATCAAATCGCGTTCGGGGCCGGCACGAAGCCGCCCCACCACGCAAAGATGGACGCGCATTTACTGCGCTGTTGGGGCCACACCCTTGGACAAGGGCACCCACATTTTTTCGAGCTGATAGAACTCGCGGACTTCAGGGCGGAACACATGAACCACCACGTCACCCGCATCAATCAAAACCCAATCGCCGGTGTCTTTGCCTTCGATCTTGGACAGAACGCCAAGACGATGCTTAAGCTCTTCGACCAGTTTATCGGAAATCGCAGACACCTGACGCGAAGAACGACCAGAACAGATCACCATGCTATCGCACACAGAAGATTTGCCGCGCAGGTTAACCTGCACAACGTCTTCGGCTTTGTTGTCGTCGAGAATTTCGAGAGTTGCGGCAAGGATATCTTCACTTGTCGCGTTAACCTGGGGTGCGCCGCTCATGGGGTTCCCCTGCTCAGCGGTATCACCCGCATTTGCCAAAGATGACAGGACATTGTCCTCCTATTCGTAGCGCGCCGTCACAGCCCCGGCGCAGGGCAACGACTCCAAGATAACACCGCAAAGGTAAAATCTCAATGAGGGGCCTTAGTCAGGACCTAAAACAGGCAAGGACCAACCGGTTGTCCGGCTGATTTCAACTCTTGCAGGTAGAGTTCAGCGGGGATCGGGTGCAGCAGGGGCAGAACACCAAACGACCCAACCGAGATGTCGATCGAGACTGGTTCTTGTAAATCTGGCCCGTCATCGCGCAAACAAACGCCTACGTCGACACCCAAACTACCTTTGGTGTCATCGGGGCTTTGCTCTTCCCATGCGCGGGCTTCGGTCTGCAATTCGCGCATACGCTCGACATCTTCGTCCGTCAACGAAAGCGAATAGCGGCCATTTTCGGCAACCTGATCCAATAGGTATTTCTCAACCAAAGAATCGCTGCCATTGCTGGCCTCGATCTTCAATCGCGCACTCTCGGGAACAAGCTCCAACCCTTTGGGCAGGTGGGCAATGATCTCAAAATCCGCCGGATCGGCTTCGATCGGGTCAAGTTGATTGAGCTTATTCACGGTTGCCACATCAATTGCGGTACAACCGGCCAAAGCCAATGCCAAAACCCAAATGCGCCCCATTAAAATCCCCTTATGGAAAACTTGTTACCGTCTTACGTCAAACAAACATCGATTTACAACGCGATGCCCCATGATATTTTTGTCCGTCGTCGCCAATGGATGAGGTAAGGCGCGAGGGAGCCCCCGCGCCACCAGCGTTATGCGCCGTAGGGCACCCAAACGGTTTTGACTTCGGTCGCAGCATCAAGGAAGTCACGGCCAGCGCCCTCAGCCCCCATCCAATCACGCGCCAAACCATTATTGACCCACGTCCGTTTCAGGTTACCCGCGCCGCCGGCCTCGATGGCCGCCGACACATCCGCCCCCGAGAAAGACCAGACGGCTTCGACATCCATATGGGTGGCAAGTGCCGGGGCAAGTTCGGCGTGATTGCCGGTCAGGATGTTTACGACACCGCTCGGAACATCAGATGTTTCAAGCACTTGGTAGAAATCGGTTGCGACTAATGGGAAGGGTTCAGACGCGACAAGCACCACACGGTTGCCCATGGCAATGGCCGGGGCCATGACCGAGACCAAACCAAGTAAGGGTACATCATCCGGGCAAAGCGCCCCGATCACACCGCAGGCCTCGCGCATGGCCAAGGCCACACCTCGCATCGGCACTTGGCGCACTTGGCCATCAAACTTGTCGGCCCAAGCCGCATAGGTAAACAGCCGATCAACCGAGGCATCAACCTCGGCTGCGCCGGTTTTGCCACCGGTCAGGCGGTTGATCTGGCTGGCGAATTCCTCTTTTCTAGTCGCAAGGTTTTCAGCCAGGAAATACAAGACCTGCGCGCGGTTATGCGCGGTTGCCCCCGTCCATCCCTTGGCGGCACGGGCCGCTTCGACGGCGTTGCGGACATCTTTGCGGTTGCCAATCGGGGCCTGCCCGATCAGCTTGCCCGCTTTGTCAAAAACGTTGCGGGCATAGCCGCCATCGGGGCGCGCCTGCTTGCCACCAACATAGAGCTTGGCGGTGCGATCCACCGGCTGTGGTTCGGCCGTGTCCCCCTTGAAGGCTTCAACCGGCTTCAAGGCTTTGGCTTTGCCTTTGGGTTTGGTGTAGGCGCTGAGCCCTTCCCAACCACCTTCGCGACCAAAGCCGCT
The DNA here is from genome assembly GCF_947498515.1 of uncultured Pelagimonas sp. Taxonomy (GTDB): domain Bacteria; phylum Pseudomonadota; class Alphaproteobacteria; order Rhodobacterales; family Rhodobacteraceae; genus Pelagimonas. The sequence continues at coordinate 137,551 of NZ_CANMKO010000009.1, read as the reverse complement.
TTCGCGCACGCCGCCAAATCCGGCGGCGGCGTCCATCATATTGGTGCCGTTGATCCACACGATTCCGGCAACCAGCTGCGGGGCCATATCCAGCGCAACGTTGATGTTTTCCGACCAAACCGACGCCGCAAGGCCGTAGCGGGTGTTGTTGGCCAACATGACGGCTTCGGACGGGGTGCGGAAGGTGGTTGAGACCAGAACCGGACCAAAGATTTCATCCTGCATTAATGCCGAAGCCGAAGCGAGGTTGGAAACCAAAGTTGGCGGGTAAAAACAACCCACGGGCAAGTCACAGGCCGGTTGATAGACCTCGCCTTCACCGCCATGGGCATCGACCAGCGCCGCAATGCGATCACGCTGAACCGGGTCTACGATGGCGCCAACGTCGATGCATTTATCCAGCGGATTGCCAATGCGTAGCTTGTCCATACGGGCGCGCAGTTTGGCGTGGAATTTCTCGGAAATGCCTTCTTGGACCAAGAGACGTGATCCGGCGCAACACACCTGCCCTTGATTAAACCAAATCGCGTCCACCAATCCTTCGACGGCGGAGTCAATATCGGCATCTTCAAAGACGATGTAGGGGGATTTTCCGCCCAGTTCCAAAGTCAGCGCCTTGCCGGTTCCGGCGGTCGCTTCGCGGATGCGGCGGCCAACAGCGGTCGATCCGGTAAAGGCGATTTTGTTGACGTCGGATTTGACGATCATCTCGCCCACGGCGCCGTCACCAGTGACGATATTGACCACCCCCTTGGGCAGACCCGCCTGACGGCAAATATCTGCGAAGCACAGGGCGGTGAGCGACGTCCATTCCGCCGGTTTCAGCACCACGGTGTTGCCCATGGCCAGCGCCGGAGCGATCTTCCATGACAGCATCAACAGAGGGAAATTCCACGGGATGATCTGACCGCAAACACCCAACGCCTCGGCATCGGGTAGTTCGCTGTCCATCAGCTGGGCCATGCCCGCGTGGTAATAAAAATGCCGCTGGGCTTGGGGCACGTCGATGTCACGCGCCTCGCGGATCGGTTTGCCGTTATCAAGGCTTTCGAGAACCGCAAAAAGGCGCGAATGCTTTTGCAGCAACCGCGCCAAGGCATAAAGGTATCGCGCACGACCAGCCCCGCCAAGCTTCGCCCATGCCGGTTGCGCCTTGCGCGCGGCGGCGGCGGCACTATCGACGTCGGATTGGGTGGCTTGGGTCAATGTCGCCAATACTTCGCCGGTGGCCGGGTTGCGGCTATCAAACCCGTCGCCGGGAGCGGTAAAGCTGCCGTCGATGAAATGGCCGAACTTGCTGCCTTGATCAACGATCCAAGCCAATGCGTCGCCTGCGGATTCAGGGGCTGGGCCGTAGTCCATGGTTTCGAAGATGTCCTTGATGGTCATTTTGGAGGTCTCCCGCATGCAAAGATGCGTTGTGAAAGCGTGATTGGGCCACAAAGGGCCGCGCCCGACCGCGTGGTGCGATTCAAGGGCAGGCCAGCCGGCTGTGGAACATTCAAAGTGTCAGTAACAAGCTGACGGATAGGGAAAACGCCGCCCCGTGTGGGGGCGGTCCGGCGCTGCCTGGCACAGGGCCGGGCGAGGGATCGCCGCATATGTATCACCTATCCGGCCGCATGACGCCAAGAGGCTGAATAGGCCCCGGTGACGTGGTGTTCGAGCTGGCGTTCGATATCACCCAAAAGCGAAGAGGCCCCAAAGCGGAACAGATCGGGGCGCAGCCAGCGATCCCCAAGTTCCTCTTTGACCAAAGCCAGATAGTTGATCGAATCCTTGGCCTTGGAAATCCCGCCAGCCGGTTTGTAGCCAACGCGGAAACCGGTTTCTTCGTAATATTCACGAATGGCGCGCATCATCACCAAGCTGACCGGCAGGGTCGCATTGACGCTTTCCTTGCCCGTCGAGGTTTTGATGAAATCCGCACCGGCCATCATGCAGACAAGCGAGGCGCGCGCGACGTTTTGCAGAGTTTCAAGTTCACCGGTCGCAAGGATCGCTTTGACATGGGCATCACCACAGGCGGCGCGCATGGTTTTCATTTCGTCATAAAGCCCCTGCCAATCGCCGTTCAAAACCAAACGGCGAGAGATCACGATGTCGATCTCTTCGGCACCGGCTTTGACGCTTTCTTCGATCTCGGCAATGCGCAGGTGAAACGGCGATAGACCCGCCGGAAACCCGGTCGACACCACAGCAACCGGAATGCCGGTTCCGTCCAAGGCTCTGAGCGCATGGGGGATCATGTCGTGATAGACACAAACCGCCCCGGTGGTCAGCCCTTCAAGACCTAGTGTCTCTAGCAGATCGGCACGCACCGGCTGTTTCGCCTTGGCGCACAGACGCAGCACCCGACCGGCGGTATCATCCCCAGCCAAAGTGGTCAGGTCGATACAGGAAATCGCCCGCGCCAACCACGCGGCCTGATAGTCCTTTTTGACCGACCGCCGTCCGGGCAGTGTTTTGGCCCGGCGCTCAATGGCCGAGCGATTGGCGCGCGCATGCATGACGCGGTCCATGTCCAGATCCATCCCCGGATTACGAGGTTCGATCGTCTGAGGAAGCTGATGTGTGTCCAAACTGGCCCCGGCTTGCGTTGTTAACTGCGCCATAATGTCCTCCGAAAGAGCGAAAGGCAAACCGCACCCTAGCCCCCACTCGGGCTAGGTTTCAAGCTATTCTGACCAAATAGTCAGATTTTGAAACGTTCGGTAATGTTCATTTTCTAGGCAATACACGGCAAATTGCCGAACTCTTATTGCGAATAAGTCGCAAGAACATTGACTTCTTGCGAATGATTATCATATTCAGGGTTCGAAAGGGAGACTTTTATGCTTTCTCGCAGAGCGATTCTGGCTGGGCTGGCCGCAACACCGTTGATTGGAACAGGCGCATTTGCCGCTGGGCCGTTGAGCATGGTTGCCACAACTGGAATGATTGCCGATGCCGCCCGCGCCATTGGTGGTGATCTGGTGACAGTTCAGGCCCTGATGGGCCCCGGCGTTGATCCGCATGGCTATCGCCAAACCCGCTCTGACATTGTCGCAATGACCCGCGCCGATTTGTTGCTCTGGAACGGCCTCTACCTAGAAGCGCAGCTTGAGCATTTCATCGAAACACTCTCCAAGCGTGTGCCTGTCGCCGCCGTGGCCGAAGCGACCCCTAAGGATCAGTTGCTTCACCACGCCGACTATGAAAATCGCCCCGATCCGCATGTCTGGATGGCCCCGCAGCTTTGGCACCATACGGTTGCGGCCATACGCGACGCGATGATTGCCCAGCGCCCCGAAAACGCCGCCGTGTTTGCCGCCAATGCCGACATCTATCTGGCCGAGGTTGACCGCGTTGGCACCTATGCCAGCAAGATGACAGAGCAAGTGCCGGATCAGGCCCGTGTGTTGGTGACGGCGCATGATGCCTTTGGCTATTTCGGCCGCCAGTTTGGCTTTGAGGTTATGGGTATCCAAGGCATTTCCACCGATTCTGAAGCCGGATTGCTGCGCATCCGCACACTTGTCGACGAGATCGTCACCCGCGAAATCGGCGCTGTTTTTGTCGAAAGCTCGGTGTCCGATCGCAACATTCGCGCGTTGATCGAAGGGGCCGCCGCCCAAGGTCACGACGTCAAAATTGGTGGCGAGCTGTTCTCGGACGCGATGGGCGAACCGGGCAGCTATGAAGGCACCTATGTCGGCATGATCGACCACAACGTTTCTGTCATTGCTGGTGCTTTAGGGGCCGACGTGCCGACCGGCGGCATGGATGGCAAGCTGAGCCATGGGGTATAAAAGATGACCGCGATTGAACTCGCCGCCGAAAATGGCCAGACCATTGCCGAAAACCTCGACAACAGCCCCTTGGCGTTGCGCGGGGTCACGGTGTCCTATGGCAATGAGCCGGTGGTTTTTTCCGTCGACATGACCATCCAAACCGGCACAATGACCGCGATTATCGGCCCGAATGGTGCTGGGAAATCAACGCTATTGAAAGCCGCGCTTGGCATTGTCAAACCACTCGCGGGCCGTGTGACGACATGGGGCAAATCGCTCGACGCCCAGCGCCAGCGCATTGCCTATGTGCCACAACGCGCCAGCATTGATTGGGATTTCCCGACACAGGTGCGTGACGTGGTCATGATGGGTCTGTTTCGCGAACTTGGCTTGTTGCGCCGGGTGCGCGCCAAGCATCATGACAAAGTGATGGAGTGCCTGACGCGGGTCGGGATGCAAGATTTTGCCGACCGTCAGATTGGTCAATTGTCTGGCGGCCAACAGCAACGGGTTTTCTTGGCCCGCGCTTTGGCCCAAGAGGCCGATCTTTACCTACTCGACGAACCTTTTGCCGGGGTTGATGCCGCCACCGAAGCCGCCATTATCGCCGTGCTCAAAGAGCTGCGTGATGAGGGTAAGACCGTTGTCGCCGTGCATCACGATCTATCAACCGTCGAAGATTATTTTGACCGCGTGTTCCTGATCAATCGCCGTCGCATGGGCGAAGGGTCGGTCGCCGATGCCTTTACCCAAGACGCTCTGCACGCCACCTATGGCGGCCGTTTGGGCGACGGGTTGATTGCCCGCACAGGATAAAGCCACATGCTTGAGGCTCTGACACTTCAGCTCGGCTATAACGCCGTATTGGTGACGCTTGGCTCCACGGCTTTGGGCGTGGCGGCGGGTGCGGTTGGGGCGTTTCTTTATCTGCGCAAACGCGCCCTTGTGTCCGATGCGATTAGCCACGCGACCCTTCCCGGCCTGGCACTGGCCTTTTTGGTCATGGTTGCGCTTGGTGGCGAAGGGCGGTTTTTGCCCGGTCTGATGCTTGGTTCGGCCCTGTCGGCCTGGGCTGGCCTCTATGTGGTAAGCTGGATCACCCGCAAAACCCGCCTCCCCGAAGACGCGGCCATTGGTGCTGTCTTGTCAGTCTTTTTCGGGTTCGGGATCGTGTTGCTCACTGTGATCCAAACCATGCAATCGGGTCGCCAAGCCGGGTTAGAAGGGTTCTTGCTCGGCTCGACCGCCGGCATGTTACGTGCCGACGCCCTGGTGATCGCCACAGGCGGGGCGCTGGTTTTGCTGGCCACGATGTTGCTACGCCGCCCGATGTTGATGACCGCCTTTGACGAGGGGTATGCGCAAGTTCAAGGGCTTAATACGGCGCGCATCGACATGGCGCTGATGGTGCTGGTTTTGGCCGTCACGGTTGTTGGCCTCAAAATCGTCGGCCTCATCCTGATTGTCGCGATGCTGATCATTCCCGCCGTTGCCGCCCGGTTTTGGACCGAAAACGCAAGCCGCGTTGCGCAACTTGCCGCGCTGTTCGGCGGGTTATCGGGCTATGTCGGCGCGGCCCTGTCTGCAACGGCCCCTGACCTCCCCACTGGCCCGATCATCGTCTTGGTCGCCTTTGCGCTCTTTGCTTTGTCGTTGCTTTTCGCCCCGTCGCGCGGTGTCCTTGCATCCGCTCTGCGTCACCGCCGCCTGCAACACGAAGTCCACCTGCGTCAGGGGCTTTTGGCCCTCGCCCACGGGCAGCCGGTATATGAAACCATGACCCAGCGCATGCTGCGCGGCCGGGGCTTGATGCGCGCCGATGGCGTCCCAACCGACGAAGGCCGCAATGCCGCCGCCCAAGCGCTTTTGGATGAAAACCGCTGGCAGGAACTGCGCCGTATCGAAGAACTCGCCAGCCTCGCCATTCGTGATGACGGCCTGACCCGTATCGACGAAGTGCTAACCTCCGATCAGGTCAAGTTAATCGACACCCGCCTCAGCCCCCAAGGAGCCGTGTGATGGGATATGAATTTGTCGCCCTGTCGTTACCGCCGATGGTGATTGGCATGTTGGCCGCGATGGCCTGCGCCTTGCCCGGCAACTTCCTGCTCTTGCGCCGTCAATCCCTTATTGGAGACGCCATTTCCCATGTCGTTCTTCCCGGCATTGTTGTGGCCTTTCTCATCACCGGGGCCATCACTACGCTACCAATGATGTTTGGCGCGGCGGGCGCGGCGCTTGTTGCCGTGGTCCTGATCGAGGCCATCCGCCGCCTTGGCAAAGTCGAACCCGGGGCCGCCATGGGCGTGGTCTTTACCGCCATGTTTGCCGCCGGTGTGTTGCTGTTGGAGCAATCCGATACATCCGGCGTGCACCTTGATGTCGAACACGCCCTTTACGGCAATCTCGAAAGCCTGATCTGGCTTGACGCGGTCGGCTGGTCCTCCCTCGTTGATCCAACCGCTTTGGCGGGTTTGCCGCCGGAACTGTTCCGCATGGGCTTTGCTCTGCTGATTGTCGGCGCGTTGACATGGCTGTTCTGGCGCCCGCTGAAGCTCTCAACCTTCGACGAAGGTTTTGCCCGCTCTCTCGGCCTACCAACCACTCTGATCAGCCTCGGCGTCGTTGTGATGGCGGCCTTGGCCGCAGTGGCGGCTTTTGACGCCGTCGGGTCTATCATTGTGATTGCGATGTTCATCTGCCCCCCGGCGGCCGCGCGCCTCATGACCAATCGGCTTGAAACGCAGATCGCGTGGTCGCTGATCTTTGCCTGCGCATCGGCCATCCTCGGATATATCTTTGCTGGTTATGGCCCGCTTTGGATCGGAGCCTCCGCCTCTGTCTCCGCTGCAGGTATGATCGCCACGGTGTCGGGCTTGATTCTCACCCTCGCGGCGCTTTTCGCGCCCCACCGACACGCTTAGGGTCCGGTCCCTTTCACCTTGCCCGTTAATCTCCCCCCAAAGGCCCGCTTTTTCATGGGAAAATCACTCTCTGACACTTAGGAAACTCAGGACTCCAAATTAGAACGAAACGTGAATATGCTACCCCCATGTTTGCCGAACTTAGCATCACATCCAACTTCACCTTTCTCACCGGGGCCTCCCACCCCGAGGACTACATGGACCGTGCCGCCCTGATCGGGCTCAGTGCAATTGCCATTGCCGATGTGAACTCCGTCGCCGGGATCGTGCGCGCCCATACCAAAATGCGTGACATCGCCCGACAGGTTCGCGAACGGATCGACCTTGAAACCCGCGATGGCCCCATTGGCCCACCGGCCCCCAAGCATCTGGCCAAACCAGCCTCACTTCCCATCACCAATGTGCCCCGCCTCATCCCCGCGGCCCGCCTGTGCTTTACCGACGGGATCGAGGCCACCGCCCTCACTGCCACCCGTCAAGGCTGGGCGACCCTGTGTCGACTGCTCTCCACAGGACGGTTGCGGGCGGAAAAAGGCAGCTGCACGCTCCATATGTCCGACCTTCCCGATGATCTGAGCGGGCTGATCCTGATCCTGCACCCCTCTCCACAAATGCAACAGCCGCCGCGCGGCGCGGACATGTGGCTGCAACAGGCGCAACAGCTGACGCGCCGCCTCCCCCAGAACACATACCTCGCCCTGTCGCCGCAATATGACGGACAAGACCCCCAGCGCTTTGACCATCACGCCGAACTGGCCCAAACCCTGAACATCCCCACCGTCGCCAGCGCCGCGCCGCGTATGCATCATGGCCGCCGCCGTCGCCTTGCCGATGTTCTCACGGCCATTCGTACCGGCACCCGCGTTGATCGGCTTGGCCGCAACAGCCTCGCCAATGGCGAACAACGCCTGCGTTCAGAAACCGAGATGCGCAAAATCCTCGGCCCCCATAGCCCCCATGCCGAAGCCGTGACACGCGCCGCCCAACTCGCCGAACGCTGTCAATTTGATCTTGCCAGCCTGCGCTATGAATACCCCTCTGAAATCACCGACGATGAAACCCCCAAAGGCCGCTTGCGACGCCTCTCCGAAGACGGCCTGCGCTGGCGCTATCCCCATGGCGCACCGGACAAAGTGCGCGCCATGCTCGAACATGAACTCACCCTGATCGGCAAACTGAAATACGAACCCTACTTCCTCACCGTGCGCGACATCGTCGCCTTTGCCCGATCCCGCGACATCCTGTGCCAAGGGCGCGGCTCTGCGGCCAATTCCGTGGTCTGCTACTGCCTTGGAGTGACCTCGGTGAGTCCCGAAATCGGCACGATGGTCTTTGAACGCTTTGTCTCAGAGGCCCGCGATGAACCGCCCGACATTGACGTTGATTTCGAACATGAGCGCCGCGAAGAGGTCATACAACATATCTACGAACGCTACGGCCGCCACCGCGCCGGGCTTTGTGCCACGGTGATCCACTATCGTGGCAAACGTGCCATCCGCGAAGTCGGCACCGCCATGGGCCTATCCCAAGACACCATCGGCGCGCTCAGCTCCCAACTTTGGGGCTTCTTCTCTGCCAAAGGGTTAGAAGAAAGCCGCATGCGTGAGATCGGCCTTGATCCCAATGATCGCCAGCTGCAACTCACCCTTGAACTGGTCTATGAAATCATCGGCTTCCCCCGCCACCTGTCCCAACATGTTGGCGGTTTCATCATCACCGAAGGCCGCCTTGATGAGCTGGTCCCCATCGAAAACGCCAGCATGGATGAACGCACCGTGATTTGCTGGGACAAGGATGACATCGACGCGCTTGGCATTCTCAAGGTCGATGTTTTGTCCTTGGGCATGCTCACCTGCATCCGCAAAGCTTTCGATCTCATCACTCGCCATCACGGCCCATCGCATACGCTCGCCAACCTCCCGCAAGAGGATCCGCGCGTGTACGATATGCTCTGCCAAGCCGACAGTATCGGGGTGTTTCAGGTCGAATCCCGCGCACAGATGAACTTCCTGCCGCGGATGAAACCCCGCAATTTCTACGATCTGGTCATCGAGGTCGCCATCATCCGCCCCGGTCCGATTCAGGGGGACATGGTCCACCCCTATATTCGCCGACGTAATGGCGAAGAAGAGGTTAGCTTCCCCTCCGACGCCCTTGGTGCGGTGCTGGGAAAAACCATGGGCGTGCCGCTGTTTCAGGAACAAGCCATGCAAATCGCCATCATCGGGGCCGGGTTTTCCCCCTCCGAAGCTGACAGATTGCGCCGCTCGCTCGCCACTTTCAAGAAACACGGCAACGTCTCGGAATTTCGTACCCTCTTCATGCGTGGTATGCGCAAAAACGGCTATGAGGAAGACTTTGCCGCCCGTTGCTTTTCCCAGATCGAGGGCTTTGGCTCCTATGGCTTTCCCGAAAGCCACGCCGCCAGTTTTGCGCTCTTGGTCTATGCCTCAGCTTGGATCAAATGCCACCATCCCGGCATCTTTGCCTGCGCGCTGCTCAACTCCCAACCCATGGGCTTTTACGCCCCCGCGCAAATCGTCCGCGATGCCCGCGAACATGGGGTCGAGGTGCGCCCGGTTTGCATCAATGCCAGCTTTTGGGACAATATGATGGAACCTGACGACGATGGCGGGCTGGCCCTACGGCTCGGCTTCCGCCAGATTAAAGGGCTTAGCGAAGAAGACGCGGGATGGATCACCGCTGCACGCGGCAATGGCTATCAATCGGTACGCGATGTCTGGCGCAAGGCCGGGCTGGGGCCGGACATCCTCACCCGCCTCGCCGAGGCCAACGCCTTCACCAGTACCGGCCAAAACCGCCGTGACGCCCAATGGGACACCCGCGCCCTAACCAAAGGGCCTGAACTCCCGCTCTTTGCTCTGGATATGGATGGGGAGGCCATCGCCGAACCAACCGCCAACCTACCCGAAATGACGTTTGGGGAAGCTGTGGTCGAAGATTACGTCGCCACCAGACTGTCTCTGCAAAACCATCCTGTTGGCTTGTTGAGACCCATCCTAACACCCGAAGCACAAACTGCTGGCAAGGGGGCTGGCCCCCTCTGCGGGTAAACCCGCACTCACCCCCAGGATATTTAGCGAAAGAAGAAACCATCAGTAAGCCTTCTTCTTTCCTCAAATATCACCGCCGGAGGCAACCTCATATCCAAGCAAATACTTTCTTTGTTGAACGCGACATGTGCCAAGTGCGCCAACGCGAAGCCCCCGCACAAGGCGGGGGCTGAGGCATCAAGCGCGGGCCTTGGCCCGCCCCTTTTGACAGTTCAATCAGATACCGACCTTGATGATCGCATCCGCCAGAATTGGAACCGATTGCTTGTTCAAACCAGCGATATTCAGGCGGCTGTCACCGACCATATAAATCGCGTGCTCTTCACGTAATTTCTGCACCAGTTCAGGAGCCGCCCCGAGACGCGAGAACATGCCACGGTGCTGCGCAATGAAACCAAACCGATCCGAACCCGACGCCCGCTGTAGCTCGGCGGCAAGCTGTTCACGCAGGCCCAGCATCGAGGTCCGCACCTCTTCCAGCTCCTTCGCCCAATCCGCGCGCAGCACTGGATCAGTCAGAACCATGGTCACAACGCGCGCGCCGTGATCTGGTGGAAAGGAATAGTTCTGGCGGTTCAAAAACGCCAATGTGCCCTGGTTGAGCTTGGTTTTGGACGCATCTGCCGCAACCGACATCAACAAGCCAGTGCGTTCGCGATACACGCCAAAGTTCTTGGAGCAACTGGCCGCGATAAGGCATTCGGGCACGGATGACGCCACCAAACGCACCGCCGCCGCATCTTCTTCCAGACCGTCACCAAAGCCCTGATAGGCGATGTCGATCATCGGAACCGCACCGGTTTTGTTCAACAGGTCGACAACCTCTTGCCATTGGCTCAGGTTCAGGTTTGCCCCGGTTGGGTTGTGGCAGCAGCCATGCAGCAAAATGATATCGCCAGGGCCGGCCTTAGCCAGATCTTCCAGCATACCGTCGAAGTTCACTCCGCGGGTTTCGCCATCGAAATAGCGATAGGCCACGGTTTCGATACCGAGGTATTTCAGGATCGACACGTGGTTCGGCCAAGTCGGATCAGACACGAAAACCCGCACGTCGGATTTCGCCAGACGGGCCAGCTCAAACGCCTGACGCACGGCACCGGTGCCGCCGGGTGTTGCCACAGCGGCGACGTTCTCACGGGCAACTGAATCAGACAGAACCAGATTGATCATCGCATCGCCAAACGCCGGATCACCGGCAAGACCGGTGTACGCTTTGGTGTCTTGCTCTTCCCACAGCTTCTTTTCCGCTGCCTTGATCGCGCGCATCACAGGCGTCTTGCCCGTTGCATCCTTGTAGACGCCAACACCGAGGTCAATTTTATCCTCGCGCGGATCTTCACGAAAAAGCTGCATCAACTGCAGGATTTTATCGGCAGGTTGCTCTTTGAGAGTTTCGAACATCAGTCTTCTCCGGTGGCGACGGGCAGAGTGGGGAACTGCCCCCATTCGCTCCAAGACCCGTCATAAAGGGAATGATCCCGCTTCCCCAGCACCTCAAGCGCTAGGTTGATAATGGTTCCGGTCACACCAGACCCGCAGGATGTGATGGCAGGTTTACCAAGATCAACACCCGCCGCAGCAAAAGCCGCGCGCAATCCGTCTGGGTCTTTCATCGTGCCATTTTCAGTCAATAGCATCCCAAAGGGGACGTTTTTAGCGCCGGGAATATGGCCCGACCGCATGCCTTCACGCGGCTCTGGCTCCTCACCTCGGAAGCGGCCAGCCCCACGCGCATCAATGAGCACATAATCGCGCAGCTTAGAGGCCGCCGACACTTGGGTGACATCTTTGACCAAATGGGCCTGACGGCGCACGGTCATGTGGCGATCTCGGATCACCGGGGGCAGGTCTTCGACCTCACGCCCTTCGGCCTGCCATTTCGGCAAACCGCCATCCAGAACCGCAATGTTGTCTTGCCCCATCAAACGGAACAACCACCAAACACGCGCCGCCGAGAACAGACCCATACCGTCATAGACAACAACCTGATGGCCATCACCAACGCCCATTGCCCGCAGGCGTGACATGAATTTTTCAACCGTCGGAGCCATATGCGGCAGATCGGACCGATTGTCAGACACGTCATCAATGTCAAAGAAGCGTGCGCCGGGAATATGCGCGGCGTCATATTCGGCCTTGGGATCGCGGCCCATGGCGGGCAGATACCAGCTGGCATCAAGAATGCGCAGATCGGGGTCTTTGATATGCTTGGCCAACCATTCGGTCGACACAAGGGTTTTGGGATCGTCGTAAGACATGGCATACCCCCGGTGTGATGGATCATTGTGTCCATAGGCCCGGGGGCAGCGTCATGCAAGTCAGACAGCGCAAACAGCTGCTTAAAATGCGCTTTAGCCGGTGATTTTGTTGCGGATCATCCCAACAATCGCCAGAACCACACCACCACCTACGCCGCCACCGGCAACTTGGGTGAGGATCGAGCCAACATCGAACGAGCCCATCGCCCCGGCCGCGCCTTCCATCCCGCCAACGCCCAGCGCCGATAGAATCGTGCCACCAAGGCCACCGCCGACAATCCCGGCAAGCGAGTTGATAAGCACGCCTTGGTTGAGGTTCTTAAACAAACCACCAGCGGCGTTGCCACCAATCGCGCCTGAGATCAGACCAATAATCATTTCCATGAGTGTTCCCTCCACACCGTCCCGAATTGATCGGGGTTACGGCGCAGAACGTACAGATTGGGCGCTAACAGCGGTACGGGAAGAACGCGGCGGCGTTCCCCCTTTAGCTTTGCTTAAGCAAACGCGCCTTTTGGCGGCCCCAATCACGCTTGGCATCGGTTTCGCGTTTGTCGTGGTTTTTCTTACCCTTAGCGATGCCAATTTTGATCTTCACGATGCCCTTGTGGTTGAAATACATAACCAGCGGCACAAGGGTCATCCCCTTGCGCTGGGTGTCATTCCACAGGCGCGACATCTCTTTGCGCGACACCAATAGCTTGCGGCGCTTGCGCTCTTCATGGCTAAACATCGCCCGGTCATAGGGTGCGATATAAGAGTTCACGAGCCACAGCTCACCCTCTTCGACGGCGGCATAGCTTTCGGCGATATTGGCGGAGTTCACCCGCAGGGATTTCACCTCAGAGCCCGACAGGATGATGCCGCATTCGATGTCATCGGCAATCGCATAGTCATAACGCGCGCGCCGGTTTTCGGCGATCACTTTGTAATTCGGGTCTGATACGGGTTTCTTAGCCATAGCGCGTAGATAGTCATTGCACTAAGCCATGTCCATCCGTTGCCCGACCCAATGCCACATCGCGATGCCAAAACTGACTTGCGCAAAGCCATCTTTGGCCCGACCCTCATTTCAAAGTGTTTTCAGGAGACCGCTATGACCCGCGAAATCATTCCCGAAGGCTATGGATCAATCACACCGTATTTTACCGTGCCCGATGCCGACGCGTTCATAAAATTTGCTAAGACCGTTTTTGGCGCCAAAGTCATCAAAGATGATCGATATGAAACCGGTCGCATCCAACACGCCCGCCTATGTGTTGGCACCTCAATTCTCATGCTGAACGAAGCAAACGAGGATTACCCGGCCAACACCTCACAAATGCATCTTTATGTGGATGATGCCGATAGCTGTTGCAAAGCAGCTCTGGCAGCGGGGGCAACATCCCTCATGGCCCCGAACACCCGGCCCCATGGCGATCGCATGGCCGGGATCAAGGACCCGAGCGGCAATGTCTGGTGGCTTGCTACACCAAAGACCGTCTAGACGTAGACGGTGATGTGTCTCGACACTTTACGTCTTGTCTTTGTTCTTATCCCGCGCCGCTTTTTCTTCCTTGGTGAGGGTTTGCCCCCATGTCCCTTTTGACAATCCCAGCTCGGGCTTTGGCGGTTTGGTTTTGCCTTTGGTGACCTTGCCGCCTTTTTTCAGAAATTCCTGAATAAGCGCATCATCGGTGGTGTCTTTGGGCACATGTTTCATGGCAATCATCCCTTTCGAGGCAGGCTAACCCCACCCTAGCCCGCCAAAATGAAATTACCACGACATTCATCGCCGCAGGTTACGACCCGCGATAGGTCGAATAGCCATAGGCCGACAAAAGCAGGGGCACATGGTAATGGGCGTCTGCATCCGACATGCCAAAGCGGATTGGGATTTGATCTAGAAACAGCGGGTCATCCCCGTCCTGCCCGGTCGCGCGCAAGTAATCACCGGCGAAAAAGATCAGCTCATACGTCCCGGTTTTAAAATCTTCGACCGGCAGAATCGGCGCATCGGTTCGCCCATCGTCGTTGGTCACCGTTTCGGCAATCTTGCGGTGCGAATTACCCGAAACGCGATAAAGCGCGATCTTGACCCCTGCGGCGGGCACACCGCGCGCGGTGTCCAAAACATGCGTAGTTAGGTATCCATTGGCCATAACCTGCCCTCCTTTTCGACATTTACTGCCATTTCCGACCAAGTCTTGCGCAGTTTGCGTCTACAAGTCTTTTCGGAAAATCTTGAAAATCCTATCTGATTATTCGGATAGTCTATGGGATTAATACCCCTAGGGAGAGTAAAGTAAATATGAACCGCTATCCCCGCGATATGGTTGGCTACGGCCCCAATCGCCCCGATCCGCAATGGCCCGGCGGCGCTAAAATCGCTGTGCAATTTGTTCTGAACTATGAAGAAGGCGGTGAAAACTGCCTGCTGCATGGGGACGGCGGGTCCGAAGGGTTCTTGTCTGATATTCCCGGTGCCCAGCCTTGGGACAATCAGCGCCATTGGAACATGGAATCGATCTATGAATACGGCGCGCGGGCGGGGTTTTGGCGGTTGCATCGCCTGTTCACCGGGCGCGATATCCCGGTCACAATCTACGGGGTAGCCACGGCCTTGGCGCGGTCCCCCGAACAAGTAGAGGCGATGAAAGCCGCCGATTGGGAGATCGCCAGCCACGGGTTGAAATGGGTCGAACATCGCGACATGCCCGAGGCCGACGAACGCGCCCAGATCGCCGAGGCAATCCGCCTGCACACCGAAGTTGTCGGGGAACCACCGCGCGGTTGGTATACCGGACGGTGTAGCATGAACACGGTCCGCTTGGTGGCCGAAACCGGCGCGATTGCCTATATCTCAGACACTTATGATGACGACCTCCCCTATTGGTCGCAAATTGGCGGGCGCGATCAGCTGATCATTCCTTACACGCTCGAAGCCAATGACATGCGGTTTTCCGGTGCGCCGGGTTGGGTCACGGGGGGTGACTTTGGTGACTACCTGATTGACGCCTTTGACACGCTTTATGCCGAAGGGGTCGAAGGCCAAGCCTCGATGATGTCAGTGGGCTTGCATTGCCGTCTGATCGGGCGCCCCGGCAAAATCGCAGGCCTGAAAAAGTTCCTCGATCACATTGCAAAACATGATGATGTCTGGACGCCACGCCGGATCGACATTGCCGACCACTGGGCCGCCGCGCACCCGCCCAAACCCCAGAACCGCCCATCCCAAATGGCACGCGAAGAATTCGTCGCCCGCTTTGGCGGCGTGTTTGAACATTCTCCATGGATCGCCGAAGGGGCCTGGGACCTTGAGCTTGGCCCGGCCCATGACCGCGCTGCCGGGGTCCACAATGCCTTGGCACGTATTTTCCGTACCGCCAGCGACGAACAACGCCTTGGCGTCTTGCGCGCCCACCCGGATTTGGCCGGAAAACTGGCGCAGGCCCAGCGCCTAACGGCCGAAAGCACATCGGAACAAGCCGGTGCTGGCCTTGATGCCTTGACCGATGCCGAGCGCGCCCGGTTCACGGAGCTCAACACCGCCTACACCGAAAAACATGGCTTTCCATTTATCATTGCGGTGCGTGACTACGACAAAGCCGGCATTCTCGCCGCTTTTGACCGCCGCATCGCCAATCCAACACAAACTGAATTCAACGAGGCCTGCAAACAGGTCGAACGCATCGCGCGCCTGCGCCTTGAGGACATGATATGAGTTACGCGTTTCCGCCCGGCGGGCTTCCCGATCAATCGCAAAACCCCGAAGGCACCGCCATTTTCACCGAGGCTTATGCCGTGATCCCGGCGATCACCATGCGCGATATCGTGACGTCCTTTTTGCCCGGCTGGCGCGACACCCGTGTTTGGATCATTGCGCGCCCGTTGACCGGATTCGCAGAAACCTTTGCGCAATATGCGGTCGAAGTCGCCCCCGGCGGCGGGTCGGACAGCCCCGAACCCGATCAGCAAGCCCAAGGCATCTTGTTTGTCACCAATGGCACGATGGCGCTGACCATCGACGGCGCGTCCCATTCCCTATCGTCCGGCGGCTACGCTTATATCCCGGCGGGTAGCACATGGGCCCTCACCAACCCCGCCGACACAGCGCTTAAATTCCACTGGGTTCGCAAACAATGGGAACCGGCCCCCGGCATCGAAAAACCGACGGCTTTCGTCGCATCTGATCAAGAAACACCCATCAACCTGATGGCCAATACCGACAAATGGGGCACCACCCGTTTTGTCGAACCCGATGATTTACGCCACGACTGCCACGTCAATATCGTCACCTTCCAACCCGGCGGGCTAATCCCATTTGCCGAGACCCATGTCATGGAACATGGGCTATATGTGCTCCAAGGCACCGCCCGCTATCTGCTTAACAAAGACTGGGTCGAGGTCGGGCCGGGTGATTTCATGTGGTTGCGCGCCTTTTGCCCACAGGCCTGCATTGCCACCGGCGACGAACCGTTCCGTTACCTTCTTTACAAAGACGTCAACCGCCACCCCGCCCTTCATCTCGCCAAATAAACGATGAGGAGCGCGAGAGGCTGACCCCTCGCCCCGATATAGGAAACATCATGCAAACGATCCAAGCCTTGCCCTTAACGGCCGCCGCTTTCGCCCCGTTTGGCGACGTGCTTGATTGCTCGGGCGCGCCGGACAAGATTATCAATGCGGGGATGTGTAGGCGCTTTCACGATCGGGCGACTTTGGATTTCGGGCCTGAGGGGCGCGCGGGGCTCAATATATTTAGCGCCGAACCGCGTAGCCTACCCTACACGCTCGACCTGCTTGAACATCATCCCGAAGGCTCTCAGGCGTTTATTCCGATGCATCAAAACCCTTGGCTGGTCATCACCGCCGACGCCGGTGACACGCCCGGAAAAATCCACGCCTTTCTGGCCGAACCCGGTCAGGCGATCAACTTTCACCGGGGCACGTGGCATGGGGTTTTGACCCCGCTGCACGCCCCCGGTCTTTTTGCCGTCCTCGATCGGATCGGCAACACCACCAATCTAGTCGAACACAGGATGGAGGAGCCTGTGCTCATCACCGGCCCATAAGGCCACCCCATGGTGGACGGCTCCAAAAGAAAGGCCGCCACCCCAACCGAGAGGACATTAAATGACAACCGGAAACGCGCTAGGGACGCCAGAACAGCTGGCCGATCCCAACTTTACCCCGCCTTTGGCAAAGGCCGTGCCACTGGGCATTCAACACGTGCTGGCGATGTTTGTCTCAAACGTCACCCCCGCTATTATCATCGCCGGGGCCGCGGGCTTTGGCTTTGGCTCGGATCAGGGGGCACTCGGTTTCCCTGACATGACCTATATGATCCAAATGTCGATGCTATTTGCGGGCATCGCAACCCTGTTTCAAACCATCGGCATGGGTCCGGTTGGCGCACGTTTGCCCATCGTCCAAGGCACCTCGTTTGCCTTCCTGCCTGTGATGATCCCCGCCGTGGCGGGCCAAGGAGCCGGGGCCATGGGGGCCTTGATGACCGGTGTGGTTATCGGCGGCATCTTCCACTTCATCCTTGGTACGGTCATCGGCAAAATCCGCTTTGCCTTGCCGCCACTTGTCACCGGCCTGATCGTGTTGATGATCGGCTTGGCCTTGGTCAAAGTCGGCATTCAGTATTCTGCTGGTGGTGTGCCTCTCAAAGGCAAACCCGAATACGGCACGCTCGCCATGTGGTTCCCGGCCATCGTGGTGATTGTCGTCACACTGGCGCTGAAATTCTTTACCAAAGGCATGCTCTCCGTCGCCGCCGTTCTGGTCGGCATCATCGTTGGCTATGTTGTGGCACTGGCCATGGGTCAGGTGAATTTCGGCAATGTTGGCAAAGCCGCGCTCTTTGCCCTTCCCGAACCGTTTAAATGGGGTTGGGAGATCAACTGGGCCATCGTGATCGGCATGTGCTTTATGGCGGTAATCTCGGCCATCGAAACTGTGGGTGATACATCCGGCATCACCAAAGGCGGCGCAGGTCGCGAAGCCACCGACAAGGAAATCACCGGGGCCACCTTTGCGGACGGTCTTGGCACAACCATCGCCGGTCTGTTTGGCGGTCTTCCCAACACCTCCTTTAGCCAGAACGTCGGCCTGATCTCCATGACCGGCATCATGAGCCGCCATGTGGTCACAATCGGCGCGATCTTCTTGATCCTTGCGGGTTGTGTGCCGATGATTGGCGCGATCATCCGCACCGTTCCGATCAATGTTCTTGGCGGTGGAGTGATTGTCATGTTCGGCATGGTCGCGGCGGCAGGTATCAACATGTTGTCGGACGTGACCTGGGATCGTCGCAACATGGTGATCTTCGCGGTATCCTTGGCGGTTGGCCTTGGCCTGCAACTGGAACCCGATGCATTGCAGCACTTGCCTGCAACGGCAAAAATCCTGATGACCTCCGGCCTGCTTCCTGCTGCGGCGCTGTCGATCATCCTGAACTTGGTTTTGCCCGAAAACTTGGACTGACCGAACACAAAGAAGGGCCCCAAGATCTGGGGCCCTTCACGCAGGGGCGGGACAGGCCCCCATCCCTCGCCCATGCGAGGGACTGCTCGTTTTAGACGTTACCGACGACCGGAGACGCGGAAACCGTGGTTGCGCAGGCAGCGTACGCCATAACCTTTGCGCTTGTTGCCACGCTGCCAGAACGATGTTTTGCAGGCTTTGGGCAACCGCTTGAACCCACGATAATTATGCTTGAGGCAATTGCGCGTCGCGACCCGGCGGCGGTCTGACTTTTTGCCGTGGGTTGAGCGGATACAATGTTTGGGAATCGGCGGCTTTTTGGTTTTGTACCCACCGTGGCCACCATGACCGCGTCCGTTATCGCGCCCGTGGCCAATGATAACCTTGCCGCCATTGTTGCGTTCGGCTTCGCGGATCAATTCGTTGAGTAAGTAAAAGGTCGTCGCGCCGATCACCACTTTCTTAAAGGCATCATTGTTATTGCGCGCTTGGGCTGGGGCGGCGGCGAGCGCCGTGATCAGGGCAGCGGCGGTCAAAACACCGGTTATGAACTTGGCAGACATGTTGTTCTCCTCTCGGGTTTAAATCCTTGCGCTGCAGATCAGCGCCGATAGACCAACCCTGCCCTTCCCCCTCGAAATCGGGCAATAACAGCGCTTGGTTATCAAATATCCGCCCTGAAAAAGCTCATCGTTGCTGCGTGTTATTGAATTTCATCGCCGCTCGGAGCAGGTTGGGGACATGAGACATTTCATAGCCCCCCTTCTGATCGCGCTCGCCCTTCCCACCGGAGCGATGGCCGATTGCTTTGTCGAATACAAAGCCAAAAAGGATAATCCCCTCCGCCTTCACTACGGCATCCTGTCACTTCGGGGGTCTTGCCCAAGCGCGGGACAAGCCGCAGGATTGGCAAGCCGGCGGGTGTCTGCCGGTGGTTGGACCTTGCTGAATGTTGTGGGTCTGTCACAAAACCCGCCTTCGGGCGCGAAAAAGGCAAATGCTGGTGAGTACTACCTCCGTTACTGACAGCCTGCGCGCAGGCAACCGGATCGTCACTATTGGGATCGCCGTCATCGTGGCGATCCTTGTGCTGTCTGGTGTGATGCTTTTGTTAACCCTGCCCGACGCCAACGCGTTTAATGCGCGGGTCGAAAAGATCTTTGTCGAAAACGATAACCTCACCGCCCAACCCGTGGTGAAACTGTTGGAGATTCTGGCCCAAAGCGGCACCGCCTTTGGCGACACGCTGACAAGCTATCGCATGGTGATCTTTGTTTTGTTGATTTTCGCCGCCGCCATGTTGATCGCCGCAATGGTGTTTCTTGTGATGCTGGTCGCGCTAAACCGGCGCATGGCGACAATTGAGCGGTCGGGCATCGAAGTCAGTTCCTTGGTGATCTCGCGGGCAGAGAACAAAGTGTACCTGAATACGATGGGGTTCAAATTAACCGACGCGATGATGGAAACCATGGCGGTTTTGGCCGAGGCGCGGATGGATGATGACATCATGACCGGGGCCCAGATCGAAGCGGTGATTTCGGGGCGCAATGAAACCGATTGTGAAGAGGCCGCGGGTGCGACACGCATCAAGCGGTTGCGTGATGGGTTAGGCAATCAGTTGGTCTCGGAACTTTTGGTCAAGAACATTGCGCGGCGTGGCTATGTTCTTTCAATCGACAAAAGCGTGATTGAAGTATCGTGATGGATTTCGCAGTGCCTTAGCGCTGCGACCGGCGGGGGCGTTGCCCCAGATCCCCAGAGTTCATTTGGCAAGATGAAGGGCGGAGGCGGTTGGTGCCCGAATGGCTTCCCCTGTGGTGAACCGGAGAACCTGCGCGAATCCCCTTGCTAAAATCGCATTGCTCCCCTATATCCCCCTCAACAGCGGAGTGCTGGGGGCCAAACCCATCACCCACCGGACAATACGCACGGGCCGCTGGCCCGTTTTTTTATGCCCGCAGGAAACATGCCTGCATCCAATGCCTGAAAGGCAGAACACATGAGTGATCTAATCGCCAAATCCGCCATGGATCGGCGTCTGGCTGACATTATCGCCCCGGTGATCGAGGATTTGGGGTTTGAGCTGGTGCGCATTCGCCTGATGGGCGGCAACACCAAGACCCTACAGATCATGGCCGAACGCCCCGAGGGTGGCATCGAAGTCGACGAATGCGCCAAGATTTCCAACGAAGTCAGTGCCATTTTGGATGTCGAAGACCCGGTTGTTGAGGCCTATACCCTTGAGGTGTCCAGCCCCGGAATCGACCGTCCTTTGACCCGCCTCAAGGACTTTGCCAATTTTGAAGGCTATGAAGCCAAGCTAGAAACCAGCGACCTGATTGACGGGCGCAAGCGGTTTCGCGGCATTCTGGCCGGTGTTGAAGAGCAAGATGTTTTGATCAATCTGGATCAGGACGGAGAAACCATCACAGTTGGTCTGAATTATGACTGGCTGTCCGAAGCCAAGCTCGTCATGACCGACGAGCTGGTTACAGAAATGCTGCGGGCGCGCAAAGCGCAGGCCGTGGATGAAACCAAGTTTGACGAGATCGAGGCCGAAGACGGCCCTCAGGAGGACTGAACATGGCAATCACCTCTGCCAACCAGCTTGAGCTGTTGCAAACCGCCGAGGCCGTGGCCCGCGAAAAGATGATCGACCCCGGTCTGGTTGTCGAAGCGATGGAAGAATCGCTCGCACGGGCGGCCAAGTCGCGTTACGGCGCGGAGATGGACATTCGCGTGTCGATCGACCGCAAGACCGGCAAGGCAACCTTTACCCGTGTTCGCACCGTGGTCGAGGACGAAGAGCTTGAGAATTATCAAGCGGAAATGACCGTTGAGTCAGCCAAGCAATATATGGCCGATCCTCAGGTTGGTCAGACCTTTGTCGAAGAAGTTCCCCCGGTTGAACTTGGTCGTATTGCTGCGCAAAGCGCCAAGCAGGTTATCCTTCAGAAAGTCCGCGAAGCAGAGCGTGATCGTCAGTACGACGAATTCAAAGATCGCAACGGCACCATTATCAATGGGTCGGTCAAGCGCGAAGAATATGGCAATGTCATCGTTGACGTCGGTCGTGGCGAAGCCATCCTGCGCCGCAATGAAAAGATTGGCCGTGAAAGCTATCGCCCCGGTGATCGTATTCGCTGCTACATCAAAGATGTCCGTCGCGAGACCCGTGGCCCACAGATTTTCCTGAGCCGGACCGCGCCTGAATTCATGTCAGAGCTGTTTAAGATGGAAGTGCCGGAAATCTATGACGGCATCATCGAAATCAAAGCCGTGGCCCGTGACCCCGGTTCGCGCGCCAAGATTGCCGTGATTTCCTATGACGGCGGCATCGACCCTGTTGGGGCCTGTGTTGGTATGCGCGGATCGCGCGTTCAGGCCGTTGTAAACGAGCTTCAGGGCGAAAAGATCGACATCATCCCTTGGAACGAAGATGTTCCAACCTTCCTTGTGAACGCATTGCAGCCCGCAGAAGTGACCAAGGTTGTTCTGGATGAAGAAGCCGAGCGCATCGAAGTTGTTGTTCCCGACGAACAGCTGTCTTTGGCGATTGGTCGTCGTGGTCAAAACGTGCGTCTTGCGTCACAACTGACCGCTCTCGATATCGACATCATGACCGAGGAAGAAGAATCCAAGCGTCGTCAGGCCGAATTCGAAGTGCGCACCAAGCTGTTCATGGAAACACTGGACGTCGACGAATTCTTTGCCCAGCTGTTGGTGTCCGAAGGGTTCACCAACCTCGAAGAAGTTGCTTACGTTGAGCAGGATGAACTCTTGGTCATTGACGGTGTTGACGAAGGCACCGCCAACGAGCTTCAGACCCGTGCCCGTGAGTTCCTAGAAGAACAAGCCCGCAAGGCGCTTGCCCGTGCTCATGAACTGGGTGTGCAGGAGAACCTGATCGGGTTCGAAGGCATGACGCCTCAGATGATCGAAGCTCTGGCAGAAGACGGTGTTTTGTCGCTCGAAGACTTTGCGACCTGCGCCGACTGGGAACTTGCCGGTGGCTGGACGACCGTTGATGGTCAGCGCGTCAAAGATGACGGTCTGCTCGAGAAATTCGATGTCTCGTTGGAAGACGCGCAGAGCATGGTCATGACCGCCCGTATCCTGTTGGGTTGGGTTGACCCCGCTGATTTGGAAGCCGACGCCGAAGAGGCCGAAGGCGAAGACAGCGACTCGACTGACGAAGAGGTCTGAAACTGATGTCCAGAGGTGGCCACAACAAAAACCGTGAAGACGGGCCGGAGCGTAAGTGCATCGCCACAGGCGAGACACAGCCGAAATGCGGCCTAATTCGCTTTGTTTTGGGTCCCGATGGGCGAATTGTGCCCGATCTTGCTGGAAAACTGCCCGGTCGGGGCGTATATGTAAGTTCTGACCGCACGGCGCTGGAAATGGCCCTGAAAAAGGGTTTGTTCCAGCGGTCACTGAAACAGCCGGTTCAGGTTCCCGATGGGATGCTGGACCTGCTTGAGCAGATGTTGTCGCGGCGGGTGATCGATTTGATCAGCCTTGCCCGGAAATCTGGTGACGCGGTTGCAGGCTATGAGAAGGTTAAGGATTGGCTGGGTAAAGAAGAGGCCAGCGTGCTGATCCAGGCGAATGACGGCTCTGAGCGTGGCAAGTCCAAGCTCAGCACACCTTATGGTGGAACCTACATTGGGTGGCTGTCTGCAGATGAGTTGGGAATGGCGTTTGGACGTCAATCTGTGATACATGCGGCGCTTGGCACTGGTGGTCTGGCCTCACGTGTTGTAGAGGAAGCCCAAAGATTGAAGGGTATGCGTGCTCAGGCGTCCAAATCTGGGACGAAAAGCACGGATCGCGGCGGCAGCGGCCGCCGGAAAGGATAAGAAGCTTCATGAGCGATAACGACGGCAAAAAGACATTGGGTTTGCGTGGTGGGGCCCGTTCGGGCAACGTGAAGCAGAGCTTCAGCCATGGGCGCACCAAGAACGTCGTGGTGGAAACCAAGCGCAAACGCGTTGTGGTACCCAAGCCGGGTGCCGGCGGCGGAAGAGGTCCGGGCGTAGGTCCATCTGGCCCAGGCGGCAAGCGTCCTGCGGGCATCACTGATGCTGAAATGGATCGTCGTCTCAAGGCGTTACAGGCTGCTAAAGCCCGTGAAGCCGAAGAGACAGCCAAGCGCGCTGCTGAGGAAAAAGCCCGCGCTGAAGAGCGTGAGCGCATGCGTGCCGAAAAGGAACGCAAAGCCAAAGAAGCGGCCGAAGCTGAAGAGCGCGCCCGCAAAAAGGCCGAGGACGAGAAGCGCAAAGCGGAAGAAGCGGCCGAGGCGGCTAAGCGCGCGGCTGCGACACCTGCGCCTGCTCCGGCACGCGGCGAAGAAGCACCGAATCGCAACAAACCCAAAGAGGCGACACCGCGCCGTGATGACCGTGGGAACGATCGCACAGATCGTAACGCGCGCAACACACGTAGCCGCGATGACAACCGTCGGTCCGGCAAATTGACGCTAAATCAGGCATTGGGTGGTGGCGGCAACCGTCACAAATCCATGGCCGCGATGAAGCGGAAGCAAGAGCGCGCTCGTCAAAAAGCGATGGGTGGTCAGCAGCAGCGTGAAAAGGTTGTTCGTGACGTTCAGTTGCCAGAAGCAATCACGGTTGCCGAATTGGCAAACCGGATGACTGAAAAAGTCGGCGACGTTATCAAGGCGCTGATGAATAGCGGCATCATGGCGACTCAGAACCAGTCGATCGATGCGGACACCGCAGAATTGATCATCGAAGAGTTCGGCCACAAGATCACCCGCGTTTCTGACGCGGACGTCGAAGACGTGATCCAAACGGTTGAAGACAAGGACGAGGATCTGAAATCTCGCCCACCTGTCATCACCATCATGGGCCACGTTGACCACGGTAAGACATCTTTGCTGGACGCAATCCGCGACGCCAAAGTAACCGCTGGCGAAGCTGGTGGGATCACTCAGCACATCGGTGCGTATCAGGTCACGACCAGTAGTGGGTCCGTGTTGAGCTTCCTCGATACTCCGGGCCACGCAGCCTTTACATCGATGCGTTCACGTGGTGCTCAGGTCACGGATATCGTGGTTCTGGTTGTTGCGGCGGACGATGCGGTGATGCCGCAGACCGTCGAAGCGATCAACCACGCCAAAGCCGCCGGTGTTCCGATGATCGTGGCGATCAACAAGATCGACCGCCCTGCAGCGAACCCAACCAAGGTGCGCACAGACCTTCTGCAACACGAAGTTGTCGTGGAGCAGATGTCCGGTGAAGTTCAGGACGTTGAAGTGTCCGCAATCACTGGTCAGGGCCTCAATGAATTGCTCGACGCAATCGCGCTTCAGGCTGAGATTCTTGAACTGAAAGCCAACCCAGATCGCAACGCCGAAGGCGCGGTGATTGAGGCCAAGCTTGATGTGGGTCGCGGCCCTGTTGCCACGGTTCTGGTTCAGACAGGTACGCTGAAATTGGGCGATATCTTTGTTGTGGGTGAGCAGTACGGTAAGGTTCGTGCGCTGATCAATGACAAAGGCGAGCGCATCAAAGAAGCTGGCCCGTCCGTACCTTGTGAGGTTCTTGGCCTCAATGGCACACCCGAAGCCGGTGACGTTTTGAACGTGGTTGAAACCGATGCACAGGCGCGTGAAATCGCCGAGTATCGTGCCAACCTTGCCAAGGAAAAGCGCGCCGCAGCGGGTGCCGCAACCACCTTGGAACAGCTGATGCAGAAGGCCAAAGAAGACGAGGATGTTTCCGAACTTCCCGTTTTGGTCAAAGCAGACGTTCAAGGCTCTTCGGAAGCCATCGTTCAGGCGCTGGAAAAAGTCGGCAACGGCGAAGTCCGCGTTCGTGTCCTGCACTCTGGTGTTGGTGCGATCACCGAATCCGATGTCAGCCTTGCTGAAGCCTCCGGATGTCCGGTCATTGGCTTTAACGTTCGTGCAAACGCATCGGCGCGTAACTCGGCCAACCAAAAGGGCGTGGAAATCCGCTATTACAGCGTGATCTATGACCTTGTGGATGATGTCAAAGCGGCGGCCTCTGGCTTGCTCTCTAAAGAGATCCGCGAAAACTTCATTGGCTACGCGACCATCAAGGACGTGTTCAAGGTTA
The DNA here is from genome assembly GCF_947498515.1 of uncultured Pelagimonas sp. Lineage (GTDB taxonomy): Bacteria > Pseudomonadota > Alphaproteobacteria > Rhodobacterales > Rhodobacteraceae > Pelagimonas. The sequence goes on along the minus strand of NZ_CANMKO010000009.1, from coordinate 111,942 downwards.
CCGGCGTTGGCAAGGTTGCAGGTTGTATCGTCACCGAAGGCGTTGCACGCCGTTCGGCCGGTGTACGCCTGCTACGCGACAACGTTGTGATCCACGAAGGCACGCTGAAAACGCTCAAGCGCTTCAAAGACGAAGTCGCCGAAGTTCAGTCGGGTCAGGAATGTGGTATGGCGTTCGAGAACTACGATGATATTCGCGCTGATGACGTGATCGAAATCTTCGAACGTGAAGAAATCACACGGACGTTGGACTAATCATCCCGACCTCTAAATGAAAAAAGCCCGCCGAAATTCGGCGGGCTTTTTTGTTCCAAAATTGCTTTAAGCGGCTTTCGCTATCGGCTTGACCGGATGGCCTGAATAAAAGCGTTCACCAACCCGGACGCAAATACGCCCATCTGGTAGAGTTTTCTCATAGTGCCCCTGAACTGAGACACAGCTTCCGAGAGTTATTGTTCTGAGCATGGCAGTTCTCCCCAAAGATACCTGTGGGGGAGAAGTTAGGTAAGAATGGTTAACAATTCCTTCAACCGGCGTCCGGTGGGTCAGCAAAATGCTGAACGTGGAAAAATCGCTCTTAACTTTTTGCCTAGTCGGGGTGGGTTACAGCCAATCCCGAAGAATCGGGATCAAAGGGATGTCCGCAGGTGGCATTGGGTAGTCACGCAACTCATTTGCATGCACCCATTTCAGGGTTTGCCCCTCTTGCGCTTGGGGGATGCCCTCCCATTTTCGGCAGGCAAAAAGCGGCATCAGGAGATGGAAGTCATCATAGCTGTGTGAGGCAAAGGTCAGAGGGGCGAGGCAGCTTGCCCACGTATCGATCCCCAACTCTTCCTGCAACTCGCGAATTAGGGCAACTTCAGGCGTCTCCCCTGCCTCTACTTTACCCCCCGGAAACTCCCAGAGGCCTGCCATGGATTTGCCTTCGGGACGTTGAGCAAGCAACACACGGCCATCGCGATCAATCAGGGCCACAGCAGAGACCAGTACGGTTTTCATTGGTGTCTCAATCCTATTTTCACGGTTAGTAGCCGGAGTTCAGTTGGAAAAGTGTAGAGCGGATCAGGATCGGTAATCGGCATTGATCGTGATATATTGATGGGTCAAATCACATGTCCAAACGGTGGATGTGCCGCTACCCAGACCAATATCGACGGTGATGTCGATCTCTTGCTCTTTCATCAAACGGGCACCGTCTTCTTCGCGATACGTCTCTGCAACCCACCCATTTTCGGCAACCAAAACGTCACCAAACTTGATCGACATGAGATCGCGATCCGCGGCAGCCCCGGATTTCCCGATGGCCATGACAATCCGCCCCCAGTTCGGATCTTCGCCAGCAACAGCGGTTTTCACCAGTGGCGAATTTGCGATGGACAAGGCGTGCGTTCGAGCATCGGCATCATTTGCGGCCCCCGTGACTGTCACCGCTACAAATTTGGTTGCGCCTTCCCCGTCGCGGACCACTTGATGCGCGAGGTCAAGGAACACCTCGTGTAGCGCTGAAACAAACGTAGAGTTGCCGGTGACATCAACACCGGACGCGCCCGTTGCCGCCATCAACAACGTGTCCGACGTCGAGGTGTCGCTATCCACCGTGATGCAATTGAAGGTGCGATTATTGATCCCACTAACCAATTCTTGAAGATCAGAACGGGCGATTTTAGCATCGGTGAAGATATAGACCAACATGGTGGCCATATCCGGTGCAATCATGCCCGAGCCCTTGGCAAATCCGGCAATACGCACAGGTTTACCGTCAATCTCGACCTCGGCTGACGCCCCCTTGGGGAAAGTATCAGTCGTCATGATCGCTGCGGCGGCGTCTTTGGCCGCTGTATCCGATAGACCCGCAACCAGATCGCCGAGCTTGGCGGTGATCCGATCATGGGGCAAGCGTTCACCGATCACGCCCGTTGACGAGGTGAAGACACGGGTTTCCGGCAGTCCGGTCGCTTGTGCAACGGCCGCGCAAATCGCCGCAACCGATCCGTCGCCGGCCTTGCCGGTAAAGGCATTGGAATTGCCTGAATTGACGACAATCGCTGCTCCGTCTTCGCTATCCAGTTGAATTTTCGACTGACAATCCAACACGTTCGATGATCGGGTCGCCGAGCGGGTAAACACCCCGGCCACCACCGACCCAGGATCAAGCTGAGCCAACATCACATCGGTTCGACCCTGATATTTAATCCCGGCTGCAACGGCAGAAAAACGTGCGCCTTTGATGACGGGAAGATCGGGGAAACTTGGGGGGGCAAGTGGTGACCGGGGCAGTGACATTTAGTTCTCCAACATATCGATTTTGGACAAGACAGAGGTGTCGACCTCTTCCTTTTTGGTCCGGGTCACATTCGCCATCCCCACCAATTCGTCGATTTTCTGTGCGACCACTTGCTGGCGAATCTGGGCTTCGAGCGCCGAACGTACAGAATCGAGAGCAGGTGCTTCTTTGATACGGGTTTCGTTGAGCTTGATCACGTGCCAACCGAATTGGGTTTTGACCGGACCCGCCACGGCGCCGGGCTCAAGCTTTTCAACCGCGTCTTGGAAGGGGGCAACCATCATACCCTTGCTAAACCAACCCAAAGACCCACCATTTGGCCCCGATGGACCGGTGGATTTGTCTTTGGCCAAGCTGGCGAAATCTGCGCCAGTGCTCAACTCACCCACAAGCGCTTGCGCCTCTTCTTCGGTGTTCACCAAAATATGCGAGGCGTTGTATTCCTTGCCTTGATCGGCGTTCATGTATTCCGCTTCATAGGCAGCCTTCACCGCCTCTTCGGTGACGGCCTTGTCTGCCAAGGTCGCGATCACAACCGAGGCCAGCTGCGTGCGGCGCTCGTTATCCAACGCGATACGGACGCGGGGTGTTTCAACGGCCATTGAGTCAGCTGACAGTACCTGCTGCTGGATCAACTGATCCAAGATACCGTCCCACAACACATCGTCGCCAAGTTGTTGGTACTGTTCTGGCAACAGCGCGCGCACCATCAACATGTGACCAAGCGTGATGTCGACACCGTCAACAGACGCCATAACACTATCGACGCCCAGCTCTTCGGCCTGCGCAGGAATGGCAAAGGTGAACGCCAGCGCCGCTGCACCCAAGAAATTGCGGGATTTTAACATCGTTTTGGTCCTTCCAGACAGGCCGCGACCTCCGCGGCGTTGACACTCAATGGTACGGCCCTTACATGCCGATAGGGCTTTGTTTGGGCCGGTCGTTTCCTTCCGTCATATGGGCTGTATGCGCGCCGGGCAAGCAGATGCCTCAAGACGTTAGATGAAACAGGTAGATCAAGCATGTTTGGAAAACTCGCGCGGAAGGTGTTCGGCACCCCGAATGACCGCAAGATCAAGGCCACCCGCCCGCTGGTGGAAAAGATCAACGCGCTGGAGGCCGAGTTTGAAAAGCTCGACGATGCTGGCCTGATCGCTAAAACCGCAGAATACAAAAAGCGAATCGCCGATGGCGAAAAGCTTGATGATATGCTGCCAGAGGCGTTTGCAAACTGCCGCGAGGCCGCGAAACGCGCCTTGGGCCTGCGCGCCTTTGATGTGCAGCTGATGGGCGGGATTTTCCTGCACCAAGGCAATATCTCGGAAATGAAGACCGGTGAGGGTAAGACCCTCATGGCGACCTTTGCCGCTTATTTGAACGCTCTGACCGGGCGCGGTGTGCATGTTGTGACGGTGAACGACTACCTCGCCAAACGCGATGCCGAATGGATGAGCAAGGTTTACGGCACACTTGGGATGACCACCGGTGTTGTCTACCCCCGTCAGCCTGACGAGGAAAAGCAAGCCGCCTATGCGTCCGATATCACCTATGCCACCAACAATGAGCTGGGTTTTGACTATCTGCGCGACAATATGAAATCTGAGCTCAACCAGATGAGCCAGCGCGATCATTATTTCGCGATCGTCGATGAGGTCGATTCGATTTTGGTTGACGAAGCGCGTACACCGCTGATCATTTCCGGCCCTGCCGAGGATCGTTCCGAGCTTTATGTTCAAGTCGACAAGCTGATCCCCGATCTGCAAGAAGATCACTATGCGGTGGACGAAAAAACCAAGAACGTCACCTTTACCGACGACGGCAACGACTTCCTTGAACAGCATCTCCACGCCCGCGGTTTGCTCCCCGAAGGTCAGTCGCTCTATGATCCGGAATCGACAACCCTTGTTCACCACGTAAACCAAGGTCTGCGTGCCCATGTTTTGTTCACCAAGGACAAAGACTACATCGTTCGTGATGGCGAAGTTGTTCTGATCGACGAATTCACCGGCCGTATGATGGCTGGGCGCCGTTTGTCCGAAGGGTTGCATCAGGCGATTGAAGCCAAGGAGGGCTGCAACATTCAGCCCGAGAACGTCACCTTGGCCTCGGTTACCTTCCAGAACTACTTCCGCCTCTATGACAAATTGGGCGGCATGACCGGTACAGCGGCGACAGAAGCCGAAGAATTTGCCGAAATCTATGGGCTGGGCGTTGTCGAAGTTCCGACCAACCGCCCCATCGCTCGGATTGATGACGACGACAAAGTGTACCGCACCGCGCGCGAAAAGTTCGAGGCGATTGTCGAAGAGGTCAAGCTTTCTCATGAGAAAGGTCAGCCGGTCTTGGTTGGCACCACATCGATCGAAAAGTCCGAGATGCTAAGCCAAATGTTGACGGCTGCTGAGTTGCCGCACAACGTTCTGAACGCCCGTCAGCACGAACAAGAAGCCCAAATCGTTGCCGATGCAGGTAAACTTGGGACCGTGACCATCGCCACAAACATGGCGGGTCGGGGGACCGACATCAAATTGGGTGGCAATGTTGAGTTCAAGATCATGGAGGCCATTGCCGCCGATCCTGAAGGTGACCCAGAGGCGATCCGTCTGCGGATCGAAGAAGAGCACACCACCGACGAAGCCGCCGTCAAAGAGGCCGGTGGCCTTTATGTGTTGGCGACTGAACGCCACGAAAGCCGTCGGATCGACAATCAGCTGCGCGGCCGATCTGGCCGTCAGGGTGACCCGGGCCGCTCGTCCTTCTTCCTAAGCCTCGAAGATGACCTGATGCGGATCTTTGGGTCGGAACGGCTTGATAAAGTGCTGTCCAGCCTTGGTATGAAAGAAGGCGAGGCGATCATTCACCCTTGGGTGAACAAATCGCTGGAGCGCGCCCAAGCCAAAGTCGAAGGCCGCAACTTTGACATTCGTAAGCAGCTTTTGAAATTCGATGACGTGATGAACGATCAACGTAAGGTGATCTTCTCGCAGCGCCGTGAAATCATGGAAGCCGAGGACCTGTCGGAAATCGTACAGGACATGCGTCACGAAGTGATCGACGAGTTGGTCGACATCTACGCGCCTGACAAAACCTATGCCGAACAATGGAACATGCAGGGCCTATATGCTGCGTCTATTGAAAAGCTGGGGCTTGATCTGCCGCTGATCGGCTGGGCCGATGAAGATGGCGTGGATCAGGACGTGATCCGCGAACGTCTTGAAGAGGCCAGCGACACATTGATGGCCGAAAAGGCCGAGGCCTTTGGCGCGGACACCATGCGCCAGATCGAAAAACAGTTCCTGTTGCAAACCATCGACGGCAAGTGGCGTGAACACCTGTTGACGCTTGAACACCTCCGTTCGGTTGTCGGGTTCCGGGGCTATGCCCAGCGGGATCCGCTGAACGAATACAAAACCGAGGCGTTCCAGCTGTTTGAAAACTTGCTCGAATCGCTGCGTGAAACTGTCACCACCCAATTGGCTCAGGTCCGTCCGATGACGGAAGATGAGCAAAAGGCGATGATGGCAGAGATGATGCAGCAGCAAATGGCGCAACAACAAGCCGTTCAGCAAGCCGCAGATGCGTCATCAGCACCGACACAACCCACCGATGCCCCGGAACCGCTCATCGCCGGTTTTGATGAAAACGATCAATCAACCTGGGGCAATCCCGGGCGTAATGATCAATGCCCATGTGGCTCTGGCAACAAGTTCAAACACTGCCACGGTCGCATCGCCTAAGAAACAGCACGCGGAGTCAGCGGTCAGATTTACCGCGCAGAAATGCCCAAATGACTCCGCCCCCCTGCCCCAGACCTGCCACGTTTAGCTGCCAACCTGCCTCCTGATCGAAATAGACAGGAGGCCAAAATGGCGCGTCTCAAGAGTTATCTACTGGCTGGTACAACCTTGGTCTGCGCCTTGGGTATTGGCTACGTCATGCAATTCGGCCTCGCCCTTCCGGGTCAGGGTAAATCGGCTCAGGTCGGCCCGCTGGAAGTCTCGGACATCACCGAAGTGTCCTCGGCGACCGCCATTCCTATCCCGCCAACTGATTTGCAGTTTGATATTGAAATGCCCGGTCAATCTGTTGAACTTGCGGCCGCCGATGCCGGTTTGACTGGCACCGAATTGCCACAAGAAAACAGCGCTGAAAGCTTTGGCTGTGACGTTCGCATGGAAGCAAGCCCTGCCGCTGGTGCGATGGTTAACCTTTCGCTGTCATCGGCCTGTCACGCCAGCGAACGCGTCACAATCCATCACCAAGGAATGGTGTTCACCGAAGTCATGCAACCCGACGGGTCCCTTGACGTATCCGTGCCAGCCCTTGCCGAAGCGGCCGTCTTCATGGCGTCCTTTGCAAGCGGTGACGGTGCAATGGCAACAGCAGACGTTACCTCAATGCCATTCTACGACCGTGTCGTGTTGCAGTGGAAAGGCGATGCAGGCCTGCAATTACATGCCCGTGAATTCAACGCCGACTATTTCGGAGATGGCCACGTTTGGGCCTCAACAGCTGGCGATTTGACCGCAGCGGCCCGCGGCGAAGGTGGTTTCTTGACCCGGCTCGGTCAATCCGACTCGCCCGAAGCCCTTTTGGCGGAAATCTATTCTTACCCGAGCGGCACGACCAAACGCAGCGGCGATATCGCCTTGTCGGTTGAGGCCGAGGTCACAGGTGCCAATTGCGAAACCCGTGTTGAGGCGCAAACATTTGAGATGACAGCCGGTTCTGACCTGCGTGTTCGCGACATGACGTTAGAAATTCCGGGCTGCGACAGCACAGGTGACTTTCTGGTGTTGAATAATCTTGTCCAAGACCTGACAATCGCCGCGAGGTAATTCGCGCCAGGCAGGACAAGATATGCACATTTGGCGTGCGGCGATATTCGCCGCACTTTTCATTTTAGGGATCGTGTCTTCGGCGTTTGCCCAAGACATCACCCTCCGGTCCCGCGATGGCGCGATCGAATTGACCGGCACCTTTCTTGGGTTTGACGGCGAGTTTTACCGTATCGATACCAAATTTGGCGAGCTAACCGTCGATAGCTCTGGTGTGCTGTGCGACGGACCGTCTTGCCCATCGCTCACGGACTATGTCGCCGAACTCTCGGTGTCTGGGTCCGCTACTGTTGGCTCGGTTTTGATGCCTGCATTGTTGGAATCTTTTGCTTTGCGCAACGGGCTAAATGCCAAACGACAGACGATTGGTGAAAACCGCTTTGCCTATATTCTCAGCGATACGCGTAGCGGTAAAATGGTCGGGATTTTTACCTTTCGCGTAACCAACACCGACGAGGGTTTCGCCGACCTGTTGGCCGGAGAAGCGGATATCGTCATGTCACTGCGCGAAATCCGCCCTTCAGAAATCGCGCTGGCGCGAGAGGCGGGCCTTGGCAATCTCGAAACCCCCAATCGCGCGCGTGTTTTGGCTTTGGATGCATTGGTGCCTGTGGTCGCGGCCAACAATCCGGTTAACAAGATTTCGCTAACTGATCTAGCAAGGGTCCTCTCAGGCAAACTGTCAAATTGGCGAGAGTTAGGAGGCCCCGATGCCCCGGTCACCGTCCATGTCCGCGATGCCAACTCGGGCCTGTCGCAGGAGCTAGAAGACAAAATCCTACACCCGGCTCAGACAACGTTGACCGCTTCTGCGGAGCGTTACAATACGAACGCAAAATTGGCGGATGCCGTCGCGAGGGACCCATTTGGCATTGGCATCGCCAGTTTTTCTGACATCGGAAACGCCAAGCCTTTATTGATCGGCGGGAATTGTGGCTTCTCGTTGCGCGCTGCGCGTCGCTCGATCAAAACCGAAGATTTCCCATTAACCGCACCTATGTTTCTATATGTTCCAGCCCGCCGCCTCCCGGCTTTGGCCCGTGAGTTTTTGACATTTACGCGCACACCACCGGCACAAATTGTCATCCGGAGAGCGGGATTTGTTGACCAAGCTCCCGAGGAAATCCCCGTCGATTTGCAGGGAAACCGGTTCACGAATGCGGTGCTCGTGACAGATGGCGACAACTCGTTAAAGGAGCTCAAACGCCTGACACGAACCCTGTCAGAAATGCGCCGCCTTACCACATCCTTTCGGTTTGAAACCGGATCGACCCGGTTAGATGCGCAATCCCGTTCAAATGTTCAACAACTCGCGCGCTCTCTCGAGGCCGGGATTTATGACGGACGAAAGCTGGTCTTTGTTGGGTTCTCGGACGGGGTTGGTCCGGCTCAGGGGAATTTGACAATTGCCCGAAAACGCGCCGAAACCGTGCGTCGCGCAGTTGAACAGACCGCTGAAACAGCGGATTTGGATCAAATTGAAGTGCTGACCGATGCCTTTGGTGAGGCCATGCCCATGGCTTGCGATGAAACGTCCTGGGGGCGTCAGGTGAACCGGCGGGTCGAGGTCTGGGTGCGCTAAAGGCCTGCGGTGGCAAATTCCGTGCACGGAATTTGGGCGACTAGAGCAACCCTTCGGCTTTAAAACTCAATTCCTGCGATTTGCCGATCACCAAATGGTCATGCAAGGTCAGCCCAAGCACTTCGGCAGCTTCTCGAATTTGTTCGGTCATTTCGATATCTGCCCCGCTGGGTGTTGGGTCCCCTGACGGATGGTTGTGCACAAGGATCATCGCCGTCGCGTTCAACTCTAAGGCGCGTTTGACAACTTCGCGCGGATAAACGGGTACGTGGTCGACCGTGCCACGCCCTTGCGCTTCATCGGCAATCAAAACGTTCTTGCGGTCCAAATACAGCACTCGAAATTGTTCGACCTCACCATGTGCCATTGCTGTTTGGCAATAGGTCAGCAAGGCATCCCAACTGCTCACCACGTGCCGTTTTAAAACCTTGGCTTGTGCCAATCGGTGTGCCGCCGCCTCAACGACTTTGAGTTCGGTCACAACCGCATCACCGACACCTATCACCTCTGCCAATCTCATCGCAGGTGCAGAGATAACGCCGTTGAAATCTCCAAACTGTTCAAGCAACTGCCGAGCGAGCGGTTTAACGTCCTGGCGAGGAATGGCGCGAAACAGGACCAGCTCCAAAAGCTCATAGTCGGGCAGAGCGTCCGCCCCACCGATCCGAAAACGCTCACGCAACCGGGCACGATGATCCTTGATATAGGATGGCAACAGCTTGGAATCGGGCACCGGTTGCACCGGAGCTTCGTCCAAGTCGAACAATGCCGCTTGTGAATCTGAAAAATGTGGTCCCTGTGTCATGCCTCATCTTTGCTGAAGCATGGTGAACGAATGGAAAATGTTGTCACTCCGTTCCCACAAAGGAAAACAAAAACGGCACCCAACCGGGTGCCGTCTTTTGTAGAAAACCAGGATTTCAGAAGGCGGTGCTACCCTTTCATACTGTCCCAGAACCCTTTGACCGACGAGAAAAAGCTCGAGCTTTCGGGGTTGTTGTCTTCGGCTAGGCCTTCAAACTCGCGCAAGATCTCTTTCTGGCGAGAGGTCAGGTTCACCGGTGTTTCGACGGCAAGTTCGATGAACATATCACCGGTGCCACCGCCGCGCAGCGCTGGCATGCCTTTGCCGCGCAACCGCATCTGGCGGCCAGATTGGCTTCCCGATGGGATTTTCACCCGCGAACGACCGCCATCTATGGTCGGCACTTCGATATCGCCACCCAATGCAGCAGAGGTCATCGACACCGGCACTCGGCAATGCAACTCGCTGCCTTCGCGTTCGAAAATCTTGTGCTCTTCAACTTCAATGAAAATGTAGAGATCACCCGGAGGGCCACCGCGCATGCCCGCCTCACCTTCGCCTGCAAGACGAATGCGTGTGCCGGTTTCAACACCAGCCGGGATGTTCACAGACAGCGCGCGTTCTTTTTGAACACGGCCATTTCCACCGCAGGATTTGCATGGGTTCTTGATGATCTGACCAAGGCCAGAACAGGTTGGGCAAGTTCGCTCAACCGTAAAGAAACCCTGTGTTGCCCGCACCTTACCCATACCGGAACAGGTTGGGCAGGTTGTCGGTTCTGCTCCACCTTCGGCACCGGACCCTTCGCATTCACCACATTGCACCGAAGTTGGAACATTGATGGTTTTCTGCATTCCGGCGAAGGCGTCTTCGAGAGTGATCCGCAGGTTATAGCGCAAGTCCGCCCCGCGTGAGGCGCGCTGACGCCCACCACCACCGCGCTGGCCGCCCATAAAGTCGCCAAATAGATCGTCGAACACATCAGAGAAGGCACTGCCGAAATCACCGGGACCACCGCCGCCAAACCCGCCACCGGGTCGACCACCGCCACCCCCCATGCCGCCTTCGAATGCGGCATGACCATAGCGGTCATAGGCTGCTTTCTTCTCAGGATCTTTGAGGACATCATAGGCCTCATTGATCTCTTTGAATTGCGCCTCTGCGTTTGGATTGTCCGAATTGCGATCCGGGTGCAGTTCTTTGGCCTTCTTGCGATAGGCCTTCTTGAGCTCATCCGCAGAGGCCCCCTTGGAGGCTCCTAGCAGATCATAATAATCACTTTTGGACATCTACGTCCTCCTTTCCAGGAAAGGAAAAGGGCCAGTCCGGCTACCGGACCGGCCCCCGATCAGTGTCACAAACCGGCCTTAGCCACGTTTGTCATCACCCAGATCTTCGAAGTCGGCGTCAACGATATCATCGTCGGCACCAGCAGGACCCTCAGCATCCGCAGCTGCGGGCTCTTCGCCGGCTTCTTCGGCTTGGGCTTTGTAGATCGCTTCACCAAGGCGCATTGCGACTTCGGTCACGTTCTGGATGCCGGCCTTGAGCTTCTCAGCTGCAACGTCGTCTTTCTCCAGATCGTCTTTCAGCGCTGCAACAGCCAGCTCGATCGCCTCAACAGTGGACGGATCGACCTTGTCGCCATGCTCTTCAACCGATTTCTCGGTTGAGTGCACAAGACTCTCGGCTTGGTTGCGGGCTTCGACCAGCTCTTTGCGCTCTTTATCCGCTTCGGCGTTTTCTTCGGCTTCTTGGACCATCTTTTCGATGTCCTCATCCGTCAAACCGCCCGAGGCTTGGATGGTGATCTGCTGCTCTTTACCGGTGGCTTTGTCCTTGGCACCAACGGACACGATGCCGTTTGCGTCAATGTCAAAGGTCACTTCGATCTGTGGCATGCCACGTGGCGACGGTGGGATGTCTTCCAAATTGAACTGGCCGAGCATCTTGTTGTCAGCCGCCATCTCACGCTCACCCTGGAAAACCCGGATGGTCACAGCCGACTGGTTGTCTTCGGCGGTCGAGAAGACCTGAGACTTTTTCGTCGGGATGGTGGTGTTGCGGTCGATCAGACGGGTGAAGACACCACCCAGAGTTTCGATACCAAGCGACAGAGGTGTTACGTCGAGAAGAACAACGTCTTTGACGTCACCCTGCAGAACACCGGCCTGAATGGCCGCGCCCATGGCAACAACTTCGTCAGGGTTCACACCCTTATGTGGCTCTTTGCCAAAGAACTTGGTCACTTCGTCAAAGACGCGCGGCATACGGGTTTGACCGCCAACCAGAACGACTTCGTCGATGTCAGCCGTGGTCAGGCCGGCGTCTTTCAACGCGGCTTGGCAAGGCTTGATAGACGCTTTGACCAGATCACCAACAAGGCTTTCCAGTTTGGCACGGGTCAGTTTCACAACCAGGTGCAAAGGTGCGCCTGTGGCCGGGTCCATGGTGATGAACGGCTGGTTGATTTCGGTCTGAGTGGCCGAAGACAGTTCGATTTTGGCTTTTTCAGCGGCTTCTTTCAGACGCTGCAGGGCCATCTTGTCTTTGGTCAGGTCGGCACCGTGCTCTTTTTTGAACTGGTCCGCGAGGTAGTTGACGATGCGCATGTCAAAGTCTTCACCACCAAGGAAAGTGTCGCCGTTGGTCGATTTCACTTCGAACAGACCGTCGTCGATTTCCAGAATGGTCACATCGAAAGTACCGCCACCAAGGTCATAGACCGCGATGGTTTTGCTTTCTTTCTTGTCCAGACCATAGGCCAGAGCCGCCGCTGTCGGTTCGTTGATGATCCGCAGCACTTCGAGACCGGCAATTTTACCGGCGTCTTTGGTGGCCTGACGCTGGGCGTCGTTAAAGTACGCAGGAACGGTGATAACCGCCTGAGTGACTTCTTCGCCAAGATAGCTCTCGGCGGTTTCTTTCATCTTGCCGAGGATAAAGGCAGAGATTTGCGACGGAGAGTATTTCTCACCCTTGGCCTCAACCCATGCATCGCCATTGCCGCCATCAACGATGGCGTATGGAACAATGTCCTGATCCTTGGTGACTTCTGCATCGGTGACGCGGCGGCCAATCAGACGCTTCACCGCAAAAACGGTGGCTTCTGGGTTGGTAACAGCCTGACGTTTGGCTGGCTGGCCAACAAGGCGTTCGTCGTCAGCAAATGCAACGATAGAAGGAGTTGTGCGTGCGCCTTCGGCGTTTTCAATGACGCGGGCGGCAGAGCCGTCCATAATGGCAACACAAGAGTTCGTTGTACCGAGGTCGATACCGATCACTTTACCCATGTTCGATCCCTTTCTTAACAGGCGATATCACGTGGCGCTGGACCCGTAACGGCATCCGGTGCCCCGTATGGCAGGAACGCCGGTCCGGCCGGATCCGGCGCGTTCGGACGGTATATAAGGAGCCGCTTTTGTCCCTGCAAGCACCTGCAACACAGCAAATGTGCAGAATTGCTTGGCTAACGTTAGGAATCGCGAAAGAAAGGGGCATGAAACCTGCAAATTCACCCATGATCCGCCAAAAGGGCTTTGTCATTCATCCCGAATTTCTGGATCGGGCCGAACAAGAATCGCTTGTCGAAGAGTTGCGCGGGATTTTGCGTGTCGCGCCGTTGGTTCAGCCGGTGACCGCGCGGGGAAAACCGATGTCGGTGCGGATGAGCGCGGCGGGTGATTTTGGCTGGATCAGCGACAGGCGCGGCTATCGCTATGAAAAGCAGCATCCAAATGGCGCAGCATGGCCCGCCATCCCAGCCTCAATTCTTAAAATTTGGTATAAAGTTGACAGCTGTCAACACCTCCCCAAACGCGACCCGGAATGCTGTTTGATCAACTGGTATGGCGAAGACGCGAAAATGGGACTTCACCAAGATCGCGACGAGGCGGCTTTCGACTACCCGGTGGTGTCGATCAGCCTTGGCGACGAGGCGCTGTTTCGAATGGGTAATGTGGAACGTGGCGGCAACACCGAGTCGATCTGGCTGAAATCCGGCGATGTCGTTGTGATGGGTGGTGACGCGCGGCTGGCGCATCACGGTGTTGACCGGCTCCGGTTCGGGTCATCAACCCTGCTGCCGCAAGGTGGGCGGATCAACTTGACGCTTCGGATGGTGACCTAAGCGAGGCCGCGGGTTCAATTGCCGGGAGGGGCGATGAGAGAACAGCACCCTTGTTGAAAACCGTCTTCCTTGCCGGTGATGAACACCGAAGACATCAGTCCAAATGCGGCATCAATCATGGTACTTTGACAGGTTTCGCGACGCACCGAAATCAAGACCTGCATCGCGTCGCTTGTGGCGCGAATACCGTGATCTGTCAGATGCTCGGACCCGGTTTTAAAACTTCCTGCGGTAAGAGCATAGCCATCTGGCTCGTAATACTGACGAAACTCCGCCGGGCCACCTTGTGTAAAGGTGACACCCCAAGGGCTTTCGCTGCCACCGCAATACATATGCGGCCAGTCGGGAAACGAGCCGCCGGGCACCGGTTCGAGATACCGGGCATAGATCCATCCCTGACCGGCCTCACCGTTGTTGACCAAGGCCCATTTGCCGCTCGGGTCCATCTCCAACACTTGAATATAGGTCTCGTCAAAAGCCCGCTCTGCGATCACATCACCTTTTGAACTCGGCTTGGACCGCACGTTCAGCGTATCGTCTGCTGCGACATCAACGATGTTATAAAGGGCCGGAAATCCGTTCGCCCAGGCGGCGCTTGATAGGCTCATCATCACTATCAGCAGTCGTAGCATCCAAGTCACTCCGATTGGATCGAGCAGCAGCCCGACAAGACTTCCATATTATATCCGTTGAGCACAACGGTGCCGGACAGGCCGAACAGCCGATCGGACATGCCGTCGGAACAAATTTCTTTGTCCATCACAATGGCGATGTTTTCTCCCTGCGCGCTTCCCAGAATAGCAAAAGGAGCCGGGCGTGCATTGGCGGCACGGGCGAGCCCCATATGAAACGCGCGGTCATGCCCTTCGGGTGTCGACAAAACCGCCGGGCCACCATTTTGGACATCAAGCGACCAAAACGGTTCGGTCCCGAAACAATTGAAATGCGTTGCGTTTGGAAGCGCGGTGTCAGGTTGTGCTGTCAGAAACCGCATCGACGCCCAGCCCGACCCTTCATCAACATTCACCCGGCCCCAATTGTCTTGAACTTCGACAACTTCGACCGACTTCGCGTCATAGGCTAAGGTGCCAATAATATTGGCTCCGCCCATCGGGCGGGTGCGTACATTCAATACGTCATCCGACGCGACACCGGTCACATCAAACAGGGCTGGCAAATCTTCGGCAATCGCCGTCGTTGCGGTAGCAAGCATTAGGGCAAGGGCGCGGATTAGCATAGGAAACTCCTTGGTCAATTGACCCAAGACTATGCGGTACGGCGGCTTTGCCAAAGTGCGGTATTCCATAGTCCGGAATACCGGCAGATTTTAGCGACGTGCGCCCCAAGAGGCCGAGGCGTGTTTGCGGGTGTAAAATTCACCCATCAGGCCAATCATGATCAGGACGATCGACAGGTAAAAGGCGTATTCCCAGCTGGAATTGCGTGGATTGTAGTCAAGAAACGCATAACCACGTGATTGATCGATACAGTGGAACAATGGATTCCAATCAAACATGGTTAGCATGTAGGGTGGTAGGGTATTGGCAACGAACATCTTGCCCGATGCAATCATATTAGCGCGTTGATAGACCGTTGAAATGATACCAACCGGCGTCGGGAACCACGGCTTGACTGCCAGAAACACCATACCAATCGCCGCACCAGAGAACCACGCCAGCAAGATCATCGCCAAACATCCGATGGGATCAAAAATCTCCAGTAAAACACCGGGCGCAAAGGCGGCATCATAAATGAACAGGATCGCAAAAAGAGACAGGAGCTGAATGTAGAGCGTGCTGACCATCGCCGCCGCAATCGCAATCGCGGTGTTCATCGGGGCGTGTTGCATCATTGGGCTGGCTGGCCCTTCGGATCCGGACACCGCGCCCAATGTCTTGGAATGCGTCATGTACAGGAAAATCCCGGTCATGATGTAAACCATGAAATCGCCACGCAAAGCCGTTCCGCGCAGGCCCAGAATTTGGAACATCACATAGAAGGCCATGACGAAAACGATCGTCTGAAGCATGTTCATAAAGATCGCCATAAAGGCGTTTCCGTGGGATTTGCGGACCGAGCGAACAGAGTTGTGGTAAATCAGTTCGGCAATATAAATCGCAGAACCCAGCCGAGACCGGGGTGTAGTCATCTGAAACATGGGACGCTGCTCCGATATGCGGCCTGATACTTTCGGCATTCTTGCCGTTCTTGTTGAATGGCACCATAAGACGCAAAGGCTTTCAAATCAATAAAACCCGACACTTTGCCGGGAAGGGGACATTTCGTGGACTATTCGGAACTGACAACAGTGATCCGCAAGCTGGCACTAGAAGCCGGTGATAAGATCATGGAGATTTACAACTCTGACGATTTTGACGTGAAAGTGAAATCCGACGACAGCCCCGTGACTGAAGCGGACGAAGCCGCAGACGCGATCATTTCGGCCGGATTGCGAGCCGCTTTTCCCGATGTCGCCCTTGTCACCGAAGAACAAGCCGATAGCCATGGTGTTGATGCCAAAACCTTTTTGATCGTTGATCCGTTGGATGGCACTAAGGAGTTCATCAAGCGTCGCGGTGATTTCACCGTCAACATCGCCTTGGTCGAAGACGGTGTGCCGGTGCGCGGTGTGGTCTATGCCCCGGCCCGCGAACGGATGTTCTATACTCTGGCAGATGGATCAACCGTCGAAGAAATGGGCCCCTTTGACAAAGACACCGCCGGCGAAACCAAAGCCATTTCTGTCAGCACACCTGACAACAGCGCGTTGATGTTGGTCGCGTCCAAATCGCACCGTGACCAAGCCACCGAAGACTACATCGCCAAATATGCCACCAAAGACAGCAAAAGCGCCGGATCGTCGTTGAAGTTTTGCCTTGTCGCCACAGGTGAGGCCGATTTGTACCCACGCGTTGGCCGCACGATGGAATGGGACACCGCCGCAGGTCAGGCCGTGTTGCACGGTGCTGGTGGCAAAGTTGTGCGTTTCGACGATCACAGCCCGTTGGTCTATGGCAAAGACGGTTTCGCAAACCCGTTCTTTATCGCCTACGCCCCGGGCGTTGAGCTGAAAAAGGCCTAGTCTATGGCCCTGCCCGTCAGTGTCGTGGTCGTGAGCCGGGGCCGCCCCCAGGCCCTTGCCCGCTGCCTGATGGGTTTGGCCCAACTCGATTACGCACCGTTCGAAGTGATTGTCGTGACTTGCCCGGATGGCGAAGCCATCGTGCGCGCCCGACCGGATGCGTCATTCTTCAAGCTTGTTGGCTATGACGAACCCAATATCTCAGCGGCCAGAAATCTAGGCATAGAACAGGCCGCAGGTGATATTGTCGCGTTTATTGACGATGACGCAGTTCCCGAACCGCTCTGGCTTACACATTTAACGGGTCCGTTCGAGCAACCCGATGTCTCGGCCGCCGGCGGCTATGTCATTGGACGCAATGGCATTTCATTTCAGTGGCAAGCCCGGACGATTGATTGCACCGGCACTCCGTCCCCCTACCCTCTTCCGGACACAAAACCGGCTGTACCAAGTATCCCCAATGGCCATGCCCTCAAGACCGAGGGAACAAACATGGCGTTTCGGCGGTCCATTCTTAGGGAATTGGGAGGGTTTGACCCCCAGTTTCGCTTCTATCTGGATGAAACCGACCTAAACATGCGGCTTGCCCAAAGTGGTCAGAAAACCGCGATTGCTCCTCTGGCTCAAGTGCATCACGGTTTCGCCGAAAGCGAGCGACGAGATGCGTCACGTGTCCCCAAGGATCTAACGCAAATTGGCGCATCGCAGCGTGTATTCCTTAAGAAATACTGTCCCGAACCGGATCAAGATCGCGCTTGGATGGCCTTTTGCGAAGAGCAGCGGTTGCGGCTGTTTCGATTTGCCAAAAAGCGCCAACTAAACGCGACACAGATGGCGCAATTGCTACGCGGCCTGCAAGACGGTGGTGCCGAAGGATTAACGCGCCCGATCAAAACGCTATCGCCATTTGTCGCGGTTTCCCCGGCATTTCAGGCGTTTCCCGGCCGCCCCAACGCCCCGCGCGTGGTATTGGCAGGTCGGATATGGCAAGCCCGCAGGCTACGACGAGACGCCGCAAAATTGGCTCAAAGTGGCAGCATTGTTAGCTTGTTCATTTTGCTGCCAAGCCCGAGATTTCATACAGTTTCGTTTGAAAACGGAGGCTATTGGGAACAATTTGGTGGGAGGTTTGGCCGCAGTGAGCGCAATCAACGCCTTTCCCACTATCGCCGGTTCTCGACACGCGTTAAGGAGGAAGTCGCCCGAATTTCGGACGTTCGCGGATAATTTTTATTCACAATGATCTGTTTCACAGCAGAACTACAACGAATTCGAAACAATACCCGTTTATTCGGCTTATCGTATCAAAATTTGGTGGCTACCATCAAAACCACATGCGATAAGCTGTCAAAAGATTAGAGTAGGAGCAGACCGATGCGCAAGAAGGTCACGAAAGCCATTTTTCCCGTCGCAGGAATGGGAACCCGCTTTCTTCCGGCAACAAAATCGGTTCCCAAAGAAATTATGACTTTGGTTGATCGTCCGCTGGTCCAATACGCCATTGACGAAGCACGCGCCGCCGGCATCAAAGAGTTCATTTTTGTGACCTCTCGCGGTAAGGGCGCACTGGAAGACTACTTTGATCACGCCCCGCAGCTTGAACAAGAGCTCCGGAAAAAAGGCAAAGACGAGCTTCTTGATATTTTGAAGTCCACCAACATGGACTCAGGTGAAATCGCGTATATTCGTCAACACCGCGCTTTGGGTCTTGGTCACGCTGTTTGGTGTGCCCGTCGCCTGATCCACAACGAACCGTTTGCCGTTATGCTTCCCGACGATGTCATCGCAGCTGAGAAACCTTGTTTGCAACAGATGGTTGAAGCCTACGAAGAGACAGGCGGAAACATGGTTGCGGCGATGGAAGTCCCCGCCGAGAAAGCTTCGAGCTATGGTGTCTTGGATGTCGAAGAAGACATGGGCAGCATGGTCAAAGTCAGAGGCATGGTCGAGAAACCGCCAGCTGACGAAGCTCCCTCCAATTTAGCTGTCATTGGCCGTTATATCTTGTCGCCTGATGTCTTCCGCCATCTTAACAAGATCAAATCGGGTGCCGGTGGTGAAATCCAACTAACCGACGCGATTGCACGTGAGATCACCGAAGGGAACGGCGTTTACGGCTATCGTTTCCGGGGCCAACGCTTTGATTGCGGCTCCAAAAGTGGCTTCTTGCAAGCGACCGTGGCTTTTGGCCTGTCGCGCGATGACCTGAAAGACGATCTCGAAGGATATCTGCACGAAATCATGTCTGCCCGAAAAGCCGCGGAATAAACCCGTGGCGCATGTTCTTGTGACGGGCGGCGCTGGCTATATCGGTAGCCACGCCTGCAAGGCACTTAAGGCCGCCGGGTATACACCTGTGACCTTCGACAATCTGAGCACCGGCTGGCAAGACGCCGTAAAATTCGGCCCCTTTGAAAAGGGTGATCTTTCTGACCGCACACGGTTGGACGAAGTTTTTGCCAAATGGCAACCGGTCGCCGTGGTGCATTTTGCAGCGCTCAGTCAGGTTGGCGAAGCCATGGCCAAACCCGGCATGTATTGGCGCAACAATGTTGAAGGGTCGCTAACATTGATCGAGGCCGCTGTTGCTGCGGGCTGCCTCGACTTTGTGTTCTCATCGACCTGCGCGACTTACGGCGAACACGACAACGTTGTTCTTGATGAGAACACTCCACAAGAACCACTGAACGCCTATGGCGCATCAAAGCGCGCCGTGGAAAATATCCTGCGCGACTTTGAGGCCGCTTATGGATTGCGTCATGTGATCTTTCGGTATTTCAACGTGGCCGGTGCCGACCCTGAGGGTGAGGTCGGCGAACACCATCGCCCCGAAACCCATCTCATCCCTGTTATGCTTGAAGCGATCGATGGCAAGCGCCCGGCGTTAACCATTCACGGGACGGACTATGAAACACCCGATGGCACCTGCATCCGCGATTATGTGCATGTCTGTGACTTGGTTGATGCCCATGTTCTTGGCTTGAAATGGTTGCAAGATGGAAACGGAAGCCAGGTCTTCAATCTCGGGACTGGCAGTGGCTTTTCGGTCAAAGAAGTTATCACCTCGGCTGGAACCGTCACCAATCAGGAAGTCCCTTGTTCCGAAGGGCCGCGCCGTGCCGGTGATGCTACCAAATTGGTGTCCGGCTCATCACGCGCCAGCGAGGAGCTAGGTTGGAGCCCGGCTCGATCCACAATGGCACAGATGATAGCAGATGCATGGCGGTGGCATAAAAATGGCCATTACGACGCCTGAACCAACCCGACTTCTCGACCTGACGCGATTGGTCAGCCGCGCTGGCCGTCCTATGACCGGCGTCGATCGGGTTGAATTCGCATATCTCGACAACCTGTTACAACATGGCGACCTGTGGGGGTTGGTCCGAAGCTCACTGGGGTATGTCCTGCTGGACCAAGCCGGTTGCGCCGCGTTGCGAGAAAGAATTCTCGATCAGGATTGGGGCCCTGCGGACCGGCTGTCGAAACTGCGCAAAGGTCGACATCCGGTACGTCGTCAGGCCGAAACTTACCTGCGCATTATTTGCCATGACCGATGTTTGCCACTGCGTTTATCTCGCATGCTGGCGCGCCATTTGCCCATGGGGGTTCATTACCTCAACACTGGTCATTCGAACCTAACCGAACGGGTACTGTCGGCTTTACGGCTTCGTAAAGCGCGGGTGGCTGTCATGATTCATGATACGATCCCACTGGATTTTCCTGAATACCAACGCCCTGAAACCATTGCGCCATTTCGCGCTTTTTTGGGCCGCACCTGTGCCCATGCGGACGTGATCCTGTGCAACTCCCGCCAAACGGCTGACGATATTGGTCGTCACGTCCCGGGCCCCCTACCGGACAGAGTCATTGCCCATCTCGGAGCTCCGATTCCGCACACGGGAAACGCCCCAAAGGGGCCATGGAACGGTCCATACTTTGTGTGTCTAGGCACGATTGAGCCACGTAAAAACCATGCCTTGTTGCTTGATATTTGGCCTGACATCCCGGATGCACATCTGTTGATTTGCGGCAATCGTGGGTGGGAAAATCATGATGTTTTCAGGCGACTGGACTCAAAACCAGAGCGCATCCATGAACTGCACGACTTGCCTGACGATCAACTATTTGCCCTCCTTCAAGGCTCTGCCGGATTGCTTTTCCCCAGCTTCGCCGAAGGCTATGGCCTCCCCCCAATCGAAGCCGCCGCGCTCGGCGTTCCAGTACTTTGCAATGATCTGCCCATCTTCAGGGAAGTTCTGGGAAATATTCCCGTTTACGCAGACGCTTCTGACAGGTATCTTTGGCAAACAACGATAATAGAGATGGCTGACCAGCAAAGAACAGGTTTAAGTGGTACTCAAGCGTTTATTCCTCCCTCTTGGGATGAACATTTCAAGACCGTATTAACCTTGATCTGATAGCTGGCATCTATAACGAGGGGCCGGTCAACCGGCTTGGACAAGGGCACACGATTGGGCGCATGGCAGTCATACCGACTTCGGGTTCAGCGAAAGCGCTGGCGCATCCGTGCATTTCGCAAGCGACGCGATTTGCGCCCCGTCGCCAATCGTACTGCCGATATTGCCCCGTCTGATATCCTTCTGTTTTCAACTCAACGGAATGAGGGCGTGCGCCTTCCGTGGTTCCTGAAATACTATCGGGACATGGGGGTTAACCACTTTTTCTTTGTCGACAACGACAGCACCGATGGCTCCCTCGACTATCTCGCCAAACAACCGGATGTTTCGGTTTGGACCACCCAGGCTAGCTATAAACGATCCCGCTTTGGGGTGGATTGGTTGAACTGGTTGGCGCTGAAATATGCGCATGATCATTGGGCGTTGACCGTCGATCCGGATGAGCTGTTTTTGTATCCCTTTTGCGATACGCGACCTTTGCGTGCCCTAACCGATTGGCTTGACGCTTCGTCAATCAAGTCCTTTAGCGCCATGCTACTAGATATGTACCCCAAGGGACGGATCGACGCGCAACCTTATCAAGTCGGGCAAGACCCGCTTGAAATCGCGTCTTGGTTTGATGCTGGCAACTATACGGTTGAAAAGAACAAGCAGTTCGGAAATTTGTGGATTCAAGGCGGCCCACGAGCGCGGATGTTCTTTCAGGACAAACCCAAGTTGGCTCCGGCCTTGAACAAAATTCCACTGGTCAAATGGAACCGGCAATATGCCTATGTAAGCTCGACCCACAACCTCCTGCCGCGTGGACTAAATCAGGTTTACGATGAGTGGGGTGGTGAAAAAGCCAGCGGCATTCTGCTTCACACCAAATTTCTCGACACATTTGCAGTCAAAGCCGAAGAGGAATTGGCTCGAAATCAACATTACGGGGCCAGCCGAGAATACATCGCCTACGCAGAGGGCGTTAAGGACAATCCCGACCTCTGGTGCAAGTGGTCTGAAAAATACATCAACTGGCGCCAGCTGGAGATTTTGGGCCTGATGTCCAAGGGGAACTGGGCATGAGCGTCGGGATCGTCATGCTCGTTCATACCGCGCTTGACCGAGCCGAAGAAGTTGCACGTCATTGGACACGGGGCGGCTGCCCGGTTGTGATCCATGTCGACAAAATGGTGCCTCGCAAGACCTATGACGCCTTTGTCGCGCGGCTTTCCGATACGCCAATGGTGTTGTTTTCCAAGCGTCACCGGTGCGAATGGGGCACTTGGGGACTTGTGGCTGCCTCTCAAGACGCATCGGAACTCCTGCTCGAAAAGTTCGAAGAGGTGCGCCATGTTTATCTGTCGTCCGGGTCGTGCTTGCCGCTACGCCCTGTTGAAGAGCTTGTTGATTACCTAGAACAACGCCCGCGCACCGATTTTATCGAAAGCGCCACAACCGCCGATGTTCCTTGGACCGTCGGTGGGTTGGATCAAGAACGGTTTACGATGCATTTCCCGTTCAGTTGGCGAAAGAACCGATACCTCTTTGACAAGCTTGTCGAATTTCAACGCGCCGTCGGGTATAAACGCCGCATTCCACGCGGCTTGATCCCCCACATGGGGAGCCAATGGTGGTGTCTGACCCGGCAAACACTTACCGCGATCCTTCAAGATCCAGAACGTGAAAAGTTTGACCGCTATTTTCGCCACGTCTGGATTCCTGACGAAAGCTACTTTCAAACTTTGGCGCGTTTGTATTCCACAAACATCGAAAGCCGATCTCTGACACTCTCTAAGTTCGACTTTCAGGGCAAACCGCATATTTTCTACGACGATCACCTGCAATTGCTTCGGCGGTCTGACTGTTTTGTTGCGCGCAAAATCTGGCCCGAAGCCGCGCGTCTTTATGATGCGTTCTTGACAGACCCCAACGGGGCCATGTCGCAGCAAGAGCCAAACCCCGGCAAAATTGACCGCATTTTTGCCAAAGCGGTCGATCGACGGACACGTGGACGCCCGGGCCTTTTCATGCAAAGTCGTTTCCCGAATTTGGGCTGGGAAAATGGGGTTACGGCCGGGCGCTATTCCGTATTCCAAGGGTTTGCAGAGCTGTTTCAAGATTTTGAAAGCTGGCTTGCCCGCGCCACCGGCGCACAAGTGCATGGCCACCTTTACGGCCCTGATTGCGCCGAATTTTCTGGCGGGCAGACGGTCATCAATGGGGCTTTGTCCAATAACGCCAGACTTCGTGATGCCAACCCGCGGGCATTTCTGACCAACCTTCTTTGGAACACCCGTGGCGAACGGCAGTGTTTTCAATACGGACCGCATGACAATCCCAAAATCAACTGGCACATGTCGCGCGACCCAAATGCCCAGATCAGCGTGATATCGGGCGCTTGGGCTGTACCTCTTTTCAAATCCAACGCCAATTTCGCGGAAATTCGGGCCGAAGCCGCCGCCTTGCAAAAGATCGAGAGCAAGATGCTCGATGAATTGCGCAGTCCTGACGTCAAGGCGAGGGTGCGCATCTGGACCATGGCCGAGTTTATCGAAGCGCCGATGGAACCCCTGCAGGTGATCATTGACGAAATTGGTCAGAAAAGCCTACGCCGCCTTTCTGAAGCACCGCGTTTGGAAGATCTGGCCGGATTTGGGCAATTCTTGCAAAACCTGAAAAACCAAGGGATGCACCCATATTTGATGGGCGACTTCCCGGTGGACCCTGCCCCGCGCAACCTTCCCGGTGGCCATCGTAAACCTTACTTGATCAAGAAATAGGCCCTTTGAATGTCTGATCGTTTCGACTGTTTCGTGGTGTTCGCCGAAATGCGCACCGGGTCCAATTTCCTGGAGGCCAATTTAAACGCTTTTGATGGCATCACCTGCCATGGTGAGGCCTTTAACCCGCATTTCATTGGCTACCCAAATTCAGAAGACATCCTTGGCATCACGCAAGATGAACGTGACGTTGACCCAACTCGGCTGCTCGGCCAGATTCGCAAGGCAACACCAAGTGGCATTGGAGGGTTTCGCTATTTCCATGATCATGATCCGCGAATACTGAACAGCTTGCTGACCGACCCCAAGATCGGTAAGATCATTCTGACCCGAAATCCCGTCGACAGCTATGTTAGCTGGAAGATCGCTCAAGCAACCGGCCAGTGGAAACTGACCAACGTCAAACGGCGCAAAGACGGGCAGGCACAGTTTGACGCGACTGAGTTTGAACAGCACCTCGCCGATCTACAGGCCTTCCAAGTGCAGATCATGAATACGCTGCAACGCAGTGCACAGACCGCGTTTTATGTTGCCTACGAGGACCTTCAAGACGTCGACATCATGAACGGCCTGGCAAAGTGGCTTGGTGCCTCGTCGCATTTGGACAGCCTGAACACAGCGTTGAAGCGGCAAAACCCGCAGCCCGTTTCCGAGAAGGTTAAAAATTTCGACGAAATGGAAGGGTCTTTGGCGCGGCTTGACCGGTTCAATCTGACTCGCACCCCAAATTTTGAACCCCGTCGAGGGCCGGTTGTACCGTCCTATGTTGCGGCTGCGAAAACGCCGCTTTTGTACATGCCGATCCGCTCAGGTCCAGAAACCGCGGTTTGCCAATGGTTGTCTTCTTTGGACGATGTTGACGACAACGCGCTTGAACGCAATTTCAAGCAAAACACGCTTCGGGCTTGGAAACGTCAACGACCCGGCCACCGTAGTTTTACCGTGATCCGCCATCCGTTGGCACGTGCGCATGAAGCATTTTGTTCGAAAATCTTGACCACCAAAAAGGGCAGTTTCGCGGGTATCCGCAAAACTCTACGTCGCGCGCATAATCTGCCTATTCCAGAGGGTGAACCCGACGACGAGTACACAGTTGATGCCCATCGCACGGCCTTTACGTCCTATTTGGCATGGACCAAGGCCAACTTGTTGGGGCAAACGGCGGTTCGGGTCGACGGGCATTGGGCGACACAGGCACAGTGCATCCAGGGCATGTCCGAGTTTACATTGCCGGATATGATCATTCGTGAGGATGAAATGGCTCTCTACTTGCCGGCATTGGCTATGCAGGTCGGACACACAGCCCCGCCAGAACCAACGGCAAACCCAAATTCAGCGCCCTATGCGCTTGCACAAATCTATGATGACCAAATAGAAGCCTTGGCCCGTGAGGCGTACATGCGCGACTACATCATGTTTGGGTTCGACAACTGGGCGTGAAAACCAGATGGCCCTGACACCCGCATAGGAACGGATACGCATTTTGCGCGCATCAGCCCCGCGCCAGTCAGGCCGCTTTGACAGATTCCGTTTCTGTCAGGATAGTATAAAGCGTTATCGGATCCGGGTTCGCCCGAAGCTTGGCGCAGAGGTTTGCCTCACGCAGGTTGCGCGATACCAAAGCGAGCGCCTTGAGATGTTCCACACCGGCGTCTTGAGGGGCAAACAAAGCAAAGGCCAGATCGACTGGCTGACGGTCAACTGAATCAAAATCGACCGGCTTTTCCAATACCAGAAAGGCCCCGACAACCGATTCCAGCCCGGCGATACGGGCGTGTGGCAAGGCTACACCCTGCCCCACACCAGTTGGTCCAAGCGTTTCACGCTCCATCAATGCATCGACAATCTCTTGCGATGGCAGACCATACGCCGAAGACGCCAGATCGGCGACCTCGTGCATAAGTCGCTTTTTGCTAGAAGCCGACGCAATAGTCTTTACGGCCTCAGGCTTAATGAGATCAGCGAATTTCATAGTCTACCTGTATTCAGAGCGCTTGTCGCGACACTCCGGCTTTATGGATCGATCCAGCCGATATTGCCGTCTTCACGTCGATACACGACGTTCACGCCATCCTTTTTCTCGTTGCGGAACACCAGAACCGGCGCTCCGGCCAATTCCATCTGCATCACGGCTTCACCCACTGTGAGAGATGGGATTTTTGTCTCCATCTCAGCCACGATAATGGGCTGCAGCGATTCAGGCTCTTGTGCTTCCGAATCCGTATCGCTGGCGAGGATATACGAGGATGCACCGAATATTTCAACGGGCTCTGTTCTATCTTTGTGGTGGTCTTTCAACCGACGCTTGTAGCGACGCAGCTGTTTGTCCAATTTTTCACCACAGTCATCAAAGGCTGCGTAAATTTCAGTCGCATGTGCTTTGGCTGCTGCTGTCAGCCCGGTCGACAAATGAACCGTAGTTTCACAGACAAATTCGTGCCCGCTTTTGGAGAAGATAACATTCGCATCTGTAGGTCGCTGTGAATACTTTTGTAAGACAGTCCCTAGTTCGTCTTTCACGTGGGTTTGCAAGGCGTCGCCAATGTCGATGTGCATTCCCGTGATTTGATAGCGCATGTTGAATCCTTTTTGTTTTTGGCAACCAAGACGATACGCGCTGGCCAAGGCCAGGTGTTCGGTTAGTCGCTTTTCAGGAAAGGCACTTGGCACCGGCTTGTCAAAACCCGTCCCCTAAAGCGGAAACAACGGTCAGACAAAGATCCAGCAAACCAAAATGCCATGCCCTATTTGACGGCGGAAAGTAGGGGAGAGTCAATGACAACGATCAAGAAAATTAGGCCAACTGCCTAACAAAGCGTCGCAGGCAAAACCTTAATGGCACTCAACCAATGCGAAAGTTGTCGCCCAAATAGACGCGACGTACATTTTCGTTGCGAACCACTTCTTCGGGGGTTCCAGACATCAAAACCTGACCATCATGGAGGATGTAAGCACGGTCAACGATCTCGAGAGTTTCACGTACGTTATGGTCTGTGATCAAAACGCCCAAACCGCGCGTTTTAAGGTCGGCAACTAGATGGCGAATGTCGCCCACACTAATAGGGTCGACCCCGGCAAAAGGCTCATCCAGCAAAAGGTATTTGGGATCAGCCGCCAAGCAACGCGCGATTTCAACGCGACGCCGTTCGCCACCCGAAAGGGCAAGCGCCGGCGCACGCCGCAGATGTTCGATCGAAAACTCACCCAGCAATTCTTCGAGGCGCTCGCGACGGCGGTGCCGGTTTTTCTCTGCGATATCCAGAACCGCGCCGATGTTGTCCTCAACAGACAGGCCGCGAAAGATCGACATTTCCTGTGGGAGATAGCCGATCCCCATGCGAGCACGGCGATACATCGGAAGATAGGTCGCATCGCGCCCATCAATCATGACCTGCCCGCCTTCGGGGTTTACCAGCCCGGCAATGGCATAAAAGGACGTGGTTTTCCCCGATCCATTCGGGCCAAGAAGTGCAACCGCCTCACCTCGGTTCAAACGTAGCGACACATCACGGATCACCACTCGTTTGGCATAGCTTTTGCGCAGATGCTCAATGACCAAACCGGCCTGACCATCAGTTACTGTTAACTTTGGATCCGCCATTACTGGCCGTCCTGATTGAGAACCGTCTTCACCCGCCCCGACATCTGGGCCGTCCCGGCCTCAAGATCGACAGTCATCTTTTGCGAGGTCAGCGCGCTGGTCCCTTGGGTCAACAAGACGTTGCCCGTCATAATGACAACGCCCTTTTCAAGGGAGTAATCGGCACGTTCCGCCTCGGCCGCCTCGGTGCCACTGACCATGGTTACGCCGCCGGTGGCTTCCATCCGCTGGATTTTCTGGGCCGCCTCGGAATAGACCACCAAGACCCGTGGTGCCGCCAAGCGCATCTCACCCTGCGCAATAATCACGTTGCCAGTATAAAGAGCCGTGCCGTCCTTTTGGTTTACCGACAAGGAATCTGCGGTGACTTCGACCGGGGCCTTGGTGTCTTGGTTCCCACCAAAAGACACCTGCGCCCCCTGAGCCAAACTCATAACGGGCAGCAATACAGCTGCAAAGAAAACGGCAATCAATCGGGTCATGCGGTGGCACTCACTTGTTTTGTGGCAGATATAGCAGCTTTACACCGCCCGTGAACAACATTTGTATGTCTTCGCCGCCCGGAACAGTTTCAATTCTCATTTTTCCCGCTTCGAGGGTCCCCAAGGGCCCCTGCCCGCGCACCGCACCTTCGCTTTCGGCTTCGATCCGATCGATCCCGGACACAAGTGTTTGCGTGGTCAAAACGTAGCCAGTTGAGCTTTCGATCTGGACCCCATCGCGCAGCGTGACCTGCTGATCACCATCTTGCAACGTGGCCCGCTCGGCTTTGAGGCGGATTTCGGAGCCGTCCTGCAATTGCAATCGTGCCGACACCTCTTCGGCTTCGATTTCACCGGACGGCTTGGGCAAAGCTGATCGCGCGGTCATTGTGACCATGTCACCCCGCTCAGTTGTTCCGGCATAATAGGGGGCGCTGACCATTTCGGTCACGGCGTCCCCCGCCCGCTGCAAGGCATCTGCAAACGGCACTTCGTTCACAGGGTCGCTGCTGCGTGAGAACAAGAAAATCGTCGACAACAACCCCAACGCCACAACAGGCAGCAGGATTTTCAGCCAGGCAATAACGTTGGAGTAGAGCCCCTGGGATCGGGCCATGGATCAGCCCTTTCTCTCATCAAGCATGAGCAAATATATCGCTATCTGGCCAACCTTCGAGGTCAAGCAACGCGCGCGTCGGCAAGAAATCAAAACACGCCTGCGCCATGTCTGTGCGACCTTCCCGCGCCAAGCGGTCGTTCAGCGCCTCACGCAACCGGTGCAGATACAAAACATCGGACGCCGCATAATCCACCTGTGCCTTGGTGAGGTCTTGGGCTCCCCAATCGCTGGATTGCTGTTGTTTGGAAATGTCGACGCCGATCAACTCCTGCGTCAGGTTCTTGAGCCCATGCCGGTCCGTATAGGTGCGCACCATCTTGCTAGCTATTTTGGTGCAATAGACCGGTGCCGTCAGAGACCCAAAGGCATGATACATCGCCGCAATGTCAAAACGCCCATAGTGAAAGAGTTTGAGGACCGTCGGATCAGTCAAAACGCGCTCAAGGTTTGGGGCTGACTTTTGACCTTTGGCAATCTGAACCAAATGAGCGTTCCCATCACCACCCGACAGTTGCACAACACACAACCGGTCACGCTGGGGAACCAAACCCATAGTTTCACAATCGATGGCCACAATTTGGCCCAAGTCCAAATCATCCGGCAAATCGCCCTGATACACGTGATTGGCCACGAATGCCCCTTTCTTTGTTACCTGAGTCACCTGATCCGTTCAGGTCTGAGCCCGACATATCCACCGAAAGGCGGGCTTTCAACTCACCGACTTAGGCACCTGCGCCACATTTCGCCGTCTTGCGTCCCAATTCAGACCAGATTCGGGCGAAATTGGGCACAAATGTGTCAAAGACATGCCTCGATTCGGACGCGACCCTCACGCTTTTCCGAAAATTGTAACATTCCGTGATGAGGTGTTTTCGTGCGTAGATTGTTCGCGTTGTGACAAACCCAACAGGCGGGAACCTCGGAGTATTCCCCTGCTGCAAATCTCATTAGCTTCGGCAAACCCAGTACTTGGCCTTGTTTTGTTGGCAATTACTGTTTCCGTTTCAACGTATAATCGCGCTTGCGTCGCCGTGATGGCGCCATCTTTCACGTCCGCTTACCTTTCCGAACGCAAAATCGTTTCTGCCCCCGCAACAATGCCTCGGCAGTTTTGATATTACTGTTTCCGCACCCAAACTCTCTTAGGACGAGCCCTATAGGCTCCAAATCTGACGCCAATTAGCATCAAGGCCGCCTTACGGGGAATAAAACCCGAGGTGTCGCATATATGAAAACGCACGATTTTGGGACAGTGCAACCCATTCATTCCACAGCACATTTCAACCAAAACGTGTGTTGAAACGACGATGTTGACGCAGAAGCGCCTCATTGTCATAACAAAGAGGTCGAGCGGATATGACAAATTCACGTCACATTTCGCACAAACCGGCACTTGGGGGTTAGTGCTTCACTTCGGGAGTAAATGGTCAGTCTGCTGCTTTAAACTGCGCCTAGATCTGTAAAACTTGAGGCGATTTCGCCGAAACCTTTCAACGTTCCGTCTGCTCGGAGCGGCGGTCAAGTTTTGCCTGAACCTAGCCAGAACCGCTTCGGGTCCTGAACATGCTTCCGTCACGATTGGCTCAAGGGAGGTCAACTTGACACTGCACATTCGCCAGCCGCTGCCCACGGCAACAATCGATGCCCTGATTGACGAAGCCCTGTTCGCAAAGTCGAGCGCGTCTTCTTACCGTGACATGTTCAAGCGCACCTTGGACGTTACGCTGGTTCTGATCGCAGCCCTACCTGTTCTGTTCTTCGTACTGGTTTTTGCTGCTCTGGTTGCCTTGGATGGCAAATCACCTTTCTACATGCAAAAACGTGTCGGCCAGAACGGTCGCATCTTCCGCATGTGGAAACTGCGCTCGATGGTTACCAACGCTGACGAAGCGCTGGCCAAGCATCTGGCCGCTGATCCTGCCGCTCGTGTTGAGTGGGACCGCTTTCAAAAGCTGAGCCATGACCCACGCATCACCAAAATTGGTCAGCTGATCCGCAAGACTTCGGTCGACGAGCTGCCACAGCTTTGGAACGTTTTGCGTGGCGACATGTCTTTGGTTGGTCCGCGCCCAATGATGCCTTGCCAGCAAGAAATCTATCCTGGCACCGCATATTATGCTCTGCGTCCTGGTATCACTGGCTTCTGGCAGACTTCGGTTCGCAATGAATCGAGCTTCTCTGAGCGCGCTGCTTTCGACACCGCTTACCTGCGTGAGCTGTCCTTTATCACTGATGTGAAAACCATCCTGAAGACATTCAAGGTTGTTGTTCGCGGCACTGGCTGCTGATCGCATCCCATCCAACCATGACTGGCCCCGTCCTTTTGGCGGGGCTTCTCTGTGTTTGACGTTGAGAAACCATTTGGCCATGTTAAGCGCGCACAAAAGGAGTTGGCATGCCCCCTAGCGTTTTGTTTTTGGATCATTTGGTTCTGACCGTCTTAGACATCCCAACGACCATCCAATTTTACGAAACTGTGCTTGGAATGCATGCGATAGAGTTCAATCCGGCGGATGGTTCAACGCGTTGGGCGTTAAGCTTTGGAGCACAGAAGATCAACTTGCACCCGGTCGGTGGCGAGTTTGACCCAAAATCCAACCAACCAACACCGGGCAGCGCCGACCTTTGCTTTCTGTCCGATCAGCCACTAAGCGAATGGCAGGGCCATTTGGCCACCCATGGGGTGCAAATAGAAGAAGGCCCCGTGCCCCGAACCGGGGCAACAGGGCCAATTCTATCACTTTATGTGCGTGACCCCGATCACAACCTGATCGAGATTTCGAACCGTGCTTAACTCCGCTCGGCTGCGGTACGCAATTTGGTCATCAGGACTTGCAGGTTTTCCAACGTAAGGTCGTTGGTCAATCGCCCTTCATCATCAAATTGCTTAAAGGACTGTGCCAGTCCGATTTCAGGACCAATCACAAAGCGCGGCTGCGAATAGACAAGGGCCTCACGCGTGGCAACTTGGGCCCGCTCCCCACCTGCACGACCCGCTGCAGCCGAAATAATCACGACGGGCTTGTCCTGCCATGGGTTACCTTCGACCCGGCTAATCCAATCAAAGGCATTCTTTAGGACGCCAGGAATGGACTTGTTGTATTCGGGAGTAGAGACAATGATCGCATCCGCCGCAGCAATCAGATCTGCAGTGGACTGCACAGTCTCTGGTACGCCTTCGGCCTGCTCCAGATCACCATCGTAGAGCGGGAAGCGGATGTCTGCGAGAGAGAACTCAGCTGATCCAAAGAGCCGTGCTGCTTCTTTGACAAATTTCGTATTGGTTGAGTCGACGCGCAAGGCACCGCTAATCCCGACAAGCTTGAGCTCTGCCATCTTCATCTCCTATCAAACTGTTGTGTTAGACATAGAAAACAGAAAACGCCGCGTCTATTCGCGGCGTTCCCATAGTATATGTGCATTTTCGCACCAAAGTGCGAAAAATGAAATTAAGCGTTCGGCAGAATGACGATCTCAACACGACGGTTTTGCGCTTTGCCTTCCGGCGTCAGGTTCGACGCAATCGGTTGATCTTCACCCTGACCGATCGATTGAACGCGACCTGACGGCACACCTTCAGAGAGCAAAACACTGGCGACAGAACGCGCCCGACGTTCAGACAGGTCAAGGTTATAAGCGGCTTCACCGTCACTATCGGTATGTCCAATAACCTGAGCCGTGGTGTCCGGATAGGCCAAAAGGCTTTGAGCCACATCACGCAAATCTGACGTCAATGTCGGGCGCAGTTCTGCACTGTCTGTCGCAAACAGAATATCCTGTGGCATGGTCACAATGAGGCGGTCACCCGTGTTGCGAATGCCTACGTTATTGCCAAGCTGCTGGCGGAGCTCAGCCTCTTGTTTATCAAGTTGGTTGCCGATTAGGCCACCGGTCGCCGCACCTACAACCGCCCCCGCAACCGTTGCGGCCGTGTCGCCACCACCTGCCAGGTTACCAGCAACAGCGCCCAAGCCGGCGCCAATTAGGGCACCAGATTTGGCTTTGCGGTTCGGGTCGGTTTCTTCGAAAACCGGACCAGATGTACAGGCGGTTAGGCCAAGCGCGGCCGCAGCCGCAAGAAAAATCGGGGAAGTTGCCCGGATCATGATATGCCTCTTTCGTGTTATCGCCCCGTTGAATGGGGTCATTCACTGCTGATATACAATATCATGAGGTCTGAGCGCACTGTTGTCACGGGGAAATCGGCGATTTGCTGCCCATCACGGACCCATTACGCTTCGACGCGGGCCGCCTCCCAAGCAAGGATAGCCCGTTTGACCGGTATCCCCCAATGATAGCCGCCAAGCCCACCGGATTTGCGCAAAGCCCGATGACACGGGATGAGAAAACTGATCGGATTACGTCCGACGGCTGTGCCCACGGCCCGCACCGCTTTGGGCTTGCCTATACTTCCCGCCAATTCAGAATAGCTTGTGACATGCCCCGACGGGATACGCATCAAAGCCTCCCATACTTTGATCTGCATGGGCGAGCCGATCAAGTATAGCGGCACCTCACCCTCCTGTTGGACCCCAAAGGCGTTAAGAACCCAAGGCCGCAAAAACATCGGATCCTCGACAAAATCAGCTTTGGGCCAACGCGAGAGAAGGTCCTCAAAAGCAGCGTCTTCGCCGCTTTCCGAGGCAAAGGCGATTCCGCAAATACCTTTGGCTGTGCCAGTCACCAAGGCCGGGCCAAACGGGCTTTCGAACCAGCCCCAGAAAATGGTCAAGCCGGCCCCGCCTTTGGCATAGTCACCCGGGCTCATCGCCTCCCACCGCAAGAACAAATCGTGCAATCGTCCACTTCCGGACAGGCCCGTCGCATGAGCGGTTTCAAGGGTGGTGAAACGGTCGGCCAAAAGCACCTTGGCGTGACCCAGTGTCAGATATTGTTGAAAACGTTTTGGAGACACACCGGCCCAGCGTGTGAAAATCCGTTGAAAATGAGCCGGGCTCATTCCCATGGCAGAGGCCAATTCATCAAGGGTTGCATGCTCCCCCATACCGTCGATCATCTCAATCGCACGGCGCATAACTTGGAAATGATATCCGTCCTGAGGTAGATCTTCGGGCATGGCGTGTGTCCTTTGCTGTCCACACCAATCTAGCGATGCGCCAGCCCCACTGCGACCCGGATTTTGCGAAAAGCTCAGGCGCGGTGCTTTTGCATATCCCCGCCTCGACGGCGACGCTCTGCCATCAACAACGCCACTTGTGCGCGGGTCAAACAGGGACGGGCGGCTTGGGAATGAAAGACACCGCGTGGCGGATAGAGACCAGTTTCGGGCAAATGCAGCGGGTCCGGCGGCGGCACAAACAGGCTCTCGGACCAAATGCCATTCACTTGGATCACCTGATGGCGCGTGAAGAGGAGGTGATGGTACACATATCCAGCTTGAGAAACCGCCGGAACTCTCGGCTTTGACAGGAAGCGCGCCGGAGCCAAAACTTCATCTTCGCCAAACAACAATTGAACATCTGCACCTCCCAACAGAACCTGATGATCGGGCGACACCTCGACAAAACCAAACGGGGCCTCGGGGTCAACAAGCTTGGACCAGATGCGCACCGGAGCCAAACGCGTATTGCGCCGCATACGCAACAACGGCACTTGAAACCGACCACTCCAACGAAGCGGTTGATACCCATAGTCGCGGGTCAAAACCTTGTCACCCCGACTAAGCCAAGCGATTGGCACCTCCCCCTTTTGTGTCATTACCCGGCTATTGGGTCCAAAACAGGGCACATCGCAGCGATCCAAGTGAGACGTTGCATGGGCATCTGTCACATTACGCGCGCCCAACAAAGGATAGGAGACCCCCGGTTGCAGAGGCGCAGAGGTGATGTAGCCAACATGGACACCGTCAATTTCAACGCAATCCAGATAGATGAGATCACCGCCTGGCCCCTCAACCTCATAATAACTGTCCGCGCAAATGCGACCACGCGCGATGACATGCCCGCCCCCGTCCGCAGTCTTTGCAACATGCCCGGACAAGCTACTTTGGCCTGTTCGATGATCAAACTGACATATAACCCCATCAACAAAAGAAAATTCCACCCGATGCAGGCGAGGATCAAAGCCGACCTGCACGCTCCAGGAATTTGACCCAGGCGTGTAAACAATGCCATTGGGTGCATATCCAATAACGGTCGGCATCAACTTCTTTCATCTCAGTTGTCCAACGTCGTCGCACAAATCACTTTCCATGTGATTAACCGCGACGCTGATACCCTTGCACCTCATGGGCAAAGCCGGGCATACCCCGGCTATGGCCAAGCAGATGGATTACAAAACCCTGCGTGAGATTTTCACGCGCTTTCAACAAGGCGAGCCGGAACCAAAAGGTGAGCTGAACCATACCAATGCCTATACATTGGTTGTGGCGGTCGCCCTGTCCGCCCAAGCCACAGATGCCGGTGTGAACAAAGCGACGGACAAGCTTTTCCAGGTCGCGGACACGCCGCAAAAGATGCTCGACCTTGGCGAAGACGGGGTCATCGAGCACATCAAAACAATCGGCCTTTTTCGTCAAAAAGCTAAAAACGTCATCAAAA
Organism: uncultured Pelagimonas sp.; assembly: GCF_947498515.1. Classification (GTDB taxonomy): domain Bacteria; phylum Pseudomonadota; class Alphaproteobacteria; order Rhodobacterales; family Rhodobacteraceae; genus Pelagimonas. The sequence goes on along the minus strand of NZ_CANMKO010000009.1, from coordinate 76,778 downwards.
CCGCCCGCATTCTGGTCGAGAAATTTGATGGCGAGGTTCCCAATTCCCGTGCTGCTTTGGAAAGCTTGCCTGGGGTTGGCCGCAAAACGGCCAATGTGGTGTTGAACATGTGGTGGGGGCACCCGGCCCAGGCCGTAGACACCCATATTTTCCGCGTCGGAAACCGGTCTGGCATTTGCCCCGGCAAAGATGTCGTCGCAGTTGAACGGGCGATCGAAGACCACATACCCGTTGATTTTCAAAACCATGCGCATCACTGGCTGATCCTGCATGGGCGCTACATTTGTGTGGCGCGTAAACCAAAATGCAAGGCGTGTCACATAAACGACCTCTGCCAATTCGAGGACAAGACCGAATGAAGAAATACCAAGTAGTCGGCATCGGGAATGCCGTTGTTGACGTTCTGACCCGCTCTGAGGACACGTTTCTTGACCTGATGGGCATTCAAAAAGGCATTATGCAACTGGTTGAACGTGATCGCGCCGAAACCCTTTATGCCGCAATGAATGACCGCGTTGAAGCCCCGGGTGGATCGGTTGCAAACACTTTGGCCGGGATTGGAAACTTGGGTCTCCCCACGGCCTTTATAGGCCGCGTTCACGACGACGCGCTTGGTCATTTCTATGCCGAAGCGATGGAAAAAGGTGGCACTGATTTCGTCAATGCACCGATGAAAGACGGCGATTTGCCAACGTCGCGTTCGATGATCTTTGTTTCACCAGATGGCGAGCGCTCGATGAACACCTATTTGGGCACCTCAGCCGAACTTGGGCCGGATGACGTTTCCGATGATGTGACCCATCAAGCAGAGATTATTTTCCTCGAAGGTTATTTGTTTGACAAAGACAAAGGTAAGGACGCGTTCCTTCGCGCGGCGCGCACCTGTCGTTCGGCGGGTGGCAAAGCTGGCATCGCCATTTCCGATCCGTTTTGTGTTGAGCGCCACCGCGAAGACTTTTTGAAACTCATCGCCAATGAAATGGATTTTGTCATCGGGAACGAAGAAGAGATCCGCTCTCTCTACCAAGATGACAGCCTTGAAAAAGACTTGGCCCGCGTGGCCGAAGTATGTCCATTGGTGGTTTGCACTCGATCTGGCGACGGCGTGACCATCATTCACAACGGCACACGTTACGATATTCCGGTTGAAAAAGTTGTACCTGTTGATGCGACCGGTGCGGGTGATCAATTCGCTGCCGGGTTCCTATTCGGCCTTGCAACCGGTGCAGACATGGACACCGCCGGGCGCATGGGTTGCGTTTGCGCCACCGAAGTCATTAGCCATATGGGTCCGCGCCCAGAAGCCAATATGCAGGCGCTTTTCCGTCAACACGGCCTTTTGCAACCCGCTTGAAACAAAAAGAAACCGGGGAATTCCCCGGTTTCACTCCTCTTAGACGCAAAGCCGTTTCACCACGTCCTTTTGCTTCTTCTTTCCCAAAAAATCCCGGGGAGTCTTAGCTCTGCTGAGGCGGGGCAGCGCCCCCCACAAAGCTCAAGCCAAGTTGCATCACACTTTAATGCGCCTCGGCCCAATTCGCGCCCTGACCCGCGTCAACAACCAACGGCAGGTCAAGCTTGACTACCGGGTCCGCTGCGCCCTCCATCACCCCACGTGCTACGTCAATCAGATCGTCGACCGCGCTTTCCTCGACCTCAAAAAGCAGCTCATCATGCACCTGCAAAAGCATTTTGGCGGGTAGATTGGCGATGGCATCTGGCATGCGGATCATCGCCCGGCGGATGATGTCCGCCGCAGTCCCTTGGATCGGTGCATTGATAGCAGCGCGTTTGGCAAATCCGGCGCGCGGCCCCTTGGCGTTGATTTCAGCCATATGGATCACACGGCCAAACAAGGTTTCAACACGCAGGTTCTCTTTGGCGAATTCCACCGTTTCATCCATGTAACGACGAATGCCGGGAAAACGTTCAAAATAGCGGTCGATAAAGCCCTGTGCCTCTTTACGTGGAATCCGCAAGTTGCGTGCAAGACCAAAGCCCGAAATTCCGTAAATGACCCCAAAGTTGATCGCCTTGGCCTGACGACGAACGTCAGGCGTCATCTCGTCCAAGGGGACGTTGAACATTTCTGAGGCCGTCAGCGCGTGAATGTCATGCCCCTGCTTGAAGGCTTCTTTAAGCGCATCAATCCCCGCCATCTGCGCCAGAACCCGCAGTTCGATTTGGCTATAGTCGAGCGAGACCAGCACCTTACCCTTAGGGGCGATAAACGCCTCCCGGATGCGGCGCCCGTCTTCGGTGCGTACCGGGATGTTTTGCAAATTTGGATCGGTCGAGGCCAAGCGCCCCGTGTTTGCACCGGCAATAGAATAAGACGTATGAACCCGGCCGGTTTCGGGATGAATGTGTTCCTGCAACGCGTCCGTATAGGTCGATTTCAGCTTTTGCAGCTGACGATAGTCCAACACCCGCGCGGCAAAATCATGCTCCGCCGCTAGGTCTTCCAATACATCCGCCGGGGTCGACCATTGGCCGGTTTTGGTTTTCTTACCGCCCTCAAGGCCCATTTCCTCAAACAGGATTGCGCCAACTTGGGCCGGGCTTTGCACGTTGAACTCACGTCCGGCCAATTCGTACAATTCAGCCTCAAAACCCGCCATTTTCTGGGCAAATGTGTTGGACATGCGCGAAAGAACATCGCGATCAACTTTGATCCCGTCCATCTCCATCTTGGCCAGCACAGGCACCAAAGGACGTTCGAGCGTTTCGTAAACGCGTGTGACCTTGGAGCGATGCAGCAAAGGTTTGAACATCTGCCAGAGGCGCAGGGTAATATCGGCATCCTCGGCGGCATATTTCACCGCATCCACCACCGGAACCTTGTCAAAGGTGATCGCGCTTTTACCGGTGCCCAGCAACGATTTGATCGGAATGGGCGTGTGGTTCAGATAGCGATCCGAAAGCGCATCCATGCCGTGATTGTGCAAGCCGCCATGAAGCGCGTAACTTAGCAGCATGGTGTCATCAATCGGATTGATATCAATGCCATAGCGCTTGAAAACCTTGGCATCATATTTCATGTTTTGACCAATTTTGATGATGCTTGGATCTTCGAGCATCGGCTTGATCGCATCTAACGCAGCCTCAAGCGGAATTTGCCCGTCGGCCAGATCATCATTGCCAAACAAGTCATCGCTTGCCGCGGCGCGGTGAATGAGCGGGATATAGCAAGCCTCACCCGCCGTGACGCAAAGCGAAATACCGACCAAGTCGCACTGCATTTCATCAAGGCCGGTGGTTTCGGTATCGACAGCAACCCAACCTGTGGCCTGCGCCTTGGCGACCCATTTCGCCAGCGCGTCGAGATCAGAAACGCATTCGTATTTCTCCGGATCAATCGGCGCTTGCTCTTGCTCGGCAACCTCTTCGGCCCCTGCTGGCGCATCGGCAATTACCGGGGCTTCGGCCCCCAAAGACGCGGCCATACGTTTGGTGAGCGTGCGAAATTCCATCTCGGCAAGGAACCCCAAAAGGGTCTCCGCCTCTGGCTCTCGCACTTCCATCTCATCAATGGTGAAATCCAGCGACATCCCACAATCCAGTTGAACCAACTGTTTTGACATCTCAATTTGATCGCGTTTGTCGATCAAGGTCTGGCGGCGTTTGGGTTGTTTGATCTCTTCGGCACGATCCAACAGCTCTTCGAGAGACCCAAACTCGTTGATCAGAAGCGCCGCTGTCTTAATGCCAATTCCCGGTGCGCCGGGCACATTGTCAACGCTATCCCCGGCCAAGGCCTGAACATCCACAACACGTTCCGGCCCAACGCCAAATTTCTCGTGCACTCCGTCACGATCAATCCGCTTGTTCTTCATCGGGTCAAGCATTTCGACCCCATCGCCAACCAATTGCATCAGGTCTTTGTCGGAACTGACAATTGTCACGCGGCCACCCGCCTCGCGCCCCTGACAGGCCAGCGTCGCCATGATGTCATCGGCCTCAAAGCCTTCGACCTCGTAACAGGCGATGTTAAAGGCGCGCGTCGCATCGCGTGTTAGCGGAAATTGCGGGCGTAAATCTTCTGGGGCGGGCGGGCGGTTGGCCTTGTATAGGTCATATAGATCATTGCGAAATGTTTTTCCGGAATGATCAAAGATAACAGCAACATGCGTGGGAGCATCCGGGCCCGAATTCCCCTCGGCATAGCGCTGCAACATGTTGCAAAAACCGGCGACGGCCCCAATAGGCAAGCCGTCGGATTTGCGCGTCAAAGGTGGCAGCGCATGATACGCCCGAAAGATAAATGCCGATCCGTCAATCAGATGCAGATGGCATCCTTTGCCAAAACCCATGACCTGTTCCCCTCATGTTCGCGTCGTCGCCAACATGCCCGAAGCCCGGTCAGATTGCCAGATCAGCAAAGACAGAAGCCGCAAGAAATGGAGTGTGTCCTGACAGTTTTGACCTGTTGGAACCCGGCCAGATATCAGACCTTGCCTTCAAAGTCCTTGTGGACATACTTGCAATCGCAATAGGGGCATTCGACCCAACCGTGTTCTGTCGGCATCTGCAACCAGACCCGCGGATGACCCAAAGCACCCTCGCCGCCATCACAAGCGACACGGAATTTGTCGACAATCTTTGTTTCGGGTGCCTGAATCGTCATGGCTTTGGTTCCCTTTTTTCGAACACTGGCTTAACAGCCTTATGAGCCAAGCCAGCCGCAGGAGCAAGCACGCGCAATGACACAGGATGCGATACGTATCAGCAATCTGCAAAAGACCTATGAAGGCGGCAAAGAAGCCCTCAAGGGAATTGATCTCGCGGTGCCTGCCGGGTCTATCTTTGGCCTCTTGGGGCCAAACGGGGCTGGCAAATCCACCCTCATCAACATTCTTGCCGGATTGGTGGTGAAATCCGCTGGCAAGGCCGAGATTTGGGGATGGGATCAGGATAAAAACCCGCGCCAATCCCGCGCTGCCATTGGCGTCATGCCACAAGAACTCAACCTCGATCCGTTCTTTTCCCCCCATGGCGCACTCGAGGTGCAGGCCGGCTTGTATGGCGTTCCAAAATCCCAGCGCAAAAGCGATGAAATTCTTGAAATGGTTGGGCTTTCCGACAAGCGCGACGCCTATGCGCGTACGTTGTCGGGCGGAATGAGGCGGCGGTTATTGCTGGCAAAAGCCCTTGTTCATCATCCACAAATCCTTGTTCTGGATGAACCAACCGCCGGTGTAGATATCCAACTGCGTCAAATGCTTTGGGAAAACATCCGCAAACTGAACCAGGAACGCGGGATGACCATCATCCTAACCACCCACTACCTCGAAGAAGCCGAGGAAATGTGTGACGAGATTGCAATCATTGACCAAGGTAATCTTGTGGTGCGCGACAGTACCGCGAATTTGCTGGGGCAGCTGGATGCAAAAACCATGCTGATCACACCAGAACACGTTCCAGAATCACTTCCCGCCGGCCCCGGTTTGACGGTGGACACCCGGCCTGATGGCTCTGTTGCCGTTAGCTACAACGCCAAACAGACCCGCGCCGAAGATGTGCTAACCGCTGTACATGCCGCAGGAATTCGCATCCGCGACGTCCGAACAGAACAGGCCGATCTTGAGGACGTCTTCTTATCCCTGACCAACAAAACCTAGCCCCCGATAGAAAGTGACCTGTCCCACGACAAGGCCGTTAAGACAGCAAATTCTATTGTCGCAGTGAGGCTAGCGTTGAAGCAAAAGCCAAAAGGCTTTTGCTGAATTAAAAAGCGCAGGCCACTGGCCTGCACCTTTTGGGAACCCTTACTCCGGCGCGCGCGCCAGCATTCTACCCAATGGCCGACCTGCCAAAACATGCACATGCAAATGAGGCACTTCCTGAACGCCGTCTTTGCCCGCGTTTGAAATCAGCCGAAACCCGTCCGCTTCAACGCCTTCGGATTTGCAAACTTCGCCAACCGCGCGAACATAATCAATCACCTCTGCCTCGCTCGCGTTTTGAGCAAAGTGATCAAAACAGACATAGGGCCCTTTGGGGATCACCAAAACATGCGTTGGTGCCTGCGGATAAAGGTCACGAAACGCCAAACTATGCTCGGTTTCCAGCACAGTATTGTTCGGAATTTCCCCACGCAGTATTTTCGCAAAAATGTTCTGCTCGTCGTAAACGTAACCCATTGATCTCAGCTCCCAGCCGCAAATATCGTTTCACGCATAGGTATCGCGCAAAAAACCAAGGGCCTCAATCCGCATACAAATGATCGTGGTCAATGATTTGACGCGCTTGCTCTTGCGACACCGACAAAAAGTTCGCGACGGTGGCGGCATTGGTATCGATGGTCTCAATCTCGCGCATGCGGAGTAAATTGGCGAAATTTGCGTCCCGAATTCGGTCGCTTTCATGCACCATGTCGTTTCGCACCGTGGGCAACAGGCGCTGCAAGGTCTCTGGCGGCGTGCGCTCACCAGCCAAGCCAACACGCATCGCATGACCGATAAGGTATTCATCCGAAAACTGCGTTTCGACTTCTAGGATACGGGTCAACGATCGGTCGCGACCGAAATCCTCCAACAGGTCAAGGTTGGCCGGATCCATACAAACGATCAAACGATCCGTTTCATAGTAATCAAACAGCATCCGCATCAAGGCACGGCGATGTCTGTGCCGTTTGCCCATAGTCGATTGGATACCGCCCAGATCAGGAAGCTCACAGCTATCCTCGTTGAACAGATATTCGATACAGGGGATGTTCGTCATCTGCCGGATACGTTCAAGCAACCGCTTGGCCACGTGCCACTTTTTGCAGACAACAATCATCAGCTCACGTTCTCGCCCAAGCGAGCTTTCCTTTTCCCAGAAACGCGAGGCAAACCGCCGACCAATCCGCCCTTTGTTGGACAAGAATTTATAGAGCGACCGTCCCTCATTCGAAATTTTGAAACGCTGTCCTTCGGAGGAGTAAAGCACCCCCAACCGTCGGCGCAGCTCGGTTGCCTCGGGGCTGATCTTGCGGGCGAATAGGAAATCCTGACTCAACAAGAGGTCATAATGGTCGTTATAAAACACCACTGGCATGCCGTAGTCTGTGAACATCAAGAACGTCAGCGTCCGGCATTCGATTTCATGACCGGGAACCAGATGGCGCACCAGGGTCTGAAAAAACGTCTCATCCGGAATCCATGTGGTGCGGAAAAATCGCATCACGTCTTTGCGTTTCTTGATGAAATCCAAAACCCATTCGACCGTTCGACGGCGCAAACACCACCATTGCGATCCAATCATGATCTCAAGATCGGTTGGAATTTCACGGGTTAGGCCAAGACGCTTTTGCGCTTCAAACATCGCATAGAACCGGCGTTTTTGCGTGCGTTCATTGAACCAATGCCGATAGATAAGTCTCTCTTCCTTCCAACCGGTCTTGATCCAGTCGGACTGAAAATAGTCGTAGCTTTCGATGTAGTCGCAATCGCGGCGGTCCAAAAACTCATGCGCGTATTCCGCCGATTTGATCGCCATGCAATCGCCCGACAGCATGTAGAAATGCGTTGCGCGTGGAAATGCATCAACCGCGGATTGCACCGCGTAGATCGTCGCTTCAACAAGGCTCCATTCGCCCCATCCACATTTGATTCGCTTGTGGGCAAAGGTCACATTCGGGTTGTCGCCCAGCGCCTCCTGAATTTTTTTGAAATCATCCGGATTCGCACGCGCATCGAAGTGGATCGACATATAGTCGCCCACGGCGGTAAGGCTTTGCGCCTGTTTTATGATCGCTTCTGGGTCTTTATGACACAGCAGGATGAAGGCGATTTTTGCCATTTAGGAAACCATCTGCCCTATTTTTGCCTGATTGTTTATGTTGATAGACATGAACAGGCGTTGAATAAAGCCGATTATTTTGCTTTTTAGGGCGCAAAGGGCGTCAAAAACAAGATGACGCGGCAGCTGGAGGCAGCGAGTTATGGGTTTTCCGGGAACCTGGATGACCGAAAGTCAAAGCATGGTGTATCGGGTTGTTCCGAAATGCGCCTGTTCGACGATCGGTCAAATTATGTATTACTCCGATCACGGAGAGTTTTTTGACGGTGACATCCATGATGCCACTGACGGTTTGCACAAGTGGGCGCGCGAAGAAAGCCAGCCCGCAATCAAGGCAAACGTCAAAACGCGCACCAGCTATGCCTATACCTGCGTCCGCAATCCCTACACGCGCATTTTGTCGAGCTTTTTTGACAAGATTTGCGGGATTCAACGCAATGGTCGGCGCTATCGGGGCAACCTTGTTCCGCTCTTGATTCAAAAATATGGGATCGAAGTTGGCGGAGATGACGGCAAACAAGAGTTTGATCAGATCAAGAGCTTTCGCCGTTTCTTGCTTTTCACGCGTGATACCATCCGCTGGCGCCGCCCGATGGAGCCCGACATTCATTGGTCGGCCATGTCCGGCCATGTCAGCACCTTCATCGTGAATGGTGGTCGCTACAACAACATCTTTTGGACGGAAAAGTTCAACGAGGGCATGCAAAGCGTTTTGGATGCAGTTAACACTCCGCATGAGGTTGATCTCGCCAATATCCCGCGTTTCAACGAATCCGAAGGACATGGCCCCAAGCGGGCGCATCCGGTCGAGGAATATTTCGACGACATGTCGATGCACTTGATCAAGGAAATCTTTCACCGCGACTTTGCATTGTTCAAATACGATTTTGACAATCCGGCCAACAAGATGCCGATTGGCGAGATAGATCTTGACGAGGTGCACGCCAAGCTTGGCGACTAATCCCGGCTCTAAATGTTCAAATACCCACACACCGCGCGAAACACCCGCGCGGTGATATCGTCTATGTCTTCTTCGCCGCGCTGAATGGCGGCATGAACCATACCTTCTGCCATGGCTGCCAAATCAACCGATGCGATCTCTGGCCTGTCAATGTCATGCGCCACTAGCACCGCAACCAAATCCTTGTGAACCTGCGCCTTGGCGTGGCGCGCCTCCTCATCCAATGGCAACTCCGCCTCGGCGGCTTCTAGAACCCGCACCAATCCGGGCGCACGAGTATGGTGTTTGATTGAGGCCCTTACCATCGCAAGCGCCGTGTCGTGGATGTTGCTCCCTTGTGTAGCGGCAACCGCCTGCAATATGTCAGCGCGCATTTCCGCCCGAAGGCGGCGCACCAGCTCGGCGGCAATAGTCTCTTTGTTGGGAAAATACTGATACAGCGTCCCAACACTAACACCCGCCTTTTCGGCAATAAGATTCGTGTTGAGCGCCGCCATTCCCCCACGCTCCAAAACCTGAGCAGCCGCCATCAGGATCGCTTCATATGAGGCGCGCGACCGGCCTTGGCGCGGTGTTTTTCGGGGCAATAGCGTGTCCGGCACCCTGTCTCTCCAATGCGAGTATGAAATCTGAGCTTTTGCTCGCATTTTGACATCAGCGAACAGATTTTCAAGGAGAGCTGTGATGAATGCATTTTGGCAAGGTCGCAAAATATTGGTCACCGGTGCAACTCGGGGCATAGGAGCCGAACTCACCCGGCAGTTGATGTCAAAAGGCGCGCGTGTCATCGCCGTGGCGCGCAATCAGGCCCAACTCGATCAAATGCAAATTCAATTTCGGAATCTTGTCGACGTGCTTGCTGCGGACTTAAGCGACCCTGAAATGCCCCGCGCAGTTGTGAATTGGGTGAGCGATGCCCACCCAGATTGCAGCGCGGTTTTCAACAATGCCGCCGTCATGACCTATCCGGTTTTGACCACACCTGCCCGGTCACATCTGCCGAACATCGCCGCAGAGGTTCAAATCAATCTGGCGGCCCCCATGCAAATCTGCGCCGGTCTTTTGCCCGTGTTGGCCGACCACCCCGAGGCGCAAATTGTCAACATCACCTCGGGATTGGCCCTTGCCCCCAAGGCCGAAGCCCCGGTCTATTGCGCGACAAAAGCCGCGTTGCGGAGTTTCACCAGAACATTGCGCTATCAAATCGAAGACGCGGCCCTCCCCATTCGTGTCACCGAAGCCTTGCCCCCGGTGGTCGATACAACCCTATCCCGAGGGCGCCCGGAAAAGAAAATGTCCCCCGCAGAAACAGCTCACCACATTTTGAAAGGTGTCGCGGATCGGCGCTCTGAGGTTTGGATTGGCAAGGCGCGATTGCTCCCGCCATTGATGCGTCTGTCACCGCGCCTTTGCTTTGGGTTGATGCGCAATATGCAGGCCTAGGCGCAAATTTTTTCGACCTGTTCGCTCATAAGCGACGCGATGTCGAAAACAGGCCAGATCATTCCGACTCAATTTGCAAAGTCCAAGGGTGGCCCCATTTAGGAGCCACCCTTTTCACATGTTATATCTACAGGAGTCCGCCGCGTGTCGCAGGTGCCTGATCCCTTGCTGGTGCCCGCCAGCAACCGAAGCACGATTGTGTCTGGCAACATGCTGGCCATGGGGTCGATGATTGCGTGGTCGATGGGGTTTCCGGCCGCTGACATCCTGTTGCAAAGTTGGCCGGCGCAATCCCTTGTCGCCCTGCGGTTGGCCGTTGTCACCGCGATACTGCTGCCTTTGTGGGTGCTTATCGACGGGCCGCGCGCCGTCATGGGGGCCCGTTGGGGGCGGGGTCTTTTGGTTGGCGGCATTGCCTTTGGATTTGGCACCTACCTTTTGGTTTTGGCGCAATCCATAACCGATGCGGTGACCGTCGCCATTATTGCCTCGACCTGCCCCTTGGCCGCGGTGATCATCGAAATGGTCTGTGAAGGCCGGCGTTTAACCAAAGGTTTCATCGTTGGTCTTTTCGCAACCCTGATCGGTGGATTGGTTGCCACGGGGGGTGGCAGCATGGCCTTGGGCCTTGGGGCCTTGGCGGCCACCGGATCGTGCTTTCTTTTTTGCTGGGGAAGTTTTTTGACCGTCCGCGACTTTCCATCCCTAAGCCCAATCGGGCGATCGACCCTTACCCTCGCAGGTGGCTGTTTATCGATGGGGGCTTTGACGCTTGGCTTACATATGTGGGGCGTGGACGTTCGACCAACTTCCACCGTCGACCTGCCGGAGATTCAGTTGATCTTGTTCTATGCCTTTGCGGGCATGGCCCTTAGCCAAGTGATGTGGGTGGCGTCTGTTGGTCGACTCGGTGTTGCAGTCGCCTCGTTTCACATCAACATCGCGCCATTTTACGTGATGGTTTTGGTCTATGCCCTTGGCGGGAGTTGGGACCTACAGGCCGCATTGGGCGCAGGAATCGTAGCCTTTGGCGTGGTCTTTGCCCAAAAGGGAAGCGCGACAGGCGTTTAAAGTCCCTCCAGCTCCGACGACGGGATGATCGGGAAAAATTGACCCAAGGACCAAAGCCCAAACCAACCATCGTGATGCGCCCCAAGATCGACGAGCCGATAAAAGCTTTTGCGATCAATCAACGCCTCTAGGTTGGCACGCACCAAGACATAGGGAGATGGTTCACCCGTCTCCGGATCACGGATCACACGAATGGGATGGTCCGGGCCGGCAATCGCTTGATCGCCGACATGGGTATGAAAGGTCAGGGTTTGCGCCTCACCCTCCCCTTCGCTTTCGAAATCCACCGCCACAAACGGGGCATCATCGACGGTGATTCCGACCTTTTCGACCGGGGTCACAAGAAAATATTTGTCGTCATCCTTGCGCAGGATCGATGAAAAAAGCCGCACAAGCTCAAATCTGCCGATGGGTGTACCAAGGTAGTACCACGTGCCATCCCGTGCGATCCGCATGTCCAAATCACCGCAAAACGGCGGATTCCACTTGTGAACCGGGGGCAAACCCTTGCCTTTTGTCGCTTTAACCGAGGCCACGATACCTTCGGCCGATGGTGTCACAAGATTTTGTTCGCTCATATCTTTTGCCATTTCCAACTCACACGATACATTCATATCTAACACGATTGATTGCAATGGAGAGTTCACATGGCTGACGCCGAAAATCTGGTCGCTGATATTGAGGCGCTGGAAGAGAAACTGGCGCAGGCCAAGCAATCGATCAATGCGCGCTTTATCGGACAGGAACGGGTTGTTGAGCTCACCTTGTCGGCGCTTTTGTGTGGTGGTCACGGGCTGCTCATTGGTCTGCCTGGCCTTGGAAAAACCCGCCTTGTCGAAACGTTGAGCACCGTTATGGGGCTAAATGGCAACCGCGTTCAGTTTACGCCGGACTTAATGCCCGCCGATATTCTTGGCTCAGAGGTTTTGGAAACCGGGGCGGATGGCAGCCGGGCGTTCAAATTCATCCCCGGCCCGATATTTTGCCAGCTGATGATGGCCGATGAAATCAACCGCGCCAGCCCGCGCACCCAATCCGCCCTGCTTCAAGCGATGCAGGAAAAGCAAGTGACCGTCGCCGGAGAAACCCGAACCCTTGATGCGCCGTTCCATGTTTTGGCAACGCAAAACCCGATTGAACAAGAGGGGACATATCCGCTCCCCGAGGCGCAATTAGACCGCTTTTTGGTTCAGATCGACGTGAATTACCCGGATCGCGAGACCGAGCGTGATATTCTATTGGCAACAACCGGAACCGAAGAAGCCGAGGCTCATCAGGTCTTTACCGCGCAAGAGCTGATTGATGCTCAAACCCTGCTCCGGCGGATGCCCGTTGGCGATGCGGTGGTTGAGATGATCCTTGATTTGGTCCGCGCCTTCCGCCCCGAAGACCCTTCCGCCCCCGAACGCGTACGCGAGTTGGTTGCTTGGGGGCCCGGCCCGCGCGCCGCCCAGGCATTGATGTTGACCGTGCGCGCCCGCGCCTTGTTGCAAGGGCGTTTGGCCCCATCCCCCGAGGATGTGATCAACATGGCCCGCCCGGTTTTGACGCATCGAATGGCGCTATCCTTCTCGGCCCGCGCCAGAGGCGAAGACCTTGGGGCATTGATTGATGAGGTCGCGTCGGGTGTTGCCCGAACTGAGGCGGCTGCGTGACCCAAACAACCGCCCAACTCAAAAGCCGCGCCCAAGACGAGGCCAGCCGCTTTCCAGCGCTGCTTGCCCGTGCAGAGCAATTGGCCGGAACGGTTTTGCTAGGCGAACATGGTCGCCGACGCGCGGGTTTGGGCGATGATTTCTGGCAATACCGCCCGATGCGGGCCGGTGATAGCCTGCGCTGGGTGGATTGGCGACGCTCTGCCAAAGGTGATGATCAATTCATCCGCGAACGGGAATGGCAAGTCGCGCAAAGTGTACAGCTTTGGGTCGATCCCGGTGCCTCGATGCGGTTTTCGTCGCAAAAGGACCTGCCGACCAAAGCCGATCGCGCCCAGCTCATCGCCCTCGCAGCGGCTGTTTTATTGATCCGGGGCGGTGAACGGGTTGGCCTGACCGGTTGGGACCTCCCCCCTCGACGCGGCGAGGCACAGGTGCTGCGACTGGCCGAAATGCTCAGCCGCGAAGACACTACTGATTACGCCGAACCCGAGGCACGCGGCATGCTTCCCCATGCCCGGTCTCTTTTCATTTCGGATTTCATGTCCGACATTGCGCCAATCGAAGCCGCCCTGACCAAAGCCGCCGATCGCGGTGTACGCGGCGTGTTGGTTCAGGTTCTCGACCCCAGCGAAGAGGCCTTCCCTTTCCAGGGCCGAACCATCTTTGAAAGCGTCGGCAAATCGCTGGCGCATGAGACCCTCAAGGCCGGAGAGTTGCGCGACCGCTATCTGCAACGCTTGGCAGAGCGCAAAGACCGGCTTGAAACACTCTGCCGCCTGACGGGCTGGCAATTTTACTGTCATCACACGGATCACAGCGCGCAATCGGCCCTTTTGTGGCTCTATCGGGCGCTGGACGGAGGACACGGATGACCCTGTTTGGCGTACTTGGTTTCACCACACCAATGTTGTTGGTGTCTTTGCTGGCGCTGCCGATCCTTTGGGTGATTTTGCGGGCTGTACCGCCTGCGCCTGTGCGGCGGCTATTTCCCGGTGTGGTCCTTCTTTTGGGACTCAAGGATGATGATCAGGTCACCGATCGCACCCCTTGGTGGCTACTTTTGCTCCGCATGTTGGCCGTCGCAGCGGTGATCGTTGGGCTTGCTGGCCCGATCCTGAATCCTGAACCCAAACAAGAGGCCGCGGGTGATGCCCCCCTGTTGGTTGTGATGGATGCAAGCTGGGCCTCGGCCAGCGATTGGCGGGCGCGGATGCGGGCCTTGGATGGTTTGCTGGCCAAGGCCGGACGCGACGAACGCCCCGTTGCTTTGTTGCGCCTAAGCAACCCCGAACCCGTCCAGTTTTCTAGCGCCGATGTGCTGCGCAGCCGCCTCTCCGGCATTCAACCGGAACCATGGCAACCCGGTTCGACCACCGCGACCCAAGCCATTGCGGCCCTACCCGAGGATGATTTTGACAGCTATTGGATGTCTGATGGCTTAGACCGAGAGAGCCGCAACGGTTTGCTGCGCCTTTTAGAGAACAAAGGGGACGTGCAAGTTTTTGAAAACCCGCGCGCTCTATATGCCTTGGGCCCCGCGACCTTGGCAGATGGGGCGCTCAACCTCACCTTGCACCGTCTGCGCCCCGGACCAGAAGTCGAGGTTTCGTTGGTTGGGCACGGAACCGATCCGGCGGGCAATCCCGCTGTGCTGTTTCAAGCTCCGGTGACATTTGCCGAGAACGCGCTGACGACCGAAACCAAGCAGGCTTTGCCGGCAGAAATGCGCGCCCGCATCACCCGATTTGAAATCGCAGGCACGCGAAGCGCCGGAGCCGTGACACTTCCTGATGACAGCTTGCGGCGTCGCGAAGTCGCTTTGATCGCAGGACGCGAGGGGCGCGAAGGGCTGCAATTGCTCGACCCGCTGCATTACTTGGTCAAAGCGCTGGCCCCTACGGCCGATCTTTTAAATGGATCACTCAGCGAGGTCTTGTTGGCCAATCCCGACGTGATCGTTTTGGTCGATGTCGCAACCCTCGCCCCCGGTGAAGAAGCCGCTGTTTTGGAATGGCTCGACAAAGGGGGCTTGTTGCTCCGTTTTGCTGGTCCGCGCCTTGCCGCCAGTGATGTCAGCCGAAGCACCGAAGACCCGCTAATGCCTGTTCGCCTACGCGCGGGCGGCCGCACGGTTGGCGGCGCGATGAGTTGGGGCGAACCCAAAACCCTAGCGCCTTTTGACGAAGACAGCCCCTTTGCCGGGCTGAATACTTCGGATGAGATCACCGTAAACAGCCAAGTCATGGCGCAACCAGACCCGGCTTTGGCCGAGCGTGTGATTGCACAACTGAGCGATGGCACCCCCTTGGTGACACGCAAATTGGTCGGCCAAGGTCAGGTGGTTCTTGTCCATGTGACGGCCAATGCCGAATGGTCGACGCTACCTTTGTCGGGCCTTTTCGTTCAGATGCTGGAACGGCTGGCTATTTCCTCGAGCGCAGGGGCCGTCGAAGCAGAGGCCATGGATGGCACAACGTGGCAACCGATCTCGGTTCTTGACGCCTTTGGTGTGCTGCGTGATGGCGAAACATTGCCCGGTGTCGATGGTGTTGACCTTGTCGATGAAGAATTGAACACAGAGCTACGTCCCGGATTGTATCAGGGTGAAAACCGCAGTTTGGCCCGAAATGTGATTGCCGCAGACACCGAATTGGCCCTGATGATCTGGCCCGACCATATCGCAGTCGAAGGATTGAGCCGCCCACAAGAGACCCCTCTTGGCGGATGGTTGCTCGGCGGTGCGATTGCCCTGCTGCTTGCAGATGTCATTGCGTCTTTGGCTTTGTCTGGCCGCTTGGTCGGTGCGCGCGCGGCGGCTGGGCTGATCCTCGTTTTGGCCTTGCCCGTCGAAAGCCGGGCGCAAGGCCCCGATGATCAACTGGCGATTGCCGCCACGTCCGAAGTGGTCTTTGCCCATGTCCTAACCGGCGATGCCAAGCTTGATCAATTGGCCGGGGCGGCGATGCGCGGCCTGTCGGACACATTATTCTTTCGGACATCTGTTGAACCCGCCCTGCCCATGGCCGTTAATCTCGAAGAAGATGAGTTGGCGTTTTTCCCGTTTATCTACTGGCCGATTTCACCGGATCAGGCCATTCCCTCGGATGCAGCCTATGCCAAGCTGAATGAATACCTGCGCTCGGGTGGCATGATCCTGTTTGACACCCGCGATGCCGATATTGCCGGGTTCGGCACTGCCACGCCAAACGGGCGCAAATTGCAGGCATTGGCCGCGCGCTTGGATATTCCTCCGTTGGAACCCATCCCCGAAGACCACGTTCTTACCCGGACTTTTTACCTGCTTCAGGATTTCCCTGGGCGCTACACGGGCCGGGACGTTTGGGTCGAAGCCGCCCCGCCAGATGCCGAATTGGTCGAGGGCATGCCGTTTCGCAACTTGAATGACAACGTCACCCCGGTGGTGATTGGCGGCAACGATTGGGCCTCGGCTTGGGCCGTTGATCAAACTGGATCACCGCTTGTGCCGCTTGGGCGGAGCTTTACCGGTGAGCGCCAACGCGAGATCGCCAATCGTTTTGGTGTTAACTTGGTGATGCATGTGCTGACCGGAAACTACAAATCGGATCAGGTTCATGTGCCTGCACTTTTGGATAGGCTGGGCCAATGACCGGACAAATCGTTTTTGACCCGCTTTTGCCATGGGCTGTGATTTCGGGTCTGGCGGCGTTGGCCGTGGCCGGTGTCATTCTCGCGCTTTGGCGGGGGCTGTCCGGGTGGGCTTTGCGTTTGCTGGCCGCGATTGTCTTGATCGCCGCTTTGGCGCAACCGTCCTATCAAATCGAAGATCGCGCCGCACTGGCCGATATCATGCTGATCCTTGAGGATGAAAGCGCCTCACAACGGCTTGCGGATCGGGCTGGTGTCACGGCCTCTGCCGCCCAAGAGCTTGAGGCGCGGCTTGCCACCCGCCCGAACACAGAAATCCGCCGCATCTCGGTCCCCGACGGATCTGGCAACGCCGGGACCGAGCTGATGACGGCGCTCTCCTCTGTCTTGGCCGAAGAGCCGCGTGGGCGCATCGCCGGGATATTCATTCTCTCTGATGGTCGTTTGCATGACCTTGAACGCGCACCGGATTTGCCCGCCCCGCTGCACCTTTTGCTCACCGGGCGCGACACGGATTGGGACCGCCGCCTGAGCGTGCGCAACGCCCCCGGCTTTGCCATTCTGGGGGAAGAGGTGAAGCTGACCCTACGGATCGATGATGACGGCGCTGCGCCAAATGACGCGCAAACCGACATCTTGATTTCCGTTGACGGGGCCGATCCGCAACGCTTTTCCGTGCCGATTGGCAAAGATTTGGAGATGCCCGTCACATTGCCCCATGGCGGGATGAATGTGATCCAATTCACCGTCCCCACCGCCGAGGGTGAGTTGACCGATCGCAACAATACCGCGCTTGTGCAGATCAACGGCGTGCGCGACCGTTTGCGGGTTTTGCTGGTCTCCGGCGAACCTCATGCCGGCGGGCGCACATGGCGCAACCTTCTG
This sequence comes from uncultured Pelagimonas sp., assembly GCF_947498515.1. Classification (GTDB taxonomy): domain Bacteria; phylum Pseudomonadota; class Alphaproteobacteria; order Rhodobacterales; family Rhodobacteraceae; genus Pelagimonas. Next base: position 59,348 of record NZ_CANMKO010000009.1, on the reverse strand, counting down.
AAATCGGATAGCTCGGTTGATCTGGTGCATTTCACAATCCTACGTCCGCCTGAAAAACAAGACGGCGTGCCGGTGAACGAATTGTCACTGATCGCCTTTCCGACGCGCGAACTCTTTCTGGAAAAGATTGACGATTTCGATCTGATCATCTTTGACCGCTACAAGCGACGCGGGATTTTACCGTCGATCTATCTCGACAATGTACGTAATTACATCGAAGGCGGTGGTGCGGTTTTGGTCGCCGCGGGGCCTGATTTTGCCTCGGCGGATTCGCTCTATCGCTCGCCTTTGGGCGATGTGTTGCCGGCGGAACCCACCGCGCGGGTCATTGATTTGCCTTTCCAACCCAAGGTCACTGAACTCGGCCTGCGTCATCCGGTGACCGCCGGCCTAACCGGGGCCGAGGAATGGGGCCGCTGGATGCGCCAGATCGAGGTTGAGCCCAACACCGGAACCACGGTTATGGAAGGCAATGACGGCAAGCCGCTTTTGGTTCTTGATCGTGTTGGCGAAGGGCGCGTGGCGCTTTTGGCGTCCGATCAGGCGTGGCTTTGGAGCCGCGGTTTTGAAGGTGGCGGTCCGCAACTGGACCTGCTGCGCCGCCTGTCACATTGGATGATGAAAGAGCCGGAGCTCGAAGAAGAAGCGCTATGGGCGGAACCGTCGGGGCAAACCATGCGGATCATCCGACGCTCTCTCAAAGCCGATGTTGGTTCAGTGACCATAACACGGCCGGACGGATCTCAGGAAAAGGTTCAACTGAGCGAAACCAGCCCGGGTCGCTTTGAAGCGCTCTATGATGGGCCAGAGATTGGCTTGTACCGTTTGGCCGAAGGCAAACTGGAGGCCGTTATCGGCCTTGGCCCCGCCGCCCCAAAGGAGTTTGAGAAAACAATCGCCAGCGGCACCCCGATGGCCGAGTTGATAGCCACCCGGCGTGGCGGCGTCATGCCGTTGCAAGATGGTTTGCCGCAAATCAGGTCGGTGCGCTCGGGTCGCCCCGCCGCAGGACGTGGTTGGGTGGGTGTCACGCCACGCGAAGCCTTTGAAACATTGGATGTGCGTCAAACGCCTTTGTTACCGGCGTGGTTGGTTCTGCTTTTGGCCGCTGGGATGATTGTCGGAGCGTGGTTGCGAGAAGGGCGGAATTAATCCGATAGGTCTATTTAAGCTCTAACTCAAACACCTCGTCCGACCACCCATCTACAAAACACCGTGCGCGAATAAACACGCTTTTAGCCCCGTCGGGAACCGCGACGCCGGAAAGGCTCCGGGTGAAGGGTTGTTCGTTCACATGCGGATGCGCCAAAACGCGCAGGCCAAGGACTGTGCCATCCGCATCTTCGACCCGCCACCCGTCGGCATAATGATCCCACCCGGTATCAGGGTGGGTCAAGGTCACGGACACGCGGCCATCGGGGCTTATTTCGGCGGCGGTTACGACGGGGGCATCAGCCAAGCCTTGGGTCGCAAGGCACAGGAAAGGAATCACATATTTCATGCCAGCCAACTTAACAGGGAAAGTGCGCCCGCAAAGTCACGAGCTTGTGCGGTCGCTGGTATCCAACAGGACTTCGCGTGAGACCGACGCAAATTCGCGGCGGATGATGACGGCAACGGTAAACACCGTTGCTAGCAGCAAAGGAATGGCCCCACCAAGCCAGGCCGCCGAGGCGATGCCGAAATAAACCGCGCGCAAGCCACGATTATAGGCGCGGGCCGCGGTTATATTGACTTCGGCAGCTTTCATGGCGCGCGGCATCGCAACGGGGTCCGACGCGTCATTCGGCACCGCCGCCATCAAAACTGAGCAGTATCCAAACAACCGGTGTGACCAGACAAATTTCAAAAAGGCATTCGCCGCCATGATCAGCATCAGAATGAGCTTGAGCTCCCACACCACCACAGGATCGGCACTTGCGGTCAAATCCTGCGCTACGCCGCGCAGCTGATCGGCATTTCCCAACAAAGCAAGCCCACCGCCAATAGCGATCATACTGGCCGAGGCAAAAAACGCGGTTCCTTGACGAAGGCTCGCAACGATCTGGCTGTCAAAAATGCGCGGTTCGCGGGTCACGAATTCGCGCATCCAAATGCGACGATATTCCGCCATCAGCTGCGACGTGGAGGGGCGGCGCTTGGGCGGGTGTTCGATGATGTGGCTGATCCCCAACCAAAACACCAAAAACACACCAACCGCAGCAAGATCAAGCGGCGTCAAAGCGGCAATGACCGTGTCCCAGCCCATCTAGAAGGGTTTGACCACAACGGCCCAGAGAATGGCGATGGCCCCGAAGACGCTCACCTCGTTAAAGATACGCAGGAACATTTCGGATTCGGTGAACACGCCTTTGCGGGCGCGCAGAACCAGCCGCCCAGTCCAGACATAATGCGCGGCCAGTGCCGCCACCAACGTCAATTTCAGATGCACCCAAGCGGGCCATCCCAAATCGTGCGCCATCCAAAGCCCGGTGATCAAGGCGATCACCCCAAGCCCGGCGGAAAATCGATAGAGCCGGATCGTCAAGTCCCCAAGGGGGCCAAATTCACCCAATCGGTCCCATTCACGCTTCCAATAGATCAGCGCGCGCGGCACGGCAAAGATGGAGGTCATCCATCCCATGACGCATAGCAAGTGTATGATTTTCACCCATTCCATAGCTGCAAATGACCTATCTCGGTGACAAAGTGCAAGGCGAGACTGCCTGCCTCTCAAAATTATGCTCGCTATTTCTGAATTTTGGTTATATTAGTTTACCAATTACTGTGAGGTGCCCTATGCAAATGCCGAGACCCGATGCCAGCGTATTGGCCCGAAAGGCGCGGATCGTTGCCCAATTGCAGGCCGTTCTACCGCAAGGGGCGGTCATCTCGGATGAGGCAGAAACACGCGCCTATGAATGCGACGCGTTGACGGCCTATCGCTGTCCACCTTTGGTCGCCGTGCTTCCCGCCAACACCGAAGAAGTCAGCGCCGTGTTGAAGGTCTGCCATGCCGAAGGGGTGCCCGTTGTGCCACGTGGGTCCGGCACGTCGCTCGCCGGTGGCGCGCTTCCAACCGCGGATTGCGTCATCTTGGGCGTGGCGCGCATGAACGAGGTTCTGGAAACCGACTACGACAACCGGTTTATCCGGGTGCAGACCGGGCGAACCAACCTGTCGGTGACCGGAGCGGTCGAAGAAAACGATTTCTTTTACGCCCCTGACCCGTCGTCGCAGTTGGCCTGTGCCATTGCAGGCAACATTGCGATGAACTCAGGCGGGGCGCATTGTTTGAAATATGGGGTAACCACCAACAATCTTCTGGGTGTGACCATGGTTCAAATGGATGGCACAGTGGTGGAAATTGGTGGCGCGCATCTTGATGCCGGCGGCCTAGACCTTTTGGGGCTCATCTGTGGGTCCGAAGGACAGTTGGGCGTTGTGACCGAAGCCACATTGCGCATTTTGCGCAAACCCGAAGGCGCACGTCCGGTCTTGATGGCCTTTGACAGCAATGAAGTCGCCGGGGAATGCGTCAGCGACATTATCAAAGCCGGTGTATTGCCGGTTGCCATTGAGTTCATGGATCGCCCTATTCTGGAAATTGCCGAAAATTTTGCCAAGGCGGGGTATCCCGAATGCGAAGCGCTTTTGATCGTCGAAGTCGAAGGGTCAGACGCGGAGATTGATGAACAGCTGACCAAGATCTTGGACATCGCGCGCCGCCACAACCCGGTTGAGCTCCGCGAGGCGCAAGATAGCGACGATGCCACCCGCATATGGCTTGGCCGCAAATCGGCCTTTGGCGCGGTCGGCCAGGTCGCGGATTACATGTGTTTGGATGGCACGATCCCGGTCTCCGAACTGCCCCGCGTTCTGAATGGCATTTCCGAGCTGTCGACCAAATATGGCTTGCGTGTTGGCAATGTATTTCACGCAGGGGATGGCAATATGCACCCTTTGATCATGTTTGACGCCAACAAACCCGGCGACCTTGAACTCTGTGAGCAGATGGGGGCCGAGGTGCTTAAGCTATGTGTCGAGGTCGGTGGATGCCTCACCGGGGAGCACGGGGTTGGCATCGAAAAACGTGATCTGATGGTTGATCAGTTTACCCCCGAGGATTTGGAAGTGCAGATGGCGGTCAAAGATGTGTTTGATCCAAAATGGTTGCTGAATCCGGCCAAGGTTTTTCCTTTGGCGTCGTCTGAAACCCGTCGCACAGGCAAAATCGCAGCAGAGTAAGGGGCCAGCCCCATTGCACCAAGGCGCATTCACCCCGGAGTTTATTTGGCAAGATGAAGACACTGTCCCCACAAACAGAAGCCGAGCTGGCAGAGTGCATTTCCTCCGCCCAAGGGCCGTTGCACATTCAAGGTGGCGGCACCCGGTCAATCGGTCGGATTAACGCCGCCACAACGCTGGAAACCACCGGAATTTCGGGTATTTCTCTTTACGAACCCGGTGCGCTGACCTTGGTGGCGCAGGCCGGGACCCCCTTAGCCGAGATCGAGGCGGCCTTGCTCCCTGAGCGGCAACGATTGGCTTTTGAACCACAGGATTTGCGTGGGTTATTGGGTACAACGGGGCAATCCACCATCGGTGGCGTGGTAGCGAGCAACAGCAGTGGACCGCGGCGAATTCAAGCCGGGGCCTGCCGTGATTTCACCCTTGGCACGCGGTTTGTTGATGGCACCGGAACCGTTTTGAAAAATGGCGGCCGGGTGATGAAAAACGTCACCGGTTATGATCTGGTCAAATTGTTGAGCGGAAGTTGGGGCACCCTTGGCGTGCTGACCGAGGTCAGCTTGAAAACCCAGCCTTTGCCGGAAACGGCAGCCTGCATTTTGATCAATGGGTTAAGCGATAGTGAGGCGGTGACCGCCATGTCACGCGCCTTGGGGTCGCCCTATGAAATCACCGGGGCCGCGCACGCCCCCGCCGGAATAGATGGCCATCCGGTCACCATGTTGCGGATCGAAGGGTTTGAAGGCTCTGTCAGCTATCGGGCCGAAGAGCTCCGCAAAATGTTCTCCGACAAGGATGTTGCGATTGAGCGATCACCGGACCGGTTGAAAGACGGCTGGCGTTGGGTCCGTGATGTCGCGTTGATGCAGGACAAGCCCGGCGACGTTTGGCGCATTTCGTGCAAACCATCGGACGCGCCAGAATTGGCGCACCGGCTAAAGGCCACGTCGCTCTTGTACGATTGGGGCGGCGGCTTGATCTGGGCCTTGATGGGCGAAGGAAGCGATGCCCGCAAGCGTTTGGGAGATTTCGGCGGCCACGCGACCTTGGTCCGCGCGTCAAAATCCGGGGCAACACCCCCGACATTTCATCCAGAACCGGCAGCGCTGGCAACGCTTTCCAAATCTTTACGCGCCAAGTTTGACCCCAAGGGAATACTGAACTCCGGGATCATGGACTGATGGAACTCAACTCGCTCGTCGCCTTTGGTGTCACTTTTGGCGTTGGGCCGGTTCTATGCGCTGTTTTATTGCGCCTACCGGCTGGCTTGCGAACAATGGCGACAATAGGCGTGGCCTTGGTTGCCGCGATTTGGGCCGCCCATCATTTTCAAACCTCCTCCGCCAACGGGGCGGTCGAAGCCTTGGCCGCCATGTGGCTGGCTTGGGTGTTGGGGGTTAGCATGGTTGGATTGGCATTGCTGCACCGTATTGATCATCCGCGCGTTCGACGCGGCATCACCCTTACCGCCATTTTGGCAACCACTCTGCCTTGGTTCGGATTGGCCACGGCGCAAATGATGGCCTGATATGCAAACGACCTTTACCGACGAGCAGTTGAAAGACCCCGCCACGGCGCGTGCCAATGAGATTTTGCGCAGCTGTGTGCATTGCGGGTTTTGCACCGCCACCTGCCCCACTTATCAGGTGCTGGGGGATGAGTTGGATAGTCCGCGCGGTCGGGTATACCTCATCAAAGACATGTTGGAAAATGAGCGGGTGCCGGATGAAAAGACCGTCCAACACATTGATCGTTGCCTAAGCTGCCTTGCCTGTATGACGACCTGTCCATCCGGTGTGCACTATATGCATTTGGTTGATCACGCGCGGTCTTACATCGAAAAGACCTATAAACGCCCGCTGTCTGATCGCATGCTGCGCTGGGTATTGGCGAAAATCCTGCCACATCCGACCCGGTTTCGCCTTGCACTATTAGGGGCCAAAATCGGTCGTCCCTTTGCATTCTTGATGCCCGATGCTCGGTTGAAAGCCATGCTCGCTATGGCTCCCAAATCCATTCCACCAGTAAGCCGCAATGACGATCCGCAAAGCTTTGCCGCAAAAACCTCGCGCAAAATGCGCGTGGCCTTGATGACGGGATGTGCGCAAAAGGCGCTGAATACCGATATCAATGATGCCACCATTCGCCTCCTGACCCGGTTGGGGTGTGAGGTGGTGGTCGCCAAAGGGGCCGGATGTTGTGGCGCGTTGACCCACCACATGGGGAAAGACGACCAAAGCCACGCCGCCGCCGCCAAAAACATCACCGCTTGGGGCGCAGAAATGTCCAGGGACGGGCTAGATGCAATTGTTATCAACACCAGCGGATGTGGCACGACGGTTAAGGATTACGGCTATATGTTCCGCAATGACAACCTTGCCGATGGGGCCAAAGCGGTGTCCGATATCACCATGGATATCAGCGAAGTCCTCATGAAACTGGACTTGCCCGAAGGGTCCGCCAAAGGCCTCCGCGTTGCCTATCACGCGGCGTGTTCCTTGCAGCATGGGCAACAGATCAAAACCTACCCCAAAGACCTCTTGAAGCGCGTGGGGTTTGAGGTCGTTGAACCGGCTGATAGTCATCTTTGCTGCGGATCGGCGGGCACCTATAACCTTATGCAGCCTGAAATTTCCGGGCAACTCAAGGAACGCAAAGTGAAAACCCTCGAAGCCAAGAAGCCCGATGTCATCGCGGCGGGCAATATCGGGTGTATGATGCAAATTGGATCGGGCACGAACACGCCAATTGTCCACACTGTTGAGCTGTTGGACTGGGCGACTGGCGGGCCAAAACCACCGGCGCTTGCCTAATTGCACCACCGTTCGGGCGAAAATCTCGAATTCGGAAAACGTTGCTCGGTGAATTGATCATTTTGCCCTAATTTTGCCGCATCCTTTGGATACCCAGTGGCAAAACGGGATTGATCTGTGCGCGCGATATTTGCGATCTGTCTGATTTTATGGGGCAACTGTGCTTTGGCACAGGGGCTTTTTTCGCTGAATAGCAACCAAGACGGCCGCAAATGGGAGGCCGTCGGGCGCCTTGAAATTTCGGGGCAAGCCTTTTGCACAGGTGCGTTGATTGCCCCGGAATTGGTTCTGACCGCCGCTCATTGTTTGTTTGACCCTGTCGAAGGCACCCGCGTTCCGGTTGAGGAAATCCAGTTTCTGGCCGGTTGGCGCAACGGGCGCGCGGCGGCCTATCGCCGGGTACGCAAGGCGGTCCCGCTCCCTGAATATGACTTTGCGGCTTCGTCCAACACCACGCGCGTGCGCAACGATCTAGCGCTAATCGAGCTACAACATCCTATTCGAAATACAACGATTGATCCGTTTGAAACCGACATCCGCCCCAATCAAGGCGCGCGCGTTGGCGTTGTTTCTTATGCACATGACCGATCCGAAGCGCCCTCATTGCAGGAGTTGTGTCAAGTGATGGCGCAACAGGATGGTATGTTGGTGCTGTCCTGCGCGGTTGATTTCGGGGCTTCGGGGTCCCCTGTGTTTTCGTTTGATGCCGAAGGAACGCCGCGCATCGTGTCCGTCGTTTCTGCCAAGGCGCAGGCCAACGGACAACCCGTGTCTCTTGCTGCGCCTTTGAACGGATTGCTCGACACATTGATTATTGAATTGGAAAACGCGGGAGAAAAGGGGGTCGGCCTATCGACTATGGCCGCCGGAAGCCGCCGCGAAACAGGAGCTAAATTTATTAAGCCATGAAATATTTTTTAACGATTGCAGTGGTTTTGTTTGCATGTGTTCATTCCGCCCTCGCCTTTGACGTCATGGATCGCCGCGGTGAATTGTTGGGCTGGGAAGCAGTTGGTCGGGTTGATAACGGTCGGGGGTATTGCACCGGCACTTTGATTGCCCGCGATGTGGTTTTAACAGCTGGACACTGTGTTCACAGGCGATCGGGCCGCCCTATTCCTGCCAGCGAACTCCATTTCAAGGCAGGGTATCACCACGGCAAGGCCATTGCCGTCCGCAAAGTGACCAAATGGGTTGTCGCTCCTGGCTACAAACATGGAAAAGACGGTCGCGTAACAACAGACCTGATGTCCCATGACGTGGCTTTGCTCAAACTTGACTACAAGATTGTCAGCTCCGAAGCCGACCCTTTCAAAATTCAAGACGAAGTTCCGCTCGGCACCACCGTCAGTGTTGTTTCCTATGGCAAAGGCCGCGACGAAGTTCTGTCCCGAGAGGCCAAGTGCAATATCGTCCAAGTCTATGTTGGCGGCGTTCTTGGAATGGATTGCAACACAACCTCCGGCTCCTCTGGCGCACCGGTCTTTGTCCGTGATGGCGGGCGGTCACGAATTTTAGCAGTGGTATCAGCCGGCGGAAAAGGCCGGAATGGCCAAAAAATCGCGTTTGCGGCTCCTGCATCTGAATTGGTTACCACGCTAATGGCCAAGTTGCGAAATGATGCCTCACGCCTCAAACCGGGCAAAGGTGCCAAACGAATAACCATCGGACAACGCGACGCTGGCGGCGCACGGTTTGTCAAACCCTAGGGCTTGAAACCCGATTTTCCTCTCCCCATCTCAGTGTCATCAGGGTGCCTAACGCTGGGCCCTGAGATCGAACAAATGCCTGTCCCAAATGGGAAGGTTTCAACAAGGATCGCTCAACGGAGGATTCCATGCGACATTTTGATTTTGCCCCCCTGCACCGTGCATCTATTGGCTTTGACCAGATTGCAGACATGATGGACCGAGTGCTGGAAAATGATGCCCCGCAACAGGGTTACCCCCCTTATAACATTGAAAAAACATCGGACGATGCCTATCGCATTTCCTTGGCCGTCGCCGGGTTTTCGGATCAGGATTTGACCATTGACGTCAAAGAACAGTCTTTGGTTGTGACCGGGCGAAAAGCGGACGGGAACAAGGGTAAGACCTACCTGCATCGTGGCATTGCTACCCGCGCGTTTGAGCGGAGTTTCCACCTTGCCGATCACGTGCGCGTTGTCGGGGCCTCTCATTCGGACGGGATGCTTCACATTGATCTGGCCCGTGAAATCCCCGAGGCGCTAAAACCGCGCCGTATCGCCATTTCCAAACCTGAATCGGCGTCGACCGAACAGGATGTGGTTGACGCACAGGCGGTAAACTAACCCCCTTTTCAGTCTGTGTTTCGATGGCCCCGGCATCTCCTCCGCCGGGGCCATTTGCGTTTGTCATTGACTGTTGGCGCGGCTGATTTATGCCTTAGCCTATGGATTGGCGATCAGTGAATTTCGATTGGAACAGAGCGCGGGCTTTTTTGGTCACCGCCGAGGAAGGCTCGCTTTCGGCGGCGGCGCGTGCCCTTGGTATGGCGCAACCCACGTTGGGCCGCCAGGTCGCCGGACTTGAAGAAGAGCTGGGCGTGACCCTGTTTGAACGGGTTGGACGTGGGCTTGAGCTGACCCAAGCCGGGCATGAATTGCTGACCCATGCCAAGGCGATGGGCGACGCAGCGCTTGAGATTTCCCTAGTAGCCAGCGGTCAGTCCGAAGAGCTTGAGGGCACTGTTAGCATCTCGGCCACCGAACTCTATTCGGTCTGGGTGCTGCCGCCAATCATTGAACATTTGCGCGTCCAGGCGCCCGGTATCAAAATCAATATAGTTTCGTCAAATTTGGTCAGCGATTTACGTCGCCGCGAGGCGGATATTGCCATCCGAAATGCCCGCCCCGAGGACCCGGACCTATTTGGTAAACTGATAGCAACCGATACCGGAACTTTTTTTGCGTCTCGCGCATATTTGGACCGGCTCGGCCCGTTCTCTGGCCTTGGCGATCTCGGGCGGGCCGAGTTCATCGGCTTGGGTGAAAACGATGACATCATCACCCCGTTTCGGGAATTTGGTATCCCAGTGACCGAGGCCAATTTCAAAACCAACACCGCGTCCCACTATGCGCATTGGATGTTGGCAAAACAGGGGGTTGGCATTGGTGTCGGCCCTTGTGCCATGGGTGACGCCGACCCGGATTTGTACCGAGTTCTGCCGGATGAGCCGAAATTTGAATACCCCGTTTGGTTGGTCGCGCACAGAGAGCTGCGCACCAACCCGCGCATTCGTTTGGTGTGGGATGTAATCGCAGACAAGCTCCCCGGGTTGCTAACCGGGGAAACCGACTAGCCCGATCCGATCAGCGCCCCGGCGGCAAACACAAGCGCTCCGCCGACCACAACTTGGAAGGTTGCGCGCCAAAACGGGGTGTCCATGAACTTGTTCTGGATCCAAGCAATCGCCCAAAGTTCGACAAAAACAATGATCAACGCCAAAGTCGTCGCGGTCCAGAAATCCGGGATGAGATAGGGCAAAGCGTGCCCAAGCCCGCCAAGCGTGGTCATGATGCCAGAGGCAAATCCGCGTTTCCATGGCGACCCACGTCCGGACAATTGCCCATCATCCGACGCCGCTTCGGTAAAGCCCATCGAAATCCCGGCCCCAACCGAGGCCGCGAGACCTACCAAAAAGGTCGTCCAAGTGTCTTGTGTTGCAAATGCGGTGGCAAAAATCGGGGCAAGGGTCGACACCGACCCATCCATCAACCCGGCCAATCCCGGTTGGACCCAAGTGAGCAAGAATTGACGTTTTTCAGTCGCTTCTTCGTCGTCCAACGCCTCGTCGGATAGACCCGATGTCATGTTTTCTGCCGCGTTTTGGTGCCCGGCCTCTGCCGCCGCCAAATCACCAAGCAACTTGCGGGTTCCGGCATCACTGCTCCGTTGCGCAGCAGAAAGGTAGAACCGTTCGGCGTCTCGCTCCATCGCGGCGGCTTCTTCGCGAATTTTTTCAAGCGACAGGTTTTCAACAAGCCAAACCGGGCGGCGCGCGTAGTAGCCCGCAACATGTTCACGCCGAATAAGGGGGATGACATCGCCAAACCGTTTTTGATGTAAACCAATCAACGATGCACGATGTGTGTCTTCTTCGGTGGCCATACCATCAAACACGCTGGCGGTTTCCGGGTATTCACTGCGCAATCGCTCTGCGTAACTCCGATAAATACGTGCGTCGTCTTCTTCGGACGAAATCGCTAGCGCGAGAATTTCTTGCTCGGACAAATCATCAAAGCCGCGTCGGTGGGTCAAAAAGCGCATCCATGGCTCTCCAAGTTAGAATGAGTCTAATGTAGGCGAAAATTTCATAGCCGCAATGCAGAAAACTAAACGCTTTAGTTCAGTTTTCACTTGCAAACTGAACCGATTGGTTTAGTTATCTAAACGAAACAGTTTAGAAGGATCTAAAACGATGCGCTCCGTAGCTCTTGCCGCCCTCCTGGTTCTTTCAACCGGCGCAGCTGCCATGGCTTTGCCAACCTTTTCTCTGCCCGATTTGACATTTCCCGCCCCCACTGGTGACGTAACTCAGGGGTGCTCGAACCTCGCGTCGGGCGATATTGTTTGCGAGTGACGCTTGGTTCCTTGCCGCGAACGAATCACCGCCGCTATAAAGGGGCGGTGATTTCGGGGAAAAAACATGACTGCTGATACTGGCGTTCGTAAGGGACGCAAATTTGATCAGGTGCTCGATGGCGCGCGCGAAGTGTTTTTGCGCGACGGGTTCGAGGGGGCCAGCGTTGACGACATCGCCAAAGAAGCAGGTGTTTCAAAGGCCACGCTTTATAGCTACTTTCCCGATAAACGCCTTTTGTTTATGGAGGTTGCCTCGGCGCAATGTCGTGCGCAAGCATCAGACGCGTTGACAAGTATGGACCTGACGGCACCGCCTCGGCAGGTTCTGACCATGGCCGGTCAAACTTTTTTGCGATTCATCTATTCCGACATGGGCCAACGCATGTTTCGAATCTGTGTCGCAGAGGCGGATCGTTTTCCCGACATTGGCCGTGAGTTTTATCACAGCGGGCCGATGATCATGCGCCATGCCACCATCGAATACTTAAGCGCCGCACGTGATCGCGGTGAATTGCAGATCGAGGATATGGCTCTTGCGGCGGATCAGTTTGCCGAATTGTGCAAAGCGGATCTTCATCCCAAATTGATGTTCGGCATCCAAACCACCTTTAGCGACGATGAAATTGCGCGAATTGTGGATGGCGCTGTCGAGACCTTCATGGCACGTTACGGCGCATAAGCGGCCCCTGTTTGAGGCCGCAACTTGCCTTGGAGAACATGCATGAAGGTCGTTTCGGAAAATCGCTGTTTTGGTGGGGTGCAGGGTGTCTATAGCCATGCGTCCAAGGCATGTGCATGTGACATGACCTTTGGCCTATTCCTGCCTGACGCGGCGCAGTTCGGCGAAGTCCCGGTGCTCTGGTACTTGTCCGGTCTGACCTGTACCCACGAAAACGCTATGGTCAAAGCCGGGGCTCAGGCTTGGGCCGCTGAAGAAGGCATCGCACTGGTTTTTCCGGATACATCGCCGCGCGGCGATGATGTGGCCAATGACGAGGCCTATGACCTTGGCCAAGGGGCCGGATTTTACGTCAATGCAACCGAAACCCCATGGGTCCCGCATTTCCGCATGTGGGACTACATCGCGGATGAGCTGCCAGCCCTCCTCGGAGAAAACTTCGCCGTCGATCTAGAGCGTCAATCGATCACCGGCCACTCCATGGGCGGGCATGGCGCGCTCACCCTTGCGATGTCCTTGCCCGGTCGTTTCAGATCGGTGTCGGCCTTTGCGCCAATTGCCCACCCCACCGCCAGTGATTGGGGACGCAAACAGTTGGCCGCCTATTTGGGCACCGATGAAACAACATGGGCCGGCCATGACGCCACGCTTTTGATGCAGGAAACCGGCTTTGACGGCCCGGTCCTGATTGATCAAGGGGGGGATGACCAATTCCTAGACCTGCTCAAACCCGAAGCCCTAAGCGCGGCTATGGCGGCCAAACGTCAGGACGGCACCTTTCGGATGCAAAAGGGCTATGATCACAGCTACTTCTTTGTCTCGACCTTCATGGAAGATCACGTGGCCTTTCATTCGAATGCCCTATACGCCTGACATAGAAACCAACCTTGCATAGCGCGGCATGTGTCCTTGGGCGTGGCCGCGTTACCGGATAAATTGATGACCCAAACAACCCTATATATTGATGCTGACGCCTGCCCGGTCAAAGCCGAGGCCGAGCGGGTGACCACCCGCCACAAGGTCCCGATGAAGCTGGTATCAAATGGTGGATTGCGCCCGCCTGCCAATCCGTTGGTTGAAACGGTGATCGTCCCCGATGGCCCGGATGTGGCCGATATGTGGATCGCCGAACGCGCCGGAAAGGGCGACGTTGTGGTGACGTCCGACATGCCCTTGGCGGCGAAATGTGTGGAGGCTGGTGCACAGGTTTTGCGCCACGATGGCTCCTCTCTGACCCAGGCCAATATCGGGCAACAGCTTGCGATGCGTGACCTGATGGCTGATCTGCGCTCCGCCGATCCGTTCCGTCAGGGCGGCGGCAAAAGCTTTTCCAAGGCGGATCGTTCACGCTTCTTGGATGCGTTGGAACGTGCGCTCAGGGCGGCAAAGAAAGAGGCAGGGATATGAAACCCGAAGCAGTGATTTTCGACATTGGCAACGTGTTGATCGAATGGCAGCCCGAACGGTATTACGATGCCAAAGTTGGCGAAGAACGCCGCCGCGCCATGTTTGCCGCCGTCGATTTGCATGGCATGAATGATCAGGTCGATCGCGGTGCGGATTTTCGTGACACGATCTATGCTACCGCCGAAGAATACCCTGAGTTTCGCGATGAAATTCGCATGTGGCACGATGATTGGTTGGAACTGGCCAAACCCGCCATCCCGCAATCGGTCCGCCTTTTGCGTCAGTTGCGCGCCCAAGGGATCAAGGTTCTGGCGCTGACCAATTTCGGCATCGGCACATGGGCCATTGCGACACCGGTCTATGAGTTCCTCAACGAATTCGATCACGCCTATGTCTCGGGGCACATGGGAGTGATCAAACCCGAGGCACGTATTTACGAAATGGTCGAGGATGACTGTGGTCTTGATCCCGCCGCGTTGTTGTTCACCGATGATCGGATCGACAATATCAATGCCGCCCTAGCGCGTGGATGGCAAGTGCATCATTTCGACGGGCCCCAAGGTTGGGCCGATTGTCTTGTCGCCAAGGGGCTTTTGACACCGGAGCAAGCCACATGATCACCTTCATCCCCTTTGCCGAAGGTGAAGCCAAGCTAAATTGGATCGCCTTGACCGACGCACTTGAAGCCGGGCACACCCTTCCCAAAGCCGAGATAACCGATACGCTTTTGTACCGGGGCAAAGACACTTTGCTAAACCGGTCGGCGTGGATTGATGGGTTGGGGTTGGCGGTCAAGGCGGCAACGATCTTTCCGGGCAATCCCGCCAAGGGCGACCCAATGGTCAATGGTGCGGTGAACTTGTTTTCCGATAGCCATGGGGGCCTTGAGGCCGTGGTCGATTTCCATCTGGTGACCAAATGGAAAACCGCCGGAGATAGCCTTTTGGCGGCCCGCAAACTGGCGCGCCCCAATAGCAAGCGCATCTTGATCGTTGGGGCGGGGACCGTTGGCCGGTCCCTGCACGCCGCCTATTCTGCCGCCTTCCCGCAGGCGTCTTTCATGCTTTGGAACCGCTCCGAAGGTTCGGGTAAAGCGATGGCCGATGATCTGGGGCTGGATTGGGCACCCGATCTTGAAACCGCGATTGGTGAGGCGGACATTGTGACATCGGCCACCATGGCGTCAGAACCTTTTATTCGCGGTGAATGGCTCCAACCCGGGACGCATTTGGATTTAATTGGGGCCTATCGCCCAGATATGCGTGAGGCCGATGATAGCGCATTGCAACGCGCCCGCATTTTTGTTGATAGCTTTGACACCACGATCGAGCATATCGGCGAGTTGAAAACTCCGCTATCAACGGGGGCGATCACACGCGATCAAGTGTTGGCAGATTACTACAATATCGACGGTTTTAAGCGAACCAGTGATGACGAAATCACTCTGTTTAAAAACGGTGGCGGGGCGCATCTCGACCTGATGGTGAGCCGCTATATTCTGGATAGTTGGAACGCCGTATGATGTTTGTTTGGTTGGTCGTTGCCGCAGGTTTGTTTAGCGCCGGAGCCCTGCCGGTTTACCGAGAGCTAAAACGCCAACCCAAACCCAAAGCCACCCCTATGGCGCAACTGTCGCAGGGGGCGACGCGCTACCGATGGTATGGCGATCCCGGTGCCCCCGTCGCGGTTTGTGTACATGGCTTGTCCACACCATCAGTCGTGTTTGACGAGTTGGCACAAGAGTTGGTTTTGATGGGCTATCGAGTGTTGACCTATGACCTCTATGGGCGTGGTTCTTCATCAACTCCCAAAGCCCGCCAGACCCCAGATTTTTTCGCCAAGCAATTTAATGAGCTGATGGCCAATCAAGACATTGCCAATGACATCACGCTCATTGGCTATTCGATGGGTGGCGTGATCGCCACACACCTCGCCGCGCAAAACCCACACCGGTTTCGCGAGGTGATTTTGTTGGCCCCAGCGGGCATGACATCGGTTGCAGACCGTCCCACACGCTGGGCCATGGCGACGCCTTTACTCGGGGATTGGGCCTTTCACCTGATCTATCCCCGCCACATGAGCGACAGCCTAAAACGCGACGCCGAAAGCGGCACCAAAGCGGTCAGCATTTTGGACGAACAATTGGCCGAGCTTGGAACACGTGGGTTTGTTGGCTCGGTTCTATCGTCTCTGCGTGGCACGCTTCGTCACAAGCAAGAGGCAACACACCGCAAGTTGGCCCAAACCAACGTGCCGGTAACAGCGATCTGGGGACGGGAAGATACTGTTATTCCGTTACGGGCCTTGGGGACACTTACTCAGTGGAACCGCAACGCCCGTCAGGTTGTGATTGACGGGGCCGGGCATGGGTTACCCCATACCCACGCCGTTGAAATCGCCGACGCGCTGGCGGATGGCTACTAGGCCGGTTGCGCGGTTGGCTCTCGGTTCTCTTTGATCGGAAGGTGAACCAGCGCGCTAAACGCCCCAACGCCAACCCCAATCCACCAAACCAAGGTGTAGTCGCCATAGATGTCGTACATCCGACCGCCCAGCCAAACGCCCAAGAACCCGCCAATCTGGTGAGACAGGAAAACGATACCATAGAGGGTGCCCATGTAGCGCAGCCCATACAGATGCGCGACCAACCCCGATGTCAACGGAACCGTTGCCAGCCACAACGCTCCCATAGCCGCCGAAAAGATGATGACGCTTGTTGGGGTGATTGGCATGAGGATGAAGACCGCGGCAACAATGGTACGCAGGGTGTAGATCCCGGCCAGCAGGTATTTCTTGGAATAGCGATTGCCAAGCCAGCCAGCCGACAACGTGCCAATGATATTGAACACGCCGATAAACGAAAGCGAGACCGCCCCAAGCATGGAGGTCGTGGAAATGCCAATGCTGTCCAACAGGCCGCCCGCCATAATCGGGCCACACATTTCGCGAACAAAGGCGGGAAAGTGCGCTGTGACAAAGGCCAGCTGATAGCCGCAGCTGAAAAAGCCCAGAAAGATCAAGGTAAAGGACGGATCGCGCACCGCTTTGCCCAGTATGGCCCCCATGCTTTCTTGCAATTCTTGTTTGCTGGCCGCAGGGGCGCGCATAAGCGGCAGCAACAGCAGCACCGACAGGATCGCAGCGGCAAAAACGAGGAAAACTTGCTGCCACGGCATAGCGCTCAAAAGCCATTCCGCGACCGGCGCGCCGAAAATCTGGCCCGCGCTACCCGCCGCCGTTGCGATGGCAAGGCTCATGGAGCGGTTTTCATCGCTACTGGCGCGCCCAACAACCGCTAGGATCACGCCAAAACCTGTTCCTGCGATGCCAAAGCCAACAAGAATTTCATACATTTGGTGGGCTTCTGGCGTTACAGCCGCGCTCGACAACACCAACCCGGCGGCATAGATCACCGCACCTAAAATGATGGCTTTGCGGTCCCCAACCTTTTCCGCAATCGCGCCAAAGAACGGTTGTCCGATCCCCCAAGCAAGGTTTTGAATGGCGATGGCAAGGCTGAACTCGGCCCGCATCCACCCGAATTCCTCAGCGATAGGAATCTGGAAAACGCCAAAGCTAGCTCGGACCGCAAAGGACACAAGGATGATGACGCACCCTACCAAAAGGACGGGGGTAAATAATGGGGTACGGGTTTGCATCATTGTCGCTCCTCTAGCCGACGCAAGATGCAGAACAGATGGAATCTGGTCAAATCGAATTATTTCATGCATCGCATAAGGATATTTTATGCGTCTTTGTCCTCTACACTTTGGGCGCAACTTTGGATAAGCCCGCCCTATGACGAGCCTACATGATATTTACGACGCCCGCGTAGCCGCTGGCACCCTCAAAAGCGACGACGCGCAGCTCGCGGCCTTGCCCGAGTTGGAACGCATTCGTGACGAATTGGCCAAACCCGTCAAACGCGGATTTTTCCGAAAAGCACCGGAGCCGCCAAAAGGCTTGTACCTTTGGGGTGGTGTTGGGCGCGGCAAGTCCATGTTGATGGATTTGTTTGTCGATGCGCTAGATGTCCCGGCGCGCCGGGTGCATTTCCACGCTTTCATGCAGGAAATTCACACCGAAATGCACCGTCTGCGCTCAGACGGCGTCGAAGATCCAATCAAACCCGTTGCCAAGGCGGTTAGCGATGCGGTTCGTGTTTTGGCCTTTGACGAAATGCAGATCACCGACATCACCGATGCCATGATTGTTGGGCGCTTGTTCGAACAACTGTTCGCAGCTGGCTGTGTGGTTGTAACCACCTCAAACCGCATTCCCGATGACCTTTATAAAGACGGGCTGAACCGTCAGCTGTTCTTGCCGTTCATTGAACAGCTCAAAGACAAAATGGTGGTCAAGGAACTGATCTCTGAAAAGGACCATCGTCAGGATCGGCTCCAAGGGGCTCAGGTCTATTTCACCCCTGCGAATGCGGCTTCACGGGCCGACATTGACACGCTTTGGGAAGAGTTGACCCATGGGCTTGAAGAACCGCTAACGCTGCATGTGAAGGGGCGCGAAGTTGAGCTTCCGCGATATCACAACGGCGTTGCCCGTGCGCCGTTTTTTGATCTCTGTGGCAAAATGCTAGGCCCGGGTGACTACCTAAAATTGGCGGAAAACGTCCGGGTTCTAATCATCGAAGACATTCCGCAACTAAGTCGTCGTAATTTCAACGAGGCCAAGCGTTTTGTGACCTTGATTGATGCTTTGTACGAAGGCGGCGTTTGCCTGATTGCTTCTGCCGCCGCACGCCCCGAGATGCTCTATGTCGAAGGGTCGGGAAGCTTTGAATTCGAACGCACCGCCAGCCGGTTGCGCGAAATGCAAAGTGCGGACTGGGGTGCCAAAGCCTTTGCCAAATAGCGCCAAAACGGATGCCAGATAAAAAATCAGGGTCCCGAAGGACCCTGAAGACTGCTCGTTGGCTATTGTCTGCCTGGTTTATTATCTCTTAATTCGTTTCCGGAATGCGCAGGGTCATGCCTGCGGTTAGATCGCCGGGATTGGCCAAAACGTCTTGGTTTGCGTTGAGGATTTGCAAGTAGGCGACCGTTGTGCCGTAAAAGCGGAACGCGATACCTGGCAGGCTATCACCCTCTTTAACCGTATAGGTGCGCACATTGGCTTTGGGTGCGGTGACAGCAGCGGTTTGTTCATCGGCCAAGGCCTTGATCCGTTCCGCCGATTGCGGTGCAGCCATCGGCTTGCCCGTCATAATTTCACCCTGCGCCTGAAACGCGCCGATGATGCCATAGCTCATGGCCGTGACGGCATCGTCCTTGATCGCGGGCTTGGGGGCCGCGGCTTTGGGAACAGGCACAATAACCGGTGTCGGTGCGGGCGCGGGACGTAGATTGGCTGGGCGCGCAACGGGGCGCACAGGTGGAATTTTCGCAACTTCAACTTCAAGGGCTGCAACAACGGGTACCGGTGTCGGAGCAGTTGCAACCGGTTGGTTCAGAACAACACCCGACTGCACCAGAGCAGGCTGCAGGCTAAGGGTTGCGGGTTCTGACCGGCTGACTTCGTTCAGCTCTCGGTCCCCTGTGCCGGATCGATCATCCAAGCCCCAAAGGACAGCACCGATCATAGTGACCGTGCCAAATGACAAAGCGATAAGCCGGATCATGCGCGCCCCCAAAGGCTGGGCGCGTTGCCGGATTGGCCGGCGAAGCGTTGCGAAACCATGTGTATTCCCCCAAAGAACCGCGTTTTGAAAGTGGCAGCTTTCAGCGATTTCCTTTGTTATAGGCGAATCACCTGAACGGCGTCAACATTTAGTACGCTCGTCAAGTGCTAGGAATGGCACAGGTAAACAACCACAAGGGGTTGCGGTCTATTTCGCAGGCAAAACCAGCGTCTGACCGGCCCGCAAATCGTCTGGTCGGCTCAGAATAGCTTGGTTGGCGGCGAAAAGAGGCCCGGTCATGTTGACGTCGCCGTAAATCTTTTCGGCAATGGAAACCAAGCTATCGCCGGTTTGAACAACATAGATATCAGAAGCCGACGCCGCAGGCGCTGATGTCGCGACCGGGGTTTCATCCAATGAACGGCGCACAATCGTGTGCAAGAGGCTACCCGGCTGACCCGGCGCGCTTTCCCGCCCGGTGGCGTGGTTCAAGCTAGACAGGGTTTGCCACGTCATTTTGCGCAGCGACTGATCGTCAAGATCACCCTGCTGAAGGGCCATCGCAACAGGACGTTGCGGCGCTAGGACCGCTGGTGGCATTTGCTGAGTTAGCAAAGTGTCAGATTGGGGAACTGGCTCGCTCGCGGTGAGCGCCGGTTCGGCGCGTGTAACCATAGGTTCCGGCATTGGTTCGTCCGCGGCGCGGCGCCCCGCCCCCGGTTGTAGCACGACCAATGCCACCGTTACGACGACAAATCCGAGAGCCAACAAAACCATTCTAATCATAATTCACTCCTCGCGCTCATCGACTTGCCGCCGTGCTTAGGCCAAGGCCCACCCACGCGTTCAAGCCACCGCGGTAATACTTTAGCTTGGTTGCCGGATATCCGGCCTCAAGTAGGCTGCGCACAGATTCAGCAGCCTCTGGATCATCCGAGCCAGTCCCGAAAACAACCAAATCAAAGGCACCGGAAAAATCACCGTTGCGCACCCCCAAAGCGTTCAACAAGTCATCCCGATAAGGGTTGCCAGGACGCAATGTTGCGGATGGGACGTTAACAGCCCCAGGAATAGTGCCAACGGCGTAGCCTTCGGGCAGGCGCGTATCGACCAAAAGGCCAGAGCCCCCCGCGACAAACAGCTCAAGGAAATCGAGCATTTCAAGTTCGCCAATGGTGACAACACCCGGCGCGGCCTGCATGGGCTGCAAACAGGCAGGGGGGCAGGCAACGCCCGACCGGGTAATGGAGATAGACGCACCATTCACCGTCATCTGAAACCGGTCGCGGTCTTCAGAAATACGGCTGTCTTGCGCGCTAACCGGCAGAGCCAGCGCAATCGCGGCAACTGCGGTCAGTAAAAGACCATGGTTCATCTGCTCGTCCTCTGACGGTTTTTTGACCGTCACTTGTTATACTTATTCCAAAATATAGGGCACGAGGTGCGAATCAGTCAATATGCAGGGGCCGAACACAAGGGTCATTTCCCAGTGAAACCGCCATATTTCAGCCGATTTCGCGTAGAACGTGCCCCGCAAGGTACAAAGAGCCGCAGATCAGAACCCGTGCAGATGGGTTTGACGCTGCAATATCTGCCAAAGCCTGAGTGACATCATCCGCTGTTTCCGCAGTCATGCCGACGCTGCGCGCCATCTTTGCCGTTTCGTCGGCGGGCAATGTGTTGGCCTCGCCGGGGATAGAAATCGCCGTCAACTGTTGCGCCTGCGCCGCCAAGGGGCGCATGTATCCCGTCGCATCCTTGGTATTGAGCATCCCGCAAATGAGATAGGTCGGGCGCTCGGGCAATCCAGCCAAATGCTTGGCTAGGGCTTCGCCCGCTGCCGGGTTGTGCCCGCCGTCTAGCCACAATTCAACATCCGGTGCAATTTCAACCAAAGGCCCTTCGCGCAGGCGTTGCATGCGAGCAGGCCAATAGGCGTCGGTCATTGCCCCCTCATACGCCGTCTCACCGAAATCAAGGTGGCGCAAAACGGCCAAGGCCGCTCCGGCGTTTTGATACTGATGCGCGCCGGGTAGGTTCGGCAATGGCAGATCAAGCAACCCGCGTTCATCCTGATATATCAAGTGGCCACGCTCTTCGTAGACATGCCAATGCTGACCATGCGCTATAAGCGGCGCACCCAGCGCTTGCGCGCGGGCTTCGATCACCTCAAGCGCCTCGTCAGGCTGAGGGCCAACAACGCAGGGAACACCGCGCTTGATGATGCCTGCTTTTTCACCGGCGATCTTGGCCAAGGTGTTTCCAAGAAACTGCTCATGGTCAATCGAGATCGGTGTGATCACCGTCATCTCGGGCTTTTCCACCACATTGGTCGCGTCCAAACGCCCGCCCAACCCGGTTTCCAAAAGCGTGAAATCAGCAGGGGTACGCGCCATGGCCAAAAGCCCAGCACAAGTCGTGATTTCGAAATAGGTGATCTGTTCACCACCATTGGCGGCGTAGCATTCATCAAGAATAGCAGTCAGGGCCTCTTCGGAAATCAGCTCTCCTGCCAAGCGAATGCGTTCATGAAACCGCGCCAAATGCGGCGACGTATAGGCATGCACGCGTTTGCCCGCCGCCTCAAGCCCAGCGCGGATCATCGCCTGTGTCGACCCTTTGCCATTTGTCCCGGCCAAATGAATGACCGGTGGCAAATCGTTTTCAGGATGATCCAAAGCCGCCAAAAGCCGCCAAACTCGGTCCAACACCAAATCCATCACTTTGGGATGAAGTGCCATCATCCGATCCAGAATGATGTCCGACTTGGCTTGGCTCATTTTTTATCGGCCTGATTTTCGATTTGATCTTCGGGACCGGGGGCCGGCAAATCGCCCCATGTGGGCGGCGTTTGCTTCATCAACATGCGGCAAATCACGATCAACTCGTCGCGCAGGGCACGGCGATCGGTGACGCGGTCCAACATGCCGTGTTCCAAAAGGTATTCGGCGCGCTGGAACCCTTCGGGGAGTTTTTCGCCGATGGTTTGTTCAATCACACGCGCCCCGGCAAAGCCGATCAAAGCGTTGGGTTCAGAAATCTGAACGTCACCCAACATTGCATACGACGCGGTCACGCCCCCCGTGGTCGGATGGGTCAGAACCACGATGTAAGGCAGGTTCTTTTCTTTGAGAATTTGCAACGCGACGGTCGTACGCGGCATCTGCATCAGGCCAAGAATACCCTCTTGCATGCGTGCGCCACCAGCGGCGGAAAACAGGATGAACGGGCGGCCAAGGCGCGCGGCCTCTTCGGCACCGGCGACAATCGCGTTGCCGACATACATGCCCATCGACCCGCCCATAAAGCTAAAGTCCTGTGCTGCGGCCACAATGGGCGTGCGGCCAATGTCTCCGGTCGCGACAAGCATCGCTTCTTTTTCGCCGGTCTTTTTCTGCGCCGCCTTCATGCGTTCGGGATACTTCTTTTGATCCCTGAACTGCAGCGGGTCGGCGATGGGTTCAGGCACGTCGACTTCGTTGAACACGCCGCCATCAAAGAGCGCCAGAAAACGATCACGCGGTGTGATGTGCATGTGGTGGTCGCAATTTGAGCAGACATTCAGGTTGTCGCTGATTTCGCGATGGAACAACATGGTGCCGCATTCACCGCATTTCGACCAAAGGTTTTCGGGCACTTCGCGGCGCGAAAAGATCGAGTTGATGCGAGGACGGACGTAGTTGGAGATCCAGTTCATGAGGCACCCTGCCGAATTGTGTCTTATGCCAAAAGGCGATTTGGCCTGACTTAAGCCTCACTGCGACAAAATGCAATCACACGCGCAAGGCCAGACGGGCCGCAAGCCAATAAATCACCAAAAACAGGAATTCCCCCGGCATATGGGCGCGAATGGCGGCCACGGCTTCGGGGCCATAGGGCAGTTGCCATAGCGCAAGGCCGGACATGTCCCCCTTGAGCGACACAAGTGCCAGCGCGGTAAAATTGTTGGCAAAATGAATGGCGATGGCCGGGCCTAACGTGCCGGTGCGCGCCGTTAGATCGGCGGCCAGCACACCAAAAAGAAACGACCAAATCACAAAGAATCGGGCGTTTTCGCCATAGACCTCGGGCTGATAGTGAAGAACTGCAAAGATCAGAGACGGCACAAAAATCCAAACGGCCGGATTGCCAAAGCGCGCCGCCAATTGCGATTGTAGATACCCGCGAAAGACCAGCTCCTCGGCTCCGGTTTGGATCAGCAGCGCCAAAACGGTCAGCGGCAAAAGTTGCATCCAAGTGCCAAACGGCACGCCGGGCAAGAGATCCCGCCCACCGACCAAAGTGAGCAGCAAAAGCGAAATCGCCAGCAAAATAGCCAAAGGACGCAAGACCAACTTGAATTGACGCAACATGGCCATTCGCGGCCCAATCAGGCTGGCGAAACTACGACCATGAACCATTTCGCTCGCGACGATGGCACCTAGCCCCATGCTTCCGGTCAAAATCAACACGGCCAACAAAGCCGTGGCGGTGTCGGCGCGTTGGATGCTGCTCACAAGATCAAAATATCCTTCGGCGGACATCAGTGCGCGCAGAACCGCAAACACCCCTTGAATTAAAGCGAAATGCACAAATGCAATGACAATAATGCCAATAGCCAAGCGCCCAAGCCCGGCAGAGGGCCGGGCGGGCATTACCAAACGCTCATACGGGGCGTATTTCATTGCATTACTCTTTCGACCGTGGCTGCATGATCGTCACAAGGGGGCCGCTGTCAACGTTTGTCTGCACCACCACCGATTGACGCGACGCACAGGCATGCTACCAACCGAATATGATCGAGGTTTTGCTCAAAACACTGCCGTTTTTCGGGTTGATCGGGTTGGGCTATGGCGCAGCACGGAGCAAATTCTTTGATGAAGTCGCGACCGCGCATCTGACCAAATTCGTGTTCTATTTTGCGCTCTCGGCGATGCTGTTCCGCTTTTCCGCCAACCTGTCGCTTTCTGAAATCTTCGAACCGCGCTTGGCCGCCGCCTATTTGTGGGGGACCGGGTTCGTTTACGGTGTGGTGATGTTTGTCGCCTTTTGGCGCGGCCTCGACACGCCCACGGCGGCGATTGAGGCGCAAGTTGGGGCCATTGGCAACACCGGTTTTCTTGGCGTGCCGATGTTGGCATTGCTACTTGGCCAAGAGGCCATCGGCCCGATCATCTTGATCCTGTCGATCGATTTGATCGTGTTTTCCTCGCTATTGGTCATTCTTGTCACCGGGTCCCGCGAAGGGCGTTCCAAGCTGGCCGTTCTAAAGACAGTTGGTGTCGGCTTACTCAAAAACCCGATGATTGTGTCAATCTCGCTTGGGCTATGCGTCTCAGCAACCGGAGTGCAGATTCCCGAGGTGGTGAATTCCTTCCTGACAACCTTGGGCAATGCAGCCACCCCCGGCGCGCTTTTTGCTATTGGCGCATCCTTGGCCAGCAAGTCCGCCGAACGCATTCATGTGGCCGCTTGGCTTAGCTTTGCCAAACTGATCTTGCATCCGCTGTTTGTCGCCTGCGCGGCCTATATGTTTTTCCGGGTTGATCCCTACCCCGCCTCGGTTGCAATTTCCGCCGCTGCTTTGCCGGTTGCAGGCAACGTCTTTATCCTTGCCCAGCACTACGGCGTCGCCCCGCAACGTGTGTCTGCCGCCATATTGGTTTCGACCGCCGTCAGCATCCTAACCGTCAGCACAATCATTTCTGCCGTGTCGGTCTAGGGTCAGGAATCTCTGCCCTGACAGATGGGCCCGCCACGGCTAGGTTTTCAGGTATTTTTTGACGACAGGGACATTGCCACCATGGATTATATCGAAAAATCCCCAATCGAGACCGGGTTCGCCGAAGTTTTTTACGACCGCATCGAACCAGAGCTGAACATGCTCGAAGGCCAGCGCCAACATATGCATGACACTGGTCGACGCAAGTTTTGGTTGATCATGGGGATTGGGATAGCGTTCGCGATCGGTGCTTATGTCCTACTTCGCGACCATGATTACCAGCTCTTCGCCGTGATTGGCAGTTTGGCCATCGGGCTATTCGTGGCCGGATTGGCCAAGAGCAAAGCCACCCGAGGCTATTCCGGAACAGTCAACAATCTGATCATGCCGGTGGTTTGTGATTTTTTGGGGGACACGCAATATGATCGCCACGCTCAAAAAGGCTTCTCCCTTGGTCGTTTTAAAGAGCTCAAGCTCGTTGGCTCCTATGACGATGATTACCTCGAAGACCGGATCGAAGGCACCCAGGATGGGGTGCGCTATGCGATGGTTGAGGCAAGGCTAACCGAAACCTCAACTGACTCAGATGGGGACAGCAACACCTCGACCGTGTTCAAAGGGCTGCTGTTTCGGATCGACCTACCTAGCCCTTCGCCAACCCGTATTCTCATCACCCGTGATTACGGCAAGGTTGGAAACACCTTTGCCGGCATGTTTTCGGGCAACAAAGGGCGCGGCATGCCCCGGGTTGAAACCAACCATCCGGAGTTTGAGCGGCACTTTGAATTGCATGCTGACGACGCCCAAGCGGCATTGGACTATTTGCCGGGTGCTTTCCTCGACAACCTTATGGAAATTGCCGCAACCGCCGATGGCGGCCCAAAGGGGATGCGCGCGGCCTTTGATGGGCGCGATTTTCTTTTGGCGCTGGATCGCAGCCGTCCGTTTCTGCGGATGCCCGGCGTGCATGAACCCTTGGATGGGATTAGCACCGAGATCAACAAAGTGTTTGAGGATTTCTCACTGGTCAAGCGGATCATCACCCTGCTCAAAACCTAAAAATCACAGCATCCGGTACATGACCAAGGCGTCAACAAACCCATGCTCGGGGTGGTTAAATGCCTCGGGCAAACGCCCAACCACATCAAAACCCGCCCGCTCCCATGTGTCGATGGCGCGGGTGTTTGTGGCGATGACGGAATTATACTGCATCGCGCGAAACCCAAGATCTTTGGCCGTAACCAGACTGTGGGCAAGCATCGCCCGCGCCACACCTTTGCCTCGCGCCGCGGCGGCGGTGATGTAACCGCAATTGCACACATGGCTACCCGCACCCTTGAAGTTGCGCACAACGTAATAGGTGCCTAGCAAAACACCGTCCTCTTCGGCCACAAACACGTGTTTTTCACCGCCTGCCCAATAGTCCAGCGTCTGCTCGGCGCTCATATCCGTGTCGATGGCATAGGTGTCTCCGGCCTGAAACACCGGCGCAATTATTTCCAACACTGCCGCAGCATCACGCGGTTCATAAGAACGTATCGCAACCGTCATCTTCATCTCGCCAAATAAACTCAAAAGCGCGGCCTCTGATTAAGAGACCGCGCCAATAGGGTCATCACACTTTAGAGTTAATTAAAAGACCACCACACTGCGGATGCTTTCGCCCGCATGCATCAGGTCGAACCCTTTGTTGATGTCATCCAAAGATAGCGTATGCGTGATCATCGGATCGATTTCGATCTTGCCATCCATGTACCAATCCACAATGCGTGGAACATCGGTGCGCCCCTTGGCCCCACCAAAGGCCGTGCCCTTCCAAACCCGCCCTGTAACCAATTGGAACGGACGTGTCGAAATCTCTGCACCGGCGGCGGCCACGCCAATGATGATACTTTCGCCCCAACCTTTGTGCGCGCATTCAAGCGCGGTGCGCATGACCTCAACATTGCCCGTCGCGTCAAAGGAATAGTCTGCGCCACCTCCGGTCAGTTCGACCAGATGGGCAACCATGTCCCCGTCCACGTTTTTAGGATTCACAAAATCCGTCATGCCAAAATGCTCGGCCATGGCCTTTTTGTCGTCATTAAGATCAACGCCAACGATCTGATCTGCACCGGCAAGGCGCAGGCCCTGGATCACGTTGAGACCGATCCCCCCCAGACCAAAGACAACCGCGCGGCACCCGATCTCGGCTTTGGCGGTGTTGATGACCGCGCCGATCCCCGTGGTCACGCCACATCCGATGTAGCAAATCTTGTCAAATGGTGCGTCCTCGCGAACTTTGGCCAATGCAATTTCGGGCAACACCGTGTGATTGGCAAAGGTCGAACAGCCCATGTAGTGCAGGATCGGCGTGCCATCCAACATGCTGAACCGTGTGGTTCCGTCGGGCATAACGCCTTTGCCTTGTGTCGCGCGGATCGCCTGACACAGGTTGGTTTTGCCAGACAGGCAGTATTCGCATTCGCGGCATTCCGGCGTGTAAAGCGGGATCACGTGATCACCGGGTTTAAGCGATGTCACACCCTCGCCGACTTCCAAAACAACGCCTGCGCCTTCGTGGCCAAGAATGGCCGGGAACATGCCTTCTGGGTCGGCCCCGGACAGGGTGAATTCATCGGTATGACAAATGCCGGTGGCTTTGATTTCGACCAAAACCTCACCGGCCTTTGGCCCCTCTAGGTTCACTTCCATCACTTCGAGGGGTTTTCCCGCCTCAAGCGCAACCGCTGCACGTGTCCGCATCATGTCTCTCCTGTCGGAATTCGTTGATTTGACACTGCGCGTTTCGCCGGTTTGGCGCAAGATTGAAACGCGACGTCATCTGTTGCGCTTGCGCCAATAATCAGAGTAATGAATATTCATTACTGATTCTAGGTGCACCCAACCCATGCCAAAAGACCAAGGCGAAACGTCCAAACGCATTCATGATGCGATCGTTGCCGAGACTGCCGAAAAAGGCATCGGTGCGGTTGCGATGTTGCCGATTGCCAAACGGGCCAAGGTCTCGGCCGGGACTTTGTATAATCGCTTTGAGAGCAAAGAAGACATGTTGCAACAGACCTACTTGCAGATCAAACACCGCTATCATGGTGACTTGATGCGGGTTGGCGATGTCCCGTCTGATCAAGTGATCCGCCAGCTTTGGACAAACTTCTTTGCCTTTATTCAGGCGCGCCCACAAGAATTGCTTTTCCTCGAATATGCCGGGGCTGCGCAACTTCTGACCAACGCCCAGCGCGCCGAAATTGCACCGCTTCAGGACGAAGTAAGTGGGTTGATCCAAAAAGCTCTGGATGACGGGACCATGCGCCCAATCCCTTTGACGATGGCAATTGACCTGCTCATGGGGCCGGCTTTGTCGCTTGCTCGCCGCCATGCTCTTGCCGGAGGCACAGCCGACCCGGCCGAAATTGAAACAACTTTTGAAACCCTTTGGTTAGGCCTACGCGCCTAACGTTTTCAAGGACACGAACATGACCAAAGTTATCCTAATCACGGGCTGCTCAACCGGCCTGGGAATTTCACTCGCTGTTCAATCCGCTCTGGCGGGCCATACGGTTTACGCCACCATGCGCAATTTGGCCAAGCGTGACGCCTTGGATACCGCTGCGACAAAGGCAGGAGTCTCGCTAAACCTGTTGGCGCTTGATGTCCAAGACAGCGCCACCATCACCGCCGCCGTTGATGAAATCATCGCCAAGGAAGGTCGGATTGACACGTTAATCAACAACGCCGGGGCGGGCTATGTGCGCTCGACTGAACAAGCCACCGAGGACGACATTGCTTGGGTGATGGACGTGAATTTCATGGGCGTGGTGCGCTGTACCAAAGCCGTGATGCCGCATATGCGCAAGGCGCGCGCCGGGCATGTGATCACCATTGGGTCGGTTGGCGGGCTTGTTGGCCAGCCGTTCAACGAAATCTACTGCGGCGCGAAATTTGGTGTCGAAGGCTATATGGAGGCCATGGCCGCCTATATTACCCCGAGCTTTGGCATCAATTTCACCACGGTTGAGCCCGGTGGCATCGTCTCCGAATTTGCCAACTCGGCCCTGAAACAGATCGAGGCCTCTGGCGGCATGTTGGATGACGAATACACCCCAATTCTACAGCAATACATTGCTGGGGCGACGTCGCGGCAAGGTGGGGACGTCTATCAAACCCCGGATGAGGTCGCGGCGGTTGTGATGGGCGTTGTCGCCGCCGAACACCCCCCGGTGCGCACCCGCACCTCGGATTGGGGTGAAGAGTTATGCCAGTTGAAAACGGGCCTCGACCCCGATGGCACCAAGCTTCAGGCCAAAATTGTGTCCCAATTCCTCGGGGAATAAAGGGCGGGGGCCTGTGCCCCTTACCCGGCTATTTTTCGATCCGATAGGGCTTGTGGCATCCCGAACAGGACCCGCCCAGCGCGCCCATCCCGGCGCGCAATGCCTCAAGGTTTGTTGGATCAAGCGCTTTTGCCGCCTCTTCCATCGCCCCTGCTTTGGCCATGAAATCAGGCCAATCCAACCAAATATCTGGGCGTGCTTCGGACTTTGGATCACTGGCGGGTGTTTCAAAAAGCTCCGGAATCTGAGCGGCATGTTTGGCCAGCGCGTTGCGCGCTTTCTCGGCCTGGGCTGCGTCGTGGGGCGTTTTGCCCTTGGCCATATTGCCAAGCACGGCCATCGCCTCTTTGATGTCTGTCATCAAAGTCATCCGCTCCATGACTGCTTGGTTTTTAACACCGCCATGTGCCAAAGCGGCGGTGCCTAGCCCAAGACAGAGCAGGGTCAGTGTTTTGGTGAATCGCATGTCATTTCTCCCTCCTCCCCCCTCTACCCCAATCTGAACACGGACTCGACTCACAGCTTTGCGACGCGCTAGAACAAATAGTGAACAATTTGCGAATCTGATGCCCCATCGACGTATCCTCTCCCTCTGGTTTCCGCGCCTTGGTGCGCAACGGCTGATCCGCGCCGAACCGCATCTGCTGGGCTTGCCTCTGGCCGTGGTGCGCGACGAGGGGCAGGCACAGGTTTTATCCTCGCTCTCCTCTGATGCCTCCAAGCTGGGGCTACACCTGCGCCAACCGCTGCGCGATGCCTATGCCATGTGCGGAGAGCTGATCACCCGCCCCCAAAATGAACGGCAAGAAGCGGTGTTTCTGGGCGTGTTGCATCGCTGGGCAGGCAAGTTTTCGCCATGGGTAGCCGCCGCGCCCCCCGACGCGCTGGTGATTGACCTTACCGGCTGCGCGCACCTGTTTGGCGGCGAAGAGCAGCTTGCCGAACAGGTCGCCCAAGATTGCGCCGATCTTGGGCTGTCGGTGCGATTGGGGATCGCCGACACCTTGGGGGCCGCATGGGCCTTGGCCCGGTTTACGGCACAAGATGGCGGGGTATCACATCGCTCAGGCGATGCCATCGACCAAGAGGCACGCGCCACGCGCTCGCGGGCCGGCAAGCGACGACATTGGACCCGCGGTGGCGCCGCTCCGCGCAATGGAACCGCACCATCCTTGCAAGATCGCATCGCCCCGGTGGGCAAAACATGGCAGGTCATGTCGCCCCTGCCGGTGGCGGCGCTACGGATCGATCCGCAACTGGTCGATCAGCTCAACCGGCTGGGCCTGCGTCGGGTCGGTGATTTGATTGGCCAACCCCGCGCCGGATTGGCACGGCGCTTTGGTCGGGGTCTGGTGGACAAGATGGATCAGGCGATTGGCAGCGCCCCGGAACCCATATCCCCCGCCAAACCGCCCGAACGCTTTTCGGTACGGCTCTCCTTTCCCGAACCGATCGGGTTGGAAGAGGATGTCGCCGCCGGGCTGGCCCGGATGCTCGATCAACTCTGCACCAAGCTAAAAGCCAAGGGGCGTGGGGCGCGGACATTGCGGATCGAAGCGCACCGCTGTGACGGGCAAATGGAGTGGCAACAGGTCAGCGCCGCTGTGGCCAGCTGTGACACACACCGGCTGATGCCTCTCTTGCGGATGAAACTGTCGGAGATCGAGGCCGGACCCGGCATTGATATGTTGCGCCTTGAGGCCACGGGCCATGACGCGATGCAAGACAGGCGGATGGCCGGGCACGCGGTGGCCGCTGCCCGTGGCAAACAGCGCAAGGATCAAGGCGCGGCTCTGGAGGATTTACTGGGGCGGATTGGGGCACGGATCGGCATGGATGCCATCACCCGCAAACATCCCGCCAGCAGCCATATCCCGGAAAAATGCGCCACCGTTCTGGCGGCAGCCTGGTCTGATCCGGCTCAGGACTGGCCAGAACCGCCAACCCCGCGCCCCTTGTTGATGTGGCCAGCCGAAGCCGTCACCGCCCCGGACACGGCCACCCCGCCCAAACACTTTCACTGGCGCGGGCGACCCTTTGAAACGCTGACCGCCAAGGGACCCGAACGTATTGCCCCCGAATGGTGGCTCGACGAACCGGCTTGGCGCAGCGGTCCACGGGATTATTGGCGCGTTGTCACCGATCACGGGGATCGGCTCTGGCTCTATTATGCCCATGGCGGGACGATGTCCTCGGGATGGTTTTGCCAAGGGTCCTTTTCCTAACATCCATGGCGATAGCAACCAAACCGCGCGTCTGGGCGCAAAATTTTTGCAAAAATTTTCGCCCCTCTCCCCCGCACACCTAGCCAAGCAGGCATCCCCGTGCCAAAACCCGCCGCAATCGCGCCCAGAGGAAACCATCATGCCCATCGTCTCGCTCATTGCTAAGCCCGGCCACCTTGACCCGGCCCTTGTGGACAACCTGCGCAATGCCTGGGGCGGCGGTGTCGCGACATGGCTGGCTATGGACGAAGCGGCGGAATTTCCGCTGGCAGCCATCCCTGACAACGTCGACGACGTCCGCGCCTCGCTCGTCGATCAGGTCGATCTCAACATCCTCCCTGACGACAATCGCAAGAAACGCATGGTCTTGGCCGATATGGACAGCACCATGATCCAACAGGAATGCATCGACGAGTTGGCCGAAGAAGCCGGCGTCGGGGCCTTTGTCAAAGACATCACCGCCCGCGCCATGAACGGCGAGTTGGATTTTGATGGCGCGCTGACCGAGCGGGTCGCCTTGCTCAAAGACTTGCCTGAAAGTGTCATCGACACCGTGGTTGAGAACCGCATCACCCTGATGCCCGGCGGCAAAACCCTTTTGGCAACCATGAAAGCCCAAGGCGGCTATGCCGCGCTGGTGTCGGGCGGGTTCACTGCTTTTACCTCACGTGTGTCAGATCTTTTGGGGTTTGACGAAAACCGCGCCAACAGCTTGTTGATCGAGGACGGCAAATTAACCGGCAAGGTTGGCCTGCCGATTTTGGGACGCGAGGCCAAAGTGCAGGCGCTAGAGGAAATCACCGCGCGTCTCGGCATCAGCGAAGCCGATGTCGTGGCCGTGGGCGACGGAGCAAATGACCTTGGCATGTTGACACGTGCCGGGTTTGGCGTGGCCCTACATGCCAAACCAAGCGTGCAAGCGGAATGTGCATTGCGGGTCAATCACGGTGATCTAACTGCGCTATTGTACCTGCAAGGCTACCCAAAGGCCGAATTTGTTTCTGAATAAGTCCAAGCGGTAACGACCAAGCCCCCGCCCGTCACCGAAACGGGTCAGCCCGGCTTTGGAAGGGATCACGGTTCGCCGCAGAAAGCGAGCGGGCGCAATCAAGTAGCTTGAACATAGAGGCTTTGGAGCCGGACAGCGAAAACACCGCAAGCTTGGCCCCGTCGGTGTTATAGAGCGCAACCGCCCGCCCCGCGGCCAGTTGGTCGATAAGCTCAACGGCTTTTTGACTGCCATCCAAGGCAAGATGCACACTTTGGCCATCACCCGTTCCGGTCATGAACCACCTCTCGTAGTCCACGTCCAAAACGAATTTCAGCGGCCGCGCGGGGATATCCCACCGACGATCCCAAAACAGCACAACAGCATTTCCCATGCCATTGGCCCCAAGGATAAACGACTGCCCTTGGCGATTGATGGTCTCAGCGGCGCAAGATCCCGGCGACCCATTGGACGGCGGCACCAGCGACACACGCCATTCCTTGTGCTGAAAAATCTGTTGCGCATTGGCGGGTGCCGCAACAAACATCGCTGCGATCAAAACCGCGAATTTCCACATAACAAGCCCCCGAATTAGCTACTCTGCACGCCAAGGCATAGATCGCGAAACCGGCAAAAAGAGGGCGAAAACCCGGCCTGTTTATTCGGGTTTTATCCTGTTTTTAGTCCGGACAAACCCGCCACCGGGCGAATTTCACCGGTGACCAGACCGTCCCAGTTCTTGATCGGTGGGTTAAGGAAGCGTTTGACCTGTGGGTCTTGGGCATCCAGCACGCCCAAACGCACCAACAAGGCGGCAATGGCGCAATCAGATGCCCGCGTCGCCCCATCGGCAATTTTCAACGAAATCCCCATGTCGCGTTGGGGCAAAATGGCGACGAAATATCCTTCGGCCCCGGTTTTGATCGCCACAGGCTCTTTGGCGGCGCGCATCAAATGCGTACAGGCGCGGCTTTCACCGGCAACCAATTCGGGAAAGGCGATCATGCCCTCAACCAACTGCGCGGCCGCTTGCGACATGCCATCGCCGCGCGCGCCCGCCGAGGCGAAAAACGCCATCGCGCGGGCCATGCCGTGCATGGTGGTGGCAAAATTTGGGGCCGAACAACCATCAATGCCGTAGCCGGGGCTCTCGGCTCCTGTGACCTCTTCAAATGCCTCACGCACCGATTTTTGCACCGGATGGGTAGGGTCAACATAGTCGGAACCCGCACCCAAATGCTTGGTCAGGGTCAAAAAGCCGGAATGTTTGCCCGAGCAATTGTTGTGCACACGGCAGGGACTTTGATCGGATCGGATCATCTCAAAGCGCAATTCCTTGTCACGCGACGCCTCGGTGCCACAAATCAGATCACCGTCACCCAGCCCCAATTCGCTAAGCCAAGTGTTTAACGCCTGCACATGAACGGGTGCGCCTTGATGCGACGCACAGGCCAAAGCCAGCCGATCCGGTCCAAGCCCAAAGGCCTTGGCCGCACCCGACATCACCAAAGGCAGGCCCTGAATCATCTTGGCGGAGCTTCTAGGCAACACCACCGCCTCTGGGTCGCCCCATGCCTCGACTATACCACCTGTGCTATCACAGATCACCGCATGCCCCATATGTTGGCTTTCAACAAAGGGACCACGATGAATTTCAACCATTGGTTCGGGTGCGCGTGTCATATGTTCCTCGGGGCTAAGCAATATTCTGCCAACAGGGCTTTTCGTTTTTGGTTGTTTCAGGCTATTGTCGCGCCGTCGAGATAAAAAACTTCGCCCTGACGTTTTGCTTGGATTGACACAATGCTCGGACGAACCGAGTTCAAAGCAACGAATGGGCGAGCGATGAGTGATGAGGCTAGACAGCTTGGAGGCTGCAGGAATGATTTCAGGTCTTGGTCGGGTGATCGGAGCCGGCGCAGTTGCGCTGATGCTGACCGCTGGTGTGGGCGCTGCGCAAGAAGCAAGCACAAACCGTGTAGATGCCATGACCGATTGGTCGGTCTTTGAGGGGGATAGTCCCAAAGAATGCTGGGCGGTTTCTACCTACAAAGAAAGCGTGAACACAGATTCGTCGGGCCGCATCAAAGCGGTAACCCGTGGCGACATCTTGTTGATGGTGTTTCACCGCCCCGGTGCCGGTGTCAAAGGTCAGCTTGCCTTTACTGGCGGATATCCGTTTGCAAAAGGCTCCACTGTAAATTTGAACATCAGCGGAACCCAGTTCGAGCTTTATACCGAAGGTGAATGGGCTTGGCCCGCAACACCACAGGATGATGCCAAAATCATCACAGCGATGAAACGTGGGGCCAACGCGGTTCTAACCGCTAAATCCGGGCGCGGCACCGTGACCAAAGACACATTCTCGCTTCTCGGCTTTACCGCCGCTGTTGAGGATGCGGGCAAGCGCTGCAACTAACGCTCGACAAAAAGTTTGATCGAAAGGGGCGGGGCTTAAACCTCGCCTTTTTCTTGGGCCTGTTCGAACCCTTCGCGTAGGACATAGTCGCGTAGCCGTTTTCCCGGCTCATCGACAAAACTCCGCCCCGCCTCAAGAACTCCGCGCATCCGGTCAATCCGAAACACCCGAAAATCATCGCGCGTTTCGCACCAAGCGGTACAGGTCCAAACCTGCCCCCAATACTCCATCTGCAAGGGGCGAATAAATCGGCGGCTTCCCTGCCCATCGGCACGGGCATAGTCGATCTCTAGAACTTGTTTTTCACGGATGGCGGCGCGAACAATTGGCATGTGGGCAAAGCTTGCCTGAAGCGAATCCATGCCAAAAATCGCCAGACCCCAGCCATCGCTCGGAGGTTTGCGCGCGTCTGGCATGACTTGGTCGACCTTGTCCACCAACCGACGGGCGGCCTGTTGCAACTCTGGATCGGCAGAGCGTTGCACCAACGCGGCCCCCAAATGCAACGCCTCCAGCTCCACTTCGGTCAACGAAACCGGTGGCAAGAAAATCGGAGCACGTAGGATGTATCCGACGCCCCGCTCCCCTTCGATCGGAATGCCCGATCCGACCAAGGTTTCGATGTCACGATAGATGGTGCGGACCGACACTTCCAAAGCTTCGGCCAAGTCGGTCGCCTTGTGCAACCGCCCGTCACGAATAATCTGGATAAGCTCAAAAAGCCGGTCGGTCCGCCGCATTTGGTTCCTACCCTTCACGCCCCAAGACACTGAAATGTTGAATATCCAACGTCTCTTCGTCCAAAACCGCGACAAGGTCGCCCAGCTCGGGATATTTGTCGACCTTGAATTCCTCAAGCACCGCCTTGGCCGCCGCCATGTCGACCCATTCGACAATATCGACAAATAGCCCGTCTTCAGTATGGGCCAATTTGCGCGATACAAAACCCGGTTGGGCCTTGGCAAAGCTTTGGGATTTTTCCCACGCTGCTGTCGCTTGCTCTGGGGTGGTACCGGCTTTGACACGGTAGCGAACAACTTCAAGAACTGACATGTTTTCTCCTTTACTTGTCTGTTCCGCTTGTGACGCACCCCAACTGACAACACCCTGTCAGTTACCTTGATGACCAAGTGCATTTTCTTTTGCTGCAAAATCGTGTAGACGCGTCCTCTGTTTTCCCGGAGACTCACCCATGCCCGCCGACGCGCCAATCACGCAGGACGTATTGACCATTCCCCGCAAACTGCCCGAGGGCGGTAAGCAGAACCTTGTTGGTTTGACACGGGCGCAGATGCGCGACGTGCTGATCGAGGCCGGGACCAAGGAAAAACAGGCCAAGATGCGTGTTGGGCAAATCTGGCAATGGATTTACCAATGGGGCGTGCGCGATTTCGACAGCATGACCAATCTGGCCAAAGATTACCGGGCCATGTTGGCCGAGCAATTTGTGATCGAAATCCCCGAAGTGGTGTCCAAGCAGGTCTCTGAGGATGGCACCCGTAAATACCTTGTGCGCATTGCAGGCGGTCATGAGGTTGAGGTCGTTTACATCCCTGAAGAGGGTCGCGGAACGCTGTGCATTTCGTCTCAGGTTGGCTGCACACTTACCTGTACGTTCTGCCATACGGGCACCCAGAAACTGGTGCGCAACCTGACAGCCGGTGAAATCATCGGTCAGGTCATGATGGCGCGCGATGATCTAGATGAATGGCCGACCCCCGGCGCGCCCAAAGATGAAACCCGCCTGCTGTCCAACATCGTTTTGATGGGCATGGGTGAGCCTTTGTACAATTTCGACAACGTCCGTGATGCGATGAAGATCGCCATGGACCCCGAAGGTATTCAACTTTCGCGCCGTCGGATTACCCTGTCGACCTCTGGTGTTGTCCCCGAGATTGCCCGCACCGCCGAGGAAATCGGTTGTCTGTTGGCGATTTCGTTCCACGCCACCGATGACGCAACCCGTGACAAGCTTGTGCCGATCAACAAGCGTTGGAACATCGAGGAGTTGCTTGGTGCCTTGGCGAGCTATCCGAAAGTGTCAAATTCAGAGCGCATCACCTTTGAGTATGTGATGCTGCATGGGGTAAATGATACGGACGAAGATGCGCATCGTCTGATTGACCACATCAAAAGCCACAACATTCCGGCCAAGATCAACTTGATCCCGTTCAATGAATGGCCCG
Source organism: uncultured Pelagimonas sp. (assembly GCF_947498515.1). Lineage (GTDB taxonomy): Bacteria > Pseudomonadota > Alphaproteobacteria > Rhodobacterales > Rhodobacteraceae > Pelagimonas. Next base: position 22,127 of record NZ_CANMKO010000009.1, on the reverse strand, counting down.
GTGCGCCCTACAAACGGTCTTCGAACAACCGCATTCGCGCCTTTGCCAATATCATCTATCAAGCGGGCTATGCCTCGCCCATTCGCAAAACCCGCGGCGAAGACATCATGGCCGCCTGTGGTCAGTTGAAATCGGCGACCGAACGGGCGCGCAAATCACGCAAGCAAATTGAAGCAGAAGCGGGCCTTAATTCGTAAAGGCTTCGAAAGTCGCACGCATCTGGGTGGCATCGGCCTTTTGGCCGGTGAATAGCTCAAAGCTTAGCGCCGCCTGATGCACCGCCATGCCCGCCCCGGACAAGGTCGCACAGCCCAGCGCCCGCGCATGGCGCAATAATTCGGTTTCCAACGGGAAATAGACGATGTCGGCGACCCAATGGTCTTGGGTCAGAATGTTGGCGGGAATGGCGCTACCGGGGTAGGAGGCCATGCCCATGGGCGTCGCGTTTACAAACCCTTGGGTGGGGTGTGACATGTCCGGAACGGCCTCGGCGATAGTGCCCAACCGGGCCGCCAATGTTTGTGCCATGCCCTGATCCCGATCAACAATCAGCAAATTTTGCACCCCAAGGTCGCGCAGCGCAAAACCAACCGCCAGACCGGCACCACCGGCGCCCACAAGCGTGACCGTCTCCAGTGCAGCATCCGCAAGCCCCTCCCCGAATCCCTGAGCAAAACCGGGGCAATCCGTGTTGTGGCCGATACGCTTGGTGCCATCAAAAACAACCGTATTGACCGACCCGATTTGCCGCGCGGCGTCCGAGGTTTGATCAAGGAGACCAATCACCGATTGTTTGAAAGGATGGGTGATATTGAGACCGGCATAGCCATCGGCCTGCGCCGTGGTAAGCAGTTCGGATAGAGAACGGTGATCGTCCTTGGTATCAAAGCGATCATAGCAAAGGTCCACCCCTTGCCGCCGACCTTCGGCTTCGTGCATGGCCGGGCTGCGCGATGCAGAAATCCCCTGCCCGATCAGCCCGACCTTGATGCTCATGCCAATGGCACCCGAAGCACACCCGCAGGCGGCAGAGTATGGCCATCGACCTCGATAGAGTCCGTTGTGTGGTTGAACCAGAAGCGTTCCGTTGCGGTTTCTCGGGTGCGCAACCCTTTGGGAAGCTGGCGCATTTCCAGACCAGCGTCACCGCCAATCAATGCAAGCAAGCGATCCATCGCATCGCTATCACCCCAACCCGCCATATAGGTCATGTGGCCTTCGCGCATGGCAACTGGCGCGCCGGTTTCGGTCTGCAACACAACTTCGCCGCTGCCTTCGATTTCTTCGAAATAGCGCGTGATCGCACCGCCACCATCGAGTGGAATAGGCATATCCGGACGCAGAGTTTCAAGCCGTGAGACAGTCACATCCATCCCCGGCATCGCGGGTGGAAGCGGCGCATGTGGCATCACAAAATCCGCATCCCGCGCGCCGGTGCGTGGACCAATGACAACCTGCGCGTCGCTTTGGGCAAGCGTCGTTTTGATGTCATCAGGCAAGTGCATCAGGCCCGGCGCAAAGATGGCTTTGTAGCCGTCGAACACATCGGCGCGCAAAGGCACGATGTCAACAGTGAGCCCCGCGCGGCGCAAGGCGCGATAGGTGTCCAGAACGAGAAAGAAATAGCTCAACCCCTGCCCTTGCGGTTGCACCGTCCACATCCAGTCTGACACATAGTCAAACACCAACGCGACAGGGGCCTGCTTCGGCTGAACCTCGGGCGCGCCAACAAGTTCGTCACGTACTTGGCGCGCCTCATGGATCGCCGGGGCATCCTTGCTATCGGGTCGCAACATACCTGCGTGGAGCTGTTCCTGTGCAAACGGGGCCTGACGCCAGCGGAAATAACACACGGCTTCGGCCCCGTGGGCAAAGGCTTCCCACGTCCAGAGACGAACCATCCCCGGCAGAGGGGCCGGGTTGTACGGGGCCCAGTTCACCGGACCCGGTTGTTGTTCCATCACCCACCAACGGCCCTGCTCGACTGGTTTATTGCCTTTGGCGGCCCCAACGGCGCGATACAGGTCGTGATGAAAGGCCTGAAAATCCGGGTCTCCTTGGCGGGCAAAATCGATCTGATGCTCGCGTTCAGCACCCAAACGATCCTCAAGGAAACCAAGGGGGTAGCTATCCCAGCTGGCGATATCGAGATCAGCGCCAACATCATAGTGATCAAATCCGGTGATCTTCCCCATATAGTTATGCGCAATCGGGGCGCTGGAATTGGCGCGCAAAATGTCGACCTGCATCCGGTTAAACACCACCACCTGATCGGAGCAGAACCGATGAAACGCAAGGCTATGAGCTGGGTTCGGTTCGGTCACGGTTAGGTTAGGCAAATCCACCTGATCAAAGGAATTGTATTCCATCGACCAAAAGATATTGCCCCAGGCCTCATTCATGGCCTCAACCGAGTCATATCTCTCGGACAGCCAAAGGCGAAAGGCGTCGCGGGCGGCGTCGGAATAGCTCACGATGGTGCCATGGCAGCCATATTCGTTGTCGGTTTGCCACGCGGCGATAAATGGGTTTGCGCCATAACGCTCCGCCATCAGCGTCACAATCCGGCGGCACTCCTCAAGATACCCCGTGTGGCTAAAGCAATAGTGCCGACGCGAGCCAAACTTGCGTGGATTGCCGTTTTCATCGACCGCAACCATATCGGGATGTTTGTCGACGACCCAACGCGGAGGAGTCGCAGTAGGAGTGCCCAGCACCACCTTAAGCCCCGCCTTGCCCAACACGTCAATCGCACGATCCAACCATTCCCACCGTAGATCGCCGGGGGTCGGTTCAATCCGCGACCAAGCAAATTCGCCAATGCGCACCCATGTCAAACCCGCCTCGACCATACGCTCGGCATCTTGTTGCCAAATCTCTTCGGGCCAATGTTCAGGATAGTAACAGGTGCCTAGTGTGCGTTTCATGCCTTGGCCTCATCATAGGCCGCCACAATCTCCGCTGCCAGATCCGCAACCTGACTGGCGCTATAGCCCGGCTTGTAGATATTGGAGCCGATGCCGAAACCCGTGGCCCCGGCTGCAATCCAATCGCCAAAATTATCCGGCCCTGCGCCACCTACGGCATAGGTTTTGGTTCCGGCTGGCAGCACAGCCTTGAGCGCTTTGAGGCCCTCGGTTCCGAGCTTGAAGCCCGGAAAGAATTTCAAACCATCGGCACCGTTGCGTAAGGCCGAAAAGGCCTCGCTCGGGGTTAAAACACCGGGGTAGGACAACATGCCCGCCGCCTTGGTCGCGCGGATCACATCCGGGAAGGCATCAGGGGACACCACCATTTGCGCGCCAATCACGGCGAGCTTGTCAACCTGAGCAACCTCAAGGACCGTTCCCGCACCAATCACGGCGCGATCTCCGGCGTGTTTGATCATTGCTGCGATGCTATCAAACGGGTCAGGCGAGTTCAGCGGCACTTCGATCTTGGTGATCCCGGCGGCAATAAGAACATCGGTGATTTCAATCGCTTCGGACGGTTTTAGGCCACGGAGAATGGCGATGATTTCGCGCGTCATTGAGCATCCTTAAGGGAGGTATAGGCGGCAGTTAAACCGCGTAGAGTTATGTCTTCGGCATTGATGGCGCGGGGCATAGCGCCTTGAGCGTTGAGGGCACTCATGTACGCCTTGGCGATACCATCTTCGCCTAAAACGGCCACATCCCGCCCCAACCAATAGGGGCGCGCAGCCGCCAGTTCCATGCCGATCAGATGCCCAGACAAACGCGACCGCGCCGCTACTGGCCCCAACCCATGCAGCAAAGATTCAGCCCGCAACGCAAAGAGATCACAGCCGAGCGCCGCCGGGCGCGACATGCCTTCGGAAACGGCGTCAAGAAAAGCCGCATCGTCCCATCCATCCGCGCCAAGAGAATGCCGCAGAACCGATTGACCACCGATCAGAGCGAATAGTTCCCCGGTCATAAAGGTGCGAAAACTTACGACTTCTTCGGCACTGATGTGCACCCATTTGTTGTGGGTTCCGGGCAAACATAACACCCCATCAAACTTGGGTTCCGCCGCAAGAAAACCTGCGATCTGGGTTTCCTCACCGCGCATCACATCGGCGGGCTTGTCCTGTTTGATGCCGGGAAGGATACGCACATCCAGCCGGCTGTCTTGCGTCGAAACGCGGGTTGCTTGTTCGATTGTCGGTGCGGCGCAAGGCGCGGTGGCATAGGGGGCCTCAAACCACCCTTGGCGAGACCCGGCCATGCCACAACAAACAACCGGAATTTGAACATCGCTGGGAAGATCAATTCCAACCAACTCTAACAAAGCGGCCTCATAATCGGCGGCTGTCAACTTGCTCATGCCTTTATCGGATTCGGATCGTGACAAAACACGTCCCGCGCCATCCATCAGCCATACGCGCAAATGCGATGTTCCCCAATCCACGGCGATCCAGGCAAGGTCACTCACAACAGCTCTCCCTCAAGTACCCACATGGTTTCAGGGAAGCTCCATGGCAGGGTCAGGCCATGACGCATAAGAAATTCACCGCTCAACTCGACCGGCCCTTGTTTTAAGGCCGGTTTTGCGCGCGAAAGGCCCGGTGCCTCCCCTCGGTTGCGCAGGCAAATACGATAGGTCGCGTCAGATGTCAGCCCCGTCAATCGAAGTGGGCGCGGAAGAATTTGCGTGCCGCTGGTCGCCTTGCCGGCAAAGACCACAAAGCGTGATCCATCCTCGGCCAACTGCTGTTCAGCAATCACCGCGTCATCATTGCTATCAAGGCGCAAAATATCGGCGCGGCACATCCAATCGCGGTTGTCTTTCCACCACGATGTGACATCCCGAAGGATCTCTGCCTCATCCTCGGTCAGTTCGCGTGGGTCCATCTCAAACCCCAAGTGGCGTTGCGCCGCCACCCACGCCCGGAAGCGAATATCCATCACCCGGCCCGATGTATGGCACTTGCGCGGGCCGACATGCGAGCCCGTCACCACGGACGGAAGCAAAAGCGCCACCTCATGTTGAATGCGCAATCGTTCCAACGCGTCGTTGCTATCCGAAAGCCAGACACGTTGGGTTTGGCGCAAAATTCCGGTGTCTATCCGACCACCGCCAGAGGCGCAGCTTTCGATTTCAACCAACGGATGGGCGGCCCGTAAGCGCGCCATCAGCTCCAATGTCCCATGCGCCTGCGTGGCATCGGGGGTCGGCAGCAACCGGTTGTGGTCCCATTTGACATAGTCAATGTCATGCGACCCAAGTACCGCGCTGATCTTACCAAACAGATGGTCGCGAACATCCGGATTTGCCATGTCCAACACGCTCTGCTGGCGGCCTTCGATCTGATCAACCCGACCCAAAATCCATTCAGGATGGGCGCGGGCCAAATCACTATCGAGGTTGACCATTTCCGGTTCGAACCACAGGCCAAAGGTCATGCCCAATCTTTGGACATGCTCAATAATTGGGGTTAGGCCGTCGGGCCATTTGCGCGGATCAATGTCCCAATCCCCAAGGCTCGAGGTATCGTCATCACGCTTGCCAAACCAGCCGTCATCCAAGACGAACCGTTCAGCCCCCAGATCGGCAGCACGCTTCGCGATGTCCTTAAGCGTATCGAGATCGTGATCAAAATAGATCGCTTCCCAACAATTATAATGCACCGGGCGTGGCGTATCCGGCTTTGGCCAGGTGACGACATCGTCTCGGATATGCCGCTGAAAGGCGGTTGCACAGCCGTTTAACCCGGTGGTCGAAACCGACAGGACAAGCCGCCCGGTTTCAAACTGTAGGCCTGTGCCATGGCTACCGGTTGTGTGGCCCCACTGTATTTGCCGACGACCGTCAGGCAATTCCTCGGCACTCATGGCATGACCACCGGGCCAACCATAGTGCATCCCAAAGGCCGTGCCTTGGGTATTGGTACATCCCGTTTCACAGAAAAGTGCCAAGGGCGGGTGTTCGTGCCCCGATCGCCCGGAGCGCGCTTCGCGTTTGAAAACACCCGGCCCCCAAGGGCTACGCTCGGCCTGAAACTCTCCGATCCAACGGCCCGAGAAATGGCGAATATCCCCCGATTGTGGGCCGGGAAGAACAGGGGCAGAAAGGTGATGCAGAGTAATCGGGTCATCCGCCTTGATCACGGTTTGCGCTTCGATCACGTCACCTATGGCGTCAAAGGCAAAAGAAAGGGTCAGTCCGAGCGCGTCATCGCGCACCGTAAAGTGCTGACCATTCCCGTCGATCAACTTGAATTGCGGATGCAAAGCCTGACCATCACGATAGGCGACCAGCCCCGGCTGCATATGCAGGCTATCGCCTTCGACAGGACACAAAGAGATCGGTGGCAAACGGTCAATCATCCCGCCTGTCACATCGACTTCGGCCTGTGCAGCAATGGCGTTTAGATCACATTCAGGCAGGGCCGGGCCCCAATAGACGGCAGCAGGTATGCCGCCATCAGAGGCCAAGACCAAGGCTTGGCTAGGTGTATCAATCCGCCAAGTCTTCACTTAACAGCCCCCAGAGTCAGACCTGCGATAAAGTGTTTCTGCATCAGGAAGAACATCGCCACCGGTGGCAATGCCGCCACGATCGATCCCGCGCTCATCAAGTGGTATTGCGCCACAAATTGCGAGTTGAACGAGGTGATACCGGCGGTCACGGGCTGTGAGTCCGGGCCTTGGGTCAACACGATCGCCCAGAAGTAGTCATTCCAGATAAAGGTGAAGATCAACACCGAAAGCGCGGCAATCGCCGGGCGCATCAACGGTAGCACCACGTACCAAAATATCCGCCATTCTGCGACACCTTCGACCCGCGCGGCTTCGATCAACTCAAATGGCAGAGCCCGAATGAAGTTGCGCATAAACAAGGTACAAAACCCGGTTTGGAAGGCGATATGGAACAAAACCAGCCCAAGTTTGGTATCATACAGGCCCGCGGACACGGTCAGATCGCGCACCGGAACCATAAGGATCTGGAAGGGTACGAAGTTGCCAGCAATGAACAGGAAAAAGATCAGCAAGTTGCCTTTGAAGCGATAAATGCCCAGCGCAAAACCGGTCATGCAAGATAGGGCAACCGCACCAATCACCGTCGGCACAGTGATCAGAACCGAGTTCCATAGGTAACGCGGCATATCCGATTCAAAGAAAACCTTCCCGTAATTGGTCGCAAACTCGAACGACGAGGGCACACCCCAATAGTTACCGTTGGTGAAATCGGCCAGCGGCCGGACAGAGAACAAACCAACCGCAAGCAATGGCAACAGCCACATGATCAACGCCACCGGTAGCAGCGATTGATAGGCGATCTGTGCGCCACGGGATTGTTTTTGAATAGGTGTCGGAAACATGTCTGATACCTCCCTTAATGACGCGATTGGCGTTCTTCGCGGTACATTGACCACAAGAAATAAGCGATGAAGAACAACATGATAAAGAACAAGACAACAGCGATGGCCGATCCGTAGCCCATGCGGAATCCGTATTCCGACAACGCCTTTTCAAACATGTAGAACGACAGGACCCGCGTTGAGCCAAACGGCCCACCGTTCGTCATGATCGAGATCAGGTCAAACGAGCGGAGTGCGCCGATGATGGTCACAACGAAGGCAATAAAGGTAGCTGGACGCAGCTGAGGCAAGATCACATACCACAGCATTTTGAGCCCCTTCGCCCCGTCCAAACGCCCGGCTTCGACTTGTTCGGGATCAACGGCATTGAGCCCGGTCAGGTACAAGATCATGCAATAGGCCGTTTGCGGCCAAAGACCGGCGGCGATGATCCCGTAGGTCGCCAATGTCGGGTCGCCAAGAACGTTGATTGTATCCATACCCAGCGTCGTCAAAACCGCATTAAGCAGACCTTCGCGCGGGAGGTAGAACCAAGAGAAGACCAGACCAACGACAACTTGAGAGATGACGAAAGGGAAGAAAAACAGCGACTTGTATAGTCGGATGCCAAAAACCGTCTGGTTCAAGAACAGAGCGATGAACAACCCCGCCGGGATCGCCAGAAGGTATAGGACCAACCATTTAACGTTGTTCCAGAGCGAGATTTCGAAGTTGCGATCGGTCAGAAGCTCTTCGTAGTTGCGGGTGCCAACATAGGTTGCCTCACCCAAACCATCCCATTCATAGAGCGAAATGTTGAAGCTCTGAAAAATCGGAATGATCACATAGGCCGCAAAAAACAAGATCCCCGGCAGCAAGAACAGCAGGGGGGTCAGGGTCATACGATTTCGCTTGGCCCAGCTCTGATGTGCTGTGCTCATGTCTTATCCTCCCAAAGAACCGGCGAATGCGAAAACAGTCATCTACTGCTTGCGAATGCCCCGAAGGAATGCGCCCCACCAAGTGGCAGGGCGCAAACTGGATTACTTGTAGATACGCTCACGCGCAGACTCGAGACGGTTCAGGATGTCGTCGAGGTTGTCCGGGAACACCATGAATTCCTGCAGACCTTCCATACCGATGGAGGCCATTTCCGCCGGGAAATCGCGGTCAAAGAACTGAGCAATACCGCCAGTTGCATTGTTTGACAGCATGTCAAAGCCTTGCGTGATGAATTCATCATCCGCAACGCTCGAACCCGCGTTGACTGGCAGCTGACCAAGGCCTTCTGGGCCGTTGATCTTGGTCTGCACGTCAGGCGACGTCACATACTGAAGGAAGGCACGTGCCGCTTCTTTGTTCTGAGCACCCGAAGCGATGTGGAATGTGTCGGTTGGGGCATCTTCGCCCATCGGAACATCCGCGATCTTTGGGAACTGGTAGAAGTCGATCTGATCGTCGGTCATGCCACCTTCACGCAGATGTGGCACAACGAAGTTGCCCATCAAATACGCTGCAGCTTCGCCTTTGACCATGAAGGGCAGAGCTTCTTGCCAGCTGTAGGTCTGGTGATCGTCAATGAAGGCACCCATATCGATCAGCTTGCGCCAGTTTGCGAATGTTTCGCGCACTTCATCCGATGTCCACGATGCTTCGCCCGTGGCCAACTTCATGTGGAAGTCAAAGCCGTTGGTGCGCATGTTCATGTAGTCAAACCAACCGCCAGCGGTCCAAAGGAATTTGGAACCAATGGTGTAGCACTTGCGCCCGGATTCGAGGATTTTGGCACAGTTGGCCATTTCTTCGTCAAAGGTTGCTGGTTCTGACAGGCCCAACTCTTTGAAGATGTCTTCGCGGTAGTAGATACCCCACTGGTAGTATGTGTAGGGAACGCCGTACTGCTTGCCGTCCAAAGTCATCGCGCCCTTGACGCTATCCAGACCCGGCAGGTCGCCATTTGCGTACATGTCCGAGATGTCTTCGAACAGGCCAGCGTTGACATAGGGGCCCATGCGGTTGGCGGCATACCAGTTGATGACGTCAGGGGAATTTGCAGTCAGAGCATTGCGGATCTGGCTTTTCCAAGCTTCACGATCAACGATCTCAACTTCGACCTCAAGGCCAGGGTGCATTGCGTCAAAGTCAGCCGCCAGGCCTTCCATGATCGCGCGCGGTGCCGGGTTCGACATATCCGAAATAATACGAAGTTTGCCGCTCAGCTCGGCCATGGCCGGTGTAACGAGTGCGGTCGACAGGGCCAGTGCGCCTGCAACCGAAGCGAATTTCTTAAGCATGGTGTCCTCCCAATTGCTTGTTGTCGGGCGTTTCATTTTTGGTTCCAAATAATGAAACAAGTTTCCAACTATTGAAACTATGTCGGATTCGGGCTAGGACTGTCAACAGTCTCGTTAGGTCCTGCTAATGAGATCGCGGGAGGAGACGCTTATGAACAGTCAGGTAAAACCCAAGGCATCTACCGATGGAACTGTCGGCAAGGCATTGGAAGTGCTCGATTTGGTTGCAGCCAAAGGTCGGCCAGTACGCTTTGGCGAATTGCTTAGCGAATCCCCTCACCCCAAGGCGACCCTGTATCGTTTGGTTCAGACCCTGACCAATCAAGGCATGTTGGCCTATGACGAATCACATCAAACTTACGCGCCGGGGTTGCGTTTGGTTCGATTGGCCCACGCCGCGTGGCAGCAAAGCTCGTTGGCCCCGATTGCCCGCCCTTTTATTGATGACTTGTCGCGCGAAGTTGGCGAAACCATCCACCTTGCCCAACTCGATGAAGGGCAAGTTCTCTATGTCGACAAGCGCAATGCCCTGAAACCAATCGAAATGTTTTCTGCGGCGGGCAAGGTTGGCCCCGGGTATTGTACGGGCGTTGGTAAGGCGATGATCGCACATCTTGATGACGAGGCCCGCGAAGCCGCCATTCAACGGCAATCTTTCTTTGTTCATACACCCGGTACCATCGCAAACGCCGACGATTTTCGAGCCGAGCTGGATGCCATCCGCGCCGACGGTATCGCCTTTGACCGCGAAGAACACGAACCGGGCATCATTTGCATTTCCGCCCCGATCCTTGGCTCAAACGGCCGGGTCCTTGGGGCGATGTCGATCACCACATCGACGCAACTCAAATCGCTGGACGAGCTGACAACGCTGCGGCCCGCGCTGACCGAAACTGCACAAAAGATCGCTGAGGCTGCCGAATCCTGGCAGTTCCCTGCGTAAACCCAAGGAGACCACAATGTCTGGCGTCACGCTAAACAATGCTGTGAAGAAATATGGTGACACGCAGGTCATCCACAATGTGGATCTGCAAATCGAAGAGGGTGAGTTCTGTGTATTTGTCGGCCCGTCGGGCTGCGGTAAATCCACCCTGCTACGCATGATCGCCGGGCTAGAAGAAACCAGCGGCGGCCAGATAAGCATCGGCGCGCGCGACGTGACCCAAATGGATGCGGCCGATCGCGGCGTGGCCATGGTGTTCCAGACCTACGCGCTCTACCCGCACATGACGGTCGAAGAAAACATGGGTTTTGGCCTGAAAATGAACAAAGTGCCAAAGGCCGAAATCCAGAAAAAAGTGGGTGAAGCCAGCCGTATTTTGAAACTTGATGACTACCTGAAACGTAAGCCCAAGGCGCTATCTGGTGGTCAACGCCAACGGGTTGCCATTGGACGCGCGATTGTTCGCGGCCCAGAGGTGTTCTTGTTTGATGAACCCCTGTCGAACCTAGACGCTGAGTTGCGTGTTGATATGCGCGTCGAAATCGCTCGCCTGCACAAAGAAATCGGCGCGACAATGATCTATGTGACCCACGATCAGGTCGAAGCCATGACTTTGGCCGACAAAATCGTCGTGTTGCGCGCCGGGGTGATCGAGCAGGTTGGCTCTCCGATGGAGCTTTACAAAAATCCCGACAATCGCTTCGTCGCAGGCTTTATCGGTTCACCTTCGATGAACTTTTTGCGCGGTGTCGTCGATGGCGGCAAAGTTCGCCTAACCGATCTGAACCGCACGATCGAGGCCAATGTCACCCTTCCCGCCGATGGTAAACCGGTATTGGTAGGCGTTCGCCCCCAACACATCACTATTGATGAGACCGGGGATGATCTCACTTTGGACATCCGCGAACGTTTGGGCGGCGTGGCCTATGACTATCTGCTGACCGAAGCGGGTGACAAAATCACGGTTGAGACCGACAGTGACGAAGAAATCGCCGAAGGGTCCAAGGTCAGCATCGAATTTGCCCTGGAGAACACCATGTTCTTTGACGGCGAAACGGAAAAGCGCCTGCGTTAACTACAGTTAGTGTCTAATATAGAGAGACGTGCCGCCACAAGCGGCGCGTCTTTTTGCTTTAGATTTAAAGCACCGACGCAAATCGGAGCCTAGTCTTAAACGCGGAAATCTACGATTGGGGCTGAGGTATCAACACCCGCCTCATCCAGTTTTTCCAAAAGCAGCGAGGTGAAATCGGTTGTGTCATCATCGCTTTCGGACAGGGATTCTTGCAACTGTTCGACAACTGACTGAAGTGTTTGGACTGCTGCGCTATCAGGGCCTTGAGCGCCGCCACTACCGCCCGGACCACCGGGGCCACCCGGCCCGCCACCACTGCTTGGACCACCGGTGCCACCCGGACCTTTGCCACCACCTAGGTCACCCTCACCGGGCGCACCCAAACCTGCCTTTTGGGCTAGTTCTCGCGCATCAATGCCCAACCCGTTCAACGCTTGGGCCAACCCGTGACCCGGCCGTACGCCAAGCTCTTTTATCGCCTCAACAACGGCCTTGGCATCATCGTATGAAAGGTTTTTGGTATCATAGTTGGAGAGAACGTCATCCAACCCTTGTTTTTGATCGCTACTAAGGCTGCCAGAGCCCTGCCCCATCATGCCCATTGGCGGCATACCGCCTTGAATCATCATCATCACACACTTCTCTTTAACCACCGGTTTTCTTCCGGCCGCCAAAGTTTACGCGCGCAACGTTTCAATTTCCCTGCCTACCCAAAGGTTCCTCCTTGGGCAGGCCGCATTTTTTCATACTATTTAACAAAAATCGGGGTCAAAACTGACCGAAATCGATGTCTGCATCTTTATCCAAACGACCACTCACTTCGGGCAATGGGTATTTCAGGCCCGTCGCACAGTTCCAAAGCACGGCTTTGTCGGTTTTCTTGATCTGACCGGCGGCAAGCGCTTGTTTATAAGCGACTGCGGTTGCAGCACCTTCAGGGCACAAAAGCAGCCCTTCATCGGCGGCAATTGCGTCGCGCATGGCCATGATCTCTTCGTCCGGGACCGCAATCGCGAACCCATCTGACTCGCGCACCGCGCGGATAATCAAGAAATCACCGACAGCGATCGGCACCCGAATTCCGGCCGCAACGGTGTGGGCGTTTTCCCACAATGGGGCGTGTTCCTCACCCTCTTCCCACGCCTTAACGATGGGCGCACAACCGGTGGCCTGTACGGCGACCATGCGCGGCATTGGCCCGTCGATCCACCCCATTTCCTTCAACTCGGCAAAGGCCTTCCACATGCCGATCAACCCAGTGCCACCACCGGTTGGGTAGAAAATCACGTCTGGCAGCTGCCACCCAAGCTGTTCGGCCAGCTCAAGACCCATCGTTTTCTTGCCTTCGATCCGATAGGGTTCTTTGAGGGTGGAAATATCGAACCAGCCAACGCTTTCTTTGCCCTGCCCAACGATCTTGCCGCAATCGTTGATCAAGCCGTTGACCATATAGGTGTCACCACCTTGCGATTGAATTTCACGGATGTTGATGTCTGGCGTGTCCGACGGGCAGAGCACGGTTGATTTCATACCGGCGCGCCCCGCATAGGCCGCCATCGCGGCGCCTGCATTTCCGTTTGTCGGAATCGCCAGATGCTTTAACCCAAACTCCTTGGCCATCGACACAGCAAGGCACAAACCGCGCGCTTTGAACGACCCTGTTGGCAGGCGGCCCTCGTCTTTGACCAAAACGTTGCCCGATTGCGCGCCAAGATGATGCGCACTTTGCTCAAGTGGTATAATCGGTGTCATAACTTCGCCCAACGACACCCTGTTCTCGGCGTCCGCAACCGGCAAGAAATCGGCATAGCGCCAGAAACCGGGGACCTTGGACGTGGCCAATTCTTCTTTGCTGAGCTTGGCTTTCATCGCCTCCAAATCATAGCGCACCAAAAGAGGACGCCCAGCTTCGGACAACCCGTGCACCTGACCCGCCGGATAGATTTTGCCAGTCAGCGAACATTCTAAATGGGTAACAAAGCTCATATGCGTGGTCCTTTCGCGCGCGGGTTCACGCTTTGCTAGGGGGGCGGCCCATGGCTCGGCAAGGTTGGAAACTCTGATAAAGAAAACACAAATCGCCGATTAACCGCTGCAAAATTGCTGTACGACCATGGGTGTAGCTTTTTGCGCTAGATGCGCGCGCGCCGACATGTCATTCAATTGGGCAAATGACCGGTAACAAGATCACATCATTCTTTCGCGGCTGGCTTGCTGGGCTGGCGGCTTTGGTGTTTTTGCTCGCCTCCCCTGTGCGCGCCGACGACGTTACGGTGTTCGCCGCCGCCAGCCTCAAGAATGCGTTGGACGAGGCCGTTGCCGGCTTTGAGGCGGAAACTGGCCATAAGGCCACCGTGTCTTATGCAGGGTCTTCGGCCTTGGCGCGACAGATAGAGTTAGGTGCCCCAGCTGACGTGTTTGTGTCGGCCAACAGCGATTGGGTCGACTATCTTGAAGGCAAAGGGGCGGTACGCGCGGATACTCGGATAAACTTGCTCGGCAACCAATTGGTTTTGATTTCTCATACGCCTCAAGCCGCGCTTGATTGGAAGGCCATCGACTTAGCCACGCTGATGGATGGCGGTCGGTTGGCCATGGCCATGGTACAGTCCGTACCAGCCGGGATTTACGGCAAAGCCGCTATTGAAAACTTGGGCCAGTGGGATGAGATCGCGCCCTTGGCGGCTCAGGTTGACAATGTCCGCGCCGCTTTGGCCTTGGTCGCCCTTGGCGAGACCCCGTTTGGAATTGTCTACGCAACCGACGCACTGGCCGATCCGCGTGTTCACATTGCGGCGCGCATTCCCGGTGATAGCCACCCAGCCATTCAATACCCGGCGGTTGCCATCACCACCGAAGACGCGACCATAACCCTGATGACTTATCTGCAAGGTGCACAGGCCAAATCAATCTTTGAAAAGTACGGGTTTTCCGTGCTGGTGGAATAAGCCATGGATTGGCTAAGCCCCGAAGAATGGAGCGCGGTCGCCCTATCTTTGCGCGTGTCGCTTTGGGCGACGGCTTTGGCCTTACCCTTTGGGTTGTTCATCGCCTATGCGCTGGCCCGGTGGGATTTTCCGGGGCGCCAAATCCTAAACGGGTTGGTGCATCTGCCGCTTATTTTGCCGCCTGTTGTCACCGGCTATTTGCTTTTGCTGACCTTTGGCATTCGTGGGCCGGTCGGGTCGATCCTACATGACATGGGCATTACATTGGCCTTTCGCTGGACCGGAGCAGCATTGGCCGCCGCGATCATGGGTTTTCCCTTGATGGTTCGGGCCATGCGATTGTCGATAGAGGCGGTCGATCCAAAATTGGAAGAAGCCGCCGCAACGCTGGGGGCATCTCGGGTTTGGGTCTTTGTGACTGTAACCCTGCCGCTGATCCTTCCCGGTGTTCTTGCCGGGGCTATTTTGGCCTTTGCCAAAGCCATGGGGGAATTTGGCGCGACCATCACCTTTGTCTCAAACATACCCGGACAAACCCAAACCCTGCCCTCGGCAATTTACGCGTTCCTACAGGTGCCGGGTGGTGAGGCATCGGCCCTTCGTTTGGTCGCTATTTCAGTTGTCGTTGCGCTTGGGGCGTTGATCCTATCCGAAGTTCTCGCCCGACGGATGGCACAAAGGATCGGTCGCTGATGGGGCTGTCTGTCAACATACAACATCGGCTTGGGGACACGCATTTCGACCTAAGCTTTGAGGCTCCGGATGGTTTGACCGTTTTATTTGGTCGTTCAGGAACCGGCAAAACGACCGTGATCAACGCCGTCGCCGGCTTGTTGCGCCCCGACACAGGGCGGATCATAGTCGATGATCGGATGCTTTTCGACAGCTCGGCAGGTATTAACCTCCCGGTTCACAAACGTCGCCTTGGCTATGTCTTCCAAGACGCGCGGCTTTTTCCGCATCTTAGCGTTCTCCAAAACCTGAAGTTCGGACAATGGTTTGCCCCCCGCGGTGCGCGCAAGGTAAGCCTTTCGCGGGTTGTTGAGATGTTGGGCATTGGTGATTTGCTTGAGCGAAGACCAGTGGGCCTATCCGGTGGGGAAAAACAACGCATTGCCATTGGGCGCGCCCTTCTCGCGGGTCCAGAATTAATTCTGGCAGATGAGCCCCTTGCCGCATTGGACGACGCCCGCAAAGCAGAGATTTTGCCCTATTTTGAGACCCTGCGCGACGAAACAAAGGTGCCCATTCTGTATGTCAGCCACTCCGCCGTCGAAGTTGCCCGTCTGGCCACAACGGTCGTCGCTTTGGAAAATGGCAAAATAGCCCGCCAGGGGAGCGCCGCTGATGTGTTGAGCGACCCAAGCTTTACGCCGACCGGCGTACGTGCCGCAGGGGCAATCTTGCAAGCCAAAATAACGGCGCACCACTCGGATGGGTTGAGCGAGTTGTCGGCCGGGGGGATTCCCTTGTTTCTGCCTAAACTCTCAAAACCCATCGGCTCTGAGGTGCGGGTTCGGATTGCGGCACAGGATGTTATCTTGTCCCGCCACCGGCCCGAAGGTCTTTCCGCCCTGAATATCCTGCCGGGGACAATCGAAGCCATTCGCGCCGGAGATGGCCCCGGCGCGATCGTGTCGCTCGTAACACCTGCGGGCAAAATACTGGCACGTGTGACCCGGCGCTCCGCCAATGCCATGGAGTTGCGCGAGGGTACCCCGTGTCATGCGGTGGTCAAAACCGTGTCGGTCGCCCCCCAAGATGTAGGTGGCGCTTAATCCTTGAGGTTCTGGGCCGATTGCCCAAGCGCCCGGGCGGCCTGCGCGAACAAAGTCACGTCGATCCCTGCCCCAACAAATGTCGCCCCAAGATCGACGTAGCGCTTTGCAGCGGCCAAGTCGGTGGTCAGGATTCCGGCAGCTTTCCCAGAGGCCGTAATTTTTTGCAAGGTCTCGGCGATGATCGCCTCAACATCCGGGTGCGACGGGTTGCCAAGATGGCCCAAATCGGCGGCGAGATCCGCAGGCCCTACAAAAACCGCATCGACATTATCAAGCGCCAAAATCCCATCCAAGGCGTCCAAACCCAAACGGTTTTCGACCTGCAAGATCAGGCAAATCTGATCGTCCGCTGTGGTCGCATAGTCCGGAATGGCTGCAAATCCTGACGAGCGTCCCAAAGCAGAACCAACGCCACGAATGCCGCGCGGCGGATACTGAACCGATCGCACCAACTCGGAAGCTTGTTCAACGCTTTCAACCATAGGAACCAAGATTGATTGCGCCCCAATCTCAAGAACCTGCTTCATCAATGCAACGTCACCCACAGGCACCCGCACCACAGCATGGGCCGGCGACGGATCGATAACCTGCAGCTGTGACATGATCGAGCGCAAATCGTTGGGTGCGTGTTCGCCATCTACCAAAAGCCAATCAAATCCCGCCGAACACATGATTTCAGTTGTATAGGAGTTGCCAAAACCAACCCAGCAACCAACTTGCAGCTCCTTGCTTTTCAACGCTTGTTTAAGAGGATTAAGAGGGGCTGGCATATGTGTTTCTCCTAGCGAACGTACGATGGTGTTTTATCTAACCTAGATTGTATTGTTTCGCTTTTTCGGCGACACCCAGATCAAGTCAACCTGAAAACCGGGTTTGCGGAAGTGTTGACGCGGGATGTCCAGCTCGGCAAGTCCTTTCGTCGACGGTTTGAAATCATCCGACGATTTCGTTCTCGAACCGAAAATCGCCCTGCAACTTATGACGGGCAGTTTAAAACAAAAGCAGCAGTTGAAAGTTACTTTTTGAGGGGATTAATCCTCATTTAGCTTGTAGAAAGTAACCTGAGCGAAGCCGGAGGCGAAATGAACCCAGAATATCTAGTTACGCACTCCGGTGGTTTTCACGCAGATGAGCTTTGTTCAACTGCGGTACTGTCCACATTGTTTCCGAGTGCGAAGATAGTTCGCAGTCGTTCGAAAGAGTGGATTTCCGCGTCTCCCGACAAAATAGTCTATGATGTCGGTGGCGTTTTTGATGCGTCTATTCATGCTTATGACCACCATCAACGCGGGGCCCCCCTCCGCAAAGATGGTCAACCCTATAGCTCATTCGGGCTCATATGGGAGCATTTTGGGAGAGCGTATCTTGGGACACAAAACGTTCCCACCGACCAAATAGAGATCGTTCACAAGAGCATCGACACCAGTTTCGTTCTCCCCATCGATCTTTTGGATAATGGCGCAATAGACCCGTCTGTCGCCGATATTTTGTCTCCTTTAACACTTCCCAACCTTCTTGAAACGTTAAAACCGACCTTTGATTCAGAGAAGGCCGAAGGGGAAAACTTGGCATTCCATGACGCGGTCAAAGTGGCCAAACTTTTCATCGAAGCCCAAGTCTCACAAGCCGCAGCTCATTTACGGGCAGAAAACCTCGTGAAGTTGGCGATAAAGGAATCCGAAGGGAAACACGTTCTCGAACTCCCTAAGGGCATGCCCTTTTGGAGTGCGGTTAATAGTGCAAAAGCAGAACACTTGTTGTTCGTTGTCCACCCAAGGGGCCAAGGGGATTGGGCTCTCGGCGGCATCCGAACCACAAAAGATAGCTTTGAATTACGTGCGAACCTACCACAAGAATGGGGCGGTTTGACCAATATTGACCTAGAACGTGTGTCGGGCGTAACAGGCGCAACTTTTTGTCACAACGGGTTGTTCATTGCGGCGGCAACGTCGAGAAAAGCCATATTGGCCATGGCTCAAATCGCTGTAGACAATGTGTTGAGCAAGTAGACTAACATGTCCAGCCAAACACCCATTTTGTACAGCTTTCGACGGTGTCCATATGCAATGCGGGCACGCCTCGCTATAGACAGCTCACAAGTTAAAACTGAATTGCGTGAGGTTGTTCTAAGAGACAAGCCGCCGTCGTTTTTGGCTGCGTCACCATCCGCAACGGTTCCTTGTTTGGTGCACAACAAAGGCGTGATCGACGAAAGCCTGGATATTATGAAGTGGTCTCTTAACCAGCATGATCCAGAAAGCTGGTTGATTATGCCTGATGAAGGGTTTGAATGGATAGAAAGATGCGACGGCCCCTTTAAAGAAAATCTGGACCGAACAAAGTATATCACTCGCTATCCAGATGCCGATGAAACAATTGAACGACGCCTTGCCAATGAGTTTCTCTCCGCCTTGGATGAGAAAATTGACACATGGATATTCGACCGCCCAACTTTGGCCGATTACGCCATTTTACCATTTGTGAGACAGTTCGCGAATATCGACATAGCGAAATTTCAAGATGGTCAGTTTCACTCTGTAGCCGGCTGGCTAGACCGTTTTACAACCAGTGAAAAGTTTTCTCGGATCATGCAAAAACACTCACCTTGGCATGAAAATACTCAGGGAAATACTTTCCCACCTTTTTAAGCGCCTTTGTTTCTTATGCAGTGTAAAATAAAATGTTTTAGAATTTGGTTGCAGCAACACGACTTGAATATTGTATCCGGAGGCTGCTTCGCTCGCGGTTAAATTCTTAGGGATAAGCGGAAAACTATCTTAGCCGCGTTGTTTTCGAATAGTCGCAATCGGAAGGGGAACGGCACTAATCGCCAGCCAAACGGCTAGCAGGCACCCAAGCCCGACACAGGTTTTGAATTCCTAAGAGTATTTGGGACACCGCTTTGGGGTGGCTTTCAGACCGGAGGAAACGCACAATCTGAACCGTCCAACAAATCTTTGTGTATGAGTCAAAGGTGAATTCTTGAATCGCTACTTTGTAGAATACTGCGACCCAATAGTTGGTTTCACAATGAGCCTCAAATCGTCCAAGTTGGTTCCATACGCCATCGGCTGCCGAACCCCTGGCAATGGGCACACATCAAACAATTCATCGACACCTTGCGAAAACTCTATGGAGTGCTCAATATCACCCGTTAGCAAATTAATGACGAAAATACCGCACGCTTGTTCAATGCCGTCATCCTGTAATTTAGCTTGCAGCGGCAAGTCACCAAAACCACCACTGCCGCTACGTTCGCGAGAAACTCCGACTATCGCATAGCGGCCGTGAAAAGCGAGCCCTCTTGGGAACCCAGGAAAAGCGCAAATATTTTGAACCTTTTGCGTTTCCAAATCCATTGAGCAAAGTGTACCACGACCGCTTTCCAGAAAGTAAGCTTTCCCATCGTGCAATCTTGGGGAATGTGGCATGTGTAAATCAGACAATAATATCTTATTGCTTTGGACATCCATCAAAAATCCATTGCCTGATCTTTTTCTTCTCCAACCATCGGACACGTTGGACATTTTCAATCCAGTAACAAGCCGGGCTCCTTCTTCATCAATAGCTAACCCATTGAGATGACACCGGTCTTCGGCGGCAATTTTGTCGATAAATGGTGGGGTCCACTTTACCTCAAAATTTCTTGTGTCAGAGAGTCCAGCAATACAATTGTACCGTGTCACAACAAAAAGCGGGCTGTTATCTGATGTGGTACACACATCGTGAATGTCCACATCGCCAACTAGATGCGTTTTCAATGGAACATAGGCTGTGTCATAACCACCAGTCACGGCATGGTCGGCCCCAAAGTCTGAAAACTCCCATAAATGTGCCAGGGTGCTAACAAAAAAGCCATTTTGCGTTAGGCTGATCCCCATGCACCTCGGAAAACTTCGGTCAAATATGGAAACACGACCATCTTCTGTTGACCCAATGAGCAACAGTTTGCCAACTTGGTAGGCTGAAACCGCCAAACTTAGTCTTTGCGATTTTAGCCATGCCGGAAATAGTCGCGAGAAGTGGAATTCCATGTATCTTTTCACCTATTCCATTTGTGAACCGATTGATGGGGCACACCAATTGGTTCACAAAATGCAACGCCCAAGGCCAGCCCGCAAGACGCTGACCAAAGCCAGTGTCTCAACTGAGCAAATCTGCGGGATCCACTAAGCCAACGACGTTTTCCAGAAGCACCGAACTTTGATCCGACAACATCACAAGCGTTGCATCGTTGCCGCCAATTCCGTCGGTATCAATTTCACCCATTGTGACAATGCTTACACCACCGGCTAGCTGAACCAGATCGACAGTTTCATCGAAATCAGTAATGACGTCGTTCCCTGTACCGGTGTTGAAAACGAAGACATCAGAACCGCTGCCCCCGGTTAGGGTATCATCGCCAAATCCGCCGCTAAGGGTGTCGTTGTCGCCGCCACCAGAGAGACTATCCGCACCGTTTCCACCATCGATGCTGTCGTCGCCAGCAAGCCCATTTAGTTGGTCATCTCCTATGCTTCCAACTAGGTTATCCGCTGCGGCGGTTCCAGTTACCGTATTCCCAAAGATGCCACTGCCATCGGGCTCATAGCCTTCGCTGGTCGCCACATCGACAAGGAAATTCGCGGCCGCGAAGTCGGTTGGGGTTGTGTCGTTAAAGCGGATGGCGGTGATGTATCCGTCGCCGCTGCCGTTGGTATCGATCTGCAAAAGGGTGTCGGTTCCATCGGCCTGCAGGCGCATAAACCCGGCCCCAAACGGGTTGGACGCCCCGTCCCACCCTGTCAAACGGGCGGTCAGGTAGAGATCAATGTCGATGACATCCTCGGTCACATCAAAGTCGGTGATCACAGTATGCCCCGTGCCGCTCTGATACAAACCGTCCAAACGCACCACATCTGCTCCGGCACCAAGCGTTACGGTCGAAACAGTGTTGTAATTGGCCTCGACAGAGAGCTGTACCAAATCGTTCCCATCACCGGCATCCACGACGTCGGAAGCGCGCGATCCGACACCGGAAATGGAGTCATTTCCAGTCCCGCCAAGCAACGTATCTTGCGCATTGGTGCCGCCGTACATCTGGTCATGACCGGCCCCGCCGTCCACAAGACCACCGCCGCCAATCGTGTCGTTGCCGTCACCGCCGGTAATCGTGTTGTTGTCGCCGCTCGCATAGACTTGGTCATTGCCCAGGCCGCCGTCCATTTGGTTCGATCCGCCTGTGCCGTTGTTGTGATAAATCTGTAGCTCGTCGTCACCGTCGCCACCCAGAACGACGTTGTCGCCGCCTGCGTTGTATCCGTAGACCGTATCGTCGCCGAGCCCGCCTTCAAACAGATTTCCGGTGCTATTGTAGCCGCTCATATAGTCGTCGCCGTCGCCGCCGCGAAGCACGTTGGAACCGCGACCGCCGTCCAGACGGTCATTGCCCAGACCGCCTTCCAAGACATCATCACCGTCCTGACCATAAAGCGAATCCGCCCCGTCACCACCGAGCAAAACATCATCCCCAGCCTCGCCCAAGAGACGATCCGATCCCGTACCACCGTCAATCGAATCTCCGGAAGCGGCCCCGGTCAACGTGTCGTTGCCCTCAAGTCCAATAATGGTATCCGCCCCAATCGTACCCGTCAGAGAGTCAGCCCCAGCTGTCCCAGTCAGCACAACACCTAAAGGGACGCTGCCGTCGGGTGGGTACGGCGGGGTGAAATTCGCGGCCGCGAAGTCGGTTGGGGTTGTGTCGTTAAAGCGGATGGCGGTGATGTATCCGTCGCCGCTGCCGT
>NZ_CANMKO010000008.1 GCF_947498515.1 uncultured Pelagimonas sp. | reverse complement strand
TGGAGCAGCCCGGTAGCTCGTCAGGCTCATAACCTGAAGGTCGTAGGTTCAAATCCTACTCCCGCAACCAATATCTAGCAAACAACTCGCCCGTAATACGGCGGGTGTTTTGCGTTTTAGGGCTGGTTGCCGCCAGCATTGTCGCCAATTCGCTGAATAACTAAGTAGCAATTGCATGTGGGGTAGCTTTGTCAGGGGGTAATTTGACTTCTGAAACAAGGCCCCGAATAAGCTCGCTGGCCTCCACGCGTGTTGCCTCATTGTTGAGGTTCTCAGTCAGAGCACCGACTTTGATGAGATTGCCGTCTGCAAGAGCAGGATGTAGAGCAATTTATTCTGGACTTGTCGTGCATTCGTGCCGCCACTCAGAACTCGGTTAGAAAAGCACAGTCGCTTGTGGCGGAAAGTGGCCTAAACGACCACTTGGCGTGGTACAAAGCCGGACATGTCCAAAGTGTTTACCATAAACGGGTCGCCTTCAGTCAAATCGGCCATTTTCGTAAGAACAGGGCAAGCGTTGAAACCCACCCTGCTCTCATTCCCGGATCAGTTGATTGGCGACAATAAGCTGGGGTTGGTAACCAGGTTGCGCACGCCGTGTGCGTGGTTTTCCCCAAATGGGTTGTCGCTGAGCCACTTGCCAACAGATGCAATGTTCAACTTAGCCACTCCCGGGCGCACACTCCAAGTTACCTGAAAAGGTGACGCTTTTTCGTTATAGCCGGGGCCTGTGGTGGAACCTTCATATACAACCGGCTGCCCCAAATCAGTAGGAAGGTTAGGCACCTGATTTAGCCCGTCAACTTTTTCGATATGGGTCATCTCAGTAAAATCGACTCCCCCCTCAGACACAAGAACAGCCACAACCGTCTCTACCCGTAGCTGCGGATTGCCGATCGCGTCGGTTAGACAGGTGCCCAGGCCATTGCCCAATGTCGCTTGTGCTGTCGAGTGAACAAAATGGATTTCGATCGTATCGCCCGGTAGAAGGTCGCCGTGATCGCTTTTGCCGACGGGCTTGTCGATTGGGGCCCGCTCGGCGTCAGTCAGCGTGCCGTCGTACTTGAAACCGGTGCCATAGCCGTTTCCGTCGCCATTGCCTGCATAGGTGGTAAAATCACCCCCTTTGTGCTCGGCATTTTCATGGAAATGAATGTCGCACAGCATCATGTTAGCCACGTCTGGTGCGGACCCGAAAACACGTTGGTTAACGCCATCACGCGCATCAATGTCACGCGGCGATTGCGGTCCAAATCCTTGGCCCTCCGTAGCGGCGGATAACGTGGCACGCTGTGCAGAGATCACATCATCCGAAACGGTATGACCATCGTTTGCAGCGTATGCAGGAGACACAAGCATTGCGACCGAAACGCTGAGCAGCAAATTTTTGTAAATCATAATTCTTCCCATAAAGATGCGGACAAAAGACTCCTTTGAAGCGAACATATTTCGCCCCTCAGATCAACAGGAGCTCTTTCGTTTATCAGAATTTATAGGCTTTGTAGGATTGACCATTTCGTCTGAATTCCAAAGACAATCGCCGGTGCAAAAACGCGGCATTGCCCGTTCCACCCAAATCTACAACCGAACGAAGCATGCCGTGACTCTTATTCAAAAAAATGTGCGTCAAGCGATTGGTGAAACGGCCCCTATTCGGCCTTTATGAGACTTAGGCGGTCAGCAGCCAAGCGGGCACAAAATCTGCAAGGGAATACAACTGCTGCTTTAAGATTAGGGTGCCGTGCCTGCACGTTGTCTAAACTTGGCAATGCTCACGTCCTGCGCAGAGCCGCCCATGTGGTCAACTTGGACGCGCAGAGCCTTGACCAACAAGCACCAGCTGACTGTCCATTGTCGCGTTTCAACCCAAAGTGAACGCGTGGCAATAAAGGCGTTTCACACGTCAACCACCGGAAACTGGTTAGCTCGACCTCCCAATCGCGGATCTTCATGTTGCCGGTACTGGCTTCGATCTGTCAACGCCAGTACCTGGTGGCCTTGTCGCTTAAATCGATAGACGAGCACTAGCAGAAACCAGCAAGATAGCTAAATGGTGAGTGCAGTTGGAACCCGGCAGTCAGGTCGTTGGCAATGGCACCCACTGAAAACAGACTGCTGATCGCAGAGTTTTCTTGTCTTTGTTGATGGATTCCATGTTACTTTTAGGCAGTGTCGGCAGCCGTCCTTTGTCCTTAGATTTAACCTCTGATCGCCTACTTGGCACAAGGATGTGGACCCTTGCAGCACCCGCATTCGGCTAAACCAACAGGTAAATCTTGTTGTACTTCCGGCATCATGGTTGGCTCGGGTGTCTCCTACAGAGTGCCACAATGTCGACCCGAAACCGGATTGGGAGCAAAATCAGGATATTGGCGCCCGGGGTCGAACCTATATTGAAGGGATCGAAAACGGCCTGCGCACAACCATAGACAAAACCGCGCAACAGTCCGGCCTCAACCCGCGTACCTTGCAGCGGCGGTTGAAACAGGGCGGGCTGACGTTCTTGATCGTTGGTCGATGATATGGTCCTTGAATGGCAATTCTGACTATGTGCCAATGGCCGAGGCCTCTGAGCGATTGAGCTATGCTGATCCGGTTCACATCACACGTGCTTTGAAACGCTGGACCGGCGTCACTCCAGCCGTTTATCGAGATCAAATGGTTAAAAACTCTGGCGCGTTGTCAAATGGTAACCGCCCCGGAAAGTCGTGTGGCAAGCTTAGGGGAACAAATTGTCGTATCTATGGGAGGCAAATGCCACGTTTCCACACGAGCCATGCCATCGTCGTTTTGAGCCTGTTTGCAACCATCGCTACCGCGCAGGACAAACCCAATATTGTAGATATCATGACGGACAACCAAGGGTACGGTGATCTGGAAGTATATTGTAGCATTCGTGCTGAAACGCCCAAGTGTTGATGCTTGGCCACGCAGGGCGTGCAGTTCCTTGATTTCCAAGTTGAGCTAGGCTGCACACCAACACGTGCTGCCTTTCAATCCGGACGGATGCCGGTTCGGTCTTGCACGGATGGCTATGTCGAACCGGGGGAACCCGGTGGGCTAAACCCGATAGACGACACCATTGCCGAGCTTTTGAAATCGATGGGGTATGCTCCCGCAATGCATGGCAAATAGCATCTTGGCGAAGACCGCTAACTCCAAATGCACGATAGTGACGAATGGTATGGGATCACCACCCCCATCATCCAGTCACTCCACCCCTCGATTTTGTCGAAAAATCCATAGGCGGGGCCTTTACCGATGCCTGATGGAAATCGACTTTTACACCAGTCGCATTCTGGATGCGATCGATGCGTCAGACATCCGGGATGATACGATGGTGAGCTTTTTGTCGAACAACGGCCCGACACGTTTTTCCCCGAAGCCGACCAAAACGGCGACTATGGTATCCTTCAACGTGGGGGGCAAGCTTGGGCAAATCGTCCCTGTCCTTGCTTTGGCATGGATGGTTTCAAACCTTTCGCAGCCCCTGTTTGATGCCGTTCGGAGACCAAAGATTGCAGATGCGAGAGGGCTATCTTGCAAAATGCTGCGACCATACCGAGGTTCGCAATCAGCAGAAGACGAAATTGGTACAGCAATGGGCGGATGAACTGCGGACACATAAACTCGATGGTTCGTTCCCGTCGTTCATTTTCGGGTCCTAAACGGAGTTAGAAACACGACCTGGCCAACTAACGTTGCAATTCAAGCGTTACTCGACTACGTACGGGGTACAAAGTTGTGCTCTTCTTCGGCAAAGGCGTATCGCCTGCCAGAGCGGAATACGATCTTCTATCATGAAAATTCAACTGTCACGCCTCTTGCAAGGTCCTGATGTTTGAGAAGGTTGCCGATTTTATCGCGCACGACCGCATGGCCCATGCCTAAGGTTCAGCCGCTGTAGTGGCAGGTAGAGCGCAAGGCTTGCGTTCGGACATGGACAGCGCGCTGTCGATCAAACGACTTAGAAATAGTCCTGACAAAATGTTTTGTCAGGGCAAAAAAGTGAGGCGGCGCTTTCTCCGTCAAAGGATCAAAAAATGACTTTTCCAGAATGGACGAAACCCGGCATCTACGGTGCTTTGGGTGGCGCGATTGCGGTTTCTATCATTGGCTTCACTTGGGGCGGCTGGACAACAAGTAGCACCGCCCAAGAGATGGCCCAAGACTTGGCAGCTGAAGAAGTGACTTTGGCGATGGTACCGGTGTGCCTTGGCATGTCAGAGGCCGATCCAGACCGCACTGAAAAGCTCGCAGCGCTTCGGGATCTCTCTGGATTTAGCCGCCGCAACGCAATGATGGAAACGGGATGGGCGACGCGCCCCGGTTCAGAAAAGCCAGACCGTGACCTTGCGGACGCTTGCCTTGCGGGGCTTGAGTTGGATGGGTCATAACTCAAAACCTGTGCTGCACACGCCTAAAACGATTTGCGAGAAAAGATTGCTAGCGAGCATCCGGGGTTTACCGTTTGCTTTTTTCGCGCCAATTTTCGCCGTTCTTGTCTTGGCAATGCCTGCACTTGCCCAAACCATGCCGGAAAATGCCAGAGCAAAGAGCTATGGAGGCGGTTGGGAATGCAACATCGGGTATCGGCTCATTGGTGACGGTTGTGCAGCCATTGTGATCCCGGAAAATGCCTACGAAACAAACCGCACTTATGGGTCCGGATGGGAATGTCTTCATGGCTATCGCCAGGTGGGAGGAACGGCCTGTGATGCGGTGATTGTCCCTGATGGTGGGTTCTTGGACCCTTCGGGTGAGCGTTGGCAATGCTTGCGCGGGTTTTCCAAAGTCGACGGTGCCTGTCAAAAGCTTGTCGTGCCCGAAAACGGTTATTTGGTGGACGCAACCTATGGATCCGCATGGAAATGTGCGCGCGGCTTTGAGAAGGTGGAGGAGAGTTGCACCGCTATTGCCGTTCCAATCAATGGATACCTGAACGGGTCTGGTTACGGTCAACCCTGGTCCTGCGAACGAGGGTTCTTTGAAAATAACGGTCTTTGCGTGGCCGTAGTGATCCCGGAATTCGCCTATTTTGACGATGCATCATATGGCGAAGGATGGAAATGCCAAAGGGGATATGAAGCTTCTGGCGCAGGCTGTGACGTGATCGACATGCCGGAAAACGCGCATCTCGACAGGTCTGGAAACCGTTGGGAGTGCAACCGGAACTTTCAAAAGTCCAAGGGGCAATGCGTTCTGAAGAATTGAAGGCAATGCAGCAAGACGCCCGGCGCAATGCGTCGTCGGGCGACATTCTCGCCATCAAAGGAAAAATACGATGAAAACCGAGCTTCAAACGGCAAATACCATTCGCCGTCCCGTCAGGGGTGCCCAAGCACCACCGGTGAGCATGGACCCGACACGACAGCCGGGGTCCATCGCGCAGCGCCCTGCGCGACCGACAGCGATTGTTTTTTGCGAAGCTAACTTTGCCAAAATTGATGGCAAAACCGCCAATGGCCTTGTGCGTCATTCAGAGGCTTACCGGATTGTTTCGGTCATCGACAGCAACCACAGCGGCGATGATAGCGGGATGGTTCTTGATGGCGTGATCAACAATATACCAATCCTCGAAAGCCTAGACGCCGCGGCGGCCCACGAAACTGTTGTGCCTGAAACCTTTATCTATGGCATGGCCCCCTCATCCGGGCGGCTTTCGGACACCGACCGTGATGTCGTGCTGGATGCGATCGGGCGCGGTATGAACATCGTCAGTGGCCTGCATGAGTATCTGAGTGACGACGTCGAGATTGCGCAAGCAGCAGTGCAGAGACAAGTCACCATCCGCGACATTCGCAAACCCAAACCCAGCAAAGACATGCGTTTGTTCGATGGCAGTGTCGCACATGTAGATGCTCTACGCATCGCCGTTCTTGGAACGGATTGCGCCATCGGCAAGCGGACCACGGCGACGGTTCTGGCCCGTGCCTTAAACGCAAATGGTATCAAAACTGTGCTGGTCGGTACAGGCCAGACCGGTTTGATGCAGGGGGCAAAACATGGTGTGGCAATGGACGCTGTGCCGCCACAGTTCTGTTGTGGCGAACTTGAGGGCGCGATTGTTGCGGCCTCAAAGGCAGAGCAACCCGATGTCATTTTGATCGAGGGCCAAGGTGCGTTAAGCCATCCCGCGTTCTGTACATCTGCCTTTATTTTGCGCGGCAGCCAGCCGGACGCCGTCATACTTCAGCACGCGCCTAAACGCGCCCATCGCTGTGATTTTCCGAACATGCCAATGCCAAACGTTGCAAGTGAGATTGCTTTGATCGAGGCGTTTTCTAACACCAAGGTCATCGGCGTCACGCTCAATCACGAGGGAATGTCCGAAACCGAGATCACGGACACGATTGCCGACCAAACCGTCAACCTCAGCCTGCCTGTGACCGACGCACTTAGCCGACCAGAGGTACATCTGTTGGCGATGGTTGTTGGGGCCTATCCCAGCCTGCGGCAAGGAACGCCCGTGGCTGCGATTTGAGGTGCCCGCGCATTGACGTTGATCTCGACAAAATTCGTCACAACACGCAGACCCTTGTCAAGCGGTTGGACATGCGAGGCATCCGTGTGACCGCAGTGACCAAAGCCGCGTGCGGACATCCATCCATTGCCAGGGCCATGCTCGATGGTGGAGCAACGGGCCTAGCTGAGCCGCGTGTGAGCAATGTAATACGATTGCGCCAAGCTGGGATGACGTGCCCGGTCACTCTGATCCGAACACCCATGCTGAGCCAAGTCGACGATATCGTCCAATTCTGTGAAGCGAGCTACAACACAGAGCTGGTTGTGATCACGGCTTTGGCGGCTGCTGCACTTCGGCAAGACACGGTTCATGGCATAATCCTGATGGTCGAAATGGGGGATCTGCGTGAAGGGATCATGCCACAGTGCCTTGCCGACATCGCCCGTCAAGTCGTGGACATGCCCGGTGTGGCGCTGCAAGGCATCGGTGCAAACTTCGGTTGCCTAAGCGGCATTGCTCCGACCACCGAACAAATGCGGGCTTTAACTGCACTTGCGAACGATGTCGAAAGGCAGTGTGGCCCATTCCTTCGGACGGTATCTGGCGGCAACTCTGCAAACCTGCCTTGGGCACTTGAGGAGCGCGCAACGGGCCGGATCAACGATTTGCGCATTGGCGAAGCAATACTTCTTGGTGTCGATCCTCTCACAGGGGATCAGATAGGAGGTATGTTTCGAGATGCCTTCACGCTTGTTGCTGAAGTGATCGAGACAACCACCAAATCCGTGCGTCCTACAGTAAGCAGCGCCGATCACACCTTAACAGAAGGTCGACTTACCCCTAACAATTCGGCAACGACACGGATCATACTTGCCATCGGGCACCAAGACACAGACGCAGCAGGCCTTTCGATGCCGCCGGGCAATGATTTTATCGGCGCAACAAGCGATCACCTTATCATTGGTACAAAAGACGCCACGCTCTGCGTCGGATCGGAAATGCGGTTTCAAATGAATTATAGCGCTTTGATGCGCGCTATGTCCGCGCCAGATACTCAGACAAATTTATGCAGTGACACACCAGAGCCAAACACACGCGATGTCTACGGCTCACGCGATTACCTAACCTTGGTTTGAACGACCTTGTTCAAACATCTATGTTAAACCGAAGAGGAAACTGCCACTTGGCAAAGCTGAAAAAAACAAGTGTGTTCAGAGCGCAAAGTCCCAAAATTGAAACCGCAATGGAAAAGACAACGCGCATCGCTCGTAAGATGGTCGAAGAAGAGGCAGAGCAGAGAAAAACAAAAAACGACTTTCTCCGCAATGCGCGCCTCGAACGAGACACGAACACTCCGACAAAGCCTTAGCGACAGCACGTGGGGCAAGATTGCTCCAAGGTTACCCCAAGATACCCATGGCTGCCATATAACGATTGCACTCCTGTTGCGCGCATTTCCGGCTGTGGTGGTGCAACAACAAGTGCGAAAAGGACTTAACTAATGACGCAAGCAGACGAGAGCGCAACGAAAGTTCACTATATCTGCCAGACCTATGTGGAACAAAAGCCCGGCCGTGGTGGGCAAGCTGGCTTGAAGATTGGCAAGCAATTTCAATATTCAACTGCAGCGGAAGCTCAAAACAGAGCCGAACGCGAGGCCCTGTCCGAGGATTGCGCTGGTGCTGATGCCTATATGATTAGTGAAGACCCAAACAGTGGCGAAGTCAGTTCACCGAACTTCCTTGTGAGGCTCGGAAATGTCCCCGAATTTGATGATTTCTAGAACTTTTCGGCTGGCCTAGAAACCGCCCACGATGCATTCCACAACAAAGGGTCGAGTGCATTTGCAAAGCGGCTATTGAGGCAGGCACAGCGAAAGCCTGCTGACGTTGCAGGCTGTGCTGTGCCGGGGCACTGGCAGGGCGATTTGATCGCTGGTTCGGGCAACCCCACACTTTTTGAACGCAACACCCGCTTTGTGGTTCTGGCGAAGGTGAGAAATAAAGACAGCAAAAGCGCCATGCAGGCGTAGATCAAATAGCCCTGCAAGCTGCCAAAAGACCTGTACCGCACCCACACGCGGGCTCGTGGAACCGTTCCGATGTCTTCTTGTGTGACCCCCGCGCGCCATAGCCGCGCGGCACAAACAAAACCACAAACCGTTTGCTACGTCAGTACTTTCCAAAGGGCACAGATTTCTCGATCCATGGCCAAGCAAAGCTCAGGGCTGTTGCAAGGCAGTTAAAAGAGCGACCTCGGAAATGCTGGCGTCCGAAACTCCAGCCGACCGCTTTAGCGCTTGGAACGCTCGATTTAGGCAGTCTTTTCAGGTTTGTATGCTAACCAAACATTGGGCTTTTCCGCCCACTCCACAAGCTATTCACTGACAGGCTTGGCCCCTTATTTGACCCGTCGCATTTTTGAGCCATCCCAAGTTATCGTTTAGGCCACATTCCGTTAGAACAGAGAGCGCGGGTCCCATGAGTGTTGCCAGATGAGGTCGGCCTTGATGATTTAAAAAAAGGTTTCGACCATTGCCCGGCAGGCAACTTGCATGACAAATCTGCCGAGACGGGCGGCATAGTCATAGCATTTTTCCCTTCCCAGACACCGATAGCCTGAACTCCCGTCGCTGTAGGTGACCATCGTGTTGCAATAGACCTCATTGTAGATCGCGATATCGCTGGTGGTTTCGTTGTTATCGTCCGCAGGCGGTATTGCCGTCAGCAACAGAATATTCCACCCCTTCTTGGTCAGCATCATAGGCAGAACTTGGGTAGGAATTGATCCCGATTAGGGAAGCTTTCGCGCGGAGATGCACCTCCATTTCGAAAATATGTAAGTCGATATGAGCAAAGGTGTGCGCCATTGAGGTTGCGCTGGCCTAGTTTGTAAGGTCGCTCTGATCAGCACCTGAGTTGACACTCGTCGGGCCCGCGGTCACGTCCAGATCTGCATAGTTTTCCAGAGAGATGACATGAAAGGTCGCTGCGGTCGGCGGCGTCCTTTATCCCAAAAACAGTTGAGCGAAAGTAGTGGGCTATTCTCTAAGAACACTTAAAAACCCGGTCGCATCTCCCAGAAACTATGAGAAAAACCGCGTTTCTTCGCAAAACAATCAGTTTTATTGCCCGTGTTGGTCCCGCGAATAAAATGGATACGCGCAATTACAGTTTACCGATGTTTTAAACTGTATAGACCAAGATGCAGCACCTTTGGGTCAGCAAAAGGCCGCAATGGATGAGCGGTTGCCCTTCGCACGTCGCTTGACGGCAGATGCGTCAACAATCCCACCTTTGACCGTCAATATTGCTAGGTACGGTCTCGAACCTCAGCTCAGTTGATGCGGCGCTTCGCAAAATCTATGCCGACTATGCAAACTTTTGGCATGATTTCTCACTCTTTGATGATGCTCTCACGGACATCACAGTAGCACATCACGAAGCCGGCGGGCGGGGCATTCCCACCAATAATTTGGTCGGTTCAAACCTAAAATTGTCTAGGTTTTGGTGACCATTCGTCGGGGCAAGAAAACGATGTCTTCAGCCTTATAGGGCAGGAATAGCGCCGAGCCTCCCAATCGATGAACATCATAGGAATTGCATGGAAAATTTTTCACTGCGCACCAAGATATTTCTTTTTGCTTCGCTGCTTATTGCCATGCAGCTTGCAATGACTGCGGCCTCTTGGGCGATAAACCAAAAGCTAACTTACAGCATAAGTCATTCGCAACATTTGGTAACTCAGCTGAAAAGCTTGGATGACATGAAAGAAGACATCGAACAGGGTATTGGTGACATTTTGGCGTATAGCTTGGGCGAAGATCAAGGGATTACACGACTGCGCGGCAACTTGGACGAAGTCCAAACCGAAGTCGATCTAGCGCAAGGTCGGTTCTTTGACGTCGAGGTCAAAGCATTTCGCCAAGAGGCCGCTTTTGAAGTGGTGATGTCAATTCAAGGCCAACTTGACGAGCTGAGTGTCGCGCTAAAAGCCCTAGAAGCGGTCGACATGACGGACCGGCACGCGTTTGTGAAACAAAATGTTCTTTCCCTAATCGGTTCCATTCGCGATGCGGTGAACGGTCTGCAAGACACGCTTTTGGAACAAAACACGGCTGCGAAAACAGCGATTTCGCAGCTCGTTACCAGAAGCGAAACCATTCAACTTGTTATTAGCCTGATTGCGACGATCGTCGCGGTTTTGATTGCTGTCGTTTTTGGAAACCGTTTGACCGCACCAATCATTGACATTGCTCACGTCGTCCAGAGACTTTCCCAAAAAGACTATGCCAATGCGATTTCCAATACAGATCGTGGAGATGAGGTCGGTGTCATCGCCCAGAATCTGGATGAATTACGAGGCCGATTGCAGTGCAGCGATGAAGCCGATCAACAGGCTGTGGCCGCCAATGCACGGCGCGTTCAGCTTTTTGAGCAATTGGGACAAGTTATGAGTAACCTGCAAAAAGGTGACCTTTGGCAAAGCATTCCCTCAGAAGAGTGGAACGACTTGGGACCAAACTATACCGGTCTTTGTGACGACTTTAATCGTTTGGCAAAATCGCTGCAAAGCTTGGTGACCCGACTTGATGAAAGCTCGGAAGCAGTTGATAGAAACGCCACAAATCTGGCAACAATGTCCAACCAAATGGCGAATAGGGCTGAGACGCAAGCCGCAACATTGGAGCAATCTGCTGCAGCCCTTGAAGAGTTGTCGACCGGTTTGGCTTCAAATGCATCTCAGGCCCGTCAATCCGACGATCAAGCCAAAGAAAGCTTGCGGTTCGCGGAACAGGGTAGCCACGAAATGGAACAAGCTATGAATGCCATGAGTGCGATTTCGGCTTCATCCCAACAGATCAGCCAAATTATCACATCAATTGATGATATTGCCTTTCAGACCAGCTTGCTTGCACTTAACGCGGGTGTCGAAGCGGCAAGGGCCGGTGAATCAGGACAGGGGTTTGCGGTCGTCGCGTCCGAAGTTCGCGGATTGGCCGAAGTTGCCGCACGATCCGCTAGTGAAATCAAAACCTTGGTTGAGGAAAGTTCGTCGCATGTGAGCGATGGTGAACGCCTGGTGGAATCAACAGCCGAAACGCTCGGCAAGATTGCCGTTAGTGCAGCAGCCGTGTCGTCAATGGTGTCCGACATTTCCCATTCTGCTGGTGAACAAGCAACAGCGTTGCAAGAAATCAATGGTGGCATATCGCATTTGGATAGTGTCACACAACAAAACGCCGCAATGGTTCAAGAAACCAACGGCGCTAGCCAAAGCATGCAAGTTGAAGCCTCTCAGCTAAAGCAAGTTTTGGGCAGTTTTGTAAAGACGAACAGCCTCGCGCCACAAGACACCGATGGCGGTCCACATGTTGTAAAAGAACCGATGGATTTGGATGAAGAATCCGGATTGCGCATGGCGCGCGCAGTGGGGCGATAACCACTATTGGCCCGGGAAATGCCTTCGAAATCCGGCGTGTTGCGACCCAGTTTTGATAGGGCACATCTATTGTAGAATGGGCTACCCAGTCGTCGGATGAACCAAGGTACTTGGCTTTAGTCGTTGGCTCGGCACTGTGTCGATCAACCCGTGCCTCGTGCGAGAGGCATTATGGTCAAGCATAACTGAGTTCTCTTACGTCAGCGCAGCGTTTCTCCACTCTTGGCAAGACTTCCGAGTTCGCACCCAAAGCCACACAGACTCGGTGGTGCGAAACGGCGGCCCATATCGAGATCGACGAGAAAACGCTACAGCTCCGCATGGCCGTACCCAACGGTGACACTGCACTCGGCCAATCCGGAACAGTGGCCATAGTGCAAATCCCGTCGGGAAAAGGGGACGTCCGGCCTGCAACAGATTTGGAACATCGGTCCATGCAAAGGAACGCGGATACTCCGGGTGGGAGGGGAGGCGGATCAGGTGGACGGCAAGGCTTGGCGCGCCAGCGCGAGAAATTGCTGTTGTTCGGCTTCTGTTAGGCCGGACAGAATATCGCTCTGCAATGCAGAAACCACTGGCAAAAGACCGCTATAAATTTTTTCCCCTTCAGGGCTCATGCGAACCTCTCTGGCTCGACGGTCCCGACTACTGGTTTCGCGCAGCACAAAGCCCTTCTTTTCAAGCCGGTCAATTACGCCACCGATCGTAGCCCGGTCATAGGCGATTAGGGCGGCTATTTTGGCTTGATCAGCCCCCGGGTTGGCGTGGATGGCATCCATCGCGGCAAACTGGACAGGGGTTAGGTCAAACCCGGCCTGCTGAGTTTCCTTAGCAAATACCTGCGTTGAAACTTGGTGCAGACGCCGTATCAGATGTCCGGCCATTGCGTTTGCTTCCATGTGCGGCCCCTTTCGTTTCGCCCAGCAATCATCCCTAAAAAACATCATTTTCAGACCGAGTACACAATAAAGTATGCATGCATATCTTTTTTAGTTGACCGAATAAAGTATGTACAGTTACTAATTGAGGCGAGCCAATGTGCAACGCGACGCCAAAAAGCAGGGACGAGACATGCAGTTTCATATGAACGGTTTCAAACCGGGGGATCCGGACGAGTTTGAGCCAGCCGCTGGGCGCGCTCGGGTTAATGGGGCAAACGGCCTGCCTGAAAAGGTCGACGTTCTTGTCGCGGGCTGTGGCCCGGCGGGGTTGTGTCTTGCTGCACAGTTGGCCGCTTATCCGGAAATCGCTGCGATGATCGTCGACCTTAAAGATGGACCTATGGAAAAGGGGCAAGCGGACGGGATCAACGTGCGTTCGATGGAGATGTTCCAAGCCTTCGGATTTGCCGACAAGGTCAAGCGGGAAGCAATGTGGATCAACGAGACAACGTTCTGGACGCCAGACCCGGATCATCCCGAAGCCATCCGTCGGGTCGGACGGGTTCAGGATGTCGAGGACGGATTGTCCGAGATGCCGCACGTGTTGATTAATCAGGCACGGGTGCATGACATGTATCTTGACCTCATGCGCAATTCTCCGTCGCGGTTAGAACCTGACTATTGCCTGCAAGTAGTGGATGTTGTGGTTGATCCTACAGCCACAGAGTATCCAGCGACCGTGACGCTTGAACGCACGGACCCGGACCGAGTGGGGCAAACCGAAACTGTTCGGGCCAACTATGTTGTCGGTTGTGATGGGGCCCGTAGTAAAGTGCGTCAGGCCATCGGCGGATCGCTGCATGGCGACGCGGCGCATCAGGCCTGGGGTGTGATGGATGTGCTGGCGGTTACCGATTTTCCCGATTTCCGCATGAAAGCGATTATTCAGTCGCGCACGGACGGCAACATCCTGTTGTTGCCCCGCGAAGGCGGATATCTGGTCCGCCTCTATGTCGAACTTGATAAACTTGACGAAACAGAGCGTGTGGCTGATCGTGGCCTGTCGATTGACAGCATCGTCGCCAAGGCCAAACGAATTCTGCACCCATACGCGTTTGATGTGAAAGACGTGGTCTGGTGGTCGATCTATGAAATCGGTCATAGGTTGACCGACAAGTTTGACGACGTCCCTGCGGGTCAAGGCAACAATCAGAAACCGCGCGTGTTTACCGCTGGCGACGCCTGTCACACCCACAGCCCCAAGGCCGGTCAGGGTATGAACGTCTCCATGGGTGACACCTTCAATCTGGGTTGGAAGCTGATTTCAGTGCTGACGGATCGCGCGGAACCAGACTTGTTGCATTCCTATTCGCAGGAACGCCGCGCCGCCGCTCAAGGACTTATCGACTATGACCACAAATGGTCACGTATCGTTAGTGCCACTCCGGGCAAAACCGACCCCAGCGATACTAGCATGCCGCGTTTTCAGAGGCAGTTCATCGACGGCGCGCGCTTTACGGCGGGTTTGACGGTGCAGTACGAGTGCTCCGCACTGACGGGGCAGGGTGTCTGGCAGGGGCTGGCCAAAGGGTTCGAGATCGGGACTCGTTTTCACTCGGCGCCCGTGGTTCGGCTGGCGGATGCCAAACCGATGCAGCTGGGCCATTCGATCGAAGCGGGTATTCGCTGGACGCTTTTTGCGTTCACGCCTCAGGACGATACAGATTTGCGTAGCCTGTGTGACTACCTTGGCGCTAATCCGGCATCGCCAATGGCCAAGTTTCGGCGCGAAGGTGACGAGGCCGATACGGTTATCGACCTGCGCGCCGTCTACCAGCAGGGGTTCCGCGAGATTGAATTTGCCAATATGCATCCGCTTCTAAAGCCCGTCAAAGGCCGGTTCGGATTGACGGATTATGAAAAGCTGTTCTGCGCCGATGCGAAAAACGGAGAGGACATCTTTGACATGCGCGGTGTCGACAGGGACAAGGGCTGCTTGGTGATTGTCCGCCCGGATCAGTACGTTGCGCAGGTCTTGCCGCTTGACGCGCATGCAGCGTTGTCAGCCTTCTTTGACGGGATTTTGAAGCCCGCACGTGGTTGAATTACGCCCCCACCGGTTCACCGCATGGGCAATCGGGCGGGGGCAATGCGGGCATCATCCCCGGCAAGATCAGGCGTGCAAAGTCTGGATTGCAGTAAATTCTTTGAGGCCGTCAACGCCGAACTCTGTGCCGATACCGGATTGCTTTACCCCGCCGAAGGGGGCGTTGGGGTTCAAGCCACCGTGCCCATTGATCCACACCGTCCCGGACTCAAATTGTAGAGCCAGCTTCTTGGCGGCATCCATATCCTTGGACCAAACCGAGCCGCCCAATCCCATGCTGGACGCGTTGGCGCGGGTCACTGCGTCTTCGATGTCGGTATAGCGGATCACCGGTAGAACGGGACCAAACTGCTCTTCGTCGACAAGGCGCATTCCGTCGGTGGCATCGGCCACAATCGTCAGGGGATAAAAATAACCGTTCCCCTCGGGGACTTCACCTCCCAAAAGGACACGGGCTCCGCTGGCTTTCGCATCGTTAACCAAATCGCGAACCTTGGCAAATTGCATAGCATTTTGCACAGGGCCCAGCACGCTGTCTTCGTCCAAACCATCGCCCACAGGGATTTTGGCTGCGAATTCGACAAGGGCCGAACAGACGTCGTCATAGATGTCATCATGCACATAAAGCCGTTTCATGCAGGCGCAGGTTTGGCCGCTGTTGATGAACGCACCCCAAAATATCCCTTCTGCCACCGCAGCGGGTTCGACATCCGGCAGAACGATTGCCGCGTCATTTCCACCAAGCTCCAGCGTCAGGCGTTTAAGCGTGTTCGTTGCGGATGCCATCACCTTCTTGCCTGTCTCGGTCGAACCGGTGAACGTCACCTTGGCGATGTCTGGATGGCTTGTCAGAACCGGCCCGATGCTGTCAGGCCCGGTAACCACATTCAGCACACCGGCGGGCAAAACAGTGTTCAATATCTCCACCATTCGCAGGGTCGACAGCGGTGTATAAGGCGAGGGTTTGACCACCACAGTGTTACCCGCCCGGATGGCTGGTGCGATGTGCCAAATGGCAATCATCAATGGCCAATTCCACGGTGTAATCGACGCCACAACACCCAAAGGTTTGCGATGGATTTCGATCCGGCCTTCGTTGTCGTCCTTGACCACTTCAACCGGTAGTTCTAGGTCCGCTGTGTTGCTGGCCCAGGCCTGGCATCCGCCAAGTTCGAACCGGGCACCAAGCCCGCCGAGCGGTTTGCCCTGCTCGGTGCTCAGCAAAACCGCAAGCTCTTCGGCATGCTCGCCGAGAACCCGCGCCATATCTCGGCAGGCCTGACTGCGGGTGTGATCGCTTTCCCAGCGCCAGCTGGCAAATGCAGCTTTGGCTGCGGCGATGGCGGCGTTAACGTCCTCGGCTGCGCCCGATGGGCATTGACCGGCACTGCCGCCTGTTGATGGGTTAATCACGTCAAAAGTGCCCGTGGCGGAAACAGGATTGCCGTCGATTGTCATGGTGAAATCGGTCATTTGGACCTCCGGGAATTGGGATCAGCTATGCGGTGCGGGGTGCAAAAATTGCCATGGCGACGTTTCAGACCCCGTTTCGACCGGCACTTCGATGAGTGCGGGGCCGCCATGGGCCAAGGCGCGTTCGATGGCATCTTGCAATTCTTTTGGGGTTTCAGCCTTTTCGGCAGGCATGCCAAAGCTTTGCGCCATGGCGACAAAGTCGGGGTTTTTCAACTCTGATCCCACCAAACGCCCGTCAAAGACGTTCATCTGATCACGTCGCACATTGCCGTAGGCGTTGTTGTTGAACACGATCGCGATCACGCCGATCCCATGCTGAACGGCGGTCGCCATCTCCTGCATGCCGAACATAAAGCCGCCATCGCCATTGATCGAAACAACAGGCTTGTCCGGGTTAGCCACTTTGACGCCAAGCGCGGTGTTGTAGCCAAATCCAAGGTTGTCTTGATAGGCGCAGGTTACATATTGGCGCGGCTCATAAACTGGAAAGCCAAAACGCGCTGTGAACCCCATTTGGCTGACTTCTTCCACAAAGAACCCGTCACGGGGTAGGGCGGTGCGGATCGCATCTAGATAGCTCATCTGCGGCTGGACAACCTCGCTGGCTTTGCGGGCGGCATCCTTCATAGCGGTAAACTCGGCACTACGATCGGCTGCTTTGTGACCAGACAAGGCTTTGGTCAGCGCGGCGGTGGCTTCTGCGGCGTCACCAACAATTGCGTGGTCTGGTTTTAGGCGCACCATTTCGGTTGGGTCGATATCAATGCGGAGGATCTTGAGATTTGCCGGTTTCCATTGCCAGCGCATCATCTGCAATTCCAGACGGCTGCCGATACCGATCAACAAATCGCACTCTTTATAATAATCATAAGCTGCGATCAGGTTCATGGCATGTGGGCTATCGTCGGCAACAATGCCCTTGCCCGATCGGTGCGAGGCCACGGGGGCCTGAATTTTTTTAGCCAGCGCGAGCACCTCAGCCGCTGCGTCCAGCGCACCACCGCCGACCATGATCATCGGGTTACTTGCGGCGGCAATCAATTTTGCTGCTGTTTCAATGCTTTCGGGGTCAAGCGTTGTGTGTCGGACCGGTGCCGCCTCGATTTCCGGGGCCACGCCCTTTTGGCCAAAAACATCCCAAGGAACTTCGATCGCAACAGGACGTTGGCGATCCGAGTTCATTTCGGTAAATGCCGTCGTCATCTTTGCCGCCGCCTGGGTCGGGTGGTCAATGCGATCCGCCCATTTCGTCAGACCTTTCAGTGTGGCAAGTTGGTCCGGCAATTCATGCAATTGTCCACGCCCCTGACCAATCAGATGCGACATGATATTGCCGGTTAGGCACATCATCGGCGCGTTGCCCCCATAGGCGGTGCAAATAGCCGCCCCCGCGTTCAGCACTCCGGGCCCCGGAACCACGGTAAAAACCCCGGGCTTGCCGCTGGATTTGGCATAGCCATACGCCATATATCCCGATCCCTGTTCATGACGTGTGTGGATGAACCTGATGTCATTGGACCGACGCGCCAGCGCATCGGAAAGCTCATAGGAATGGGCCCCGGGGATACCAAACACGGTGTCCACATCGTTGCTCACCAGCGCATCAAGCATAATGTCAGCGGTTGTCTTTTTCACGTCGTCATCCTTTGGTGTGGGTCGCCAATCTGCAGGCGATATGGGTCTAAAAGTTGGGACTATAGTGCAGCCCGTTTGAGTTCGGCTTCCTGAGAAAGCTTGAAACGGAAGGCTTCCGTAAGATGGCTGATGTGCTCTTCCAGACGCGATGCCGCGAGGTCGGCATCCTTGGCATGGCAAGCTTCGAGTATTGCGATATGCTCGCTCATCGAGCGGTCTCCGCTTTCGTCCATGATTGTGAACAAATGGGTTCGAAGTGCTTTCACCGGGCCGATCGTGTGATTGTAAGCTTTGACAATGGAGCGGTTGTCACAGCCTTCGATGATTGCTTTGTGAAACCGCAGGTCTCCAGTTGAATATCCTTGGGTGTCGGAGGTCTCGAGCGCGGTTTGCATCATCTCCACGGCCTTTTCCAACCGCTCAACAAGACTGTCAAAATTGCGGGCTAGCCCCATTCGGAGCGCAGCGGTTTCCAATACGGCGCGGTGTTCGCAAAGCTCATCGACGTCTCGTAAATCGGGGGTAAAGACAAAGGACCCCCGTTTTGGCGAGATGTTGACCAACCCTTCGGCTTGCAGCGCAGCAAGGGCATCGCGCACCGGAGATCGGCTAACGCCAAGCGTGTCGGCAAGGCGTTGCTCTGAGAGTTTTGAGCCCAAGGGTAACTCACCAGAGATGATGGCACTCCGAATCTGTTCCGCAGTGACTTCCATCAGGGATTTCGGATGATTGATCGGTTCCACGGGTTGCTGCTCCTTTTTTACCTGACAAAGCGCTGGGTGCCGGAAGGTTTAACACTTACTACCATGTTACATGGTACTTGACAAGTTAACTACCATACAGAATGTTAGATTCTGCAAGCACGAGGCCCCTAACGACTTTTCGGTCGTTAAAAACAGAGTGGAATTAGGAATTTGACTGCCGAAAACCCCATCCAAATGAGCGCAGCTATTGTCGACGCGGTTCGCGACATTGTCGGTAGCGAGAATGTTCTGACATTGCCCGAGGATGTTGCGGGGTATGTCAGGGACTGGACAGGTCGGTACCAGTCAAAGGCACTGGCTATTGTTCGCCCTGCCACCACCGAAGATGTTGCAAAAATCGTCAAGCTTTGTGCGGCCCAAAACATCGCCATAGTCCCACAAGGTGGCCGAACCGGCCTGTGCGGTGGCGGTGTCCCGCGCGCGGGGCATCCCTCCATTATCTTGTCTTTGACGCGAAT
Source organism: uncultured Pelagimonas sp. (assembly GCF_947498515.1). Taxonomy (GTDB): domain Bacteria; phylum Pseudomonadota; class Alphaproteobacteria; order Rhodobacterales; family Rhodobacteraceae; genus Pelagimonas. Next base: position 267,868 of record NZ_CANMKO010000008.1, on the reverse strand, counting down.
GAACGCGGTGCGCTCGGTTGATCCTGTGGGCCGGACCGTGGTCGTCGAAGCGGGCGTGGTTTTGGACGTTCTGCATCAACATGTACTGGAACATGATCTGGTCTTTCCGCTGATGTTTGGTGCCAAGGGTAGCTGCACAATCGGCGGCAACCTGTCCACCAATGCGGGTGGCTCGAACGTCGTGCGTTATGGAAATACCCGCGAACTTTGCCTCGGGATCGAGGCCGTCATGCCCGATGGTTCCGTGATCAACGCGCTGAGCGGGCTGCGCAAAGACAACACGGGCTATGATCTCAAGGATTTGTTGATCGGAGCGGAGGGCACTTTGGGGATCATCACCGCCGCCGTTTTCAAGCTTGTCCCGAACCCAAAAGTGACCGCGACGGCGTTTTTGTCGCTGCCGTCTTTGGAGGCGGCCATTGAGGTTCTCAATCGGCTGCAAGATCAAACGGGCGATGCGGTCGAGGCGTTTGAATTCATGCCGCGGGCGGCAGTTGACGTCATCTGCAAGGTTTTTCCTGATACGCGACGCCCTTTGGACGGGGATGTTGAGAATGGGGTTTTGGTTGAAGTCGCGTCAAGCCGACCGAATGATTCAGAGCAAGGCGAAGATGGCAGCATCCGATTGCAGATCGAGGTGATGGAGCTGCTTGGAGATCTGATGGAAGAGGGGCTGATATTGGACGCGATGGTTGCCCAATCGGATCAACAACGTTCCGATCTTTGGAGAATGCGAGAGTCCATTCTGGAGGCCATCACCGAAAACGGCCCTGCTTACCATCTGGATGTCTCGCTGCCATTGGGACGTATCGCACCCTTTGTCTCAAAAATGGACGTCGAGATGGCCCGGCTTGGGTTCCAACCATTGACGGTCGGGCATCTTGGCGATGGCAACCTGCACTATGCGCTTGCCGCAGCCGAGGGTCAGGATTGGGAGTTATTGCCTTTGGAAGCCGCCAAGGAAATGGTCCTCGACCATCTGATCGGGTTGAACGGTTCGTTCAGCGCCGAGCATGGGATTGGGCAAAGCAAATTGGGCGAGATGGCCAAGTTGAAACAGGCCAGCCAACTCGCAGTTATGCGCGCCATCAAACGCGCGCTGGATCCGAAAAACATCATGAATCCCGGAAAGCTAATTCCGGAAAAATGATCATTGTTCTGCAGTGATTTGCAGAGCGTCTTCAGGGAGCGAGAATATGGGTTTCAAGAAACTGACGAAGGCAGGATTGATCGCCGTTGGTCTGGCGACCGCGGCACCGGCGTCGGCTGAATTGTTCGACGGGTGCCCCTCGGTGCCCATTCTTGGGAAGTTTATTGAATTCGGAAAAACCGGAAAGATGCCCATGGATTTGGGTAAGTGGCTGAACACGCCATCCGCACAGAAGGTTGAACCGTGGAAGCCCTTCGAAAATGTCGATTATGTGGGGATTTGCTGGGTGTCGGCTTGGTTGGTGCACACCGATGATGGCGTGATCCTCATCGACACGCTTTATGGTCCGTTCACCCAACAGTTGATCGACAACATCCAATCGGTTGGTGTTGATATGTCCGACATCAAATATGTTTTGATCACACACGGTCACTTTGACCACGCGGGCGGTGCCGCAGATCTCAAGCCACTTTTGCCCAATGCCAAGTTTGTAATGACACAAGGTGGCTGGGATGAGGCGATAGAATCCGCCGCAAAATCCGAGGGTCGCCGCAAGTGGGACATGATCGCACCGGAAATTGTTGCAAAAGATGGTGACACAATCAAACTGGGCGGCATGGAAATCGGTATCATTGAGACGCCGGGCCACACATGGGGCACCGCTTCTTTTCTCTATGACGTCAAAGATGGTGAAAACATCCACCGCGCCATTACAATCGGTGGTCTTGGCCTAAACGCGATCGATGGCCCGGCCCAGGTTGAGTCCTATATTGAAAGTGTGGATCGGGTCCGCGCGCTTGTCGAGGCGAAGGACCAAAGAGTTGAGGCTCATCTAACCACGCATGGCTTTTCGGCGAATTTGGATGAAAACCGTCAGATTCTAGAACGCCGCGAAGCAGGGGACCCGAATGTGTTCGTGAACTCTGACGCAATTTTGAAGGATGTTGCGGGGCTGCGCAGCCGCGCCGTCAAGCGGTTGGAACTCGAAAACGGCAAGTGATGCGCGCTTGATGGAAACCCATCGGGAAATAGCGTTGACGACTATAGGGGCCGCTTTGTGATGCGAGGGGGCGGGTGCAGCCCGCCGCCTTGCGTGTCGTATTGTTAAAATGAATGTGCGAACAAGGCCTTGGGCGTGTTCGGTGGTTGGCCTGCGGGTGGCGTGATCAGGGTTTAGGCTTGGCGTTGGGGTCTAGCATTGCCAAGAGGTCAAGCAAGGTTTCGTAGTTTTCCTCGCCCAGCGTTTCCTTGAAACCCGCAACAATCTGAGCCGCCTGAGATGCGTGATCATCGATCAAGCGCTGACCTTCTGGTGTGATCTCGATGAACTGGCGTCGGCGGTCTTCGTGATCTCGGGTTTGGGTAATAAGGCCTTTTTCCCGCAAGGTGGCGGCAATACGGGTCAGGCTCGAAAACAAGAGGCTAGAGCGGTCCGCGACCGTCTTGCTGTCGGTACGCCCGTATTCTGCCAATATGCGCAAGATCCGCCACTGTTGTTCCGTGATTCCTGTTTCGGACAGCATATCCCGGATGGGGGACATGACACCTTCACGGGCACGAATGAGAGCAATGGGGAGGGAGCGCGCGGTCGTAGGGAGCGTTTTCATTGTGTGGGCCTCAAGAGAGTCGATGTCTTTGACTTGCACCACAACATGCACCTTGACAACCGGTCGAGAAACTAATTATTAAAGCAATAATTGCTATGACAATTAAAATATTTAGGGGAGGGGTGTATGCCACACTTTCAGATCGATTATTCGGCCAATCTTGAGGAGGTCGTGGACATGGGCGCGTTGTGCGAGGTGATCCGTGCTACGGCGGCGCAAATCGAAACCTTTCCAACGGCGGGCATTCGCGTGCGTGCAACGCGGGTCGATTATGTGGCGATGGCAGATGGCGACCCCAAGCATGGCTTTATCGATCTGAGTGTGCGCCTTCGTGAGGGTCGCCCGGTTGACGTCAAAAAAGACGCCATCACGCGGGTCTTTACGGCCCTCAAGGATTTCATGGCTCCCGCGATGGGCACCCATTCCATCGCTCTGTCAGCCGAGATGCGCGACATCGATGCTGACCTTTCACCAAAATTCGGAAACGTCCGTGACCATCTGGAGGACTTGTCATGAGCATACTTGATGAAAACATCGCAAAGCTGGATGGATACCTGTCGCGCTTCCGAGAAACGGGCATTTTGAACCGGGTCGGGGGCAAGGATGTGGTTGGCGCTGCTGGCGCGTTCCAGAACACCTCGCCGGTTGATAAATCGCTGATCTGTGATGTCGCGCATGGGACCGCAACCGATATTGGCGCTGCGGCTGATGCGGCTCACGATGCCTTTGCGGCTTGGCGTGATATCCCTGCGTTGGACCGCAAGAAAATCATGATCCGTATTGCGGAGGGCATCGAAGCCCGCGCTGAGGAAATCGCGCTTTGTGAGTGTTGGGATACGGGGCAGGCGTATAAATTTATGTCAAAAGCCGCGCTTCGTGGGGCCGAAAACTTTCGCTATTTTGCAGATCAAGTCGTGCAGGCCCGCGACGGGCAGCATCTGAAATCACCGACCTTGATGAACATCACAACCCGTGTGCCGATTGGGCCTGTTGGTGTCATTACGCCGTGGAATACGCCCTTTATGCTATCGACCTGGAAGATCGCTCCGGCGCTGGCCGCCGGGTGCACGGTTGTCCACAAACCCGCCGAGGCCTCGCCGTTGACGGCGCGTCTGTTGGTCGAGATCGCCGAAGAGGCCGGTCTGCCACCGGGTGTTTTGAACACAGTGAACGGATTTGGCGAAGGTGCAGGCAAGGCGCTTTGTGAACATCCAAAAATCAAAGCCATCGCCTTTGTTGGCGAAAGCCGCACCGGTAGTCTCATCACTAAACAGGGGGCGGATACGCTCAAGCGTAACCATCTCGAGCTGGGGGGAAAGAACCCGGTAATCGTGTTTGACGATGCTGATCTGGACCGCGCCTTGGATGCGGCAATCTTCATGATCTATTCGATCAACGGCGAACGCTGTACCTCGTCTTCGCGGCTGTTGGTACAAGAAACCATTCGCGAAGAGTTTGAAGCCAAGCTGATCGCGCGGGTCAACAACATTAAGGTCGGCCATCCTCTCGACCCCGCGACCGAGATCGGCCCGCTTGTGACCGAGGAGCATTTCAACAAGGTCACAAGCTATTTTGACATCGCAAAGGAAGACGGCGCGACGGTTGCCGCGGGCGGTGTTACTGTCGGCGACGAAGGCTATTTCGTGCGTCCGACGCTTTTCACGCAGGCCAACAACCAAATGCGCATCGCTCAGGAGGAAATTTTTGGCCCTGTGCTGACATCGATACCGTTCTCGACGGAAGAAGAGGCTTTGCAAATCGCCAATGACATTCCCTATGGCTTGACCGGATATGTTTGGACCAATGATCTGACCCGAGCGCTTCGTTTCACCGACAAGCTTGAAGCGGGGATGATCTGGGTGAACTCTGAAAACGTGCGTCACCTTCCGACGCCCTTTGGCGGCGTTAAGGCCAGCGGTATCGGTCGCGATGGCGGTGATTGGTCTTTCGAGTTCTACATGGAGCAAAAGCACATCGGTTTTGCCACCGGGCAACATAAGATCACCAAACTAGGAGCGATGTGATGGGAAAGATCGTACTCGCCGCCAAATGCACACATGTGCCGACCATGTTGATGTCCGAACAGGATGGCCCTGTGAAAGGCAAGCGCCAGCAAGCCATTGACGGGCATTTCGAAATTGCCCGCCGCGCAAAGGAGCTTGGCGCAGATACGATTGTGGTCTGTGACACGCACTGGGTCATCAACGCCGGCTTTCATATCAACGCCAACAGCCGCTTTGAGGGTCTATTCACCTCAAACGAATTCCCGCAGTTTATCCAGAACATGCCCTATGAATACGCGGGCAATCCGGAATTGGGGGACGCGATCGCCAAGGAGGCGTCCGATCGCGGTGCCTACACCTTGGCCCACCATCTGGACTCACTTGAGTTGGAATATGGTACACTGGTTCCGATGCGGTTCATGTCGCGCGCCCATGACATGAAGGTTGTGTCGGTTGCGGCGTGGTGCACGGTGCATGGCCATGACGAAAGCCGCATTGTTGGTGAGGCGATCCGTGCGGCGGTTGAGGCATCCGATAGCAAAGTCCTTCTCGTCGCGTCGGGATCGCTGTCGCACAAAATCTGGCCGAACAAAGACTATGCCGCTAACAACGGCACATTCACGATCAGTTCCGAGTTTAACCGCCAAATGGATTTGCACGTGCTGGACATGTGGCGGCGCGGTGATCACGTGACGTTCCTCAAAATGCTGCCGGAATATGCTGAATATTGCTGTGGCGAAGGATCGATGCATGACACAGCCATGCTTTATGGTGCGCTGGGCTGGGACCAATATGATGCGAAATGCGAAGTTGTGACTGAGTATTTTCCGTCGTCCGGAACCGGGCAGACCAACGTCATCTTTCCCGTTCAATAGGAGGCTCTGATGCCCGTCCCCGCACCAAACCTTTACCCCGATTTCAATACGATCCGCCTTAGCCACGTGTGTCTGAACGTCCAAGACCTCGCGGCGTCAAAGACGTTCTACACAGAGATACTTGGCCTTCAGGTAACCGATGAAACCGACAGCCACATCTATTTGCGCGCGATGGAAGAACGCGGCCATCACTGCATTATTCTGCAAAAGTCCGATCAACCCGGCACTGTCGAAGTCATGGGGTTCAAGACGTTCGACGAAGACGATTTGGACAAGGCCGAGGCGTATTTCAAAAGCAAAGGGCGCCCTACATCATGGGTGACCCGTGCCTATCAAGGCAAAACGCTTTTGACGTCTGACAACATGGGCATCCCGCTGGAGTTTTACCACAAGATGGACAGGCTTGAGCCGATCCATCAGAAATACGCGCTTTATCGCGGTGTGAAACCGCTCCGGATCGATCACTTCAACTGCTTTAGCCATGACGTCGATGCGTCCGTCGCATTCTATTCCGACTTTGGTTTCCGCGTCACCGAATACACCGAAGATGAAGATAGTAAAAAACTTTGGGCCGCGTGGATGCACCGCAAGGGCGGCGTGCACGATATGGCCTTCACCAATGGCACCGGGCCACGCATGCACCATGTTGCGTTCTGGGTGCCGACTCCGCTGAACATCATCGATCTGCTCGACCTAATGGCAACGAGCGGCTACGTCAGCAACATCGAACGCGGCCCCGGGCGGCACGGCATTTCTAATGCGTTCTTCCTTTATATACTTGATCCTGACGGGCACCGGATTGAAATCTATTGCTCCGATTATCAGACGGTTGATCCTGATCTTGAGCCGATCAAATGGGACCTAAAGGACCCCCAGCGGCAGACCCTGTGGGGCGCACCTGCACCGGAAAGCTGGTTTAAGCATGGAACGACCTTCGTGGGTGTCGATACGAAAGACTCAGACATCCAAGCAAGCCCGATTATCGCACCATGAATTTGGCATTGAATAACACTGACCTGCTGCGCCAAGCAGCCTTGGTTGGCGGCCGGTGGGTTGCCGCGAATGGCACCGGCATCGCGGTGAGCAATCCAGCAACCGACGAAGTGTTGGGCTATGTGCCCGATCTCGGTGCTTCAGAAGCGCACGAGGCGATTGCGGCCGCCCAAGAGGCTCAAACGGCCTGGGCCAAGCGCACCGCCAAAGAGCGCGGCGACGTGCTGCGCCGCTGGTATGATCTGATGATGGCAAACCAAGCGGATTTGGCAACGATCTTGACCGCAGAGCAAGGCAAACCTCTGACCGAAGCGCGCGGCGAAATCGCTTATGGTGCGTCCTTCATCGAGTGGTTTTCCCAAGAGGCGCGGCGCGCGTATGGGGATATCACCCCGGCGAGCACAGCTGACAAACGTCTTCTCACCGTCAAACAGCCCATTGGGGTCACGGCGGCGATCACGCCTTGGAACTTTCCGAACGCGATGATCACCCGCAAAGCAGCGCCCGCCTTTGCCGCCGGATGCGCAATGGTGTTAAAGCCGTCCGAGCTCACGCCGTTTTCCGCTATCGCAATGGCACTATTGGCCGAAGAGGCCGGGCTTCCGCCGGGGCTCTTCTCTGTTGTGACGGGCAATGCGGCCTCGATTGGTGGCGCGCTGACAAGCAGTCCGGTTGTGCGCAAACTAACGTTCACGGGCTCAACGGGCGTCGGGTCAAAGCTTTATGCGCAATGTGCCCCGACGATCAAAAAACTTGGGTTGGAGCTTGGCGGCAACGCGCCCTTTATCGTGTTTGACGATGCAGATCTCGATGCCGCTGTGGATGGTGCGATTGTGTCCAAGTTTCGCAACAACGGCCAGACCTGTGTCTGTGCCAATCGCATCTATGTTCAGGCGGGTGTCTATGATGCCTTTGCGGACAAGCTGACGACCAAGGTGGCGGGCCTCAAAGTGGGCTCTGGCATGGACAAAGACACTGTTTTTGGCCCGATGATTAACGCCGCAGCGGTGCAAAAGGTGACCCAACACATATCTGACGCAACATCCAAAGGTGCGGAAGTCGCGCTAGGTGGTCGGCCCCATGAATTAGGGGGCACGTTTTTTGAACCAACGGTTCTAACAAATGTGACCAATGACATGGCGGTGGCAACCGAAGAGACATTTGGCCCTGTTGCGCCGCTTTTTGCTTTCCAGACAGAGGCAGACGTCGTTGATGCCGCCAACGCCACGGAATTCGGTCTGGCGTCCTATTTCTATAGCCGTGACATTTCCCGTGTTTGGCGGGTGTCTGAGGCATTGGAATACGGGATGGTGGGTGTGAACACCGGCCATATCTCTACCGCCGAGGCCCCGTTCGGCGGGGTCAAATCGTCTGGTCTGGGCCGCGAAGGTGCCCGTCATGGACTCGATGAGTTTATGGAAACGAAATACATTTGCATGGGCGGGATCTCTCCCGTCGAGGAGGCTTGAATATGCGTTTTGCCACTTATTCTTTCGAGGGCGCGGAGTTTTATGGTGCCGTGAGCGATGAGGGCATGATTGCCTTGAACGGCAACTTTCCCCAATGGCCGACATTGTTGGACGCGGTACAGGCCGATGGCCTTGCGGCACTTGCAAAGGCAGCCGATGGGAAAGCTGTCACTCATACTGAATTTCAGTATGAAATGGTGCTGCCCAATGCCCGTCGTATTCTCTGCGTGGGTGTCAACTTTCCAGATCGCAACGCCGAATACAAAGATGGGTCTGAGCAACCCAAATACATGTCTTTGTTTCCACGGTTTGCCTCTGGATTTACGGGCCACAATCGCCCCTTGATCCGCCCGCCCGAAAGCCCGCAGCTGGACTATGAAGGGGAGGTCGCAATTGTCATCGGCAAAGGCGGTCGTCGGATTGCTCAGGCTGATGCCTATGATCACATTGCGGCCCTTACGCTTTGCAACGAAGGTACAATTCGCGACTGGGTTCGGCACGCAAAATTCAACGTGACCCAAGGCAAAAACTGGGATCGTTCCGGCGCTATTGGTCCGTGGCTTGTGCCTTTCACTGACGCCTCCCAACTGGACAATGCGCGGATCATCACGCGCGTGAATGGAGAGGTGCGCCAGGACGACGTTTTGTCCCGCATGATGCACCCGATCCGGCGCGAGATTGAATACATCTCGACCTTTATGACCCTAGAGCCCGGCGACATTATCGTGACCGGGACGCCAACAGGCTCCGGTGCACGTCTCGATCCCCCGCAATTCCTCAAGCCGGGCGATGTGGTCGAGATCGACGTGAATGGCATCGGCACCCTTAGCAATACCATCGAAGACGAAGTCCTATGACGCCTGACTGCCACAAGACGGCCGCCAAAGACCTGCTGCGTGCAGAACAGACAGGACAGCAGATCGGTCTACTAAGCAAACGTCATCCTGAAATGGATATGGATGATGCCTATGCCATCCAGAATGCTATCTATCACGCGAAACTGAGCGCGGGTCGGTCGGTCGTTGGCTGGAAAATCGGATTGACCTCTAAGGCGATGCAATATGCGCTCAATATCGACATCCCTGATAGTGGCATCTTGTTTGATGACATGGTCTTCGATCATGGTGCGCGCGTCCCAAAGGGCCGTTTCATACAGCCCCGCATCGAAGCCGAGATCGCATTTGTGATGAAAACGGGAATTGGCGGTGCCGATGTTACGCGCGACGACGTGATCGCCGCGACAGACTATGTGGCCCCGTCCATCGAGATTCTAGACACCCGCATCCTGCGGGCAGATCCGGAGACGGGTCAAACGCGGTCCGTCCTCGATACGATTAGCGATAACGCTGCGAATGCCGGCGTCGTGTTAGGGCCACAGCGGCACCCTATCGACAAGTTTGATTTGCGGTGGGTCGGTGCGATCACCTTGCGCAATGGAGAGGTCGAGGAAACGGGGCTTGGCGCTGGCGTTCTGAATGATCCGGTCGAGAGTGTAGTCTGGCTTGCCCGTCGGATGGCGCAATACGGGCAAAACATCGAACCCGGACAGATCATCCTTTCGGGTAGCTTTATTCGACCGGTTGAATGCCCCTCGGGTACAGAAATCCATGCAGATTTCGGCGCGTTTGGCGCGGTCGATATCACGTTCGCCTAAAGGAGCCGACATGCCAGCACCAATGAATCCATTCAAATCGGCGATAGCCAAAGGCGAATTGCAACTGGGGTGTTGGCTTGGGCTTGCCGACCCCTATATCGCGGAAATCAGCGCCGGTGCGGGCTTTGACTGGCTTTTGATCGACGCAGAGCACGCGCCCAATGATCTACGCTCGATCACGGCGCAGCTTCAGGTGATCGCGGGGCGAGATAGCCACGCCGTTGTCCGCCCGCCAATAGGCGAAACATGGATCATCAAGCAGCTTCTGGATGCCGGGTCGCAAACCTTGTTGATCCCCATGGTCGAAACCGGGGCACAGGCCCAAGAGTTGGTCGATGCGGTTACCTATCCGCCCCATGGCGTTCGTGGTGTTGGATCGGCCTTGGCAAGGGCGTCGGATTTTGCTGCGATCGGTGACTATCTGACCACCGCGCGGGACGAGATATGTTTGTTGGCACAGGTAGAAAACCGCAAGGGGATGGCAGCTCTGGATGAGATTTTGGCAGTAGAGGGCCTTGATGGAGTCTTTATCGGCCCGTCCGATCTGGCCGCCGACATGGGCTTTATTGGTCGGCCGGGGGAGGCGGACGTAAAAGCCGCTGTTTTGGACGCAACAAAACGCATTGTTGCAGCGGGCAAAGCCGCGGGAATCCTGACTTTGGACCCCGCGTTGCAATTGGAGTGCCGCAAGCTGGGGGCAACATTCATTGCGACCGAAATTGATGTCACGCTTTTTGCACGGCACATGAGGGCGGCAAGCAAGTCTTCTCGGATGATGCTAGCAGACGGTTGACCCGCATCTGGTTGGGCACTTTTGACGCACGATGTGATGGGGTTCCACTGCCTAAGTGGAGCCCTGCGATGCTTAGGAAACCTAGACAAACACGCGACCAAAGCCAGAAGAAATAGCAACGAAGTCGCGGCAAGTTGAAGTTCTTACCGGCAAGGGATGCGGTGGCTGGATGCGATCCCCCAATTGGGCATCGCCGCCCAAACCCATTCTTGCTGGAAGAAAAACGGTGGAACGGCCGCGGCGCAATTTAAAGAACTGAAGCCATCGGGCAGATGCGCCAAAGGCCGATCACGCGCTTACACGCACACCGAACCAATCGTGTGGGGCTGAACAACACAGATAGAAAATTGAAATCTCTCGCCTAGACAGTAGGACAAAACTGTTCCATGGATTGGTCCAACAGGAGGCGAATTCCATGGCTGATGGTACTTTTGCAGTTCTAATGTTGGTTCTTGGTTTGGCAGATATGAGCACAAACCATTGCGGAACATCCAACGGGTGTATGGGCAAGTCCTATGACACACCCCGTCTCGCGTTTTCGTTTGGCGAAGTGTTGGAACGTCGTGCTGAGCCTGCATCAGAGGTCTATCTACGCTATGACCTTGGTTTCAAGCTAGGGCCGTTTGGCAACGCTGTTGGGGCTTCGGTTGGTGAAAACGGTGAAGTTTGGGTTGGTTTTGGACAGACCTACAAAATCGACATCGGGGACACGCCATTTTACACAGAGCTGCACGCCATGCCAGGGTTGTACCTAGACAATGGTGGTTTTGACCTTGGTGGCCCACTCGAATTCAGATCAGGCATCGAATTTGGTTATGAAAACCGCCGTGGTTGGCGGTTCGCAGCAAGCTATGACCACCGTTCAAACGCCGGAATTTACGATGAAAATCCGGGTATCGAGACGGTCCAGCTTCGGATGTCAATTCCGTTCAACTAGCCTTGACGCTAAGTGGGGATCGGTGATCGCCTTAGGCCAGCTTGTCTAGCAACGATTTGGCCGCGGCCTGTTCCGCTTGTCGCTTGGACCCGGCCGTCGCGGTTGAGGTCTGACCAGAGGCAAGTCGCGCTTCGATGGTAAAGACGGGCGCGTGATCCGGTCCCGATCGTGAGATTTGGTCGTACTTCGGGGGTTCCAACCCACGGGCTTGCGCCCATTCCTGAAGCGCGGTTTTAGCGTCTTTGGCATCGCTCTCGACGCTTTCGATCCGCGTACCCCAAAGCCGTAGGATCAGGTCTTTGGCGGCGTCAAAACCGCCATCGATATAGACCGCCGCAATGACCGCTTCCATAGCATCGCCCAAAAGGGCCAGCTTGCGCCGACCTCCGGACATTTGCTCGGACCTGCCAAGTTTCAGCGCAGCACCGAGGTCAACCTCTCGGGCGACATCTGCACAGGTTTCTTTGCGCACCAAGGCATTAAAACGTGGCGCAAGCACACCTTCGGTGGCCTCGAGATCATGAAGCAAAAGCGCCTCGGACATAACGAGGCCAAGAACGCGATCCCCCAGAAACTCAAGCCGCTGGTTGTCACTGCGCGCTGGGCTCGACATTGAGCTGTGGGTAATCGATTGGCGCAGCAATTCGGGCTTGGAGAATGTGTAACCCAGCCGGTCTTGCAAGGCGATCAAGTCAGCAGAAATCTTCATTGGACTGCTTTGAAAAACCGATCACTACGCCACGTCCAGAAGTACAACATAGACGTGCCAGCAGATGAGAACATGACGCGATCCGCCCGACCAATCAGGTTTTCAAACGGGACAAAGCCGACGCCGTTGACGATGTTTGGCACGCGACTATCCGAAGAGTTGTCGCGGTTGTCGCCCATAAAGAAAAAGTGACCTTCGGGGACGGAATAGACTGATGTGTTATCTGAGGGCTGATTGCCGATATTCAGAATGCTGTGCGAACGCCCATTTGGCAGGGTTTCGATAAACTTGGATTTTTCACAAGATCCGCCAACTCCAACCGGGCCGTTTTCGCAACGTGGTGACAGGCGCTGGGGGCCTTGAGGTTCGGCGACCTCAACAAACTTGCCATCGGCCTCAACTTTGACAGGTGTGCCGTTGATGAACACCACGCCGTTTTTGACCTGCACTTTGTCACCGGGCATGCCGATCACGCGTTTGATGAAATCACGGCCGGTAACGGGATGGCGGAAGACAACAACGTCACCGCGTTCAGGTTCGGATGCAAACAGGCGGGAATTGTCGCCATCGGCCCAGCTACAAATGTCGCCGGCATCAATGTTGATGCCAAAACGTGGAATGATCACCGAGGGGCAGGAGGCGTAGGAATAGCCATAGGCCATTTTGTTGACAAAGAGGAAATCACCGATCAACAAAGTGTCCTTCATCGATCCCGACGGAATCCAGAACGGTTGAAAGAACAAGGAGCGGAAGACACCGGCGATCACCAGAGCATAGACCACGGTTTTGATCGTTTCTACGATCCCGCCGCTCTTTTTTTCCTTGGCCGCCATGCATTTCTTCCTTGCCTGAAAATCTCATCGCTTCATGCGGGGGGGCGGCGTTGGAGTCAAGCCGCGCCAAGCTGGATTGTCGCATTCACCGGCATGCTTTGCCCCAAGATTTTAGGGTGATTGCGTCTCTGGTGTGCCCGATGGCAAAGGGCGGGCCTCAATTAACACCATCGCCTGCGCCCACGGGTGGTCATCGGTTAGCGTTACGTGAATGATCGCCTCATGTCCCGCAGGGGTTAGGCTTTCGAGCCGCTCTTTGGCCCAACCCGTCACTTCCATCACTGGCTGGCCGGTTTTTAGATTGGTCACCGACATGTCTTTCCAAGCGATCCCCATCCGCAACCCGGTGCCAAGCGCCTTGGAACAGGCCTCCTTGGCGGCCCAGCGTTTGGCATAGGTGCCGGCGACGTCGCGGCGACGTTCGGATTTTCGTTGCTCGGTTTCTGTAAAAATCCGATTCCGAAAGCGATCTCCGAACCGATCCAAAGTGCCTTGGATTCGGTCGATATTGGCCAAATCGGTGCCTATTCCAATGATCATAGTGTGAATTGCCTAACGTAGGTCAGTCAGGATCGCGCCGGTGGCCTGATTGAGTTGAAACCACAAAAGGCGCGGCACCCCGGCCCCGGTGTCGAAATTATACTCGGCCACAGGGACGGTAAAAGACAAGCCGCGATTTGGGTCGTAGCTGCTTTGCAATTGGCTAAAATCCATCCCGGCAAAGCCCATGCCGTTTATGCCTATCACCTTGCATTGGCGGCTGCCCAGTTCGTCATAGGGGGGGGATAGAACCAAAACATAGGCCCAACCCGCAGCCGGTTCGATGGTATCCAGCGCCGCTATGCGGGTTTTACCGTTGGAAAAGGTGCGGGTGTTGGCCTCCCAAGGTTCGACGATATTGCGAGCATTTGACTGCCAATCACAATCCAAGACCTGAACATCGGCGGCCATGGCCGGGGCGCTTGCAAGGGTGAGGACAGCTAGGATTAGGCGCAACATCTGGAACTCCTGACGCGGGGTTTTAGGCAAGGTAGCATGACTTTATCAAAACGCTATGCCCGGTATACCTTACGCGTTGCGTTTGGCCTGCGCTTTCAACTCGTTCTTGGCACCCATGGATAGGGCAAAGCGATTGGTGAGCAAAACGACGACAAGGCTGATGGCGACAAGTATCATAAGCCCGACCGACCCCAGCGCCGCAAAGAGCCCGGCAAAACCGGGAGCAAAAACCAAGAATGCGGCGACAAGCAAAATTGATACCACGATGACGATACCTGTGGCCGCCAGCGCTGATTTCCATGCGTCACTCGATTCAAGTGGCTGCTTGGTTTCGCGGGCAATGCGCTGACCTTCTAACATCGCGGCCATCATGACCGGCAAAACGGTTGATACACCTGTTGGCATTTCAATGTTCGCAAAGGTTTCGAGCGCGACGGATAGGGCCATCAAAATGGCGATGGCCAACACATAGATGACGGTGTAGCGGGATAGGTTGATGCTCACGAGATACTCCAAACGTTAGGTGCGCGCCTCGTCCATGAGACGCCGCATTTCGGCGATGGCGGGTTGAAGGCCACGAAAGATGCTTTCGCCAATCAAGAAGTGCCCGATGTTGAGTTCCATCACTTCGGGGAAGGCCGCGATGGGCTTTACCGTGTCATAGGTCAACCCGTGCCCGGCATGAACCTCAAGCCCCAGCGTATGGGCATAGGCACACATATCACGCAAACGGGCCAGCTCTTCGTCGCGCTCGTCGAATTTGCCCTCGGCGTGGAAATCACAATAGGCCCCGGTGTGTAGCTCGATGACCTGTGCGCCGATGCGATTGGCGGCGTCGATCTGCTTTTGATCGGCGGCGATAAAGATCGACACGCGGCAACCAACATCGCGCAACGGGGCAATGAAATGCGCCAGCTTGTTTTCCTCGCGCGCAACCTCAAGCCCGCCTTCGGTGGTCCGCTCTTCGCGCTTTTCGGGCACGATACAGACCGCGTGCGGCTTGTGGCGCAGGGCGATGGCTTGCATCTCATCCGTCGCGGCCATTTCAAAGTTAAGAGGCACAGATAGTGCCTCCATCAACCCGTCAATGTCGGGATCGGTGATGTGGCGACGGTCTTCGCGCAGGTGTGCAGTAATGCCATCGGCCCCGGCCTCCTCGGCCAGTTTTGCGGCACGGATCGGGTCGGGATAGGCCCCACCGCGGGCATT
Organism: uncultured Pelagimonas sp.; assembly: GCF_947498515.1. GTDB lineage: Bacteria > Pseudomonadota > Alphaproteobacteria > Rhodobacterales > Rhodobacteraceae > Pelagimonas. The sequence continues at coordinate 252,637 of NZ_CANMKO010000008.1, read as the reverse complement.
TCGTACGGTGGCCACATGGTCAATGTTCACCCCAAGGCGCAAGCGTCCGGCATAGTTGGTCATGGTCGATACCCCGTCTGAAATCAGGCTCGCAATGGCGAGTCGAATTTGATCATATGAGGGAAGCCTGTGCGCTCCAACCCGCTAATCGGATCACTTGGCGCTGTTGTCGGCCTTTTTCTTGCGCAGCGCCGCCAGCCGCGCCTTGAGCGCGCCCTTGCGACGGTTCTGATAGGCGGTGATCAGTGGCAGCGAGATGTAGTAACACACGGTCGCGGTGATCAGACCGGGGATGATGCCGCCGATCATGTAGGGATAGAACACCTCGTCATAAAAGATCAAAAGGTCCGTCCAATCGACATCGGACCCATTGAACAGCGCAACAAGATTGTCCCACAAATCTTCGCCCGCTTTGACAAATTTATGTGCCAAGCCGCCATGTTCACCGGTGTTTTCCAGTCCAAGCAACCAAGTCCCGGTGGTCATCGACGCAACACCGATTGGCACATAGGTCAGCGGATTGCCGAAAAAGGTCGACAGGATCGCGGCAAGGAAATTGCCCCGCATCGCCCAAGAGATCAAAGCGGCCGTCAGAAAGTGCAGGCCATAAAACGGCGTGAAGGTGGTGAAAACCCCGGCAAAAATCCCGCGTGCAATACGATGGGGCGGATCGGGTAGGCGGTGCAGGCGGTGTTTGACGTAACGCGCGGCGCGCCCCCAGCCGCCACGCGGCCAGAAGAACTCGAGCACGATCTTCCAGATCGGGCGCCTGTCACGTCGTTTGAAGACCACAGTCTTCCTTTCAAGTCACTCCGTCGGAGCAGGTGCAGCGGCCAAAGCGGGATCACGGCGCCGCTCAACCGAGGCGACGTTGCTTTCTGCTTCTACTGCGGACATCACCGTATGGAGATGCTCTGCGTCTCTCAGATCCACATCAACCAGAAGTCTGTAAAAATCAGGTTTCCGGTCGACAAATTTCAAGTCTGAGATATTGGCCTTACGCTCACCAATCAATGTGCAAATCCGTCCCAGGACGCCTGCGTCATTCCCAATGGTCAATTCGAGGGTCACGGTATAAACCGGAGGGTGAGTTCCTTCGGCCCAATGCAAGTCTAACCAGCGCTCTGGTTGGTCCTCAAAATCGGCCAAGGCCCCGCAATCTATGGTGTGAACGGCGACGCCGCGCCCGCGACGCGCCAAACCGATGATCCGTTCACCGGGTAGGGGCTGACAACATGCCGCACGGGCAAATCCCTGCCCATGTTCAAGGCCAACAACCGCCCGGCCGGCGTCAATTTCGGCCTCATTGCGAATCGCTAGGTTAGGATAAACCGCTTCGACAACCTCGCGCGCGGTGACTTCGGCGCTGCCCAACCGGGCAAGCAACGTGTCCGTATCACCAAATCGCAAAGTCGCAGCGGCCTTTTCAAGCACCTTATCGGTGGCCTTCTTGCCGTTGTTTTCAAAGGCCGCGCGGGCAAGTTCCGCCCCGAGTTTGACATAGCGCTCTTTGTTGGCTTCGCGCAGTGAGCGGCGGATCGCGGTTTTGGCCTTGCCGGTGGTTGCAATGTCGAGCCAAGTCGCCTGAGGTGTTTGCCCTTCGGCGATGATGATCTCTACCGACTGGCCGTTTTTCAACCGTGTCCAAAGCGGCACGCGGATGCCATCGACCTTGGCCCCGACACATTTGGAGCCGATCCGGGTGTGAATCTGATAAGCATAATCCAACGGCGTCGCGCCCTTGGGGAGCTTCACAACATCGCCCTTGGGCGTGAAACAAAACACCTTATCCGAATACATCTCAAGCTTGACCGCTTCGAGGAATTCGTCGTGATCGTCGTCTTCGTCAAACTGTTCGGTGAGCGAGGCAATCCATTTTGCCGGATCGACGGCAAACGGGTTTTCGGCGCGCTGACCATCCTTGTAGGACCAATGCGCCGCCACCCCGGTTTCGGCAACTTCGTGCATTTGCCGGGTGCGAATTTGAACCTCGACCCGTTTGCCATCGCGCCCCGAGACGGTGGTATGAATAGAGCGGTAACCGTTTGATTTCGGCTGGCTAATGTAATCCTTGAACCGGCCCGGAACCGCGCGCCAACGTTGATGGATAGCACCTAACGCGGCATAGCATTCCGCTTCGTTCATAGTGATGATGCGAAAGCCGTAAATATCGGAAAGACGGGAAAAGCCAATCTGCTTTTCCTGCATCTTGCGCCAGATCGAATAGGGTTTCTTGGCGCGACCAAAGACCTCGGCCTCGATCCCGACCTTGCCAAGTTCGTGGCGCATGTCGCCGGTGATGCGATGGATCACATCGCCGGTTTCTTTTTGCAGCGTGATAAAGCGGCGGATGATGCTGCTGCGCCCCTCGGGGTTCAGTACGCGAAAGGCCAAATCCTCAAGCTCTTCGCGCATCCACTGCATCCCCATACGACCGGCAAGCGGCGCATAGATATCCATGGTTTCACGCGCCTTTTTGATCTGCTTTTCGGTCTTCATGGCACGGATGGTACGCATGTTGTGCAGACGGTCGGCGAGTTTGACCAAAATCACCCGCATGTCCTTGGACATCGCCATGAACAGCTTGCGGAAATTTTCGGCCTGTTGGGTTTCGGTGCTCGACAGCTGAAGGTTGGTCAGCTTGGTCACACCATCGACCAGATCGGCGATCTCACGCCCGAATTTCTCAGAGACTTCGGTATAGGTCGACCGGGTGTCTTCGATGGTGTCGTGCAGCAGGGCGGTGATGATGGTGGCGTCATCCAGCTGTTGCTCGGTTAGAATGGCGGCAACGGCGACGGGATGGGTAAAGTAAGGCTCGCCCGACTTGCGGAACTGGCCTTCGTGCATCTCGCGGCCATAATCATAGGCCGCGAGGATCAGCTTTTCGTTTGTCTTGGGGTTGTAGTTGCGAACGAGGGCAACAAGGTCTTCCGCCGCGATCATTAGGCGTCTTTATCCCCCAATTGTCAGGTTAACCCTGACCTTGCGCTTCCATCAGGGCGCGCAGCAATTTCTCTTCGGACATGTCGTCGTCTTGCGGCTTGTCCTGTTCAGCCCCCATCAAAAGCGCCATGGCGTCTTCTTCTGGTTCGTCAACTTCGATCTGTGTCTGGTTCGATTCGATCAAACGTTCACGCAGTTCTTCGACCGACTGTGTTTCTTCTGCGATTTCGCGCAGGGCAACAACGGGGTTTTTATCGTTGTCACGATCCACAGTTATCGCTGCACCAGCAGACACTTCGCGCGCCCGGTGGGCGGCAAGCATCACCAGTTCAAACCGGTTGGGAACCTTGTCAACGCAATCTTCAACGGTCACGCGGGCCATGTGGCGACTACCTTTATTGGGTGTATACGAAGTTGCGCTTTTAGCGTGGCTCTAAGGGCTTGACAAGCCAAATCGGATTAGATCGGCTGAACCTCGTCGCGCATCGCTTGGGGCAGGGCGTCAACCATGTCGCGCACTGTGGTTCCCAAGACCGGATGTCGCCAATTTGGGGCAATGTCACAGAGGGGAACCAATACGAAAGCACGCTCATGCATCCGGGGATGCGGTAGGATCAATTCATCAGGTGCGCGGATTTTTTGATCTTCTAGCGGCAGGTCGCGCCACATGGCATGAACCCGGTTAGACGGCATCACAGTGTCGCCCATCGCGACTAGGTCAAGATCCAGTGTTCGGCTACCCCAACGCTGAACCCGTTCGCGTCCAAACGCGGCTTCGATGTCGTGTAGATGCTGCAAAACTGTCTTGGCAGAATGCTGGCAAGAGATGGTTATACACGCATTGATATAGTCCGGTCCTGTCCCTGCAGGAAAGCAAGGTGTCGAAAAAAAACGACTGACGCTACGTATCGTATATTTGCGATGTGCCAATTCAAAAATCGCACTTCCCACTGTTTTCAATGGGTTATTCTGGCCATCACCGAGGTTTGACCCCAGTGCAATTAAGAAATCTTGTACCATGGAACAGTTCCGTCTATCCTTTTGCACAGGTTCGGGTTCTTGCACCTGCACCTATATTCTTTACTGTATCTGATCTGATCCGCATCACTCACACTCACTCACACACTTTTTGGCGGATTGCATTACATGAAAGGACTTTTCGATGTTCTACAAAGACGAACGGCTGGCGCTGTTCATCGATGGATCGAACTTATATGCTGCAGCCAAAGCGCTTGGGTTCGATATCGATTACAAGCTGCTGCGCCAGGAATTCGCTCGCCGCGGTAAAATGGTTCGTGCATTTTACTACACGGCCTTGCTCGAAAATGACGAATATTCGCCGATCCGCCCATTGGTTGATTGGCTGCACTACAACGGTTTCACCATGGTCACCAAACCGGCCAAGGAATACACTGATGCCCAGGGCCGCCGTAAGGTCAAAGGCAACATGGATATCGAGCTGACCGTTGACGCAATGGAGCTGGCCCCACGAGTGGACCACATCGTTTTGTTCTCCGGGGATGGTGATTTCCGCCCGCTGATCGAATCATTGCAGCGTCAGGGCGTACGCGTATCGGTTGTCTCAACCATTCGCAGCCAGCCGCCGATGATTGCTGATGAACTGCGCCGCCAGTGCGATAATTTTATCGAACTGGATGAGCTACGCGATGTCATCGGGCGCCCTCCTCGTGAGAACCCGATTGAGCGCAGCTTCGAAGTGGCGACTGGTCAATAAACGTCTGCTTCGGTTCTTCTTTGGAATGAACTGATCCAAACTGAAAATTAGAAAAGGCCGCTCAGATTTTGGGCGGCCTTTTTAGCATTTGCGGACCTTGCACCAGGGTTATTAGCGCTTTATTGGCCTGCGCGGGTGTTGAAGTCGTTGTGGCGAAGGATGATGTGATCGGGCCATGTGCTTTTGATAAAAGCCAAGACATCGACAATGTCGTGCGGTTCAAGACTGTCAGCAAACCCAATCATTTTGGATTGATATCCGTTGCCAACAATGGCCTCCGTTCCCAACGCGACGATCTGGATTAATTGGGCATCTGGATGGTGCCACGTATGCCCGGTTTCATCATGGGGCGGCGCGGGCAAATAGCCGTCGGCGTCCCGTTCGCGCCAATTGGGTTCACCTTGTAATTGATCCCCGTGACAAGAGGCACAGGCGTCTTCGTAGATGTCTGCGCCCTTGGCGATGCGATCAGCGTCTTGATAGGGCAAAAGCCCATTGGCGTTCGCAGGGTCGCTTTGCCAAAGATAGGCCGCTGTGGCGATGCCGCCGATAACGGCCAACCCAACAAGAGAAAAGCGCAAAGTTCGGGTCATAGAGTTGTCCTTTTTGAGAGGTGATCGCTCTTCCAGTCGGTGGAAGGTCAAGACACGAAAACGTGACATCGTTGGGTTGTCGGGCTGGACGATGCACCCACATTGTCTATAGGTCGTTTTGAACAGGATGACGTTTAGGAGTGACGCCATGACCCAAGCTCTGACCCTATACCTCGCGGCACCGCGTGGCTTTTGCGCAGGTGTTGACCGGGCGATCAAGATTGTCGAAATGGCGATCGAGAAATGGGGCGCTCCGGTTTATGTGCGCCATGAGATCGTGCACAACAAATACGTCGTCGATGATCTGCGCGCCAAAGGGGCGGTGTTTGTCGAAGAGCTTGAAGAATGCCCCGATGATCGCCCGGTGATCTTTTCCGCTCATGGGGTGCCGAAATCGGTACCCGCCGAGGCATCGCGGCGCAAAATGGTCTTTGTCGATGCGACCTGCCCTTTGGTGTCCAAAGTGCATATCGAAGCGCAACGCCATGCCGAAGCCGGGTTGCAGATGATTATGATCGGCCATGAGGGACATCCCGAAACCGTCGGCACCATGGGCCAGTTGCCCGATGGTGAGGTTTTGTTGGTTGAGACCGAAGCCGATGTTGAGACGGTTGAGGTGCGCGACCCCACGCGTTTGGCCTTTGTCACGCAAACCACTTTGTCGGTTGATGACACCAAAGGCATCGTCGCGGCGTTGAACAAACGGTTCCCGGCGATTGTTGGGCCGCACAAAGAAGACATTTGTTACGCCACCACAAACCGCCAAGAGGCGGTCAAAGCCATTGCACCGGATTGTGATGCTTTGCTGGTGGTTGGGGCCCCCAATTCGTCAAACTCCAAGCGCTTGGTTGAAGTGGCGCGCAAGAATGGCTGTGACTATGCGCAGCTTGTTCAGCGGGCCACCGACATTGATTGGCGCGCATTGGGGAATATCGGATCGGTTGGGATTACGGCCGGGGCCTCTGCGCCAGAAGTGTTGATCGAAGAGGTGATTGATGCCTTTCGGGCGCGGTTTGATCTGCGCGTCGAACTGGTGGAAACCGCCGAAGAGAATGTTGAGTTCAAAGTGCCACGGGTGTTGCGCCAGTAAGCTTAGACCCAAGCCACCCCGCTTTCTTCGCAGCACAGCCCACCCGCCCGCCCCTGCGCTCCGAACAAATCGGGGTGGCTTGGCGCGCGCACAGGGAGCGGCCCGCATCAGCGATAGGCTGGCGGGGGAAGGGGATGGGTAGCCGTTGGTATGGCTCGTGAAAAAGAGAAGATCGGCGCCGTGCCCGGAGGGGCGACATGATCACAGGGGCGTAAACCCTGTGATACCCGATAAGGAGCCTGATAGGGCATCCTTGTGATCAATTGGGGCGGGGGTGTCCGCCTGTTTGTCATCTTCGGTGCTGCAGCGTTGGGTAGACTGCAGAAAAAGGCTTGGCAATTCCTTGCGCCACCGTACGTTAGGTCTAACGTTCGGGAGGCGATTGATGATTTCACTACAGTTCCTATTGACCGCATTTGTTGTGGTTCTCGCGCCGGGCACCGGCGTTCTATATACGCTGGCAATTGGTTTGGGGCAGGGGCGTGGCCCCTCTCTTGCGGCGGCTTTTGGCTGTACGCTTGGAATTGTACCGCATCTGCTTGCTGCGACCTTGGGTTTGGCGGCGGTCTTGCATGCCTCAGCTGTTGCTTTCAACATCGTAAAGTTTGCCGGGGTGGCGTATCTGCTCTGGCTGGCATGGCAAAGCCTGCGCTCGGGTGGCGCGCTTAGCCTAAGTGCGGAGAAGAGCGCCGAACCGGCTTGGCGCATCGCCCGCCGTGCCGCGTTGATCAACATCTTGAACCCAAAGCTGTCGATATTTTTCCTTGCTCTTTTGCCGCCGTTCTTGTCCGGCAACCCGGCAACCGCAAGCCTTGAGATGACCGTGTTGGGCGGGGTGTTTATGGCGATGACCTTTGGGATTTTCGCCGCCTATGGTGCCTTTGCCGCGCTGGCGCGTCGCTGGCTCTTGGGGAGCGAGCGGGTGATGCGGTGGCTGAACCGCTCCTTTGCGGCTGTTTTTGCCGCTCTGGCTGGGCGTTTGGCGTTGGAGCGCGCCTGATGACGGATAAGACCACCCTCGACGTCTATGGTGAACGGGTTGACGAATACGTGTCTGTTCCGGTGACGGGCACCCAAGCCGAGGCTTTGGCGGGGTTCTTGGAAAAGTTACCACCGCAATCGCATATTCTTGACTTGGGATGTGGCCCCGGTTTGCACGCCGCCGAGATGATGGAGGCCGGGCATCGGGTTTCGGCGATTGACGCAACACCGGAATTTGTATCCGCCGCCAAGGCGCTGGGCGTCGACGCCCGGCTGGGCCGTTTTGACGATGTGACCGAGCAAGCCGCATATGATGCAGTTTGGGCAAGCTTCTCACTCCTTCATGCGCCGCGAACCGAGTTTCCGCGCCATGTGGCGGCGGTGCATCGCGCTTTGCGCCCCGGAGGTGTGCTGTTCTTGGGTATGAAACTTGGCCAAGGCGAAGAACGCGACGCGCTGGGCCGGTTTTATAGCTACTATTCCGAAGAGGAGTTGCGCGAGAGGCTTGCACAGGCTGGGTTCACTGCTATTGAAGCGGTTCACGGCACGGGCAAAGGCCTTGCTGGAACCGATGACCCTTATATTTTGATGACCGCTTATGCCTGATCTCTATGCCTATACTGACGGAGCTTGCTCTGGGAATCCCGGCCCCGGCGGCTGGGGTGTTTTGCTCTTTGCCAAGGATGGCGAAAGCATCCTCAAAGAGCGGACGCTAAACGGCGGCGAGGCCGAAACCACCAACAACCGTATGGAATTGATGGCGGCGATCATGGCCTTGGAAACATTGGCCAAACCGTCGTCTTTGACCGTGGTGACCGATAGCGCCTATGTCAAAAACGGCGTAACCGGTTGGATCCATGGGTGGAAGCGCAATGGCTGGAAAACCGCGGCCAAGAAACCGGTCAAGAATGTCGATCTATGGCAGCGGCTGGACGAAGCGCAGGTGCGCCACGACGTGACGTGGAAATGGATCAAGGGCCACGCGGGCCACGCCGAAAACGAGCGCGCCGATGAGTTGGCGCGCGAAGGCATGGCACCGTTCAAACCGGGCAAATCCTAAGAGGCCCGAAAAGAGCGCGAGGGAGAGGGCATGACCGTAATCTCAATACTCGACCACGCGGCGGTTTTGGTCTTTGCCTTGACCGGAGCCTTGGTGGCCAGTCGTGCCCAACTTGACCTGATTGGGTTTGGTTTCTTTGCCTGTTTGACGGGGCTGGGGGGCGGTACCTTGCGCGATCTACTACTTGATCGCACCCCGATCTGGATCGATAGCCCAACCTATCTGGCCGTGGCCTGTGGTGCGGCGATCTTGGTGTTTTTCACGGCGCATATGCTCGAAAGCCGGTACCGCGCGATCCTATGGCTTGATGCGGCGGCGCTAGGCGTTGCGGTGGCCGCCGGGGCGGGCGTTGCTCAGGCGATGGGGCAACCCGGTACGATCATTTTGGTTATGGGCGTTGCAACGGGATGCGCCGGGGGATTGATGCGTGACGTTGTCGCCAATGAGGTGCCTTTGGTGCTCAAACAGGGCGAGCTTTATGTGACCTGCGCCTTGGTCGGGTCTTTGGCGCTTTTGTTTGCCCCGATTGTCGGCGCGCCAGTGGCGAGCTTGCTCTGCGCCTGTCTCACCTTTGCCCTGCGCGCCGGGTCATTGGTTTGGGGGTGGTCGATGCCAACGTATAAGCCGCGTCCACCCCGCCAGGATTAAGTGGGGATTAAGCGGGTAATTACCCCCCCGTCTTATTGTAAATCCCCAAAGGCCTTTTGCAGACGTTCACCAGCTTCGATCACACGGGTGCGTGGTGTCGCAAAATTGAACCGCAGGAAGCTTTCGCCACCTGAACCAAAGGTCGGCCCAAGGTTGGCAGCAATCCGGGCGTCTTTTTGCACACGGGTTGTGAACTCGTCGCGGGTCATACCTGTGCCGTCAAAATCGACCCAAGCGAGGTAGGTGGATTGCATATCCATCGAGGCCAAGCCCGGAATGGCGTTGACGGCGGCATCAAAGATTTTGCGATTGCCATCAAGGTATTGAACCAATTCATCCACCCATTCCGCACCTTCTGGGGAATAGGCGGCGGTGGCCATAAACAGGCCAAAGGAGTTGGACGACATCCCCATGCCGGCCATCGTGGCCGCAAAACGCGCACGCAGGTCTTCGTTGGGGATGATGACATTGCCGACATGGCTTCCGGCGACGTTAAAGGTTTTGGTGGTGGCGGTGAGCATCACCAGACGTTCCAAAACGTTGTCGTCCACGAGGGTCATCGGGATGTGGGAGTTGCCGGGCATAACCAGATCGTGGTGAATTTCGTCCGAGACCAGTATCAGGTTGTGACGCCGGGCAAATTCGGCAACGCCTTTAAGCTCGGCGCGGGTCCAGACGCGGCCACCGGGGTTATGGGGCGAGCACAGGATAACCATGCGCTCATTGCCGGTCATCATCGAATCATAGGCGTCGAAGTTCATTTCATAGCGGCCGTCGCGCTGGGCCAATGGGCATTCAACCACTTCGCGTCCGGCGGCGCGGATCACACGGGCAAAGGCGTGATAGACCGGGGTGAATAGGACAACACCATCACCGGGGTTGGTGTAGGTTTGAACACACATAGCGGTGCCATTGACCAAACCGTGTGTGGTGAAAATCGACTTGGGGTCGACTTTCCAACCATGCCGGTTTTCCATCCACCAACAAATGGCGTTCAGATAGGCACTGTCGTCACCGAAATAGCCGTAGACGCCGTGGTCGAGCATGGCCTGCAAAGCGTCTTGCACGCAGGCGGGCGGGCGAAAATCCATATCGGCCACCCACATGGACAAACCATCTTTGGCAGGAACGCCATAGATTTTCTCCATCATGTCCCATTTTACGGAATGGGTGCCAAAGCGGTCGATCTCTTCGTCAAAGCGGCTCATGTTGCGTCCTTGTTGTGCCCCACGCTGCGTCTTGTCCCAAATTTCATCGATGAAATTTGCAAATTCCGTGCACGGAATTTGGAGCGTGCCGCGGCGGGTGGGGAAAGGGTTACTGTTGCGCCCGACGCTAGCGGTATTTGCAGCAGGTGCAAGGGGGCTGGCTTGCGCATTGGGTTGGATTTGCCTAAGTGACAGGCCATGAAACGTCCTATCCTCATCCACCCCGACCCGCGCCTGAAAAAGCTATGCGACCCGGTTGCTGATTCCTCTGACGAATTGCGCAAACTGGCCGATGATATGCTTGAAACCATGTATGATGCGCCGGGCATTGGCCTTGCTGCGCCACAGATCGGTATCTTGCAACGCTTGATCGTTTTGGATTGCGTCAAGGAAGAGGACGGACCGCCGCGCCCCTTGGTGATGTTCAACCCCGAAGTTGTCGCCAGCTCGGATGAGATCAATGTCTATGAAGAGGGTTGTTTGTCGATCCCGGATCAATATGCCGAAGTCACCCGCCCAAAAATGGTTGAGGTGCAGTGGATGGATCAGCACGGCAATGCGCAAAGCGAAGAGTTTGACGGGCTTTGGGCGACTTGCGTCCAGCATGAGATCGACCATCTGAACGGCAAGCTGTTCATCGATTATCTCAAGCCGCTCAAGCGCCAGATGATCACCCGCAAAATGCAGAAGTTGAAACGCGAGCGGGCACGGGTGTGAGTATTCGCCCGGTCCTGACTTGGCCCGATAGCTGTTTGTCGCAGGTCTGTGCCGCAGTGGCCGCACCCGATCCGGGTCTGATCAGCGACATGTTCGAGACCATGTATGATGCGCCGGGGCGCGGCTTGGCGGCCCCCCAGATTGGTGTGATGCAGCGGCTGTTTGTCATGGATGTGGGCTGGAAAAACGGGGAAAAGACGCCGATGGTCTGTCTCAACCCCGAGATTGTGGCGGCGTCAGAGGACACAGTGGTTGGCCCCGAAGGCTGCCTGTCGATGCCCGGTGTTTTGGTTGATGTTGAACGCTCGGCGCAAATCGAGCTGCGCTATACAAATGCCGACGGTGACCGCCTTACCGAGACACTTACCGGGTTTGCGGCCATTTGTGCCCAGCACGAGTTGGATCACCTAGACGGCAAGATGCATTTTGATCGGGTGTCGCAGGGCAATCGCACCCGAATATTGAAAGAATACGAGGCTTTGACATGACTGTGCGCCCTTTCCTGCAATGGCCTGACAAGCGCCTTCGGACCGCTGCCGAGCCTGTGACCGAGATCACCGATGACATCCGCCAGATTTGGACCGACATGATCGAAAGCATGGATGCCATGCCCGGCGTTGGTCTTGGCGCGCCGCAAATTGGTGAGATGCTGCGCCTTGCGGTGGTGGATTGTTCGGATGAACGCGGGCAGGCGATCCGCATGGCCAATCCAGAGGTTTTGCACGCCTCGGTGCAATTGCGCATGCATGAAGAAGCCAGCCCTAACCTACCGGGGGTCTCGGCCCCAATTGATCGCCCCCGTGCGGTGACGGTGCGGTTTATGGATCAAAACGGCGATATGGTTGAGCGTGACTTTGTCGGGCTTTGGGCCACCTCGGTCCAGCATCAGATCGACCATTTGAACGGCAAGATGTATTTTGACAAACTGTCCAAGGTCAAACGGGATCGGTTGATCAAACGGGCGCAGAAACTGGCGCGGTAGCGGTTTTCAACCGGGGGAGGGGCCAGCCCCTCTTGGCCCAACGGCCAATTCACCCCGGAGTTTATTTGGCGAGATGAAAAGGTGAGCGGATGCGTGTGATCTTTATGGGAAGCCCGGACTTTTCTGTGCCTGTGCTCGACGCTTTGGCCGATGCGGGGCATGACATTGCCGCCGTCTATTGTCAGCCGCCACGTCCCGCGGGGCGCGGCAAGAAAGACCGGCCCACAGCCGTTCATGCGCGTGCCGAGGCGATGGGGTACGAGGTGCGCCATCCCGTGTCCCTGAAGGGCGAGGCCGAGCAGGCCGATTTTGCCGCGCTTGAGGCCGATGTTGCTGTGGTTGTGGCCTATGGGTTGATTCTGCCACAGGTGATTTTGGATGCGCCCAAGATGCGATGTTTGAATATCCACGCCTCGCTTTTGCCGCGCTGGCGCGGGGCGGCCCCTATTCACCGGGCCATCATTGAAGGCGACGGTGAGACCGGCATTTGCATCATGCAGATGGAAGCGGGCCTTGATACCGGGCCGGTTTTGTTGCGCGAAGTAACGGCGATTGGGACCGAAGAAACCACCGGCGGATTGCATGACCGGTTGTCGGAAATGGGCGCGCGGATGATTTGCGAGGCATTGGATCACTTGCCCGATCTGGTGCCAGAGGTACAGCCCGAGGACGGCGTGACCTATGCCGCCAAGATCGACAAGGTCGAGGCCGCGATTGATTGGTCCCGGAGTGCCGATCAAATTTCGCGCCAAATTCGCGGCTTGTCACCGTTTCCCGGTGCATGGACCCTTCAAAACGGTCAGCGCATCAAATTGTTGGGCGCGCGTGTCGTTGATGGGGCTGGACAACCGGGGCAAGCGCTTGACGACAGTTTGACCATTGCCTGTGGGATGGGTGCAGTCCAAATCACCCGGGCCCAGCGGGCCGGCAAAGGTGCGCAAGATGCCGACGTGTTTTTGCGCGGCAACCCGGTGACCAAGGGGGCGATACTAGGGGAGTGAGACACGCGCTTTCCCCTCAGTCGTGTCATTGGGATTGCGCCCCGGCCTTCCTATATTAAAGTCACGCGCAGAACAGGCACATAAACGCAAAGAGGCCCCCATGTTCCCGACCCTTATTGGCACCGTCGTGATTGCCGGGATTGTTGGCTATGCCTCGGAGCGTAGTCGTTTTACCCATAACGGCATCTTGCAAAGCATCATCATCTGTATCGGTGGGGCCTTCTTGGCCTATTTCGTCCAGTTGATGTTTGGGCTTGGGTTTCGATCACCGGGTCTCAACGCGATTGCGGCCTCGATTGGCGCGTTGATCATTGTCCCGACCCATTGGAGGAAATAAGCCATGTCAGTTGTGTTTTTGCTGATTGTCGGCGCGGCTGCCGGGTTTTTGGCGACGCGGTTTATGAAGGTTGAAACCGGTGTTTTGCAAACCGTTGGCATCGGCATTGCCGGAGCGTTAATTGGCGGTTTGGTGTTGCGGTTCATCGTGTCTGTGCTGGGGGCTTTTGCGGGCCTTGTAGGGGCTGTTCTAGGTGCGATGCTGTTGATCTATATTTGGAAATCCTACACCGGGCGGTAAATTTGACCGGATCACGCAATCGTTTCGTGCGATGGCGCGCCAAAGCTGCGCGCGGCTGGCTATTTGCGCACGGATCAACAGCGGTTACCTCTATCTCAACAGCAGATAGGAGTTTGACATGGGCCTGTTGATCGACGGCGAATGGCACGACCAATGGTATGACACGGGCAAAAGCAAAGGCCGCTTTGTCCGGCAAGATTCGGCGTATCGTCATTGGATTACCGCCGATGGATCGGCGGGGCCGACAGGCGATGCCGGGTTCAAGGCAGAGACCGGGCGCTATCATCTCTATGTCAGCATGGCCTGTCCTTGGGCACACCGCACCCTGATCTTCCGTGCTCTGAAGGGTTTGGATGAAGCCATCACCGTGTCCACCGTGCACCCGGATATGTTGCAAGACGGTTGGACATTCCAAAGCGACGACTTGGGCGGATCTGGCGATACGCTTTACGGTGTGCCGTTTGCCCGTGACATTTACCTTAAGGCCAATCCAATGGCGTCGGGGCGGGTGACCGTGCCGATTTTGTGGGACAAGAAACTGGAAACCATCGTTTCCAATGAATCCTCTGAAATCATTCGCATGTTCAATAGCGCCTTTGACGGCGTGACCGGCAACACCGACGATTATTGGCCCGAACAAATCCGAGATGAGATCGAACTGGTCAACGAGCGGATTTACAACACGCTTAATAACGGGGTGTACAAGGCCGGATTTGCGACGACACAGGCGGCCTATGATGAGGCGATAGAGCCATTGTTTGAGACACTAGAGTGGCTCGAAGAACGTCTGTCGGCGCATCGATATTTGATGTGCAATTGCCTAACCGAAGCCGATTGGCGATTGTTCACAACGCTGGTTCGGTTTGATCTGGTCTATCACGGCCATTTCAAATGCAACCGGGCGCGGATCGTCGATTACCCCAACATCTGGGCCTATCTACGCGAGCTGTACCAATGGCCGGGCGTCGCCGAAACGGTGGATTTTGATCAGATCAGCCGCCACTATCACTATAGCCAAACGTCGATAAACCCGCATCAGATCATCCCAACCGGGCCGGTGTTGGATTTCAACCTGCCGCACGGGCGCGAGCTGCGCTTCGCAGCCTGACGTTAATGAACCTGCGCGTAATGCTCGACCATCGTCGCCAGATCACTTGGCGGCGTGGTGCTGGGCAGAAAGGCGCAGGCATTGGCGCAATGCTGAAAGATCGAGCCATCCGAGAAAAAGCTCGAGTTGGTCACAAAGACCACGCGCGCCGCGGGGCGGCGATATTGGGCAAAATCGGACACAGCCAGCGCGCTGCCCTCTTGCAAGACAAGGTCTAAGACAATGACATCGAACGCGGTTTCAGTGATGAGATCGGTAGCCTGTTCTTGCGAACTTGCAATGCACACCTCGGCACCCAAACGTTCCAGGTGACGGAGCCAAAGGTTGGCGAGGGGAATTTGGCTTTCCACTATCAGTACGTTCAAGTGGGCCTCCTGGATACGAGTAAAAGTGAGGTTACGTTTCTTTCAGAATCCCTAACAAAGGGTTAACCGGCACGTAAAGTTTTTGGACAAATCGGGAACAAATTTGAGCTTCGGCGGGAAAGTGCCTTGCCGCGCAAATACCTGCTGATAGTCTGAACAATAAATGAAAAATGAGGATGTGATGCGCAAACTGGTAGCGATAGCAGGAATCGTCATGGCCGGGGCCGTATCGGCCCAAGACGTGCCCTGTGGGGGCAGCTTTGCCCAATTCAAAGCGGATATGGCGGCTGAGGCCGTTGCGGGCGGGCATGACCCGGATCTGACCCGGCGATTCTTTGACGGTATTCAGCATAGCCCAAGCGTGTTGAAAGCCGACCGCAGGCAGGGGATTTTTCAGGACCCATTCATTACCTTTTCGCGCAAGCTCATTAGCCAGAGCCGCTTGGACAAAGGACGTCAGATGGGGCGCAGTTATGCCTCGGTCTTTGATCGCATCCAATCGGAATACGGCATAGCGCCGGGGGTTTTGTTAGCCTTTTGGGCGTTTGAAACCGACTACGGGTCATTTCAGGGTGACTTCAACACCGCCAATGCGCTTGTGACGCTCGCACATGATTGCCGACGTCCCGAAATTTTCCGTCCTCAGGTGTTTTCGGCGCTGTCTCTATATGGGCAAGGCGATTTTGACCCCGACACAACCACGGGAGCTTGGGCGGGTGAGATTGGCATGGTGCAAATGCTGCCGAAGGACATTTTGGAAAACGGCGTCGATGGGGATGGCGACGGGCGTGTAACCCTCAAAACGTCACCTGCCGACGCGTTGTTGTCGGGGGCGAAAATGCTGTCTCATCTGGGTTGGCGTCCGGGCGAGCCATGGCTGCAAGAGGTGATTTTGCCGGATGGATTTGAGTGGTCCAAGGCCGGGTTGCAAACAACCCATACGGTTGCGGAATGGGAACAAATGGGCGTGCGCGCCCGACAAGGGGTTTTGGACGACGGGCGTTTGGCCTCGTCCATCTTGTTGCCGCAAGGGCGTGGGGGGCCAAGCTTTTTGGCCTACCCTAATTTCAGCGTCTATTTTGAGTGGAACCAAAGCTTTACCTATGTTTTGACCGCCGCCTATTTTGGCACGCGTCTAGAAGGGGCCCCGGTCTATGACGCGGGAAATCCCGCACAAGGCTTGTCTGGGGATCAGATGAAAGCCCTGCAAACCAAGCTGCAAAGCATGGGGTATGATGTGGGCAAGATTGATGGGATTTTGGGTGCTGGTACGCGGGCGGCGGTGCGCGACGTTCAGGTCAAACTTGGGCTGCCCGCTGACGCATGGCCTACGGCGGATTTGTTGAACCGACTGTGAGACGGGCGCGACCAAAAGTTTTGCAAAACTTTTGCAAATTCCGTGCACGGAATTTTAGCGCCCAGCCTGACCCTTAGCCAATAATTTCGAACCGGGTCACATCGACCATACCGCGATCGGTGATCTTCAAAGCGGGGATCACCGGAAGCGCCAGAAAGGCCAGTTGCAAAAACGGCTCTTCGAGTGTGACACCCAGATCGCGTGCCGCTTGGCGCAGATCGACCAGCTTGTCGCGCACCTCTTCAAAGCTCAGAAGGCTCATCAATCCGGCGACCGGAAGGGCCAATTCGGCCAACACCTTGCCGCCCTTTACAACAACGAACCCACCTTCAATCTCGCCCAAGCGATTGGCGGCAACCGCCATGTCGTCATAATCGACGCCGACGCAGGCAATGTTGTGGTGATCATGGCAAACGGTTGATGCAATTGCCCCAGCCTGCAATCCGAACCCTTTGACGAACCCGGTGGCGATGTTGCCGTTTTTTCCGTGCCGTTCGACAACGGAGATACGCACCAGATCGCGGGTGACATCGGGGCGTTTATCGCCATCTTCGATCGGAATGTCTTCGTGGAGATGATCGGTGAGAATTTGCCCTTCGCGAATGCCAATCACATCGGTTTCAACCCGGTTTGCGCGAGTTCGAAAGCTCGCGGCCTGTACCTTTGGGGCCTTTACGGAGTTGCGCCCTATCGGAGCGATTTCCTTTCGGGCGGCGAACGTGGCGTCGTTCACAACAACCCCACCTGCCAGAACAAGCTTGGCATGACATCCTTCTAGGCTATCAATCGCAACGATGTCGGCGCGCTTGCCCGGTGCGATCATCCCGCGATCTTTCAGGCCAAAGGCCTCGGCGGCGGAAAGGGACGCGGCGCGATAGGCGGCCAAGGGCGGCGTGCCAAGGCGGATCAGCTCGCGGATCATATAGTCGAGGTGGCCGTGTTCCCCGATGTCGAGCGGATTCCGGTCATCCGTACACAGACACATATAGGGTGACGTGCGTTCGCTTAGAAGCGGTTGCAAGGCGTGTAAGTCCTTAGAAACCGACCCCTCGCGGATCAGCACCCGCATACCCTTGCGCAGTTTTTCCAAGGCTTCCTCGGCCGATGTTGCTTCGTGCTCGGTCCGAATGCCTGCGGCGATGTAGGCGTTAAGGTCTTTGCCCGACAATAGCGGGCAATGCCCATCAATATGACCATCTTCAAACAAGGCCAGCTTGTCCATACATCCCGGATCACGGTGGATGACACCGGGGTAGTTCATGAATTCGGCCAACCCAAGGCCCGATGGGTGGTCACGCAGCGGGGCCAAATCTTCGGCCGAAAGGGCGGCCCCGGCGGTTTCCATATGGGTAGACGGCACACAGGAAGATAACTGAACCTTGATGTCCATCAAAGTGTGTTGCGAGGCTTCTTGGAAATAGCGAATGCCCGCCGCGCCGATCACATTGGCGATCTCATGCGGGTCACAAATCGCGGTCGTCACCCCGCGCGGGGCGACACAGCGATCAAACTCAAACGGCGTGACCAAAGACGATTCGATGTGCAAATGCGTGTCGATAAAGCCGGGGACTAAAATGGTACCGCTCACATCGATGATCTCATGGGCGTCATAGTCTTCAAAAACGCCAACAATGCGATCCCCACATATCGCCACATCACCGCTCAATAGCTCGCCGGTGATCAGGTCAAGAATTTTACCGCCTCGCAAGACTTTATCGGCAATTTCATCGCCCCGGCCTTGTGCGATCCTGTTCACCAGTGTGTTCATGGTCTAAGTGTCCCTTCATGACGCCATTGGGTTCTAAACTGCCGCTTTTGAGGGGCAGGTCAAACTTGATGTTGCTTTTTTAATGGAAACTGCGTTGATTGACTGACCAGTCAAAATAAGACGCCCAGGGAGATATAACAATGACCATGACAAAATTGACCACATCGACACTGGCGCTGATCGTTGCCGCAGGCACCGCATCCGCCAGCTGTGACAGCGTGACATTCTCGGATGTGGGCTGGACCGACATCACCGCCACCACCGCCGCAACCACCGTAGTCTTGCAGGCGCTGGGCTATGAGACCGACATCAAGGTGCTGTCTGTGCCGGTGACATACACCTCGATGGCCAAAGGCGACATTGACGTGTTCCTTGGCAACTGGATGCCAACCATGGAAGCCGACATCGCCCCCTACCGCGAAGCGGGCACCGTTGACACCGTGCGTACCAACCTAGAGGGCGCGAAATACACGCTGGCCACCAATGCCGCCGGTGCCGAATTGGGCATCAAAGATTTTGCCGACATCGCCAAAGCCGGCGACGCTCTGGAAGAAACCATTTACGGCATCGAAGCGGGCAATGACGGCAACCGCCTGATCATGGACATGATTGCGGCTGACGCCTTTGGCCTGACGGGCTTTGATGTCAAAGAAAGCTCAGAGCAGGGCATGCTGGCGCAAGTTGGCCGTGCCGATAACAAAGGTGAACCGGTTGTTTTCCTCGCGTGGGAACCACATCCGATGAACGCCAACTATGACCTGACCTACCTCACCGGTGGTGACGATTATTTCGGCCCCAATCTGGGTGGTGCCACCGTGGCCACTAATACCCGCGCCGGTTACGTAGCTGAATGCCCAAACGTCGGTGCGCTTCTGACCAATCTGGAATTCTCGCTCGCCATGGAAAACGAAATCATGGGTGCGATTTTGGACGATGGCCAAGAGCCTGACGCCGCCGCCACCGCTTGGCTCAAAGCAAACCCAGCCACGCTTGACGGTTGGTTGGCCGGTGTGACCACCAAGGACGGTGGCGACTCCATGGCCGCTGTCAAAGGCGCGCTGGGCCTCTAACGCCCTGACGTTCATAACCCGCCGCCTGATATCGGGCGGCGGGTTTTTTGTAGCCGTCCCGCGAAAGCAAACATGTCCCTGACCCTTCTCGCCCTCTTTATCCCCGCTTGTTTTGCGCTCAACCTGTCGCCGGGGCCCAACAACCTGTTGGCCTTTTCCAACGCGTCGCGTTTGGGGTTCTGGCCCGGACTGTTCGGTGGATTTGGGCGTTTGCCGGTCTTTGCAGCGATGATTGCTTTGGTGGCCTTCGGGCTCTCGACCCTGCTCAGTAGCTTTGAGGCCGCGCTCATCGTGGTGAAATACCTCGGGGCGGCTTATCTGATCTATGTGGGCTACAAAATGTGGACCGCGCCGGTGCCAAACGAAACCGTTTCGGCCCAAACAAACGTCTTTGCCTTGATGCGCCGCGACATGAGCTTTGCCGCCGCCAACCCCAAGGCCATCGCCGTGTTCACCGCCTTTTTCCCACAGTTTGTCGACAAATCCGGTGACCTGTTGACGCAATTTGCCATACTGGGCGCGCTGTTTCTCATACTGGAAGTGGCGGCCATCGCCATTTACGCGGCTCTTGGGCGCGCCATGAGCCACGTGCTTACACCACCACGCTTGCATCGCCTCAATCGCGGTGTCGGCGGCTTTTTGATCTTTTCCGGCCTGACCATGGCCCTCAAACCCGAGAGCTGATTTATGACCTGGCTGACCGACTATAAAATACCTGTGGGGGATGCGGCGGAAACCGTGTTCAATTGGCTGCAAAAACACGGCGCTGTTTTCTTTGATGGTATGGCCGAGGCAATGGAATGGCTGATCGATGCCATCTTGTTCATCCTTCAGGCCCCGCATCCGTTTATCGTCATTGCCGTGATCGCTGCCGCCACGTGGGTTGTGCATCGCACTTGGAAAGTTCCGGCTCTGATTGTTGCCGGTTTTCTCTTCATTTTGAACCAAGGTTATTGGGAAGAAACCACCGAAAGCCTGACGCTGGTTTTGTCGGCCTGTGTTGTCTGTATGGGTGTTGGTGTTCCGATTGGCATCGCCGCCGCACACCGCCCCAAGCTCTATGCTTGGATGCGTCCGGTGCTTGACCTGATGCAGACCTTGCCGACCTTTGTCTATCTGATACCGGCGATTGTCTTCTTTGGCATTGGCATGGTGCCCGGCCTGATCGCCACGGTGATCTTTGTGGTGCCCGCGCCCATTCGCTTAACCTATCTCGGCATTTCCTCAACACCGACCGCATTGATCGAGGCGGCGGATGCCTTTGGCGCCACCCCGCGTCAAAAGCTTTGGAAAGTCGAACTGCCAAGCGCCTTGCCGCAAATCATGGCGGGCCTAAACCAAACCATCATGTTGTCGCTCTCGATGGTTGTCATCGCGGCGCTGGTTGGGGCGGATGGCCTTGGCGTGCCGGTCGTACGCGCCCTAAACCGCGTGGACACAGGCCTAGGGTTTGAGGCCGGTTTGATCATCGTTGTTGTGGCCATCATGCTAGATCGTGCCCTGCGCGTAGGAGAAGACAAATGACCGCTGTTAGCTTTGACAATGTCTCGATCATGTTCGGCGACAAACCGAAATCCGCGCTGCCCCATGCCGACAACGGGTTGAACCGCTCTGAGATTCAGGAACAAACCGGTCAGGTTCTTGGCGTGCATGATTGTTCGCTTGAGGTTCAAGAGGGCGAGATTGTTGTTCTCATGGGCCTGTCTGGCTCTGGTAAATCAACGTTGCTGCGCGCGGTGAACGGCCTCAACCCCGTGGTGCGCGGTGCTGTTCGGGTGAATAGCGGTGACGGCATGGTTGATGTGGTCAGCTGCTCCAAATCCGATCTACGTGACATCCGCCAACATCGCGTGGCGATGGTGTTTCAGCAATTCGGCCTGCTCCCATGGCGCACCGTGGCCGAAAACGTTGGCTTTGGTCTGGAACTCGCAGGCATGCCCACAGATGAACGTGAGAAAACCGTGCAGCGCCAACTGGAGCTTGTTGGTCTGAAAGATTGGGCGACGCGCAAAGTGGGCGAGCTTTCCGGCGGGATGCAGCAACGTGTTGGCCTGGCCCGTGCTTTTGCCACCGATGCGCCGATCCTCTTGATGGATGAACCGTTCTCGGCCCTTGATCCATTGATCCGCACCCGCCTTCAGGACGAGCTTCTCGAACTGCAAAGCGAACTTAAACGCACCATCATCTTCGTAAGCCACGATCTCGACGAAGCCTTCAAACTGGGCAACCGGATTGCCATTCTCGAGGGCGGCCGCATCGTGCAATCCGGCACCCCGCGTGAGATTTTCTCAAACCCTATCAACGACTACGTTGCCGATTTCGTCGCTAATATGAACCCGCTCGGGGTTCTGACGGCTCGCGATGCAATGGAGGCGGGCACTGGCGAAACTCAGGTCGAAGCCGAAACACCGATCCGCGAGATCATGCCGCAACTCAGCTCCGGCCCGATCACGGTCACGGAAAACGGCCAACCCATCGGTCGCGTCTCCGCTCAAAGTGTTGTGAACCGGCTCGCCACCTGAACCCGGTTTCTTCTTTCCACTTTATTGCGGGGGGAGGCTGCAAAGCAGACAGGGGGCAGCGCCCCCCATCCCCCGCTTATCCGATCAACCGTTTGATCGCCGTGGCGTGCTCTTTGCTGGCTCCAGCAGTGTCAGCCGCCAAGGCTTTGGCCGCCTCTAGCACATCGCCGTCAACAACCTGATTGATCAATCCCCAGCTTTGCGCCTCTTCGACCGGGATTTTTTGACCGGCCATCAAGATCATCTTGGCTCGCGACGGTCCAACCAAGGCCGAAAGCCGTTTGGGATCAGACGGCTGTGGCAAAAATCCGAGTTTCATCACCGGGTAAAACACCTTGGCCCCCGGCACAGCAACCCGCAGATCACAGGCCAAGAACATCCCCATCGCCCCACCGGCAACCGTCCCGTTGGCCGCGCAAATCGTGAGCGCATCAAGCCGTGCAATCGCGCCAGAGAGACGTTCCCACAGAGGGGATGTCGCCAGCCCCGCCTTGGCCGCTTCCAAATCCGCCCCAGCGGAAAAAACCTTGCCCACCCCGGTCAGGATCAACACCCGCGCCGCGCGGGCGTCCTCGGCGATGACGCATAGCTGTTCGAGCATGTCCGCGGTCAGCGAATTGGCCTTGTCTGGGCGGTTGATGGTGGCGACCCAAAGATCGCCGTCTTTCTCAAGAGTGATCAAACCAAGCCCACCTGTTTGCGGATGCCTTCGTCTCGCAACGCAATTTCGCCGCCCATATGTTCATCCGCCTCCGGGCTGCACAACCAAAGCAGCGCTTTGGCCACCCATTCCGGTGGAATGTGATCGGACCAATCGAGCTGACTTACCGGGTTGATACCGCTGGCTTTGATCTCGCGCTGCATCTGTGTGGCGACGGTGCCCGGCGACAGGGAAATGGCCCGAATGCCTTTGTCTCGGTATTCCTTATCCGCCATTTTGGTGAGCATCAGCGCCCCAGCCTTGGATGAACAGTAGTGCGACCACGCCTCAACCGGGCCATGGGCCGCGCCTGATCCGATGGTCAACACCGTGCCGCCGCCGTTCTCTAGCATTCCGGGCAAAGCTGCGCGGAACCCGTTGAAAACACCCTTGAGGTTGATGTCGATCACCTGACCCCAGGCATCTGGGTCTGCTTCGGCCATATGGGCGACCGGTTCGATCACCCCGGCATTGTTGATGAGGATATCGAGGCCCCCAAAGGTCTTGATACAGGCCTCGACCGCTTGGCTGACTTCCCAGTAGCGGGCAATGTCGCAAGGAATGGCAATCGCTTGCTCTCCGATCTCGCCGGCAAGCTCGGCAATCGCCTCAGAGGACCGCGCCACCAGTGCCACATTGGCCCCGGCATTGGCGAATATCCGCGCAGCCTCGGCCCCGATTCCACGGCTAGCCCCTGTAATTAAAACGGTTTTTCCTGAAAGATTCATGACAATCGCCCCTCTACATCTCGTAATCTAGTTAGAGCGTACATAGTATGGAATCCAGTCCCTTGACCGTCTTTACCTTGCCTACGACACTAGGGGCATATTTTGACCAACCGACAGAAAGAGGTGGATTATGAAACGGCTTTCCGGGGTATCAGCGCTGGCCCTCTGCGCATTTGTGACCCCAGCCCTCGCGGATGTAACGCCGCAACAGGTCTGGGATGATCTTGAATCCTACATGCAAGGCTTTGGCTATTCGGTATCAGGGACCGAAACCGCAGATGGCAATAACCTGACTGTCTCCGACGTTGTCATGTCGATGCCGATCCCGGATATGGAAGGGACCGTAACCTTTTCGATGGGCAGTCTCGACCTGAGTGATCAGGGCGACGGCACTGTTATGATTAACTTCCCTGCCCAAATGCCTATTCAGGTCAAAGGCGTTGAAGATGGCGAAGCGATCGATGTGACCATCAACTTCGGCCAAGAAGATATGAAATTGATCGTGTCGGGCGAAGAAAACAACCTGACCTACGATTACACCGCTGCTAAAATGACCGTAGCCTTGGGCAAGATGATGGCCGACGGCGAGGAAATCACCCGCGATATGCTCCGTCTTGACGTCGAAGCCGGGCCAATCTCGGGCACGTCGACGGTTGTTCGCGCGGGTGGAATGCAAAGCGTTGCACAGACGTTTGATTATGGTGACCTGACCTATGACGTTGCCTTCAACGACCCCGACAGCGAAGATGCAGGCCTGTTTAACGGAGCCATGAATGGTGTCTTTGGCTCCGGTGAAACCGTGATGCCCGAAGGTGTGGATTACTCCGATTCCAGCGCGTTGTTCGCAAGCGGCTTTGGCATTGATTTCACCATGGGTCACAAAGGTGGGCGCATGGAATTTGCGGTTTCCGAACACGGGGACTCCACCACTGGCAAAACCAAATCCGCCAGCGGTGGTTTGACCATGGCAATGTCGGCGGACAACCTGACCTACAAAATCACCGGGACTGATTTCTCGATGGACATGACGGGCCCAGAAATCCCCGTTCCGGTTAGTGTTCAAATGGCTGAAACCGGGTTTACCCTTTCTGCCCCAATGAAACCTGCGGATGCGCCACAAGACGCCACTCTAGAAATCGTCTTGGGTGGCTTCCAGATGGCGGAAATGCTTTGGAACATGTTTGATCCGGCTGCCAATCTGCCACGCGATCCGGCCACAATCCGTATCGCCATGGATGCCAAAGTCTCCCCTTTCGCAAGCTTCTTTGACCAAGAAGCGATGGAAAAGATGGATGCCGAAGGTGGCGTTCCGGGTGAAATCAACTCGGTCAACCTGCGCGAAATCATCATTGATGCGGTTGGCGGCAAAATCGCCGGTTCCGGGGCCTTCACCTTTGACAACACCGACATGGAAAGCTTTGACGGCATGCCACGTCCCGAGGGCAAGCTGGACCTGGCGGTCTCTGGTGCCAATGGTCTGATCGACAAGCTGATCGGCATGGGGCTAATGAGCGACGAAGACGCTATGGGTGCCCGGATGATGATGGGCATGTTCACCGTGCCCGGTGCAGAACCCGACACCGCGACGTCTGTCATCGAAGTCAACGCCGAGGGCCACGTTCTGGCCAATGGTCAGCGCCTGAAATAACGCGTTTTGATGTGAAACAAGGAAGGGCGGGGGGGTCCTCGCCCTTTTTGTCGTTGGGCACCTTGGATCCCAAACTCGGTCATTTTCGGTTGTTTTTGCTGCTAGGTGTCTGAAATTGCTGTCTGGTTTTTTTGACACCTGCGCGCTCTTTGAAGGCAAGGTTCATGCGTGTTTTAAAGCGGTTTCTTTTTGGTTTGACCCTGATCTGTGTCGGAATCTGTGTTGCGCTCTGGCTCAACAACACGTCGCTGTTTAGTGAGGGCGGCGAAACCCGTCTGTTGGCGCACCGTGGCATTCATCAAATCTATGCAGGGTCGGATCGCACCAACACCACCTGTCGTGCTCAAAATGTGATCCCTTTGACCCATGGCTATATCGAAAACACACTGCCCTCGATCCGCGCCGCGATGGAGGCCGGGGCCGAGGTTGTCGAGATTGACGTGCATCTCACTCGTGATGGCCACTTTGCGGTCTTTCATGATTGGACGCTGGAATGTCAGACCAATGGCGAGGGGGTAACCCACAAACAAAGCTGGGCCGACCTGCAAAAGCTCGACATTGGCTATGGGTTTACGGCTGATGGCGAAACCTTTCCATTGCGCGGCAAGGGGCATCGCATGCCAAGTTTAGTTGAGGTGCTAGAGGCCGATCTCCCCGGCCAAATTCTGATCAACTTCAAAAGCAACCGCGAAGAAGAAGGTCACGCATTGGCCGAGCTGCTACATGACCCGGCTTATCGCGCCAAAGTGTGGGGCATCTACGGTGGGGCCAAACCAACACGGGCTGCCTTGGCTGCGCTGCCGGGTATGCGTGGCTACGACAAACCGAGCATCAAGGCCTGCGCCAAAGACTATATGCTGACCGGGTGGAGCGGCTATGTCGCCCCAACCTGCCGCGATGCCATAATAGTTGTGCCGCAAAACGTTGCGCCCTTTGTCTGGGGCTGGCCGCATCGCTTCACGGAACGGATGAAAAAAGCGGGAACAACCGTCATTTTGCTTGGCCCCTATGACGGGTCCGGTTTCTCTAGCGGCATCGAAGACGAGGCCGCTTTGGCCCGCGTCCCGGATGGTTTTGACGGTTATGTCTGGACCAACCGTGTCGAGGTGATTGGCCCATTGATGGGCGATTAGGTCTTGCGCAGCGCCGGTAGGCCAACACCCGTCGCCTCAAACCCGCCATCCGCCGCCAGCACCTGACCGGTGACAAAAGACGCCTTGTCAGAGGCTAGAAAACAGATCGCTTCGGCAATCTCGCGTTCACTGCCATAGCGGTTCAATGGCAGGGCGTCGTGATAAGCGTCGATGATCTCTTGGCTGTGCACCGCCATGGCCAGTTTCGTGCGCACCGGGCCGGGGGCAACACAGTTCACCCGAATGCCAAATTCACCGAGTTCCGCGGCGTGTTGTTTGCTCAATTGGATCACCGCCGCCTTGGAGGTCCCATAGGCCACCCGCAGAGTCGAGGCGCGCAGACCGCTGATTGACGCGATGTTGACGATGGACCCACGCGTCGCTTTGAGCGCATCCGTGCAGGCCTGTGTACATAAGAAAACACCATCTAGGTTGGTCTCCATCACCCGCCGCCACATGGCAAAATCGGTGTCTCCCACCGGACCAAACTCCGCCACACCGGCATTGTTGATCAAGGCATCAATCCGTCCGCCCCACGCCAAAACATCGCGGGTCATGGCGTCGACGGCCTCGGGGTCGGATACATCCCGCTCAACCGCCAAAACACCCGCACGTGGACCGGCGGCCAAAGCCAATTCAGGCCCGTCACGATCCATCATCGCCACGCGCCAACCCATCTCCAAAAACAAATCCGTCGTGGCAAGCCCGATCCCGCGCGCCGCCCCCGTTACAATCGCTACTTTATCCATCGAATTGCCTCCCCCGGCTTCTTCTTTCCCAAAATATCCCGGGGAGTCCCGAGCATGCTCGGGACGAGGCAGCGCCCCAATCTCCCCTAAAGTCGCATCAAATCGGGCAGATCGCCTGTCAACCCGGCGGCCTCGCGGATGAACCCGCGCCGCACCCCCGGCACGCCGCCGAGAAGGGCCATGCCAAAATCACGTCCCATGCGCAGCAGCGCATTGTCGTTTGAGAACAACCGGTTGAATAGGTCCGTCGCCGCAGCAAGCGACGCGGTGTCCCACCGTCGCCAGCTTTGATAACGCTCAAGAACAAGCACCGACGCAAAATCCTCCCCTCGTCGCACCGCATGTGTGATCACATGTGCCAGCGCCGCCACATCACGCAATCCAGCGTTCAATCCTTGGCCCGCAATTGGGTGCATCCCATGCGCCGCGTCGCCAACAAGCGCCATGCGTTCGGCGATAAAGCTATTGGCCAGCGTCAGGTTTAGAGGATAGGTAAACCGTTGCCCCTCCAAAGAAATATCGCCAAGAAAGTCGCCAAACCGCGGGCGCAACACGTCTAGGTATTGCTCTTCATTTAGCGCGTTGATCGCGCGGGCCTGAGCGTGTTTTTCGCTCCAAACGATGGAACTGCGATTGCCGGTCAGCGGTAGGATCGCCAGCGGGCCGGGGGGCAAGAACAACTGATGCGCCACACCGCCATGGGGCTTTTCATGCCCGATGGCACAGACCAGCGCGGTTTGACCATAGTCCCAACCGGTGCGGCGAATACCAGCGCGCGCACAGGTGCCGCTTTTGCGACCATCGGCACCGATCAACAACCGCCCAGTTAGGGTTTCACCACTGGCAAGGCTCACCTCGGTGTGGCGAACATCACAAGCTTGCGCAATCACCGTTTCGCCCGCGCGATGGGTGACAAGCGGCTCGGCCTCCATCGCGGCCAACAAGGCGCGGCGCAAATAGCGGTCTTCAAGCATATAGCCCATCGGGCCTTCTTCGATTTCGGCACTGTCGAAATGTAGCCCCAAAAACACCGAGGCATCGCCAACGCGCCCATCAGACACCTTGATTTCATTCATCGCCTGCGCGTTTTCCGCCAGATCAGCCCAAATCCCCAGCGCCGCCAACATCCGTTTGGAGGACTGCGCCAAGGCATAAGACCGCCCATCAAAATCAACCTTTTCGCGGGTGTCCGCCGGCAGGGCGTCAATCACAATGCTGCGTAGGCCAGTTTGGGCCGCCGCAAGCGCCAAGGCGGGGCCGTTCAACCCGCCGCCAACAATAATCAGATCGCTATCCATGAGGTGCAATATGCGCCTCTGACCGGGATTGTCCATGCGCAACGCTGCCGCTACCTTGGCGTTAAAACGAATAGGGGTGACGTGATGGATTGGACGATCAAAAGCGCAAGCGATATGGGGCGTGCGATTGGGGCAGGGGAGCTTGACCCGGTTGCCCTGACAGAGGCGTTTTTGGATAAGATCGCCGCGCATTCCATGAGTGATCGCATCTATGCCCGCGTCACGCCCGATCGCGCTTTGGCCGAGGCCCGCGCCGCCTCTGAACGCGCCAAGATCGGGCGGCGATTGTCGCCGCTGGACGGGGTTCCGGTAAGCTGGAAAGACCTGTTTGACACGGCCGGAACCGCGACCGAAGCCGGTTCCGCCTTGCTCAAAAACCGGGTGCCGGTGGCGGATGCAGAGGTCTTGAAAACCGCAACGGCCATGGGGTTGGTCTGTCTTGGCAAGACCCATATGTCGGAATTGGCCTTTTCCGGTTTGGGCTTGAACCCAATCACCGCCACGTCGCCTTGCGTCAATGATCACGGCGCAGTGGCGGGCGGGTCCTCGTCCGGGGCGGCGACCTCGGTAGCCTTTGGACTGGCGGCGGCGGCGATTGGCTCGGACACCGGCGGATCGGTGCGCATTCCGTCGGTGTGGAACGATCTTGTAGGTTTGAAAACCACCTCTGGTCGGTTGCCTCTGGCCGGAGTTGTGCCCTTGGCGGCCAAGTTTGATACGGTTGGGCCGCTCTGCCGCACGGTCGAAGACGCAGCGCAGGTCCTTGCCGCTTTGGAAGGGCGCAAAGCCCCGGATTTGCGTGGGGCAACGGGCGTAAAGGGGCGGCGTTTCGCAGCCCTGCAAACCATTGTGCTCGACGATTTGGCCCCCGAAGTCGCGCACTCATACGACGCCGCGCTTGCCAAGCTACGCGATGCTGGGGCCGAGATCGTCGAATTGGAGGTTCCGGAACTGGCCTTGTCGATGGCGGATGCCGGGGTGCTTTATACAACCGAAGCTTGGGCAACCTGGCGCGATCAGATCACCGCCCAGCCCGATGTCATGTTCGCACCAATCCGCGAACGTTTTGAAGCCGGGCAAGTGGCCAGCGGGGCCGACTACATCGCGGCGTGGCATCGGTTGGATAATTTGCGCGCCATTTGGGCGGATGTGACCGCCGGTTATGACGCCGTGCTTTGCCCGACGGCCCCCAATCTGCCGCCCAAGATTGATGAGCTGATGGAGTTGGGCGAGACCTATGTCACCGCGAACCTGTTGACCCTGCGCAATACGCGCGTTGGCAACTTGACCGGCGGTTGCGGCCTAACCTTGCCAACCGGGGTGCCAAGCTGTGGATTGTTGATGACGGCTGGGCCGATGCAGGAGGATCGTTTGTTGCGTTTGGGCACCGCAGTGGAAGCGGTGCTGGCCTAAGCCTGCCTCCCTTTGGACACAAACCTGCGACATTCGCGCCACATCCTACGGGGAACAAACGCGGTTTCTGGACAGGACCCGCCTCTATTTCGTATCTTACCTGCAAACGGGACGACAATGATCCCGTAACCTGAGGCAGTATTGATATGTTTCCCGAGCGGTTTTCGAACCTACCGGCTTATGCATTCCCGCGTTTGCGCGCCCTTTTGGACGTGCATGAACCGGGTGGTGACGTGCGCCATATGTCCATCGGTGAACCCAAGCACGCCTTTCCGTCTTGGGTGACGGATATTATCGTTGAAAACGCAGCGGAATTTGGCCGTTACCCGGTCAACGAAGGCACGCCGGAATTGCGCGCGGCCATCGCCGATTGGCTCCATCGTCGCTATGGGGTGGCGGTTGATCCTGACACGCAAATCATGGCGCTCAATGGCACCCGCGAAGGGTTGTACAACGCCGGGATAGCGCTTTGCCCGCAAGGCAGCACCGTTTTGATGCCGAACCCGTTTTATCAGGTTTACATGATTTCGGCGATCTCGGCCGAGGCCGAGCCGGTCTTTGTGCCCGCTACGGATGCCAGCGGGCATTTGCCCGATTTTGCCGCCTTGCCGGTGGATCAACTGGATCGCGCCGCACTGTGCTACATCTGCTCTCCGGCCAACCCACAAGGGGTTATGGCCGATGACGCCTATTGGCAGGCCTTAATAGACTTGGGCGAAAAGCACGATTTTCAGATTTTGGCGGACGAATGCTATTCCGAGATTTACCGCGACGCGCCACCGCCCGGTGCCTTGCAGGTGGCCCAAGCTATGGGGGCAAGCCCCGAACGGGTGTTGACCTTCCATTCGCTGTCTAAGCGTTCAAACCTGCCCGGGTTGCGGTCTGGTTTTGTGGCCGGTGGTCCCGAAAGCATCAAACGAATGAAACAATTGCGCGCCTATTCCGGTGCGCCCCTGCCGATGCCGCTTCAGCGGGCGGCGGAACGGCTTTGGGCCGACGAGGCGCATGTGGTGGAGAACCGCGCGCTTTATAAAGCAAAATATGAACTGGCTGATCGCATCTTTGGCAATGTGCCGGGTTACATGTCCCCCAAGGCGGGCATGTTCCTTTGGCTTCCTGTTGAGGATGGCGAGGCCGCGACCCTGAAACTCTGGAAGGAAACCGGTGTGCGTGTGCTGCCGGGGGCCTATTTGTCGCGCGATACGGACGCGGGCAACCCGGGGCAGGGATATATTCGGGTGGCGCTTGTCGCCCCCTATAGTGACACCGAAACAGGTCTGACCCTCATCCGGGACTGCCTGTTTGGACAAGAATAAAAAGACGAGGCACGGTATGGCATCTTTTCAGGCACGGGGACGCGACCCATTGTTCGACACCGATACGGCGGCGACGCTGGAACGACGTGGGCGCGAACTGATTGGTCTGACACTGATTGTGATGGGGCTGATCGCCGCCGCTGCAATCGGAAGCTATTCGCCAAACGATCCTTCTTGGTTTAGCGCCTCTGACGCGCCGATCCAAAACTGGATGGGTCGCCCCGGTGCTTTGTTTGCCGCGCCTCTTTACACAATTTGTGGGCTGGGAAGCTGGGCGATTGCCGTGACGCTTTTGGTGTGGGGCCTGCGGTTTGTTCTGCACCGTGGTGAAAACCGTTTCTTCTGTGCGGTGTTCTCACCGATCTGGATTGCCATGTGCTCGGTCTATGCCGCGGGTCTGCCCGAGGCGGCCAATTGGGGCCATAGTTTTGGCATGGGCGGATTGTTTGGCGATATGGTTATGGGCTCCATGCTCAACATCTTGCCGTTTTCCGCCGCTGTTGGGTTGAAAATCATGCAGCTTCTGCTGGGCGGTGCCATTCTTGCGATGGGGGCCTTCGTGCTTGGCTCTACCCGCGAAGAGCTGCGCCGCATGGCCCGCTTTTTGGTTGTGGGCGTCGTTGTCACCTATGCCACATTGATGAAATTCGCTGGTCGTGGGGCCGTTGGCGCGGTTGGTGCTGCACAGCGTATGCAAGCCGCGCAAGCCGAACGTCGCGAAGCCCGCAAGGCCGAAGAGGCCGATGCCGTGGCATGGGCCGCCGCCCAAGAGGCCGTTCCGGTTGCGCCCCGTGTTCAACGCGCTGACATCCCACAGGATGCGGTGAGTGAGGATGACCTCCTTGTTGATGACGGCGAGTATGACGATCACGTGCCGGTTGCCGCACCGGAGAAATCTGGGTTCCTGTCGCGGATGCCATCGCTAATCCGTCGCGGCGCTGCTGAGCCAATGCCCGAGCCTGAAATGGTGTCCAATGTCATGGATCATGACGTCGAAGCGCCAAGCCAAGACCGGATCAAATCCAAGATCGCCGACGCAGTTAAAACCAAACGCCGTGCCAGCCCGGTTGCCGTGCGTCCGCAACATGACCCCAACAAACCACTGACCAAAGGGCGCGGTCATGGTCCTCAACCCTTGATCGTCGATACCGCGCCGCGTGTCGGTGGCTTGCCGCCTGAACCACCGCTCACAGCCGGAGCCGCGGCCGCCTTTGTGCCCGAGGCCCCAATGATGGATGCGCTTGAAGAGATCGCGCCGTCTGTGCCGCCCATGGCCGAGGTTTTGGCCGAAGAGCCGCAGATTGATCACTATGCGGAAATGGGTGATTTTGACGACTACGGGGCCGAATTGCCCGCGTCAATTCCGGCGGCACCGGTTGCCGAAGAGGTAGCTGAATTGGCCCCCGAACCCGCGCCAGCGCCACGCATGGCCCAACCACATATGCCAATTCCTAAGGCCGAGCCGAAAAAGGCCGTTGTGCAACAGCCAGTGCGCAAACCGATTGTGCCATCCAAACGCGCTCAGGCCGAAGCCCAGCCCAGCCTGAAATTTGACGACAACAAGCCAGATTACGAATTGCCGCCTTTGGGCTTGCTTATGTCGCCGGATCAGATTGAGCGTCACCACTTGAGTGATGAGGCGCTGGAAGAAAACGCCCGCATGCTCGAAGCGGTTCTGGATGACTATGGCGTCAAAGGCGAAATCGTCTCGGTTCGCCCCGGTCCCGTTGTCACTATGTATGAACTTGAACCGGCGCCGGGCTTGAAAGCGTCGCGCGTGATTGGCTTGGCGGATGACATCGCCCGCTCGATGTCGGCCCTTTCTGCACGTGTTTCAACCGTGCCAGGTCGCAGCGTCATTGGTATCGAATTGCCGAATGATTTCCGTGAGATGGTTTGTTTCCGGGAAATCCTTGCGGGGCGTGAGTTTGGTGATGGCAATCACAAGCTGCCACTGGCGCTTGGCAAAGACATTGGTGGTGATCCGGTTGTTGCCAACCTCGCAAAGATGCCTCACCTTTTGATTGCGGGGACCACCGGGTCGGGTAAATCGGTTGCGATCAATACGATGATCCTGTCGCTTCTTTACAAGCTGACACCGGATGATTGCCGGTTGATCATGATCGACCCCAAGATGCTGGAACTGTCGGTTTATGATGGCATTCCGCACCTGCTTTCCCCGGTTGTGACCGATCCGAAAAAGGCCGTGGTTGCCTTGAAATGGGTCGTCGGCGAAATGGAAGATCGCTATCGCAAGATGTCGAAAATGGGTGTGCGTAACATTGACGGCTACAATGGTCGCGTTGCGGATGCACAGGCCAAGGGCGAGATGTTCTCGCGCACGGTGCAGACCGGTTTTGATGATGAGACAGGCGAACCCGTGTTCGAAACCGATGAGTTCGAGCCCAAGAAAATGCCCTATATCGTTGTGATCGTTGACGAGATGGCCGACCTGATGATGGTTGCGGGCAAAGAGATCGAAGCCTGCATCCAGCGTTTGGCGCAGATGGCGCGGGCCTCGGGTATTCACCTGATCATGGCGACTCAGCGTCCTTCGGTTGACGTGATCACCGGTACGATCAAAGCCAACTTCCCCACTCGGATTTCCTTTCAGGTGACGTCGAAAATCGACAGCCGCACCATTTTGGGTGAAATGGGCGCCGAACAGCTGCTTGGCATGGGGGACATGCTTTATATGGCGGGTGGCGCGAAAATCACCCGCTGTCACGGGCCGTTTGTCTCGGATGAAGAGGTTGAAGAAATCGTCAACCACCTCAAGGCCTTTGGCCCGCCGGAATACGTTTCGGGTGTCGTTGCGGGGCCGGATGAGGAAAAAGCCAGCAATATCGATGCTGTGTTGGGGCTAAACACCGGTGGCAACACCAACGGTGAAGACGCGCTTTATGATCAGGCGGTTGGCATTGTGATCAAAGATCGTAAATGCTCGACATCCTATATTCAGCGGAAACTGGGTATCGGTTACAACAAAGCCGCGCGTTTGGTTGAACAGATGGAAGACGAAGGCGTGGTGTCGTCGGCGAACCATGTCGGCAAACGCGAGATCTTGGTGCCAGAGCAATAACGGCGCGTCTACGCACCAAAAAGTTTTGCAAAACTTTTGTAAATTCCGTGCACGGAATTTGGGGCGGTTCCTATTTGGGGCTGCCTCTTTTTCTGACGTTCTTCTCGCCTGAAAAGGGGGCTCCCCCTGTGCCGCTATGGGATATGCCAGAGTTGCAGCTTTAGGCCAATCTCTCCCCTTGATCGGCGCCCTTCCGCCCCTGATATCCTGTGAAAGGTCGATGCTATCGCATATCCGCGTGGATCATGCGACAAAGCAGATAATACGAGCAGAAGGACCCAACGATGATCCGTATTCTTGTTGCTTCACTGGCGTTTATGATCGCGGCTCTGCCCGCTCAGGCGCAGAAGCTTTCTTTGAACGAAATCTCGCGCTATCTGAACACGATCAAATCTGCCGAAAGCAGTTTCACTCAGATTAATGCCGATGGAACAATTTCCACCGGTAAGATTCTGATCAAACGCCCGGGTAAGGTGCGGTTTGACTATAATCCACCTGAACGGGCCTTAGTTTTGGCCTCTGCCGGGGCCGTCTACATCCTTGATCGCAAACTGGGTGGCCAGCCGGAGACCTATCCCCTGCGACGCACGCCCTTGTCGATCATCCTTGCCAAGAAGGTGAACCTTGCACAGGCCGGGATGGTTACAGGCCACAGCTATGATGGTACAGCGACCATCGTGACCGCCCAAGACCCCAAACACCCCGAGTACGGGAACATTCAGCTCAAGTTCACCGGAAAACCGGTTCAGCTACGTCAATGGGTTATCAATGATGGCAATGGATCAACCACCACAGTGGTGCTTGGTGGGCTGGCCCAAAAGAGCCTGCCCAACCGGATTTTCTATATCGAACCTGAGATTGAAAAACTGAAATAATCCTGACGCAAGCGGCGCGCTGGTTAGCGCGCTGCCCGACAGTTTTGCAGCTGTGACTTGTAGGTGACGGCGCGTTGCCCCACCTCGGACGACACCCGCAACAACCACGCCTTGGAGTTATAGGTGCCGCGGCGATAGCCTCCGCGACCCTCGTGATAGGCGAGGTATTGCTTGCGTGCATCCCAAAGCGGAATGCCAAGTTGGTTTTTGGTGCCAACCATGTACCACCCCATGAAATCGGTGGCATCTTTGATGTTGTTGCGCTTGGCACCACGACGACCTTGGTCCTCAAGATACTCTTTCCAGGTTCCGTCCAACGCCTGACTATACCCATAGGCCGAGCTTTGCCGCCCCATCGGAATCACCCCAAGCTTGTAGCGCAGCGGTGTGCGTGCATCGGACACGAATTTGCTTTCCTGATAGATGGTGGCCATTTGCACATGCACTGGCACACCCCATTTGCGCTCGGCGGCGCGGAAGGCTCTGTAATAGGTTGGACGCTGCTTTAGAATTTCGCATGCGTTATCAAGATTGCGCGGTGCCTGACCCGTACCGCCTCCTCCACAGGAAGCGACGAGTGCCAAAATCACCATTGCGCGAAGCCACTTGCTCATATGCCTCTCGCTTTTTGTATTTGTTCTTTTGGCATAGTTTAGCCGATCCGACAGCGCGTGAAAATCACAATTCCGAAAAGGGTATGGAATCCCGCCGACTGGGCGGGTATCAGGGCAATTCAGTTGCGCTGAAGGATGCCATTCCACACAGTGTTTCCTAAAAAGCAGCCCCAAAAGTTGGACAAGCCACTCGCTTTTTCGGTAAAATAGGGGTTAAAGAGGCGGATGATGCAACATAAACGCGCGAAATATCACCTGGGCCAGGTTGTTCGGCACCGCAAACATCCGTTTCGTGGCGTTGTTTTTGATGTGGATCCTGAGTTTTCCAATACCGATGAATGGTACGAGGCTATTCCCGAGGATTCGCGCCCGGCAAAAAAGCAGCCATTTTATCATTTGCTCGCGGAAAACGATCAAAGTTT
Source organism: uncultured Pelagimonas sp. (assembly GCF_947498515.1). GTDB lineage: Bacteria > Pseudomonadota > Alphaproteobacteria > Rhodobacterales > Rhodobacteraceae > Pelagimonas. Next base: position 216,931 of record NZ_CANMKO010000008.1, on the reverse strand, counting down.
TTACGTGGCCTATGTGTCGGAACAAAACCTCGTGGCGGATTATTCCGGTGAGCCGGTTGACCACCCGGACATTCCCGACTTGTTCGGGGCGTTCCACGATGGCAGCTATGAGCTGCACTTTCAGCTGAACTGATCGCTGTGGTGGGGTAAAACCCCACCCTACATCACGGTTTTAAGTTTGGTCAAAAACGTCTCGGCCCCGGTTTGTCCAATCGACCAATCGCACACCAGACGCCCGGCTACGATTGTATCGTCCGGCCCGCTGTCATCACCCATCAAGTAATAGGTCGCGCCCGCGGCGAATAATGCTTTGTGCTGGCCAAGGGTCAGGTTGAAAAAGATCACATTTGCCGGGGTTTGGGTGATCACCTCAACACCAAGCTCTTGTAAGCCAGCATAAAGACGCGCGGCCGTGTCGTTGGCTTGTTGTGCCAAGTCGCGCCAGAGATCATTGGCCAGATAGGCTTGCATCTGGGCGGCCAAAAAGCGGTTCTTGGAAAACAAATGGCCACCGCGCTTGCGGCGCAGTTCGAACTCATAGGCGCGTTTGGGGTCAAAGATCACCACCGCTTCAACACCCATCAACCCGTTCTTCGTACCGCCAAACACCGCAACGTCGATCCCGAGCTTCCAACTCATCTCGGCCGGGGTACAGTTCAGCTTGGCACAGGCTTGGGCAAAGCGCGCCCCGTCAAGGTGAACGGGCAGGTCAAATTCCTTGGCCACGTCACACAGCGCGCGCATTTCTTGCAGGGAATAGGTATTCCCGAGCTCCGCCACATTGGTGATCGACACCGCGCCACGTTGCGGTCCATGTACGCCTCGGTTTTCTTCGGCTTTGATTGCGGCGCGCAATTCGTCCGGAGTCATCTGATCACCGGACCCAACAAGCGTTAGCTTGGCCCCGCCGGTGTAAAACTCCGGGGCGTTGCATTCATCTTCGTGGATGTGGGCACGGGCCGAACAGAACACCGTGTCAAAGGGCTGACACAGGACCGCCAAAGCCAACGAATTGGCGGCGGTACCGGTGGCGACAAAGTAAACTGCGGCGTCAGGAGCTTCGAACAACGTGCGAATCTGATCAGATGCATCGCGGGTTAGATCATCGTTGCCGTAGCCCAAAGTATAACCTTGGTTGGCGCGGGCGAGGGCCTCCAAAACGGATGGATGCGCCGGGCCGGAATTGTCAGAGGCGAAAAACATCACACAGGCTCCTCGATGATATGATCTTCCCAGTCCTCATCGGCGATGTCGAACTCGGACACTGTTTGGCCCTGCATTGACACGCCCGCCTCGTGCACGCTTTCGGCGCGACCGGTCAACAATGGGTGCCAATCGGGCAGGGCATCGCCATTCCAAACACGCTTGTAGGCGCAGGTCTCAGGCATCCAATACAGGTTCTTTTCGATGTTGGACGGGCGCAGCACGATACATTCGGGCACAAATTGATGCCGAATTTCATATTGGGCACACAGACATGTGGCATCGTCGAGCAAGCGACAGGCCACGCGGGTTAGGGCGACCTCACCGGTGTCCTCGTCTTCCAACTTGTTCAAACAGCACTTGCCACAGCCATCACAAAGCGCTTCCCATTCCGCGTTGTTCATCTGATCCATACGTTTTTGTTCCCAAAAACGTTTGCCCAGACCGTCGCGGTTGATTTGGTCGCTCATAGCGCGGCCAGAATGGCGCGGGCCTGATCACAATCGGCGTCCATCTGGGTGACCAAGGCGTCCAATCCGTCGAATTTCAGCTCGGGGCGTAGGTAGTCGACCAAAGCTACCGAGAGGGTGGCGCCATAGAGATCGCCAGTGAAATCGAACACAAAGGTTTCGATATTGGGGAATTGCCCGTCAAACATCGGGCGAACCCCGACCGAGGCCGCGCCGTGATAGGTGCCCTTGTGGGGGCCATCCATGACTTCGACCAACACGGCGTAAACGCCAAATTTCGGCGGATGTAGCCCGTCGATTGACATGTTGGCAGTTGGATAGCCAAGCTCGCGGCCGCGTTGTTCGCCGCCGATGACCTCGCCCTCGATGCGGTGCCAATGGCCCAATTGTTGGGCGGCGTCGCGTGGGCGGCCCTCGCTGAGCGCGGTTCTAATCGCAGTGGATGACACCTGAACGCCTCCGGTTTCCAAAAGCTCGGCGATGGTGACGCCAAATCCCATGTCCTGACCAAAGGCTTTGAGGTCTTCAACCGTACCTTGCCGGCCTTTGCCAAAACAGAAATCAGCCCCGACCACGATATGGGACAAGCCAAGCCCGTCGCAAATGACGTTTTGGGCAAAGTCGCGGGGTGTCAAAGATGCCAATGCCGTGTTGAAGTTCAGCTGAAACAGATGATCAACGCCCAGCTTGGCAAGGCGCGAGGCGCGGGCCTCGGCGCTCATCAAGCGAAAGGGCGGCGCATCCGGCGCAAAGTATTCACGCGGGTGCGGTTCAAAGGTCATAACCCCAAGTGGCGCATCGGGGGCCGCCCGTCGCGCAAGGTCAATAACCGCCTGATGGCCAAGATGCACACCGTCAAAATTGCCGATGGCTGCGCTTGCGCCTCGGTCTTTTGGGGTGGTGAATTGATAGTCTCTGATAATCCGCATGTGGGGGGCTTAGCCTTGCTTTTTCTTTTGCGCAAGCGCTGTCCCGATGCGCGCGATACCTTCTTCGATACGCTCCGTTGGGATCGAGCTATAGCCGAGCCGGTAATAGTTATGTGGCCGATTTGGTCCGGCGAAAAACGCCTCGCCTGGTTCGATCAACACCCCTTGTTCGCGAAGCCGTTCGGCAAATTTTCGGGTGTCGCAATTTTCGGGGGCCTGCATCCATAGGGCAGAGCCGCCATGTGCACCTTTGCCCGCAATCTCTAGCCCATGGGCCATGATTGCCGATTCCATGGCCCGGCGACGTTCGGTGAGTGTCAGACCAATGCGGCGGACAAGCGCATCGTAATGCCCAAGGGATAGGAAATAGGCCGCAGTGCGTTGGATATGGCCGGGCGGGTGACGCAGTACACTGGCGCGTAGGGCGCGGGCCTCGCGGATAAACTCAGCGGAACCAACCATGTAGCCAAGCCGCAACCCCGGAAACAGCGATTTGGAAAAGCTCCCGACATAGACCACCCGGCCATCTTCATCGAGACTTTTGAGTGCCGGACTAGGGGGCGCGAGAAAGGACATTTCGAACTCGTAGTCATCCTCGACGATGATTGCGTCGATTTCAGCGGCGCGTTTAAGCAAGGCGTCGCGCCGATCACGTGGCAAGGTGGATGACGTCGGGCATTGGTGGCTTGGCGTCGTGAAAATTACCCGGCTGTCTTTGGGGATCGCGTCGGGCGGCAACCCTTTTTCATCCACCGAAACAGGGGTGATTTTGGCGCCTGTTTGGCGCAGCAAGCTGCGCAGCTCAGGATAACAGGGGTCTTCGATCGCAACCTTGCGCCCATCCGAGGCCAAAAGTTGCGCCGCCAGCCAAAGCGCATTTTGTGCGCCAAGCGTGATCAGAATCTCTTCCGGCCCGGCGATGATACCCCGACGCGGAAGGCTATGACGGGCAATAAAGGTGACAAGTTCTGGATCATCAAGGTCAAACTGATCTTGGGTCAGCGACACAAAATCCTTGGCCCCAAGCGCCTGCATCGCGCACAGCCGCCAATTGGCGTGATCAAAAAGCTTTTGATCGGTTTGGCCATAGATAAACGGGAATCGATAGCGCGCCCAGTCACTTGGCCGGGCAAGGCCCAAGGGCCGGTCCGATGCAAACCGCCGGGCAAGGGCACTGTCCCAATCGACCTTGTCCTCGACTTGGGTCAGGGGGCCAAAATCGGGGGGCTCTGGGGCGTTGTCACTCACGAAATAGCCGGAACGACCGCGCGAAATCAGGTAATCATTGGCCAGCAATTCCGTATAGGCCAAGGTCACCGTGATCCGGCTAACGCCAAGATGCTTGGCCAATTGCCGCGTCGAGGGGAGCTTTTCTCCACGCCGAAACCGCCCCGACAAAATCCCCTCGGCGACCATCTGTTGGATGCGCGCCTGAAGGGTGCCTTGGGTGTTTTGCGACAGAAAGAATGTTTCGACAGGGATGGCCATTCGATCAAGATAAGCTGGCTTTAAACCGGCTGCAATCTGGATATACGTTTAGGCGTCAGGTTTTACCCGGTCACCAAAAATCGCCGAACCGACACGTATATGGGTGGCGCCAAAGGCGATCGCCTGTTCGAAATCGGCACTCATTCCCATCGACAATCCGGTCAATCCATTGCGTTCGGCGATCTTGCGGAGCAATGAGAAATGCAGGCTTGGGGTTTCTTCGGCGGGTGGGATGCACATCAACCCTTTGATCGGAAGGTCGAGCGCGCGGGCCTCAGAGATAAAACCATCGGCATCGGCAGGGAGAATGCCGGCCTTTTGCGGCTCTTCACCGGTGTTCACCTGAATAAATAGATCGGGGCAATGGCCAAGCTCTTGGGCAAGGCGGGCGATTCCATTGGCCAGCTTAGGGCGATCAACCGAATGGATTGCGTCGAACAACTCCATGGCTTGTCGGGTTTTGTTGGATTGCAGTGGCCCAATGAGATGAACCGAGACATTTGGGAAGCGAGCTTTGAAATCGGGCCACTTGTCGGCGGCCTCTTGAACGCGGTTTTCACCAAATAGGGTGTGGCCCTGTTCCAAAACCGCTTCGACGCGGTCAAGGGGCTGGACTTTGCTGACTGCGATAAGTTCGACCTCAGACGGGGCGCGGCCGACCTCTTGGCAGGCGTTGGCAATGCGGTCGCGAATATCCATCAGTCCCATGTCAGCTCTCCGTCGTCAGCTTGATTTGACACATCAGCTAAATGGCTTTGCCCCAAAAGAAAAGAGCGGGCCGAAGCCCGCTCTCTCTTAGTCTAAGTCAAGCAGTCCTTAGAAGGACATTGCCAGACCCAAGGACCATGTGCTGTCGTCGATCGAGTCGCCGTCGAGCTCGATTTTCGAGTCGCCGTAACCGAACTGAGCGGACAGACCGCCACCGAGGTCGTAGTCTGCTGCCAGACCCCAACCGGAGGCTTTCAGATCTTCCAGACCCAGGAAGTTTTCGTACTCACCGTAGTTAACACCAACGGTCAGAGCGTTCATGCTGTAACCGAACGCCAGACCCCAATGGGATTCGGAGTTGCCGGTGAACTCAGCAAGGTCGCCGCCGTTGTTGGCTTCAGCGTATTCTGCAACCGAGTAGTTGAAGATGGCCTGAATGCCGTTGTTGAAGGTGGTGCCGAGCGACAGACCCCAAACGGAGCTACGTGCAGCCGCACCCAGATCGCCAATTACGTCAGACAGTGTGTCTTCGGAGTCGATTTCTGCGCCAACAGTGTCAAAGATCGAGCCGTACTGACGCTCTGCGTGATCTTCGTCACCGGACTGGTAACCAAGGCCGATGTTCAGAGCAGTGCCGCCGAGGTCGGCAGTGTACTTAACACCAACACCCCAGATAGGCGAACCGTACTCTTCGTCGTCCGATGCGTCGAGCCAGCCAGCGTCGTCTAGTTCAACCGACAGATAGCCGGTGAAGCCAGAAGCAGAGTAAGCGAACTGAGCGATCTGACCGTCATATGCACCGTCAAGACCACCGTTACCATTGTAACCGATGTGCTCGTGGTTGTCGCCGATCGAAGAACCGATGATGGCTTCTTGCATTGCTGCGTCGAATGCGCCGTCAACGTCGCCCATGGTCAGCTTGGCTGGACCGTATGCGATGAAGATGGTTTCGCCACCTTGGGTGGATGCACCGAATGCGTCTGTGTCGTTGGACTCGTCCAGATCGATCGAAGCACCGAATGTCAGACCGTTGTCGGACTCACCAGTCATGGTGAATGTGACGTCGATGTCTGTGTGGAATTGGGTCTCGGTGTGTTCGCCACCGGCGATGCCCATTTCAGCGGAGCCGGACAGCGCGATTTCTGCCGAAGCAACGCCAGCGGTTGCAACCAGTGCAGTGGTGGCAAGCAGGATATGTTTCATTGTTTCCCTCATGTGTTCTAAAGGCACTACCAGGCCGACAGTCCGGCCCTGATGCGTGATCTATGCGCTTGCTGACCCCCGCAATGCAACCCGTCTGAAATTGAGAATGGCCAACAAGCAATGCAGTGATGCGCAATTGTCACAAGGTTTTCCGCCCATCTCGGTTTTTCACTGTCCCTTGCGCAACTTCCTGCCGATCGGCCCCTGATACCAGCATGTCATAATGACGACTTGCCGCTTTGGCGCGCCCCGAGTATTGAAAGGGAAACATCCTCGGTGGGAGAAAAGGCGGATGAGCATGTCGCGAATCTTATTAGGTATCGGTCTTGCAGTGGCTTTGCTTGTTCAATCAGGCTGTGGGTCGTCAGCTAACCGCGCCCCGGTGGACACGCCGCCGGCTGATGAGCTGATGGATGAGATTCTCTATGCAGATGATCCAAAGCCACGTGGCACCGTCTGGGATATTTTCCGGGCGCGCAAAGATCAGGGCCAAATTGGCGCTGTGAACAAGTATATATGGAACGCGTCATTGGATACGTTGGATTTTCTACCGATCCAGACCGTTGATCCCTTTACAGGTGTGATTGTCACCGGTTTTGGCACCCCGCCGGGCGGTGGCCGCGCTTATCGTGCCACTATACATGTGAATGACCCAGCCTTGGACGCGCGGTCGTTGAACGTTGCCTTGATGACAAAGTCCGGTCCGGCCAGCGCCGCAACGGTCCGCGCCATCGAAGACGCTATCCTAACGCGGGCCCGGCAATTGCGGGCGCAAGACAGCCGTCTGTAACGACGCTTCTAGTCGCTTGGAAAAGCAAAACCTCGACTTGCTTGAGCAGGTCGAGGTTTTTTCTTGGTTTATCGCGGGGTGCCGCAGGTCAATCGAGAACGGGGCGGGGCTCTAGTTTCGACAAGCGATCAACCCAATCCAAATGCTGTGGCAGGCAAATGCTCCGTAAATCGTATTTCTCTCGGATGAATTGGCGCGCGGTGTCACCCATGCGGGCGCGCGTTTCAGGATCGTCCAAAAGCGCGCAGAGCCGTTCAACCAGTGCATCCTTGTCAAAGAAGTCGGTCATCCACCCGTTTTCGCCCTCGGTCATGACTTCGCGCACCGGGGCGGTGTTGCTCGCTAGAATCGCACAGCCTGCGCTCATGGATTCGAGCAGCGACCAAGAAAGGACAAAGGGATAGGTCAGATAAACATGGGCGCGGCTCACCTGAATCATCGACAGGTAGGTGTCATAAGGAACGCGCCCCATGAAATGCACCCGGTTCCAATGGGGTGTTGGAATGCGTCCGCGCACCTCATCGATGAAAATCTGTTTCCAAGTCTGCCCTTTGGGGGCCTTGGCTCCATAAGATACCTCGTCCCCGCCAAGCAAAACAACATGGGCATTGGGCCGCTTTTTCAGGATCTCGGGCAACGCGCGCATAAAGATGTGATAGCCGCGATAGGGTTCGAGGTTGCGGTTGATAAAGGTGATCACCTCATCATCCCGTGTCAGGGTCAAATCATCGGACACCTTTAAGGCAGCGTCGGCATTGGGACAGACGAGATCGGTATCGACCCCGTCATGGGCAACGGTTATCCGGTCGCGCCACCGCTTAGGGAAGGTATCGGCCTGAAACTGCGTCGGGCTAAGGCCGGCATCCATGATTTCCTCATGAAGGCGGTTGTTCATGTTCTTCATCCGAATCCGCAGCTTGTCTGCTTCGGGGCTTTTGGACGGAAATTCCGGATCGTAGTTCAGGAAATCCCCACCGGTCAGATGGTAAAGCTCGCAATAAAGACCAAGGCGCGCGTTGGGCCAGACATCTTTAAGGAACATCGGTTCGCCCCACCCGTGGTGGGCGCAAATGACATCCGGCTCAAACCCCTGATTCTTGAGGGACATGGCCCCGCGATAGCAGGACGTCGCGCGCAAAAGCTTGGTCTCAAAATCCGACAGCCACGGGTGAATGTTGGGTGTCGAGCCACCTTTGACCTCGTAGGGGACAATTTGAACACCCTGCCATTGGGTGGGCTGTTTCACCTTACAGGTCAACGCAACAACTTGATGCCCTTGTTTCACGAGGGCAGGGGCCAAGTGTTTATATTGGCCGGGGAAATTCTGGTGGATCAGAAGAATTTTCATCCGTATCGCCTCAAATGCTCTTTTTCGTTGTTTTGCCATGTGTGGCTGCCCGCGCCAATGGTTTGCACCAGATTGTCTGAATTGGGTTGCCAAAAAGACGCCAAAGACTGGACGATTGCGCGCCATGCGCCTATCACAGCGGCAAAATCTGCCCTTTTGGGCCTGCCCAAGCCCGTATGAGGAAACCACATGTCCGTTTATGATCCCGCATCCATAGAACCAAAATGGCAATCCGCTTGGGATGAGGCCGGTACATTCACCGCCACCCGCGAAGGCGACAAGCCCAAGTATTACGTGCTGGAAATGTTCCCCTACCCGTCGGGCCGCATTCATATTGGCCATGTGCGCAACTACACGATGGGCGACGTGATTGCGCGTTACAAGCTGGCCACCGGTCATAACGTCTTGCACCCAATGGGGTTTGACGCCTTTGGCATGCCGGCGGAAAATGCCGCGATGGCGATTGGCGGGCACCCCAAAACCTGGACCTACGAAAACATCGACACCATGGTTGGCCAGATGAAGCCGCTTGGTTTTGGCCTTGATTGGTCGCGTATGTTCGCGACTTGTGACCCGGAGTATTATGGTCAGCAACAGGCGCTGTTCATTGATTTCCTTGAAAAAGGTCTGGTCTATCGCAAAAACGCGGTGGTGAACTGGGATCCGGTTGATATGACCGTTTTGGCCAACGAACAGGTCATCGACGGCAAGGGCTGGCGGTCGGGGGCCGAGGTTGAGCGCCGCGAGTTGACCCAGTGGTTCTTTAAAATCTCCGATTATTCCGAAGAGTTGTTGGAAGCGCTCGACACGCTCGACAACTGGCCCGCCAAGGTGCGGCTGATGCAGGAAAACTGGATCGGCAAATCGCGCGGTTTGGAGTTTGGTTTTGAACGTGTGGACGGCGAAGAGCCGATCACCGTTTACACCACCCGTCCTGATACATTGATGGGCGCGTCATTTGTTGGCATCTCGCCCGATCACCCGATTGCAAAACAGCTTGAGGCACAAAACCCCGAAATTGCGGCGCAAATCGCCGAGATGCGCAAAGGCGGCACCACCGCAGAAGCCCTTGAAAAGGCCGACAAGCTTGGCGTTGATACCGGTATTCGCGCCAAACACCCGCTTGATCCCAACTGGGAATTGCCGGTTTGGATCGCCAACTTTATCCTGATGGATTACGGCACCGGCGCGATTTTCGCTTGCCCGGCCCATGACCAGCGCGACTTTGAATTCGCAACAAAATACGACCTGCCGATCATCCCGGTCTTTGGCGAAGAAGAGATTTCCGAGGCCTATGTGCCCGCCAAAACCGATAAGGTCACCTTCCTGCGCGGGTTCGCCGGAGAGACCGAGCAAACCGGCGACCAAGCCGTGGACGCCGCCATTGATGCCGCCGAAAAGGACGGTTGGGGCACGGGTGTGACCAAGTTCCGCTTGCGGGATTGGGGCCTGTCGCGTCAGCGGTATTGGGGCTGTCCGATCCCGGTTGTGCATTGTGATGATTGCGGCGTTGTTCCTGAAAAGAAAGAGAACTTGCCGATCGAACTACCCGATGATGTGTCTTTTGACATTCCGGGCAACCCGCTTGATCGCCACCCAACATGGCGCGATTGTGCCTGCCCCGCTTGCGGCAAACCGGCCAAGCGTGAAACCGACACGATGGACACCTTTGTCGATAGCTCGTGGTATTTCGCCCGCTTCACGGCGCCAGATGCAACAACGCCAACCGATCCAGAGGCCGCAGCCTATTGGATGAACGTCGATCAATACATCGGCGGCATCGAGCACGCGATTTTGCACCTGCTCTATTCGCGCTTCTTTGCCCGCGCGATGAATATCTGTGGCCACTTGCCCGATACCGCGCGCGAACCGTTCAATGCGCTGTTCACCCAAGGCATGGTGACCCACGCGATTTATCAAACCACCGGCGACGATGGCCGCCCGGTTTATCACTACCCAGAGGATGTTGAGCTGCGCGACGGTGGCGGCTTCCTTAAGGATGGCACACAGGTGAAAATCATCCCCTCGGCCAAGATGTCGAAGTCCAAAAACAACGTGGTCGATCCGGTTGAGATCATCAAAGCCTTTGGTGCCGATACCGCGCGTTGGTTTGTACTCTCTGATTCTCCGCCCGAACGTGATGTCGAATGGACAGCATCGGGGGCCGAAGCGGCCAGCAAACATTTGGCGCGGGTTTTCCGCATCTGTTCGGAAATCGCGGGTGGCGATGTACCGTCGACCAAAGAAGACGACCCGCTTTTGCGGGAAACCCACAAAGCCATCCATGATGTGACAATGGGCGTTGATAGCTTTGGCTTTAACGCCTCGATTGCCAAACTGTACGGTTTCACCAATGTTTTGCACAAATCGCGTGCTGGTTCCGAAGTGAAAACCTTTGCGGCGAAAACGCTTGTGCAGCTGATGTCACCGATGACGCCGCATTTGGCCGAAGAGCTGTGGTCGCTTTTGGGCGGCGAGGGCCTTGTAGCCAACGCGCCTTGGCCCGTTGCCGATGAGAAGATGCTGGTTGAGGATAGTGTTACACTTCCGATCCAGATCAACGGCAAACGCCGCGGCGAAATGAAGGTTCCGCGCGATATGCCCAAGGAAGAGGTTGAAAAAGCCGCCCTTGCGCACGAAGCTGTTGTTAAGGCGCTCGATGGTGGGCAGCCCAAAAAGCTTATCGTGGTACCGGGGCGGATTGTGAATGTGGTTGTCTGAACGACGTAAATTTCTCGGGAAATGTCTGGGGGGGATGGCTTTGGCCTCCCTGTCTTTGACCGCCTGTGGTTTCACACCTGTTTATGGGCCGCAAGGAACCGGCGATCGGCTACAGGGTAAGATCACCCTTCAGGCCCCTGAAACGCGTGACAGCTATCAGTTCAATCGTCATTTCGAGACACGCATGGGGCGTCCGGCCAATGCGCCCTATGTGCTCAAGGTGAAACTCAGCACCGAAGAGCTCGACCAAGGTGCGACGTCGACCGGGAACACCACACGATTCAAGGTGACGGGACATGCGAATTATGTCCTATCCGAAGGAAAGACCCAGCTTTTGAGCGGTTCGACCAGCGCCTTTACCGGTTATTCAAACACCGGATCAACGGTTGCGACAATGGCATCCGAGAATGACGCCTATGAGCGTTTGATGGTCATTCTTGCCGATCAAGTGATCGACGATCTGATCTTGTCCGCGGGTAACCTGCCGGAATGAAGCTGTCTCCGCGCGACGCAAATGGGTACTTCAAAAAGCCAAATCCCGATTCCGCCGGTCTTTTGATCAGCGGCGAAGACACCATGCGCGTGGCGATGAAACGCCAAGAGGTTGTGGCCGCCTTGGTTGGCCCCGAGGGCGAGGCCGAAATGCGGCTCACCCGGATACCGGCGGCGGATTTGCGCAAAGACGCGGCGGCGTTGTTGGATGCGGTCAAGGCGCAAGGGTTTTTCCCCGGTCCACGGGTGGTTTTGGTCGAAGAGGCCACGGATGGTTTGTCCAAAACCTTCAAAGCGGCGCTCGAAGATTGGCAGGCGGGGGACGCGCAGATCATTGTCACCGCCGGGCAGCTAACGGCGAAATCTGCGCTTCGCAAAGTGTTCGAGGGCGACGGGCGCACCTATGCGGCAGCGCTCTATAACGACCCAATGGGGCGGGCCGAGATCGAATCCGAACTGGCCCGTGCCGGTTTGAAAGAGCTGGATCGCGACGCGATGGGCGCTTTGGAAGAGCTGGCCCGAGGTTTGACGCCCGGTGATTTTCGACAGGTTCTGGAAAAGATCGCCTTGTACAAGCTGGACGATGCGACGCCTTTGACCCCGCAAGAGGTTGAGCTTAATGCACCGGCGTCGATTGAGGCCGAAATAGACCAGATTTTTCACGTCTTGGCAGAAGGGCGTACACCCGAGATTGATCCGGTCATGCGAAGATTGACCGCGCAGGGTGTCAATCCGGTGACCTTGTTGATCATGGGGATGCGCCATTTTCGGACATTATACGCGTTGGCAGCGGCCCCCGGCGGGCCCGCACAGGGTATTTCACGGATGCGCCCGCCAATCTTTGGCCCGCGCCGGGACCGGATGTTACGACAGGCACAACGCTGGTCGGTTGAGCGGCTCGAAGATGCGTTGGATGTGTTAATGGAAACTGACCTGACCCTCCGCTCAGCGGGGCAAAAGGCCCCGGCGGGGGCTTTGGTCGAACGCGCATTTGTGAGGTTGGCCTATCTTGCGCGCCGCTAACGGCACTGCCACGTTGTGATCAACACAACAAAAGAGAGCGAGCCGTATGAGCTACACACTATATGGAAGCCCCAAAAGCCGAACGTTTCGGGTGATGTGGATGATGGAGGAGTTGGGGCAGGAGTATGACCTTGTGCCTGCGGCCCCGCAATCCGATGAAATCCGGGCGGTGAGCCCGCTCGGCAAGGTGCCGGCTCTCAAGGCGGGCGACGAGGTGATTCCAGATAGCTCTGCGATCCTGACTTATTTGGCCGACAAACACGGGGCACTTACTGCCCCGGCGGGAACCGTGGCGCGGGCCAAACAGGATGCCATGACCTTTCGCATTCTGGACGATATCGAGGCCCAGCTTTGGACCGCGGCGCGGCATAGTTTTATTCTACCCGAAGGGGAGCGCGTTGCGGAGGTCAAACCCACGTGCCGGGCCGAGTATCAGCGCAATGTCGACAAGCTGATGGCGGAAGTGGATGGGCCATTTTTGATGGGCGAGACGTTCACAATCCCCGATATCATCCTAACTCATCTCGCCAATTGGGCGATCAGCGCCAAGTTCCCCGAACCATCGGCGGACTTCGCAGCCTATCTGAAACGCACACGGGCACGCCCGGCGTTTAAGGCCGCGCGCGACAAGCAATAAACGGACAGGGCGGGGTTATCCCCCGCTCGCTTTCATTCTTTGTCGGTAACGTTTTCTTTGAACGCGACCTCAAAAGCCGCCTGCTTTTCCGGGCTGGCGGCGGATTGGTGGCTGTTCTTCCAGTCATCATAAGGCATACCGTAGAAAGCCTCGCGGCCTTGGGCCTTGTCCATGTCGATGCCACGTTCATTGGCAGCTTCTTGGTACCAGCGTGACAGGCAGTTGCGGCAAAATCCGGTCAGGTTCATCATGTCGATGTTTTGCACGTCTTTGCGGTCTTCCATCAGATGTTGGCGCAGGCGGCGGAACGCAGCGGCTTCAACCTCAATCCTTGTTTGATCATCCATGTCTGTCTCTCCCTTGTGGTGTTGTGCCCAAATTCCGTTCACGGAATTTGCAAAAGTTTTCATTGAAAACCTTTTTGCGCCCGGCCTGACGCAAAGCGTTATTCTGGAACCTGTCGCAACGCATCTTCGAGCAATGGCGCAAGGCGTTGGCCCCAATGCTGTTGTTGCTCGGCGGTTTCGATCAAATCGTTGCGCAACTCGATCAGTGTATTGTTGCGCCCGTGTTTCAACGCATGCCGATCAACCGCATCACCGGGCAAATGCCCCGGATAGGGTTCATTGCGACCAACGGTCAGGTCCGGTTCCGCCTCAAGGGCGGCGATAAACGGGTCGCTCAAGCGGCTGTCCCACGCGTGTAGGATGCCAACATGCCACGGTCGAGTCGGGCGACCGCGCAATTGTCGAGTAAAGGAGTGCACAGCAACAATCACCGTGTCCTCTTGGGCCGCGGCGAGTTTTGCATAGGTGTCATGGTAGGGCCGGTAGTAGGCGTTCAATCGGCGTTCCCGTTCGGTATCATCTGCATGACGGTTTCCGGGAATGACCGACCCATCATAAAGCTTCATCAGCAGCGTCGGGTCGTCTTCGCCCCGGTTGGGGTCAATCACGAGCCGAGAGAAGTTCCCCAGCAAAACTGGCGCGCCGAGGGCTTCGCCAAGCGCCAGTGAGACTCCTTCGGCTCCGGGGTCAAAGGCAATGTGGCGTTCCATGTCAGAATCGGGCAAGCCCAATGTCCCACCCAAATCCGGCGGAACGGTATTGCGCGCATGGTCACAGGTGATGAGCCAGCGGCTTTTGCGGCTGGCACCTTCGATATGATAGGGGTGATATGTCATGGTGTCGTCATCTCTTGTTGCCAAGACATAGGGCAGTTGCGCGGTGAAGGGAAATAGGCAATAAGCACCATGAACCGTTACCGCTAACAAATAGTGGTTTATGAATACGCTGACCGCACGGCAATTACGGCAGGCAATTGATGCCGCCACATGAGGAACTGGGGAAAAACATGAAGCGCAATCGCAAGATCAAAATCGTGGCCACATTGGGCCCGGCATCGTCAACATACGAAATGATCCGCGCATTGCACGAAGCGGGGGCCGATGTCTTTCGCCTGAATATGAGCCACGGTAGCCACGACGAGATCTCGGAAAAGCACAAGATCATCCGTCAGGTTGAAAAGGACCTTGATAGCCCAATCGCGATTCTGGCAGACCTTCAGGGGCCAAAACTGCGTGTTGGAACATTTGCGGATGGGCCGCAAGATTTGGAATGGGGCGAAAACTTCCGCCTTGATCTTGACCCGACGCCCGGCGACAAAACCCGTGTTTCCCTTCCACATCCCGAGATTTTTCAAGCGCTTCAGCCTGGCTCGCATCTCTTGGTCAATGACGGAAAAATTCGTTTGCGCGTAGAGGATTGCGGTGATGATCACGCCAATTGCACGGTTGTTACCGGCGGTGTGATTTCCGACCGCAAGGGTGTGAATGTTCCTGATGTTGTGCTGCCTTTGGCGGCGCTTTCGGAAAAAGACCGTGCCGATTTGGAATTTGTCTGTGCCTTGGGCGTTGATTGGCTAGCGCTGTCCTTTGTTCAGCGTCCTCGCGACGTTTGGGAAGCCCGCGAATTGGCCGATGGCCGCGCGGCGATCCTCTCCAAAATTGAAAAACCTCAAGCCGTCGAAAGCTTTGATGAGATTCTAGAGGTCTCGGATGGCATCATGGTCGCCCGTGGTGATCTGGGTGTTGAACTTCCGGTTCAGAATGTTCCGCCAATCCAGAAACGCTTGGTGCGCAAATGTCGCGCCGCCGCCAAACCGGTGATCGTGGCGACGCAGATGCTCGAATCGATGATTGAATCGCCGATGCCAACCCGCGCCGAAGTGTCGGATGTGTCCAACGCCATCTACGAAGGCTCGGACGCGGTGATGTTGTCGGCGGAATCGGCGGCGGGCGATTACCCAATCGAAGCCGTGAGCACCATGGATGCCGTGGCGGTTGAGGTCGAAGCAGACCCAACCTATCGCGATATCATCGAAGCCAGCCGCAAAGCCGAGCGTCATTCGGTGGCCGATGGGATCGTTGCTGCCGCGCGTGAGATCGCTGAGACAACAGACATCAAAGCCATCTGCTGCTTTACCTCTTCAGGGACCACCGCCGCCAAAGTATCGCGTGAACGCCCACGGGTGCCGATCATTACAATGACGTCATCGCGCGGCACGGCCCGTCGTCTGGCCCTAAGCTGGGGGACCCATTGTGTCATGACCGGTGATCTTGAGCGGTTCAAACAGGCGGTGGTGAACGCCGCCCGCGCCACGCGCAAGGCCGGTTTTGCCGGAGAAGGTGATCAGATCGTTGTGACCGCGGGTGTGCCATTTAACATCCCCGGAACAACCAATATCTTGCGCGTTGCACCCTGCGATGAACGTTTGATTTATAGCACCGATCCGGAATAACCTGTTCTCAGGTTAATCACGGGGGTCTGGTGTTATGGATCCAGATATTTCATTGGTCGCAGGGTTGATCCTGGCGGTTTTAGCGCTGCCAGCGGTCGTCTCTGCGTTTTCAGATGGCCGCACCCCTCGGGTGGCGGCCATTGTCATGATTGCGGCTGGCGGGTTGGTGGTTTTTGCCCTTACCAACAAGCCCGGTGGGTACCAAATGCAGGACATTCCACAGGTGTTTTTCCAAGTGGTTGGCAAATTCACCAATTAGGCCCTTGAATCCCGTGTGAGTATCGATTCAAGGCTTGCCAATAACGCGATCCGCCCCTATACGGCCCGTCTAAACCGCGCGTCCGGCTCAAGTGGCATGCCGAGTCGCGCAAAAAGACGGAGACCGAAATGCCCAAGATGAAGACGAAGTCGAGCGCCAAAAAGCGCTTTAAGGTCACTGCGACCGGTAAAGTGATGGCGAGCCAAGCTGGTAAACAGCACGGCATGATCAAACGCACCAAGAAATTCATCCGCGACGCTCGCGGTACCACGACATTGTCTGCTCCTGATGCGAAAAGCATCAAGCAGTTCATGCCGTACGACCGCTAAGAGGAGATTAGAACATGTCCCGAGTAAAAGGCGGAACCGTCACACACGCGCGTCACAAGAAGATCGTCAAGCAGGCCAAAGGTTACTACGGTCGTCGCAAGAACACCTTCAAGGTTGCAGCTCAGGCCGTTGATAAGGCCAACCAGTACGCAACACGCGACCGTCATAACCGCAAGCGCAACTTCCGCGCTCTGTGGATCCAGCGTATCAACGCTGCTGTCCGTGCCCATGACGAAGCCCTGACATATTCCAAGTTCATCAATGGTCTGAATCTGGCCGGTATCGAAGTTGACCGTAAGGTTCTCGCCGATCTTGCCGTTCACGAGCCCGAAGCATTTGCTGCGATCGTGGATCAGGCCAAAGGCGCGCTGCCAGCGTAAGCTGACCCGCGTTGAAAAGATTAGAAAAGCCGCTCGATTTGGGCGGCTTTTTTCGTTTCTTGACGCCAAGTTGGGCATGCAAACATAATTGTTGGCTAGGGCAGGAAAACGTGTCCAGATTGGCCTCTTTGGGAATGCCTTGTAAGGTTTCTCATGCCGTTTGGATCAGTATTGCCAAGAACCTATTCTTTATCGAATTCTCTTGTGCGATCGATACAGATAGGCTCCGATCCTAAAATGTCTGACCGGCCACTATCCGGTGTGGGCCTTGCCCTTGGATGTTCGAGACAAGGCCGAAAACAAGCGCCCATCCGTCACAGCAAAGCCAAGTGCGATGATGGCAAAGCCAATCCACGCTTCGAAGCCCATGTCTTCTCCTAGAAAAAGAACACCAAGCCCAATTGCAACGGCGGGGATGAGCAAAGTAACCAAAAGCAAATTGGCGGCCCCGGCACGTGCAAGGATGGCAAAGTAGAGAACGTAGGCCAATGCCGTCGACACTGTCGCCAAGCCCAACAGAGCAGCCCATGTTGTTGCAGAAAGGTCGACACTTGGCCGACCATCAAAGATCAACACAATTGGTATCATCAATGCCGTGCTGCCAATCAACATACCAAGCGCATTCATAAGAGGCGGCTGGCTGGCCAGAGCGGTCTTTCCCCAAACACCTGCAAAGGCGTAGGATAGTGTCGCGCCAAGGATGGCGAGCTGGGCAAGGTTACTGGGATTAAACTCGGTCAACGCGCTTGGCCCCATGATGAAAGCCACTCCGGCTATACCCAAGGTCGCGCCGATAATCTTCTTTGCAGTCAATGGTTCATCACGAAGCAATAGGCCCGCCACAACGGCGGCAAACATTGCGGTTGTCGCGTTTAGTATCGAGGCCAATCCACTTTCGATTTGGGTTTGCCCCCAAAAAATCAACGAAAACGGTAGGGCGTTGTTGAGTGCACCCATCACAAGATAGGCGCCCCAAATCCGCGGTGACCGCGGGAGCGGAGTTTTGTTGTAGACCGCAATCGATGCCAAAAATGGCAAGGCCCACATCACCCGATGAAGGGTGATTGTGAGCGGTGGAACCTCGCGGAGAGCGAGCTCTCCTAAGAAGAATGACCCGCCCCACATCGCGGCCAACACCAGCAACATGAAGGTGGATTTTGCATCCATTTTAAGTGTTGGGGGTTTTGACATGCCGCGAAATCCAAATCAGGTTTCTCTCTTTTTGTCGCATTATTATCCGACGTGGCGACCCGTTTCCTGCGGTTTTAGACGGAAGGGAACACATCTTGCCCTGTGATCTCTGCGCTTGCGCAAAAGAGTCAGGTCGCCAGAATATCGGTTATCAATATCTTTGGGGTGAAGATCCGGCACAATCGTTTCGGTATGGCGGCGCGACATCTTCCCCAAACACCACTTTCACAACGCCGACGTTTGCAAAGCGTGGCGAGCGGCGGTGAAAAGCGCGCCTATTGGGTGGGATGGCAGTATGGCCAGCGCTTCTGACGGCTCAATCCCAAGGCAAGCTTGAGACGTTCCGGTCCGCTGTAAAAGCGGCCATCTCTGCTACACTGCCTGAACTCGTTTTAGCGGTGGCCTGCCTTACCCGACGATCAGCTGCTTCAGTTTCAAGGCCTCGTATTCCAACGTTTTCAGGCGATGGTTGACCACGTCGCCAATCGAAATCATGCCAAGCAGCTGCCCGTCTTTCAGGACCGGCATGTGGCGAAAACGCCCGTCGGTCATTCGGCGCAACACACTTACAAGCAATTCATCAGGCGTGGTGGTTTCAACCTTGGCTGACATCAGCTGATCAACCTTTTGCGGCAGTGTTTGACCGGGTGTTTCCGCCAAACGACGCACGATGTCGCGTTCTGACAAAATGCCAACTAATTTGCCGTCATCGTCCGTGACGACCAATGCGCCGATCCGCTTCTCAGCGAGAATGGCGACCGCCTCCGAAACCGCATTTTGCGGACCGATCCCGAATAGTTCGCCGCCCTTGTCCGACATAACCTCGGCAACAGAGGCCTGTGCCACCGATACGTTGGTCTCTAGTGACTGACTATGAGTGGCCTCATTCGCGTCACCTCGGGTCTTGGGTTTATATGATCCGACCATGGCAATCCTCCCGTGTCCTGACTATAGGATAAGGAGAAATGCCTGCGGGTAAACAGTTTCTGCCAAAAAGGGACGAAATGACAGACCTGACCCTGACACCCGGTATCGCAACGGTGCTGTTCACAGTTGCCTGTTTGGCGGGCTATCGCTATCGCCGAGTATGGAAGGCCGAAGGGCCGCGCAGCCAGTTGTGGCTATCGGGATTGGTCGCGGCAGGGACGCTTTTGATACTTGGGTTTGTTCCGCTATCAAGCGGGTAAAGTCAGCCTGCAGCGCGTTCTGCGGCTTCGCGACGCGCACGCTGGCGAGGGCATTCCAACCGTTCGCGCAGCGGGCTGTTTGGGTCGATTTCCTTTTTGCAGACCAAACAATGGTCCGCACCTTCGACGGCGTTCAATCCGCCACAGCTGCCTTTGATCGTACGACCCGACAGAATGACACCGATCGCCATGCCCACCATGACGATGGAAAACAGTCCAAAGGCTAGGATAAAGGTCGACATGGCGCAGTGCCTTTCCCGCGTTATGCGGTCAGTGAGGTGAACTTGTCCGATGCAGTGGGTACAAGACCCTTGGATGCATCAGCCGAGCGTTCGATAAACAACGCCGCCAGTCCGCGTTCATTGGCGAGCGCAAGACCACGGTCACGACCAAGAACCAGCAGGGCAGTTGCCCAGGCGTCGGCCAGCATCGCGTTGTCGGTCAACACGGTAACCGAAGCGGTATTGTGGGTGACGGGACGCCCGGTTGTGGGGTCAATCATATGCGAATAGCGCTGACCATCGACCTCAAAGAAGTTGCGATAGTCACCCGAGGTCGCCATGCCCATGTTCGACAGGCCTACGACCTGCATCACGCCACGATCAAAGCTTTGCGGTGTTTCGATACCAATTTGCCACGGCTGGCCTTCGGGATTCTTGCCTGCGGTGACAAGATCGCCACCGATTTCGACCATATAGTCGGTGATACCATGAGCCGCCATAGTTTTTGCGACGAGGTCCACGCCAAAACCTTTGGCAATGGACGACAGATAAATCTGTGCACCGTCGTTCAATTTGCCCAAGGCACCATTGTGCAACGCGATCGATTGTTTCTGACCGCAGCAGCCCAGAGCGTCCGCGATTTGGGCATCTGTCGGCATGGAACCGGTGTTGTGCTTGGTACCAAAGCCCCAAAGATCGAACAATGCACCGGCGGTGACGTCGAAACGCCCGTCGCTGGCGGCGTTCACATCAGCAGCGGACTGCATAACATGATAGAATTCAGCAGAAACGGTCAGGCTGTCGCCAGCGGAAGCCGCATTGAAACGCGAGATTTCCGAGGCATCATCCCAGTTCGACATCTGGGCAGTCACACGCGCCAGAGCAGCATCGACATCGGCCTGCAGTGCCGCTTGGTCCACCGCTTGGCTGTGGTCGATGGCGACAATCTTGTAACCGGTGCCCATCGTCAGTCCGGCCAATTCTAGTACGGACCAGCCCTTCTTACAGGCGGCTGCAAAAGCAAGCGGCATTACCAAGAAGCTACGGCGAGAAAATAGAAGAGGGTTCGACACGGGCGTCTCCGCTGGGTTGCGCATTTCCACTGTAAGATCGGCACGCTTCTGAGGCAGATCAGCAAAAAGTTCAACAGAGTTTTGAAAGTTTGCGCTCACACACCTTCCAAAACCTGTCCTTTTCTCGCATAACGCAGCCGAAAACCGACAGGACACATGTGACGTGCAGCAATTCAAATTGAAAAAAGGTCTGAACGTGCCGGTGCTGGGGGCGCCTGGTGACGGGATAGAAGACGGAGCCGATATCCACACTGTAGCGGTGTTGGGACAGGATTTTATCGGTTTGAAACCGCGCCTTGCCGTACAGGAAGGCGACGTGATCGCCGCCGGTGCGCCGATCTTTGCCCACAAAGATACGCCCGAGGTTCAGGTGACCGCGCCTGTTTCAGGGCGAATCAAGGCGATCAACCGTGGCGCGCGTCGTGCGCTAATTAGCGTTGAAATCGAAATCGACCCCGCCGCGGCCGAATCAGTAGACTTCTCGCAAGTGGGCGATGACAGCACCGCCGATGGGATAAGCACCCGTCTTTGTGCCGCCGGTCTGTGGACAGCGTTTCGCACACGTCCCTATTCCAAGGTGCCCGGAGCCGAAGACCGCCCCGCCGCAATTTATGTGACTGCGATGGATAGCGAACCGCTGTCTGGCGATACAGCTGTGATCATTGGGGATGACCCGGCGGCCTTTGCCCGTGGTTTGGAGACCATCGCCAAGCTAACCGAAGGCGCGACCTATCTGTGTCAGGAAACCGGGGCCGACATTCCGGGAGCCGATGTGGCAGGCGTCACCGCCGTTGGATTTTCCGGGCCGCATCCGGCTGGCTTGGCTGGCACGCATATGCATTTCCTAGAGCCGCCACGCGGTGACAAAACCGTCTGGACCATTGGCTATCATGATGTGATCACCATTGGCCGCCTGATGCAGTCGGGAACATTGGACAGCCGCCGCATTATTGCGCTGACGGGACCGATGTGTTCGAACCCGCGTCTTGTACGGACGGTTGCCGGTGCCTCGATGATTGACCTTTGTGCTAACGACTTAAAGGGCGAAACGCCGATCCGCGTGATCTCTGGCTCGATCCTGTCGGGCGCTGCGGGCGCGGGACCAACCGCCTATTTGGGTCGCTATGCGCGCCAGATCACCCTTATTGAAGAGGATCACAAGCAGATCCCGATGGGGTGGATCCGGCCGATGTTCTCGAAATACGCCTACCAACCGGTTCTAGGTTCGGCCATGTCCAAACGGTTGCATGCCTTGACCTCGAACTTGAACGGCGGGCGCCGAGCCATGGTGCCGATCGGGACGTTCGAAGAAATCGTTCCACAGGATTTCTTGCCAACGCAGCTTCTGCGCGCGCTGTTGGTGATGGACACTGACCAAGCTCAGGCGTTAGGTGCGCTGGAACTGGACGAAGAAGATTTGGCCCTGTGCGGTTTTGCCTGCCCAGCCAAGTATGAATACGGTATCGCCCTGCGCGACAGCCTCACCAAGATCGAGAAGGAGGGGTAGGGCCGATGGGGCTAAGAGCATTCTTCGACAAAATCGAGCCGAGCTTCACCAAGGGCGGCAAGTATGAAAAGTATTTCCCCATCTATGAGATGGTCGAAAGCTTTATCTATACGCCCAAAACGGTGACCACGGCCGCGCCTCATGCGCGCTCTTACGTGGATATGAAGCGGATCATGACCTATGTGGTTCTGGCGACTGTGCCCGCGATCCTGTTTGGTCTTTATAATACCGGTCTGCAGACCAATCAGGCGATTGCCGAATATGGTCACTCAGGCTGGCGTGCCGCAATTATCGAGACGTTGGGCATTGGCTTTAATGCCAACAACCCGGTGGCCAACATGCTGCACGGGCTTTTGTATTTCCTCCCGATTTACATCGTGACGCTGGTCGCGGGTGGCATCTTTGAGGTGATCTTTGCGGTCGTGCGCAAGCACGAAGTGAACGAGGGCTTCTTGGTGAGCTCGATGCTCTACACGCTGATCCTGCCCGCTTCGACGCCTTTGTGGCAGGTGGCTTTGGGCATAATCTTTGGCGTTGTCATCGGCAAAGAAGTGTTTGGCGGTACCGGCAAGAATTTCTTGAACCCGGCTCTTGTTGGCCGCGCCTTCCTATACTTTGCCTATCCGGCGCAAATGTCAGGTGAATCGGTCTGGACGCCGGTCGATGGCTTTACCGGGGCCACCGCACTGGCGGTAAGTGCTGCGGATGGGGTTGCCGCTTTGCCCGAGCGTGGGATCGAATGGATGGATGCGTTTGTTGGTGTCATCCAAGGCAGCATGGGGGAAACCTCGACGCTCGCTATCATGATCGGCATGGTGTTCCTTTTGGCGACCAAGATTGCCAACTGGCGTCTGATTGTTGGCTGTCTTGGTGGGATGATCGCCTTTTCGAGCCTGCTCAACTGGATCGGGTCGGACACAAACCCAATGTTCGCAATGCCATGGTATTGGCATCTCGTCATCGGCGGCTACGCCTTTGGTTTGGTCTTTATGGTGACCGAGCCGGTTTCGGCGAGCCACACAAATACGGGCCGCTTTATCTATGGCGCTCTGATCGGCTTCATGGTCGTGATGATCCGCGTCGTTAACCCGGCCTTTCCCGAGGGCATGATGCTGGCGATCCTATTCGGCAACGTCTTTGCTCCGCTGATTGACCATTTTGTCGTCCAAGCCAACATCAAGCGGAGGGCCAAGCGCAATGCCTGAAGCAACTGAAAATAAAGGCGTTCTGCGCCGTTTCCTAGATGCCCCGCCTGACAGTGTCGGCAAGACGATCTTCGTTGCAGTGACTCTATGTCTGGTGGCGTCCATGGTGGTGTCCGCCGCCGCTGTCGCCCTGCGTCCGGTGCAAGAGGCCAACCAGCTCAACGACAAACGGGTGAACATCCTGCAGGTTGCCGGGGTATATAACCCCGAGGTGCCTGTCGCCGAGGCCTTTGCCGCCTTCGAGCCGCATGTGCTGGATTTGGCAACTGCAGAGTATTCCGACCAATTCGATATCGACACCTTTGACGCGCTGGCCGCCAGCGGCGATGCGTCGGTGATGCGTGTGCTTGAGGACGATCCCGCCGGATTGGGCGGCCAGATGCAAGCCTATCGCATGGTGTATCTGCTGCGCGACGAAACCGGCGCGTTGGACAAAGTCATCTTGCCGATCGAAGGCTACGGGCTGTGGTCGACGCTCTATGGCTTTATCGCCTTGGAAGAGAACGGCAACGACATCTTTGGCCTGCAATTCTATCAGCACGGCGAAACCCCCGGCCTTGGTGCCGAGGTGGACAACCCACGTTGGAAAGCACTGTGGAACGGCAAGCAGCTGTTCTCCGAAGATGGCGCGCTCGCGATTACCGTCGCCAAGGCCGCTCCGCCTGCCGGGGCTGAGCACCATATTGACGCGCTGGCCGGCGCAACGCTGACCACCGTTGGAGTGGATAACCTTGTACGCTTCTGGATGGGCGAAGCCGGTTACGGTGCCTTTCTGGAACGACTGAAGGCAGGAGAGGCAGGCTAATGGCACAGACATACCGGTCCCAACTGATTGACCCGTTGGTCGACAACAACCCGATCACGCTTCAGGTGCTGGGCATTTGTTCGGCGCTGGCGGTGACGTCATCAATGAAAGTGGCCTTTGTTATGGCCATCGCGGTGACTTTGGTTACGGCATTTTCGTCGATGTTCATCTCGATCCTGCGCAACCAAATCCCGAACTCGATCCGTATCATCGTTCAGATGGTGATTATCGCGTCGCTGGTGATCTTGGTTGATCAGGTGCTCAAGGCTTATGCCTATGAGATTTCCAAGACCCTGTCGGTCTTTGTTGGCCTGATCATCACCAACTGTATCGTGATGGGCCGCGCCGAGGCCTTTGCGATGAAGAACCCGCCAATGGCCAGCTTTGTCGACGGTGTCGGCAACGGGCTGGGTTATGGCGCGCTGCTTATGGTGGTGTCCTTCATCCGTGAATTGTTCGGCTCGGGCTCTTTGTTCGGCATCACGGTGCTCGAGACCGTGAACAACGGTGGCTGGTATCTGCCTAACGGCTTGCTGCTGCTGCCTCCTTCGGCATTCTTCGTGATTGGCCTGTTGATCTGGGCCATCCGGGCGTGGAAGCCCGCACAGGTCGAAGAACGTGAATACAAGATCCAGACGGTGGAGACGCACTGATGGAAGACCTCCTTTCTCTCGCGGTCAAGGCGATCTTCGTCGAAAACCTTGCGCTGTCCTTCTTTCTGGGGATGTGTACTTTTCTGGCGGTCTCCAAGAAGATCCCAACGGCCATGGGTCTTGGTATCTCGGTGATGATCGTTCAGGCGATCACTGTGCCCGCCAACAATTTGATCCTGACCTATCTCTTGGCACCCGGTGCGCTGGCTTGGGCTGGCTTTCCGGATGTGGACCTGACCTTCTTGGGGTTGATCAGCTATATCGGTGTGATTGCCGCGCTGGTGCAGATCTTGGAAATGGTTCTCGATAAGTATTTCCCACCGCTTTACAACGCGCTGGGTGTCTTCTTGCCGTTGATCACAGTGAACTGCGCTATCTTGGGTGGATCGTTGTTTATGGTTGAACGCAGCTATGACTTTTCCGAAAGCGTCACCTATGGCGTGTCTTCGGGCTTTGGTTGGGCGCTGGCAATCACCGCTATGGCGGGTGTGCGCGAAAAGCTGAAATACTCCGATATTCCGGATGGGCTGCAGGGTCTTGGTATCACCTTCATCACCGCGGGATTGATGGCGATGGCCTTCATGTCCTTTAGCGGCGTGAAACTGTAAGGGTAGGGGCTAGACATGGCGACTTTCGGACTTGGCGTCCTTCTCTTCACTTTGATCGTCATCGCCTTGGTGATGATCATTCTGGCCGCGCGCTCCAAACTTGTGAGCACGGGCAATGTGGACATCACCATCAACGGTGAAAAGACCATCTCGGTTCCGGCCGGTGGGAAGCTGTTGCAAACACTGGCGGCGGAAAAGCTCTTTGTGCCGTCGGCCTGTGGCGGCGGCGGTACCTGTGCGCAGTGTCGTGTGCGGGTACATTCGGGCGGCGGGTCGATCTTGCCGACCGAAGAAAGCCACATCACCAAACGCGAAGCGGCCTGTGGCGACCGCCTGTCTTGTCAGGTGGCCGTCAAACAGGACATGAACATCGAAGTTCCCGAAGAGGTCTTTGGCGTCAAAAAATGGGAATGCACGGTTCGCTCGAACGAAAACGTGGCGACCTTTATCAAGGCCTTGATTTTGGACCTGCCCGAGGGAGAAGATGTGAACTTCCGCGCCGGTGGCTATATTCAGATTGAGGCCCCAGAGCACCAGTTGAAATACACGGAATTCGACATCGAAGAAGAGTACCGTGAGGACTGGGACAAGTTTAATCTGTGGCAATATGAGTCGACCGTGACTGAACCGGTCGAACGTGCCTATTCCATGGCCAACTACCCGGATGAAAAGGGCATGATCATGCTCAACGTCCGTGTGGCCAGCCCACCACCCGGATCATCCGGTATCCCCGCGGGCCAGATGTCGTCCTATATCTTCAACCTGAAGCCGGGTGATAAAGTGACCATTTCGGGCCCGTTCGGCGAGTTTTTCGCGCGTGAAACCGAAAAAGAGATGGTGTTCATCGGTGGTGGCGCGGGTATGGCTCCGATGCGCAGCCACATCTTTGACCAACTCAAACGTCTGAAGAACAAAGATCGCAAGATCACCTTCTGGTATGGCGCACGTTCCAAGCGTGAGATGTTCTTTGTTGAAGACTTCGACGAGCTGGCCAAGGAATTCCCCAACTTCACTTGGCACGTGGCCCTATCCGATGCCATGCCTGAGGATGATTGGGATGGCTATACCGGCTTCATCCACAATATTCTTTACGAAGAGTACCTCAAGAACCACCCGGCCCCCGAGGATTGCGAATTCTACATGTGTGGCCCGCCGATCATGAACAGCTCAGTCATCAACATGTTGTTGGAACTTGGCGTAGATCGCGAAGACATCATGCTAGACGATTTCGGCGGCTGATCACGGGTTTAAGACGTTGGAAAGGGGGGCGGTTTCGGCCCCCTTTTTTGTTATCCCTCGAACACCTAAACCGGGCTAGAAAAGATCTCTCTCATTGGGGCAAACGTTCACGTGGACCTCACCCAATCAAGACGATCAAGTTCGGCTTTTAAGCAAGCCGTGTTTCTCATAGGGGTAGTTCTTCGATTTCTTAGAACCGGAAGACTTCGACAAGATCGAAGGATGAGGCCCAATGTAGAATTTATCGGGAAACGGGATAGGATCGGCCAGTTAGGGCATGACCCAATCCGCATTTTAGACCAATAAGAAAGGATGGCGCGGTGCTCTCCACAGTAGAGCGGGGTTAAAACTTCGCTTTGCATGTGTTCAGGGACCCTATCGTTGGAAGCCGAGCCACCGGCCTGACCAGAAGATTGGCCGTGAAAAATTATTATCGCGACCCATCAGGACCTCAGGAGCTTGAGGGCAAGCCGGCCAATTGGAACCGGCTGAGTAGATGCTGGCCTTTTACAGCGCTTCCATGGACTGTGCCGACGTTTTTTTCATCACCCAGATGAGGCGCAATTGTTCCCCCAGTCCAGAATGACACGGGCCATCCTCGGTTACCTTTTGGAAATTTCAAACACGCTTGTCGGGGCTTTAAGGTGGGGTGCGGTGCTCCAACCCTTGCAACCAACTCCGTCCTGCGCCATCTAGCATGCAACGCAACCGCAACTGGCGGAGGATAAAATTATGTTGGAACTGGGTGGCGCCGCACCTGTGGCGGGTGACTTGATCAAGGATGTGACCGAAGCGGACTTCATGAAAGAGGTTGTTGATGCCTCGATGGAGACCCCGGTCATCGTTGATTTCTGGGCCCCTTGGTGTGGCCCGTGCAAAACGCTTGGGCCCCAGCTTGAGGCGGCGGTGACGGCGGCAAATGGCGCGGTCAAAATGGCCAAGATCAATGTCGATGAGGCACAGATGATCGCCGGTCAGTTGCAAATTCAGTCAATCCCGACGGTCTATGCCTTTTGGCAGGGGCAGCCTGTTGATGGTTTCCAAGGCGCGGTGCCTGAGTCTGAGATCAAAGCCTTTGTTGAGCGTGTGGTTGAAGCCGGTGGCGGGGATGCCTCCGGTGGTCTTGATGCTGCATTGGATGCAGCGGACGAAATGCTGGAAGCCGGCGAAGCGTCGGATGCGGCCCAGACATATGCGGCCATCCTTGGCGAAGATGCCAATAATGCGCGCGCCTATGCGGGCATGGTTCAAGCGCATCTGGCGCTGGATGATCTCGATCAGGCCGAAGCGATCCTGAATGGCGCGCCTGCCGAAATATCCAATGCACCCGAGCTTGAAGCCGCCCATGCGCAGCTTGAGCTGGCCAAACAGGCCGCTGATGCCGGCCCTGTGGCCGAGTTGAGTGCGCAGGTTGAGGCCGAGCCGGACAATCATCAGGCGCGTTTTGACCTTGCTCAGGCGTTGCATGCCAATGGCGATGCCGAAAACGCCGTCGCGCAGTTGTTGGAATTGTTCCGTCGTGATCGCGAATGGAATGACGGGGCGGCCAAGGCTCAATTGTTCACAATCTTTGATGCGCTCAAGCCTAACGACCCGGTGGTTTTGAACGGTCGGCGCAAGCTAAGCTCGATGATCTTTGCCTAACGCCGTGCCTGCGCTAGATTGATTGGTATGACACGTCTCAAAGACCTGCCTCAGACCTTACCGGTCTTTCCGCTTCCGGGTGCATTGATGTTGCCCCGGGCGCGGTTGCCGTTGCATATATTTGAACCGCGCTATCTTGCGATGCTGGATGATGCGTTGAAATCTGACACGCGGTTGATTGGCATGATCCAACCCTGTCCAACCCCAGAGTCCCAAGAACCGCGTCTTCATAGCATCGGCTGTGCCGGGCGGATCACCCAGTTTTCGGAAACCGAAGACGGGCGATATATGATTACCCTGTCGGGCATTTCCCGCTATCGCGTAGTCGAAGAACTTGAGGGCTTTCAACCCTACCGGCGCTGTCGCGTTTCTTGGGATGGGTTTGAGCGGGATCGTGAAGACGCAGAGGCGGATCGTGGTTTTGATCGCCGTGGTTTTATGAGCTTGTTGGAACGTTATTTCGATGTTCAGGAACTGTCGGTTGATTGGCCGACCCTGAAAGAGGCAGATGATGAATTGTTGATCAATTCCTTGTCGATGTTGCTGGACCTAAGCCCGGAGGACCGGCAAGCCTTGTTAGAGGCTCCGTCTTTGACGACCCGCCGCGAAACCCTTGTAACACTGATAGAATATTCTCTGCGTGGCGGAGAAGAGGATTTGATTCAATGAGCCCCAACACCACAATTGACCGCCGCATGTTAGAAGCGCTGATTTGCCCTGTGACGCAAGGCGGCTTGACCTACGACGCGGATAAGCAAGAGCTTGTGAGCCGCGCGGCCAAACTGGCTTTCCCGATCCGCGATGGCATTCCGGTGATGTTGGTTGACGAAGCGCGCCAGTTGGACGACTAAACGCGCCGCTTTTTCTAGAGCGTTTGTAGCGCGCGTGCGAAGGTCTCGGGATCAACATTTCCACCGGAAATCGTGGCGATGATCGTGTCGCTTTCGATCTCTTGGGCGTGAAACAACGCGCAGGCCAGCGCAATGGCTCCTCCGGGTTCGGAGACCACCTTGAGATGGCGAAATGCTAACGCCATGGCCTTTTGAGCTTCGGCTTCGCTGGCCACCAATCCGGGACCACAGAGGCGCGACATGATCGGAAAGGTGATCTCGCCGGGCATCGGTGTGAGGATGGCGTCACACAACCCCCCGGCTTCTGTGGCATTGCGTTCCCGCGTGCCGCTCTGCAAGGATCGCGCCACATCGTCGTAGCCTTCGGGTTCGGCGGGGTGAACGCGCATGCCCGGAGCCGTGGCCGCGAGCGCAAGCGCGATCCCGGAGGTGAGGCCGCCTCCACCGCAACACACCAAAACATCGGCCTTTGTGACACCCAACTCTGCCGCTTGCTCTGCGATTTCCAATCCACAGGTGCCTTGCCCGGCGATCACTTCGGGTTCGTCAAAGGGTTTGATCAAGGTGAGACCACGCTCTTTGGCAAGATTTTTGCCAATGGTTTCGCGGCATTCCCGCGCCGCACGATCATACAAAACCACCTCGCCGCCAAGCATCTTGGTGCCTTCGATTTTGAGGGCGGGGGCGTCGGCGGGCATGATAATCACCGCAGGGATGCCAAAGGCACGGGCAGCGGCGGCGATACCTTGCGCGTGGTTGCCCGACGAAAAGGCGATCACACCCTTTTTGCGGGTTTCTTCATCTAGCGCCGAAACGGCGGACCAGCCACCACGGTATTTGAAGCTTCCGGTGTGTTGCAGGCATTCCGCTTTGACCAAAATGCGCTTGCCAGCGATGGCGTCCAGCGCCGGGGATGACAACAATGGTGTGCGGCGCACATGGCCTTGGACCCGCGCGGCGGCGGCGGTGATCATGTCAAAATTCATGGCTTTGTCCTGCTATTCTCGCGTCGTTAATGGGCCTCATGATCTCCAAACTGTCAACGGGTCTTGAACCTCTGCCGCGCATTGGGCAGCTTGCCGATATGATCGAACGCCATGCCGACCAAGACAGCCAGCGCAGCACCGCTTTTTATTCGCCCTGCGAGACCTATCGCTATGGGTTGCGGCGGGTTTGGGCGGCAGGACCCGAGTTGATGTTTGTGATGCTCAACCCGTCAACCGCGACCGAAGAAAAGAACGATCCGACGATTGAACGATGTCAGCGGCGCGCCATGCAATTGGGGTTTGGTGGGCTGCGGATTGCCAATCTGTTTGCCTATCGCGCAACCTTGCCGACGGATTTGCGCAAGGCCGCCGATCCCGAAGGGCCAGAAAACGCTGCATTGTTACGTGATTGGTCCGGGTGCTGTGCGATGACGATTGCCGGGTGGGGAACGCATGGGGCCTTGCTGGGGCAGGGGGCAAAGGTTGCGCCCGAGTTGACGGGAGATGTGCACCATCTCGGTTTGACCAAAGAGGGCCACCCGCGTCATCCCCTATATGTATCATATGCAACACAACCTGTTCCCTGGCCCCGAGAGCGCCGCTATGCTTAAACTGCTAGGAACACCAAATTGATGAAATTGCCATGCTTTTCAGAAGGTACGTGTTAACCACAGAGTGTGAATTTCGTTGAATGAGCCGATACAATCTGGGATATTCCAGATGGCTCCGTGTGAGGTTTGATACGATGTTCTTTCTTGCTGGTCTTCTTGGGATGATGGCTCTCGGCTCTGTTGTTGTGGTCAGCACGACCATGCCAGAAGACGAAGTGTCCGATGAGGATGACCATACTCAAGAAAGTACGACTGCCGAGGCAGATAGCCAAACCGGGTCGCTATTTGAGCAGATGGGTTTGATCGAAAGCGGGTCCGAAGGTGATGACACCATGGCCGGTTCTGACAATACAGATGTTCTGATCGGCATGGACGGCGACGACGTTATTGAAGGCGGCGGCGAAGACGACGAACTTCACGGCAACGATGGGACCGATACGGTTCTGGGTGGCGACGACGACGACACCATTCACGGCGAAGACGGTGATGACCTTCTAGATGGCGGCGATGACGATGATGATCTTTATGGCCATCATGGGGACGACGCGATGCAAGGCGGGGACGGCGACGACCACCTAGTTGGCGGGCTTGGCAATGATATTATGGATGGTGGCATCGGTGACGATGCCCTTGGCGGTCGCGAGGGTGAGGATACCCTGCATGGCGGATTGGGGTCTGACACGCTCTTTGGCGGGTTTGACAACGATCTGGTCAATGGTGTGGTCCGTGGTGAGACCGGCGAAGACATTGATGATCAGGATTTCCTAAACGGTGGCGATGGTGACGACACTATTGCGGCCGGATCCGGTGACATTGTCACGGCTGGCGAAGGGGCCGATACCTTTGTGCTTGGCGATTGGATCACCGGCGATGCCGCCCAATTCATGGATTACGACAATAGCGAGGATCAGCTTGTTATCGTCTATGACGATAGCATGGGTGGCGAAGACCCGGAGCTTGATATTCGCGTGTCCGCCGATGATCCAAATATGACCGAGGTTGTTGTTGATGGGGCGGTTCTGGCCACGATGGCAAGCGAAAACGCGCCGTCTATCGACTCTGTTGTGCTTGTCGGTGAAAGCATGGCCGACGAATTGGCGGTTGCCTAACGGATTCTATTTCGTTTTTGGGGCAACCCTCACAAACTCCCTTTCCTTTTGATCAGGAATCGCGTATCCGCAGCCATCCGCTTTTGCGGATATCTCCACGGGCCTTGCTGGACGACATCCCGGCTTGCGCCATAACCTTTATCTTCTGAAAGGAGACCCCGATGTCGATTACGCCCGAAGAAAAAACACGCTTGATGAAAGAATTCGGCACCAAAGAAGGCGACACAGGTTCGCCCGAAGTACAGGTTGCCATCCTCACCTCGCGTATCTCGACACTGACCGAGCACTTCAAAACCCACAAGAAAGACAACCACTCACGTCGTGGTCTTCTCAAGTTGGTTGCTCAGCGTCGTAAGCTGCTGGACTACACCAAAGCCAAAGATGTGGCCCGTTATCAGGACCTCATCAAGCGCCTCGGCATCCGCCGCTAAGCCAAGCTGGGTTCGCCCAACTTGTAGACATAGAAACGCCCGCTCTGGACTAGAGCGGGCGTTTTTTGGTTTAGAGCATCTTTTTGATCAAAGCTTGATCATCTTGCCATGCGCGTTGCGTGGCAGGGCGAGCCATCATGCGATTGTGCCAATCTTGAATGCCGGTGTGATCGGGCAAGAGGTCGGGCATCCACGAAAAGGACGAATGCACGATGATGTCGGCAACTGTGAACCTGTCACCCATCAACCAATCGGAGCCGTCCAATGCCGTTTCAAGACGGCCGATCACCTCATCCCAGCCCCGGAACGAGGATTGCAGGCCAGGATGTTCGATCCCAGAGAGCTTGGCGACCAGAACAGGTTCAACAACTCCGGCATTCCAAGCCAGCCATTGAAGACAGGCCCCGCGCTCAGGCGTGCCGACCTCTGGCATCATGGCCGCCTTGGGGAACAGATCGCATAGGTGAATCGCAATCGCGATGCTTTCCGTGATCACCGTGCCATCGTGGTCAAGAACCGGCACCTTCTTTTCGGGGTGTGGGTTGTCGGGGTCAACGGCCCCTTGGCCGTCGCGTCGTTGAACATTGACGATACGAATATTGACAGCGTCACGCGCGGACAGCTCATCAACCAAAGTCACCAACCGGGTGGAACGGGACATGGGCGCGTGGAACAGGGTAAGCATATGTGTGCCTTTCATGAGGTTATGGGCACGGCTTACCGATAGAGGCTGGCAGAAACTGTCAGGAGCCTGCCAGCCGCAAGGATATAACCGCTAGACCAAGTCAGGTTCGCGACCGACCTTATTGGCCAGTTTCGCAACAGTGAGGCCCTGAACGATAATCGAGAACACGACGACCACATAGGTGGTGGTGAGGATCAGCGGTTTCCATTCGTTTTCGGGTAGGGATAGCGCCAAGGCCACCGAGATACCGCCCTTGAGGCCGCCCCATGTCATGATCTGAATGACACCGGGGCCAAAGGTGCGGAACGGTTTGAGCATCAAAACCGGCACGGCGACGGCCGCCAGACGGCCAACCAAGGCAAGCGCAATCGACATGACCCCAGTCAGAAGGAAGCTTTGATCCAGCTGCACGGCAAAAACTTCGATCCCGATCAATAGGAACAAGACAGCGTTGAGAATCTCGTCGACCAACACCCAAAACTTGTCGACATATTCGCGGGTTTCGCCCGACATGCCGTGTTTTGCGCCAATGTCGCCAATCAACAGACCGGCACAAACGGCGGCGATGGGGGCGGAGACATGCAGCCAAATGGCCAACTCGTAGCCGCCAAATGCCAGCCCCAAGGTCAAAAGAACCTCAAGCGAATAGTCGTCGATCAAACGCATCACCCGGAAGACCAGCCAACCAAGCGCGATGCCCAAAACGGCTCCGCCCAGCGCCTCTTGGAGGAAGAGTTTGGCGATCGCTGCGGCCCCGCTTTCGTGATGGGCGTCACCCGGAAAGGCAAGACCAACAAGCACCAGAAACACCACGTAAGCAACACCGTCATTAAAGAGGCTTTCCCCGGCGATCTGAGTCTCCAAAGACTTGCGCATGTTGGCTTCTTTAAGAACGCCAAGCACCGCAACCGGATCAGTAGGGGTGATCAGCGCGCCAAATACCAACGCGATCATGATCGGTGCACCGGTCATCCAGCTAAAGCCAAAGCCAACAATCGCCGTGGACAAACCAACCCCGATTGTGGCCATCAACAAAACGGTCGGCCACACGGCTTTGAGGTCCGATAATTTGACATGCAGCGCCCCGGCAAAGAGCAACAGACCCAACATGCCTTCGAGCAGGGCATCGGAAAAATCAATGCCCAGAACGACGCTCCGTACTTGATCGGAAATGCCCCATTCGGGAACAATCAAATCAAAGCCCATCGTCGCCATCGAGGCGAGCAAAGCCACGACCAAGATGCCAATGGCAGAGGGCAGTTTGAGGAAAAGATAGTTAATGGTGCCGAAAACCCCGGCCATAACAATCAACAAAGACGCAATTTGCAGAATATTCATAACAGTCCCGGAAATCTGAGTTTCAAACGCCTGTTAACACGCCCGGCTGCTATTGGCAGGGGGAAATTGGTCGTGGTTCTGCGGCTATTGGTGCCTTTATTGATATTGGGCCGAGGTGATGAACTCCGAAAAAGCCTCGCACCAGATAACAACGGTGGTGTAGTCGGCCACGTTGATACCGTCCGGAATAGTCAGGATCGCCCCGTCAAAGCTTTTGACGCCCCCGATGCGGGCGGATTGGCTTTTGATGGCCACAAACCCGGCTTCGTCATCGACAAATTCCGATGTTAGATAAAGCATGTAATCCGGCCCCGGAGCCAATTTGCCCATATGCACGATTTCCGTGTCGGACAGGCTTATTGTGCCTTCGCCCCAGTGCAAAAAATCGCTTCCGGCGCGGTCGCGATCAAACGTGCCGCTGAAACTGGCCGATTTGGCTTTTTCCTCAAGCATCGCAATGTCGGGCGCGGGGGGCGCGGTTAACACCGGCAATAGATAAACGCCCAAAGCAAAACCGAACCCAACGGCCAGAAGGTGGGACAACACTAAAAGGATACGACGCATGGGACCTCCGCAACAAAACGATAGCGGAAAGGATGACGCAAACCGGCGCTTTGGTCCAGCAAAGGCGCGAAAATCGGCCTTTTAGTGTTGGGGATTTCACGATGGGTTCACAAGTTGATCCCTTTCAGCTATGGACGCGCCATCTGAGACGTGACGCATTGACCCCGGCGCATGACAGGATGAAGGGGTCGGCGGCAATGGGGCCGTCATGCAAACGGGAGACCCGGAGGGCCGGGTGTGCTCCCAGACAGGATACGATGATGTTCAAAGAAACCAAAAAATCCATGCAGTGGGGCGAAGAAACGCTCACACTGGAAACCGGCAAGGTTGCCCGTCAGGCAGACGGTTCCGTGATCGCGACGCTGGGCGAAACCAGCGTCATGGCGAACGTGACATTTGCCCGCAAGCAAAAGCCGGGTCAGGATTTTTTCCCTCTGACCGTTCACTACCAAGAAAAATACTATGCCGCCGGTAAAATCCCAGGCGGTTTTTTCAAGCGTGAAGCACGCCCAACCGAAAAAGAAACACTGACCGCGCGCCTGATCGACCGTCCGATCCGCCCGCTGTTTGTGCCCGGCTTCAAAAACGAAGTTCTGGTCATGTGTACCGTTCTGAGCCACGACCTTGTCAACGACCCTGACGTTGTTGCGATGATCGCGGCCTCTGCTGCTCTGACCATCTCTGGTGCGCCATTCCGTGGCCCAATCGCTTGTGCCCGTGTTGGTTTCGAAGAGGGTGAATACGTTCTCAACCCAACCGTCGAAGACATGGATCAGCTGCGCAACAACCCCGAGCAGCGTCTCGACCTTGTTGTTGCAGGCACCAAAGACGCCGTGATGATGGTTGAATCCGAAGCGTACGAGCTTACCGAAGAAGAGATGCTGGGGGCTGTTGTTTTCGCCCACGAGCAGATCCAGCCGGTTATCGACCTGATTGTTGATCTGGCCGAAGATTGCGCCAAAGAGCCGTTTGAATTCGAAGCGCCCGATTATTCCGAGCTCTACGAAGTTGTCAAAGCCGCTGGCGAAGAAGGTATGCGCGCAGCCTATGCCAACACCGACAAGCAAGAGCGTGTTGCCGCCGTGTCCGCAGCCAAAGACGCCATCCTTGCCGGTCTGACCGAAGAGCAGCTTGAAGATGCGAACCTTGGTTCCGCTATCAAAAAACTGGAATCGGTTGTTCTACGCGGTGACGTTGTCAAAAACGGTCGTCGTATTGATGG
This sequence comes from uncultured Pelagimonas sp., assembly GCF_947498515.1. Classification (GTDB taxonomy): domain Bacteria; phylum Pseudomonadota; class Alphaproteobacteria; order Rhodobacterales; family Rhodobacteraceae; genus Pelagimonas. The sequence goes on along the minus strand of NZ_CANMKO010000008.1, from coordinate 181,022 downwards.
TCGTGCGCTAGATCAAATCCGCCCGATCGTTTCGGAAACTGGCCTGCTGCCACGGACCCACGGTTCGGCTCTGTTCACCCGTGGTGAAACACAGGGTCTGGTTGTGACCACGCTGGGCACCGGTGACGACGAACAGTTCATCGACGCGCTGCACGGCAACTTCAAATCCAACTTCCTGCTGCACTATAACTTCCCTCCCTATTCGGTTGGTGAAGTTGGTCGTGTGTCTGGCCCCGGCCGCCGCGAAATCGGTCACGGCAAGCTGGCTTGGCGCGCGCTTCAGGCGGTTCTGCCTGCGGCAACGGATTTCCCATACACCATCCGCTTGGTGTCTGAGATCACTGAATCCAACGGCTCGTCTTCGATGGCGTCGGTTTGTGGTGGCTCGCTGTCCATGATGGACGCTGGCGTTCCGCTCAAAGCGCCGGTTGCCGGTGTTGCGATGGGTCTGGTTCTGGAAGACGATGGTGATTACGCGATCCTGTCCGACATTCTGGGTGACGAAGATCACCTCGGCGACATGGACTTCAAAGTGGCCGGTACCGAAAACGGCATCACCTCGCTGCAGATGGACATCAAGGTTGCGGGCATTACACCTGAAATCATGTCCAAAGCCTTGGCTCAGGCCAAAGCCGGCCGTCTGCACATCCTAAGCGAGATGTCGAATGCCTTGACCGAAGCGGGTGAATTCAGCGTTCACGCGCCACGCATCGAGACCATGCAGGTTCCAACCGACAAGATCCGTGAAGTTATCGGTTCTGGTGGTAAAGTGATCCGAGAGATCGTCGAAGTGTCGGGTGCCAAAGTTGACATCAACGACGACGGCATCATCAAGATCGCATCGCCAGATGGCGAAAGCATCAAGAAGGCCTATGAGATGATCCACTCGATCGTCGCTGAGCCGGAAGAAGGCGCGATCTACAAAGGTAAAGTTGTCAAAATCGTCGACTTCGGCGCATTTGTTAACTTCTTTGGCAAGCGCGACGGTTTGGTCCATGTGTCCCAGATTGAAAACCGCCGCCTGAACCATCCTTCGGACGTTCTGAAAGAAGGTCAGGAAGTCTTCGTCAAGCTCTTGGGTTTTGACGATCGCGGCAAAGTGCGTTTGGCCATGAAAATGGTTGATCAGGCCACCGGCGAAGAAGCCGCGCCTGAGCCTAAGAAAGAAGACTAAGTCAAAATGGCAGGGCCGGAGCAATCCGGTTCACCATCTGATTTTAAAAGGGCATCCAATTGGGTGCCCTTTTTGTGTTTTTGTGGGAAACCCGTTGTTTTGAATGGGTTTAAAGGGGGGATTTGGCTATCCTCTTCAATTCTGTTTCATCGAAATTCGCAAAAGCAGGGACGGACAATACGAACGTTTAAAACTGTAGACGGCCCCTGCTGATATCAAAGCTCTCCGCTGTTCCCACACTGGCCTCTGCCTCGATAGGAGGCGCTGGCTGCGTCAAGGAACTATCGGTGACGGACCCTATCCTGACGGATAGCTAGGGGGGAAGTTAAGGTTTTGTTTACCCCTGAAGATGTATTTCCTTTGTGTCAAAAGACCGCATCGGTTGCGGTTCCTTTTACACACTCACGGGATGCGCCGCGGGGGTTTTGGACAGGGGTTCAAAACCCCCAAATCGTTTCTGGGGCTTGTTTGGCCCGACGCGCGCCGCTAGGCCGGGGGCATGAACGTTCTGGAAAACATCATCTCGGACCGTGGATCGCGCTACGCGGTATCAGGCGGACCATGTGCCTCGGAGGTTGAGGCCAAGGCCTTTCTAAAAGAGCTGAAACGCCGCAAGAAATTTGCCAAAGCTACGCATAACACTTGGGCCTGTTTGACGGATGCCGCACGGTTGAAGAATGACGACGGAGAAAGCGGTGCCGGTATGGTGATTTTGCGCATGCTTGAGCGTGAAGAGCTTCGAAATCACATCATTGTTGTCACGCGTTGGTATGGTGGCAAGCATCTAGGCGGGGATCGGTTTCGCCATGTTCAAGATGCAGTACGGATTTATCTGGGCGAAATCGATGTCTAACCATGACCTCTGAGGTAATTGATTGAGCGCATCGCAATAGCGAAACCTTGCGGCATATGTCGCGAAAGGAAACGCTATGAGTAAAAGCACGATGGCCAAATGGGCCCTTGGGGCGAATGCCACTTTTTCTGTTCTCTGTGGGGGGCTGCTGTTGGTCATGCCCGATACTGCTGCACGGACAATTCTCGCTGATCCCGCGGGATGGGGAAAGGGCGCGGCGGTTGCACTTGGCCTTGGACTGCTTGGGTTTGCCGGGCTTTTGGCCGCGTTGGTCAAGGGCAAGCACCTATCAGCCCGCCGGGTGAATGAGGTTGTCTGGGCTGATATCGCTTGGGTGTTGGCGACGGCAATTTTTGTCACTGTTGGTGCTGATATCTGGACATCTGCCGGGCGCCTGTTGGCTGTTGACGCAGCTTTGGTTGTTGCGGGATTTGCGCTTTGGCAGTGGATCGGCGCACGGCGTTTGCCCGAAGTTCTTTCAATGGTTTCGGTGACGTTGCGCCAGGGCGAGATCATCGCCGAACTGCGCCGTCCGGTACAGGCCCCGTCAGCGGTCATATGGCGGGTGATGACCGACCATGGCCGTTACTCAGAAGTCGCCAGCAACATTCGCAAAAGCGAGGTGTTAGAAGGTGAGGGGGTGGGTATGATCCGCCGGTGTGAAGGCCCCAAGGGTGAAAGCTGGACTGAGGTTTGTGACGGCTATGAGGAGGGCAAATCCTATAGTTTCCGCATCAACACCGAGGCCAAGGATTACCCCTATCCCTTTGCCAAACTGCACGGACAGTGGACGTTGCAACAGGGGTCGGATGCGCCGATGTTCTCGATCAAAATCAGGGCGACACCCAAGGGCGGTGCGTTGACGGCCATAATGATGTTCACGCTGTCCAAGGCCAGTTTCCACGGCATTCTGATTGACCTCGGTGAAGCATGGGCGGTGCGTATGGAAAAGGAAGCTGAAGACGGTTGGAGCAATGCGTCAAACGCGGGTTTGGCGACGGCCTAAAGGGGGCCATCGATTGGGCAAAAAAAGGCCGGGCACAAAGGCCCGGCTTAGTCCAACAGGGAGGTGCATGTGATAACCCGCACATGCGACGGGAACTGTTCTTGACCTTGATAAAGATGTACGAAGCGTATCTCTTTGATCTGGGTCAACTAAGTTAACCCTAGGTCAAAAGGGTTAATTTTAAGCTACTAAGCGATACCCACCCGATTCAGTGACCAACAAACGGGCATTTGAGGGATCGGGCTCAATCTTTTGGCGCAGGCGGTAGATGTGGGTTTCCAGCGTGTGGGTGGTGACCCCGGCGTTATAACCCCACACCTCATGCAGCAGCATATCGCGCGGAACGACGCCTTCGGTCGAACGATAGAGGAACTTCAGAATGTTGGTTTCTTTCTCGGTCAGACGGATCTTGCGATCGTCCTCTGTCACCAACAATTTCATCGATGGTTTGAACGTGTAAGGGCCGACGGTGAACACGGCATCTTCGGATTGTTCATGCTGACGCAGCTGGGCACGGATGCGCGCCAAAAGAACCGGGAACTTGAACGGTTTGGTGACGTAGTCGTTGGCACCGGCATCAAGGCCCAAGATGGTATCGGCATCGGTGTCATGCCCGGTCAGCATCAGGATCGGTGCTTTGACGCCCTGTTTGCGCATCAGGCGGCACAATTCGCGGCCGTCCATATCGGGCAACCCAACGTCAAGAATGACCAGATCGTAAATCTGCTCTTTGGCACGCGCCATGGCATTTGCGCCATTTTCGGCTTCAAAGACCTCAAAATCCTCGGTCATGATCAATTGCTCGGCCAATGCCTCGCGCAGGTCGTCGTCGTCATCGACCAAAAGGATGTTCTTAAGCTGTGCCATTTGCTGGGCTCCCGTGTTGCCTTTTTGGGCAGATGTGCTCATTTTGGCACCTCGACAAGGATTGCTGCAACCACTTCACGCGCTCGTGTCCGATCTGGGTGAATGTTTCAGGATTTAGGCCGAATTGTTACAAGGAGATAAGGCCTTGGGGCTGGGACCGGAGCTAAACGATATTCTGGCGCGTGCGCGGGCCGATCTGCGCATGGGCGTACCTGTGATCCTAACCGGGCACGGGCAGGCTTTGATTGTGATGGCGGCTGAAACGGCTGGCCATGATCGGTTCGAGCTGTTGCGCAGCACTGGTTCGGTCGATTTGGTTCTGACCGGACGGCGGGCCGAAACGCTCAAGGCACGGGCTTATGATGGCGATGTGGCGCGTGTTGTTCTTCCGGATGGGGCGCAATTGGATTGGGTTCAGGCCTTGGCAGATCCGGCGGACGATTTGCGCGTTCCGATGAAGGGGCCATTGCACACACGCCGCGATGGCAATTGCGATTTGCACCGATTGGCGATCACTCTGGTGAAATCGGCGCGCTTGCTTCCGGCGGTTTTGGTCCAAGATACCGGCGAGGCGATTGCCCTAGCGGCGCGCGAGAACCTCACCTTGATCCCCGGTGAGGCGGCAACGCCCCATGTCATGGAATTGGCAACGCTGAATAATGTGGTGGCGGCGCGGGTTCCCTTGCAGGCCGCCAACAATGCCCGGCTGCATATTTTCCGCCCCGAGGATGGCGGCGAGGAACACTATGCCGTCGAAATTGGTCGCCCGGATCGCAGCAAGCCCGTTCTGGCGCGGTTGCATTCGGCTTGTTTCACCGGCGATGTCTTGGGGTCTTTGAAATGTGATTGCGGGCCGCAATTGAACGCCGCGCTGGCGGCAATGGGCGACAACGGTGCCGGCGTGTTGTTGTATCTCAACCAAGAGGGGCGGGGTATTGGCCTTGCCAACAAGATGCGCGCCTATGCCTTGCAGGATCAAGGGTTTGATACGGTAGAGGCCAATCACCGGCTTGGGTTTGAAGATGATGAGCGTGATTTCCGCCTTGGAGCGCAAATCTTGCAAAAGCTTGGCTTTTCGAGCGTGCGTTTGCTCACCAACAACCCCAAAAAGATCGCGATGATGGAACGCTGTGGCGTCGCGGTAACCGAACGGGTGCCGCTCAAGGTTGGCAAAACCGATGAGAACGCCAACTACCTTGCGGTCAAGGCGGCAAAGTCCGGCCATCTGCTATAAGGAGCGATCATGTCCGACATGGTTTTGACCCGAATGGGGCTGCGGTTTCGCGGACGAATGTGGCCGTGTACCATTGGCAAAGGTGGTATTCGGACGGACAAGCGGGAAGGTGATGGAGCCACGCCCGTAGGGACCCATCAGATTGTTGGCCTACTTTACCGGCCTGATCGGATGGCGCGACCGGCCCCATGGGCTTTGCCCATTCGTCCGGGTGATTTGTGGTCTGATGATGTGCGGGATGCCGGCTACAACCAACTTGTGCGCGCGCCCTATAAGCCGAGCCATGAAACCCTGCGCCGCGCTGATCCACTTTATGATTTGATTTTGCTGACCGATTGGAACTGGCCCAACGCCGAACCGGGGCGGGGATCGGCGATTTTTCTGCATCGGTGGCGACGACCGGGGTTCCCCACCGAAGGTTGCGTGGCGTTTCGACCAGACCATTTGCGCCAGATTGTGCGCTTTGCCGAACCGGGCACCAAGGTGGTTGTGCCCGAAACCCTCGCTTAACTGACGCTCCGTTAGCGCTAAATTCCAGAAAACCAAAGAATCGGCCTTGGGATATTGTTCTGTTTTGCCGCGCCAATATGACGATTTACGCTGTGAAATGCCGCAAATCTGCGCGCATGACCCGTAAACGCCAATTGTCAGAGCATTTTTTACCGAATTGGTTGCAACGACAGCCCGGACAGGGTTTAGTTTGCCCTTAAGACAGCGGAGAAAATCCGCGGATACATAGGGAGTGTGCCTTTGGCCGATTCGGGAAACAGCGACGCGTTTGTCGCATTTGAACGCGTGCAAAAGAGCTATGACGGCGAGGTGCTTGTTGTCAAAGATCTGAACCTCTCGATGCCTAAGGGCGAATTTCTGACGATGCTTGGGCCCTCGGGGTCGGGCAAGACCACATGCCTCATGATGTTGGCCGGTTTTGAAACCGCCACCCATGGCGACATCCTTTTAGATGGCGTTAGTATCAACAACATCCCACCGCACAAACGCGGCATCGGCATGGTGTTCCAAAACTACGCTTTGTTCCCGCATATGACGATTGCAGAGAACCTCAGCTTTCCGCTTGAGGTGCGCAAGATCGGCAAATCCGAGCGCGAGCAAAAAGTCAAACGCGCGCTAGATATGGTTGAAATGGGCGCCTTTGGCGGCCGTCGTCCTGCCCAACTTTCGGGTGGTCAGCAGCAGCGTGTCGCGCTTGCCCGTGCTTTGGTGTTTGAACCTGAGCTGGTGTTGATGGACGAACCGCTTGGCGCGCTGGACAAGCAGCTGCGGGAAAAGATGCAGTTCGAAATCACCCATCTGGCGCATCAGCTTGGCATTACAACCGTTTACGTGACCCACGACCAAACCGAAGCTTTGACCATGTCGGACCGTGTTGCGGTGTTTAACGATGGCCGTATTCAACAGCTGGCTCCACCTGATCTGCTTTATGAAAAGCCCGAGAACAGCTTTGTTGCCCAGTTCATCGGTGAAAATAACACGCTTGAGGGTGTGGTGACTGAGATCAAGGGCGACACATGCGTAGTGCGTCTTGATGACGGCGAGGAACTTGATGCGACGCCGGTCAATGTGACCAAGGTGGGCGAGAAAACCCGCGTGTCGATCCGCCCCGAACGGGTAGAGATCAACAAAGATCGTTTGCAAGAGGGCGTGCATACGCTCAAGGCCGAAGTGCTTGAATTCATTTACATGGGTGACATTTTCCGCACCCGCTTGCGCGTGGCTGGCAACGACGATTTCATCATCAAAACGCGGAATGCGCCGGATCAGGTTAAACTTGAGCCCGGTACAATGATCGACATTGGCTGGCTGCCCGAAGACTGCCGGGCTTTGGACGCGACATAACGATAGTAGCCCTGCGCCCAACGTGGTGCGGGGTTTTGCGGAGAGGTCAGATGTGCTGCCCGTGCTCTGATTTCCACTCATCAAACGGGTAACTAAGGGAGTAATCCATGAAACTCACCAAAACTCTTATGGCGACAACGGCTCTGACCGTGGCTGCGAGCGCAGCTGTCGCCGAAGATATGGCAATGGAAATGACACTTGTGTCTTGGGGGGGGTCCTATCAGGCCAGCCAGCACAAAGCCTATGTAGAACCCTATTTGGCGGCGAACCCCGGCGTCACAGTTACATGGGACGAAAGCTCGGCCGAAGCGGTTGCCAAGCTGCGCGCCATGGACGAAGCGGGTAACGTAACCTGGGATCTGGTTGACGTTGTTGCGTCTGACTCCATGCGCCTGTGCGACGAAGGTCTGGCGATGGAACTGGACGCGGACACCGATCTGGCCGATGCGCCTGATGGCACCAAAGCCTCTGAAGACTTCGGCGACCTGCTGGTTTCTGAGTGCTTTGCGCCTCAGATCGTTTACTCGACCACATTCGGCTACCGTACCGATCTGGTTGGCGACACGGCTCCAACAGACATCTGCGCGATCTTTGATCTCGATGCCTATCCTGGCAAACGTGCGCTGCAGAAGCGCCCTATCGATAACATGGAATGGGCTCTGTACTGTGATGGCGTAGAAAAGTCGGCCATCTATGACACGCTGGGCACAGCCGAAGGTGTAGACAAGGCTCTGGCCAAACTCGACACCATCAAAGACCAAGTTGTTTGGTGGACCGCTGGTGCGGAAACACCTCAGCTTCTGGCCGATGGCGAAGTTGTGATGGGCTCGACATTCAACGGTCGTCTGTTCTCGGCCATCGCCGAGCAGAACCAGCCGATTGGTATGCTCTGGGACATGCAGTCCTTTGACCTTGACGGTTGGGTTGTTCCTGCAAACCTGCCAGCAGACCGCAAAGCGCGCGTGATGGACTTCCTCAAGTTCGCCACCGACACTCAGCGTCTGGCAGATCAGGCCAAGTACATCTCCTACGGTCCTGCGCGTAAGTCGTCCGCACCACTGGTTGGTCAGCACGCCGAGCTGGGTATCGACATGGCACCACATATGCCAACCGATCCAGCAAACGCCGGTAACGTGCACATCTATGACTACGAATGGTGGGCAGACAACCGTGATGATCTGGATGCGAAATTCCAGTCTTGGTTGGCCAAGTAATCCCATTCGGGAGGTGAGGCATACCCTCACTTAGCAACATTCACCCGGCGGTTCGCTGCCGGGTGATCGACCAGACGGAGGCCACACATGCCCAAGGGTTACATCATCGCTCACATCACAGTGAAAGAACCAGAGGCCTACAAGGAGTACGTCGTCAAAGACACGCCGATCCTTGAAAGCTTTGGGGCAAATTTTGTGGTCCGTGGCGGGCAATCGCAAACCGTCGAAGGCGACGCACCGGCCACTCAGCGCCACGTTGTCATTGAATTTGAAAGCTACGCAAAGGCGCTCGAGGCGTATAACGACCCGGATTATCAGCAAGTTGCCGATATTCGCCGTCGCACCGCCGATAGCCTGATCTACGTCGTTGAGGGCGCATAATGAGCAAAGCTGAACCTATGCTGGCGGCTGATGGCACGCCGCTAAAGAAATCTCTGGCCCGCGCCCTGCGCCGCCAAAAAATGCGCGCGTTGATGCTTATTGCTCCGCTGCTGCTGTTTATCTTGCTGACATTCATTCTCCCGGTGGCGGACATGCTGTACCGGTCGGTCGAGAATGGCATTGTCTCTGAAACCCTGCCGCGCACCGTTGTTGCGCTGGCCGATTGGGACGCTGACGGGGGGGAACTCCCGGACGAGGCGGTTTATGCGGCCATGGCGGCCGATCTTCATGATGCGGCCAACGCCAAGACACACACCAAGGTCGGTGTGCGATTGAACTATGAACAACCGGGTATCTCATCACTGTTCCGCAAGGCGGGTCGCAAGGCCAAAAAGTGGGATCCGGTTGCCGATGGTCCGTGGAAAGACCAGATGATCGATCTGCACAAGGGCTGGGGTGATCCGGCGATCTGGCGCACGATCCAAACCTATTCGCCTCCTGTGACCCAGGGCTATTATCTAAACGCGGTTGATATGCGGGTTGGGCCCGATGGGGCCGAAATGCGCCCGGAAAACGAACAGATTTACGGTATTCTGTTCGGCCGGACGATGAAAATGTCACTGATGATCACGCTGAGCTGTATCATGCTCGGCTATCCAGTGGCCTGGTTGCTGGCCAACCTACCGGCCCGCAAGGCCAACATGTTGATGATTCTTGTGCTTTTGCCATTCTGGACCTCTCTGCTTGTGCGGACCTCTGCTTGGAAAATCATGCTGCAACAGCAGGGGGTGATCAACGATGTGTTGGTTTGGATAGGGCTAGTGGCCGATGAAAACCGGCTTGTGATGATCAACAATCAGTTCGGCACCGTGGTTGCGATGACGCATATCCTTCTGCCATTCATGATCTTGCCGATGTATTCGGTGATGCAGACCATTCCGCCAAGCTATCTGCGCGCGGCCAAATCGCTAGGCGCGACCAACTGGACAGCGTTCTGGCGGGTGTATTTCCCTCAATCTGTGCCGGGTATTGGCGCGGGGTCGATCCTCGTCTTTATCTTGGCGATTGGCTACTACATCACCCCGGCCTTAGTCGGCGGCACAACCGGGACATTCATTTCCAACCGGATTGCTTTCCACATCTCGACCTCGCTCAATTGGGGCCTTGCGGCGGCACTTGGTGCAATCCTGCTCGCTGTGGTTTTGATCCTGTATTGGGCCTATGACAAAATCGTCGGCATCGACAACGTAAAGCTAGGGTAACTGATATGAGCGGAATTCCTCCTTATGCCACGATGCCCCAACGGGTTTGGTACTATACGTTTCGGGTGATTTGCGGGCTGATCTTTGCCTTTTTGATCACGCCTATTCTCGTGGTGATGCCCCTTAGCTTTAACGCTCAGGACTTCTTTACCTTTACGCCTGAAATGCTCCGGCTTGATCCTGAAGGTTACAGCCTCAAACACTATCGCGATATGCTCGGGGATGATGGCAATCCGTGGACCGGCCTATGGATTGGTTGCGCCCTTGGGGTGGCTTGGGCGGCTTTTGGTGTATATCGACGTGGGTCTGTTTCGCTGATGTCGCTTCTTCCGGTTGTGGTCCTAAGCTTGTTTGGGCTTATCATCGGCAAACTGACCGGCGCGACGGGCGACTGGATGGTGGCTCTGCGCAATTCTCTGTTGATTGCACCGGTTGCGACGGTTCTGTCGGTTGGGTTTGGCACTTTGGCGGCAATTGGTCTTAGCCAACCGCATGTGCCGTTCCGACGCGCGATCATGGCGATCATGATCTCTCCGATGATTGTTCCGCTGATCATTTCCGCGGCTGGCATGTACTTCTTCTATAGTCGAATTGGCTTGCAAGGCGAGTATCTCGGCGTTGTTCTGGCACATGCCGCTTTGGGAATTCCCTTTGTGATCATCACGGTTACGGCAACCTTAGTTGGTTTTGATCGCTCGCTCACCCGCGCGGCGGCCAATATGGGGGCTGATCCGGTGACGACGTTCTTTCGGGTGCAAATGCCACTAATTCTGCCGGGCGTGATTTCCGGTGGTCTATTCGCCTTCATCACATCCTTTGACGAAGTCGTGGTGGTGATTTTTGTCGGGTCGGCCAAACAACAGACGCTGCCATGGCAAATGTTCACGGGACTACGAGAGCAAATCAGCCCAACGATTCTAGCGGTTGCAACGGTTTTGGTTGGAATTTCAATTTGTTTGCTCGCAACGGTTGAGTTTTTGCGCCGCCGGTCCGAACGTCTGCGCGGTATGAGCCCAAGTTAACGCCGCGCCGTTACATTCAATTGTCGGTAAAATTTAGCCGCAGGTCCCAAGTCGGGCCTGCGGTTTTCATTTTTTCGAAAGGCTTGCAGGGGATGTTTCTGGGAAACCCGTGTCTGAGGAACCTGCAATGACCGAACTGAACCCCCAATTCGCTGCCGAGGCAAAAGCAACCACCTCGGAGGCGATGTTTCAATTGTCCGAGCTTTTTTACACGCGGACGGATGAGCGTGGGGTTATTGAGGCCGGCAATACCATTTTTCAACGCGTTGCAGGGTACGAATGGGATGAGCTGCTTGGTGCGCCGCATAAACTTGTCCGCCATCCGGATATGCCCAAGGGCGCATTTCAGCTTGTTTGGGATGAGCTAAAGGCCGGGCGAACCGTTGCGGCATATGTGAAAAACAAACGTAAGGACGGGCGCTTCTATTGGGTTTTTGCGTTGATGTCACCGGCGGGGAATGGGTTCATTTCTACCCGTATGAAACCCAGTTCTGAACACTTGCAAACCATGACCGGCATGTACCAAGACATGTTGGCCGAGGAAGAAGGTGGTCTTTCGCCCAAAGCAAGTGCTGAGCTGCTGCTAAGCAAGTTGGCTGAGAATGGATATTCGAATTACGCGGCATTTCAAGCGACAGTGATTGCGGCAGAGTTTGAAATGCGTGCGCGTAGCCTTGGCCGCCCCGTTGATCAACTTCAAAAGCGCTTTTTGGATATGTCTCGGGCGATTGAGCAAGTCGAAACTGAAACCACGGAAATGACCGAGGCTTTTAAGGCGATCCGAACCGTTCCTATGAACATGCGTATCATCGCGTCGCGTTTGGAAAATGCCGGAGGCCCGATTAGTGCGATTTCGGTAAACTATAGCCAGATGCTCGAAGAAATGTCGACTTGGGTCTCCACCTTTGTGGACGGAGATGCCTGTGTCTTCGCCCGAATTCGGGATGCGATCTTGCAGGGCCAATTCCTAGGCTTTGCCATGGCGCTAGAGCAAGAAATGATCGAAATTCTTAAAGGGAGCGGGGCAGAATACCCCGAGCAGGTAAATCTACAGGAAGAAACGAAGATGCTAGAAGGCATGCGAGCCAAATACCTTGAACAAACCAGTGACGCATTGAGTAGTGTTGAAAATGAAGCCAAGCGTTTTGGGCGCAGCGTTCTAGACATGAAACGATACGTGACGGGCCTAAGCTCGACCCGGATGATGTGTAAGATTGAAAGCGCGTCACTATCCAACTCTGGAACAGCCCTTTCGGGGATCGTAGATCAATTGGACGCCTGCCAGAACGAAATTGAGCAACGCCTTGCACGTATTGTTGAGCTGAACTCCGTCATTCAAGGCAATACGTCAATGCTTCGTTCCTTGATCTAAGTAAGCATACAGGCAACGAAAAAGGGCGGGGAAATCCCCGCCCTTTGCGTGTTTAAACCGTTTAGCTACGAACAAGTTTCTCGTAGCTATCAACGATATCTTTGGTTAGGTCACCGACCTCAAACATGTACTCGCCGATCTGACCAACGGGTGTGACTTCGGCTGCGGTGCCGGTGAGCCAGCACTGTTCAAAGCTTGCCAGTTCATCGGGCATGATGTGGCGTTGATGAACCTTGATCTGTTTTTCTTCCAGCATCTTGATGACCGTCTGACGGGTCAGCCCGTTCAAGAAAACATCGGCTTTGGGTGTGTGAACTTCCCCGTCCTTAACGAAAAAGATATTCGCCCCGGTCGCTTCGGCTACATAACCGCGATAGTCCATGAACAAGGCGTCCGAACAGCCTTTGGCCTCGGCCTCATGTTTGGAGATCGTGCAAATCATGTACAGACCAGCGGCCTTGGCATGCACGGGAATGGTCTCGGGGCTTGGGCGTTTCCATTTCGCTATATCGAGCTTTGCACCCTTGAATTTGGCATCGCCATAGTAGTTGCCCCATTCCCAGGCGGCGATCGCCAAGCGAACCGGGTTGCGCGCAGACGCGACACCCATGTCTTCACCTGCGCCGCGCCAAGCTACCGCGCGAACATAGGCATCGGTCAAACCGTTGACCTTCAACACCTCGGCTTTGGCAGCTTCAATCTCATCAACCGAAAACGGAATTTTGAAATCCAATTCACCGGCAGAAAAATGCAATCTTTCGGAATGCTCGCGTGACAAGAAAATCTTGCCATTATAAGCGCGCTCTCCTTCAAACACCGAGCTGGCATAATGCAACCCGTGCGTCAGGATATGTACGTTCGCCGCGCGCCAGTCCACCATCTCGCCATCCAGCCAGATTTTTCCGTCGCGGTCGTCATATGCTCCATCAGCCATCCTGTGTCTCCTCAGGCTACAATTTGCGAATGTTGCGCTCAATCGGTCCACTTCGGACATAAAGTTGCGCAAAAACTGAGATTCGCTACCAGTTCCGTCTTGGAATGTCAACAAGGCTGACTTAAAATGAGGCAAACGACAAACTATGAGGTCCACGATGGCAGATCAAAATACCAACAGCGGTGAGACTCTGCTTTTCCTGACTGACGAACAATTGCGGCAAGGGGCAGAGGCTATGTTCTTTGCTTATCGCGGGTTTACTGCCGATCCCGATCGCATTTTGGCCGGGCTTAGCTATGGGCGGGCGCACCACCGTGCATTACACTTCATTCACGCGGGCCCCGGCACGACAGTCAATAACCTATTGAATATGCTGGGCGTGACCAAACAATCGCTTAATCGTGTGTTACGCACGATGATTGATGATGGTCTCGTCGAGAGCAAGGTTGGGCGCAACGATCGGCGCGAACGGCATTTGTATCTAACCGAAGAAGGGGCGGCCTTGGAACGTCAATTGTCCGATGCGCAGCGCGCCCGTATGCGCGCGGCCTATAAACAAGCGGGCCCCGAAGCCGTTGCCGGTTTTCGAAAAGTGCTTGAGTCGATGATGGACCCCGAGATGCGTAGACAGTATCACCGTCTGAGGGAGGGTCGATCATGAGTGAACTCGACGCACATTTGTTGATTGTTGATGATGATGAACGCATCCGCACCCTGTTGCAGAAGTTTCTGATCCGGAACGGTTTTCTTGTCAGTGCCGCGCGAGATGCGGCGCATGCACGACGCATTTTGTCAGGTCTCGATTTTGATCTGATTGTTTTGGATGTGATGATGCCCGGCGAAGATGGCGTGAGCCTGACACGCGGCATTCGCGAAACGTCGGGTACACCGATTCTGTTGCTAACCGCGCGGGCAGAGACCGAGGATCGCATCAAAGGGTTGGAAGCAGGGGCCGATGACTATCTCGCGAAACCGTTTGAACCCAAAGAGTTGCTGTTGCGGATCAATGCCATCTTGCGTCGCATGCCGGAAACCACGTCTGATGATGCGGTTCCCAAGCTTCTGAATTTGGGCGATATTCGTTACGATATCGAACGTGGTGAAATGTGGCGTGGTGAGGACCTTGTGCGCCTGACTGCCACAGAAAGCCAGTTGATGCGGATTTTTTCCGCCCGTCCCGGAGAAGCAGTGAGCCGCGCCAATTTGGTCGAAGAGCTTGGCCGCGACAAAGGCCAGGCCCAAGAACGTGCAGTCGACGTTCAAATCACACGTTTGCGTCGCAAGCTCGAGGCAGACCCAAAACAGCCGCGTTACCTGCAAACGGTACGCGGCGCTGGCTACATGCTGGCACCTGATTGAACTCAAAACACCTAGGGGATACGTCATGATGACTGCACTCATCACGCATGCTGATTGTCTTGAACATGTGACGCCAGATGGCCACCCGGAACAGGTGGCCCGGTTAGAGCATATTTTACACGCTTTGGCGGGGCTTGATTTGGAACGGGTCGGGGCACCTTTGGCCGAAGATGGAGACATTTTGCGGGTCCATCCACAGTCTCATATTGATCGTATCAAGGCGGCGTTGCCCGGTGCGGGACATCATCAATTGGATGCGGATACATGGTTGTCGCCGGGGTCGGTTACAGCGGCCTATCGTGGTGTTGGGGCTGTGGTCAAAGCCGTCGATATGGTTTTGGCCGGTGAAGTACAAAACGCGTTCTGTGCTATTCGACCGCCCGGGCACCACGCGGAAACGCAAACGCCGATGGGATTTTGCCTGTTTGGCAATGCGGCTTTGGCGGCGAAATATGCGTTGGATCACCACGGCCTAACCCGCGTTGCGGTTGTTGATTTCGATGTGCATCACGGCAATGGCACTCAGGATTTGCTGTGGGATGAAGAGCGCGCCTTGGTTATCACCAGCCAACAGATGCCGCTTTGGCCGGGCACGGGCGATCGCAATGAACGAGGCAAACACGGTCAGATCGTCAATTTCCCTTTGCCGCCTGAAAGCACCGGCACCGAGATGTGGGCCGCCTATGAGGCCAAGGTTTTCCCGAAGCTGCGGGAATTTGCGCCTGAGCTGATTATTATCTCTGCCGGTTTTGACGCCCATCAAGATGACCCTTTGGCCCAGTTGAATTGGTCTACTGACGATTTCCGTCGGCTTACGCAAGAACTGTGCAAAATCGCCGGAGAATGTGCACAAGGGCGCGTGGTATCGACTTTGGAAGGCGGGTATGATTTGCAGGCCCTCGCGGCGTCAACTAAGGCGCATGTTGAGGCATTGATGGAGGCAGGCGCATGAGCGACGACACATTGGCAGAGATGACATTTGAACAGGCCATGGCCGAGTTAGAACAGGTGGTTGGCCAATTAGAGCGCGGCGATGTGGCGCTTGAGGCGTCGATCAACCTCTATGATCGCGGGGCAAAATTGCGCGCCCATTGCGAGGCCAAGCTCAAAGAAGCCGAAGAAAAAGTTGCCGCGATCACTTTGGATGGCGATGGCAATCCGGCGGGCTTGAAACCATTGGACGCTGGGTGACTCCTTGGACAAGCTTACGATCAAGCGCGTGCCTGACATTACCGCGCTTCCTTTCCAAGACGCTTTGAAATTGGCTCAGGCGCATGCCCAAAGCCAGACCGATTTGCGCCTGAGTGGCGTACAAAGCCAAGTTGCGGAGGCGATGCGTTATTCTTTGGACGGCGGGAAGGGGTTACGTGCCTTTCTTGTGATTGAGGGCGCGCGGTTGCATGGCTTCGATCGCGGAGCGTCGGCCCCGGCGGCCGCAGCAATTGAAGCGTTGCATGCTTATTCATTGATACACGACGATATGCCGTGCATGGATGATGACGATTTGCGTCGGGGCAAACCCACTGTTCACAAAAGATGGAACGAAGCCACCGCTGTTTTGGCTGGGGATGCGCTGCAAGCCTTTGCCTTTCAATTACTTTATTCGGTAGACTGTTCAGCGGAACAGCGCTTGAAACTGTGTTTCGACCTTTCTGTTGCTGCCGGCGTTTGCGGTATGGTGGGCGGTCAGGAAATGGATATGGCGGCTGAAATTGCCGACACCCCGCTTAGTTTGGATGACATCACCCAGCTGCAAGCGGGTAAAACCGGCGCGTTGATCACGTGGTCTGCGACTGCAGGGGCGGTGATGGCTGGTCAAAATGGGAAACCGGTTCGCGGCGGTGAACTAAAAGAATATGGCGATGCTCTCGGCCTTGCCTTTCAAATCTGGGACGATGTCTTGGATGTTGAGGGTGACGCCGCCGAAATGGGCAAGGCCGTGGGCAAGGATGCGGGACGTGGCAAGGCGACATTTGTCTCCCACCTTGGTCTAGACGGGGCGAAAAGCCGCGCTTCTGATCTGGTGACCCAGGCCTGTGATGCGCTATCTGTTTACGGTGATGATGCCGAATGCTTGCGAGAAGCGGCGCGCTTCGTTATCTCGCGACGTACCTAACGCCACCCCGGAGGCAGCCATGTCAACCAAGCCAGAAACCCCGCTTTTGGATCGCGTGCATGTGCCCGCCGACCTCAAAAAGTTCTCTGATGCAGAGCTGACACGGCTGGCGCATGAATTGCGAGCCGAGACAATTTCGACGGTCTCCGAAACCGGTGGCCATTTGGGCGCGGGGCTTGGAGTGGTCGAATTGACCGTCGCCTTGCACGCCGTGTTTGATACCCCACAGGACAAGATCATCTGGGATGTGTCGCACCAATGTTACCCGCATAAAATCCTGACCGGGCGACGCGATCGGATGAAAACCATCCGCCAAGAGGGCGGTATTTCCGGCTTTACCAAGAGGAGCGAAAGCCCCTATGACCCGTTCGGCGCGGCGCATAGTTCAACCTCGATCAGCGCGGCTTTGGGCTTCAAGGTTGCCGCCGATTTGGGCGGGCATAGCGCCACGGGCCACGGTGACGCGATTGCGGTGATCGGCGATGGCGCGATGACCGGCGGCATGGCCTTTGAGGCGATGAACAACGCCGGGCACCTGAAAAAGCGCATGTTTGTGGTGCTGAACGACAATGAAATGTCGATTGGCCAACCCACCGGCGCGCTGTCGTCTTACCTGACGCGGCTCTATTCCGAAGCACCCTTGCAAGATTTCAAGGCCGCTGCCAAAGGCGCGGTAAGCTTGTTGCCGGAACCCTTCCGGGAAGGGGCGAAACGGGCCAAAGAAATGCTCAAAGGCATGGCCCTTGGCGGAACTTTGTTCGAAGAGCTAGGCTTTAGCTACGTCGGGCCGATTGATGGCCACGATATGGATCAGCTTTTGCCGGTTCTGCAGACCCTGCACGCCCGCGCCACCGGGCCGATCTTGCTGCATATCGTCACCAAAAAGGGCAAGGGTTATGCCCACGCGGAACACGCGCCCGACAAGGGACATGCCCGTGCTAAATTTGATGTGGTGTCCGGAAAACAGCACAAGTCACCGTCAAATGCGCCAAGTTACACCAAGGTTTTTGCCGACCAGCTGATCAAGCAAGCCGCTGATGATCAACGCATTTGTGCGATCACGGCGGCGATGCCGGATGGCACCGGGCTTGATCTATTTGCCGAACGCTATCCTAGCCGAACGTTTGACGTTGGGATTGCCGAGCAACACGGCGTGACCTTTTGCGCGGCCCTCGCGGCGGGTGGGATGAAGCCGTTTTGTGCGATGTATTCGACGTTTTTGCAGCGTGGATATGATCAAGTTGTGCATGATGTCGCGATCCAACGTTTGCCCGTTCGCTTTGCGATTGATCGCGCCGGACTGGTGGGCGCCGATGGCGCGACACATGCCGGATCTTATGACATTGCCTATATGGCCAACCTGCCGGGCATGGTGGTGATGGCGGCGGCGGATGAGGCCGAGCTATGTCACATGGTGGCGACGGCGGCGGCCCATGATGACGGGCCAATTGCCTTTCGCTATCCGCGTGGCGAAGGTGAAGGCGTGGATATGCCCGAACGCGGCGAAGTCTTGGAAATCGGCAAGGGCCGGATGATCCAAGAAGGCGCGCGCGTTGCGATCCTGAGCTTTGGAACGCGATTGGGTGAAACCCTTAAGGCTTGTGAGGCGCTTGAGGCGCGCGGGATCAAACCCACCGTTGCCGACGCCCGTTTCGCCAAACCGCTGGATCGCGACATGATCCTACGCCTCGCACGAGAGCACGAGGCGTTGATCACCATCGAAGAGGGTGCGGTTGGCGGCTTTGGCAGCCATGTGGCCCAACTTTTGGCGGACGAGGGCGTATTTGATCGCGGGCTGAAATATCGTTCGATGGTTTTGCCCGATACCTTCATCGATCAAGCCAGCCCCAAGGCGATGTATGATGTCGCTGCGATGAATGCCGAACATATCGAAGCCAAGGTGCTCAACGTTTTGGGTGTCGAGGTGTTGGACAAACGCGCCTAAGAGCGCAAGCTCATAACGGCAACGCCGAGCATTGCATGGATCGCCAGAGTGAAACTGCTACGCAGGCGTTTGACCCTTTTGATCACAAAATCATCCCCAAGGATGTAGACGGGGAGCCGTTGAGGTGCCGTGATGCTGAGCCATTGGATGTGGCTCATTTCATTGAACCAGTTCGGAAATGGCCATCCACCTAGTCGTTCGCCGAGGCTTTGGTCTTGCATGATCGTGTCGATAGCGTTCGGGTATGTTTTGCGAATATGCCGACGCAGTCGCCAAAGCGTGAATAGGTGGAACAAGGACAGAAGCGAGTTGATAAAACTCATGGTGTTTCGGATCGAAGCAGCGCCGTCAAACCGCTTTTGTAGTCCGGATAAAGCAAATCGACACCCAGCTCTTCTTTGATCCGGGTGTTTGAGACTTTCTTGTTTTCCGCGTAAAAGCTTCGCGCCATGGGCGACAGATTGGCGGTTTCAAAGTCGACCTCTTCGGGGAGCGGCAGGCCCAATAGTTCGGCGGCATAGGCGATGACGTCTTGCGGCGGGGCCGGATCATTGTCGCAGACGTTGTAGATTGCGCCGGGGTTTGGGGCGTTGATCGAAGCCGCAAGAACCTGGGCAATGTCATCCACATGGATGCGGGAAAACACTTGATCCTTTTTGATAATGCGCCGCGCCGTTCCTGCGCGCACCTTGGCGAACGGTCCGCGACCGGGGCCGTAAATCCCGGCGAGGCGAAAGATATGGAGCGGCAGGTCGGGGATGGATTGCCATGCGGCTTCGGCGGCGACCCGGATGTCACCTCGATGCGTCGACGGGGTGAGGGCGGTGGTTTCATCCACCCAGGCCCCATCGTGATCGCCATAGACGCCGGTTGTCGATAGATACCCGACCCAAGTCAGCGCCTTTGCGCGGGTTTCTATGTCGGTCCCAATTGTGTTGAGCGTTGGATCGCCCGCGTCATCCGCCCCGGCAGAAATCAACACATGGCTGGCTTGGTCCAAAGCCGCGGTCATGTCTTTGGGCGTCCAAAGAACCGGCTCGACGCCTTGGGCGCGGACAGAATCAGCTTTGTTTGGGTCGCGTATCGTTCCGAGCACGCGCCAGCCTTGTGGGATCAATCGGCGGGCGAGAGCGCTGGCGGTGTAGCCATGGCCCAAAGAAAAAAGTGTTTTGGTCATAGGACATAGGTGGCCTGAAACAGGTTTCGTTGCAAGTGTTACGAAAAATGCTTTTCAGATTGGATTTCGTAACATATCCTATCGAGGAAGGTTTAGGAGGAAAGCCGCATGTACTCCCAGGGATTGATCGGTGCAGACGGATCTACTGAGGAAACTCAAGAGTTTCTGGATGCGTTTCAAAAACGCATCGACGCAGAAGAGAAAATTGAACCCAATGATCCGATGCCGGAAGGGTATCGGCGGACATTGGTGCGCCAGATTGGCCAGCACGCGCATTCCGAGATTGTTGGCATGCTGCCTGAGGGCAATTGGATCACCCGCGCGCCGTCACTACGCCGCAAGGCCGCGCTGTTGGCCAAGGTGCAGGATGAGGGTGGGCACGGGCTTTACCTCTATTCAGCGGCTGAAACGCTGGGCGTGAGCCGGGAACAGATGACCGAGGAACTTTTGAGCGGGAAGGCGAAATATTCGTCGATCTTCAACTATCCAACGTTGAGCTGGGCGGACATGGGCACCATTGGCTGGCTGGTGGATGGCGCGGCGATCATGAACCAAATCCCGCTGTGCCGGTGTTCCTTTGGGCCCTATGCGCGGGCGATGATCCGGGTGTGTAAGGAAGAGAGTTTCCACCAGCGTCAGGGTTATGAGATTGTCATGTATTTGGCGCGGGGCACCAAAGAGCAGCGCGACATGGCGCAGGATTCATTGAACCGCTGGTGGTGGCCATCCTTGATGATGTTTGGCCCACATGATGCGGATAGCGCCCATTCCGAACAGTCGATGGAATGGAAAATCAAACGCTTCTCGAATGATGCACTGCGTCAGAAATTCATTGACGCGACCGTGCCGCAAGCAGAGTTCCTTGGCCTGACGCTGCCTGATCCGGACCTGAAATGGAACGATGAAAAGGGCGGATATGATCACGGCCCGATCGATTGGGATGAGTTTTGGCGTGTCGTCAAAGGCGACGGTGTGATGAACCGTGACCGGGTCAAAGCGCGCAAGAAAGCTTGGGATGACGGTGCTTGGGTCCGTGAGGCCGCATTGGCACATGCCGTCAAGCGCGAGGCCCGCATGCAGGCGGCTGAGTGAATTTGAGATGGCTGGGTGACGTGCGTGTAAACACGACACCCCACCCGCCATCCCGCAGCGGCATCACACGCCGTCGATTATAGAATTTGGGAAGAGGATAGAGGTCATGGCAAACGAAACGCCACTCTGGGAAGTATTCATTCGGCCACGCAACGGGTTGAGCCACAAACATGTTGGGTCGCTTCATGCCGCGGATGAGGTTTTGGCGCTAAATGCCGCGCGTGACGTGTACACCCGTCGCAGCGAAGGCACGTCGATATGGGTTGTACGGTCGTCACAGATCGTTGCAAGCGACCCCGATCAGGCAGAAGAAAACTTTGAGCCAACAGGTGACAAGATTTACCGCCACCCAACGTTTTACGACATCCCCGAAGAAGTGGGGCATATGTAATGGCCCTGTTTGATGCGGTGTTAGAGCTGGCCGATGATCATCTGGTGCTTGGCCATCGGATTTCGGAATGGTGCGGTCATGCGCCGATGTTGGAAGAAGACCTTGCCATGCCGAACATGGCGCTGGACCTGATTGGGACTGCCCGGGTGTTGTACGACCATGCCGGCAAGCTTGAAGGGCAGGGCCGGGACGAAGACGTGTTGGCCTATACACGCGGCGAACGCGAGTATCGCAATTGCCTTTTGGTGGAACGCGAGAACGGTGATTTTGCGGTCACCATGTTGCGCCAATTCTATTTTGCCGCCTTCATGGAGCCCTATTGGCAAGCCGCTGCCAATAGTTCCGACGCGGTGATCGCCGGTGTCGCTGGCAAGGCTGTGAAGGAAATGGCCTATCACATTCGCCATGCGGGTGAGTGGGTGATCCGCTTGGGCGATGGCACCGAAGAAAGCGCCGCCAAAATGCGCGATGCGGTTGATGAATTGCACCGCTATACCGGCGAGCTTTTCGAAGAGGGCGCTGCCGAGGGCGAGGACGCGTTGCCAAGCCGCGCGTCGATCCGCCCGGCGTGGGAGGCCACGGTTGCGGGTGTCTTTGCCGAAGCAAATCTGGAAATGCCCGAGGTGCGCTATGCACAGACCGGTGGCCGAAACGGCATTCACGGCGAAGCTTTGGGTCACATGCTTGCCGAGATGCAGGTCTTGGCGCGGGCGCATCCGGGCGCGGTTTGGTGATCGCAACCGACACCAGACAGGTGGCATGGGAGGCCGCGGCGGCGGTGCCCGACCCTGAAGTGCCTTGTGTGACCGTCGCCGATCTGGGCATTTTGCGCGATGTGCAGATGCAAGACGGCGTGGCGGTGGCGCAAGTCACCCCGACCTATTCGGGCTGCCCGGCGACCTTGGCAATCGAGTTGTCGATCGAGGCCGCCTTGCGCGACGCTGGGTTTGAGGCGCGGATCGAGCGGGTGTTATCGCCCGCTTGGACCACCGATTGGATTACGTCCGAAGGCCGAGACAAGCTACGCAAGTTCGGAATTGCTCCGCCCCAAGATGGGCATGGCAAGGCCGCGCTGTTTTCGGCCCCCGAGGTCACATGCCCACGCTGTGGAAGCCAAAACACCCAGCGTATCAGCGAATTTGGTTCGACTGCCTGCAAGGCACATTACCAGTGCAAAGCCTGCGCCGAACCCTTCGATTATTTCAAATGTATCTGAGGAGAGATGCATGTTTCATGATCTGAAAATTGCCGCCATCCGCCCCGAGGGCGAGAATGCGGTAGCCGTTTCTTTTGACGTGCCTGACACCGCCGCCGAGGCGTTTCTATTTGCGCCCGGTCAATACCTGACCCTACGTGCCGATGTAGATGGGGCCGACACGCGTCGCAGCTATTCCATCGCCTCGGCCCCCGGTGCGCCGCTGACCGTTGGTATCAAGCAGGTCGTTGGCGGGGTGTTTTCCACCTTTGCACAATCGCTTAAACCCGGCGATAGCCTTCAGGTTATGCAACCCGAAGGCCGGTTTACCTACAAAGGTGAGGGCAAGGTTGTGCTGATCGCCTCGGGATCTGGTATCACTCCAATGGTCTCGATTGCTGCGCAGGCGCTAGAGCAGGGGGCCGAGGTCGCGCTGATCTATGGCAACCGCAACAGCGGCACGATTATGTTCCGCGATGCCTTGGATGATCTCAAAGATCGCTACGTTGACCGGTTCACCCTGATCCACGTACTTAGCCGCGAACCACAGGATGTGGCCTTGCTTAATGGGCGCATTGATGGCGACAAGGTGATGGCGCTGTCGAAGGCTGGGGCCATTGATCTGGCTGGTGCGGATGGCGTCTTCCTTTGTGGTCCGGGGGAGATGATTGAAAACGTCACCGCCGCGCTGGACGATACCGTGGCATCGGACAAGGTCCATCACGAGCTGTTCTACACCGAAGAGGGGTCCCGCCCCGAACGCTCAGCTGCGGCCCAAGCCGCCGCCGAAGCCGGAGTGACGGTTGAGGTGGTTTTGGATGGTGCCCGCCGCGCCTTTCAGGTCGAGGCACAAGATGATGACGTTGTCTCTGCCGCCGCTCGCCAAGGGTTGGAACTGCCCTTTAGCTGCAAGGGCGGCATGTGCTGTACCTGCCGTTGCAAGGTCGTCGAAGGTTCCGCGGAAATGGCCACCAACTATTCGTTGGAACCATGGGAGATGGAGGCGGGCTTTACGCTTGCCTGTCAAGCACGTCCGACGACGGACAAGCTCGTTCTGGATTTCGACGCCGCCTAAGAGCGACCGTTTGCCCTGCCATCTTGCCGGTCAAACACTGGCGGGATGTCTTGGGGCTAACGGGTCTTTCCGGCACAATCGGCAAGGAACGGCTCAGCCAAAAACCGCTGACTGAAACAGGATCAAAGATGACCTATGGTCAGCTTATGTACCCTCACGTGTTCTTGGTCGGTGCCTTGGTTCTAACCGCATGTTCCAACGCACCAAGTATGTCCCAATCGGTGCCAGAGCCCGTCCCTGCTCTGGCACCAACCCCTTATAACCCCCCGCTTTATCCTAATGAAACGCCGGAATTGCGGTCGCAGATCAACACATGGGCGGATCACTATGATCTGCCGCGTAGCTTGGTTCACCGCCTTGCCATTCGTGAAAGCACCCATCGGCCTTGGGCGCGCAACGGCCCGTACTACGGGTTGTTTCAAATCCTGCCGCAGACGGCCCGAACCATGGGCTATCAAGGCTCCGCCGAAGGTTTGTTGGACGCGGAAACCAACCTTGAATTTGCGCTGAAATATCTCAAAGGGGCCTATCTTGTGGCGGACGGTGATCCGGACGCGGCTATCCTGTGGTACGCCAAAGGCTACTACTACGAGGCCAAGCGCAAAGGGCTTTTGGTGGAAACCGGGTTGCGCCCGGGGTGATCCGCCTAAATCGGCCCTGAACCATGCACTTTCGCCCCAAAAATAGATGCGTCAAATCGAGCTCCACAATGGTGGAGCTAAGTAGAAATGACGCCTATCTACAAAGGAAGCGAGAGCTGCGCCTTGTTGCGTGTTTGCGCTATGGTTTCAAAGGGTTGCCCAAGGCGCTCTTCGGCAAGCAACACAACCTCGGCCGAGGCGCGCGCATCTTCGCCAGCGTCGTGATGGGTAAATTCTAGATCAAGCGCCGTTTTTAAATGGCCAAGCCCGTGCCCGCCATTTCCTTTGAACTCGGGCCAAGCGGCACGTGCAATCCGGACACTGTCGCTCCAACTTAGGTCGGGGCTGGGCAATCTGTATTGACGACAAGACGCAGCAATCGCTTTGCTGTCGAATTTGCTATGCTGGACAAGGTGATAAGGCGTCAGAAACGGCAAAAGATGACCCCAGATTTGTGGAAAAGTCGGGGCTCCTGCTACGGTTTCAGGCCCAATCCCGTGCAGTTGAATATTGAACGCATCAAAGCGGGTTTCAGGGTCGACATAGGTGACGTAGCTGCGAACCTGATTTCTGTGATCGACACAGGCCAAACCGATTTGACAGATGCTGGCCGCTTGGCCGCAGGCGGTTTCGACATCCAAGGCAATGAAACGAAAAGGGCCAGAGGGCAGGGGGGCGATCATGGGCAGGGTCTTTCTCTGTCTGCGCATTGCCATAACATACGTGGGTAAAAATACAGCCTACGGAAGTGGTCAAAGCGAAAATGTGCCATCTCGGTGGTGTTCCCACTCGGAACGCGGCGTTTTGACCCTTGACCTTCCAGTGACAGGAAGCCCTACCTTCCAGTCAAAGGAAGCCCATACTCGGGCTGCAATCCAAGGTGCACCATGACCACATCACACACTATCACCTTGCCGGTGTCCGGCATGTCTTGCGCGTCTTGCGCGGGCCGGGTCGAACGCGCTTTGTTGGCGGCCGACGGCGTGACCGACGCTTCGGTCAACCTTGCATCCAAAAGCGTGTATGTGACGTATCAGACCCCGGCCGACCTGGCGGGATTGACCAAAACACTGGACACAGCCGGATACCCCGCCCGTCTCGGCGAAACCACTCTGGCGATTTCCTCGATGTCCTGTGCGTCTTGTTCCGGACGGGTTGCGCGCGGGTTGTCCGCGTTGCCCGGCGTGGCCGACGCGCATGTGAACTTAGCCACCGAAACTGCAACCATTCGCTTTGTTCCTGGCACAACAAGCCCGACAGAACTGGCCCGATTGGTGACGGAAATGGGGTATCCGGCTCAGGTCAAAACCGATGCGACCCCGCCGCAAGGGAATGGCGCAGAGGATGAGGTCTCTCGCCTGGGACAGCTCACACTGATCGCGGCGCTCTTGGCTTTTCCGGTTTTTGTGATCGAAATGGGCGGGCACATGTTCCCGGCGATGCATCACTGGGTCAATCAAACCATCGGCGTTCAAACCAGCCGCGTGTTACAGTTTGTCCTAACAAGCGCTGTTCTCTTTGGCCCCGGTTTGCGTTTTTACCGAACCGGCATCCCTCAATTGCTCAAGGGGACGCCGGACATGAATTCTCTGGTCGCCTTGGGAACGGCCGCGGCCTATGGGTTTTCTGTCGTGGCAACCTTCGTGCCGGGCCTCCTTCCTGAAGGGGCCAATCACGTATACTTTGAAGCGGCAGCGGTGATTGTTGTGTTAATCCTTTTAGGCCGCTGGTTAGAAGCGCGTGCCAAAGGGCGAACCGGCAGTGCCATTCGCAAGCTGATTGGATTGCGCGCCAAAACGGCTCGGGTGTCGCGCGGTGATGATGTTATCGAATTGCCAATCGATGAGATTATTGTCGGAGATGAAATTCACACCCGTCCGGGTGAGAAAATCGCCACGGATGGGACGGTTTTGACTGGCACATCCTTTGTTGATGAAAGCATGATCAGCGGTGAACCTATCCCGGTTGAAAAGACCACAGGTGCAAGCGTTGTTGGCGGTACAATCAATGGTGCCGGCGCATTGGTCTTTCAGGCCACCAAAGTAGGCAAAGACACCATGCTGGCGCAGATCGTTGCCATGGTTGAACAAGCGCAAGGGGCCAAGCTGCCCATTCAAGGGGCGGTGGATCGTATCACAATGTGGTTCGTACCCGTGGTTATGCTCGCTGCTGTTGTGACCATTGCGGTATGGTTGCTTTTCGGGCCATCCCCGGCGCTTAGCCATGCCTTGGTAGCAGGGGTCGCCGTTTTGATTATTGCCTGCCCCTGTGCGATGGGGTTGGCCACCCCAACATCTATTATGGTCGGGACAGGCCGCGCCGCCGAGATGGGGGTGTTGTTTCGCAAAGGCGATGCGTTGCAATCCTTGCAAAACGTGAAAACCGTAGCATTCGACAAGACCGGAACACTGACGGCTGGGCGTCCTGAACTCGTTCACATCCTGCCTGCGTCGGGGTTTGACACATCGCGTGTTTTGTCCCTTACGGCGTCGGTCGAAACCCTGTCCGAACACCCGATTGCCGGGGCGATCTCCCGCGCTGCAAATGCTCAAAACGTGCCATTGTTTGCGGTCACAGAGTTTGTTTCGGAAACCGGCTATGGCGTGTCGGCCCAAGTTGATGGCCATTTGGTTCATGTGGGGGCTGACCGGTTTTTGCAGTCTAAGGGCATCGATTTAGGCACCCTACAAGACCAAGGCACGGCGCTCGGCGACAAAGGTAACTCGCCGCTCTATGCGGCGGTAGATGGACATGTTGCGGCGCTGTTTGCCGTGGCCGATCCGATCAAACCCGGCACACCGGCGGCGATCCGGGCATTAAAGGGCATGGGGCTTCGCGTGGCGATGATCACCGGTGACAATCAAGGCACCGCCAATGCAATTGCCGATGAGCTTGGGATTGACACCGTGGTGGCCGAAGTGCGTCCGGACGGAAAAATCACTGCACTCAATGGGTTGCGCCAAGAGGGTAAGCTGGCTTTCGTGGGGGATGGCATCAATGATGCCCCCGCTTTGGCCAGCGCGGACATCGGCATTGCGATTGGTACGGGGACCGATATCGCAATCGAGGCCGCCGATGTGGTTTTGATTTCGGGTGAATTGTCGGGGGTGGTGAATGCGTTTGATATGTCGGCGCGCACAATGCGCAATATTCGCCAAAACCTGTTTTGGGCGTTTGGCTACAACATCGTGTTGATCCCTGTGGCCGCTGGGGCGTTGTATCCTGCGTTCGGAATGATGTTATCACCGGTTTTGGCCGCTGGAGCCATGGCGCTTAGCTCGGTCTTTGTGCTATCAAATGCGCTGCGATTGCGGTGGGTGCCCTCAGCGACCGAGCATCATGATATTTCTGATGTGAAACCGACTGAGACGTTGGCGCAGAGCGGTGAAAACAGGGAGGCGCGGATATGAACCTGACAATAGGAGATGTTGCCAAGCGTATCGGATTGCCGGCAAAAACCATACGGTACTACGAAGAAATCGGGTTGGTGGATCCGCTGCGTGACAGCAATGGCTACCGGGTTTTTCGCGATAGCGACCTGCACAAATTGACATTTTTGGGCCGGGCACGGGCCTTGGGGTTTACAATCAACGACTGTCGCACCTTGTTGGCGCTATACGAAGACGAAACCCGCGCCAGCTCGGATGTTAAAGCAGTTGCCCAAAAGCATTTGGCCGATATCGAAGCCAAGATCACTGATCTGCAAGCCATGCACGCCACCCTTAGTCACTTGGCGCAAGAGTGCTCCGGTGACGGGCGGCCCGATTGCCCGATCTTAAAAGGGTTGAGCGGCGGCTAGGTTGCGTTACGCGCTTTTTCGAAACGCGTCATCAATTTCGCCGGGGCTGGTGGGGGAGACTATGACAAAACCCTTCGTCGCTTGGACAAGATTGCTAGCTTCGGACAACAAGGTATGACCTGCATCCGACGTATTTGTTAGCATGGCCGAATTTTGTTGAGAATCCTTGTCCAGTTTCAACACCGTGGTGCTGAGTTCAGAGAGCCAAACAGACTGCTCGCCAGTCGACGTAGACACTTCATTCACCTTGTCTGCGGCTTTGTCGACAGACCCCCGAATGGTTTGAAGGGCCGCGCCGGTTTCTTTGACCAAATTCACACCATTTGTGATCTCTACGCTGCTCTCGGCGATCAAATTGTTAATGTCTTGAACCGCATCAGCCGCTTGCTGAGCAAGCTGCCCGACTTCCAATGCAACAACAGAAAACCCTTTGCCAGCCGTGCCGGCGCGCGCCGCTTCGACATTTGCGTTAAGAGCCAAAAGGTTGGTTTGGAAAGATATTTCCTCGATCATATTGGTAATGCCAGAGATCTTGCCGGATGTTTCCTCTATTCTGGCCATCGCCGCTATGGTGCGATCGGCTATATCGACCGTGTTTTGGGCCAAGTTTTGGGCCTCGACGACGAATTCCTTTGCATGGGTTGAAAACTCGGCCGAGTTGCGGACTGAATCATCCAAGGTGCTCAGCGCCGCTGCAGTTTCTTCCAGCGAAGCTGCGTTGACTTCGCCCCGCCGGGACGCCTCCTCAGTCGCTGAGGCAATTTTATCCGAGGTTGTCCGCAACAATTGGCTGCTATTTGCGAGTTGTGCAACCATGCCGCGAAGATTGTGAGTCAGGTTATCAACTGCCGACGAAATGTCTTCGAACACACCGTTATGACCGCTGGGCATATGCTGGGTGAGATCGCCATCGGCAATGTTCTGCAAGACCTCTAGAACATCGCCAAGCCCTCTTTCAGTGACGTCGCCAATGGCATTGACACCTTCGACAAGCTCTTGAAAACCGACATTTTTGTCCGAAACACTGATGCGTTTAGAAAAGTCGCCATTGGCACAGCTTTCAATGACAGTTGTCAACTCCGTGGTGAGTTCAGCTTTCTGAATTTCGCCCGCTCGAAATTCTTCAACCGCGTTTGTGATGGACGAAATTTCGATGATACGCGATTGCTTCAACGGTTCTGAAAAGTCGCCTGACATCATTTTTGTCAATGTGATACTCAAGCGCTTTAATGGCCCTGAGATCGCATTACTCAGCAGCATCGCAATGATCAAAAAGGCGATTGCCCCAATCCCCCCTACAATCAATGCATCGCGGCGAAACCTCTGGTCGCTTGTCATAGCCGCCTCGGATATTGAGCTGATTTTGGTGTCTGCAAAACCACGGATTTCGTCGAAAATGGGTTGTGTCAAGGCAAAGCTATTTGAAAGCACGCGCCTCAAATCTTGTTCTTGAAAGGTGCCTGTTACAAATTCGGCAAAGGACGTTTGATAGGTCAGCACAAGGTTGTTGATCTCTTGGTGTTGCCCCGAGCTTTCAAACATACTGAATGGGAATAGTTGAAATTCTGCGACGCGGGCGTCCAAACGGTCCTTATATTTCGTATCGACCCTTAGGATGAAATCCTTCTCATGGCGACGCATCATAAGGATTTTGACATGCATTTCCGGGTGGTTATTGTCTTTGATGCTGCTTTCAACATCTTTCACAGCCTTGCGAAGGCGACCTTGAAGGCCCGAGTTTTCGTCTAAGCCCAAGCTCTGGTGGCTTGCGACCAGACTTGCAAATCCGTTTGTGTAAGTGTCTGTCGCTTGGGAAAGTTTTTCGACGTTGCTTTGGTCTTCACCAAGCTGAAACATCAAGTCTTCAACAGTTGTCAAATCTCGTCGAACGTCTTCCATAATGCCTGTATGGCGCTCAACATATTTTAGATCACGGCGCAACAAGAAGTCCTTCTCAGCGCGCCTTGCTTGCAGAAATGAAATTTGAAGCTGGTTGAGTGCTTCGTTCAGAGCAGAGCTGATTTGAACATCTGCTTGCATTTTCGCCCGCGTAAAATTTGCATACTCTGACAGGCCAATCTGACCAAACATTGCGGCGCTGGCAAACAACACAATGGCCAGCAGGGCCGATTTGATTGACAAAAAGGATTTTGCGGCGGGTTTTTGTGCTTGCGTCATATTCTAAGGCCTAACCCTGAAAACCTTAAGGATATCCTTGCATAGGCGCCTTTCTCGGAACATTTTGGGGCGTTGAAATTTAAAAAGATGACAGTTCTAGACCGGACATGTCACGATGATTTAGCTCCCAAGTGTGCGTTCAAGACATAAGCGTAGTGCTGCCCGTTGCGTGTTGGATATCGCGGCCAAAATCTGGTTTTCCACTTCTAAAACAAGGGTTTGCCCCTGCTGCAGCCGGGTCTCTCCTTTGGGGAGCAAAAACAACGCCTTGCTGCGTCGGTCCCCGGGCATATCGCGCCGTTCAATTAGGCCGTGGGCCGCCATTCGATCAACCATCCGACCGAAGGTGCTGACGTCAAACCCCAGCTGTGCGGCACATTCCTTTTGGCTTTGCCCCGGCTCAACCGCCAGCCTGATCAATGTCGAAAACTCTCGAAGTGGAAGATCGATGTCGCATAATGCGGCGCTGGTTTCAGTTTCGAACCGGCGCGCCAAATGATGGAGCAAACTTCCTATCGGGAGCTGGGCTTTGGACGCGGCTATGGTCATGGTTTGAACCCTCTGCATTTACGCACGCTTTCGGCGCAAGCATGATCAATTGATATAATGTCATATGACATTAATTTGGAGCGAAGACAAGATCAACCATACGGTGGAGAGTACCCACCTCAGGAGATATCCAATGTATCAGATCAGACATGCCGACGACCGGGGCCTCGCTGATTTTGGCTGGCTCAAAAGCCGTCACAGCTTTTCCTTTGGCCAATACTACGACCGAAATCACATGGGGTTTGGCCCATTGCGGGTGATTAATGATGACCGGGTTGCCGCTGCGCGCGGTTTCGATACCCACCCACATGAGGATATGGAAATCCTCACTTGGGTTGTGTCCGGCGCGCTGGAGCATCGCGATTCAATGGGGGAAAGTTCGATCATTCGCCCCGGTGATCTGCAACGGATGAGCGCCGGGACCGGGGTCACCCATAGTGAATTTAACGCGTCGCAAACCGATCCGGTGCATTTCTTGCAAATTTGGATTTCGCCCGAGGCACAAGGTCTAAAACCTAGCTATGAACAGCGTCATTTTGATGATCTCGACGGGAATTTCCGCCTCATCGCGGCGCGGGATGGGCGGGACGGCGCTTTGACCGTGCATCGTGATGTTGACCTCTATGCCGGTCAACTCGACGCTGGTCAAAACGTGCAGCTGCCGTTGAGCGATGGGCGGGGCATGTGGCTTCAGATGATCTCGGGCCAGGTGACAGCCCATGGTCAAAAATTGACGACAGGCGACGGGTTTGCATTGATACAAGAGCCGGAATTGACCCTAACCGCCGATGAGGACGCGGCTTTCCTCCTCTTTGACCTCGACGCATAGGAGACGAAAAATGAGCTGGAACCCCGCAATTGAACCCCATCACCCCGATGCAGGTCAGGTGGATGACATCGAAACCCTCATCATCCCCCGCGCGCGCGACTTGGGCGGGTTTGAGGTCCGTCGTGCGCTGCCTTCGGCCCGTCGTCAAATGGTTGGCCCCTTTATCTTTTTTGATCAAATGGGCCCCGCCGAATTCATCACCGAGGGCGGCATCGACGTGCGCCCGCACCCCCATATCGGCATCTCGACGGTCACCTATCTTTACCAAGGTGAGTTCGAACATCGCGACAGCACCGGCGCACATCAGATGATCTATCCCGGCGAGGTCAATCTGATGACGGCGGGGCGCGGTGTCACCCATTCGGAACGCACAAGTGCCGCCACCCGCAACACCCGCCATTCGCTGTTTGGTATTCAAACTTGGATCGCCCTTCCCGATGAACACGAAGACACCGACGCGACGTTTGAACACCATGGAAAAGACGCGCTGCCCTTTCTGGAAGGGGAGGGCAAAGAAGTGCGTCTGATCCTTGGTAATGCGTGGGGTGAAAAGGCCCCCGCGCGAAGCTATTCCGACATGTTTTATGCCGATGCTACGCTTTTACCCGGCGCCAAACTTCCGCTTCCGGATGATCACGAAGATCGCGGGATTTACGTGACCCAAGGGGCCATTTCCGTGGCGGGGCAAAGCTTTGACGCCGGTCAAATGAT
This sequence comes from uncultured Pelagimonas sp., assembly GCF_947498515.1. Lineage (GTDB taxonomy): Bacteria > Pseudomonadota > Alphaproteobacteria > Rhodobacterales > Rhodobacteraceae > Pelagimonas. Next base: position 148,792 of record NZ_CANMKO010000008.1, on the reverse strand, counting down.
GGTCTTTCGCCCTGGTGACGCCATCACGGTCACCGCCGGAGATCAGGGCGCGCGGCTCATGCTGCTTGGTGGCGCAACGCTCAATGGTCCGCGCCATATTTGGTGGAATTTCGTTGCCTCAAGTCAAGAGCGCATCGAAGAAGCAAAACAGGCGTGGGCCAAGGGGGATTGGCAAGATGGCCGCTTTCATCTGCCTCCCGGTGATGATCAAGAGTTCATCCCGCTACCCTAAAGTCTGGAAAGCCTGTCTTGTTTTCCGGGCATTGGCTCCATAGCGTTGAAAGGGCGGGGATGTCCCGCCCTTTTGCGTTGAGGCACAAAGTGACCCAAATCTCTGCCGCCCCCACGTTGGGCCATCACATGTTGGTTGATTTCTGGGGGGCCAATCATCTCCACGATCCCGCCCCGGTCCACGCCGTTCTTCATCGCGCCGCAAGGGTGGCGAGGGCGGTGGTGCTTGACATCAATCTCCATGATTTTGGCGATCGGGCCGGGTTCACCGGCGTGGCGCTTTTGGCGGAATCCCATATCTCGATCCACACATGGCCCGAACATGGCTTTGCCGCCATCGACATTTTCATGTGCGGAGATTGTGACCCCGCGGCTAGTCTTGCGGTTCTGCGCAGGTATTTCGCTCCAACCTCGGAAAACGTCCAATCCTGCCACCGTGGCCAAATGCGCCCCGCGCCCCAAAGGCATCCCGCCTAAATCACAACCACAGGCCCCTTCGCTTCTTCTTTCCCCAAATATCCCGGAGTGAATTGCCGCTTGCGGCAAGAGGGGCTGGCCCCTCCTGCATCAACCTATCTCTGCTCCAGCGAACTCTCCCAGTTGCGCAGGAAACTGGCGCGCTTGAGTTGATCCAAAAACACCAAAAGCCCCGGTCCAAACCGAATGGGACGCAGCGCAGTATTGGATTGAAACGAAGCGCTGTCGATTGCGGGCAACCCGGTGGCCGCGATCAAATCGGGGCGCTGGTTGTAGCTTAGCAAGAAATCAATCATCGCGCGCGCGCCGTCTTCATTTTCGACTGTTGCCGGGATTAGCGCGGTGCGTGACATGACATTGGTGAAATCGCTCATTTCCACAATGTGGAACCCCGGCATATCGACCGCCTGTGCCTCCGCATAGCTCCCCAGAACGTTATACGCCAAGGCGAGCCGCCCCTCGGCCACATCGCGGATCATGTCGCTCGAACAACAATAAAGCCGTGCATTCAAACGCCCCATTACCTCCATCAGACGCCAAAACGCCTCGGAATTGCGGCTGTCTTGGGTGGCCATCAAGTATCCAAACCCGGATCGACGCACATCATAGGTGCCGATTTTGCCATCAAACCGCTCTGGGCTGTCGCGCAGCATGGCGATGAGATCATCGCGGTTGCGTGGGGCTTCGCCTTTGCCAAAAAACGCGTCCGACACCACCAAAACCGCCGGCTCTTGGGTAAAGGCAAAAAGCTGGTCGCGCCATGTTGCCCAAGCAGGAAGGTTCACAATTGCCGGTTTATAAGTCACCGCATAGCCGTCATTGGCCAGCTTGGTTTGCAAATCCATCGCCGAGGAAATCGCCACGTCAAAGCCCGCACCTTCATCATAGATCGCTTGCATCACATCCGATGTTCCGGTGACGGTATAATCAATGCTGACACCCGGATAGGCGGTTTGAAAAGCCTGCAACACCGGTTCAAAAACTGCCAAATCCGCAGTGGAAATCACCCGCAAAACCGATAATTCAGGCTCGGCTCGGTAAAACCGTTGATCCTCGATTTCAAAGGCCTGAACCACCGTCGCAATCAGGGTCGCGATTAGAAAACCAATGATACGCATGCGCCGCCCCCGTCCCCGTTTTCTGCAATCTCCAACCGCCCACCATGCACCCGTGCCACCTCATCCGCGATGGTCAGCCCAAGACCGGACCCAACAACATCACCAACATTGCCGCCGCGCGTGTATCGTTTGGTGATTTGCTCCGGATCGGCCCCGCCAAAGCCACGCCCTTGATCCGAAATTTCAAGCCGGATCACATCGCCCTGCGTCAGGCGCACCGAAATATCGCTCTCGTCCGGCGAATATTTGATGGCGTTGTCGAGAATGTTCTGCATGGCCGCCTGTAGCAAAATTCCGTCGCCTTGAATGGTCACCGGGTTAAGCGGCAAATCGCGATCCACGGCAATATCCTTTAGCTCAGCAGTTGGCCCCAAACGGTCACAGGTTTCGGTGACCAGCGCGCGCAGGTCCAGCACATCGCGCGCCAGACTATCGGCGCGAAAGGTCACCATCGCATGGTCAAGCATCTGCCCCGCCGAGCGGGAGCTTTCGTCGATGGCCCGGATCATCTCGCGGATCGCTTGTTTGTGCTCTGGTTTGTTAAGCTTTCGATGGGTGATCTCCGCCTGCGCGCGCACCGTGGCCAAAGGCGTGCGCACCCGGTGCGCGGCCTCGGTGATGAAATCTTCGGTCCGCGACAAGGACGCGCGCAGCCGCCCCATGAATGAATTCAGCGCCTCTACCAAAGGCACCAGTTCCTCTGGGGTTTGTGCCCGCACCGGGCGCAAATCGCCGGGGCCGCGCCGGGTCATTGACCCTGTCATCCGGCTGATCGGGGCAAGGGCTGAGTTCGCCGCCCAAAGGCTAAGCGCCGTTGCCAAAAGCAAAAACACAAGGCCAACCCCGGTCGCGGTTAGGGTGATTTGTCGTGAAATCGCCTCAAGCCCAAGGCGGGTTTGCGCCACGGTGATTACGGCGGTTGTCGCATTGGTCGCCGGGCCGATCCGACGTGACACCGACACCATGCGCACCGCTTCGCCACGATACTCCAGCGTCGTCAACACCCGTGCACCCAGCAATGGCACCAGATCAGGCAGGGGCAAATCTTCATACCCTGTTAGGGTCATTCCGGCGACGCTAACCCGGTAAAATACCCGATCTTGGTTAATGGTGCCCAGCATGGACAGCGCCGAGTATGGCAAGTCGAGCGTCACACCATCGCCTTCGCTGCGCAGACTATCGGCGATGGCGGTGGCCGAGGCGGTCAAAATATCGTCCTGCGTGCCCTCGGCGGCGCGTTCCGCCACGCCGCGCACCACCAAAATGAACACCAACGACAGGATCGCCGCCACCCCGGCTAGCTGAAAAAATAACCGTCTGCGGATCGAGCCATGCGCCTTCACGCGGGCACCATCCGATAGCCCAATCCGCGCACGGTTTCGATTCTCGTTCCCGATCCCTCAAGCCGTTTTCGCAGCCGCCCGACATAGACCTCAATCGCGTTTTCCGACGCCTCGTCAGACAATGAAAACAGCCGGTCCATCAGATGTGATTTGGCAAAAACCTGGCCGGGGGCGTTGAAAAACACCTCCAGCAATCGCAACTCTCGGTTGCGAAGGGCAATCACCTTGGTCCCGAATCGAAGCTCGGCACTGGCCGAATCAAGCACCGTCCCTTCATAGGTCTTTTGGTTGTCAGCGGCCCCGCCCTGACGCCGCAAAACCGCCCGGCATCGCGCCTCAAGCTCGGAAAAATCGAAAGGTTTGGTGATATAATCATCCGCCCCAAGGTCGAGTAATCCAACCCGATCTGACACCGCAGAACGCGCCGTGACCACAATCACCGGTACCCGTTCCTTGGCCTGTCTGTGGCGTTCCAAAAATGTCCTGCCATCGCCATCTGGCAACATAATATCAAGCAAAATCAAATCAAAAGACGCCACCGCCATCAAATCATCCGCCGCCTCAAGCGTGTCGGCATGATCCACTGCATGGCCATCCAGCTGCAAGCGCTCGACGATATTGGCCGCCAGCTGCATGTTATCTTCGATCAGCAGAAATCGCATCCGGGGGCCTTTTTCGCCAAGTTTTGAGGGGGTGACAGGTTGATGTCAGGTTCAGAGGATTTGCTCAAAGCATGGGCGGATCAAACCGCCATGTCAAACGGGAGGAAACCATGACAAAACGTCTTTTCAAGGCGCTGATGACCAGTGCGGTTTTGACTGCTACTGCAACCACCGCTTTTGCAGCTGAGTGCATCGCGCCTGCCAACCCCGGCGGTGGCTGGGATTTCACATGCCGTCAAATCGGTAAAATCATGCATGACATCGGTGCCGTCGACAAACCTGTTCAGGTTACCAACATGGCCGGTGCCGGTGGTGGTCTTGCCTTCAACCACGTTGTGTCCGAGCGCGGCTCTGACGCTGATCTGATTGTTGCTGCGTCCTCTGCGACCTCGACCCGTCTGGCGCAAAACGCCTATGCCGGCATGACCGCCGATCAGGTGCGTTTCGTTGGTGCCATTGGTGCCGATCCCGGCGTGATCGTTGTGGCCGCCGATAGCCCATACCAGTCGCTGACTGATCTGGTTGACGCGATCAAAGCCGAGCCGGGCAAAATCGCCTTTGCCGGTGGTTCCGCCGTTGGTGGCTTTGACCACATCAAACCTCTGATGGTTCTTCAACGCGCCGGTGTGACCGACGTCAAAGCGATCAAATACATCGGTGTTGACGGTGGTGCGGACGCGATCACCCAAACCGTGGGTGGCTTCACCGCGGCGATGACTGGCGATATGTCTGAAATCGTTGGCTTCCTCAAATCCGGTGACGTGCGCGCCATCGCGGTTCTGACCGAAGAGCGTGTGCCGGGCTTTGAAGACATCCCAACCGCCAAAGAGCAAGGTTTGGACGTTGTCGCCGTGAACTGGCGTGGTCTTTATGTGCCAAAAGACATCTCGGATGATGACTTCAACATGTGGGCCGAGCGTCTGCAAAAAGTTGCAGATTCCGCCGAGTGGCAAGAAGCCATGGCCGCAAACGGCCTTGCGCCCTTCACCAAAGTTGGTGGGGATTTCCAATCTTATGTTGACGGTGTTGTCGAAGAAATTCGCACCCTGTCCAAAGAGATCGGGGTGATCCAGTAATGGCCTCTGACCGCATCTTCGGAGCGGTCGTGACACTGATTGCACTGGCGTATATCGCCAGTGCAACACAGATCCAGACCAGCTTCATGGCCGACCCGGTTGGCCCGAAAACCTTTCCGATCCTAGTGGGCGCAGTGGCCGCCATTTGCGGGATCATCATGTGCCTCAAACCTGACGAAGACCCAGATTGGCCCGAACTGGCAACGCTCGGATCGCTCTTGATCGCCGTTGTTGTGCTTGTGGCCTATGCCTATGCGCTCAAACCTTTGGGCTTTATCCTTCCGACCGCCATCACGGCGGCGATCCTGAGTTATCAGATCAACCCGCGCCCGGCCCATGCCGCGATGGCCGGGGTTGGCCTTTCGCTAGGCCTCTTTGTGATCTTCAAATTCGCACTTGGTCTTAGCCTGTTTGGCTTGCCCAAGTTTGTGACTGGCTAGGGGCCAAATCATGGAATTGCTGTCTAATCTGGCGATCGGTTTCGACATCGCCCTGTCTCCCTTTACCCTGATGTTGGCCGTTTTCGGCTGTTTCATCGGCACAATTATCGGCGCGTTGCCGGGCCTTGGCCCCTCTAACGGCGTCGCCATTCTGATCCCGCTGACCTTTTCGATGGGGCTTGATGCCACCTCGGCCCTCGTCCTGATGACGGCCGTTTATTATGGTGCGATGTATGGCGGGCGGATCAGCTCGATCTTGCTCAACATCCCGGGTGATGAACCGGCGCTAATGACCACGCTTGACGGATACCCGATGGCCAAACAAGGCCGCGCCGGTGATGCGCTGGTGATCTCGGGCGTCGCGTCTTTTGTCGGTGCCTTTCTGTCGACCATCGGCTTGATGCTTCTGGCGCCGATCTTGGCGGGTATCGCGTTTCTCTTTGGGCCTGCTGAATATTTCGCGCTCTACCTGCTGGCATTTGCCACGCTGGGCGGCATCGGATCGAACAACCAAGCCAAGGCGGCGATTGCCTCCTGTATCGGTCTTGGCATTGCGATGATCGGCGTCGATAACAACTCGGGCATGCCGCGTCTGACCGGGGGTAATCTGCACCTTTATGACGGCATCGACTTCCTCGTCGCCATCGTGGGCCTGTTCGCCATTGCCGAAGTCTTCTTCTTCATCGAAAGCCACGGCAAGAACACCTCGATCGGTGTGAAATTGGACAAAGTCACCATCCCGGTCAAAGAAATCATGGGGTCAATGGTGACTATGGTTCGCTCGTCTGTGGTCGGCTTTGTGGCCGGTGTTTTGCCGGGGGCAGGGGCCTCGCTTGGGTCTTTCTTGGCCTATATGACCGAAAAATCCATCGCCGGTGAAAAGGGTGGTTTCGGCACAGGCGTCGCCAAGGGCGTCGCCGCACCCGAGGCCGGGAACAACGCCGCCGCCGGTGGCGCGCTTGTGCCGATGTTGACGCTGGGTGTGCCCGGCTCTGGCACCACCGCCGTTCTTCTGGCGCTGTTGATGACGCTCAACATCACGCCGGGTCCAACCCTGTTTACCGACCGGCCCGAAGTGGTCTGGGGCCTCATCGCCTCGCTCCTCATCGCCAACTTTGTGCTGCTGTTGATGAACGTGCCGATGGTCAAAATCTTTGTCAAAATCCTGATGGTTCCGCCATGGGTCTTGCTTCCTGGGGTGACCATGGTGTCCTTCGTCGGGATCTATTCCCTCTCAGGAAGCTACTTTGATCTGGTGTTGATGGTCGCCTTTGGTCTGCTCGGCTGGGTGTTGCGCAAACTCGACGTGCCAACCGTGCCAATCATCCTTGGCATCCTTCTGGGTGGCAACATGGAAGACGCACTTCGTCGCGCCATGGTTCTTTCGGACGGCGATTGGACCTATCTGTTTAGCTCTGGCATCTCAATCGGGTTGTGGACTGTCGCTGTGCTTGGCTTTGTTGCGCCAATGTTCCTGCGCCGCTTCCTCACCAAACCACAAAGGGTCTCTGACTGATGGTCAAAGTTCTTATCCCATCCGGGGCGCTTGGCCTTGGCTATGACCGCGCGGCTCTGTCGCGCGGGATCGCCGCCAAACCCGATATCATCGCAATCGACGGGGGGTCCACAGACAGTGGGCCCCACTACCTTGGCACCGGCACCTCGAAATATTCGCGCAATTCCACCCGCGCCGAATGGGCTGAGCTGATGGAGGCCCGCGCCCAAGCTGGTGTGCCGCTGATCATTGGCACCGCAGGCACCTGCGGGGCGGATTCAGCCGTCGACTGGCTTGTCGATATCACCCGTGAAATCGCGGCTGAACGGGGCGAAAGCCTCAAACTCGCCGTGCTCAAAAGCGGTCAATCCGCGGACATGTTGGTCGAGGCTCTCGAAAAGGGCCGCATCACTGACCTCCCCGCCGCGCCAGAGATCAGCGCCGACATCCTGCGCAACTGCACCAATATCGTCGCCCTCGCTGGGGCCGAACAAATCCAAGCCGCGCTTGATACCGGGGCCGATATCGTCATCGCCGGGCGCACCACAGACACGGCGATTATCTCTGCGCTGCCGCTTGCGCGCGGCTGTCACGCCGGGGGCGCATGGCACGGGGCCAAGATCGGCGAATGTGGGGCGCTGGCCACCACAAGCCCGAACTCCGGCACCATTCTGATCGACTTTGACGCCGACGGTTTCACTATGACCCCAATGGGGGACGAGGCCCGCGCCACGCCGCACACCGTTTCGGCGCATATGCTCTACGAGAACTCCGACCCTTACATCCTCTATGAACCCGGCGGGTATTTGGACGTGCGCGGCGCAACCTATACTGCGCTCGATGATCGCTCTGTGCGCGTCACCGGAAGCACATGGGTCCCCTCTGACACCTATACTGTCAAACTCGAAGGGGCGCGTCAGGCCGGGTTCCAAACCGTCTCGCTTGCCCTTGTCCGTGATGCCCGCTATGTTGAACACATCAATGCATGGTGCGACGATATCGTCGAAAAATGCACCGCCAAGGCGCAGGCGCGTGTTGGCGGAGAGTTCAACATCGAACTGCGGGTGATCGGCCAAAACGCAACGCTCGGCGCGCTCGACAACCATGCAACAATCGGCACCGAACTGGGCGTCATGGGCATTGTCACCGCCGAAACCGAAGCGTTAAGCCGCGAAGTCGCCAAGATGCTTAACCCCTACCTCTTGCACCATCCACTGACCGAACAAGAGGAAATGCCAACCTTTGCCTTTCCCTTTTCGCCACCCGAAATGCCACGCGGCGCGATCCACGAATTCTGCCTCAACCACGTGCTAGAGCTGGACGATCCCATGCAGGCGTTCCGCCTCACAACCGAGGAGATCGGCGCATGACCCGACTTGCTGACATCGTTCCCAAAATCCGCTCCAAGAACGCCGGACCGTTTTGGCTAACTGTCGACATCTTTTGCGGTAACGCTAACGTTTTTGATCGCGTTAGCGCTGCAATTCATAGCGAAAAGGTTGCTGAACTATTTCAAATGCAACAGGATCAGTTGAAACGCTTTGACATATCTGACCTTCATGTCGTCAAATTCAGCCTGCCGCGCCCACAGGTGCAGGGGGTACAGGCTGATCGTGATATGCATGGGGCGTCGTTTGCTAACCTATTGGCCGAATTGGACATCTGACACAAAGTCGTTCCCGCGTCACTTTGACAAGGCTAACAGACTAACATATCAGTTCCCCTGCGCTCACTTCTGCGACAGGACTGTCCCACCATGCCATTGAACGACCCCGACCGTCTCTTCCCCTATGACGATGCGTTGCGCGGGCTTGCCCGCGTGATCTACGGATCCATCAAAGACCTTCCGATCCTAAGCCCCCACGGCCATTGCGATCCACGTTGGTTTGCCGAAAACAAACGCTTTCCCAACCCGGCCGAACTCTTTGTGACGCCCGATCACTATGTGTTTCGGATGTTGGTATCCCAAGGCGTTTCGATGGACGACCTGGGCATTCCACGTATTGATGGCGGAGCTATTGAACAGGACCCGCGCAAGATTTGGCGGCTCTTTGCCAAGCATATCAACCTGTTTCGTGGCACCCCGTCAGGGATATGGCTCAACCATTCCTTTGAACATGTCTTTGGCTTCCTTGAGCCGCTGACCGCCGACAATGCCGATGAATATTACGATCACATCGACAGCACCTTGGCGATGGATCAATTCCGCCCGCGTGCGATGTTTGATCGGTTCAAAATCGACTGCCTCGCCACCACAGAAGGGGCGTTGGACGACCTGCGTTGGCACAAACAAATCATCGAAAGCGATTGGTCGGGGCGGGTGATCACCACTTATCGTCCGGACGCGGTTGTTGACCCGGAATTCGAAGGGTTCGACGCCAACATCGACGCTTTCGGGGCCCTAACCGGCGAAGACATTGCCACTTGGGCGGGCTATCTCAACGCGCATCGAATCCGCCGCGCCTACTTCCGCGACCATGGGGCCACTGCTACCGATCATGGCCACCCAAGCGCTCGGACCGAGGACCTTCCGCAGGATGAGGCCGCCGCTCTTTACGCCAAAATCCTAACCGGCGATTTCACCGCTGACGAGGCCGATGCCTTCCGTGGTCAGATGCTCACCGAAATGGCGCGGATGAGCGTTGAAGACGGCATGACCATGCAAATTCATGCCGGCTCAACCCGCAACCATAGCGCGCAAGTCTTTGCCAGCCATGGACGCGACAAAGGGTTTGATATTCCGCGCCGCTGTGATTTCGTTGATGCGTTGAAACCGATGCTTGATGCGGTTGGGATGGAACCTGATCTCACCATCCTGTTGTTTACGCTGGATGAAACCACCTATGGTCGTGAACTCGCGCCGCTGGCCGGGGCCTATCCGGCCCTGAAACTCGGCCCGGCATGGTGGTTCTTTGATAGCGCCGAAGGCATTCGCCGTTACCGGGAATTCACCACGGAAACCTGTGGGTTTTACAACACCGCCGGTTTCAACGATGACACCCGCGCCTTTTGTTCGATTCCGGCACGCCATGATGTGTCCCGCCGTGTTGACGCCAGCTATCTGGCCGAACTTGTCGCCACCGGCCGTCTGAACGAAGACGAAGCCCTTGATCTAGCGCGCGTTCTGACCACCGATCTGGTGAAATCCGCCTATAAACTCTGAGGCCTCTATGAACACCGTCCCCCGTTTGACCCGCCAAACCTCTGCGCCCAAGCCGGGGATTGTTCATCTTGGGCCGGGGGCGTTTTTTCGGGCGTTCAACGCGATTTATACCGCTGATGCCATGGCTGTTGACGGTGGCGATTGGGGCATCATCGCCGTCTCCTTGCGATGCCCTACGGCGCGTGACCAATTGGGGCCGCAGGGCGGAGTTTTCACCGCCATCAACATGGCCCCTGATGGGGCGCAATACCGTCAGATTGACAGCATCGTTGACGTTTTGGTCGCCCCGGAAAAACCCGGCGCAGTGATCGATGCGATGGTGGCCGCGACCACGCATATCGTGTCCCTCACCATCACTGAAAAGGGCTATTGCCATGCGCCGTCGACGGGTGCGCTTCAGCTGGATCACCCTGATATTCAACATGATTTGGTCAATCCCTCTGCGCCAAAATCGGCCCCCGGTTTCCTTGTCGAGGCTTTGGCGCGTCGCCGCGCGGCCGGGCATGCCCCCTTTACGGTGCTGAGCTGTGACAACCTTCCAGACAATGGTCATTTGGCCCGCAAAATTGTAATTGCATTGGCAAAAGAACGTGACCCTGAACTGGCCGATTGGATCGCCCAAAACGTTCCGTTTCCCGCGACTATGGTGGATCGGATCACCCCCGCCACCACCGATGCCGACATTTCTGCGCTTGCCGAAGCACAGGGTTATCAAGACCCGGCTTGCGTTGCCCATGAACCGTTTCGTCAATGGGTGATTGAAGATACTTTCGCCGGTCCGCGCCCCGCTTGGCAGGCTGCCGGGGCGCAGTTTGTCGGCGATGTTGCCGCACATGAGGCGATGAAATTGCGCTGTTTGAACGGCACCCATTCGGCGCTGGCTTACCTCGGGTACCTTGGCGGGCATGAAACCATTTCCGACACGGTGGCCGATCCGGATTATGCGCGCTTTGTCCAACATCTTTGGGCAGAGGAAATCTTGCCTGCCGTGGTTCAGCCCGAGGGCGAGGATCTAGCGGCCTATACGGCGGCGCTTTTGGAGCGCTATCGCAATCCATCCATCCGCCATCGGACGTGGCAAATCGCTATGGATGGTTCGCAAAAACTCCCGCAACGTCTGCTTGGAACCATCTCGGAAAACCTCGCCGCTGGTCGTGACTGTTCGGGCTTGATGCTCGTTGTGGCGGGGTGGATGCGCTATGTTGGTGGTGTGGATGAGGTCGGCGCGGCGATTGATGTGCGCGACCCCTTGGCGGATCGGCTTCGCACAGCTTCGGATTCTGCGCCAGATGCCGCTGGCAAAGTCGCGGCGCTTTTAGCGATGCGCGATGTCTTTGATCAGGAGCTGGCAGAGACCCCAAGCTTTCAGGCAGGTGTCTCGGCGGCCTATACATCGTTGATGGATCACGGGGCCAAGGTTTGTGTGGCAGCGATTGCTTAGCGGTTAGCTAAACAGCCACCATAAAACGCTTCCCCAAAATCCAATCGCAAACACAACTCCGATAGGGACCCACCATCCGTGTGGTAACTCTTGAGTGTTTCCCCGTTTGACCTCGGCCGGTTGGGCGTGGGTCGGAGACGCTTGCGTCCCGTCATAATACGAGGCAGGTAGGGAAACCGCAGTGGTGGACAGGTTGTTTTGCACGAAATTCCCCTATGATTGCTCGTGTCACTTTAGCAACCATAGGGTGAATTTTTGGTTAACGGTATGGTCTATTCCGTATAGGGGTTGACGCGAATGGGCATCAAAACCTTAACGCCCCATCCAGCCGCCATCGACGACCAAGACCTCACCATTCACATAGTCAGAAGCCTTTGACGCTAGGAACACGGCTGGGCCGCCGAAGTCCGCTGGTGTGCCCCAACGACCTTGGGGAATCCGTCCCAAAATCGCCTCTGATCGCTCCGGATCATCTTGTAATGCTTGGGTATTGTCTGTGGCGATATAGCCCGGCGCGATGGCGTTCACGTTCACGCCTTTGCCCGCCCATTCATTGGCCAAAGCCTTGGTCAACTGACCAATGCCGCCCTTAGAGGCCGCATAGCCGGGCACTGTGATACCGCCCTGAAAGGTTAACAGAGAAGCAGTGAAGATGATCTTGCCGCTACCACGTTCAATCATGCCGCGGCCAATTTCCCGGCTCAACACAAACTGCGCCGACAGGTTGACCTCAATCACCTCATCCCACCACTCATCCGGGTGTTCGGCGGCGGGTTTGCGTTTGATGGTTCCGGCGTTGTTGACCAGAATATCCGCCTTAACCCCATCAGCTTCTAGTTGAGCCGCCAAGCCGCGCACCGCAGCGCGATCACTGAAATCACACTGATACGATTTGAACGACCGGCCCATCGCCGTAACCGCCTGTTCCACCTCGGAACCGGGGGCCAATGTGGCCGAAACCCCAACAATATCGGCCCCAGCGGCGGCCAATGCTTCGGCCATCCCCCGGCCAATACCGCGTTTGGCACCGGTGACAATTGCGGTCTGGCCGCTTAGATCAAACATCTGGCTCATACGTCTTTTCCTACTTTAATCAGGCTTTTCATCGCGGTTGGGTTGCGATCAAGCGCCTCAAACGCGGCTTGGATGTCATCCAAAGGCGCAACATCGGTGATAAAGGTCTCGGCATCGACACCGCCCGAGGCGATGATCGCAATCGCCTTTTCATAATCTTCGGGTTCGTAAACCCGCACGCCGACCAGCTTCAGCTCGCGCCAGAAGAACTGGAACATATCGACCGTTGGCTTTTGCGCGTGGATGGCGACCATAACAATGCGCCCGCGCGTCGCCGCCACAGTGGTCATCGCGTCAACGCCCGGCTGGCTGCCAGACACCTCAAATACCACTTCGGCCCCTTTGCCGCCGGTGCGGGCATTCACAAACTCGACCAGATCGGTCTCGATGGGGTTCACCGTGTCAAACCCCATCTTTTGCGCAATCGCCAGACGGTTTGGATTGACCTCGGAGATCACAACATTGCCCCCGGCGTCGCGGGCCACCATGGCCACAAGAACCCCAATCGGGCCGCCGCCGATAACAACAACGTCTTCGCCTTCTTTCAAATCCGATAGGCGCACGTCATGACATGCTACCGCCACCGGTTCGATCAGAGCGGCGTGATCCAGACGCATATCATCGGGCAAGGCATGGACAGTATGCGCCGGAACAACCCAGATTTCCTGCATCGCGCCATCGGTATCAATGCCAAGGAATTTCAGCTTGTGACAGATATGGGTATGGCCGGCTTCACAGGCGGGGCACTCGCCACAGTGATCCAGCGGTCGCACCACGACCTTTTCGCCAAGGTCAAAACCTTCGACGCCTTCGCCCACCGCTTCGACGACGCCAGACATTTCATGGCCGATGATGCGGCTTTCGCCGACGCGGGCATCCATATTGCCGTGATAGATATGCATGTCGGTGCCGCAGATGCCGCAATAGGCGATGCGGATCGCAACTTCGCCGTCACCCGGCAGGGGCGAGGGCGCAGGTTCAACCACAAAGCTTTTGTTGCGGCGGTAATAGGCGGCGTTGATTTGGTTGCTCATGCGTGATGCTCCTGATGGGCGGCGTGGAGTTTGTCCCAGTTAAATGTGACCCCGATACCGGGCACGTTGGGGGCGACGGCCAGATGGTTTTCCACCACCAGCGGCCGGGTTGTGTATTGGTCAATCGGGAAACTATGCACCTCGAGCCACCCGCCGTTGGGCTGGGCCGAGACAAGGCTGACCTGCAATTCCTGCATCCCGTGGCTACAGACCGGGATATTGTGTTTGCGGCTCAGGTCGGCGACCTGAAGCCATCCGGTGATGCCGCCGCAATTGCTGGCATCGGGTTGGATGTAGCTGAGCTTGGCATCGTCAAAGGCGTATTCGAATTCATGGATGGTATGCAGGTTCTCACCCATCGCCAACGGCATGCCGGTGGCCTCGGCAATCGTGCCAAAGCCTTTGTAGTCGTCGGGGATGGTTGGTTCTTCGAACCACGTAATGTCCTGATCCTTGATTGCATCGGCCAAGGCAATCGCCTGATCAACGCTCAGCGCATAGTTGGCATCGATCATAAAGGTTACATCGGGTCCGATTAGATCGCGCACCGCTTTGATGCGGGCGATGTCTTCGGCGGGGTCGGGTTTGCCGATCTTGATTTTGACGGCGTTAAACCCGGCGTCCAAATAGCCCTGAATATTCTTGAGCAATTTCGGCAAAGGGAAGTTCAGATCAATGCCACCGGCATAGGCCTTGCAGCGATCCGAAGCGCCGCCTGCCATCTGCACCAAAGACTGGCCCGTGGCCTTGCCGCGCAGATCCCAGAGCGCGATATCCACAGCCGAAATGGCGAAACTGGCGATGCCGCCGCGGCCAACATAGTGAATGTGCCATTGCATGGCTTCATACAATGTTTCGATGTCACCAGCGTCCTGACCGATCAAAAACGGCGCAAGATCATGGTCAATCATGGCGGCAATCGCCCGCCCACCTTTGCCACCAGTATAGGTGTAACCGGTGCCGGTTTGCCCATCATCGGTGCGAATCGTTGCCGTAATAAGCTCAAAATGCGTGTGATCGCCGTGTTTTGCGTCGCTCAGCACCTCTTCCAGAGGCACATCAAACACCTGAACATCGATAGAATTGATCCGCGCCATGGCGACTCCCCCCAAGATTCCCCTCCGAATCTGGTATACCATTTTTTAAGGGGGTGCAATTCTGGTATACCATTTAACGGAAATTTTCGGTTTTGGTAAGATTTGGCGCGGTTTATGTTAATAATCGACCAAATTAGATCGCATTTTCACGGTCTTCGATGTGGTTTAACGCAATATTGGTTTTTTTCTACAAATCTCCGTTCGAACGATCACAGGCGGAGAAAGATATGAGCATTCATTCGTCCATGGAAAACAAGTCCGATCAGGGCTTCATGGCGAGCTATCTTGATGCACTCGGGCTGGTGGAACGACTCCACCGACTATTGCTTGATGTCATCAAGGATGAGTTCGAAAGACTAGGTATTATCGACGTGAACGCGGTACAGGCTTTGCTGCTGTTCAACATCGGTGAAAACGAAGTGACGGCGGGCGAGCTTAAATCGCGCGGCTACTATCAGGGCAGCAATGTAAGCTACAACCTGAAGAAGCTGGTCGAGATGGGCTATATGCATCACCAACGCTGCGAAATTGATCGCCGCTCGGTGCGTGTGCGTCTGACCCAGCGCGGTCGCGAGATTTGCGACATCGTCGAAGAACTGTTTTCGCGCCATGCCGACGGGCTACAGTCTAAGGCGGTGTTGAACACAGATGGTATTGACGAAATCACCACGGCGCTGCGCCGGGTGGAACGTTACTGGACCGATCAGATTCGGTACATCTACTGACTGCCACACGCCCTCAGACGCGCGTTCCAGAACCGGACGGGCAAGGGCGGGTTATGGATTGCGAGACAGGACCAGAACGGTCAGCTCGCGTTTCAACTTGCGGCTCATGGCGGATTGATAGTCGTCAAATCCGGTCGCAACTTCGACAAAGGCATCTGCACCTTGAATAACATATGTCCGAAAATAGGCGCTTAGCGCTGAGACTTCGGTTTCCTGACTATCCCCCCCAATCACCAACCCATTTATTGTGACACCCGGCGGGGTCACGTCCTGAGGTCGTGGACCAGTATTGGACTCCCCGTCACCAGAAATGTCGAGTACGTGGCGCCAGCATGTTGGGTGTTGCGCCAATAGGGTTGCGCCAAAGGCTTTGGACCGTCCTAACGCGGTTGATGGTTCGCGCAAGGCCCGACCGGTATTGGTCAAACGCGTTGCTATCTGGGCCAAATCCTCACGACTGCGAATCTCTGTCCAGCGCTGCACGATCCGCTGAGACGTCGGGCCGCTCCATTCGTAAATCACCAGACGGGCAGGGGCGTCGGGCATACTCAGAAAGGCCGCGACCACCTCTGGATCCAACAAGGCACCGGCCAACCCATCTAGCTGCAATCGATATTCGCGCTCATCAACAGAGCCCGACACATCAAGTCCAAGGGCCAAGGCCTGCCGACAATCGGCCTGAGCCATCCCGGCCCAAAGACTAATCGCGATCCAGAGCCAGCGCCGCATCCCCAACCACCCGTGTTTCAATTTCACGATAAAGCTTGCGTGTCATCGCCCGCTCATACCCCGCATAGCCCTGCGCGGTTTCAATAAACGCGCCGGGGCCGTGCAACACCTCATAGGTGAAATGATCGACCACATCCGGATCGGCCCCCAGAACCGCCAGCGCATTCACCGTGATACCCTCAAACGGAAAGTGTTTATACGCTAACTCGGGCCAGAACCCGTCATTGGTGATCCCGTCACCCGAGAGGTCAATAACTTTACGATCACACGCGGGCGCGCGCGCCATCACCCCGGCCCCATAGCCAAGCGCATAACCCAAAGCCGTTGGAAATTTGTGATTTGACCGCGTGGCCTGCAACACATGGGCGGCGGCGGCATCAACATCCGCCTCCGAACGCAGCATGACCCAATCCAAGATCACCTTGGATTGCCGACGCCCGCTCCATTCATAGATCGCCAGAGCAATACCGCCGCCCTGAACAATCGCACCTTTGACATCATCAGATCGCAGCGCCGCGGCAAGGCCATTGCGCTGCAAAACATATTCATCGGCATCCACGGACGAAGACACGTCCTGCGCCAAAACCAACGCCAGCGGACAAGCCTGCGCCATGGTCCCAAGGGACCAAAGCGCAAATGCTGCCGCTGTGCGGATCACCAGTGACCCACGTTTTCCATGCTGGTCCAAGGTTCCGCAGGTTCCAGCGCCTCACCTTCTTGCAAAAGCTCAACCGACACGTTGTCGGGCGAGCGGACAAAGGCCATGCGCCCGTCACGCGGCGGGCGGTTGATCACCACGCCATTGTCCATAAGATGCTGACACGCCTCATAAATATTGGGCACAGAGTAAGCCAGATGGCCAAAATGGCGCGAATCCGACGGCAATTCGTCATCACCGTCCCAGTTATAGGTAAGCTCAACCGGGCAATCTTCTTGGCCTTCGGGGGCCATAAAGATCAGTGAAAAACGTGCTTCTTCAACGTCGTGACGGCGGGTCTCTTTCAGACCCAGCAATTTGTAAAACGCCATCGAGGCCTCAAGGTCTTTGACCCGGACCATGGTGTGCAAGTAACGGATACCCATTGGAAATTCCCCTCATTTGCCGCGACTCACACTGTGTGAGCGCAAACAATCCGGCCTCAGAATACCGATTTGATGCCAAGCCGCAAATCAGTACTTTCCGTTTCGTAAATCCCGTAATTTGACCCCCGATCACGGTAGGTTAGCCCGATTTCCGGGGCAAACCCGTAAAAATCGACCTTGGGCAAAAGCACATCAATCGACGCGCTCCATTCCTGATCGTGGCGGGTCATGTCGGTCAGGAAGGAAAACGGCGCATTGTCATAATCAATATCGCGATAGCTCAGCGCGACGCGGGGCAACATGCCCTTGATGGGCCGCGCTTTGGAAAAGCTAAGCCGCGCCCCCTTGGTTTCGTTGGCGACCATATAAAGGTCGGAATTTGTGTCACTAAACCAGGTGTCAAACCGCAATCGACCGCTGTTGAATTGCTTGCCGATGGCCACTCCAAATTCGCTTGTGTGTAGGTCACGATCCTTGGCCTGAACCAAGGTTTCGTGACGCCATTCGGCCCGCGTGCTCATGGTGAGGCCGGGGGCCAGCATCCGGCCATAAAACAGTCGCAGCGCCGCGACATTGGAAAACCCTTCGCCGCGCCGCATGTTGTGTTTCAAATCAACCCCAGCAGTGGCCAGCCAACCGGTTTTGCCGCGCGCTTCGTAGTCGAGCGACACGCCAAAACTGTCTTCGCGATAGTCATTGTTTTCTGCGTTCGGGTCAATCTTGCGGGCATCATCGCTAAGCTCGGCGCGGGTGACTTCGATATCGGCGCCAAACTTCAATCGGCTGGTCCGGCTTAGTGGCACGCGATAGCTGAAATCGGCCTTAAGTCCATAGCGCAGCCCGCTAAGTGGCCGGGTGCCGGGAAACACCGTGATGCCGTTGATATCGGTGCTCTCGTTTTTGGCCCCGCCATTCAAATTGTCCGAAGGCTCAAAGGTTAGCGCAAGGTTGAGCCGCCAGGGCGTCGCCCGGCGCACCCGGCGCAAATCATGCACCGCCGCGCCGCGCATCTGATCTTCGGGGGCGATATGGGCGGCACGGCGTAGCCAGTATTGCGCGACGCCTTTTTGCCCGTTCGACGCCGAAGTCCCGGCCTGAACCATCGCGGCAAAAAACTTGTCTCGCTCGGTTTCCGATGTCCGCCACGCCAGTTTCGCCGATCGGCGTGCGTCTTGGTGCTTGCCCAATTCCTGCAAGGCCCGCGCCTTGAGCAACAGCCCCTGAACATCGCCCGGCGCACCCAAAAGCACGCCTTCGGCCAAGATCAGCGCCGCCTCGGGTTCCCCAATCTGCAACATCTTTGCCGCTGCCGCGCGCGCCTCGTCCAAAGACAGGCGCACTTCTTGGGCAAAGGAAATTTGGGTGCTCGCGGCGACAAAGGCGCAGGTTAACGCCAGTCGCCGCAGCAAGGGGAGGAGCATTCGCATCGCTCTACCTAGTGGCAATAAAGCCGCCGGTTTCGCGGACTTGCACCTCTACATAACTGCCGGTGTCGGGGTCGATGCCAATCGGGCCAGAGCCCTCAACAACAACCACACCAGCAATTTCTTCGCCATTTGGTCCGGCAAACAAGCCATCCCAAGAGCCGCTGGCACCCGCCGTTGTGCCATTGTCGGTGTAGACCGTCGCATCGGCCGAGGCGATCGTCCAGTTGTCAAAGTTGATGTCGGTGTCGGTCAAGGTGATAAAATCGCCTACCCCATCAAGGTCGCTGATTTGCACGCCATTGGCGTCAAAGAACGAGCGATCCGCGATATAGCCGCCGACAACACCGGTATCATCAAAATCCTCGGTGTCGACGCGCAATGTGGCCGTGCCCGATACATATTGCATGATCGATCCGCTATCGGGATCAATGACCGTCCGCACAGCCGCATATTCACCAGTAAACACATAGGTTTGCTGATCATCGGGGAGCGCGCCAGAGCCGCTCAAACGCTGTGCCGCCGCGGCGCCGTACCCAAAGCTTACATAGCTTTCGGTGCCTGCGGTTCCGACCTGGCTATAGCCGCTGTCCGATACTCGAAAGACGGCGAAATAGCTCGCTGGGCCGCTGGCATTTCGGTAGACGTTAAAGTTCGACGACCCGAAATTGTCCGAGATTGTCTTGTCGACTTCATAGATATTGTCGTCGCCGTCAAACGGCATGTTGTTCAGCACCAGTTCGCCGGTGTCTGCATCAAACGACATCTCATTCGCGGTCAGCCGATCATTGTTCAGGCTATCCCCGAACACATTTGAGCTGTCCTCGCCATCCCCGTCGCCGGTCGTCGGCTCATCGGGGGTGGTGTTTTCGTCGATAAGGGTAGTGTCATCGGGATCCAGATCGGTGATCGGATTCGATCCTTCCCCACTTGCACAAGCGGCAAGGACGCCCGCACACGCGAGCGCTACTAAATTGCGATACATCTGACTGCCTCAGGTCTTGCCCGTTTTATATTTTGTAAACAGCCTGCCTGCCCAACCCCCCGTTAGTCAATCATCTTTGCCGCCTTAGGGCCATGATTTCGCCGCAACTGAGGCAAATCTGTCGCCCATATATCGCGTTCCCCCACCCGCTCCCCCCATATATAGTGCCACACGACTCATCTCGTGGGAAAGGAATCGCCATGCCCGTCTTGCCCCAACAACAGGCCCCAAGGTCTGTCTCTGGCGCAGGCTTGGCCTTTTCTTTCTGCGCCGATTGGATGATGTCCGATTTCAAAATCACAAAAGGCGAGGGTCAAGTTGCAGCAATATCATGACGCTTTAAAAACCATTCTGGACTTAGGCGAAGAGTCGAGCGATCGCACCGGCACCGGCACTCGGTCCTATTTTGGCATGCAATCGCGCTACCGGTTGGCGGATGGCTTCCCTTTGGTCACCACCAAAAAGCTGCACCTCAAGTCGATCATCCATGAGCTGTTGTGGTTTTTGTCCGGCGACACCAACGTGCGCTATTTGCAGGAAAACGGCGTATCGATCTGGGACGAATGGGCCGATGAAAACGGCGATCTGGGGCCGGTCTACGGATATCAATGGCGCAGTTTTCCAGCGCTGGAACCCACCGATCAAACGCGAGATGGCGCGCCTCTTTATGCGGCCGGTCGCGTCGATCAAATCGCTCAACTTGTTGATATGATTAAAAACGCCCCCGATAGCCGCCGCTTGATTGTCTCGGCTTGGAACCCCGCCGATGTGCCGCGCATGGCGCTGCCTCCGTGCCACACCATGTGGCAGGTGCGCGTGCTCAACGGCAAATTGCACCTGCAACTCTATCAACGCTCGGCCGATATGTTTCTTGGCGTGCCCTTCAACATCGCGTCTTATGCCCTGCTGCAGGTGATGCTAGCCCATGTGACCGGCTACGAACCCGGTGATTTTATTCACACTTTGGGCGATGCCCATATCTATTCCAACCATAGGGATCAGGTGGAGCTGCAACTATCTCGCACGCCAAAACCGCTCCCCAGCCTGCGGATCAAACGCGAGGTGGCATCGATTTTCGACTTCAAATACGATGATTTTGAAATCAACGGCTATGATCCCGACCCCCTGATCCGCGCCCCGGTTGCGGTATAAGAGAGGCGGTAAAACTATGATCACACTTATCGTTGCTCGCGCCCTAAATGGCGCCATTGGCCGGGACGGAACCATTCCTTGGCATGTTCCCGAAGATCTCAAATCGTTTCAACGCGAAACCCTCGGTGGCGCGCTGATAATGGGGCGCAACACATGGGATAGCCTACCGGTGAAACCCCTGTCCAAGCGCCTGAATATCGTAGTGTCTTCCCAACCTGACGCGGCTGAACTTGTGGTTCCGTCCATTGCTGATGGTATCAAGTTGGCCTCGGATCGCGGCTATGATCGGGTCTATGGCATTGGCGGTGCACGCATTTACCAAGAGATGCTGGCGATTGCCGATCGTCTTCTGATCTCCGAAGTTGATCTTCAGGTGCCCGATGCCGACACGTTTTTCCCCGATTTCACAGCCGATGACTGGCGGGTTGCCAACGAACGGGTTTTGCGCGCCAGTGATCCAAACTGCATCGTAAAAGAGTATTTGCGCCGCGCGATGTAGCCCCTTTGTTGGGCCAAAACAGGGCGGCAGCCCCCATCCGCTGCGACATGACTTCCGTCGCTGCGGGTTGTGATTGCCAGCCCAGCCCTTTTCCCCCAAACGTGACCCTATTCGAATTCAAAGGTTGCGATATGAAACTCTTTCTCCTACCTGCCGCCGCGCTTGCTTTGTCTGCTTGCCAGATGTCCGTCACGGATGAGCCGCTTCCCAATAACCCCGAAGCGTTGATCGGCCGCACTTTGGTACACGAAGACGGCAATCTTACCATCAATCCCGATGGCACCCTTGGGGGCGACATTGAAGGCACGTGGGAGATCAGAAACAACCAATGGTGTCGTACCATCACCAAGCCCGAGCGCTTTGCTGATTCCAAATGTCTTGATGTTCGCGTCACTGGAAACAACGCACAAATCACTCGTGATACCGGGGCGTCCTTTACACTGCCGCTGAAATAAACACCCGGCGTCAAAGCGTACCCCAACTCCGTTTTTTCGCCCCCGTTAACCAAAAAAATCCAAGGTCGGTGTTTTGCCCGTGTGTTTCCTATCTGCGCTCGGGCAATCCCTCCTAAACTCGGATAGAATCGGACATATCGGCCAAGGGGGCTCCTCTGGGGCCCCAAAATCGCGGGGCCCAATCTCCCCCAAATGCGCTCTGTTTTGTACCAATTCGGCGTTGCTCTAGGGGCGAACCGTGCCATTTACCCGACCGTTCTGACCGCTAACGCCCTCTTTAATGCGCCGCGCAGGTCTGTCATAATGACCCCAAGCAACAGCAAAAATGAGCAGCATAAATGGCCGAAGATCTCCTGTCCGGTGGTGAAACTCCCGAATATGACGCCTCCTCAATTGAGGTGTTGGAAGGGCTGGAGCCCGTCCGGAAACGCCCCGGCATGTATATCGGCGGCACCGATGAACGCGCGCTGCATCACCTTGTGGCCGAGGTGCTTGATAACTCGATGGACGAGGCCGTGGCGGGCCACGCCAATCGTATCGAAGTCACCTTGATGGCGGACTATGCCGTTGAAATAAAAGACAATGGGCGCGGCATCCCAATTGACCCGCACCCCAAGTTTCCGGGAAAATCCGCGCTCGAAGTCATCCTCTGTACGCTGCACGCAGGTGGTAAATTCGGCGGCGATGCCTATGAAACCTCGGGCGGTTTGCACGGGGTTGGCGCATCGGTTGTGAACGCCTTATCCGATAGTATGGTCGTGCAGGTTGCGCGCAATAAAGAGCTTTTTGAACAACGGTTTTCACGCGGGATTCCCCTTGGTGGAGTCGAGAAAATTGGTGCCGCCCCCAACCGTCGCGGCACCACAGTCACCTTCCACGCAGACGAAGAAATCTTTGGTTCTCATAGGTTTAAGCCTGCTCGCCTCATGCAGATGGTGCGCTCTAAGGCCTATCTTTTCTCTGGAGTTGAGATCCGTTGGAAAACCGAAATTGATGATGGCACTACGCCAACGGAAAAGACATTTCACTTCCCTGGTGGTCTTGCGGACTACCTTACCGAAACGCTAGGTAAATCAACAACATATGCCGAGAAACCATTTGCCGGCGTTGTGGATTTTAAAGAGAAGTTTAACACGCCGGGCAAGGTGGAATGGGCCATCAACTGGACCCCATCGCGTGACGGGTTCATCCAATCCTATTGTAACACCGTCCCAACCCCCGAAGGCGGCACCCATGAGGCCGGTTTTTGGGCGGCGATCCTCAAGGGAATTCGCGCATATGGCGAGTTGGTGAACAACAAAAAGTCCAGTCAAATCAATAGGGATGACCTGATCACCGGCGGCTGCGCCCTTGTGTCCTGTTTTATTCGAGAACCGGAATTTGTTGGCCAGACCAAGGACCGGCTTGCCACAGTCGAGGCCCAGAGATTGGTCGAAAACTCGGTCCGCGACCATTTCGATAACTGGTTGGCATCAGATACAAAATCCGCTGGAGCGATCCTCGATTTCCTTGTTCTGCGCGCCGAAGAACGCCTGCGCCGTCGTCAGGAAAAAGAAACCGCGCGCAAGACGGCCACCAAAAAACTACGTCTTCCCGGTAAGTTAACCGACTGTTCCTCCAAGTCGCGGGAGGGCACCGAGTTGTTCATCGTCGAGGGTGACTCGGCCGGTGGCTCCGCTAAGGGCGCGCGCAACCGCGAGACCCAAGCTCTTTTGCCGCTCAAGGGTAAAATCCTGAACGTGCTTGGTGCAGCGTCAAACAAAATCGGGTCCAACGCCGAAATTCGTGATTTGTGTGAAGCACTTGGCGTCAGTGTCGGAACCAAATTCAACGTCGATGATCTGCGCTATGACAAGATCATCATCATGACCGATGCGGACGTTGACGGGGCCCATATCGCGGCGCTCTTGATGACGTTTTTCTACACTCAAATGCGCCCGATGATTGATACCGGACATCTTTATCTTGCTTGTCCGCCACTTTACCGACTGACCCAAGGGGCCAAGCGCATTTATGTGGCTGATGACGTGGAGAAAGAACGCGCATTGGAAAAAGGCCTTGGTGGCAAAGGGAAAATAGACGTGCAGCGGTTTAAGGGTCTTGGTGAAATGGACGCCAAAGACCTTAAGGAAACCACGATGGATCCGAAAACCCGCACCCTGATCCGGGTCACGATTGATGAGGATGAACCGGGAGAAACCGGTGATCTGGTCGAACGCTTGATGGGAAAAAAGCCAGAGCTGCGCTTCCAGTACATTCAGGAAAACGCCCGTTTCGTAGAGGAACTGGACGTTTAAGCGTGCGCCTGCATTGAACCGCTTGCCATTGCGTCTGTCTTAGGGGAACGTTGCGGCATGCGGTATATGTTGCTTTTTCTACTGGTTTTGACGGCGTGTGGGCGAGTGCTCACCCCGAACGAAACCGCTTATTTGCGCGCGATTCAAGGCGATCAGCTCGACACAAAACCGATCCGGATTACCAATGGCCATTTTGCCGGATCGGTTACTTATCAAATCCCAGTGCGGCCGCGCACGACGTGTCAGGAACGTATATGGCCGCCGCAGGACAAGGCGAAAACAGTCACTGTTTCACCGGCGGCATCGGTCGTCTTTAACAAAATCCTTTACCGCAAAGACCTTTATGCAAAGGATTTCATGCCCGGCTGGCCGGAAAAGATTGATCTGTTTTACGCGAT
The DNA here is from genome assembly GCF_947498515.1 of uncultured Pelagimonas sp. Taxonomy (GTDB): domain Bacteria; phylum Pseudomonadota; class Alphaproteobacteria; order Rhodobacterales; family Rhodobacteraceae; genus Pelagimonas. The sequence continues at coordinate 124,394 of NZ_CANMKO010000008.1, read as the reverse complement.
GCTTTTTGCCCATGAGGCCACGCATGTCTGGCAATGGCAAAACCGGGACCGAACCGGATATCACCCGATCAAGGCATTGAAAGAACACGCAAATAGCGCCGACCCTTACTTGTTCGATCCTGACAATACCAAGGGGTTTCTTGACTATGGCTATGAGCAGCAGGGCTCAATCGTAGAGGAATACGTGTGCTGTCGTTTGCTTGACCCGTCGGCCCCACGCACAGCCCGGCTGCGCGCGATGATTTCCGATGAAATGCCGATTGACGGACTTGATCGCGCCTTGGGGCAGGGAGTGGTTAGACTCCCCTGGGACGGTGTTGAAACCGATGGAATTTGCCGTCAGACGCCTTAGTAACGATCACTCAACGCGTTGTATTTCCTTGATATACGCAACCAAGTCGACAACCGGTTGTGAGGTCAAAACCGGTTGCCCGGACGGTGCTTTCATCGGCACATCAAAGCTACCTTCGAAATAGTCCCCATAGACCGGCATGGGCGAGCCGTGGCTCACCAAGGGGTCACGCCCATCAATGCGTTTGACAACGCGTTCCAGCGGGAAGACCCCGCCATTTGCCGCCGTAAGCTCACGCAAATTGACGGGTTTAATCATCAAGACACCGGCCATCGGGCCATCACCGCGGCCTTCGAGGCCATGACAGGTGGCACAATGGGTGTGGTAGTGTGATCGACCAATATCAGCATCCTGAGCGATGGCAGGGGTCGTCAGGGCAAGTGTTGATAGGGCCAATGTTGACAGGGCCAGTCCGAGTAAAATGCGCATGGGTCATCCTCCTGTTCCACAGCTCACTATGGAGGAGGACGCATTAGGGTGCCTTGATCGGAGTCAAACCGCCCAAGCTAGGGGTGCGAAAAGAAATGCACTTTTTATCGAATTGGGTGAACCAGCCGGAGCAGGGAATGCCCCGGCTTACTCACACAATGCACCTGCGAAAGCGCAGCTACAGCTACCCGATACCGCCCTCGTTACCCGGCACGATGCCCTGAAAATGGGTTTTCGTGCAGCACAAGATGGGACTGTTAAAGACCCGAGAGCAAACTCCCGGTGGAACCTACATCAACCACCTTGTGATCACTTAAACAGGCAAGTGTTGAAATCTTCCTTACGGGCTTGGTGAAAGCCGATCCTGTCTTTGGAAGAGGGGGTGGCTGGCCGGTCCGAAGGGCCATGTAAATATCTATAAAACAACTACTTAAGGGTGGTTTTTCCCCAAATATCCGCTGTTCACCCAAGCGCAACAATGGCCGCAATGAGGCACCTCTGGTCACAAATACCACTATCTTTGCTCAAGAGTTCCGCATTCGTGCCGAAATCAGGGCGTTTCTAACACGTGAGAAAAGCCGTTTTCAGAACGGCTGGCCACGCAATGTGGTGGGTATTGAGGTTAGGAGCGCTGACATGGCGACGTATACGGTTACAACATCGAACTGGAATTCCACGGCTTTTTGGTCTGGGATCAACGAAGGCTCAGGCGGGCATACGTTGGACTTTTCCGGTTTGGGGTCGGGCTATAGCGTCGAATTTGATGTGTTCAACGGCGATATCACGCTATCCGATGGCACCGACACCTTTGTTGTCGGTGACGCGATTTCAAGCTCGGCCGACGCCTATATGGGCGGCTCAACGGTATTGACCAATTTCTCGACCGTTCTAGGGAGCGAGGGCGAGGATACCCTGATCTCTGGCACCGGAAGCGACACGCTCATTGGTGGCGGCGGGTCGGATACCTTTGTTGTTGGGGCTGGCAATGAAACCATCACTGGCGGTGAAACCGGCACTGATATGGACGTTGTCGATATCAGCGGTGCCGATGATGCTTTGAGCGTGACCTTTACCGGTAACGAAGCCGGGACATATAGCGATTCCGATGGTGATAGTGGTAGCTTTTCCGAGGTCGAAGGCTTTTTCCTTAGCTCTGGCGACGACAGCATCGATGCCTCGGCGGCGACAACGGATGGCGTCTTTGCGGTTGGACGCGATGGTGACGATAGCCTTACTGGTGGCGGCGGGGATGACACTTTCGTTGGCGGGGCCGGGGCCGATAGTCTAACCGGCAATGACGGCGCAGATAGCCTTTCGGGTGGTTTGAACGGCGATACGATTAGCGCGGGCGACGGGGCCGATAGCGTTGATGGTGGCTCTGGGAGCGACGATATCACCTTGGGCGCAGGCGATGACATCGCCGCAGGTGGGTCAGGGCGCGACACCATTTCAGGCGGTGAAGGCAACGACACGATTTATGGCGAGGATGCGGACATCGGGATTGATGCGGGCACCTTGGCCAGTTTTGATTTCTCGACCATTTCCGACAGCGGCAACACCGGCACCGGTGTGATTGGCGAATATGCCGTCTATGACAATATCGGTACAACCAGCGACGGCACCGTGGTTCAGGCGCGGATGACCGTATTGGACGCAGATGATCCCAGTATCGAGATAGATTTCCGTACCAACTCTGTTTACCTGAACGAAAATGCCGAGAGCGCAGCAGGGAGCGGCGTGACCTTGGGCTTTGAGTTCTTTGATCAGGCAACCGGCGAACCGATCCAGATCAGCGGCGGTTTTACCTTCCACGATGTAGACACCACAGCGGAAAGCGTCACCGCTTTGTCGGCCGATGTGACCTCGGTCACCCTGTCGGCTTCGCCGGTGTCCAACCTCACCGCGTCGGATAGCGGGGAGCAATTGTCAGCCGCCTCTGACAGCACCAGCTCTGGCAATGAGGACGAAAACCACTGGGCGCAGTTTACCTATGAAGGCCAGCAGCAGCTGGTGTTTGAGGTCACGTCGCGCGGGGCAGGCACGAACTACGCCTTTTCGACGGATGGGTTTTCCAACCCGGGCATAACCACCTATGCGACCCCTGAAAACCAGGACGACAGCATTGATGGCGGGGCCGGTGATGACCTCATCTATGGCATGGCCGGCAATGACACGTTGAATGGTGATGACGGCCAGGACACGCTGAATGGCGGTGTCGGTGACGATGAAATCGATGGCGGTGCCGACGCGGATGTCATCACCTTTGAAGATGGGTTTGGCGATGACACCGTAGCCGGTGGCGAATCCGTGACCACAGGCACAGATTTTGACCGCCTCGACCTTAGCGGTATCACCGGGAATGGCGTGAGCGTCACCTATAGCGGCGGCGAAGCGGGGGCGGTGACCTCGGGCACGGATAGCATTGATTTCACTGAAATCGAGGCCATGACCTTGACCGATCAGGATGATGTCGTGACCGGAGGGGCTGGGTCCGAAGTGATCGATGCAGGCGCGGGCGATGATAGCCTGAGCGGCGCGGCCGGGGCCGATGACCTAAGCGGTGGTGCGGGTGATGACAGCCTTGATGGCGGTCTGGACAGCGACACATTGGATGGCGGTGCCGGGCAAGATACGTTGATTGGCGGCGGTGGTGACGATGTCATGACCGGCGGTGACGATCAGGATACGTTCCGCATCGAAGATGGTTTTGGCAATGACACCGTAACCGGTGGCGAAGGCGGCACGGACGATGACACCCTTGACCTTTCGGCGCTCACTTCCGGTGCGACCGTCGACATGGGCGGTTCCGAAAGCGGCAGCGTTACCAGCGGCGCAGACACCATTAGTTTTGCAGAAATCGAACGCGTCGATCTTGGCGCGGGGCGTGACACGGTTGTTCTTGCCGATGGATCAGGCAGCGACACGGTTGGTGCCTTTGACCTGACCGATAGCGGCGACGGCAGTACCAATGATCAGTTGGATGTCACCGGCCTGACAAGCGACGGAGGCACAACGCCCGTCAATGTCGGCGATGTCGTGGTGAGCGATGATGGCAGCGGCAACGCGGTTCTAACCTTCCCCGGTGGTGAGGCGATCACCTTGGTGGGCGTCGCCCCGGCGGATGTGGATAGCACCGACGAATTGGAAAGCATCGGCATTCCGGCGGTTCCCTCGGCCTATGATTATGTGGTCGAAGGCACCGCAGCCGACGACACCATCGACAGCACCTATACCGGTGATCCGCAGGACGACATGATCGACGCGGGTGATCATTCCGATAGCTCCGACGCCGATCTGGTTTATGGCTATGACGGCGATGATCTGATCCAGTCCGGCGCAGATGCCGATACGGTTTATGGCGGCACCGGTGCCGACACGATCGAAGGCGGCTTGGGCGCGGATGACCTGCATGGCGATGCGGGGGACGACAGCATCAACATTGGTGGCGGCGACACGATCACCGGCGATGATGGCGACGATTTCTTTGCCGCTGATAACGCGCTTTTGGATGGCACAAGTGCCACGGTCACCGGCGGTGAAAACGCCGAAACCGGTGGCGATACGCTAACCTCGGGCGATTACACCGGGTCGGTCACGGTCAACCTTGCAGCGGGTGATCCCGAGGCGGGCACCATGCAGCTTGGCACAACCACGGTGAATTTCTCTGAGATCGAACATATCGACACGGGTGATGCCGGTGATAGCATTGTGGGCGGCAGCGGTGATGACACTGTGGCGACCGGCGACGGGGCGGATACCGTCGAGGGCGGCGCGGGCGATGATAGCTTTGATATCGGGGCCGGAGATGGTGAGGATGATCTGATCCGGATGAGCGACGGGGATGGCAATGACACCATCACCGGGTTCGAAGCGCCCACCGCGAATGGTGATGGCACTTATAGCCCCAATGATCTGTTGGACCTGAGCGGCTTGACGGATGATAGCGGCAATCCGATTTCAACCGAAGACATCGACGTCACCGACACAAATGGCGACGGTACGGGCGACGCGATCCTGAACTTCCCGGATGGCACGTCGCTCACGTTGGCCGGGGTTCCGGCGGCGGATGTCGAAGACAAGACCCAGCTTTTCGCCATGGGTGTGACTCTGTCACCGGGCGATTTCATTGTCGAAGGCACCGGTGGCGATGACCTAATTGATGAGGCTTATTCCGGTGACCCGGAGGGGGATTACATCAACAACAACGACCATTCCGACGGGTCGAATGACGATGTGGTCTATGCTGATGGCGGCAATGACACGGTGTTGTCGGGGGTCGGCGATGACAGCATCGAAGCCGAAGAAGGCGACGACAGCGTTGTGGCCGGGGATGGCGATGACACGGTGCGCGGTGGCGACGGGGCCGATACGGTTCTGGGCGGTGACGGCGATGACAGCGTGCGCGGCAATGATGGCGACGACAGCCTGATTGGTGGCGAGGGCAGCGACTCTCTCTATGGCGAGGTTGGCGAAGACTACGTCGAAGGCGGCGCGGGTGATGACACGCTCGAAGGCAATGAGGGCCAAGACACCCTTATTGGCGGGGCCGGCAATGACTGGATGCGCGGGTCCTATGACAACGATGCGCTTTATGGCGGCGAAGGCGACGATTTCCTTTGGGGTGGTTTTGGCGACGATACCTTCCACATCGAAAACAACTTTGGCAACGATACGGTGGATGCCGAAGGGGTCGCCGAAACCGATGGCGACACGCTTGACCTCTCTGCGGTGACGGACGCCCTTCGGATTGATCTCAGCCAAGCAAATGCCGAAGCGGGAACCGTCAGCGATGGCACCAGCACGCTCAACTTTGATGAAGTCGAAAACATCGTTCTAGGTTCGGGGACCGATACGTTGGTTCTCAAAGATTTGGGTGGGAGCGACACTGTCTCCGGTTTCGCCAGCCCAACCGACAACGGCGATGGCACCTATGGCGGTAATGACCTTTTGGATGTGACCGGCCTTCATGACGACGACGGCAATCTGGTGAACACCGATGATGTTGTGGTCAGCGATGATGGCAGCGGCAACGCGGTCCTGACCTTCCCCGGCATGGTGGTTTTGACGCTGGATGGCGTGGCCCCGACTGATGTGGCTACCCCGGCTCAGTTGAACGCCATTGGCATTCCGATGGGCAGCGTTCCTAGCAACGACTATGTGGTGTCCGGCACCGCGGCGGGTGAGGTGATCGACGCCGCCTATGGTGACGATCCGCATGGTGACATGATCGACAACGCCGATCATTCCGACGGCTCGGATGATGACAGCGTCGAAGCCGGTGACGGGGATGACACCATCCTTGCCGGTGCAGGTGACGATACGGTTCATGGTGGAGGCGGCGATGACGTCTTTGTATCGGATGCCGGTTTGGACAACGACAGTCTGATCGGTGGCGAAGCGGGTGAAACCGACGGAGATATTGTTGATCTGAGTGCGATCAGCGATGATCTGACGGTGGCCTTTAGCGGTGACGAAGTCGGAACCGTAACCGACGGCTCCGATACGCTCAGCTTTGAAGAGATCGAACAGATCGAATTGGGCGCGGGCGACGATAGCGTCACCGGCTCGGATGGCGCGGATAGTATTGCCGGGAATGGCGGTGCCGATACGATCACCGGCGGTGCCGGTGGTGATACGATTGCGCTGGGCGCAAGTGATGGCGTCAATGACGAGCTGATCCTGGATGATGGGTTTGGTGATGACATCATCGAAGACTTCGAAGCCCCAACCGACAACGGCGATGGCACCTATGGCGGCAATGATCAGCTTGACGTGTCGGCGCTTACCGATGCGGGCGGTGATCCTGTTGATACCGATGATGTCACCGTGGGCGATACCAATGGCGATGGCACCGGTGATGCGGTTCTGAGCTTCCCGAATGGTGAAAGCCTAACTCTTGTTGGCGTGCCCGTGGGCGATGTGAATAGCCCCGAACAATTAATCGCGCTTGGCATTCCGCTTGCGGCGGCCCCGGCGGACTATGTGGTGTCCGGCACCTCGGCGGGTGAGGTGATTGACACCGCCTATGGCGACGATCCGCATGGCGACATGATCGACAACGCCGATCACTCGGATGGCTCGGATGATGACAGCGTCGAAGCCGGTGACGGGGATGACACCATCTATGCCGCGCAGGGCGATGACACTGTGCATGGCGAAGGCGGCGATGATCGTTTCAACATCGAAGGTGGGCTGGACAATGACAGCCTGATCGGTGGCGAGACCGGCGAGACCCTTGGGGATGAAGTCAACCTGTCCGACCTCACCGATGATCTGACCGTGGCCTATAGCGGCGATGAGGTTGGAACCATCACTGATGGCAGCGACACCACAAATTTTGCGGAAATCGAACGGGTTGTTCTGGGCGCGGGCGACGATAGCGTCACTGGCTCGGATGGCGCGGATAGTATTGCCGGGAATGGCGGTGCCGATACGATCACCGGCGGTGCCGGTGGTGATACGATTGCGCTGGGCGCAAGTGATGGCGTCAATGACGAGCTGATCCTGGATGATGGGTTTGGTGATGACATCATCGAAGACTTCGAAGCCCCAACCGACAACGGCGATGGCACCTATGGCGGCAATGATCAGCTTGACGTGTCGGCGCTTACCGATGCGGGCGGTGATCCTGTTGATACCGATGATGTCACCGTGGGCGATACCAATGGCGATGGCACCGGTGATGCGGTTCTGAGCTTCCCGAATGGTGAAAGCCTAACTCTTGTTGGCGTGCCCGTGGGCGATGTGAATAGCCCCGAACAATTAAACGCGCTTGGCATTCCGCTTGCACCAACCGATCCGGGCCCAGTTGTCCCAAGCCCTGGTATTGTCGAAGGAGACGGCACGGATAATCTGATTGACGATGCCTATGTCGACGATCCCGATGGCGACATGGTCGATCATGGGGATGGCCCAAGCGGTGGCGACATTGACACGATCACCGCCGGTGCGGGCGATGATACTGTTCTTGCTGGCGACGACGACGATAGCGTTCTTGGTGAAGCTGGTGACGATGTTCTGAACGGCGAGGCCGGTGATGACACGCTCGACGGCGGCGATGGCCGCGATACCCTAAATGGGGGTGCGGGCGACGACGAGATGTCGGGCGGGGCCGAAGAAGACTTCTTTACCCTGTTGGATGGTTTTGGCTCCGACACGATTGACGGTGGCGAAACCGGAACCGACCAAGACACCATTGATGCCTCGGGCCTGAGTGGGCCACTGACCGTGACCTACACAAGTGACGAGGCCGGGACGATCAGCGACGGCACCGACACCGCAACCTTTGGCAATATCGAAACCATTCTGTTGAACGGCGGTGATGACGATCTGGACGGATCGGGCACAACCGAAGGCATCGGCGTCGAAGGCGGCGACGGCTCTGACCATGTGAGAGGCGGCGTCGGCGAAGACACCCTTGCGGGTGACGACGGTGATGACAGGGTTTCGGGGCTGGATGGCGACGATACGCTAACGGGTGGCGCGGGTCTTGATACCATCGACGGTGGCGAGGAAAACGACCTTGTCGACGGCGGAGATGACGACGATCTCTTGGACGGCGGCCATGGTGATGACACCGTGCTTGGCGGATCAGGCGATGATACCCTGATGGGGTCGGGTGGCGACGATCTGCTAGATGGCGGCGACGGGGATGATACCCTTTCGGGCGATTCTGGCGCAGACACCGTGAGCGGCGGCGCGGGGGATGACCGCTTGTTTGTTGGCGCGGGTGATGATGCCAGCGGCGGAGACGGGGACGATACCTTTAGCGCCACCGCGAGTAGCATGGCAGGCGGTGACGCAACCGTGACCGGTGGAGAGGGCGGTGAAACGCTCGGCGATACGCTGAACATCTCCGGCCCTGCAACGATCACCATGACCGGAGACGAGTCCGGCAATGTGGAATGGATGGATGGGTCAATGCTGACCTTTTCCGAGATCGAGGAGGTCAACTACGTGCCCTGTTTCACGCCGGGAACCTTGATCAAAACCGTCCGCGGTGAGGTTGATGTGGCCGAGATTGCCAAGGGCGATGTGATCCTGACGCGCGACAACGGCTATCAAACCGTGCGCTGGGCCGGGGCCAAGGTTTTGGATGGCAATGACATCGCCACCAATCCGGCGCTGCAACCGATCCGCATCGCCAAAGGCGCGCTTGGCAAAGGCATGCCAGAGCGGGACATGGTCGTCTCCCCGCAACACCGCGTGGTGATGTCTGGCTACGCGATTGAGCTATTGTTCGGCGAAGACGAAGTTCTAGTTGCGGCGACGCATCTAGTGGGTCGTCCGGGCATTAGCCGCGAATGCCCCACGGTTGGCGTGACCTATGTGCACTTTATGTTTGATCGCCATGAATTGGTGATGTCGGATGGCACTTGGACCGAAAGCTTCCAACCCGGTGATCTGTCTTTGGCGGGGCTTGATATGGACCAGCGCGAAGAGTTGTTGATGCTCTTCCCACAGCTCGTGTCCCCCATGGGGCGCGAGGCTTACGGCGCGGCGCGCATGTCACTCAAAGCCTATCAGGCGCGCCTTTTGGCCGAGGTTTAATCACTGTCAGATACACCCAAAAGGGGCGGGGGAAACCTCGCCCCTTTTGGCTTGTGTTTGGAGGCGGCACGCGTAGTTTGCTGCCATGCCAGTGCCTCAGGGATATCAAGAAACCGATCCGCTTCCCGCCAGCGGGGCCGAGACGTTTTGGACCTATGTCGCAAGCGAGGTCGGCCAGACTTTGATCTTGCCGGATGGGCGTTGTGACGTGATTTATCATGGGCGTTTACAAGGTGATGTCATTGTCGACGCCACCCCGGTTTTGACCGGCCCGGCCACAACCAGCTTTCCAGTGACCTACCAACCCGGAGATGTCTGGGTCGGTGTTCGCTTGCAACCTTGGATGGCTTTGTCGGTTTGGGGCGCGGGGCTTGCGGGCGCCCGTGATCAGGTTTTGCGCGGGCCCGACGCCACTGCGGCCTTGCCGGCGCTGACCCCGCAAAACCAGCCCGAAACGATTGCCGATCTGCAAACCGCATTGGAAGCGTTGGAGAACAAGTTGGAACGGGCAGGGCGCGGCGACCTTCCTGAAAATGCGCTGTCGTTGATCCGCTTTTCGGGCGGGCAAATCGCGATACATGATCTGGCTGCACAATTGGGCCTGTCAGAACGTCAATTGAACCGCCGGTTTGCGGCGCAAGTGGGATTACCCCCCAAGCTCTATGCCTCGATCATCCGGTTTCATCGTGCGCTGCGCCTGATCCGCGATCTTGGCCTATCGGCAAGTGAGGCGGCCTATGAGGCGGGCTATAGCGATCAGGCCCATTTGATCCGCAGCTTTCGGCGTTTCGGTGGGTTTTCCCCCGCGCATATTCCCACCGCGATGAGCCTGCCGGGGTTTTCCAAACTCGCATAAATCGGGTGCGATATGTCCGAAATCTTCAATCGGGTACTGCTTGGCTTTGTTAAAAAACCATTATGAAACTTGGATATACAATCATTTACGTCACCGACGTGCCCGCAACGGTCGCGTTTTATGAAACCGCATTTGGGCTAAAACAGCGTTTTATGCACGACAGCAAAACCTACGCCGAAATGGAAACCGGTGCGACGGCTTTGGCCTTTGCAGATGAAAGCGCGGTTGAGCTCAACGGTTTGGCCGTCGCGCCCAACCGCTCCGGCGCTTTGGCAGCGGCTTGGGAAATCTGTTTGATCCCCGATGATGTTTTGACAGCTTTTGATCGCGCGATCGAAGGCGGGGCAACCCCGGTGGCAGCGCCCCAGCAAAAGCCGTGGGGGCAAACCGTGGCCTATCTTCGCGACCTGAACGGGTGCATTGTTGAACTGGCATCTGAAATAGATGGGGACAATTTGGGCTAATGGATAAGACGGTCGAAAAAGAGTTGGACGCGGCAGTTGTCGAGATGGTGCTCGAAATCTGCCCCGATGTGGATTTTGTCCCGAAATATGGCGGTAAGCTATTTGAGGCCGTGGCCGGGGACGCCGACAGCCAATTTGGTGGCTATTTCTTTTACAAAAACCACATGAGCATTGAGTTCACCCATGGGGCCGATTTGCCAGACCCGAGCCATATCCTGCAAGGGTCCGGCAAATTTCGCCGTCATGTCAAAATCACCACGTTGGCCGAGCTGGAAAACCCTGCCATCCGCCAGCTCATCACGCTGGCGGCCAAGGTTTAACGCAGCATCGACAAAAGCGATGGTGATGGGGTTCCGGTGATCGGCAAACCCTTAGATTTTTCAAACCCGCGAATGGCCGCTTCGGTTTTCTTGCCGATGACCCCATCGGGGCGACCTGCGTCAAAACCGGCGCGGGTCAACCCGCTTTGCAGGGCCTTGCGCTCTTCCAAAACCAAACCGTATTTGTCGCGGCCAAAGGGCGTTTTCAAAGGCCCGCCACCGGCCAGACGGCTTGCCATATACCCAACGCCTAACGCGTAGTTGTCGGACGGGTTGTAACGTTTGATCATGTTGAAGTTGTGGAACACCAAGAACGCCGGTTTGTCGCGCCCCATCGGGGCAAGGATCGCCGCCGAACCGTGATCAGGAAGGCCACCACCAGCCGCCGCTTTGACCCCCAAAGACCGCCAGCTATCAACGCTGCGCTTGTTGCGATGGCCGATCCCGGCGTCAAAGCCCGAAGGGAGTCTGACCTCAAGCCCCCAAGTCCGCCCTTTTCTCCACCCGGCTTTTTGCAAGAACCGCGCGGTGGTTGCAAAGGCATCAATCGGGTTGTTGCTCCAAATGTCGCGCTTGCCATCGCCGTCAAAATCAACCGCATGTGATTGATAGGCATCAGGAATAAGCTGGGTATGCCCCATGGCCCCGGCCCAACTGCCAACCAATTGGCTTGGCTTGGCGTCGCCCGATTGCACGATCCGCAAGGCGTTCATCAGATTGCTTTCAAAGAAGCGCCCGCGCCGCCCTTCCCAAGCAAGGGTCGAGGTGGCCGAGATCACCGGAATTGTGCCGCGTTTGGTGCCAAAATAGCTTTCAAGGCCCCAGATCGAGGCGAGAAATTCAGACGGAACGCCATAGCGCGCTTCGACCTGAGCAAGCGCTTGGCGTTGTCCGGCATAGGCATTGCGCCCAATGCTGACCTTTTCTTCGGGGGCGACAATGGCAAGGTAATCTTCGAGCGAGCGTTTGAATTCGGTCTGGTTGCGGTCGCGGTCGATCACGCCAGGCAAATAGCCCTGACCCCGAAATGCTGCGGTCAATGTCGCGTTGGAAATCCCGCGCGACGCCGCGCGTTTTTTGAAGGCGGCAACCCATTTGTCATAGGACGCATTGGGTTGCGGCAAGAACGCCGGATCAACCTTGCTAGAGGATGCGACCTGCGCGGTGCCGCCACCGCTACAGCCGGTCAGGACAAGGGCCGAAGCCCCCAAAGTGAACGTGCGTCGTGTGACCTGCATGATGTGCCCCGATACTCAAAATACCTGTTTCAGAAATAGGTTATCACAGCTCGGTACCGGGACGGAATCCGCAATCATAGGGCAGGCGCACGGAAAGCGGCGGAAATATGCTTAGCCGTTGGCGGCGATCCGGATGATATCGGCAACCATAGGTTCATGTTCCGAGGGCGATGGTTTTTGCTGCGAAATCCACTGGTAAATGTCTTGATCATTTTCATCCAGAAGCGCCTCATAGGCGTCGAGTTCCGCATCGGATAGATCGGCCAACCGTTCCGCCGAATAGCGCATCAACAAGATGTCCATTTCCTTGGTGCCACGACGCATGGAACGCATATTTAATCGGCGCAGGCGGGTGTCGCGGGTCTCAGACATTGGTCGTTTGCTCCTTTAGCAAAATGCGCAGTTTCTTTTCCAACAACCCCAACCGATCGGTACGCGATTTGAATTCGGCCCGAAGCGATCGGATTTCGGTCAGCACAGCGTTGACATCAGGGGCGATTGTTTCCTCTTCACCCGGCTCAGAGACGCCTTCGCCTTCGCCGGTGATCAGCCAGACCATCGACACGTTTAAAATCCCGGCCATCATCGACAAACGGTTGGCGCGTGGTTCTGAGAGGTCCTCTTCCCAGTTTTGCAGGCTCTTGAGCTTGACGCCCAATCGTTTGGCCAATGCGCCTTGTGTCATGCTGGCGGCTTCGCGGGCGGCGGCAAGCCGGTCGCCAAAGGTCGCGGCCTCCGGCCCATACCAATCGACGTCTGTATCAGGGGCTAATGGATCAATACTGTCGCTCATGGTGAAAAATTCTCCGTTTCGGACCGCTTGATCGGGACCCGGTGGCAAACTATGACATGAACGGCATTTATACAAACAGGTGACCTATGTCCTTTCTGTCGCAGACCCTTGACCGCGTGAAACCATCTCCAACGGTGGCGGTGACGCAACTGGCGGCCGAGCTTAAGGCCGCGGGGCGCGACGTGATCGGGCTTGGGGCCGGTGAGCCGGACTTTGACACGCCGGACAACATCAAGGCCGCTGCCGTGGCCGCGATTGAAGCGGGCAAGACGAAATACACCGCCCCCGACGGGATCATTGAGCTGAAAGAAGCGATTTGCGCCAAGTTCAAGCGTGAGAACGGGTTGGACTATACCCCCAAGCAGATCAGCGTCAGCACAGGCGGCAAGCAGGTCTTGTACAACGCCTTGATGGCAACCCTGAATCCCGGTGATGAGGTGATCATTCCGGCCCCCTATTGGGTGAGTTACCCGGATATGGTGCGTTTGGGCGGTGGTGAGCCGGTGATTGTCGAAGGGGAACGTCAGCTTGGCTACAAGATCACCCCCGAAGCGTTAGAAGCGGCGATCACCCCGAAAACCAAGTGGTTTATCTTTAACTCACCCTCTAACCCAACCGGGGCAGGGTATTCGCGTGACGAGTTGAAGGCTATCACCGAGGTGTTGATGCGCCACGACCATGTTTGGGTGATGAGCGATGATATGTATGAACATCTCGCCTATGATGGGTTCGAATTCACCACCCCGGCGCAGATTGAACCACGTCTCTATGACCGCACTTTGACGGTGAACGGCGTGTCCAAAGCCTATGCCATGACCGGCTGGCGGATTGGCTATGCCGGTGGGCCCGAACATCTGATCGCGGCGATGCGCAAGATCCAAGGCCAGTCGACCACCAATCCATCAAGCATCAGCCAATGGGCCGCCGTAGAGGCGCTCAATGGCCCTCAGGACTTTCTTGCCGATAGGGCCGAGGCGTTCCTGCGGCGCCGCAACCTCGTGGTTGAGATGTTGAACGCCTGCAAGGGGATCACCTGTGAAACACCCGAAGGGGCGTTCTATGTGTATCCGTCGATTGCGGATTGCATGAACACAACCTCAGCGGGTGGCGCAAAAATCGCCACAGACGAGGATTTCTGCAAAGCATTGCTGGAAGAGGAAGGCGTAGCAGTCGTTTTTGGCGCAGCTTTTGGACTATCACCCAACTTTAGGGTGAGTTACGCTACGTCCGACGAGGCGTTGAAAGAGGCCTGCACCCGCATTGCCCGTTTCTGTGACGGTCTATCCTAAGGAGCTGATATGACAAGCGAGCTTCCTGAGTATTACTACCGCATCCGTGAAAACGGCGCGGCGGTTTTTCGTGTTGATACGGAGAACCGCCAGCGCCGGATTGAAATGGAACAAATCGCGGTGATCAACATGAACAAGGGCGAGATCAAGCCCCATGGTGATCGCGAATTAAGCCAAATGGACCAAAAGGAAATCAAGCGTTGGATGGCCGAACGCAAGGCGCTTTTGGCGATGCGCGACATCGACGATATTCATCGCGCGGTGGACTACATGAACACCACAACGCAATGGGCGCAATCCAAGGCCAGCCCTGAGCAGCTCGAAGAAGTGACGGATTCCTTGCTACTGGCAATGCATGATTTGCGCACCGTGCTGGTCCGCAAAAAGGCGGATCGTTTGACGAAAGGCTGACATCTGGCACGCCGGAGCCATCCCCCTGCCGGGCAAAGCCCGTTCGGCTTGGGGAAACCTATTGGCATTCTCCCCATGATCTTGCCCGGCGCTTCCTCCATACATGGATCAAATGTCATGGGAGGGAAGAGATGCTAAATCGTCCAACTTTGCCAACACCCGCGCGTCAGAGCTTGTTTCCCCTGTCGCCGGGGGCGCTGCGAACCTTGCTTGAGCGCTACGGCTCTTAACGCCGACGTTTCATAAACCATGGCATCGGCGGTGATGTCATTGCGGGCCTGTACCAGTAAAAACTGGACAGGCCTGTTTTTTGTTGGATTAGCTGCCTTGCAACTCGGCGCGGGCTTGGCTGCGCAAGTCATTAACAAGATCGGCATTGGCCTCTTCCCAGCTTTTGAAACCGCGATAACCCAAGCGGATTTGAGCGGCGCGTTCCGAGCTGCCCAAAGGGGCCGGGGTTTCGTCGATAAACTCAAGCTTGAGACGTTCGTAGTTGGCCATGCATTCGGTGACTTCTTCACGGGTTAAACCGCGCATCGCGGCCGCCTGATCACACATGTAATAAAGGCTCAGCAGGGACAAAATAGGGGTCATGGTGCTCTCCTTTGGGGGCGAAATGAGACCCCCAAAAGGTGGCAAAAATCCCCTGCGTTATGGTTAACGCACCGGTCGCCACCCTTTGGTGCCCCGAGATCAAAGGGTTATCCCAAAATGCCCGGCCAATTGGCTTCGCCCTTGGCGATATTGCCCGGAACATCCTTGAGCCACAATTCACGGGCGCGCAGATTGGCGTTCAGATAAAGTTTACCGTCATAAAGCGTCCAGGCTTCGGGCATCGTTGGCGCGACATATCCCAATGAGGCGGCATAGGCGCAATACCCGCCAAACTGTGGTGCATAGGCGGTTGGATTGGCCTTGAATGTTTCGGCATTGGCCGCCGAGGCAAAATGCCATTCGGCTCCGTTCCACGACACCGCATGAGACGCCGAGCCCGCGACCGGGCCGTTGTTGTCAAAATAGGCAACGGCGTCTGATCCGTCGATGGCAATGCCACCTTCGGCATAAATGGCCGGTTCTTTGGCCAATGCGGCGCGGGTCGACAGGATCAAAGCAGGGGCGGCAAGGGTCAGGCCAAGAAGAGAACGGCGGGTCATCTGGGTCATTGTGGGGCTCCGGTGTTGGTGTCTGTGTTACCAAAATGCGCGACATGGACGGTTTGCAAAAGACCCGGTCAAGCGGCTGTGATCACCCGTGTGATCAAGGCGGCAAATGTTTCAACATCGCAAATTGCGGCGGTTTTTCATCCTTTGGGTGCTGGGCCAAAGTGGGATTCGCCTATGGCGACAAGGCACCAAACATCCGAACTTTGGGCATTTATGATCGAATTTAGCGGAAAGAGTTCGGCTTTCCCCCTGTTTTTAGGGCTTTTTCGTATGAATAAATTGACTATTGCGCCGGTATTGGTAGCTTGGACAAAACACTGAATTAACCAGTCTTGAATGGGGGATATCATGCGTATTGCACGTATTTTCGTGGCGGCAGCCGCAATGGCCGTTTCTGGCTCGGCCGCTATGGCTTGGGGCGACATGTACATGGGGGATGCCACGCATAACCCGAATTCCAACGCTTTGGTGCATTCCTATAACGCACCCAATTACTGCCCTGCTGGCCTTCAGCCGGTTATGGCGGGTGGTGTGATCTGCTGCGGTACGCCGAATGCGGGTGCCTATGTTGACCGGCCGGGCAAAGTGCGCCGCGCGTCGACACCAAAGCCTAAATATCGCGCACCTGCGGCACGCGCTTATGCGCCCGCCGGCGAAAAGGGCGTTGTTTACCGCTAAGGCGCTTATCCCTTGGCTTTTGTCGTCAGGCCGCGTATATGCGCGGCCTGATCGCGTTTCACCACCACATTTTATTCACGGGGCCAAGCCATGCAAGGCAGTGCAAATCTAAACATCATGATCAAAGCCGCGCGCAAGGCGGGCCGTTCCTTGGTCAAGGATTTCCGTGAGGTCGAGAACCTCCAGGTTTCGATGAAGGGGGCCGGTGATTTTGTCAGCCGCGCGGACATCGCGGCGGAAAACACCCTCAAGGAAGAGCTGTTGGGCGCGCGTCCTACATATGGCTGGCTGGGTGAAGAAAGCACTGAAATCGCAGGCAAAGATCCGACCCGCCGTTGGATCGTTGACCCGCTCGATGGCACCACGAACTTTTTGCACGGGCTACCGCATTGGGCGATTTCGATTGCCTTGGAACACAAAGGTCAGATCGTGTCGGCGGTGGTGTTTGACCCGGCCAAAGACGAGATGTTCTTTGCCGAAAAAGGTGCGGGCGCTTGGTTGAACAACTCGAACCGTATTCGCGTGTCGGGCCGTAACCGGATGATCGAATCCGTCTTCGCCACCGGTGTGCCCTTTGCCGCGAAGCGTACCTTGCCCGCCACGCTCAAGGATTTGGCCCGTTTGATGCCGCAATGCGCTGGCGTGCGGCGCTTTGGGTCGGCTGCGCTTGATTTGGCCTATGTGGCCGCTGGCCGTTACGATGGTTATTGGGAGCGTGAGCTCAACCTTTGGGACATCGCAGGTGGCTATTTGATCGCTCAAGAGGCCGGTGCGTTGATCGAAGGCATCCGCAAAGATCAAAACCCACTCGAAAGCGGCAGCTTGATCTGCGCCAACAACGATATCTTTTCCAGCTTTGCGAAAACTATTCGCGACCCCAGCTAAGCCAGTTTAGCGGCGGGGTTGCCTTGCGACGGCGACCCCAAGAACCGGCCAACCACCCGTGTCATGTCTGATCTAGAACCGGAAACCAATCATCGCGCAGGCGTTGACCCGGTGTCATGTCATGACCGGGGAAGGGGGGCGAAGTTTTGCCCGGACGTTCGACATAGCGTGCGTCATCCCCCAAGAGCCGCAGAGAAAAGGCGCGACGGCGGTGATCGGTGGTATTGCCGCGCGCGCCATGCAAGACACCATAGTTGAACGCAACCGCGTCACCCGGTTCCATCGGCCATTCCAAAACTGTCATTCCCTCGGCATCCGGGTCCGGCACCGGCATGTAGGTGTCTTCGTCGGGATAAAAGTTCTCCTCAGATAACCAGCGCGTCGGCAAAACCGGCTTGTCCCAAAGATGCGAGCCAGCCACGCATCGCAGCGAGGCCTCGCGCACCGGATCAAGCGGAGACCAGAAGCTAACGGTTTGACGCCCCTCGACAAAATAATATGGGCCGTCTTGATGCCATGGGGTTGGCTTGGAAGTTCCCGGTTCTTTGACCAACACATGTTCGTGGAACAATTGCACTTGTTTTGACTGCATCAGATCGGCGGCCACGGCGGCAGCGGGGCCATTGCGGATCACATCCTCAAACTCTGGAATCCGTTGCCAGTTGCAATAGTCATCAAAAAATCGACCTGCCTCACCCTTGTGCAGGTTCTCGGCGGCATAGGGGCCGGGATTGGTCATATTGCGCTCAACACCGGCACGTAGGGTGTCGACCTGATCGGCCCAAAGCCCCTTGATAAGGGTGACCCCGTCGCGTTGAAATTGATCAATGTGATCTTGTGTGACAAGCGGATGCATAGCGTGCCTCTTAGGTGTCGGATGGGTGATTGACGCCATCCACCCATGAAATTGGTTCCATATCGACGGGGTTAACCCCTTCAATTGCATACAGGTTTACCCCATATTCATTCGGGTTTGAGCGGCGTTGGTGGTACATGTAAATGCCGCAGACCGAACAAAAGTGATGTTTGGCGGTATGGGTGTTGAAACTATAAAGGCGCAACGCCTCTTGGCCTTTGATCACTTTGATCCCGCCTAATGGAGCCGAGACAGCCGGAGCACCGCGACGACGGCAAAACGAGCAATCACAGCGCCTTGCCGTGTTAAAACTATCGGTGAGGGTCACGCTTAACTCGATGGCTCCGCAATGGCAGGTGGCTTTGACTGGGTCACTCATCTTTTCTTGATCCTAGGTACGCGGGTTTGTGAATAATCGGTTTCGGGGTGGGGCGGATGGCCGTGGTGGACCCGCCAAAAACGTGTGCCGCCAAGGCGCAAAAACGTCGGGATAGTTAGGACGAGCCCGGCGACAAATCCGCCCGCATGCGCCCAATAAGCGACGCCGCCACCGTTGGGATCGGACCCGACACCGCCAATCAACTGCATGCCAAACCATAGTGCCAGCATGATCCAAGCAGGCACCGGGAAGATTTTGAAGATGATGATCAGGATCACCAGAATGTCGATCTTCGCCTTTGGGTAAAGCAACAGGTAACCGCCCATCACCCCGGCAATTGCCCCCGACGCCCCAACGGTGGGCACATTGGAATAGGGGGCGGAAAGATAGTGGATTAACCCAGCGGCGATCCCCGCCGCCAGATAGAAGGCCAGAAAGCCAACATGGCCCATCTCGTCTTCTAAGTTGTCGCCAAAAATGAACAGGAACAGCATGTTCCCGGCCAAATGGGCAAGGCCGCCATGCAAGAACATGGAGGTCACCAATCCGGTGAAGCCATTGCCCTCGCTTAGGAAAATCGGGACAAGCGCGTAGTCGGCATAAAACTGCAAAAGCTCGCGAGGCGAGGCCGAAAGATGCCAAGTTGAGACAAAGACAACGACATTGATGATGATCAACGCATAGGTGACATAGGGCGTTCGGCCAGACGGGTTGTGATCGCGAATTGGAAACATATCGCGAGAGTGGCAGGCTTTGCGCGGGCGTCAAGCGCTATCGACTGGGTTGGTATCTGGGCGATGTCCTGCACCGCCCAGATGCATTTGGTTTATTCGTCGCCTGCCAAGAGTGAGGCATTGCCGCCCGCGGCGGTGGTGTCGATGCAGACATGGCGTTCGGCGCGCACATGCGCCTGATCCGGCATGTCAGTAATGAGCGAAAGGATCTGCCCAGGGCGGTCGGCCAAGGCGCGGCGATAGGGGCCCCCGGTGTCATCGTTGCCCCACCACAGCGCCCCTGAGAAACCAGAAAGCGTGGTAAGTGCATCAATTGGCAGCAGGCCGCGTGTCTCGATGGCAAAGCCGCCAAGGTCGCGAACCGCTTGTGCTTGTTTTGCGGCGTTTTCGGCACCCGGCCCAAGGCAAAGCACCGGGGGGCGGGGCATATGGCCGTGCTGATTGGATTCGCCCGTCGGGCCGGGCAATTCCTGTAAAACTGGCTCTGACTTGTCGCGCACGCCATTGAGCGCGGTTTGCACCCGATCCGCACTATCGTGGCCAGCCCAGTCACCGCTTTGGGACGCGGTGGCGACGTGGCGGAAGCGGTCAACATAGAACGGACCACCAGCTTTGGGGCCGGTGCCTGATAACCCTTCGCCACCAAAGGGTTGGCTTCCGACGATTGCGCCAATCTGGTTGCGATTGACATAGATGTTCCCGGCGTGAACCCGGTCTGTCACGTGTTGAACACGGTCATCAATGCGGGTCATCAACCCGAAGGTTAGACCATAGCCGGTGCCATTGATTGCATCGATCACAGTATCGATTTCATCGGCCTTAAAGGTTGCGACATGCAACACCGGGCCAAAGATTTCACGTTCAAGATCGGCAATGCCATCCACGCGGATCAAGGTCGGCGGCACGTAATATCCGGTTTCTGGCACAGCGCAGCGTTTGATTTCTCGACCTTCGCGGCGGGCCCTATCGATGTGGTCGATGATGCCAGCGCGGGCCGCATCGTCGATGACTGGCCCAAGGTCCGAACGCAGCTCCCACGGTGTTGCGGGCACCAGAGCGTCCATCGCACCGGTGAGCATCTCAAGGAAATCCTCGGCGATGTCTTCTTGAACATAAAGGCAACGCAGGGCCGAGCACCGCTGACCCGCCGATTGGAAGGCGCTTTCGACAATGGCTTGGACGGCCTGTTCAGGAAGGGCAGTGCTATCAACAATCATCGCGTTTAGCCCTCCGGTTTCCGCAATCAACGGTGTGCCGGGGGCCAGATTGGAGGCCACAGATTTATGAATAATCTGCGCCGTCTGGGTCGATCCGGTAAAGGCGACACCGGCAACTTGGCGTTGGCTTGTTAGGGCGGCCCCAACATCCCCGGCACCGGGGAGGAGTTGCAGCGCGGTCGCGGGAACTCCGGCCTCGTGCAGCAACTGAACCGCGCGATAAGCAATCAGGCCGGTTTGCTCGGCTGGTTTGGCCAAAACCGCATTCCCCGCCGCCAAAGCGGCCGAAATCTGACCGGTGAAAATTGCTAGAGGGAAGTTCCATGGTGAAATGCAGGCAAACACCCCGCGCGCCTCTGCCCCATCGGTTCGCGCGGCATAATAACGTAGGAAATCCACCGCTTCGCGCAATTCGGCAACCACATCGAGCATGGTTTTACCGGCCTCGCGATGTAGCAAGGCAAACAATTCGCCATAGTGCTGCTCATAAAGGTCTGCTGCGCGGTTCAAGGCGACGGCGCGTTCCGCTGGGGACGCGGCCCAAGGTAGGGCGGCCTGCGCCGCTAGGGCCACGATGTCCGGTGTTGCCCAGACAATATCGCCGACGCTTTCGGCTGGGTTCGCCGGATTGACCACAGGGCGCGATGGCCCCTTGGGGGTGTCTTTGGCGACAAGCGGATGGGCATGCCATTGGCTAGCATGAAACGGCTGACGCGCATCTTCGATTTGTTCAAGCGTTGGGCGGTCGCGAAGATCAAACCCGGCGGAGTTCGGTCGTTCGGGTTGAAACAAATCCGGTCCAAGGGTGATCTGCGCCTCTGACTTTGCTTCAAACGGATCGGCGGCCACCAGTTCCGGGGCAACGTCTTCATCGACAATCTGGTTCACAAAAGAAGAATTCGCGCCGTTTTCCAACAGGCGACGCACCAGATAGGCTAGTAAATCGCGATGTGCGCCGACGGGGGCATAAATCCGACACCGTGTCTGGTTTTGGTCTTTGACCAATTCATGAAGGGTCTCACCCATGCCGTGCAACCGTTGAAATTCATAGGCTTGTCCGGGTTCCGCCATCTGCAAAATCGCCGCAACCGTGTGGGCGTTATGCGTGGCGAATTGCGGGTAAATCCGGTCGCTCATGCTCAATAATTTGCGGGCATTGGCGATATAGGAAATGTCGGTGTTGGTCTTGGCGGTATAGACCGGAAAACCATCAAGCCCGGCCACCTGCGCCTTTTTGATTTCGCTATCCCAATAGGCCCCTTTGACCAATCGCACCATGATGCGCCGATCGTGTTGTTCGGCAAGCGTGTGCAGAAAATCGATGGTGGCCCCGGCCCGTTGGCCATAGGCCTGAACAACCACACCAAAGCCATCCCACCCGGCCAGCGATGGATCGCTTAGCACCGCTTCGATGACATCAAGCGAGATCGACAGCCTGTCAGCCTCTTCTGCGTCGATGTTCAACCCGATCCCAGCCGAACGGGCCAGGCCCGCCAAAGACCGTAGGCGCGGCACAAGATTTTGCATCACTGCATCGCGCTGCATTTCGTCGTAGCGGGCGAAAAGCGCGGATAATTTCACCGAGATGCCCGGATTTTCGCGAATATCGTCACTATGGGCGGCGTCTGCTATGGCCGAAATCGCACGCGAATAGGCAAGGTGATAGCGGCGGGCATCGGCCTCGGTGCGCGCGGCTTCGCCAAGCATATCATAGCTATAGGTGTAGCCGTTTGCCTCCATGGCGCTGCCGCGTTTCATCGCCGATTGAATGGTTTCGCCCAAGACAAACTGCGCGCCCATTTCCTTCATCGCGCGGGCGACGGCGGTGCGGATCACCGGTTCGCCCAAACGTTTGATCGCACCGCGCAAATGCCCGACGGGGCCGGGGGCGTCATCGTTCAAAACCTTGCCGGTCAACATCAAGGCCCAGGTCGAGGCGTTGACCAAAGGCGAGGTCGAGGCCCCCATGTGTTTGCCCCAATTGGACGGGGCGATTTTATCCTCGATCAGGGCGTCGATTGTGGTGGCGTCCGGAACCCGCAAAAGGGCTTCGGCAAGGCACATCAAGGCGATGCCTTCGTCGGTGGACAGGCCATATTCTGCCAAAAACACTTCCATCATGCCGGGTTTGGTCGATGATCGGATATCCCGCACCAATTGCGCCGCCTTCGTTGAAATCTCGATCCGTTCCGAGGCGCTCAAACTGGCCTGATTGCGCAGATGGGCCACCATCTCAGGTTCGGATGCATAGGTCAGGTCATCAACGCGGCTGCGCAGTTTGGATATGGGCATGGAATCCTCCGAAAGGGCCTTTGAGATGTCAAAGGTTGATGAATCCTGTGTAACCTATTTATTTCCATCTATTTCTCTGATATTGGCCAAAAAAGCAGGCGAACCGCCTTAGTTTTGATAAATGGACAGTCCAAATGGATCATATGAGCCTCGACCGATTTGATCGTGCGATTCTCACCACCTTGGCCGAAGAGGGGCGCATATCAATTGCGGATTTGGCGCGCCGGATCGGTCTTTCGAAATCTCCGACCCAAGCGCGCTTGCGGCGTCTAGAACGGGATGGGGCCATTCGTGGCTACCGTGCAATCCTCGATCCAATCCGCCTTGGCCTTGATCATGTCGCTTTTGTCGAGGTCAAGATGACCTCGACCTCCGAGGCGGCTTTGGCCAAGTTTAACCAAGCGGCGGCGGCCGTGCCCGAAATCGAACAAGTACATCTTATTGCAGGGAACTTTGACTACCTCCTCAAGGTGCGCACCGCCGACATGCGATCCTATCGACGGGTTTTGGCAGAGAAGATATCAACCCTGCCGGGGATGTCGGCCACCTCGACCTATGTCGCAATGGAAGCGGTCAAAGAGGACGGTCTCGCAGACGTGACTTGACGGATTGCTGATCTGTTGCACGATATCCGTATGATACGCACAGCTTTAATAACCATCTTTTGGGCTGGGGCCGCCGTTGCGGATGGCTGTCCCGAGGCACCAGACCATTCCGAACCCTTGCAAGGGTTGTATGTCCAACTTCAGCAAGTCGACGGCGACATGCAGGCGCGCCAAGTCTCTAACCAGATGTGGCAATATTGGGCCGATGCGCCCGATGAGGCCAGTCAGGAAATCCTAGACGAAGGCATGAAAGCGCGCGCCGCGTGGGACTTTCTAATGGCGATAGATCGGTTTGACGCGCTGGTCGCTTATTGTCCGTTTTACGCCGAAGGCTACAACCAACGCGCCTTCGTCAATTACTTGCGTCAGGATTATGAAGCCGCCTTGCCCGATCTTGAACGTACGCTTGAGATCAATCCCAAGCACTTGGGGTCTTTGTCGGGGCGGGCATTGACCCTGTTGGCGTTGGGGCGCGAAGTCGAGGGGCAAAAGGCCCTTCGTGAAGCGTTGGCGTTGAACCCGTGGCTGTCGGAACGGCATTTGCTAAAACCGCTCCCCGGACAAGAGCTTTAACCTTTCTGGGTCTTTACACCGACGACGGCCAAGCTATTGTCGCGCGCACTGGCCCGCGTGGTGGAATGGTAGACACAGGAGACTTAAAATCTCCAGGCTTAATAGGCCGTGCCGGTTCGAGTCCGGCCGCGGGTACCAGTGTTTATTTGTTGAAAGAATACGTATGCCGATCAGTGCTTCCAAATGGCGTGAAAGTCTTTTGGGGTTTTCTTTGGCTGTGGCGTTGCCTGTGATCTACGGGCTTCTATCTCATGGGGTGGGCGTAGAGCAGGCGCTAAATGGAGGTTTTACCGCTGTTTTCCTGCTTTTCGCACCGGTTTTGACCGTGTCTGAAAACCCTTGGCTTCTCTTGTTTGGGCTTGGCTTTTTGATCGGCCTTGGTGCCGCGTTCACCTATTTGAACGGGTGGATTTTGCGCTTGGTCTTTATGGTATTGGTCGTTTTGTGGATGTGCGTGGGGGCGTGGAGCGCCACCCAATACATTGCCATTTAAGGCTGTGCCTTGATTGCTTTAGGTTTTGCGCAACCGGATCACCACATCAACGGCGGCTATTTCCATACCTTCTGGGGCTTGCGGCAATTCGACGATTTTCAGCTGATCTGCCGAGGCATCAGTCAACTTGCCGCTGTCTTCCCAAAAGAAATGCGGGTGTTCGTGGGTGTTGGTGTCAAAATAGCTACGCGAGCCATCAACCGTTACCTCTTGCATCAAACCAGCCGAGCAAAACGCCTTGAGCGTATTGTAAACCGTGGCCAGCGACACCGGTTCGCCCATGGTCTTGGCACTTTCAAACAGGCTCTCGGCGGTGACGTGGCGATTTTGGCCATCGCCAATCAAAAGCGACGCCAAAGCAAGGCGTTGTCGGGTTGGACGCAGGTCCGATTTTCCGAGCCATTCTTTGCCGCGAGTCAGTGCCAGAGAGTTCATCAGGTGCCAGTTCCCATATGCTGCAGTCCTTATATAAGTCTGATTGGGGTATCTTTTCAAACGAATTTGCAGGTGCGCCTCACTCTCATCGCAAAGTGCCGCTTGGCGGCCCTGTGATTGTTGCCCTACTTGCTGGCATGCAAGGGCAGTGGTAGACGGGGTTTAAATAAGACAGAACAGAACAAAAGGGGCGTGTCCGCATGGCCGACTTTCCGACCAGCTTCAGCAAAGAAGACCTTCTAAAATGCGCCGCAGGCGATTTGTTTGGCCCGGGCAATGCCCAGCTACCAGCACCGCCTATGCTGATGATGGACCGTATTACCGAAATCTCGTCTGACGGTGGTGCACATGGCAAAGGCCATGTTTTGGCTGAATTCGATATCACACCGGACCTGTGGTTCTTTGACTGCCATTTCCCCGGCAACCCAATTATGCCCGGCTGCCTTGGTCTAGATGGATTGTGGCAGTTGACCGGCTTTAACCTTGGCTGGCGTGGCTGGCAGGGGCGCGGCTATGCGCTTGGCGTTGGTGAGATCAAGCTCAAGGCAATGGTTCGCCCCGAGGCGAAATTGCTGACCTATAAAATCGACTTCACCAAAGCCATCCAAACCCGACGTCTGACCATGGGTGTTGCCGATGGCGTCGTCGAAATCGACGGCGAATTGGCCTATGAAGTCAAGGACATGAAAGTCGCGCTGAGCGAAAGCTAAGTGAATATTTTCATCCGCTTAAATGATTTAAAAGAGGCCCGCGGGCCTCTTTTTTTGTCCAAGGACCTCAGCACCCCGATTTAGCCTGCCCTTTTGACTCTTAGCTCCGTCTCGGTCTTGTGCAGCTTGAATTGCGAAAGGCTGTTGATCAAATCGCTAAGCTTTTTGAATCCGAAACTGCGCGTGTCAAAATCCGTGTTTGCCGCCATGATCTGACTACCAAGACCAGAAAGCTTATAGCTATCACTGTCAGGGTCTATTTTATCCATGGCCGCATAGATCAGTGGCACAGCCTCTTGAGGTGATCGTTTGCCATTGAGTATCGCGCCACCGCTCCGGCGCGGTGTCTCTTCTACAATATTTTCCAGCAGAACAAACCGGTTACACACATTTCTCAGGCTTGCGGGTGTTTTGCTTTCTCCGATGCCAATCACATTAAGCCCGTGTTCCCGAATGCGGTTGGCCAAAGCCGTAAAATCGCTATCAGAGCTGACCAGGACAAAGCCATCAAAAATACCGGAATGCAGGAAATCCATCGCGTCAATGACAAGGCCAATGTCGCTCGAGTTTTTGCCTTTGGTATTGGCGGTGTTTTGATGCGCGACAAGCCCATGTTGATGCACTTGCTCGGTCCAGCCCTTTAGTTGGCCATTTGACCAATCGCCATAAACACGCCTAAGGGCGAGTTCCCCCAGCGTTCCAATTTCTTTCAAAATGGCCGTCGCAAATTTTGCCGGGATATTGTCGGCGTCAATCAGCACGGCAAGCCTCGGACGGTTTCTGGGCGTCATAAACATAACCTAATTTACATGCGTACAAAAATTTCTTTGCAGCCTATGTCGGAGAGCTTGCCAAGTATTTCAATCGGAAAGGACGATTTTTAAGAAACTCAAGAGGTTCTCCGGTTGTGCAAAGGGCCCTTGGACAAAGCACAGCGCCCTTTGATCTACGACATATTCGAGATTTACCATTTGTGCGATAATCGGGGCAGGAGGACACATTATGCGACAGCTATTATTGGTGCTTTTTCTGATTATCGGCCAGGTGGCCCATGCGGATTTCTTGTCAGACAATCGGGGCCATTGGGAGGGCAAGGGATACCTGCCATCCGGTCTTGAATGGCCGGTTTACATCGAGTTTCGATCAAACTCGGCCAAGGTTTACACGCCGGATGACGGGTGCGAGGCAAATTGGAGCTTTGAGCAGGTCACCAACAATCTGATCCGGGGGTGGGAACATGTTACCGTGGGAGCAGACCGGTGCTACGTCGGGCTCAAATTTGTCGTGACCCGTCATGACGCCAGCCGCATCAAGGTTGATTGGTTTCAGATGAACGGCATGCAAGTTGCCGAGGCGCTTCTCTGGCGGATCCAATAGTGCGAGCGGAGCTCATCAGAGTTTTTTGAACAGTGCAAGGTGGATGCAAATACCGCACCACCTTGCACCTTCCCCAAGCAATGCCCTACTAAGAGGCAAGCAAAATTAGGGAGGCCGCATGCGCCGTGTCGTCGTTACAGGTCTGGGGATTGTCTCCAGCATCGGGAACAATGCCGAAGAAGTTCTGGCATCTCTCAAATCCGGGAAATCCGGGATCACCGCCAATGAGGCGATGAAAGAACATGGGTTCCGCAGCCAGATCGCTGGCGATATCAACCTCAACCCAGCGGACCATATCGACAAGCGTACGCTGCGCTTCATGGGCCCCGGTGCGGCCTATGCCTATATCGCCATGCAACAGGCGATTGAGGATTCCGGTCTTGAGGAAAGCGACGTTGTGAACCCGCGCACCGGTCTTGTGGCTGGCTCGGGTGGCCCGTCCACCAGCGCCATGTTGGCCGCCCATCAGACCGTGTTGAAAACCGGCGCGACCAAGCGGATCGGCCCTTTTGCGGTGCCCAAAGCCATGTGCTCGACGGTTTCCGCCAACCTGTCGACCGCCTTTCAAATCAAGGGCATCAACTATTCCATCACCTCGGCCTGTTCGACGTCGCTGCATTGTATCGGCAACGCAGCCGAGCAGATCATGATGGGCAAGCAGGACGTGATGTTTGCCGGTGGCGGCGAAGAGCTTGATTGGACCCTGTCCTGTCTGTTTGACGCGATGGGCGCGATGTCCTCGAAATACAACGACACACCAGAGCGCGCGAGCCGCGCCTTTGACGCGGATCGCGACGGCTTTGTGATTGGCGGCGGCGGCGGTATCGTCGTGCTCGAAGATCTCGAACACGCCAAGGCGCGTGGCGCAAAAATCTATGCCGAAGTCACCGGCTATGGGGCCACCTCCGACGGCGCAGACATGGTTGCTCCATCTGGTGAAGGCGGCGAACGGGCAATGCGCGTGGCGCTGTCCACCGTGCCAGAAGGCCGCAAAGTTAGCTATATCAACGCGCATGGCACATCGACCCCGGTGGGTGATGTTGGTGAAATCGAAGCCGTCCGTCGGGTGTTTGGCGAAGGCTCGACACCTCCGGTCTCTTCGACCAAATCGATGACCGGCCACAGCCAAGGGGCGACAGGTGCTCAAGAGGCGATCTATTGCCTTTTGGCCTTGGAACATGACTTCTTGATCCCATCGATCAACGTCGAAACCCTCGACCCGGCGCTCAAGCCCGAGGAAATTGTGACAGAGCTGGTGGAAAACGCCGGGCTGGATTCGGTGATGACAAACTCATTTGGCTTTGGCGGCACCAACGGCTCGATGGTCATGTCGAAATTCAAGGATTGATTTGAAAAATGACCATTGATCTCAAAGGGAAACGCGGCCTCATCATGGGTGTCGCCAATGAACGCTCTATCGCTTGGGGCATCGCCAAATCCTGTGCCGAAGCCGGGGCTGAGTTGGCCTTCACCTACCAAGGTGAAGCCTTTGGCAAACGGTTAGAGCCACTGGCGGCCAGCGTCGGAAGTGACTTTATGGTTGATGTCGACGTCACCGACGACGCCTCGCTCGACACCGCGTTTGAACAGCTTGGCGCGCGTTGGGACAGCATTGATTTTGTTGTTCACGCCATTGCCTATTCCGACAAGAATGAGCTGACAGGGCGGATTTTGAACACCTCGCGCGAGAATTTCAAAAACTCGCTTGATATCTCGGCCTATTCTTTCATCGAAGTGGCGCGCCGCGCCCACCCATTGATGAAGGAAAACGGCGGCACCCTGTTGACGCTCACCTATATGGGCTCAACCCGCGTGACGCCGAATTACAACGTCATGGGTGTTGCCAAGGCGGCGCTGGAATCGACCACGCGCTATCTTGCCAATGATCTTGGTCCCGAAGGGATTCGCGTCAATGCGCTCTCACCGGGGCCGATGAAAACCCTTGCTGGGGCGGCGATTGGTGGGGCACGCAAAACCTATAAGCACACCGATCAAAACGCGCCTTTGCGTTCAAACGCGACGCTTGACGCGGTGGGCGGCACGGCGGTTTGGCTGATTTCCGATGCGGGTGCTTGCACCACTGGCGAAATTGTTCGGGTCGACGGCGGCTTCCATGTGCTAGGTATGCCGCAACAAGAGAATCTGTGATCTAGGGGGCTGTTATGCTGCGTTTTGTGTTGTCGAGTGTTGCCATGCTAGGCGTGGCGGGATGTATGCAAGGCGCGGCCCCCGATGCCAGTACGCCGTCAAGCGACGGTGTGGCGCGCAAATTGGCCAAAGGGGTGTCCCCGGCAGAGGCAGCCGTGGCCCTTGGCCCCGATGCCGGGTTCGAACGTAATCCCAACAATTGGGACGAAGCCTGCGTCAGCTATAACTACGGCTCCTCCGAGGCACCCAAATTTGTACATGCGGTGTTTGTGAATGACGCGATGACCCGGGCAACGGATGGGCATCTCGATATCTGTTCCTACGCCGAACAGGGGTAGGGGCACCGCCTCGCAAATTCCGTGCACGGAATTTGCAGCGCTTGCTACGCGGTTAGGGCAATGTCAAAACCATTGCCCAGGCTCGATCAGACCTAAATCCAGCAACTGACGGGAATGCCATTCAAACGGCGTTGAATTGTACCAGCGGAAACTACGGATATCAAAAGTTGATCCGGGATTGCGTTTCAAAGCTTTAGCGGTGCGAAACGACACAATCGCCGCCGTTAGGTTGTTGTGCCAAGGGCAGGTGTAGGTGTTGTATTCTTCGTCATCAAAGGTGTGGTCGTCGCGCATTTTCAAACCCGGTTTGGATTTGAACAAGGCCACGCGGTCAATTTTGCGCCGTTCAACGGGTACGTGTTCTTCGTAACGCCACCGCAAACCGCCAAAGAAATCGAGTTGCCGTTCCTTGGGGTAGTTGTTGTTGGCCGGGTCGGATCGGGCCAGAGCGTAATAGCCCGACCGATCCAGATGCGCATCGTCCAGCGACACAGCATTGGGGCATTTGTCGAGATCGCCGGCGTATAGGTCGACCACATAGGCCAGCATTGAATCGCGCCGCTCTTCGGTATGATAGCTCAACAACTCGCCCACCGTCCGCGTCTCGCAAAACGGATAGAACAGATATTCGGCGTTGTAGCAGTAATACATCCAGACGTTGGGGGCAGCTTCGATCACGGCGTTCATCGCGTCTGGCAGGGCGTTGTCCACCGTCATATCGTATTCGACCCGGTGCACTTTGTTTTCCAGATCGGGGGGTAAGGTGAACAGGGATGACATAAAGACCGTCACCGATGTGAACCCAGAATGCAGGTGATGGCGCAGGGTTGTACCCAGCTCTGCGTCATCTTCGGCAAAAACCAAGGCGATTGGCCCTTTGGCCAGCGCCGCGCCGCCGCGTTTGAGATAATCGTTGAGCCCGTCGTAATACATGATCTGCCTCTTTGCCGGGATTGCCCCGGAAATTTCTCCCAGAATCGGTGAAAATCTCGTGCATTGCAAGACAGGGTCTTTTTGCGTTATCTGCGGCCTCTGATCGGGGTGCGAATTTTTCGACGAAAATGGCCGCCCGCCCGCCAAAAACGCGACAGGACATGACATGACCGAGCCCAAGAAGCTTTTCATCAAGACCTATGGTTGTCAGATGAACGTCTATGACAGCGAACGCATGGCCGAGGCCATGGGCGGCGAGGGCTATGTTCAAACGGACACACCCGATGACGCGGACATGATTCTCCTCAATACCTGTCACATCCGCGAAAAGGCGGCGGAAAAGGTCTATTCCGAGCTTGGCCGCTACAAAGGCCTCAAGGCCGAAAAACCGGATCTCAAAATCGGGGTTGCCGGTTGTGTGGCTCAGGCCGAAGGCCAAGAGATCATGCGCCGTCAGCCAATGGTCGATTTGGTGGTTGGTCCGCAAAGCTACCACCGTCTGCCCGAGCTTGAGGCCAAAGCCCGCTCTGGTCAAAAGGCCTTGGATACGGATTTCCCCGAGGATGACAAATTCACCGCTCTGAAGTCACGCCCCAAAGCCAAGCGTGGCCCGACGGCGTTTTTGACCGTGCAAGAGGGCTGTGACAAGTTCTGCGCCTTCTGCGTCGTGCCCTACACCCGTGGGGCCGAAGTCAGCCGCCCCGCGACCCGCATCATGGATGAGGCGCGTGATCTGGTGGACCGCGGCGTGCGCGAGCTGACCTTGCTGGGCCAAAACGTCAACGCCTATCACGGCCACGACAAGGGCCTTGGTGGGTTGATCCGCGAATTGGCCAAGATTGACGGCTTGCAACGCATCCGCTTTACCACTTCGCACCCCAATGACATGGACGATGATCTCATTGCCGCTCATGGTGACTGTGACAAGCTGATGCCCTACTTGCATTTGCCGGTTCAGGCCGGGAGCGACAAGATCCTCAAACGGATGAACCGCGCGCACACAGCCGAGGAATACCTGAAGCTGATCGAAAGACTGCGTTCCGTGCGCCCCGATCTGCATCTGTCCGGTGACTTTATCGTCGGCTTTCCCGAAGAAACCGAAGCAGATTTCCAAGA
Organism: uncultured Pelagimonas sp.; assembly: GCF_947498515.1. Classification (GTDB taxonomy): domain Bacteria; phylum Pseudomonadota; class Alphaproteobacteria; order Rhodobacterales; family Rhodobacteraceae; genus Pelagimonas. The sequence goes on along the minus strand of NZ_CANMKO010000008.1, from coordinate 92,760 downwards.
CACGCTCGACCTGATCAAAGCCGTTGAATATGGCTCGGCCTTTTCGTTCAAATACTCTGAACGCCCTGGCACCCCGGCCGCTGAACGCGCTCAGGTCCCCGAGGATGAAAAGAATGACCGCCTGCAGCGTCTTCAGGCCCTGTTGTCTCAACAACAGCGCGCCCTTCAAGACGCAATGATTGGTCGCGATGTTTCGGTTTTGATCGAAAAAGCCGGTCGCGAGCCGGGGCAGATGGTTGGAAAATCCGAATATCTGCACGCCGTTCATGTCCAAGCAGAAGGACAAGCCGAGGGAATCGCCCCCGGTGACATGATCCCGGTGCGAATCGTTTCGTCGGGTCGAAACTCACTAAATGGCGACGTACTCCCGCGCTAAACCCCTTAACAAGCCATTGTTTCGTAATGGCGAACAAGGTTATCCACAAGAAAGCATTAGGAATTCGGGAATTGTTTCCGATTCCGCGCCAATGAGTCGGCCTTTTCGCTTCACACGCGTGAATTGTTTGCTAATGTGTTGATTATAGTAAGTTTGCGTGTGCCGCTGCCAAATCGTGCGCGCGCAGTGGGGGAAACACAAACCAAGGGACAGTGGCTGTGGCTAATCGTATGACCAAAGCCGTCGGCGCAATCGCGCTGGCTGCTCTCGCTGGCATTTCGGCCGCCGCGCCGGCATTTGCCGATGTAGCGGGGCAAAAATCACCTTTTATTTCGACGCAAAACACGCGCACCATTCAGGGTGAGCAATATATTCCAGGTATCTGGATTGACCCGGATGGCTGCCAGCACTGGGTTATGGATGATGGTGTCGAAGGGTACATGTCACCGCGCACCGACCGCAAAGGCATTCCAGTCTGTAACCGCGGCAACGTCTGCGGCGTTATGAACTCTGACCAATTCTTTGCGACAGATAGCCACCGTATCTCGTCGTCGGGCAAACAGCGTCTGGCACAGTTCTTCAACGATGCCTCTGCGACCGCCTATATCATTGCCGGTCATACCGACAGCCGCGCCTCGGACAGCTACAACATGAAACTGTCCTACAATCGCGCGATGGCGGTTGCACAGGTTGCGCGCTCCACCGGGGCCAATATCTCGGACGTGCGTGGGTTTGGTGAGCGTCAACCCGTTGCCTCCAACGCAACGTCGACCGGCATGGCTAAAAACCGCCGTGTTGAAATCATCTGTATCCGCTAAGGGGGTCACACTATGAAACTGACGAAATTGGCCCTTGTGACCGGTGTTGCCGCTGCCTTCTTGGCGGGCTGTACCCCGATCGGACCGGACAAAAGCCTCGACCGTGGCCTGTTTGACAAAGATGACCTAAGCACCATGCATGCGGGTATCTGGGTTGATCCAAACGGCTGTGATCACTGGATCATCGACGATGGCGTCGAGGGTTACCTGTCGGCGCGTCTCGACAAATATGGCAAGCCTGTTTGCTCCGGTACCGCGCCTCCAACGGTTGCTACCGGCAACTTCAAGCAAGGGTCGACATCTATCATTGGTGACCCGCGCTAAAATCTGGATACTCCATCCTACAAAACGGCCGCGCAGCGTAATGCGTGGCCGTTTTTGATTCTATCCCCAGAAGAATGAACTACGACACTTGCGCATCGGCGCGTGGCTTGGCACCATATCTATGTATTTTGGCGCAGGAGACATGCGTGACCACTGGCCCATTGACCGAAGCTGTTCTTGAATTTCCCGACAACCGTTTGTTGATCGAACTTTGTGGGGAATATGACCGCAACCTGACTGACATCGAGGCGCGTACCGGGGTGCAAATCCTGCGTCGCGGCAATCAGCTTGCCATCCACGGTGTGCCCGAAGCTCAGGCTGAGGCAACTGAGGTGCTGCGCTCTCTTTATGATCGGCTCGAACAGGGGCGTGAGGTGAGCCATAGCGACATCGACCGCGAATTTCGGATGAGCGAAGAACCAGGCCCTGATAGCCAGATGGAAATGTCCATCGGTGAAAAGGTTGAGATTAAGACGCGCAAAAAGCTTATCGAGCCACGAACAGACGCGCAAAAGACCTATGTGAAATCGCTGTTCGAAAAAGAACTGGCCTTTGGCATTGGCCCAGCGGGGACCGGGAAAACCTATCTCGCGGTTGCGGTTGGGGTGAACATGTTGATCACCGGGGCCGTTGATAAAATCATCCTGTCGCGGCCGGCGGTCGAAGCGGGCGAAAAGCTTGGCTATCTACCCGGTGACATGAAGGACAAGGTCGATCCTTACATGCAGCCGCTTTATGACGCGCTGAACGACTTTGTGCCGGGCAAGCAACTGGCGAAAATGATGGAAGAGAAAACCATCGAAATCGCGCCCTTGGCCTTTATGCGCGGTCGGACATTGTCCAACGCCTTTGTGGTGCTGGATGAGGCGCAAAACGCCACCTCGATGCAGATGAAAATGTTCCTGACCCGTCTGGGCGAAGGGTCGCGGATGGTCATCACCGGCGACCGCACCCAAATCGATTTGCCGCGCGGTATGCCCTCGGGCCTTGCAGATGCAGAACGTCTCCTTGATCGTATCCCCGAGATTTCGTTCAACTATTTCACCGCCAAAGATGTTGTGCGCCATCCGCTCGTGGCCGCGATTATCGAAGCCTATGAAGAAGACGCCAAATCCTGATGGGCATTTCGTCTTGCCCGACAAATTCCGGGGGGGCGGGGGCTTGCCCTCGCATCTATCCGCATGACAACTGATACGGTTTTAGAAGACCCGCGTTGGCAAGAGGTCGATCTCATTGCGCTGGCCGAACAGGCCGAACAGGGGGTGTTTGCCCGGCTTTCACTTGATCCTGATAGCCACGAAGTGGTGGTCATGGGATGTGATGACAGCCGTATCAAGGAGTTGAACACAGATTTTCGCGACAAGCCGCGCGCGACGAACGTTCTCTCTTGGCCGTATGAGGACCTGTCCGCCGAAACGCCCGGCGAGTCTCCGCTCGCGCCCGAGGCCGAAGAGCTCGGTGATATTGCCATTGCCTTTGAAACCTGTCAGCGCGAAGCGCAGGAACAGGGCAAACCCATGGCCGATCACGTCACTCACTTGCTTGTTCATGGCGTGTTACATTTGTTGGGGTATGATCATATCCGTGACGAAGATGCCACGCTTATGGAACAGTTAGAGGTTGAAATACTTGGCAAACTCGGTCTGCCCGACCCATATAGAGGGGATACAGGGCCAGCCGGCCTATGATTGGTATGGATTGATGGGCGAAACAGACGGCTCGTCTAACGCAGCGCAAAGCGCGCGTGAGATGACACAATTGAATAAGAAACAGAGCGAAGGTGGCTTTTTCCACAAGCTTTTTGGCCGGTTAGGCGGTGCGCAGAATGTGGAAGATCCACAGCCTGTCAAACCCTTGCGAACCGTGTACCAACCTCCGACGCTTGGTTTGGGCAACCTGTCCCGGATGCGGGTCGAAGACGTTGCGATACCCAAAGCCGACATCGTTGCGGTGCAAAACACCATCACCAAAGAGGAATTGGTGAGCGTGTTTCGCGAATCGGGTCTGACCCGTTTGCCTGTCTATGACGGGACGCTCGACACCCCGATTGGCATGGCCCACCTCAAGGATTTTGCCCTAAGCCAAGGGTTCAATGGCGCAGGTGGCAGTTTTGACCTCAAGAAAATGCTGCGCCCGCTGCTCTTTGTGCCTCCGTCGATGCCGATTGGCGTTCTGCTTACCAAGATGCAGACAGAACGGCGGCATATGGCCTTGGTCATAGATGAATACGGCGGTGTTGACGGTCTCGTCACGATCGAGGACCTGATCGAACAGGTCATCGGTGAGATTGAGGATGAACACGACACCGATGAGGGGCAATACTGGACCAAGGAACGGCCCGGTTGCTACCTTGCTCTGTCGAAAACTCCGTTAGAGGAGTTTGAGGCCGAGCTGAGTATGCAGCTCACCGATCACGACGATATTGATGCCGAAGAGATCGACACGCTGGGCGGGTTGGTCTTTATGCTGGCGGGCCATGTGCCGACGCGGGGCGAAATCGTTCCGCACCCAGCGGGGCTAGATTTCGAAGTGGTCGATGCCGATCCGCGCCGGATCAAACGTCTGCGCGTTCGCTTGCCCGGTGTCGCGCGCGCCTCTGTCACCGCTCCCAAGCCCCCAGTTTCGGCCCCCAAAGCCGGGAATGCGCATGCCGACTAAGACGCAGGTGGCCACCCCGCCGCTGATCCGTTGGATACGCTTGCCGCTGGCCATTGCGGCGGGTGCGCTTATGGCGTTGGGGCTTGCGCCCTATGACCTTTGGTATCTTGGGTTGGCCGGGCTTTGCTCTGCGTTTTGGTTGTTTCGCGCCGCGCCGGTTGGTCTTTTTGCGGTCGGCACCGGCTGGGGCGTCGGCCTTGGCTATTTCGGTGTTGCGCTTGGCTGGATCGTCGAACCCTTCATGGTCGACGCGGCGGCCACTGGCTGGATGGCACCCTTTGCCTTGTTGGGCATGTCAGGGGGGCTGGCGCTCTTTTGGGCGCTGGCATTTTGGTTGGCGGGTCACAACGCCCGCTCACCGGCCATTGCTCTGGTTCTGACGTGGAGCGCCGCTGAACTGGCCCGCGCCTACGTCTTCACTGGTTTTCCATGGGCCTTGCTAAGCTATGTCCTCATGCCAACGCCGGCTATGCAATGGGTGTCGGTGTTTGGCCCTCATGGGCTGACATTCGCGCTCCTCTCCCTTGCTGCAATGATGGTCGGGGCGATCCGGTCAACCAGCAACCAGAGGCTTTTGGCGGGTGGGGCAGCCGTGACAGTCACGGTATTGTTTGGCGGCGGCTGGTTGCTCAGCCCGCCCATGCAAGACCTGAGCGACCGACCCTATGTCCGTCTTATTCAGCCAAATGCCGAACAGCACGAAAAATGGGATCCTCGCATGATCCCGGTGTTTTTTGAACGCCAACTCAAATTGACCGAGGCCTCCGCGATTGAGGGCGGGCAAAAGCCCGCGCTGATCGTTTGGCCGGAAACGGCACTGCCGGTGATGTTGGAACGCGCGGATGACGCGCTTGGCATGGTTGCTGATGCCGCCGCAGGTGCACAGGTCGTCGTTGGCCTACAACGCGGTGGGGAAGGAACCTATTTCAATTCTCTGGCGCTTTTGAATGGCGAGGGTCAGCTGGCCCAGGTTTATGACAAGCACCATTTGGTGCCGTTTGGTGAATACATGCCCGCGGCGGCGGTGTTCAAACGCTGGAATATTGCCGGTCTCGCGGCGCGCGCGGATGGCGGCTATACACCGGGTCCGGGGCCGACATTGCTTGAAATGGGCAAACTTGGTTTGGCGCTGCCGCTGATCTGCTACGAAGCGGTGTTTCCCCAAGACGTCTACCGCAGCCCGTCACGCCCGGACTTCCTTTTGCAGATCACAAATGATGCGTGGTTTGGCAAATGGTCCGGCCCCTATCAACACCTTGCCCAAGCGCGCATTCGCGCCATCGAACAGGGGCTGCCGATGCTGCGTGCCGCCAATACCGGGGTTTCGGCGGTGATTGATGGGGCAGGGCGTATCGTTGCAGACCTTGATTTGGGTGTTGCGGGCAAAGTTGATGCGCCTTTGCCAGCGCCCTTACGGGTAACGGTTTATTCACGCTTCGGGGATTTACCGACACTTATCTTATTAATCGTCTTGTGTATCGGCCTATTCAGGCCGAGGTTGCGCAAAACCGATTGACCTTTGTCGTGGCCCCGCCTAGGCGGGTCTTTATCTCAACCTGTCACAACGGCTTCCTGGCGTGACGGCGTTTAACCAATGGAGCACTCATGTCCCGACAGAACTACACTTTCACTTCGGAATCCGTATCCGAAGGCCACCCTGACAAGGTTTGTGACCGCATTTCAGACGCTGTTCTTGATGCTCTTATTGCCGAAGATCCGCTGGCACGCGTTGCGTGTGAAACCTTTGCCACAACCAATCGTGTGGTTATCGGTGGCGAAGTCGGATTGACCGATCAGGAAAAACTACACGACTATATGGGCAAAATCGATGCGATTGCCCGCGCCTGTATCAAAGATATCGGCTATGAGCAGGACAAGTTTCACCATGAAACTGTCGAAATCACCAATCTCTTGCACGAACAATCTGCGCATATCGCGCAGGGCGTAACGGGCGAGCAAGGCGACGAAGGCGCCGGGGATCAGGGGATCATGTTTGGTTACGCAACCAACGAAACCGACGCCCTCATGCCCGCGCCGATCCAATATAGCCACGCGATCCTGCGCCGTTTGGCCGAGGTGCGTAAAAACGGGATCGAGCCTGCGCTTGGCCCGGATGCGAAATCGCAGCTGTCCGTGAACTATGAAAACGGCAAGCCCGTTGGCATCAGCTCGCTTGTTCTCTCGACCCAGCACTTGGACGAGACCCTGAGCTCCAGCGATATTCGCGCCATTGTCGAACCCTATATTCGCGAAACGCTGCCTGATGGTTGGCTGACCGATGCCACCGAATGGCACGTGAACCCGACGGGCAAGTTTGTGATCGGTGGTCCAGATGGCGACGCGGGTCTGACCGGGCGCAAGATTATTGTCGACACCTACGGCGGCGCGGCCCCGCATGGCGGCGGTGCGTTTTCGGGCAAAGATCCGACCAAGGTTGACCGCTCGGCCGCCTATGTTGCGCGATATTTGGCCAAAAACGTTGTTGCGGCGGGGATGGCGGATCGCTGTACCGTGCAATTGTCTTATGCGATTGGTGTGGCCAAGCCTCTGTCGATCTATGTCGACACCCACGGCACCGGTGACGTCGAGGCCCGCGATATTGAAGCGGCGATCCCAAAGGTGATTGACCTGACTCCGCGCGGCATCCGTACCCATCTTGAGCTGAACAAGCCAATTTATCAGCGGACCGCAGCCTATGGCCATTTTGGGCGCGCTCCAGAAGCCGATGGCGGCTTTAGCTGGGAGCGGACCGATTTGGTGGACGCACTGCGCAAGGCGGTGTGACCCCAAATCTTTTGTAAAAGATTTGCAAATTCCGTGCACGGAATTTGGGCGCAGGTTTCACGACCTGCGCCCTTTTTCATCCGATCAACGTGATTTCACAGGGGCCGGATGCACGTCGCAAACTATGGATCGCCTCTAATTCCGGATCGTTGATCCAACCCATCGCGGCCTCGCGATCGGGGAACGATAACAAAACGGCGCGTCCCGGTGCTGGGGTATCGCCCTCAAGCCGGGTTGGTGTCGCGCTCATCGCTTCGGGCTTGGCCCCATATTTCGCTAGCGCGGCACCGGCTTGTTCGGCATAGGCGTCAAAGCTGTCTTGATCGGTGATGGTGAGTTGTACAAACGCATAGATCATTGTGATGTCCTGTTTCCTGAGGTGGGCCTGATGTAGGCCCCGCCGCAGCGTGCGAAAACGAGTGCTTTTGCATATTCTTCATGCGAAAAGGCACGTATGGATGCACATTGGGATGATTTGAAAACTGTTATGGTGCTGGTCCAGCGCCGCTCATTGGCCGAGGCCGCCAAAGTCTTGGGGATTAGCTACACCACCGTTGCGCGGCGTGTGACTCGGCTTGAAACGCAGTTGCAGCAAGGTCTGTTTATCCGCCAACCTGACGGGTATCAGCCAACCGAAGCCGGGCTTTTGGTGGCCAAACATGCCGAACAAATGCAAGCCGCCGAACATGATATGATGCGCGGGTTGACTGGCGGTGACACGCGTTTGCAGGGCAAGCTAACCGTCACCGCGCCGCAACTCATGATCGCCTATGTCTTTGCGCCCGTTCTTAAACAATTTCAAACGGCGCACCCGGCGGTCGACTTGCAAATTCGCGCCACCAATGATGTGCTTGATCTCACCCGGCGCGAGGCCGATTTGGCCATCCGTGTGAGCCGCAGTCCGGGGGATAGCCTAACGGGCCTGCGCCTCGCGGAGCAGGAAACCGCAAGCTTTGCAACGCAGGAGTGGGCAGACCGCTACCGCAGCAACCCGCAAGGCCCCATGGATTGGATCGTTTACGCCGCCCACAAATCGCTTCCTGAAATGGTGTTAGAGGCCGCGCCGGGATCGCGAATTTGTTTTCGCTTTGACGATATGGTGGCCATGGCCGGGGCCGCGCAAGCCGGGCTTGGCGTGGTGCGCATGCCGGTGTTTTTGGGGCGGGCTTTGCCGGGGCTTGTGCAGCTGCCGATCCTGCCGCCCCAGCCCTATGCCGATATCTGGGTTGTTGGGCACCCTGACGTCTGGCCCTCGGCGCGGGTCACCGCCTTTCGCGAGATGCTTGTGCCGTTCATGCGGGCCAAACGGGCGGAATTTGTCGGATAACGCGCCTACACGGGGCTCTGAAAGATTGCCATGCGCGCCCGCTCTGATAAAAGCGCCGCCATGACCACATCAAACAAACATCCCGGCGCGCCGTGGCGCAACTTCTATGGACGTATCAAGGGCAAGACCCTGAAACAGTCACAAGAGGCCTACCTTGACGAAGATCTCGCGGCTTTGTCGCCCGGTGCGATCGACTGGGACGACAACCCCGAACGTACGCCGCTTGACACAAAGGCGATGTTTGACGGCAAACCGGTTTGGCTGGAAATCGGCTTTGGGGGTGGCGAACACATGGTGCATCAGGCGGTGAACAACCCCGATGTCGGCATCATCGGATGTGAGCCTTATATCAACGGGGTTGCCATGTTGCTTGGCAAAATCCGTCAATCTGGCGCGACGAACCTCAAGGTGCATCCCGGCGATGTCCGCAACCTGTTTGACGTGCTGCCTGCGCAATCGCTCGACAAGGCGTTTTTGCTCTATCCCGATCCTTGGCCGAAAAAACGCCACCATCGTCGTCGTGCCGTGACGCCAGAATATCTCGACCCTTTGGTGCGGGCGCTTAAACCGGGGGCAGAGTTTCGTGTCGCCACCGACATTCCCGACTATGTGCGCCAAACCATGATCGAAGTGCCCAAGGCAGGTTTTGAATGGTTGGCGGAAGGGCCAAGCGATTGGCGCGACCCGTGGGGGGATTGGATTTCGACCCGCTATGAGCAAAAAGCGCTCCGCGAAGGCCGCGTGCCCCATTACATGACCTTTCGTAAGATTTAAGCGGGCAGGGGGCGCTGCCCCGTCTCAGCGAGGCTGAGACTCTCCGGGATATTTTGGGAAAGAAGAAACCAAAGGCGTGTTTCGTGACGCATGGACAGTGCGCGGGGCATGTTTTATCACTCCCGCGACCGCTAACAGGAAAGAATATTACCTATGTCCAGCCACGGTGACCCGATCCCGATGACCTCTCGCGCCTCTGGCCCTTTGATGGGTGAGGCGCATGTGCCGGGTGACAAATCGATTTCGCACCGGTCGCTGATCTTGGGTGCGATGACCGTTGGCGAAACCAAGGTCACCGGATTGCTCGAAGGGCAGGACGTTTTGGACACCGCCAAGGCGATGCAGGCCTTTGGGGCCGACATCGAAAAGCGCGATGGCACATGGTATATCAATGGCGTTGGGGTCGGAGGTTTTGCCGAGCCGGAGAACGTGATTGATTGTGGCAACTCCGGAACTGGTGTGCGTCTGATCATGGGGGCGATGGCGACCTCACCAATCACCGCGACCTTTACTGGCGATGCGAGCCTGAATGGCCGTCCAATGGCCCGCGTAACCGATCCGCTAGCGTTGTTTGGGACTAAATCCTATGGCCGCGCAGGTGGGCGTTTGCCGATGACAATTGTGGGCGCTGCCCAACCTATGCCGGTCCGTTACGAGACGCCGGTCCCCTCGGCGCAGGTGAAATCAGCCGTATTATTGGCTGGCTTGAATGCACCCGGTGAAACCGTTGTGATCGAAAAAGAAGCCACCCGCGATCATTCCGAACGGATGTTGGCCGGATTTGGCGCGACGATCAGCACCGAGCAAACCAATGAAGGGCGGGTGATCACCCTTCAGGGCCAGCCCGAGTTCAAACCGCAAACCATCATTGTTCCGCGTGATCCCAGCTCGGCGGCCTTCCCGGTCTGTGCGGCGATCATCACCGAAGGCTCGGATGTCTTGGTGCCCAATATCGGCCTGAACCCAACCCGCGCTGGATTGTTCTTTACCCTTCAGGATATGGGCGCAGACCTGACCTTTGAAAACATGCGCGAAGAGGGCGGCGAACCGGTTGCCGATCTACGCGCGCGCTTCTCTCCTGATCTCAAGGGGATCGAAGTGCCTGCCGATCGCGCCGCAAGCATGATCGACGAATATCCGATCCTCTCTGTGGTTGCGGCATTTGCGAGCGGCAAGACCCACATGCCCGGCGTCAAAGAGCTCCGCGTCAAGGAAAGCGACCGGATCGACGCCATGGCCATCGGGCTGCGCGCCGCCGGTATTCGCGTGGATGAGGGCGAGGATTGGTGGACAGTTCATGGCCTTGGTCACGGCAATGTGCCGGGTGGCGCCACCGCTGCAAGCCAGCTTGACCACCGCATCGCTATGTCGTTTCTGATCTTGGGCTTTGCCACGCAAAAACCGATGTCGGTTGATGATGGCGGACCAATCGCCACCTCTTTCCCAATCTTTGAAAGCCTGATGGGCGATTTGGGCGCTACGATCGAGCGTTCAGGAGCCGCGTCATGATGCGCGCCGCTCCGATCCTTGCTGCCCTGTCGGCATCGGTGTTCGGGGTGATGATTTGGTTGGTGGCGACAGTTTTGAAACCCCATGCCGACGGTTTGGCAACCTTTGACGAACGGTTTTTTGGCTATACTCTGCTTGATGCGCGCACCTACCTTGATGCGCTCGACAGTGTTGGCCGCGCCACCTATTTGGTTGAAATGCGGGCGCTCGATACCGTGTTCCCGGTGGTCTTTGCCATGTTGATTGGCCATCTGACCATGCGCTGTGCGGCGTGGATGCACCCTTGGTCGCGCATGATACTGGTGTTGCCGGTGGCGGGGTATGCGATCATGGATTTGGGTGAAAACGCCCTTGTTGCCGGGCTTTTGCACGCCGGGTCCGACGGGGTGACCGCCGACATGGTGTCGCTTGCGTCTGAATTCACCATCACCAAATCGGTTTTGTTTCTGATTTCACTGGTGCTTTTGGCGGTTTTGTGGCTAGTCGCGCGTCGAAAACAGAGCGCATAAGAGGCAGTTTATGGCGTTTACAATTGCAATCGACGGACCGGCGGCGGCGGGCAAGGGCACAATTTCCAAGGCCGTTGCGGCGCATTTTGGCTTTGCCCATCTCGACACGGGCCTGTTGTACCGCGCCGTAGGGGCCAAATTGTTGGCCGGAGTTCCGGCAATAGACGCAGCACTTGCGCTTGAGGCGGCGGACTTGGAACAGGGTGATTTGCTGCGCACGCCCGAGGTCGCGCAAGCGGCGTCAAAGGTTGCGGCGATCCCCGAAGTGCGGGCCGCTTTGGTCGATTTTCAGCGCGCTTTTGCCCGTCGGGCCGGGGGGGCTGTTTTGGATGGTCGCGATATTGGCACGGTGATTTGCCCCAATGCCGAAGCAAAACTATTTGTCACCGCCTCTGCTGAAACCCGCGCCCTGCGTCGCTTTGCCGAGCTGCAAGACAAGGGGTTGGCGGATGATTTCGCCACCGTTTTGGCCGACGTCAAAGAGCGGGATGACCGGGATATGAACCGCGCCGATGCGCCGTTGAAACCGGCGCAGGATGCGGTGTTGATCGACACCTCGGATCTGAGCATTGATCAAGCTGTGCAAACCGCGATCACCGCAATAGACGAGAAACGCGGCCAATCCTCGTAGTTTGGGCCGATAGGCTTGGGGGGCTTAGGCGCTCTTGGCCCGGTCTTCGACCTCGGCGTCAAATTTGGCGCGGGCGGCATCGATGCTCTTTAGGTTGTCTATTGCCCAGTATCCCATCGCCTTGACCGGTTCGCGGAAGGATTCCCCAAGCGGGGTCAGCGCATATTCAACCTTGGGTGGGATGGTCGGATATTGGGTGCGGCTCACCAGCCCGTCGCGTTCCAACTCACGCAAGGTCAGGCTCAGCATCCGCTGTGAAATCCCAAGATGACGTTTCAATTCGTTGAACCGCAAAACTCCGTATTGCGCCAATGAAATCACGATTAGAACGCTCCAACGGTCTCCGACACGCGACAAGACATCGTTGATACGTTGGCAATCGGGGCATTTTGCGGCGTCGGCCATGGGTGGTTCCCTTTTTGTGACCGGGGCACAAATTTGTGCCTTCTTGTTCCGGCATTAGTTCTGTTTATATAGCCAGTTACAAATTGATACCACCCCAAGGATGAAAAGACGATGACGTCGCTACTGGACAAACTGAACTGGCGCTATGCCACCAAAAAAATGGACCCGAGCAAAACGGTTCCCCAAGACAAGCTCGATCAAATCCTAGAGGCCATTCGCCTCGCGCCGACCTCATCGGGGACACAGCCCTTCGAAGTTTTCGTCGTCACTAACCCTGAAATCCGCGCCGAGATTCAGAAGGTCGCTTGGGATCAGGCACAGGTGACCGAAGGCTCGCATCTTTTGGTTTTTGCAGCCTGGGACAATTACACAGCGGATCGGATCGACGCGGTTGTTGACCAGATGGAAGACGAACGTGGCAAGAGCGAGATGCTAACTGGGTATTACGACAACCTGAAAAACACCTACCTGCCGCGTGACACCGACGTGAATCACAATCACGCCGCCCGTCAGGCTTATATCGCGCTGGGTTTTGCCCTTGCCGCGGCGGCCGAGCTTGAGGTCGACAGCACACCAATGGAAGGGTTTGACCCTGACAAGGTCGACGAAATTCTGGGTCTGCGCGAAAAGGGGCTGCGCTCCACCACGCTTTTGCCATTGGGCTATCGTCAAGAAGACGCCGATTGGCTGGTGAATATGAAGAAGGTGCGTAAGCCGAGCAAAGGTTTCATCACTGAAATCGCTTAAATCGCCAATCACCTGACCCAAAAGGTCCAAATCGGTCAGACCAAAAACCTTGGTCTGACCTTTTTCTTAAACAAAAATCCGTTTCAGCCGCTGATTTTTATTCGGCAGAGGTGCCCGCGTCGGTCGCGTGCACAGCGTAGTTCCAGAAACCGGTCGGGCGCGCAGGCTTCCGTTGACCGCGCCATCTACCTTGTAAACAAATGCCGCGCCGCATTCCGCCATTAACGTTCTACCAACCAAGGGCGCGATGAAGCACATGGGGGGCTTCTCCATTGATGCGTCTGTGGTGCTTTGGCGGGTGCTAAGCAAAAGGGTCGCAGATTCATTGTTACACTTGCGGTTGTCTAAACCTTCTCAAATAGCTGGTCCAGCCCCGACACCTTTTCGATCACTCCAGAAGGTGCAAAGGTCACAGCAGTTTTAGCGCCCAATCTTGACCCTTGGCTGGTTCTTTGGTTGCTTTCGTAGGTGTTTCAAGGGTGTCAGGGTGAATGATGAAAGATGATGCGGCGGTTGATCCATGGCTGGACGACCTTTTGGATTACCGGTCTTTTGGCAAGACATTCACAAATTTGGTGACCTCCTTTGACGAAGGGAGGGTGATCTCGATTGAGGCCGGATTTGGCCGCGGCAAGACCTTTTTCCGTCAAGCATGGGCACGGGAGTTAACGGCCAGAGGCGAAGTGGTCATCGAGCTTGATGCGCAACGTTCGGATCACTCCGGTGACCCGGTTGTAACCTTTATGGGGGCGATGGCCGCCAAACTCTCTAAACACGAAACCACGAACGCACAGAAAGCGTTGGTAGCTGTGTCCAAATATGGGCGTATGGGGCTGCGGGCCGGCCACGTTTTCTTTTGCGTGAAGGCGCAGAAGAGCTAATCGGAGAGGCACAGGAGACCTTGCTGGCCGAAGTTGAGGGTTGGGAGGCCTTGGAAGACGCAATCAAGGACGGTGGCGACGCTCTGACCAAATCCGCAGGCGCAGTCATTGCCAAACAGTTGGCAACTGAAAAAGCCCGTGAAACCATTCCGAAACAGTTGGAGATTTTGCGGAAGGCGTTGACCGGCAAAGACGACGGCGGCCGTGTTATCATCTTGATTGATGAGCTTGACCGTTGTCACCCCGACTATGCTTTGGCGCTGCTTGAGGCGATGAAACTGGTCTTTGATCAACCGGGGTATGTTTTTGTCTTGATGGTCAACGCGGATTACCTCGAACGCATTGCCGAGCACCGTTTTGGTAAGATGGAAAAGGGCGAGCGATACCTGGAAAAGTTCGTCGACATGAGACTGGCGCTGCCAATGACCGATGCGGTATTGTCGGCGGCGGTTGAGCGATTGGCTCGCAACCTCCCGCTGGCCGTTCCGTTTGGTGAGCATGAGGAGTTTTCGGTGGAACGAGCCGCCCGTTTGGCGGGGGAGCTAGCCCCCCAAAGCGGGTTGTCGATGCGGCAGTTAAAGCGGGTGCTTTTACGGGTCGAGATGGCCTTGCGCTGTTATAAAGACCAACCGATAGATTGCGCGCTGTTGGTTTGGTTGGCGTTTCGGAAAGTCTACGCAGACAAACAAGAAATAGAACTCTCCACTTCCTTTCTTACGCGAGCGGGTCTGCCCCCAGATTTAGCGGTAGTCGTCGGGGAAGATACCTTTGGAAAAAGGAAGCAAGAAAAGATTTTAACGTTTGTTCGAAAAAATTGCATGGAGCTGGATGATCTTTCCGATGACCGGTATTTTCTTCCAGATGAGCAAAACTACCACTGGTGGGCTAAGATTGGTATCTACCTCGCCCCCAACTACATCCCCCGCCACCAAGCCATGCTCGATGCTGTCCACCAAATCGAGGCGAAATGACCCGTCGGGCTTGCCCATAGCCATATTTCATTGTAAGGACGCCGCTATCTGACGGCCATCAAGAGTCGCAGTTCGTGGTGAGCAGGGCCTGGGGATTGCCTCCGGCCCTTCTTGTTTGTGTTTTTCACCGCATCTGCACGCTACATATGACGGCCCCAGAAACAACGAAACTAAGACCCGTGGAGACAACCGCGCGGCCCGAATAAACCAATGTAAAGGATTTGACGCCACATGGCTGATGCAACAATGGAAGAATTCGAAGCCCTCTTGAACGAGAGCCTCGAAATGGACACACCGGAAGAAGGTTCGGTTGTCAAAGGTAAGGTTATCGCAATTGAAGCGGGCCAAGCCATTATCGACGTAGGCTACAAGATGGAAGGCCGCGTTGAACTTAAAGAATTCGCAGAACCCGGCGAAGCCCCTAGCGTAAATGTTGGCGACGAAGTCGAGGTTTACCTCCGCTCCGCCGAGAACGCCAAAGGCGAAGCCGTTATCTCGCGCGAGATGGCGCGCCGTGAAGAAGCCTGGGATCGCCTGGAAAAAGCTTACGCCGACGACGCCCGCGTCGAAGGTGCAATCTTTGGCCGCGTCAAAGGTGGCTTCACTGTTGATCTGGGTGGCGCAGTTGCGTTCTTGCCCGGTTCGCAGGTTGACGTGCGCCCCGTGCGTGACGCTGGCCCATTGATGGGTCTCAAGCAGCCGTTCCAAATCCTGAAAATGGACCGTCGCCGTGGTAACATCGTTGTATCGCGTCGTGCGATCCTCGAAGAATCCCGTGCCGAACAGCGCGCCGAAGTTATCGGCAAGCTGCAAGAAGGTGATTCCGTTGATGGTGTCGTCAAGAACATCACCGAATACGGTGCGTTTGTTGACCTCGGCGGTGTTGACGGCCTTCTGCACGTCACCGACATGGCATGGCGCCGTGTGAACCACCCATCCGAGATTCTGACAATTGGCGAAACCGTCAAGGTTCAGGTCATCAAGATCAACAAAGAGACCCACCGTATCTCCCTCGGCATGAAACAGCTGCAGGAAGACCCATGGGATCTGGTTGGCGCCAAGTACCCATTGGCATCGGTCCACAAAGGCCGCGTCACCAACATCACCGATTACGGTGCATTTGTTGAGCTTGAGCCCGGCGTTGAAGGTCTGGTTCACGTGTCCGAAATGTCTTGGACCAAAAAGAACGTTCACCCCGGCAAGATCGTTTCGACCTCGCAAGAAGTTGACGTCATGGTTCTGGAAATCGACGGCTCCAAGCGCCGCGTTTCCCTTGGTCTCAAGCAGACCATGCGCAACCCATGGGAGCAGTTCGCTGAAACCTATCCTGAGGGCACTCAGGTTGAAGGCGAAGTCAAGAACATCACCGAATTCGGCCTGTTCATTGGCCTCGAAGGCGACATCGACGGCATGGTTCACCTCTCCGACTTGTCCTGGGACGAGCGCGGCGAAGATGCGATCCAGAGCTACCACAAGAACGACGTGGTTCAGGCCGTTGTCTCCGAAGTCGACATCGAAAAAGAGCGTATCTCGCTTTCGATCAAAGCCTTGGGCGGCGACAAGTTCGCAGATGCGGTTGGCGGCGTGAAGCGCGGCTCGATCGTAACCGTCGAAGTGACAGCCATCGAAGATGGTGGCGTCGAAGTGGAATACGAAGGCATGAAATCCTTCATCCGCCGCTCCGACCTGTCGCGTGACCGTGCAGAGCAGCGCCCAGAGCGCTTCAATGTTGGTGACAAAATCGACGTTCGCGTAACCAACATCGATTCCAAGACACGTCGTCTTGGCCTGTCGATCAAAGCGCGCGAAATCGCAGAAGAAAAAGAAGCCGTGGAACAGTATGGTTCCTCCGACTCCGGTGCGTCCTTGGGCGACATCCTGGGCGCAGCTCTGAAGAGCGGCGACGAGTAATCGTTCACCCCTTTGAAAACTCGAAAGGCCTCGGAGAAATCCGGGGCCTTTTGCTTTTGGGCGGTTTTGCGAATGGCGCTTTAGCCGCATGCATTTTCGGCAAAGCGCCCATTATTCTTGTTGATCAAAGGCCGCCCGTGATCGCGCGACGTCACTGTGCCTGCTGGCCGCCCAGCCCGTCAGCGCTTTGAGCAGCGGCAAGAGCTCTTGCCCCATATCAGTCAAAGTGTATCGAACGGCAACGGGTGGTCCGGCGTCCACGTCGCGCGTCAGATAGCCGTCTCGTTCAAGGCTTCGCAGGTTTTCGGTCAGAACACGTTGTGTGATGTCGCCAACGGTTCGTTTCAACTCTCCAAACCGCAACGTCCCATCCTCAAGCGCCAGCACGATCAACATCTGCCATTTCCCCGTCACCTTCGACAGAACTTGTCGAACAGGACAGCCATCGACCTCGGCTTTGGATACGGCGGTTACCTTAAGCATACTTGGTTCCTATATAGTGCGTAATTGATACTAGGTGCAGATTTGATACTTCATTTCATACCGAAGGAATCATCTCCTCACAACGGTTGAATGGAGCACCAAAATGACCGCACAAGACCTCGTCCTCGCCGCAGTGGCCGCAATTTTCACCGACTTTGACGTCGATACCGCCAAAGGGTTGTTGGCCCCTGACTACATCCAACACAACACCGCGGTGCCAACCGGGGCGGCCCCCGTTCTTGGTTTTATTCCAGGGTTGGAGCAAAGCGGAATTGCCCTGACAACGCACCGCGTTCTGAGCGAAGGCGACATGGTTGTCTTGCACAATACCTATGCCAATGCGCAGGCCCTTGGCGCAGAAACCCTCGTGGCGTTTGACGTGTTTCGGGTCCAAGATGGCCGGGTTGTTGAACATTGGGACAACCTTCAGGTCCCGCCAACCGAAACCGCGTCGGGCCGCTCAATGACAGATGGGCCGACCGAAGTTGTCGATCTGGCCCTCACAGGTGAGAACAAGGCACTGGTAAAAGGGTTTATTGCCGACGTTTTGCACGGTGGTGCCCCGGAGCGGATTACCACCTACATCTCGCCCGAGCTTTACCTCCAGCACAATCCATTGGTTGGTGATGGGTTGGATGGGCTTGGTGCGGCATTGACCGCAATGGCCGAGGCTGGTCAGGCGATGGCCTATTCTGAAACTCATATTGTTGTCGGTCAGGGCAATTTTGTGTTTGCTGCGTCCGAGGGTACGATTGGTGACACCCCGACGGCATTCTTTGACCTCTTCCGCGTTGCGGATGGCAAGATTGTCGAGCACTGGGACACCGTTTCGGAGATCCCCGCTGATATGGCTCATGAGAACGGCAAGTTCTAATCTCGTCGCACCCTTCGTCTTGCGAGGCGTCGGGTGCGCCCTTGCAAACAAGAGGACACCCATCATGTCACGCGCCCCCGAAACTGATCGAACATCAGACAAAGACAAAGCGAATGTCATCGCGTTTTACGAGATGATGTTCAACGATTGCCGGCCCGCCGAGGCCATCGCGACCTATGCCGGGGCGGAGTACATCCAACACAACCCGCATGTTGGCGATGGCAAAGCGGCCTTTGTCGCCTATTTCGAACGGATGGCGACTGAGTACCCCGGCAAACGGGTTGAGGTGAAACGTGCCATTGCCGAAGGCCAATACGTTGTGTTGCACTGCCATCAGATTTGGCCAGATGGTCTTGAATACGCGGGCATCGACATCTTTCGTCTCGATGACACCGGCAAGATCGTTGAGCATTGGGACGTGCTACAGGTCCTTCCCGACAACAGTGCCAACGAAAATGGTATGTTCTAACGCTTGGGTGCCGGGGTTTGGCGCGCGACTATGATATTCGCTAAACGGGCACAGGAGATGTCTTTCTCCTCTAAAATTGAGTTGCACTCGCCCAGCCGCCGCCCATAGTCTGATCACATTATAGCAGTGCGATTTTTGGGGGCGTTATGAAACGATTGATGGGTGGATGTGTTTTGGCTTTTTTGGCCATGCCGGTCTTTGCTGCCGGGGCGGACACGTTGAAAATGAAATTCAAGGTTGAGTCCGGCGTTCACATGATGATCGGTGTCTTTGGCAGCGAATGGGAACCGGGGCAGGTTCAGACCGAGGCCGCCAAGAACTGTGGGCAAATTGGCAAACCATTGGCGAGCTTCAAGGTCAAAGGTCGCAATTCCCAAGGGCTCAAAGTGTTTGAGGCGACCTGTAAATAGGGCCCCACCACGTGGCAGGGCCCTGAACCTTCAAAGGGTGGTGCTGTCATAGCGCAGGCGAATAACCTGCTGCTGGGTGTAGTCGTCAAACCGCTCGCCCAGCTCTTCAAATCCGAAACGCGCATAAAAACGCCGCCCGATCGGGTTGTCCTTGAACACGTCGAGTTCCAGAACCGGATGTTTGCTTAGGGCATGGGCCAGTAAGGCCCGCCCTTGCCCCGCGCTCTGACGCTCGGGATTGACGAAAAATCCGCCGACTTCTGTCCCCAATAGCGCGATGAACCCGGTGACAATGTCGTCTTGCGTGGCGACATAGGTTTCGGCGTTCGGCAAATAGATTTCGCGCACATTGATCGCTTCTTTGGCCCAGAATTCCTCGGACAAAAAGCTATGCGCCTGACGGCTGGCCGCAAGGTAGATGTCGACAATAGCATCATCGTCGGATGTGGGGTGATAGGGTCTAATCATGGTTTTGATATCTCGTTTGGCAGGGGCAAGACTCGCCAGTTTTGAATTGGATACACGCTTTGGCCCGGCAACCAGCCGGTTCACATACGTGGCAATGTTCATGGGTGTGGTGGCACCCGGCCCAATCAGGACATCAAACCTCCTGTATTTGCACACGAGCTAGTCGGAATGCTTGCCGTTTTCAAGCTAAGTAGAGCCCGGATCGCCACGAAGTCACGGCGAATCGCCGCAGGGAATGCTGCGCCTGCATAGTCGCCATCAGCCCCCTTTCAGTGCCGTTTTTGACAGCATGCGACGAGATTTCTTGTCAAATAGCTGCAAAACATGACTTTTTCCGCGATTGAAGAGTTTTCGGAATGGATTAGCCGTCTTATAGTCGAGCCATATCAAAGTACGCAAAGTCGTACCTCAGGGGGGAAACGAGGCCATGATTAGGTCAGAATTGATCCAGAAGATTGCAGATGACAATCCACACCTGTATCAGCGGGATGTGGAACGGATCGTCAATACGATCTTCGAAGAGATTACCAATGCCATGGCTCGGGGCGACCGGGTCGAGTTGCGGGGCTTCGGGGCGTTTTCGGTCAAGAAGCGGGACGCGCGCACCGGCCGCAATCCTCGTACAGGGGAATCGGTTGAGGTCGAGGAAAAGCACGTGCCCTTCTTCAAGACCGGCAAGCTGCTGCGGGACCGCCTGAACGGAAAATAATCGATGCGTTACATTCGCTACGCTTTCTATGCGGCCCTCGCCATTATCTTGATCACGGTCTCTGTGGCCAATTTGGGCATGGTGACATTGAACACCTTGCCCGAGGGAGTGGCTGGCATTCCCGGTATGGGATGGCTGGCGCATTCGATCGAGTTGCCATTGTTCGCGGTTGTTCTGGGCAGCTTGGTGCTTGGCGTTGTTCTGGGGGAAATCCTGGAATGGTTCCATGAGCACAAGCATCGCGCCGAAGCCGCCCAAAAGGGCGCGCAGGTACGCAAGCTTGAGCGTGAGTTGAAGAAAACTCAGGCCGAGCGTGACAAAGACAAGGATGAGGTTCTGGCTCTGCTTGACCAAGCAAGCTGATCCTACTCAAATTGTTGCCCGAGATGGGCTGGGGGAGGGGGCGCTGCCCCCTCTTGCTTTTCAAGCAATTCACCCCTGGGATATTTGTTGAAAGAAGAAGCGAGGGTGCGCGGGATGGATGTTCGCGTCAAAATCTGTGGGTTGAGCACATCGGATGACGTCACGGCGGTTGCTCAGGCCGGAGCCGCCTATGCCGGTTTTGTGTTTTTCCCAAAATCACCGCGCAACGTGAGCGTGGCGCAGGCGCGCGATCTCGCGGTTGAGTGCCCCATTGGCTTGGCCAAAGTGGCGTTGGTTGTGAATGCCGACAATGCTTTGCTTGATGAGATCACCGGCAATGTTGCCATCGACATTTTGCAATTGCATGGCAAGGAAACGCCCGAACGCGTGTCTGAGATCAGGGCGCGCTATGGGTTGCCAGTGATGAAGGCCGTGGGCGTTGCCGGTGCTGATGATCTGCCCCAGCTCGCGGTTTACGAACAGGTTTGCGATCAAATCTTGGTTGATGCCAAGGCGGCAAAGGGCGCGGATCTGCCCGGTGGCAATGGCTTGGCCTTTGATTGGAAACTGATTGCCGGGCGTCGCTGGTCTCGGCCTTGGATGCTGGCCGGTGGGCTGACCCCGGACAACGTGGCCCGCGCGGTGGAATTGACCGGCGCGACACAGGTGGATGTCTCATCCGGTGTCGAAAGCGTGCCGGGGCGCAAGGATGCCGATTTGATTGCGCGCTTTGTGAATGCCGCCAAAGCCAGCCGCGAAATCCCCAAGCTTTAGCAAAAAGCCCCGGCCCTTAACCGGGGCTTTGTCTTATAGCACTGTCAAAACCTGTTCCGGCGGGCGGCCAATGGCGGCTTTGTCACCGGCAAACAGGATCGGGCGTTCGATCAGCTTTGGCTGATCCGCCATGGCCTGCAACAACACCGCGTCATCACTGTCTTTGCGGAGACCCATGTCTTTGAACGCGGCCTCTTTGACCCGCATCATCTTGATCACAGGCAGGCCAAGCGCGGCCTGTGCGGCCTTTAACTCGTCCAAACTTGGCGCATCCTCAAGGTATTTGCGTATCTCGGGTGTCACGCCCTTTTCCTCAAGCAGCGCAAGGGTTTGGCGCGATTTCGAACAGCGTGGATTGTGCCAAAGGATCATGTCCATGCCTCCCGTCCACTGCCAACCGCATCGGCGACATTGGCGAACCCATCGCGGGCCAAGAGCTGATCCAACCCACGGGCGATCTCGGCCCCCAAGGTCAAACCGCCATAGACCAGCGCCGTATAAAGCTGTACCGCCGAGGCCCCGGCGCGGATTTTCTCATAGGCTTGCTGGGCCGATCCAACGCCACCAACCCCAATAAGGGGCAGCTTGCCCTCGGTCAAAACCGACAATTGCGCCAAAACGCGGGTGGATTTTTCAAAAAGGGGTTGCCCCGAAAGCCCGCCCATTTCGCCTTTGTGCTCCGATTTTAATCCGTCGCGCGACAGCGTCGTGTTGGTGGCGATCACCCCGGCCACACCAGACGCCAGCGCCACTTCGGCCACATCCTGCAACCCCTGTTCGTCCAGATCGGGGGCGATTTTCAAGAACACCGGGATTGGCGTGTCAAGCGCGGCTCGCGCCTCCATCACCCCGGCCAAAAGCGCCGCAAGCGCCTCTTTGCCCTGCAAATCGCGTAGCTTTTCAGTGTTGGGAGAGCTGACATTGACCGTGGCGAAATCCAGATGCGCGCCACAGCGGCTTAGAACTTTGGCGAAATCGTCGGCGCGGTCATCGCTGTCTTTGTTGGCCCCAAGGTTGAGGCCCAAAACCATGTCGCGCGGGCGTTTGGCAAGCCGCGCGGCGGCGGCCTCCATGCCTTCGTTGTTGAAGCCAAAGCGGTTGATCGCGGCGCGGTCTTCGCTCAGCCGGAACAGGCGGGGCTTGGGGTTGCCGGGTTGGGCGCGCGGCGTCACGGCCCCCACTTCGACAAAGCCAAATCCGGCGCGTGAAAGGGCGTGCAACGCCTCGGCGTTTTTGTCGAACCCGGCGGCAATGCCAATCGGGTTGGCCATGTTCATCCCCGCCACCGAACAGCGCAAGCGTTCAGATGTCACCAGACCGGGCAAGGGCGCCAGACCAAGGTTCAGCGCCTTGAGCGCCACCCCATGCGAGGTTTCCGGATCAAGCTTGCGCAACAGGCCCATGCCTAGGTTTTCGAGCGCTTTCATACCATCTCCTCCGGGAACTGATGCCCGTCGGGGCCAAGCGGCAAATCGCGGGTCCACAGAATGTCGGCGACACGCAATGGCGCATAAAGATGCGGGAATTTAGCGCCACCGCGCGACACTTCCCATTTCAACGCCGCACCCAATGCCTCGGCGTCCAAGGCCGCCAACGTCAGATCGGTTTCATCGCTAAAATGCTTGGCGGCGGTTTCGCGTGCCTGCTCGGCGGTCGAGAAATGCACAAAGCCATCAGAGACATCAATCGGCGCGCCGGCGGTTTCGCCTTTGGCCTGCAAATCGGCCCATTCCGGGGCCCGGAGGATTTTGTAGATCAGCATGTGGGCGTGATGCCGTGCGACGGGGGGCGGGTCAAGCGCATTGGCCACAACGCGCCGAGGATTAGGTGCATCAGCGCGGTGACGTCCGACCAATTTGCCCCTAACCGGCGTTAGCCCGTGGTTTTGGCGACAACCGAGCGTGGCTCAAGATCGGATTGAAGGGAGTTGAGCCGGTCAACGACTGCGGCCCGGCGATCTGTCAAATCCGATAGCAAGCGATCAATATGTTCTAGCTTTTCGGTCATTTTTTCGATGCCATCGTCACAAGGGCCTGCGCCGTCATCTGATAGGCAGGCGGCCATGCCCCGGATTTCACGGGTGGAGAACCCGGTTGCGATAAAGTCGCGAATGCGCGCGGCACGGCGCAGGTCCGCCGCGCTATAATGACGGTAACCGTTGAGCTGACGCCCAACCTCCATCAACCCTTCTTTTTCATAGTGACGTAAAATGCGTTGAGAAATCCCAAGCGTATCTGCCGCTTCTTTGGCCTGCATGTCGGTGCCTTTCCTACCAATGCCTATCTTTAATTAGGCGGCTTTAGCCTCATTCAAAGGGGGCCGGGGCGGTGAAATCCCCCCGACCACCCTATTGTCTTAAGTTCGAAGGGACCAACCACCGTCGATCGTTAGAACTTGACCCGTCAACCATGCATTGTCCGGGCTGCCCAAACGCAAAATCCACGGAACAATATCATCGGGTGTTCCGCGTCGTCCAAGCGGGATTTGCGCGGCTTCTTGGGCTTCGACCTGTTGCGCCATTTCGCTGGGCAAGCCCATCATCCCCGTTAAGGCGTTGCTCTTGACCGGGCCGGGGGCAATTGCGTTGACCCGAATGTGGTCGGGCGCAAATTCCATGGCCCAGGCGCGGGTCAAGCTTTCTAGCGCGGTTTTGGTGGCGCCGTAATGGGCTAGCATCGGAATGGCGTTGCGCGACACGGCCGTGCCAATGTTGACGATGGCACCTTTGCTATCGCGCAAGGCGGCCTGACCGGCTTTGACCAAAAGAGATGGCGCCGTGATGTTGATCGCCGCCATTTTGGCAATGGCCTCGGCATCATAATCACCCGAGGGGAGCGGATGGCCCGCACCGGCGTTGTTGACGATCAAATCCAACCGGCCCCAGCGCCCCGTTGCGGCGTCAACAATCCGCGCGGCACTATTTGGGTCGGCGCTGTCGGCTGTGACCGTTTCAATCGCATCGCTGATCTCCGCGACCTCGGCGAGCTTGGCACCATCCCGCCCGGTGATCAGCACATTTGCCCCGTTTTGAACCAGCGCGAGCGCCGTGGCTTTGCCGATCCCGGAACTGCCTCCGGTGACAATAGCGACCTTCCCGTGCCAGCTGTTTTCACCCGAACTTGTGCCAATAGATGTGTCTGTCATGTTGCGTCTTTTCCTATCTGCGAGGGTCTCGCGTTTTGATGAGGAGGCCGGTTTAGCGCTATGACACTAGTGTCAGGGTCAAGCGCAAATTTCATGGCGTTGGCGTCCGCGAATGGGTCGGCTGTGCGGTCGAATAGAGGCAAACCGACACGAAACCGAAACATTGCTTAACTATTGATCAAAGCCATTGGGCGGTGGAACGCTGCGCCGTAACGGAGCCTTTGACAAGCTGTGCGCGTGGGTGCAGCATAACGTGATAATAAAAACCGACAGAGGGGTTATAATAATGTCTGTTCGTCTTTTCTCGTCCGCCGCGGCGCTTGCTTTGTGCGCCGGAGCGGCCAGCGCTGACTATTCGCTGACCATTTTGCACACCAATGATTTCCATGCCCGTTTTGAGCCGATCAGCAAATATGATTCGGGTTGCGGCGAAGAAAGCAACGCCGAGGGCAAATGTTTTGGTGGTTCGGCACGTCTGCAGACCGCGATCACCGAGGCCAAGGCCCGGTCGAACAACCACATTCTGGTGGACGGCGGTGACCAGTTTCAGGGCACGCTGTTTTACACCTATTACAAAGGCAAGCTTGCTGCCGAAATGATGAACCAGATGGGCTATGACGCGATGACCGTGGGCAACCACGAATTCGATGATGGCCCCGAGGTCCTGCGCGGCTTTATTGACGCGGTCGAATTCCCGATCCTGATGTCCAACGCCGATTTTTCGGCCGAAGCTTTGCTGGCCGATAGCCTGCTGAAATCGACGGTGATTGAACGTGGTGGCGAAAAGCTCGGCCTGATCGGTCTGACACCCCATGACACCGATGAACTGGCGAGCCCTGGCCCCAACATCACCTTCACCGACCCATCGCAAGCGGTTCAGGGCGAAGTCGACAAACTTACCGAAATGGGCGTGAACAAGATTATTGTTCTCTCGCACTCCGGCTACGGTGTGGACCAAATGGTTGCGGCCAGCACCACAGGAGTTGACGTGATTGTTGGCGGGCACTCAAACACCCTGCTGTCTAACACCTCTGATCGCGCGGCGGGTGCCTATCCAACAATGATCGGCGACACGGCGATTGTTCAGGCCTATGCCTATGGCAAATTCCTCGGCGAGCTGAACGTCACTTTTAACGACGAGGGTGTGATCACCGAAGCCGTTGGTGAGCCGGTCCTTCTGGATGCCTCCGTGGCCGAGGAAGCGGGCACCAAAGCGCGCATCACCGAAGCCGCCGCCCCATTGGAAGAAATCCGCAACAAGGTTGTGGCCGAAACCGCCGAAGCCATTGATGGCGAGCGCGGGTCGTGCCGGGCGATGGAATGCGCCATGGGCAACATCATTGCCGATGCGATGCTTGACCGGGTCAAGGATCAGGGCATTGAAATCGCCGTGCAAAACGGTGGCGGCATTCGCGCCTCGATCGACGCGGGCGAAGTGACCATGGGCGAAGTGCTGACTGTGCTGCCGTTCCAGAACACCCTGTCGACCTTTGAAGTCTCGGGTGAAACCATCATGGCGGCGCTTGAAAACGCAGTCAGCCAGCACGAAGAAGGCGCGGGCCGCTTCCTTCAGGTGGCGGGCATGACCTATGCCTTTGATGTGTCCAAACCCGCCGGTGAGCGTGTGTCCGACGTGATGGTTGGTGGCGCGCCGATTGATCTTGCCAAGGTCTATGGCGTTGTGTCCAACAACTATGTGCGCAATGGCGGCGATGGGTTCAAAATGTTCCGTGACGCGCAAAACGCCTATGACTTCGGTCCCGATCTGGCGGATGTCACTGCGGAATACATGGCCAAAATGGGCCCTGTGACACCGAAACTAGACGGTCGTATCACCGCGAAATAATTCATCCTGAAATGGGATGAAAAAGAGGGCGGGGGCCAAAGCCTCCGCCCTTTTTCTATGTGCGTTCTTATTTGAGGGCCGCGTTCAAAAGCGCCATCTGCGCCCCGCGATTGTCACCGGCCAAGGATTGCGCGGTGTCGGTGGCCGCTGTGCCGTCATACCCGGCCTGACCAAGATCGGCCTGAAGCTCGGAAAGGCTTTTGTCGGCGACCAGCGCGAGCTTATCCAAGGAGACGCTTGACATGGTGCTGATCAGCGCGCCGGGGCCTTTGCTTTGTTGATCTGAGACCGGGACCAGCATGGCCGCGACAAGCAACACGGCGCATCCGCCCATGATTGCCTTGGCGAGAGGGCGTTTAAGATAGGTGGTAAAGGCGCGCCAGTTGAGTACCAAATGCGCCACGGCCGCGACAAGCAAGACCCAACCCGCCCATTCATGAATAGGATCAAGCAAGCCCAGCTCGATGTGGAAAAACATCAAAGCGCCGGAAACGGCCATCAAAAGAAAGGACCCGACGATGAGGGGGGTGGCCCATTTGCGAAGCGAGAGTGCCATGGGAAGGCTCCTTTGAAATCGTATCACAAGTGATACGCAGGAGCGGCGATGTTCCGTCGCCAATTGGCCGGTGAAACTTGACTGATGATACTTGGCCGGTGAAACGGCGCTCGCTCCTAAAGGAGCATCGCCCCGCCCACCGTCCCATCGGGCGTATGATTTAGAGGTTTGGTTTAGCCATCGGTGAACTGCATTTTGGCAAGGCGGGCATAGAGACCGCCTTCGGCCACCAGATCGTCATGCGTGCCTTGGGCAACCACATGACCGTGATCCATAACCACAATGCGATCCGCCTTTTTGACCGTGGCCAGACGGTGCGCAACAATGATCGTCGTGCGGTTTTCCGACAGGGTATCGACCGCCGATTGCACCGCGCGTTCGCTTTCGGCATCAAGCGCCGAGGTGGCCTCGTCCAACAACAGCACCGGTGCGTCACGCAAGATGGCCCGCGCAATCGCAACGCGCTGCTTTTGACCACCCGAGAGCATCACACCGCGTTCGCCCAGCCATGTGTCATAGCCATCCGATAGGGTCGTGAGGAACTCATGCGCGGCGGCGGCCTTGGCGGCGGCTTCGACTTCGCGGTCGCTTGCATCGGGGCGACCAAAGCGGATGTTGTCACGTGCCGAGGCGGCAAAGATCATCGGCTCTTGTGGGACAAGCGCGATATGGCTGCGGAAATCGGCGCGGGTCATGTCGGGAAGGGCAATACCGTCCAAGGTGATTTGACCCTGAGAGGGGTCATAAAACCGTTGGATCATTTGAATGATCGTGGTTTTACCGGCCCCGGACGGGCCAACCAGCGCCACGGTTTCCCCCGGCGCAATGCTGAGCGAGATGTTGTCCAAGGTCGCCACATCCGGGCGCGATGGGTAGGAAAAGCTAACCGCGTCAAAGGTGATTGCGCCCTTGACCGGTTCGGGCAAGGTTTTGGGGCTGTCTGGGTCGGTCACGCTGTCTTCGGCTTGAAGCAGTTCAACAAGGCGTTCGGTGGCCCCGGCGGCGCGTTGCAATTCGCCAAACACTTCGGACAACGAACCAACAGCACCGGCAACCAGCACGGACAAGATCACAAATTGCACCAAGGTTCCGGCGCTCATGCCGCCGGCGCGCACATCCCATGCGCCGATCCAAAGCACGCCAACAACGCCTGTAAAGACAAGGAAAATCACGATGGCGGTCATGACGGATCGGGTCCAGATCCGCTGTTCTGCCGAGTGAAAGCTTTTTTCGGTCACATCGCCAAAGCGTGCGCGCGACCGGGTTTCATGGGTATAGGCCTGTACGGTTTGGACGGCGCTTAGCGCCTCGGACGCATTGCCCGAGCTTTCGGCGATCCAATCCTGATTCTCGCGGCTGAGCTTGCGCAAACGACGCCCCAAAACCATGATCGGGATCACAACGGCGGGCACGATTAGCAACACCAAGCCGGTGAGCTTGGGCGAGGTGAACAACATCAACGTCATGCCACCAAAGAACATCAGCACATTGCGCAAAGCGACGGAAACGGACGAGCCAATCACCGACAGGATCAAGGTCGTGTCGGTGGTGATGCGGCTAAGCACTTCGCCGGTCATGGTCTTTTCGTAAAAGGACGGCGACAAGCCGATGACCCGGTCAAAAACCGCCTTGCGGATGTCGGCGACAACCCGTTCGCCAAAGCGCGTGACAAGAGCGTAGCGCAATGCGGTCCCCACAGCCAAAGCCGCGGCAATCGCCAAAGCAGCGCCAAAATAACGATCCAACAAGGCCCCGTCTTCGACGCTGAAATTGTCGACCACCCGGCGCACCGCCATGGGCAATATCAACGACAGGGTCGCCGTGGTGATCAACGCCAGCAACGCGGCGAACATCTGACCCCGGTAAGGGCGCATAAATGGCCACAGCGCGCGCAGCGATCCAAGGCTTTTGGACTTCTCGCGATCAGCTTCGGCTGAGGTCATGGTTGTGCCACGGGCCATGGGTCTTCCTTTGCATATTCGTTCAGCGGTTTTGCCACGTGGCGCGCGCGGGTCAAGCGTTGAGTTGACGCGGGAGGGGACATTCGTGGTTAATCATGGCCAATGCGCACCGACACCAAGCGTTTTGGTTGCATATCACAAGGGC
Organism: uncultured Pelagimonas sp.; assembly: GCF_947498515.1. Classification (GTDB taxonomy): domain Bacteria; phylum Pseudomonadota; class Alphaproteobacteria; order Rhodobacterales; family Rhodobacteraceae; genus Pelagimonas. The sequence goes on along the minus strand of NZ_CANMKO010000008.1, from coordinate 63,933 downwards.
GGGGATCGGTGCAGATGTGTTATCTGGCTTGAAATCGGGTCATTTGGCTTTGCACCTGCGGTTAGGAATGCCATTGTCGACGTGGCTAAGTAGAGTTGACGAGTCATCACACATATGGGCGACCAAATGGGCGAGGGCGGTGATGGGGCAAAGGGTGCGAAATGATTGCTGAACAGGGTCAAAACACAATCTTCACACGAGTTGTAGCCATCTGCGCGATTGTGTTGCTTGCGCTGGTAACGGGATGTGGCCGCGCGCCCGATCTGATTGGGATCGACAACCCCGAAATTCCCGTCGCCTCGGTCAAAGAGGCGACGTTACAAAAGGTTTTCCTCGCCACCACACGCCAACCCACCGAAGTGGCCGGGGCGTTTTTCTCGGAAAAGCGTGCCCCTGAGCTGGGCTTGGCTTCGGTTCAGGTCTCCGTGCCGCCCAACCGTTTGCCCGGCGAATTGCGCCGCCCCAAGGTTCTCCCCCCTGATCCGCGCAAGGAATACGCGGTGATCGATCCGGTGCGCTATGGCACCGAAGCGGCCTTTGTTAGGTCTGTGAATGCCGAATTGGCCAGACTTCCGGCTGGCAAACGCGACATCCTGTTCTTTGTGCATGGCTACAACAACACCACCAGCGACGCGGTGCTGCGCTTGGCGCAATTTGTTCAGGACAGTGAATTCGAAGGTGTCCCGGTGTTGTTTGACTGGGCCTCGGCGGCCAGTTTGATCCGTTATGTTTATGACCTCAACAGCGCGCTGATAGCCCGCCCGCAGGTACGGGAATTGGGCCGTATTCTCGATCAAACCAACGCCGAAGGCTATGACGTCTTTGCCCATTCGATGGGGGCGTTTTTGACGATGGAAGCGATGGTCGATCAGGTGCAGCGCGGTCAGCTGAACAAGACGAAACGCTTGCGCAGCATTGTTTTGGCGTCTCCTGACATCGACATGGATTTGTTCCGTACCCAGATTGGTGAAATCGGGCCAGAGACGCATCGCTTGTTTGTGTTGATGTCCCAAGACGATGGCGCCCTCAAGTTTTCCCGCCGCATTGCCGGGGGCGTGCCACGAGTTGGGGCTTCAAATGCCCAAGAGCTCGCGGATCTTGGGGTGGTTGCCATTGACCTGTCCGAGATCGAGGATTCCGCCTCGGGCAACCATTCCAAATTCGCAGGCTCTCCCGAGGTTGTCAAAATCTTGGGGCGGGGTTTGAACAGAAGCCGCAGCTTTGACGTGTCCGAACGCCCAACTCATCTCCAAGATATGCTGCGCGGAATACCGATTACCGTGGTCTTTCGATAATCCTGCAAAGGCCGGGAATTGGGCCGATTGGATAATTGGCCCAAGGCACCCAACATCATTTGTCAATTGATAGTCAATTTAAATGGCGGTGCCGGGGTATCAATCCTGATAATCGGCATAGGCTAGGGGGCGGTTTTTTTGAGGAAACCAATGGGCGACCTGTTTCCCTGCCCCCAAAGGCGTTGTTTAATTCAGATGCCCCAAATGCACATTTAACCTATGAATCGCATATTTTGCGAAACCTGCTTATTTAGGTGAAACGACATAGGATTGATCAATTTAATCGTGTTTTCGCCTATTATTTGCGCGCAAAGCACGATATTTCACGTGTTTAACGCTATTTGTTTCCGCCGATTGCCAAAGGTCCCGTTATGTCAACCCTCCTTGTTGCCCCCCAAACGCCCCTGATAAACCTGTCTGACGGTTTCAATGGCACTCCAGACTATCCCCAAATCACTGTTTTGAATGACGGCAATTCCGTTTTGACTTGGACCGCAAGGGGCGGCCGGCCGGGCGAAGCCGAGGTTTGGGCGCGCGTTAGCGCACCAGACGGAACACCCATCGGCGCGGCGTTTTTGGTGAATACAACCACAGACTTCTCACAATCCGAACCCGACGTTTTGGCACTGCCAGATGGTGGATTCGTGATTGTCTGGCAATCATTTGGCCAAGATCACTTTTTCTATGAGTCCGGGCCGACACAAGGGAGAGATTGGAGCCAGCAATTCGGTGTCTACCAACAGGTTTATGACGCCGATGCCAATCCGGTTGGTGGCGAAACTCTGGTGAATGAGGGCCACATTTTCGGGGCCCAAGTGTGGCCCGAACTTACCCCTTTGGCCGATGGCGGATACGTTGTTACTTGGGTGCATAACAATACCATTACCGAAGAGGAACACCGCTATACCCTTTATAGCCGCGTGTATGATTCCTCGGGTGATCCCGTCGGCGATCCGTTTAGGAACCCCGGAAGCGCGCCCTTCGAAACAAATGCGGGAACGGCCTACGAACCCCCCTATTACAACACTGTGGCCTCATCTCTGCCCAATGGCAACTTGGTCTATTCTTGGTATGCGGTCCACAGTGCGGATATTTTCATAACGATCACAGATCTCGACGGTGCTTTGGTCAATCAATTCAAGCTGACCGAAAGTTTGGACGTTAGTCCCAACTATATCCAATCGGTTTTAGGCTTGCCCAATGGCAATATCATGATTGCCTGGTACGACGATAATTTCATATCTGATAGTTTAGCCGTTGCGATCGTGGATGAAACCGGTGAACACGTTGTCCCGGTGACGTTTGCGGTGCCTTTTGATCAGGAGATCAGATGGGACTTGAGTGGCGTGGAATTAAATCTCTTGCCGGATGGCAATGTGCTCGTGTCTTGGATCGATATCAACGACGGAATCTTGCGGGGGCGTATCATTTCTCCGGACGGAACACATTTGACCGACATCATCAATCTGACCCCAGAAGGGGTCATTCCAAACGGCTATGAAATCGGGGTAGAAGACGGGCGGATCGCAATCTACTCCGAGTTGAATCTTCTCCAAAATGACATCCTGACAGCGGACTCGTTTGTACAATATTTCACTGTGGGCCTTGTCCCCGATGACATCGAAGGCACATCCCGAGAGGATCTGATCGAGATCGAAGGGTCAGACGGGCTTGCGCGTTCCGGCCCCCGTGACGATACGGTCATCGGCGGCGAAGGCAGTGACCTTGTTATGGGCGGTTCGGGTGCCGATTCTTTGGTTGGACATACCGGTGACGACCGCTTGATTGGGGGCTCCGGGGCTGACACGCTTTTGGGCGGCGCGGGCCGCGACGTGCTTGTGGGCGGCACTGCCCCAGATAGCCTCGTTGGGGGGGATGCCGACGATTATTTAGAAGGCGGCGCTGGCCACGATATGCTGCGCGGTGGCGCAGGCGATGACTATTTGTTTGGTGGTATTGGGTCGGACACACTGTTTGGCGATGCAGGCAACGACTTCCTTTTAGACGCAAGCCATATTCGTTTCGGCCCCCCGCTCGATCCAAGCTTTTTGTACGGAGGCGAGGGGGATGACACCCTAGAAAGCATCGTCTCGGGGGGCTTATTGGATGGTGGGCCTGGAAATGACATTTTGCAGAACCTTACCGATGCGCAATTTGGGGCCGGGTCAACCGTACGCGCTGGCGAAGGCGACGACCTTGTTTTCACCAACCAGCGAACCAACCCTATCGACGGGGGGGACGGATATGACATCCTGTTTTTCGATGTCGATGTCGTGGTCGACAGCAATAGAGTCTACGTCGATATGGAGGCCGAGACGTTTTACGATGGCAATTTTCTGAGAGAAAATGTTGTGGCGTCTCCGGTTGGGTCTGTCACAGGGTTCGAAGAAGTTGTGTTTGGCAATGGTCCGATACATCTCGCTTATGGCGGTTTTGAAACGGATGATATCGTGTCCTATGACTCTCGCTCCTATGGTTCTGACATCCTTTTCTTTACGAATGTGATTCTGGATGCCCGTGGCGGCGACGATTATATTTATGATCGCTTCCAAGAATTCAACGAAGCGGACCAGGGCCTTTACGAAGCCGGCTTTGCCACGATCCATGGCGGGGACGGGAATGACACAATTAGATCTGGTAACGCCTTTAGTGAAATTCATGGCGGGGACGGTGATGATTTTATCACCGCGCGGGTCGCAGTCGACCTGTTGTATGGGGATGCTGGCAATGATCACCTCGAATCCGGGGGCAGTGACGACACGCTCTTTGGCGGCACCGGAAACGACACCTTGCGCGGCAATGAGGACCAAGATCGCCTCGAAGGCGGTGAGGGGGATGACCTGATTGCTGGCAACACGGGTGACGACATGATGCTAGGCCAAGACGGTGATGACGCGCTCTTTGGCGGGAATGGACGTGATCGGGCCACGGGTGGTAACGGCGATGATGACATCCAAGGCGGTGCTGACCAAGATACGCTTTATGGCAACAATGGCCGCGATACGTTGAACGGCAATGACGGCAATGATTGGCTGTCGGGCGGCAATGACCGCGACCTGCTTTTGGGGCGCACCGGCAATGATTCACTACGTGGTGGCAATGATGATGACCGGATCTATGCCGGGGTCGGCAATGATGTGGTCGCGGGCAACTCTGGCAATGATCAGCTCTTTGGTGGCAGCGGCAATGACCGGATTTTTGGTGGCCGTGGCAATGACACCCTAACTGGTGGCTTGGGGCAGGATTGGCTTGTCGGCGGGCAGGGGGCCGACGTCTTTGTCTTTACCGCCGTCGATCAAAGCCCACATGGCGCCGATCGCGATATTATCGTCGACTTTACGGCTGGCGTTGATTTGATTGACCTGTCCGGGATCGCCCCCTCGCTGACCTTTGTCTCAAGCTTTAGCGGCGTGGCAGGCGAGGTGCGCTACAACGAGAGTGTCGGGCGGCTCTATGTTGACACAACCGGAAGTGGCGCGTCCAATCTCTCCATTGATATCGAGACGGCGACCGCCCTCACGGCTGGTGATCTGATCTTGTAGCGCCTTGTCTTGCTACTCCGCTCCAGTGTGCCAACGGCTCGCCGCCGCGGCAAGACGGGCCCCAAACAAGCGCGCGGTTTGGGCATCTGCGGCGCTGATCGGGGTTTCGGAGTCACCGTCTCCCGTCGCCATAAGGCCAAGCCAACTGCCATCGCGGTTTAGCCCAACGGCCTCGGGAAAGACCGGCGCACCGATGGTGTTTTGCCCGACCCAGATCATCCCCATTTGCGCCGCAAAGACCGTCAAACGCATCAGCGCCGTCAATTTATCCCCCGACGGGTGCACCGCCACGGTAAACCCGGCGGCCATCTTGTCACCCCACGCCTGATGCTGCCAACGCTCGGCCGCCTCTTCGATGAACATGTCAAACCGCGCGGCACTTGACCCCATATAGGTTGGCGTGCCCATGGCAATTAGCGTTGCGGCATCAAGTGCATCCCAATCCGCGTCCTCCATCGCCGTCACATCGACCAACCGGGCACCGCCCGCGCCTTCGCTTATCAAACGGGCCAAAGCGGCGGTATGTCCGTCAGCGGAAAAGTAAGGAATACAGATCAGAGGGATATCGGCTTGCGTCATGGGCGCAGGTTGGGCGATTGTCGCGCCAGTCACAAGAGCGAAAGAGCCGCCATGGTCTCGGTCAAAGAACAATACGAAGCCTACCCCTATCCCGAACGTGATCCGAAGGATGAGGCCAAGCGGCTGATCACCGGCTCACCCTCACATCCGCTTGAAATGGATCACTATCTGTTTGGCGGTACGCGCGATTGGTCCAAACCTTTGCGGGTTCTGGTGGCGGGCGGCGGCACCGGCGATGGGCTGATCCAACTTGCCCAAACCATGACAAGCGCCAAGGCCCCCTATGACATCACCTATGTCGACCTTTCAACCGCCTCGCGCGGTGTGGCCGAGGCGCGGGCCAAGGCGCGCGGCTTGACCAACATCCGCTTTGAAACCGGAAGCCTTCTCGACGCGCCCGACTTCGGCGAATTCGACTATATCGATAGCTGCGGCGTGCTTCACCATCTGCCCGATCCGGCGGCGGGCTTTGCCGCCCTGCGCGCCGCGCTTGCGCCCGGTGGTGGATTTGGCTTCATGGTCTACGCTCCTTATGGCCGCTCCGGCGTCTACCCTTTGCAAGAGGGGTTTGGCACCTTGCTAGACGGGCTTTCCCCCCAAGACCGGCTAGAGGCGGCGCAAAAGATTGTTGCCAATCTGCCCGATGGCCACCCGTTCAAAACCAACCCAAACCTCAGCGATCATCACGCCAGCGACGCGGGGTTTTACGACCTGCTGCTGCATGGTCAGGACCGCGCCTATAGCGTGCCCGAACTGGTACAAGAGCTAACCGATACCGGTTGGCGGCTGCAAAGCTTTTGCACCCCGGCGCTCTATGATCTGACCCGGATCGCACCACGCCCCGAGGGTATGGATGACACCACCGCCATGGGGGTTGCGGAAAAGCTCACCGGCACGATCCGCCTGCATGTGGGGTATGCGGTTGCGGCGGATGATCCGCGCAGAATTGCCAAAGGCAGCAACCGCAAACTGGTGCCGCATCTGCGCGGGGTGTCCCCCCAAGCGCTTGCCCAAGCGGTGGCCAAAGGCCGCGCCATCCCAGTAAGCGCCGATGGCCTGCGCGCCAAACTGACCCTACCCAAATCCGCCGCGCCTCTTATCGCCGGGATCAATGGCAAACGTAGCCTCGCCGAAATCGCCCAAGGCGCGCGCATGGATGCGCTGGGCTTTGGCATGGCTTGGACCCCGGTGGAAAAGGCCCTGTGTGATTGGGGCTTGATGCTTTATTCTGGTTTGCAAAACCACAAAGGGTAACAAAATGTGCGGGCGCTTTGCCGTGACATTGCCAAACGAAGCCATGGCCCAGCTGTTCAACGCTGCGCCTGCCAATGACCTTCCCGACGTGCCCAATTTCAACACCTGCCCCACCACGCAAATTCATGTGGTGGAACCGGGCGCGCGGCGCTTGCTGCGTCCGATGCGCTGGGGCTTTATTCCACAGTGGTATGACAAGCCCAATGGTGGCCCGCTTTTGATCAACGCCCGCGCCGAAACCATCGCCGAAAAACCCGCCTTTCGCGCCGCATGTCGGGCGCGGCGCTGTTTGATCCCCTGCAACGGGTTTTATGAATGGACCAAGGACCCGGACGGCAATCGGTTGCCGTGGTACATCACCCGGCGCGACGGTGCGATGATGGTCTTTGCCGGGGTGTGGCAGGATTGGGGGCCCGATGACAACCGCTTGCGGACCTGCGCCATGGTCACGATTGGGGCCAACACCCCGATGCGCCAAATCCACCACCGCATGCCCGTCATTCTCGAACCGGAAAACTGGGGCAAATGGCTTGGTGAAGAAGGTCATGGTGCCGCCAGTTTGATGCGCCCTTCATCGGATGATGTTTTGCAATTTCATCGGGTCGGCACCTCGGTCAATTCCAACCGCGCTCAAGGTCCCGACCTTATCCAAGAAATTCCCGCAGGTTGAGTGTTGACGCCGCCCCAAGGCTGGCCTAAACCCTGTCTTCGCTGCGGGTATGGTGAAATGGTATCATAAGAGCCTTCCAAGCTTAAGGTGCGGGTTCGATTCCCGCTACCCGCTCCAAATCTCTCCATCATGAAACGCGCATGCGATGCCAACACCGGTGATCGCACGGCACCTCGTTTTCAACCTTGGCTTGGCGATTGTGTCGCTCGATTTGCTTGGGTGACAAAACGGCGGGGGCCGGGTGTGGTTCTTGCGATTAATGGATTCTAACTAAAATTAACCGGTTTGGGCCCATCGCCATGGCGTGTTCCTGTGCTGCCACTGGCAATCTCTCCCAAATAGCCTCAGAATCGGACAGATTGCTGGCCAAGGCCTTGATCTGGGGCCCCAAAACGCCGGGGCAATCTCCCCCAAACTTGGTGGAATTTGTACCCTTTGCCCCGTTGCCTATTCGGCGAACGGCGCATTACCAGCAGCGGACGATGCGTTAATCTTGGTGCCAAGGCTCAGATCAACAAGCTTGCCGCGCCTTCGTGTTTTAGCAAGGCGACCTTGGTTTCGACCCCGTGACTGCCGGAAAATCCGCCCAAACCGGTCGCTGCCAAAACCCGGTGACACGGGATGATCAACGGGATCGGGTTGCCACCACACCCGCCACCCACCGCTTGGGCAGAGGCTTGTAATTCCTGAGAAATTTCACCGTATTGTCGGGTTTCGCCAAAGGGGATAGCCAACATCGCGTCACAAACCCGGCGCTGAAAGTCCGACCCTTGCACCTCTAGCGGCAGGTCGAATTCGCGCAATTCATGGGCAAAATACGCCGCGATTTGCTCTTTGGCGGCGCGCAAAATCTCTGTTTCATCACCCGTTTCACCACGGGCCCAAGCCACCCGCGTTACCGCATCACCCACCTGTATCACGGTCATGTAACCCGTTGGAGTATCGAAAGAAATCTGAACCATGCACCAAGGCTACGCAGCTTGTCTCGTTTTGACAAACCTTTTGTCGCAAACAGACCCGACAGCCGCTCTCGCCCAAACGCAAAGTGTTTTAAAATCAGGAGATAAGCATGAAAACTGGGTTCATTGGGCTAGGGGCCGTCGGCGGGAAGTTGGCTGGCAACTTATTGAACAACGGCGTGGGTTTGACCGTGCACGATCTCGACGCCTCAAGGGTCGCTGAGTTTGTCGCCAAAGGGGCCACTGCGGGCGAGTCCGCTGCGCAGATGATGCGCGAATGCGATGTTGTCATCACCTCATTACCAAGCCCTGCGGCGTCAAATGCGGTGCTTACCGAAATGCTGCCGGAAATGCGTTCTGGCAAGACATGGGTCGAGATGTCGACCACAGATCCGGCCTTGATTGTTGAACAATCAGAACGGGTTGCGCAGACAGGTGCCACCTGTGTTGAGGCTCCGGTGTCTGGCGGATGCCACCGCGCAGCGACCGGGAATATCTCGATCTTTGCGGGTGGGGAGCGTGCGGGGTTTGAAACCGTTTTGCCCTTGCTGACCATTCTGGGGCGCAATGTCTTGCACACAGGCGAGATTGGCAGCGCCTCACAGCTCAAGGTCATGACCAATTATTTGGCCACCGCCAACCTGCTCACCCTATGCGAAGCTCTAACAACAATGAAAGCCGCTGGGTTGGATATGGCAACCACCTACGAAGCGATCCGGATCAGCTCTGGCAACAGCTTTGTGCATGAGACCGAAAGTCAGTTGATCCTATCCGGCTCACGCGATGTCGATTTCGCCATGGACCTTGTGCAAAAAGACATTGGCCTGTTTCAGGAATTGGCCGAAACCCACAACGTTCCTTTGGAAATATCCCCACAAATCATAGCCTTGATCAAAGACGGGCAGGACCGATATGGCCAGAGCGCACAATCGGATCGCATGATTGAACGGTTGGAAGAGGCAACCGGCCTAAGCGTTCGGGCAGACGGGTTTCCGACGGAGTTGGTCGACGATGAACCACCTGCGCGAGGCACGGAAGTGGTCATCAAACGCTAGATTGGGGCTTGAGAGGCAAGGCCACTTCTCCGTAAGGTCGCCATCTTGAAGCCAAGCAAGGGGCCTTGCCATGACACAGGTAGATTCACGGGCGACTTTCGTTTTTGACCCGCTATCAGCGGCGTTTGCCGACGATCCCTATGCGATCTATCGCACCATGCGCCAGATGGATGCCCCTTATTTTTATGAGGATGTCGACAGTTGGATGTTGACCAAAATGACTGATGTCGAGGCTGTGGCCTCGGATCGGGCCATGGTGCGTAGCCTTGATGATGTGATGAGCGAGGACGAGCGCAAAGAGGCGCAGCGCAAGATCAACTGGCATGACATGCCACATCACGAACGCTTTGTTCAAACCAACCTTCTGGAAAGCGAAGGCGCGGTGCATCATCGCCTGCGGACATTGGTGTTCCGGGAATTCACCCGCGGCATGATCGCTCGCCAACGCGACGCGATCCAAACCTTTGTTGATGGTAAACTGGATGCTTTGTCTGATCGGCAAGAATTTGATTTCATCGAGGATTTCGCTGCGCATGTGCCGGGGCATATCATCGGACGTTTGCTTGGCGTACCGGATGAACATTGCCCACAATTGCGGATTTGGTCCGAGAATGTGGTTCGGTTTTTCGACGTAGGTCGGGACGATAACGACAAGGCGATAGCCGAACAGGCAACAAAGGAATTCTACCTGTTTTTGCTGGATTTGGTCGCCGAACGCCGCAAAAAACCGCAAGACGATTTGCTAACCCAGTTGATGACCCATCATGATGCGGGCCGTTTGTCAGAAGACGAATTGATCGCCACGGCAATGCTGATTTTGATGGCGGGGCATGGCTCGACCATCGATGTTTTGGGGTCGGGCATGCACGCGCTTTTGAAATACCCCGATCAGCACCAAAAGCTACGTGACACCCCGGAATTGATCGGCAGCGCGGTGCAAGAGATGTTCCGATTTGATGCGCCCTTGCCCTATTTCCATCGTATCGCGACCCGCGATTGCACGGTCGGCGGGCAAGACTTTGAGGCAGGCACGCGTTTCGGGTTGCTTTATGGGGCGGCAAACCGCGACCCGGCGCGCTTTGACAATCCGGATCAATTTGACATCACACGGGCCCCCAACCGGCACATCGCCTTTGGACGCGGCGCGCATTTGTGCCTTGGTAACCATCTGGCAGCGCTGGACATGGATGTTATTTTTTCGACGTTAAACCGGCGCTTTAGCAAGATTGAGCTGACGGCGGATCACGTGGACTACAAACGCGGGCTGTCGGTTCGCGGGCCTAAATCGCTCCGGATCGCGGTGACAGCGGCCTAAGCGCGCCGCAAACCGGGCTTTTCCCTGCGGCGTTTTGCGCGTATTGGCGAGACTAGAGAACAGGGGACAGACATGAGCGACACGGAATTGGCACGTATCAAAGCGTCGGCGTCACGACGGGTGATCGGAGCAGGGGCCATGATCGGGCTAGGGGCGTTGATGTTGTATCTTGCCTTTGCCGCTCCGCCAGAAAACCCACTTTGGCTGATCTTTTTGATCGGTTGTGGTCTCTTTGCGCTTTGGGTGTCCCAGATGCTCTGGCAAGCAACGTCGCGCGAAATCATTCTAACCGAAGACGAGCTGATCGACAGCGAAGGTGACGTTCTTGCCCGGATTGATCAGATCGCAAAGGTCGATCGCGGTGCTTTTGCAATGAAACCCTCAAACGGTTTTATCATCTTTCTCAAGGAGCCGATGCCGCGCGCTTGGCATCCTGGCCTGTGGTGGCGTTTGGGCAAACGGGTTGCGATTGGTGGTGTGACCTCGGGGGCGGAAACGAAACCCGTTGCCGACATCATCACGCTGCGCATAACCAAGCTTGACCAATAAACGCAAGTTGGCCACGCCCGTCGCCGGGCGCGGCCTAAGGTCGGGATCCCGCTGGGGGGCTAATGAATCCCAATCCGGTATGGTTTAGCTGTTTGAGAACACGACCTGTGGCGCGTAACGCGGGCGGGTAAAGCTATAGGTGTGGATTTCAAAATCGCTTAGACCGACGTCAAAGATCGGTTCGTGCAGGTCCCAGGTTTCAACCATAATCAACTGATCGCCACCGCTTGCAACAGGCAGTTTGTCGGCATAGGCGGTTAGGCTTCCGTTGTTCAGAACCGATTGATTGCCACGCTTTTTCGACCAAACGACGCTCCAAGACGCGGCATTTGCATCATATTGAACGACGGTCACACGCAGATCGCTTTCGTTACCCGACCCTTTGGTCAGTTCGCGCAGAAGCTTGCGGGCGTTGGTGACATATGTCCCGCTGATCGGATCGGTCTCGCGTGAGATCATGTCGCCGATAACATAGTTGGCTTTTTGGCTAACGCTTTGTTGGCGGAAGGCGTCAAAGTAGACCCAGCCAGCGCCGAACAACCAAAGCAAAACCGGGAGAACGATCATCGCTTCGATGGTGATGTAGCCTTGGGTGTCATCAGAAAAGCGGCGGAAGCGGGATTGGAACAGAGCAAACATAACGGTCCCTTCCTTATGATGGTTCGTGAACAAAGGCCGAGCTGACAACAAGGGCGGTATACCCTTCGGCGTCTTTGGCCAGGCTGGAACTGATCGTGCCGGCAGGCGTGATCGGCTGGTATTTGAAGCAAGCGCGCAGCAGCATCATCTCGTTCGAGTTGCCGTTTGTGAACGACCGGTTCGGTGTCACAGCGGCGGTGGTGTCGACGCAGTCGGCGGCATTGATGACACCGCTCCAGTCGCGCATATCAAGGGAGACCATCTCAAGATGAAGCCGATCCATACAGCTTGGAAGAACGGCCGCCCCGTCACAAATGGATTGCTTGATGGCCGAATGATCGCTGACGGAACCGAGACGAATGTCACGGACGGTATCATCAAGGGCCCTTTCCAGCGCGGTTTGGCGAATGGTCACGGTGCCAAGTTCGATGGACGACAGGATCAAGATGAGAAAGAGCGGTGTCCATAGGGCGAAGGGGACGACAACACTGCCCTCTTCTTGGGTGCGAAACCGGGCCAGTTGGGAACGAAGGGTACTGATCATTGGGTCAACCTCAGCATTTGGAGGGAACGGGCAATCGAGGAAAAGGTGTCGTTCAGGTCGTCGCCGGAAACGTCAAAGTAGTGGGCAACTGACGAGGCGCAATCTTGCATCGCATCCAGACCGGCCTGGGGTGCTTCGACGCCGATGGCATAAACAACAACCCCGTTGTCGCGCGCCGATTCACAGACCGTAGATAGGTTTGTATCCGCCTGAGAGCCGTTCACGGTCGCCTGATACCCATAGTAGGCGTTGGCGTAGTCGTCATAGGTTAGGAAGCCGTCAACATATGCTGGGTAGTAAAACTCCGATGCAACCGCAGCGATGCTAAAGCGCGAATACAATTCGGCGTTTGTCATCTGATAGGGTTCGACGCCATTGCTTATTGCGGAGCTTTCCGGGCGGTTTTGATACTTCATCGCATAACCTTGGCCAGAGTTGCCTAGCCAATAGTACACATCGCTATCATCTCCGGCGTTGTCTTGCACACGAAACGCGAAGCGGTCATCGTTGAGTGTGTTCGTACCACGCGTATCAACCCAAACTTCGGACATGCCGAATTTGAACTCTGGTTTCAGGTCATACTGAGTAGTGTTCTGGCCGTCGGTCATGACAACCACAAATTTGAGCGTTTCGCTATCCGCATAGGCGGCCGGGCGGCTTGAATGTTCGGGGGCAACAAATCCGGCAACCGACAGGGCCTGAACCGCGGGGCGGGCCGCCGGATCCAATAGGGCCGCGCCCCATTTCATGCCTAGGTCAATCGCGGTGTTGCCACCTGCGTTCAGCGTATCGATATGCGCTTTGAGCACATCTGCATCGGAACTATGGGCGATAACCGCACTTGTTTGACCCGTCGCACACCATGGCTTGGCAATTTCACCGCCACTGGTCGAGGAGTTATAGGGGTCAAAGTGCCCCAACCGACCCAGTTCAGTTGATGGGTCAACCGCTGTGCTGGTGAAGTCGTTGGTTTCAAAGGTGGCACAGCTTGAATAGTCGTGCACGTCATCCAAGGTGAAATATTGGGATACGGTATCACCTAGGTTTACGGTCGCATTATAAGGAATAACCGAAATCGACACCATGTCCGAGCCATCCGCCGGTAGCATCAGGTCAACAAACCCCTTGGCGGCGTCGCGCAGTTGCACGATCTTGTTGCCCCCCATCGAACCGGACACATCCAGCACCAGAGAGATTTCGATCTTGGTCAAACCATGTTCCGCTGTCGCGCTGCCCGAGGCTTGGAGGGTGTCAACGCCAAGCAAACTCATGAAATTCGAGGGCATGGTCGCGTTGCCATCCGCCGTCACACGTTTGTAGTTCAAGCTCTGATCTACGGACACACCGCTAAGCGCATCCGACATGTTCATGGCGCGAAAGTATTCCTGAACCACGAACTCCGGGTCCATGGTGTTGTCCATGTTGGCGGCGGCAAGAACGGCACGGTCCAAGGTGTTTTGCACCTTGTTGCGCTTTAGCTCGGCGTGGATCATGTCGATCCCGATGCCGCCAAAGACCATCATAATGAGGGCCCCGGTGACGGCGACATAAGACATGGCACCATCGTCATCGTGCCGGAAACGGCCAAAAAGGTTGCTGGTCGACGACTTAAGCGCGCCGGGCGTCTTTATCTTCGAAATGATCCGCATCCTGTACCTTTCTTCCGGGACGTCCCGGGATATCACTCATGCTGTACGCGTTGGTTGCCTTATTTATGGTTGAGTATGATGGCCAAATTTGGGCGTTTTGAATGGCAATTTCGAAGATTTTTATATAAAAAACAAAACATTAACCTGTTTTTGGGGCGTTTTGTTTCCACGCCACAGACAATCGGGGGGGATCTAGGGGGAAATCGCGCCTCAATTCGGGCGAAAAAACGATGCCAAAAAAAGATTGTGGCGTTAACGTGATTCTCATTGACCTGTTTCTAGGGTGACACGAACTGGCCCGTGCTGCGGCCTGTGTGCATTTTATCTGGGAGGGCTACGATGTCCGCTGCACCTATGAATGAACCTACGTTCCGTGAATCCGTTGACCTTATGTACAACCGGGCTGTGTCCCTAATGGACTTGCCACCCGGCCTCGAGGAGAAGATCAGGGTTTGCAACGCCACATATATGGTGCGCTTCGGTGTGCGCCTGCGCGGGCAAATCCAAACATTTGTTGGATATCGATCAGTCCATTCGGAACATATGGAACCGGTCAAAGGCGGTATTCGCTTTGCCTCGGCGGTGGATCAGGACGAGGTTGAGGCGCTTGCGGCGCTGATGACATATAAATGTGCCTTGGTCGAAGCCCCTTTTGGCGGATCAAAAGGCGGGCTTTGTCTAGACCCGCGTCAATATGATGTTCATGAGCTGGAACAGATCACCCGTCGTTTTGCTTATGAGTTGGCGAAACGTGACTTGATCAATCCTTCGCAAAACGTGCCGGCCCCGGATATGGGAACTGGCGAACGTGAGATGGCTTGGATTGCGGATCAATATGCCCGCATGAACACAACAGATATCAACGCCCGTGCTTGTGTGACGGGCAAACCGCTTAATGCTGGTGGTATTTCTGGTCGGGTCGAGGCGACAGGCCGCGGCGTTCAATACGCTCTTCGTGAATTCTTTCGCCATGAAGAAGACAAGGCCAAGGCCGGTTTGTCGGGAACGTTGGAAGGTAAGCGCGTCATTGTCCAGGGGCTTGGGAATGTGGGCTACCACGCTGCGAAATTCCTCCAAGAAGAAGATGGATCTCGTATCACCGGGATTATCGAGCATGATGGCGCTTTGTTTAGTTCTGATGGGTTGGACGTTGAGAAAGTCCGTCAATGGATCGTCAAACATGGTGGCGTAACTGGATTTCCAGATGCCAATCACACCGCCGAGGGCGGTGCCGTAATGGAAGAGGATTGCGATATTCTAATCCCCGCAGCGTTGGAAGGGGTGATTAACCTGTCCAATGCGGATCGCATCAAGGCGAATTTGATTATCGAAGCCGCCAACGGCCCGGTGACCGCCGGAGCGGACGATATATTGCGTGACAAGGGTGTTGTGATCATCCCGGATATGTATGCCAACGCCGGCGGTGTGACCGTGTCCTATTTTGAATGGGTCAAGAACCTGAGCCACATTCGGTTTGGTCGCATGCAGCGCCGTCAGGAAGAGGCGCGCCATCAATTGGTGATTGATGAACTCGCGCGGCTTGATAATGCCATGGGTGATGCTTGGTCCCTCAATCCCAAATTCAAGGAAAAGTACCTGCAAGGCGCTGATGAGCTTGAGCTGGTGCGGTCGGGCTTGGATGACACCATGCGGATTGCCTATCAATCCATGCGCGAAGTTTGGCATGGCCGCGAGGATGTGTCTGACTTGCGCACGGCGGCCTATATCGTCGCAATTGAGAAAGTTGCCAAAAGCTATCAGGCTAAAGGTCTGTGATCTTTTAAAGCTCAAAGGGGCGCAAAGTGCCCCTTTGGTTTACAAAGTGTTTTTATCCAATTGTGGATACACGCCCCTTTTTCGCCACAATTTCGGTCCGCTTTGTAACCGAATGCCTAATTAATCCTAAAACCTGAAACCGCATGCCGTCCCAAGGTTTGCGGAACAAGGGATTAGGACCATGCCACGCGAAAGTCACAGGACGCAGGTTTTCCACGGGGGGGAAGATCTTGGTGCTCAGGCTTTTTCAGTAACCGCGAACATGTCCGGCTGTGAGGTCAGCCTGGATACAATTGGTTTCGTTCGCGCGCCCAATACTAAAAAGCCCCCTTTACGGGGGCGCGCGGTTTTTTCGGCGGTCCGAAGGGATGTGATCCGAAAGCCCACCCCCCTAAAATCAAAGAATGACAGCGACACAATCGCGGGTTGCGACAGCTTCCGGCCACCTTTTCAGGAGGAGCGGCCCCGCTTGTTGAACCTATCTCAACCAGCGACACCCAATGAGTTGACGCAATTTGGAAGTACGTCATGTGGAAATACCCTTAATACGGTAATTTCACCCTCTCAAGTCGCTAAAAAAGGCAATTCCCTGCAATTTCCTAAGGTTTTGACCTCTAAATGGTGCCGCTTTGGACAGGAACGCGCCCCAATTCTGTCCAAAACCGGCGTTAATCATTTGTTTAGACCTCGGAAGGACTCCGGGGAGAGTGAAGGAGAGAACGCCATGTCTAGCACAAGCGCGATCATAAAAAGCTTCTCTAAGCAGGAAGATGGCAACGTCACCATTTTCTCTGTGTTCATGCTGGTGCTGATCCTCACGATCACAGGTGCCTCGGTGGACATCATGCGTTTTGAAGCGACCCGTGCCAAAATGCAGGGTACACTCGACCGTGCCGTGCTTGCTGCGGCCGATCTTGATCAAGAACAAGACCCTGTCGCCGTTGTTAATGATTATATGGCCAAAGCGGGCCTCGAAGATGTGTTGTCTGATGTCCAAGTGGATCAAGGCATGAACTACAGAACCGTTACCGCCACTGGTAGCGTCGATCTGGATACCATCTTTTTGCACATGTCCGGTTTTGATACGTTGACCGCACCGGGCCACGCCGTCGCCGAAGAAAAGATTTCGAACGTCGAAATTTCGATGGTTTTGGATATCTCCGGGTCCATGGGGGGCAGCCGCATTGAGAACATGCGCGACGCCGCCAAGGAGTTCGTCGATACCGTCATCCAAGAAAATTCGGACAGCGGCCTGACCACAATTTCATTGGTTCCTTATAACGCGACCGTCAACCTTGGCAGCACGCTATCGAACTATTGGACCTTGTCCGGTCTGCATTCCTATTCGAATTGCGGCACCTTCCCGGCCACCGCCTTTGACAGCACAGCTATCGATCCGTCTGTTGAAATTGAGCGTCTGGGCCATTTTGACCGCTATTCGACCAACGAAAGCAGCAGCGCGATTTCTAGCCCATGGTGTAAAACTGGCGATCAAGGCGCGATGATGGTGCACAGCTCAAACAAGACGACGCTGAAGTCACACATCGACAGCCTCAGCGCCGGTGGTAACACCGCGATTGATCTGGGGATGAAATGGGGTGTTGCCCTGTTGGACCCTGCTACACAACCTGCCGTCGCTGCCATGGCCGTTGATGATCTGGTTGTTGACGAAGCCGCCGATCGTCCAGCGACCTTTGACGACCCAGAAGCCATCAAGTTTGTTGTGGTCATGACCGACGGTGAAAACACAACCCAGTATGACCTGAAATCGCACCGCAAATACGGCCTTTCGGACATCTGGATTGACGACCGTGGAACTTCGAGCACCAGCGATGACCGGTTCTCACTCCGTGTTCAAAACCACTCGGGTACCAACAACGACGTCTATTTCTGGCACCGTGAGCGCAATGATAGCTGGAATGATCGCTATCGTAGCACCCCGGACGGCGGTTCAAACGCCCGCCAGATGACCAACGTCGAGCTGTTCGCCCGCTTTGGCACCAAGGCCGTTGCCAAGAAGATGTACACCAAACCGTACTATGATGGCTGGGTTTCGCAGAACACTTACTACGATGTCTACTATGCTTCCGAAGCCATCGTGAACGGATCTGCAGCCGACGAACGCCTGGCAGACATCTGCCACGCCGCAAAAGAAGAGGGCATCGTTGTCTTTGCCATTGGTTTTGAAGCCCCAGAGGGTGGTCAAACAGCCATGAAAAACTGCGCGTCCTCCCTGTCTCACTACTTTGACGTTGAAGGTGTTGAAATCACTGAAACCTTCCACGCCATTGCCCGTCAAATCAATAGCCTGAGGTTGATCCAATGATGTCACATATCACTCAGTTCACCCGGCGCTTCCAGAAGGAAGAAGACGGTAACGCAACGGTCGAATTTGCAGTCTACTTCACTGTATTCTTCCTGATCCTCGCCGCCTCTGTCGAAATCGCCTATATCAACCTTCGGCATGCCATGCTGGAACGAGGTGTTGATCTAGCGACCCGAGACATCCGCCTTAGCACCGGACACATCCCAAGCTACGAAGAGGTGCGGACCAAGATTTGCGAAGAGGCAACCATTTTGGATGCGTGTTCTTCCAACCTGCGTCTGGAAATGGTTTCGGTTGATCCGCGTGCCTTTAACGCCGCCGCGCCGACCGACACAGATTGTCAGAACGCCGTCGAAGATCCGCGCCCGGTGCGCAGCTTTGAACACGGTCAGGACAACCAGCTGATGCTGATCCGCGCCTGTCTGAAGTACAAACCGATGATGCCGACCACCGCCATTGGTAAAGAACTCAATTTGGATGAATACGGCTATGCGCAATTGATTGTGACATCGTCCTTTGTCCAGGAGCCGAGGTAACCGCCATGTTGAATTCGATCCTGACCCGCTTCAAGGCGTTTGCCCAAGACGAACAAGGCAACGTTGCGATTGAAACCGTGTTGTTCGTCCCCTTGATGCTCACCATTCTGGCCGCGACCTTTTCGTTTCATGATGCGTTTCGCTACAAAAGCCTGAACGTTAAAGCCGCCTATACCATTTCGGATGCGATCTCTCGGGAGACTGATCCAATCGATAACGAATATCTCGATGGGATGGTTGAGCTTCTTGAGTATCTGACCCGGTCCGAAGGCCCTTATTCGTTGCGTGTTACTCTGGTGCGTTACAATGCGAAAAAGAGCAAATACGTCTCGGAATGGTCCAAGACACGTGGCGATTTTGACCGCTTGAAAACTTGGCAATTGCGCTCGATGGAGGAACGCCTTCCGACCCTGTTGCACAACGAACGCGTAATTTTAGTGGAAACCGCCACCGATTATGTGCCGCCGTTTGAGGTTCCGGGCCTGAACGAAGAAGGTCTGTTCTACAACTACGGGTTCACTCGGCCACGCTTTGCCCCGAAAATTGTCTGGACAGACAGCTAATCGCGACACAACCGGTCGCATTCGGGCAAGGCGCAGACGATTTACCGCATTGATACTGTTAGGCAGGGCTGGTTCACTGGCCCTGCTTTTACGTGGGGTAGGGCGATGCGCTTTTCAGGGCTGCGGATTTTGAAAGAGGGGCTGACCGGCAACAAAGGCTGGTCACCACATTGGCGTAATCCCGACCCCAAGACAGAATATGACATCGTGATTATCGGTGGCGGTGGGCACGGCTTGTCGACCGCCTATTACCTTGCCAAGGAACACGGGCTCACCAATATCGCGGTTCTGGAACGCGGGTATCTTGGTGGCGGCAATATTGGCCGCAATACAACGATTGTACGTGCCAACTATTACCTGCCCGGCAATTCCGAGTTTTACAGCCATTCGCTAAAGCTTTGGGAAGGGCTTGAACAAGAGCTTAACTACAACGTCATGCATTCGCAGCGTGGCATCATCAATTTGTTCCATTCTGATGGTCAACGTGATGCCGCCGTGCGGCGCGGAAATGCGATGCAAAATCAAGGGGATGATGCGCATCTCTTGGGGCGGGATGAGCTTAGAAAAATGCTGCCCTTTTTGAATTTCGACACGGCGCGTTTTCCGATCTATGGCGGTTTGTATCATCCGCGCGGGGGTACGGCCCGCCACGATGCCGTCGCATGGGGCTATGCGCGCGGGGCCGACCAACGCGGTGTTGATTTGATCCAAAACTGCGAGGTCACCGGCATCGATACGACAAACGGTCAGGTCACCGGCGTGCAAACCACGCGCGGGCCGATCCGCGCCAAAAAGGTGGCGATGGTTGCGGCAGGGCGATCTTCGCAGGTGGCGCAAATGGCCGGGCTGCGACTCCCGATCGAAAGCCATATTCTTCAGGCCTATGTCACCGAAGGGCTCAAGCCAATCATCGACAATGTCGTGACCTTTGGCATGAGCCATTTCTATATTTCGCAATCCGACAAGGGCGGTTTGGTCTTTGGTGGTGATCTGGATTTCTATGCTTCTTATGCGGCGCGGGGCAACTTGCCGGGCAAGGAACAGGTGATGGAAGCGGCCATGACCCTGATGCCGGCCATTGGCAAGGCGCGGGTGCTGCGCAGCTGGGGCGGGATTATGGATATGTCGCCTGATGGCTCGCCGATCATTGATCACACGCCGATCGGCGGCCTCTATCTCAATACAGGCTGGTGTTATGGCGGCTTCAAAGCGGTGCCTGCGTCGGGGTTTGCCCTTGCGCATTTGATCGCCACGGATCGCCCCCATGCAAGTGCGGAAAAATTACGACTGGACCGGTTTGAAACCGGCATCGGTTTGATGGACGAAGAAGGAACGGGCGCGCAACACAACCTCCACTAGGGAAGGAAAAACTATGCGTAACTTTTCAAAGCTTATGTCGATGGCCTTGGCCGGGGCGCTCGCCATGTTCGCAGGAACGGCGCAGGCCAACGAAATTCGGCCCGGTTGTTATGAGCGGTTTTATTCATCGGGCCATTTGGCAACCCATCCAGATCAGCATGTCGCGGCGGTGCGGATGAAGGTGGGTGAATGGGCCACCAATGTTTCGCGTGCAACGTCGATCGAAGTGGTTTTGGCCAATCAGGGCCGTGTCGCCGGAAGCCGGTATGCCGGGCGCACCCTGTCTCAGTTTATGTTTTGTGGGACGGAAAGCCGCTGGGACACATGCGTTGTGGAATGTGACGGCGGGTCGCTTCAGGTGACCAAGCAAACCAACAGCACCATGACCTTTCGCACGAAATACCTTTTGGTGGGCGAGGTTGCAGATTGTGGCGGGTCCGTCGATTTGGCTGAGATTCCGGGCCGCTGGGTGAGTTACAAGCTCAACCGCGTGTCGGATGCCGCCTGCAATGGAATGTGAGGTGACATGAGACTAACCTGTCCGAATTGCGGGGATCGCGATAGTCGCGAGTTCACTTATAAAGGGGCCGCGTCGATGTTGGATCGCCCGGCACCGGATGCCGGGGCCGCGATCTGGCACGCTTATTTGCACCTTCGCGACAATCCCGCCGGACAGGTTGAGGACCTTTGGTATCATGGCGGCGGGTGTGGCGCTTGGCTCATCGTGACCCGCGATACCATCACGCATGACGTTCAGGCCGTGCAACTGGCGGAGGCGCGAAATGCGGGTTAATGGCAAGGGCCGGATAGATCGCAACAGACCAATATCGTTTCGGTTTGACGGTCATGCCCATGTTGGGTTTGCGGGCGATACCCTTGCCTCGGCCTTGATGGGCGGCGGTGTTCGGTTGCTGGGACGTAGTTTCAAATACCACCGCCCTCGTGGGGCTATGACCGCCGGATCCGAAGAACCCAATGCGCTTGTCACGATGCGAAATGGCGCGCGGCGTGACCCCAATATCCGGGCGACGGTGCAAGAGCTTTATGACGGATTGGACGCCCAGAGCCAGAACCGTTGGCCGTCTTTGGGATTTGATGTTCTGGGCCTAAATGACCTTGCCGCGCCGTTTTTCGGAGCGGGTTTTTACTACAAGACCTTCATGTGGCCCAAGGCGTTTTGGGAAAAACTTTACGAACCTGTCATCCGCCGCGCCGCTGGCCTTGGGGCGCTATCCGGCGAGCCACCGGTTGAAGCGTACGAAAAGGCCTTTGCCTTTTGTGATGCTCTGATTATCGGCGGCGGACCCGCGGGCCTTATGGCGGCGTTGACCGCTGGCCGCAGTGGCGCGCGGGTCATTCTTTGCGAAGAAGATCGCGAATTTGGCGGGCGGCTTTTGTCTGAGGTCGAAGAGATCGACGGGCAACCCGCCGATGATTGGGCGGCCGGGGCGGTGGCCGAATTGCGCACGATGGACAATGTGCGGCTTCTACCGCGATGTGCGGTGACCGGGGCCTATGATCAAGGGACCTATGGCGCGCTTGAGCGGGTCGCGCATCATGTCGGTGATCCCAAAGGGGCCCCGATGGAATGCTTTTGGCGTATCCATGCCAAGCGGGCCATTCTTTGTGCCGGGGCGTTGGAACGTCATGTCGGTTTTCAGAATAATGACAAACCCGGCATCATGATGGCCGGGGCGATGCGTAGCTATCTTAACCGATGGGGCGTTGTGCCGGGCAAGGCCTTGGCCGTGTTCGGCAATAACGATGACGCCCATCGCACCGCACGCGATTTGACCAAGGCCGGTCTGCATGTGGCGGCTCTTATCGATAGCCGCGCGGATGCGCCGAACTTGGCCGGGGATGTGCCCTATTTTCCGGGCGCGCAGGTGTCGCGCGCCTATGGGCGTTTGGGGCTGGAGGCCATTCAAATTCTCCGCCCCGACGGATCGCAGTTTCGCATGCAGGTTCAGGGGTTGGCGGTTTCGGGCGGGTGGAACCCGTCGTTGCACCTAAGCTGTCACATGAACACGCGGCCGATTTGGAACGACACGATAGCAAGCTTTGTTCCCACCAATGACGCGGTGCCCGGCATGTCCGTGGCGGGTGCGGCCAAAGGAACGTTTTCCACCGCGGGGTGTTTGACGGACGGGGCACAGGCCGGGCTGGAGGCTCTCCGCGATCTTGGGTTTTCGGTGCAGAGTCCGGAGGTACCAGAGGCCGAAGATGCACCGTATCGCATTCGTCGGTTGTGGACGGTGCCCGGCAAGGGGCGCGCGTGGCTCGATTTTCAGAACGATGTGACGGTTAAGGATGTCAAACAGGCAGCCCAAGAGAACTTTCGCTCTGTTGAACATATGAAGCGTTACACGACCCAAGGTATGGCCCCGGATCAGGGTAAAAGTTCAAATGTTTTGGCCTTAGCTGTTTTGGCCGATGCCACCGGGCGTGATATTCCAGACACCGGAACCACAACCTTTCGCCCGCCCTTTACTCCGGTTTCGATTGCCGCGATTGGGGCGGGATCACAGGGCAAAGGATACGCACCTGAACGGTTCACAACCTCGCATCAGGCCAGCGAAGTGGCCGGCGCGCCAATGATCGAGGCCGGGCTTTGGTATCGCCCGAGCTATGTGCCGGTTGAGGGTGAAAAGACGTGGCGACAAAGCTGTGATCGCGAAGTGCGCATGGTACGCGAGCATGTTGGTATTTGCGATGTCTCGACCCTTGGCAAGATTGAGCTTCAGGGGCCAGATGTCGGGCAATTCCTTGATTTTGTGTATGCAAACACCTTTAGCACGCTCAAATCGGGGCGGGTGCGCTATGGTTTGATGCTACGCGAAGATGGGTTTGTTTTGGATGACGGCACCTGTGCGCGGCTTGACGTCAACCGCTGGCTGATGACGACAACAACCGCGGCGGCGGGGCAGGTGATGCAACATCTTGATTGGGTGCATCAGGCGTTTTGCTCCGGTTTGAAAATGCGCTTTGCATCGGTGACCGAGCAATGGGCGCAGTTTGCGGTGGCGGGACCAGAGTCACGGGAGCTTTTGAACGGGTTGTTGGATGTGCCCATTGATGATGCGCAATGCGGGTATATGCAATGTGTGCCGGTGACCGTTGGTGGTGTGAAAGCGCGGCTTTTTCGGATCTCGTTTTCCGGTGAGCACGCCTATGAAATCGCCGTGCCTGCCCGGTTTGGGACCAGCTTGTTTGAAGAGCTTGTTGCGCGTGCCAAGACGCTGGGCGGAGGGGCTTATGGTATGGAAGCCTTGAACGTTCTGCGGATCGAAAAGGGGTTTGTTACCCACGCGGAAATCAACGGCACGGCCACGGCGGATGATTTGGGATACGGGCGTATGGTGTCGGCCAAAAAGGATTGTATTGGCAAGGTCATGTCGCGCCGTCCGGGGCTAAGCGGGCCGGAACGAGCGCAGTTGGTTGGCTTGCGGCCAACCGCGGCAATCAAAGAGATGCCAGCCGGTGCGCATTTGTTTGAGGCGCAGAGCGCCGCCACGCGGGAGAATGATTTGGGCTATGTCACGTCAACCTGCTATTCGCCAACCTTGGGTGAGGTTCGGGCCTTGGCCTTGTTGCAAAATGGCCGGGCGCGCCATGGCGAGATGATCAAATTGGTCGATCATTTGCGCGGGGTTGAGACCCTATGCGAGGTCACCGATCCGGTTGCGTTTGATCCTGAGGGAGGGCGGCTTCGTGGTTGACTTGCGCGCGATATCACCGTTGCAGGGGCAGGACGCGGTTGAGATGCCGGGGGTGACGATTTGTGAAGTGCCGACGCGCTTGATCACCTTGATTGCCCCTTTTGCCGGACAAGATGGAGCACTTGCGGAGGCAATGGAGGCGCAGTTTGGTTTTGGGTTTCCGAAGCCGGGGGAGGTGTTGGGCGAGGGTTCATTGCAGTGCCGATGGTTTGGGCATCGTCAGGCGATTTTGATCGGGGCGACGGAGCCCGAGTCGATGCAGGAGGTTGCCATGATTACCGATCAAAGTGACGGATGGGTGGCTGTGCAGGTGTGCGGGGCGCATGCGGAGCAAGTTTTGGCACGAGTGATCCCGGTTGACTTGGCGGAAGTTGCGTTTCCAAAGAATTCAACGGCGCGGACGGTTTGCGGTCATATGATGATTTCTGTGACACGGATGGGTGAAGATCGCTTTGAAATCATGGGGTTTCGGTCAATGGCGCAGAGTCTAGTGCATGAGATTGGGCAAGCGGCGGGCTTGGTTGCTGCGCGCGCTGGTCTGCCTTAAGTTAGGTCGACACCATCACCATGGATTCACAAAGGCGAGGAATGACAATGCGTGTTTTGCTGGCGGCGCTGATTTGCGCGGCACCAATGGTTTCTGCACAAGAGGCTGTGAAGCCCGATTGCGAGGCGCAGGCCGCTTTGGTCATGGACGTGGTGAATGGACGTATTGATGGGGTGCGCAAGGGCAAAGCGCGCCGGACGCTGAGCAAAGGTCTGGACCGGACGGCGGCGGATATGCTGGCGGAATGGGTGTATACGTTGCCCGAAGACCAATTGACCGACGAGATTGGCACCACTTGGAAGGCGCAGTGCGACGCCCTTTAGATAAAACGCTGTTACATTATGCGCCTTGCGGCGCGCATGAGACCTCACCGCCCGGCAATGCCGGGCGTTTCGAGTTGGTGCCAGTGGCGGTCTAGCGCCAAAGGCATCTGCTAGCCCTTGAGGCACCCAATGGAATCGAGATACTAAACCTCATGAGTCTGCCCCCTGGATTTTTGGATGAACTGCGCAATCGCACCAGCTTGGCCCAAGTGGCCGGGCGGAAATTGATGTGGGATGCGCGCAAATCCAATCAAGGCAAGGGCGATCTATGGGCACCGTGCCCGTTTCATCATGAAAAGACCGCATCCTTTCATGTCGATGATCGCAAAGGATATTATTACTGCTTTGGGTGTCACGCCAAGGGGGATGCGATCTCGTTTGTGCGCGAGACTGAGAATGTTTCGTTTATGGAAGCCATTGAGATTTTGGCGACCGAGGCCGGTTTGGAAATGCCCAAGGCCGATCCGAAGGCCAAGGAAAAAGCCGACCGGCGTACCATCCTGAGCGATGTGATGGAGCAAGCCGTGCAATTCTTCCGACTTCAGCTTAAGGCCGGGGCAGGGGGAGAGGCGCGGGCTTACCTAGATAAACGGGGTCTAAGCCTTGAGACTCGCGATCGGTTTGAGATTGGCTTTGCCCCTGCGGGTTGGGAAAACCTGCGCGAACATCTTAAGGCCAAGGGAATTGCTCCGGACCTGATGTTGGCCTGTGGGTTGGTTAAGAAGTCCGACAAGGGGCGCGAGCCTTATGATGTGTTTCGTAACCGGATTATGTTTCCGATCCGCGATGCACGTGGCAAGGCGATTGCCTTTGGCGGCCGGGCGATGGACCCGAATGACAATGCCAAATACCTAAACAGCCCGGAAACGGAACTGTTTGATAAGTCACGAAATCTCTACAATATGCGCCCGGCGCGCGAGGCGTCTGGACGCGGACAGCCTTTGGTGGTTGCCGAAGGGTATATGGACGTGATTGCCTTATCCGAAGCTGGGTTTGGGGCCTGTGTTGCCCCCTTGGGGACGGCGGTAACAGAACCGCAAATGCAGCTCATGTGGCGCATGTCGCCTGAGCCGCTGATTGCGTTGGACGGGGACAAGGCCGGGCTGCGTGCCGCCTATCGGGTGATCGATCTGGCTTTGCCCTTGCTTGAAGCGGGCAAAGGTCTGCGCTTTGCGATCATGCCCGAGGGCAAAGACCCCGATGACCTTGTGCGGTCGGGTGGCCCGGAGGCGGTGCAAAAGGTGCTGGATGAGGCCATGCCGATGGTGCGTCTGCTGTGGCAGAATGAGACCGAGGGCAAGGTGTTTGACAGCCCCGAGCGCAAGGCCACGCTCGACAAACAATTGCGCGCCCGAATTGCCAAAATCACCGACCCGCATTTGCGCCGCCACTATGGCGATGAAATCAAAGACCTGCGGTTTCAGTTGTTCCGCGCTGGGCGGTCGTCCGGGGGCGGTGGAAATCGCCCGCAGGGGCAGGGGAAATCCAACTGGTCGCCGCGCCGCGATTGGAAAGCGCCGCCGCCGCCAACCATTGGGGCCAAGAATTCGCTCTTGGTGGCGGCCGGTGATAATGCCGAGGCCTCGCTCAGAGAAACGGTCATTTTGGCGGCTATTCTGATGACGCCGGATTTGGCGCTAGAATTTGAAACCCAGCTGGAAATGATGCCCTGTCATGACCCCGATCACGCGCTTCTGCGAGATGTGATTTTGCGCAACATTGGCCATGAAAACGACATGAGACAACGCGCAGAAGAGGCAATTGGCCCTGAGACCCTTGAAACCATGCTTGCGGCGCGCCATGTGGCGGTTGTGCCCTGCATTCGCACCCCCGGCAACTCCGATATGGCCCGCATGACCGTGGCCGAAGAATTGGCCAAGATGGACGCGTTGCATGGATGGCATGCCGAACTGGCCGAAGCGCAAGAAGACCTAGAAGACCAAGCGGACGAAGCGCTGACGTGGCGTTTGGCTGAGGCCGCAAAAGTGCGCGCGCAAGCCGGGCGCCAAAGTGATGAAGAGAGTGCCGAATATGACGTTGGCCCGAACGGAGCCCCGATAGATCGAGAGGAACGCAGTGCTTTTGATTCGCTGCTTTCAACAATTCGATTCGACAAGGGCCGCGGTTAATGTCTTTTTGGTGAGGAAACGGTAAAGAAATAGGGGTAGACGGGTGTGCGAATCGCTTTATCGCGCTATTGATTCGCTTTAAACGAATCGCCCGCCTTTCCGATCAGGAGACTTTCATGGCCGCCAAGGACAACGATGACGCCAAATCTGAGCGCAATGAAGAGGACGCAAGCCTCGACATGAGCCAGGCTGCGGTCAAGAAAATGATCGCCGAAGCGCGTGAGCGTGGCTACATTACATACGACCAGCTTAACCAAGTTCTGCCACCTGATCAGGTCAGTTCGGATCAGATCGAAGACGTGATGTCGATGCTCTCTGAAATGGGTATTCAGATCACCGAAGACGATGAAGAGCCGGAAGAAGAAGACAAGGGCGCAACCGATCTGGTTGAGACCAAAAAACCCGGTGAAGTGACACTGGCGGCTGGCTCGGCTGAAAAGCTTGATCGCACCGATGATCCGGTTAGGATGTACCTGCGCGAAATGGGCTCGGTTGAGCTTTTGTCGCGTGAAGGTGAGATCGCGATTGCGAAACGCATAGAGGCCGGTCGCAACACGATGATTGCCGGGCTTTGCGAAAGCCCGCTGACCTTCCAAGCGATCACCATCTGGCGCGAAGAACTTCTGTCCGAAGACATTCTTCTGCGCGATGTGATTGACCTCGAAACCACCTTCTCCGGTCAAATGAACGAAGATGGTGAAGTCGAAGAGCCGGTTGTTGCACCCGCAGCGGGCGGCGAGGCGATCAAACCGAAAGAAGAGACCCAAGAGCTCGACGCCGATGGCAACCCGATTGCCAAAGACGACGACGATGATGACGACGACGAACAGGCCAACATGTCTTTGGCCGCGATGGAAACCGCGCTTAAGCCAACCGTGCTTGAAACGCTGGACCGCATCGCACAGGACTATGAAGAGCTTGCCGAGATGCAGGATAGCCGTATTTCGGCAACCCTGAACGAAGACAACAGCTTTGGCGCAGCTGATGAAGAGCGCTATCAAAAGCTGCGTGCCGAGATTGTTTTGTTGGTCAACGAATTGCACCTGCATAACAACCGGATCGAAGCGTTGATCGACCAGCTTTACGGCATCAACAAACGTATCATGTCCATCGACAGCGCCATGGTGAAGCTTGCCGACCAAGCCCGCATCAACCGTCGCGAATTTGTTGAAGAGTATCGCAACCACGAGCTTGACCCGAATTGGCTTGAGCGGATGGGTGAAAAATCTGGCCGTGGTTGGCAGATGTTCATCGAACGCTCGACCGACAAAGTCGAAGGGCTGCGTTCCGATATGGCGCAGGTCGGTCAATACGTTGGTCTCGATATTTCCGAATTCCGCCGCATCGTGCAGCAGGTTCAGAAAGGTGAGAAAGAGGCGCGTCAGGCCAAGAAAGAAATGGTTGAGGCAAACCTCCGTCTCGTTATTTCGATCGCCAAGAAATACACCAACCGTGGCCTGCAATTCCTGGATCTGATCCAGGAAGGGAACATTGGTCTGATGAAAGCGGTTGATAAGTTTGAATATCGCCGTGGTTACAAATTCTCGACCTATGCGACGTGGTGGATCCGTCAGGCGATCACCCGCTCGATTGCTGACCAAGCCCGCACCATCCGTATTCCGGTCCATATGATCGAAACGATCAACAAGCTGGTCCGGACCGGTCGCCAGATGTTGCACGAGATTGGTCGCGAGCCGACACCAGAGGAATTGGCCGAAAAGCTGCAAATGCCTTTGGAAAAGGTCCGCAAGGTGATGAAAATCGCCAAGGAGCCAATTTCGCTTGAGACGCCAATTGGCGACGAAGAAGACAGCCAGCTTGGTGATTTCATCGAGGACAAGAATGCCGTTCTGCCACTGGACAGCGCCATTCAGGAAAACCTCAAAGAAACCACAACGCGGGTTCTGTCCTCGCTCACACCGCGCGAAGAACGTGTTCTGCGGATGCGGTTTGGCATCGGTATGAACACCGACCACACGCTCGAAGAAGTTGGCCAGCAGTTCAGCGTTACACGTGAACGTATTCGTCAGATCGAAGCCAAAGCCCTGCGCAAGCTGAAGCACCCAAGCCGGTCGCGCAAATTGCGCAGCTTCTTGGATCAGTAAGCCATGTCTTGGTTGTCAAAGATTTTCGGCGGCGGCGCATCTTCGGATGCTGCCGCCGAAGTTATTGAATACAATGGGTTTCGCATTACCCCGACTCCGGTAAACGAAGGCGGCCAATACCGCATCGGAGCCCGGATAGAACGTGAAGTGGATGGTGAGATCAAAACCCACGATCTGATCCGCGCGGATATGATCCGTGATTTTGACGAATGCAAAGACGCCTCTATCCGCAAAGCCAAGCAAATGATTGACCAAATGGGTGATCGGCTGTTTAGCGGATGACCCTATAGGTTTCAGAAACGCGTCGTTCATGCGGCGCGATGTGCAACGGGATAGGTGGCTGACATGAAACGTCTGGGTTGGCTGCTTGCCGGACTGTGTTTGCTCTCGGTTCCAATCGTTGTTCTGGGCGTTTGGCTTTGGGATTGGCCATCGTCCTGGCTTGGTGGGCCTATTCTGGCTCTTGGATCGCTCAAAATCACCTCGGCCTTAAACGTGATGGTGAAATGGACGCAAATCCCTGCACGTGTCACGTCTTCTGAACGCCAGCGGTCAAGTGGGAACATTAAACTTGGGTTCGTCTATGTCGTCTCAGGCGTTGAGTATAAAGGCGAATGCCCGGGCCGGTTGTCGATCAATACGGGGGACACCGTGTCGGTGTTCGTGAACCCGATTGATCCGACGGAGTACAAAACCCGTCTCTTAACAGACGCCATTCTCGGCACGTTTATTGCCATTATCGGTTTGGTCCAACTGATCTGGTGACACGGTAATCACTGGTTCTTTAATGACGTAGTTGGGCCTTGCCTCTCACTCCCTTCCGTTGTCCAAGGTCGTTGGATCTCACAAGCGGGACACAAGCACATCACCGATAGTTGAGCGCACATCACCTCTGCGCGTGCGCGCATTGCGTATGGCGCTGCGGCTCCCATCTCTAGGATACAAACCCGGAGCCTTCCAATGAAACATATTCTCCTCCTCGGCCTTTTAGCCACCGCCCCCTTCGCGGCACAAGCGCACCACGGCCCTGACCTTACAATCGCGCAGCTACAAGGTGGTACCGCCGTGTCGATTGCCATTAGCCAGCCCCATTTTGCACCAGCGTTGAGCCAAGCTACAACAGCGTCGCAGGCGACTGTTGTTGCTGGCGGAAGCTAAGGCTTGCGTCGCCTAGCGTAGCAAGCCAGTTTGGCGCGCAAAATTAAGGAGCGCGCCAATGCAAACCCGTTTTACGGTCACCACTCACGGACCAGGCCTTTACGAGTTCACCGATCAGGTGGCGGCTTGGATTACGGGAACGGGTTTGCTTACCCTCTTTGTTCGGCACACCTCTGCGAGCCTGTTGATTCAGGAAAATGCCGACCCAGAAGTTCAGACCGACCTTCAGAACTTCTTTCACCGTTTGGTCCCCCCAACTACAAATCCGTCAATGTCCTATCTGACCCACACCTATGAGGGGCCAGATGACATGCCTGCCCATATTAAAGCTGCGATGATGCCAGTGTCGTTAAGCATTCCTGTGACACAGGGCCAAATGGCCCTTGGAACGTGGCAAGGGATTTACCTATTCGAGCATCGCAATGCAGCGCATCACCGCGAAATCATTGCGCATCTTGCGCTAGAGTAACGGCAGCTTCTGGGTCTGGGTTCGTCTATCTTTGCTTCATCTAGCGGCTGCATTTCCCCTCTACCCAAATTGTGGCGGCTGGCCTATAGTGGCTGTGGATAAGTGGGGATAAACCCTACAGCCAAAGCGCGGTGTAGCAATTTCGCGGCTTTTTCGGCCGGGCGCGCGACATAAAAATACAAAGGGGGTGCAAAGCGCCCCGAGGCAGAGAAGAAAACGAGGGGGACGGCCATGCGCTGCCCATTTTGTGGAAATATAGACACCCAGGTTAAAGATTCCCGGCCTGCTGAGGATCATGTTTCGATCCGTCGGCGCCGGTTTTGCCCCGCATGTGGCGGGCGATTTACCACCTATGAACGTGTGCAACTACGCGATCTAGTGGTGATCAAATCCAACGGACGTCGCGAAGATTTTGATCGCGACAAGTTGGAACGTTCAATCCGTATCGCGCTACAAAAGCGTCCGCTTGAACCGGATCGCATTGATCAAATGATCTCGGGTATTGTGCGACGGCTTGAAAGCATGGGTGAAACCGACATTGCATCGACCCAAATTGGCGAGATTGTGATGGAAACACTGGCGCGGATCGACACCGTAGCCTATGTACGTTTCGCCAGTGTTTACAAGAACTTCCAAGCCGCAGACGATTTTGACAAATTTGTCAGCGAGCTGCGACCAGAGGTTCCAGACACCAAGTGAGCGACCAAGATCAGCGCCACATGGCCCATGCCTTAGGCTTGGGCCGTCGCGGGATGGGCAAGTGTTGGCCCAACCCGGCGGTGGGCTGTGTGATCGTCAAGGACGGTCGCGTCGTTGGGCGCGGCTGGACCCAAGAAGGCGGGCGACCACATGCGGAACCCCAAGCGCTTGCTATGGCGGGGGATGCGGCGCAAGGGGCGACCGCCTATGTGACGCTGGAACCCTGTTCCCACCATGGAAAAACGCCACCCTGTTGTGACGCTTTGATTGCGGCGGGCATTTCCCGAGTTGTCGCGGCTGTGTTCGATAGTGACCCGAGGGTGAGCGGTCAAGGGTTTGAAAAACTTCGCAAACACGGTGTTCAAGTCACAACTGGTGTCTTGGCGCATCAGGCGTTGCATGATCATTCCGGTTTCTTCTTGAGGGTTGAGCAAGGGCGTCCGTGGGTGACGTTGAAACTCGCTCTAAGTTTGGACGGACGTATCGCAACCGCTACCGGCGAAAGCCAGTGGATCACAGGCCCTGCGGCGCGTCGGGCTGTACATGCCTTGCGCGCGACGCATGATGCGGTGATGGTCGGTGGGGGGACGGCTCGCGCCGACAATCCGGCATTGACGGTTCGGGGGATGGGGGACGTCCGTCAGCCGGTGCGCGTGGTCGTATCCCGCAATCTTGACGTGCCGTTGCTTTCCGAGTTGGCCCAAACGGCGACAAAGGTTCCTGTGTGGCTCTGTCATGGTCCCGATATCCGTCCTGAGTTGAAATCGGCTTGGGAAGGGATCGGAGCCAAGCTTCTGCCGTGCCACCTTGGAGGTGGCCGGGTTGATCCAAGGTCGGTTTTGCAATCGCTTGGTGCGGCGGGTTTGACGCGGGTTTTTTGTGAGGGCGGCGGGCAGTTAGCGGCGTCTCTTCTCGCACAGGACCTCGTCGATGAGCTTCAAGTTTTTTCTGCAGGTCTTGCATTGGGGGCCGAAGGCCAGCCCGGATTGGGCGCTTTGGGCGTTGATCGACTCGCCGACGCACCACGTTTTGACCTTGTGGATGTCACGGTGGATGGAGCGGATGTGAGACACATTTGGCGCCGCAGTGCAGCAAGCTAAAAAGATGTATATTTCCGTAGGGTTAACTTGCTTTGTTTGAGCGAAGTTACTGGGTTATGATACCCTGTGGAAAACTCAGAAAATAGTTGCAGCGCCGGGGTATAGCCGCAGAAGCTTTAATAAAACCTTAACGGCGCCAAAGATGCGCCTGACTGGCGAGGGCCCCTTGTAGCTTGGACAAGCTCCGGTTGAAGGGCCCCGGCGACGGAAGGTTTCCGGTTTCGAGGCGTTCGAGAACGGTTTCAATCGGGCAGGGGAGCTTTCGGATCGGGTCATAATAGCGCGGATAGTCAACTAGAACGGCGTACATGAGTGCGTTTAAGTCAGGACGTGGGCCTTGCAAGCGTCGGGCCGGAACCCGCCCTAGATCCCGCGTAAGTCCCCAACCTGCATAAAAGGGTGCCCCAAAGGTTGTGACGCGACAGCTGCGGATTAATGCCTCAAAGCCGGTCAGAGACGTCATGGTCCAAACCTCATCGACCTGTTTCAACACCTCGGAAATATTACAGTTTTCCAACGTCATATCAGCCCACTCTTCAGGAGCCTCGACATGACCTTTACGTAGACCTGCCACAACATCGGGATGGGGCTTCCACAAGACGACAGCGTCGGGATTGGCATCTCTCGTTTTGCGCAAAAGCTCGGTGTTGCTCTGCAAATCCGGACTGCCTCTTAGGATCGACGCATCGTCTTCAACTTGACCGGGTACCAGAATACGGTGACCGGGGGAGAATGTGGGTAACTCACCGGAGAGATTGTATTTGGACAAATTTGAGCGCAATAACCGGTCTCGGATGCGTTCAATACGTTCGATTTGGTCCGGCCTTAATCCCTTGGCAACCCTTTGAACCATGTCCTCAAGCCGCGATGGGGCAGTTGGATCATAGTAAATTCCTAGGTCATCCAGAACGAGTGACAGCGGAGGCGTCAATTCGGCCCCTAGGCCGCGTGATCGCACAAACCCGTCTTCGACCCGGACAACATCGCCCTGAGCTTTCCCAGCCCAAGCCATCCGGCGGCGACCGGTTTTTCCCGATATGTTGCGGACCTTTGTAGGCGTGTCTTCATAGCAAACAGGGTGATGAGAGCCAAAAAACGCCTGCAGGGGCGCGCGTTTCCAAAGGCGCATTCCGCTTGCGACCCAGCCTTTGCTATCTTCAGTCCACGCCCGAAGCTGGGCTTCCATCGCCCCAAGTGCGTCTTCAAACGAACCCGTTTGACCGGAATAGGGATCAAACCAGCGCGGATACAGGATCATCGCGGCGGCAAACATTTGGGCGCGTGACAACGGACGACGGCGGCGGGCAAATACATCTTCGTCGTCCGTAAGCCCCCAACCCGCATAAAACGGGCCGCCGAAAACA
Organism: uncultured Pelagimonas sp.; assembly: GCF_947498515.1. Taxonomy (GTDB): domain Bacteria; phylum Pseudomonadota; class Alphaproteobacteria; order Rhodobacterales; family Rhodobacteraceae; genus Pelagimonas. The sequence continues at coordinate 29,710 of NZ_CANMKO010000008.1, read as the reverse complement.
CGCGGTTTGTGCCCGGCGAGGATTGCCTCAAACCCCATTTGCGAACTCAGGGTGTAAACTTTGGTCGCGCCCTCCAAAAGTCGCCAAGGCGAAATCGGCGCGTCAAAAAACTCAATATTCCCGGTGGCGTCTTCGCTTCGGTAATGACCGGCGCGATACCCGGCTGCGGTTTCGGGGTGGGTTTTGATGACGATGCGGGCGCGGGGATTTTCCTCTTGTGCCACAAAGAGCATTTCCAAAAAACGACTGCGATCCCCTTTGCTGGCGCGGACTGCGGCGTCGTTTTGAGTTTGGTCAACAACCAGCACATAGCCGGGGTCGGGGGCAGAGATATCTGGGTCGCAGGCGCTGTATTTGGACACTTGCGCCTCTTGCATGCGCGCCATGCCCGCCCGTGCACGCGCCATGAGCGCCCCGTCATCCAAAGGGTGGGTTTTAAGCAGGGTTTCGAGATCGGATGGAGCGGCGGGATCAAAGTGAAGCCCCGTTTCGTCGATCATCAATCCAATCGGCGGCTCGCCAGCGCGGCCGGGATGAAGCGAGCGTAAAAACGCATCTTCGATCCGAACAATTGGTGCATTGTATTTGGCGGCAATGGCTTCGCCACGATGGGACGTCGGGGATTGCCCCCAAACCCCTACAAGATCACCAGCTTTTGGAAGACCCAATGACAGGCGATACCCAGCGCCGTGCAACAACAAGCGAACGCGTTTCTGAGTAAAAAAGCCGCCGTTATACACATAAAGACGCCGGGAAGTCTCCTCCCCGGCGTTGTGATCCTGATATTGAGACAAGGGCGTCAGCCTCAGCCACCCAGACCCAAGAGGGAATCTGTGGTGGAGGTCAGTGTTCCTACCGCGCCAAGCGAGCCGGATAGGGCTGCGATCAGCTTGTTCCACTGGGTCCAAGGGGCCTCTGTCACATACAACGTGTCTTGGTCGCGAACGACGAAATCGCGCGCCATGAACATACCGTTTGGCTCGGTCAGGTTGAGAACATAGACCATGCGCTGTGCTCCGACCAAATCATCACGGCCAAGAACTTGATTGGCGATCTCAGCCGGTTCGTTGCGGAAGATAAATACACCGGTCGGATCCGCGCCTGTGGCCAAGAGACCGCCAACCTGCGCAATCGCTTCGACTGCGCTTAGGCTGTGGCTTTCAAACGGCACACGGGCCTGAGAGCCGGTTGCGCCAAGGGCGGTAAAGGCACGGGTGTCTTCCTCGACGAGGATGCGGTCACCGCCGCGAAGTGCGATGTCGACTTCGGGATTGCGGTAGAGGTCCTGGAACCAAATCTTGCCAGTTTCGCCGCCACGTAGAACCGTGACTTGCGCGATTTCAGGCTCGATTGTCACACCACCGGCGCGGGCCAACATGGCCGCGAGGGTGCGGGTTGGACGTTCGATGGCGTAAACGCCTTGGCCGCCAACGGCCCCGACAAGGCTAACGGTCGATCCGTCGCCGGCCACGCGGCGCACCTCGACCTGTGGATCAGGTGTTTGATCTTCCAGCTTGCGGGTGATGATCTGACGAATGCGTTCGGGGGTGTTTCCAGCGGCTTTGATCCGGCCCGCATAGGGCACAAAGATAAAGCCAGAACCGTCAACCTGAACCTCTTCGAGGATGGTGGAATTCGCAGCCTCGGGGGCCAACAATCCGTCATCGACGTTTTCCCAGATCGTCAAACCTAGCGTGTCACCTGGGCGGATGGTGTCCGACCCGAGGGTGCTGGCGTTCTGGAAGCTTTCGGAAAAGCCAAGCGCGGGAACAACGGCGGTTGTGCGCGTCACGCGGTCATTGATGGCAACGATAAAGGCGTCGCCTTCGCGTTGAACGGACCCGGCGTAGATTTCTCTTTTGTTGGGGCCCAAACGGGGGAGGCCGCAAGATGCCAGAATCGACACCGCGGCCAGTAGGGCGACCATACGCGCCCACCTGGTAGTGGAGTGTTTCACTGCTCGGTCTCCTCGACCTATATGTCTGCCTCAGTTTTTTTTAGTAACGTACCGGGTTTGAATAAAAAACGCCAGTACTAGGGGTTGTGCCGCCTAATGCACCACCCGCAACTGTTGCCTCGGAGCCGCGGTGCCGCGAACAAGCGCCTGATAAGGATCATCAGAGGAGAGCATCATATCGACCACTTGGCGAAGCAGTTGCCGCCGCCCGCGGGCCGAATAAAAGCCGCCGGGAACCTGCGATGTTTCAAGCAGGTAGCGACGGTAATCTTTGAAGGCGCGGTTGTCCGGGCGCGTCGGCATGGAAAAGAATTCGTCCAACGGCTGTTCTGAGACAAATTCCGGTTTGGCATAGACCGCCGCGCCAAAAACCTTGAGCGGAATGCCGCGCCAAAGCACCTGTTGCCCGGCGGTAGAATTCACAGTGACCGCGCTTCGCGCGTCGTTCAAAAGCTGCGCAAGCTTGCCGCCGCGCACATAATGGACGCGATCCGCGACATTGTATTTTTGTGCTAGCTTACGCACGGCGCGGCGCATGTTGACCCGACCATCTTCGAGCGGATGGGCCTTGAAAACCAAGTGATGGTGGCCGGGAGCCCCTTTGGCAAATCCGGCCATCACCTCTTCGAGGAAGTCCGGCATGGTGGCAAAGGGAGAATGTTTTTGAAAGCTGCTATCATGTTCAAGCTGCATCAGCGCCAGATGATAGGGAAACCCACCCAAGCGAATGCGCGCGGTCGATACCAACCGGTCAATCCAAGTGGCTGGCATCAAAAGCAAGCGGCGCAGGTACAACCCAAATTCCTGAACAACGGTAAGCGAGCGATGCGGGCGAAAATTCCGGTAGTCACCGTTTCGAAACATCACAAACCAATGATAAAGCGCGCCATAAAACATGTGCTGACGCATGTCGCCCCAATGCCCGGGGGGGAGGGGGGCCTCCATATCCGATAGGGCCAGTGCCTTTTGCATGTCCTCGACTGAGGTTTGCATCAGGGTCGAATGCCCGTTCGAACCACCGCGTTCATAGGTTACCCAATAGGGGCGCATGTAGCCTTCTTCAAAGACATGGATGCCAAGCCCGCGCCCTTGGGCAATCTCCACGGCTTTGGCATGAATCCCGCGTACATCGCCATAAAGCACAATGTCGGTGACGTGCTTTTCGTCGAGTAACTCGGTGAACCGTTCTGGCCAGTCGTCCTGACATCCACGAAACGGGATGTAGCTTGTGGAATGGAACCAAAAGGCACGATCGCCGGCATTAAACCCCACCCGCCAGACATCTGCCCCCGTCTTGCGCAGCATCGCGCCAAGGCGGTGAAAGAAGGGTCCATGTGGGCCCTGTAGAAACAGGAAGACCCGTTTTTGGCCGGTTGCGTTGCTCATGATGGCGTTTTATGTCCTTGTCCTAACGAAATCTTTAACCTCTGAACCCGGCGAAAATAAGGCCACATCGCGCCGCAGCCCAGAGGAGCCGCCACATGCGAAAGGACGCGAGATGTTCACAGGTATTATCACCGATCAGGGCCGTATCGTCGAGCTTGAGCAACGCGGCGATCTTCGGGCGCGGATTGCAACCTCCTATGACACCAATTCAATTGATATCGGTGCGTCGATTGCCTGTGACGGTGTGTGCCTGACGGTTGTGGCTTTGGGGGATGATTGGTTCGACATGGAGATCAGCGCCGAGACCGTATCAAAGACCAATTTGGCCGATTGGACGGTGGATCGCGTTATCAACCTAGAACGTGCGCTCAAAGTCGGTGATGAGCTTGGTGGGCATATCGTGTCTGGCCACGTGGATGGTGTGGCAAAGCTTGTTGATATGCGCGTCGAAGGCGATAGCACGCGGCTCACCTTTGACGCGCCACGCGAGTTGGCCCGTTTTATCGCGCCCAAAGGCTCCGTTGCGTTGAATGGCACGTCGCTTACGGTCAATGAGGTCGATGACACGCGTTTCGGGATCAACATCATCCCACATACCCAAAAGGTCACCACTTGGGGCAACGCCAAGGTTGGCGATACAATCAACCTCGAGATCGACACGCTGGCCCGCTATGTCGCGCGCCTTGGCGAAATGAGCTGATCCGGGCTTCTTCTTTCCCAAAATATCCCGGGGAGTCCCGAGCGTGCTCGGGACGGGGCAGCGCCCCATCCGCGCGCAAGGCAATCCCCTATTCGGCAGGTTGAAACCCGACGATCAGCTGGTGTAACCCAATGGCCGCCCCTGCAAAAATCGCCAAGAAGGTGACCGGGGCCGACAAAGCCAAAACCGAAAACGCCGAAAGCCCTTGGCCGACGGAACATCCCAACGCCAGAACTGCGCCAGCACCCATAAGGCCCGCGCCAAAAATCTGGCGCTTTAACTCGCGCGGGTCTTCGCAGGCTTCCCAGCGGAAATGCCCCTTGATCATTGAGCCGACAAAGGCCCCGACCCAGATACCGGCAACTGAGCCGACCGCGAATGACAAGGGGCGCACCGAACCGGTCATGAACCACAGGATGCTTTCCCCCATTGGGGCCGCAAAGCTGTGTGATACAATTGGCAAAGCTTCAAATCCGCTTTCGGCGACCCAAGCGGTTCCTGCCCAGCCACTGACAATGGCGAACCCAACCACAAAGGCCCAGACAACTTGCGCGGGCTTATCCCAAATATCCTTGGACAACAGCGACCCAAGCAGGATGGCAGCCCCCATTGTGCCCCCTATCAAGGGCACGGAGATGCCGGTCAGCTTTGCGAGGTGATGAGCAATGCCGGGTGGAATATCGGTCGATGTAACATCGATTTGAGGGAAAACAGCGTTGCGCATCGGGGCCAGAGGTCCAGACAGAACCACATAGGTCGACACCCCCATGACCAGCACAATCACAAAGCTGCGCAAATCGCCTCCGCCCAATCGGGCGACGGCCCCGTATCCGCAATTTCCCGACAGGGCCATGCCATAGCCAAATACCAAGCCACCGATCACCGAGGCCATCGGCATCCAGCGGATTGACAAATAGTAGCTGCTGGCTCCGTCCAGATAGCCGGTTCCGATCAAAGTAAAGCTGCCGAGAATGGCAAACCCAATGGCCACGCCCCACATGCGCATGCGCACCATGGACCCGCCATAAAGCGCATCTTCGATGGCCCCAAGGGTGCAAAAACGGCCCAATCGGGCCGCAAGACCCAACAAGATGCCTCCGAATAGGCCAATCAAGGCCACCATCTGATGGTCAGACAAGATATCACGCATGCAAAGGCCCTCCTCCGACCGTCGCCAGCTTACTTGCTTTCAACTGTGACAAGGTTGCGCCGAGGCGGCCCTAAAATCAATCGCCGAAATCAATCGTCTTCGGCGCAGAACAGCTCGTAGACGCATTCCAGCATTTTGCGCGGGCGGTCATCGGCTAGCCTGTAAAAGATCGCTTTGCCCTCGCGGCGGGGCACAACAAGCCCCTCAAGACGTAGGCGAGACAACTGTTGGGACACGGCCGCCTGACGGGCCGACAGGAGGTCTTCGAGCTCGGTCACCGACTTTTCGCCAGACACCAAATGGCACAGGATCATCAATCGGCCTTCGTGACTAATCGCCTTAAGGAAAGCCGACGCTGTGGTGGCTTTGTCGACGATGCGGTCCAGCTCGTCATCACTTAGGTCATCAGAAAGTACGGGAAGGGCCATGGGTCAGATCAGTCTCAGTTGGTCGCCGGTTGGAACGCGGTGTGGTCCTGTAACAGTTTTGCCAAGATTGGCCAAAAGAAATCCTCTCCCGGATATCCTTCGATGCGCGCAACCTCGTTGTTGCCTTCTAGCAGAATAAAAGTGGGGGTAAAGTTCACCCTTCGTGCATATTTAATACCATCGGGTGGCCCGACATGCAGATCGGCGCGCATCAGGGGCGCAAATTTGCCCTCGGCGGTGTTGGGATAAGCCGGACCAATCTCATCATCCCACGCGGCGCAATAGGCGCACCCGGGTTGATCGACCATCACAAGACGGATGTCTTGATCTGTGTCCTTGGCCAAAGCCAGTCCAGCGCTGGCGATTAATGCCAGCATCGCATATGCAAATTGTCTCACCTTGGATCACCAATTGACCATTCGTTATCGAACAACATAATCTGAATATGTGAATTGATCAAGGAGCACCCATGTTCGACATCAGTTATGCCGGGGCTTTGCTTGCCGGGTTGGGTGCGTTCTTTACCCCGTGCATTTTGCCTATGGTGCCTTTTTACCTGTCCTATATGGCCGGGTTGTCGATGAGCGAGCTTCGTGACGAAGGCGGGATTGCGCCGGGGGCGCAGCGGCGCTTGATCCTCTCTGCCATTATGTTCGCCCTTGGGGTCACAACGATCTTTATGTTGCTCGGGCTTGGGGCGACTGCACTTGGTCAGGCCTTTGCCGATTGGAAAGACGCTCTGTCCTATGTGGCGGCGGCGATTATCTTTGCTTTTGGGCTGCATTTTCTTGGGGTTATCAAGATCGGCTTTCTCTATCGCGAGGCGCGCATGGAAAGCAAAGCCGACCCGTCGACGGTTTTCGGGGCCTATGTCATGGGCTTGGCGTTTGGCTTTGGCTGGACGGCCTGTGTGGGGCCTATTTTGGCGACGATCCTTGCGATTGCCTCGGGGATGGGGGAGCTCTGGCACGGTGCGCTTTTGCTGGCGGTCTTTGGGATCGGTATGACCGCGCCCTTTGTTGTGGCGGCCGTTTTTGCCCAGCCGTTCCTGCGTTGGCTGCAAAAACACCGTTCAAAAATGGTCCATGTTGAAAAAGCTATGGGCGTCATGCTGATTATATTTGCGATCCTGATTGCAACCGATACGGTGGGTTGGATCGCCGAACTCATGTTAAAGGCCTATCCGAACTGGGTCTGAGCCAAAGCGAGACTGGGAGGAATTTGAAATGCGACATTGGATTTTGGCGGCGGTGGCCGCGCTGATGGCTGTACCTGCGATAGCGGAAATGGGCGACGACGGGCTACACAAGCAGCCGTGGATGCGCGACACGTTCAAAGACCTGCGCGAAGACCTTGATGAAGCCAATGCTGAGGGCAAGCGTTTGGTGCTGTTCTTTGAACAGCGTGGGTGCATCTATTGCGCCAAAATGCACGAAGAGGTTTTCTCGGATCAGGGCATCTCTGACTACATCGCCGAAAACTATTTCGTGGTGCAGATGAACCTCTATGGCGATGTCGAAGTCGTCGACTTTGACGGGGATTCGCGCAGCGAAAAAGACATGGCCCGCAAATGGCGTGTGATGTTCACACCCAACATCGTTTTTCTACCTGAAGAGGTGCCAGAGGGCGTAAATGCCATGGATGCGGCGGTTGCAGTGATGCCGGGTGCCTTTGGCAAAGGCACGACAAAAGATATGTTTACTTGGGTCGCGGAAAAGCATTATGCACTTGAAAACGGTGAAGATTTCCAGCGTTACCATGCGCGGATGATCCAAGAACGCAGCAACGGAAGTTTCGACTGATAGCGCCTTGCCTGCGACAAGAAATTCACGTTTGCGAATTTGTTGTTGCGTTGAGCGGGGCCTGTGCCCTACGGTATACATCAGCGAGCAATGACGAGAGTAGAAAGCCCCAGCGCGACGGGGCCGCGAGCAAGGCCGAAAGGCCAGCAAGCCTAGGGAGGGAACATGAGGCTTACAACACTAACAACAGCACTGGTGCTGGCAGCGGGGATGGCCGCAGCCGAGACCGTGCTACCAGCCGACGTGGCATATGGTGAAGAGGGCGTTGTTGAAATGTCCCTAACCGGCAAGCCCGGTGATGCCGAAAATGGCCGCTCTGTTTTTGGATCTAAATCCAAAGGCAATTGCGTGTCCTGCCATGCGGTTGAGCAACTGGCCGATGTGCCATTCCACGGCGAAGTTGGACCGGACCTGTCCTATACAGGTGAGGCCCGCAGCGAAGCGGAACTGCGCGGCATCGTGGCCAACGCCAAGATGACCTTTGAAGGCACGGTAATGCCCGCCTTTTACAAAACCAAAGGCTACATTCGCCCCGGTGACGCCTACACAGGCAAGGCCGGTGCTGAACCTTTGCCGCCGCTTTTGTCGGCTCAAGATATCGAAGATGTGGTCGCATTCCTGCTGACGCTCAAGGAAAGCTGACCTTAAACTAAGGAGACAGACGATGGAATTCACACGTCGCGAAACATTGGCCATGGGTGCCGGTGCAGCGCTGATGACCGTCCTGCCGCTGCGTGCAAGCGCATCCGCGTCGGACGATCTGATTGCCGAGTTCACAGGCGGGGCCGATATGGCCGATACTGGCCTTGAGCTGACTGCGCCTGAAATTGCGGAAAACGGCAATACCGTTCCGATCGCGGTATCCGCGCCCGGCGCAACCGCAATCATGGTTCTGGCCACAGGCAACCCGACGCCGCCGGTTGGTACATTCAACTTTGGCCCACTGGCTGCCAGCCAGTCCGCCTCGACCCGTATTCGCCTGGCCGGTACGCAAGATGTCGTTGCTGTTGCCAAAATGGCCGACGGCAGCTTTGCCCGCGCCTCCAAGACCGTCAAGGTCACCATCGGCGGCTGCGGCGGCTAAGCAGCGGAGCAATCCCAGCAAAAGTGGACTTCGGTTTTTTGCGGCTCGGGATTGCGACCAAAACGTTAGGAGAATTGAACAATGGCATCTGGTGTAAAACCCCGCGTCAAAGTCCCCAAAAAGGCCGCTGCTGGTGATGCAATCACCATCAAGACCCTGATTTCGCACAAAATGGAATCGGGTCAGCGCAAAGGCAAAGACGGCAACATCATTCCGCGCTCGATCATCAATCGCTTTACCTGCGATTTTAATGGTCAGAACGTCATTGATGTGACGCTTGAGCCTGCCATCTCGACCAACCCATATGTGGAATTCGAAGCCACCGTGCCCGAGGCCGGTGAATTCAAATTCACATGGTACGATGATGACGGCGACGTCTATGAGACCGCCAAGAAAATCGCCATCGGCTAAACGCTGGCTTCTTGTGCCCCGGATCGCGAACGCATGAAAATGCTTTTGGGGCACAGGTTCAAAGGGAGGGAAAATATATGAATTTCAAGGCACTGACGGCCCTAGCCCTAGTGGCAGGCCTTTCGGCACCTCTGGCCATAGCGGGCGGCGCAGACGATGACACAATGGTCATCAATGGCGACACCGAGCTGGTCACTAAAACCGCCGCTCCGGCCCATCTTGATGGTGCGCTGGACGAGCTGATTTCGGGCTGGCACTTTCGCTCGGATGAAACGCAATCACTTCAGCTGGACGACTTCGACAATCCGGGCATGATCTTTGTGGATCAGGCGATGGATCAGTGGAACGCCGCTGAGGGCAGCGAAGGCAAAGCCTGCGCAGACTGCCACAATGATCCTGCCGACTCGATGGCAGGTGTCAAAGCGACATACCCCAAGTGGAACGAAGAAGCTGGCGAAGTCCGCACTCTGCAGATGCAGATGAACGACTGCCGGGTGAACCAGATGGGGGCCGAGGCGTGGAAATACGACGCTGGTGCAGCCGTCAACATGGAAGCGATGCTGTCGTTCCATTCGCGTGGCATGCCAATGAATGTGGCCATTGACGGCCCTGCGGCCGATATGTGGGCACAGGGTAAAGAGCTGTACTATACACGTACCGGTCAGCTCGAGCTGAGCTGCGCCAATTGCCACGAAGACAACTATGGCAATTACATTCGTGCGGATCACCTGAGCCAAGGTCAGATCAACGGCTTCCCGGCCTATCGTCTGAAAAACGCCAAGCTGAACGGGGTGCATTCGCGCTTCAAAGGCTGTGTGCGTGATACGCGCGCCGAAACCTATAGCCCAGGTTCGGCCGAGTTTATCGCGTTGGAGCTCTATGTCTCCTCGCGTGCGAATGGTTTGGCCGTCGAAGGCCCCTCCGTCCGTAACTAATATTTTGCCCCGCATCGGTTGCCCGGTGCGGGGTTTTCTTTCCCTAAATCCATTCATTATCGTGAATGCGTTTGCGGTAACACCCTGAGATAGAAAGCACTCCCCATGATCTCTCGTCGCGATTTTTTGCAGGTTTCCATGGCAGCTACGGCCATGATGGGCGCGTCTGGCTATGGCACTTGGGCGCGCGCAGCCACGCAGCAAAGCCTGACTCAGGACCAGCTTTTGCAGTTCGACACCTTTGGAAATGTCTCGCTTATTCACGTCACGGACATTCATGCCCAGCTGATGCCGATCTATTTCCGCGAACCGTCGGTTAATATCGGGGTTGGTGGCAACAAAGGGGCCGTGCCGCATTTGACCGGAGCGGATTTCCGCAAAGCCTATGGCATCGAAGATGGGTCTCCCTCCCACTACGCGCTGTCATCGGGTGACTTTGAAGCTCTGGCCAAAGGCTATGGCAAGGTTGGTGGCCTTGATCGTGTGTCGACCGTGGTGAATGCCATTCGCGCCGACCGCCCGGATGCGATTTTGCTGGATGGTGGGGATACATGGCACGGGTCCTACACCTGCTTTCACACCGAAGGGCAAGACATGGTGAACTCCATGAACGTCCTGAAACCCGACGCGATGACATTCCACTGGGAATTTACCCTCGGTTCCGAGCGTGTGAATGAAATCGTCGAAGGGTTGCCCTTTGCCGCACTGGGTCAAAACATCTTTGACTCCGAGTGGGATGAACCGGCTGAGCTGTTCAAACCCTACAAGTTCTTTGAGCGTGGCGGCGTTAAGGTTGCCGTGATCGGTCAGGCCTTCCCCTATATGCCGATCGCCAACCCGCGTTGGATGTTCCCGGAATACAGCTTTGGTATTCGCGATGAAAACATGCAGGCCATGGTGGATGAAGTCCGCAGCATGGGCGCGGAATGCGTTGTGTGCCTGTCGCACAATGGCTTTGACGTCGACAAGCAGATGGCGACCAAAGTCACCGGGATCGACGTGATCCTGTCAGGTCACACCCATGACGCGTTGCCCGAACCGGTGCTGGTCGGCGAAACCATCGTTGTGGCTTCTGGCTCAAACGGCAAATTCGTCAGCCGCGTCGATCTGGATATCCGCGACGGCCGGATGATGGGCTATCGCCACAAGCTTATCCCGATTTTCTCGGATGTGATCACGCCTGATCCGGTGATGACCAAGGTTATCGAAGAGCAGCGCGCGCCGTACAAAGACCAGCTGAGCGAAGTCATCGGCCAGACCGATAGCACGCTCTATCGTCGTGGGAATTTCAACGGCTCTTGGGATGACCTGATTTGTAACGCGTTGATCGAAGAGCGTGAGGCCGACATCGCCATGTCGCCCGGCGTGCGCTGGGGGCCATCATTGCTTCCTGGTGATGATATCACCCGCGAAGACATCTGGAACGTCACCTCGATGAGCTACGGCGAGGCTTATCGCTCTGAAATGACCGGGGAGTTCATCAAGGTGATCCTTGAGGACGTGGCCGACAACATCTTTAACCCCGACCCTTATTACCAACAGGGTGGGGACATGGTGCGTATCGGTGGCATGGCCTACCGTTGTGACGTGACCAAGCCACAGGGCGAGCGGATTTCCGAAATGACCCTGTTGAAAACCGGCGAAGCCGTTGATCCGGCGAAAAACTACGTTGTTGCCGGCTGGGCAAGCGTCAACGAAGGCACCGAAGGGCCACAGATTTGGGACGTGGTCGAAAGCCACATCCGCAAACAGGGCACCATCAAACTTGATCCTAATAACTCTGTCACGGTGGTGGGCGCATAAGCGCCCGCCCTCGCGGCACGTTTTGGCGGCAAATTTTTTTCGCCAAATCATTCACATAGATGAATTCGATGATCCGAAAGGAGACACACAATGGCAGATAAACCCAACACGGGTCCCTCACGCCGCCAGTTCCTGACCAGCGCCGCAGCGCTTGGGGCCGGGGCGGTTGCCGGTGGGGCAAGTGCAGGCACACCCGATCCACTTATCACCGAAGTTCAGGAATGGGCGAGCGGTTTGGGCGACGGCGTAGACGCCGCACCATACGGCGCACCGATCCAGTTTGAGGGCGACGTGATCCGCCGCAACGTGGAATGGCTAACCGCCGATACCATCAGTTCGATCAACTTTACGCCGATCCACGCGTTGGATGGGACAATCACCCCACAGGGTTGCGCGTTTGAGCGTCATCACTCGGGTGCGATTGAGCTAAAAAAAGAAGATTACCGGTTGATGATCAACGGCTTGGTCGACAACCCACTGGTCTTTACCTACGAAGACCTTGAGCGTTTCCCACGTCAGAACCACACCTATTTCCTTGAATGCGCCGCAAACACCGGCATGGAATGGGCCGGTGCTCAGCTAAATGGCGCGCAGTTCACCCATGGCATGATCCACAACATGGAGTATTCCGGCGTCACTTTGCGGACGCTGCTGGAAGAAGCCGGTTTGGACGCTGCGGGCGATCTCAAAGACAAATGGGTGTATGTTGAGGGCGCGGATGCGTCGTCGAACGGCCGCTCGATCCCGATGGAAAAAGCCTTGGACGATTGCTTGATCGCCTTCAAAGCCAACGGCGAGGCGCTTCGTAAAGAGCATGGTTATCCTGTACGACTTGTTGTGCCCGGTTGGGAAGGCAACATGTGGGTCAAATGGATTCGCCGTATTGAGGTCATGGATGGCCCGATCGAAAGCCGCGAAGAGACTTCGAAATACACCGATGTTCTTGAGGACGGGACCGCGCGCAAATGGACATGGGTCATGGATGCGAAATCCATCGTCACCTCACCAAGCCCGCAGTCGCCCATCAAACACGGCCACGGCCCGTTGGTTATCACCGGTTTGGCATGGTCCGGTCACGGCAAGATCACCCGCGTTGATGTCTCCAAAGATGGCGGCAAAACATGGGAAACCGCCCGTCTTGGCAAAGAAGGTGAAGACAAAGCCCTTACGCGCTTCTATCTCGACACCGAATGGAACGGCGAGGAAATGTTCCTGCAATCGCGCGCCATTGACGAGACCGGTTATGTTCAGCCGACCAAGGCCCAGCTGCGCGAAGTACGTGGATTGAACTCAATCTATCACAACAACTGTATCCAGACCTGGTGGGTGAAAGCCGATGGGGAGGCAGAGAATGTCGAAGTTTCTTAATCTGACGGCGGTTGCGCTGTTTCTTGCTACACCAGCGTTGGCCGAAAAACATGGGCTTGGCCGCACCGCTTTGCCCGAAGAAATCGCGGCATGGGATATTGATGTTAGCCCCGATGGCACGGGTCTTCCGGATGGGTCGGGCAATGCCCTTGATGGCGAAGAAATCTTTGCCGACAATTGCGCGAGCTGCCACGGTGATTTTGCCGAAGGCGTTGATAATTGGCCGAAATTGGCCGGTGGTGACGGAACTTTGGCAGATGAAGATCCGTTGAAAACGGTTGGGTCCTATTGGCCCTACCTGTCGACCACATTTGACTATGTGAATCGCTCGATGCCCTTTGGTGCCGCGCAGACGCTAGAGCCAAATGACGTCTATGCCATTGTCGCCTATATCCTCTATTCAAATGATTTGATCGACGAGGAATTCGAGCTGTCCAAAGAAACCTTCTTGGACGTCGAAATGCCCAATGCCGGTGGTTTCATTCTCGATGATCGGGCCGAAACCGAATACACCAAATGGCGCACCGAGCCGTGCATGGAGAACTGTAAGGACAGCGTGGAAATCACCATGCGCGCCTCGGTTTTGGATGTAACGCCTGAGGAAGAGGGGGCGGAAGACGCGCCCAAAGAAGCCATGGCAGCCCCTGAACCCGCCCCAGAACCCGCCGTTGAGCCAGCGCCAGAAGCCGCTCCGGAACCAGCACCAGAGCCGGAACCCGTTGTGGTTGCCCTTGATGCCGATCTGGTCGCCGCGGGCGCAAAGGTCTTTAAAAAGTGCAAAGCCTGCCACCAGGTTGGCGAGAGCGCCAAGCACAAAACCGGGCCAATTTTGAACGGTATCTTCGGGGCCGAGGTCGGTGTTCAGGATGGTTTCAAGTATTCCAAAGTCATGAAAGGCCATGGCGGAACTTGGGACGAGGAAACCTTGACCGCGTTTTTGACCAAGCCCAAGAAATACATGAAGGGCACCAAAATGTCCTTTAACGGCTTGAAGAAAGACAAGGATATCCTTGCCATGATCGAGTATCTTAAATCGGTGTCGCAGTGATGCGCGGCTGGTTGATGATATCGACCCTCGCGTTGGCCCCTTTGGGGGCCGCGCAGGCTGAGGAGGCGGGTGAAGCGTTAGGAGACGCAGAACGCGGCGAACGGCTCTATCGGTCTTGTATCGGCTGCCACCAAGTTGGTGAAGGCGCTGAGCATAAAGAAGGCCCAAGCCTCAACGATTTGTTTGGCCGTCGCGCTGGCAGCATGGAGGGGTTTGAGTATTCCAAGGGGCTGAAACGCGCCTATTCCGATGGGATGGATTGGACGTTTGACCGGTTGGATGTGTATATCCAAAACCCGAAGTCCTTGGTGTCAGACACCAATATGGATTTTCGAGGCGTCAAAAAGGTGGAGGATCGCCACGACATTCTGGCCTATCTGCGCACCTTTTCCGCTAGCCCACAGGACATTCCGGAATCCGAACCAACCGCGCTTGCCTATAACGTTGAGCTAAGCCCCGAAACGCTCGCCATTGTTGGTGATGCGGATTACGGCGAATATCTCGCGTCGGAATGCATCACCTGCCATCAGGCAGATGGGGATGATGACGGCATTCCGGGCATTTCGCATTGGTACGAAGAAGACTTCGTGATCGCCATGCATGCCTACAAGCAAAAGCTGCGTCCACATCCGGTGATGCAGATGATGGCGGGTCGCCTCAGCGATGAAGAGATCGCGGCGTTGGCAACCTATTTCGCCAACATCGAGTGATAGGGAGGGGTCGGGTATTCCGCAATTGTTCAGCATAGTCAAAAGCATCACACTGGTGTCACAGGATACGGTTATTGTCCTGTCATTCCTTGTATTAGCCGGGCGTAATCGTCTGGCACTTTTGATCGGAGCTTTTGCAGATGTCCTTTCCGGCCCGCATTATCGCTTTGGGAACGGTATTGGCGCTGGCAGCGGCCCTCGGGCTATTGCCACTCTGACCACCCAAGAATTTCAAACCAATTTCACCCCGTAGCCCTTGGGCAGCGGGGTTTTTGCATGCGGTGACGCATGTACATGACAACAAGGAGGAGACAGACATGACATTGAACAGACGCGCCTTTATCGGCACTTCAATTGCGGCATCGGCGACATTGAGCGCCCCAATGGTACGCGCCATGGGCAAGCCACGCGTCGTGGTGATTGGTGGTGGGGCAGGCGGGGCCACGGCTGCGCGCTATATCGCCAAGGATAGCAAGGGCGAGATCGACGTCACCCTGATCGAACCGACGCGCACTTATTACACCTGCTTCTTCTCAAACCTCTATATTGGGGGCTTCCGCGAGCTGTCCTCGATCGGTCACACTTATGGCACGCTGGCCGCTGAATATGGCATCAACGTTGTGCATGACTGGGCCACTGGTGTGGACCGCGATGCCAAGACCGTTGCGCTGGCGGGCGGCGGTTCGGTGCCCTATGACAAGCTGATCATCAGCCCTGGCATTGATTTTGTCGACGGTGCTGTGCCCGGTTGGTCTACGGCGGCACAAGGCAAGATGCCCCACGCCTACAAAGCCGGGACGCAAAGTGAATTGCTCAAGCGCCAAATCATGGCGATGCCCGAGGGCGGCACCTATGTGATGGTTGCGCCGCCCAACCCGTTCCGTTGCCCTCCCGGTCCTTATGAGCGGATTTCGATGGTGGCGCATTACCTCAAGGCCAACAACCCAACCGCCAAGATCATCATCGCCGACCCCAAGCCCAAATTCTCCAAACAGGCGCTGTTTGAGGAAGGCTGGGCCAATCACTATGACGGTATGATCGAACGGGTCGGGCCTGATTTCGGCGGCGAAAACGTCTCGGTCAACCCGGACACAATGGAAGTCGACATTGATGGTGAAGTCGTCAAAGCCGACGTCTGTAACGTCATTCCGGCGCAAAAGGCGGGCTTGATCTGTGAAGCTGCGGGCCTGACCGATGGCAACTGGGCTCCTGTTTCAGCGCATAGCATGCAAAGTAAGCTGGACGAAAACATCCATGTCTTGGGTGACGCATCAGCACAGGGTGACATGCCAAAATCCGGCTTCTCGGCCAACAGCCAAGCCAAAGTTGCCGCCATGGCGGTGCGTGGTGCCTTGACCGGGTCAAAGGTCTTCCCGGCCAAGTTCTCCAACACCTGCTGGTCATTGATCAACACCGATGACGGGATCAAGGTTGGTGCCTCCTATCAGGCCACAGATGAGAAAATCGCCAAAGTGGACGGATTTATTTCGGCCACCGGAGAAGATGCCGAGCTGCGTCAACGCACCTATGAGGAAAGCGTTGGTTGGTACGCGGGCATTACGTCGGACATGTTTGGGTAAATCCAGGGGCGACTGTTCGACGTTCAAGGGGGTGCGGAAACGCGCCCCCTTTTTGTTGCCTAAACGCTTGTCATATTTGTAAAAATTTGTTTTACCGTTTGGCAGGCGGAGGACACAATGAACACGACTTCTTCATCGCGGCGGATTGGTGTTGCCCTGATCGGCGCGGGCATGATTGCGCAAACCCATATCGAGGCTTTGTCTGCGGCAAAGTCGGGGCTTCAACTAAAGGCAATTTTGTCCCGAACACCGGACATGGCGCGTTACCTCAATGCCTATTACGATGGCCCGTCGCCGGTGTTCACCTCGGATTTGGCACAGATCACCAATGACCCAACGATTGATTTCGTTATCGTCGCAACGCCGCCCAGTGTGCGTATCGATTTGATCACAACACTGGCGCAGGCTGGTAAACACATTTTGTTGGAAAAACCGGTTGCTCGCACCTTGGCCGAAGCCAAAGAAGTTGTGCAAATTTGCCAAAATGCGGGTGTGACGCTTGGGGTGTTGTTTCAATTCCGCAAACGCGCACCGTCTTTGATGGCGCATCGCATCCTTGCCAAGGGGCGACTTGGCCGTTTGGGACATGTGGAGATTTCCGTGCCGCTCTGGCGCTCGCAAGCCTATTACGATGAGCTGGGCCGGGGCACCTATGCCCGTGATGGCGGCGGGGTGTTGTTAACCCAAGCCATCCACACCCTCGATTTGGCGCTAAGCTTTACCGGTCCGGTTGCCTCTGTTCAGGCCATGACCGCAACAACCCCGTTGCACGACATGGAGGCCGAAGATTTCGCCGCCGCCGGATTGCGTTTTGCCAATGGGGCCGTTGGATCGCTGACCGCCAGCACCGCGACCTACCCGCATGGTTTGGAATCCCTGACGCTGCATTACGAACACGGGTCGATGCGGATCGACAAAGACCGGTTGGATCTGCATTGGCGCAACGGGGCGGTCGAACATTTTCCACCGCCTGGCTATGCCAAACCCGAAAAACATGAATGGCATCAGGCCGTGATCGAAGATTTCGCCAAGGCCATCGCCACGGGAACGCCCCCCATGGTGTCTGGCACGGCGGCGTTGGGCGTACATCACCTGATTGATGCCATTGAAACCTCATCGCGTCTCGGGCAGGTTGTTACCTGTCCGGTGTGACTGAAATCCCTTTGGGGGCAGATGGTTAGATCGGCAAATACCCTTAATCACAATGGGTTTTCTGTTATGCCACACGATCACCACCATCATCATGTTGACCCGGACGCTGGGGATGGAAAGCTTGCTTTGGCCGTTGTCGTCAATGTTGGCCTGACCATTGCACAGATCATTGGTGGGATTTTGTCCGGCAGCCTCGCGATGATTGCGGATGCGCTGCACAATTTCTCGGATGCGGCCAGTTTGGTGATCGCGGTTTGGGCCCGAAAAATTGCCCGCCGTCCCGCTGATGCGGCAATGACATTTGGCTACGGGCGTGCCGAGGTTGTGGCCGCCTTGATCAATCTGACGACTTTGATCGTTTTGGGGCTCTATCTGATCTACGAAGCGATCATGCGGTTTTTTGAACCGCAAGAGGTCATCGGTTGGATGATTATCGTTGTCGCTAGCATTGCGCTCTTTGTTGATCTTGTCACTGCGCTTCTGACATGGCGCATGGCCAAAGATAGCGTCAATATTCGCGCCGCGTTTCTCCACAATGTCGCGGATGCGCTTGGGTCGGTCGCGGTTATTTTTGCCGGTTTGGTCATTATGGCCACTGGCTGGAATTGGGTCGATCCTTTGGTCACGCTTGGCATTGCTGGCTATATTCTATGGATGGCGTGGGGCGAAATCGGCGGTGTGGTGCGTATCCTGATGCAGGGCACGCCGCCGGAACAGGATGTCGAAGCCATTATGGCCACTGCTGAATCCGTTGCCGGGGTGCAAGGCCTGCATCACGTGCATTTCTGGATGATGGAAGAACATCGGGCGGCTTTGACCGCCCATATGGTTCTTGATGCCGGTGCCTGGTCGCATGCCGACGGTATCAAGGCCGCCGTAAAAACCCTGTTGGACCACAAGCACGGATTGACCCATGTGACCCTCGAAATGGAATGTGATGCCCACCAATGCCGGGGTGAACCTCGGATCGGTCATTGATGAGTGATTGCCTAGACAGACCGCTATCGATTGGTGTCTGTTAAAGCGATCCACATCACGTGAGGCCAACATGACACCTGCCACGACCAAGACGTTCTTCGAAGGGCAAGGGCTCCATTTTTTCTGCCTCTCGCTGCTGCTGGCGCTGCTTTTTGTGGCCAGTCACATGCCGGGTTTTGGCGACGGCACTTTCCTAGGTCTGAGCACCTGCACTTGGGTGGAGTTGGCGGTCGCAAATGCGGTGATCCATCAGGTTTATGTCTGGCTGTGCTGGCGCCTCGAACTGGATGGCCAAAACTTGACGCGGTTTTTGGGCCGCAATGCATTTCGCTTTTATCAGGTCGGATTTGCCGTTCTGATCCTCTTGCGGCCGGTGCTCGCTTTTGCGGTTGGCTGGTCAAATCGTGGCACCCTTCCGCTTTCACCGTGGGTTGGGGGCGGTATCGCCCTACTGCTCTGTTTTCCTGCGGCTTATCTGTTTTATAGCGTGCGCACCTATTTCGGGATCGAACGCGCTTTTGGTATCGACCATTTTGATGCGTCCTATCGTGACAAGCCTTTGGTTCGAAAGGGGATTTTCACTTGGACACCCAACGCCATGTATGTGTTCGGTTTTTTCATTCTTTGGGTGCCGGCATTTTTGTTTCAATCTGTCGCGGCGTTCTGGCTGGCGGCATTCAGCCACCTATATATTTGGGTGCACTACTATTGTACCGAAAAGCCAGATATGCGGCGGATTTACGGGTCGTAACCCCGATCTATGAGGGCACAATTATCAGTTGAAACGCTTTTCTCCTGCCATCCCCTTGCAGCCCCCAATGCCCAGCACTAAGACTCTATCAACACCTAGGCTTTAGGCAGTATCCAAAGATCAAGCAGGCGGGACCGTGATGAAAGATCCTTTAGACGTATATATGAACACCCTTGTTCCCATGGTTGTCGAACAGACAAGCCGCGGTGAACGGGCCTATGACATCTTTTCGCGCCTGTTAAAGGAGCGGATCATTTTTCTAAACGGTCCTGTGCATGATGGCATGTCGTCGCTGATCGTGGCCCAACTGTTGCACCTTGAGGCGGAAAATCCGTCCAAGGAAATCAGCATGTATATCAACTCCCCCGGTGGCGTTGTGACCTCGGGCCTGTCGATTTACGACACAATGCAATATATCCGTCCCAAGGTGTCGACCCTTGTGATTGGTCAGGCGGCGTCGATGGGGTCGCTTTTGCTCACCGCCGGTGAAAAGGACATGCGTTTCTCGCTGCCCAACTCCCGCGTTATGGTTCACCAGCCCTCTGGTGGCTATCAGGGGCAGGCGACGGACATCATGATCCACGCCGAAGAAACGCTGAAACTGAAAAAACGTTTGAACGAAATCTACGTTCACCACACTGGCCGCACCTATGAAGAGGTGGAGCAAGGTTTGGAGCGAGATAACTTCATGTCGCCAGAAGAGGCGAAAGACTGGGGTCTGATTGACGAAATCGTGACCTCGCGCGCCAAAGACGGCGACGACGAATAAGAAACGGGCATCCCGGCCTTTGCTCACCAAATGGGTAAAGGTCGGGATGATTTTCCGATTGTCGCGCCGTGAAGCCTGTCCTAAGCTGGCAGGAACGTGGTGATTGGCGCGAAGTGGGGGTGCCTTTGGTTACCCGCAAAGTGAATAAACCGGGACGTTGACCGGGAAAGGTGCAATATGGCGACGAATTCAGGCAGTGACAGCAAGAACACCCTCTATTGCAGCTTTTGCGGCAAGAGCCAGCATGAGGTGCGCAAGCTGATCGCAGGCCCTACGGTCTTTATCTGCGACGAATGCGTCGAACTGTGTATGGACATCATCCGTGAGGAAACCAAAGGCGCTGGCCTGAAATCCTCCGAAGGGGTGCCAACACCGCAAGAAATCTGTGAAGTTCTAGATGATTACGTCATTGGTCAGGCCAAGGCGAAACGCGTTCTGTCGGTGGCTGTGCACAACCACTACAAGCGTTTGAACCATTCGCAGAAATCATCGGATATTGAGTTGGCAAAATCCAACATCTTGCTGATTGGCCCAACGGGCTGCGGTAAAACATTGCTGGCGCAGACATTGGCACGCATCCTTGATGTGCCCTTTACCATGGCCGATGCGACGACACTGACCGAAGCGGGTTATGTGGGCGAAGATGTTGAAAACATCATCCTCAAGCTCTTGCAGGCGTCGGAATACAATGTTGAACGTGCGCAGCGCGGCATCGTCTATATCGACGAAGTTGATAAAATTACGCGTAAATCGGAAAACCCATCCATCACCCGCGACGTCTCGGGCGAAGGGGTTCAGCAGGCCTTGCTGAAGCTGATGGAGGGCACCGTTGCCTCTGTTCCACCACAGGGTGGGCGTAAGCATCCACAGCAGGAATTCTTGCAGGTTGATACAACCAACATCCTGTTCATCTGCGGTGGCGCTTTTGCGGGGCTTGATCGGATCATCGCCCAACGTGGCAAAGGCTCAGCCATGGGCTTTGGTGCGGATGTGCGTGACAATGATGACCGCGGCGTTGGTGAAATCTTTCAAGATCTGGAACCAGAAGACTTGTTGAAGTTCGGTTTGATCCCGGAATTCGTTGGCCGTTTGCCGGTGATTGCAACCCTCGAAGATCTCGATGAAGACGCGCTTGTTACCATTCTCAGCGAACCAAAGAACGCATTGGTTAAGCAGTACCAGCGCTTGTTTGAGATGGAAGACGCGCAGCTAACCTTTACCGAAGATGCTCTTAGCGCGATTGCCAAAAAGGCGATTCAGCGGAAAACCGGTGCCCGTGGTCTACGTTCCATTCTCGAAGGCATCTTGCTGGACACTATGTTTGAGCTGCCTGGGATGGAAGACGTCTCCGAGGTCGTCGTCAATGATGAGGCGGTCAATTCTGAGGCCAAACCATTGATGGTACATGCCGAGAAAGAAAAAGAAGAAGCCAGCTAAACCGGCTGATCTTCTGAAATTGCGAGGGCGAGCGGCACATCGCTCGCCTTTTTCTTTGCGACTTCCATCTCTTCAGGGCTTGGGTCGGCCCAAGTTGGGCCACTCACAAACCCGGCATCAGCCAAAGCCCTATGCGCAGCAGCGAAATCTAACTCGCTGAGCCACAACCGTGCGACGGTTTCATTTTCCGGAACCCAGCTGCGATGCAGTGTGTTTACAAGAACCGGCTCGATTGCTGCAAAGCTTCGGGCGTGTCTGAGGATGAACCCGGTGGCTTGCGACACCCGTCGTGCGACCACGGCCAGTTTTTGATGCTCCCGCGCGACCATGGCAAACAAGTGGATCGCGGACCCTTCGGAAGCAACAACTTGCTTGGCTGCTTTGTATCGCGCAATTTGGGTCGGTAAATCATGAGCTTGTGGGTGGAAAACCTCATATCCCTGATCCGCCAATAGATCGTCTAGATGGTCTTCACATAAAATTTTGCCACGTCCTCGACCAAGGCGGGACCGGCTAATGTAGAGCTTCTCTGGCCCGTCCGGGCTGATGTTGCGGGCAAAGTGATTACGGAAATAAGCACGGGCATGATCCGTGCCTTCGATGATTTGCCCAAGCCCAAATCCTTGGCCCGGAACATATAGTTTTTCAACTTGTAGCGGACGATCGGCCTGATAAACGCGGCTCACACCAGCCATGCCAAAAAAGTCGAGGTGAAAGGGTTCAGGTTTGTATCCGGCACCAGGGCTTTTGGGGATAAACAGCACGCCATCGATTTTCTCGGGCAAGCCGGGTATCGGCCAAAGCCTCCCACTGCTTTCCACTAAGAAATGTCCAAAGTGGCGAAACAAAACACCGCCCCAAAGCCACGTGCCCGGCAACTGGGCCACGGGCCCTTCGGGTTTGTCGGGAAGTGTGGTCAGCGGCCTCGCTTTTCGCCAATGCGCACCTTGGGCGCAGAACGACCCATTTTCACGCAAGATTCCAGCGCGCTGAACAAATTTTCTCTCAGCCGGAGGTACAACGATTGGGTTGCGCAAGACTTCGACACGACGTGACCACCCTTCGTTTGGATCAGGGCGGCGAAAAGGTTTGTTCGAGATGTGCGTGTTCTGAGACATTTCAAATCCGGGACGTGATGTAAAACACCGTGGCATTTTGCCGATCAATAGGGCAAGCATGTGCCTAATCTTAGGTCAATTCAGGGTAGTGAAACCATGAGCATCCGGCGCATTTCCTCAGGTGGAGAATTCGAAGCGAAGGTCGGCTATTGCCGCGCTGTTGTGGCAGGCGGGTTTGTACATGTTGCGGGTACAGTTGGGCAGGGCGACGATGTGGTTGCGCAATGCACATCGGCGCTTGGCATTATCGGCAATGCTTTGGCCGAAGCCGGGGTAAGCTTTTCTGAGGTGGTTCGGGTCAATTACTACCTTCCGGATCGTCATGAATTCCCACAGTGTTTCGACATTCTGGCCGCGACCTTTGGTGAAAACCCACCGGCGGCGACGATGATTGAGTGCGGTCTGATTGACCCGAAATACCGGATCGAAATTGAAGTTACGGCTCTCGCTGCCGAGACGTGACGAATTTTCGGCGAAAATCCGTGCGTATTGGGCCGGTTTACCACCCTGCGGCAGCGGGAACACTGGACCTTTGCCCCGGATTTCGCCATATAGGCGACAAGAGAGACAGGAGTCGTCCATGAGCATTCTCAGCAAGATCTTGCGCGTCGTGACATGGTGGAACGGTGGTACGCTGACAACCGTTCTTTATACGCGTCGCAACGGCGTCAAAGTGGGCGAGGATGATCAGGGCAACGTCTATTACGAATCCCGTGATGGCAAAAAACGCTGGGTGATGTTCAATGGTGAGGTCGAAGCTTCGCGCGTCAGCCCAGATTGGCACGGCTGGCTGCACCATACATTTGATGAACGTCCCGGTGACAAAGAACTGACCCACAAGTCTTGGGAAAAGCCGCATCAGGAAAACGTGACAGGGTCTGCTTTGGCCTATGCACCGACCGGGTCGCTACGTGCATCTGATCCAGCGGATCGTCGTGATTATGAGGCCTGGAGCCCGGAATAAGGAGCTCAGAATGAGCCATTCGGCAACTGAAGTAGTAGTAGGCGGCGGCGTTTTGGCCGCCGCTTTGGCATTTGGCCTCTATGCGGTGCAAAGCACGGGCATGACGCTTGGCAGTGCCGGATATGAATTGCGCGCCTCGTTCCGCTCACTTGAAGGGATTAGCGTCGGCACGGATGTGCGATTGGCAGGGGTCAAAGTCGGGACTGTTTCCGGCATTGTCTTGAACACCGAAACCTATCGCGCCGATACGGTTGTGACCATCAACGGTGACATCGAAATTCCCGACGACAGCGCGATTGTCATCGCATCCGAAGGATTGTTGGGGGGCAATTTTGTCGAAATTTCCCCCGGTGGCTCACCGTTCTATTTCGCGGCGGGTGATGAGGTTCTGGATACGCAGGGTGCGGTTAGCTTGCTGACTTTGTTGTTGAAATATGTGGGTGGTGGGGACGAATGAAATACCTAGCAGTCGCCTTAACGCTTTGTGCGGCCCCGGTGTTTGCACAGGAATCCGTGAACACTGGTGCGGGCGCGGTTCTGCGCGCCTTGGACAAGCTTAACGCCAAAGTCTCGGACATTCAGCTGCTGAACGGCGAGCGGGCTACGATGGGGTTAATCGAAGTCACGCTAAATGAATGTCGATACCCCAAGGGTAACCCATCGGGCGACGCTTATGCCTTTGTGACGATCCGGGAGGCCGGCGTTGCCGAACCGGTTTATCGTGGCTGGATGGTGGCGTCTTCGCCGGCGCTTAACCCGCTTGACCACCCTCGTTATGACGTTTGGGTTATGCGCTGCACAACGTCCTGACCGGATGCTGCTAGCGGCTGAGACTGAATATCCGCTTCCCCCTGAAGCGCTTGTTTCAGTTTAGCCCGATAGGTGTCACGGGGTATTTCAACGGCACCCAAACTCGCAAGGTGCGGGGTTAGAAACTGTGTATCAAAGAGAACAAAACCACAGCGGCTAAGCAAATCCACCAGCCAGGCCAAGGCAATTTTTGAGCCATCGCGCCGGGTTGAAAACATGGATTCTCCACAAAAAGCCCGACCAACGCAAACACCATAAACGCCACCGGCCAGTTGATCGCCCATCCAGACCTCAAGCGAATGGGCAAACCCCATAGCATTCAACTCTGTATATAGCGTGCGAATTTCGGTGCTGATCCAAGTTTCCTGACGATCGGCGCATCCATCCAGTACCGCGCCGAAGTCGCGGTTGAGAGTAACAGTGTAGTCATCTTGGCGCAGCCGTTTGGCCAGAGATCGACTGATGTGAAACTCATCCAATGGAAAAATTCCGCGCATACGTGGTTCGACCCAGAACAGTTCAGGGTCATTGCGATGTTCTGCCATTGGGAAAACACCCGCACAATAGGCCTGCAAAAGGAGGTCTGCGGTGACAGGTTGAGAAGGTGTGGAGGTCATAAAAACGCTAAATGCAGCATGCGGTCGGATCAGGGTAATCAGAATGTAGGCATGCGTGCAAGGTGCGAAAACGCAAATGGCGAACCCATTGGCCCGCCATTCGAAAACCCAGACTAGGGATATCCTTAGCGCGTACCGGAGCTTGAATCCGATACCGCGACGATCAAAGCCAAGCCGACGCCAGCCAAAACAGCCATCGCAGCCGGGTCCAAACCAGACCCTGGCGCTGATGAGCTCGCCGCAGCGAGAAATGCGTCATCATCATCGTCGTCTGTTGATTGTGCGAAGGCAGGCGCGGCGGTAGCAGCACTCAATGCGAAAGCAGTTGTTAATGCGACCAGCGTTTTCATCGTGATCTCCTACTAAAAAATCTTAAATTCAATTAGAATTATACCCGATATTAACTTCGACCCAAAGTCAAAAAAGGAAGTTGGGTTCGTATCGGCGAAAAAAAGTGAGCCGGCTTAAAAAACTGGCTCACTGG
This sequence comes from uncultured Pelagimonas sp., assembly GCF_947498515.1. Classification (GTDB taxonomy): domain Bacteria; phylum Pseudomonadota; class Alphaproteobacteria; order Rhodobacterales; family Rhodobacteraceae; genus Pelagimonas. The sequence continues at coordinate 4,268 of NZ_CANMKO010000008.1, read as the reverse complement.
GGATTCTATTGGCGATCCAAGCCGCCGGCTTCCAACCATTTCTCCAACCAGTGGATATTGTAATCCCCTGTATGGATGTCCTTTTCCTGCAAAAGCGCGTGGAAAAGAGGCACAGTGGTTTCGACACCATCGATAATCAGTTCGCCCAAGGCACGGTTCAAACGCGCCAGCGCTTCGGGGCGATCTCGTCCGTGTACAATCAGTTTGCCGATCAAACTGTCGTAATAGGGCGGGATTTTGTAGCCGTCATAAAGTGCCGAATCAACGCGCACCCCAAGGCCGCCAGGGGCATGGTACTGGGTGATTTGACCAGGACAGGGCACAAAATTTGGCAGGCGTTCTGCGTTCAATCGAACTTCAATCGAGTGGCCGTTGATCTTGAGATCTTCCTGTTTGAAGGACAGCGGCATGCCAGCGGCGACGCGGATCTGTTCGCGCACCAAATCCACGCCGAAAATGTTCTCGGTCACTGGATGTTCGACCTGCAAACGCGTGTTCATTTCGATGAAATAGAACTCGCCCTTTTCGTACAGGAATTCGATGGTTCCGGCACCGGCATAGCCAATGCGCGCCACGGCATCAGCACAGGTTTTACCGATTTTCGCGCGCTCCTCGGGGCTAATACAGGGGCCGGGGGCCTCTTCAAAGACCTTCTGGTGGCGACGTTGGAGCGAGCAGTCGCGCTCTCCCAAATGCACCGCGTTGCCCTGACCATCGCCAAACACCTGAATTTCGATATGGCGCGGCGTGGTCAGATACTTTTCAATATAGACCTCGTCGTTGCCAAAGTTTGACTTGGCTTCGGAACGCGCCGTTGGAAAGGCCGATTTCATCTCTTCGGCGCTATTGGCCACCTTCATGCCGCGTCCACCACCACCGGCGGTGGCTTTGACGATAACGGGGTAGCCAAACTCTTCGCCGATTTTTAGCGCGGCATCCAAATCAGGAACGCCACCATCGGAACCGGGCACACAAGGAACGCCGAGGTCCTTCATTGTGTCCTTGGCGGTGATCTTGTCGCCCATCATGTTGATGTGTTCAGCTGTAGGGCCGATGAATTTCAGGTCGTGGTCTTCGACGATCTGCACAAAACGGGCGTTTTCCGACAGGAACCCATAGCCCGGATGGATCGCTTGCGCGCCGGTGACTTCACAGGCGGCAATGATCGACGGGATCGACAAATAGCTATCGGTGCCCGGCGCAGGGCCAACACAGATGCTTTCATCGGCCATACGCACATGCATGGCGTCGGCGTCAGCTGTTGAATGAACGGCAACCGATTGGATGCCCATTTCGCGACAAGCGCGGACAACGCGCAGCGCAATTTCGCCCCGGTTGGCGATTAAAATTTTATCAAACATGCGATGCGTCCTTATTCAAGGATGATCAGAGGAGCACCGAATTCCACCGGCGCGCCGTCTTCAACCAAGATGCGCTTAACGGTGCCTGCACGTGGCGCAGGGATGTGGTTCATGGTTTTCATGGCCTCGACGATCAACAACGTGTCGCCTTCTTTGACCTGTGCGCCGACGCTGATAAAGGCGGGCGAACCGGGCTCGGCTTGCATATAAACCGTGCCGACCATGGGGGATGTCACCGCGCCGGGGTGGCTCGCAGGGTCTTCGGGCATCTCAGCGGCAGGTGCGGGCGCAGCAGCAGGTGCCGCAGCTACCGGAGCGGCCGCCGGAGCAGCAGCCATTGGCGCGGCAGCGGTCATGGTGATCTGCTGCTGACGGCTGACGCGAACGTTCAGGCTGTCATCTTCGCCGTATTCGCGCATGACCTCCAGTTCGGTTAGGTCATTTTCCTGCAGAAGCTCTGCCAAAGCCTTGATAAAGGCTACATCCGAGTCGTGGTTTTTCTTACTCATGCGTTCCTCGCCCATTCCCGAATGACGTGACGGTATTTTCCGCAACGTCGGTTGCCCGCTTATAGGCCAAGCTATCGGCGGTGAAAAGCAAAGCTGACATGGGATTGCACTCCTTTTGCTTCAAGGTTTTAATCGCAAAGAATTATCGGGGGAATGGAATGAATATTGCGCAGTGGCTGGCGAGAACCGCCCAAATCACCCCGGATCGTCCCGCTTTGCACCTTGGGACACAGGTTTTGGCAAATTACGGAGCCTTTCATGAGGCCGCATTGCGCATCGCGGCGGGATTAATCGCACAGGGAGTCGCTCCGGGTGACCGAGTTGCGTTGTTCATGAAAAACGTTCCCGACTACCTAATTGCCGAATATGGCGCGTGGTATGCGGGGGCGGCGATTGTGCCGATCAATGGCAAACTACACCCCCGCGAAGCCGCCTGGATCATTGAAAACGCCGGTGCGAAACTTGGCTTTGCGACGCCTGATCTTGCTGTTGTTCTTGCAGAGCACACATCGGCCAAAGTGATTGAAATCGGCTCCGACCCTTGGCAGTCCCTACTGGCAACTCCCCCCGCCGATCAGATCATTTTTCGCGCGCCCGATGATCTGGCTTGGCTGTTTTACACATCCGGCACAACTGGGCGGCCCAAAGGGGTCAAGATGACCCACCGCATGCTGATGACCATGTCAGATTGCTATCAAAGCGACTGTGATTTGGTACGAGCAGAAGATTCGATCCTGTATTCCGCCCCAATCAGCCACGGGGCTGGCATCTATAATATGATGCATATGCGCGCCGGGGCGCGGCATGTCTTTCCCCCGTCCGGTGGTTTCGACGAAGGTGAGGTCCTTGATCTGGCCGCTCATTTCGGCAGCGCCCATATGTTCATGGCCCCAACCATGGTCCAACGTCTGACCCGCTACGCCAAGACCTTGGGTCGCGACGGCAATGGGTTACGCACCATCGTTTATGCCGGGGGGCCGATGTACAACGCCGATATCATCGAAGCGGTCGATCACTTTGGCCCGGTTTTTGCACAGATTTACGGGCAGGGGGAATGCCCGATGGGCATCACTGCGCTGTCCCGTCATGACGTAACGGACCGGAGCCATCCACGCTGGCGTGAACGGCTCGGCTCGGTCGGACGGGCGCAATCCTCGGTCGAGGTGCGGATTGCAGATGACGAGGGGCGCGACCTTCCGAATGGCGAGGTCGGTGAAATTTTGGTGCGCGGTGACATTGTCATGCCTGGCTATTGGCAAAACCCGGAAGCAAGCGCAAAAACGTTGGTCGATGGTTGGCTTTGGACCGGTGACATGGGGGCGATGGATGTTGATGGGTACGTCACCCTCAAAGATCGCTCGCGCGACATGATCATATCCGGCGGCACCAATATCTATCCGCGCGAAGTCGAAGAAGCGTTGTTAGAGCATCCCGATGTCGCCGAAGTTGCGGTTTTGGGTCGGGCCCATCCGGAATGGGGCGAAGATGTCGTTGCGTTTGTCGTGACAAACACGGATGTAGACGCGGCAGCGCTGGATGCTCACTGCCTCGCCCGGATTGCCCGCTTCAAGCGGCCAAAGGCGTATTTCTTTGTCTCTGACTTGCCGAAAAACAATTACGGCAAAGTGCTCAAGACCTCATTGCGCGAAAAGCTGGCCGCCTCTTCGTAGGCGGGTAGAGTTGGTTGCGCCATAGGCAAGGGCCTGTCTTCTGACAATTCGACAGGTTTACCTGTTGGGCGGGTTTCAGGCGACGTTTGAGTGGCCTTTTCAACCTCCACAGCGTCCTCTGTTGGATGCTCCGGTGATGTGACCTCAAATGCAGGCGGGGCCGTAGCTTCCATTTCCTGCGCCTGCTCATCCAGCATTTGGCTGATTTTCAGCTGCATGATTGTGGGCGGGGCGATGTGATCATCGGGGATCGGCTCACCGTTGACTGCTTTCCAAAAATTGCCCGGCGTCTGGCCGCGAGTCAACGCAGCATCAGGATTTCGGGCTTGGTCCAATGGCTGAACCTTGGTCGTTGGTTTCTCTTGGCGCTTCGCTCCGGGAAGGCCATGGGGGTGTCCCGTGGCCAGCGGCGCAATCCACAAGGAAGGGCCTGTGAGTTGCATATTTCTACTCCATCCAGTGCGCCCCCACCGGATTAGGTTATCATATCATGACCAATATCGCAGCTAGGTGCCTTGAATTGAAGGTATTTTCCTACTGAATGGTTAATCCGGCCTTTGGATACAGGCACAAAAAAGGCGGGGAAAGCCCCGCCTTTTTCATAGGTATGAAACCCAAGTTTACTTGTTCATACGGTTTTCAATCAGATCCTCCACCACGCTTGGATCTGCGAGTGTTGATGTGTCGCCAAGGCTACCGTAGTCGTTTTCGGCGATTTTGCGCAGGAT
>NZ_CANMKO010000007.1 GCF_947498515.1 uncultured Pelagimonas sp. | reverse complement strand
CAGGTGAATAGCGGCTCGCTCTGTTGTCTCTTTCAATGACTCCAATCCTTCCCAGATTTGGAGCCTCCGGAAAACCCCGAGCGGTTCAATTCATGAACTTACGCGCACCTGTAGTACGACCTTTCGAATGCAGTCGATAATTTGGTCACGCAAGGAGCTCCAGCGTTTGAGACAACCACCCCAATGTTGTCCAACTGCTCCAAACGGAATTGGCGGAGCGTGAGGTGAGTTCAATTGCCTATCAGGCCCAAATGGCGCGCTTCCCGTCGTTCAAGAATCTCGTAGACTTAGACCTCGCATCAAGCGACATCAGCGAGGTCACAGTTCGCCGATTCCCTCGTGTTGAGCTTATGGAAAACGCGGAAAACGTTGTTCTGATGGGTGGTACAAAATCGGCAAAAGCATGTTGCCCCAACTATCGGCGTGCAGGCAAACGAGGATCATCGACGCAAAGCGCAACTACTCCACCGTCGAGTTGATGAATGCATTGGAGTGAGGAAATGCCTTTGGAAAGGCAGGCAATTGGTTGAGATGTTCACCAAGATTGTGGCGGAGAGGAAGGGATTCGAACCCTCGAGACGGTCTCCCGCCTACACACTTTCCAGGCGTGCGCCTTCGACCACTCGGCCACCTCTCCGTCGACCCGTTTAACGGAAAGGTCTAGGGGGGTGCAAGTCGATTTCTAACCGACCAAACAATGTTTTTTCAATTGCCCGATCAGTTCCCGTTTTATCAACCCGTTTCGGGGCAACCCCAATGACAAAGTCAGGAGTTGTCGCGCCAACGATTCACAATCGGGTAACGGCGGTCCAACCAAAACGCCCGGGGTGTAAGGCGTGGACCGGGTGCGGATTGGAAGCGTTTATATTCGCTAATATAGAGCAAGTGCTCCACCTTTTTGGCATCCGCACGGTCAAAACCGGCGGCGACGCAATCGGCGATTGACCCTTCTTTGTCGACCAGTATCTCAAGGATAGCATCAAGCACCGGATAATCCGGTAGGCTATCGCTGTCCTTTTGATCATCGCGAAGCTCGGCAGAGGGGGGTTTGGTGATGATCCGATCCGGAATCACCGCGCCGGACGGCCCCTTCATCCAATCCCGGTGGTTTTCATTGCGCCAGCGGCATTGATCAAACACACGGGTTTTATACATATCTTTGATAGGGTTATAGCCGCCCGCCATGTCGCCATAGATCGTCGCATAACCGACTGCGACTTCGGATTTGTTGCCGGTGGTCAAAAGCATTTCGCCAAACTTGTTCGACAGGGCCATCAACAACAGCCCACGAAGGCGCGACTGAATGTTCTCTTCGGTCAGATCGGCTTCGGTGCCTTCGAAAAGCGGGGCAAGCGTGTTGGTGATCGCGGCACGGCCTTCGGCGATCGGGACAAAGTCGTAGCGACATCCCAGATTCTCGGCCAAGGCTTTGGCGTCATCCAAGGAGTCAGACGAAGTATATTCCGACGGCAACATGACACAGCGCACATTTTCCGCCCCCAAAGCATCGACCGCGATGGTTGCAACGATGGCGGAATCGATCCCGCCTGACAGACCCAATAAGACCTTTTTGAAGCCCGTTTTGTACAAATAGTCCCGCAGGGATTCGACCATCACGCGGTAATCTTGTTCCCACGCGTCCGGGTGTTTGGTGAACGGCCCATCAAGCGCGCGCCAGCCATCCGAGCCGCGTTCGAAATCAACTTGGGCGATGACCTCATCGAACACCGGCAATTGCAAAACGATCTTGCCGCCGGGGTTCAACACAAAGGTTCCGCCGTCAAACACCTGATCATCCTGCCCACCGGTCATATTCAGATAGACCAAAGGGAGTTCCGTTTCGACGACCCGGGCAACCATGTGGTTCAACCGGGTTTCGAATTTGTTGCGGTAATAAGGCGATCCGTTGGGGACCAAAAGAAACTCCGCCCCGGTTTCTTCGAGCGTTTCAGCCACATCCGAGTGCCAAGCATCTTCGCAAATCGGCGAGCCGATCCGCACATCACCGACGCTATAGGGCCCAGACAACGGCCCGCTGTCAAAAATCCGCTTTTCATCAAACACGGTTTCATTCGGCAGGTGATGTTTCAGAACCGTGCGCACAATCTTGCCACCGGTGCAAATGTGATACGCGTTGTAAAGCTCGGTTCCCTCGACCCAAGGGCCGCCAATCGCCAGTGTCGGACCATCGGCGCAGTCAATCGCCAATTGTTCAACAACCTGAATGGCCTCGGCGTGAAAGGCCGGTTTCATCACCAAATCCTGTGCATTATAGCCGGTAATGAACATTTCAGGCAGCGCCACCATGTCGGCACCGGCGGCTTTGCCCTGCTCCCAGGCATCGCGTGCCTTGGCAGCATTGCCGTGCAAATCACCCACTGTTGGGTTCAACTGTGCCAGTGTCAGACGAAAACGATCACTCATCGGGCCTGCCCTTATTCTTCGCGTTTCACCTTTGAAATAGCAGATGCACGCCGGAGGAAAAGCGTAATGGGCAAAAGAGATTGCCCCTAAGCCCCGCCTTGGTTACGTTTTGGCCAATTGGAACACCCGCAATGGGGACGGGACGAGCATGAAGACCGCAGGTATCATCACCCTTTTTGTCGCCGCGCTAGCACTGGCCGGGCCAGTCAGCGCGCAGGACACTGAGGTTGTCACCAAACAATATGACGACGGCGGCGAATATGTCGGCACGTTCCAAGACGGGTTGCAACACGGCACCGGCACCTATCGATTGCCCAATGGCTATGAATACAACGGCGATTGGTTCGAAGGGGAAATCAAGGGCGACGGCGTCGCGCGGTTTCCCAACGGGTCGGTCTATGAGGGCAAGTTCGCCAAGGGCAAACCCGAAGGTGTCGGCAAGATCACCTTTGCTGATGGCGGCACCTACGAGGGCACTTGGCGCGACGGTAAGATCACCGGCAACGGCGTGGCGATCTATGCCAATGGCGTGCGCTACGAAGGGTCGTTCCGCAACGCGCTGCACCACGGCAAGGGCATCATGACCTCGCCCAATGGGTACCTTTACGATGGTGATTGGGTGAATGGCGTCAAAGAAGGTGGTGCCAAAATCACCTATCCCGACAGTTCGATTTATGATGGCCGTGTTGCCGATGGCGAACGCGAAGGTCAGGGCAAGTTAACCATGCCAGATGGCCTAATCTACGAAGGCACGTGGCGCGACGGCCAGATCGACGGATCAGGCAAGCTGGTCCAGCCCAACGGCGATATTTACGAAGGCCAGTTGGTTGATGGTCGCCGCGAGGGTGCGGGCAAAGTCACCTATGCCAATGAAGACACTTATGAAGGTGAGTTCAACAATGACCAACGCCATGGCCAGGGCACCTTTTTTGGCAAGGACGGCTACAAATACGAAGGCAATTGGGTGTCAGGCCAGATCGAAGGCCAGGGCAAAGTCACCTACCCCGATGGCTCGGTTTATGAAGGCGCGTTCAAGGGTGACCTTGCCAATGGTAAGGGCAAAATCACCTATCCTGATGGGTCGACCTATGACGGCGACTGGAAAGAAGGCGTGATCGACGGACGTGGCGTGGCCAGCTATATCAATGGCTTGGTTTACACCGGTGAATGGTCCAACGCCCGCAATAACGGCTTTGGGATCATGACCTACCCTGACGGCTATCGCTATGAAGGCGGTTGGAAAGACGGCCAGCGTCACGGCGAAGGCAAAGCCACCTACCCAGATGGCACCTTGTACGAAGGGCAATTCCGCGATGGTCAACGCCATGGCCAAGGTGTGATCAACATGGCCGGTGGGTTTGTTTATGACGGCAACTGGGAACGCGGCGAAATAAGCGGTGAAGGCATTGCAACCTACGCCAATGGCGACATCTACACCGGCATGTTCAAGAACGGCAAACGCCAAGGGATCGGCACCATGCGCTATGCCACCGGCGAAGAGGCCAATGGCGATTGGGTCAATGGTGCCCTGACCGGTAAACCGGCCGTTGCCGAGCCCGCAGAAGAAGCCGTCGAAGCCTCTGACTAGGCCGGTGGGTTCCCGCAGTGACAAAGTCGCATTTGCGCCAACACCGTTGCGCCGATAGGCTGGCCGGCAATCCATGACCGGAGCCTTGATGTCTACTGTTCGTTTGCGCCTGTTGATCTTGGCCCTGTTGCCATTGATCGTGCTTATGCCCTTGCTTTTGCTATTGGGGATGACGCGGTGGAGTGCGGATTACGACAAGGTTTTGATCGCCAATGTCGAAAGCGATCTGCGCATCGCAGAACAGTATTTGGCGCGCCTGATGACCGAAACCGGCACCGATCTTCTTAGCGTCGCGGAATCGACCGAATTTTCCACTTTGCTGGATCGCTCGGTCACCGCTCAGAACGCCTATTTCAGCGCCAAACGGGATGCGCTAGAGCTGGATTTCCTTTACTTTATCCCAAGCGACAAGGTCGAACCCGTCGCAAGCAAATGGCCCGTCATTCGCACGGCGTTGAACGGCATGGCCAACACCCAGATCGACATTTTTTCAACCACAGATCTTGAAGATTTTTCTGATGGTTTGACCACACAGGCCCGCATTGACCTAATCGACACAGAAGCCGCCAGCCCGACATCGCGGACTGTCGAAGATCGCGGCATGGTCGTTCATAGCGCCTCTCCGGTTATGATCCCGGGTCACAAAGGCGTTTTGGTTGGCGGCATTTTGTTGAACCGCAATCTGCAATTCATCGACACGATCAACGCCCTTGTTTACTTGAACGCCGTCACCGGTGGCGAGCGACAGGGCACCGCCACACTGTTTCTTGATGACGTGCGCGTATCGACCAACGTGCGTCTCTTCGGAGATGTGCGCGCCCTTGGCACCCGTGTTTCTGGCGCGGTACGAAGCAAAGTTTTAGATCAAGGTCAGACATGGCTGGCCCGGGCTTTTGTGGTCAATGATTGGTATATCTCCGGCTACCTGCCGCTTACTGATAGCTTTGGCCAACGTGTCGGAATGCTATATGTCGGCTTCCTGGAAGCGCCTTTTGCAGCGGCAAAACGATCCGCCTATTTGTGGATGATGGTGGCCTTTGGTGCGGTTTTGGCCCTGTCTGGGCCTGTGTTCCTTTGGCTGGCCAAAGGTATTTTTGCGCCATTGGAACGAATGAGTTCGACCATGCGCAAGGTGGAAAAAGGCGATCTATCGGCCCGGAATGGCAATATAGGCACCAAGGATGAGATCGGCCAAGTGGCCGCGCATTTGGACAGTTTGTTGAACCAAGTCCAAGATCGCGATCAGAAACTGCGCGCTTGGGCGGACGAGTTGAACCAAAGGGTTGATCAACGCACCTCGGAACTACGTGATGCCAATGCCAAGCTCGAACAGACGTTTAAACAGCTGGTGATGTCAGAAAAACTCGCCTCGATTGGTGAAATTACCGCGGGCGTCGCCCATGAAATCAACAACCCGGTTGCGGTGATCCAAGGCAATGTTGACGTCATGCGTGAAACGTTGGGCGAGCATGCCAAGGATGTCAAAACCGAGCTGGATTTAGTTGATCAACAAGTCTCGCGCATTGATGCAATCGTGGGCAAGCTTTTGCAATTCGCCCGCCCCGGTGAATTTTCGGGATACGAAGAAACCACTATGTTGCAACCGGTTGTGTCCGACTGCTTGGTTTTGGTCGATCACCTGATCATCAAACGGGACATTTCTATTGTGCTGAACCTTGGCGATGCACCTGCGGTCAAAATAGACCCCGGCGAAATGCAACAAGTGGTGATCAACCTGATCGTCAACGCGGTCCAAGCTATGGGGGATCACGGTGAGTTGTCTATCGCTTTGGCACCCACGCAACGAGATGGAACAGAGGGAGCCGCACTAATTATCAGCGATACAGGCCCCGGCGTTCCAGAAGACAAACTCAATTCGGTTTTCGATCCGTTTTTCACCACCAAACAGGCGGAAGGCACCGGGCTTGGCCTCTCGATCAGTCAAACCCTGATCCAACGCTCGGGTGGTATCATCTCGGCCCGCAACACGGATCGCGGGGCCGAGTTCACCGTGTGGCTACCTGCCGCGTAACGTCACTCACCCCACGCGGCGCATTTGCGATCTATGGTTTTGCGTGACACACCCAAACGTCGCGCCGCCTCGGCCCGGTTGCCGTCGCATTGATCTAGCACATGCAGGATGTGGCGCTGCATCACGAAATCCAACGTCTCCATCGCCTGCGCGCCGGTTACTTGACCGTTGCCAGAAAACTCATCCGGGAACTCACCCAAAATTACCGATCGCTCGATCAGATTACGCAGTTCACGCACATTTCCGGGCCAATCATAGCGGCGTAGTTTTAGAAGGGTTTCATCGTCCAATTCCAACGCGGGCATCCCCAACGCCATTGAAAAATGAGTCATGAATAGGCTGGCAAGTTCGACAATGTCCTCGGATCGATCCTTGAGCAAAGGCATGTCGATATTGACGATGTTGATGCGGTGATAGAGATCCGGCCTGAACCTGCCCTCTTCGACCGCGCGCTCCAAATTGGCATTGGTGGCAAAACACAGCCGCAGGTTCAGCGGGATATCACGTTCGCCACCAACCGGCCGCACGCGTTGATCCTCAAGCACCCGCAGGAGCGCCGCTTGCAAAGGTTCGGTCATTTGGGCCACTTCGTCCAAGAACAAAGTCCCACCGTCAGCAAGAAGGAATAGGCCGGCTTTGCGCTGATCCGCGCCTTCGACGACCCCAAACAATTCCTGTGAAATACGATCCGGGGCCAAAGCCGCGCAATTTACGGCGACAAAGGGCTTTTCGGCCCGATCCGAAAGTTGATGCAGGGTGCGCGCAGCGACCTCTTTGCCCGTCCCACTGGCCCCGGTGAACAAAACCGGTGTCGGTAGCGGGGCGAGCTTGTGCAACATCGCCCGCACATCGGCCAAGGCATCGGACGTGCCTAGAAGCTGACCACGGGCATTGTCCGACGACAATTCATGACGCAAAAGCGTGTTGTCACGTTGCAAATACTTGCGGTCCAATGTGCGCGATACCGCATTCAAAATCTGGTTGGCGCGAAACGGTTTCAATACAAAGTCCGACACCCCCGCCCGCAACGCCGTAATCGCCGTTTCGAGATCGGCATAGGCCGTGATCAGGATCGTATCGGCAAACAGGCCAAGGCGACTTTGCTCGACAACCCATTCCAGCCCGGTTTTTCCCGGCATGATGTTGTCGAGGATGACCAAATCAAAATGCGCCCGGTCCAACATGGCCGTCGCTTCGTCCGGTGATCCGGCTTGTTCCACCCGTTTACAGCGGGGTTCCAAGATTTTGGTTAGGAAATTGCGCATGCCCGGTTCGTCGTCCAACACAAGGATCGACGCGCCCTTTAGGCTGTTCCCGTATTCGTCTGCCACATGTACCTCAGTTCAATCGGACACTGGCACCGGAATAGCGCTCTTCGGCGGAAAAGCCTATCTCTGCGAGAATGAAATTGGCGGCAATGCCGATGATGATGGTTGCGGCGAACCCGGCCCACATGGCTTTCATTGGGTTAGTCTCCTTGGCTTGTATTGTCTTTGAGAAAGGTGATCAGATCGGCGCGATCTTGTGGCTTCGCGATCACCTGCATGGGCATTTTACTGCCCGGAATATAGTGGTCAGGCCCCTGATCAAACAGGGCATCGATGGTGGCCTCATCCCAGATAATCGGCGATCCATCCAAGGTGTCGGAATAGGAATACCCCGGAACTGTCCCGGCGCGGCGTCCGAAAACACCGTGCATCGTTGGGCCAGCTTTACGGGATGGCCCTGCTTCGAGGGCATGACAGATCGAACATTTGCGCATAAATTGCCGTTCACCGTTGGGCATGGTGTCAGCGGCCTGAAGGAAGCTTCGCTCACCGTTTATGGCCGGATCATATTCATCCAGACTGGCCACCGGCCAACCATAGGCCACATCATCCAGCCCCCCGGCCCAGATGGTTTGCCCGTCGTTGGAGAAGGCCAAAGCCCAGACCGGACCATTGCGCGTGGCGCGAAAATCACGTGATATTTTCCAAGCGGCGGTGTCGATCATCATGATATAGCCCTGCCCGTCCCCAACAGCGAGCTGATGGGTGTCAGCGTGATAGGCCATCGACAGGATCGGGCGGCGATCAAGAGTGAAGTCGGAAATCTGGTCACCAGTTTCTGGGTGAACAATTCGGGTGCCACCATCCACAGCGCCATAGGCAAGCCAGTCGTCGGTGACGATCAGTTTATTGATACCAAAGCCATGTTTGACGATGGGTCGCCCATGAATTGCCGTGTCACGCCCTTCCCAATTCAAGATGGTTCCATCCGACGATGCAGAGTAGAGCCCTCCTGATGGGGCGAAAGCCACAGCATTTACCCCACTTTTGTGCCCGGTCAATACACGAGGTAGAAAGTCAAAAGGAGGGCTATCAATAGACTGCAATAGACGAACGATCGTCACCAAATGAATGGTTCCGTCCCAGCTCGCGGTAGCCAAGCGGTCATTGCGCAGGTCGATGGCAATATCGCTCACCTTCCCTTTGTGTTCGGTAACGCGCAGTGCGGTGGATAGTTCGGGATGCTGGACCAAAACACGAAAATCATCACCACCAGAGATGACAAGTTGGGTCTCGGGTGACGTCAACGCAATAACCGCCGCGTCATGTCCTTCCAACCATGTCGGGGTGCGCCCGTCCCAAACCCCGACCGAATTGTCAAAACTAGCGGTGACCACCGTCCCATCTGGGGCGACGGCGATATCCATGATCGGGCCTCCGTGCCCTTTGAGCGTGGTAAAATCTTGCGCCACGGCTGGCGTTACCCAAAGGGCAAGCAAGCTTATGAGTGGCGCAAGACCTCGCATTATTCCGCCGGAGTAGCGGGGGTGGTGTCTTTGGGTTTGGCATCACGCGGCTCGCGCCCTTCGGCAACAAGAACCTCATCAAGCCAAATCGAGTGGTGCTGATGCGCCCATGCTTCGTCAACTTCGCCCGTGGTCATCGCATCCGCCGCACCGTCCATACCGACCGAGCCGATATAAATATGCGCCAACACAATCGCCATAAGGACAAAGGCCATAATCGCGTGCCAGAGCTGGGTGTATTGCATTTCCTCTTGCGGCGACAATTCGGTCGGCAAGGGGGCCAAGCCCACCCAACCCGGCGCACCGATGTCGTTTAACAAAACGAAGGTTTTCGCCATCAACGGCAGTTCGTAAGGGAACAGCAACGACACGCCGGACAAGGCAATCGAGCCACCAAATAAGATAACCGACCAAAAGATGATCTTTTGACCCCCATTGAATTTCTTGGCTGGGGGGTGGTTTTTGCCAATGATACCGCCGAATTGGGCAAACCATTTGATGTCCGTGCGGTCGGGAATATTGTGCCAAACCCACATAAAGAACACCATAATCAGCCCAAGGATAAAGGCCCAAGCCACGTTGTTGTGGATCAGTTTTGACACGGTGAGCAGGGTCGAGTTGAACTCGTGCCCAAGATAGGGCGCGATGAAGTTTCGGCCAAACAAGACAAACAGCCCGGTCAGGCCCAATAGGATGAATGACCCGCCCAAAATCCAATGCGCCATGCGTTCGATGAATTTGAAACGGGTAACAGTGTGGCCGGTCATCGGCTCATCAATGCCAATTTTGCCTCGCAACAGATAGAATAAGATCAGCGCGCCAATGGTCCCGAGTAAAAGCCAGCCGCCGTAGGTGGCCAGCGGGCCTTCGCGGAAGGTTAACCACCACATGCCGCCGTCCTGGACTAACATGGCCGAACCTCCGCTGCGGGCCGAGGTTGTCAGGTCAGCCGAACCATAACGCAGCGCGCGCCACAGTTCCGGGTCTGATGCACCACCAAGAGGGGCGAGCTGGGCCGCGCCGGGGTCTGCGGCGGGGTCGCCGACATTGTCGCGCCGAAACGCATCATCAACCGTTTCGCCACGCTGGCGGGCCATGATGTCTTCGAGCGTCTGAGCGCCACCGGTCGCGGCGCGATCAGGGGCAGGTGTTGCGGTCACATCTTCAGCCTGCGCGACGCTTGTCAGCAGCAGTGAAAAGACAAGTGCGAGTGCCATGCGCAGCATGTGTCACCCTCCTTGGAGGTCTAGAATTCGAATGAGGCGCAGGCCAGCCCGAGGGAAGAGGGCCGCCCTGCTGATTGGAGATAGAGCGGGGATACCCCCGCCCATCCAGAGCGTCAGCCGCCCTTTTGGTCGTAGGCAGTGCCCCAACCCCAAGCACCCGAGCCGAAGCCGCGAGCAACCACACGTTCACGGTAGATCGCCGACACGATGTCGCCGTCACCCGCCAACAGGGCCTTGGTGGAACACATTTCTGCACAAATCGGCAGTTTGCCTTCGGCAATACGGTTGCGACCGTATTTGGCAAACTCTGCGGTCGAGTGGTTTTCTTCGGGGCCACCGGCGCAGAAGGTACATTTGTCCATCTTGCCGCGGGATCCAAAGTTACCAGCCTGTGGGTATTGCGGCGCGCCAAACGGACACGCGTAGAAGCAATAACCACACCCAATGCAGAGATCCTTGGAGTGCAGGACGACGCCTTCTTCGTTTTGATAGAAGCAGTCGACCGGACACACCGCCATACATGGCGCATCGGAACAATGCATACAGGCCACCGAGATCGAGCGTTCGCCGGGGTTACCATCTTGGATGGTAACAACGCGACGACGGTTGATGCCCCAAGGCACCTCGTGCTCGTTCTTACATGCGGTGACGCAGGCGTTACACTCGATGCAGCGTTCGGCATCACATAGGAACTTAGCTCGTGCCATATCCTGTTCTCCTTATGCTGCTGAGATTTTGCAGAGAGTACATTTTGTCTCCTGCATCTGAGTGACCGAGTCATACCCATAGGTCTGCGCGGTGTTGGTGCTTTCACCCAATACATAGGGATCAGCGCCATCGGGGTATTTGTCCCGCAAATCCGCACCTTGGAAGTGACCACCAAAGTGGAACGGCATAAAGGCAACGCCTTCGCCGACCCGGTTGGTGACCATCGCCATAACCTTGACCTTGCCGCCTTCTGGACCTTCGACCCAGACCTGAGCCCCGTCGCGCACACCTAGGTTGTTGGCGTCACGTGGGTTGATCTCGACGAACATGTCCTGCTGAAGTTCAGCCAGCCATGGGTTCGACCGTGTTTCATCACCGCCGCCTTCGTATTCAACCAAGCGACCAGAGGTCAGAATGATTGGGAAGTCTTTGGAGAAGTCGTTCTTCTGGATCGACGCATACATGGTCGGCAGACGATAGAACTTGCGGTCTTCGTAGGTTGGATAATCCGCAACCAGATCGCGACGCGGGCTGTAGAGCGGTTCGCGGTGCAGCGGCACCGGATCCGGGAACGTCCACACGACGGCACGGGCCTTGGCGTTACCAAACGGCGCACATTCATGCGCAATCGCAACACGCTGGATACCGCCGGAAAGGTCGGTTTTCCAGTTGGTCTTGGCACCGGCTACGGCCTCAATCGAGGCACGTTCTTCGTCGGTCAGATCACCATCCCAACCAAGGTCCATCAGCATCTGCATGGTGAATTCCGGATACCCGTCTTGGATTTCCGAATTCGCACTGTAGACACCGTCGGCCAACAGGTTGTCGCCATCCCGCTCAACGCCAAAGCGCGCCCGGAAGGTGAGACCACCCTCGGAAACCGGCTTGGACATATCATAGAGGTTCGGCGTTCCGGGGTGACCCATCTCTGCGGTGCCCCAGCAAGGCCATGGCAGACCGTAGTAATCGCCATCCGCCGGACCACCAATCGCCTGCAGCGTGGTTCTGTCGAACGTGTGCTGGTTGGCCATGTGCAGTTTCAGACGTTCGGGCGACTGGCCGGTATAGCCAATGGTCCACATGCCTTTGTTGATCTCACGCAGCGTGTCTTCGACATTTGGCGTGATGCCATCTTCTTCCAGCTCGATGTTGCGGAACAGGCGCTCATGGAAGCCGAATTTCTTCGAGAACAGACCAATGATTTCGTGATCAGTCTTCGATTCAAACAGCGGATCCATGATCTGTTCACGCCACTGGAACGACCGGTTTGACGCCGTGACCGAGCCACGCGTTTCAAACTGTGTCGCCGCTGGTAGCAGGTAACAACCATCGGTACGGTCATGCATAACGGCGGAAACGGTGGGATACGGGTCGATCACGACCAGCATGTCCAGCTTTTCCATCGCCGTTTTCATTTCCGGCCCACGAGTCTGCGAATTCGGCGCGTGACCCCAAAGAACCATGGCGCGGACTTTGTCCGGGTTGTCCATGTTTTCCGGGTCTTCAAGAACACCATCGATCCAGCGCGAAACCGGAATACCGGTTAGGTTCTGAAGCGACTTTTCCTTGCCGTCGGCACCGGTGGTCTTTGCAAACTGATTGCCGAGCCATTCGCCGTCTTCTTCCCAAACGCGCGCCCAATGGGCCCATGCACCTTTGGACAGGCCATAATAGCCAGGCAAAGTGTGCGACAGAACACCAAGGTCGGTTGCGCCCTGAACGTTGTCGTGACCGCGGAAGATGTTGGTGCCACCACCCGAGGTGCCCATGTTGCCCAGCGCCAGCTGAAGCACGCAATACGCGCGGGTGTTGTTGTTACCGTTGGTGTGCTGCGTACCACCCATACACCAAATCACGGTGCCGGGACGGTTGTTTGCCATGGTACGGGCAACGCGGCGGAGCTGAGAACCGGGCGTGCCAGTGACACGTTCGACTTCTTCAGGGGTCCACTTGGCCACTTCTTCTTTGATCTGGTCCATGCCCCAAACACGGGTGCGGATGAACTCTTTGTCCTCCCAACCGTTTTCGAATATGTGCCACAAAATACCCCAGACCAACGCCACATCCGAACCGGGACGGAAGCGGACGTATTCATCCGCATGGGCCGCAGTACGGGTAAAACGTGGGTCACAAACGATCAGCGGAGCGTTGTTTTGCTCTTTCGCCTTCAAAACGTGGAGCAGCGAAACGGGGTGCGCTTCGGCTGGGTTACCACCAATGATAAAGATCGCTTTGGAATTGTGGATGTCGTTGTACGAGTTTGTCATCGCACCATAGCCCCAGGTGTTTGCAACACCGGCAACTGTGGTTGAGTGACAAATACGCGCCTGGTGGTCCACGTTGTTGGTGCCCCAATAGGCAGCAAACTTGCGGAACAGATAGGCTTGTTCGTTCGAGTGTTTGGCCGAACCCAGCCAATAGACGCTATCCGGGCCACTTTCTTCCCGGATATTCATCATGCCGTCGCCGATCTCATTGATCGCCTGTTCCCAGCTGATGCGCTTCCACTCTCCACCCTCTTTTTTCATAGGGTATTTCAGACGGCGTTCGCCATGGGCGTGCTCACGCACCGAGGCCCCTTTGGCGCAATGCGCACCAAGGTTGAACGGGCTGTCCCAGCCGGGCTCTTGCCCAACCCAAACGCCATTCGATACCTCGGCCACAACGGTACAACCGACCGAACAGTGGGTACAAATGGATTTCTTGGTTTCCACCGCGCCGGTTGCAGTGGTCGCGGCCGAAGCCTGCTGCACCGTACCGCCGGTGGCTGCAATCGCGGCAAGGCCACCGATCGCAAGACCGGACCCGCGCAAAAACGCACGGCGGTCTACTGAAGCATTTGCAGCTTCAGAAAGGATACTGGTCCGCTGGGGGCGTCGCGCAACCCCGTTGGTCTTTTTCCTAAGCATGTTTCTCTCTCCCTTGCGTGCATGGGGTTTGATCCCCAGCTTGCTTGGTATTCACGAATGATCTTTTGACGGTCGGGCGTCACGCAACCAGTTGCCAAAAGGCGGGGTGATCACGTCCGGTTTAGAACCGGGCGGAATCGAGATAGGCGCGGGTATGCGCGGTATCTTGCATCTTGTTCGATGCCAGATCAGGTTCCGCCGCTTGGGCTTCGCCTGCTGTGGTCGCAACTGCCAACGCCGCTACAGGCGCCGTGGTTCCGGCCATTTTCAAGAAATCACGGCGCGATGCCTTGGTTTCTTTTGTCATCTTGGGTTCTCCCCTTGATGTGTTCTGACGGTTGCCCGTCACTCGAAATGCTGACTCTCCGCCAGCAACCAATCACTCACTACTCAATCTGAATCCTTCGGCCTCGATCTCCATAAAGGCGCGGCCAACTGTGCCGACCGACGCGTAGAATACCGAATTCTTGGCCCCTTCGAGATCGGTAAAGAAATGCGTTGCCCAAGGGCCGATATGGCGATTGAAAAACGTCTTTTGATCATCCAGCGTCGCCGGCGAACCGAAACGCCCCACAACCAGCGCACCCATCATTTCCATCAGGCTGGCAATGTTATCTTCGGGTTCAAACACGTTTTGCGCCCGTTCCAGCCCACGCGCGACCATGTCTTTGCGCAGCTGAGCAAGCGGCTTTTCGTTTAGAAACCCAGTTAGGTAGTAAGAGGCATAGGGGAGCAATTCACCCCGCCCCAACCCGATGAACAACTTGTTGTATTCGCTCTCAACGGCTTTGGGCTTGGTGATCTTGGCCACCTTGGCCAAGGTGCTGATTGCGCGCCCCAGATCACTGTCATCGCCGCTGAGGCTAGCGGTCTGGGCTAAAAGCATCTCGTCGGGCGGGCCCGACAGGATCAAGCCAAGAAAATTGTATAGATCAGCGCGAAGCCGATCCTCGGTTGCAATCTGAGTGGTGTCCACGGCTGCGGTCATCCTGTCCTCTGGTCGTCAAATGTGAATGTCATGCGGCGCGACCCCGGCGTCGGGGCTTGCGCTGCGTCTTCGGCACCATCGTCCCAGACGGGCTCATATGGCTCCTCATCTTCGACCGCTTCCGCAGCAAAAGCCAGAACTGCTTCTTTGTCTTTTAACTCAGGTGGGCGAACCGGGTTGATCTCCGGCTCTTCCGTCTCGGCTTCGGTGTCGTCATCCGCCATCTCAACCGCCGCGTCTTCTTCGGCCTGACGCGCCAGCTCTTCGACATGGGCCATCATGCCCTTGCCGACCTGATAGGCGCTTTGCATGTTCTCAACGCACATGGCGGCGTCGGTGAAATCCTCACCGTAATCCACGAGACCGTCGATATTCGCCAAAAGCGGGTTCACCGTCCAAAGCTTGCGCAACGCCCGCGTTTTCAGACGCGCCGGGATCGCGTCGCCCATAAACGCCTTGAAATCATCCCCTTCACCCAATGTATCGGGATCAGGCAGGCCAAGCTCTTTGAGCAGCTCTTCGTCGGTCTTTTCGGCC
Source organism: uncultured Pelagimonas sp. (assembly GCF_947498515.1). GTDB lineage: Bacteria > Pseudomonadota > Alphaproteobacteria > Rhodobacterales > Rhodobacteraceae > Pelagimonas. The sequence goes on along the minus strand of NZ_CANMKO010000007.1, from coordinate 285,946 downwards.
TGAACCGCTTCAACCTCGGCCTTGGCCACAGCCTCTTCGGCTTTGACTTCTGCAATGGTTTCTGCCTCAACAGCAGCTTTTCGACGGGCCCAAAAATCGCTCATTGCAACCTCGCCTTCTTGCGGCCAGTTGGCGACCGGTACACATCAGCGACCTGCGTGATGCGCGCATCGCCAATGCCATCTTCGACCAGATCGGTGCGTTTTTTGTCGCGACGCCGCTTTACGAAAACTTCGTCCTCGTGGAATTCTTCAACAAACTCGCGCACCCAAGCCACCAAACCGGCGGGCATAGGAACCTTTTCAACAAGCTCTTCGCCGCTGTCGGTGTAGTCCTGCGCTTCGTAGGGGGAGGCGGTGACGAGCAGCATATCAAGCGGGCAATCGCCTTCGCCTTCGCGCATCACGACGTAGATGCAAGGCACCTGAGCGGTGAGCCCGTGCAGATAGGCTTCGGTCTCAGCCCCGTGCAATTCGAGTGTTAGTGTCGCGGCGTGATATTCAATCGCTTCACCTTCGCGGCGCATCTCACGAAAATCAGCGGGTCCGGCACCGGGCAACACGGCAACAGCTTTCCACACCCAAGGCACCCAGCGCGTTACGCCCGGCGTCTTTCTCAGCACGATACCCAGCGGCATCGTCTGATACATTTTAGGATTGTGGATCAACCCAGATGTCCTCCCGTTGCCTTAACCTTGCGTCAGAGCGGCGGAGGTTCAAAGCGCTGATTGGGCGAAAACGGTATTCTTTGGTATTCCGGGACAAATTGGGCAGGCCCCCACCCGCCAAAGGGTCAGACTGGACGAAATGTCTAATCCGACAAAAAACATATGTTTTCCGACAGCCTGCAATTTTGGCGAATCATCGGCGCGAATCACCCTGCTAACCGGGGAATTCGAGGGTTGATCGCACAACAAAATCGGTTGTCGCCAGCTTCGAATCATGCCTACGCTCTGCTCCGGATGGGGAACATTTTCGGCCGGAAACGGCCTATATTACGGTGAGGAAAACATGCCTAAGTCTCTGATTACATGTGATTGTATGGGGTCCATGCAATTGGACATCGATGGGCTTCGGCAATCGACAGGTTTGGAGGTGTCCAAACCCTGTTCTACGCTCTGCACCACCCAAATCGACAAAGCCGCCGCCGCGCTTGAAGCCGGTGACACAATTATTTGCTGTACCCAGGAAGCGCGGGTTTTTGAGGCATTGGCCGCCGAATTGGGACAGCCTGAGGCCCCATTGCTTGACCTGCGCGACCGGGCCGGATGGAGTGCCGATAGCGCCTCAAAACTACCCAAAATGTCCGCGCTCGCGGCCGAGGCCCTTCTTCCTGCGGTGCCAGCCAAGACCCGAGATGTGATTTCAGAGGGGCTCTGCCTGATCACCGGACCGGCAGATGTAACTCTCCCAGTGGCTGAACAACTTAAGGGATTTCTGAGTGTTACCGTTCTTTTGAATAGTGCCGAAGACGTTCCGGACACTTGTGAGTTTGACGTGGTTGTCGGCAAAATTCGCAAGGCAAATGGCGCGTTTGGACAATTTGACCTGACCATTGATGCACTGCAACTGCCCCAACCCGGCGGGCGTGGGGCGAACCTTTCGGATCCGCGTGATGGCGGCCAAACCCAATGTGACATCCTCTTGGATCTAACCGGCGGAACACCCTTGTTCCCCGCCCCCGAGAAACGCGAAGGATACCTGCGCGCAGATCCCGCCCATGCGCCTTCGGTCAGCGCCTCGGTTCTAGCGGCATCGCACATGGTCGGAACCTTTGAAAAGCCTCTTTACGTCAAAGCGGAACCGCTCCTGTGTGCCCATTCACGGGCCGAGCAAACCGGGTGCAGCAATTGCCTTGACCTGTGCCCAACGGGGGCAATTTCGCCCGCCGGAGATCATGTTAGCATCGACCCAATGGTTTGCGCGGGCTGCGGGGCCTGTTCTGCGGCCTGCCCGTCCGGGGCCATCACCTATGACGCCCCGCCCGTTGATTTGACCATGCGCCGCGTCCAAACCTTTGCCAAAGCCTATCTGGATGCCGGCGGCACAGCCCCCCGTTTGATGGTGAGCGACGCCCATGGCGCGGAAATGGTGCGTCTTTCGGCGCGCCACGGCGGCGGTCTGCCTGCTGATTTGATCCCGATGGAGGTTCCGGCGCTGAACCTATTTGGCCACGCAGAGGCGGTTGCGGCACTGGCGGCAGGCTTTGCCTCGGTGACGCTTGTGCCCAGCCCGGCAACGGATCGCGACGCCTTGCAGGTTCAGATCGCTTTGGCCGAAGCGATCGGCGGCACCGATAGCGTCACCCTGTTGGACACAACCGACCCCGATGCCATGTCCGATGCGTTTTACGGCGCGGTCGCACCTGTACCGGTGGCAACGCCGGTTCGCCCCATGGGGACGCGTCGCCAAATCACCCGTCAGGCAGCCCGCGCCTTGAACCCGGATACCGAAACCCTGCCTTTGCCGGCAAACGCCCCCTATGGCGCGGTTGTTGTGAACACTGATGATTGCACATTGTGCCTATCCTGCGTGTCGCTCTGCCCCTCTGGCGCTCTCGGTGACAACCCCGATCTGCCGCAGCTGCGGTTCCAAGAAGACGCCTGTTTGCAATGCGGATTGTGTTCCCACGTCTGCCCGGAAAACGCGATTAGCTACCTCCCCCAGCTTGACCTGACCGACGCCGCACTAACCCAAAAAGTGATCAACGAAGAAGAACCCTTTGCCTGTATCGAATGCGGGTCGTTGTTCGGGGTGAAATCGACAATCGAAAAGATCACAGAAAAGCTCGAGGCACATAGCATGTTCCAGCGCCCAGAGGCGCTCAAGATGATCCAGATGTGTGACAATTGTCGCGTCAATGCGCAGTTTCAGGCCACGGACAATCCGTTCCAGGGTGGCGAGCGCCCCAAACCCCGCATGACCGAGGATTACCTGTCAAAGCGGCGGGACCACTAAGGGTTTATTGATGCACCAGCGGGTTCCCCAGATCGGCGGCTTGCAGCCCCGACACATAGGCCAGTATCGCCGACACTTCGTCGATCGTCATGAGGACGGGAACGATGGGTGGCGGCCGGTCTTCGGGGAACGGGTCCGTCAAATCGGCAACCTGCGTAAAGGACGGGTGCGGGTTGAGATCATAGAAGGTCGCAAAGCGTTCCTGCCAGTCGGACAGGCTCCGCAAGACGAAAAAGCTTGGGGTCGAACCGATCGTTGTCAGCCGGGTCGATTCGTCAACCGCATGGCAGCGGGCGCATTTGGTTTTCGACGCCGTCAGCCCCAACACCGCATTGCCGTCAAGAGTGACATCCTCGACCTCTTCCTCCCCTTCGGGCGGCACGGAAAACAGTGCGGTGCCGTCGGGTGCAAACCCGGTGATGGTGCGCAGGCCAACATCGGAAAACATCCATTTCGCCAAACGTTCGGTGCTTTTGTGCCCCTCGCGTTGGCGTTTCAAATGCCAAATCTGTGCCTGCCCCTGAAACACCGCGCGCCCGTCCGGTCCAAGGGAAAGGTCGGCACCTTCGGCATCCGCAAGCACTTCAACCTTGATCTGGGTTTTCAGCGAAAAGCGCGGCAGGATATGCTTGAACAAGCCGGTTTCAACCAACCCTTGCGGCGCGTACAACCGAACCAACCGATCTTCTGCGGCCGCAGCCAGCGGCACCAGAAGCAACAAAATTATGAACAGACCTTTTTGCATGCCTTTAGGGTAGGCAAGCAGACGGGTCTACGTCAACGGGTCCGATAGGAGTAGACGATGAGCGACGATTTCAACATGTCCATGCGCAAGTTTCTCAAGCAGGTTGGGGTGACATCCCAACAGGCCATCGAAGAGGCGCTGCGCAATGGCGACACAAGCGGAAAATCCTTTTCGGTCAAGGCTGTGGTGACTATCGAAGAGCTAGGCATGACACATGAAGTCACCGGCACATTGTCCGGCGACACCAAAGGGCAGGACTGATCCGTGGCAAACAGAGAAACCGTTCTTGAGGTTCTGAAATCCATCACCGACCCGGTTACAGGCAGCGATATCGTGGCCAGCGGGGCCATGCGGGCGCTTAACGTTGGTGATGGCACCGTGCGTTTTGTCATCGAAATTGCGCCGGAAAACGCCAGCCTTTTCGAACCGGTTCGGGCCGAAGCCGAAACGCGGGTCAAGGCGCTGGATGGCGTAGACACCGTGTCGGTCGTCTTGACGGGGCATTCCAACGCCGCTCCGCCGGATTTGAAACCGTCAAAACCTTCCGAGCCCAAGGGGCCACAGCGCCTTCCCGGTATTGCGCATATTATCGCAGTAGCCTCGGGCAAAGGCGGCGTTGGCAAATCCACCGTGTCGGCCAACCTCGCCTGTGCTTTGGCGGCGCAGGGTCGCAAGGTTGGTCTTTTGGATGCCGATGTTTATGGCCCAAGCCAGCCGCGCATGTTGGGCATTAGCGGACGGCCTGCGTCACCGGATGGCAAAACCATCCTGCCGATGCGCAACCACGGCGTCACGATGATGTCGCTTGGCCTGATGACCAATGACGATCAGGCGGTTGTATGGCGTGGTCCGATGCTCATGGGCGCGTTGCAACAAATGCTAACCCAAGTGCAATGGGGCGCGTTGGATGTGTTGATCGTTGACCTTCCACCGGGCACCGGCGACGTGCAAATGACGCTGGCGCAGAAGGCCCATATCGACGGGGCAATCATCGTGTCCACGCCTCAGGACGTGGCCCTTATCGATGCGCGAAAAGGCATTGATATGTTTAACCAATTGAACGTTCCCATTATCGGGATGATCGAAAACATGTCGACGCATGTCTGCTCCAAATGTGGTCACGAAGAGCATGTGTTTGGTCATGGTGGCGTAGCCGCCGAAGCAGAGAAGCTTGGTGTTCCTTTGCTGGCCGAAGTGCCCTTGCATCTTGATATCCGTTTGGCGGCGGATGGCGGTGCCCCGATCACCGTTAGCGCCCCGGATAGCGCACAGGCGCGGGCCTTTAACGACATTGCCAATGCGTTGGTGGCATGGGACAAGGCATGACCGGTTCTGAGCTGCAATTCCCGCCCCTCATGTCTGGCGAAGCCTGTGACGGCGACGCTTTTGACACCGCCTGCCAACGGGCGGTGATGGGCTGCGACGCGGGGTTGATCTGCTATCACTTGGGCACCAGCACCTTGGAGGGCGCTCTTGTCTTTGCCCCCGAGGTACCGTTGCGCCATGCTATGGCGATGCTGCCGCTTTGTGGGATTGGATTTCAGAATGCGCTGGGGGCGTTGGCCCCACCTGAGGTCGCCGTACACCTGGAATGGGCGGGTGGCATTCAAGTCAACGGGGCCGATTGTGGTCAATTCCGTGTCATGGCCTCGGACACCGATCCCGAGGCCGTTCCTGATTGGTTGGTTGTTGGCTTTACCCTGCCGCTTTGGCCCAAAGATGACAATCCCGGCGCAAACCCGCACGAAACCGCTTTGTATTCCGAGGGCTGTGCAGATGTTCAGGCCCCGGCCCTTGTCGAAGCTTGGGCGCGCCACACGCTCAACTGGATTACCCGCTGGGAAGTAGAAGGCACACGCCCGCTCCATGCGGAATGGCGTGGGCTAGCGCACGGTGTCGGTGAACCCATGCAGCAAGGCGGCCTAGACGGCACGTTCCTTGGTGTGGACGAAGATTTTGGCATGCTCTTGCGTGACGATAATGAAACCCATCTGATCCCACTCACAACCCTGTTGGAGAACGACTCATGAAGCTCGCCCGTGCGATCCATTTCGACGAATCCGACCAACGCGTCTTCCATTCTCCGGCCCGAACCGGGGAATGGTGCATTCCCGGCGGGTTTGAGTTTTCCAATTGGTCCGAAGCCGATTTATCCGGCAAAGCGCGTCAGGCCTTTGCCAACGGTTGGTTTGGTTTGGAGACCTCGGGCCGCGTGACATTTGTTGCTGTGACCGAAATAACCGAGGCCGAAAAAACAGACCTTACGGCCCAATTGGCAAATCACTTTGTGACCTACTACGGCGCCCCATCGGTTGAGGCTGCTTTGCCTGTCGCCGCTGAGGAAATCACGCATATGCAAGAATTGTGCGAGGATCACCCTCCCAACACCTTGCTTACCGTCGCCCGAGAATTGACCGACGCCGGTGTCAAAGAAGCGTTTCGCGTGATTGAGCCCCAAGAAGCCGGTCTAGACCAATTCGCTATTCACGGGTCCGTCGACGAAGAGTAGCCATAAAAAAGGCCCCTGCCCGGAAGGATAGGCAGGGGCCGTTGCGGTTTGGGGCGACGGCCCCGCCGCACATCTTATTCGGCGTTGAACACAAAGAGAGTTTCGCCGTTGATCTTGTAGGTATTGATCAGTTCCTTGGCCTTGTCAGAGACCAACCAACCTTCAAGCTTGGCCGCCAAATCGGTTTTGACATGGCTGTGCTTGGCGGGATTGATCGGCAAATAGGCGTATTGATTGAACAGAACCGGATCACCAGCATAGAGCAGCTCAAGATCGCCTTTGTTTCCAAAGTTCAGCCAACTTGCCCGATCCGACATGATATAGGCCCCCATGCCCGCCGCAGTGTTGAGCGACGCGCCCATGCCAGCCCCAACCGCATTGTACCAGCCGCCAAACCCTTTGGCGTCAAGCTCGGCAGACCCCCAAAGGCTCAGCTCTTTCTTGTGGGTGCCGCTATCGTCGCCACGGCTAACAAACGCCGCGCCCTTGTCAGAAATGTTTTGCAAGGCGTTCACGGCGGTAGGTACGCCACGAATGCCCGCGGGATCATCCTTGGGGCCAATAAAAACGAAATCGTTGTACATGATTTCACGACGATGCGTGCCATAGCCTTCGGCAAGAAACTTGTCTTCGGCTTTGCGGCTATGGACAAGGATCGCATCCACATCCCCAGCGCGGCCAAGCTTCAAGGCCTGACCCGTTCCAACCACCAACAGCTGCACATCCAGGTCCAAATCCTTTTGGATTTCAGGCAACAAAATGTCTGCCAGCCCGGAATTGTAGAACGACGTGGTGACCGCCATTTTCATGCTGTCGCCAGCAAAAGCAGCGGTTCCGATAATGACGGCGGCTAAGGTTGCAAAAACCTGTTTCATTCCACGATATCTCCTCTGAGGAATGCAGATGCCTGAGGCGTATCAGGCGACGAAAAGAACTTTTGAGCCGGAGAGTGTTCATGAACCCGGCCCTTAAACATGAAGACTACACTATCTGCCAGCCGCCGTGCTTGTCCCATGTCATGTGTGGACATAATCAGGCGAGTTCCGCTGGCACGGGCCTCTTGCAGGACCTCTTCGATCTCGCGCATCGCGCGGCCATCGAGCGACGCACAGGGTTCGTCCAAAAAAACCAGTTTCGGTTGCACGATCAACGCGCGGGCTAGGGCAAGCTTTTGCTGTTCGCCACCAGAAAGAACCGGCGCGGGACGGCGCAACATATCCTGTAACCCAACTCGTTTGGCCCAATCCTGCGCCTTGGCACGGGCGTCGGACTTCGACATGCCGCGCATCCGCAACGGGTAAATTAGGTTCTCTTCTACCGAACGGCGCAACATGACCGGGCGTTGAAACACAAAAACCTGTTCGTGGTGGGCTTCTTCGGTTGGGCATGCCCATTCGATCGTTCCGGAATTCAAACGGGCCGCTCCGTGGAGAAGGCGCAAAAGCGTGGTTTTACCCGCCCCATTTGGCCCGACCACAACACATGTGCCCGTGCCTTCCAATTCAAGGTCTACAGGGCCAACAAGCGTTTTTCCGCGCCGAGACGTCTGCGCGCCTTTGACGGACAGAGGGAACATATCTCTCACCAGCGGCCCTCCCGTTCTGTGCGCCCTAGCCAGTGGATCGCGAGGTTCACAATGATCGCCAATCCGATCAGGACAAAGCCAAGTCCAAGCGCCAAGGCAAAGTTGCCCTTGCCGGTTTCAAGGGCGATGGCGGTGGTCAAAACACGGGTGGCGTTGTCGATATTGCCACCGACAATCATAATCGCGCCGACCTCGCCGATGGCGCGGCCAAACCCGGCCAGAGACGCGGTAAGCAGTGCGCGCCGTGCGTCCCACAACAGGGTTTTGATCTTTTGGGTTTGGGTGACATTCATCGAGATCAAGAGATCGTGATATTCGGCCCAAAGATCACGGAGCGATTGATGCGCAATGCTGGCAATCAGCGGCACGATGATAATGACCTGAGCAATCACCATCGCCGTCGGGGTAAACAGCAACCCCAGCACCCCAAAAGGCCCGGAGCGCGACAGCAAGACATAGACAACCAAACCAACAACAACGGGTGGCAGACCCATCAATGCGTTCATCACCGCGATAACGCCGCGCCGCGCCCGAAATCGGCGCACCGCCAATAGCGCGGCCAATGGCAGGGCGATGGCGGAGGCAACCACCAAGGCGCTGAGCGTGACCTGAAGCGAGCGCAAGGCGATCTCTACAAGTTCCGCATCAAGCGTCACCACAAGCCAAAACGCGCGGGACAGACCGTCCCACAGGTCAATCATTTCTGTCACTCCCCCTCTGGTGGGCGCAGTATTGCAACCTTGTGCCCTAGGGAACAGCGTCAGAAACCCGGATTTCCGACAAATTTTTTATTTTTCAGCCAATATTTTTGAACGCCCGGACAATTTGACCGGGACATTCGTAACAACCGGAAAAGCCGTGGGAATTTTGTCCATATCTTAGTAAGTCAGAGCGCTACGCAGGGACCCTACGTTTGTTTTTCAACACCGCCCGGATCCACATTGCCGACGCAACGGCCAAGACAACGGCCACCAATAGACCAATCACGTCGCCCATGATTTCAGCCACAGTTGCGACCTGATCCATGAACATATAGCCAAGGCCGACATAGACCGTGACCCACACCGTTTCCCCCAACACATCCCACACGGCAAACCGCCACCAATTCAAACCGGTGGCTCCGGATATGAAATTGACCCATGGGCCAAGCGGTGCCACCGCCCAAGTTGAGAAAAACACGCCCAATCCGCCACGCCGGTCAACAAGTTGCTGCGCTTGGGTCAGCACCTTTGCCCGTGACGGACTTTGCGACAAACGCGCGGTAAGGGGGGCACCTCCAGCACGACCAATAAAGTATCCGGCCTGATCCCCAAGCACCGCGCCAAGATAGGCGGATATGCCGACCGACCAGAAGGTGAGATCCCCAGAGGCGACAAAGGCCCCGCCAGTCAACATCATCAGAGATGTCGGGATCGGCAGCGCCAGACAGGACAAAAACGCGGAAGCGAAAATCACATAGACGCCGTATTGCGCGACGAGGCCAAAAACCGTCTCGGTCATTCGCTGACCTCTGGTTTTACGTGTTGCTCCGGAAGAGGCCGCCCCCGTTCGGCAAATATCGCGGCTATGGCGGCTTCGGCTTCGGCAATGACTTGTTCAACTGGAACACCGCGCATCTGAGCAAGTTCGGTGAGACTCATCGGTCCATCCGGCGGAGGCATCGGGGCCTTGATGGCCTCTGCGAGCACCTTGGGTGGCACCCCCCATGACCGGGCGATATATCGAGGCGTCATCCACGCCGCCACTGGCAAAGCGCGTTCCGATGCCGGCGGTCTTTTTATCCAGAAGACTGTTGCCCTGACGCTGAACACAACTGTTGCCATCAACGCGATTACAAAAACGATGGTCGCCAAGGGGGCCGCCGTCCACATTCTCTTGAAAATAGAGATAAGATTGGAACGCATAATGCGGCCTCTTTGCTCTGAAATACACCGCCATGAAGCGCCTTTTTCAAGTGAAGTACAAGTCCCAGTCACCTTGGAAAGCATTCACATTTTGGCGGTCAAATGCCTGCAGATGGCTGTTTTGTTTGAAAACCCGTTTCTAGTGCGCCCACCCGGAAAATGGCCGAGGAACAAAAGCTTTAAAACTTTAAGCAACTTTCCGGTTTTAAAACGATTTAAGTGACGACACCCAAAAGAAATATCGCAAATATCTCTTTTGCCAATCAGTTTGTTTGAACGTTGTTAAGTGGGCGTTTCTAGACTGACACCGTAACAAGTAAAGAGAGAGCAGATGCCCACCGCTAATGAGTTGCCGATTGATAGCTCTGCGACCGCTATGGATATGGCTGACACCATGTTCGGCGAAGGGGTCTCTATTGTATCCGCAACCTATACTGGGGCCGCAACAGCGTCCGGAATTTATACCAATGGCGACACAGTTGCCCCTGGTGTAACCCCATCCGACAGCGGTGTGATTTTGTCGACGGGAACAGCCGCCGACATCACCAATAGCAGCGGTGACGTCAATGTAACCGACGACACAACAACCATTCACAACACCGCTGGCGACGCAGACCTCGATGCCATTTCGGGCATGACAACCTTTGACGCCGCAGTTTTTGAGGCGGATTTTGTCCCAGAAGGCAGCACGCTTTCGATGCAAATCGTGTTCTCCTCTGAGGAATACCTCGATTTTGTCGATGGCGGCTTTAACGATGCGGTCGGCATATGGGTCAATGGGGTTCAGGCGGAACTCACTGTAGGCTCGGGCGAAATATCGATTGATGAGATCAACGATGTCGACAATTCCAATCTCTATATCGACAATGCGGCCACCGATGACACGTACAATACGGAGATGGATGGCTTCACGGTCACCCTAACCCTCAAGGCACCGGTGACACCGGGCGTGACCAACTCGATCAAGATTGGCATCGCCGATGGCGGCGACGCCGAATATGACAGCAACCTCTTGATAGCTGCGGATTCTGTTCAAACAGAGTTGATTGCCGGTGATGATGAAATCCACGTGCGTTTGGGCGAAGAGGTCAATCACGACCTGCTGGCCAATGATGTGTCCACAACGGATTCCGAGTTGCAAATCACCCACATCAATGGGCAACCCGTCAGCATCGGGGACACAATTACGCTTGCCACAGGAGAAGATCTGCAAGTGACCTCCGAGGGAGTGGTACTTGCTGGGGCGGCGTCGACTGTGGGCGACAACTTTTTTACCTATACGGTCCAAGATGAACACGGCCATACCGATGTTGGTTTTGTCGATCTGATCACCACCGCCCCGTGTTTCACCCATGGCACCCGGATCAAAACCCCGCACGGCGGCGTTCCAATCGAAGCTTTGAACGTTGGGGATTTGGTCGAAACGCAGGATCGCGGGCCTCAGGTTTTGCGCTGGATCGGAAGGTCAGTACGCAAAGCCATCGGGGTGAATGCTCCGGTACGTTTCAGCGCAGGCGCAATGGGCAACAGGCGGGAAACCTGGCTTTCCCCCAATCACCGGTTGCTGGTGAAAAACAGTACGGCCCAACTCATGTTCTTTGAAAAGGAAGTCCTGGTCAGGGCTATTGATTTGGTGGATGGGGACAAGATCACGTGCGTGTCACACGGGCGCGACGTCGCCTACTACCATCTGCTTTTTGATCATCACGAGATCATCACCGGCGATGGTGTTCAAAGCGAAAGCTATCTAGCAGGGCCGCAAACCGCCCGCAGTTTCGACCCATGCAATGACACATCGCTTTTCAATGCATTGCCGGATTTGCAATGCGCCAGTGTTTCGAAAATGACATCGGCGCGTCTGATCTTGAAACCATTTGAATCCCAAATGATCGTTCGAACCATGGCGACCGGAGCACAGCCGGTTAACGACATCAGACCCTAAACTGAAAAGGTGCCCCACAATCTGCGGAGCACCCAAAATCATACGTTATTTTTGACCGGCTGGTACCGGCTCTTCGACGGTTTCGGCATCTTCGATCACCTCGGCCTCAACAGTCTCAGCCGCGGTCTCTGCACCGTCCTCTAAGTCCGGGTTTGCAACGATGATATCCGCCGGTGCGTCTTCGGATTTGTCTTCAAGCGCTCCGACAATCAACGGCAACATGTTGGCACCGGCTGGCAAGACCACTTCGGACTGCGGCGGGCTTGTCCATTCCAGCGTATCAAACGCAGAGCAGCTCGAGCACAGTGGGGCCCATTCGGCATGAATCGTATTGCAGTTCTCGCAAACCCATTGTGGTCCGCGCGGTGCGGTAACCGCCTTGGCCAACCAACCACGCACAACGGTATCTGGCGCACCTTCGCCACGTTCAACCGCCGCCATAATCGCCAAAACACGTGCATCGGGATCGTTTTCGATCAAATCGCCAAGCGCACGACGGGCACCGGGGAAATCTTCGGCCGCGAGATGCAATTCCGCCTTGAGCAGTTTGGTTTCACGATCTTCGGGCAGGATTTTCAACAGTGGATCAAATCGCTTCAACCGCGCCTCGGGTGTCTCGTTCGGCTCAATCGCCGCAAAGGCAGCCGCCAAATCGGGGTGCGGATGCACAGCCCAAGTTTTCTTGATCACCTTGATAGCGTTGCGTTTGCGATTTTGTTCGATAAACCCACGGGCTGCCAAAGCTGCGGCAGGAACCAGATCGGGCGAGGCTTTGTTTGCTGCGATGGCCGCTTCGGCAGCCGCTGCGCTTTCGTCGCTATCCTTGATTTCGATCGCATTCGACAGAGCCAAAACAGCATCGCGGCGTTTGAACACGTCGCGCGGTAGGGCGCCGTTCTTAAGCTTGGTCGACAGGGTTTTGCGCGCCCCACCCCAATCTTTGGACTCGGCCTGCAAACGCAGCAATGTATCGCCCACTTCGCCATGCTTTGGCTTAATAGCAAAGGCACGCTCAGCAAGTTTCAACGCCGTATCTGTATCCCCGGAATCAAGCTTTTGCTTCATCAAGCCGCGCACGCCAACAAAGCGGGTCCGCTCGTCTTGCAACAGTCGTTTATAGACCTCTTCCGCCTTTTGGCTATCCCCAACCATCTCGGCCCCTTGGGCGGTGATCAAGTCGGTCAACTCTGGCTTATGAAGGTATTTGTTGGCTTTTTTGGCCTTGGCCATTGCCAGCTGACCTTCACCAGAGGCCAGCGCCATCATCCCTTCGGACAAAGCCTGGTACCCTTTGCGTTCGCGATTCCGGTCAAAATAACGGCTAATGGCCGTTTCGTCGCCGTTGATCCATCGCAACAAAGCGACAAGGAAACCGGCCAGTTTGAACAACAAGTAGAGCGCGACAACCGAAACGATCAGCACCAGAACCAACATGACGGGACTAAGCGTGTATTCAACACCCATCAGTGTGATTTGAGCCTGCGCCAACCCGGTGCCATCGCTTTCGATGAGAAAACCAAACCCATAGGCCAATGCCGCAACAAGCACGGCAAACACGATAATCTTGATAAGTGACCAAAGCATGTTTCGTGACCCTTACTGTTTGTTCAATTCTTGGGCGAGAGCGGCCGTCGCGGCCAGCGCCTCTTTGCGGGTCGTGGCTTGCGCCAACCAATCCGCCAATTCAGCCTGTGCCGCTTCTGTAAGCGCTGCAACCTCTGTGGTAGCGGTGTCCAAATCACCGGCTTTGACTGCTGCTTCGGCGCGGGACAAAACCGCGTCCGGATCATCGCCTTCGCGTGGGGTGACCGATCGGGCCCCAAGCTGGCTTTGCAAGAAACTGGCAATACCACCGCTTTCGCCTTCGGCGCGATCTGTTTTGCGGGCAACCGTCAAAGCTTTGCGGGCAACGTCGGGAAACTCACCCGTTAGGGAAGCAAGCGTCGGAACCCCATCTGCGGCAACCGCAGCAAGCGCATCAGGGACGGAAACGCCATTGCCTTCTAGAACCGCCAAAGGCGCGGCAAAGGGTTTTCCGGACTGAACAAGCGCTGTGACTTCGGCCAACGCGGCACGGCTAGCGGCCAAGGTGGCTTTTTCTTCAGCATTGCTTTCGGCCTGCATGGCTTCGGCGGCCATGGCTTGAATCTCGACCTTTTGCTCTTCTAGGGCGGCTTGTTGATCGGTGATCGACTTGCGTAGCGCATCAAGCTCCCGCTCATAGGCGGCAATCGATTCAGGTGAAACCGCATCGGCCAGAGGCGCTTTTTCGATGGCTGTCAACCGGCTGTCAAAGCCGGCAAGCTCATCCCCGATGGCCTTTAGCGTGGTGTCCGTCCCGGCGATCTTGTCTTCGATCCCGGCGATAGAGGCCGTGATCGGAGTTAGATCAAGGATCTCAACCGCCTTCTTTGTCTCCTCCGCCTGAGATGTCAGCGCGGTAATCTGTTCACCCTGAGACGTCAGGGCTGTACGCGCTTCTTCTTCAAAGGGGTTCGGAGCCGGAGCCGGCGCAAACGGCAATTGCACATCGGTGAACTGCGCCGCACCAAAGCCCAGCGCCGCCGCAACAACACCACCAAGCGCCGTCGACATGAAACCGCTTTTCTTAACAACGGTTGTTTCGCGGATCACCTGAGGTTCAGGCGTCGTTTCTGGTTCAACCAACTCCGCTTGGGTGGCTTCATCAACAAGATCAACGACCTCATCGGCTTGCTCATCAGCCGCAGGCACATCCTCCTCTACCGGAGCGTCTTTCTCAGCGGTGCCTTCTTCGGCAACAGGGGCCGTTTCAGGGTCTTGCTCAGACGCGACCTCTTCAATCGGCTCATCGCTCACAACGTCATCGACGTTATCTTCTGCGACGGCATCAACCTCGGCGGGGATGTCATCGGACAGGTTTTCTGCCGCATCGGCCACGTCTTGAACGGTATCCTCAACCACAGCCTCTGTGTTTGTCTCAACCGTTTCAACACTCTCTTCGGCTTTGGACTGAGTTCTAACAGTCTTGCCTCTTTTGGACTTTGCCACGTTCCGCCACCCTTTCAACACACCCGGTTAATGCCCAGGCCCATAATCCCATGCACTGGCCGACTTCAACAGATCCGTCACCAAACGCGTCATCTCTGCCGACTCAGGTCGTACCGCAATTTTCAACTCTGTTATATGCAGCGACAAGAGCGGCTTGGCCACAGCTTCGCTCATAGCCGCGACAAGAAGCGGCGCTTTAATGCGGTTTTTTGCCAGTAGTGCCGCCGTTCTGGGCGAAAATACCGGTGCAATCACGGGGATTTCTCCGACCAAAGCATCACGCGCGGCTTTTGATAGGGGTATTTCCGGCTGATCATACAAAATCGCGTCAATTGTTCTGATTCCGGCGTCACTCAACCGCGCCGCCACATCCCCCCGTGCATACACCCCTCGAATATGCAGCAAAGGCGCGGGCGGAAGCGTCGCTATCAACGCGCGCACCAAAGCATCGGCATTCTGGTAAACCTGCCTCACGTCCCAGCCACTATCGCGTGCTGCCTGTGCAGTGTTTTGACCAACAACATAAGCAGGAAGGGGCGGTCCATCGGCCGTATTCCCGAGCGCCGCAACCCCATGCGCCGATGTGAATATCAACCCACGCACGCCATCCAAACTCGGCTTTTCGGGCACATAGTCGATCCCGATAAGCGGCGAAAGAATGGTCTCACACGCCCACGCCCCGCCCAAATTAGCCAAGAATCGCTGTGCCGCCGCCTCCGGTCGGGTCATCAGCAAAATGGGCTTGGGCTTGTGCATTCTCGCTCCGGGATTGTCGCGCGCCTTTGTGGGTGGTACTCCCTGCCCGTCGGCAACGCAACGGAAAGACCGGATGACACCTCCCCTGATACTTGGGCTGGAAAGCAGCTGTGATGATACCGCAGCCGCGGTGTTACGGGGGCGCGATGTGCTCTCCTCGGTGGTTTTGGGCCAAACCCAGCTTCATGCGGATTTTGGCGGCGTTGTCCCGGAAATTGCCGCGCGCGCGCATGCCGAACGGCTGGACGGTGCCATTGTGCAAGCCGTGAAAGAAAGCGGAACCTCGCTTCAAGAGATAGACGCCATTGCCGTCACCGCTGGCCCCGGTTTGATCGGCGGGGTGTTGTCCGGCGTCATGATGGCCAAGGGTCTCGCCGCTGGTCTCAACAAGCCCATGATTGGGGTGAACCACTTGGCCGGGCACGCCTTGACGCCGCGCCTGACCGATGGCCTTGCTTACCCTTACTTAATGCTGCTGGTTTCTGGGGGGCATTGTCAGTTTCTAATCGTGCGAGGCGTTGACGATTTCACCCGTCTTGGCGGCACAATTGATGACGCCCCCGGCGAAGCCTTTGACAAAACCGCCCGGCTTTTGGGCCTTCCGCAACCCGGTGGTCCATCGGTTGAAGCGGCCGCAAAGAAGGGTGATGAAAAGCGGTTTCGTTTTCCACGGCCGTTGCTTGATCGCCCCGGTTGTGACCTGTCTTTCTCGGGTTTGAAAACGGCATTGCTGCGTCAACGCGATCAGATCATCGCCGATCAGGGCGGATTAACCGAACAAGATCGCAATGATCTTTGCGCCGGGTTTCAAGCCGCTGTGCGCGACGTTCTTGTCGAAAAGACCCGCCGTGCCATCACAGCATACCTTGACGAACACCCTTCGGACCCCGCTTTGGCCGTTGCGGGCGGCGTAGCGGCAAATATGGCGCTTCGTGCCGGGTTAGAGACTGTTTGCGCCACTTCCAACATACGTTTTACCGCACCGCCGCTTGCGCTTTGCACCGATAACGCCGCGATGATTGCCTACGCTGGGTCAGAATTATTGGCTCTTGGAAAAACCAGTGACATGACTCTTTCAGCGCGTCCAAGATGGCCTTTGGATCAAAATGCAAAACCGCTGATTGGATCGGGAAAGAAAGGCGCAAAAGCATGAGTGTTTCAGTTCTCGGAGCCGGAGCTTTTGGCACCGCCTTGGCCATTTCCTTGGCGCAAAATGGCCCGGTGACCCTTTGGGCGCGGGATATTTCGGACCTTTTGGCTACGGGTGAAAGCCCAAAATTGCCGGGGCACAAACTCCCCCAAAACATCCAAATCACTCAAGATCTTGACCGAGCCGTCACCAATGACGTGCTGTTGTTTTCAACACCGATGCAAAGCCTATCCGGCCTCCTAAACCGCATCAATTCCGACCTCACTGACAAGGCCTTGGTCGCGTGTTGCAAAGGTGTTGATCTGCGAACCGGGCGCGGACCAGTGGGGATTTTATCCGCTGCAAAGCCAGACGCGACCGCCGCTATTTTGACCGGGCCGAGCTTTGCCGATGACATTGCGCGCGGATTGCCAACCGCTCTGACGCTTGCCTGCTCCGATGATGACATGGGCAAACAGGTTCAGCATCGACTCGCGACCCCAAACCTTCGCCTGTATCGCAGCACCGACACCATTGGTGCCGAACTTGGGGGGGCGCTGAAAAACGTTATGGCGATTGCCTGTGGCGCGGCGATTGGTGCCGGGCTTGGCGACAGTGCGCGCGCTGCATTGATGACCCGCGGGTTTGCCGAAATGACCCGCTTTGCCGCCGCCCAAGGCGCGCGGCCCGAAACGATGGCTGGGCTGTCCGGCCTTGGTGACTTGGCGCTGACTTGCACGTCTGAACTGTCGCGAAACTACCGGCTCGGCTTGTCTTTGGGGCGCAAACAAGCGTTTGACCCCGCCATCACCGTCGAAGGGGCCGCCACTGCGCAGGCCATGGACCGTATTGCTATCGACACCGGCCTATCGCTCCCCATTTGTCACGCCGTCGCCGCCTTGACCCAAGGGCGTGTAACCGTAGATGACGTTATGACCCAATTGCTATCTCGCCCGTTGAAAGAGGAATAAACATGCTTATCGCTTTGATCGCCAAGGATAAACCCGGCGCGTTGGCCATCCGTCAGGAAAACCGCCCCGCCCATGTGGAATACCTAAAGGCCACAAATGTTG
Organism: uncultured Pelagimonas sp.; assembly: GCF_947498515.1. Taxonomy (GTDB): domain Bacteria; phylum Pseudomonadota; class Alphaproteobacteria; order Rhodobacterales; family Rhodobacteraceae; genus Pelagimonas. The sequence continues at coordinate 268,316 of NZ_CANMKO010000007.1, read as the reverse complement.
CCCAAGCCGGGCCATTGATGGATGACAACGGAGAGATGTGCGGCTCTCTCGTGATCCTCGATCTTCATGACATGGCCGCCGCCCAAGATTGGGTTGCCCATGATCCCTACAACAAGGCCGGCCTGTTTGAATCGACTGAACTGATCGTTTGGAACAAGGTGATCTGATGCGTTACTGGCTGTTCAAATCAGAGCCATCCACGTGGTCTTGGGATCAACAGGTCGCCAAGGGTGACACCGGCGAAGAATGGGACGGCGTCCGCAATTATCAGGCGCGCAATTTTATGCGTGAGATGTCCATTGGGGATCGCGGCTTTTTCTATCATTCGCAAAAAGAAAAAGCCGTGGTCGGTGTCGTCGAAGTCTGCGCCGAGGCGCACCCCGACAGCACAACCGACGACGACCGCTGGGACTGTGTCGACATCCGTGCGGTACACCCGGTTCAAACGCCTGTCACCTTGGACGACATCAAGGCCCATCCCGACTTGTCCGAAATGGTTTTGGTCAAAAATTCCCGACTATCCGTTCAGCCCGTGACAGAGACGGAATGGGCGCTGATCTGCACACTGGCCGGGATTTCCCCCTAGGCGCGCGGGACAAGCTGCGGCAAACTGCCCTTGCGAGACGTCTTTTGACGAACAGGAGGGGCAGAATGCTCGAAATTATCAATGTGCTTGTGGCAGCCGTCGCATCGTTTGCGGCCGGGTCGGCCTATTACATGAAACTGGCCGAACCGTGGATGGAGGCATCCGGCGTGCCCCGCAATGATCAGGGTCAGCCGGTCAACGGGGCCAACCCGATGCTCTATGTCGGAACGTTTTTGATGCAGCTGGTTGTGGCGGGAATGATGCGCCATGTGTTCGAGCTTGCCAGTATCGATACCTTGGGCAAAGGCCTGATTTCCGGCATCGGGATTGGATTGTTTTTCATCACACCTTGGATTGCGATCAACAATGCCTATGGCAATCGGCCCAAAAAACTCACCCTGATTGACGGCGGGTACGCGACCATCGCCTGCGCCATCATGGGGGTGGTGTTGACATTGTTCTAGAATTTATGACGGAGGGCACCGGTACATACCGGAACCCTCCGTCCACCCACGTGCTCCCTACGCACCACACGTGTAACTGAAACTTGGTCCCAGCCTTCTAGCCGGTTCTTTTTCAACATAGCCAAACACCCGTGTCCTAGCAAACTCCGAATACCTGCAATTTCAGGTAATTGTGCATGGAAACGGCTTGAAAACACTCACACCTTCTTAATCCACGAAACGCCATGTATCGGCACCGTCAAAGTGACGTAACGGTATCTGAGCGCCGATTTCGCGATCCGCCAGCTTTAGGTTTACGGCCATACGCCCGGACTCCGGCTCCTTCAAATTGGCCCAATGGGTCGTACATCCACAGGTCACACAGCTATGAAAGGCAAGGTTCTTATCACCATATGCATAGGCTTTGGTTGCGCCTTTGATAGTAATATTCGGCCGATCCGAGTAAATCCAATGTGTGCCAAGTCGATGGCAGACTGAACAATTGCAGGACACGGAAAATTCAGGCGTGTCATTAAATTTGATGCGAACCGCACCGCAATGACAGGTGGTTTCGATCATAGTATTCTCCCAAAACAAAAGGCCCCCGAAATTCAGGGGCCTTGTTAAATCGCTTGTCAACTTACTTAGCCGTAAACCGACTCTTTGCCGAACTGTTTGACCAGAAGGTAATAGAACACCGCGCGGTATTTGTTGCGCTCGGATTTGCCATAGGTTGCGATCGCCTGCTGGATCGCATCCATAAGCTCGGGGCCATCAGCTAGACCAAGCTTCTTGATCAGGAAGTTGTTTTTCACTGTTTCAAGTTCAGATTCCTGCGACCCAGCAACAGTCGAGGCGTCGTCGTTGTAAATCGCCGGGCCGCAGCCAATGGTGACTTTGGTCAGCAGGTCCATGTCTGGCTCCATGCCGCATTTGTTTTTCAGATCGTCCGCGTATTTCGCAATTAGCTCGTCGCGCTTGCCCATAGGTAACTCCCTCATATCGGGGTCCCACACCCCGTTTAACTTGGTATTGAAGGCCCTTTTGGCCATCTGACGCAAGATTAATGGTTATTCACAGGCAGGCAATGATAAAAACACCCGCGCTTTCCCATGTGCGGGGCGCGACGCGTTTTGGTCGGAGATGGTCAAGACTGCGCACATAGACACCGCAAAACTGATCCTGACCAACAAGGCCAGCAGAGGTGTTCCGCAATGCAAGACAACCAAGTCTCCTTTACCCAGATGAAAGACGGGACCAAGGACGAATATCTTTTGCTGCAAAAGCTCGAAAAACCCTATTTGGCCATGACCGCGGATCGCATCCTTGATGAACTTCGTCGCCAAGGGGAGGTCAGCCTCGAAGGCTACAAAGTCAACCGGCTTGAGCATGGTCTTCAATCCGCCACACGGGCCGAACGGGATGGGGCCGATATCGATTGGATCGTTGGGGCCTTGCTGCATGACATCGGCGACGGGTTGGCCCCACAAAACCACGATCGGTTTAGTGCCGAGGTGATCCGCCCCTTTGTTCGATGGGATGTCGCATGGGTCGTTGAACATCACGGCATTTTTCAGATGCTCTACTATGCGCATCACTATAACTGGGATGAAAACGCCCGTGATCAATTCAAGGATCACCCCTGCTTTCAAAGTTGCGCTGCCTTTTGCGAGCGCTGGGATCAGTCTTCTTTTGATCCTGATTACGACATGCAGCCGCTAGAGCATTTCGAACCGATGTTGCGCAAGGTTTTCGCGCGCAAAGCCTATGACCCCGACGTCATCCGCGAAGGGTTTGTTTCTTCTCTAACATCATGACATGCGTCAATTTCCCACTTTGCTCATCGGGTTAGGCTGCGGCCAACCTGAGCGCCAGAAAAGTGGGAGGCACATCATGACATCTTATTTGAAAAACACGCCCAACGCGGATGGGTTCTTTGGCGACTATGGCGGGGCGCAATTACCGCCGCCGCTTGAGCCGCATTTCAAGGAAATCCGCGAAGCCTATGAGAAGATTTCCAAATCGTCCGAGTTCATTCGCGACCTGCGCTATATCCGCAAGCATTTTCAGGGCCGTCCAACCCCGGTGTCCCATCTCAAAAACCTGTCCGATCTAGCTGGTGGTGCCCAGATTTACGCCAAGCGCGAAGACCTGAACCACACTGGCGCACACAAGCTTAACCACTGTATGGCCGAGGCGCTTTTGGCCAAGCACATGGGTAAAACCAAGCTGATGGCGGAAACCGGGGCCGGTCAACATGGCGTCGCGCTGGCGACTGCCGCCGCCTATTTCGGCATGGAATGTGAGATCCACATGGGTGAGATCGACATCGAAAAAGAAGCGCCCAACGTCACCCGGATGAAACTTCTTGGCGCGACGGTTGTTCCGGTTGGCTTTGGCGGTCGCTCGCTCAAAGAGGCGGTTGATAGCGCCTTTCAGGCCTATGTTCCACAAGCGGATCAAGCCCTATTTGCAATCGGTTCTGTGGTCGGCCCGCATCCCTTCCCAATGATGGTGCGTGATTTCCAACATATCGTTGGCATCGAAGCGCGGGAACAATTCCTTGAGATGACTGGCGAGCTTCCAGACATCGTGGCCGCCTGTGTTGGCGGTGGGTCGAACGCAATGGGCCTCTTTGCTGGGTTCATCGAAGATGACGTCCAACTTTACGGTGTTGAGCCGCTCGGAACATCATCCAAACTGGGCGAACATGCCGCCACGATCACCTATGGTGAAGACGGCGATATTCACGGGTTCCGCACCATGGTTCTCAAGGACGAAGCCGGGGAACCCGCGCCGGTTCACACCGTGGCGTCGGGCCTTGATTACCCCGGCGTCGGCCCGGAACACGCCCACCTTTATCGTACAGGCAAGGCAAACTACACCGCCGCCAACGACAAAGAGGCGCTCAAGGCGTTTTACGACCTAAGCCGTCACGAAGGCATCATTCCCGCCCTAGAAAGCGCCCACGCTGTGGCCTTTGCCCAACGCGAAGCGCCTAAAAATCCGGGCAAGTCAATCCTGATCAACCTGTCAGGTCGCGGTGACAAAGACATCGATTATGTCACTGAAACCTTCGGTTTTGGTGACGCTCTCTGACAAACGCCCCCTGCCGATCCAGCTCAAAACCTCGGCAGGGGCACTTATCAAATTCAGATAATTGACTGCAGTTATCTGCCTCTGACACAACTCTTCTTTGTCGCACTTCAGGGCTCGTTAACAAGGACCGTTTAACAAAGTCAGACGCCGAATAGGTACTTGTCTGAATGCGCCGAACTCTAACTGTCTTTTTCGCGTCTTTTGTCGCCTTAGCTCTGTGCCTTTGGCTCGGTAGTCGGCTTAGCTTTTCCGCTGCCCAAGGAGAGATGACCGCGCGCGCAGAACAGTCTGCGCAAATGTGGCTTCGCATTTTAACCGCAGAGGAATCTCAGATTGAAGGCTGGTTAAGTGGAACACCCTTGTCCGCGGAAGAACAGGATCGCCTTGAAAACTATCGCAATTCCTCTGACGTATTTCGATTCAAACTATTTAATCTTCAGGGGCAGCTTGTCTTGGAATCCGGACATAGCGAGATTTCAAGTGATCCGCACGACACCCATTTAGGGGCAAGCACACCGCTTCATCATGTACTGACAACTGGGCAACCGGCGACAGAGATATGTGATGGGTCCCATGACCTGAGCGCACCGGATCACTTTGCCGAATCCTATATTCCTATTTTCATTGATGGGCAGCTTGCCGGCGTGTTCGAAGCCTATCTTGATGTGACAGATGCGGCGGTTGATGTACGGACACTGTTTACCAAACTGATTTTGACCATTGGGCTGTTGATTGTGGCGGCCATGATTATTCCGTTTGGGATTGTTCTGGCGTTTTGGTTTCGACTAAGGAAACTGGTTCTGCATCTGCGACAGGCCCGCCAACGGGCGGAAAAAGCAGAACAAACAAAATCTGCGTTCCTTGCTCAGATGAGCCATGAACTTAGAACGCCGATGAATGGCGTCATCGGCATGTTTGATTTGTTGGAACGATCAGAGTTGAATTCTGAACAACGATCCATCGTTTCCACGATATCTCAAAGCTCAACCGCTCTGCTGCGCATCATCAATGATCTGCTTGATTTCTCCAAGATTGAATCCGGTCAACTCGAGCTGGTCAACACACCGTTCAACTTGCGCCAACTGGGTGAAGATGTTGCCACTATTTTTGCGTCCTCACTTTCGGCAAAATCTGTCGAAATCACCGTCGACAGCGAAATGCCCGACACGCTGTGTTTTGAAGGGGACGCTGCGCGTATACGCCAATGCTTGTTAAACCTAGTCGGCAACGCCGCGAAATTTACGATGGCCGGTCATGTCAGCATTTCGCTGGGAAACACTCAAGACGGTCAAGTCACTATAACTGTATCGGATACCGGTGTTGGCATAGCAGAAGACCAGCTTGATAAGATTTTTGAGGCTTTTTCCCAGATCGAAAACGGCGCAACCCGACGCTTTGATGGCGTTGGACTTGGCTTGACGATCACATCCAAACTGACGCGATTGATGGGCGGTTCCCTATCCGCGGTCTCTGACCTTGGGATGGGGTCAGAATTTGAGATACGCCTGCCCCTCAAACAGATTGAATGCTCAAAAGACAGCCAAGAGTACTGGAATAGGTCACAGGATTTGCTCGCGGGCAAGCGTGTTTTGATAGCAGAAAGCCGCCAGAGCATGAGCCGGTCACTATGCAGAACGCTCCGCCTCTTTGGGGCGCAACCCGTGGCGTGCCCATCCGGTCGCAGCGCGTTGGAAATGCTCGAAACCCTGAAAAATCAGAGTATTCAACCGGATCTTTGCCTGATTGACCACGGGATTGGTGACAAGAATAGCGCTGACTTGATGGATGAGATGAAATCTATCACCGATCTTCCTTGCATTATAATGCTGCGTGCCGATCGCGATCATTCTTCCAACAAAATCAAACAGCGGGGGTTTTCGGGGTCGTTCCGCAAGCCCATCAAACTCCGAGAGTTTAGCACGGCGCTCTGCCGCGCTCTGGATCAAAGTTTTGGAAAACAGCCAAACACCAAAATCAATTCACAAGACCCAGATTTGTCCAAGGTTCGCATCCTCTTGGCTGAGGACAATCGAACCAATCAACTCGTTGTCCAAAAGCTGCTTAAAAACACCGGGGCCAATATCAATTTGGCCAATAACGGCCTTGAAGCCGTCGAGATGTTTGAAACACTGCACCCTGATCTTGTGTTGATGGATATCGCCATGCCGGAAATGAACGGACATGAGGCGACACAGTTAATCAGGATGATCGAAGAAAAACAAAGCTCCCGGAACACACCTATTTTGGCGCTGACCGCCAACGCTTTACCGGAGGACCGCAAAGCATGTCGCGCGTCGGGAATGAATGGGTTTTTGGCCAAGCCAGTAAAAAGGGCCAAGCTGATCGACACAATCGTCGCTCACCTTGGCCCCGATAACACCGGTCAATCACCGGGTCCTTAGGTCTTTTTAGTAGCGGTAGTGCTCTGGCTTGAACGGGCCTTCGGGTTTGACCCCAATATAGGCCGCCTGCTCTGCCGACAGCTCGGTCAGTTTAACACCGATCCGCCCCAAGTGTAGGCGCGCAACTTTCTCATCCAAATGCTTAGGGAGAATGAACACGCCCGGCTTGTATTCGTCGCCATTTGTCCAAAGCTCAATCTGTGCCAGAACTTGGTTGGTAAAGGACGCCGACATCACAAAAGACGGGTGCCCGGTGGCATTGCCAAGGTTCAACAAACGACCCTCGGACAGCAGGATGATCTTGTTGCCGGATGGCATTTCGATCATGTCCACCTGGTCCTTGATGTTGGTCCATTTGTGGTTTTTGAGCGAGGCAACCTGAATTTCGTTGTCAAAGTGACCGATGTTGCCAACGATGGCCATGTTCTTCATCTCGCGCATATGCTCGATGCGGATCACGTCCTTGTTGCCGGTTGTGGTGATGAACACATCGGCAGAATCGACAACGTCTTCCAACAAAACAACCTCAAAACCGTCCATCGCCGCCTGAAGGGCGCAAATCGGATCGGCTTCGGTCACTTTCACACGGGCACCAGCACCGGCCAGCGACGCCGCAGAGCCTTTGCCAACATCGCCATAACCGCAAACAACCGCGACTTTACCGGCCATCATGGTGTCGGTGGCACGACGAATCCCGTCGACCAGAGATTCTTTACAACCGTATTTGTTGTCGAACTTCGACTTGGTCACACTGTCGTTGACGTTAATCGCCGGGAACGGCAGCTGACCGTTTTTCGCCAAATCATACAAGCGGTGAACGCCGGTGGTTGTCTCTTCGGACACACCCAAAATCGCTTCGCGCGTTTTGGTGAACCAACCGGGGCTGGCGGCCATGCGCTTTTTGATCTGAGCAAAGATGGCTTCTTCTTCTTCCGAAGTCGGAATTTCGATCAAATCCACTTCGCCTGCCTCAACGCGCGCACCCAGCAACACATAAAGCGTCGCATCGCCGCCATCGTCTAGGATAAGATTAGCCCCTTCTGGGAACATGAAGGATTTATCAAGGTAATCCCAATGCTCAACCAGCGACTGACCTTTGATGGCGAAAACAGGAACTCCTGCCTCGGCAATCGCCGCGGCTGCGTGGTCTTGGGTCGAGAAAATGTTGCACGACGCCCAGCGCACATCGGCCCCCAAGGCAACCAGCGTTTCGATCAATACCGCGGTTTGGATGGTCATGTGCAACGACCCGACGATCCGCGCACCTTTTAGCGGCTGGCTTTCGCCAAACTCTTCGCGCAGTGCCATCAGGCCCGGCATTTCCGTTTCAGCGATGTCGAGCTCTTTGCGGCCAAATTCGGCCAGCGCAATGTCTTTGACGATGTAATCTGCGGCCATGAGCCTGCCTCCGGTTGATTGATCCGTTGGCGCACGGCCTATCATTCCCCGAACGCGCGGGCAACGCGCATAAACCAGCAAAGCAAGCTATTCACGTTTCCTTTACACCCAATAGAACAAAGAGCGTTTGTTAACTGGGAATTCCATCCGACTTCTTGATCGGAGCGGCTTCAAAAAACTCGGTCCCCGCAGCGACGATGCAACTTAGGCCAGAGGCCGTTGAAACCAAAACGGTGAAGGATCCCGTTTCCTTGGATGTCCAGATTTCGACAACAGATTTGGCTGGGTCACCTTGTGTTAATCCGCCAGAGGTGAGTTGTTCGGAATAGGCTTTCTGCAAACGCTCCACCACAACGTCGCGCGGGGCGCAATGTGTTTGGGCAAATGCGGGTGGGGCAATCGCGGCCATTCCGAAAACGAGGGCGGCATTCATGAGACGTTTGAACATGACGTGGTCCTTTCATATTGCTGTGAATATGAGGAGGGCACGCCGGGAGAGGAACATGCCCCCCTCGGTTCAAATATGGGATCAGATCAGGCACAAACCCAAACACGTCTTGTCACGTGTAAGTCGGCAGCAAGTGATCCCAGACCTTTAGCATGCGCATCAAATGTGGCAATTTCGCGGCAACACAAAACGAGGGTGGCAGAATGGCAACAAAGCAGACACGGGCATGGCAACGAATGCTATCGGGGCGCAGACTCGATCTGTTGGATCCCACTCCTGTTGATATCGAGATCGAGGATATCGCCCATGGCTTGGCTTTTGTGGCGCGTTGGAACGGTCAAACCAAAGGCGATTTCGCCTATTCGGTGGCCGAACATTCCCTCTTGGTCGAGGAACTTTTTGGCCGAATTCACCCCAAGGCCACAACGGCTGAGCGCTTGACCGCTCTGTTGCATGATGCGCCGGAATACGTGATTGGCGACATGATTTCACCGGTCAAAGCCGCCGTTGGCCCCGATTACGAAGAGCTCGACAAACGATTGACCGCCGCCATTCACATTCGGTTTGGATTGCGCGCGACCACGACGGTTCGGCTTAAAAAGCTGATCAAAAAGGCCGATCGGATCAGTGCGTGGATGGAAGCGGTTGAGATTGCCGGGTTCACCCGAGACGAAGCCGACAAGCTTTTTGGCGCGCCTGATCTTGATCTTATTTCCGATCTTCACATCAAACTCCGCGCGCCGGTTCTAGCAAGACAAGATTTTACCGCTCGCCATGCCGCCTTGATGAAGGACATGTCATGATTACTGTGCGCCGCGCTGGCCCCTTAGATGCCCGTCCGATGGCAAATTTGTTAAATGAGATCATTGCCGAAGGTGGGACAACGGCATTAACCACTCCCGTTTCGCCTCAGGACCTCCGGGATTGGATGCAAAGCGATACCAATGTGTCAGCCTGGCACATCGCCGAAGATGAAGCCGGTGACGTTTTGGGATTTCAACTGATCAAACCAGAAGCCTATCTCCCGGACGAGGCCGTGGATATCGCGACTTTTGCCAAGGTTGGTCGGGTCAAGATGGGGATCGGATCCAAGCTATTTGAGAAAACCAAGGAAGCGGCACGGCAGCTTGGCTATCGGTGGATCAATGCCAACATTCGCGCCGACAACAGCGGCGGCCTTGCGTATTATCAAAGCCGGGGGTTCGAAGATTACGCGATGAAACGGGGTGTGATCCTGGACAGCGGTGAGGCGGTAGACAAGGTTTTGAAGCGCTACGACCTGTAAGTTCGCCCAAAAGGTTAATTTTTCGCGCATTAGAAACAAATCTTCCACATTCTTGCCCCAATTGCAGGCGATAGAGTTTTCAACAGGGGATTTCCCCCTAAAAAGATTTGTTTGGAGACCAGTCGTGTTTCGTCTGAAATCAGCTTTTGCCGCCATTCTTGTGTTAACCGTCGCAGGTTGCGCACAAACCAAAACACCTTTTGCATCCTCGATGAATCGGGATGCCATGCCGATGGTTCAGACCGAACAAGAGCGGACTTTGGCCCATCAGGCCCAAGCATTGGACCGCATGTCCAAAGACCTCGTACGTAAAACAACATTCAAGGGTGCCGCCCTTGGGGCCGTTGCGGGATGTGGGTTGGCGATTGCTGGTGGCTCCAAAGCTCAATGCGCTCAGGCGGCCCTTGTCGGCGGTGTGATCGGCGGCGTTGCCGGAAATGCCACTGGCAAAGCACAGGCGAAAAAGCGGGTTGAGATCGTCGAATTGAACCGCGTTCTTCCAAGCCTACGCAAAACCAATGATCAAATGGATGTCGTTTCAGGTGGTGTTGCCGAACTTGTCGCCAAGCAAGATGCCGAAATTGCACAGATGAAGCAACAAATGGCCCAAGGGAACCTGTCTCAACAGGCCTATGACGCCAGACTTGCCGAAATTCGTCAGGTGCGCGGTGACGTTGCCCAAGCTCTGACGCTAAGCGCCAGTCAAGCACGCCAAGCGAAATCCGCGCTGATGGATGCACAGGCCCAAGGGCAAACAGGCATTGATTGGTACATCGCGGAAACAAACAAGCTAGAAGCCGAAGCCGTATCGGCCCGCGCTCAGCTGTCGTTGCTTTAAAGCACCAGAAAGGCGTGATCTCTAAACCGATCGCGCCTTAACGTGGGCTGCGTTTAGCCAATATCCGCTGCAAAGTCCGGCGATGCATGTTCAAACGACGCGCCGTTTCCGACACGTTGCGATCACACAATTCATACACCCGTTGAATATGCTCCCATCGCACGCGATCCGCGCTCATGGGGTTTTCTGGTGGCGGAGGAAGATCATCCCCCTTGGCCAAAAGTGCATTCATGATGTCGGTTGCATCGGCCGGTTTGGACAAATAATCGGTCGCGCCAATTTTCACCGCGGCAACCGCCGTCGCAATTGCGCCATAGCCGGTTAGTACGACCACGCGGCTGTCGGGGCGCTTTTCTCTCAGAACTTCAACCACATCGAGCCCATTGCCGTCCTCTAGGCGAAGGTCAACAACAGCGTAAGCCGGGGGGCGCGCGGTGGCGACTGCGGATCCGGCGGCAACCGACCCAGCCGTTTCCACATCAAATCCACGTTTTTCCATCGCTTTGGCCAATCGCCGCAGAAAAGGTTCGTCATCGTCCACTAGTAACAGGGACCTATCGTCGCCGAGTTCCTCGATGCTGCGTTCCGCCAAAGCCTATCCTCCCGGATGAAATCCCGCCAATAACGCTAAGTATTATATGCGTAATATGGCATGGTCAAACCCGGTTTCTACTTTCCCGCGGCCTTTGCAAAGCAAGCAACTTGATCTGCCATCTGTTCCGGAGTGGTTTCGCGGCGGAAAAACTCGACAAATCCGACCTCGGGCAACACCAAATAGGTGAAGGTCGAGTGATCCACCAAATAGTATTCATCCTCGGCCGGCTGGGCTTTGAAATAGGTGCGATAGGTTTGCGACGCCGCTTTGACCTGCTCCGGTGATCCGGTCAGGCCGATCATCTTTTCATGGTTGTTATATGCAAATTCGCCAACAACTTCGGGCGTGTCACGTTCTGGGTCGATCGAAATGAAAACCGGTGTCGTACTAATTCCGCGTTCGGCCAAAAGATCAACCGCTTCGGAATTGCGCGCGCTATCGAACGGGCAAACATCCGGGCAGAACGTATAGCCGAAATAGATCAGTGACGGTTCGGTGATCACATCCACATCGGTCACAGTTTGGCCTTCGGAGTTCACCAAGGTGAACGGTCCGCCAATCGCGGCTCCACCGCCGGCAACGGCGCCCGTGCGGCATTGCTCAAACGGATCATCCGACGAATTGCCCAACGTCATATAAGCCGTTGCACCAATCAATGCGACAACAGCAACAGAGGCGGATATGGCAGCCAAACGAGACATGGCTCTCTCCCTTTCAATCGAACTCAGGCACAGGTAACACTTGGGGCACCCCGCGCAAGGGGCGAAAGGGCACATATGACACAAAGTGAACTCGGCCTGATCAGCGAAGACCAACGCAGCAATTGGATTCGCCTGCGCACGATGATTTTGTTGCGGTGGGTTGCGATTGTTGGACAGATCACCGCGATCACAGTCGCGCAACGCATGTACAATCTGCAACTCGAATTGGGCCTGTGTTACCTCGCTATTGGTGTGTCGATCATAGGCAACCTTATCGCGATCTTTGTGTTTCCGGAAAACAAGCGGTTAAGCGAAACGGAAAACTTCTTGATGGTCATGTTTGACCTTTTGCAACTGTGTTTCCTGCTTTATTTGACCGGTGGTTTAAACAATCCGTTTTCCCTGCTTGTGCTTGGGCCCGTGACTGTGTCTGCCTCTGTTTTGACTCTGCGTTCGACGCTTATCCTCGGATCAACGGCACTTGTTCTTGTGACTCTGATGGTGAATTTTCACCTGCCCTTGCGCACAGAAGATGGGTTTGTTCTGCGTATCCCCGACATTTTCGTCTTTGGTCAATGGATCGCGATCTGTATCGCGTTGCTGTTTATTTCGCTCTATTCTCGGCGGATAACGCTTGAAATGCACTCCATGTCTGATGCACTGGCCGCGACGCAAATGGCCTTAGCGCGCGCGCAGAAACTGAATGATCTGGGTGGCGTTGTTGCTGCGGCTGCACATGAGTTGGGAACGCCTTTGGCAACGATCAAGTTAACATCCTCCGAGCTGGTTGATGAGTTGGAAGATCGGCCCGAGCTAAAAGAAGACGCCGAATTGATCCGCGAACAAGCGGATCGATGCCGCGATATTTTGCGATCTATGGGGCGGGCGGGCAAAGACGATTTGCATATGCGCCAAGCCCCATTGATTGAAGTCATTCGCGAAGCAGCCGAGCCACATCAGGATCGCGGGAAAGAAATATTAATAGAAGATGGCCCCGGACCAGGGGGTGAAAATGCGCAACCACAGATTCTCAGGCAACCGGAAATCATCCATGGGTTGCGCAATCTGGTGCAAAACGCCGTAGATTTTGCCCGCACTTCTGTCTGGATTGAAGCCCTCTGGACCGAAGACATCATCTCAATCAGAATCGTCGACGACGGGCGCGGTTTCCCACCTCATCTCATCGGGCGGATCGGGGATCCCTTCATGCGCCGGCGTCGGAGCGAGGGGGAAAAAAAGGCGCGCCCAGAGTATGAAGGCATGGGTTTGGGCCTCTTTATCGCCAAAACACTGCTGGAACGCACCGGTGCCGAGCTTAGCTTTGCCAACGCATCTGACCCCTACCAATCTGACCGGAGCACCGGGCAACGCAAGGGCGCGATAGTTGAGGTCGTTTGGCCACGCGCGTTGATTGTTCCGATTCCGCTAGAGATCGGAATGGGTGTGGGGGAAAACCAGCCAATCAAAATTTGACTCTACCTAAGGTTGCGATATACACCTTAACTCGCTGTTAACCAGTATTGATATATTAGGAAGAGCCAATTTGTTGAAAGGTCGGGGATCGTGAACGAAATAATGGCCATCGGTGTCGGGATCGGCGCAGGACTTGCTGTTTTAGCCGGTGCTGCGATCCTGTCATGGTACGTTTTCAAACCGAAAACGGTCCCCACCTACGGCCCTGTTTCCTCGCAAATCGCTATCCTTTTCAGGAATGGCATCGTGGTCGATAGCACGGAAAGCGCCGCCGACATACTTGATCGGACGTTTCTGAACGGTGTCTCTTGGGCGGAAATAAAAGAGGATTTGTCAGAGCAATTTCCTGATCTTCCCGATGCGCTACCCAATGAGACAAAAACTTATTTCACTGAAGCTGACGGTGAAACGACCCTGACACTAACTCAGCAAAACGACTCGGTCCGACTTGAGATAAAAAGCCAACCGCTGTCCCCCGAGCAAGCCTTTGAATTCAGGCGCAAAGAGTCGCGAAACCAACGTCTTGAGGCCGCGATTGAAACGTCCCCCAATCCGATTTGGGAAATGGATCAAAAGGGAGCAGTGATCTGGCACAACCCGGCCTATGCGAAAATCTGCAAAGATACCGGCAACACAGTTGGCCGGGATTGCCCGTTCGAACTGGCACCGCCGACAACCAACAGCCCGCGTTCATCCCGAGTTAGCCTGCCGTGCGATGACGGTAGTCGGCGTTGGTACGAAGTGAGCTCACAACCTTATAATTTTGGTTGGATGCACTTCGCCTGCAGCATCGATAATCTTGTCGAAGCAGAAATGGCGCAGCGCAATTTTGTCCAAACACTGACCAAAACATTTGCCCATTTGCCCATCGGATTGGCGGTATTTGACCGTGAGCGGCGCTTGGTATTGTTTAACCCCGCACTTGTCGACCTAACCCACCTTCCTGTGGATTTTTTAAGCTCCAAACCCAATTTGCTTAGCTTTTTCGACCACATGCGCGAAAACCGCATGATGCCCGAACCCAAAAACTATTCCTCGTGGAAAGAAAAGCTAACCAATGTTGTCTCTGCCGCACGAGAGGACAGGTATTGCGAAACTTGGACCTTGCCGTCGGGATTAACCTACAAAATCACCGGTCGCCCGCATCCAGATGGGGCCGTGGCCTTTTTGATCGAAGACATCAGCGCTGAGATTTCATTGACCCGTCGTTTCCGCTCAGAACTTGAATTGACCCAATCGGTGATTGACTGCTTTAGCGACTCTGTTGCGGTGTTTTCGCGGCTTGGCGTGTTGACCTTTAGCAACTCAGCCTATCGAAAACAGTGGAAATGTGACCCCGACAGCGCCTTTGCCGAAATCACCATCGTTGACGCGACCAAAGACTGGCAAGCCGCCTGCGAACCCAGCCCAATTTGGTCGGAACTGCGCGAATTTGTGTTGACCCTACGGGACCGAAGCGCGTGGACAGCGCAGCTGGCCCTAACCACCGGTGAAGCGGTTCAATGCCATATTGAGCCCGTCGCTGCGGGGGCGACCATGGTCAAATTCACCATTGAAGAACGTGCTTTGATCAAAGAAAGCCAGTCTGAGATCGTCAACAGCTGATCGCCCTTGCAGCGCGGGTGTGGCACGGTATCTTCGCGCCATGACCACGCATCGCATCACAACCACCCTTTCTTCGCCCGACGCTACAACCGATTTGGCGCGCGCCTTGGCACCCGCCTTGACCCCCGGCGATGTTTTGTTGCTAGAGGGCGGAATTGGGGCCGGGAAAACCCATTTTGCCCGCAGCTTGATCCAGTCATTGCAAGACCCGCCCGAGGACGTCCCCTCGCCCACTTTCACCTTGGTTCAGGTCTACGACACCCCCGCCGGCGAGGTTTGGCACACCGATCTCTATCGCTTGGGCTCGGCGGATGACTGTGTTGAACTTGGTCTCACCGACGCGTTTGAGACGGCGATCTGCCTTGTGGAGTGGCCGGACAAGCTCGAAGAGCTCACCCCGCAAGACGCCCTTCACTTAACTTTTTCAGATAGTTATCAAGATGACCGGCGCGATCTAACCGTCACGTGGTCGGCCCCCCGTTGGACCAAATTGATGACCGGATTGATGTCATGATGAAATTTCTTGACCAAGCAGGGTGGGGTCACGCCAGCGCCAAACCTTTGGCCGGCGATGCGTCCACCCGCCAATATCAACGCCTATCCCTAAACGGGAAATCAGCGATTATGATGCAAGACTCTGACGGGGACGTAGATCTTTTTGCCCGGCTATCTCGCCACCTGACCGGTCTGGGTCTCAGTGCCCCTCTGATTTTGGCGCAAGCGCCGGGGTTGTTGTTGCTAGAAGACTTGGGCGATGGATTAATTGCCAACCTGGCCTCTGATCCTGACATGGAGAAAATCCTGTATCTGACCGCTGTTGATGCGCTGTTGGAGTTGCACCAACATCCGGCCCCGCCCGACATCCCCATCGCGTCGCCGCAAACGCTAGCTCAGATGACGGATTTGGCGTTTGACTGCTACGCCGCCGGGGCGGGCGCGGACGGTTCAGCCTATCGCGACCAAGCAATCACGGCGTTTATCCCGATTCTGGAAAAACACGGCGCACCGTGTAACGTCATGATTATGCGTGACTACCACGCCGAAAATATCCTCTGGCTACCTGACCGCAAAGGCGCGGCCAAAGCGGGCCTTCTCGATTTTCAGGATGCTTTGGTTGGCCATCGCGCCTATGATCTGATCTCCCTGATCGAAGACGCCCGCCGCGATGTGCGCCCCGCCACTGCCAAGGCCTGTATCGATCATTATCTTGCCAATTCATCGCAGGGTGAAACCGGTTTTCGCACATCACTGAGCGTGCTGGGGGCCCAACGCAACCTACGTATTCTCGGCGTTTTTGCCCGGCTGGCGGCGACCCGTGGCAAACCTCACTACGTTGACCTGATCCCGCGGGTTTGGGCGCATCTGCAAACCGACCTGCAACATCCCGCTTTGGCCCCGATCAAATCCATCTTGGACAAGGCTTTGCCGCCTCCGACGCCAGACGTCTTACAAAGGTTGAAATCCCTATGCCCAACGCCGTAATGCTTTTTGCCGCCGGATTTGGCACGCGTATGGGCGCACTGACCAAAAACTGCCCCAAGCCGCTTATCCCGGTGGCGGGAAAGCCGCTTCTTGATCACGCATTGGGCCTAACCGCGTCCATTCCAACCCGTGTCGTCAACGCGCATTATCATGCCGACCAAATCGAAAGCTATGCCAAGGGCAAAGACCTCATTGTCTCACATGAAACACCCGACGTCTTGGACACCGGCGGTGGGTTGCGACACGCCATGCCGCTACTTGGCCCTGATCCGGTTTTCACTCTGAACACGGATGCGGTTTGGTCCGGCCCCAATGGTTTGGACCTTCTGACACAAGCCTGGAACCCAGACAAAATGGACGCGCTTTTGCTCTGCGTACCGCTGCGAAACGCGATTGGGCGCAAGGGCGGCGGCGATTTTCGCCTATCTGATGATGGGCAACTGCATCGCAAAGGTGACCTCGTTTACACCGGTGCCCAAATCATCAAGACGGACGGGCTAACGGATATTCCTGATACGGTGTTCTCGCTCAACCTTTTGTGGAACAAAATGGCAAGCCACGGCCGGTTATGCGGCCTTTCCTACCCCGGAAAATGGTGTGATGTTGGCCACCCCGAAGGCATTCAGCTCGCTGAGGAGATGTTGCAACGTGTTTAATGGTTCTGGCCCTCGTTTATTTGCCCTGCCACCCGGTGTTGATTTCGCCAAATCGCTTGTTGCGGGTCTTCAGGCCCGCGCTGCCTCTCAAATCGAACTGGCCCAAACCGAACTTTATGTCGGCACCGAACGCATGTCGCGCCGATTGCGCGGCATTTTCGATACCGGACCGGCAAGTTTGCTGCCACAAATTCGTATGGTAACCGACCTCGCGGACCCAATCATTCGCGCGCAGTTGCCTGAGCCCGAACCTGCGCTCCGCAGACGACTAGAACTCACCGGCCTAATCTCCAAACTCTTGGATTCACAGCCTGATCTTGCCCCACGCAGTGCGCTTTTTGATCTGGCCGATAGCCTGTCGAGCCTGATGGAAGAGATGCAAGGCGAAGGTGTTGCCCCCGAAACCATCGCCGCGCTGGATGTCAGCGATCAATCCGGCCATTGGGAACGCGCACTTAGTTTTCTGAAAATTGTTCAGCATTATTTTCAAGACGAAGGCACCCCCGACTCCCCCGCTTTTAACCGGTTGGCCATGCAATTGCGGCTTGCGCAATGGCAGGACACCCCCCCCCAACACCCGATCATCGTTGCCGGGTCGACTGGCTCTCGTGGCACCACCGCCGAATTCATGCGCGCCGTCGCCACCTTGCCCCAAGGGGCCGTCATCCTGCCCGGTTTTGATTTCGACATGCCGCAAGCGGTTTGGGACCGTTTGGATGAACCTCTGTCCGGCGAAGACCACCCGCAGTTTCGCTTTTCCCGACTGATGCAGCAGCTTGACCTTGCCCCCCAAGATGTTGAGCTATGGGATCGTACTCCGGCCCCTGACCCCGATCGCAACCGGCTGATTTCTCTGGCGTTGCGCCCTGCCCCCGTCACCCATCAATGGATGAGCGAAGGCCCGGACCTTCCCGATTTGCGTGACGCCACCGCCAAAATGACCATGGTTGACGCTCCGTCCTTACGTGACGAGGCGCTTGCCATTGCGCTGCGTCTGCGACAGGCCGCAGAAGATGGGACAACCGCCGCTTTGATCACACCTGACCGGATGTTAACGCGGCAGGTCACGTCAACTTTGGACCGCTGGGGAATTTTGCCCGACGACAGCGCCGGCGTTCCCGCACAGCTCACCCCTCCGGGGCGGTTTTTACGGCATGTTGCGGCGCTATTTTCACAACCTCTTAGCGCCGAGATCCTATTAACCCTGCTCAAACATCCGCTATCCCATACGGGTGCGGGGCGTGGTCAACATCTGCAAAACACCCGCAATCTCGAATTACACATTCGCAAAAAGGGCTGGCCTTTTCCCCGCGCTGACCTGATCCGCGCTTGGGGTGTGGCCAAGGAGCAACCGGTTTGGGCCGACTGGGTCGCCACCCGGTTTTGTGACTTACAACGACACGGGCTTTTGCCTCTGAGCACCTGGGTTGATGATACCATCACCATGGCCGAAGCCATCGCCGGTGGATCCGAAGACGATGGCCCAGGCACGCTTTGGCAGGAAAATGCCGGACGCAAGCTCACTCAGATCATTGACGAATTGCGCACCGAGGCGGGGTACGGGGCCGATATGGACGCGCGCGATTTCAACGATCTGTTCGGCGCTGTCATTGCCAAGGGTGAGGTGCGCGACCGCGACAAGCCCCACCCCCATATCCTAATCTGGGGCACGCTTGAGGCGCGGGTGATGGGGGCTGATCTCCTCATCCTTGCCGGTCTCAACGAAGGCAGTTGGCCCGAGCTTCCCGGTGCAGACCCTTGGCTCAACCGGAAAATGCGGGCGGACGCCGGGTTGTTGCTACCGGATCGGCGCATTGGCCTGTCGGCCCATGACTTCCAACAAGCCGCCGCCGCGCAGGAGGTTTGGCTCACCCGGTCACTCAAATCGGATGAGGCGGAAACCGTGCCGTCGCGTTGGGTCAACCGTTTGACCAACCTGATGACCGGCCTTCCGCTACGCTTTGGACCCGAGGCGTTGAAAACCATGCGTATGCGAGGGGCCTATTGGCTAGCACTTACCGAAGCCGCCGAAACGCCTTTGCCGAGCCCTCCCGCAACGCGCCCGTCACCCGCCCCGCCGCTCGAAGCCCGGCCTCGCGCGCTTTCGGTCACCGAAATCAAACGTTTGGTCCGCGATCCCTATGCGATTTATGCGCGCCATAGCCTGCGCCTGCGTGCCCTTGATCCGCTGATGCGCGCGCCTGATGCCTTGATGCGGGGGACACTGCTTCACGAAGTGTTGGAGCATTTTGTCAAAGACGCGACCTCCGACCCGACCTTGATGACGCCGGACGCACTGAACACCAAGGCAAACGCCCTGATCGGCGATCCCGACAAGGTGCCCTTTCCGACCATCCGCCAACTTTGGCTATCGCGCATGGCGCAAGTCGCCGATTGGTTCGTCGAATCCGAAACGGCCCGCCAATCCATCGCCAGCCCTGCCAAGTTCGAAGTGCACGGCAAAGCGGACATCCCGGCCTTGGGTTTTACCCTCAAGGGAACGGCCGACCGGATCGATATCGATACTCGCGGTGGCGCGCATATCTACGATTACAAAACCGGCACTGCCCCGACCAAAAAGGAGCAAGAGCATTTTGAAAAGCAACTCCTGCTCGAAGCCGCGATGCTTATCAAAGGCGGGTTTGACGGCCTCGATCCGCGTTTCGTTGAAAGGGCGGCGTTTATCTCTCTGAAACCCGGTGATCCCAAAGAGGTGCCCGCCCCGCTTGAAGATATGGACCCAGAAAAGGTTTGGGAGGAATTCACCCAACTTATCACCGCCTATCTCGACCCGGACAAGGGGTTCACAGCCCGACGGGCTTTGATGAAAGACACGGATATTGCCGATTATGACCACTTGTCGCGCTTTGGCGAATGGGATGTCACCGACCAAGCCGAAAGCGAGACCCTGACATGATCCGCGATCTCGCCACCCAACGGCAGGTTGATGCCGCCCGCCCCGGCAACTCCACCTGGCTTGCTGCCAATGCTGGCTCTGGCAAAACCCGCGTGTTGACCGACCGGGTTGCCCGGCTTTTGCTGGATGGGGTCTTGCCCGAACACATCCTTTGCCTGACCTATACCAAGGCCGCCGCCACCGAGATGCAGAACCGTCTTTTCAAGCGATTGGGCGGCTGGGCGATGCTTGAAGACGGTGATCTGAGGCGCGAGTTGGGCGATCTTGGGGTCGAAACTGACCTGACCCAAGACTTCCTACGCGATGCCCGCACCCTGTTTGCCCGCGCCATTGAAACCCCCGGTGGGTTGCGCATTCAAACCATTCACTCTTTTTGCTCATCGCTATTGCGGCGCTTTCCTCTTGAGGCGCGGGTTAGCCCGCAATTCAAGGAGATGGAGGATCGCTCCGCCGAATTGCTGCGCGCCGATATCCTTGACCGCATGTCAGACGGAGACCAGGCCTATCTGGTTCAGGGGATCGTTCCCTTCATCTCCGGTGACGACACCGAAACCCTTCTGGCCGAACTCTGCCGCCACCGCGAAGCCTTTGCCACGCATCGAACCGCTGATGGTATTCGCGCCGCCTATGACCTGCCCAATGGTCTGACACCTCAGACCCTGCTCGACTCCGTGTTTCTCGGAAACGAGATGCCGTTGCTAAGAACGGTGATCGACACATTGATGCCGACCGGCGGCAACAACGAAAGGGCGGCGATCAAGCTTTCTGCGATCAAGGAACCCGGCCTTGAGGCGCTGCAAATTCTGGAATCGACCCTGTTGACTGGGTCCGGTGCCAAAGAGCCATTCACCGCAAAAATCGGCAGCTTCCCGACCAAACCTGTGCGCGAAGGCGCTCTTCTCCCGCATATGGATCAGCTCGAAGACCTGATGCGCCGGGTGGAAGACGCGCGCGACAAACGCCTCGCCCTCGCCGCCGCCCAGCGCGATATAGTCTTGCACAACTTCGCCCATGCCTTCCTTCCGGCGTATGAGGCGGAAAAAACCCGCCGCGGTTGGCTCGATTTTGACGATCTGATCACCCGCGCGCGCGATTTGCTCTCTGACCCTGCGGTGGCGGCATGGGTGCTTTACCGTCTAGATGGCGGCATCGACCACATCCTTGTCGATGAGGCCCAAGACACCAGCCCCGTGCAATGGCAGGTGATTGAACGCCTAGCCCAAGAATTTACCAGCGGCGAAGGGGCCCGCACCGATGTGCGCCGTACCATCTTTGTTGTCGGTGATAAAAAACAGTCGATCTATTCGTTTCAGGGTGCCGATCCGTCCGAGTTTGACCGGATGCGAGATGAGTTTCAGGACCGCTTGCTTGCCACCGACGCGCCGCTTCATTCGATGATACTTGAACACAGTTTCCGCTCGGCCGAGCCGATTTTGCGATTGGCGGACAATACCTTTGACGGGGCGATTTCATCGGGCTTTACCACCGATCAAAAACACGTCGCCTTCAAAGATCGCATGCCCGGTCGTGTCGATCTTTGGCCCTTGGTGCAAGAGGTCAAAGAAGACCCCGATGGCGCATGGTTCGAGCCGCTTGACCGGATCGGCAGCACCCATCACACCGTCATTCTTGCCAAACGCGTCGCCCATTTCATCCGCACGACGATCGAAGCGGAAACGCCCCTTCCCATCGAAAAAGGGTTTAGCGGCGACTATGAAGCCCGCCCCGTTCATGCCGGTGATTTCCTGATCCTCGTGCGCGGACGGTCGCGGTTGTTCAAGGAAATCATCCGCGCCTGCAAACAAGAAGGCCTGCCTATCGCTGGCTCAGACCGGCTCAAGGTCATGTCCGAACTGGCGGTGCGCGATATTCTGGCCCTGTTGAATTATCTTTCAACCCCTGAGGATGATCTCGCATTGGCCACGGCTTTGCGCTCGCCCCTGTTTGGCTTTTCTGAACAGCAACTCTTTGACCTCGCCCATCGACGCGGCGACAAATACCTTTGGGAAAGCCTGCGGGATCGCCGCGATGAATTCCCCGAGGCGATGGCCGTTCTGGATGATCTTCGTGGTCAAACCGACTTCCTGCGCCCCTATGATCTGATTGATCGCATTCTGACCCGTCACCTTGGGCGTCGCCGTTTGATTGGCCGCCTTGGCCCCGAGGCCGAGGATGGCATCAACGCCCTGCTGGGTCAGGCGCTAAGCTATGAGCAATCCGCTGTGCCCTCGCTCACCGGGTTTTTGCAATGGGCCCAGAGCGACAATCTCGAAATCAAACGCGCCCCAGACAGCGCCGGTGAAACCCTGCGGGTGATGACGGTGCATGGCTCCAAGGGGCTTGAGGCCCCGATTGTCATCATGCCCGATTGCGCCGCCCCACGCCGCGACCTGCGCGATGCGATTTTGAACGATGAACATGGCGCGCTCTGGAAGCAAAGCGCAGCCACCCGTCCGACCCGGCACCGCGACGCCATCGCCGCGCGCGAGGAAAAGGAACGTCAAGAACGCGACCGCTTGCTTTATGTCGGCCTGACTCGCGCCGAGAAATGGCTTGTTGTCGCCGCCTCGGGCAACTTGGGAAAAGGCGAGGACGTTTGGTACAAACAGGTGCAACGCGGCATGGAGGCCTCGGGCGCGGTTGATGTCGACTATGACTTTGGCGAATTTGGAACCGGTTCGGGCCGTCAAATCGGCAATCCCGATTGGTCACACCTCACCTTGACCCATGTGGACAAACCAACCGTTTCCAAGACGCCGCTGCCTGACGTGTTTGAACACCCCGCCCCGCAACCACACGCCGCGCCTGAAACACGATCCCCCTCTGATCTTGGTGGTGCCAAGGCGCTGGCGGGTGCGGGTGGTGACACCGAGGAATTGGCCAAAGCCCGTGGATCAATCTTGCATAGCCTTTTGGAGCATCTCGCGCCGCTGCCCGAAGATCAGCGCCCACGCCGTGGCGAGCAGCTTTTGGAGCAGTTGGGCAATGAGTACAAAACACCGGGTATTTCGGACGTATTGCCCAGCATCCTGACCGAAGCGCTGACCGTGTTGAACACAGCATCACTCGCCCCCTTTTTCGCGCCCGGCACCTTGGCCGAGGTTCCGATCACCGCCGAGATTCCCGACATCGGGCGCATTCACGGAATCATTGATCGACTGCTTGTGCGTGACAAAAAAGTCATCGCCGTTGACTTCAAATCCAACCGAACCGTGCCGGGTTCCGTTGCGGAAACCCCCGAAGGTTTGCTGCGCCAAATGGGGGCCTATGCCGCTGCTTTGACCCAAATTTTCCCGGATCACGAGGTTGAAACCGGGCTGATTTGGACGGCCACAAACCACTACATGCCGCTACCGCACGATCTCGTGACACAAGCACTTGGTCGCACTTCGACACCTTGACGACTCTTGCCCCCCTACCTACCTTCCGCTACCTGTCAGGCGCCGCTTAATGCCGCCTAAATCCAAGGAGAGACCCATGGCCACCGTCGCTGTCACCGACGCCACCTTTGACGCAGAAGTCAAAAATTCCGATGTCCCAGTAGTAGTCGATTTCTGGGCTGAATGGTGTGGCCCTTGCAAGCAGATCGGCCCCGCATTGGAAGAGCTGTCTGCCGAATATGGCGACAAAGTCAAAATCGTCAAAGTTGACGTAGACAGTAACCCAAACACCGCTGCCGCTATGGGCGTGCGCGGTATTCCGGCGCTGTTCATCTTCAAAGATGGCGCACCGATTTCCAACCGCGCCGGTGCCGCCCCTAAGGCCGCGCTGCAAAGCTGGATCAACGAAAGCATCTAAGGCTTTTGACCAAAGAATTCAGGCCTCGCTTTTAAGCGGGGCCTTTTTTGTGCTTTCACCCCGTCAAATACATTTCGGGGTGACTTTGGCCACCAAAAGGCGCTGGCCCTAGCGCCCGGGAAATACGCGTTCAACCAGTGATGATATCCCCTGCCAACGCAGTTCCTGCGCGACGCTGCGGCTCTCTGGTTGATCTGGCAATCCCCACCATTCCGCTAAAATCCGATGCCGAACCAACAACTGGACCGACGGATCTTCGGGGCCTACCAATCCATAGCCATCAAAAAACGCATCTCGCACCGTAATCGGAAGAACCTCGCCGGGGCGGATGTCATCATGGGGGGCGCGTAGGATCGCGTAATCCGACAACAATCTGCCAATGTCATGGCCAACAGGGACAACACGACCGGCGGAAAAATCGATCCCTTTGACCTGTTCGCCCATCATCACATTGCGCATGTGCAAATCGCCATGGGTCTGCGCCGCTTTGGTTTTTCGACCCTCAAACAAGGCCTGACGACCACACAACGTATCCGCACAGGCCAAAAACCGCCGGGTATCCGTGACCTTGCGCTTGCCAGTTCGAACCTCGTCACTCACCTCACGCAGATAGCCAAGGGTGTATTTGGGTTGAAACACCCGTGTTTCGCCCAAAGTCGCGCGATGGAATTCACCCAACCAAACCCCGACTTGCCGCATGATCCCGGCCTGGGCCTCAATCGGAACTCCTTCTAGCACCGTGGCCAAAGGCGTTCCGCTGACAAACTCCATGACACAGGCTTGGGCATCGAAATCTACGGCCAATAGCTCAGGCACACCCTCTGGAAACGCTTCATAGGCCCCCATATGGCCCTGCATGGCTTCTGCAAACCCCTGCGCATCCACGGGCCGCATTTGCTGCTTTAGCACCAAAGGCCGACCAGCGGGATCAACGAGTTTCAGCACGACCATCGTCACGCGGTCATCTTCACGCTGAGCGAGCGGTTCAACCCGCAACGCCCCACGCGCCATTCCTATTTGCTTGGCCAACCCCGGCCATATCTGCATCGCCTGTTTGCTCAGCTGATCCATTCCAATTCCCCGAACGTTCCGCTATCCCCAATGGGGCGCCTTGCTGGGGATATGTCCAGCCCCCATATGGGCGTCACAGGAAAGGAATTTAGAATGGCAGAGAGCGAATTTCCCGGATGGCACGGCACCACGATTGTCGGTGTGCGCAAAGATGGGCAGGTTGTGATTGCAGGTGACGGTCAGGTTAGCCTTGGCCAAACCGTGATCAAGGGCACCGCCCGCAAAGTCCGCCGCCTAAGCCCCGGTGGCTATGACGTTGTGTGCGGCTTTGCCGGATCAACCGCCGATGCCTTTACTTTGCTTGAACGGCTCGAAGTCAAACTAGAGGCCACACCGGGGCAATTGCAGCGGGCCTCGGTTGAGTTGGCCAAAGATTGGCGCACCGACAAGTATCTGCAAAAGCTCGAAGCCATGCTGATTGTCACCGACGGCAGCCATCTTTTGGTGATCACCGGTGCCGGGGATGTGTTGGAACCAGAACATGATGTTGCGGCGATCGGGTCGGGCGGCAACTTTGCCCTCGCCGCCGCCCGCGCGATGATGGACACCGACAAATCAGCCGAAGAGGTCGCGCGCCAATCCATGGCCATTGCCGCCGACATTTGCGTTTACACCAACGGTAGGCTGACTGTCGAAAGCATCAAAGCATGAGCGACATGAGCTATACGCGCCTTGGTAAATCCGGGCTTGTCGTGTCGCGCCTTGCGCTTGGGACGATGACATTCACCCACGGGTCCGATTGGATTCCCGGCGTTGCCAAGACCGGTTTGAACGACGCCCAGCGCATGGTTGATACAGCGCTAGAAGCCGGCGTGAACTTCTTTGACACCGCCGACGGGTATTCCAATGGTGAGGCCGAGGATATCCTTGGCAAAACGCTCAAGGGAAAGCGGAACGACGCGGTGATTTGCACCAAGCTTGGCTTTCGCCAAAGCGAGCGCATGACCGATGCCGGGCTATCGCGGGGTCACATTTTGTCGTCGGTTAACGGGTGTTTGACGCGCCTCGACACCGATTGGATCGACCTTTTGGTGCTGCACAAAACCGATTTCACCACCCCGCTTGAAGAAACGCTAAGCACCCTGCAACGCGTTATCGACGCTGGTAAAGTGCGCTATATCGGCGTGTCGAACTGGCCCGCGTGGAAGGTTGCGCAAGCGGTCGAGATGCAGCGTGCCAATGGGTTTGACCAGTTTGTCACCGGTCAGTACCTTTACAATGCCGTCGCCCGCGACATCGAAGTGGATGTGTTG
Organism: uncultured Pelagimonas sp.; assembly: GCF_947498515.1. GTDB lineage: Bacteria > Pseudomonadota > Alphaproteobacteria > Rhodobacterales > Rhodobacteraceae > Pelagimonas. Next base: position 242,266 of record NZ_CANMKO010000007.1, on the reverse strand, counting down.
CGCATGGGCGCTGAGCTTGGCCTTGGATTGATGGCGTGGTCGCCGCTTGCTGGTGGTTTGTTGACCGGTAAATATGATCTCAACAAGCTTGATGATACCGAAGGCCGCTTGGCCGAGGGGGATTTCCTGCAAATCTCGCGCGATCAAGCCGAGGTTGCTCTTGCGGCTTTGCGTGACGCGGCCAAGGCACATGATGCCACCCCAGCGCAGGTCGCGCTGGCGTGGATATTGCACAAGCGTCGCGATCACACGGTGATTGTTGGGGCTAGCAAGCAAAGCCAACTAGAGGCCTCCCTGGCCGCAAGTGGCATCGCGCTAGATGCTGACCAGATGGCCGCCATTGACACCGCCGCCGCCCCGACCCGTCGTTACCCCGAATGGTTCGACGATATGATGACTGATGAAATTTATACGAAGGCCCTGTCATGACCGATATGACCCCCCGCGAGATTGTCTCGGAACTCGACCGTTTCATTATTGGTCAATCAGACGCCAAACGCGCCGTTGCCGTCGCGCTGCGCAACCGTTGGCGCCGCAAGCAACTGTCGGATGACCTTCGCGACGAAGTTTATCCGAAAAATATCCTGATGATTGGCCCCACTGGCGTAGGTAAAACCGAGATCAGTCGCCGCTTGGCCAAGCTGGCCAAAGCTCCGTTCATCAAGGTGGAGGCCACCAAATTTACCGAAGTGGGCTATGTCGGCCGCGATGTCGAACAGATCATTCGCGATCTGGTGGATGCCGCCATCATTCAGGTGCGCGAGTACATGCGCGAAGACGTCAAGGCCCGCGCCCATGAGGCCGCCGAAGAGCGCGTGATCGAGGCCATTGCCGGGAAAGACGCACGCGACGCCACCCGCGATATGTTCCGTCGCAAGTTGAAAACCGGGGAGTTGGACAATACCGAAATCGAGCTCGACCTTGCCGATACGGCATCGCCGTTCCCGATGATGGATATTCCCGGCCAACCCGGCGGTGGCATGGGGATGATGAACCTTGGCGATCTCTTTGGCAAAGCCATGGGCGGGCGCACAACCCGCAAGAAAATGACCGTCGCCGCGAGTTATGAGATTTTGATCGCCGAAGAAGCCGACAAACTTTTGGACGACGAACAGATCAAGACCGCCGCACTTGAAGCGGTTGAGCAGAACGGTATCGTCTTTTTGGATGAGATCGACAAAGTCGCCGCCCGCCAAGAGGCGCGAGGTGGGGATGTGTCCCGCGAAGGGGTACAACGCGATTTGCTGCCTTTGATCGAAGGCACAACCGTCAGCACCAAACATGGGGCGGTCAAAACCGACCACATTCTGTTCATCGCTTCGGGCGCCTTCCACATCGCCAAACCGTCGGATTTGCTGCCTGAACTTCAGGGTCGTTTGCCGATCCGCGTGAACCTGCGGGCGCTCACCGAAGAAGATTTCGTTCGCATTCTGACAGAAACCGACAATGCGCTGACCCTGCAATATACGGCGCTTATGGCGACCGAAGAGGTCACGGTGAGCTTTACCGAAGGTGGGATCAAGGCGCTTGCCAAAATCGCCGCCGATGTGAACCAATCGGTTGAAAACATCGGGGCACGGCGGTTGTACACCGTGCTTGAACGGGTGTTTGAGGAGTTGAGTTTTGAGGCACCGGACCAAGCCGGAACAGAGGTCACCGTTGACGAAGCTTTCGTTGAAAAGCACTTGGGTGAGTTGACCCAATCAACAGACCTCAGCCGCTACGTCCTCTAATAATGGGGGGTAATCCCCCCATACCCCCGGAGTCCAACGAGCAAGATGAAATGGCACCCCCGTTTTCATCTTGCCAAATAAACTCCCTCTGGAGGCATCTTGGCTCTGGCCCAAGCGCCTTCCTTTGCTATGTTGGCGCAAACATTTTGCTGAGAGGCTCTGATGAAACGTTCCCGTATCAATGAAATCCTACGCGAAGGCGACGCCTTCATTCGCTCCTTTGGCTATGTGATGCCGCCTTTTGCATACCTCTCCCCAGAGGGATTGAAATCGACCGAACACGATCAAATTAAAGCACGCCGTATGGGCTGGGACATCACCGATTATGGTGCCGAGAAATTTGATGAAATGGGCCTGTTTTTGTTCACCACCCGCAATGGGTTGAACAAAGATTTGGGGCAGAAGTCGGCCATGCTTTATGCCGAGAAGATCATGATCTCCCGCGAAAAGCAACTGAGCCCAATGCATCGCCATGACGTGAAGGTCGAAGACATCATCAATCGCGGTGGTGGCAAGCTTGTGCTGGAGCTTTTCAGCGCCGACAGCGATGGCAACATTGACCGCAGCGCGGATGTAAATGTCATGGTCGATGGCATGATGCGCAAACTGGACGCAGGCGGTTTGCTTAAGCTGGATCCCGGTGAATCAGTGACGCTTTTCCCCAATACGTGGCACGCATTTTGGGGCGAAGATGGTGATGTTTTGATTGGTGAGGTTTCGACGGTGAATGACGATCTGACCGACAATATCTTTGAACAGCCTATTGGCCGGTTCTCCAATATCGACGAAGACGAAGCTCCACTGCACTTGCTTGTGTCGGATTACGACACGCACCTTTAGCCAAAGCGTTCTAACCAAACAAACAAAAAGCCCCGCCAAATTGACGGGGCTTTCTTTTGTTCATTGGCAAAAAGTTTACGCGAACCACCATCGTTCGATCATCCGCGAGCTGTCCATCTGGAAGACGTTACCGATGGTGCCCGAGTTGGTCAGCTTGTTCGAATGCGCGTCAACATAGTTGGCGTACATCGGGATAACTGTTCCGCCTTCTTTCGACATCAGCATCTGCATCTCGTGATACTGATCTTTACGCTTAGCACTATCCAGTTCGGCACGTGCACTTAGCAGCAGCTCCTGGAAGCGGGCGTTTTCCCAACCGGTATCGTTCCAGGGCACACCTGTTTCATAGGCGGTCGAGAACATCCAATCCTCGGTCGCACGACCGGACCAGTAGCACGCACACCAAGCTTTCTTGAGCCAAACATTAGACCAGTAACCATCGGCAGGTTCCTGAACAACGTTGATATCAATGCCCGCCGACTTGGCAGACGCTTGGTACAGCAGCGCCGCATCAACAGCACCAGCAAAGGCCGCGTCAGAAGCAGACAGATCTACCTGAAGACCGTCTAGGCCGGCCTCTTTGATAAGACCTTTGGCCTTGTCGGGATCGTATTCGTTCAGTTCAAGATCGCTGGCGAAATACTGGTTTGCGGGACCGATTGGAATGTCGTTCGCAACAGCACCGTGGCCTTGAAGAACCTTGTTTACCATTTCCTGACGGTTGATCGAATGCTTGAGAGCCTGACGAACCTTGAGGTTATCAAATGGCGACAGCCCGGTCAGCATTGGGAATGTGTAGTGTTGGTTACCCGTCACCTCAAACACGTTGACCATTGGGTTGGCTTTGAGAAGCGATTCCGTTTTGAAATCAACGCGGTTGACCGCGTCAACCTGACCTGTCATCAGAGCGTTCATACGAGCCGAAGCGTCGTTGATCGCAATCAGTTCAACACTGTCAAACCAGCCAGCTTTGCCATCTTTGTAGTGGCCATCAACACGGCTCAGCATCGCGCGAACACCGGGGTCGAACGCCTCGACCTTGTACATGCCTGTGCCGATACCTTTGGCGACCGCTTCTTCGACCTGACCCGCTGGATACATACAGATGTGGTAGTCAGAAAGCAGGAACGGGAAGTCGGCGTTGCCGGCTTTGAGCGTCATCTGAACTTCGTGTTCACCCAGCTTTTTCATCTCGGTGATGGCGGAAACGATCGGTTTGGCCGCCGATTTCGCGCCTTCTGCGACGTGCATGTTTAGCGATTCGATAACGTCATCCGCGCCGAATGCTTTGCCGTTGTGGAAGGTCACGCCGGTCTTGAGCTTGAACGTCCAAGTTTTGGCGTCTGGGGTGGCTTCCCAGCTTTCAGCCAGTTCGCCAACCAGTTCACCATTGGCGGCAACTTCGGTCAGTGTATCAAACACCGCACCATGCGCCGCCATGATCATGAAGCTATCGGAATGCGTCCGTGCGTCCCAGCTGTCGGATGTGTTGGCGCCTGCAAGACCAAGGCGCAAGGTGCCGCCTTTTTGCTGAGCGCGAACCGGCATGCCTGTTGCGGCCAATACGCCCGCTGCGGCACCCGAGGCCAAAAGGCCGCGTCTGCTAATGTTGTTCATGTGTCGTCTCCCTTGTTGTTCATTGGCGGTGTGTCCCCCGCCCATTCTTGCACCCGTTTATGGGTGATTCTTATGTTATCTTACCAACTGCCGCGTCGCCGATGTTATCAACTCCGCGTTCTTTGAGCAGATTTGTCAGCCAATCCGGGTCCATTTCGGGCACCGAGCTTAGCAAAAGATCCGTATAGGCATGATGCGGAGGCGTAAACATTTCCGTCTTGGGCCCCTGCTCAATGACATCACCATCTTTCATCACAACCACTTCATCTGCAATGGATTTTACCGTTGCAAGATCGTGAGTGATGAACATGTAACTTAGGTTAAGCTTGTCCTGCAAATCCGCCAAGAGCCGCAAAATACCTTCGGCCACCAGCTGATCCAAGGCCGAGGTGACCTCATCACAGATAATGAACTCAGGTTCCGCCGCCAATGACCGGGCGATACCGACCCGCTGTTTTTGACCACCCGACATTTCCGATGGCAGGCGGTCGATGAATTGCGAGGCTGGCAGCTCGATCTGATCCATCAGCTCTTCGACACGCTTGCGCCGCGCTTTGCCCGTCAGGCCGGTGTAAAATTCAACAGGACGGCCAATGATGTCCCCAACGGTTTGACGCGGGTTAAGCGCCGTATCCGCCATTTGGTAAATCATCTGAATCTTCTGCAACTGGGATCGATCGCGCTTGCGATAATCCAGCGGCAGAGGGTTTCCATCAAGCTCAATCGAGCCGATCCGCGGCGGCAAAAGCCCGGTGATACAGCGCGCTGTGGTCGATTTACCCGAGCCGGATTCGCCCACAACAGCGACTGTGCGACCTTCGTGGATGTCAAAGCTAACGTCATGCAACACGTCGATCTTGCCATAGGCGGCGGTGACGTTTTTGACCGAAATAACCGGCGTTGATCCGGTGATAACCGCCGGCTTTTGAGGCCGTTGGAATTCACGCACCGCCCACAGGCTTTTGGTATAGTCCTGCGTTGGATGGGATAGCATTTCGCGGGTTTCGGCCTCTTCGACCTCGTCCCCTTTGAGCAGCACTTTGATCGTGTCGGCCATCTGAGCCACAACTGCAAGGTCGTGGGTAATGTAGATCGCGGCGGTGTCGAACTCCTCGACGATCTCACGGATCGAGGCCAAAACCTCGATCTGAGTGGTCACGTCAAGCGCGGTGGTCGGTTCGTCAAAGATGATCAGATCAGGACGACAGGCCATGGCCATAGCCGTCATAGCGCGCTGAAGCTGACCGCCGGAGACCTGATGCGGGTAACGAAAGCCGATTTCATCCGGGTTGGGCAGACGCAGCTTGCGATAAAGCTCCATCCCGTCGGCTTCGCTCTCGTCTTTAGACATGACGCCGTGTTGGATCGGGGCTTCTGTGTGCTGATCGATTAGACGATGGGCCGGGTTAAAGCTCGCTGCAGCGGATTGGGCCACATAAGCGATCCGCTTGCCGAGCAATTGGCGTTTTTCCTCGGAAGAGGCCGCCAAAAGATCGATCCCGTCAAACATGACCGACCCTTTGGAAATCCGGACGCCGTCGCGGCAAAACCCCATCGAGGCCAACCCAAGGGTGGATTTTCCCGCCCCGGATTCACCAATCAAGCCAAGGACTTCGCCCTTGCGAAGGGTCAGATCAACACCGTTGATAATGGGGTGCCAATCCTCATCGGATCGGCCCTCCATCCAGATTCCCTTCATTTCGACAAGGGTTTCCGCGTCTTTGAATGCATCATTGCTCATGAGATTATTCCTTTAGCCCTGAGCTGCGATGCAGCATCCAATCGACAACAAAGTTCACCGCAACCGTCAGCAGCGCAATCGCACTGGCGGCCAAGAGCGGCGCGGCGGAAACCTGCGGCGCAAAGGCGGCGTAGTTGATAAAGGATGACATATCTTTGACCATGGTCCCCCAATCCGCCAGCGGCGGCTGAATACCCACACCGAGGAAGCTCAGCGAAGAAATCGTTAGGAAGACAAAGCAAAAGCGCAGACCAAATTCCGCCAGCAAAGGCGCGGTGGCATTGGGTAGAATTTCACGGAACACGATGTAGGACAGGTTTTCACCGCGCAGCTTTGCCGCTTCGATGTAATCCATCACCACAATGTTCATGCCGACGGCACGCGCCAATCGGAACACCCGAGTGCTATCGATCAAGGCCATGATCAAAACCATCGCAACGGTCAAACCCCAGCCGGTCACCCATGCAGACGCCACAGTGATCAGCAAAAGCGCAAAGATCAGAGCCGGAATCGCCATCAACACGTCAACCGTACGGCTTAGGAACTGATCCAGCCAGCCACGCAGCGTTGCCGCCAGAAACCCGAGGCTTCCGCCAACAAAGAACGCTATCAACGTGGTGACAAAGGCAATGCCCACAGTGTTTTGCGCGCCATATATCAGACGGGACAGGATATCTCGGCCGATTTGGTCAGTGCCCAAAGGAAAGGCAGGGTCGCCGCCCAGCGCCGGATTGCCACCCGGAACAACGTTGGCCTGCGCAAACACTTCTTCCTGACCATGCGGGGCCAAGACCCCGGCAAAAATCGCCAAGATTGCGTAGACAAGGATCACCAACACCCCAAAGGACGCCGTTAGCGGCATTTGGCGGAACAATTTGCGTGTTCCAGCCGTTCCAACCGCGCGCCCAAAAACCCGGAACACCCAAGCCGCAACCGAAAAAATGATGAAGGCGTGGATGGCGACAACAAAGTAGAAGTATTTGTTCGCCTCCGCTTCGGGAAGAAGGAATTGCGCTTTGATATAGGTCCAGACGGCCCAAAGGATGACCGCAAGCCCCAGCATGTAACCAAAGGCCACCGCATAGGGCATGTCGCGGAACATGGGCGCGTTGTTGGTGAGTTTCTGCCCGGCCAAGCGGAACGCATAGCCAAGAGCAGCGATCACGGCCAGCGCGATCAATATTGTCATCAAACCGCTCATTTCGGATGCCTCAGACGTGGGTTAGAAACGATCGAAAGAATATCAGCTGTCAGGTTCAGCAAGATATACGCCGCTGCAAAGATCAGACAGCAGGCCTGAACAACCGGAATATCGCGGATTTTCACGCTATCAACGAACAGCTGACCAATACCGGGATAAACAAACACCACCTCGACAACGACAACGCCGGTGATCAGATAGGCAAGGTTCAACGCGATCACGTTGATGATCGGAGCAAGCGCATTTGGCAGCGCATGTCTCACAATCACCCGCATTGGGTTGATCCCCTTAAGGCGCGCCATCTCGATATAAGGCGAGGCCAGCAAGTTGATGATCGCCGCACGTGTCATCCGCATCATATGTGCGGTCACAACAAGCGTTAGTGTCAAAGCCGGAAGTAAGGTTTTCTCAAGCCGTTCGCTAAAGGCCATACCGTCATAGATATTGGACAAAGACGGCAGCCACGGGTTCAAAACTGCGAGGAACAAGATCAAAACATAGGCCAAAAAGAATTCCGGCGAAGAGATCGAGCTAAGCGTCAAGATGTTGGTCGCACGGTCGAATACCGAGTTCCGGTAGAGCGCGGCCAAAATGCCCAAAGTCACGGCAAAAGGAACAGCAATCGCGGCTGTGACCCCCGCAAGGAACATCGTATTGGCAAATCTTGGCGCGATTTGCTGCGCAACTGATGTGCGAACGCCGCTATCGTCCCCTACGAAGCTGGCAAAGTTCGCCTGTGCGAATGAGTTGCCTAGGTCGCCCTGAAGTGCGCCCCCCAACCATTGCATGTACCGTTTCACCGGGTGTTGATCGAGGCCAAGATCCGTCCGGATCGCCTCAACCGCCTCAGGCGTTGCACCTTGGCCTAGAATAGCCTGTGCAAAATCCCCCGGTAGCAAGTTCACCGCTGCGAAGATAACTATCGAAACGATGAAGAGCGTCAACAAGCCTAAAGCTAGGCGCTGCGCTATGATTTTTAGAACTGAGTTCAAGATCCCTGTCGGTGTTTTTTTCGTGTAAAATTAGGTTAGCGACTAGGTGTCTCATGTAAAGGGTTCAAAAGCGAACCTAAATGTCGGAAAACCGTCAGACAGTTAATTCAGCTGCGCCGCAATCCGGTCCATCGCCGAGACAAGTTCGCTGCTGATTCCGGGTTCTGACAGGGCATGACCGGCATTACGAATCATCCGCAAATCGGCTTCTGGCCAAGCTTTGGCCAATTCCCATGCGCGTTGTGGCGGACAGATCATGTCATAGCGCCCCTGAACAATAATACCGGGTATATGCTTGATATTACTGATATTATTCAGAATCCAGCCGTCATTTTCAAGGAAGCCTTTGTTGACGAAATAGTGGTTCTCAAGCCGGGCAAAGGCGCGGGCATAATCACCGGGCGGCTCACCCCCTTGGCCATTTGAATAAACCGACGCCAGCGCGTTTTCCCAAACCGACCAAGCTTGCGCAAACCTGATTTCCTGACCAAGATCACCGCTAAATAAACGTTTGTGGTAGGCGGTAATCATGTCACCGCGCTCGTCTTCTGGGATCATATCCCGGAAACGTGCCCACGGCTCTGGCCAAAACTGACCCGCGCCGCCGCCATAAAACCAATCAAGTTCGGCTTGCGACGACAAGAACACGCCGCGCAAAACGAGGTGAGACACCCGGTCCGGGTGGCTAATGGCGTAGATCAGCGCAAGAGTTGCGCCCCAACTTCCGCCAAAAACGATGAAGTCTTCGATATCCAGAGCATCGCGGATGCGTTCGATATCGGCCACAAGATGCCAAGTCGTATTGTCTTTGACGCTGGCATGCGGGCGCGATTTACCACAACCGCGCTGATCAAACAGAACAACACGATAAACATTCGGGTCAAAATAGCGCCGCATCGCCGGGCTACACCCGCCTCCGGGCCCGCCATGCAAGACAATAACCGGCACACCATCGGGGTTGCCGCTTTGCTCAACATAAATCTGGTGCCCGTCACCAACCTCCATCATACGCTGATCAAAGGGGTCGAGCGGGGGATAAAGATACTGCACTGCGCGCTTTTGGCCCGTGAACTTGTCCATAACCCAACTATATTGTGCAGCGCAGGGAAAAGACCATGGGGAAAGTTATGGTGACCACCGTTGATGCATCCGAAGTTGCCAAATTCGAGGCAATGTCCGCCGAATGGTGGGACCCGCATGGCAAGTTCAAACCCTTGCACATGATGAATCCTGTGCGGCTTGATTACATCACCACTCAGATTGCGGGAGAATTTGACCGTGATGTCACGGCCAATCATCCCTTTGACGGGCTGCGCATTCTCGATATCGGCTGTGGCGGCGGGTTGCTGTGCGAACCCATGGCGCGGCTTGGGGCCACCGTGATTGGGGTGGACGCCGCCGGTGGCAATATTCCCGTCGCTCAAACCCACGCCCGTCAATCCGGGTTGGACATTGATTATCGCCACACCACCGCCGAAGATATGGCCGCCGCGGGTGAGCAATTTGACGTGGTGATCAACATGGAAGTGGTCGAACATGTCGCCGATCCGCAAGCCTATCTAACCGCCTGCCAACAGTTACTGAAACCCGGCGGGTTACATTTGTGTTCCACCATCAACCGCAATCCCAAAAGCTTTGCCGTGGCGATTGTCGGGGCGGAATATGTGATGCGCTGGCTCCCCAAAGGCACCCATGAATGGCAGAAATTCATCACACCGGATGAACTATATGACCTAATCAGCAAGGCGGGTTTGACGCCGGTCGATCGCAAAGGGTACGTCTTTAACCCGGTAACGTGGCGCTGGAGCATCTCGGATCGGGATCTTTCGGTGAACTATGTCACCGCCGCGATCAAACCTGCGTAACGCAAAAGGCCTGCCTATGTCTGTTAACCCCGAGCCTGTTATCCCTGAGGGTCACAATCTCTTTGCCATCGACATTACCTATAATGTCCCCCTGAGCGAGGTCGATCCGCATATAGACGCCCATATGGCGTTTATCGCCAAAGGTTATGCCGAGGGGCGGTTTTTGGCCTCGGGGGCCAAGGTGCCGCGCACCGGTGGGATGATCATCGCCATTGGCGCGGAACGCTCCGAGATCGAAGCCCTGATGGCACAAGATCCCTTTACCATCGCCGGTGTTGTGGCGCTTCAGATCACTGAGTTCAAGGCGGCCAATGTGGCGGATATTTTGAAGTAGAAGGTTGGCGGGTCACCCGACCTTGTCACCTTTTTCGTCTTCGTCCAGACGCAAGCGCAATTCGCGCAGCACCGGCAAAGCGGCGCGCACCTTGTCTTCGCCCAGCTCGCTCATCATCGTGTCGAGCATCGGCACAATCGCGGCAAGCGCGGCGTCACGGGCGGATCGGCCTGCCGGACTTATCGAGACCAGCTTGCGTCGCGCATCGTCCCAATCGGGCCGAATATGGACGTAACCGGCAATCTCAAGCTTACCCAATGTGTTGGTCATGGCCCCACGGGTCAAGTGAAAGGCCCGCGCCAATTGCGCCGGGGTTTTTTCGCCGCCGCGGGTCAATAGGTTGAGCACAGAGAAGTGCGAGAGTTCCATTTTATTGGGCAGCACCTTGCCCAAACGCGCGCGCAACAACTGATCAGCGGTCAAAAGCTCGCTGATCAGGGAAATTGCCAATGCGCCTTCGGAACTGCTCATTTTAGGGCCTCAAATGTACGATCATGGGTCAAAGAGGGCACCTTGCGCCGGGCCTCGTCAACCTTGTCCAAATCAATATCAACGCAATACACGCCCGGTTCGGTCCCGGCGTCCAACAAAACCTCGCCCCAAGGCGAAACGACCAAGGAATGACCATAAGTCGACCGGGATTTGCCCATCGACGCCTTGTGTTGCCCAGTTTGCGCCGGAGCCAGCACGTAGCAGCCGGTTTCAATTGCGCGGGCTTGCAGTAGTGGCTGCCAATGCGCCGGGCCGGTGCCGGGTGAAAACGCCGCCGGGGCGGTGATGATCTGGGCACCCGCCTTGGCCAACTCACGGTGAAGATAACCAAAACGCACATCGTAACAGATGGTTAGCCCAATGTTTCCGATGTCGGTCCGCGCCAATACCGCGCGATCACCGGGGGCAAATCCAGCGGATTCACGGTAGGTTTCCTCGGCGCTGACCTGCACATCAAACATGTGGATCTTGTCGTAGCGGGCCGAAATGCCCCCATGAGGATCAATCAAAACAGAGCGATTGGCGAAACGCGTTTCCGGCGGATTGGAGCGCAGAGCCAATGACCCGGCCAACACCCACATCCCCAGATCCTTCGCTTCATCCCGCATTGCTTGCAGAACAACATCCTCGGCTTCGGACACCACAACCGCCTCTTGTCGCTGGCGCGAAAAGCTAAGGACATTGGTGACCTCAGGGGTCAAAGCGAACTCTGCCCCCTGATCCTTGGCCGCGCGCAACATGGCGCGGACGTTTGTCATGTTCTCTTCGGGATCATCCGACGAACTCATCTGCAAGATGGCGACGCGCATTATCCCTCCAGCAGCCGATCAAGCTTGCCCGCTTGTTCAAGCTCATAGAGATCATCGCAGCCACCCACATGGGTGTCGCCAATAAAGATTTGCGGAACAGTGTGACGGCCACCGGCACGATCCATCATTTCCGAACGGCGATGTGATTCGACCAAAATATCAACTTCGGAAAACGACACGCCTTTCTTTTTCAAAAGACGTTTGGCCGCGTGGCAAAAACCGCAAAGCGGCGATGTGTAGATTTCGACAGATTGCATGGGCATTCCTTAGAACTGTGTGCATGTTCTAAGGGCAGTTAGGGTCCTTTGGCAACGCGTGCCATAACGCTCACGAAAACCTGAGAGGCACCAGCCGCCCAACAGGCCTCGGATGCGGCGGACAACGTGGCCCCCGAAGTCAGCACATCATCGACAATTAAGACCGGTCGATCACGTAGCAATTCCTCACGATCCGCCGAAACGGTGATACGCCCGGATACCGTTTCAAACCGCTCTGACGGCGATTTTCCGTCAAGGGTTGGGGTTGGGCGTGGACGTTGAAGCGCATCTGGACACCAATCAAGGTCCAACTCGTGGGCCAAAGCTTCGGCCAAAAGCGCCGATTGGTTGTATCGACGCGACAAATGTCGATGAAGATGCAAAGGCACCGGGACAATAATCATGTCGTCCTGAACCAAATCCCGTGTGACCCGCGCCATCCATTTGGCGGCGGGTTTGGCAATATCCTGACGATCCCCGTGTTTGAACGCCAAAACCAAGCGCCGCCCCTTGTCTTTGTATTCAATCGCGGCGCGTCCACGCGACCACGGGCGCTCAACGGTCAAGCATTCATCGCAATGTTCTATCCGGTCCGATTGTCCCGGAAGCGGAACGCCGCATTGGTCACAGCTAAGCCCGGCAATAAACGGTGTGTCGCGCCAACACGCGCTACACAATCCGAAATCCGTTTCGACCAAACCGCCACAGGACAAGCACCGCGGCGGGTACATCAATTGCACTAGGGTTTGCATCCCGGTCGCCCACATTCTATCTGCCTTTCATGTCACAAACACCGCGCCTGACCGACCGCCACGCCCTGAACCGCAATCGCACCCGCGCATTGGGGCGTGAGCCTGCGCTGTTTCTGCACGAAACCGCACTGGACGAAGTGCAGGATCGGCTCTTGATGGTTAACAGAGAGTTTACGGATGTGGCGATCGTCACACCTTTTGCGCAGGTTTGGCGACCTGTGTTCCCCAAGGCACGCATTGTCACTGATGACGAGATGCTTGACCTAAAAGAGGGCGCGCATGATTTGGTTATTCACGCCCTCGCGCTGCATTGGGCCGACGATCCGGTTGGTCAGTTGATCCAATGCCGCCGCGCGTTGCGTCCGGATGGGCTTTTCCTTGGGCTGACATTTGGCGGGCAAACATTGCACGAATTGCGCGCCGCTTTGGGCCAAGCAGAGTCCGAAGTCACAGGTGGTCTTGCCCCCCGTGTTGCGCCAATGGGCGAGATTCGGGACCTTGGCGGATTGCTTCAACGGGCTGGCTTGAACCTTCCGGTTGCTGACGGCGTGCCATTGACCGCCAGTTACCAAAGCCCATTGCATTTGATGCACGAGCTGCGCGCGATGGGGGAAACCAACGCGTTGCACAACCGGTTGCGTCATCCGACACAGCGCGCGGTGCTTTTGCGGGCAATTCAGCTATACATAGAAGAGTTCGGAACAGAGGACGGCCGTATTCCTGCAACCTTTGACATGATCACACTGACCGGATGGTCACCAGATGACAGCCAACCCAAACCTTTGCGCCCCGGATCTGCGGCGCAACGCCTCGCTGATGCGCTTGGAACCGTTGAAAAACCGCTCAAAGATTGACGCAGCCGTTTCAAACGATACTTACGAGTGTGACGCCAAGGCCGAGGACCCAAAATGCCCGATATGATCAAACCCGCTGACCACCCTACCTTTCCAAAACAAAAGGTCGGAATCCTGGTGGCGAACCTAGGCACTCCCGACGCGACCGACTATTGGTCGATGCGCCGATACCTAAACGAATTTCTGTCGGATCAACGGGTTATCGATTTTCCAAAATGGAAATGGCAACCACTTCTTCAGCTGATCATCCTATCTAAACGCCCCTTCACCTCGGGCGAGGCTTATCGCTCGATCTGGAACACCGAGAAGGATGAAAGCCCGTTGATGACCATCACACGGGATCAGACGTCAGCGATTTCTGAAAAGCTGGCTGAGCAATATGGCGATCAGGTCATGGTCGATTTTTGCATGCGTTATGGCAATCCGTCGACCAAATCCAAGGTGGATGCCATGGTAAAAGCCGGCTGTACGCGCATTCTTTTTGTGCCGCTTTACCCGCATTACGCCGGTGCGACCTCTGGCACCGCAAATGACGAGTTTTTCCGAGCCCTGATGGAGCAAAAACGGCAACCCACAGCGCGCACCATCGACCCCTATTTTGAGCATCCCGCCTATATCGAGGCATTGGCCAAATCGGTCGAAGAGGGCTATGCCAAATTGGATCACGAACCGGATGTTTTGGTGGTGTCGTATCATGGCATGCCACAGCGGTATCTACGCGAAGGCGACCCCTATCATTGCCAGTGTCAGAAAGCGTCGCGTTTGTTGCGTGAACGTCTGGGCTGGGATCAGGATAAGATCGTGACCACCTTCCAATCGGTTTTCGGCAACGAAGAATGGCTACGGCCCTACACGGTCGAGCATGTCGCCGAATTGGCAAAGCAAGGGAAAAAGCGAATAGCCGTGATTGCACCGGCGTTTTCGGCCGATTGCATCGAAACGCTAGAAGAGATCAACGAAGAGATTTATGAAAGCTTTGAACATGCCGGTGGCGAAGTGTTCAGCTATATTCCGTGCCTCAATGACAACCCCGAGCATATCGACGCTCTTTGCCAGGTAATCACCGAAAACCTCGGCGGGTGGATCAAATAATCGACACCCCAAAAGAAAAAGGCGGCACCGTCGCGCCGCCTTTTAAACTGTAGTCCGAAACTCTTAGCGAGTTGCAGCTGCGGCCAGAACGGCGATCAGCAGCAGAGGGATAACGATCCCAGCAGACGAAGAGGACTGTTGTGTTTCTTCAACAACAACAACAGGCTCCATTACAACGTCGTCTTTGGCGTAGGAACCGGCCATTGCGGTGGATGCTGCGGCGGCAAATGCGACGGCGAGTGCGATTTTTTTCATGTTCTTCTCCAGATATTCGCCTGTTGAATCAGATATTGCTCAACAAGCTCCCAAGACTTTCCTCGTGAGTCTGTCTAAACAGCAATTATCGGAAAATGCAATTGCCTCCAATGCTGTGGACATCACCACCGCCATAGTGTCGTCAAATAAGCAACACTTGCGTGCCAACTTTGGCCATTCCAAAAAGTTGTGCAATATGCTCGTTGTACAGACCGATGCAACCGTTCGAAGAGCGACGGCCAATCTTGCGCGTATCATGCGTTCCGTGGATTCGGTAGTACGTCCAGCTCAGGTACAGCGCATGTGTCCCAAGTGGATTATCCGGACCCGGACCGACAAATTCCGGCCACTCGGGGTTACGTTTGCGCATCGACGGGGTTGGGCGCCAAGACGGGCCTTCGACCTTACGGATAACCGAGGTCCGACCGCGACGTGTGAGATCTTCGGTCAAGGGAACAGAAGAGGGGTACAGGTGATAAGTTCCTGATTCTTCCCAATAATGTAACGCTCTTGACGACAGGTCGACCAAGATCGCCCCATTGGTAAGGTTGGTGAAATAGGGTTGCCAATCCAGCGTCCGAAAGCTTGAAATGTTTCGACGAACGAGAGCGGAAACATCACTTTCAATCTCTACCGTGCCTTGGCCATCAACATCTTGGGCCAAAACCGGAGTTCCAATTGCAGCGGCAGTGCCAGCCATAAAGGCACGGCGACTGAAATTTTGTCCTGCCAGCTTTTTCATTGTCCAAGCTCCTCTCAGACCAAATACATTTAGCGGCCATAATATGGCGCGAAAGCCTCAGTCGCAATTCAAACACTTGTTAACAGGCATGCTCACGCCGATGTGGGTTTGATTGGCAACGCTAGGTTCGTTAAAGATTGCCGCAACAGAACGATTTAAGAGCAGTCATATGAACCGTCGCGCCTTTCTTGCCATGTCCTCGGCCGTTGCCCTCGCGGCTTGTGGCGGCACCCCGCAGCAAGCTCCGCTAGGGGCGGATGGACGTCCAAAAACCAAGATTTACCGCATTGGTCCGGGTGCAGCGAATCGCATTCAGTTTAGGGTGCTAGACTCTGTAAATGCTCTTCGGCAGGCAGCCGGAGCTGGAACACTTCAGATGAATGCCAAGCTTAACGCCGCGGCGGCCACCCATTCGCGCGACATGTCGGTGCAAAACCGCCCTTGGCATTTTGGCTCTGATGGCTCGTCCCCAATCGATCGGGTGCAGCGCGTTGGATACCAAGGTCGTTTGGTTGGCGAAACGATTTCCGAAACCTATGAAACCGAGCTGCAAACACTGTCAGCTTGGATGGAAGAACCTTCGACACGTACGGTTATTCTTGACCCAACGGCCCAAGACCTTGGCTTTGCCTGGCATCAGGAGAGCAATGGCAAAATCTGGTGGACCATGGTTTTAGGCGCGCCCAATTTGGCCCCGATCCCCGGTGTCGCATCGACAACGCCAGACACGAACATCTCGGCAGGGTAAGCCGTTTGGCTAACAAGGTGCCGATTACGGATTAATCCGGATCGGCGTTCCATCTTTGACCATCGCATAGATATCACGCATTTGGCTGTTGGTGACCGTAATACAGCCAGCCGTCCAATCCCGACCGGGTCGCCGTTTGCGATTGTTGGGTCGGCCGTGAATGAAAATATCCCCGCCCGGCGACCGGCCAAGCGCCTTTGCCTCAGCCGCATCCCGTGGGTTGGGATAGGAAATCCCAATGCTGAGGTAGAACTTGCTGTTGGGGTTGCGGCGATCAATGAAGTAATCGCCTTCGGGTGTTTTGCCGTCTCCGCGCACTTTCTTGTCGCCAACGGGGGCAAAGCCTAGTCCAAACCGATAGTCTTTGAGCACTTTATTTTTGTGCATTAAGAACATACGACGCTCGGCCTTGTTGACGATCACATGCGTCACTTCGGGTCCGTTATAGGTTTTGAACTTTGACGCACATCCAGATACGCCCAGCGCCAATATCAGCACCATGAAGAACTTGATAAACCGCATTACACTGCCTCGATTTTTCTTGGCAATGTACAACATTTTGACGTCTTCGAACAGCGCACGATTTCGTTAGCGTTTGGGTTGGTTCTGATCACGTTTGGTCAGCTGGCGTTCGATTGCCGATAGCCGCTCCAAAACCTCGTCGCGGTAGGCGTCGGTTTTCAGAACATCTTCTTCAGCGTGCGCATCCTGCATCGAGTTCACGATCAAACCGACCAACAGGTTCACAACGGCAAAGGTCGTCACAATGATAAACGGGACAAAGAACACCCAAGCGTAGGGGAACACCTCCATCACTGGGCGAACAATGCCCATCGACCAGCTTTCCAAGGTCATGATTTGGAACAAGGAATAGGCGGAGGCACCCAAGGTCCCGAACCACCCGGGGAAAGCTTCACCAAAGAGCCGTGTCGCAATAACAGCGCCGATGTAAAAGATGATCGCCATCAGTAAAAAGACACTGCCCATGCCGGGCAACGCGGTGATGAAGCCTTCGACAACGCGCCGCAAACGCGGGGCGGCGGAAATCACGCGCATCACTCGCAAGATACGCAGCGCCCGCAGTACGGACACGCTTTGCCCAGCCGGAACCAAGGAAATCCCAACGATCACGAAATCAAAGAGGTTCCAGCCATTTAGGAAGAACCGCCAACCGCGCGCGACTAGCTTGATCACAATCTCCGCGACGAAAATCGCAAGGCACAGTTTGTCGATAAAGATAATGATCCCGCCCCAACGCGCCATCAACGTCTCGGATGTTTCCATCCCAAGAACGATCGCATTGAGCAAAATAACCGCAATGATTGCGTATTGCGTCCGAGGTTCATCCAGAAAATCGCCAAGGCGTTTGCGCAGGCCCATCACTTACCTCTTATCACTTACGCGTATATTCAAATTCAGCTGCCAGCTCGACATGGGTAGACCAGCGGAATTGATCAACCACCTGTACCCAGTTCAACCGATACCCATTGGCAACAAGGCGCGCAGCATCACGGGCAAATGTCACCGGATTGCAAGACACAAAAGCGATCCGCGGGATTTTGCAACGTGCTAATTGTTCCACCTGCGCCTCGGCACCGGCACGCGGCGGGTCGATGACGATGCCATCGAACTTGTCCAACTCATCCGGTAACAACGGGTTTCGGAACAGGTCGCGCGCTTCGTGAGTGATTTGCTTTAGCCCCTGCGCATTGCGCCATCCGTGATCAAGCGCAGCAGTCATCGCTTTGTCACCTTCGACCGCATGAACGCGGGAATCTTGGGCCAGAGGAAGGGCAAAGGTGCCGCATCCTGCGAAGAGGTCGGCGACGTATTTCACCGGGCCAAGCGCCTCTCGTACCGATGACAACAGCGCCGCTTCGCCATCTGGCGTGGCCTGCAAAAATGCACCGGGGGGTGGGGTCACATCGGCGGTGCCAAACCGTTGGATTGGAGGCAAACGGGTTAGGGCTTCGTCATCCCATGTCACGCGCGCCAGATTGTATTTGCGCGCCAAACCGCCCAGCGCCTCACGCAGCGGTGTATCAACCGGTTTGCCGCCGGTTACCGAGACATCAAGCCCCGAGAGGCTTTCGGTAACAAGAACCGAAATCTCGCCCTTGCGGCTTGCGCCCAAGACGGCAAGCTCTTCGACCAAAGGCAGGGACGCAGCAATCGCCGGTGACACCAACTGGCAATCGGGCACGGCGATGACAACATCCGACCCCTTTTTGTGGAACCCCGCAAGCGCACCCTTTTTGGTGCGTTTCGCGGAAAACGACGCGCGGCGACGGGTTTGAGGCGCGGATGTGATACATGGGCGAATGTCTGTCTCAAGCCCCTGCGCAACAAGCGCGCGCCGGACCACGTCGGTTTTCCAGTTGCTGGCAAAATCATCATGCGCGTGTTGGAGCTGACACCCGCCGCAGGATTTTGAATGACGGCAGGGCGCTTTGACCCGCTGATCTGATGGCGTGACAATTTTGGGCGCGGCCATGATACCGCCCTCAACAATGCCGTCGACTTCTTCGCCGGGCAAAACGCCGGGGACGAAAATCTGGCCAATGGTAGGGTCTAAAGCGATCCCGTCGCCTTTGTGCCCCAGTCTTTCAATGATCAAACGCTGCATGCGCTGCCTATTGCCCTGAATTGTCGGGCAGGTCGAGGTTTTTTACAAACGACGCCACTTGGTGCCGGTTACACAGGTGAAAAACCGCCACATCCGGCCCTGCTTGTTCAATGAGGGCAAGGTTCTGCGCCCGCCCGGTATGGCGCGTGTCCCAAATCCATTTCCAGAACTCATAGCTAAACCGCTCCGGACAGTTCTCAGGAAGGTCCGCTCGGCTGCGCCCATAGTCTTTGAGCGTGCGGACAAACACCCGCCATGCCCGAAACCTCAGGGGGAAATCCAGAATGATCAGTGTATCAGCCCGCGACAGGCGGTGCTTGTAGGTTGCAGACAAGCCACCTTCGATAATCCAGCTCTCCCGCATTTCAGCCTGATGGATCAGTGTCAGCTTTTCGGTCTTGGGACGTTCCTGCCAACCTGGTTGCCAATGGATCAGATCGATATGCTGAACAGGCAGGCCCGTACGTTCCCCGAGCGTCCGCGCCAGCCAAGACTTTCCGGCTCCCGGCTGGCCCACAATCATGACGCGTTTCATTCGGCCGCTTGTTGCGGATCAAGAAAGCCACCCGATTGACGGGCCCAAAAGCGCGCATAAAGGCCATTTTGCGCCAACAACACATCGTGCGGCCCTTGTTCCACAATGTGACCCTGTTCCAGCACAACAATGCGATCCATCTGCGCGATGGTCGACAATCGGTGGGCGATGGCCAACACGGTTTTGCCCTGCATCACCTCGGTCAAGGCTTCCTGAATTTCGGCTTCGACTTCTGAATCAAGGGCGCTTGTGGCTTCGTCCAGCACCAAGATCGGCGCATCTTTGAGGATGGCACGGGCCAAGGCGATGCGTTGTCGCTGACCACCGGAGAGTTTGACGCCACGCTCGCCGAGACGCGCATCGTAACCGACACGACCCTCGTGATCTTTTAGCTCCAGAATGAACTCATGCGCCGAGGCGCGCCGCGCAGCTTCGAACACCTCTTCGTCTGTGGCTTCTGGGCGGCCATATCGGATGTTTTCCATCGCGGATCGGTTGAACATCGCGGTTTCTTGGGTGACCATTCCAATAGCGTCGCGAAGGCTGTCTTGGCTGATCTCTGCGATGTCTTGCCCGTCAATGGAAATAGAGCCTGTTTCACGGTCAAACAGCCGGAGCAACAATGAAACCAGCGTCGATTTTCCCGCCCCTGATGCACCAACCACAGCCAGCTTTTCGCCGGGTTTCACGGTTAGTTTGATGTCTTTGACACCGCCAGTTTCACCGCCATAGGCAAAGGTCACCTGATCAAAGTCGATCTCACCTTTGGCAACCGCAAGCGCTTGGGCGTTGGGCTGATCCTCGACCCGAATAGCCGGGGCAAGGGTTTTCATGCCGTTTTCAACTTCGCCGACATTGGCATAAAGCCCCATCAAGGTGAAACTGACCCAGCCGGTCATTTGCGACACACGCACCGCGACCGCTGCCGTGGCCACCACATCGCCGGTTGTGGCCAGTCCATTGCGCCACAAAAGCAACGATGCCCCGGCCAAGATCACCGGCAATGCCCCGGCCAAAATCATCAGAAAGAACCGGAAGCTGGCCGACAAAGCCCCAAAGGCCAGCGATTTTTCCCGCAAACCCACCATGGCATCCTGCGCCGCCAGTTCTTCGTGGCGATCAGAGGCAAAGAGTTTCACGGTTTTGATATTGGTGATCGTGTCCACAACCTGACCGCTGACATTGGCCCGCGCCCCAGCCCGCGCCGCCGAACGTGTGCGAATACGCGGTAGATACCACCGGATCAGTGCAAAATAAGCCACCAACCACACCGCAAAAACGACCAAAACGCGGTAGTCGATGGTCGCAAGCAACAGCAATGACCCCACCAAAGACGCAAAAGCAAAGACTATCGCACTAATGGTTTCAGAAACCACCATTGTCAGCGAGGTCGCTGTTTGCATCTGTTTTTGTGCAATGCGACCGGCGAAATCATTGTCAAAGAAGCTAACCGATTGCCCGAGGGTCCAGCGGTTGAGTTTCGACAGCACCAAAGGTGGGATGTTTGGCATCACCACATAATTGTTGGCCACCGAGGATAGCCCGAACGTGATCGGCCGCACGATCAAGAAAAACACGGTAACCGCTAGAACGAATCCAACATTTTCGACGGTGAAAAACGCCTGCGGCCCAAGTTCAACAGCGCGATCAACAACCGACCCCATAAAGTAGGCAGTGACGGCCTCCATTGCGCCGGCAGTCCCGGAGAGGATCGCCGCCACAACAATCATCGGCCAAGCGCCCTTCAACGCCCACCGAATGAACGCCATCAAGGTTGTTGGCGGTGGCGTGTCATCGCGTTGAAACGGCCTGATCAAATCTTTTACGTTCATTCCGCTGCCCTTGTCTTTTTGGTCTTGTCAGACGCATCGACCGGTTCATCCGGGTCCAAAAACCCGCCCGACTGCCGCGCCCAGAAACTGGCATATAATCCACCTTGCGCCAAAAGCACGTCATGGCTGCCTTGCTCGACGATTTTCCCCTGATCCATGACCAGTATGCGATCCATTTGGGCGATTGTGCTTAGGCGATGCGCAATGGCAATGACGGTCTTGCCCTGCATCATCCCATATAGGGTTTCCTGAATGGCGGCCTCGACCTCACTATCAAGCGCGCTCGTGGCCTCGTCCAACATCAGGATCGGAGCGTTTTTCAGAACAACTCGCGCCAGTGTAACCCGCTGACGCTGACCGCCAGACAGTTTCACGCCGCGCTCGCCAACATGGGCGTCATAGCCTTTGCGCCCTTCTGGGTCTTCTAAATCCAGAATGAAGTCATGAGCTTGGGCTTGTTGTGTCGCCTTGAGCATTTCGGCTTCGGTCGCATTGGGGCGGCCATAAAGGATGTTGTCACGCACCGAGCGGTGCAACAACGAACTATCCTGTTGGACCATCCCGATTTGGGCACGCAAGCTATCTTGGGTAACTTCGGAAATATCCTGCCCATCGATCAAGATCGCACCTTTTTCAGCATCGTAGAACCGCAGCAACAGCTTGACCAAAGTTGATTTACCGGCCCCGGACCGCCCAACCAACCCGATCTTTTCCCCTGGATTGATGGTAAGAGACACATCCTCAAGCCCACCGGATTCACGCCCATAATGGTGTGTTAGAGACTGTATTTCGATTTTCCCATTCGTCAGATCAAGAGGCCGCGCATCCGGCGCATCAACAAGATCAATGGGTTGGGCAATCGTTTCCATGCCTTCGGCCACGACACCGAGTTCGCGGAAAAACGTTGTCAGCGCCCACATGATCCAACCGGTCATACCGTTCAAACGCAGCGCCAATGCAGTTGTCGCAGCCACCACGCCAGCAGACACCTCGCCCTGCATCCAAAGCGCAAAAGCCCAGCCGACAACGCCGACAATCAAAAACCCGTTCAGCGTTACCAATGCGACATCCATAAAGGTATAGAGGCGCATTTCATGCATGAAGGTTTGCCGCGATGTTTCGATCGACTCTTTGGCGTAGTCCAGCTCATTCTCGTGATGAGAGAACATCTTGACCGAATGAATATTGGTATAGGCGTCAACGACACGGCCGGTGACCTTGCTACGCGCATCGGATGACGCTTTGGACGCGCTTCCAACGCGGATCACGGTCCAACGCAACAACAGGCCATAAAGCACCAGCCACGCAAGCAAAGGCACCATCAAACGCAGGTCTGCATCGCCCAACATGACCAAGGCACCAACCACATAAGCGATTGAAAAGGTGATGGCATCAAAGACTTGGAACACAGCCTCACCAGCGGCAGGCGGAGTTTGCATAATGCGGTTGGAGATGCGCCCGGCGAAATCATTTTCGAACCAACCCACGGATTGACGCAGAACATGTTTATGCGCCCGCCAGCGGATAAGCGTCCCTAAATTGGGTAGCACCGCGTTGTTGAGCAGCAAGACATCAAGTGCCTGAATGGCGGGGCGTAGCGTCAGCACAAACACCGCCAAAAGCAGCAGGCTTGTTCCGTGTTCTTGCCAAACTTGCGCGGGATCTCCGGACAGGATGTCAACAACCCAACCCATTGCCCAGATCAGGCCGATTTCAACGGCGGCGACGATAACCGACAGGATCGCAGCAGCGACAAACACCCGGTAGAACGGGCGACTATAGGACATGAGGAATGGCACAACGCGACGGGGTGGCGTGTCATCTTGGGGGTAGTCAGAATAGGGATCTACAAGATTTTCGAAATAGCGGAACATTGGGAGGCCCTCGGAAATAGAGCGGTAATCATGATGGTGGTGCGGGTCTGGCTAAGCCGGACCACAAACGCAGACAGGCTCAGCTAAAGCTGGTAAAAATCCTGTCTCGATCCATCATCTATCCTCCTAAGGTTCGCCCTCTGATAGCGCAGAAAGATACATTTGTCACCCCTCGTTGCGCTTCGCCAACAGGGCGTCCTTGTCCAAGGTGAAATCGGACGCGACCCAACGTTCTTCAAGCTGCTTCAGCTTTTGACCTAGAATCGCCCCGGAAAAATCAGTCATCAAATCTTGCGCCTTGATTGGAAAACGTTGCTTTGACGCCGCCTGAAGCGTTTCCAAATCAGGAAGGCTAGCCGGTTGTTCCAAGCTGGCCGCGCGCAACGCAATTGCGTCGAGAGCGACTTCAACACCATACTTGTAGGCCATTTCATTCGGCCCCTCGGAGCTCGACATCAGGCTCTGATATTGCGCAAGTTGCCTTTGCTTGACCTTTGACAACCGCAAGGTCGATCCATCAAAAAACCCCAAAACAGCCAAACGTCGGAGGCCATTGGGCGATAGAGTCATAGCCTCTTCGTTGAATGTCAAAGGACCCAACGGTTTGGAAATGGCACCCGGAAGGACTGCGCTCAACACGCCGGTTTGCTCCATTATCGCCACGGCCATGACCGGGTCCGGCGCTGTCAAAAGTTTAACAAGCTCGGTGCCAACACGCTCACGAGAAAGCGTTGCCAATCCATCAAGGTTAGAGGCTATCGCAGCAAGGGCTTCGGCATCCATCCCCTCAGCCGGATCGCCGTACCATGCGAAAAACCGAAAGAATCGCAGAATACGCAAGTAATCTTCTTTGATGCGGCGCTCTGCATCTTCGATAAATCGCAATCGGCGCGCAGCCAAATCTGGCAATCCACCCAACGGGTCCAGAACAACGCCATTCCGATCCGCATATAACGCATTCATCGTAAAATCACGGCGACGCGCGTCTTCGGTGATGTCATCCGAGAATCGAACAACAGCGCGACGGCCATCGGTTTCGACATCCGCCCTGAACGTGGTGATCTCGTAGCCGACCCCATCGGCAACAACGGTAACCGTCCCATGTTCAATGCCCGTTGGAACAACCTTGAGACCGGCCTTTTTGGCAAGGTTAGAGACTGTTTCAGGGTGGGCATCCGTGGAAATATCAACATCTGCAACAGGTTCATTTAAAAGCGCATTTCGCACACAACCGCCAACGGCATAGGCATGAAAACCAGCGGTTTCGAGCAGCCCCATCACTTTTTGAGCGCCGGGAGCAGAAAGCCATTCACCCGTGACAACCGTCATTCAACGATCCGATCCGCCAAACCACGCAGGATTCGGGCCGTTGCGCCCCAGATATAATAGGGTCCAAATGGCACGGTATAGTAGTGCCGACGCCGCCCTTGCCAACGGCGGTATTGCACCGAAAACAGGTCTGAGTTGGCGATATGTGTGAAAGGCACCGTGAAAACCTCATCAACTTCACCCGGTTCTGGCACCGGGTCAAAATTCGCTTTGACCAAACCAATCACTGGCGTGACGTCAAACCCGGTAACGGTTTCATGGCCCGGCAATTTTCCCAACACCTCAACGTTGTTGGGATGAAGCCCGATTTCTTCATCCGCCTCACGCAAAGCAGCGGCGACAACATCCGCGTCGCCCTCATCCACCTTGCCTCCGGGAAAGGCGATTTGGCCCGGATGATGTTTTAGGCGTGAAGAACGTTTGGTCAGAATTAAATCCAGTCCCTGTGACCCAACCTGAAAGGCCGCCAAAACGCCCGCCGGACGAAGTTTACGACCAGCAGGCAAAACCACGTCCGGGTTCAAATCAAAGTCGGAAGACGGCGCAGAACCTTCGCCCAGCGCCGCCTTCAATATATTTATTTGGTCATGCGCCGTCATTTTTTGCTTCGAACCCAACTGTCTTTGGGTCGAGAACATAATGCTTCGAACAAAACTGGCAATCCGCCGTAACGGTGCCCTCTTCGGTCGTCATCGTCTTGATGTCCTTTGCGGAATAGATCGAAAGGCTTTGACGCACACGATCCTCTGAGCACGTACAGCCGAATTTGACCTGCTGAGCATCAAAAACCCGCGGCTCTTCCTCGTGGAACAACCGAAGGAGCAACTGGGTTGGCGTCACGTTTGGGCCAATCATTTCCAACTCTTCAACCGTATCCAAGTGGAAGTTGACGCGGTTCCAATTCTCTTCGGTCTCAGCGCTTGTCGCTTCGGCCACGGCTTTGACGTTTTCCGCGCCCTTCATCAACGGCGACGCCTTGGGCATATGCTGCAACATAATGCCACCTGCGCGCCAATGCTCGGGAACACCCGGTTCTTGGGATTTGCCAAAGGACAAAGAGAACCGTGTCGGCAATTGTTCCGACTGGTCGAAATAGGCGGTTGCGCATTCGGCCAAACTGTCACCGGTTAGGCCTGTGATACCCTGATAAGGTTTGGTGCCATTGCCCTGATCAATCAGGATCGCAAAATAACCTTCGCCCAACTGTTCGAACGGTGCATCTTTGGTCAAACGATCGGCATCAAAGCTAGCATAGGCCCGAATGCGAGCTGGCTCACCTTCTTTGTCGGCAGCGTAATAATCGGTGGCAATCATACGCACGGCGCCTTTGGTCTGAACCTGAAGGGACAGCTTCCACCGTAGATCAATGGTTTGCCCGATTAGCGCCGTTAGCAACGCCATTTCAGCGACCAGCGCCTCGACCGGTTCCGGGTATTCGTGTTGTTTCAAAACGCCAGATAGCACTCCGTCCAAACGGGCCACGCGGCCACGCATGTCGGTGCGATCAAGCTGAAAGGGCAGGACTGTGTCGTCCCAAGCGATTTTGTTGCCGATGCTCATGGGGTTTCCTTATCTGCCGGAGACTGGCATATCGCAGCCATATAGGGACGATCAAGACAAACGCAAAGGGGCAAGTCGCGATGATGCGCTTTGGAACCCCGCCCAAAGCCGGGCGGCGATACAAAATCCGCCCTGGGGCCTATGCAATATTGCCCAAATCTGGCCGCTTGCTTTTAACGGAACAAGCCCCAGGACCAGAGTTGCAACTACCAGGCGGTGGCATCGACCCCGGTGAACACCCAATTGCGGCGCTACACCGCGAAGTATTCGAAGAAACCGGGTGGCGCATTGGGCGGGTCACACGACTAGGTGCCTACCGCCGGTTTACCTATATGCCGGAATATGACCTTTGGGCTGAAAAGCTATGCACCATTTTTTGCGCCGCACCGATTGTACGATTGGATGACCCTCCAGAAGCCGATCACACCGCGGTTTGGCACGCGACACATGACGCAATATCGCGACTTGAAAACGAAGGTGATGCGTTTTTTGTCCGAAAATTTTGTCTCTAGGTCGGGTTCTCGACAGGTTCATCTAGAATATCAAATTCCAATAGTGCCGCCGAGACATCATCGCCAAGCTTTGTTGAATCTTCCATTTCAGAGGTCAGTCGCCAAAACATATCTTCTACCAAATCCGGCCCTTGGCCACATTTGGACGCTTCTTTAAACAACTGCGCCAGCCCGTCTTCACCCAGCATCTCGCCGTTTTTCATGACAGCTTCGGTAAAGCCGTCAGAGTAGAGAAGCAGCATATCGCCAGAATGCATTTGAAATTCATGTTGATCGTAATCAACATGATCAACAAGGCCAATTGGCAGGCCACCATTCCCGAAGAACTCAACATCGCCATTGGCGCGTAGCACCATTGGTGGTGAGTGACCCGCTTGTACCATACGCACCCGACCTGTCTGGAGATCTGCCGCAATATACGCCATTGTCAGGTATTCTTCGACACCGGGGTCGGCCACCAATCGCTGGTTGAGAAGGCACGCGGTTTCAGCCGGTTCACGCATAGCATAAAATCGGTCAAACCGCTTTTCCAGCGCGACGTTTTGGTCGGGAAAGTTGCTAGAAAGGTAGCCCGCGACCCGAGCCGTCACCATTGCAGAGGTGATGCCGTGGCCAGAAACGTCAATATTATAGAGCCCAAGCCGATCATAGCCCGGACGGAACATCCCAACGAGATCACCACCAACATGTCCACAGGGGCGCAAGAGCAAACTGACCCGTGACGTAGCAATCTCACAGACACGTTCCGGTACTAGAGATTGTTGAATTGTTCGCGCCTGGCGCAAATCTTTGTCGATCGCCTCGTGAATTTCCTGAAGCTCATTTAGCGCCTCAGAAACTTGACGATTTTTATCGGAAAGCTGGCGCTCCATCGAAAGGACCCGTGCACCAGCGTTGATGCGTGCGCGCAGTTCATGAGAATTGACCGGTTTGGTTAGGAAATCATCGGCTCCGGCATCCAACCCTTCGGCGACATCACCCTTTTCACTTTTGGACGTCAGCAAAATAAAATAGCCGTAGCTATCGCTTTGCATCTCTCGAAAACGACGGCAAAGTTCCAGTCCATCCATTTCTGGCATCATCCAGTCCGACAAAACCAAATCAGGCTTTTGCTCGGCACAGATTTCCAGAGCCTTGACGCCAGAGTCGGTTGAAAGGACCTCAAAACCCATGCGGCTAAGCATGGCGGTCATAATTCGTAACTGCAGTCTGCTATCATCAACGATCAGCACGACACGAACGGCACCCGTTTGTGTAGCTGGAATGTTGACAGGGTCAGGTTGCACGGCGATTCCCTTGCGCATGGATTGATCACAGCTAGGTCGTACCGTCAGACCCTTAACGGCGACTGAAATCTAAAATGCAACTTAATGCATTTGTATCAGAAACGTCTTGTTCACTTTCTCGCCTGTAATTTGCCGTACAGGAGGTGCCCTATGATCGATTGGTCACGCGTAGAAGAACTGGTTGAAGAGATCGGAGCTGAGGATTTTGGCGAGGTTGTGGAACTATTCTTGGACGAAGTTGAAAGCGCCATCGCAATTTTTGAAGCTGGCGCAACGGACCCCGTCATTGCAGAAGAGCAGATGCATTTTCTCAAAGGCGCTGCTCTCAATCTTGGATTCGAGAGCCTGGCTCAACTTTGCCTAAAAGGCGAAAAGGCCGCATCCACTGGTCGACCCGAAGTTGTAAGCCCCACAGATGTTCGAGAAACATTTGATTCCTCGCGCATTCAGTTTCAGGCGGACTTGCCAGGACGCTTGGCGGCCTGATTCCAGTCTGGCGAATGCCAGCTATCAGACGACAAATTGAGCCAGAATTTCATCCTCAGTAATGTCCTGGTAGGTGAAGCCATTTGTGTCGAGCCGTTCAAACAGGCGGGTAAATTGTTCTGGCTCGCTGGTTTCGATTCCAATCAAGACGGATCCGAAATTTCGCGCAGATTTTTTTAGATACTCAAAACGCGCGATATCATCATCGGGACCCAGTAGATTAAGGAAATCTTTTAGTGCCCCCGGCCGCTGCGGTAGCCGCAAAATAAAGTATTTTTTGACACCGGAATACCTCTGCGCACGTTCCTTAACCTCAGGCAAACGCTCAAAATCAAAGTTTCCACCGGACACCACACACACAACGCTTCTACCACGAATCGCTTGACCCAAATCTTGCAATGCATCGATCGACAGGGCACCGGCTGGTTCCAAAACAATGCCTTCGACATTGAGCATTTCGATCATTGTTGTGCAAAGGCGGTCTTCTGGAATAGTCAGGCTATTCGCCAGACCGACCCCTTTGAGAATAGCAAAAGTTTTTTCGCCAATCCGGGCCACAGCTGCTCCGTCGGCAAATGTATCTACACGCGGCAGAGCAACAGGTTTCCCCGCCTGCAAAGCCGCCCGCAAACACGCACCACCCGATGGTTCCACAAAAGTATACTGTGTCTGCGTTCCAAAATAGCTCAGCACCCCAGAACTCAAACCACCACCGCCAACCGGAATAACCATATGATCAGGAACACGACCAAGTTGTTGCTCTATTTCTACCGCGACGCTGGCCTGACCTTCGATCACATCTTCATCGTCGAATGGTGATAAAAAATGTCCGCCTTCGGATGCACAAAACGCCTGAGCCGCCGATAGGCAATCATCAAAATAGTCCCCGACTAGGCGAATTTCGACGTTTTCCCCGCCAAACATTCCGGTTTTTTGGATCTTTTGCTGTGGGGTTGTGACAGGCATGAAAATCACACCGCGCACATCAAAATGCTTGCACATATAGGCAACGCCCTGGGCATGATTACCCGCGCTGGCGCAGACAAAAAGCCCTTTGTCTTGTTGCTTGCGCATTGCATTCAACGCGCCGCGCAACTTGTAGCTGCGCACCGGGCTCATATCTTCACGTTTTAACCAAATATCGGCGTCAAAACGTTGAGACAGGTGATCGTTGCGCAATAGCGGCGTTGCGGGAAATACTTCGCGCATCGCTGCTGTGGCTTGGCGGGCTTTGTCCTGAAAATCACTCATTCCTGATGAGTGCAGCAGACGCCGCCCGCGCGCAAGTCAGTCGATAGGACGGCCTTGAATATAGTGACCATAAAACGTTGTCAGTACGCTGACATTGACCAACGCCAAAGCCAAAGACACCGGAATTGAAAGCACCCCACTTAAGATTGGCGAGACCGCTGCAACAGCACCAACGGCCAATTGGAACACGATATTCACCCCGAACGATACCAACATCAGCACAAAAATATCTATGTTCGCGCCTTTGGTCGCCTCAAACGCTCGGCCCAGAGTAATTGGCTCTCCAATCGCCGCGGCGGGCAAAATTGCGATGACCCGATAAATCACAATCGCAACACACAGATAGGCCGCGATCAGAGCAATCCATCCGAGACCGGGTATCGCCATCATCATTCCGGCCACAAGTCCGAGGGGAATCATCATAACCAAGGCCAGAATACCGATGAGAAGCATCCGGCCAAAATACCCCAATACCACACCGGTGCGGAATTTTGGGACCCAGCTTTCGGGGTATTCTTCAAGTAAAACAAAGCGGTGCCAGCTCACAATCACCGTCAGTATCGCAAACATTGCGAACAGCCAAACAGCCGTAAAACCACCGATCAAGCCCGGTTGCGTAAAGACATGCTCCATGTCTTCGGGGTTTGTGCCCTGCATTAATTCGAAGGCCGCACCACGTAACACAAGCATCGCCAAGCCGACGATCATCAACACGGGAAGAAGCCCAATTTTTACCGCTTCTTGCCAATTGCGCAGAACCATCGAAAACGAATGTTTAAATATCAACCAGCCCTTCATGGCACCCTCACGCTTTGAAACATTTGGCAAATGGCTAACACGCCGCAGCATTCTGTCAACCTGTCAGCCTTGCCCCGGAGGCGAAAACCGGATAACCCGCGAAAAATCCCATTAAAGGACAGTTCCATGACCGCGCCCAAGAAAGTTGTGCTGGCCTATTCCGGCGGCCTTGATACCTCGATCATTCTCAAATGGCTGCAGACTGAATATGGCTGCGAAGTTGTGACATTTACCGCCGACCTTGGTCAGGGCGAAGAGCTTGAGCCAGCGCGCGCCAAAGCCGAAATGCTGGGCATCAAGCCTGAGAACATCTTTATCGAAGATGTGCGCGAAGAGTTTGTACGTGATTTCGTTTTCCCGATGTTCCGCGCCAATGCAGTTTACGAAGGCCTGTACTTGTTGGGCACGTCGATTGCCCGCCCGCTGATCTCTAAGCGTTTGGTTGAGATCGCCGAAGAAACCGGTGCTGACGCTGTTGCCCACGGCGCAACCGGTAAGGGTAACGATCAGGTTCGGTTCGAACTGGCCGCCTATGCGCTTAACCCTGACATCAAATGCATTGCGCCATGGCGTGAATGGGATCTGAACTCGCGCACGTCCCTGCTCGACTTTGCCGAGAAGAACCAGATTCCAATTGCTAAAGACAAGCGCGGCGAAGCGCCGTTTTCGGTCGATGCGAACCTGTTGCACACGTCGTCCGAAGGCAAAGTTCTGGAAGACCCGGCCGATCAGGCCCCTGAATATGTGTATCAGCGCACGGTCGCCCCAGAAGATGCGCCAGACACACCAGAAATCATCGAAATTGGTTTCGAAAAAGGCGACGCGGTTAGCATCAATGGCGTGGCCATGTCGCCAGCGACCATTCTGACCCAGCTGAACGACTATGGTCGCAAGCACGGGATCGGGCGTCTTGATTTCGTTGAAAACCGTTTTGTTGGCATGAAATCCCGCGGTATCTATGAAACACCCGGCGGCACGATCCTTCTCGAAGCGCATCGCGGTATCGAACAGATCACATTGGACAGCGGCGCGGGCCATCTCAAGGATAGCCTGATGCCACGCTACGCCGAGCTGATCTACAATGGGTTCTGGTATTCGCCCGAGCGCGAAATGCTTCAGGCCGCGATTGATAAGTCACAAGAACATGTGACCGGGACTGTGACGCTTAAACTGTACAAAGGTTCTGCCTTTACCGTGGCGCGCGCCTCTGATCATTCGCTTTATTCCGAAGAGCACGTGACATTTGAGGATGACGCGGGTGCCTATGATCAAAAAGACGCCGCTGGCTTTATCCAGTTGAACGCCCTGCGTTTGAAACTGCTGGCCGCTCGGAATCGTCGCTTGAAAGGCTAAGGCCCGTTTAACGTGAAACATCGCGCCTCGGGGGAAACCTCGGGGCGTTTTTTTGTGCCGCAGCGTAAGACCTTACGTTACCCTTGATTGGGTCAAGCGCGCCCTCTACCGGTTTGAGAAACCAAGGGGAATAAGATGTTACAAGACCTGCTACCGCGCCTTCAGCAAGGGCTGGAAACCAAGAGCTTTGAAGGTTCGTTGAAGTTTGATTGCGGCGAGGACGGGGTCATCGTTTTGGCAGATGGCACAGCAAGCGATCAGGAACAGGACACAGACTGCACATTGAAACTGTCGTCCGACAATCTGATCAAGCTTTTGTCAGGCAATTTGAACCCGATGACCGCTGTCATGATGGGCAAGATCAAGATCAGCGGCAATCCGGCTGTGGCAATGAAATTGGCCGATTTGCTCAAAGCTTGAGAGCGGCCAGTTTCCTGTAGAATGGCAAGGCAGCGTCGCATAATTCTGCGGCTTGTCCTTCAAGTATCGGCAAAGCCCCTTCGGTTCCGGCAAAACCCGTACTTTGGTGGACAGCCCCGTACCAATGCTTGGCCCAAACGCCATCAAAGGTTCGCGGGCCCGCAGCCCAGATCAGCATCGCGGGATCAAAATCCAAATCGATAGCTTCGCATAGTCTGCGCAACATACGCTCTGGGTTTTCTCGAATATCGGCGCTGTCGATCACCGGACCGGGGAAGCGGTCGAAAATCTCTACCTGCTGGGCAAACCCGATATCGTGCAAAGTCGGGTTTTCACGCTTTGCCGTGTATGACGCAATGACACGAGCAGGATGGCGGATCAGGTGGACATTAACGCACTCCTTGGCCCATTCCAGCGGCGTATCATCCATGTGGATGCCCATATGTTTCATATACCAATGTGGCTTGTCGTCCGGTACGGGACCGGCACATTTGGCCCCAACAGAGACTGGATCGGCGTCATGAGTTGCAACAATCTCGTCCCGCATCGGGTGATCAATGCAAGTGCGTTTCAGATAGGAGGCATAAAAGGGTTCGTCCCAAGCGGCGAAATCCGAGCGATTGCCGAAGGCGTACATCATCGCCGTCGAAAGATTGCGCGGCCCGCTCCACATTGCGATTTTCATGATGCGACGAGGTCCTTGTACAGCGCGCGCAAACGAAGTGTCATTGGCCCGGCCTCGCCCGTACCAATCTGACGACCATCTATTTCCGACACCGGGGTTTGCGCCCCAAATGTTCCGGTCAAAAACGCCTCATCCGCGCCGTAAGTATCGACCAGACTATAGTTGCGTTCGAACACCGGAATGTCGTTGGCGCGACATAGATCAATCACCTTTTGACGTGTGATCCCGTTCATGCAGTAGTCGCCGGTGCTTGTCCAAACCGCGCCTTTGCGCACGATAAAGAAATTGCAAGCGTTTGTGGTGTTCACAAATCCATTGATATCCAACATCAACGCTTCGTCCGCGCCGGCCTTTTCAGCGGCGATACAAGCAAGAATACAGTTCAGTTTCGAATGGGAATTCAGCTTTGGGTCCTGTGTCATCGGCAGGCCGCGAATATGGGGAACCGTGGCGAGCTTCAGTGGGCGCGGGATCGACGGCCGGGAATGCTCCATGATGATGACCACAGTTGGGCCTTGCTGGCTCAGCGACGGGTGTTGGAAGGGCCGCGTTTTCACGCCCCGCGTCACCATTAGCCGCGCATGTGCGTCGCTGGCCATCCCGTTTGCTAGACGCGTTTCTTCTAACGCGTCGATCACAGCCGCACGGTCCATCCCAATATCAAGGTCAATGGCCTTGGCCGCTTCAAACAGCCTATCCAGATGTTCCTCAAGAAACGCCCAGCGCCCGTCATAGAGACGCAACCCCTCCCAAACGCCATCGCCGAGCATAAAGCCGGAATCAAATACGCTAACCGTAGCCTCAGCGCGGGGTTTCAATGTGCCATTCACCCAAATCTGGATGGTGTCATTGCGCGCATCTTCTAGCGCTTGATGTGTCGATACCTCTGTCATGCGCCCACCCTATCGGCGGGATTTGGCTTTGCAAGCTTCACACCCGCTCACCTGTTGGTGAGATCACATGACAGTGCATTGTCTGGTGTCACGCTTTTGGGCAGGCTGTCTTCAAAAGGAGATACACATGCGCTTGTTTAATCGTGCCCGCCCCTTGGCTCTTATGGCTCTCATGTCGCTCGGCTTCGCTGCTCAGGCTGACCGTGCCATGGCGGATGAAATCATTGTCGCCGGAGGGTGCTTTTGGTGCGTTGAATCCGATTTTGAATCAGTCAAAGGCGTCACAAGCGCCGTATCCGGCTATACTGGCGGACATGTCGCCAACCCGACTTATAAACAAGTCACACGCGGCGGGAGCGGACATTACGAAGCCGTTCGGATTAAATTCAACGCTTCTCAGGTGTCACAACGCAAGCTTTACGATCTGTTTTTCCGATCTGTTGATCCAACGGATGCAACGGGCCAATTCTGTGATCGAGGAGAGAGCTACCGAACCGCCATTTTCGTCTCTAATCCTGCTCAAAAAGCCGATGCAGAAGCCGCCAAGGCCGCCGCAGCCAAGGCATTGGGCCGGACAATTGTGACCCCAATTTTGCCCGCCAAGAAGTTCTATGACGCCGAGGGCTATCATCAGGATTACTATAAAGGCACAAAACGGGTTTTAACTCGCTTTGGTCCGATCAAGCAAAAGGATGCTTATAAGAAGTATCGCGATTCCTGTGGCCGCGACCAACGGGTCAAGGACCTTTGGGGTTCGGCCGCACCTTTCGCAGGATAAAAGGTTCTAACCTAGTCTAAAACGCCTCTTGAACCTCTTGGAGCGTCGGAATGACGTCCGCCGTTCCAAGTCGGGTCACCATCAACGCACCGGCTTTACCAGCCAGTTCAATGGCCTGTTCCATCGGCTTCCCTTGATCAAGAGCCGCAATCAAATAGCCGGTGAATGTATCCCCTGCCCCCGTTGTGTCGATTGGGATGACCGAAATCGCTGGAAACGCGCGGGTTTTTTGGCCGGAATGCCAACGACATCCCTTGGCCCCAAGTGTCACCACCACATCCGCAACTGGCAATTCGGCAAGCGTCTGCCCCGTTGCAGATTGCAATTGCTCTGCCTCGACTTCGTTCAGAACCAATAGATCAAGAAACGGAAGTACCGGAACAACGGCTTCGGCCTCAAACGGGGCAGCCGCATGGGCAATACGTAGGCCAAGTTCACGTGCAAGTTTAACCCCGTGCTCTAAACCGTTCGTTTCATTTTGAAAAAGGTACGTATCACCTGAATTTGCCGACGACAGTGCAGAAGCTATGTCAGTCTCTAACAAGGCCTGATTTGCACCGGGATGCAGGATGATTGCGTTTTCACCGGCGTTATCGAGTGCAATAATCGCATGCCCGGTGGCCTCCTCGGACACGAGGATATGGTCATCAATCACGCCGTAGTCATTCAACCGGTCTTTGGCCCAATGACCATCTCCCCCAACTGCACCAATATGCACACATTGGCTTTGGGCGCGTGTGACCGCGACGGACATATTGGCCCCTTTGCCACCCAAACCTTTGGTAAAACCGGTGGACGCCAAAGTTTCACCCGCGCCGGGTAGGTGCGGAACGCGATAGACAAGATCGATGTTGATAGAGCCGAGGTTGTAAATTGTCATGGCGCTGCCCTTTCTTCACAGAAAGGGCATGGTGGAAGAAACCTCCACCATGCGCAATGCACTTTCCTTGCTTAGCCGACCTTACAAGCAGACAAGACCGCCATATTGAGAATGTCATTGGCTGTCATGCTGGTGGAGCAAATCTGGATCGACTTATCCACGCCTGCCAAGATTGGACCGATAACCGTAGCACCCGCCATTTCCTGCATCAATTTCACCGAAATCGACGCCGAGTGCCGGGCCGGAACAACCAGAATATTAGCGGGACCGGTCAGACGTTGGAACGGATAGGCCTCTTGCGCGTTCGGGTTCAGCGCAACATCAACGGTCATTTCACCTTCGTATTCGAAATCAACGCCGCGCTGATCCAAGACTGCCGGAGCAAGGTGCATTTTCTCGGCCCGCTCCGAAACCGGATAGCCAAAGGTTGAGAAGCTCACAAAGGCGACACGAGGCTCTAACCCAAGGTGTTTGGCAACATCAGCCGCGCGTTCCGCGATATTGGCAAGGTCATTTTCATCCGGCCATTCATGCACGAGCGTGTCGGCGATCATGACGATCCGCCCCTTGTGCAAAAGCGCTGTTACACCAGCCGCGCCATGTTCGGCGTCCGCGTCAAACACATGGTTGATCAACTGCATCACATGCGCAGATTTCCGGGTTGCACCGGTAATCAAACCATCGCCATGTCCATGCTCAAGCATCAAGGAGGCAAAAACATGGCGATCACGCGCCGCCATGCGGTGTACGTCCTGACGGTCAAACCCTTTGCGCTGCAAACGATCGTACAAGAAATCCTTGTACGACTGCAGATGCGGGGTATTTCTAGCGTTGACGACTTCGAGTTCGCGAACTGCGTCGCCAAGGCCGGCCGCCTCTAGCTTGTCCTTAACATCACTTTCTCGCCCAACAACCAGGGCTTTGCCAAATCCGGAGCGCTGATACATCACCGCAGCGCGGAGTACGCGCGGATCATCGCCTTCGGCAAAGATCATTCTAGCCTGCGCCGCACGCGCACGTGTGTTGATGGACCGCAAGATTGAAGCAGTCGGATCCATCCGCGACTTCAGCCCTTCTTCATAGGCATCGATGTCGATAATCGGGCGCCGCGCGGCCCCAGTTTCCATACCTGCTCGGGCAACGGCAGGCGGAATGCGGTGGATTAGTCTCGGATCAAAGGGAGTCGGGATGATGTAATCACGACCAAAGGTCAGGCTTTTGCCATACGCCAACGCCACCTCGTCCGGCACATCTTCGCGCGCCAAATCAGCCAAAGCTTGGGCGCAAGCGATCTTCATCTCGTCATTGATGGCGCGGGCGTGAATGTCTAACGCGCCACGGAACAGGTATGGGAAACCAAGAACGTTGTTTACCTGATTGGGGTAATCGCTTCGGCCCGTTGCGACAATCGCATCCACACGCACTTCGTGCGCTTCTTCTGGTGTGATCTCGGGATCAGGGTTTGCCATGGCAAAAATGACCGGATTGTCCCCCATCGCCTTGACCATGTCCTGCGTCACGGCACCTTTGGCTGACACACCAAGGAACACGTCCGCACCAACCATCGCGTCTTCGAGAGTGCGATGTTCAGTTGCAACCGCGTGGGCGGATTTCCACTGGTTCATCCCCTCGGTGCGACCCTGGTAAATTACCCCTTTAGTGTCGCAAACAATACAATTGTCGTGCCGTGCACCCATGGATTTCAACAGTTCGATACAAGCGATGCCCGCCGCGCCCGCGCCGTTAAGAACGATCTTTACGTCTTCGATTTTTTTCCCGGAGATTTTCAGCGCATTCAGCAAACCAGCCGCACAAATAACCGCAGTCCCGTGCTGGTCATCATGAAAGACGGGAATGTCCATTTCCTCTTTCAGACGCTGCTCGATGATGAAGCACTCGGGCGCTTTGATGTCTTCGAGATTGATGCCACCAAAAGTTGGGCCCATAAGGCGCACAGCTTTGCAGAACTCATCCGGGTCTTCGGTGTCCAGCTCAATATCGATGGAATTCACATCGGCAAAGCGTTTGAAGAGAACAGATTTGCCCTCCATCACCGGTTTCGAGCCAAGAGCACCAAGGTTGCCAAGGCCCAAAACGGCCGTGCCGTTTGAAATCACAGCGACAAGGTTACCCTTGTTCGTATAGTCATAGGCAGTTTCAGGGTTGGCGGCGATTTCCTCACAGGGTACGGCAACACCAGGACTATATGCCAAGGACAGGTCGCGCTGAGTTGTCATCGGGACGGTGGCTTGCACCTCCCATTTGCCCGGAGTTGGGTCAATGTGAAATGCCAGCGCTTCTTCGCGGGTAAACTTGGGTTTGGACATGTCTTCCTACCGGTATAAATTTGCGGGTTTTACCCGAGACTCAGCCAGCTTAATGTCACGGCAGAACGACGAGGGAAAGTGCAGTGAGCGCTAACAAAGGAAATAAAAGTACCGTGACGCCCATGATGGCGCAATATTTGGAAATCAAAGCCGGATATCCCGATGCTTTGTTGTTCTATCGCATGGGTGACTTTTACGAATTGTTCTTTGACGATGCTGTCGCTGCATCCGAGGCACTTGATATCGCGCTGACCAAGCGCGGAAAACATAACGGTGAAGAGATACCAATGTGCGGTGTCCCCCACCATGCGGCACAGGGATATTTTCTAACCCTCATCCGCAAAGGGTTTCGCGTTGCCGTTGGCGAGCAGATGGAAACACCCGAACAGGCCAAAAAACGCGGGGCAAAATCCGTTGTCCGGCGTGAAGTTGTGCGATTGGTCACGCCCGGCACCTTGACAGAAGACAATCTTTTGGAAGCGCGCCGTCATAACTTTCTGGCGGCTTTGGGTCGGGTTAGAGACGAATGGGCGTTGTCATGGTCCGATATTTCGACCGGGACGTTTCACGTGATGCCCGTTGGTCAATCACGGATCGGGGCTGAGCTCGCGCGTTTGGCACCGTCCGAATTGTTGACTTCCGAGGCGGTCGAAGAGGACCTGCGCGAGGTTTTCAATGACCTTGGCATCGAAGTCACCGTTTTGGGCAACGCGTCTTTTGATAGCTCAGCAGCCCAAGATCGCCTTTGCTCAGTGTTCAACGTCAAGACTTTGGCCGGATTCGGGTCATTTGCACGCGCGGAACTTAGCGCAATGGGCGCTTTGGCCGACTACCTCGACATCACGCAAAAGGGCCAAATGCCGATGCTGCGCCCGCCGCGGCAAGAGGCGGTGTCGCGCTTGATGTCTATTGATGCAGCAACGCGGCGAAATCTTGAGCTGACCCGAAGCATGCAAGGTGGGCGGGCTGGCTCACTCCTTTCGGTGGTCGATATGACGGTCACATCGGCCGGAGCGAGGTTGCTAGAGCGGCGGCTTTCGTCGCCGTCGCGCGAACTAGATGTCATTCACGCCCGTCTCGAAGCCGTTCGTTGGGGTACTGAATCCGTTGCGGCGGATGCGGTTCGGGACGCTTTGCGTCAGGTTCCGGATTTAGATCGTGCCCTATCGCGCTTGGCGCTTGATCGCGGTGGTCCGCGCGACCTTGCGAGCATCCGCAATGGCATTGGTCAGGCCGAAGCCATTTCTGAACGCTTGGATCAGGCCGATTTGCCGGAATTGCTAAAGCAATCACTTGCCGATCTACGCGGCCACCAAGACTTGCTCACCCTCCTTGATGAGGCTCTTATCGCCGATCCGCCGTTGTTGGCCCGCGACGGTGGGTTCATAGCCGCAGGCTATAATGAGCAACTCGATAGTGAACGCGAGCTTCGTGATAAAGGGCGCGGTGTGATTGCGGGCCTTCAGGCGAAGTATGCAGACGAAAGCGGCATCAACTCCCTAAAAATCAAACACAACAATGTGTTAGGGTATTTTGTTGAGACTACGGCACTTCATGCGCAGAAAATGCTGAATCCTCCGCTGTCTGAGCTGTTCATCCATCGGCAAACCACAGCCAATCAGGTTCGATTTACGACTGTAGAGCTGTCGGAACTGGAAACACGTATCCTCAACGCCGGTGCCGAAGCTTTGGCGATAGAAAAGCGGCTCTATGAAAGCCTGAAAGGTGCTGTAATAGAATCTGCTCCGGCCTTGTCTGACCTTTCTCTAGCCCTTGCAGAGTTCGATTTGTCGCTAGGATTGGCCGAACTGGCGCGCCAACGGGATTGGTGTATGCCTAAGGTCGACGACAGCCGCGCGTTCCACATCGAAGGTGGGCGCCATCCGGTTGTTGAAGCCGCGCTGAAATCCGCCGGAGATGTGTTCATCGCTAATGATTGTGCGCTGTCTGCACCCGGAGAAACAGCCTCTGTAACCCTGCTCACCGGACCGAACATGGCCGGTAAATCAACCTATCTCAGGCAGAATGCCTTGATCGCATTGCTGGCACAAATGGGCAGCTATGTTCCCGCGCGGTCGGCCCATATTGGCATTGTTAGTCAAGTATTCTCGCGCGTGGGGGCAAGCGACGATCTTGCCCGTGGGCGGTCAACCTTTATGGTCGAGATGGTCGAAACCGCGGCGATTTTGAATCAGGCAGATGACCGCGCTCTCGTAATCTTGGACGAAATTGGGCGCGGTACGGCCACTTATGATGGCTTGTCCATCGCATGGGCCACTCTTGAACACTTGCATGAAGTAAACTGCGTAAGGGGTTTGTTCGCCACGCATTATCACGAGATGACCGCCCTTGCCGGGAAATTGCCCGGCGTGAAAAATGCGACGGTTGCCGTCAAGGAATGGGACGGCGAGGTTATCTTTTTGCATGAGGTTCGGGATGGGGCCGCCGATCGGTCTTATGGTGTTCAAGTTGCGCAGCTGGCGGGCCTTCCGCAGCCAGTAATCAAACGCGCCCGTTCTGTCCTCGAGGCATTGGAAGCTGGCGAACGGGATCGCACTTCACCAAAGGCGCTTATCGACGATCTACCTCTGTTTGCTGTTGCCGCAGCTCCGGAGCCTGTGGCAGTGCAAACCGGCCCATCCGAGATCGAAGACAAGGTTGCCGATCTCTTGCCCGACGAGATGACACCGCGCGAGGCGCTTCAGGCAATCTACGATCTCAAGGCGTTGCTTAAAGAAAAGGCGGGGTAAAACCCCGCCCTTCCCTATTCCAAAATGAAGCACGTTTAGCTTGCTGGCATCGAGCTAACACCGACCTGAGCAGCGCGCAGCAAACGGTCATGCAACATGAACCCTTCTGCGGAGACCTGAATGATGTCACCCGCTGTGGTGCCGGGAAGTGGTGCCTCGAACATCGCTTCGTGAAGCTGGGGATCGAAACGGTCACCAACTTCGGGAGATAGGCGTTTCACGCCGTGGCGTTCAAACACGCTCAGCAACTCTTTTAGGGTCAGTTCAACACCTTCAATCAGTGCAGCCGAGGCTTCGCCTTCGGCTTCTTTGGCGGCTGCCAAAGCACGATTCAGGTTGTCATAGACCGGGATCAAATCCCGAGCGATACGCGTGCCACCATACATGTTGGCTTCGCGGCGATCTTTGTCGGCGCGCTTGCGAGCGTT
The DNA here is from genome assembly GCF_947498515.1 of uncultured Pelagimonas sp. Classification (GTDB taxonomy): domain Bacteria; phylum Pseudomonadota; class Alphaproteobacteria; order Rhodobacterales; family Rhodobacteraceae; genus Pelagimonas. The sequence goes on along the minus strand of NZ_CANMKO010000007.1, from coordinate 201,339 downwards.
TTCCGCATCGGCCAGAGCCCGCATAAATCGGTCTTTATATTCATCGCGCTCAGCAACCACTTGCTCAACCGCCATTGCGACCTCATCAATCTCTTCGGTCTCAAAAGCCGTTTCTTGCGCTTCTGCCTCGTCAATGTTGTCGAGGAAATCGTCGTTATTCTGATCAGCCATTCTCTACCTCTAACTCCGGTCGGTTATCAGCTTCCCAACCAGTTGCGCCGTGTAGTCCACAATCGGAACAATGCGGCCATAGTTTAGACGCGTTGGGCCGATCACGCCCACAGCGCCAATGATCTTTCGATCAGCGTTCATATAGGGAGACACCACCAAAGAGGAACCCGAAAGTGAGAAAAGTTTGTTCTCTGAGCCAATAAAAATGCGAACGCCTTCGCCCTGTTCGGTCAGTTCAAGAAATTCGGCGATATCCTGCTTGCGTTCCAAGTCATCAAACAGGGATTTGATCAGTTCGAGCTGCTCTTCTGCGGTGTCATCCCCCAAAAGATTCGACCGACCACGTACAATAAGCCGCCCGGTTTTGTCATCCGGGCTTTCCCAAGCTGCGATTCCTGATTCGACAAGCTGCGCGGCTTTGGCATCCAGCTCCTGACGTCGCTTGGTGATTTCCTCTTGCATAATTTTACCCAGCTCGGACAAGGTGCGTCCTTCAATCCAGGAATTGACGAAATTCGCCGCTTCTCGCATCGAACTAGGGGTTTGACCCGGAGGAGGTGCAAAGACGCGGTTTTCGACCTGACCATCCGCAAAGACAATCACCACCAACGCTCGATCCTGCGCGAGGCTAACAAATTCGATATGCTTGAGCGGAGCTTCTTGTTTCGGTGTTAGAACAAGAGAGGCACCATGGGTCACACCTGACAACGCGGCGCCGACTTGATCTAAAAGACCACCTACATCGGACGCATTACTTCCCGCCGTTGCGTCGAGTTTCTCGCGGTCTTGCATGTCGAGATCACGCACTTCAAGCAGGCCATCAACAAACATGCGCAACCCTTGCTGGGTCGGAATACGTCCGGCCGACACATGTGGGCTATCGAGCAGGCCAAGAAACTCCAGATCCTGCATCACATTGCGAATGGTGGCAGCGGATACTTTTTCTGACAAGGCGCGGGTCAATGTCCGCGATCCAACTGGCCCGCCGGTTTCAAGATAGGATTCGACAACCAAACGAAACACCTCGCGAGAGCGTTCATTCATATCAGTCAAAACTTCATTTGGTTCGCTCATACGCGCCTCTTCTTTTGTCTGCACAGCAACCAAAGCCGGATCAGGGTTGCGCCCATGGGGGCTGCACGTCTATCCCTGCCCCAACTTAGCTTAGAGGATCGCCATGAGACCGTCGGGAAGAGAATTAAACGAAATGCGCGCCGTTTCAATCGAAACGGACGTAACAAAGCACGCCGAAGGATCTTGCATGATCCGTATGGGCGATACACATGTGCTCTGCACCGCGTCGCTAGAGGCCCGTGTACCGCCCTTTATCAAGGGCTCAGGCCTTGGTTGGGTAACCGCGGAATACGGCATGTTGCCCCGCTCGACCTCGTCGCGCATGCGTCGCGAGGCCACATCCGGCAAACAAGGTGGCCGCACCGTTGAAATCCAGCGTCTAATTGGCCGCTCGCTGCGCGCTGGTGTTGATCGTGTTGCCCTTGGCGAGCGTCAAATCACCGTTGATTGTGACGTGATCCAAGCGGATGGCGGAACACGTTGTGCATCGATCACCGGCGGTTGGGTTGCCCTGCGTCTTGCGGTTAACAAGCTGATTAAAGCGGGCGACATTGTCACCGATCCCCTGATCTCCCCTGTCGCGGCTGTCTCCTGCGGAATCTATGCCGGTCAGCCGGTACTTGATCTCGACTATCCAGAAGACAGCGAAGCCGGTGTCGATGGCAACTTTATCCTGCGCGAGGACGGTCAGCTGATCGAAATTCAGATGTCTGCCGAAGGCTCGACCTTCTCTCGCGATCAAATGGGTCAGTTGATGGACCTCGCCGAAAAAGGTGTCGGGGAACTTGTTGCTGCTCAGAAAGCTGCCGTGGCATGACCCGCAAGTTTGAGGGCGACCGTCTATTGGTCGCCACCCACAATCAGGGCAAGCTTGATGAGATTACCGAACTGCTGAAGCCCTTTGGGGTTTCAGTAGTTGGGGCCAAAGAAATGGACCTGCCTGAACCGGTCGAAGACGGCACAACCTTTGTCGAAAATGCCCGGATCAAAGCCCACGCTGCCGCCAAGGCGACCGGCCTCCCTGCCCTTTCCGATGATTCCGGTATTGAGATAGATAGCTTGGACAAGCAACCGGGTGTCTACACTGCCGACTGGGCCGAAACCGAAAACGGCCGAGACTTCATCATGGCCATGACCAAAAGCCACACAATGTTGGTCGAGGCTAAGGCACCGCAACCATGGACGGCGCGGTTTTGCTGTACACTTGTTCTGGCGTGGCCCGATGGCAGTGATCAGGTGTTCGCTGGTGTCATGGAAGGCCGCGTTGTTTGGCCGATGCGCGGTGAGAACGGACATGGCTATGATCCGATTTTCGAACCCCAAGGCTATGACATAACCTTTGCCGAAATGGTGTCTGAGAAAAAGAACGAGATCAGCCATCGCGCCGACGCGTTCCGTAAATTCGTGGCCGCTTGCTTTGATTGAAGATTGGCAGTCGGGGGGATTTGGTCTCTATGTGCATTGGCCGTTTTGCGAGGCCAAATGCCCCTACTGCGATTTCAACAGCCATGTTGTAAAACACATTGACCAAACGCGTTGGGCCAAGGCCTTAGCCTCCGAAGTCGAACGCGTTTCGGCCTTAACCCCCGGTCGTGTGCTAAGGTCGATATTCTTCGGCGGTGGTACTCCGTCGCTGATGCTGCCTCAGACTGTTGCGACCATTCTTGAGGCCACGCAAACCCATTGGACCTGGGCCAATGACATCGAAATTACCCTTGAGGCGAACCCTAACTCGGTCGAAGCGGATCGGTTTCGTGGTTTCGCCGATGCCGGGATCAATCGTGTGTCTTTGGGCATCCAATCATTGCGAGACGATGACCTTCGTAAACTTGGTCGTCTACATAATGCTGACGAGGCCAAGCGCGCTTTTGGTATTGCCCGAGACACCTTCAGTCGGGTCAGCTTTGACCTGATATATGCCCGACAAAATCAAACACTTTCCGACTGGGAAACCGAACTTTCCGAAGCCTTGGCCATGGCCGGTGATCACCTGTCACTTTATCAATTGACGGTCGAGCATGGGACGGCGTTTTGGGACCGGCAAAATGCTGGTAAACTACGCGGCCTTCCCGGCGAAGACCTGGCCGCCGACATGTATGACCTTACGCAAGACATCTGTACCGCCGCTGGGATGCCTGCCTATGAAGTGTCTAACCACGCCGCGCCGGGATCAGAATCTCGGCACAATTTGATCTATTGGACATATGGTGATTATGCCGGTGTCGGTCCCGGTGCGCATGGTCGTCTGACGATTTCCGGCCAAAAATTTGCCAACTCAGCTTGGCTCCAACCCGGGGCGTGGTTGAATGCTGTTGAAGCTGGGTCTGGTGATGAGGTTTTGACAAAGTTGTCCGGCAAAGATCAGGCTTCTGAGTACCTGATGATGGGGCTTCGCATAACCGAAGGCGTAGATATTGCGAGAATCCACAATATGTATGAATTCAACGGTCTGGATACCACTGTTGATAGTTTGCATGAACTTGGGTTGATGTGGAAAAGTGACGACCGAATTGGCGTAACGCAGCAAGGTCGGCTTGTTCTCAACTCTGTTATTGCAGAATTGCTTCCCGAATAGCCGACCTCGTACTTTAAGTTAGGCCTTACTCAACACTGAACAGAGCGCGTCCAGCTCGTCCAAGGTATCGTAAGAAATCGTCACACGACCAGTTTCCCCACCGGCCTTATGATCAATCTGAACTTTCATTTTGAGCGCAGCTGACAAATCACCCTCCAACGCCTTGGTATCCGCGTCCTTTACTGGCGCAGATTGGGGCGTGCTTGCGACCTTAGGTTTAGGTGCTGCAACAGTGCCCTTCGCAAGCTTCTCGGTTTCGCGTACCGACAGCCCTTTGGCAACGACTGTTTTGGCCAAATCTTCAGGGTTCGGAGCCGTAATCAATGCCCGCGCATGACCTGCACTCAGATCATTCCTCGAAACCATGTCTTGAATGGAGTCCGGTAAATTGAGTAAACGCATCAAATTGGCAATATGGCTGCGGCTTTTGCCCAGTGCTTCGGCTAGCTTTTCCTGCGTGTGGCCAAATTTAAACATAAGCTGTTTATAGCCAGCCGCCTCTTCGATCGCGTTTAGATCAGCCCGCTGAATGTTTTCAATAATCGCGACTTCTAGAACTTCGGTATCATCAAAATCCCGAACAAGAACCGGCACTTCGTGCAACTGTGCCAATTGAGACGCTCGCCACCGGCGTTCGCCTGCAACAATTTCATATTGTTCCGGATTCTTGGGATTAGGCCGAACGATGAGAGGTTGAAGAACGCCCTTTGTGCGAATGGAATTCGCCAACTCTTCTAGTTGCTCGTCCGTAAAAATCCGCCGAGGCTGATCCGGATTTGGAACCAACCTCTCAATAGGTACAGACAAATCAGACCGTGCTCCGGCTTGCACAGCAGCACTCTCAGGGGCAACATCAGCCATCAAAGCGGACAAGCCACGACCAAGACCTCGGCGTTGTTCTTTTTTTTCTACCATTTTGGTATTCCTTTTTAGGTCCTACGCAGCAACTTGATCGTTTTTGGCAAGCAATTCAGTCGCAAGAGACCGATAGGCTATCGCCCCTTTCGATCCAGAATCATAGCTAAGAACCGGAAGCGCATATGACGGCGCTTCGCTAACCCTAACATTCCTAGGAATCACAGATTCAAAAACCAAATCTCCTAGGTTCGCACGCGCGTCCGCTTCCACCTGCTGTGAGAGGTTGTTGCGCGCATCGTACATTGTCAAAACAATGCCCTCGATCCTAAGTCTCGGATTAGCCGTCTGCCTGACCTCCCGGATCGTCATCATAAGTTGAGACAATCCCTCCAGTGCAAAAAACTCACTTTGCAGCGGTACAATGACAGAATCCGACGCCACCATTGCGTTAACTGTCAAAAGGTTCAGGGATGGAGGGCAATCTATCAAGATATAGTCAAACTTATAGTCTTTCATACCAACCTGCTGGATAGCATCGTGCAAAAGAAAACTACGTTTTTCGTTGTTGTACAGTTCAATGTCAGCTGAGCTGAGGTCTACGGTTGCCGGAATCAATGAAACACTTTCTGTGCTTGTTCCCAAGATAAGCGACGACAAGGCAACATCATCCAACAGGAATTCATATGTAGTGAACTCCCGATCCTCAGTCTCAATCCCCAATCCTGTTGACGCATTGCCTTGCGGATCAAGGTCAATAACGAGGACGTTTAACCCTTGTTCAGCCAGGGCAGCTGACAAATTAATGGTTGTCGTAGTCTTGCCCACTCCGCCTTTTTGATTGGCGACGGCGATGACCTTGGGTCGTTCTGGGTTGATTAAATCAGGCATTAGAGATGTTTCCGATTTCCAGAATTACGGCTTCAGTGTTGGTTTTACTTCTATGACAAGTTAAGGAAAACTGCCATTTTTTTCGAGCCAATTCGACTTCTTCTTCCCAGTTTTGTCCCTTTGGAAACAGGTATTGGCAGTTGTCGCTACCATGTCTTTGAGACAATTGGAGCAAGTTTGGAAGTGCCGATAGTGCACGTGCCGAAATGACATCTGCCTTTTCTATCTGAATATTCTCGATTCGGTCACACAAGACGCGAAGTTTTAGATCAAGCTCTCTGGCGACTGACCTCAAAAACGCACATTTTCGTGTGTCACTTTCAACGAAGGTAAACTCCAGGTCGGGGGCTTTCTCGGACGCTATTGTGGCGCAAACCAAACCAGGAAATCCACCACCACTCCCAAGATCAAGCCACTTTTTGGCATCGGGTCGTCGAAGATCAAAGACCTGAGCAGAATCAACAAAATGCCGGTTCCATGCATCGTTCATTGTGGAGGGAGCTACTATGTTTATCTTCTTTGTCCACTTAAGAAGGTTCTGCTCATATAGCTTTAGCCGATCCAGTGTTTCACGTGAAACATCCAATGTGTTTGAAGTACTATTCACCCAAGGCCTCGCTTTTCTGCTTGCCTGATCTTAGCCAATACCAAAGCAGTCGCAGCTGGTGTAATGCCCTCCAAGCGACTCATCTGAGCAAGGTTTTCAGGCCTTGCTTCCGACAATTTAGCCACGAGTTCATTCGACAACCCAGAAAAATTTGAATAGTCAAAATCCGCAGGAATGGAAACTTCCATATCCTTCTTAATTGCCGCGACATCCCTCTTTTGACGTTCGATATACGACGCATATGTTGCCTGCTTTTTCAGTTGGCCTGAAATCTCCAAATCCACAAGATCAGCCCCAGGAATTGCCGGCTTAATCAAATCAAACTCGATGTCCTTAAACGATAACAACTGCATTCCAGATCGCTTAACGCCATCCAATTTAACATTTACCCCCAAGTCGCAAACTTGATTGGGCGTAAAAACCGTGCCGGACAACAGGTTTTCAGCACTTTCAAGCTTTTCCATTTTTTCATCGAAAGCTTGGAGCCTTTGCTGATTCAAAATGCCTAAATCGCGTCCAATAGGTGTAAGACGTTGATCAGCATTATCGACTCGAATGGCAAGCCGGAATTCCGCCCGAGAAGTGAACATTCTATACGGTTCGGTGACGCCACGAGTGGTCAGATCGTCGATCATCACACCGATGTAGCTATCAACCCGCGAAAACGCGACCGGATCTTTCCCCAAAGCATTGGCAGCGGCATTCAATCCAGCAACCAACCCTTGCGCCCCAGCTTCTTCATACCCAGTTGTTCCATTTATTTGACCTGCAAAGTACAAGCCATCAAAGCCCTTGACGCTTAAGTGGGAAGTCAGCGCCCTAGGGTCGATATAGTCATATTCGATCGCGTACCCGGGCTGAACAATTCTGACGCTCTCGAGACCTCTTAACGTTTTTACATAATCCTCTTGGACTGAAACAGGCAGAGACGTGGAAATTCCATTTGGATAGACTGTGGTCGTATTCAGTCCTTCAGGCTCTAGGAAGACCTGATGGCTGTCTTTGTCAGAAAATCTGACAACTTTGTCTTCTATTGAAGGACAATATCGTGGGCCAACCCCATCAATATGCCCACCGTACATGGCCGACAGAGACAAGTTTTTACCAATAATCTCATGAGTTTTCGGATTTGTATGAGTTATCCCACATGAGATTTGTCGAGCAGTTGGTCGTTTTGACAAGAACGAAAACATTGTCGGATCTTCGTCACCCGGTTGCATCTCCAAAAGACCCCAATCAATCGTTGAGCCGTCCAACCTCGGAGGTGTTCCAGTTTTTAGACGCCCAAACTTCAGGTCCAATTCCCGAATTCTGTCTGCCAATCTATTTGAAGCATCATCACCCATTCGACCGCCGGAATGCGAAACGTCTCCAATATGCACAATGCCGTTCAGGAAAGTCCCACTCGTCAATACAACGGACTTCGCCACTATTCTCGTACCATCTTTCAGAACAACACCTGAAAACACCGATCCGGTTTGAATTAAATCAACAACTTCCGCAGACTTTACATGCAAGTTTCCTATTTCTGAAACCAGCTCTTGTACACTTTGTCGAAAAATTTCCCGATCTGCTTGAGCGCGCGGCCCCTGAACAGCAGGCCCTTTTCGTCTATTTAGCAACCGGAACTGGATGCCAGCACGATCTGCGGCAAGTCCCATTAACCCACCAAGAGCATCTATTTCTCGGACCAAATGCCCTTTGCCCAACCCGCCTATCGCTGGGTTGCATGACATTGTTCCTAAGTCGGTACTCTTAAGTGTGACAAGTGCTGTTTTTGCACCGTACCTTGCCGCGGCACTTGCCGCTTCTGCACCAGCATGGCCAGCGCCAATTACTACTACGTCGAACTCTTGATGTTTCACGTGAAACACTCCCTATTTGCCAACGCAAAAATTTAGGAAAATCTCGTCCAGTAAGTTTTCCACATCAACCCGACCCATAAGTGCTTCCAAATTTCTAGAAGCACTTCTCAATTCCTCCGACACCAAATCATATTCACCCACACCACTTTCAAGTGCCATCAAGGCTTCTCGAAGAAAAGAAAGGCTTTGCCTCAGTGCAATCTTGTGGCGTTCTCGATTTACTAAACTAGAACCACTAACGAGCGTCGAAAGTGTGACCCTTATGTGATCCAGGAGGCTTACAACTCCAAATCCAGTCAAACCGGAAATCCCGTTTTCACACCCCAAATCGTCTTTCGCCGTTAAGATGATATCTGATTCTTCAACATCAATTTCTGGGCTCTCCCCTAAAAGGACAAGATGAATACGTAAATCTGCCAATTTTGCGCGAGATAACGCTCGTTCTACTCCAATTTTCTCAACCTGATCATCGGTCTCACGGACCCCTGCTGTATCAAGTAGCGTCACAGAATATCCACCGATATCCATCTGAACCTCGATAACGTCACGCGTAGTTCCCGCAAACTCAGATGTTATAGCGGCATCGCGGCCAGCAAGATAATTCAACAAGGTTGATTTCCCGGCGTTCGGTGGACCAACGATCGCGACTTCAAATCCAGTTCGAACTCGCTCAGCAGCGTCCAAACCGCACAACTCACTTTCGATAGAGTTGATTACCGCTTGCAACAGTTCTTTAACTTCATCAGTCACATCAACTGGTACATCTTCATCCGCAAAATCAATAGTAGCTTCTAGAAGAGCCGCTGACCGGACGATTTTCGATCTCCAGATATCAACTTTCTGCCCTATAGCACCTGATAGAACACGGAGAGCTTGCTTCCGTTGAGCCTCTGTTTCAGATTCAATTAAATCTGACAGAGCTTCAACTTGCGTTAGATCCATGCATCCGTTTTCAAGTGCTCTTCGAGTGAATTCGCCTGGTTCTGCCATTCTAAGACCGGGAATTTTACTCAGCTCATCCAAAACAGCCGATACCACAGCGACGCTGCCATGTACTTGAAATTCAACAACATCTTCACCAGTAAAGCTGGCTCCTGCGTCAAAAACGAGAACAAGAGCTTGGTCTAAGTGCTCACCTGATTGCCTTTTCAGGATTCTCAAACCGGACTGGCGCGGCTTTGGAAGCTCGCCGCCAGATAAACAAACACCCGCCGTTTTAGCGTCGGTTCCTGAAATTCGAATTACAGAGACACCAGCCTTCCCCGGTGCACTGGCCAGAGCAAAGATCGTGTCCATGAGGCCATTACGTATTCATTGAGTCAAAGAACTCGGAATTCGTCTTTGTTTGTTTTAGCTTTGAAATCAAGAACTCGACCGCATCGGTTGTCCCCATTGGGTTCAGAATACGGCGCAAAACAAATGTCTTTTGAAGGTCGACTTTGTCCACAAGAAGATCTTCTTTCCGTGTACCGGACTTGAGAATATCCAAGGCAGGGAATACGCGTTTATCTGCCACTTTGCGATCTAGAACGATCTCAGAGTTACCGGTCCCTTTAAATTCCTCAAAGATAACTTCATCCATCCGCGAACCCGTATCAATCAGGGCTGTTGCGATGATTGTCAGGGAGCCGCCCTCTTCGATATTCCGCGCAGCACCAAAGAACCGTTTAGGACGTTGCAAAGCATTGGCATCAACACCACCGGTCAAAACCTTACCAGAAGATGGAACAACTGTGTTGAAAGCCCTACCAAGTCTTGTGATGGAGTCCAAAAGAATAACAACATCTCGTTTATGCTCGACCAAACGCTTGGCCTTTTCAATGACCATTTCACTAACAGCGACATGTCGCTGTGCGGGTTCATCAAAGGTCGAAGACACAACCTCACCCTTCACAGACCGCTGCATGTCCGTTACCTCTTCAGGGCGTTCATCGATCAGCAAAACGATCAGATAGCACTCAGGATGGTTCTGTTCGATCGAGTGAGCAATATTCTGTAGAAGTACTGTCTTACCCGTCCGTGGCGGCGCTACAATCAAGCTACGCTGGCCTTTACCAATAGGTGCGACGAGGTCGATAATCCGCGCAGAGCGATCTTTGATTGTCGGATCTTCAATTTCCATCTTCAGCCGTTCGTCTGGATAGAGCGGAGTCAGGTTGTCGAATGCTATCTTGTGACGAGCCTTCTCAGGCTCTTCAAAGTTGATCTTGGTGACATTGACCAGCGCGAAATAACGCTCTTCACCGTCTGGAGCCTTGATCTCTCCGTCAATGGAATCACCAGTCCGCAGTGAATACTTGCGGATCATTTCAGGAGACACATAAATATCGTCCGGGCCCGGTAGGTAGTTCGCTTCCGGTGAACGCAGAAAACCAAATCCGTCCTGCAAAACCTCAAGAACCCCGTCACCGTATATGTCCCATCCGTCATCTGCACGTTCGCGCAGGATCTGGAACATCATTTCACCCTTGCGCATGGTCGAGGCATTCTCGATCTCAAGCTCTTCAGCCATGGCCAAAAGATCTTTAGGGCTCTTTGCCTTTAGATCAGCAAGGTTCAGTTTTTCTTCGGTCATGCCAAACATCCACGGGACCAAACTGGTCCAAACGTCTTCTTTTCTAGGGAAATATACTCCAGAGTAGGAGTGTGCATGGATGTACCTGTCCTTACCAAGCAAGTCAATGAGTAGGAAAACGGAGACTATTCTTTATAAAAATAAAGAAATTAGAAAGGTTTTAGGTTTTATAGTGTGGCAGGTTTTCTGGGGATTATTAGATGATCCCTGCACTTCTCCACATGCCAATCTCTTTGGATAAATGTGGGGATTTTTTCCCGAATTTGAAACACAAAAAATATTTTAGTAACTGTTAACAACAGCTTACTGGAAGTTTTTTGAGTGACGTCCGCAGCTGGAAAACTTTGGGACAAGCAGCATGATCACATCACTTTCACAGGTGTTGAGTTTTCCCCTCCCCAGCCCAAACAACTTGTCTAGAAAGTCGGACAACCAGTTCATTTACCCCCAAGCTTGCAACCCGTTGGTTTTTTCCCCAGAAACATACGTGAAAGCCCACACAGAGTTGCCCGCAGAATTATCCACATGAATCCGCACCTCATCCTCGCTTCTGGCTCTCAAATTCGAGCGGATCTTCTCCGCGCGGCCGGACTTCGAATCGAAATCGAATCGCCTCGGGTTGATGAGGAGATGATAAAATTAGCCCTTCAGGCCGAACAAGCATCACCTCGGGACATTGCAGACACACTGGCGGAGGCTAAGGCCCGAAAGATTGCGTTGAAAAATCCCGATAAACGGGTTTTGGGGTGTGATCAGGTTCTGTCTTTCGAAGGACAGATTTTTTCCAAGCCTGACAGCAGAGATGACGCTCGGGATCAGCTAAAAGCCTTGCGCGGAAAACCACATCAACTGCTTTCGGCAGCTGTTCTTTATAGCGATGCGGAACCGGTTTGGCGCCATGTCGCTACGGCCCGCCTTTTGATGCGTGACTTCTCCGATGCCTACCTTGAGGACTACCTCGACCGGAACTGGCCTGATGTCGGGTTTTCGGTGGGGGGGTACAAGCTCGAAGCAGAAGGTGTTCGTTTGTTTGCCCGTGTGGATGGCAACCACTTTACAGTGCTCGGTTTGCCGCTTTTGGAATTACTCAATCAACTCTCAAACCAAGGAGCCATCCCCGCATGACCCTAGACCGTATTCCCTTGGCCGGTGTCATTGGCTCACCTATTGCGCATTCCCGGTCTCCTCGGCTTTTTGCCCATTGGATGCGAAAATATGGCCTTCCCGGTCACTACATCCCTATGGATATCGCCGCGGACAAGTTGGAAGCAACGCTTAGAATGCTCCCTGATATGGGGTTTGTGGGTGTAAATGTAACCATTCCCCACAAGGAACGGGTTATGGAGATCGCCGATCTTGTGTCTGACCGGGCAACTCTCATTGGTGCCGCGAACACATTGATTTTCCGTAAGGATGGTCGAATCCACGCGGATAACACTGACGGATATGGCTTTGTTGAAAACCTTCGCCAAAACGCCCCTGCTTGGCAGCCAGAGTCAGGCCCTGCGGTGGTTTTAGGGGCGGGCGGCGCGGCACGCGCTGTGATTGCGTCCTTGCTGGATGTTGGCGTTCCCGAAATACGGCTGTCTAACCGAACTAAGGCCAGGGCGGATACGCTTAAGGAAGCGTTCGGAAATCGCGTTCAGGTTTTTGATTGGGTCAAGGCCGGCAACTTGATCGAAGGTGCTGCAACCGTGGTCAACACGACTTCGCTAGGGATGACCGGTAAAAAAGAACTGCGCGTTCCTCTTGATGCGTTAAGCCCGGGCATGTTGGTGACTGACCTTGTCTATACACCGCTCCAAACACGGTTGTTAAAAGAGGCAGAGGAAGCTGGATGTCAGGTCGTTGACGGCTTGGGAATGCTGCTTCATCAAGCGGTTCCCGGGTTTGAACGTTGGTTTGGAACCCGACCTGAAATTGACGAAACAACGCGCGCTGCGGTTTTGCGATGAAATTCAAATTAGGCCTGACGGGGTCTATCGGAATGGGCAAAAGCACGACGGCAAACATCTTTGCCGAGCTTGGCTGCGCTGTTTGGGACGCAGATGCCGCAGTCCATAGGCTCTATGGCGAAAAAGGAGCCGCAGTCGCGCCGATTGCGGCCAAGTTTCCACAAGCGATCAAGGGCGGGTCTGTGTCCCGTGACCGGCTCCGCGTTCTTATCTCAGATAATCCTGCAGTTTTGGTGGAACTGGAGACGATTGTTCATCCTTTGGTGCAACAAGATCGCGAAGCGTTCATTTCAAATAACCCAGACAAGATCGGCGTTTTTGACATTCCATTGCTGTTTGAAACCAATGGCGACAAGGCGATGGATGCGGTTGCATGTGTCTCTATTTCGGCTGAACTTCAACGAGATCGGGTTATGGCGCGGGGTACGATGAGTGCAGAGACGCTTGATCAAATCCTGTCCCGGCAAATGCCAAATAGTGAAAAATGTGCGCGCTCGACCTATGTAATCGAAACCGATACGCTTGAGCATGCCCGCACACAGGTTGAGGCGATTGTGGCAGGGATAGAAAGGCAAATTTCCGATGCGTGAAATCGTTCTGGATACGGAAACCACCGGGTTTGACCCGTTTTCGGGCGATCGCATCGTCGAAATTGGCGCTGTAGAGCTGATGAATCACGTCGCCACCGGCGAGACTTATCACGTCTATATCAATCCCGAACGGGGCATGCCGGACGAAGCTTTTGGGGTGCACGGAATTGGGCCTGATTTGCTTGACTCACCGCGAGCGGCAAACCCAGGTGAAGTGACGTTAAAAGACAAACCTGTATTTAAGAAAGTTGGTCAAAGCTTTCTTGATTTTATTCAGGATTCCAAATTGATCATTCACAACGCTGCTTTTGACATGAAGTTTTTGAACGCGGAACTCAAATGGATGAACTTGCCTGAAATTCCGTTTGATCAAGCGTTCGACACCCTGATGGTGGCTAGAAAACGGTTTCCGGGGTCGCCCGCGTCGTTGGATGCTCTCTGCCGTCGCTTCAATATCGACAACTCCAATCGAACTCTTCACGGTGCCCTGCTTGATAGTGAAATTCTAGCGGAAGTTTACCTTGAGCTGATTGGTGGCAAGCAGCCTGACTTTGGGCTGGCCCCGGTCGAAAAAAGAAAGAATTCCCAAGGGGATGATACGAATTGGCGACCTACGCCGCGCCCGACCGCCCTACCCTCTCGTCTTTCAGACAAAGAAAAGGCGGCTCACGCCGCCTTTGTCGAGAAGTTAGGAGAAGATGCGCTTTGGCTTAAGTCCTAGGCGCAAGTCTCGTTATGCGTTGGCTGTCTGGCCTTCGGCCTCTGCCTGACGACGCTGAAGCTCGGTGCGGTAAAGTGCAACGAAATCAATTGTTTCGAGGTTCAGAGGTGGGAAGCCACCGTCGCGTGTTACGTCCGAAACGATACGACGCACAAATGGGAAAAGCATCCGTGGGCATTCGATCAACAAGAACGGATGCATCTGGTCTTCTGGAATGCCTTCGATGTTGAAGACGCCAGCGTAATCAAGCTCGAGCAAGAAAAGCTGCTCTTTTGCTGCGGCGGACTTGCTGTCCACTTTCAGCTTCATGATCACTTCGTACTGATTTTCAGCAGTGCGCTTTTTGGCGTCGAGGTTCACTTGAACCTGAACTTCTGGCTGAACTTCGCCAGAAACGCCTTTTTGAGCGAGAATGTTTTCGAATGAAAGATCGCGAATGAACTGCGCCAGCACATTCATTTTAGGCGCTTGGGGTGTTTCAGCTGCGCCGTTGGTTTCTGCCATGGACCGGTCTCCAATATAAAATCGGTCCAAGGCATATCAGTCTGCGATCAAAGCCTCAATGCCTAGTCCAACCGGAGCCGGGGTGATTGGGCTCTTTCCCATCTGGAACCTCTGAAAACTCTCCTTCAACCACGTCTTCACTTGGTTTGATGCCGGGGTTGGGGCGCTGAGCCGGTCCGGATTGATAAGTGTGGAACTCGCCACCCATCTCAAACTGGCTAACCTTGACGCGCTTCTTCGCCCAAGCAAAAACTGCCGAACGAACAGGCGGCATCAAGAGCGCAAATCCTACTGCATCGGTAAAAAAGCCAGGGGTGAGCAATAACGCGCCTGAAATCAGGATCATGGCCCCGTGTGCCAAGGGCTCACTTGGGTCTTCGAGGCGCGAAAAACTGTTTTGAAGGTTGTTTATTGCATTGATGCCCTGCGTTCGAACCAAAAACGTGCCCAAAATGGCCGTTAGCACCACGATTGCCAGCGTTGGCCATAGGCCAATCGCACCGCCAACCTGAATGAACAGGCCGATTTCGATCAGAGGGACAGCAAGAAAGGCGATAAACAGCCACATTGTGATGCATTCCTTTTTTCAGCTCAGGTGGACTCACCCGCGTGCCTAACCTACATAGGTATTCAACCAAGAATATTCCATGCCGCCCCGAAATGAGGTGCAAATGAACTCTCCTATCATCGAACTTCTGGTTCTTGCCGGAATTGCAATTTTTTTGTTCCTGCGTTTGCGCAGTGTTTTGGGGACCCGAGAAGGTTTTGAAAAGCCTCCGGTTCCTCAAGCTGAAGCCCGTGACGCGCGCCGTGATTTTGAAGTGATTGATGGCGGACCAGACCGTGACATCATCGACCACGTGCCCGAAGACAGCAGCGCCGCCAAAGCGCTCGCCGCTATGAAGCGTGTTGATCCATCTTTCTCTGTTTCCGAATTTCTCTCAGGGGCGCGTGGCGCTTATGAGATGATCCTGATGGGGTTTGAGCGAGGTGAGGTCGAAGATCTCAAGCCGTTCTTGGCAGATGATGTCTATGAAACCTTTGTGGAAGTTGTGGAAAGCCGCAAAGAGCAAGGTCTCACCATTGAGGCCGAGTTTATCGGGGTGCGTGAACTGTCGATTTCTGATGCAACCTTCGATGAGGCAACAAAAATTGCCGAAGTCACCGTGCGCTACGTTGGTGATCTCACGTCGGTCGTTAAAGATGCCGAAGGTCAGGTGCTTGAAGGGTCGGCCACAGCCGTCAAAAAGCAAAAAGACGTCTGGACCTATTCCCATGATATGGGCAACTCGGACCCGAATTGGCAACTTGTCGCCACGGACGAATGAAGCAATTTTTCCTTGCGGTTTGTACGGCGGTCATTGCCATGACACAGGCAGCTGATGCTGAGAATGAGACGTCTTATGCCATTTTGGGGTTCGAAGACCTCAATGGCTGGGCCGAGGACGATCATGCCGCCGCGCTAAAGGTGTTTCGTAACACCTGTGGGGATTTGAACGATCCCGACTGGGTTTCATTGTGCAATGTTGCGGCCGAGGCCGGGGATGCACAGCAGTTTTTTGAACTGTTTTTTAGGCCTGTGTTGATCACGGATAAGTCCGACGGGTTGTTCACCGGGTATTTTGAGCCTGAACTGGATGGTGCTCCCTACAAAAGTGAGCGTTACAAATATCCGATTTACAAAATGCCAGCTGAGGCCCGAAAACAGCGGCCTTGGCTTACGCGACGCGATATTCTGACGTCAGGTGTGATGGACAATCGCGGTTTGGAAATCACTTGGGTCGACGATCCGGTCGAGCTGTTTTTCCTGCAAGTTCAAGGATCTGGCCGGGTGAAATATTCGGACGGTAGCTTTATTCGCGTCGGATACGGTGGTGCCAATGGTCATCCGTACCGCTCAATTGGTCAGGAATTGGTGCGACGCGGTACCTATTCCGCCCATCAGGTATCTGCGCAAGTGATCAAGAATTGGGTGCGTCGCAATCCCGTTGAGGGGCAGGAACTGCTATTCCACAACCAATCCTACGTGTTTTTCCGCGAAGTCAGCGAAGTGCCGGCGGACCGAGGGCCACTTGGTGCGATGAACCGGTCGATTACTACGATGCGTTCGATTGCAGTTGATCCGGCCTTTACACCTTTGGGCGCGCCAGTTTGGATTGAGAAGGGAGGGCGAAACCCACTTAATCGCTTGATGATCGCCCAGGATACCGGATCTGCGATCAAGGGCGCGCAGCGGGCAGACGTGTTTATCGGGACGGGTGATGAGGCAGGCCAAATCGCCGGTCGGATCAAAGATCCGGGTCGCCTGGTCGTTTTGATGCCCATTCAACGTGCCTACGCCCTTTTACCGGAAGCCGTTCAATGACCAAAAGGCGCCTGCGCCCGGACGAACTAGAGCTTTGGCAACAGGTGGCAACAAGCGCCGATCCGCTTCACAATCGCCCAAAGCCGGTTGAGCCTGAGCTTCCGAAAAAGATCGCGCGACCTAAACCGAAGCAAAAACAGTCTTTGTCGCCCTTTGCCATGGGTGACAAAGCTGTGCGTCAGACGGAAACACATGTGTTTCCCCAAACCACATCTCAACGCGTCAAAGCCGTTCCTTTACAGATGGATAACAAGGCGTATACCCGCATGAAACGCGGAAAACTTGCTCCCGAAGCGCGGATCGATTTACATGGGATGACGCTTGATCAAGCGCATCCAGAGCTTATCCGGTTCATCTTAACGTCCCAAGCACGTGGGTTGCGTTTGGTATTGGTGATTACGGGCAAGGGTAGTCGCGAAGACCCTTATGATCCGATGCCTCGGCGTCGTGGTGTTTTGAAAACTCAAGTGCCGCAATGGATGCGCATGGCTCCGGTATCACAAGCCATTTTGCAAGTTGCCGAAGCCCACCAGCGTCATGGCGGGGCAGGGGCCTACTACGTTTATCTCAAACGGATGCGGTGAAAATCCGGTCTGAATGTTCGGCTAAATAGATTTTCAACCAAGGTGTGAACATCTCAGGCTGCTCTGCGACCTTAACTTTCAGCTGCTCAAGCTCGATCCATTCGAAAGCCATGACTTCATCGGGATTCGGTGTGACGCAAAGAGATTGATCAGCTTGGGCTGTGTAAAGATCAACAACTTCGTGTTCGATTAAATCGTTTCCGACATCAGCCCGATATTCGATCTGGTCGCGATGCTGCGGCGTTAATCCGTAAATCCCCAACTCTTGTTCAAGTCGCCTATTGGCGCAAACCAATGGATCTTCGTCCCAATGCGGATGCGTACAACAGGTGTTCGCCCAAAGACCCGGCGTGTGGTACTTGCTCAATGCGCGTTGTTGGATCAGCGTTCTGGTGCCTGACATCACAAAAACCGACACCGCTTTGTGCCGATACCCCAACTGATGGGCCGCTAGTTTGCCGGTCGGAGTCAGCACCCCATCGACCCAAGCGGGAATCAGTGTTTCCAATTCAGTGTTCTGCATGTCAGTCATTTTGGCTAAGTGGCTGGCAAATTCCCCGGGGTCAAGGGCCAGAAAGCATGGCAGTATGCCGCCAATGGGCGGATGGTCGCAGGGTATTAGCCTTTCGCGCTATTGTTGTAACCCCCAGCGGTTTGATAGGTTCGCCCTAGGACTGCGCGATTATGATGGAGACCCAACATGAAAATGACGATCGCATCGGCTCTGGCCGTCGCAACTATCGCTACCGGAGCTTTTGCCGACTCGCATGCACCAAGCGGTGATGCAGCTGCTGGTGAAAAAGCTTTCAAGAAATGCAAATCCTGCCACATGATTCAGGATGCCGACGGTGAAAACATCGTCAAAGGCGGCAAAACTGGCCCGAACCTTTACGGTGTAGTTGGCCGCACAGCCGGCACCTACGAAGGCTTCAAATACGGCGACGACATTGTCGCAGCTGGTGAAGGTGGCTTGGTATGGGACGAAGAATCCTTCGTGGCATATGTTGTCGACCCCAAAAAATTCCTTCGGGCGCATCTTGGCGATGATAAAGCGAAATCCAAAATGACCTTCCGCCTGAAGAAAGGTGCGGAAGACGTTTACGCATACCTGGCCTCAGTTGGCCCAGCGGCCGAATAAGCCGTTTGCAAAACTAAATTGAAAAGGAGCGTGCCACGTCGGTGCGCTCCTTTTTTATGGGCCTAGGTTTGCGGTTTGAGCTGAAACGCCAACGACCGAACCGACCAGTTCAAGAATGGTTCTAAGATTCGCGACCGGTGACTCTGTTGCCAAAACAGTGTCGTTCGGGTTCAATGGAAATTTGCGCGCTGCGAATAGTCCGTCTGCGTTTGTCATGTCAAAGGTAAAGACAACCTGTTGCAGGTCAGGCCCAGCTTTGCCGGAGTGGATATCGGCGGCACTATATTCACGCAGAACAAGCACCCCTTGAGGATCAGCGCGGGCATCGCGAAGACCACCCATCAAAGAAAGAGCCTCAAGCGCACTTAGATTGTCTTTTGGGAAGTAGATCAGGTCTTCTTTGCCTGACGCGCCGAAAGCAACAAAACTACTATCGTCTTCCTCGACAATCAGTGTGTCACGCGGTTGCATCAATGCGTTTTTTGACCCGTCGGCAAACAGTTTTTCAGAAGAAATTTCGTATGTCTCGGACCCACGCAACAGCCGTACTTTTGGATTGCGCAACTCAGGTGGAATGCCGCCAGCATCGGCAAGCACATTCAAAACCTTGTAGTTTCGCGACGGCATCGGATAGCTGCCAGGGTTCTCGACACCGCCGACTACGTCAACCGAATGATCGCGTCCTTGTTCGAGGCTGACTTGCACTTGCGCAGATGGAACAATCGGCTCAAGGCGCTGCTGAATTTTTGAACGGGCGCGGTCAGATGTGAGACCACGCACGCCGACTTTGTTCACATAAGGCAAGAATATCGACCCATTTGAGTCAACTTCGACGCCTTTGATTTCTGTGAACCGCTGGCCGGGGTTGGTGATCAGCGAGTTTTCCTGACTGTCCCAGATTGTTACGTTCAATCGATCCCCAGTACGGATCGTTGATGAGTTGCTACCAGTTGACGTGTTGGGCCAATGATAGTGTCCGTGCCATCCGGAGGCGGGCCACGTCAGGATATCGGGAATGTTAGATCGCGAAACTTCTACAACCTGAAAACTGGGGTTTTCATTTTCCTGTTCGTCTAGGACTTCAGTTTGGATTGCTGCGCCACGCGGCAAACTGCATGCAGAGACGGCCAGCATTGTGAAAAAAATTGCAATGAGTTTCGCAGTAAAACGCACTTTTTCCCCCTGACCTTTTCGGCCATTTAATAGCTTTGTAGCCGCTTAACTAGTTGATAGACAGAATGTTGATTGTTGGGAAGTGGAATGAGAGCAAACCGTGGCGCCAGAACCGCATAAACGCGTTGTCTTAGTACTTGGAGCCAGCGGAAAAGTTGGTCGTATGTTGCGCTCTATTTGGCGTGAAAAATCACCAGAAGATATTGAATTTATTTACGTCTATAGAAATAACCGCAACGATCAACAAGGGGTTGTATGGCAACCTAGGGACCCGTCCGACCACCTACCTAAGGCGCATGCCATAGTTGCTCTTTGGGGCGCAACACCGCGGTCTGGGCATGCGTTTTCTGAGAATGCGGACCTTGCAAATGTGACGTTGGAACTTGCAAAAGCCTTAGAAGTTGAAAGGGTTCTGCACTTTTCTAGTTCTGCGGTTTATCTTCCGTCGACTAAACCGCTAACCGAGACAATTTCGGACAACGCACCCAATGCCTACGGTCAGTCAAAGTTGGATATGGAGCAGCAGATCACAAGTTGGATGTCAGAGAACGAAGTTACGTTTTCAAATGTTATCCTGCGGTTGGCCAATGTTGCCGGCGCCGATGCGCTTTTCAATAATATGAAGCCGGGTAACACCGTTACACTTGACAGGTTTGCAGATGGTCTTGGACCCCGTCGAAGTTACATAGGGTCCGTTGACTTGGCAAAAGTGATCGAAGCTCTGATAAATGATCAATCCGTCTTGGGTCCTGTAAACGTTGCAGCGCCCAAAGCTACGGAAATGGCGGATTTGGTTAAGGCTGCTGGATGTCGCGTCGAGTGGACATCGGCTCCGGATGGGGCAATAGCTACCGTGGCTCTTGATACGAGAAGGTTGCAATCCATTTTGAAGATAGATGAAGCCGCCGCGGAGGCGCAGCACTTGATAGACTGCGCTAAAAAGGGCGAGGTATGGCCATGACTATTGGCAAACGCCTTGCTGACGTATTCTTTGTTTTGCTGTTTCTAATCCCCTTGGCACCAGTGATTTTTCTGGTGCTATTGGCCGTCCTTGTGTTGGACGGGAAACCCATTTTTTATGTGTCTGAGCGGATGAAAACCCCGGATCAGGGTTTCTATCTTTGGAAATTCAGAACAATGCGTCCTGATAAACATGATTTTGGGGTATCGGGGGGTGATAAAACAACGCGCATCACCAGAACGGGAAATTTCTTGCGTAAATATAGGCTTGATGAGCTGCCGCAACTTTGGAACATCCTCAAAGGGGACATAAGCTTTGTCGGACCCCGTCCACCTTTGCGCCACTATGTTGAAAAGTTTCCGGACCTATACGGGCGTGTTTTGAAGTCTCGGCCGGGTGTTACGGGACTTGCGACCCTCGCGTACCACAAAACGGAAGAAGAGCTTTTGCTGCCTTGCGAAACAGCGGCCGAAACCGAAGACACCTATTGTCGGCGATGTGTTCCACGCAAGGCCAAGCTAGATCTCATCTACGCCGAAAATCGCAATTTATGTTACGATCTCAAGCTTATGACAGCTACAGTATTGCGCAAGATTTCACTGCACTAGCTTTGCTCAGAGCCGTAGCGGTTGCACATTGAAATAGCCGAGCACATCACCGATCCATTGTCGTGCGCTGATAATATTTCCGTAGGAATCAACAACATAGGTGTTTGTGAAGGACCCGGTAGTACCGGAACATGTTGCCGTCATCGCGCGGCCTTTTCTGTTCACTTCACCTAAAACGACAGGAACAGACGGGCCCGTATCAAGTTTGCAGGTAAATGTAGAACTTGTGGTTTGGTTGTCGGAAGTAAGGTGACGCATCACATATGTTGCCGTTCCGACAGACTTTGAGCGAACCAAAGACAACAATGCACCTTCTTCTGAAGACATCAAATCACCGCCAAACCCGCGCGTAGATACAATTGTTCCATTTCGCAGCACAATAGCCTGACGAGACGATGATCCAAAGGTTTGATAGGCACCGTTCCGTTGAATTTCGACCATAATAAACTGGGCCGAGGATGCCTCGATCGCAAAAACTGACGCTGGTTTATCGGTCGCTGAGAGGACTTGAGTTATTTGCTCTCCTGTCACCACAGGAGGCGGGGGCTTTTTGTTGGACAGCATTGCGGGCAATGCTTTGACAGACAAAAGTGGATCTTTGCGATCACTGCTACAGGCCACCAGACCAAGTGAGACAACAAGCGCGATGGCTGCTTTCAAAAACGTCTGCATCATTATCTCCAGAACCTTCCCCACGAGTCCCTGACGACAGGTTCATGATAGCCGCGGACATTCTCATATAGACGATCGCGGACCCTTAGGCGGGCACCCCCATCGCGCGACAAAGATTGAATGACTGTTGGATTCACTTTGCGTGATGGCTTGCCAATAAAGGGTGCCAAAGGAATGTAGAATCGAAGACCCTTGTCAAACGATCCTTCGCCAAATTCATCGGCAGTCACATCTGTGAATGTCGCATAGGCACCAACTTTCCACCCATTCGCAAACTCACGGTCAACGGTGACCGTGCCGCCGTAGTCCCCGGCTAGGTAGCGTCCGACATCTAGCTGGCCGTGGAAACCATTGCCGAAATCATAATAGGCCGAGACGTGGCCATTCACATGTGGAATTTCGTATTCAGCACCGGACACAGGGTCGACGGTGGTCATGTCCTGAAATCCCAAAAGCTGGTCATAATCACGGCGTTGGATGTAGTTAATCTCGGCCCCAATTGCCAAACGACTATCTACCGGTTTCCACAAAAGTTCAGCTGACACGCCGCCGTACATGCGTTCCAAGTAGCCAACCGATACGCGCGAATAAAAATCTTTGGCGGGTCGGTTAAACATCGCAAGCTGTAAATATTCAATCGCGGGGTCACCTTCGGCCGAATATAGTGCGTTGTCGGTCCGAACACGCGGCAATTTGGATTCGTCCTGGCGCGGGTCGTCTTCCAAGTTACCAGCAAACTTTTTGGTTATTGAGCCAGAGAGCACAAAGTTAGGACGAATTTCGTAATCCGCCTTGGCCCGAATACCGACGTCCAGACGCACAGGTTCGTTTGGATCAAAAACAGACAGGTCAACATAGGGCGAAATTCCCCAAGTCAGCTTTGGATAAACCCCATCTTCCGGCGGCGGTGCTAGCTTGTAGCCGTCGATGATGCTTGTCCGTGCAAGCATCGCATCAGCGGATTCGTGCTCCAGACGTTCGAGATCCGAACGCCGCATAACCACAGCCGACATCGGAATTCCCGCGGCGATGGGCACGATGACAAACTCTTCGACTGAAGCTGGCAAGCTTCTGGTCATGGAGCGAGCCAAGCGACCAATGGCTTGGGATGGTACCCCGAAACGTGGATTGGAGACCCGAACAGTCGCCCGATTGCCGTCCAGTTTAACAGCCTCAACAACCAATCCGTCTTTGGCGGCTAGCGAGGTCAAAGATGATTTCGCCTTGTTGATCGCCGCGGCATCCCCTGTCCAGCCGAGATCATGAATATCTTGTGGCGCTCTAGGTTTTATCGGCAAGCCGGCCGTTTCTATGCCACCTGGTACACCTTGAGTCTTTGGGTTCACAGCAAGTGAAATCTGGGCCCCAATCTGGTTTCCATAGGCGTGATAGAGCGACAGCTGGTTGCCATTTCTAAACCGGTAATCAACCCCGAAATTCCAAGGGCTGGTCTTCTCAAATTGCCCAGAATTCTGTTCTTGGTCGTAGTTGTCCGATGAGTATTCGAACTTAAAATTCCAACGGTCATTTGGTGCATAGGAGGCACCTGCAAAGGCGGCAATGTCGCCTCGGAACCATCTATCGTAGGTTGGAATGCCGCCTTGTTCTAGCGTGGTTTCAGACCGATCACCCGTGGACGCAAAGGAGTTGTAGCTACCAAAACGGCCCCATCCGATGCCACCAGTCACCTTGAGTCCCGGTACCAGAGATTTAGTGGCGACAAGGTATTCACCACTATAAAGGCCGGTTCCCATGATGTCCTGGAAACCCAAAGTCAGGGCAGGGCGGTTGGCGGTTTCCTTCATCAAGAGGAAACGCAGATCAAAGCTGCGGTCGAAATATGTTCCATCCCAGCCTTTCGTAAACTCGCTTAAGGCCGAGTACCGAAAGCTCGCAGAAATGCGCGGGGCCAGCTGGAACCCGATCGTTGTTTTGGTCGTTTTGCCAAGTTGGCTGATAGTTGCCGAAAGATTACCTTCGTCAAAGTGATCCGCCGTGGGCATGTCGATCAAGCCTGGTGATCCATAAAGGTTGTAGGTGGGCCCCTGTCGCGGTTCTTCAGCGAGCGAAGGCGCTACAGCCAAAACGGAAAACGAGGCTACAAAAATGCTGCGCGTTGTTCGCTGGGACCGAAAGACCGGCATAACTGCACCCTTCCAAATAACTTTTTTCACTGCATTTGCTACGTGCATTAAAGGAATCTGTCCATTGTGCATAGATGCAACCTCTTGGTCTGTGTGAAATACAGCACGGGGTTTTTAACGGAACATTTTGAAACATTAAGCCGGTGGTAAACCCTTCTAGGTTACACCTTCCTTCGGTGAGAGAAAAGGTGGTGAGATGAGTGGCGACAGCAATGTGCGGCCAGTCATCATCAAACGAAAGAAAGTCGTAAGTGGCGACGGGCACCATGGTGGTGCCTGGAAGGTGGCGTATGCTGACTTCGTAACCGCTATGATGGCTTTCTTTATGTTGATGTGGCTGTTGAATGCGACAACTGAAAAACAACGCAAGGGTATTGCAGACTATTTTAGCCCAACGATTGCGATGGCTCGTGTTTCCGGAGGTGGAAACGGTGCTCTTGGGGGGGATTCCGTCTTTGCGGAGAATACCTTGCCCCGAATGGGTACCGGTGCGACTAGTCTAAAGGCGCAACCGCAAAATGCGGCCAAGGGCAGTTACACTGCCGGTGAAGCTGAAGAAAAAGCGGCTGAAGACGAAGTCTTTGAGATTGTTGAAGAGATGCTCATGGGTCGGGGTGGCGAAAGCATGGTCGCCGATGAGTTGTTGGAACATATTGTAACTCGGGTCACAGACGAAGGTTTGGTGATTGAGCTCTATGAGACTGAGAATGCACGCCTTTTTGAACGGGATTCGAGGCCAACTCAATTGTTGAAAGATCTGTCACGGATTATTGTAGAAGCCTCTTATATGGTGACAAATTCGATTGCAGTTGAAGGGCACACTTCGGCCTATCCTATTGTTATGGCTGAAAACCCATCCTGGGATGTTTCATCCCAGCGGGCGGCAATGTTTCGTGAGCTTGTCATAACGTCGGGGCTAAGTTCAGAGCGGGTGCGCAGAGTAACATCTTACGCAGATCGTGAACCCATTCGGAAAAACCATATGGATATCCGCAACAACCGTATCGAAGTGGTGTTCCTGAGAGAGTAGAGAGCTCTCTTCAAAACGAATAGAGTTTTGATTGGATTTTAGCTGTTAGCTCCGCGTTAAGCTCAGCGCTTTATCTGTTGTCTCGAATACAGAACGAGACAGCAGAAAGGCGTTTCCATGACGATCTCCTCATCGCTAAATGCGGGTGTGGCGGGCCTGGCGGCCAATGCGACACGGTTAGGCACAATTTCAGACAATATCGCGAATTCATCGACCAGCGGTTACAAGCGGGTCGAAACTGATTTTTCTTCAATGGTTATGTCGAATAGTGGCGGCGGTTATACAGCCGGCGGTGTTCGGACAACAACCCAACGGCTTGTTGATCAAAGCGGCGCACTGGTTGGGACAACCAATCCGACGGACTTGGCGGTTCGGGGCAATGGCTTCCTTCCGGTTGCAGAAGCAACCGAAGTCAAAGCTGGCTCTGACAATCCGCAAATGTTCCTGACGACAACGGGTTCTTTTCGGGTCGATTCGAACGGTTACTTAAAAACCGAATCGGGGTTGATGCTGCTAGGTTGGCCGGCAAATGCAGACGGGACCATGCCAACGTTCCCGCGTGACTCTTCAAGTAGTCTTGAGCCAATTCAGATCAATTTGAACCAATTCACGAGCGAGCCGACCACTGAGATTACTTTGGGCGTGAACCTTGCTGCGACTGACACAGATTCAACGGCAGATGGTACCGCGATTGACCAATCTGTTGAGTATTTTGACAATCTCGGTCGCCCTGAAAACCTGACTATCACCTATACGCCGACAATTCCGGCGACAGGGTCATCGAATGAATGGACCGTTTCGATCAGCGACTCCGCGACGGATGCCGCAAGCAACCCGATCGGTGAATATGTTGTTACATTTGACGATACCGCAGGTAGCGGTGGTTCAATTCTGTCGGTCGCAACGACTTCTGGCGGTGCCTACGATCCCCTCACTGGTGCTTTGATCGTTAATGTCAACGGCGGACCAATGGAGATCAACATTGGCGAACCAGGCAGCAGCGCCGGGCTCACACAGGTTGGTGAAAAGTTCCAGCCGCTAAATATTTCCAAAGATGGCTCGCCTGTTGGCAAAATGACCACGGTTGAGGTCGATGAAAATGGCTTCGTTCATGCCTTCTTTGACACCGGTATTTCGCGAACAATCTATCAGGTGCCTTTGGTTGATGTACCAAATCCGAACGGAATGATCGCGATGGACAAGCAAATCTATATGGCATCGCCAGATAGCGGGAGCTTCTTCTTATGGGACGCGGGCGATGGGCCGGTTGGTGATGTTGTTCCTTACGCGCGTGAAGAGAGCGCAACCGATGTTGCCAATGAGTTGACAGCCATGATCCAAACACAACGCGCCTATTCATCGAACGCCAAGGTTATCCAGACCGTCGATGAAATGCTGCAAGAAACCACAAACATCAAACGCTAACGGCCTTCCGTTAGACCTTTGAAGGAGGTCGCAAAATGTCTCTTACGGGTGCTCTCTATAACGCTTTTAGCGGACTACAGGCCAATTCCCGGGCGGCCTCATTGGTTTCAACCAATATTTCCAATGCCACAACCGAAGGGTATGGGCGCCGTGAATTGGCGCTTACACCCGGAGCGGTTGGCACAACTGGCGGTGTACGCATCGCCGGGGTAATTCGCCACTCTGACCCAATAATCATCGCAGATCGCCGGGTCTCAGACGCTTCATTGGCATTTTCTAGCGATATGTATGCGCATTCCAAGCGTTTGGAAAGCTTAGTCGGAGAGACAGGTACGCCTGGATCTTTGGCTGAACGGGTTACAGCATTCGAGAATGCTTTGATTTCAGCGGCAACTAACCCCGCGTCGACGCAACGTTTGGAAAACATTTCAACTGCTGCAACTTCGCTGACCCGAAGTCTCAATGATCTATCCGAGGAAATTCAGTTGTCTCGGCAGGCCGCAGATACTTCCATTGGCAAACAAGTTGCAACTTTAAATGAAGCATTGGGACGGATCGATGATCTGAATGGGAACATAATCAAGGCGAGTGCAACGGGGTCTGATTCCGCAACACTCTTGGATGAGCGCCAGAGGGTATTGGACAGTATTTCTGATATAGTTCCATTGCGAGTTGTTGAACGTGAAAGGGGTGATATTGCTGTTTTCACAACCAACGGTGCCATGCTTTTGGATGGATCTCCGCTTGTAATTGGCTTTGAAACAGTCACTTCCATTGGCGCGGGAATGACTATGGCTGCGGGTAATCTAAATGGCCTGACGGTCAATGGTCTTTCTGTTAACTCGTCTTCAACAGGGATGTTCGCGGGTGGAAGTCTGGCTGCGCAGTTTGCAATTCGAGATGATGCAGCAGTTGACAGCCAAGCTGAGCTCGACGCCATTGCACGTGACCTGATAGAGCGTTTGGGGCCTGGCGGTCCGGATACAACTCTTGGTGTTGCGGATCCCGGCCTGTTTACAGATGGCGGTGCAGCCTTTGATCCGTTGAACGAAGACGGTTTGGCGGCTCGCATTGAACTCAACTCTCTTGTTGCGCCAGATTCTGGGTCAGTTTGGCGTCTACGCGACGGTTTAGGGGCCGCTACACAAGGTGAAGTTGGAGAAGGGCGCTTGCTACAGTCGATCGCGGCGGCCTTGACCACTTCGACAGTACCAAGTTCGTCATCACTTCCATCTGTGTCACGCAGTTTCGTGAATCACATCTCTGAGTTCTCGTCGAGTATTTCAGGGACACGAGTGCGGGCGGAAAATGAACATAGTTTCCTGTCTTCACAAAATACCGCTTTGAGCGAGCTTGAGTTTTCCAAAGGTGTCGATACCGATCAGGAACTTCAGCGCTTAATGCAAATCGAACAACAGTATTCCGCAAACGCCAAAGTCATGTCCGTCGTCGACGACTTGATGGAACGTTTGATGTCCATCTAAGGAGAATAACATGCAATCTGTAGGGGATATGGCGCGGTCATTGGTTCTGAGAACCAATCAAGTCCGGCTGCGGGAAGAAATGGATAAGCTAGCTGTCGAAGTGTCGACAGGATTTGTGACCGATTCTGCCAAGCATTTGAATGGCGACATAACGAGTTTGCAAGAAATTGATCGAACTTTATCTAAACTGAATATGTATCGGGTAAATACGACCGAGGCGACGTATATTACAAGCACCATGCAAACCAGTTTGGATGAGATGCAATCCCGTAGCCAGACATTATCACAGACACTCATATCAGCAGATTTAACACCAACTGACCCGCTATTGGATACGATGTCTGACGACGCCAAAAATGCTCTTGGTCAAATCATGAATGGTCTGAACCGCTCTGTCGCAGGGCGAACCCTCTTTGGTGGCACCGCCACAGATAGGCCCGCGCTGGCAAGTAGCGACGACATGCTGGCCGATCTGCAAGTTGCCTTGGCGGGGCAGACAACACTCGCTGGGATTGAAGCAGAGCTCGACACTTTTTTTGGAGCAGGGGGTGGGTATGAAACGACGACATATGAAGGGTCGTCCACCGGTTTGGCACCGTTTCAGTTGAGCGAGACAGACACTGCCAATGTCGACATCCGCGCGAGTGATACAGTTTTCCGAGAGTTGTTGAAACCTTTGGCAATGGCGGCCCTGGCATCCAATGGGTCACTCGGGTTGGATACAGATGTGAAAGTCGAACTGCTTGCGAAGTCGGGACGCGATTTGTTGTCCGCGCAACAGTCAATTGTTGAGCTTCGCGCAGGGCTTGGCGCTTTGGAGGGCAGAATAGAAGAAACTACGACACGCAACGCAGCCGAAACAGCTTCTGCGAGCTTAGCTCGGTTGGATTTGGTTGGGAGTGATCCATATGAATCCGCGGCACGATATGAAAATATCCGCGGGCAACTAGAGAGTCTCTACGCAATAACCGCGCGCTCTCAACGCCTTTCATTGGCGGAGTACCTATGATGATGCGGTTTTTCGTTTCCTTGCTGTTTTCGATCTTCATAGCCAGCGTCGTAGGTGCCCAATCAGTTCGAATTAAAGACCTTGTTGAGTTTGACGGTGTGCGGTCAAATGATTTGGTAGGGTATGGGTTGGTAGTAGGCTTGAACGGTACTGGAGATGGCCTCAGAAACTCTCCCTTCACCGAAGAAATAATGTCGAACATACTTGAACGTCTCGGGGTTAACGTAACAGGAGAACAATTTCGTCCACGCAACGTCGCAGCGGTGATCGTTACGGCAAGATTACCCGCATTCGCAAGAACTGGAGGGCAAATCGACGTTACCGTTTCTGCCATCGGTGACTCAAAAAGCCTTTTGGGTGGGACGTTGATCATGACCCCACTCAACGCTGCTGATGGGCAAATCTATGCAGTTGCCCAAGGTACCGTAATAGCAGGTGGAGTCGAAGCCGAAGGGGATGCAGCAAGGGTTGTCCAAGGTGTTCCCACCGCAGGGGTAATTCCATCCGGCGCACGCGTTGAAAGAGAAGTTGATTTCGACTTTTCTCAGTTGTCTTCACTGCGACTCGCCCTTCGTGAGCCAGATTTTACGACGGCGGCTAGGATTGAAGATGCGATCAACCGCAAGCTTGGGCGACGAGCTGCAATAATGAATGATGCTGGAACTGTGACCGTAAACTTGGACAACACCGGGGCGAGCTCTCCGGCAAGAGCGGTTGTGGCGCTAGAAAACTTAACGGTCGAACCTCAGAGAAAAGCTCGAGTGGTGGTTGACCAGAGATCTGGAACCATCGTTATGGGTTCCGATGTGCGCGTTTCAACTGTTGCAGTGTCTCAAGGCAACCTTACCTTGCGAATAGAGGAAGCTCCGCTTGCGATTCAACCTAATCCGTTTAGCGACGGTGAAACGGTTATTGTACCAAGAACCGGTGCTGCCATCGAAGAAGAGCCAGGTATCGGGCTTGCTCTGGTTCCTAAAGGCACGTCGTTATCAGAGGTCATAGCCGGTCTAAATGCGCTCGGCGTAAGCCCACGAGACATGATCGATATTCTCAAAAGCATAAAGGCAGCCGGTGCTCTGCATGCTGACTTTGTGGTGATGTAAACGAAAGTGGTTTGCGCAGAGGTTTTCTTAACCGTCGCATGTCAGTTTAAAGATCAATTCGTATTGGGAGATTTGTCATGCTGGGAATCATCGGAATAGTCGTGATTTTCGCTATGGTTTTTGGTGGTTATGTCGCCGCCGGCGGCAAGTTAGGCATCATTATCAAAGCTTTGCCATTTGAAATGATGATGATTGGCGGCGCCGCTGCTGGAGCTTTTATGATCAGCAACGATGGACCGACTGTCAAACACGCGCTCAAGGACATTTCAAAGGTTTTTAAAGGTGCCAAGTGGAAAAATGACGATTACCGTGATCTCCTTTGCCTTCTGTTTGAATTAATTAGGCTTGCACGCCAAAACCCCGTGGCCATTGAAGAGCATATCGAAACACCAAGCGAATCCAACATCTTTGAGAAGTATCCCAAGATTTTGGGAGACAAATATGCATTAGAGTTAATATGTGATACCATGCGCTCGGTTTCAATGAACTATGACGACCCACATCAAGTGGAAGAAGTTCTAGACAAACGATTGGATGGAATGGCTACTCACGCTCAGCATTCCAGTCATGCTTTGCAATCCATGGCCGATGCTTTGCCTGCTCTTGGGATTGTTGCAGCCGTGCTAGGTGTAATCAAAACAATGGCCTCAATCGATCAGCCCCCGGAAGTTTTGGGTAAAATGATTGGCGGGGCCCTAGTCGGAACATTTCTAGGGGTTTTCTTAGCATATGGGCTGGTGGCCCCGTTTGCTTCAAAAGTAAAGGCAGTGGTAGATGATGACCTTCATTTTTACCATTTAATTCGCGAAGTGTTAGTCGCCAACCTTCACAATCATTCAACAAACATTTGTATCGAAGTCGGCCGACAAAACACGCCATCTCACTATCGACCAAGTTTTGAAGATTTAGAAGACGCACTGAAGTCGGTCAAGCAGGAAGCAGCATGATACTTCGTCTTATCGTCGCCTTTTTTGTGGCAATCCCAGGATATACCTGGGCCGAAAACATTACAGTGAGAGGGGGAGAACATGAAGGTTTTACAAGAATTGTATTTGATGTTCCAGAAAACACGAAGTGGACTATGGATCACAATGAAGAGGAAAATGCCTATAAATTAAAATTAGACGCAAATTTCGACAAATTTGACCTTGAAAAAACTTTCGAGAAAATTTCCAAAGAAAGAGTGCTGGCGGTCATCCCCACTGCCGATCTGAAAGGTGTTGATATTGAGTTGGCGTGTAGCTGTACAGCGAAAGCTTTCTTGCTAAGAAATAGAATGCTGGTGGTCGACGTAAGTCAGCGAGAGGTCGCAGGAATTTCCGCTGCAGAGGATGCAGGCGAAAGTGTATCGCACACTGAATTTCCTCCAGTAGTTTCTTCAGAAATGACAAAGCTATGGTTGGGGGAAGTGCCTAGGATTGGCCCTGCGTTGACAAATAGCGCCAACTCTTCTTTTCCCCGGCTTTCTCCGCTTCCTCAGACATCTGCTCAAGTTAGCGAAATTGATCTTAGCGATGAACACTCTCAGAAAGGCAGCGTTCGCCATCAAGTTTTTGGAGACCTGGCGACGGCTGCAACCATTGGCCTACTCGATCCATCTACCTCTTTAGCCAAACCTCCTGTGCGAGAAGAGGCAGAAGTTGATCATTACTTCGAAGGCGGTGGCTGGAGAACAGCCATTGAGTCCGATATTGTAGAAAGATCGAACCCATCGGGGGATAGAGTTTCGATTGGTGGCCAAAACTGTACACCAAATGATCAACTGAATATTTCATCATGGGAACAAAGCAATGCTTCATTCAGCCTATCCTTGTCCACGCGACGTAGGGCAATGTTTGACGAGTTCGATGGAGTCAACAATAAGGCTCAAGTGAACTATCTTAAAACTTTGATCTTTTTCGGATTTGGTGCAGAAGCCCGATCAGTAGCCGATATAGATGAATCCGCCGTTAACCCTATGTATGTAGCGCTAAGTTATTTGATCGATGGTGAAACCGATCCTACGAAGTTCTTCGAAAAGAAGATCGGATGTGAAACGTATGCATCAATGTGGGCGGTTTTGGATGGCGGAAATTTAAAAAAGTCTTCTGATCTAGATGCCGATTCAGTATTGCAAGCCTTTGAAGCGTTACCGAAACATCTTCGACTAAATTTGGGACCAATATTGGCAAAGAATTTGACAGAAGTCGGAAAGATTCAAGTAGCCAAATCCGTTCTCAGAAGGTTAAAAAGAGCAAATGGAGGAGATAATAATGGCATTCTGTATGGCAGTGCATCCATTGATTTGATTGAAGGGGAGGAAGATGATGCCAGTAAGGTATTTCAAGCGCTGAGTGAGGTCAATGGGCCGGAAACTGCTGAATCAATTGCGAGAAATATCGAAATCTCAAGGTTGAATGGCGAGCCCGTATCTGAAAGGTTAGTCTCCTTGTCTGCCGCTTACTCTAGGGAGCTTCGGAACACTGAGATGGGCCCAGAGCTTTGGCAAGCTCACTTGCAATCATTGATACTCAATAATAATTTTTCCGAAGCTTTCATCGTATTAGCTGATGTTAACGGTGTGGATTCAAATTTGTTAAACGTGTCTGTTAATGAAACATTTGACGCGGTTTTCAAAAAATCTGATGACACTACTTTCCTAAAGTCGGTATTCAATGAACTTCCCCAATATGAGGAAACCGTAAGTGAGAACACACTTCTATTTGCGGCTGAGAGGCTCTTAAAACTGGGACTGTCAAACGAAACTCTTGGGGTTCTTGCAAAAATTAAAACAAGTGATGAAACTCGAACTGGCAGAATTTTGAAGGCCAGGGCCTTATTGAGCCAAAACAAACCCCGTGAAGCGGAAATACTACTTATAGGACTTGAAGGGACGGACGTGACAACGTTGCGAGCAATATCTCGCAGTAGAATGGGGGACCATGAGTATTCTAGGGAACTGTATGAAGAAATGGGAGAGAGTGACGATGAAATTGAGCAGGCATGGCTGGCAAGTAACTGGGATCGTTTAGAGACTGAGGGGCCGGAGAATCCTTTTTCGCTCGTTGCACAGTTAATTACAAACGACGATACGCTTGAGCAAGCTGAAACTCTCACCCTTTCCGATATTGCAAAACTCAATACAGAGAGCTCAAGTTTTCGAGAGTCTATTTCGCAGGCGCTGAATTCAACAAGGGTTAGCGGTGATGATGGCCAGTAAGTGAAATTGCCGTATAGGGATGTGCAGTTGGAGTCCTGATGTGTCCCGCCGAGGTTGTCCACCCTATAGTAAGGAAATAGCAGATCAAAGATAAGAAGCAAACTAAATTTGACGGCGTTCGGCCACTGGTCAGAGGAACGCCCAGAGTCCGTTAAAGATTGTCAATAATCTACGGCAGGCCGACCTGCTGTGCCCCCAAGGGTAGCTACGCGTGGACGCAATCTATCAGGTGCAGATTGCAGAAGAGGCGTTATAATTTTGGCGGAGGCAGCATGGTGTATGCATTGCCCGACAGGGTATCGCAAGGCGATGTTTCGATAGGGCAATCAACTATCCGAAGAAACTTAAACGGCTCCATATGGAGAACGATCGGATGAGTTGTGCTGTATCAGACCGCGCCCGTCATATTTCCGATCACATACGGATTTCAGAGGGTCGGGCCTTCCATCTTCAGGGTTGGATCTAATCACATAGAGCTGATTTTCTTTGGGACGCGCTTTCAAAGAACGCCAAAGTACCAATGTGATCGAGCTGACTATAAGGTTGTCGTCGGATTGCCTCTCTGCTCAGGGATGTTGGTTGGCCCAATCTCGGCAAATTGCTTCGTGATCGATTGCCGGGCAAAAGGGCGATCCGAGTGAAACGCAATCTGAGGTCGACGGAATTGGATCACGAAGTGACGATTCTGGTCAAATACGTGGTGTGCCGACCTACATCCGGACAGGCATCGGTCCTAGAACTCATTGCTCAGATCGTCCGACACTTGACT
The DNA here is from genome assembly GCF_947498515.1 of uncultured Pelagimonas sp. Taxonomy (GTDB): domain Bacteria; phylum Pseudomonadota; class Alphaproteobacteria; order Rhodobacterales; family Rhodobacteraceae; genus Pelagimonas. Next base: position 167,292 of record NZ_CANMKO010000007.1, on the reverse strand, counting down.
GCAGCGGTTGGTTCTAGGACTGCCTATGTCGAGTCTGGATCACCTTGTGAAAATGGATACTGCGAATACTTGGACCCACAAACAATAGGTGAACTGCTCAACTGACAATTCTTCTACTCACTTCGAGCAGCACAAATCCAGATTAAACGATGTAGGAGTGGCCGCAACACCAAACCCAACCGGGACATTGCAATACAATGCCTTGGTAGGCAGTGCGCCACATCGTGCATTGAGCTATAACCCTGGGGCACCGGAAATCATCATCCCGATGAAATCCAGAAAAATCATACTCTAAGACACAAACTAGGCCACTTACATAGGGCTTACCTTCTACGGCGCTAAGTGCTCGTCACGTAAGTGACTGCTTGCGAAAAGCTAGCAAGACTTCTGTATCCATGGGTGGCAATAGGGCATGCTAGGCTGCGACCTATCACGAGCTTGATACACAGTTGTTAAAAACAAGAGCCATTTGATCAATAGAAAAATTGCAAAAGAATTTACCAAAAAACTTACTAAAAATAAACTGCTGCCTTCTAGCCTAACCCAGCTGAGAGCTGGGAGCGACAATATGGTATCTAAACGCAGAATCTACATGAAGAATGTCAGAGAGATCACTGGCCTCGACCACCTACACCGTGGTGCGCACGCTGATTTAGTTTTGTCGGAAATTTCTCGTCTGAAAGTTGAACATGAAAAGTAAGTCCTCGTCGCTGTTCAACCCAACCATTCTCATGTCGCTGGCCTTGATGGCGGTCATCGTAATGATGATCCTTCCGATGCCTTCATGGGTGTTGGACGTTGGCCTTGCAGCCTCATTTGGCCTTGCCATTCTTATCTTCACCGTCACTCTTTTTATTGAGCGACCTTTGGATTTCTCGGCATTCCCTACCATTCTTCTGACAACCCTAATGTTGCGGCTGTCGCTCAATGTCAGCTCGACTAAACTCATCATCGGCAACGGGCACACGGGAACTCATGCGGCGGGTGAAGTCATCCAGGGTTTCGCCAATTTTGTAATGGGTGGAAGTGTTTTCCTAGGGCTTGTCGTTTTTGGAGTTTTGATGATCGTAAACTTTGCGGTTATCACCAAAGGCTCCGCACGAATGGCAGAAGTATCTGCGAGATTTGCCCTTGATGCGATGCCAGGGAAACAACTTGCGATTGACGCAGACATGTCCGCTGGCGCGATTGATCATGCAGAGGCGAAACAGCGTCGCGATACCGAACAGCAAGAAACAACATTTTTTGGTTCCTTGGATGGCGCCTCAAAATTTGTTAAGGGTGATGCGGTTGCTGGCCTGCTTATCACAGGTCTGAACCTGATCATGGGAATGATCATGGGAGTAGTTGTTCACGGTATGCCGTTGGGCAGCGCCATGGAAACCTATGCCATACTAACAGTCGGCGACGGCCTGGTATCCCAAATTCCTGCGGTCATAATTTCTATTGCTGCCGGCTTGTTGTTGGCGCGAGGTGGATCCAACGTGGCAGCAGATGTTGCGGTTTCGAGCCAACTTGGCCGCCATCCCGAGGCTCTTGCAACAGTAGCGATTTTGATGGCGCTTTTCGCCTTGGTTCCTGGGTTGCCTTTTGTTCCTTTCATGGCCGGGGCCTGTTTGCTCGGCGGGGCGGCTTGGTGGTTTTCGCAAAAGAGCACGGAAGAAGAAGACGCTGAGGTAGAGGAAGCGCCGGTTGAACCTGTTGTTAGACCAATGGGCGACGTCTTGGATTTAGATGACATCCACGTTGAGTTTGCACCAGACCTCGTAAATATGGCGCTAGATCCTGGGACTGGATTAGATGTTCGCATCGCCAATATGCGCAATCACATTGCATCGACCTTTGGTTTGATTTTACCTGAAATACGTCTCACCGATGCATCTGCTTTGCCAACGGGAACCTACGTTATTCGAATCCATGGTGTTGAGATGGCCAGAGGTGAGTTGAACTCCGATTTGGTACTCGCTCTCGTTCCAGAAGGAAGCAATGCATTGCCGAGTGGGGAGGATGTAACAGAGCCGGTCTATGGCGCTCCTGCTCGTTGGATTCGACCTGAAGATCAAGAGCGTGCCGCTATCACCGGTGTTACAATTGTGTCCCCAGCTGAAGTCTTGGCCACTCATTTACTGGAAGTCATTCGGAGGAACTTTGGCCGTTTGCTTACTTTGAAATCCATGAGACGTCTGCTTGATGAAATGGTCAATCTTACGAACGCAAGCCGCGCCGAAGCTAACCGAAAACTGATTGACGAACTAATTCCGGAAAAGGTTCAAATAGACACGCTGCACCAAGTCCTTCGTTTGCTTCTGGATGAGCAAGTTTCCATTCGAAACCTGCCCCTCATACTCGAAGCGATCTCTGAGATGCGCGGCCAGCAAACGAGACCTGATTTGATTTGTGAACACGTTCGTCAAAGAATGGGCTTTCAATTGGTTGCTGGGATGCGGCGCGAAGATGGCTCAATTCCATTGATTCAACTGGCTCCGGAATGGGAAGAAACTTTTACGGCCTATCAAATTGACGGCGGCCAAGGGACACTAGATGTCGCTTTGCCTCCTGACCGGTTCGAAGCTTTGACTAATGGCTTGGCTGAGCAAATCGGAGAGGCGGGAAGTCGAGGGGTATTGCCTGCAGTCGTGACATCCGCTCGCCGCCGTCGTTTTTTACGAACTGTTATGGCAGCCAAAGGTATTACCAGCCCGGTGATGTCATTCGAGGAAATCGGAGTGGAGGCCAAGCCCACCCTCGTTGGGGTCGTCGCAGCGTGACCAACCTGATGCCCCTTATGGAAAACCTATCTCATTCAATGTGGGTGTCACTCATTGTTTTCCTAAGGGTTGCGGCGGCAGTTTCGGTGATGCCAGCGTTTGGAGAGCAAATGATCTCCACTCGCATAAGGCTCATTGTTGCCTTGTTGTTGACCGTTATTGTCGCCCCGGCCGTGACGGCAGATATAAAGATACCTGACCCAAACCTGTTCTACTTTCTAACAAGCTTGGCGACAGAGACACTCTCAGGTCTCTTTTTAGGATTAATACTTCGAACATTCACTCTGGCAATCCAAACCGCTGGCGCTATTGCTGCTCAATCAACTTCATTGTCTCAATTGTTGGGCCAATCTGGGTTAGACCCCTTGCCGGCAGTTGGCAATATTCTTGCCATTGCAGCTCTGGCGCTCTTGATGGCGACTGGCTTCCACGTAAAAGTCGCCGCATTCTTGATGCTTTCATACGAAATTCTCCCAGCTCTACAATTTCCGAATCCGGCCGATGTAGCGGAAGCTGGTAGTGCACAAATCGCCAAATGCTTTGCCCTTGCTTTCACATTAGCGGCTCCGTTCGTCGTACTTTCTGTTTTATATAATTTGACACTAGGGGTTATAAACAGGGCAATGCCACAATTGATGGTCGCTTTTGTTGGTGCCCCAGTAATTACCTTTGGAGCAATAGCCTTTTTACTCGTTTCCGCTCCATTAATGCTGAGCGTTTGGATTCAAGCCATGGACGGTTTTCTAGCCGCGCCCTTTAGGTAGATACCCATGTCAGATCAAGACGAAAGCAGCGAGAAAAGTCACGAACCATCCCAGAAGAAACTAGACGACGCTCGGAAAAAAGGTGAAATACCGCGCGCAACTGACCTCTTGACTGCTATGGGGTACTTGGGTCTGTTGATGGGTGTTGTGTCTTTTGGCGGATACATTCTGACGAATTTTGCCAATGTTTTACTACCATTTTTGGAGCAACCGGAAAGGCTAACTAGTTTGTTCTTTGGTGGTAATGCCAAGCCCGCAACTGCTCAACTTTTGTCAGCGGGTCTTGCACAAGCACTCCCGTTGCTTTTCGCACCGACTGCCTTTGTTCTTTTAACTCTGTTTGCAACTCGCGGATTTGCCTTTTCTGGGGCCAAGCTCAAACCAAAAGGCTCTCGTTTGTCGCCTTTGGAAAATGCAAAAAATAAGTATGGCCGCCGAGGTTTATTTGAGTTTTTCAAAAGTTTCGTGAAATTGTCCATTTACTCTGTTTTGCTCACTCTTTTTATTAAAAACCAACTTGATGAAATTGTTGGTGCTGTCAGAACGTCTCCTGGAGAGGTTTTTTTATTGATTCTATCGCTAGTTACACGCTTCCTATTCATCGTAGTTTTGATTGCGATGACTATTGGTGGCATCGATGCTTTTTGGCAAAAAGCGGAACACGTGCGGAAAAATCGCATGTCCTTCAAGGAGTTGAAGGATGAAATGAAAGAGGCCGAAGGTGACCCCTACCTGAAACAACACAGACGAATGAAGGCTCAAGAGCTCGCTCTGAATCAAATGATGGCCGAAGTGCCTGAAGCGGATGTAGTAATTGTCAACCCGACGCATTATGCAGTTGCTCTGAAGTGGAGTCGAATGGCGGGTACCGCGCCAGAATGTGTGGCAAAAGGAGTGGATGAAGTTGCGCATAGAATTCGGGAAATTGCCAATGAGGCTGGTGTACCAATTCACTCTGACCCGCCAACGGCTCGGGCGCTGTTTGCGACCGTGGATGTAGGCCAAGAAATCGACCCCGATCACTATCAGCCAGTTGCAGCGGCAATTCGATTTGCTCAAAACATGCGGGAAAAAGCACGCGGGAAAGGTTGGTCATGAAATCTGATTTAGATGATTTAATCCAAGTAACGTCGACACTAAAAGAAAAAGCGATGGCCTTGCATCGAAAGAATTTGGAAGATCGCCGCCGGATAGAAAACGAAATTGAGCAAATCGATGTCTTGCGGAACACCGTGCAAGCCGATGATGGCGGACTTATGGCACGACGGGCTGTTGGAGCAGATTCGCTTTGGCAAAGTTGGTTGATCCGCCGAAGAGCAGAATTATTGCGTGAAGCGGCGATGGCTCGCGCTCTCGAAGGGGAAAGCCTTACAAGAGCTCAATTTGCGTTCTCAAGGGTGAAAGCGATTGAAGAGTTGCAGAAAGAGGAAATTCAAAACCGAAGGCAAAAGAAACTGGCGTATTATGCACAGCAGCTAGAAGAACTTAGCGTTTCACAAAAAAAATGAAGTGGCTTTCAGGGTGTTAACTACTGTTGTATCGCGTTGCGTGCCACGTCTTGGTCGAGCATCGGACTGGGGGGGGGGGGGGCGACAGAGACAGACCGCGAAGATCGCTTGAACGCCGCATGATTAAACTGTCTCGGCAGAATGGTCGGGTATCTACGCTCAACGACCTGCGCAACATCTACGCGGTAATGGCGATCCCGGGAGGACTCGAACCCCCAACATCCTGATTAGAAGTCAGGTGCTCTATCCAGTTGAGCTACGGGACCTTGACTCTGCAATAACGGTTCGAAAAACGGTTTGCAAGCCGCCGACGTTTCCTAACTAGCGGCAATTTCCATTCTTCGGACTCCAGACCTCTGGCTAAGAAGCCAATTGTTCACTTCGGTTGAGCTAGGGGGCTGCAAAACAATTATTCTGCCTTCTTAATGCGCTTCTAACGTTTGTTGATCAAGCTTTTTTGGGCCTATTTTGCGAGCGCCAATAAACTTCGAATTGTCTGCGTACAACAAATGGTCGGGCCAAACTTTATAGGCCTGCCATATGTAATGATTTGGGCAAGTTAGGCTTGTTTTTCATTCGAGGAGGTAGCTTTCAAAAGGCTAAGCGTTTGCCTCAAACCTCGAAGGGCAGATTAGTTTCCGATCCAGTTATATAATGGATAGAAACCCTAACACTCGGCTGCTTGAGCACCTCTGTTTGATAGTCTCGGAAGATGGTGTTTCGCAGATTTTCGGTGAGTCCCCCTGGGTGAACTGGTCCACCGCTATGTTTATGAAACGGATGACGGGTTCTATGGGGGAGGCTCAAATGATCCGGCTTCCAAAGCATGCTGAAAACACCTGAAAGAAGACTTTCGGGGTTTTGGCGAAGTATTGTGGGCGGCGCGAAGCACTATGCGCCGCCCTACAAATGGCTTAGAAGTCGAGGTTTTCGACGCTGAGAGCATTCTGCTGGATGAATTCTCGACGTGGCTCCACAACGTCACCCATCAACTTAGTAAACAAGTCGTCAGCGCCAGCCATATCATCCACGGTCACCTTCAACAACGTGCGTGCATCTGGATCCAACGTTGTTTCCCACAACTGACTTGGGTTCATTTCGCCCAGCCCTTTGTAGCGCTGCAAGGACAGGCCTTTTTCGCCCTCTTCCAGAATGGCTTTCAACAGCTCAAGCGGACCGTTTATAACTTGCAGACGGTCCTTGCGCTCCAGAGTCGCCGAGGCTCCATAAACGGATTGCAAGCTTTCGGTAAAGCTACCGGTTTTGCGCGCTTCACCTGAGCGGAGCATCGAACCGTCCATTGTCCGGACCTCTTCCACACCGCGCAAGATGCGCGCCAGTCGAATGCCTTTGTCTTGCGTGATCCGGCCATTCCAACCGCGTTCATATTCTAGTGCAACCATATCTAACCGAGCGGCCACTTTGTCGGCAACGCCTTGCAGATCGCTTTCGACAGCACCGGGAACAAAGGCACCGGCAACGGCGGCCTGCTCCAGGATGTGACGTGGATAGTGGGTTGGGAAGGCATCAATCACGCGACGCAATTGACGGGCTTCGTCAACAACTCGGACCAGATCTTTTCCGACGATAACTTCGCCAGAGCCGAGCTTGAGCTGAGCGCCTTCAATGCCCTGATGAATCAGGTGGTCATCCAATGCCATTTGGTCTTTGAGGTAAACTTCGGACTTGCCACGCGCTACTTTAAAGAGTGGAGGTTGGGCGATGTAAAGAAAGCCACCTTCAATCAACTCGGGCATCTGACGGTAGAAGAAGGTCAACAAAAGGGTCCGAATGTGGGCCCCGTCAACGTCCGCATCGGTCATGATGACAATCTTGTGGTACCGGAGCTTTTCGATATTGAACTCGTCACGACCGATACCGGTACCGAGCGCCATAACGAGGTTGCCGATCTCCTGAGAGCCAAGCATCCGGTCAAAACGCGCGCGCTCGACGTTGAGGATTTTACCACGCAACGGCAAGATCGCTTGGTTTTTCCGATCACGCCCGGTTTGTGCAGATCCTCCAGCCGAGTCACCCTCCACGAGGAAGAGTTCGGTTAGAGATGGGTCTTTTTCCGAGCAATCTTTGAGCTTGGCCGCGTTGAAGCTGACATCCATCGCTGTTTTGCGGCGGGTCAACTCGCGCGCCTTACGGGCCGCTTCACGGGCAAAAGCCGCCTCGATAATCTTGCCAACGATCTGCTTGGCTTGCGCAGGGTTCTCTTCGAACCATTCGGCAAGTTTTTCACCCATCATGCTTTCTACGGCGGGGCGAACTTCGGAGGACACCAGTTTGTCTTTTGTCTGAGAACTAAACTTGGGGTCCGGCACTTTGACCGACAAAACGGCCGTCAGACCTTCACGTGCATCATCCCCAGTGAAAGAAATTTTCTCTTTCTTGGTGATCCCGCTTTCCTGAGCATATTTTTGGATTTGGCGGGTAAGCGCTCCACGGAAACCGGCTAGGTGTGTGCCGCCATCGCGCTGTGGAATGTTGTTGGTAAAGGGCAAGACGTTCTCGTGGTAGCTATCGTTCCACCACATTGCGATTTCCACGCCAATGTCGTCTTTTTCACCGTTAATATAAATCGGATCCGGCATAACGGCTTGTTTGGAGCGGTCGAGGTATTTAACGAATTCCTTAACGCCACCCTCAAAAAACAGCTCGGATTTGAGCGGTTCGGCGGGGCGTTCATCTTCAAGGATGATCCGCACACCAGAGTTCAGGAAAGCCAACTCTCGTAGACGCTTTTCCAAAGTCTCGAAACTGTATTCAAGGTTGGAAAAGGTGTTAGTTGAGGCAAGAAAACGGACTTCCGTACCTGTTTCATCACCAGCATCCCCAATGACCTCAAGGTGCTTGGCGGTCTCACCATGTTCAAACCGCGCCCGGTGGACTTTGCCTTGGCGCCAAATGGTCAACTCAAGCCAGACAGACAGTGCGTTTACAACGGAAACGCCCACGCCATGCAGACCGCCCGACACCTTGTAGGAGTTGCTGTCAAACTTACCGCCCGCATGCAGCTGGGTCATGATGACTTCGGCGGCGGAAACACCTTCCTCCTGGTGAATATCAACCGGGATACCGCGGCCATTATCACGCACAGAGACACTGGAATCCGCGTGGATTTTTACCCGGACATAGTCCGCATGTTTGGCCAAGGCTTCGTCAATGCCGTTATCGACAACTTCGTAGACCATATGATGCAGGCCGGAGCCGTCATCCGTGTCTCCAATGTACATGCCGGGGCGCTTGCGAACCGCCTCCAAACCCTTGAGAACTTTGATGGAATCCGCGCCATATTCTTCAGGATTGCCTGCGGTGTCGGACATGTCCGTTTCCTTTGTTATTTGAACGGAATTTATAGCGGTAGGATATAGGTTTGTCACGCAGATGACACAAGATTTGGTGTTTCTTATACAAGTTACACCCGACACCTATTTCCTAAAACAGCGGTCCCAGAAAATCGATCTGGGCCGTCTCGGGCCAAACCCGGTTTTTCAACGGCCTGACCATTAGGAAATTGGCTTTGCGGGTGCCGATCCCCTGCGTCTTTGCCCCGGTCATATCGACTGAGGTATAGGTGTTTTTGCTTGGCGAGAACCCGGCACGATCATAGAGCGTCCGCGCGCCAAACAGCACGGCAAATTGGGCCTGGCTTTGGGTCGCAAGTGCGAGGCTATGGTCCATGAGTTTGGTAGCGATACCCAGTTCGCGGAAATCAGGGTGGCAGGCGACATCACCAACGCCAGCGATCACCGTCAGATCACCATCAATACGGATCGAGCGATAGAACAGAGCGATATGAGCAAGGATGCGCTCTTTGCGCCAAATCACGCGAAGATGCGGGCGCTGTTGATAAAAGCTGCGCCCCGAGTACTCGGTCGGAAAACTGGCGGCGATCACATCTGCGATCTCGGCCTCGTCAAATGCGGTCAACTGAAGCTCTGGAAGAACCTCAATTGACAAAGGAAACCTCGGAAACACCGTTTTGGTCTGAGACGTCCAAGTGCTGGGCTCTGCTTCCGAGATCGGAAAACAGTTCCGGGCCGGTGCCTGTCATCCAAGCCTGCGCCCCGAGCGTACAGATTTCATCATACAAAGCCGCGCGTCGCCCAGCGTCCAAATGCGCCGCAACCTCGTCAAGCAGCAAGATAGGTGGGGCACCAATGTCCGCCGTCAAAGCCCGCGCATTCGCCAAGATCAGCGAAATCAAAAGGGCCTTTTGCTCCCCTGTTGAACAATCGGACGCCGGAACCCCCTTGGCTGCGTAGCTTCCGTATAGGTCGGTCCGATGTGGCCCAACCAACGTTCGGCCGGCGGCCATGTCGCGAAACCGGCTTTCCTGCAGCGCGCTAAGCAAATCTGCTTCGGATTCGGGCATCGTGCCTTCGCTTTGCACAAGGTCGAGTTCGGCGGCCGGAAACTGTGGGCTGGCGGAACCTTGCGCCTCACGCAATCGGGTTAAAGCTGCGACACGGTTCGCATGGATATCTGCGCCGGTTTTGGCCATCTGAGCTTCAAGCACCGCATACCAATGGGCGTCGCGCACTTGTTCCTTAAGCAGGCGATTGCGTTCGCGCATGGTTTTTTCATAGGTCAGCGACGCTTCGGCATGGGAAGGGAAAAAGCTAAGCACCATGCGATCCAAAAACCGACGACGCCCCTCGGCACCTTCGATCCACAAGCGATCCATCGCCGGGATAAGCCACAGAACGCGCGTCAATTGCGCCAGGGCGGTTTGCGGAACAGATTTACTATCGATCTGCACCTGACGGGCCGCTCCGGCGTCGGAGGTTACTGAAATCTCGTGCTGGCCGCTGGGCGCATTCAAGATCGCGTTGAGCTTCCACCCCAATGCTTCGGGTTTACGGGCCATGTCCTGAGCCGAGGCCCGGCGTAAACCGCGACCCGGCGAAAACAGCGACACCGCTTCGATCAGGTTGGTTTTGCCAGCGCCATTGTTGCCGTGAATGACGACGGGACGCGCATCAAGGTCCAGCCGAACCAAGCGGTGGGACCGGAAATGGGACAAGGTCAGGTGCGAGAGAAACATCTCACCCATCGCCATCCCTTTCATTTTGGGAAAACACCGGTGGCGGCGTTTGAATTCGTGCGTTCAAGCGGAAATCGTCACACGCGCATCGGCATGACGACATAGACGGCGCTTGTGTCATTGCCTTCACGCATCAACGCGGGATCGCCGGATGAGTTAAACAAGAACACAGCGTTTTCGCGATCAACTTGGCTGGCGATTTCCAGCAGGTATTTGGCGTTAAACCCGATTTCCAACCGCTCATCGCCGTAGGCAACGGCAAGTTCCTCTTCGGCGGCACCGCTATCTGGCGCGTTCACCGACAAGATCAGGCGATCTTCGTCGAGTTGCAATTTCACAGCACGCGAGCGTTCCGAGGACACCGTCGCAACACGATCAACCGCCTTGGCGAAATCGTTGGCGTCAACTTCGAGCTTGCGGGTGTTCCCTTGCGGGATTACGCGGGTGTAATCCGGGAAGGTACCGTCGATAACCTTGGAGGTTAGCGTGATATCGGGCGTTGCAAAGCGCACTTTGGTTTCGGAAACCGACACCGCGATGTCCATCTCGTCATCATCCAAAAGTTTGCGCAGCTCTCCGACGGTTTTGCGCGGCACGATGACACCGGCCATATCCGCGGCCCCATCAGGCAGATCCGCGTCAATGCGTGCCAAACGGTGACCATCGGTGGCAACACAGCGCAAAACCTGACCGCCGTCACTATCAGCAATGTGCATATACACACCGTTCAAATAGTAGCGGGTCTCTTCCGTGGAAATCGCAAATTTCGACTTGTCGAACAGGCGACGCAACACATCGGCCTTTGCAGAGAAGTTGGTGTTGTATTCAGACGAGGCCATGATCGGGAAATCTTCGCGTGGCAAGGTCGCCAACGAGAAGGTCGAACGACCCGCTGAGACGGTCAACCGCCCCGCCGCGCTGTCTTCTTCCAGTTCAACCAAGGCGCCATCGGGCAACTTGCGGACGATTTCATGCAAGGTCACCGCCGAAACGGTCGTTCCGCCCGGGCGGCTTACCTTGGCCGGTGCTTTGTCCAGCACCTCAATATCCAAATCCGTGGCGCGGAATGTAGCGTCATCGCCTTCGGCGTCAATCAGCACATTGGCCAAAATCGGAATCGTGTTGCGTCGTTCCACAACCGATTGTGCTTGTGCCACTGCGCGCAACAGCGTGGCGCGTTCAATGCTGATCTTCATCGCCCATCTCTCCGCATAGCCGGATGCGCACACTAGACCGATGGGTCCGGCGCTCCAAGCCCGTTTTTACGATTTGTCCGATTGTTTTACAGGAGCGTCAAGTGCATCTGACCGCCCAAGGGCGGCCAGCGTGCAACTGTTGTGGAAGAGACCCAACGAAAAGGCCGTTAGGCTTCCAATGCGCGACGAAGTAGTTCGACATCTTCGTCGATTTGCCCATCCTGAAGTCGCAGCTCTTCGATGCGACGTACACCATGCATGACGGTGGTATGATCGCGACCACCAAAACGGCGGCCGATTTCGGGCAAAGACCGCGACGTGAGTTGTTTACACAAATACATCGCAACCTGGCGCGGACGGGCAAAAGTACGCACACGCTTGGGGCCAATCATGTCGCTGAGGCGGATATTGTAGTGTTCAGCCACCTTGCGCTGAATCTCATCGATCGAAATTTTGCGTTCAGACGCGCGGAGCACATCAGACAGGCTGTCTTGAACCAAATCCATGTTGATCGGCTTGCCGACAAGCGAGGCAAAGGCGAACAAGCGCGTCAAAGCACCTTCGAGCACGCGCACATTGGTGCTGATCCGATGGGCCAGAAATTCAAGAACGCCGTCATCGATTTCAAGGCTCGGATACATGGCGCGATAGGTTTCGACCTTGGATTGCAAAATACCGAGGCGCAATTCGTAGTCGGTGGGGTGCAGATCAACAACAAGCCCGGATTGCAGGCGGCTGCGGATGCGGTTTTCTAGATCTTTGATCTCATCGGGCGCTCGGTCGGCGGAAATGATGATCTGTTTGTTTTGATCAACAAGGGCGTTGAACGTGTGGAAAAACTCTTCTTGCGTCGAATCTTTTCCAGCGATGAACTGAACATCGTCGACCATAAGAACGTCGACAGAGCGAAACATCTCTTTGAAGTCCATCATCTTACGTTCGCGCAAAGCTTGCACAAAACGGTACATGAACTGTTCTGCTGACAAATACAGAACGGTCAGATGTGGGTTGCGAGTGCTCAACTCATGGGCGATCGCATGCATCAAGTGAGTCTTACCAAGACCAACGCCACCATAAAGGAACAGCGGGTTAAATGTGACAGGACCACCTTCGGCAACGCGCTTAGCGGCGGCATGGGCCAGTTCGTTCGGCTTACCAACCACAAAGGTGTCGAAAGAGAACCTGCTGTCCAATGGAGCACCTGGTAAATCTTTCGGGGCGGATGCTGTTTCCGGCTCTGTTGCTTTTGCCGGTTCTTTGACCTGCCGTGCGGCTTCGTTCGCCTGAGCCACATCATAAGAAATGCGGCGCACGCTTGGTGTAATTGTAGACAGTTGAGCCAACAACATGTCGCCAAAATTCTGAGATACATAAGAGCCGAAAAAGCTTGTCGGCGCGTGAAGGGTAACAACACCCCCGTCACTCATTCCCGCAAAAGAAAGTGGCTTGATCCAGGTTTTGTAGTTGTTTTCCCCAATCGTATTGCAAATCTGCTCTTGCAACGCGCCCCATTGCTCTTTTGTCATTTGTCCCCGTTTCCTTCTTGACTTGCCTTCACCGGTCGTGACTCCGGCGGCGCGTCACAATTCAGAGGGCACACGACAACCAGTCCCATGCCATTGGCATGAGCTGCGAGGAAATCCTCGAAGTCGATGAATCAGCCCCTCGCATCCCCACGAAGGTCGAGCCAGAAAGACCCGTAAACTGTATTGGACATGGCCAGAGGTAACCCCCTGAAACTCTGCAAAACCATAGTGGTTTCGGCTTGAGTGACCTAAAATCCGTGCAACGATCACGGATCCGAAGTCGGCAGCCTGTCCCCCCTGCGAAGTGACTCGCAGGGGGAAATTACCAACCTAAGACGGCTTCGAGCAACCGATCTTACGTCTTGACTCAGGGATTCCTGAAAAAGAATCTCTGCACGTTAAAGATGTTGGCGTTCCAACGAAAAAAGGCACCACATGTAGTGGTGCCTTTAAAATAATCACACAAAATGCGTGATATTTTTATCCCAACGCTTTTACACGCGCAGCGAGACGAGACATCTTGCGAGACGCGGTATTCTTGTGAAAAACGCCCTTGGTGACGCCGCGCATCAGCTCAGGCTGAGCGGCCTGAAGAGCAGCAGAAGCCGAAGCTTTGTCACCGGATTCGATTGCTTCCTCTACAGCGCGCAGAAATGTACGGATGCGCGAACGACGGGCTTTGTTGATCGCCAAACGAGATTCGTTCTGACGGGCGCGTTTTTTAGCTTGGGGCGAATTTGCCATGATGATCGGTCCTTGATCTTTGTATCTATCTATTGCGTGAGCAACACAAAGCCGAATTTTCCCTGAGGAATTCCATCGGTCCGATTCTTGCCTTAGCGGGCATCACGCGCATGTATGGTGGGCGTATAGCCAAACCAATCAGGTTTGGAAAGGCCCATTTTTTCGCTAACTGTGGATAGCAATATGACCGAAACACCCTTGGTTTCGGTCATATTGCATTTCTGCTATCTGTCGCGGAATTGCGGCGTGCGCTTTTCCATGAAGGCGGCCATGCCTTCCTTTTGATCTTCAGTTGCAAACAGCGCGTGGAACAGGCGGCGTTCGTAGAGCAACCCTTCGGACAATGTGGTTTCGTAAGACCGGTTCACGGCCTCTTTAACCGCCATCGCCGAAATCATCGATTTCTCGGCAATTTTTTCCGCGGCTGAGCGCGCCTCTTCCATCAATGTTTTGACTGGAACAACGCGACTTACCAGACCTGAACGCTCCGCCTCTTCGGCATCCATAAAGCGACCGGTCAAGTTCATGTCCATCGCTTTGGATTTGCCAATAAAGCGAGTCAGACGCTGTGAACCACCGATCCCGGCGATCACACCCAGATTGATTTCTGGCTGACCAAATTTGGCGTTGTCGCCCGCAATGATGAAATCGCACATCATGGCAAGTTCACACCCGCCGCCAAGCGCGTATCCGGCCACAGCCGCGATAACAGGCTTGCGTGTGCTGATAACAGCGTTGCCTTCCTTGCCGAAAAAGTCAGACATAAACATGTCGACATAGCTCTTTTCGGACATTTCCTTGATGTCGGCACCGGCAGCAAACGCTTTGGCCGAACCGGTGATGATGATGCAGCGTACCTTGTCGTTACTATCCGCGTCCGCCAAGGCATCGGTCAACTCACCCAACAACTGTGTGTTGAGCGCGTTCAATGCGTCAGGGCGATTCAATTTGATGGTAGCGATGTGGTCTTCTACTTCGACGACGATCGTCTCATAGGCCATGGGGTGCGGGCTCCGTCCGTTTCCTCAGGCCGACAGGCTTACCACTGTTGCGCGCCGGTTCAAGCTATCTTTGACAAATTGGACAAAAGAATGATGACCGGCCCGATTGCACGATTCGTTCAATTTGACCGGAACAATCGGATGCATTGCACGGCTCGCCTTCGCGTCCATAGACGTAAAAGCTATGCTGAAAATATCCAAGTTCTCCATCGGCTTGGCGGAAATCTTTGAGCGATGAACCACCCGCTTGGATCGCCTCGGAAAGCACGTTTCGAATGATTGGAACAAGCTCTCCGACCTCATGTGCCGTCACGTCACAAGCACGCCGGGATGGGTGCATTTTGCCACGGTAAAGCGTTTCGCACACATAAATATTGCCAAGTCCAGAAACGATCTTTTGATCGAGCAAGGCAGATTTCATCGGCAGTTTTCGATTTTTGAGCGCCTCTGCCAGATGGGATTCGTTGAAATCATTGCCGAGCGGTTCGGGCCCCAGCCCAGATAACAATTTGTGCTGATCGGCCGTGGCGGTCTCAAGCAAATCCATCGCCCCAAAACGGCGCGGATCGTTGAATGTCACGCGGGCACCATTGTCGAAATCCAAAACGACATGATCATGTTTTTCAGCCTTGGGATGGTCGTGAGTAAACTGCCCCAACGGATCGCCGGAAACCAACATCCGACCAGACATGCCAAGGTGGATTAACAGGGTCTCGCCGCTAGACAGATCAGCAAGAATGTATTTTGAACGCCGACGCATGCGTTCAACACGGTTACCGGTCAAACGCTCGGCCATGTTCTCTGGAAACGGCCAGCGCAAATCCGGCCTATTTATCAGAGCTTTGACGACAACGGCCCCCTCCATAGACGGAGTCAGCCCGCGCATGACGGTTTCGACTTCGGGTAACTCCGGCATTCTAGACTCCTACGGATTGAGCCGTGAATTTGGTACGGAATCACCTAAAAAGAAAGGTCATTAACGTCCGTTGGTGTTGAGCGCGTGAATAACCAATTCTTTCAACGTGCTGTGACCTTCGACGTAACGCGGTATCGGCACCCGCGCGCCGCAGTCAAAGTGCAAAACATAGCTGTCGCCCAGATCTTGGGCCTCCCGCAATTTTGCAAGGTCGTATGTATTGGAGTTGAAAAACGTCCCCATGCTCCGGAGCTCACTGCCTCGAACTTCGACGCGAAATGCAAAAACGTAGAACGTGATCCATATCGAGAACGATGTCACGGCCATGACAACATACCAGTCGATCGCCGCGAAGTTTCCATCCTCAATGACCATTGAAAAAGTGACCGCCATTAAGAGAGCGATCATTGGGAGAATTCCCAGTCGCCAACCTAGTTTTGTTTTGAAAATAGCAGTTTCATCGCAAAACCTTGGGTCTTTGCGCCCCGTGCTGAAAACCTTGCTCAACGTTGATTGCGGATTGCCAATCGGCGAAATCCAATCAAATCCGACCTCCACCAGCCGTTCTAACAAAGGCTTAGGTGCGCGAATGTCCCGCGGACCACCAATCGAGGTTCCCTCCCGATTAGCCAGTTTGAATGCGAGGATGGAAGCGGCGATAGACGCGACGATAGAAACAAGCACACCACCCCAAACAGCAAAGAGTTCGAAGAAAGCCATTCCGGTGCACCCTTTGCGATGATTTGACTGTTTGTTCTTTCCGCCCCACCTCTGTACGAGAGTTGCGACGATATTGAGGCCAAACCGGACCAGTATGATGACTAAAACTTCTGACAACACCACGCATTTCGGTTTTACCGATGTTCCAGAGAGCGAAAAGGCCGGCAAGGTGCAGGGCGTATTCACCTCGGTGGCCTCAAAATATGACGTGATGAATGACGCCATGTCCTTTGGCATCCATCGCATCTGGAAAGACGCGATGATGGATTGGCTGGCCCCACGTCCGGGTCAAAAACTGCTCGATGTTGCGGGTGGAACTGGGGACATTTCGTTTAAGTTTCTAAAGCGCGCTGGGCATGGGCATTCGACCGTTCTCGACATCACCGAATCCATGTTGATCGAAGGGCGTCAGCGCGCCGAAGCCGGGGCCATGGGGGATAGCCTCGATTGGGTCGTTGGTGATGCGATGGCCTTGCCTTTTGCCGACAACACCTTTGATGTCTATACGATTTCTTTTGGTATTCGGAACGTTGTTCGCCCACAAGAAGCGCTAAACGAGGCTTACCGTGTACTTAAACCCGGCGGCCGTTTGATGGTTTTGGAATTCTCGCAAATTCCAAATGACATGATGCAAAAGGTCTATGACCTCTATTCGTTCAACATTATCCCCAAAATGGGAAAAGCCATCGCCAATGATAGCGATAGCTACCAATATCTTGTTGAGTCTATTAGAAAATTCCCGGACCAAGAGACGTTTTTAAGCATGGTTCGTACGGCTGGGTTTGAAAATGCCAAATACCGCAACCTAACAATGGGCGTAGCGTGCCTGCATTCAGGCTGGAAAGTATAAATGCGTGGTCCTCATAATATTTGGCGTCTGATCCGTACCGGAGCAACGTTTGAGCGAACTGGTGCGATGGGCGTAATTTTGGATGCCTTTGACACGCCCGCCCCGTTGCGGGTCGCCGCGCGCGTTTTGGCTTGGCCCTTCAAGTGGTTGGGCGAAAAGGGCGATCCATCTATGCCGCCAGCTGTTCGGGCTTTGACGGCGCTGGGCCCTGCCTACATCAAGTTCGGTCAAATTCTGTCAACACGTCCCGACGTCGTGGGCGATGACATGGCGCAAGAGCTTCGTGTACTTCAGGACAAGCTACCTGCCTTTTCAATTGAAGAAGCAAAAGAGCAGGTAGAGCAAGAACTTGATCAGCCACTAACGGATGTTTTCACAGAGTTCTCTGAACCGGTCGCCGCAGCTTCAATTGCGCAGGTACACAAAGCGACCCTGGCGGAAACGGGCGAAACTGTTGCTGTCAAGATTCTGCGCCCAGGGATCGAACGCGCTTTTCGCAAGGACATTGACGCGTTCTATTTTGCGGCTGGCTTTATCGAGTTCTTTTCACCGTCATCTCGTCGATTGCGACCAACCGAAGTCATTGAGCATTTCGAAGGTGTTGTTAATGGGGAACTGGACTTACGGCTTGAGGCCTCTGCGGCGAGTGAATTCGCAGCCAATACCTCAGACGATGTCGGTTTTCAGTTGCCAGACGTTAAATGGGGGTATTCCGGTCGGCGTATCATGACGATGAGCTGGGCCGAAGGGGAGCCGCTTGGAGACAATGCTGCTTTGGACACGGCGGGTCATGACCGGGTTCTTTTGTCAGAGCGGGTATTGCAACTATTTCTAAATCACGCACTGCGTGACGGCTACTTCCATGCCGACATGCATCAGGGCAACCTAAAGGTCGCCGCGAATGGTGACATCATAGCCTATGACTTTGGGATCATGGGCCATATCGATGAATATACGCGACGGGTCTATGCCGAAATCCTGTTTGGGTTCATTCGACGTGACTATCACCGAGTTGCACAAGTTCACTTTGAGGCTGGATATGTACCAGCTGACCGGGACGTTGACGAGTTTGCGCGTGCTCTTCGCGCCGTAGGTGAGCCCATTTTCGGAATGGACGCGACACGCATTTCCATGGGGAAACTGTTGTCCTATTTGTTCGAAGTCACCGAACGTTTCGGGATGGAAACGCGTACAGAGCTAATTTTGTTGCAACGCACGATGGTCGTTGTAGAGGGCGTGGCCCGTTCGCTTGATCCAAATATGAATATCTGGACGGTCGCCCAGCCCGTTGTCGAGGATTACATTAAGCAATCTATCGGACCAAAGGCAGTTCTGCGAGATTTCACTCAAACTGCACGTGTTTTAGCTCGATTTGGCCCCCGTTTACCTGATCTCGTAGAAGAAGCGTTGTTACGCCAAACCCAAGACGCTCCGCGCACCTCCAATCGCCCATGGATTGGGCGACTGGGATGGATTGCCTTGGGGGTGGCGATAGGCTTTGGCGCACTAAGAATCGTGCAAGTTTTTGCCTAATCCTACATGCCAGAACGCAGGCCGCTAATTTCTGCGGCGGAGATTTCTGTACCGCCTGACAGCCTAAAGATGACATTTGACCCTTGATTGCGGATCTCTTCAACTGTGTCGTAGGTCGACGCCATTTCAGTGTCGATCAACTCTTCACCTTTGTAACTCTCTACATCAAACCGGTAGCTACCATTCGGGAAAGGTACACCCTGATCATCTACTCCAGCCCAAAGAACTTCTTCTTGTCCAATAGGTAATGCAAGTTTTTGGACTATGTCACCGTCTGCATTTTTAACCACTAGTGTTGCCTCGTCCGCCCCAGCTGCATAGTCGGGCCGTAGAGTTACAGGTTCGCCGGAATAGTGACCAGGTGCGCGGGCTAGGACGTCCTTACCAACCCAGCTACCATATTGTTGGAGCGCATTCCCTCCCAGCATTGCCCCCATTTCTTTGAGCAAATCATTGGTTAGAACCTGTTGCTCGACCGACGAGAACGTCGCAAGTTGTGACGCATATTCGGTTGAATCCATTGGGTTCATAGGATCTTGATTTTGCACCTGCGCCGTCATCATCTTTAGGAACGTCTCAAAATCAGAGCTCAACATATCTGCTGAACTTCCTGGCGAGCTGGTCTTGCTTGCGGCTGCTGCAGCGGTTGCTGCGCTATTGTAGGTCGATTGGATTGCACTGCTATCAGTCATTTCCGGTCCTTATACTCTAATATCCAGACCGTCATGAACGACAGATACTGGTTGATCCGTTTGGGTTTGCTCATCAATTCCCAAGTCACGGCTCTCGGGCCCAAGTTGTTTTTGATTACCTTGAGCACCTTGGTCTCCAAAGGTGAAGCCGGTCGCATCAAAACCACTTTCGGCCAGCTCTTTGGCTAGCTGGTCGATATGCCGGCGGATCAGATCAAGTGTCTCAGTTCTCTCAGCTACAATATGAACGTTTAATCCCTGTTCATTCTGCGTAAACTGCATTCTGACTGATCCAAGCTCTTCTGGGTTTAGGCGCAGTTCAACGCCCCCTTCCGACATTTTTTGGATTCCATCACTAATCTGACGCATTACTTGCGTCGCTTCTTGTCTCGAAGCTTGCCACGGGCTGGAAGCGGGGCTTGGGACGGAGATCTGACGGGTTTCCGAGGAACTAGATAGTACGGCGAGCTCTGGGCTACCTACGTAGTCATCTAAACCCACCAGAGATGGGTGATTTACACCAATAGATTGTTGAATCAAAGGTTTTGGGCCGGTCGCTTCGGAAATTGGGATCGGTGGTCTTTCAATACTTTTTGAATCACTGCTTAGTCGAATGTCGTATTCTGCGGCGTCAGTTTTAGTACGTGAAGGGGCTTCGATTCCATTCTGCACTAGCTTAGGCAATTCTTCTCCGATATCAATAGGGTCAGCACTGACAGGAATCGAGTGTTTCTCTATTATTTCATTCAATGGAATTGTTTGGTGTTTCGGAATGCTATCGTACTTGATGTCTTCTCTATTTCGAGTTCGATCTGGGTTCGCTTGCTTATCTGTTTTCCCAGGAATCAGGTTTCGCAGTGAAATATCCAAACTCTGAACTTCCGACGAAGTTACCAGGCCTTCTAGATTGCGGGTAGATGGGGCCGCACTTTTTTTCGTATCTATAAAATCACTAATAACGGGTTGCTCCGGCATTTGTGTAGAATTCGAAACATCCTTTAAATGTTTCAACTCAATTGGCTGCGAACTGGGACCGTTAATTTGGTGCTCCGCCATATTAATTGAACTACGTATTACTTTTTCTGGAGCCATCTCTGTTTTTTTGGATAATACTGTTTCCAATTGCGGAGCGTTTGTAAGCAAGGGGGCTGGGGTCTGCAGGCGTCTTTCAATCCTGACTTGAGGAAATTCGCTTGGTGTTTCAGCCAGTTGCTTTGTTTGCAAAGGGCTTTCGTTGCGTTGTGCACTTTGCTCGACTTTTACTTCGGGGGTTGCCAGAATTTGCTCTCCTACACGCACATCAGTGTTTAAGACAGGAGATGGAAACTCATTTCTGGAAACCTCAAAGTTTGATGACTTTGAAACATGGAGCGATTCTTGAGGTGCCCTTTGCTCAGAGAAATCCTCGAATTTAGCATGACTAAACTGCGCTGATGCTTTCAAAACTTCCCCAGTGCTGTTTTCCGCTTGATCAATTCGTGGCACGGGAAAGGACGAATCTCGACTTGAATCAGGTAAAGTCGACACAACATGCTTTGTAGCAGTATCTCCTGAAGTGAAATAACTCTCCTGGGCTACCACCAATGGGCGTTTGGATTGAACTGAGTGTTCACTTTCTTCGGGAATTCTGGGTGACGTTTCCGAATGAACATTTTGACGTACAGTCTGAGTTAGCGAAAACCCTTCTTTCGAAACTTTCTCAGCCGAAGGCAGCGCAACATTTGCTTTCACATGCTCCACTGGTCCCACGTTCAAAGGAAGACCTAACGGTCTGTTCCTATTGGTGAAAAATGGTATTGTGGAGGTATTTTTCGCGTCTTCTTCGGTATCTGAAGGTGTCAATTGACTGGGCGAAAAGTTGCCGCCTGGGTTGGGGACGCGGGCTAAGAGCTCCAAGGATCTTTTGCCGTCAGCCTGTGGCTCCAGGGTCTCGGGTGAATAAGTTGGATTTAAGTCGACTCTTTTTAACTGTTTTTCAGACTGCCCTTGTTCTGGATCATTGGGGCTGAAACTTTTTGTTTCTGACAACACGAAGCTGTCGGCGGCTGCTGGGACTGTCGCCGTCTCAAGCTCTGGGAAAGAGCGAGTTCTGCTGTGCGAATCAGACTCTGGGACGGTCGTCGACATTGGAAAAATTTCGACAGGAACTTCGATAGGATCAAGGCTTCGATCCACTTCGGCAGACGTGTCTTGCTCAAAGGAGAAATGGTGCTCGGACTCTTCATGGGCTATCTTCGATTCCATATCGCTTGTTTCGTGATCTTCGATTGGATCGCCGTCAACAGAGGTGGTTTTATCTAAGCCATTATTTTCTATAGAACTTTCGACTAAGCCTTCTTCTGAATCTTCGTCTTTAATCCTGGGAATATCCCCCTCGACAGAAGAGTTGTCGTCTTCAAGCTCCGAAAAAATTTGGGCAAAGTCGATATCTGCAGAGGCGCGTTCTTTGGACTGCGTGCTGTCAGGATTTTGGGTCAGCCCTAGGAGGCTAGTCAATTGAGTAAGCATGTGAGCTCCGGGAATTCTTCCTTGCTCACCTTTTAAACCAAACTTCCTTACTGCTTCTTTACCGAGCTCTGTTCAAAGTCATTCAAGTGAGTCGAATTGGAGTAATTTGCGATGGAAATACAATCCACACTGCCAACTGTATCAACAGGCCAAGATCAAGCCCTGCGAAAAGCTGCACAGGAGCTAGAAGCGAACTTCCTTGCTGAAATGCTAAAATCCGCGGGAATTGGAAAAACACCAGAGGGTTTCGGAGGCGGTGCCGGAGAAGATCAATTCGCCTCATTTATGCGGATGGAACAAGCTCGTGAAATGTCCGCCAACGGCGGCATAGGGTTGGCTGAATCCATATTCGACGCACTGAAGGATAGAATGAATGACTGATGTATCGCTAACTGAACAGCTTGAGGTTCTCCTGCAAGCTGAACGAGAGGCCCTTTTGGCCGGTGATTTCGAGAAAATCGCTGAGCTATTGGAAATAAAAGAGATTATAGCGGAAAAGTTGGGCGATCAAAAAATTTCGACTCAAGAGTTGGCACCACTTCAAGACGGTATGCGCCGTAATCAAGAGTTGTTTGACCAAGCGTTGGCTGGAATTCGAAATGTTGCCTCGCGGTTGGGAGATTTGCAGCGGGTTCGCCGATCGATGGATACCTATGATGCCTATGGCCGACGAATGACAATTGATGCGCCTCAGGAAAAGAAACTTGAGCGCAGAGCGTGAGCATTTACCTCAAATCCTATGGATCTTTGCGAGCGCCCTTAGGCCTCCGTTAGTAATCCCGGGTCAAATTGGCATTGCACCAAATCAAGGTGGCGCAGCTTGGATATGCCCAGAGCTGCAACCGTCAGAAAGACGTCAGAAGTGCCGCTCGCGGCAAATGCAACCGGCGCAAAAGCGCTTTTAAAAACTAGGGACTTTTTAAATGTCTAGCATCCTGACGAACAACGGCGCAATGGTTGCGCTGCAGACTCTCAAGTCGATCAACTCGAATATGGCCGATACCCAGTCGAAGATCTCGACCGGTAAGTCGGTTGCAAACGCCAAGGACAACTCAGCCGTTTGGGCCATCTCGAAAGTGATGGAAGCAGACGTCAAAGGCTTCAAGGGCATTTCCGACAGCCTTAACCTAGGCCAGTCGACCGTTGCAGTTGCTCGCCAAGCGTCTGAAACCGTGACCGACCTGTTGACCGACATCAAAGGCAAGATCGTTGCTGCGCAAGAGGAAAACGTCGATCGCGACAAGATCCAGACCGACATCGACGCGCTGCGCGACCAGATTGGCGCCGTTGTAGGTGCGGCTCAATTCAACGGCCTGAACTTGCTTGAAAATACGGGATCAACCGCTGGTTCTGGATCCATCAATGTCTTGGCATCCCTTGACCGGTCCTCTTCTGGGGTCACCGCATCCGATATCAGTGTCGCGAAACAAGATTTGGGTTCAACTGCTCAAACAGCAGGTACACGTACAACCAACACTGGCGGCTCCAACAGTGCTATCGCTGACGGCGCAACTGCTTTGGCGGTTACCTTCACTGGTACTCCAGAAGCAGGTATGTCTTATGAGGTCGTCGCAGGTGGCTTAACGTTCTCGGACCCAGTTCAGTATGTTGCTCGCGATGGCGATACGCTGGGTGATGTGACCAACAAAATGGTTGACGCTTTGAACGAGCAAGCGGCGATTGATGAAATCGATGTGTCGTTTGCGACCAACGCAACTACTGGCCAGATTGAAATGACCAACAATACCGGGGCGTCTATTACAGTAGCAACTGCGGACGTTTTCCAATCTGCTGCGACCGGTGAGAGTGACGGTACCGTCGGTGGTGGCCTTGCCAATCTGGCCGACATTGATGTCACCAGTCAGGCCGGTGTTGATGAAGCGTTGATCCGTGTCGAAGGTTTGATCCAAACTTCAGTGGATGCAGCTGCCAACTTTGGTTCGGTCCAAGGTCGTATTGAAACCCAGTCTGATTTTATTTCGGGTCTGACCGACGCCCTGAAATCAGGCATTGGGTCACTTGTTGACGCGGATATGGAAGAAACCTCGGCGCGACTGCAAGCGCTTCAGGTTCAGCAACAGCTCGGCGTTCAGGCCCTGTCAATCGCCAACCAGGCACCACAGCAGCTTCTGTCGCTCTTCCGTTAACAAAACTTGATGGGGAAGGGCTGGTTCCAGTTCCTCCCCATCCTTCAATTCCATGCACCAGGCAAGGTGGCGCAGCCTAAATTAACAGGTCTGCATCCGTCAGAAGGACGTTGAAAATGCCGAATTCGGCGCATGCAACTGGCGCAAAAGCGCTGTAAAACCCTAAGGACAAAACACATGTCTAGTATCCTGACAAACAACGGCGCAATGGTTGCGCTGCAGACTCTCAAGTCGATCAACTCGAATATGGCCGATACCCAGTCGAAGATCTCGACCGGTAAGTCGGTTGCAAACGCCAAGGACAACTCTGCCGTTTGGGCCATCTCGAAAGTGATGGAAGCAGACGTCAAAGGCTTCAAGGGCATTTCCGACAGCCTCAACCTAGGCCAGTCGACTGTCGCAGTTGCTCGTCAAGCATCAGAAACCGTGACCGACCTGCTGACCGACATCAAAGGTAAAATTGTTGCGGCGCAGGAAGAAAACGTCGACCGGGACAAAATCCAAACAGATATTTCCGCACTACGAGACCAGATTGGCGCTGTTGTTGGCGCGGCTCAATTCAACGGATTGAATCTGCTTGACAACAAAGACACTACAGCGGGCTCGGATACTATTAACGTACTCGCATCTTTGGACCGTTCTTCTACTGGCGTGTCTGCGTCTGACATCTCGGTTTCAAAGCAAGACTTGGGAACGAGTGCTGCGACAATTACTGGAGCTGCTCAGGCGACAGGTGGTACCCAAATGAGTGGTACAACCGCAGGTGCTACTGACGCTCTGACCGGTGCCGGTACAGCGGATACAACGGACTTTACCATTGTAACGGCCGAAGTTGCCGCCGGGGTTGGCTATTCTATTTCGTTGTCTGCGGGAGCAGGTGATTTTGCTTCAGCCAACACCTCAACGGCAACTGGACGTCCTTCCGAAATTATGTATGTGGCGCGAGAAGGCGACACAGCCCAAGATGTCTTTGACAACTTGAACGACGGATTGAAGTCTCACCTAGCAGGTGCGGGGCTTGATTCAGACGATATGTCCATGTCCTTTAACTCCACAACTGGTGCTGTAACTGTCACAGGTTCGACGACAGTTGGAAACGACATCACTGTCCGTTCTGATACTTATGCGGACACAGGAACGGATATTGGTGGTGGCCTTGGTGAACTAGCCAACATTGACGTAACCACACAAGAAGGCGTCGATTCAGCACTCACAGCAATTGAAGGCTTTATTCAAACGTCTGTTGATGCCGCCGCCAACTTTGGTTCTGTTCAGGGTCGCATTGAAACCCAATCGGATTTCATCTCGGGTCTGACCGATGCTCTGAAATCTGGTATCGGCTCGCTTGTTGACGCTGATATGGAAGAAACTTCTGCCCGTTTGCAGGCGTTGCAGGTTCAACAGCAGCTGGGTGTTCAGGCTTTGTCGATTGCTAACCAGGCACCGCAGCAACTGTTGTCACTCTTCCGTTAACTCGGAGTTCAGGAAGGCCAGAGGAACGCTGGCCTTCCCATTTTAAATTTTCAGAACATGAAAACCAGAAGGTTGTGAAGTGAACGCCCAGTCCCTAGCCCATCGTGGTTACTCCCAAAACGCCCGAACCACTCAAACGCCTCGCGGTACAGAGTATGAACTGATTGCACGGATAACGCATCGAATAAAATCCTCTGCGGAAGCAGGTCCAAGATCTTATCCGAAGTTAGTTGAGGCATTGTCGGACAATCAACGACTTTGGACCACCTTGGCTGTCGATGTCGCTGATACAGACAATGCTCTCCCTCAGGAATTGCGTGCACAAATCTTCTATCTTGCGGAATTCGTTCAGCAGCATACGGGCAAAGTTTTGGCACGAAAAGCACGCCTTGCCCCACTATTGGAAATAAACGCTGCAATCCTCAAGGGGTTGAGCGGTCGGAGGATAAAACGATGAGTGGATTGGTACTGAAACTTGGACCTCGTGAACGTGTCCTTATCAACGGAGCCGTTATTGAAAACGGTGATCGACGTAGTCGTCTGTCGATTGTCACACCAAATGCCAATGTTCTTAGGTTGCGTGATGCAATTCACCCAGATGATGCAAAAACCCCGGTCCGAAGATTGTGTTACTCTGCACAGCTGATTTTGACCGGCGACACAGATATGGTTGACGCTCGTCAACAACTTCTCCCTCGCATTGAAGAGCTAAGTCACATATTGATCGACTCGGATAGCAGGCGCCTTCTGTCGCAAGCCACCGAAGCTTTGTTGAGCGATCAGTTTTATCAGTGCTTGAAAGCTTTGCGTGCATTGATTCCTCGTGAGGACCGGCTTTTGGCCGCTAGACAGCTATGAGCTTTCAGCCTGTAATTGTTGGGTCTGGCTTGGTTGGTTGGCAATTTCTAAAATCAACGGAAGAGTCGCAAAAGCAAGTTTTCAATAGCGGAGCAGAGCTATTACGAGATACAGACTATTTTGAATCCAACATCGCCAGTATCAAGACGGCAGAAGATTTAGTTGCAGATCGGCGGTTGCTTAAAGTTGCTCTTGGTGCGTTCGGCCTACAGGATGACATAGACAATAAGTTTTTTATCAAAAAGATACTGGAGGAGGGTATCTCTGATACGGGTTCGCTTGCGAACCGCATGGCTGATGAACGCTATAAGTCATTGACAAAGGCTTTTGCATTTGATTCGCCGCTCGGATCAAGAACATCACTAAGTAATTTCCCAACAGAGATATTGACAAAATACCGCGCGCAAGAATTTGAGATTTCCGTAGGAAATCAAGATGAAACTTTGCGCTTGTCGATGAATTTTGAACGTAACCTTCCGGAGATAGCTGGATCCGATGGTACAGATGATACTAAATGGTTTCGCGTTATGGGCACAACACCAATTAGAACTGTTTTTGAAACTGCTCTTGGGTTGCCAAGTAGCTTTGCGCAACTGGATTTGGACAAGCAACTGGAAACACTACGAGATAAAACACAGTCTCGTTTTGGAGTAAGTGAAATCGAAGATCTCTCCGATCCAGAGATAATGGGGAAAATCGTGCAAACTTATTTGTTGCAAAGCCAAATCAAAAACTTTGCGGCCACATCTTCTAATCAGGTGGCGGTTACTTTGTTGCAACAAATTCCCCGAACTTCCATTTTCGGGTGAATAGTCAAAAGTTTTACCGGGGGGGGATTACCCCCCCGCCCAGTTTTTTTACCGACTTTGCACCATTGCCTTTTGTTGCGACCGTTTTGAAGGGGCAACATTGGCCCTCCTAAGAATAAGCTGCAGTTTTTGGAAAGATGACTCAGGCCCGTTTGGGGATTTTTCCGCTAGAAACTTGTCTATTTCTGGCCACGCGCGAATGGCTTGGTCTAAGATGGGATCCTCTCCGTCACTATAAAGGCCGGCACGAATCATTGTTTCAGATCTAGCATATGCCCCCAGAAGCTGCCGTACCTGATTGATAATCTCGTTCTCCTTGCTGCTGGCGGCCTCTGGAAGGCTTCTGGAAACCGAACGAAGAAGGTCAATAGCTGGGAAACGACCTCGTTCTGCAATTTGCCTTTCCATAACGACATGCCCGTCTAGCACACCGCGAAGAATGTCTGCGACTGGTTCATCCATATCCGAACCTGCTACCAAAACGCTAAAGATTGCTGTGATGTCTCCAGAATCGGATATTCCAGGTCCTGCGCGTTCGGCCAACCGCATGATTTGGTGTGCAACAGACGGTGGGTGCCCACGCAGGGCCGGCATTTCCCCAGAAGCAATGGCAACCTCGCGATGCGCTTCTGCGAAGCGAGTAATAGAATCAGCCAAATAGAGAACGTGCAATCCTTGATCACGGAAATGTTCGGCAATGGTCATAGCCGCTAGCGGGCAACGGCGTCGTTCAAGTGGCGATCGATCTGATGTTGCGGCGACTACTACGCTACGTGCCATACCTTCGGGTCCAAGAACGTTGCTGACAAAATCTAAGACTTCTCTCCCACGTTCCCCGACCAGTGCTAATACCACAACGTCAGCCTGCACGCCTTGCGCTAGTTGCGCTAGCAGCCGCGATTTGCCGACACCAGATCCGGCAAACAAGCCTACGCGTTGACCTTTAACAATCGGCAAGAGAGTATCGAATATTGATAGACCAGTAGAAAGGCGCTCACCAAGCTGTCTTCTAGCTGCCGCTGGTGGGGGGCTTGCCCTAAAGGGTCTACGACGCGGTCCGGGGCCCAAGGGAGCCCCATCAAGAGGCCGCCCATACGCGTCAACGACACGACCAATCCAACTATCACAAGGTGCCAAAGTCGGCGGGCCAAGAACAGCGACACGATCACCTTTGGATACTCCATCCGCCGCTTCGTCGGGCAACATTGCTACAAGGTCATCCCGAATTCTGATCGCTTCTCCTCCGAGCTCTCCATCTGGCCGAATAAGGCGTAACCGATCACCGATGCATGCATCTTCCGCTAGCCCGCGAACCCAGATTGTTGTTCCATCCACTGCTTGTACACGACCAACGGCTTTGACCGGGTGCATCTGCGCGATTCTAGCCCGAAGGCCAGTAATGTCTTCTTCCATCGGTCACTCCATTCATTTCTCTGCAAACTGTTTCTAAAGGAATCAGGGTTAAGCCTTGGTTGAAACAAATCGAGGGAGAAGCCCCGATGTTCCAAAACTTGGACATCTTCAGAACGGCGATGGCTATGGCAAAGCATGCTGGCAACCAGCAAGCTTTGAGCGCACAAAACATCGCCAATGCGGATACACCCGGATATCGCGCACGTGAAATGCCTAAATTTCAAGACACTTTGCGCAGTTCTTTGATCGACCAAAAAGCAACTCGATCAACCCATTTGCATGGGCAATCGGGCCGCGGTGCTGATGGATCAGTTGTTAAAACTGTGCTCGATCCCAACGGAAACTCCGTCTCTCTCGAAGAAGAGATGGTCAAAGCTGTGGATGCAAAACGCCACCACGATAAGGCGCTGGCGATCTATCGCAGTAGCCTGACAGTCCTGCGAACCAGCCTTGGTCGATAATCAGTAAGGAGCTAAACATGAGTGCTTTTTCAGACGCCCTTTCTGTCACTTCTAGCGGCTTGCGCGCCCAAGCAAATCGCCTGCGAGTGGTGTCAGAAAACATCGCAAATGCTGATACGCCGGGATACCGACGCAAAACAATCCCGTTTGAGATTGAAAGAACTGGGTCGGATTTAGCGCGTGTCCAAGCAGGAAAACCCAATTTGGACAAAACAGAATTGGCGCGAATCCACGATCCATCGCACCCGTTGTCTGATGCAAGTGGCCACTACGAAGGCTCTAACGTCGATCTGATCATCGAAATTGCCGACGCCAGGGAAGCCCAGCGCAGCTACGAAGCCAATCTCAAAATGTTCGACCAAACCCGTCAGATGTCGACGGGACTCATGGATTTATTGCGTCGATAAACTTTAATTCAAACAGGAGGCCAGAATGGACGTCCGATCACTTTTTGCTGCTCAGAAATACGCAGCGTCTATGCCAGCAATGGAGCCGAAGCCCGAAACTCCGGCGCTCGCAGAATCTCAGTTTTCAAAATTTGCTGATGAATTTGCCGGTACTCTGCGCCAAGCAGAAGCCGCCTCGCAAAGTACAATGGTTGGCGATGCCGATCCACATGCATTGGTTGAGGCGCTTGCCCAATCCGAGCTAGCTGTCGAAACCGTTGTTGCGGTACGTGACAAGGTTGTCGAAGCCTATCAAGAAATTCTTCGGATGCCGGTCTAACTGATGCTAACCGAAGCCATTTTCTTTGACACGCTACGCCAGGGCCTTTGGGTGGCGACAATCACCTCTATCCCGATTCTGTCTGCAGCTCTTATTGCAGGGGTCGGCGTAGGATTGTTTCAGGCTCTGACATCCATCCAGGAAATGACGCTGACATTTGTACCAAAGCTTCTGGCTATCGTCGCTGTGTTTTGGATTTCGATGAGCTTCATGACCCGCACGTTGGTGGATTTCTTCCAGAACCAGATCATCCCGATCATCACCGGAGGCTAAAATGGAAACCGCAGGCTATACAACACTATCTCGCCAAACCGGCTTGATGCGTGAATTGCAGGTGATCGCGAACAATATCGCCAACGCCAACACCAGTGGCTTTCGCCAAGAAGGTGTCATCTTTTCAGAATACGTTACAGAAGGTGATGGTGTGTCTGGCGTCGCAATGGCGGCTGCCCGGGTTCGCAACACATCCTACGTTCAAGGGACCCTAGAACAGACTGGCGGCACCTTTGATATGGCGATCGAAGGCGATGGTTTCTTTCTGATCCAAGCACCAGAAGGTCAACGCCTGACACGCGCCGGGGCGTTTTCCCCAAGCGCTGAAGGAACGTTAGTAACTTCAGATGGTTACCCGGTTCTCGACGCCGGTGGGACGCCGGTTTTTGTTCCACCACAATCTGACGATCTTGCTATTGGGCGGGATGGCACCCTCAGCAGTGATGGCCGTGCCATTGGTCAAATCGGCGTGGTGCGCCCGTTGGACGAAAAACAAATGGTGCGCGAGGGCGGGGTCTTGTTCCGGGCGGATGGTGGTTTTGAACCCCTTGAAGATCCGCGTGTTGTGCAAGGTTTCGTCGAAGCGTCCAATGTTGATCCGATCCTACAGGTTGCACGGATGGTCGAAGTCCAGCGCGCCTATGAGTTGGGTCAAAGCTTCATGGAAAGAGAAGATGAGCGGGTCAGATCTGCTCTCAAAGCATTCATCAAATAAGGAGGCTGAAATGCGAGCGTTGAAAATTGCAGCAACGGGCATGAGCGCCCAACAAATGCGGGTTGAGGTTATTTCTAACAACCTCTCAAACATGAGCACGACCGGGTACAATCCACGTCGCGCCGAGTTTGCCGATTTGCACTACCAACAGATGACTCGGGCTGGTACGGTCAATGCCTCCGACGGCACAGTCTTGCCAACTGGTATTCAGCTAGGGCTTGGCGTTCGGCCATCCGCGGTCTCTGTGCAACTCTCTCAAGGGTCATTGTCCGCAACAGGTGGGGACTTGGATGTCGCAATTGAAGGGGCTGGTTACTTAGAAGTGACCCTGCCGTCGGGCCAAACAGCCTATACCCGCGACGGGGGACTAAAACGGACAGGCGAGGGCTTGATCGTCACTTCGGATGGCTTTCCGGTGTCACCGGAAATCGTCATTCCCTCTGATGCGCTAAGCATATCGATCAACCCCGAGGGTGAGGTGTTTGCGTATTTCGCAGAAGACGCGGAAGCCCAGCTATTGGGGCAATTTACCATGTCCGGCTTTACCAACCCCAAGGGTCTCGAAGCGATTGGCTCCAACATGTTCACCGAAACAGAGGCGTCTGGACCAGCTATCCAAACAACCCCTGGTCAAGACGGGTTGGGTTCGCTGAGGCAGGGTTATTTGGAGGACAGTTCCGTTGATGCTGTTCGAGAAATCACTGACCTAATCGAAGCCCAGCGCGGATACGAGCTGAATTCCAAAGTCATTTCGGCGGCCGACCAAATGCTGAGCGCAACCAGTCAGGTGCGCTAATGAAAACGTTGTTCGCCATATTGCCGTTGTTGGCCAGCCAGGTTGCGGCGGACACGATCGTCGCGACAAGGTCAATCCGGCCACAACAACTCATAACCGCCGACGATGTTCGATCGGAACCAGCGGACGTCGAAGGCTCCTATGCCTTTCTCGGAGAGGTCATTGGACAAGAAGCGCGGGTCGCAATTTACCCAGGGCGCGCTGTAATGTTCGGACAAGTTGGACGACCGGCATTGGTTGAACGCAACCAAATGGTGGAGCTCATCTTTTCACTGGGTGGTTTGAGAATAGCCGCAGAGGGCCGAGCCTTGGCACGTGCCGGAGCTGGGGAGCGTATCCGCGTCATGAACACTGATTCCAAGACGGTACTTTTCGGCACTGTTGCTGAAAACGGTTCCGTATTGGTAACCAACTGAGGACAATACTTTGAGATTTATTAGCCTTCTCGCTCTAATTTTGCTTGTTTCGGCCTGCGGACGTATCAATCACATCGGCAAACCACCAGATTTTACCCCGCCGGCGAAAAGCCCAGAGCGTGTTGCCATGATTGCCTCGGGTATTCCCGATGCAGCCCCTTTGGGACGCAGGACAGAAGCCGCGTCTTTGTGGAGCGGTGGGCAGACGTCTTTGTTGGGTGACCGGCGGGCTATCAAGCGCGGTGACATCATGACCGTGGTTATAGAAATCGATGAAAGCGCTGAAATCTCAAATAGCACTGACCGTTCCCGATCTGGGTCTGAAAGTCTTGAAATTCCTCAGCTTTTTGGCATTCCGCAAAGAATCAACCAAGGAATCACAGATGGTGCAAGCCTTGATAATGCCGTTGATTTGGGAAGTTCCAGTAAATCGAACGGCAGCGGATCTGTTAAACGCAGCGAAACCCTTACTCTTCGAATTGCGGCGACGATAACAGATGTTTTGCCCAACGGAATTCTCGCCATTGAAGGTATTCAAGAAGTTCGAGTCAATTTCGAAATGCGTGAACTGTTGGTGTCTGGATATGTCCGCCCAGAAGATATCTCCCGTCAAAACGAAATCACTTACGACAAAATCGCCTCAGCACGTATTTCCTACGGTGGGCGCGGCCAGATTAGTGACATGCAACAACCTCGTATCGGCCAGCAAGTTCTGGACGTCGTTTTACCTTTCTAAGGAGGCATCATGCGGAAGCTTTTACCCATTATTCTTGCTCTGCTCGGAACCGGTGCAGGTGTTGGCGCGGGCCTCTTTTTGATGCCCGAAGCGAGTACAGAAGACATGCATGCAGCCGTCGACTGTGTTGTGCCTGTTGACGAAGTAAAACACGAAAGCCCCGAAGCTGAAAGTGAGGGGCCCGCAGAAGGGCGTGAGTATGTTAAGCTGAACAATCAGTTTGTCATTCCGGTTGTCGGCCCGGATCGCGTGACAGCACTGGTTGTTGCATCATTAAGTGTCGAAGTCGCCTCTGGGACCACCGAAGTCGTGTATGCCCGAGAGCCGAAACTAAGGGACGTCTTCTTGCAGGTTCTTTTTGACCACGCAAATATCGGCGGGTTTGAGGGGACTTTTACAAGCAATGATCGCATGAGCATTTTGCGCTCTGCACTTTTGGAAGCCGCTAAACCTGTTCTTGGCAACGATTTGTCCGACGTTCTGGTTACTGAAATTGCGCGTCAAGATTCATAGATGCCAAACAGAATTGGGTAAAAACAAGGGCACCGTCATGTTTGTCGGTGCCCTATAGTGACCAGACGCCGGCCTTTCTCGATTTGATCAGGCGTGTGCTCTAGGTTTCCAAAAGCTTTTGCGCGGCTGCACTTATGCTTGTGCGAGATGGCAGAGTGGCCGCGTAGGCCGGGCCTGTGGCGATAAAGCTATCTTCGGCGGCGATCCGTGCGTGCGGTAGTTTTGTACGCTCCGCAAGCATGGCCATCAAAGCTTCGGATTGGCTTCCTGTACTGCGACATTCATCAACGATCAGAACCCGCTCAACACCGTGAAGAGCCTCCAGAATCCCTTCAACCGGCAAGGGTGCCAGCCAGCGCATATCAATCACCCGCGTCTCAATGCCTTGATTTTGCAGATCGGCTGCGGCTTGTGTGCTAAGATATCGGCCATTGCCATAGGTCAAAATGGCCAATGGGCCAGTTCCTGATACCCCAACGCTTCCCAATTTGATCTGTTGGTCCGGGGCGGGATAGGGGCGCATCCATTCGCCGTCCTTCTCTGCGATGAGATCCCGCATCGGATAAAGAGCAATTGGTTCGACAAATACCACAACACGGTTTTCTTCGCGGGCCAGCCGAACAGATTCGCGCAGCATCATAGCGGCCTCATCCCCGCGTGAAGGACAAGCGATAATCACCCCGGGAATGTCCCTTAAGACTGCCAAAGAATTGTCGTTGTGAAAATGTCCCCCAAACCCTTTTTGATACCCAAGTCCGGCAATCCGAAGGACCATTGGGTTGCAGAACTGTCCGTTGGAAAAAAACGGAAGAGTTGCGGCCTCGCCTCGCAGCTGATCCTCTGCGTTGTGTAG
This sequence comes from uncultured Pelagimonas sp., assembly GCF_947498515.1. Classification (GTDB taxonomy): domain Bacteria; phylum Pseudomonadota; class Alphaproteobacteria; order Rhodobacterales; family Rhodobacteraceae; genus Pelagimonas. The sequence goes on along the minus strand of NZ_CANMKO010000007.1, from coordinate 133,321 downwards.
ATAGGCTAGGAATTGGATTTCCGGCATTGGAACAAAGCCGTTGTGTGCCATACCAATCGCCAGCCCAAGAATACTTTGCTCATCCAGCAATGTATCGATCATGCGGCCGGGGCCGAACCGTTCGATGAGCTTTTGTGTGACACCATAAACGCCCCCCTTGCGGCCGATATCCTCGCCCATCATGACGATTTCACCATGCTCAAGCATCAGGTCGGTCAGAGCCCAGTTCAGCAGGCGAGACATGGGTTGAGGGCTATTTAACTGTTTGAAATCAAATCCAAAGGTCGCTTGTCGTGTTTCGCGGGATGGGCTGTTGGAAGCGGAGCAGATGCGTTTTGGAGGAATGATTGAGGCCATCACGTCAGACGCTGAATTCAAGCGAGGTCGCTTGACTACTTCGGCCGCGCCCGTGGCACAGCGATCTTCGGTCTCTTGGTAAATGTCCAAAACATCGTCTGCGGTAAAAATACCGTTTTCGATTAATAGACGGGCAGAATGGAGCAGGGGGTCGTCGCCTTCCCAGCCTTCAAAGATCTCTTTTTTGAGGTATGCCAGCTGCAAGTCCGATCCGGCATGGCCGTAGAGACGAACCAGAGAAACATGCAGAAATGCCGGTTTGCGAAACTTGCGCACATAGTCGGCCGCGTCTTTGGCGGCTCGATACGTGTCGAAAATGTCCAAACCATTGGCATGAAAATACTTCAATCCGGGTTTGGCGTTGTAATTTGCTGCGATCCAACCCGTTGGAGTGCGGGTGGAAATTCCAATTCCGTTGTCTTCGCACACAAACAATAGAGGCATTGGCGCTGATTGATAGGACGTCCAACAGGCCGAGTTTATCGCGCCTTGCGCGGTGGAATGATTGGACGAGGCATCGCCAAACGAGCACATCACAATGCCGTCTTTGGCCAATTCTTGATGCTCGGGCGGGTGCCGTTGCGCCAAGCCAATCGAGTAAGCCGCCCCAACGGCTTTGGGTAAATGGCTGGCGATTGTTGAGGTTTGGGGCGGGATTGCCAAGGCCTTCGATCCCAATACCTTGTGACGTCCGCCGCTTATCGGATCTTCAGATGATGATGCGAAGCTTAGCAACATATCACGGGTCGCGTCTGTGCCGGGTACTTGCGTGGACCGCATGGTTTGAAAGGCTCCATCGCGATAGTGCAAAAACGCCATGTCATTGGGTCGCAAGGCCGCGGCAACGGCTGCCATCCCCTCGTGCCCGGATGATCCGATGGTGTAAAAACCTTGCCCTTCGGCCTGCATCTTGCGAGATCGACGGTCAAGGTTGCGGCTCAAGCACTGGGCCCGAAAGATTTCCTTGGCAACTGACGCATCTAGTGGGCCTTGAGCAGGGTGACCCGACGGGAAATCTCCAGCTGCCAATCTTGTTCGAAAAGCCTTATCAACAATATCTGCGCGGTCCATATCGGCCTCTCGAAAGCTGGTGTTTCACCGAAACCTAACGCTCGTTTCATCGCAGGTTTAGTATTCAATGGTGACTAAAAGCATTCCCAAATAGAATGAGTTAGTTTGCTTCCATCTGTGCCTTTAGCCAAGTTTCAAATTTGTTCACGGCATCGCGGGCTTGGCCTGCTGGTCGCACCAAGTAATAGCCGTTCTCTGTCGCCAACTCTGGACCTGGAATTTGAACGAGGTCCCCGTGGGACAATTCATGTGTCACCATGTTGGACGGAACTATTGCGGCACCTAATCCGGCTTTCGCTGCTGTGATCACCATAGAATGCTGGTCAAAATAGGTGCCGTCGCGCCGTTCGCGTATTCCGATCTTGGATTTTTTTACCCAATCCGGCCAAGCGTTCGCCCGGCTGCTGAGGTGCAAAAGCGGCGCTTTTTCCCAGCGGTCCGGGGCGTCGTTATTATAGCTATCGATGACTCCAGGCGCGCAAACTGGGATCATCTGTTCACCAAATAGAAAAGTCATTTTGGTTCCCGGCCAGTTGTCAGTGCCATAATGCACAGCAAGGTCAAAATCGGTGCGTTCAAACTCAAACGGATCCAGTCGGGTGGCGAGGGTGAGTTCGATATCGGGGCAGGCTTGGCTGAACATTGGCAAGCGCGGAATTAGCCACAAATTTGCAAAGGTGGGCAATGTGGCAATCGATATGTGGTCTTTTCCGGCACCGGCGGACGTTGCTTGGCGAAGGGTATCTTGAATTTGCGTAAGATCGCGTGCCAGTCGCCCTGCCAGATTCCGCCCAGCGATGGTCAGGGCAACACCACGCCCGACGCGTTGGAACAGGTCAAACCCCAAATCGGTTTCAAGCTCTTTGATTTTCTTACTTACGGCGCTTTGCGTCATGCCAAGCTCTTCACCGCATGCGGTAAAACTCTGATGTCGGGCCGCGGCCTCGAAACATCGGAGTTGGGTCAATGATGGAAGGCGGTAAGTCATGAGCTTTGCTCAGGTCGTTGTGATTCTAGCCAGTCTCGAAAGTGCTTTAAGGGGCTATATTGAACATGTGCCTTGGGCCACACTAAATAATACATTCCCAACGCGACCGGTGGACATTCAAAGGCCAAAACCAATCGGCCGCTTTCAACTTCTTCCTGAGCGACAAACGTCGGCAGGAGCGCAACGCCAAGTCCATGCACAGCCGCCTGCGCCATTGTTGAGGATTGATCGAATAGGCTGCCCTTTAGCCCCGATACAGGGTGCTGCATGTGTCCAAACCACTGCTCCCAGGAATCAGGGTGCGTTTCGAGATGCAAAAGAGGATGTGCCAGCAGGCCTTTGGCCGTCTTGACAGGATGTTTCATAGACCCTGGTGCACAAACCGGTATGACGTGGTTTGGCAAAAGCTCCAGATAATTCACGTCCGGCCAGTCGCGTTTACCATAATGGATAGCGGCATGAGATGAGCTATTATCGAATGAAAATGGCAACTTATGTGTCTGAAGGTTTATGGAGACATTCGGGTGGTGGTGGTTGAAATCCTTGAGCCTTGGGGCAAGCCAGTGCAATCCAAATGCGGGCAATATCGATAAGTTGAGGCTGCCACCTGCCGGGTTTGCGCGCAATTTGATTGATGCTTGAGACAGTCGTTCAAGCAATAAGCGGGCCTCTTGAACAAACTCTTGCCCCGCAGGGGTCAAGGTCAGTTTCATCTTGTCGCGCGCGATAAGGTGCACCCCCATCTGAGCCTCAAGCTGTTTCAGCTGATGACTGACGGCGCTTTGTGTCAAAGACAAGTCTTTGGCAGCGGCCGAGGCACTGCCAAGGCGTGATACGGCCTCTAGTGCCAAGAGGGAGGAGATAGAGGGTAAAAAGCGACGCTGTGAAATCATAGAAGTAAAGCTCATACTAAAATGAGTTGGTTTCAATAGGAAAAACCACATGCGTTGGGCAAAACCCTTGGACCAAGGCAAAATGATCGCCTTTCATGGGAGCGGCCAGATGACATCCAACATTTCCGATAGCCTTTGGTTCGATACCTGTGCCGAACGGGTGGTTGCCCCGGCCTTAACGGCAGAGGTTTGCACGGATCTTTTGGTCATTGGTGGCGGATATACTGGCTTATCTGCCGCGCTAAAGGCGGCAGAATCAGGTACATCGGTCCGGGTTATTGAGGCCAAAACCTTTGGATTTGGCGGCTCCGGGCGCAACGTTGGCTTGGCCAATGCCGGGTTGTGGCTCCCACCCAATGACATCAATGCGGTCCTTGGTATCGAAGCGGGCGAGCGGCTTACCCGTATTTTAGGCAAGGCCCCCGCAGATGTATTCGATACAATCAGCCGGTACGATATCGCTTGCGAGCCGGTCCAAAACGGAACTTTGCACTGCGCCCATGCGGCATCGGGCATGGTAGAACTAGAAAATCGCTACCAACAGCTCGCGGCTCGTGGGGCCCCTGTGCAAGTGCTTGATCAGGCGCAAGCACAGGCGCGTGTTGGGTCCGATCAAGTCTTTGGGGCTTTGTTCGATCCGCGCGCCGGAACCATCCAGCCGCTGGCCTATGCGGTTGGTTTGGCGCGCGCGGCTCAAAACGCAGGGGCGATTTTGCATGAACGATCTGCGGCTCTCGATATAGAGAAGATCGGGGGAAAATGGCGGGTCCAAACTCCAAAAGGGCGGATCACAGCAGAGGCCCTTGTTGTTGCGACGAATGGTTACGCGATCCCGATCCAAGGGGTGCAAACCCCCAAAATCATTCCGGTCCACTATTTCCAAGCCGCAACTGACCCGCTTACCCCGGATCAGCGTGCCCAAATCTTGCTAAATCAAGAAGGGTGCTGGGACACGGCTATGGTGATGTCGTCTTGGCGTTTGGATGCGTCCGGGCGCATGATCATTGGCGGCATGGGGCAGTTGGGTCACTTCGGACAAGGTGCACATTTGGGGTGGCTTAAGCGCAAATTGGCAAAGATGTTTCCGCTATTGGCCGGCGCGTCGTTGCAGCATACTTGGTTTGGGCGCATTGCCATGACCGAAGAATATCTGCCGAAAATCATACAGTTAGACGATACTGCATTGATCAGTTTTGGCTATTCCGGACGCGGCATCGGCCCTGGCACAGTGTTTGGAGCCGCAATGGCCAAGGCCCTGCTTTCGGGTGATATGTCGGTTCTTCCCCGTGCGCCGACACGCCATCACAACATTCCACACGCCGGGTTACGCCAAGTCTATTACGAAACCGGCGCAACCCTGACCCATCTGGTCAAAGACCGGGTTTAAACTGCGCGGGTTATGCCGCCATCCACTCGAATGTTTTGCCCGGTGATGTAGGCCCCGCCGTCAGACGCCAGAAACGCTACGGTTGCCGCGATTTCATCATAGGAACTGCCATAGCGCCCCATTGGGATCTGGCTGCGGAACTCTTCTTTTTCAGGAAGACTGTCGATGAAGCCGGGCAAGACATTGTTCATGCGAACATTGGCGGCGGCAAACTCATCGGCAAAAAGCTTGGTATAGCTGGCCAATCCGGCGCGCATGACGGCGGATGTTGGGAAAACTGGGCTGGGCTCAAAGGCGGCAAAGGTCGAAATATTGATAATCGCCCCGGATTTTTGCGCGATCATATGGGGTGCGATGATGCGTGTCGCCCGTACCGCGTTTAGGAAATAGACATCCATACCGGTGTGCCATTGCTCATCGGTGATCTCTAAAATTGGCGCACGCGGACCATGTCCGGCGGAGTTGACCAAGACGTCAATCCGGCCCCATGTCTCCATCACGGCATCCGATAGCCGCTGCAAATCATCATTGGACTGGTTAGACCCTGTAATCCCGATCCCACCCAGTTCCTGCGCCAAGGCTTCGCCCTTTCCAGAGGACGACAGGATCGCCACCTTGAACCCATCCGCCGCCAAACGTTTGGCTGAATCCGCGCCCATGCCGCTGCCGCCGGCGGTGATGATGGCTACTTTTTGATCTGACATGGTTGCTTCCTTACATTGGGGTGCCTCCGAAGATGGTCAGGCAATGTAAATTTGACCAATCAGTAATTCTGCCTTAACCCTGTAGAAAATCTACCGACGTAAAGGTCAGAGATGCGCAATCTTCCGCCCCTAAATGCCCTCAAAGCTTTTGAAGCGGCGGGGCGCCATTTGACGTTTCGCCACGCCGCTGATGAACTCGGCGTGACGCAAGGGGCCGTGGCCCAGCACGTACGCGCGCTAGAGGCGCAGTTGCAAGTCAAACTGTTTGACCGACACGCGCGGGGCCTTGGCCTGACGGATGAGGGGCGGCGGTTCTTGCCCTCTATCCAGCGCGCCTTTGATTTGATGGCCGATGCGACCCAAGACCTTGCCCCGCGAGAAGAAGTCGTGACCATCAGCACGACACCATCCTTTGCCACCCGTTGGTTGGTGCCGCGCTTGGGAGACCTATCTTCGGCGCACCCGGAATTGCGAGTGCGCATCGATGCCTCAAACTCCCCCGCGAACTTCCAATCCGACGGGGTGGATATTGCGGTGCGGCAGGGAAAACCGCCTTTCCCCGGTTTGACGTCAACCTTGCTGTTTTCCTCAGATCTGATCGCCGTCTGCCACCCCGATTTTCTACAGGGTCTAATGCCGATCAAGGCTCCCCATGATCTGGATAGATATGTGCTGTTGCAGGATGCGCATGGGCTTTGGCCTTTGTTCTTGCAAAGCGTCTTCACTGATGGGCCCGTGCCAGACATGAAGATGATGAATTTTAACCAAACCTCTCTTGCAATAGATGCGGCAATTGCCGGACAGGGTGTGGCGTTAACCTCTCGCGCTTTTGTGGAAACGGAATTGCGCCAGAACCGCTTGTGCCAACCATTCCCGGATCATCTTGCCATTGAAGATGGCTTTTATGTTGTTTCCCCTCGCAAGCCGCGTCGCCCCAAAGTTGTACGGCAGTTGCATGATTGGCTGACGGCGCAAACCTAAAGAAACGTCCAAAATACCCTTTTAAATAAGGGGTATGAGAGGTGGATGAAATGACGCGGGCTCGCTTTTTCGTGAGTCCCATTGACAATTGTCAAGACGGGACTCAGCACATGGGCGCATCTTCCGCTTGCCTCACCAAGCAAACGGAGAGTGATTATGTCACTTGGAATCACCCAAAAGAAAGTACGCGGCGCGCTAGGGGCAGGTTTTGCCATGATCCTCGGCAGCGTTGCTATGCCCGCATTCGCCGAAGGTCCAACCCTTAGCGAAGAAGCCTTTGAAGCTTCGAAACAACTTTATTTCGAACAGTGCGCGGGTTGCCACGGTGTTCTGCGCAAAGGCGCCACCGGTAAAAGCCTCGAGCCTGTCGTTAAGAAGAAAGCAGCAGACGGCACAGAAACTGTCAGCGGTACGCTGAAACTCGGCCAGGAGCGTCTTGAAAAGATTATCGCCTGGGGTACCGAAGGCGGCATGAACAACTTCTCGGACATCATGACCGAGCAAGAAATCAAAGACATGGCGACCTATATCCAAATGGACCCGCCAAAGCCGCCAGAAATGTCGCTGGCGCAAATGATGGAAACCCGCAAGGTTTACGTCGAAGAAGCTGACTACCCAACCGAGCCTATGCACGGCCGCAACTGGGAAAACTTCTTTGTCGTCATCGAACGTGATGCCGGGAAAGTTGCTGTTGTAGACGGCGACACCAAAGAAGTTCTGGTCCACATCCCAACTGGGTATGCGGTACACGTTCTCAAAGCGTCTGAGCACCATAAAATCGAAGAGCCCGAAAACCCCGGTCGCTTCTGGTACACAATGGGCCGTGACGGCAAAATGACCAAAATCGACCTCTGGCAGACTCCAGACAAGATGTTGGTTTCCGAAGTTAAAATCGCGTATGACGCACGTGATGTGGCCGTATCCGGCGACGGCAAGTACGTCATCGGTGGCGGCTACTGGCCTCCTCACTTTGCGATTGTTGACGCGGTGACAATGGAACCGGTCAAAGTTGTTTCCACACGCGGCGTAAACGTCGACGGTGAGTATGTAGAAGAAGCACGTGTTGCGGCGATCTACACCACACCGAACGAGCCTACTTGGATCGTTGCTGTGAAAGAACTTGGTCAGTTGTGGCAGGTCGATTACTCCGACCTCGACAACCTGAGCATCGACAAAATCGATAGCGCCAAGTTCCTGCACGATGGTTTCTTTGACCCAACAGGTCGTTACTTCCAGATCGCTGCAAACGCATCGAACAAAATGGTTGTTGTCGACACTGAAACCCACAAGCTCGAAGCTATGATCGACGTTGCTGCTCTGCCGCACCCCGGTCCTGGCGCGAACTGGATTGACCCGAACTGTGGCCCCGTTGCTGGCACCACACACTTGGGCGTTGGTACCGTGACCGTTTGGGGCAATGACCCAGCTGGCCACCCAGACAACGCTTGGAAGGTCTGCTACGAGACCGAAACAGACGGCGCTGGCCTGTTTGTTCGGACTCACCCGAACTCTGACTACATCTGGGCTGACCAAACCAAGCACCCAGAGCCAGAGATTCAGCAGTCTGTTCAGGTTATCTCGAAAGAGACTGGTGAAATCGTCAAGACCATCCAGATCACCGAAGACGAAGGCAGCGCCGCTGTTCACTTCGAATTCAACGCGGACGGTACCGAAGTTTGGGTATCCAAGTGGAACCTGTCTGACTCGCTTGAGCCAAACGGTGAGATCGTGATCTTTGACGCCAAGACATTGGAAGAAATTGGCCGCGTAAAAGGGCTCTATGCTCCGACCGGCAAATTCAACGTCTACAACCGTTCCAACCACGTCACCTAAGTGATGGTTTGAAACGACACATAAGGGGCGGGCCATGCGCCTGCCCCTTTTTGCATCCCTAAGCAAATCTGTCGGGCGACTCCGGCAAACAGCTAAAAACGGAGCCAGGACATGACCGATAACGGTCCCGATGAGAAAAAGCCGATCTGGCAACGGTACTTCCTTTTTGGAATGCCTATTGCCGCTGTCGCCGGCGTTTTTGCCGCCGGTATTATCTTCTGGGGCGGGTTCAACACCGCCATGGAAGCCACAAACACCATGCCATTCTGTGTCTCATGTCACGAAATGGGCGATTACGTTTACACCGAATACGAAGGCACGATTCACGATGTGAACCGGTCCGGGGTTGGGGCCGTGTGTTCCGACTGTCACGTGCCCAAGGACTGGACCCACAAGATCATTCGCAAGATCAAAGCGTCTCGCGAAGTCTGGGGCAAGTTGACCGGGACCATTTCGACCCCAGAAAAGTTTGACGCCAAGCGTTTGCATCTGGCGATGAACGAATGGGAGCGGATGAAAAAGACAGATTCGATTGAATGCCGCAACTGTCACGACTTCCAGTCAATGATGCCGGAGTTCCAAAAACCGCGCGCGCGTCAGCAACACTTGAACGCCATGAAAACAGGTCAGACCTGTATCGATTGCCACAAGGGTATTGCGCACCTCGACCTGCGTGATCGTGCCGATGAAGAATATCTCGCGACGCTCGAAGCGCCAAATCCGAAGTTTATCCGTGAAGTCCCGCAGGCCTATCTAGATAGCCTCGCGCGCGTTGAGGCCAAAGAGGCCGAAGATGCAGCGGCTGCCAAAGCGGCAAAAGAAGCGGATCGTGCCAAACTGCTGGCCGCGGTTGAAGCCGCCCGTGCAGATGAGCGCGCCGTTGTTGAGGCTGAAATGGCCGGCAAGGTGGACGAATCCGCCGCCGCTGGCCCAGGTATCGGTGCTGACCTTGATTGGGGTGCTGCCGGTTCAACCGACATGACTCTGTTCTACCCGGGCCAAGCTTCGTTTGAATGGGTTCAAAACGGCAAAACCCACGGCGGCGCACGTCCGTTGACCAAAGGCGGCGATGCCTGCACCACCTGTCACGCGGCTGAACTGGACGCGATCGGCAACAAAATCGTTGCAGGTGGCGGTGGCAAAAAGGATGAGCTTGAGCCAACCCCGATTCCGGGCAAACGCGGCACCATCCCGGCCACAATCCAAGCCACCCATGATGGCGAAAACGTCTTTTTCCGCTTGCAGTGGGAAGATGGCGGTCACAATCCTGCACCCTTCGTTGAAGGTGGCAAAATGGACCCCGACAACCAGATCAAAGTGGCGATGATGATCACCGGCACAGGTATCGAAATGGGTGAACAAGTGGGCTGCTGGGCGACCTGTCACGCCGACAACACCTATATGCCAACCGATCCGGGTGCCGAGGCGATTGCCGCCAATGCCGACGTCGCTGCTCAGTTGCAGGCCACTGGTACAATCACCAAGTACCTGCCCGAAAGCCGGACAGAGATGGAGATCAAGGGCCGTCGTGGCGCTATTCTTGGTGGTTGGGACAAAATGCAAACCGCCGAGGCGATTGAACAATACCTTAAGGACGGGACGTTCATGGATCTGATGCGTGTCTATGCGGATGGGTCTTCGGCCAACGGTTACCTTCTCGAACGTCGTGTTCAAAACGAAGGTGACATGGCTGCCGAGGCCTCGCTTGGTGCCGACGGCATGTGGACCGTTACCTTCTCTCGGAAACTGGCGTCTGACGCGCCGGGTGATATTCCGCTGGAAGCTGGCAAAACCTATACCGTTGGTTTTGCGATCCACGATGACTTTGCGTCGGCACGTTTCCACCACGTGACGCTGAACACCAGCCTCGCACTGGACAACGCGGATGCGATGATCAACGTTGTAGGTCAATAAAACATCTGCTGCGGCTGGTACCTCCGGCCGCAGCACCCTTTGACTTCGAACCGGGGGCCCTGATGAAACCTTTTGCTATTTCTGTACTTGCTGTGGCTGCGCTGGGCGCGGCCGTTCCTGTTTTTGCACGCGGGTCCAAAGACCCGGCTGTGATCTGTGCCGAAGCCGAGGAACGCTATGTCGACATGTTCGGCGCACCCTCGGCCGAAGCCGACGGGGTGACTGTTGTCACCATGTACAAATACAATTTCTGCCCCGCGCAAATCACTGTGCCGGTTGGCACCACCGTACGATGGGTCAATGTCGACAAACGCACCAGCCATAGCGTTCAGGTCGGAAGCAATCCAGAATCCGACCGCGCCTTTCCCGAAGAACATATCGAGTTCACCTTCCTCGTTCCCGGCGACCAAGACTACCTCTGCGGCCCCCATTGGGAGACGCAAAAGATGATCGGGATGGTAACGGTTGAGGAGTGAAGACAAGAACGTACCGACGGTCTCGACCGCAATCTCGCGAATGATGTCAGCTTTGTAGGCCCTTGGTCACCGCCATGGGAAGGTTCTGAGCCTCGCTCCATTGTCGTGGCGATTGCCCGTACATGCGTTTGAATTCCCTGCTGAACTGAGAGGGGCTGACATATCCAACATCCAGCGCCGCTTCGTTGACCGTCATACCTACGGCGATTTTCATCGCGGCGTTGTTCAGACGCATCGACTTTACGAATTGGATCGGTGCCATCGTGGTCGCTTGCTTGAATTTCCGGTGAAACACGGCCCGGCTCATACCGGCGCGGGATGCCATGTCATCAATTGAAATAGGTGCGTCCAGTTGGGCTGAAATATAAGCGATAGAACGGGCAATGGCGTTGCCAGCGCCGAAGGCCTGACGCGCAAAAATCCCGGCCTCGCCTTTCAAAATTGCATAATACAACTCTCGCAATCGCGCGTCTCCAAGGACGGCGGAATCAGTCGCATTCGACCCAAGGCTTAGCAAACGAAGCAAGGCTTCGGTAAACGTTTCCTCCCACCGGGCCAGCCGAATACCGTGAGCGCGCAGGTCACCCTTGCCCACGGGCAGCACCCCTCCGGCGTTTTCCATATCCATCGCCAGTGCCGTCATCACCTGCTGATCGAGCGAGATGAAAACGCCGTAAAGTGGGTTATCGGGGGATGCAGTCGGCGTGCCCGCCTTGACGGGCATTGACATTGGGCAGCATAGGTATTGGCTGTTGTCATAGACATATCGTTGGCCATCCAAAACGGCTTCTTTGGCCCCGCTGACAATGGCGACAACGCAGGGTTCGTAGACAGCCGGTACGCAGGGTATTGATTGTGTTGCCCGAAATAGACGCACCCCTTTTACACCGGTTTCCGTCAGGCCGTCATTGTCGGTGCGGGCGGCTATTAGTTGCTTGATCTGTTCTTTGCTCATGGGGGCAATCTAGAACGTGCCGCTAAGCTCTCGCAACCTCGTTGAGACAAATAGGCAAGTAAAAGCGAGCATCCGGCCTATTTTGGTGTGGATGTGAGAGTTACGTACATCTCAGCGCCGTAGCGGATTAAGCAAGATTAGAAGACTTGCGACACAAGGGGAACGACAATGTCAGACAAAACTTTTGGCCCATTGGGTTGGACGCCAGAGCGACTTGGCTCACTCAAGGGCAAAACCTTTGTCATCACCGGGGGCAACGCCGGGGCTGGTTTTCAAGCGTCCCGCATTCTTTTGTCCAAAGGGGCGAAAGTGGTGATGTTGAACCGCAGCGCAGAGAAATCTAACGCGGCACTCAAAGACCTGAAGCAAGAGTTCGGCGCTGACGCCGATGTCAGTTTTGTGCGCATGGACCTTTCTGAACTCGCAAGCGTGCGTGCCGCAGCGGATGAGGTGCTGGCAACAACCCCTCGCATCGACGCCTTGGTCTGTAACGCGGCAATCGCTCAGGTGCCGGAACAAAAGCTAACCGTCGATGGCTTTGAAAGCCAACTTGGCACCAACCACTACGGGCACTTCGTTCTTTGTGGGATGCTGTTTAAGCGCATCGAAGAAACGCAAGGCCGGATCGTCGTTGTCGCAAGCCTTGGTTACAACATGGGGATCAAGACGATTCAGTTCGACGATATGAATTGGGACAAAAACTACAGCGCCAACCCGGTTTATAGTCAATCCAAGCTGGCGCAGATGATGTTTGCCTATGAGCTGCAAGATCGCATCAAGGCCGAAGGCAGGACGGTGGAAGTCTATGTGTGCCATCCCGGTTCTTCTGCAACATCGCTGATCAGCACAAGCGGTGGGTTTCTGACCCGTGTTGTGTGGTGGCTGATGACAAAGTCACCGATGGTTCAAACGGCTGAAAAGGGCGCGTACCCGGAAGTTATGTGTGCAACTGAAAGCGGTCTGGAACAGCGGGCGCTCTATGGCCCGACGGGCCGTATGGAGTTTGTCGGGCCCGTTGGTAAGGGTACCTTGCATCCGCATGCCTACGACAAAACTGTTATGTCAAAACTCTGGGATGTGTCTGAAAATGCGACGGGGTTTAGGTGGAGCGTTTGAAATAGGCGCAAAAAGGGCGCGCGCTGCTCTTCGGGATAGGACCAAAGGTAGCTGAGTTTTCTGGCTCTTGTGGCGTACTTCAAAAACCAGCGGACTAAACCTAAACTCCTCCCTGCTTAACTTTTGTCAAGGTAAAGCTGTCTCTGCTGCCCCACTTTAAACCTCATATATCGGACCGAGCTTCACCCGCCGACCGACGTACGAATCGACATGGTCGCCATGTTCGACGGTGGGTGCCGCTTGGCCATTAGCCATCCTTTGGACGAGCGAGACGACATATGACCGGCAAAGTATCCCTGATAGGCGCAGGCCCCGGAGACCCCGAACTGCTGACCCTAAAAGCCGAGCGCCTTTTGCGTGAGGCGACATGCGTTGTTTATGACCGGCTTGTGTCGGATGAAATCATCGCCATGGCCAACCCGGATGCGAAGATGGTGTTTGTCGGTAAGATGCCGCAATGCCACGCCGTTACCCAAGATCGCATCAACGAGATTCTCGTCGAAGAGGCCCAAGCCGGACATCGGGTTGCCCGCCTCAAAGGCGGTGATCCTTTGATCTTTGGCCGTGGATCCGAGGAGGCGGCGATTTTGCAAGCCCAAGGGATTGAGATCGAATACGTGCCGGGGATCACGGCGGCGCAAGGGGCGTCGTCTATCACTGGTGTGCCGCTGACCCATCGCGGGCTGGCCACCGGCGTACAATATGTCACCGGCCATCGTCAGGCGGACAAGCATCTAGACCTCGATTGGAAGCGGCTCGCCAACCCTGATACGACGCTGGTGGTTTACATGGGTGTTGCAAATATTGGTCAGATTGCTGTTGGCCTGATGACCGAAGGCCTACCGGGATCGACCCCGGTTATGGCAATTTCCAAAGCCACAAGCGTTGATGAGCGTCGCATGGTGTCCTCCCTCGCCAATATCGCCGCCGATGCCCGCGATGCCGGGCTGAAACCCCCAACATTGTTTATCATCGGCAAGGTTGTGTCGCTTTATGGCGCGCAAGGGTTGCCGTTGGAAAACGAGGCGGCGGAGGTCGCCGCACATGGCTAAGCTTCTGAGCATACTCATACTTCTGGCAACGCCGGTGTTGGCCGATCCCATTGATCCGGTAGCGCTAGAGCGTTTTGTGATCCAAGACTGCGGTTCGTGTCATGGCCTGACGCTCAAAGGCGGGCTCGGCCCCGACATCCGCCCGCAAACAATAGAACACTACGATATCGACGTTCTCCAAGACGTCATTCTTGACGGCGTTCCTGGCACCCCGATGCCGCCTTGGCGCCCCCTTTTGACCGAGGCCGAAGCGGCCTGGATTGCTGAATATCTTCTCAAAGGAGAAGCCCCGTGAGACTTCTAAACACCGTTTGCGCCCTTGCTTTGGCGCTGGGCACTGCTGTGTCCGCTGAAACAATCGCCACTGGCGATCTTGGCCTGATCATCGAACGCGCCACCGGCTCTGTTTTGTTGGTCGACCAATCCGAACGCGCCTCTTTGGAACGCATCGAGGGGCTTGGCGATCTCTCTCATGCCAGCCTCGTCTACTCCTCTGACGAACGTTTTGCCTATGTCTTTGGCCGTGATGGCGGATTGACCAAGGTCGATATTGTCGAGCGCAAGATCGCAAACCGTGTGGTCCAGGCTGGCAATTCCATCGGCGGCGCGATTTCCGATGACGGGAAGTTGGTCGCCGTCTCCAATTATGAACCCGGCGGCGTGCGCATTTTTGATGCCGACACGCTGGCATTGGTCGCCGATATTCCGACCGATAGTAAAACCATCGGATTGGTTGACGCACCCGGCTCTAAGTTCGTCTTTACCATGTGGGATACCGGCGAAACTTGGATCGCAGACATGTCGTCGGGAACGGCGGACATCACCAAGATCCCCGATATGGGCGATCGCCCTTATGATGCCTTAGTGACCGCTAATGGCCGCACCTACATCACCGGATTGTTTGGCGAAGACGGGCTAACCGCACTGGACCTTTGGGCCGAAAAACCGGAGCCGATCCGGGTGTTGCCCAACTATGGTCGCGGGCAAGAAGAAATGCCGGTCTACAAGATGCCCCATCTCGAAGGTTGGGCGCATACCGGCGGCGAATTTGTCCTGCCTGCGGTGGGTCATCACGAAGTGCTATGGATCGATTCCGACACATTGCAAGAAACCGGGCGCACCAAAACCTATGGCCAACCGGTTTTCGCCATGGCGCGCCCAGATGGGCGGCAGGTTTGGGTCAACTTTGCTCACCCGCATAACGATACCATTCAGGTTATCGACACTGTGACCAAACAGGTCGTGCACGAATTCAAACCCGGTCCGGCGGTTCTCCATATGGAGTTCACCCCGCGTGGTCACGAGGTTTGGCTAAGCGTACGGGATGCCGGAAAAGTGGCGATCTATGACACCCAAAGTTTTGAGAAGATGGGTGAATTTGAAGCTGATAGCCCCTCGGGAATCTTCTTTACCGCGCGTGCGCATCGCACCGGTCTTTAAAGGGATATGACTATGATCCGTTCTCTTACCCTCGTGCTTGCGGCGTCAATGTCGTTTGCCGCAATGGCACAGGCCGATCCGCGTGCCGACTATGTTGAGTTTTGCTCCGACTGCCATGATGCCAACCGTCTTGGCGGTACCGGCCCGGCTTTGATCCCACAAACCTTGAAACGTATGCGCGGCCCCAAGGTCGAAGCAGTTATTCGCGACGGCCGTGTGACCACCCAGATGCCGGGTTTTTCCGAAGACCTGAGCGAAGAGCGTATCGCCGAACTCGCCACCTACCTCAAAACCCCGCTAGAGGCCGTGCCGCCATGGGGCGAAGAGCAGATCATGGCCAGTCGGGTGATGGACGAAGATTACGCGTCAGTCGATGCGCCGGTTTGGTCCTCTGATCCGATGAACATCACGCTGGCCGTCGAAACCGGCGATCACCATGTGTCGGTTTTGGATGGGGATACCTTTGAGGTGCTCGATCGTTTTGCCACGCCCTTTGCGGTGCATGGCGGACCGAAATTTGACCCCAACGGTCGGTTCGTTTTCATCATGTCGCGCGATGGTTGGGTGCAGAAGTACGATATTTGGGCGCTGAAACAGGTGGGCCGTGTCCGCGCCGGTTTGAACAGTCGCAACATCGCGATGAGCGGCGATGGCAAGTGGCTGGCGGTGGCCAACTACCTACCCAACACGCTGACCATCCTATCAACGGATGATCTTTCAGTGGCCGAAGTGCATGACGTCAAAGGCAAAGATGGCACGCCGAGCCGGGTTTCCGCCGTCTATCAAGCTCCCCCACGCGAAAGCTTTGTCCTTGCTCTCAAGGATGTGCCGGAAATTTGGGAAGTCTCCTATAGCAAGCACCCGGACTTGAACTATTTTGCCGGCGGATTGGCGCATGATTGGAAAATCGAAGGGCCGGTTCCGCAGGACACACGCTTTCCGATCCGTAAAATCACCACGCCTGATTACCTCGACGATTTCTTTTTCGATCAGACCTATGAATACGTTATGGGTGCCTCGCGCAAAGGCGAAGACGGCTTGGTGATCGACCTCGTGATCGGTCAAAAAGTTGCCGATCTAGAGTTGGCTGGCATGCCGCATCTTGGCTCCGGCATTACTTGGCAACACGGCGACAGCACCGTGATGGCCACCCCGCACCTCAAAGACGCGACCATTTCGGTGATCGATATGTCGACGTGGAAGACCGTCAAAACCATCCCGACCGAAGGCCCCGGTTTCTTTATGCGTAGCCATAAGAACTCCAAATATGTCTGGGCGGATGTGTTCTTTGGTCCGAACAAGGATGTGATGCACATCATCGACAAAGAAACGCTTGAGATTGTCAAATCCATGCGTCCCGTTCCCGGCGCGACCGTTGCCCATGTGGAATTTACCAAAGATGGTAGCCACGCACTGGTTTCGGTTTGGGAAGACGATGGCGAGGTGTTAGTTTATGACGCGGAAACGCTGGAAATTGTCAAACGCTTGCCGATGCGCAAACCGTCGGGCAAATACAATGTCTGGAACAAGATCACCTTCGAAGAAGGAACAAGTCACTAAGGTTTAGCTTGTGTGAGATTGCGCGCCCTTGAAAGGGGGCGCGGTGAAAGGGGCTAGCCCCTCTTGCCACAAAGCGGCAATTCACTCCGGGATATGTCGGGAAAGAAGAAACATTGGAGGTGGATGTGATTTGTGCCATGCCTGATCCGGGGCGAGGCACAGAGGCGCTATGTTAAGACACATTCATCATGCAGCGATCATTTGCAGCGACTATGGCGTGTCGAAGCATTTCTATTGTGACATTTTGGGGTTGGCTGTGCTGGCCGAAAATCACCGATCCGAGCGGGATAGTTGGAAGCTTGATCTGGCCCTTCCGGATGGAGGTCAGATTGAGCTATTTTCCTTCCCAAACCCGCCTGCTCGCCCGTCGCGACCCGAGGCTCGGGGCCTGCGCCATCTTGCTTTTACTGTCGACGATCTTGATGCTGTCGTCGCGCATTTGACCGACCATGACATCACCGTCGAAGACATCCGCATCGATGAATTCACCGGCGCACGGTTTACGTTTTTCGCCGATCCCGATGGTTTGCCACTTGAACTTTACGAAGTCTAATCCGGCAGGTCGCGCGGTTTTCCCGTCTCATCCAATGCGACAAAGACAAAATCCGCGTCTGTTACGGTTGTTCCGTCTTCTTCGCGCATCGGGCGGGCCCAAGCTTCGACATGGATACGCATGCTGCTGCGCCCGGTTGATCGCAAGGTTGCCGTCAATGTGACTTCATCGCCAACCTGTACGGGCGCGCGAAAATGCATCGCTTCAACCGCAACTGTCGCCACGCGCCCCTTGGCCAAACGCGCCGCGAGGTTCGAGGCCGCGAGGTCCATTTGCGCCATTAGCCAGCCACCAAAGATATCACCGGACGGGTTGGTATCGGCGGGCATTGCAATGGTGCGAATGGCCAAAATGCCACTGCCGTCCGATCCGGTGAAATCCTTGTCCTGCATATCAGCGGCCTTTGAATTCGGGCGCGCGTTTTTGCAAAAACGACGCCACACCTTCGGCGTAGTCATCACTTTCGCCACAGGTTTTCATGGCATCGGCCTCGGTTTCAAGATGGTCCGATAGGCTTGCCGTGGCGGCCTCTTGAATACACATCTTGGTCAACCCCATGCCAAGCGTCGGTCCGTTGGCCAGTTGTGATGTCAACGCGCGCGCTTCCTCCATCAGATCGGCATCGGGATAGGCGTGCCAGATCAGCCCCCACTCGGCCGCTTTTTGCGCGGGTAAAGGCATCGCGGTCAGTGCCAACCCCTTGGCGCGCGCCTCACCGACCAGATGCGGCAAATGCCAGCTGCCGCCGGTATCCGGGATCAACCCAACCTTGGAAAAGCTCTGAATGAACTTGGCACCGTGACCGGCCAAAACGATGTCACAGGCCAAAGCAAGGTTTGCCCCGGCCCCCGCCGCGACACCGTTCACGGCGCAAACCACCGGCAGTTTCATAACCCGGATCAGCCGCACCAAAGGCGCATAGAAATCGCGAACGGTTTTGCTCAGGTCCGGCTTGCCCGTCATTTTGCTTGGGTCACGATCGCCCAAATCCTGCCCGGCGCAAAACCCGCGACCGGCCCCGGTTAGTAACACGGCCCGCGCCCCGCCGTCGCGCGCAGTTTCTAGGGCGGCGCGCAGGGCCAAGTGCATTTCTTCGTTGAAGCTATTGAGCTTGTCCGGGCGGTTCAGGGTGATCTCTACCCAAACGCCATGATTCTTAACCTTGATTGTGTCCGACATGATCCCTCCTCAAAACGCCGTCATTGCGGCGTCGATCTCTGCACGTACCTTGGTGACGGCCTCCTCCTTGACCGGGCCAAAGCCGCGAATATCCATGACCAACCCGGCAATGCGAGCGGCCTCGACATGGTTATCCGCGTTCAACCCCTTTGTCAGGCGCTGCAAAAGGTCGCGATATTCTTCGATCAAGGCGCGTTCCATCCGCCGTTCCGCCGTGCGCCCAAAGACATCAAGCGCCCCGCCGCGCAAGGTTTTCATCCGGGCCAAAGCCTTGAAACCCACCCGAACCCATGGGCCAAAGGCGCGTTTAACTGGCCGTCCACGGGCATCCAATTTTCCGGACAAAAGTGGCGGGGCGAGGTGGTGTTTAACGGTGAAATCCCCCTCAAATCGGTGTTCTAGCCCCTCAAGAAATCCGGTTTCCAGATGCAGCCGCGCAACTTCATACTCGTCCTTGTAGGACATCAGTTTGAACAGACCCTTGGCCGCTGCTTCGGAGAGATCACCGGCACGACCCAACACGCGGGTTTCGGCCTCTTTCACCTGTTCGATCACGCGGCGATACTCATGCGCCCAATCCGCATCCTGATACTCGGTCAAAAACCCGGCCCGGCGCGATATCATTTCGTTCAAGGACAAAACCGGCGTGCTAGGAAGATCGGCGACGCGGGCAACGGCATCGGGCGCGGCGACAAAAATCCGACCCCAGGTAAAGGCGGCTTTGTTTTGGTCTGGTTTAACTCCGTTTAGCTCAATCGCCCGCATCAACGAGGCCTCGCTTAGCGGAACTAGTCCGGCCTGCCACGCCGCACCAAGCATCAGCACATTGGCGTAGACCGTGTCACCCATCAAAGCACCGGACAAGGCATTGGCATCCAAACTGCGTAGGCTTTGCCCGTCGATGCCGGCGGCTATGCGGTTCAACCGGTCGTTTGCGCGCAGATCGGCATTGCGGTTGCGGGTGAAATCGCCGGTCGGCATCAGCGCCGTGTTCACCACGCCCCGCGTATGCCCCTTGCGATAGGTGGCCGAAGCCTTGGGGGATGAACTAACCACAAGATCACAGCCGATCAGAGCATCAGCCGAGCTTGGCTCGGTACGGGCCTGATTGACCTCGGCCTCGGTTTTGCCCATGCGAATATAGCTTAGAACCGGGCCGAATTTCTGGGCAAATCCCATGAAATCCAGAACGCTGGTGCCTTTGCTTTCTAGGTTGGCGGCCATTGCGATCAATTGGCCAACTGTAACAACACCAGTGCCGCCAACGCCGGTGACAAGGATGTCGTAGGGCGTGTCGAGGCTCGGCAATTCCGGGGTGGACAGGCGGGCCTTGAGGGTTTCAAACTCTGCTGTGTGGCCATCTGCGTTGGGCTTCTTCAATGTGCCGCCTTCGACGGTCACAAAACTAGGGCAGAAGCCGTTTACACAGGTGAAATCCTTGTTGCAGGAGTTCAGGTTGATCTGACGCTTGCGGCCAAATTCAGTTTCCAAGGGCTCTACGCTAAGACAATTGGATTCAACACCGCAATCGCCACATCCTTCGCAAACAAGTGGATTGATGACCGCAAATTTCTTGGGGTCCTCCAACTTGCCACGCTTGCGCAAACGGCGTTTCTCGGTGGCGCAGGTTTGCTGATAAATCAGGATCGTGGTGCCGGGAATGTCGCGCAATTCCCGTTGTATGCGATCCATTTCCGAGCGGTGCAAAATCTCGACCCCCGATGGGAAATCGGCGCGGTCAAATTGTTCGGGATGATCCGAGACAACCACAACTTTGACGGCCCCCTCGGCCACCATGGATTTGGCGATCGCTTTGACTTCAATCGGGCCGTCCACGGTTTGGCCGCCGGTCATCGCCACCGCATCGTTGAACAGGATCTTATAGGTGATATTGGTGCCCGCCGCGATGGCCTGACGCACTGCCAATGACCCGGAATGGTAATAGGTGCCTTCACCCAAGTTTTGGAAAACATGCTTGTTTCCATTGAACTTTGATCGTGCAACCCAATTCACCCCTTCGCCGCCCATCTGGATAAGCGATGTGGTGTTTCGATCCATCCAGCTTGCCATGAAGTGGCAGCCAATCCCGGCCATAGCTTGCGACCCATCGGGCACTTTGGTCGATGTATTGTGCGGACAACCCGAACAGAAATACGGCGTGCGCGCCGCCCCGTCGACGGCGATAAGATTTGGCGCAGGCACAATGCTATCGGCCGTGTCAGCGAGCTTGAGATCAAAGTTCAGATCAAGCCGCTCCGCAATGATTTTGGCGAGCATCACCGCACCAAGTTCATGCGTCCACGGGATCAAGCGATTGCCGTTCTCATCCCGTTTGCCAACCATCCGATCGGGTTTTTGACCGGGGAAATCATAGAAGTATTCCTTGAGCTGGCTCTCGATTATGCCGCGCTTTTCTTCGATCACCAGCAATTCTTGTTTGCCAGAGGCGAATTTCAAGGCACCAACGTCTTCAAGCGGCCAAACCATGCCGACCTTGTAGATATCCAAACCCAGATCCGCAGCGCGCGACTCATCAATCCCAAGCAAACGCAGCGCTTCTAGCACGTCGAGGTGGGATTTGCCGGTGGTGACAATGCCAAACCGGGCCTCATCGTGCCCCCACTCAACGCGGTCAATCGGGTTGGCGCGGGCAAAGGCAAGCACGGCGTTCTTTTTGGCCTCCATCCGCTCTTCAATCTGCGGTCCGGGCAGGTCGGGCCAGCGATAGTGCAAACCTTCGGCGGGTGGGGTGAAATCAGGACTCTCAAACACGCGGTCGTCGGGCAATTCAAACGACATACCGCTTTCAACGGTTTCGGAAATCGCCTTGAACCCAACCCACATGCCGGAAAACCGCGACAAGGCGTAACCCCATTCGGCAAAGGGCAGGAACTCGGCCACATTGGCGGGGTTCACGGTTGGCATGAAGAAGTTCATGAAGGCGACATCGGATTGATGCGGCATGGAGGACGAGACGCAACCGTGGTCATCCCCGGCCACAACCAAAACGCCGCCCTTGGGGGACGACCCATAGGCGTTGCCGTGCTTGAGCGCATCCGCAGCGCGATCCACGCCCGGCCCTTTGCCGTACCAGAGGCCAAAGACCGCCTCGACTTGCTTGTCCGGGTCGGTTTCAACCTGTTGGGTGCCGATCATCTGGGTTGCCCCAAATTCTTCGTTCACCGCCGGGAGGAATTCGACCCCGGCCTCGGCGACCAATTTGGCGTTGCGCCCAATTTCCAGATCAATGCCCCCCACAGGCGACCCGCGATAGCCAGACACATAACCGCGTGTGTTCAGCCCATTGGCCTGATCGCGCCGCGCCTGATCTAACGCGATCCGCACAATCGCTTGTGTCCCGGTCAAAAACACCCGGCCTTTGGTTTTGGTGTAGCGATCCGTAAGCTCGTAGTCGGTTAGGATTGGCGTTTGATCTGTCATGCTGGTCCCTTGAGGTCTGTTCAAAAGGGCGAATTGCCCGCGCGTCCGGGAATTTTAACCAGTATAGCAGGTTTGATTGTTCAAAATGGTGCGGAGGATGGTTGAAAGTGAAAGTCATATTTCAGTAATGTGGGTCACATGACTGAACTCAATCACATTACTGATCTCGACAAACGCATCCTTGATTTGTTGCAGCGTGACGCCTCGGCCTCGATGGCGGATTTGGCACGTCAGGCCAACACATCACCGGCAACCTGTTGGCGCAGGATCAAAGCGCTGGAAGAGGCCGGGATTTTGGGTCGGCATGTGCGCCTTGTCGATCCGGCAAGTGTCGGGCGCAAGATGGACGTGTTTTGCCAAGTGCGCATGAAAGCGCAGGACGCGGCATCACGGGCTGAATTCAAACGCGCGATGGAGTTGGAACCAACCATTGTCGAAGTTTACTCGATTTCCGGCGAATGGGATTACCTGTTACATCTTTTGGTTCGGGACATGGCGGATTTTGAACAAATCCTGATGCGTCGGGTTCTGGAACATGACAGCGTGTCCGGCACCAATACGATTTTCGCGCTCAGCCGAGTCAAACACGTGACGGAGGTGCCGGTTTAAGGTGCGGATTGATCTTGCGATCAGCGCCTGCGGCGGGCGGGTGAGGGGCGCTGCCCCGTCACGAGGCAAGCTCGAGACTCCCCAGGATATTTTTGGAAAGAAGAAGCCAACGGTTCGAGGCTGAGCCGGGCTTGCCAAGGGCGCAACCAATTGTTTTAACCAAACGGTGAAATCAGAGGGCCGGGTATGACCGACATTGCCACACGCGTTTGGAACCACAAATGGAAGATTGATCCAATCGTCCGGTCCCTCATTGATACGGATTTTTATAAGCTGTTGATGTGCCAATCTGTGTTTCGCAACAATCGCGACACGCAGGTGACCTTTAGTCTGATCAACCGATCCAAGCATGTGCCGTTGGCCAAACTGATTGATGAAGGTGAGTTGCGCGAGCAGTTGGATCATATCCAATCACTGTCTCTAAGCCGGGGGGAAAGCACCTGGCTGCGCGGCAATACGTTTTATGGCAAGCGCCAGATGTTCCGCCCAGATTTCATGGAGTGGTTCGAGAACATGCGGTTGCCGAACTACAATCTGGAGCGGGTGGGCGACCAATATGAGCTTACCTTTGAGGGCAGTTGGCCCGAGGTGATGCTTTGGGAAATTCCGGCGTTGGCGGTTTTGATGGAACTTCGCGGGCGATCGGTTTTGGACCAGATGGGCCGGTTTGAATTACAGGTGCTTTATGCCCGCGCGATGACCAAACTTTGGGAAAAGGTCGAAAAATTGCGCGCTGTTCCTGAGTTGCGGATCGCCGATTTTGGCACCCGTCGGCGACATAGTTTTTTGTGGCAAGATTGGTGCGTTCAGGCGATGGGCGAGGGGCTTGGCAATAGTTTTGTTGGCACGTCGAATTGTCTTATTGCCAAGAAC
The DNA here is from genome assembly GCF_947498515.1 of uncultured Pelagimonas sp. Lineage (GTDB taxonomy): Bacteria > Pseudomonadota > Alphaproteobacteria > Rhodobacterales > Rhodobacteraceae > Pelagimonas. Next base: position 109,939 of record NZ_CANMKO010000007.1, on the reverse strand, counting down.
CGCGACCTTGAAGCGATTGGTACCAATGCCCATGAATTACCTATGGTTTACGCGGCCTTAGCCAAGGATGACGTAGCGTTGGAGAGGGCCCCTTATGATGTTTTGGCCGATTGGCACGAAGAGCATGACGGCAATCTTCGCATCATTTTGCCCGACACCTATGGCACCGAGGGGTTCCTGCGCAATGCGCCGGATTACCTTGCTGGCTGGACCGGTATTCGTATCGACAGCGGAGATCCCGCAACTGGGGCAGAGGTCGCGATTGATTGGTGGAAGTCGCGTGGAGAAGACCCAACCAAAAAGCTGGTGATTTTTTCGGACGGTTTGGATGAGACCAAAATTTTGGAACTGTACCAACAGTTTGCAGGCCGCGTTCGCGTGTCCTTTGGCTGGGGTACATTGCTCACCAATGATTTCCGAGGGCTTGCTCCAGACGACGGTCTTGCGCCGTTCAGTCTGGTTTGCAAGGCGATCAAGGCCGATGGCCATCCAACGGTGAAATTGTCGGACAACCCGAACAAAGCCATGGGCCCAGCTGAGGAAATCGCCCGATACAAGCGGGTCTTTGGCGTTGGGGATCAAACCGCGATGGATGTCGTGGTGTAACCCCTCGATGGGGCAATCGGTACAAAACCCAGTGCAAATAGGACATATTGCCAAGCCGCAATGTCATAGCATGGCTTTGCCGCTTTTCATGTGGCAAGCGCTTGGGTAAGCACGTTTCCAATAGGAGACGGATATGACCAAGATTGAGCCAAAATCAGGTATCATGGACATCGACCTTTATGTCGGGGGCAAGGCGCATCTCGACGGGGTTTCCAATGTGATCAAGCTAAGCTCGAACGAAAACCCGTTCGGGCCAAGCCCAGCCGCGCAAGAGGCGGTGAAACGCTGTGTGCATGAGCTGCATCGCTATCCGTCTTCGGATCATATCGAGCTGCGCAGTGCGCTAGCCGAAGTTCACGGTTTGAAAGCCGACAACATCATTTGTGGGGCTGGTTCGGACGAGATCATCACCTTCCTGTGCCAAGCCTACGGCGGGCCGGGGGCGGAGGTTATTTATACCGAACACGGCTTTGCGATGTATCGGATATGCGCGCTTGCCTCCGGGGCGACGCCGGTTGTTGTCAAAGAGCGCGACCGTGTGACCGATGTGGATGCGATCCTTGAGGGGTGTAACGAAAACACCAAGCTTGTGTTCATCGCCAACCCCAATAACCCGACCGGCACCATGATTGGCATGGCCGAAATTGAACGTCTGGCCGAAGGGATTCCCGACCAAGCGTTGTTGGTTCTCGACGGGGCCTATGCCGAATATGTCGACGGCTATGACGGCGGGGCCAAGCTTGTTGAAATGCGCGACAATGTTGTTATGACCCGGACCTTTTCCAAGCTATATGGCTTGGGTGGCTTGCGGATCGGCTGGGGCTATGCCCCGCGTGAGGTGATTGATGTTTTGAACCGCGTGCGCGGGCCATTTAACGTGTCAAACACGGCGCTTGCCGCGGCCGAGGCATCGGTACGTGACATCGCCTATGCCAACAAATGCCGGGACGAAAATACCCGTTTGCGGGCGTGGTTGTCCGAGGCATTGGCCGAGCATGGGGTGCAATGCGACACCTCGACTGCGAACTTCGTTTTGGCGCGCTTTGGCTCTCCGGAAGAAGCGCAAGCCTGTGACGCTTATCTGCAAACTCAAGGGCTTATCGTGCGTCAGGTCGGGGGCTATGGCCTGCCCAATTGCTTGCGGATCACGGTTGGTGACGAACCGGCCTGTCGTCAGGTCGCCCATGCGGTGGGGCAATTTAAGGCCGGTGCCAGATGAGTGAACCATACAAACGCGTGGCGTTGATCGGGCTTGGCCTGATCGCGTCGTCGATGTTCTGGGCGATGAAACGCGCGGGTAGCACGGCTCATGTCTCAGGCTATGCTAGGTCACAAGAAACCCGCGACACGGCGCGCCGTTTGGACCTATGTCACAGCGTGTGCGACAGCGCCGAAGAGGCTGTGAAAGACGCCGATCTCATTGTTCTTGCCGTTCCAGTTGGGGCGATGGGCCCGGTGATGGAGCAAATCGCGCCGCATCTGAAACCGGGGGCGACGGTGTCCGAAGTCGGCTCGGTCAAGCGCACGGTGATCGAGGCGATCGCTCCGCATCTCCCAAACTATGTGCATTTTGTTCCCACCCACCCGATGGCCGGAACTGAACATTCCGGCCCGGATGCTGGGTTTGCTTCGCTATTTGACAACCGCTGGTGTCTTATTGTTCCGACCGAAGATAGCGATGAAAATGCTATTCAACGTGTTGAAACTTATTGGAAATCTTTGGGGGCCAACACCGAGCGGATGGACCCGGAACATCACGATATGGTTTGCGCCGTGGTAAGCCATATTCCGCACCTCATCGCCTATACGATGGTGGGCGTGGCCGATGATCTCAAACGTGTCACCGACAAAGAAGTCATCAAATTTTCCGCCGCCGGTTTTCGCGATTTCACCCGAATTGCCGCCAGTGACCCGACCATGTGGCGCGATGTGTTTTTGACGAACAAAGACGCAACAATCGAGGTTCTGGGCCGTTTCACCGAAGAGTTGATGGCGCTGCAACGGGCCATTCGCACCGGCAATGGTGAGCAGCTTCATGCCTATTTCACCCATACCCGCGCCATCCGCCGTGGCATTCTTGAGGCCGGACAGGATACAGATGCACCAGATTTTGGCCGAGCAAAGGTGGACCGGTGAAATATTGGGTTGGTGTGACATGTGTTTTTCTGGCGCTAAGCGCCTGTGGTGGACGGGAGAAAGCGCCCGAGCCGGAAAGTGATCTGGATGGGGTGCGCGGATTTCTAAGCAACGCGTTTTCCCAAGATGATCCCGAGGCGACCGGCCCCGGTCTTTGTGGTGATCCCGCCCTTCAGGGTGAGATCGTTGGCAAGGTACCGGGCCGCATTTCGGGCTGTGGATTGGACAATGCAATCCGTTTGCAATCAGTGTCCGGTGTGCCGCTTAGCCAAGCGGCGACGATCAATTGCGAAACGGCCAAGGCATTGAAAACATGGGTGAACAACGGTGTTCGCCCGGCTGTTGGTAAACAGGGTGGCGGGTTGTCTGGACTGCGGGTGGTTGCGCATTATTCCTGTCGGACACGCAACAACCAGCCCGGTGGCAAGATTTCGGAACATGGGCGCGGCAAGGCGATTGATATCGCGGCAGTGCAATTGGCGGATGGGTCTGAAATGTCGGTCCTAAACGATTGGGGCCGCGGCAAAAAAGGCAAAGCCCTACGTAAAATGCATACTGCGGCCTGTGGACCATTTGGAACCGTTTTGGGGCCGAATTCCGACCGTCACCACAAGGATCATTTCCACTTTGACACCGCCAGCTATCGCAGCGGGTCTTATTGTAAATAGACATGAAAAGGCCGGGGGTCGGGCATGATCATCGAAATCCGCCACTATACGCTACATCCCGGCCGTCGTGATGAGTTTGTCGATTACTTTGAACGGGTTAACCGCCCTGCGTTGCGCGATGCCGGGATGTTGGTTTTCGGACCAATGCGAGACTTGGATGACCCGAACAAGGTGCATTGGATGCGGGCCTTTGCGTCACTAGCGGCGCGCGAGGTGATCAAGAATGGCTTTTACGACGGGCCGGTCTGGAACACCAAAATCGAGCACGAGGTTATGCCGATGATTGCCCATTTTGAGGCGGATGTCGTCGAAACAACTGGTGGATTCGAAGGGTTTGACGGGCAGCCCACGCTTTAATTTCAGCGTTTTGTTAACCGTGATGCAAAGCGTCGCGCCTATTGGTCAACAGGGTGATTGTCGCGCTGTCCGTCGCAAGCGAGATGGCTTTTTCAAAGCATGTGATTGCTTCTGCAACCTGACCAAGCTCTGCTAAAATCATGGCCCGCGCCGCCCAATAAGGTTGAAACCCGGTGCCAGCTTGGTCTTGCATCGCGTCCAAAGCATCTAGCCCAGCTTGGGGGCCGTGCAGCCGACCAACAACAGCAGCCTGAGCAACAAGGGCCCCAAGCGACGGGGCGATCTGAAGCAGCGCGTAATAAAGCTTGTTCAAGGCCTCCCAATCGGTACGACCACTGTCCTTTCGCGCGATGTGGACGGCTTCAATGGCCGCTTCAATCTGAAATCGCCCGACGGTGGCCTTGGTGTAGGCACGTGCAAGGGTTTGCCTTCCATAGAAAATCAATCGCTTGTCCCAAAGCGAAGTGTCCTGATCTTCGGTTGGAACAAGGGTTTGGTTTACAATGCGCGCATTGGCGCGGGCATGGCTTAGCGCGATGAGCGCAGCAAGGGCCAAACCTTCGCTATTCTCGGGCATCAATTTTGTCATGAGGTCCGCCAGATACAAGGCCTCGTCGCCCAAATCATCCGCGGGATTGAGCCAATCATAGGCATGCAACCCGTAAATCGCCTCGTGAATGGTCGTGGCGCGGGAAGGGAGAACCGCAGCATCCGGGATATGAAACGGTATTCCGGCGTCACGGATTTTGGCCTTGGCACGCCCCAAACGTTTGGTCAAAGCGGTCGGTGAAACCAGAAACAGGCGGGCGATGGTTTTGGCCTCAAGCCCGAGAACGGTTTGCAGCATCAATGGCACATGAAGGTCGGACGCAATTGAGGGGTGCGCGCAGACCATCAAAAGCGCCAGCCGTTCATCGGGAAACAGTGCGGGCGATGTGTCATCGGCGGGCATATCGGGGATTTCGTCCTTGGTCGGGAATCGAGTTTGATGACGCTGGCGATCGGTGAGCCGATTGCGCGCCGTTGTCAAAAGCCACGCGTCGGGATTGTCGGGAACCCCGCGCGTCGGCCATAGGTCGAGCGCCTGAACAAAGGCATCGGCAAGCGCGTCTTCGGCCAAAGCAATGTCATGGGTTCGAGACGACAAATAGGCCAGCAATCGGCCATAGGAGTCCCGCGCCGCCATGTCAGCAACGCGGGCAGAGGATGTCATTCTGACCCCATGGCCGAGGCGCGGATTTCGACCTTGCCAACCTTGACCGCCGGACATTTTTCGGCCCATGCCATGGCGGCGTCGAGATCGGGCACGTCAATGACGAAGAACCCGCCAAGTGTTTCTTTGGTATCGGCAAAGGGGCCGTCTTGGACCTGTTTTGTGCCGCCTTTGAGCGACAGGGTGGTGGCGGTGTGAACCGGTTGTAGCCAATCGGTATCAACAAAAACGCCAGCCTCGTTGAGGGCACCGATATAGGCCCCGTAGACTTCTTTTTCGGCTTCCCAATCCGCGGGGGTCATATCGGCAAGATCAGCAGGGTCGGTGTAAAGCAAGAAGGTGTAACGCATTGTATTGTCCTCTTTAAAAGAAATCAGGTGGCAGCGGCCAGATTGGCCAACCCTTGGTCGAAAGTTTGACCGAGCATCTTGTCCAAGAAAAGCCCAAACACGCGGGCGACGGGGTTAAACCCGAGATCCATATCCATGCGCCAGGTCACACGGGTTCCATCATTGGTTGGGATGGCGTGGATGGATTGGACCGGTTGCCCCATCGCACCAAGATCGATGTCATAGCGCACATGAGAGGGGCCAATTTCAGAGATCGTCTGGCTGCCCTTGCCGTCTTTGCCGTCAAAGTGAAAGCCTGCGCCGATGCCATTTGTTGGGCCAAATGGGGTGATGGATAGGTTGGGGTCAACGCTTTTGTAGGGGTTAAAGGCTTGGTAACCCTGCGTTGATGTGGCGAGGGCGAGAATCGCATCCGGTGTGGTCGCAAGGGTGCTTTGGCGTTCAATATGGATGTGTCGGGGGAGTAGCATTGTGCCCGCTGCGGAAATGGCAACAACGCCGAGCCCGCCAAGCAAAAGTGTCCAAAGTGTCATGAGTTCCTCTTTCGGTGTAAGCAAAGGCAACAGCGCCTTCACCAACATGACGAACGAGATCGCGGCCAATGGACATCCGCGTGAAGTTTTTTTTGAAAACTGAAAAGGGCGGGATGATCCCGCCCTTTCGGTGTTTAGTCTTCGGCTGGTTTTTCGTCGATGTCCGGTGCCTTTTCGGCAGCTGGCTCTGACGTTGGTGGCGTGTCACCAAGCAGACCCGAGACGGTACCGTCCATCGTCAGACCCAACTCATCCCCGAGCTTTTTCAGCGCCGGCATCTGCACGGCCATGCCCATGATGGAATCGAGCGCTTGGTTAACCGGCGGCTTGTCACCGCCTGCACCGTTTCCCGACGCACCGCCGCTTGAGCCGTTTAAGCCACCGACTTGATGAATGCGGATCGAGTCGATCTTTTCAGCCGGCTTGACCGCTTCGGCCAAGACTTTTGGCATCGCTTCGAGACGGGCCAATTCAACCTTCATTGCGATCAATTCGGTGCTAAGCGCGTTCTCGGCATCGGTAATCGCGCGTTTACCTTCGGCTTCGGCCAGCATGTCTTGCTTTTTGGCTTCGGCACGAATGGTCAGCGCATCCGCATCGGCCTGTGCCTCTTCGCGTCGGGCATCGGCGCGGTCTTGCGCGGCATCCTTCTCAGCGGTTGCAGCAAGACGGATTTTGGTCGCTTCACGTTCCGCTTCGCGAGCGGCTTCGATCAAGGCGATCTGCTTCTTCCGTTCGGCTTCGGCGACCTGCTGAGCGGTGACTACGGCTTCGGTGGCCTTGGTCGCTTCGGCACGTGCAAGGTCGGCGGACGCACGGGCGCGGCTTTCCTCTTCGGACTTTTGCGCGATGATGATCTGGCGTTCCTGATTGGCAACCTCCAGCTCACGCTCTTTGGCGATCTCTGCCTCTTGAACGGCACGTTCCTTGGCGATCTCGGCGTCGCGGATTTTGCGTTCCCGCTCAATATCTGCCGATCGAATAGATTCCTCACGTGCAATCCGAGCGCGTTCAGTTTCGCGGACCGAGTCTTCCATACGGGCAGCAATCTCAGCCTCTTGGGCGGCCTTCATGGTTTCGATCTGCTGCTGCTGCTCGATGCGGGCTTGCTCTTCGTCCTGACGGATCAAAAGGCTTTGGCGTTCCGCTTCCATCTCGGCGCGGCGCACTGCAACCTGAGCATCGGCATCAATCTGAGCACGTTCCTTTTTCGACGTCGCAATCACCTCGGCCAATTTGCGCATACCGACGGCGTTAAAGGCGTTGTTTTCATCAAGCGCTTCGAACGGTGTCTGATCGAGCGCGGTCAAGGACACAGCCTCAAGCGACAGACCGTTTTTGGTCAGGTCTTCGGAAACCGCATTTTGTACTTCTTGTACAAAATCGGCGCGGTTTTCGTGGAGTTCATCCATGGTCATCTGCGCGGCCACGGCCCGCAAACCATCAATGAGTTTGCCTTCGATCATCTCGCGGAGCTGATCAACGTCAAAGGTGCGATCACCCAAGGTTTGCGCAGCACGGGCAACGCCTTCGTCGGTGGGCTGCACCGACACGTAGAACTCGACGCCGACGTCAACGCGCATCCGATCCTTGGTGATCAAGGCGGCTTCTGCCTCGCGGGTCACTTCGAGCCGCAAGGTTTTCATGTTGACCGGGCTGATTTCGTGCAGCAAGGGCACAACAATCGCACCGCCATCCATGATGACCTTTTTGCCGCCAGCCCCGGTTTTAACCAAGCTGACTTCGCGTGTGGCGCGGCGATAGAGACGGCCTAAAACAAGGCCGAGGACGATGAGGAAGGCGAGGACAGCGCCGACCAGAAAGAGAAGCGTAGTTAAATCCATTATGTCTCCTAACTCGTTGAAAAATTCAGGTGGGGAGCGGCACCAATAGGTAGCCGCCCTCAAATCTATGTCGCAGGACCAAGACTTCGGTACCCTGCGGAATCTGCGCCTCGTCCCGAAGCGGTTCGGCACGCAGATAGTGGATGTTGCCGTAACGATCCGTGACACGGACCTCGGCGGGGCGACCGCGGGTGGCGGTGCCTTGGGTGACAACGCCCTGACGACGGCCAAGATGGCGTTCAGAAAGGGCTTGGGTTTCGGTTTTCGGGATCAGACGCGCAAAGAGCGCACCAAAATGCCGGGCGAAAAAGATGGCCACAAAAGCCGCTGGAAGGGCCACGATCCACGCGGGCGCAGTACCTCCAAAGACACCGGCAATGAGGTTCTGCAAAACCACACCGGTGATACCAAAGGCCATCAGGATCGAGGCCAGCCAGATCAGCATTGGCATTTTGCCAAAGCCAAGCCATGCCGCGAGACCGCCGGTATTGCCAATACCATCGGGCGTGTCCGTCTCGATTTCGACATCGGCAAAATTGGGCAATTCCAAATCGGCCGCGTCGATATCCATCCCATCGAGATCAATCTCAATGTCCAGATCGCCAATATCCAAATCTGGCCCGTCAATATCCGGCCCATCAATGTCAGCACCCTCACCACCGGCACCCAATAGCGTGGCACCAAGAAGAGCAAAGACAAGTTCAAGGGCCATCAGGCCAAATAGAATAGCAAGCGAAATGGTGAACGGGATGAACCCGTCCGAAAGCAATTGATCGAACATGGTTTCCTAACGGATAGATTGTGTATTCATTGGTATACAATGCATATGGGGTCCTCACGAACCCGTTACAAGGGCTTGATGCGAATTACTCGCAACAATGGTGCGCAGGGTGAGCCTGCCCCAAAAAGTTAACCTGCGGAAGACAGGAATGCCTTACCGGCGAATAATTTGGGCCTTTTGGGGGGCGTCTGCCTTTTCAAGAGAAGCGGAGTTCGACGCAGTTCAGTTCATAGTAAAAATAGGCCCAACTTGTTGCCAACACGAGAGAGGTGAGAAAGCAGGTGATCGCCAAACCCCTCTTCTCAAATCGCATCAAAAGGACGGAAACTGCGAACCCAGTCAGGACAATAGCCCAACTTTCCAAGTCTAGGAATGTCGAACGCAGACAAAGATCGTAGTCCATTTTACCTTCCCGGTGTCACGAAAACCCTGCCGTTCCGCCGTCTTGAGGGTGTTTTGCCAGATGCTTGGCTTTGATCGCCTCAGATGTGTCGCGCGATCCGTCATGGGACCAGCCGGGGGGCGCGACGCAATACATCCAGCGATCGTGCCATGTGATGCCGGATTGGGTGACGTCTTTCCAAATGCCAACCCATTCGTGAAAGGCCACGCGGATCGGGTTAAAGGTGCCGAGGTTATGCACAAGGCCGTAATCGACCTTTTCACCGTCCTGTTCGGGGACAAAGGTGCCAAACATTTTGTCCCATATAATAAAGACACCGGCATAGTTGCAGTCGAGATAGCGCGGATTGCGACCATGGTGAACGCGGTGATGGCTCGGTGTGTTCATGATGGCTTCGAACCAGCGGGGCATTTTGCCGATCGCTTCGGTGTGAATCCAGAACTGATAAATAAGGTTCAAGCCGCCGCAGAACAGAACCATCGCCGGGTGAAACCCAATTAGGATAAGCGGCGCGCGCACCACCATCATAAAGGTAAAGGTGTAGGTCCAGGTCTGACGAAGCGCCGTGGTGAGGTTGTAGTGCTGGCTTGAATGGTGGTTCACATGGCTGGCCCAGACCCAACGGACGCGGTGGCCAAACCGATGCACCCAATAATAACGTAGATCGTCGAGAACAAAACAAAGCAGGACAACCAAAGCCGACGTTCCAAGGTCAAAGGGGGTGAGTTCCCACAGAAAGGTGAAAAACCCCCAAGCGATAAAACCAAGCGCAATGCCCGAAGCGACATTGCCAGCCCCCATGATCAACGACGTGACGGCGTCGCGGGTTTCATAACGCCCACCGCGTTTTTGCGTATGGATCCACAGCAGCTCGGCCAAAATGGCGGCGATGAAAAACGGCACCGCGAGTTGGACAACATCAGGGTAAGTCAGATCGCTCATGCGGAGGCTCCGATCAGGGCGGACCATTGCGCGGTCTCGGCTTTGGTGAGGGTCAAGGTGACATGCGGGGCACTATAATCGGGTAGATCGATGCGCAGTCCTGTGTCCGTTGCGGTCAAGTTTGCCTTGGACAGCAAACGGGCGGTGCTATCGGCTCCCATCGCCCAAACCAAGCCCGGCCCCAGCGCGGTTGTCACCAATGCGCCATTGCCCGACTGGCAGAGTGTCACGTCACTCACTGGTGTTTCCGGAAACTCCCGCGCCCAAGCGGCGATGACATCCTGTTCAGTTTGAAACCGTTTCGGGCTCGACATGCCAAGCCATTTGGTCAGCACCGCAATACCCGCGATACCGAGAACCACAAGTGTGACGAGAATTGATAACGGCATGGCCCCTCCTGTTGGATTAGTTTCACCAACTCGTATTGCGCTGTCAAAGTGCGCGTTACGTCAGGTGATGTTGACGCAGATCAAGGATGCCGATGTTGGAATGTATAATCATTCTAAACTAGGGGTTTTAGCTCCTTTATCTACACATGGAGACTGACATGAAGCGCATGTCCATACACGGATTCACAGCCGTTGCATTGGTTCTAACGGCCCAAGCCGCCGCGGCCCAAGATCTTCGCACTGATGCTCTGGATTTGTTTTCCGCCCTGCCATCAACAATACCCGCAGTAGCCGACAACCCGATTACCCCCGAAAAAATTTCCTTGGGAAAAGCATTGTTTTTTGACCCGCGCATGTCTGCGTCCGGCGTTTTCTCCTGCAACTCATGCCACAATCTGGCGACAGGCGGGGACGACAATCTTGAGACTTCGATTGGCCATGGTTGGCAAAAGGGGCCGCGCAATGCGCCAACCGTCTTGAATGCGGTTTTTAACGAAGCCCAATTTTGGGATGGCCGCGCGGCGGATTTGGCGGAACAAGCCAAGGGACCGGTGCAGGCAGGTGTGGAAATGGCAAACACGCCCGACAATGTGGTCGCGACGCTTAATTCAATGTCGGATTACAAAACATGGTTCAAAGCCTCGTTCCCTGAGCAGGCCGATCCGGTGACTTTTGACAATTTTGCAAAAGCTATTGAAGCTTACGAGGCGACTTTGCTGACACCGTCGCCCTTTGATGCGTGGCTAAATGGCGATGACGCAGCCCTCAGCGATGAGCAGAAACGAGGTCTTGAGGTGTTTGTCGACTCAGGCTGTGCGTCTTGTCACAACGGCATCAACCTTGGGGGGCATGATTATTATGCCTTTGGCCTGATCGAAAAACCTGGTGCCGATGTTTTGCCCGAAGGTGACAAGGGCCGGTTCGCCGTGACGGAAACCGCCGATGATGCCTATGTTTTCCGCGCGGCGCCTTTGCGCAACATCGCGGTCACTGCGCCATATTTCCATTCTGGAAAAGTGTGGGACCTTAAGACAGCGGTCGAAATTATGGCGGTCTCGCAATTGGGCGAAGAGTTGTCCGGCCCCGATGCCGATGCCGTTGTCGCCTTTTTGAACGCGTTGACCGGCACGTTGCCGACGGTTGAATATCCGGTTTTACCGGCCGAAACCGCCTCGACGCCGCGTCCCACGGGCGAAATTTTGCCATAATTTGGTCGTCAAAGAATCAGGGGCCCTGTTACTGGGGTCCCTTTTTTGCCGAATTCGTTGGAGTTTTGGGGTGCGCAGCAATGATATTGTCGCATCACAGGGATCAATAATTGCGTTGAGTTGTTATTAGCATAATCACTAGAGACAATGGCAGGAATGTGGCAGAAAAACGTTGCGCTGCGCCCTGTTTTCGCCCAATTCTATCAACCATTGGGTGGGGGCCCATGACCTGAGAGTAGCAAGAATGCGCAAGCTGATCATCGCCCTGGCCTTTAGTCTTTCCGCAACATTCACTGCATCTGTCGCAACAGCTGACATCACATGGCGCGCGGGCGACATGGGTGTTGGATCGGTTATGGTGATGAAGGATCGCACCGGGGCAATGACCCATGTAAAACGCGCATCGCTTGGCGGGCGTCATGTGTTTGATCTCTTTGCAGGACAGGGCAAAGGCGCAGAGTTTCTGGGCAGCTACAAGGTAAATGATCGCGGTGAAGTCACCGAGACCGTTGCCATCGACGGGGCGGTAACAACTTACGCGCCGCACCGTTGCAACCGTTCGTTGGGCAAATGCCAATTCACGGTAACCCACTCTGACGGTTACGTCGAAACCCGTACCCGCGTCACCGAAGCCACCCGCGGTGGGTTGCGATATTGGGAGTATGGGGCGGATGGTCTGATGGCCGAAGGCGCAATGCAGTTGGATCAGCTGGGCGCGGCGAAAAGCGGCTGGAAGAAGGGGCGCAGCAAACGCAAAACGCGCACGCGCCGCATCATGATCGCCCTCAAGTAATTCTCTCTCTCTCTCTCTCTCTCTCTCTCTCAGAGAAACGGGGTGGCCATCGGGTCACCCCGTACTATTTTGGGCCATCCAAAAACTGGCTACGTATCCCGTCGACCTTGCTCGCGAAAAGGTTGCTGTATCAATCCTGAGGTGATCCTTCTATGTCAGTGCTGAATTGAAAAGGACGGACAATGCCCAAATCGAAGAAACCCAAGGTAAAACGCGCCGGTGCGAACCCAGCTCAAAAGCCAGCTTGGTACCAAGCGTTCAACAGCTCAGGCGGCAAACACGCCGATCGGCCTGTTCAAGCCGGCAAAAAAGCCAAGAACAAGTCATGATATGTCAAAGCCGTCCCGACACCCGTGCTCAATCGGGTGTTCCGGGACGGATTTGGTGACCAAACGGCGGGAGTTGCGAGCCAAGCCACAGACGCCGACCGAAGTTTCACGGTAGTAGTTTAAAGGCTTAACTCGCCGGGCCCATCAACGCCGTCAATACGGCCTTGGCGCTGTCAGATGACCAATCGGCATCGCCGGTCATGCGGCCGACCTCATTGCCATCAGGGTCAAGGATCACCGTCGCGGGTAGGCCCAAAACACCCATGCCGCGCGACAATTTCGATTTCGGATCGCGGTGCAGCGGCAGGTTGGTAATGCCGATATCATCAAAGAACGCTTTCATCGCCGGGGGCGGATTGCGCGAGGTGGCGATGGTGATGACCTCAAATGTGTCGCTGCCCATCTCGGTTTGAAGCTCGGAGAGCATCGGCATTTCCTTGCGGCAGGGCGCGCACCATGTGGCCCAGAAATTAACCACAAGCCATTTTCCCTGCCAATCGGATAGGTTCAATGGTTCCCCTTCAAAGGTCATAAAGTCGGCCATCTCGCGGGTTTTTGGCTCGGAATGAAGGATTAGTTTCTTCATATCGCCGGTCCGCGCGGCGGTCGCAGCCGCCACATCAGCGAAGCCAGGATTTGCAAGCGCCATCGTCGCAGTATACAGCAACGCAAGACCCAGATTTTTCATATTTCCTCCGAAGGACAGCTCATGTCGGATACTTCCTCAAACCAGATGTGGGGCGGCCGCTTTGCCGCCGGGCCGGATGCGATCATGGAGGCGATCAACGCCTCGATCGGATACGATCAGCGGATGGCGGCACAGGATATCGCCGGTTCAAGGGCCCACGCCGCCATGTTGGCCGCCCAAGGCATTATTAGTGATAGCGATGCAAAGGCCATTCGGGAAGGCTTGCTCACAGTCTTGTCAGAGATTGAGAACGGTGAGTTTGAATTTTCCACGGCGCTAGAAGACATTCATATGAACGTCGAGGCCCGTTTGAAGGCCTTGATTGGCGAACCAGCGGGCCGCTTGCACACGGGCCGGTCGCGTAACGACCAAGTTGCGACGGATTTCCGCCTTTGGGTACGTGATCAGCTGGATGCAGCGGAAAAGGGTCTGCTCGCCCTGATTTCCGCGTTGGTGGATCAGGCCGAGGCGGGGGCCGATTGGGTGATGCCGGGCTTTACCCACCTACAAACCGCGCAGCCGGTGACATGGGGGCATCACATGATGGCCTATGTGGAGATGTTCGCGCGCGATCTTTCTCGCGTTCGCGATGCCCGCGCCCGGATGAACGAATCGCCTTTGGGCGCCGCGGCGCTTGCGGGCACAGGGTTCCCGATTGATAGACATATGACCGCCGAAAGCTTGGGCTTTGACCGCCCAATGGCCAATTCGTTGGACGCCGTTTCGGCGCGGGATTTCGCGATTGAATTTCTATCGGTGGCGTCGATTTCAGCGATGCACCTCAGCCGCTTTGCCGAAGAACTAGTAATTTGGTCAAGCGCGCAGTTCCGCTTTGTCACCCTGTCGGACCGGTTCAGCACCGGGTCGAGCATCATGCCGCAAAAGAAAAACCCTGATGCAGCGGAGCTTATCCGCGCCAAGATCGGGCGGATCTTCGGGGCCAATGTTGCGTTGATGATGGTGATGAAAGGCTTGCCACTGGCCTATTCAAAGGACATGCAAGAAGACAAAGAGCAGGTCTTTGACGCGGCGGACAACTGGATGCTGGCATTGGCGGCGATGGAAGGCATGGTCAAGGATATGACCGGCAATCGTCAGGTGCTGGAAGGCGCTGCGTCAGCTGGTTTTTCAACCGCGACTGATCTTGCCGATTGGCTGGTGCGCGAAACTGGGCTACCCTTTCGGGATGCGCACCATGTGACGGGGGCGCTTGTCGCCTTGGCGGAATCCAAAGGCTGCGACCTGCCGGACCTAAGCCTTGAAGACATGCAGGCAGAGAATTCGGCGATCACCGACGGGATTTTTGACGTTCTGACGGTGCATAAATCGGTCGCCTCACGGATGAGTTACGGTGGCACAGCCCCAGCGCGGGTGCGCGAACAAGTGACCCGCTGGAAGGAGGTGCTTATATGAAGACAGTGATGATTGTGGCGCTGTTGGCCTTGTCGGCTTGCAGCCTCGCCGGATGTGGCGCAGATGGCGCGCCGATACGACCGGGCGAAGAGGCTACCCAGTAAGATTGCCAAAAAAGTGATTAGCCCCGGTTCTCTAAATGAGCCGGGGCTTTTGCGTCGCGGTCGGAGCCTCCGGCGGGGATATTTTCGGAAAGAAGAAAACCAAGGGTTTTTTCGCCTTTTGGGATGCGCTAAGCGGGAACGGCTGCAGGACAGGAGACGGGCGTGGATCATTTTCTTTATCGCGAAGGGGCGTTGTGGGCCGAGGATGTGCCGGTCAAGGAAATTGCCGCGCAAGTGGGCACGCCGTTTTACCTTTACTCCACAGCGACACTAACCCGGCATTTCCATCTCTTTGATGAGGCTTTGGATTGGGGCCCGCATTTGGTATGCTACGCGATGAAAGCCGCCAGCAATCAGGCGATTTTGCGCACTCTGGCCGCCGAAGGCGCGGGGATGGACGTGGTTTCGGGTGGCGAATTGGCCCGTGCTCTGGCCGCTGGTGTTCCGGGGGATAGGATCGTGTTTTCCGGTGTTGGCAAGACCGGTGATGAAATCCGCGCCGCGCTTGAGGCGCAGATTCGCCAATTCAACGTCGAGAGCGAACCTGAGATGGCGGTTATCTCTGAGATCGCGACATCGATGGGGGTTGAGGCCAAGATCGCCGTTCGGGTGAACCCGGATGTTGACGCCAAAACCCACGCCAAAATCGCCACCGGTAAAAGCGAAAACAAATTCGGCATTCCAATTGCCCGCGCCCGTGAGGTTTACGCCCATGCCGCCGCTTTGCCGGGTATCAAAGTTGTTGGCATTGACGTGCATATCGGCAGCCAGCTGACACAGCTTGAGCCGTTTGAGCTTGCTTATACCAAGGTTGCGGAATTGACCGAAGCTTTGCGCGCCGATGGGCATGAGATCAGCCGATTGGATTTGGGTGGCGGCCTTGGCATCCCCTATGCCCGCAGCAACGAAGCACCGCCCTTGCCGACCGATTATGGCAAGCTGATCCAGCGCACTGTTGGTCATTTGGGCTGTGAGATCGAGATTGAGCCGGGGCGTTTGATCGCAGGCAACGCCGGGATTTTGGTGTCCAAGGTGATTTACCTGAAAAACGGCGAAGGCCGCGATTTCCTGATTTTGGATGGCGCGATGAATGATTTGATCCGCCCGGCGATGTATGAAGCCCATCACGACATTGTCCCCTTGGTTGAGCCGCAGGTTGGGGTCGAGCCGCAACCCTATGATATTGTTGGACCTGTTTGCGAATCCGGCGATACATTTGCCAAACAACGCCTGATGCCGCCGCTTGCCGCCGGTGATTTGGTCGCATTCCGCAGTGCCGGTGCCTATGGCGCGGTGATGGCGAGCGAGTACAACACCCGCCCGCTTATTCCCGAGGTTTTGGTGAACGGCGATCAATTCGCGGTTATCCGCCCAAGGCCAACCTTTGACGAAATGATAAATCGCGATACCATTCCTGAATGGTTGTGAGGCACTTTCCTCGCAAGACGTCGCGCGAGGAATGGTATGGCCCGTCAAAATGACCCGGAACTAAGCCGCACAATCCGCTGGCCTTTGGCGCTAACCCATGCGGGTTTGGTGGCCGAACGGGTGGTGCGGGCGTGGTGGCCGCTTTGGTCGGTGGTTTTTGTGGCGCTGGCGATATTGATGCTTGGCCTACAGGATTTGGTCGCGGTTGAATGGGTTTGGGCGGTTGGTGCCGGTTTGACGGCGCTGTTTATTTGGGCGTTGTGGCGTGGAATGCGCGTTTTTCAGTGGCCTAGCCGGGACGAGGCGTTGCTGCGATTGGACGGATCGCTCAAAGGCAACCCAATTCAGGCGGCGTTAGACAGCCCGGCGATTGGCACCGGCGATGCGGCATCAATGGCGGTTTGGAACGCGCATCAGGCCCGGATGCGGGCGCGTTTGAAGGAAGCAAAACCAGTCGAACCGGATTTGCGGGTTTCCAACGCCGACCCTTATGCCTTGCGGTTTGTCGCGCTTTTGGCGTTGTCTGTGGCTTTTTTGTTTGGCTCTTTTGTGCGGGTGCAATCGGTCACGAACATGGGGGTTGGCGGCCCGGAATTGGCGCAGGGTCCAAGCTGGGAAGGTTGGATGTCACCGCCCGGTTACACACGTCTTCCAACCGTTTATCTAAATGATATCACAGCCGAAAACTTGGACGTGCCCGAAGGCGCGTTGATAACCTTACGCATGTACGGTGAGGTCGGCGCGCTGTCTTTGGATGAAAGCGTGTCGGGGTTGTCCCGAACGCCCGAACAGGCGCAGGACACCGCGCAGGATTTCGAAGTTGCCCAAGCCGGACGCTTGGCGATTGATGGCCCAAACGGACGGGCGTGGCAGATCGCCATGATCCCAGATGCCGCACCGCGGATTGAGCGCGATGGCGAGATTGAGGTCGCCTATGACGGTGCGGCCCAGATCCCCTTTAAGGCGCAAGATGATTTTGGCATCGAGGCCGGGCAAGCGCGGCTTGTTCTGGCATTGGGCGAGGTTGATCGGCGCTATGGCCGCGCGCTGGAACCTGAGTTTCAAGAAGTGATCAATGTCCCGCTGCCGATGCCGCTTGCTGGGAGCCGCGCCGATTTCAAAGAAGCGCTGGGCGGAAATTTTTCATTGCATCCATGGGCCAACCTGCCGGTTCGCCTAGAGATGAGCGTCACGGATGGGCGCGGCCAAACGGCACGCACCGAACCTGAGCTGATTACGCTACCCGGTCGTCGGTTCTTTGATCCGATGGCCAAGGCGGTGATCGAACAACGCCAAGCGTTACTGTGGAACCGGGACAATGTTGATACGATTTCGCAATTGCTGCGCGCCATGTCCAACCGCCCAGATGAGATTTTCCGCAAACCGGAGCCCCGCAAGACCTTGAGCGAAATTTTGGCGAAACTTGAGGCCTTGGACGGCATAAGCGATGAACAGCAAGGCGAACTGGCACAGGCGCTTTGGGATCTTGCGGTTGAGTTGGAAGAGGGCGATCTTCAGGACGCTTTGGAGCGGTTACAGCGCGCGCAAGAGCGGCTTGAAGAGGCGATGAAAAATGGCGCTTCGGACCAAGAAATCGCGGAGCTGATGCAGGAATTGCGCGAGGCGACACAGGATTATATGCGCGAATTGGCGCGCCAGAACCGGCAAAATGAGGAGCCGGGCGAGCCTGCGGACCCCGAGAATACCATCGAAATGTCGCAAGATGATTTGCAACGCATGATGGATCGTATTCAAGAGTTGATGGAACAAGGTCGGATGGCGGAAGCCATGGAGGCCTTGCAGCAGCTTCAAGAAATGATGGAAAACATGCAGGTCACCCAAGGGGAAGGCGGTCAATCGCCGGGTGAACAGGCGATGGATCAACTGTCGGATACGCTGCGTGAGCAACAAGAGTTGTCGGACGAGGCATTCCGCGACTTGCAGGAGCAATTTAACCCGTCGCAACGCCAAGATGGCCAGCAACCCAGCCAGCAAGAGGGTGATCCGGGCGGGGAGCCGGGGGATCAGCAACCGGGGCAGGGTGAGGCGCGGGAACGCGGCGATGGTCAAGGCCAAGGCGAACAGGGTTTGGAGCAAAGCCTTGCCGATCGCCAACAAGCCTTGCGTGATGAATTAAACCGCCAGCGCCGCAATTTGCCCGGTCAGGGGACGGAGGCGGGTGAACGCTCGGCCCAGTCGCTTGAGGATGCGGACAACGCCATGGACGGGGCCGAAGAGGCCTTGCGGGATGGTGACTTGGCCGAGGCAATCGACCAGCAATCAGAAGCGATGGAAGCCCTTCGTGATGGGATGCGCGCGCTGGGCGAAGCGATGGCGCAGCAACGTGCACAGCAGCAGGGCCAACAGGGGTTCGCCGAAGGTGGTGAGCCGGGAGAGCAACGCGATCCACTTGGGCGTAGTCAGGGCAATTCCGGTCGGTCCGATACGGATGAAGGGCTTTTGCAGGGTGAAGATGTTTATCGCCGGGCCGAAGAGCTTTTGGATGAAATCCGCCGTCGGTCAAGCGAGGCAGATCGCCCCGAGATCGAAAAGAACTATTTGGATCGTTTGTTAGAGCGGTTTTAGTGGCTTTTGCTAAAACCTAGTCGGTGGGGTCGACTTTGCCACGCAGTGTTTTAACCTCACCACGGGCTTTTTTGCCCGCCAGCCGACGCTTTTTTGACCCGAGTGTTGGGCGCGTTGGAATGCGTCGTTTGGGTTTTTGAAGCGCTTTCTGGATCAATTCGACAAGCCGTTGGCGGGCGATTTCACGGTTACGCGCCTGAGATCGGGTTTCCTCAACCTGAAGGATCAACGCTCCTTCGTTTGTCCAACGGCGACCGGCCAATTTGCGCAATCGTGTTTTCACTGGAGCAGGCAAATTGGGCGAGCGTTCCGCCTCAAAACGGAGCTCGACAGCGGTGGAGACCTTGTTGACATTCTGCCCGCCGGGGCCGCTTGAACGAACAAATTGTTCGGTCAGTTCCCAATCTTCGATGGCGATGTCGTCGTTCACTTGCAGCATCAGATCCCCCGATATTGGCTGCGGTTTTTATTAGAAAGCTAAAAGGGCCGCCCGTGGGACGACCCTTCGAGAATACGGAGGCGGGGCCGGTTAGGCTGCTCGCCAATTTGATAGGCAGTTGCCCGGAGTTACCCTAGAGCTCAGCCTCTCGAATTGTCCCTACACCCTTCTCCAATGGTTCTCTAATCACTGGATCACCTCCTTTCAGCTGTTAAAACGCGATGAGGTCAGCCTATCTGAAACGTGTTTCAAATTTGTTGCCTCAACATGATGTTGCCATGACATGGCAAAACCACAAAGTGTTTTCTTTGCTTCAAGCGGTAGTATTTACGGCCCCTGCCCGCGAAACGATCATTCGGAACGGAATGAGTGCGATCAGGGCAAGGCTCAGTTTGACCATCCAATCGGCCACCGCCAGCGACACCCAAAGTGGCGCAACCGGACCCGCACCCAACATTGGGATCGCTTCGTTGGCCCAGCTGACGTCATTGCCGGGTTCCAAAAACACCAATTGAGACGAGAATGCGATAGTGAAGAAAATCGCCGTATCAAGCGACGAGCCGACCAAAGTTGAGGCCAGCGGCGCACGCCACCACGCGCCACTACGCAGACGATCAAATATCGCAACGTCCATCAATTGAGCAGTCAAGAAGGCAAGACCAGAGCCAAGAGCGATGCGCAATGTCACGGCGGGGAAGGTGTAGCCATCACCCTGCAACATGATCTGGGTGCCGATTAGCGAACAGATGACGCCGACAATAAAACCAACAAAGACAACTTTGCGGGCGGCTTGGGCACCATAGATGCGGTTCATCAGGTCAGTGACCAAAAAGGCGAGCGGATAGGTAAAAGCGCCCCAAGTCAGCCATTGGCCGAACAGGAATTGGACGAGAATGTTGGAAGCCAGAACAATGGCTGCCATGGCAAGGATGCCAGGAATATGCGTGCGTGTCATGTATGGACCCGTTTTTGCAAGGTTGCGGGGACTTGGCCCGAGTCATTTCGGACAGGCGGCGTTTAACGACTGCGGCGCATTGGCGCAAGTGTTTAGTTTTTGAGCACCCGGTATTCGACGAATTCGGTGCGTTGCAGTTTGCGGAAGTTATCATCCGAAACCATGGTCAAGCGAATATGGCCAGACGCGTCGCGCCAAACCGACAAGCCTTCGAGATTGTCGTGACGCCAAACATTTGTTTCTAAGAGTGTTTCTTCGGATTTGACTTGGGTATTGGACAGGGAAAAGCGGCGCACACGGGACCGAAACCCAAAGCCGGTAAATTCGCGTTCTAAAAGGTAGAGCTTTCCATCGGGTCCAAAATCGGCCCCAACCGGTAGGAACCCACCGTCGCGACGAAGTGAAAAAGGGGTGGTCCATCGTTTGCCGCTGTAGCGCCAAACCGGGAAGGGGCGGGTGAGTTTGCCGGATCGCTCGGGAATCGCGAAAAGCTGTCCTTTCGCGTCGATCGCCAGTGCTTCCAGCCCGGAGTTGCCTTGAAAAGCTTCAAAGGCTTTGTCGCTTGGGACACGGGCGGCCCGTTTGTGATTGGTGTAAGACCAGACACGATGGTCGCCTTCAAAGGATACAAATACCCGTCCGTCCGGGCCAATGGCCAAGCCTTCGGAATCCGCACGCCAGCCTTTGAGCGCACGGCCTTTTGGGTCCCTTAGACGAATGGGCCCGCCAGTTGAAACGCCAGTGATGCGCAAGCCGTTTCGTTTGAAAGATCCGGTGAACAGGCCGGCGCGGTCGCTGATCACAGTGAAATCGCGGCCATTGTCCGAGAGTTCTAGGCCGGAGAAGCCACCCAGATTGTGGGCAGAGCTCGGCCACGTGTAGCTTCCGACAAACTGAACCTTGCGCGGCGATGCCGCCGGGGCGGCGAGGGCCCACAGGGTAAGTATCGCCACGGCAAATGCGGCGATGCTGCTCAATGATGTGGGTTTCATCTATTTTGCCGCCAAAACACCGACACAGGCGTTGGGCAAGTCACCCATCGTCAATTCGCGGCGCGGTTTTGGTTTTGGGGCGTTTGGATCGCGCGGTTTAGGTGGGGGCGGATTCAGAATGCGGTCAACCCAGCCCTGCGCCTCGGCACAGCCATCACCCTTGGGGATCGGGTTTTGGTCCACACAACCTTTCATCCCTTTTGGGCAGTTCAAACGCACATGGAAATGGTAGTGATGCCCCCACCATGGTCGAACTTTGCGGAGCCAAGCGCGATCGCCCTTTTCGTCATTGCACATTTTGACTTTTGCACCGGGGAAAATGAAAATGCGCGCCACACGTGGGTCGCTTGCGGCGGCCTTGAGGATTTCGTGATGCGAGCGGGTCCAATTGTTGTTCGTATAGGCCCCGGACGAGCGGCGCATAGAGATCGACGAGATGTTTTCACGATCTTTCACGGATAGGTTCAAGTTATCCGCAGGACGGAGCCAAATATCGGCGTCTAGCCCGATCTGGTGGCTGCGGTGACCGGTGAGCATGGGTCCGCCGCGCGGCTGGCTAAAGTCACCGAAATAGAGACCATCCCACCCCGGTTGCTTGGCGGCTTTTCGGCTCAGGTCTTTGGCATAGTCAAGTAAAACGGGATGGCCCCAATTGCGGTTTCGCGATAGGCGCATGGCCTGCCACGTCGGGCCGGTTTCCGCCAATTGTTCTCCGCCTGCCAAACAGCCTTTGGCATAGCTCCCGAAGGGGGCCGAGGATTGATCGCTGGCGGTTGCTTTGGCCCCAAACAGCTGTTTGGCCTGTTTGGTTGATAGGATTGGGTCAATGCTGCGTTCGACCGGGGTTGTCCGTGCAGAGTTTTTCCGGCTTTTGCCGCGCTCGCCCCCACAGGCCGAGAGGCTCGCTATTAAGGTCACCAAAATCAATGCTCGAAACATACCAATCAATCTCCGTCCGCGTTAACCCAGCGTAGCAGAACCAACCCGATTACGAAAAGCCCGATAAGCGGAGTGATGCCGAGAGATTGGGAGCCAGTCAGGGAGGTGACGATGGCAATCGACAGAGGCGCAAGGAACGAGGTTGCCTTGCCCGACAAAGCATAGAGACCAAAGGCTTCGGTCATGCGCTCAGGGTCTGCTTGGCGAACCATCATGGTGCGGGACGCCGATTGGATCACACCGCCGGCGGCCCCAATACAAGCGCCAAAGATATAAAACGCGATATTGGGGAGGTTTGATCCTTCTGGGAGCGCGACGCCAAACAGGCTATCGGGGCGGATCATCACGATGCCAATACCAACCCCCATGAGAATCCAAACACAGGTTGTTATGACAGGTTTCGGGCCGAAACGGTCATCCAAATGGCCACCGATTTTGGCAAAAATCGCCCCGGCCAGGATCGCCAAGATGCCAAAGACACCGACGTCAACAACAGACCAGCCCAAGACCCCCGCAGCATAGATACCGCCAAAGGTGTACATGCCATTGAGAGCATCGCGATAAAACATCGATGAGCCAAGGTAGGCAAAGCGTGACGGGTGGTTGGGCAGGGAAGTGACGGTTTTCCAAAGCTGACGCAGGGCCTTGCCGACGGCGCCCTTGGGCGCGGCGTGCTGGCGCGGATCGCGCACCCACAGGAAAAACGGCACCATGAAAATGATGTACCAGATGGCTGTTAATGGGCCAACGGCACGGGTGCCTTCGCGATTTTTGGGATCGAGACCAAAGAGAGGGTCAAGACCGATCAGGGTTTTTCCGGTGGTTTTGCTTTCGGCAAAGAACACGAGCATGGTCACCAAGGCAATCAACCCACCTACATAGCCAAACGCCCAGCCATTGCCGGAAATGCGACCGATTTCTTCTTTTGGGCCAAGATCGGGAAGCATCGAGTTGGTGAAAATCGTGGCAAATTCCATGCCGATCAGGCCGATGGCAAAGAAGAACAGGGTGCCATACAGGTTGAAATCATTCGGATCGGCGAACCAAAGCATCGAAGAGCCAAGCACATACAGAACAGAAAAGCCCCAGATAAACCGCAGCCGGTTGCCGCCGGTATCCGCAATCGCTCCAAGGATCGGCGCGAGAAGGGCAATGACGATACCCGCAGCGGCGATGCCATATCCCCACGCGGCTTGGGCGGCGGTTCCATCGCCCATCAAATCTTTGACATAGGGGCCAAAAATGAAGGTCAGCAGTAAGGTGTTATAGGGTTGAGAGGCCCAATCGAAAAAGAACCAGCCCCATATACGCTTGCGTAGTGATGTGTCTTCCATGTGGTCTAGATGCCCCCGCCCGTTTGCGGGCATAGAATCCTGTTCGGGGGGCAGTAGCAAGGATTACCTAGGTCGCGTCGGTTTTTACCGGCGGCCACGGGCGCATACCCTCGGCCTCTTTCCACTTTTGCACCCATTCCGGAAGATCGGGCGACGTCGCGCCCGGTTTGAGCAGATCCATCATGTTTTGCGGGTCCACAATGCCGGTTTTTCCGGTGAGCGCCATGCGCAACACCACGTGGCTTGAACATTCCCCGTCGGTCTTCCAACTGCTTTGATCCATGTAGAAAAACCGCTTGTCCCATCCCAACATCCGGGTGCGCATTTCGAATTTCTCAAACATGCGAACGCGGCGACGATAGCGGATCACCGATCCGGCAACGGTCATGCCCCATTTGTTGTCTTTCATCGGCCCATACATGCCGGCGCGATCCCCGGCGGGCAGGCGGCCCAAATCGTAAAGGGTCAGCGTCCGGCCATTGTTCAGCTCCATCCACAGATCAATATCCCAAGGCCAGCACATGTGGTGAGACACATGCGTATCGAGAAGGTCCATCTTGGGGGCCTTGCGACTAAGAAGAAGGCCTTTGGTCATTCGAATAAAGGGATACATTGCGCGCTCCTGAACTATTCGGTTCAGGTGGCGCAGCTTTCATCGAACGTCAACCACAACCTCGCGGCAAACTTGCGCTTTTGTGTTCGGGTGCTTAGGTGTTGGTCGATCCATTCAACGAGGCCCCCTGATGCAGTCGCTATATCAAATTCTGATGCTTTTACTGGACATCGCTTGGTTCTTTATCATCGCGCATGTGATCATGAGCTGGCTGATAAATTTCCAGGTGCTAAATCTGCGTCAACCACTGGTTTCCCAGATTTGGGACGGACTAAACCGTATCCTTGAACCTCTATACTCCAAATTGCGCCAAATTCTGCCGCCAATGGGTGGTTTGGACCTTGCCCCACTGGTGGCGCTTATTGGCTTGATGATCATTCGGATTGTTTTGGCGAACAACGCTGGGCTGTTTTTCGGATACTAAACCGGAGCGTTGGGGCGGATCGCCGCCTATTCGCATCGAATTGATGACGCCACGGGGTAATCCCGTGGTGTTTGTGCCATTGGGGCTTGATTCACCGAATCTTAGTATGAGAATGTCGGGATAAGAGCAGATATAGTATAATCCCGCAGGATCACCCATGCCACGTGACGACACCGTGCCCAGCGAGGCACTGTTGAAAGATGTCTTTGGCTTTGACGCCTTTCGCCCCGGTCAGGGCGAGATTGTAGAGGCCGTGGCGCGGGGTGAAAACGTGTTGGCGATCATGCCAACCGGTGGCGGAAAATCCCTCTGTTTCCAACTGCCTGCCTTGATGCGCCACGGTGTAACCGTGGTGATTTCCCCATTGATTGCCCTGATGCGCGATCAGGTCCGCGGTTTGAGAGAGGCCGGAGTGGCCGCCGGGGCGCTAACCTCGGGCAATACCCAAGAAGAGACCGACGCGGTTTGGGACATGCTGCACAGCGGCGAGTTGAAATTGCTCTATCTCGCACCTGAGCGATTGGCCAACTCGGGCACGCAACGGATGTTGGCCCAAGCGGGCATTTCATTGATCGCCGTAGACGAGGCCCATTGCGTGAGCCAATGGGGCCATGATTTTCGACCTGATTACCTGCGCATTGGAGAATTGCGCCGGGCGCTAGACGTGCCACTGGCGGCCTTTACCGCCACCGCCGATAGCGAAACCCAACAAGAAATTGTGACCCGGCTATTCGACGGAAACGCGCCGCAAAGTTTCTTGCGTGGGTTTGATCGGCCCAATATCCATCTGGCGTTTCAGCCCAAAGACAGCCCACGCAAACAGATTTTGAACTTTGCTGCCGCCCGCAAAGGGCAATCCGGCATTGTGTATTGTGGCACGCGGGCACGGACCGAAACGCTTTCCCGCGCCTTGGCGGAACAGGGGCACAGCACGTGTTTTTACCATGGCGGGATGGAGGCCGAGGACCGGCGTACCGTTGAAACACGTTTTGCACGCGAAGACGGGTTGATCGTTGTTGCGACCGTGGCCTTTGGCATGGGGGTCGACAAACCGGATATCCGCTGGGTGGCGCATTCCGATCTGCCCAAAAGCATCGAGGCCTACTATCAAGAAATTGGCCGCGCCGGGCGAGACGGCGCACCGGCGGAAACATTGACCTTGTTTGGGCCTGATGACATTCGCCTGCGCCGCAGCCAGATCGACGAAGGTTTGGCCCCACCTGAACGGCGCGACGCGGATCACGGGCGGTTAAACGCCTTGCTAGGTTTGGCCGAGGCGCAGGGATGTCGGCGTCGGGTTTTGCTGGGCTATTTCGGAGAAGAGGCGGACCCCTGTGGCAATTGCGATCTATGCGATACCCCGCCAGAGGTGTTTGATGGAACCGAAGCCGTTCGCAAGGCGTTGTCGGCGGCCCTGCGGACCGGAGAAAGCTTTGGAGCCGGTCATCTGATCGATATTTTGCTTGGAAATTTAACCGATAAAGTTCTGTCGCGCGGCCATGAAACTTTGCCGACCTTTGGTGTGGGCAAAGATTTGACCAAAGGCCAATGGCAGGCAGTGTTTCGCCAAATGATGGGTCATGATCTTATGCGCCCCGATGCAGAACGCCATGGTGCTTTGGTCATGACAGAAGCGGCGCGCCCGATTTTGCGGGGTGAAGAAAACATTCAGCTGCGCAAGGATATGATCCGAAAAGCCTCGGAACGTCGCCCTGCTGTCAAAACTCTGGTCAGCGATGAGGATGCGCCGCTTTTGTCGGCGCTCAAAGCTAAGCGCCGCGCATTGGCCGAAGCCGCCCGCGCGCCCGCCTATGTTATTTTCCCCGACCGTACTTTGATCGAAATAGCTGAAAACCGGCCTTCGACACTGGATCAGATGGCGCGGATTAGCGGCGTCGGCGCGAAAAAGCTTGAACGCTATGGCGCGGCTTTTCTGGAAGTTGTGACCGGTGCCGTGGAAACGCTTCACCCAACTCGCCGCAAATTGGCCGGAAGCAACGCGGGTTCGGTTTACGACGCATTGATGGAAGCGCAGGTGCAATTGGCGCGGGGCGAAGACGGGACCGGAAAATACCTGTCCTGTACCAACGCCACATTGGCCAAAATCGCGAAGATGCGTCCAAACAGCCTCTCTGCGATTGAGGCGATGCCGGGTATGGGTGAGCAAAAGGCAGAACGCTTTGGCCCCGCCTTTCTCGACGTTTTGAATACTGCCGATTAGGCGCTTAGTTCGACGCGCCCAACCGCGGCACACAGGCCAGTTTCCCGCTGACATAGGTCAGGTATTTATACGGGTCTTTGCATTTCAAATACGAATAATGCCCATGCTGATAGGCGGTATAGGGTTCAAAGCAGTTGTCCTTGTCGCAATCACGATCCCAAGGGTAGGGATGGGATGTGTCCTGCCAAGCAGACGCGGATGAAGTTGCTGCAACAATTGCAAAAGGGGCCAGCGCGGCCAGTCGTAAAATCGACATGGGTTTTCTCCAAAAAGGCTTCAAAAAGTGCCCCCAGGGTAACGCAACATCGCGATTCGGAGAACTCTGGCAAAAATGCCCGCACTTTTTCGCGGCGCTGGACCTTTGGTTAGTGGTGGACTAAATCAAGAACAAAGCAAGGGAGTGCGCGCATGTTGGTGGTGATTTCACCGGCCAAACGGCTGGATTGGACAGAGCGTCAGGTCGACATGACCGAACCGGTTATGACCGCAGATGCCAATCGATTGGCCAAAACAATGCGCAATCAAACTTTGGGGGACCTCAAAGGGTTGATGGATTTGAGTGACGATTTGGCGCGATTAAACCGCGACCGGTTCCGTGCCTTTTCTGAAGCACCAGGTGTTGAAGATATCCGGCCTGCGGCCTTGGCTTTTGCCGGGGATACATACTTAGGTCTTGAAGCTGCGTCATTGGACAATGCGGAAATGGCTTGGGCACAAGATCATTTGCGCATTTTGTCGGGTCTTTATGGGGTGTTACGCCCGTTGGACGCAATGCAGGCCTATCGATTGGAAATGGGCTCTCGGCTGAAAACGCGACGGGGTAAGACCCTTTACGATTATTGGCGGGATCAGATCTCCAAAGAACTGCGCGCGCAGGCAGACAAGATCGGAACGGATGTTTTGGTCAATTGCGCGAGCCAGGAATACTTTGGCGCAGTTCCGCTTAAGACGTTGAAATTGCGCGTAGTCACTCCGCAGTTCATGGAAGACAAAAACGGCACGCCAAAGATCGTCAGTTTTTTCGCCAAACGTGCACGCGGGGCTATGGCGCGGTTTATTGTTCAAAACCGCTTGGTCGATGCCGATGCGATTACCGGATTTGATGTCGGCGGTTATGAGCATCGCCCGGAAATGTCAGAACCAGACAAACCGGTTTTTGTCCGGCCTGCGGATGCAGGTTAGCCGCGTGTCAATTATCGCGCTGGGCTAGAATAATCTTGGTGTAATAGGCGATTTTTTCGGCCAAATGCGCCTTGCGCAGCGGTTTGGTCAGATAATCGTCAAGCCCGGCTTCTAGAATACTTTCCTTGTCGCCGCTCATGGCATGGGCGGTGACGGCAACAATTGGTACCGGGTCATCTTCAGCTTCGAGGCGGCGGATTTCACGAGTGGCTTGTTTGCCGTCCATCTGGGGCATTGAGATGTCCATGAAAATCAAATCGGGCCGCTGTTTTTGGAATTCCTCGACCGCCTCAAGGCCGTTATTGGCAAAGCGCAATTCGACATTGAACGCTGCAGCCATCTTCTTGAAAACAAGCTGATTGGTTTTGTTGTCTTCGGCAACAATGACATCAAGGATAATTTCGGGTTCACTTGCCTCAGCTGGTTTTTGTTTGGGCTTATCAGATTCAGGTACTTTTTCGGCACGTTGGGCCGGCCCAACCTTTTCCAAGGTCCCAAAGAGCATTCGACGCGGCACAGGTTTTTGCAAAACCGCATGGATCCCCTTGGCCTCATCTGCTTTGACCTGACCAGGGTTGTCAGTAAGGACAACGGCGGGAATTCGATGCCCGGCCCTTTTTAGATGAGCGACAAGTTCTTCTGCATCCATGTCGGGCAGCTCTTGCTCCAAGATCATCAAATCGGGTGGATCGACCATTTTGTCGATCACTTCAGAGCCAGTTTTGCAATATTCGGTCTTGAGTCCCAGAACCTCGAGCTGCTTGGCCATAATTGTTCGGTTGGCGCTATGATCATCAACGACCAACACGCGTTTTAAGTAGTCCGGTAATTTCGCCGTCTCAAACACAACGGGTTCTTCCGCCGGGAGCACCACTCGCAAGCCGAAACAGCTGCCTTTGCCAAGCTCGGATTCGGCCCAAACCTCACCGCCCATCAACTCAACCAACCGACGTGTAATTGCGAGGCCAAGGCCGGTGCCTTCGAACTTGCGATTGCGTTCATCTTCGACCTGATTGAACTCTCCAAAGACGTGGTCGACTTTGTCAGGTGGAATGCCGATTCCAGTGTCTTCAATCGTGAGGTGAATGGCGGTTTCGCCTTCTTCATCGCCAACGCCAACCACGCGGACAAGCACATGGCCCTCGACCGTGAATTTCACCGCATTACCAAGCAAATTGGTCAAGATCTGACGGAATCGGCCGACATCACCAATAAACCGCGTCGATAGGAACATGTCATAATCGACCAAAAGGGCGATATCCTTGTCACGGGCTGTTGGCTGCAACAGCATCACAACCTCATGAATTGCGCGTTCCAAATCAAAGGGTTCGGGATGTAGAACAAGTTTTTCGGCTTCGATCTTTGAGTAGTCAAGAATATCGTTGATGATAACCAGCAGCGCTTCTCCGGAGCTGCGGATCGTATCAACGTAAAGCTTTTGTTCCTCACAAAGCTCAGTATCCATCATCAGATCAGCCATTCCGACAACACCATTCATCGGTGTTCGAATTTCATGACTCATGTTGGCAAGGAAAGCCGACTTGGCGCGGTTCGCAGCCTCAGCCCGGTTCATCGCCTCTTTTAAGCGCTGCTGATCTTCTTTGATTTGGGTGACATCAATGCGCAATCCGACGCGGCCACCATCACTGGTTTCGCTTTCATAGACACGAATCCAACGCCCGTCTTCGAGACGTTGCTCAATTTGAGACCGTGCAGCGCGGTGGGTTTTGAGGCGTTCTTCTATCCATTCTTCCTCACGACCCAAGGCTTCGGTGTATTGGCCTCGGACCAACCCATAGCGGAGAATGTCTTCGAACGGGGTGCCTGGCTCCATCGCCGGAGCAGAGGCGCTGTAAATCTGTTTGTAAGGCTCATTGCACATAAGTAGCCGGTCTTCGGCGTCGTACATGACAAACCCATCCGGAAGTTCTTCGACGGCTGACCACATGCGGGCCAATTCGGTGATGTCGATAGCCAAACTAACAACACCGCCGTCTGGCAATCTTTTATCTTGGATTTTAATGAAACGGCCATTCCATAGGCGAATTGTTTGCGGCGGAATGGGGTGTTCTTCCCAACGGGCCAACATGCGATCCCGCCATCCAACGGCCGATTCGCCTTGAAGGTCGACAATCCCCTCTTGGGACAATACTTCTAGGACCTGAAGATAACTGGCCCCGATGCCAATGTCCTCGATCTCGTCAAAGACCGACAGGTAAGCTTGATTGGCCAACTCAATACGACCATTGGGATCAAAGAGCGCAAAGCCATCCTGAATGGACTTCAGAGCCTTCCATAACTGGTCGGTTACAACCTCAATACGCTGTGTGGCTTCGCCCAATTCATGCACGACACGCTGGTGGCGTTGCCGGACTTGAGCCACCTCAGTCCGGGTTTCTTTGATCTCATTGCTCAGCTGTCTGGCGTGCTTCCCTAAACGGCGGTTCGCCTCAAACAGCTCAGCTTGTTTGAGGTCTAGCAGGCGTTCTGCTGCCAACCGCGCGCGTCGTTCCTCGGCCAGACGTGAGGCCAAACTCATTCCATATCCTCCTGCGTGCAGGGCACTGTTGCGCGCAGGGGGTGAAGATCAGTTTAAAATGCCAGCCTTGTCCGAATCCAAGGGGCGTGGCAGCATGAAGGTATTGACCGAAAAGGAGCATTTTTCATGCGACGTTTTATGCTGGCCTTGATTGTGGCTGTTCTCGGTTCTCCGATGGCTCATTCTGCATTTGCCCAAAGTGGTGACGATGGGGCCATGCCCGAGCGGCGGCTGATTGTAACCCGCGATGTGGATTTCTTTGGATCTGACCTACAATCGCTTTTTGATACGACGTTGGATGCCTGCCAAAAGCTGTGTTTGGACAACCCTGATTGCCAGGCTTTTACGTTTAACTCCCGGTCAAATTCCTGTTTTCCCAAAACCGAGGTGACAGACCGTCAAGCCTACGAAGGGGCTGTGTCGGCTTTGGTTCGTAACACGACGCCCGATATTTTGGCCCGCGCGGCTGAGCGCCGCTTGGATTTGGGGTTCTTGAACGACATTGATCTAGAACGTGCCAAATCCGAAGCGGCGGCATTGGGTTCGCGTCATTCCGGCGGCCAATGGAGCCCGCGCGCCCTTTTGGATGCGGCGGAAAACAGCGCAAATTCCGGCAAGTTGCGAGATGCTGTTCATTGGGCGGCGGCGGCGGTGGCGCAAACCGATACGGCGCAAGATTGGCTGCACTACGGCCAACTTTCGGCGCGATACGCCACTGAGATCAAAGGATCGGATCAGCGTAAATACAATCAGCGCGCCTATTTTGCAGCGATCAACGCCTATTTGCGCGGCGAAAACGCCACAGAGTTGATGGATGCGCTTCATGATATGGCTGTGGTGTTAGAGACGATGGGACGCGGGCGCGACATGATCCCGGCGCTACGTTTGGCCGAATTCTATGGCGCGCGGTATGATGTGACCGCATTGTTGGACAAAGCGATTGGCAAATATGGGTTCCGAATTCAGGAACACACCGTCGAAGCCGATAGTGCCGACCCGCGTATTTGCGTTGAGTTCTCGGAAAAACTGGTTCGGGCGGGGGTTGATTATAGCCCCTATGTCCGTCTTCCTGATCCGCGGATGGCGGTGACGGCGGATGATCAACGTATTTGCGTTTCCGGGCTGCAACACGGTGGGCGCTATACGCTGACCTTCCGATCTGGTTTGCCAGCAGACAATGGCGAAAGCCTCATCCGCAACACCGATATAACCGCCTATGTCCGGGATCGCACCCCAAAGGTTGGCTTTCCGGGGCGGGCCTATGTATTGCCGCGTTCTGCTGATGCTGGCCTACCGATTGAAACCGTCAATATTGCCGAAGTTGATCTTGTCTTGCGACGCGTGTCGGATCGCAATTTGCTACGCGCTATTCAAGACAGCTATTTCGGTAAACCCCTGTCGAAATGGGAAGAACAGCATTTCAGTCGTGACATTGCCGAAGAAATTTGGCGCGGCAAAGGTGAGGTTGAAAACCAGCTGAACACCGATATCACCACCCGCCTTCCGATGGGTGATGTGGTTGGCGATTTGCCTGCGGGGGTCTATGCCCTGACCGCTGCGGTTCCCGGCAAGGATGAGTTCGCCGACGGCCGTGCGACGCAATGGTTTTTGCTTTCGGATATTGGCCTGACCACTCTGCAAGGCAACGATGGCCTGACTGTATTTGCCCGAGGTCTAGGCGACGCAAGCCCGCTTGAAGGGGTCGAGGTGGCGCTCATGTCTTCAGCCAACCGCGTTTTGGCGACGGTTTTGTCGGATGCGAACGGTATGGCGCATTTTGCTCCGGGTCTGTTGCGCGGCAAGGGCGGCACCAAAGCCGCTTTGGTGACTGCCAAGCGCGGTGATGAGGATTTGGCGTTTTTATCCCTGACCGACCCGGCGTTTGACCTGTCAGATCGAGGTGTCGAAGGGCGGGACCCTTCCGGCCCCATCGATGCGTTTATGACCACGGATCGCGGGGCTTATCGCGCCGGTGAGGTGATTTATGTCACCACATTGCTGCGTGATGACAAGGCGGCGGCGATTGAAAACCTGCCGCTGACGGCGGTTTTGACACGGCCTGATGGTGTCGAGTATTCGCGCCACATTTCCGATGGTGGGACCGGTGGGGGGCATGTCTATACGCTGCCGCTTGCCCCATCTGTTCCACGCGGCACATGGCAAATTGCGGTTTATTCGGACCCGGACGCCAGCGCCGTAGCCAAAACCAGTGTCTTGGTTGAGGATTTTGTACCCGAGCGGATCGATTTCGATCTGACTCTGCCGGATGGGGCGATCAATCCGCTTGATCCGCCGAAACTTGCGGTCGACGCACGGTATTTGTTCGGGGCCGTTGGGGCAGATTTACCAATCGAAGGTGAGTTGCAGCTATCAAGCCAGACGACCCTCAAGGATTACCCGCGTTATCGGTTTGGTCGTCACGACGACGGGCGTATTGTGCGCACCAACAGTTTTGCCGCCAATTTGGTTACCGATGCGGCGGGCAAGGCGTCTTTGGACCTGCCATTGCCCGATGTTGATGCAAAAGGGCGGCCAATGACGGCACGGGCAACTCTGCGACTCTCCGAAGCCTCGGGGCGCCCGGTTGAGCGCGAGATTTCGCGCGCCGTGCTGCCGACTACACCTATGATCGGCATCCGCCCGGCCTTTGACGATGAGTTGCCCGAAGGGGCCAAGGCCATGTTTGACGTTGTTGCGCTTGGCCCGGATTTGACCCCGCAGGTGATGGAAGTCAGCTGGCAGGTCAACCGGGTGCGCACCCGCTACCAATGGTATCAACAATACGGAAATTGGCATTGGGAGCCGATCACCACGCGCAAAACGGTTGCACGCGGCACGGGCCTTTTGGGGCAAGAGCCGATGCAGCTAAGCGCCGATGTCGAATGGGGCCAATATGAGGTTGTGGTCGAACGTACAGACGGCAGCTATGTCGCGGCCTCGATGGATTTCTATGCCGGTTGGTATGGGGCGGCGGACACGACCGATACGCCCGACATGCTAGAGCTATCGCTCGACAAACCTGCGTATAGGTCCGGTGAAACAGCGCGTCTTCGCATGGCTCCCCGCTATGCTGGCAAGGCTTTGGTCACTGTTTTGTCAGATCGGGTGATTTCCATGCAGGCGGTTGATGTGTCCGAAGGCGAGACAACATTGGACCTAGCGGTCACCGACGATTGGGGCGCGGGCGTTTATGTCACCGCTCAGGTCATTCGCCCGATGGATGTTGTCGCCGGTCAAAATCCGGCGCGCGCGTTGGGCCTTGCCCATGCCTCGGTTGATCCGGGGGCGCGCAAGTTGGATGTCTCCTTTGACGTGGCAGAAGAAGTTACCCCGCGCGGGCCTTTGTCGGCGATAGTTCAAATCGATGGGTTGAATGACGGCGATACAGCGCATGTCACTGTCGCGGCGGTTGATCTCGGCATTCTCAACCTGACGGGATTTCAATCGCCCGATCCGGCGGGCCACTATTTCGGCCAACGTCGCTTGGGTGTTGAAATTCGCGACATTTACGGACGTCTGATTGACGGGATGAACGGCGCGATGGGGGCGGTGCGATCGGGGGGGGATTATGCCGCCGGGATGCGGATGCAAAGCCCGCCACCAACCGAAGACCTCGTCGCCTTTTTCACCGGTCCAGTACGCGTTGACGCCCAAGGCAAAGCCGAGATCAGTTTTGACATGCCGGATTTCAACGGCACTGTACGTTTGATGGCGGTGGCGTGGTCCGACAAAGGCGTTGGGCAGGCCGAAGCCGATGTTTTGGTGCGTGATCCGGTGGTGATGAGCGCGTCTCTGCCGCGCTTCCTTGCCCCCGGCGACACATCGCGTCTGCATCTTGAACTTACGCATATCAAAGGCGCTACGGGTGAGATGCCGCTTGCCTTTTCGGCGACGGGTGTTGCGCTGGACACGGCGATCATCCCTGCAAATGTCGTGCTAGAGGAAGGCGGCAAGCTGGCCTTTGACCTGCCCATTCGGGCGGATTTGGTTGGGGATCACAAGATCGATATCGCTTTGACGACCCCTGATGGCGCGACGTTGACCAAATCTCTGACCTTGGGCGTACGCTCAAATGATCCGGCTATCGGTGCGACCCGGCGTTTGTCATTGGCATCCGGTCAAACCTTTACGTTGAACCGCGATGTGTTTGCTGGCTTGCGCTTGGAAAGCGCCTCGGCGCTGGTTTCGGCCGGGCCTTTGGCGCGTTTTGATGCGCCCGGTTTGCTGGCCTCGTTGGATCGCTACCCTTATGGCTGTACGGAGCAGGTGACATCACAAGCGCTGCCCTTGCTCTATATGAGTTCCATTGCCGAACCGCTTGGCCTAGGCGACACGGATCGCATTTCGCTACGGATCAAACAATCGATCACTCGGGTTCTGACACGGCAGGCACCCAATGGAGCCTTTGGGCTTTGGGGCGCGTATTCCGGTGATTTTTGGCTGGATGCCTATGTAACCGACTTCCTTGGTCGTGCACGTGCCGCTGGCTATGATGTGCCTGCGCTGGCATGGCGCAACGCCTTGGATAACCTGCGCAATCGTATTGCTTATGCTCCTGATTTCGACAAAGGCGGAGAAGATATCGCCTATGCCTTGATGGTTCTCGCCCGCGAGGGCGAGGCCGCAATGGGAGACCTACGCTATTACGCGGATGAACGTGCAACCGCTTTTGCCACGCCGTTGGCCCGTGCCCAACTTGGCGCTGCCTTGGCGTCTTATGGGGATCAAAAGCGTGCTGACCTGATGTTTGCCAGTGCGGCGGGGCTAATCCCGGAGCAGGTCTGGGGCAAAGCGCGGATTTATCGCGCCGACTATGGCAGCGCGGTGCGCGATGCGGCTGGGGTATTGTCGCTTGCAGTCGAAGCCCGCAGCGATGCCGTTGATCGCAATGCATTGACCGGGCGGATTGCCGATGTGAACCGTCCGCTTTCAACACAAGAGCAGAGTTGGACGCTGCTTGCTGCGCATGCGATGGTTCAGGACCCAACGGTTTCCGGTCTAAACGTCGATGGTGCCCCCCTGTCTGGTCCCTTTGTGCGCCGGATTGATGGGGCGCATTTGGACCCGATGGAGATCACCAACACTTCTGATCGTCCAACCGACATTACGTTAACAACGCTTGGTGTCCCGGAGGGTTCGGTTGATGCGACGGGCTACGGCTATGGCATCACGCGTGAGTATTACTCGATGGAGGGTGATAGGATTGACGGCGATATCCATGCCGGTGACCGCTTGGTCGCGGTTCTGACGGTGCGCCCCGCCGACAAAACCAATGCCCGGTTGATGATCAATGATCCGCTGCCCGCCGGGTTTGAAATCGACAATCCCAATCTTTTGCGAGCCGGAGATTTGCGTGGCCTGGACTGGCTAAAGCCATCCCAAACCGAGCATTCCGAGTTCCGGTCGGATCGGTTCTTGGCGGCTGTTACCCAGTCTGGCGACAATACGATCCAATTGGCCTATATTCTCAGGGCCGTCTCACCGGGTGAATTCCATCATCCCGCGGCCTTGGTCGAGGATATGTATCGCCCGGATTACCGTGCCAACACTGCGTCTGCTCGGGTAGTGATATTACCCTGATGCGCTGGCTGGTATCACTGGTTGTCTTGTTTTGGAGCGTCGCCTTGGCGCGCGACCAACTAGATGCCTATGTCGACGCGACTGAATTGCCGGTGTTGGTGCATGCAACTTCGCCCGAAGTCCGTGACCGCAATGGCGTATTGCTGCGGGCCTATATGGTTGATGGCGGGTTGTGGCGGATGGAGCTTTCGCCGGATCAGGTTGATCCGCTGTTTTACAAGATGCTGGTCGCCTATGAGGACAAACGGTTTTACCGGCATAGCGGGGTCGACTTGGTGGCCACGGCTCGGGCCTTTGGTCAAGCAGTGCGTCATGGCCGTATTGTGTCGGGGGCGTCGACCTTGACAATGCAGGTTGCGCGTCTGCTTGAGGATGGATCGACCGGAAAATGGGCCGGGAAGCTCCGACAGATGCGCTTGGCACTGGCGCTTGAGCGGCGGTTAAGCAAACAGGAGATTTTGGCGCTTTACCTGCGAATTGCGCCTTATGGTGGGAATATCGAAGGGCTGCGCGCCGCGTCTTTGGCGTGGTTGGGCAAGGAGCCAACGCGCCTTACCCCGGCCGAGGCCGCTCTTCTTGTTTCACTGCCGCAAGCCCCCGAAAGCCGCCGGCCGGATCGTCACCCCGAGGCGGCGAAATTTGCACGGGACCGGGTTTTGATGAGGATGCAGGGCGCTGGGGTGATCGATATGGAGGCCGCCTTGGCAGGCCAACGTGATCCAGCCCCCAAAGGGCGCCAACCGGTTCCGCAGATTGCCCCGCATTTGGCGGATCGTGCCGTCGCGCTTGGGCCCGGGCGGCATGACTTAACCCTCGATGCAGAGGTGCAGCACGGCCTTGAAACATTGGTGGCCCAGCACATGTCCGGGCGTGATCCGCGTCTGTCGATGGCAATTGTTCTGGCTAATCACCAAACGGGTGAGATTTTGGCCTCGGTCGGATCGCCTCATTATGCGGATACGCAAGGTCAGGGGTTCGTCGACATGACCCAAGCGATCCGTTCTCCCGGTTCGACATTGAAACCATTAGTGTACGGGTTGGCATTTGATCGCGGGTTGGCGCATCCAGAAACCTTGATATTGGACACACCGGTGCAATTCGGACGCTATGCCCCGCAAAACTTTGACGGCCTTTTTCGCGGTGAAATATCGGTGCGCAAGGCGTTGCAACTGTCGCTGAATATCCCGGTTATCCGTCTGACCGACGCCTTGGGACCCGCACATGTTATGGCCGGGTTAAAGCGTGCAAGTGTTGATGCGCAGCTTCAGGGAGGCGCACCGGGGCTGGCGCTTAGCCTTGGCGGTGTGGGCGTGACCTTGCAAGACATGGTGCAGCTTTATGCGGCGGTGGCGCGCGGTGGGGTTGCGGTGCCCTTGCGATGGACTCGTGCCAACCCGAAACACCCGACACAGCGGGTTTTATCCGATGCGGCAGCTTGGCAGGTTGGCAATATTTTGGCGGGGTTAAGCCCGCCGCCTACCGCGGGGCCCGCTGGACGTGTCGCCTATAAAACCGGAACATCTTACGGCCATCGGGATGCTTGGGCGCTGGGCTGGGATGGGCAGTTTGTGGCCGGCGTCTGGATCGGTCGGCCTGATGGTACTCCGGTTCCGGGGGCCTTTGGCGGATCAGACGCCGCGCCAGTTTTGTTCCAGACTTTGGAGCGTGCACGAATTTCTCCGGTGCCTTTGCCGCCGCCGCCGCCTGAAACGCTGCTGATCTCTCGGGCGCAATTGCCCACGGCGTTGCAGAGCTTTGGCCCGCGTGAAAAGGCCCCTGCTTTGCAGGTAACATTTCCACCCGATGGTGCGCGCTTGGCACTGGAAGCTGGTGGCATACCCGTCAAAATACGCGGCGGTGTTCCCCCTTATTCCTTGTTGGTCGACGGAGCCGTGATGGCATCGGATTTGCGCCGCGCGGAGTTCTTTGCCCCGGTTCAGGGGCGCGGATTTTCGACGCTTTCGGTCATTGATGCGCTTGGAAGTTCAGGTCGGGTCTCGATCGAGCTGCGTTGAAACAGCAAGCTTCGGGTCGCTCTGAAAAGCGACAATGACTTACTCCCTAGGTCCAAAGGGAGACATGAGATGACAATCTACAATGGGTTAACAACAGATCAAGCGCGCCACTATCAACGGGGCGGGGCAGATGCCTATGGGTTGAAACCGGAACACGTGATTGCAGTAGGGAGCTGCAATCCATGCCGCCACTGCTTGAAACCGGTTTGCGAAGGGCAAGGCATGTTGATCTTGGCCCACCGCCCGTTTGGCGCATTGCAACCCTACGCCGAGACAGGTCCGATATTTTTGTGCGCCGAGGCATGTGAGGGTTATTCGGGTAATGGGGTGCCTGAGGTTTTGACCTTGTCGCCGCAGTATTTGATCAAAGCCTATACGTCAGATGAGCGGATTTTGTATGGAACGGGCGAGGTTGTTGCGCAAGCAGAGGTGGAGATTGCGATTTTCGCGCGTCTAAACAGGGCAGATGTGGCGTTTGTCGATGTACGTTCGGCCCGCAACAATTGTTGGTTGGCACGGGCCTATAGGGACGGGGGTGTCGCTGGCTCGTAACCGAGCCTCGCCCCACCCACCGTCCCGCCGATGTTACGTGCGTTCAATCGCCAAGGCGATGCCCTGACCGCCGCCGATGCACATAGTGACCAAAGCTTTGGAACCACCAATCCGCTCCAGTTCATACAACGCCTTGACAGTGATGATGGCACCGGTCGCCCCGACAGGGTGACCCAACGCGATGGCCCCACCATTTGGGTTAACCTTTGACGGATCAAGCCCAAGGCCCTTGTTCACTGCAAGCGCTTGGCTGGCAAAGGCTTCGTTGCTTTCGATCACATCGAAATCGGACGCAGTTAGCCCAGTGCGCTTGAACAGGTTTTCCACAGCTGGGATCGGGCCAATGCCCATGACTTCTGGGCGCACACCGGCGTGTGCATAGCCGATAATACGGGCTCGGGGTTTCAGGCCGGCGGCATCCGCCGCACTTGCCCGCGCCAACACCAGTGCCGCAGCCCCATCGTTGATGCCGGAGGCGTTCCCAGCGGTGACAGTGCCATCTTTTTGGAAAACGGTGCGAAGCCCGGCCAGAACATCAAGCGTCGTAGCCTTGGGGTGTTCATCGGTGTCAAAGGCAACCATCTCACGCTTGCGTTTGACCTCAATCGGAACGATCTGGTCTTTGAAATACCCGGCCTCTATGGCCGCCGCAGCGCGGTTCTGGCTTTCCAGTGCAAAGGCGTCTTGCTGATCTCGGGTGATGTCATGTTCGGCCGCAACGTTTTCCGCCGTCACACCCATGTGACCAGTGCCAAAGGGACAATTCAAAGCACCAAGCATCATGTCGAGTGTTTTGATATCGCCCATTTTGGCACCCCAGCGTTGGCTAGGTACAATGTAGGGGCTGCGCGACATGTTTTCCGCGCCACCAACCAAGGCGAAATCCGCGTCACCCAGCATCAAAGATTGAGCGCCAGAAATGATCGCCTGAACGCCCGATCCGCAAAGACGGTTTACATTCATCGCAGGAACAACGTCTGGCACGCCAGCCTGCATTGCCGCAACGCGCGACAGATACATGTCGCGGGGTTCGGTGTTGATGATATGTCCAAAAACGGTTTGTCCGATCTGAGCGGCGTCGACTCCCGCGCGTTCAATCGCCTCTTTGGCAACCGTTGCTCCGAGATCAATCGGCGTCGTGTTTGCCAAGCTGCCGCCAAATGTCCCGATTGCGGTGCGCACACCGCTTAGAATGACGATATCGTCGCTCATGTCTGTCCTCCTCACAGGTTTGAACCAATTATGCGTGCTGCGTCGCGGCATGTCAGCCACAACGTCCCGTCACAAATCCTTTGGGGCAAATGGAAATTTGAAGTAGGCTGGCGCTCTATTCAAAAAGGATACTGAGATGAGCGTTTCTCTTCAGGTGCTGTACCCCATCGGTGACGGCACAACATTCGATTACGAGTATTATTTTTCAAAGCATATGGAATTAGTTGGCGAGCATATGGGCCCGCATATTGGCAGCACCCTTGTCACGAAAGGGATTGCAGGGGGGCCAGATACTGCGGCGGGATATTACGCGATTGCGTCAATCGTCTTTGCCGATCAGGAAAAGATGGATGCGGCGATGCAAGCGGCAGGTCCGGTGATGGAAGACATCCCGAAATTTACCAATGTTCAGCCTAACATCCTAATAGGGGAGGTCGCAGGTTAACGAGTTTTCGCTAGTATCGGGCGCTATGGTATTTGTCGCGGTTAGATGCGGTTTTCACCGAGTGAGATTTGGTTTCAACAGATGGTATTATAAGCTGCAACAAGCCGCGCCACACCGATGGTTTTCCAGTAGCGCGTGCGCCGCGTTGTGGAACATGTGGCCCCGGCGACACGTCATAGGGGCGGCGTGCCACATCATGCCAAGTATCGCGTGAAGAGTTGTTTTCGGTCTGCGTCATGGT
The DNA here is from genome assembly GCF_947498515.1 of uncultured Pelagimonas sp. Lineage (GTDB taxonomy): Bacteria > Pseudomonadota > Alphaproteobacteria > Rhodobacterales > Rhodobacteraceae > Pelagimonas. Next base: position 69,485 of record NZ_CANMKO010000007.1, on the reverse strand, counting down.
CAAAATATGCCATGACGCAGATTACAAAAGGGTTAATCCCAGATGTGGTATTGGTTAAAGATAGTTGGCAGCACAACATCCGTCTGAACATCATGTGTCGGAGTCATGCCACGCGCGTGCACAGACATAGCAGCCACCAAAAGCACTGCCATTAAGCCCAAGTTCAACATGTTGAGACCGCTACGCATCATCTTACCTTCGTCACCCAAGTCGGGTTGTTGCAAAGCCCTTATCAAGGCGCTCGGCCTCTTTCCTACAATGCGACAAAAGGGCAAATTTCTGAATTCGGTCTATTCTTGCGTTTCGGGACAAGGAAAAGCAACAAAATGATGCATTTTGAATGTTCTTTATCCAGAAATGGATTGTTCGGAGAAAGGCGTTCTTTCGTGGTTCCAAAGACGCACACTAGCTTGGTTTGATATTGCCTTGAGTTGTGGGCAGTTGATGGCGAGGCCTGAATGGCGTGATCTTTAGGTCATATACATGGTCCTCTCGACTCACTTGATTTCAAGGCCTGCTGCCGGTACACGCATCCCATGTTTCCGCTTTTCGACTTCGGCGACCGCGCGCGCCTTCGTGAACGCTTTTACGGTGCCACCTTCACGGTTCTGGCCCGACTATAATTGTACGGCGTGAAAACGCCTCCCGAAACAGCCATACCTTATAGCAAACAATACGGGAGTGGACCGAATGTCCCCCAAAACGCTCTATGACAAGATCTGGGATGCCCATGTCGTGCACGAAGATGCCGACGGCACCAGCCTTCTTTATATCGACCGTCACCTCGTTCACGAAGTGACGTCGCCGCAGGCCTTTGAAGGTCTGCGCATGGCGGGCCGCAAAGTGCGCGCGCCGGAAAAAACCATCGCAGTGCCGGATCACAACGTTCCGACAACGGCTGGACGTGAAGACCCGACCCAAATGACCGAAGAGTCACGCATTCAGGTTGATGCGCTCGACAAAAACGCCAAAGAATTTGGTGTGCACTACTACCCTGTGTCCGATGTACGCCAGGGGATCGTCCACATTGTTGGTCCAGAGCAAGGGTGGACCCTTCCGGGCATGACCGTTGTTTGTGGTGATAGCCACACCGCGACCCACGGTGCCTTTGGTGCGCTGGCCCATGGGATTGGCACGTCTGAGGTTGAGCACGTTCTGGCCACCCAGACGCTGATCCAGCAAAAGTCCAAGAACATGAAGGTTGAGATCACCGGCAAGTTGAAGCCCGGCGTCACGGCCAAGGACATCACGCTCGCCGTGATCGGTGAAACCGGAACCGGCGGCGGCACTGGCTACGTCATCGAGTATTGCGGCGAGGCAATCCGCGATCTGACGATGGAAGGTCGCATGACTGTCTGCAACATGGCTATCGAAGGCGGTGCCCGCGCCGGTTTGATTGCACCTGATGAGAAGACTTTTGAGTACGTCAAAGGCCGTCCTCACGCCCCCAAAGGTGCCCAGTTTGAGGCCGCCTTGGACTGGTGGAAAACACTCTTCACCGACGAAGGTGCGCATTTCGACAAGGTCGTCACCCTGAAAGGTGAAGACATTCAGCCGGTTGTTACCTGGGGCACTTCGCCCGAGGACGTGCTGCCAATCACAGGTGTTGTCCCCAACCCCGAAGACTTTGAAGGCGGCAAAGTCGAAGCGGCGCGCCGTTCGATCGAATATATGGGCCTGACACCTGGTCAGAAACTGACCGACATTGAAATCGACACGGTGTTTATCGGGTCGTGCACCAACGGTCGTATCGAAGATTTCCGGGCCGTGGCCGAAGTAGTCAAAGGCAAGAAGATCAAAGAAGGTATGCGGGCGATGATCGTTCCGGGGTCGGGCCTTGTCCGCGCACAGGCTGAAGAAGAAGGCCTTGCCGATATCTTCCGCGAAGCCGGTTTCGAATGGCGCCTTGCAGGCTGTTCAATGTGCCTTGCGATGAACCCAGATCAGTTGGCTGAGAACGAGCGCTGTGCCTCGACCTCGAACCGTAACTTTGAAGGGCGTCAGGGCTACAAAGGCCGGACCCATCTTGTTTCTCCGGGCATGGCCGCGGCCGCGGCGCTCACCGGTAAACTCACCGACGTTCGGGAGATGATCTAATGGAAAAGTTTGAAACCATCACCGGTGTTGCGGCCCCTATGCCGCTTGTTAATATCGACACCGATATGATCATCCCCAAGATTTTCCTAAAGTCGATCCAGCGGACCGGCTTTGGCGTTAATCTGTTTGATGAGATGCGCTACAACCGTGACGGCACTGAGATCGCGGATTTCGTTCTGAACAAGCCGCAATATCGCGAAGCCGAGATTTTGGTTGCTGGCGATAACTTTGGCTGTGGATCGTCGCGTGAACACGCACCATGGGCCATCAAAGATTTTGGCATCAAATGCGTTATCTCCACGTCGTTTGCCGACATCTTTTTCAACAACTGTTTCAAAAATGGCATCCTGCCGATAGTCTTGCCGCAGGAGCAAGTCGATGTGTTGATGAAAGACGCGGAAAAAGGCCAAAACGCCCGTATGACCGTGGATCTCGCAGCGCAAACTGTGACCACCTCTGATGGCGAAGCGATCCCGTTTGAAGTGGATGCGTTCAAGAAGCATTGCCTACTGAACGGTCTTGATGACATTGGTTTGTCGCTCGAAAAGGTCGCCTCGATCGACAGCTTCGAAGAGAAAGCAGCACAGGCGCGCCCTTGGGTTTAACTCGACCGATTTGGTAATCTCAGAAACCCGGTCCAATTTGGGCCGGGTTTTTTGATGTCCAGCCCAAGTCGTTAGTTTGGGGCACCGATTTCCGACCCGCTTGTGCCGCGCATGCCGACCTCCCCAAGATATTGCGATTTTCCAGTAGGTTGTAAGCATCTCTTAATAAAGATGATGCATTCTCGCACCAGTTGCTTTGCGAAGTTGCCGCAAAATCGGGCTCAAACCCATCGGCAGGTTGTCGCCGAATCCGAACTGGGGCAAAACTAAGGCAACAATGAGGCAGACCGTCACAAACGACGGCATCGGGATGGAACAAGGAAACGGCATCGTATCGTTTTCGTCCGGACTGAAAGGGCAGATTAAGTGATCAAACGTATGTTCGGCGCAGCCGTTCGGGCGACTTTTGTGGCATCGGTGTTTTCGTTGCCCGCAATTTTATTGCCCGACACATCGGCCGACACGGTCCAAATGGTCGTGTTGCTGTCGCTGGTTGCGGCCTTGTTGGTCTTTGTCGAATATAGTTCGGAATACCCGAGCCTGATCGAGTTCAGAGATGCCCCGCCTTTTAACCGCATTCGCTTTCTGGCTTTATTCCTGACGGTTCTCATGCTGTCACTGATTGCTCGCGGGCAGGTGGTGCCAACGACCTTAAGTGTATCTTTGACTGCTTTGGGTGATGCCGTCGGCCATGCTATGGATTTCCCGTTTTCACCGGTTCGGCTGATGCTGCTTTTGGCGCCAGACGGGGCGACGCCACCTGAACTAGATCAAATTCGCATGCATGCTGGGTTTTCCTATTTGACTTCGTTGCTGATGCTTTTGGTTTTTGTGGCTCTGGTCCGGGTGATGGACTGGCCTCTCGGCCATGGGGCCTTTAATTTCTGGGTAAATCTCCCGTTGTTTGACCCAACAGCGGGTGGCGATGTGCTCCGCAGGTTAAAAAGAGATAGTCACGTTAACGTGGCTTTAGGCTTTCTGCTGCCATTCCTAATACCAGCGGTCCTCAAAGCCGCTTCGGTCTTTGCTGTGTCATTGTCTTTGACCGATCCGCAAACGTTGATCTGGACAATGAGCGCATGGGCCTTCTTGCCGGTAAGTTTGATCATGCGGGGTGTCGCCTTGATGCGCATCGCCGATCTGATCGAAGAAAAGCGCAGGCGCGCTTATGCGCAGGCCGAATTGCAGGTGGCCTAATCCTGCTTGCCAGCTACTTGTTGGTTGCCGCCGCCGCCGTCGCAGACCCAATTCGAATAGCAACTTGGCATGGGGATTTTAGCCGCAAGGGGCCGGGTCTCATGCTTCGGGAACTGGTTGGCGATGAACCGGTGGCAGGAATAGAAACGATTGTTCAGGCACAACCCGACATTCTGCATCTCACCAACATTGATTTTGATGCCGGGCTTGTGACGCTCAAGGCGCTACAAATGCAGTTGGCAGACAGAGGGTTGTCGCTAGACCATAGTTTTGCCCGCAAACCAAACACTGGTATGTCAACAGGTTTAGACATCGATGGCGACGGCCGTCGGGGCGGTCCGCGCGACGCACAAGGATTCGGGTATTTTTCCGGTCAGGGTGGGCAGGCGGTTTTGTCTCGCTTTCCGCTGGAGCTAACCGCTGACAAGTCCGATGTAACTTGGAGCGATCTGTCTCATAGTTTGATTGCACCAGACGATCCCGCTGGCAAAGTTCAACGCGTGTCATCTTCCGCTCACTGGGCTGTGACGGTGAAAGTGAATGAAAGGGCGGTCACCTTGCTGACACTTGCGGCTACTCCTCCGGTTTTCGACGGCCCTGAAGATCGAAATGGACGACGGAACCACGATGAGGTTCTGCTTTGGACATATTCCCTGGCTCAAGAGCCGGGTTTGTATAAGGCCCCGGTGGTTCTGATTGGGAACTTCAATCTAGATCCCATTCGGGGAGAAGGGATTCATGCTGCCGCAAAACAGGTCCTTTCACATCCGCGGTTGCAGGATCCCTTGCCGGATTTGCCGACCGTTGAATGGGAACGGGTTGGAGAAATGAGAGTGTCTTATGTTCTTCCAGACAAAGTTCTGGATGTCGTAGACGCCAAGGTCATGCCGTTGGAACCGACCGCAGGGCCCCACCGTCTTGTTTGGGTGGACGTGACCTTGAACTGAAAGGCGCAATGGCGTTTTGCACAGCAATGTCAGGAGCGGTTGCCACAAAATCTGGTAGCAATTTTTCAAACTCTGTTCCGTCGAGTTGATGGGGCATATCCCACAAATACCTCATCTCCAGAATGTGTTTTGCCATCGGCCAGAACGGGCGCGCAATTTGGAGCGGCAGCCAATTCATCTTTTGAGCGGATACTTTTGAATCCGTACTCAAGGAACACAAACGTGCAAGGTCATGGCCGGTAAACGTATATCCCGGAAAAGGAAGATCTAAGAATGTTGGTAGTTCGGCGCGCTTATTGCAGATTCCAACAGCGGCGCGCACCATATCGGGCAAATACGCCCACGCGTGAGGAACATCCAATGCGCCGGGGTAAGTTAGGACACCCTTGTGTAGTGAACGGGCCATCACCTTGTCGAACCAGTTTCCTGAGGCTTCTGTGTCCAGAAAGTCCCCGGCCCTTAGGATGATAGTTTGGACACCTGATTCTTTATAAGCGTCTTCTATTCTACGGCGTAACAGGCCGAGTGGATTGGTCGCCTCATGAGGAGAGCGCGCCTTCATTATTTCGGAACGTCCCTCGCCGAAAACATAAACATTCCCGGGAACAAGTACCGTTGCACCATTGGTCTTGGCGGCGGAAATCACCTGTTTCCTCAAGTTTGGCAACTGCATAGCCCAGTCCGTATAGGAGGGGTTCCATGCATTGATGATGACATCCACGCCCGTTGCGGCCAGCGCTAGGTCGTCCCTTGCACGGTCAAAAAGATGAACACGCCAGCCTGCGTTCCAAAATGCTTCGGCGGCGTGTCGACCAAATCGGCCATTGGCCCCCAAAATTAAAACCGTTCCCATTGTTATGACCTCATTTTCCTGTCGCTGCCCAAGGGTGACCCATTCATTTTAAATAGGGAATTGCCAATTTTTGCATTGCATGTATTCATCACTGAATGGATGCGGCGCTTTCAAACCTAGATTGGTCATTGATCCAATCCTTTCTCGCGGTGGCGGAAACCGGTTCTCTGTCTCAAGCGGCGCGTCGACTTGGAGTGTCCCAACCCACGGTCGGCCGCCAGATAAAACAGATCGAAGCCGATCTCGAGGTTTCCCTTTTTACGAGGCAGGCTAGGGGGTTGTCGCCTACAGATACCGGCTTGGCGCTACTGCCGCATGCACAGGCTATGGCAGATGGGTTACGTGCGCTAAGTCTCACCGCTGCGGGTCGTTCAGACAAACTGTCCGGACCTGTTCGAATAACGGCCAGTGTGTTCACCGCTCAGTATCAATTACCACCGATTTTAGCCCGATTACGCGCCGAAGAGCCGGATATTACGGTTGATCTTGTTGCTTCGGATCGAACTGAAAACCTTTTGTACAGAGAGGCAGACATTGCCGTTCGAATGTACGAACCCACTCAGCTCGACATCGTGACACGGCATTTGGGTGAACTTGAGCTTGGCATTTACGCGGCTACGACATTTCTGGATCGCGTTGGCCGCCCGCAAAGCTTTGATGAAATGCTTCAATGCGATTTGGTCGGGTATGACCAAAACGATGATATTTTGCGTGGAATGCGCGATATTGGGATAGAGGCGCAGCGAGACTGGTTCACAACACGTTGTGATCACCACACGGCCTACTGGGAGTTAATCCGAGCTGGCTGTGGTATTGGGTTTGCGCAAGTTTGTATCGGAGACGCCCATCCAGATGTAGAGCGCTTGTTTCCCGAGCTTCCTTTACCGACTTTGCCGCTATGGTTGGCGGCGCATGAGGCCGTTCGTTCTACCCCGCGAATAAAGCGTGTCTGGGATGCCCTTGCTTCCGGCCTTTTGCCCAGCGTTTCTTGACCCTGCGGGCGCTGCGGGCTAGGCCCATGGCAACTCAAAGGACAAAGGACAGCTCTCATGACCAACCCCTCGCTTCTTATCCTCCCCGGTGACGGGATTGGCCCCGAAGTTATGGCCGAAGTGCGCAAGATCATCACATGGTTTGGCGACAAGCGTGATCTGGCTTTTGACGTGAGCGAAGATCTTGTCGGCGGTGCTGCCTATGACGCGCATGGTGTGCCATTGCATGATGACACTATGGCCAAGGCGCAAGAAGCCGACGCGGTTTTGTTGGGCGCTGTTGGTGGCCCGAAATATGATGACTTGGATTTTAGCGTCAAACCAGAGCGCGGCCTTCTTCGCCTGCGCAAGGAAATGGACCTGTATTCTAATTTGCGCCCGGCCCAATGCTTTGATGCCTTGGCTGATTTTTCGTCTCTAAAGCGCGATATTGTTGCCGGTCTTGACATCATGATCGTCCGCGAACTGACCTCGGGTGTGTATTTCGGCGAACCGCGCGGTATCTTTGAAGAAGGTAACGAGCGCGTCGGTATCAACACCCAACGCTATACCGAATCCGAAATCGAACGCGCCGCCCGCAGTGCCTTTGAACTGGCCATGCGCCGCAACAAAAAGTTGTGTTCGATGGAAAAAGCCAACGTTATGGAATCGGGTATCTTGTGGCGCGAAGTGGTTAGCCGCGTTGCCGCTGACTACCCTGAGGTTGAGCTGAGCCATATGTACGCCGACAACGGTGCGATGCAGCTGGTTCGTGCGCCCAAGCAGTTTGACGTTATCCTGACTGACAACCTGTTTGGTGACATCCTGTCTGATTGCGCAGCAATGCTAACCGGATCTTTGGGCATGTTGCCGTCGGCCTCGCTCGGCGCGCCGATGGCCAATGGTCGCCCCAAAGCCATGTACGAACCGGTTCATGGTTCCGCGCCTGACATCACCGGTCAGGGCAAAGCCAACCCAATCGCTTGTATCCTCAGCTTTGCCATGGCGTTGCGCTATAGCTTTGACCAAGGGGCCGAGGCAGATCGCCTCGAAGCTGCGATCGAAAAAGTCCTGTCCGATGGCGTTCGCACCGCAGATTTGTTGGGCGAAGAGGGTGTAACCCCTGTTTCCACAAGCGAAATGGGTGACATCATCATCGCAGCATTGGATGCGAGCCTGTAAATCAGGTTTTACACAATATGATTTTTGCGGGTGCCTGTCATGGGCACCCGTTTTTTTGTGTGCGACTGGCCTTGGACCAGACAAGCAATTGAATGCCTTCGTCTCGTAATTCTCTTGCGGGGAGTAACGAGATAGCTGTAACACGTTTGCGGTAACGGTCTTGTCTAAGGTCTACCATGACTCAACAAACTGCCTCATCAAATTCGTCGCTGCATGCCGCCCTTTTGGGGTTGGCTGCCTTTGCCGTGTTTGCCACGCATGATGTGATCATCAAGCTTTTGGGAAGCAGTTATTCGGCCATTCAAATCCTGTTCTTCGGTGCTCTTTTCAGCTTTCCGATCATCAGCGTGATCATGATGCGCGATGTGCAACCGGGTACGTTGCGCCCCAACCACCCGGGCTGGATTGCTTTGCGCAGTGTGTCCGGATCGTTCGCGGCCCTTGGGGCGTTTTACGCGTTTTCGGTCCTTCCCCTTGCCCAAGTTTATGCAATTTTATTTGCGGCCCCGTTGCTGATCACGGTTCTTGCAATCCCGATTCTCGGCGAAAAGGTGCGTTTGCGCCGTGGGTTGGCTGTTTTGGCTGGGCTATGCGGGGTTATGGTTGTGCTGCGACCAGGAGGGGCGGAGTTTGGCCTTGGCCATGCTGCGGCGTTGATGTCTGCGATCACAGGTGCGCTGAACTCGATTGTTGTGCGTAAAGTTGGTGCCAGCGAGCGTACCGTTGTCATGATCCTTTATCCGATGATGACCAACTTTGTGCTGATGGCAATTGCCCTACCCTTCGTGTATCGCCCTGTTCCCATTGGTGATTTGGGTTTGCTGGCTGTTGTATCAGCGATGGTTTTAGTCGCGATGTTTCTGCTCATCATGGCGTATCAGCGTGGCGAAGCGGTTATGGTCGCGCCGATGCAGTACTCCCAAATCCTGTGGGCAGCTCTGTTTGGCGCATTGTTTTTTGACGAAGTTCCCGACACGGCCACCTTTATTGGTGCCGGAATTATTATTCTGAGCGGGCTCTACATTTTGCGCAGAGAATCCGACAGCGACGTCTCCTCCAACAAGCCAGTGCTAAGGACGCGGACCCGGATTGGATTGCCCGCCGGACCGAGGGTCGGAAGTCTGATGGATCCTTCCACGAAAGACCCAAAATAGTTCTGTAATTTCAAAGGGAAATGTCTATCCAGCAACCGGATTCGGAGTATAGCTCGGCCTGATAGAGCTCTGTCTTCGGGAGGCAGGGGCCGGGCGTTCGAAATCTCTCACTCCAACCGATTACACTTTCTGACATTAGAGCACGTCAGAGTTTGGTGATTTCGGTAAGCGGCAATAGGCGGTCCCAATCGCTGCGGTGGCAAAGCTGCGTGCCTTCGCTAATAACGGCGGCCGATGCGGCGGCGGCACCGAAACGTAGGGCTTCAGGGGGCGTTTCGCCCTGCGCCAGACCCATGACAAAACCCCCAACAAAACTATCACCGGCACCAATGGCGCTCACAACTGTTTCGTTTGATGCATTCACATGCCAAAGCCCGGTGCCGTCCGCCATCACAGACCCATCCTTGCCGCGCGCAATAATCACCAATCGTCCGGCACCACGTTGTCGCAGTTCTTCGGCGAAAGCGGCGCTTTCGGCTTGGGTTTCGAGGGCAAGGCCAGACAAGGTTTCAGCCTCATGGCTATCCATGCGCAACACAAAGGGCGCGGGTTTTGGCCCCTTTGCTTGTGCTTCCAGGTGCGCACCGGATGTATCAACCACCAGTTTGCGACCCGAGCCAAGCCGAGCACAGGCATGAGGGATGAAACCGGGTTTTGCACCGGGAGGCATGCTTCCTGACAAAACGACAAAGGCGTCTTGTGGCGCAACAGAGTCGAGTTGATCGAGCATCTGGTCCAGCTGAGCATCGGTCCAAGTTGGCCCTGCCAAAACAAACCGGTATTGTTCGCCGCTGCTCTGGTCAGTGACGGCAAAGCTGTGCCGGGTTTCGGCGGGTGCTTCGATGCGAATGGTGGCAAGCCTTTGATCCGCAAGCAATGTTTCCAATGCTTTGCCGGTATGGCCGCCCAACGCGACCAAGGCCTGTGACTGTCCACCCAATTGCATGATGGCCCGGGCCACATTGACACCACCACCACCCGGTTCCGCCGTTTCCGGACCGCAGCGCAGCTTGAGATTTGGCACCACCTGACCAACAGACGTGGCAAGATCAAGGGCAGGGTTGAGCGTAACGGTAAGAATCGCTGACATGGTAACCTCTTTGTTAACGCCAACATGCCAAGACAACCGTGCACTGGAAAGGCCAGAATCGCGCCATAGGTGTCAGGCAGAACTGGACAAACCCGTGCACGTATGAAAACACACGCGCCTGAAACATTGCCCCTGAAACCACGCCCCTGACAGGAGGCCGCCCATGACCGTTACACGATTTGCACCCTCGCCCACCGGCTATATCCACGTGGGCAATTTGCGCACCGCTCTGTTCAACTATTTGATTGCCCGCAAATCCGGCGGTCAATTCATTCTGCGTATCGACGACACCGATCCCGAACGCTCGAAAGAAGAATATGTGGATGCGATCAAGCAAGACCTAGAATGGCTGGGCCTAACATGGGATCGGATTGAGCGCCAATCGGACCGGTTAGATCGTTACGCCGATGCCGCCGACAAGCTGCGTGAGATGAGCCGGTTTTATGAGGCATTTGAGACACCGACTGAGTTGGACTTAAAGCGCAAAAAGCTTTTGAATATGCACAAGCCACCGGTCTATGACCGATCGGCTTTGGACCTGACGGATGAAGAAAAAGACGCTCTGCGCACCGAGCGTGGCAATGGCGTTTGGCGGTTCAAACTCGACCACGAGCGGATCGAATGGAACGATGGTATTCTGGGCGATGTGTCGATCGATGCGGCATCGGTGTCTGATCCGGTTCTGATCCGCGCCGATGGGCAGGTCCTTTATACCATTGCGTCTGTTTGTGACGATATGGACATGGGCGTGACCAATGTGGTGCGCGGCAATGACCACGTGACCAACACCGCGACGCAGATTCAGATGATCCGCGCGCTGGGCGGCACCCCGCCGGAATTTGCACACCACTCGTTGCTGACCGGCCCTCAGGGCGAATCGCTGTCCAAGCGGTTGGGCACGCTTGCGTTGCGCGATCTGCGTGAGCAAGGCGTCGAACCAGAGGCCCTGCTGAGCCTGATGGCACGTCTGGGGTCAAGCCAGCCGGTCGAATTGCGCATGTCACTAGAAGAGATTGCAGATGGGTTTGAAACCAAACAGTTCGGCTCGGCTCCGACCAAGTTTGATGTTCAAGACCTGTTTCCGCTGACGGCGCGCAAGCTTCATGGCTTGTCTTTGGCAGATGTCGCCGATGATGTTGCGGCGGCGGGCGTTCCGGCGGACAAAGCCGAGCTGTTCTGGAAAGTATGTCGCGAAAACATCACCGTACGCGGTGATCTTGCGGGATGGTGGAAACTCTTCAGCGAAGGGGCCGAGCCATTGGTCGCCGATGAGGACAAAGAGTTTATCGCGCAGGCAATGGCCTTGTTGCCTGAAGGTCCGTTTGACGCTGACACCTGGGGCAATTGGACCAAAACGGTCAAAGAAGCCACGGGACGTAAGGGCAAAGGTCTTTTCATGCCGCTGCGCAAAGCGATGACCGGTCAGGAACGTGGGCCGGAAATGGCCGATGTGATGCAGCTTTTGCAAAAGGTCCCTGCGCGCGCATTGGCGAGCTGAGACTCAAAGCTTCTTGGGGCTTAGCTTGGCTGAGCCCCGCTGATTTTGGGACCAAAGAAAGACAAGAGGGCGGTTCTAGGCGTCGATGATGGTGCTGCCGAATCTCGCTAGTGCACTGTCGACGGTTTGGCGCGTGGCGTCACCCAAGGTTTGCGATCTGGGGTAAATCGGTTCGCTTCGATCATTGAGGATAGGGGCTTCCCAGCCTTGGGTTGTGGAAAAGAAATGTGCCGCCCCGTCCGCGCCGAACTCTTGCAAATAGCCGTGAATGACAACGTCTAAGTAAGACAATAGGATTGGGTTCTTGGCGGTCGGAATAGACCTGCGGTGGTCGGACACCGAATAGATCGCAATCGATGATCCGGGCGCGGAATGGTCAATGTCGGAACTGGCCTCATGGCGTTCATAGGCCCGTTCCCGTTCATCTAAAACGCTCCAATCTTGACTTGGAACTGGTGCCAGCAACCCCAAAATCGCACAGTTGGCATCGCGAATCGCCGTTAGAAAACACAGATTCCGGTCGGGTGTGGCACACCAAGCTCGCGCCCAACCCGAAGCTTTGGCGGGTTGGGTCGGGGCGTATGCATGGGTGCGTTGATCAACTAAACTCCCATAACCAAAGAAATATGCATGTGTCATATCGCAAATATTTTCATTGATTGACGTAAGTCAAACCCATCTTTTCACGAGAATGTCATAACGTCGCCAACCGAAGCAGCCCGGAGTATCCGTTGTGCGCGTTACCAAAAGAACCAATATAGCTATGCGTGTGCTGATGTATTGCGCCGCAAACACTGATCGTCTTGTGACCAAATCCGAGATCGCAGCCCGTTGCAATGCATCTGAAAACCACCTCGCCCAAGTGATCAATCAGTTGGCCCAAATGGGATATTTGCATACCCAGCGCGGTCGCAACGGTGGTTTGGAACTGGGTCGCCCGGCGACTGACATCGTGATCGGTGATATTTTCCGCGCGCTTGAGGCTCCGGTGCCGATTGCTGAATGCTTTGCCGATGTTGATAACACCTGCCCTTTGACAGAGTCGTGCCGGCTGCGCAGCGCGCTGCACGATGCGTCCAACGCCTTCTATGAAACGTTGGATCCGATCACGTTGGACGCATTGGTTTGCGACAATGTCGGCCTGTTAGAGATCATGGCGCCGGAAATTCGGTGCAATGTGACGCATTCTGACGATTCTGTTGCGAAGGCTCAGGCAATCCTCTAAGAGATACCCACCATGACGGGAGAACTGGCCGAAAGGTCAGTGCCGAAGGAGCAACCGCCCCGGAAACTCTCAGGCTTCAGGACCGCCATGGGGTACACACTCTGGAGAGAGGCGCGCAAGCGTCCGCCGAAGGGATAGCGATCTCAGGCGTCAGGACAGAGGGGGCATGAGCGGCACGGATGACCCGTGTCGGTGATGCCTGACCACGCGCGCGTTGGTTCGGGGAACCAATGGGGGGCGCTTGGGCGACGTTATGGGCGACGATTTAAAAACAACCGTGCTGAATGATTTGCATGTTGGCCTTGGTGCCAAGATGGTGCCGTTTGCTGGCTATTCGATGCCGGTTCAGTACAAGGCAGGGGTCCTAAAGGAGCACCTGCACACCCGCGCGGCGGCGGGCCTTTTTGATGTCAGCCATATGGGGCAAGTGATTCTGCGCGGGCCGGATGTGGCCTTGGCGCTAGAAACCTTGGTTCCTGTCAGCGTTGCTGGCTTGGCTGAAAACCGTCAGCGATATGGCTTTTTCACAAATGATGCCGGTGGGATCGAAGACGATCTGATGATTGCCAATCGCGGTGACCACTTGTTTGTTGTGGTCAATGCGGCATGCAAAGACGCCGATATTGCGCATATGCGTGCGACGTTGGAGCCACGTGGCATCACCGTCGACCAAATCAATGATCGCTCCTTGCTTGCTTTGCAGGGGCCACAATCCGAAGCGGCTCTGGCGGCGCTGGACCCAGCGGTTGCGGGCATGAAATTCATGGATGTCGCGACGGTCGACTTGCTGGGGGCCGCCTGTTGGGTGTCGCGCTCTGGCTATACCGGCGAAGACGGATACGAAATTTCGGTGCCTAACGAGACGGCTGTGGCCTTGGCCGAGGCGTTGCTGGCCGATGAGCGTGTTGAGGCAATTGGTCTTGGTGCGCGCGATAGCCTTCGGCTTGAAGGCGGGCTTTGCCTTTATGGTCATGACATTGATACCACAACGACCCCTGTGGCGGCGCGTCTGCAATGGGCCATTCAAAAGATTCGTCGCACCGGCGGAGACCGAGAAGGCGGATTTCCCGGAGCCGATATCATCCTAAAGGAACTCGCAGAGGGCGCTGCAAACGCCCGAGTTGGATTGCGCCCCGAAGGTCGCGCCCCGATGCGCGAAGGCGTGGAATTATTTGCCGAGGCCGAGGGCGGAGATCCGATCGGCAAGGTCACATCGGGTGGCTTTGGCCCAACAGTTGGTGGCCCAGTGGCGATGGGCTATGTGCCCACAGAAAAATCAGAACCGGGAACGGTTGTGTACGGAGAATTACGTGGCAAGCGCCAACCGGTTCAGGTTGCAGCATTGCCGTTTGTTAAACCAGGCTTCAAACGCTGAATAGGGAGAGCGTGATGAAATATACCGAAGAGCATGAATGGTTGCGGGTAGAAGGTGATGTTGTTGTGGTTGGGATCACCAACCACGCGGCGGAACAGTTGGGGGATGTGGTCTTTGTGGAGCTTCCCGAGGCCGGTACCGAAGTCAGCCAAGACGAAGAGGTCGTGGTGATCGAATCGGTCAAGGCGGCGTCTGATATTCTTGCCCCGCTTGATGGCGAAATCGTCGAAGTGAACTCTCCTATCGTGGATGAGCCGAGCAAGGTGAACGAAGATCCCGAAGGCGAAGCGTGGTTCTTTAAGATGAAGCTGGAAGACATGAGCGCGCTCGACGAGCTCATGGATGAAGCGGCCTATAAGAACTTTATCGGTTGACGTAACGCGGAACTGGGGGCGCTGCCCCCACACCCATTCGGGTGTTCCCCCGGGATATTTTGGGAAAGAAGAAACCAGGGGTGTAAGCCCACTGGAGGAGGACGCTATGACCTACGATCCGATTGACTATCTGCCCTATGACTTTGCCAACCGGCGTCATATTGGCCCGTCTCCTGTTGAAATGGAGGCAATGTTTGACGAATTAGGTGTTCGTGATTTGGACGAGCTGATTGGGCAAACTGTGCCTGAAAACATTCGCCAAACCGAGCCTCTGGACTTTGGCCGCCCGTTGTCCGAACGGGAGTTGATCCACCGGATGCGGGTCACTGCCTCGAAAAACAAGGTTCTGACGTCGCTGATTGGTCAAGGCTATCACGGCACAGTGACCCCTCCGGCGATTCAGCGGAATATTCTGGAAAATCCGGCGTGGTATACGGCCTATACGCCCTACCAGCCCGAGATTTCACAAGGGCGCCTAGAGGCGTTGTTGAACTATCAAACCATGGTCAGCGACTTGACCGGTTTGGAAATTGCCAACGCGTCGTTGTTGGATGAGGCCACAGCCTGTGCCGAAGCGATGACCATGTCGCAGCGCGTGGCCAAGTCGAAAGCCAAGGCGTTTTTTGTTGACGAAAACTGCCACCCGCAAAACATCGCCGTGATGAAAACGCGGGCCGAACCCCTAGGCATTGAGGTGATTGTTGGATCGCCTGATGACCTTGAGGCCGATAAGGTTTTCGCCGCGATCTTCCAATATCCGGGTACCCATGGTCAGGTCCGTGATTTCACGGCCGAAATGGAGGCTTTGCATGCCAACAAGGCCATTGGGATTGTCACTGCTGATCCGCTGGCCCTGTGTCTGTTGAAAGAACCGGGTGCAATGGGCGCGGATATCGCCGTTGGATCGACTCAGCGATTTGGTGTTCCAGTTGGTTATGGTGGCCCGCACGCGGCCTATATGTCCTGTCGCGATGCCTTTAAACGCGCCATGCCGGGGCGGATTGTTGGGGTGTCGATTGATAGCCATGGCAACCGGGCCTATCGCCTATCGCTTCAGACCCGCGAACAACACATCCGCCGCGAAAAAGCGACCTCGAATGTCTGTACCGCACAGGCGTTGTTGGCTGTTATGGCCGGATTTTACGCGGTGTTTCATGGGCCCCAAGGGCTTCGTGCCATCGCGCAGCGTATTCATCGCAAAACGGTTCGGCTGGCCAAAGGGCTTGAGGCCGCAGGTTTCGCCGTGGAACCCAAAGCGTTCTTTGACACGATCACCGTTGATGTGGGCTTGCTCCAGCGCGGCGTTCTTCAAGCTGCAGTTCGCGAAGGCATTAACTTGCGTCGTGTCGGCAAAACCAAAGTGGGCATCACTTTGGACGAACGGACCCGCCCCGAAACCATCGAAGCAGTTTGGCGGGCCTTTGGCCTTGTGCGCAAGGACGACGATTACACCGCCGAATATATGCTTCCCGAAGGGCTGATCCGCGAAACGGATTACCTTCAGCACGATGTGTTCCACATGAACCGTGCTGAAACCGAGATGATGCGCTATATGCGTCGCCTCGCCGACCGCGATTTGGCGTTGGATCGGGCAATGATCCCACTTGGGTCTTGCACGATGAAGCTCAACTCGGCGGCGGAAATGATGCCAGTGAGCTGGCGTGAATTTTCGATGATCCACCCTTATGTTCCACTGGATCAGGCGCAGGGCTATGCCGAGTTGATTGGCGATCTAAGCGATAAGCTATGCCAGATTACCGGTTATGATGACTTTTCCATGCAGCCGAATTCTGGTGCGCAGGGAGAATATGCCGGGTTGCTGACCATTCGTGATTGGCAAACCGCACGCGGCGAAGGGCATCGCAATGTTTGTTTGATCCCGACAAACGCCCACGGCACCAACCCGGCAAGCGCGCATATGGTTGGCTGGAAAGTTGTGGCGGTGAAATGTGACGACAACGGCTCCATTGATGTTGCCGATTTCCGCGCCAAGGCGGAAAAGCACTCGGAAAACCTTGCCGCTTGCATGATCACCTATCCCAGCACGCATGGTGTGTTTGAGGAAACCGTCACCGAAGTGTGTGAGATTACCCACGAGCATGGCGGTCAGGTCTATATCGATGGCGCGAATATGAACGCCATGGTCGGGCTGTCCCGTCCCGGTGATCTGGGGGGCGATGTGAGTCACCTGAACCTGCACAAGACGTTCTGCATTCCGCATGGCGGCGGGGGTCCCGGCATGGGACCAATCGGGGTCAAGGCGCATTTGGTGCCGCATCTTCCGGGTGATCCGCAAACCGAAAACGGCGCAGTGAGCGCGGCTCCGTTTGGGTCGCCGTCCTTGTTACCAATCTCATGGGCCTATGTGCTCATGATGGGGGGTGAAGGCCTTACTCAGGCGACGCGGGTCGCGATTTTGAATGCCAATTACATCGCGAAACGGCTCGAAGGGGCCTATGACGTGTTGTATCGCGGCACGGACGGGCGCGTGGCGCATGAGTGTATTCTTGACGTGCGCCCCTTTGCCGATAGTGCCGGTGTGACCGTTGAAGACATTGCAAAGCGTCTAATCGATTGCGGATTCCACGCACCAACCATGAGCTGGCCAGTGGCGGGCACCTTGATGGTTGAGCCGACAGAATCCGAAACCAAGGCCGAGCTGGACCGGTTCTGTGATGCGATGCTGGCGATCCGCGAAGAAATTCGCGCCATCGAAGACAAGCAGATTGATCAAGAGGCCAACCCTCTCAAATTTGCTCCGCATACAATGGAAGACTTGGTTCGCGATTGGGACCGTCCCTATTCTCGAGAACAAGGGTGTTTCCCACCCGGTGCCTTCCGAGTCGACAAATACTGGCCACCCGTGAACCGGGTCGACAATGCCTATGGAGACAGGAACCTGATCTGTACCTGTCCGCCGATGTCGGATTTCGAAGACGACTAAAAAGAAAGCCCCGGAGAATTCCGGGGCTTTTGCTTTAACTATCGGCGCTGTCGCCGTCTGGGTCCTGATCCGCATCAGGTTCTTGGGCGGGTTTGTCGATCAGGAAATCAAACATGTCGCGAACCCGGCCCCATGTTTCGACATTACATGCCGACAACAGGTACCCCTCGCGGGTGTCGCCACGATATTCGGAGCCATCCAGCATTGCCACATGCGCCCCGGCCTGACGCGCCGCAACGACGCCAGCGGGTTGATCCCAAGGGGTCAGCTTGGCGGATAGGATGAAGTCAACATTGCCCTGCGCCAGCATGCGGAACTCGTGGAGCGAGCAGCGCAACGTGTTCACGCGCGAAAACCGGGGGTAGGTTGCCGCCATGTCGGCTTGTTTGTCCTCTGGTAGCAGAGATAGCGGGACGTAGCCCTTGAGCGTTTCAATGGGACCACCGTCAGACGTTTTGACCTTGCGGCGCATGCCGCGCGGGCCGACGAGAATTGTAGGTGTCTCTTCGTCCGCGATGATCACATCGTTCATGACCGGATCGTAAAGCAGACCCATAACAGGCTTGCCAAACCGCAAAATAGAAACGAACACGCCAAAACACGTCAGCCCATTTGCATAATTCCAAGTGCCGTCAACGGGATCAATGGTAAAGCAAAGTTCCGCCTCGGCGATTTTGTCGATGATTTTGGGGTTGTCGGATGCGTGTTCTTCGCCAACCACCAAAGCGTGCGGGAACATGCCCAAGACGCCGCGGGTGATCATCGCCTCAGCGGCTTTGTCGGCATCAGTCACCAAATCCTGAGGGCCGGATTTGGTATCGATTTGATGCGCACCCAATTGGCGAAAGCGCGGCATGATTTCGGCTTTGGCCGCGCGGCGCACCAAGTTCAACAACTGAGTGCGCTGGGCTTTGGTCAGCGGGGCGGTAATCGGCATAGGCAGGGAATCGGTCATGGGTCCGTCCGGTAATTGCTGCAATTGCAAAGTGATTGCCAGCCTCCGCCAGCTGATTCAAGGTGACTATTCGCGCGTTCGAAGCACTGATGCAGGCCTTTGCGCCAATGGTCGCCAGGCAAATCCAAGGCCAGCAAGCAAAGTTGCGAAAATGCCGCCCACGATCACACCAAAGGCAGAGCCCCAAATCACCGTGAATTCGGTTTCCATCACAAATGTTAAAACGGCCCAACCGCCTGCAATGCCCGCCCCAAGGGAAACCAACCCAGCGGAGGCACCCAACAAGGCCGATCGCAAGGTAAAGCTTGCCAAAATGCGCGGGCGCGACGCCCCCAAGGTTTTCAGAACTGCGGCTTCGTAAGTGCGGGCCCCTTCTCCGGCGGCAGCGGCCCCAATCAAAACAAGGAAACCGGTCAAAAGGCTTGCCCCGGCCCCCCAGCGCACAGCGTCGGAAATCCCGGCCAGCATTTCGGAAACCCGATCAATGGCATCGCGTACACGGATCGCCGTGATGTTTGGATAGGTATTGGCCAGATCGCGCAAAATCTGCGCTTCGGCCTCTTCTTCGGCGTAGACCGTGGAAATGAAGGAGTGCGGCGCACCTTGCAGCGCCGAGGGGTTCAACGTCATGACAAAGCCAATACCGGCAGTCGAGAAATCGACCTCTCGGAAACTGGTGATCGTGGCGGTGATGTCGCGCCCTAGAATATTGAGCGTTAGGGTATCACCCAGTTCCAAGCCAAGCTCTTCACCTTCTTCGGCGGCAAAGCTAATCTGTGGCGGGCCGCTATAGTCCTTGGGCCACCATTCGCCTTGTGTGATTGTGAACCGTTCATCCGGTTCAGCGGCGTAGGTGATGCCGCGATCACCGCGCACAACCCAATGTTCACCTGCCACATCCCTAGCATTCTGCCCGCTAATTCTTGTGATGATCCCGCGTAGCATTGGTGCACTGTCGATCCGCGACACCGCCGGGTCATTTTCAAGTCGCTCAAGGTAACCGGACATCTGTTCTTTTTGAATGTCGACAAAGAAGTAGGAGGGCGCAACATCCGGCAAATCGCGGGCAATTGCGCTACGCAGATTGCCGTCAATCTGACCGACTGCGGCTAGAACGGACAGGCCAAGACCCAAAGAGATAACAACCGCACCGGCGCTTTCCCCCGGTCCTCCAATCGCGGCCAAAGCCCATCGCCAAATCGGGCGCCCGCGCACCCGGCGGGCCGACCGGCGGGCGATTGCGCGGATCAACTGTGCCGCTAGCGTCAGGATGAGAAGTGCAGCAAGAATGCCGCCTGCGGTCCAAATTGTCAAAAAGGCGTTGCCGGAGAAGAGCATTGCCGAGCCAACCAAAAGCCCAAGGAGGATCAGCGTCGCGATGATGTATCTTGCGGCAGGGAGGCGGTTAGCACCTTCCAAGGCGTCACGCATCAGTGTCGCAGCACGCACTTCCTCGGCGCGGGCCAAGGGCCACAAGGTGAACACCAAAGCGGTGAGCACGCCATACAGAGCGGCCTCGGCCAAAGGGCCGGGATGAAGGGTGAAAACAGCTGGAATAGGAAGCGCCGCGCCGATCAACGGGCCTAACAGAATGGGTACAAGCCCACCAAGGAGCAGACCAATGGCGATGCCAACCAAGCTTAGGGCACCAATTTGTAGGAAATAGGTTTGAAAAATCACGGCTCGGGTCGCGCCCAATGTGCGTAAAGTCGCAATGACAGATGTCTTGCGGGCCAAATACGCGCGTACCGCCGCCGAGACACCAACGCCGCCCACGGCAAGGCCAGACAGGCCGATCAGAACAAGAAAGCTGCCAAGTCTGTCAACAAAACGAGCAACCCCCGGGGCCCCATTTCGCGCGTCGCGCCATTTTAACCCGGTACGTTCGAACTCGGCCTTGGCTTTGTCAGCAAGGGCATCAAGGTTGGTGCCCACGGGAAGCGTCATGCGGTATTCTGTGTCGAATAGCGAACCGGGGGCCAAAAGCCCGGACCCTTCTAAGGCCTTTGTCTTAACGATGGTTCGGGGCCCAAGGCCAAACCCATCCCCGGCATCATCGGGTTCGCGCACAAGAATTGCGCTAAGGGTGAAATCTTGGGTGCCCAATCGAAAAGCGTCGCCGGGAGTCAAACCTAGGCGATCTGCCAAAGCCGGAGCCATGAGCGCACCTTGGCCTGACAAAGCATCTGAGATTGCCATCGGTGGGTCCAGAACGACGTCCCCCAATAGCGGGTAATTGTCGTCCACAGATTTCACCTGTGTGAGCGCCCGTTCGTCGGTGCCGTCATGGTCAACAACCGCCATCGATCTGAAATCTGTCACTTCAGAGATCGAGTTTGAGATGCTTTCCAACCACGCTCGCTCGGTTTCATCTGCAAAGCGGTAGGTGAACTCTGCCTTGGCATCGCCACCTAGCAACACAGCCCCTTGTTCGGTCAAGCCGAGCTGAATAGCAGATCTGACCGATCCGACCCCGGCAATCGCGGCCACCCCGAGGGCAAGGCAAGCAATGAAAATCCTGAAGCCATGCAAGCCACCACGCAATTCCCGTCGGGCGAAGCGGGTTGAAATACGCCAACTCATTCTGCAGCTTTCTGTGCAGGGTCGATCAGCCCATCATTCAAGCGAATGGTTCTGTCACACCTCGCGGCAAGTTCAGGCGCGTGTGTGACAAGCACAAGCGTCGCGCCGTGCCGTTCGGATAGGCCGAAAATCAAATCCATAATGGCTTGGCCGTTCTGACCATCAAGGTTACCGGTTGGCTCGTCCGCCAACAAAATGTCAGGGCGCGGCGCAAGCGCACGCGCGAGTGCGACACGTTGTTGTTCACCACCCGACATTTGAGCCGGGTAATGATCGGCCCGATGTCCAAGTCCGACAGCGTCAAGCTCAGCTGCGGCTCGTTCAAAAGCATCTTTTTTTCCGGCCAGTTCCAGAGGTGTTGCCACATTTTCAAGGGCAGTCATGGTCGGGATCAAATGAAAGGATTGGAAAACAACGCCCATGTGGTCGCGCCTAAATCGCGCTAGTTGATCTTCATCTAAGGCGGTTAAGTCCTGGCCCAGTGCTGTGACCGTCCCGCCGGAGGCCTTTTCCAACCCGCCCATAACCATCAAAAGAGACGATTTCCCGGAACCAGAAGGGCCAATAAGTCCCAAACTTTCGCCTTTTGCGACGTCTAGGCTAATTCCATGCAAGATTTCTACCTCTCCGGCATTGCCTCGCAGGCGCAAAGTGACATCTTGGAGAGAGAGTACAGGATCAGGCATGGGGAAAGGTCCGACGATGAAGCGTTTTTTCAGATATGGGTTGCTAAGTACGGGCTGCAAGGCCGCGGTAGTAGGAGTTTTTCTATCGGCGACCGCCGCAGTTGCGGAAACCATAGACATTTTAGCGTTAGGAGACAGTTTAACGCAGGGCTACGGCCTATTTGAGCAAGACGGATTTGTCCCACAGTTGAGAATTTGGTTGGCTGAACGTGGCCATGATGTAACGATTGTAAATGGCGGTGTCTCTGGCGATACGTCGGCAGGCGGATTGGCGCGGGTTGAATGGTCACTGACTTCGAATATTGATGCAATGATTGTCACCTTGGGCGGCAATGACTTGCTGCGCGGAGTTGCCCCAGACGAGGCGCGCCGCAACATTGAGGGCATTCTACAAGTCGCGCAAAAGCATGAGATGGAAGTTCTGCTGATAGGAATGGAAGCGCCGGGAAATTTTGGGGCAGATTACAAAACTCAGTTCGACGCAATTTATCCTGAGCTTGCGGCCAAGTACGATGCTGTCTTTCTCGACAGCTTCTTTGCCGGTTTAGGAGAGAAGCGAACACCAACTGCGGTGGCGAAGTATATGCAGCACGACGGAATTCACCCCAATCCAGAAGGTGTAAAGAAGATTGTTGATGTCGTAGGGCCTAAAGTCGAAACTCTGTTGTCGCGACTTTAGTCATCCCGTTGTCACACCGGAGAAAGTTGCGACTTTGGCGACAGTAGGCAGGCAACTACGGTGCAAAGAGTTGTGAGTGTCCCCATCCCGATCCCACACATGAGGTAAAGAGCAAAAGCAGAGGCGAGAGACATGCCAAAAAACAAGAAACCGACCAACCCGGCAAAAAGTCCTAAAACACTTCCAACTAAAATTGCCACAACAGCCATTTCCTCGCCTCCATCCTGTGCAACGATAGTGCCTCAGGTCTTTCGAATTGATTAAAGCACTTTGAACATGGCGGGATTGTGGCATAGCACCGGCGAAAATGGGCCGCACAGAGAAAATCCGAAACAAAAAGCCGGACCGCAACGCGACCCGGCCTCCTATCAAATTTCTTTCATGACCCTTGGTTAGAGTACAGTTACTTTGGAGCCAATCGGCACACGTTCGTACAGGTCTTCGACATGTTCATTGAGCATGCGGATACATCCATTGGAAACAGAACGCCCAATCGATTTTGGTGCCGTGGTTCCATGGATACGGAAAAAAGTGTCGCGACCGTTTTGGAAAAGGTAAAGGGCACGGGCACCTAGGGGATTGCTTGGGCCGCCCGGTTGAACGTAGTCGGTGCCCGCAAATTTACCGTACAAATGCGGGTCGCGCTCAATCATTTCATCGGTTGGTCGCCAAGTTGGCCACTCTTTTTTGGCACCAATTTTTGCGGTTCCTGTGAATTCCAACCCAGCCTTGCCAACACCTACCCCATAGCGGCGTGCCTGGCCTTGATCGGTCACAAAGTACAAGAAATGGGCGCGTGGAAGAATCAAGATTTGACCCGGCTCGAGGTCTTTTTTGATTCCTACCGTTTGCGGGCGGAATACCGGATCAACTTCGAAAGCGAGAGCGGGCAACGCAAGGGATGACGTTGCGGCGGCGACGAAAGTTCGACGAGTGATCATGGCAGCACTATTCCTAAATTGGTAAACGGCGATCATCTTGCGCAAAATGGCTTGAAAATCAATCCCAGGATCGAGACAAGATGTGTCACGTTGCTGTGTTCAAGCAAAGCTTTGCCAATTGCCAAATGATTCTTCTATTCTTTGGGCACCTGGGCATTGCGACCGGCCAACACAACGCTGATCGTATATGCCGCCGAAGGGCTTAGCCCGGCCATTATGCCGGCTGCCGTGTCTGGCCGCATCCGAGCCAAGAAGCCGGCCGAAAACTCAGGGTCCATTTCTTCAAACAATGCAGCGGCTTGTTTCGGTTTCATATTGGCATAAACATCCGTCAAGCGTGTAATGTCGTCTTCGGCAGCGTTTTGAGCGAGAGACATTGTGGCACGCAACCGCTCTTCAGCATTTATCAAAGCACTGAGCTTTCGTTCAATTTCCTGCTCGGCAACAGAAAGTGTTTTCATTCTCATAGCGATTTCATGTTCGCGCTTTTCTACCTGCGCTTCTCGCTCATTGAGTGCTTTCAGCAATGGAGAAATGTCTTCGTCGGCAATTTCATTTGGGGTAATTTGTTCTGCTTCGTGTTTTTCAGCTACTTCTGTCAAAGCAGCAGTTGGAGCCCCATCGCCGCCTTCACGAGCAAAGGCTTCCCCTGCTCCAACGCCAATTCTAAGAGCAGCAGAGGCGAGCAGCAGGGCTCCAATCGCAGAGAGTGCACCTTTTGCTTTGCGACGGGATCGTTTCTTGTTTCCAGATGATTTTGTCTTAAACATTTTTCACCTCAGTTGCGCTGATGGCGCACAAACACAGGGTCAGCTTTTTCCGGTGTTGTTGCAGGGGGGGCGCTGTGAGTGGTACCGGTTTGCGGTAAATCGTGCATAGACGCCACAAGCAATTCAAGCCTACGGGCCACATCTTCCGCCCGTTCTGTAAGTTCTCCCAACGACTTCGACGAATCCCCCGCACTTTTCTGTGCGCTTGCCAATGTTTTGCTTAGATCGTCAACTTGTGCAGACAAGACAGCAACTGCACCACCGACACCGTTCTCCAAATCGGTAAAACGTGTCAGCCGCTTGGCAAGAATAAAACAGTAGAATCCAGCACCCAAAGCGCCCGCGACAAGCAGAATATCTGCGATCATTTCCATTCCTGTCCCCTTTGTTAGTTTAGTACAAATTCAAGCACCAAAAGGTCGCGAACGCGCCCTTCTCCGGCAACCAGTCTGACTCTACGTAGCATTTGACCACGCAGTTTGATGAGAGCACCTGGAGCTTCAAGATCCCTAGGTTCCAAAGCGCGAAGGTAGCTGTTCAGTACGTCTTGAACTCGGGGCAAAATACCTTCGACTTCAACGGCGTGTTTTTTCGGCACTTCCAAGCTTGCTCTAAATCGCAAGTGATTGGCTTGCGCCCGAGGGCCTAGGGAAATCACCAATTGCGGCACCTCTATAAAGGAGACATCCGGTAATGGCGCAGTTTCGACGGCGTCGTCTTGAGCGTGGTCTTCCGAACCCGAATCATGTGCCGCAGCTTCTTGTCCACCGCCGAGCAGGCCCGATTGCACCGCAAAGAAACCTCCGCCGCCACCGGCCAATGCCAGCACAATCCCAATGATCATTGGAAGTTTAGATGGTTTCTTCTCTTCGACGTCTGCGTCGTCAACGGTAGCATCAGACATATTAAACCTCTTTTCTGTCCGTGAAACCGTTTTGACAGAAATGGGCTAACTGATTGTTAAGCTGAATGCGCCAAAGTCAGAACAACCGAACAGAATGTTTGGAGCGGAGGTTAGTCTTGCAGCAGGTTTTTTCAGTCTGGGGTGCCTTAGGCATTCGTCAAAGAATAGTAGTCATCGGGGCTACATTTGCGATGATTATAGCCGTATTGGGGCTGACTCGTTTGGCATCGGCACCAAACATGTCACTATTATATGCCGGTCTGGAAAACGGGGCGGCAGGTGACGTTGTCAAAGCTTTGGAGGGGCATGGAGTTGAGTTTGATGTTCGCGGTGGAGCGATTTTTGTCCCTGATTCGGAGCGCGACGCACTGCGTTTGACGCTCGCAAGCGAAGGGCTGCCTGCAAATAGCGGTCAAGGCTATGAGCTTCTAGATGGATTGTCAGGTTTTGGCACAACATCCCAGATGTTTGATGCAGCGTATTGGCGAGCAAAAGAGGGAGAACTGGCTCGGACTATTGTAGCCAATCCTGCAATCGCCAACGCACGGGTTCATATTGCAAACAGTAGCGCAAACCCATTTCAGAGAGATGTTACGCCCTCGGCCTCTATATCGGTAACGCCAAGTGGGGGTGCGATTTCTCCACAACAAGCAAGAGCCTTGAAATACCTTGTGTCGTCGGCTGTTCCTGGCTTGGTTCCGGAGAATGTGGCGGTTATCGACGGCAAAGGAGGCCTAATTGGTGCTGATGCTGATAGCCCGACAGGTCCGACGGCGGATGATAAGGCATTGCAACTTCGCGACCGTGTTCAACGACTGATGGAAGCACGCGTAGGTGTCGGAAACGCGGTTGTAGAAGTTAGTGTAGATACTGTCACAGAAAGCGAACTGATCCGCGAGCGTAGCTTTGACCCAGAAGGGCGAGTCGTTGTGTCGACTGACACGGAAGAGCGCAATGACAAAGCGGATAGTAATGGCGGCGGAGATGTAACTGTGGCGTCTAATTTACCTGAAGGAAACGGCGGGAATGCCGATGCGTCTTCGTCCTCCAAGGCAGAGACACGCGAACGGGTGAATTATGAAGTGTCTGAAACTACGAGAGAAATTACGCGTGTCCCAGGTGCTATCCGACGTCTTACAGTTGCGGTATTGGTTAATGGAACATACGAAACCGCGGACGACGGCTCTCAGACATTTATTCCATTGCCGGATCCGGAAATTGAAGCGCTGGGGGATTTGGTTTCTTCAGCCGTCGGTTTTGAAGAAGAGCGCGGCGATCAGATCACTATTAGGTCTTTGCCGTTTGAACGTCCTGAAGGATTGGGAACCGGTCCAATCGAACCCAGTATGTTTGTTGGAAACATCGATACCATGCGCCTATTGCAGATGGGTGTTCTGGCTGTTGTCGCATTGATCCTCGGGTTGTTTGTTGTACGTCCGGTTTTGGCCTCTTCAGGTAGCGGGACGACCGCCTTGCCAGAAAACGCCGTTGGCGCACTGCCATCGACCTTGGATCATTCTTCGCCTGTTTTGGAAGGGGAAATCGAACCTGCTGGTGGCTTTGAGGATTTGCCCATGGTTGCTGATGGCGGTGGTTTCGGCGGCATGGGCATGGTCGATTTTGACATGCCGGATGGTAGCGGTGGAAGTGAAGATCCAGTCGACCGACTTAGAAACCTCATTGAAGAGCGCAAAACTGAAACAGTGGAAATTCTGCGTAGCTGGCTCGAAGAAGACAAAGAGGAAACGTCATGACTTCGCTACACCAGTTATTGGATGACTTTTCCAAAGTCTCAGTTCAAACGCCTGAAATCGCTGCAGTGACATTCAATGAAGCGGATCTCGAGGGCCAGAAACTCGAAGCGTTTGAAAATGGATACCGTGCCGGTTGGGATGACGCTGTCAAAGCGCAATCAGATGACCGAAGCCGTATTTCCAGCGCGTTTGGCCAGCATTTGCAGGATTTGTCGTTTACCTATCACGAAGCTTACAGCCAAGTGATGAATGCGATGGCTCCCTTGCTGGATGAAATGGTCGCGGCTCTGCTGCCGCAAATGGCGCGCGAAACCTTGGGACACCATATAGTAGAGCAATTGCGAAGTATGGCTCAGGAGATTGGGGCACTAAAGGTTGTCGTCGCCGTCGCACCATCAAACACTGAATCCGTCGCCCCGTTGCTAGAGGGGGAGTTTAGCTTCCCTATCCAACTGATTGAGGATGATACGCTTGCGGATGAACAGGCGGACATCCGTTTGGGACAAACTGAAAAACAAATCGATCTTGGAGATCTGATCGCGTCGGTATCCGAAGCGGTCGATGGTTTCTCCCATGACAACCGGAGGAAATTGGCAAATGGATAACCCGCAAACGACCACTAGAACGGAAACGGCGACAGCTTTTACATCCGTTCCGATAGAGATTACCGTTTCGGTAGGTAAAGCGCGTCCACTTGTGCGAGATTTGCTGCAACTTGCGGCTGGTTCAGTGCTGAGCTTGGACAAACAGTTGGATGATCCGGTGGAACTCTATGTTGGTGAAAAACTGATTGGTATTGGTGTCTTGGAGGTGATGGAAGGAGACGGACAAGGTCAGCTCGCCGTTCGCCTGACAGAGGTTTCAGAACTCAACAACTCGGCCTAACCCATGAAGATCTGGACGGTTACATGTGCGGTTTTTTTGACCGTCTTTGCTGTTGCGTTTGGTACAGAAGCAGCGGCGCAATCGCTTGAATTCAATTTGGGTGAGGGTGGGTCTGTATCAGGAACCAGCATACAGCTAATCATCTTGATTACGTTGCTGAGCATTGCGCCTGGCATTGCTATCATGATCACCTGTTTTCCGTTTATGGTTACTGTGTTGGCAATTCTACGCCAAGCGGTTGGATTGCAACAATCACCGCCTAATATGCTTATCGTCAGCTTGGCTTTGTTCTTAACCTATTTTGTCATGGAGCCGGTGTTCACCGAGGCATGGACTCTGGGTGTTGAGCCGCTGATCAACGAGCAAGTCGAAGTCGATGTCGCTGCCATTGAAATATTGAAACCGTTCCGAGTGTTCATGGCGTCGCGTGCCGATCCGGAAACCTACCGTGCCATGGCTGACTTGCGTCCGGATGCCGCTCAAACCATTTTGGAACCAGAGGCACCGCTTTCAGTTTTGATACCCAGCTTCATGCTGTCCGAAGTGGCGAGAGCATTTCAAGTTGGGTTTTTGATCTTTCTCCCTTTTCTTATTATCGACCTCGTCGTAGCGGCCGTTTTAATGTCAATGGGCATGATGATGGTTCCACCGGCCATTGTGTCGTTGCCATTCAAGCTAGCCTTTTTCGTGATAGCGGATGGCTGGGCGCTGATAGCTGGCAGCTTGGTTCGGGGTTATTTCTAGCCGGATCTCTCCCATGAATTGACTGCCCCTATGATCAGACAATCGGTGGATTTAGCTGCTATCTGTGGTCGGACTATCCACTTGGAAATTCCTTCGGCACAGGGTGTTCGTGCAATTTTGAATATGAAGGCCGTCTCTTGGTTTTCCTCAGCGCAGGAGGCCGAGGCCATGCTCAGTCTGAACGCCCATGGACCCAGATCACAAGACCTAGACTCCGATCTTTAATTAACGTTGATGTATTTGGCTCTCTGACTAAGCCGCAGACGCGCTCACCTGTCCGAACAACATAACATGTATTAGGCGGGGCTCATGTTGATATTCCAAGCGGTTCGTCAATCACCAACCAAATCGCCGTTTCGGAAAGGGTTTTAGTTTTCGATTGGCAACGTTTCCGTAGAATCGATTTTGCTTTTTGTCTCGGGGCCAAGGTGGACAAAAGCACGGCCCAAAGATCGATCAGAGGTCGGGCAAGTTGTTTGGCAGAAGTTAGTCCGTTGGAGCAATTTCTATTGTGGTCCTTTGACGATAAGGATTGTCAGGCGAGTAAACAATTGAACCAAATCCGGGCTGGTTAATACTGTTGGGGAAGCTCTGGGCTTCAAGGCAAAACCCGCAGTCAGGGTCGTGGTTCGCCCCTTGTATAGGCACGCCGCGACGCGAAAGATGCTTGGCCGTATAAAACTGCAGGCCGGGCTGATCTGTCCATAATTTCAATGTCATACCGTCCGGAGAAGAAACTTGAGCACTTGGGCTATTTGACTTGTCCAAGACGAAATTCAAATCATACCCCAAGTTTTCCGGATCGGCCTCGGAGAGGGTTTGCACGTGGCGAAAGTCAAACCGGCTATTGCCGACCTGTAGTTTCTCGCCTGTGGGAATGAGCGCTTGATCAGTCGATGTAACATAATTGGCTCCGATCTGAACCTTGTGATCAAGAACGTTGCCCGTCCCGGCCAGATTGAAATACACATGTTGCGCAAGGTTGATGGGCGTTTCACGATCCGGCTTTCCCGTCATCACCCAAGTCAAAGCCGTGCCATCTAGCGTCAATTGAACTTCGAAATCCACGCAACCCGGATACCCTTGATCCAGATGCTCGGACCTTAGCGTCAATGCGACTGACGTTGCGCTGTTCTGATGCAAGGTCCAGTTCTGCCAAGCCAAACCTCCCGGCCCGCCGTGAATGTGGTTTGGCCCATCATTGGCGGGAAGCGGCCAGCGTTTCCCGTCCAACTCAAACGACGCCCCCGCCGTGCGATTGGCTATCCGACCAACGATACTTCCCATGACACAAGGGTTAGTTCGATAGGCTTCGACGTCCGCATAACCCAAAACAACCGGACGGCCATGAACGCGCCAGTCTTGGATGCTACAGCCGATCGACAAAACCGTGATCCGGGCAATTTCGTTTTCAAGCACGGCAGTTTGGATTTTATCGGTCATGGCGTCTCTCTCAAGGCTTTGCCCGAGGCTTAACAGACCAAAACGCAAACACCCAGAGTTACCGCTAACGGCTATTTGCTTTCGGGTTCTTCCGTGACATCCGCGTGCAGGTGCCGTTCTCCTCGGGCGGATGCGAGGGCAATTTGCTTTTGCCGTTCGCGAAAACGCGTTTTGTCGTCCTCAGACGTGTCGTGAACGCAAAGATGGCAGGAGACGCCATGTTCATATTCGGGCCGATTTTTGTCTTCTGGTAAAATCGGTTTGCGGCAGGCATGGCACAACAGATGTGGGCCTTCTTGCAACCCATGCCCGACAGAAACCCGCCCATCAAAGACAAAGCATTCGCCATTCCATGTGCTCTCTTCGGAAGGAATGTCTTCGAGGTATTTTAGGATGCCGCCCTTAAGATGATAGACATCTTCAACACCTTGCTGTTTCAACCAGTTGGTCGACTTTTCGCAACGGATGCCGCCGGTGCAAAACATTGCAATACGTTTGTTGTGAAAGCGATCTTTGTTTCGCTCCCACCATTCTGGAAAGTCACGGAAAGTCGCCGTTTTCGGGTCAATCGCACCGTCAAACGTTCCGATTGACACTTCGTAGTCGTTTCTCGTGTCGATAACCGCGACGTCTGGACTTGAGATGAGATCGTTCCAATCGGCGGGATCGACATAGTTTCCCACGTCAGATGTGGGGTCTACATTGGGCTGCCCCATGGTCACGATTTCTCGCTTTAGCCGAACTTTCATTCTGGCAAAGGGGCGATCTTGGGCGGACGACAGTTTCCATTCGAGGGTGTCACAACCGGGTAGCGATCTGATATGCGCCAGAGTTGCTTCGATCCCGCTTGCCGGGCCAGCGATCGTTCCGTTTATACCCTCTTGGGCCAAAAGAAGCGTGCCGGTGATGCTTTGGGCACGGCATATGTCTAAAAGCGGTTCGCGCAATGCGTCCGGGTTATCAAATCGGGTGAAGTGGTAGAGGGCGCAGACAGTAAACATAAAACCCGGATACGCATTTGTGAGCCAACGGGCAAGCGCTACGCGGCGGCGATCGCCAACCCGTGCACAACTGCGGTGAAAACTTCGGCGTCTTCGTGCCGGGCATTGGGCAGCGCGGTAGCCAATTGTTCGCGAATGATGGCCATCAAACTGGACCCACCAACAAAGACCACCTGATCGACGCTATCTGGGGCGCACCCTGCATCGGCGAGGGTCCCCAATGCATTTGTTCCGATCTCGGTCGCAAAGTCGGACAAAGCCATTTGCATGGCGTCACGTTGTAAATCGACTGAGAGGCCACGTTCAATAATATCGAGAAGGATTTCGCCGGAGTCTGCGCCGTTGGCAGCGATCTTTCCTGCCTCAACCGCATAGGCAATATCGTGTCCCAAATGGGCTTCGAGGACCTCACCAAGACGTTCAAACAAAAGCGGTTCTTGGGCAACGCGTTCCCAGCGCCGCACTTCGCGCAGCAACGCCGGATCATACACGAATGCGATCTTTTCCCAACTGGCCAGATCATGAAACAACGCTTTGGGTGCAGAGTGTGTTTTGGAGCTTAGTTCAGCCCCGATCTGGGCACCATACCCAAGCAAAGGCATGGCATGGCGTAAACTGAGAACACGGTCAAAATCGGTGCCACCAATGCGGACACCTCGGCTTGCCAAAACCTCGGTTTTGTCACCTTTGCGATCACATAGGGTAAAGTCGGACGTGCCGCCGCCAATATCGACGATAAGCATGCGCCCCTGACCCGCAACGGCAAGTGCGGCCGCTTCTGGCTCAGCAAGGAAACTCACGTCCTTGAACCCCGCCAGCAAGTAGGCGTCGCGCAAATCCATTTCCGCTTGGGCGTCTCGTTCGGATGAGGCGGAGTGGAAATGCACCGGACGACCAGAAAGGGCCGTTTCAAATGTCATACCAGTGAAGGTTTCGGACCGGGTTTTGATTTCTGACAAGAACCGCGCGATGATCTCAATGAGCGTGATCCGCTCATTGAGAAAGGACCGGGATTCCCGAGCCAAAGGCGTGCCAAGAATACTCTTCAAAGCGCGCAAAAAACGCCCTTCGGCCCCGTCCATCATCGCACGAGCGGCTGCTGAGCCATAGACATAGTGCTTGTCTGCATAGTCGATAAAGACCGCCGTCGGCAGAGTTTGATGATCTGGTTCAAGCGGAATCGCAAATGGGTTGCTTCCGGCAAGAACACCGGCAGCTGTGTTAGACGTTCCGAAATCCAATCCCAATCTGGCCATATGCGCCCCCTTTGAAAGGGGCTCAAATAGCCAAGCTGTGGCGACATGGCAATTCCTTTTCCATCGGCATAGAGTGAGCGCAACTACGATTTGGGAGTGCGCGCGATGCAAGGTTTGATAATCATTGATGTCCAAAACGATTTTTGTCCGGGTGGATCGCTGGCGGTTCCGGGAGGGGACGAAATTGTCGCGCCTATTAATGCCCTCATGGCTGGGTTCGATGCGGTGGTTTTAACGCAAGATTGGCACCCGGCTGGCCATAGCTCATTCGCGTCTTCGCATGACGGCAAGGCCGCCTTTGACCTTGTTGAAATGCCTTATGGTCCCCAAGTTCTTTGGCCGGATCACTGTGTCCAAGGCACCGGCGGGGCGTCGTTCCATGATGATCTGAATGCCAACGCATCGGACCTTATCATTCGCAAAGGGTTTCGCCCCCAAGTCGATAGCTATTCAGCGTTTTTTGAGAATGATCACAAAACCTCGACCGGCTTGGAGGGGTATCTGCGAACGCGCGGGATCACCCAACTTACCCTTGTCGGCTTGGCCTTGGATTTCTGTGTGAATTATTCGGCCATTGATGCGGCGAAATTGGGTTTTGACGTCACGGTCAGGACGGGGTTGTGCCGTGCAATTGATCTCGACGGTTCATTGGTCACAGCCCTTTCTGATATGAAAGACGCGGGTGTTCAGCTCGTGGAATAAACGGTAGCGAATGGCGTGGCTCATGTTTGCCGAAACTATTCAAAATGAGAGATTTTCTCCTTGGAGACTGTGCTTGGTCAGCCTAGATAGTTTGCATGAGGTTTTTTAGAAAACGCA
The DNA here is from genome assembly GCF_947498515.1 of uncultured Pelagimonas sp. GTDB lineage: Bacteria > Pseudomonadota > Alphaproteobacteria > Rhodobacterales > Rhodobacteraceae > Pelagimonas. The sequence goes on along the minus strand of NZ_CANMKO010000007.1, from coordinate 36,553 downwards.
AGGTTGAACGGCCTAAATTCTCGGCGGAACTCGCACCTGAGGTGCCATTCTTTGCCATTGGTGACATTCATGGAAGTGACCACCTTTTAGAAGCGCTCTTGGGCAAGCTGTCGGATGTTGGTCATCCCGATGCCGTTCTAATCTGTGTCGGAGACTACGTCGATCGCGGAGAGCAAAGTGAGCAGGTGCTTCGCCGATTGTTTGAAATGCAATCCGAAGCTGGTCCGTTGATGACCTGTTTGATGGGCAATCACGAAGACATGATGCTCAGTTTCTTGGATGATCCTGTCGCAAATGGTGCGCGTTGGCTCCGTTATGGCGGATTGCAGACGCTCGCCAGTTTCAAGATATCTTCCCTGCCAGGGGCCGCCGCATCGGACACGCAATGGCATAGCCTGCGGGACCGATTTAAGGATGCGCTAGGGGAAGATTTGGAAGCGTGGCTGCGAGAGCTGCCTTCACACTGGGCGACCGGAAATGTTGCCGTTGTACACGCCGGTGCTGATCCTAAACAACCGATTGATCGGCAGGATCGGTCGCGGTTGCTTTGGGGGCATCCCGAGTTTGACAATCAGCTTCGGCAGGATGGCGTTTGGGTTGTCCATGGTCACACAATTGTCGACGCTGCCGAGGCAAAAGACGGGCGTATCGCCGTAGATACAGGGGCTTACGCAACTGGAAAGCTGACTGCTGCCCTCGTTGAAAAGGGCAACGTTAGCTTTGTTTCAACCTGAGACGGCAGGCGTCTAAGGGATAAGGGCGCCTTCGACGGTTCTGATCAATGATGGGAACAGCTGCTGTAATGCGCGGCTCCACTTTGTAATCTCTTGCTCTTCGATAAAGACCACGTCGTTTGGGCGCATTTCTAGCCGTGTTGCGATGATTATGTCGGCCGCATTCTTAGCGTTAAGGTGGTAGGCCGTGATTTGACCCATCTCCTCGCCACTACCCTGTGCTCGGAGGACATAGATTTGGCTAGGATCACCGGTTGTCGTGTCAAACCCGCCATCAGAATAAAGCACATCGGCAAGCGTTGCGTGTTGCTGGTATGGCAGAACAAACCGGCTTTGGTTTTTGACCTCGCCGGTGAGGTAAACATAGTCACGTTTTTCAGCACCCAGTTTTTCGCGAAGGTCGAATAACTGTCGCCGTTCATTGAGGGCGTCGCGTTGCAGCGAGACTTCAGTTTCCAGCGCCATGAGCGCAGCGCTTCTTGCGGAGGTGCGTAGAGAAATCACATCGATCTGAGCTTTGTAAAACTCCATTGCGCGATCCAAGTCGTAACTTGTGTCAACAAAGACCGCGTCACCGTTCAGCAAGACCTTCTTTTGCAGATCTTGGCGTTCAAGGTACAACGACAAGGGAATTTGATAGAGGTTTCCGTCTCTGTAAATCCGTATCGACCCGAATTCTTTGTCACGAATTGTCGAGCCACCTGCCGCTGTCAATGCCTCCGACAACGTGAGTTTGCTAAGCGTGATCGGAACCAATGTCGGCTTTTTGACGGCCCCGCCAATGGCAACTCGTTTAGAATGAAATTCCGCAACCTCAAGGCTAAACGAAGGGTCGATCTGTTGTTCAACCAGAACTTGGAAGAGGCGATCTTCGGCCTCTTGAACGGTTAAGCCAGACAATTGGACAGGCCCGATTTCGGGTATCGCAATCGATCCGTCGTCACGGACGGTGTAACCTTGGCGCTGGTTCTGAGCCGCGAGCAATCCGGACAATTGTTCGACGGTAGACCCCGAGCCGCGGGTGGCCAAAAGCAAAACGTCTCCTACACCGATGCGGTAAGCCTCAGGTGAGACATCTGGCAAAGGGCGGAAGTCTTGTTGTTTTGGGCTGGTAGATGGCAAATACGGTGATGACGGAACGGCCCCAAGTCCGGTCGTCGAACTTCCGGTTCCCGCAGCAGCATAGAAAACGGCCGGCAATGCGCGCGGCGTATAGGCGGTCGCGTTCGCACGAGACACAGTTTCAGCAGAAAGCGGCACAACGTTCACAGGGGAGCCATCTTCCCGCTCTGTCACTTTAGGGCTTTGATAGCTGATACCACAACCGGCAGTCGCACAAAGTGCAACCAAAGCAAAGCTACGGATCGATTTGTTTTTAAACCAGTCCACAGCGCTGGCCAGCTTGGTGGCCCTTGCATCCTTTGGTCGTGTAAACACTGTGACCTCCCCCGAAATCGTTCGCATGTTCAAAGAGACCTAAGCGGTCCGCCGACGCTCGTAAATGACTATATGTCTACATCGTCGCGGTGCTGGCCACGACATTATGTATAAGAGTTCACTGAGGTTTGCTTGAGCTTGAGCTAAAACTGCAACAGGTCACAGAAAACACCTGTGCGGTCAAAGCCGAACGACAACACCTATTCAGGTACCTGATTGTCGAAAACGAGTCTGGATTATTATGCGCCGGCGCGACGCGCAACGACAGACAAAGTCCGCCAAAATATCCAAGTTTCAAGAGCATAGCTGCGGTGTGTGATATAATACAAATCCGCTTTGACTTTTCTCTTGGTAGCGTCTGTGCCTTCAATGTAACCCAACTCGGTTTGCGCGAGACCGCTGATACCCGGGCGCACGATGTGACGTTCGCGGTAACCGGGGATGGTATTCAGGTACTCTATTGCATGATCGTAGTAGTCGGGACGTGGGCCGATCAGACTCATGTCCCCAAGCAATACATTGAGGATTTGCGGTAGTTCATCCAGTCGGCTTTTTCTCAGGAAATGGCCGAGCGGGGTAATGCGGTCTATTTCGAGGGGGTCATCAGCGGACCGCGTGATATTTTCCGACGCGGTCATTGAGCGGAACTTGATCGCTTTGAAGCTCTTGCAATTGCGGCCCATGCGGTTTTGGACGTAAAAAATTGGTCCTCTGTTTAGAAACGGGTTGAGAAACAGCAGAACGATAATTGCGCCAACAAGACCAGGAAGCAGAGCAAGGCTCACCAAAGTATCAAAAATACGCTTGGACAGCCCGAAAATCCCATCACTTATAAAGTTTTCGGTTTTGGAACTTAACGTTGTCGCGTTCACAGAGGTTTCAAGCGATGAAACGTCGAACATAGTGGGTGCCCCCAGAAAGACTTTTTTTAAAAATATTCACCAGACAAACCAAAACTGGTTACATGCAAGGGATAGAGGTTGGGCGCCTCTTAAGTCAATTAATAATGCGTTAACCAATAACCTCGCGAGGACCCCTTCAAATGGCTATTTGGAGGAGGGCTAAGTTGCGTTTTAAACTACAGGTTGTGCGTCGAGCCGGATACGAGCGCTCGATACAAAGCGATGTTTCTGTATAACTTTATGAATTTAAAGTATTTTTGCTAAAATTTCCGGTGTGAGCGATTTGGAGTGAAGGACATGAAGTAAAGTGTTAGCGCAAAAAGTTTGCACCGTATGATTGGCAAGAAATTTTCTCGTATGATGAAAAAATAGGCTAACGCCTTGTGCTGAGCGAGCAGGTTACACCCTGACTTTCTCCGAATCTCTCCAAACAGATTCGGAATTGCGATTGAATGAGCGGATTGCACGATGGGTCGGTATTAGTCCGGGGTTTACCTTGCAAATAGCCGACCTAGGTTTTGCTTTGCTTCATGGCGTTTTTCAAAGCAGCACCAAGGGCATTGTTTTGAGGGCCTTCAGAGTTTTTTGTACGTCGGTCTTGATTGAGTTTGCCAGAATGAGACTTTTGCGACGGCTTTGTGTTGGGTCTATCTGGCGTCTTGCTACGGCTTGTTTGACCGCCAGATGACCGCATGGTCAGTCCAATACGTTTGCGCGGAACATCAACCTCGGTCACGCGTACTTTGACGACATCCCCGGCCTTGACGATGTCGTGCGGGTCTTTGACAAACTTGTCTGCCAATTGGCTGACATGGACCAACCCGTCTTGATGGACCCCGATGTCAACAAACGCGCCAAAGGCCGCAACATTCGTCACGGTGCCTTCCAACGACATTCCGGGCCGCAGGTCCTTGATGTCTTCGATCCCGTCGGCAAAGCTGGCGGTTTTGAAGCTCGGCCTTGGGTCCCGTCCTGGTTTCTCAAGTTCTTGGAAAATATCTCGAACTGTGGGCAAGCCGAATTTGTCATCGACGAACTGTTCCGCCCTAAGGTTGGTCAGGGCTTTGGAATCCCCGGCGATTGACCGCAAATCCCGGCCACAGGCAGCAACGATTTTCCTGGCAACATCATAGGCTTCTGGGTGAACAGAGGAGCTATCGAGCGGTTCTGATCCTTCGCGAATTCGCAAGAATCCGGCGCATTGTTCAAATGCCTTCGGCCCCAAGCCGGCCACTTTGAGCAACGCCTTGCGCGAGGCAAAGGCCCCGTTTCCATCCCGATGATCGACAATGGATTGCGCAAGCGACGGGCCAAGCCCGGCGATATGCGCCAACAACGGGGCGGAGGCGGTGTTGAGATCAACACCCACAGCGTTCACCGCATCTTCGACAACGGCTTCAAGTGACTTGGCCAAGCGGCGTTGATCAACATCGTGCTGATACTGGCCTACCCCAATCGATTGCGGCTCGATTTTCACCAGTTCGGCAAGCGGGTCTTGTAAACGTCGCGCAATCGAGACCGCGCCACGCAAAGATACGTCAAGATCGGGGAACTCGCGCGCTGCCAATTCCGAGGCCGAATAGACCGAGGCACCGGCTTCGGATACCACAACCTTTGTAGGTTTCTTCACCGCCGGTGGTAGCAATTTCATAGTATCGCCAACCAGCTTTTCGGTCTCGCGGCTGGCCGTTCCATTTCCGATCGCGACCAAATCAATGTTGTGGCGTTGAATAAGCTCGATAATCTTGGCCTCAGAGCCGCGTACATCCATTCTAGGTTGGAACGGGTAGATCGTGGCGGTGTCTAAAACTTTGCCGGTGGCATCGACCACAGCCACTTTGACGCCGGTTCGAATGCCGGGATCAAGGCCAAGTGTCGCGCGCGGTCCGGCGGGGGCGGCCAGAAGCAAATCTTTGAGGTTGCGGGCGAACACCGTGATCGCCTCTTCATGAGACCGTTGACGCAAGTCGGTCAAAAGATCCATGTACATCGACAGGCTCAATTTGATCCGCCATGTCCAACTTGCGGCTTTGCGAAGCCAAGCGTCACCGGGACCATCGCCACGCATACCAATGGCCGATCCGATGATAGCCTCGGCCCGCTCTGACCCTGTTTCGGCGGGCGGGGCGATGTCGATTGTAACAATTTCCTCTTTGGAGGCGCGCAAAATTGCCAAAGCGCGGTGCGGCGCGATGTTGGCCCATTTTTCGGAGTGGTCGAAATAGTCGCTAAATTTGGCCCCGGCTTGTTCTTTACCCTCAACGATGCGCGATGAGATCACCGCGTCTTGCTTCATGTAATCTCGCAAACGGCCCAAAAGTTCGGCATTCTCAGACAACTGTTCGGCCAAAATATCCCGCGCGCCATTGAGAGCAGTTTTCACATCGACAACCGCGTCTGACAGGTAGCCTTGCGCCAAAACCTCGGGGTCTGCTTGCCGGTCGCTCAAAATCGCTTGCAATAACGGTTCTAACCCATTTTCACGGGCGATCATCGCCTTGGTGCGTCGCTTGGGTTTGTAGGGGAGGTAAATGTCTTCCAACGCTGATTTTGTGTCGGCTCCGACAATTGCGCGGGTCAATTCGTCGGTGAGTTTATCTTGATCCTTGATCGATTGCAGGATCGTCTTCCGCCGCGCTTCCATATCACGAAGATAGGCCAACCGGTCAGACAGCGTTCTAAGCTGTGTATCGTCCAAGCCTCCGGTCACCTCTTTGCGATAGCGCGCAACAAAGGGCACAGTCGCCCCGCCATCCAGCAGTTCAACCGCTGCGTTGACCTGATTTGCTGCCGCTCCGATTTCGGTGGCGATGGTGCGGGCGATACGGGTGGCGGTCTGATCCAAAACTCATTCTCCAACTTGGTCGGATGGTTTTGATACCCCTGCTTGCCCGCCGCTCCAAGGGGGAAAGCGCTTATCGAAGCGATCACAGAAATTCATCGGTTTTGGGTGCCCAATGCCGATTTCACTCTTGCCTAAATTTTGAGCAGAGGACATGACGCAGTTGACCTGCGGTCAGGATGTCGCAGGCTGTATCAACAATGCTTTTTTAACACACGCGGAGAGACGACGATGACCAAAGACTTCATTGACCATATGACCCGTGAGCTAGACATGTTGATGCAAAGCGGGCTGTACAAAAGCGAACGTGTGATCACGTCAAAACAGGCGGGAACCGTTGCATTGGACACTGGCAAAGAGGTGATCAACCTGTGCGCCAACAACTACCTTGGGCTGTCCGATCATCCCGACCTTATCGAGGCGGGCCGCGACGCGCTAAGCCGATATGGGTATGGGATGTCGTCCGTCCGCTTTATTTGCGGCACCCAAGAAGAGCACAAAAAGTTGGAGGCGCGCCTATCCTCCTTTTTGGGTTTCGAGGATACGATCCTCTATTCTAGCTGTTTTGACGCCAATACCGGGCTATTTGAAACGCTTCTGGGGCCAGAGGACGCTATCATTTCGGATGCGTTGAACCATGCGTCGATTATCGACGGGGTGCGTTTGTGCAAGGCCAAGCGGTTTCGATATGCGAATTCCGATATGGCCGATCTTGAGGCTCAACTACAGGCTGCCGAGGCCGCTGGAGCGCGGTTTAAAATGATCGCCACCGACGGTGTATTTTCGATGGACGGCTATATCGCCAAGCTCGAACAGGTTTGCGATCTGGCTGATAAGTACGGTGCGATGGTTATGGTGGATGACAGCCATGCGGTTGGTTTTGTCGGCGAAACCGGGCGTGGATCGATCGAACATTGCAACGTGATGGGGCGTGTGGACATCGTCACCGGGACCCTTGGCAAGGCCCTTGGCGGTGCGTCGGGTGGCTATACCTGTGCGAAACGCGAGGTTGTGGATTGGCTGCGCCAGCGGTCGCGCCCCTATCTGTTTTCAAACACGCTTGCCCCGGTTATCGCGCAGACCTCGATCAAAGTTCTGGATATGCTTGAGGCCTCGACCGAGCGCCGGGATCGGCTAATGGAACACGCCGCGCATTTTCGGGCGCGTATGTCTGAGGCGGGTTTTGATCTTTTGCCCGGTGAACACCCGATCATTCCCGTGATGCTGCGTGATCCGAAACTGGCTCAAGACATGGCGAAACGGCTCGATGCCAAGGGGGTATATGTCGCGCCGTTTAGTTTCCCGGTGGTGCCCAAGGGGCAAGATCGCATTCGTACCCAAATGTCCGCCGCCCTAAGCCGCGAAGAATTAGACCGCGCCATTGATGCGTTTATCGAGGTTGGCCATGACATGAACATTCTTACGGAGGCGGCACAATGAGCAATGAAATGAAAGCATTGGTCAAAGCCAAATCCGAGCCGGGCCTTTGGATGGAACGCGTTCCGGTGCCCGAGCCCGGCCCGGATGAAGTTCTGATCAAGGTGAAGAAATCCGCGATTTGTGGGACCGATGTCCATATCTGGAAGTGGGATGAATGGTCGGCGAAAACTGTGCCGGTTCCGATGGTTGTTGGGCATGAGTTCTGTGGTGAAATCGTCGATACCGGTGCCGCGGCGGTGAAATATGCCATCGGTCAACGTGTGTCCGGCGAAGGGCACGTGGTTTGTGGGACGTGTCGCAATTGTCGGGCAGGTCGTGGTCAGCTGTGCCGCAATACGTTAGGTGTCGGGGTCAATCGGCCCGGATCATTCGCCGAATACCTCTGTATTCCCGAAAGCAACGTTGTCCCCATTCCCGACGATATTCCAGATGAAATTGCCGCGATTTTTGACCCGTTTGGTAACGCAGTTCACACCGCTTTGTCGTTTGATCTGGTTGGCGAAGATGTCTTGGTCACCGGGGCAGGTCCGATTGGAATCATGGGGGCCTTGGTGGCGCAAAAGGTCGGTGCACGCAAAGTTGTGATCACCGATATTGCACCCTATCGCCTTGATCTTGCCCGTCGTTTGGGGGTCCAACATGTGGTGGATGTCAGCAATGAAACGCTGGCCGACCTGATGCCTCAGATCGGCATGACCGAGGGCTTTGATGTCGGGTTGGAAATGTCCGGCGCCGCGCCAGCGATGCGCCAGATGATCAACCGGATGAACAATGGCGGCAAGATCGCCTTGCTTGGCATTGCACCAACCGAATTTGCGGTCGATTGGAACGAAATCATCTTTAAGATGCTGACGGTCAAGGGGATCTACGGGCGCGAAATGTACGAAACTTGGTACAAAATGATCGCTTTGGTCCAATCCGGGCTCGACCTGACCGACCTCATCACACACCGTATTTCGATTGATGAGTTCGAAGACGGGTTTGCTGCGATGATGTCGGGCGAGGCCGGCAAGGTGGTGATGGATTGGGGCTAAAGCCCCCCCCATCAATCTTTTTCAAGCTCCTTGGCATGCAGCCACGCCGCGTGCTGAGGGGCTTTTTTCGTTTTAGACCATTCTTCGAGCATGTCCCATTTGACCGCGTCCAATTTGGCGAGCATGGCCTCTTCTTCGGGATCGGGGCAGGCAAGTTCGACCCGGTGGCCATTGGGATCAAAGAAATAGATCGAGTGGAAAATAGAATGGTCTGTGACGCCCAAAACGTCCACTCCATTTGCCTCTAGGTGATCCTTGAACGCAATCAATGTGTCGCGGTCTTTGACTTTAAATGCAATGTGTTGCACCCAAATAGGCGTGTTCGGGTCGCGGCCCATTTCCGGCTTGGTTGGTAGTTCAAAGAACGCCAGAACATTGCCATTCCCGGCATCAAGAAACAGATGCATGTAAGGGTCGGGTTCGTGGGTCGACGGGACGTGATCTTCGGCAATTGCCAAAACGAAATCCATGTTCAGCATCTTGGTGTAGAACGCGACGGTTTCCTTGGCATCCTTGCAGCGATAAGCTACGTGATGAATTTGATCGACCTTCAATTGCACTGTCATTTTTCCCTCCAAAAAATATCGTTGCATTTGCAATGATTGACGATCCGGGTCATTGTGTATTTGACTTAGGTCAAGTTGTTGCAGATGAAACGATGTCATGGATCGCAAAATGACAGACGCCTTGAGCCAGATAGAAGCCTTTTTTCCTTACCGTTTTGCCGTGGCTGCAGAACGGTTTTCGCGCAACCTTATGGATGTGTATGGCAAGGCCTATGGCCTTAGCCGAGAAGAATGGCGGCTGTTGTTTCTTCTGTCCCAAGCCGAGGAAATTGCGTCCAACGAGCTGGTTCAACGGACAACATTGGACAAGGTACAACTATCCCGCGCCTCCCAAAGGCTTGAGGACAAGGGTCTGATAACACGTAGGGTTTCGCCCGCCGACCGCCGTATCAAACTATTCCGGAGCACGGATGAAGGGCGTCGTTTGTTTGATGAAATCAAGCCACAGGTCGATGCGCGCGCCATGGAAATTCTTGGTGCGATGGACGATGCTGCCCGTCAATCGCTGCAAGATGGCATGACCGCATTGCTCAAAGCGCTGGATGCGCCCGAACAAGTGTTGGGTGCGGAACAATCAAAGTCAGTTGTAGATTGATCGAAGTAGGTTCGGCATGATCACGGCATTCAAGATAGGATTCTTCCATGCCGCCCGCCGCCGAGACGCCGACACATAGACATCAAGATTTCATCTCTGACTCAGCCAGATGGCAGGCGATCACCGCCCGCGACGACGATATTATCGTCACAACACCGCCGAAATCCGGGACCACTTGGGTGCAGGGAATTCTTGCGCTTTTGTTGTCGGGGGATCCAAAAGTTGATGCTAATGTTTCGGTAAACTCACCTTGGGTCGACATGGCATTTCGACCTTTGGAAGAGCTTTTGTCGAATATCGAGACGCAGGTAAAACGAAGGCATCTCAAAAGCCACTCACCCTTGAATTGCCTGCCTTATTGGCAAGACGTACGCTATATCACTGTGTATCGGCATCCGATTGATGTCCATTTTTCGTTTAGAAGCCATGAAAACAACATTCAGGTCGATATTGAAAAGACGTCTGTGCAAGGAACTGCGCGGGAGAGTTTTCACAGGTTTCTGGATGTAGAAGAAGGTCATGTGACGCTGACTTCGGTAGTTGACCATTACAATTCGTCCATGAACCGCGGGGATCGAAGCAACCTCTTGCAGCTGCATTATAGAGATATGCAGCGTGACCTTGCGGCGGTTTTTGCCATGATTGCGGCTCATATCGGCGTGCAGCACCCACCACATGTGATGGACTCGCTGGTGGATGCCGCGCGCTTCGAAAAGATGCGTGCCAATGCAGACCGGTTTGTCCCGTCTGCGGGGCAGGGGTTCTGGAAAAGCGATACCGGATTTTTTAACAACGCCAGCTCGAACAAATGGGAAGGCGTTTTAAACGCCGAGGATTTGGCGGCTTATGACGCGAAGATTTCGCAGCTTTTAACCCCGTCGGATCGTCATTGGTTAGAATGGGGCGACGGGCCAGCCGGTTAATGCGGGGTTTTGTCGGGGTGTGCGGCGGCAAAGGCAGGAATTTCTGTAAGAAACGCCCCAATACGACGCAGTTTCGGCATCTTTGTTAGGTCAATCTCCCAGCGCTGGGCATTGTAGAGCTGTGGCAACAAACAGATGTCAGCCAAAGTGACGTTGTCACCAAAGCAAAAATCACCGTCATCAACCATCTGTTCAACCGCGAGAAGGCCGGGCGTGATAAAGTGCTTCATCCAACCGGCCATTGTAATGGTGCCTTCCGATTGCGTGGTGGCATATTTCGCGACACCTAAATTGCAAACGGGGTGAATTTCCATTGCGATCGCATCGGAAGTGGCGCGAACTTTGGCGCGTTCCAGGGGGCTTTCGGGCAAAAGCCCGAGCGCCCGAGTTTCATCTAGGTATTCGAGAATAGCGACCGATTGAGTTAGCATCTGACCATCAATCTTTAACGCGGGCACCAACCCCTGAGGATTGCGCGCCAAATGGTCAACGCCCTTGTGCTCTGCGTCGAGCAGGTTAACCGGAATGCTCTGCCAAGCTTCACCGGTCAGGCCCAGTGCGATGCGAAGCCGGTAGCTGGCCGACGAGCGCCAGTAATCATAGAGGGTGATCATATATCGGTGTCCTTCATAAGCTCGTCCAGCGCGGCCTGAAGTCCCGGAACCTTGGCGTGAAGCTTTGCCTCTAACTCGTCCTGATAGGCTTGGGCCAGTGGGATAAGATCGCGCACGAGGCCGGTGCCGCTTTCGGTCAACTCAAGCTGCAACAACCGTCGGTCGTTGTCGTCAATGGCCTTGGTCAGATAACCGGCGTCTTCTAGGCGGCTGACGGCGCGGCTCACTTTGGATTTCTCCATGCTGACGCGTTTTTCAATATCGCGCACCGATGTGCTGTCGGAATAGGCGAGGTTCACCAAGACACGCCATTCGGCAATCGAAATGCCGTATTTTTCACGGTACTGTGCCGCGAGCTCGGTACTGAGTCGCGTTGCGATCACGGCAAAACGATACGGAAGATAGCGATCCAAGTCGAATTCGGGCAGGGGGCGGGACATAGGTGGGCCTTCAAACGCGTGTGTTTCCCGAAGTTTGTGCCGATACTCGTTTCATTTGCAACAATTTTGTTGACATCGTTGCATTCGCAACGAAAAATGGTGCTAATTGTTACGCTCATGGGGGAGGATGACCATGACCCGCCACGACCTACCAGCCGGTATGACCCGCGCCACTGATACGACCGGAACTACAGACGGGTATATGCCCGGTTTCGGCAATGATTTCGAGACCGAAGCGCTTCCCGGTGCTTTGCCGCAAGGGATGAATTCGCCCCAGCGCTGTAACTACGGCCTCTATGGCGAGCAATTGTCCGGCACGGCCTTCACCGCCCCTAGTCATCAAAACGAGCGCACATGGTGTTACCGTATCCGCCCGTCGGTTAAGCATAGTTCGCGCTATACCAAGATCGATATGCCCTATTGGAAATCCGCACCCTGTGTGGACCCGGACGTGATTTCGCTCGGGCAATACCGCTGGGATCCGGTGCCTCATGGCGAAGGTCTGACATGGCTGACCGGCATGCGCACCATGACAACGGCGGGGGATGTGAATACCCAAGTTGGCATGGCAACGCATATCTATTTGGTCAACGAAAGCATGGTCGACAGCTATTTCTTTTCAGCTGACTCCGAACTTTTGGTCGTTCCCCAAGAAGGCAAGCTGCGCTTTTGCACGGAATTGGGAGTGATCGACGTTGCGCCGCAGGAAATCGCGATAATTCCACGGGGCTTGGTTTACCGGGTTGAGGTTCTAGAGGGGCCGTGCCGTGGGTTTGTTTGCGAAAACTATGGTCAAAAGTTCGACCTCCCGGGTCGTGGGCCGATTGGGGCCAATTGCATGGCCAACCGCCGCGATTTCAAAACGCCGGTTGCGGCCTATGAAGATCGCGAAGTGCCGTCAACCATGACAATCAAGTGGGCCGGTCAATTCCACAGCTGCGAGATTGATCAATCGCCTTTGGACGTGGTGGCATGGCACGGCAATTATTGCCCGGTGAAATACGATCTCAAAACCTATTGCCCGGTTGGGTCGATCCTGTTTGACCACCCTGATCCGTCGATTTTCACCGTTCTGACGGCCCCATCTGGGGTCGAAGGCACCGCCAATATCGACTTTGTCCTGTTCCGCGAACGTTGGATGGTGATGGAAGATACCTTCCGACCACCGTGGTATCACAAGAACATTATGTCGGAATTGATGGGCAATATTTACGGCCAATATGATGCCAAGCCGCAGGGGTTCATTCCCGGTGGTGTGAGCCTTCACAACATGATGCTCCCGCATGGGCCGGATCGTGATGCTTTTGATAAGGCATCCTATTCCGAGCTGGGGCCAGAGAAGCTCGACAACACCATGTCCTTTATGTTCGAAACTCGGTTCCCGCAGCATCTGACGGCTTTTGCCGCCAATGAGGCACCGTTGCAGGATGAATATATTGATTGCTGGTCCACCATCGAAAAGAAATTCGACGGCACCCCCGGCAAGAAGTAAGCACATATGGGGGCGCAGCCCCCAAACCCCCGGGGTATTTCTGGAAAGAAGAAGCCGGGATGTTCCACGTTATTCGAAAGGTCGATCATGCCTCTTCTCAAATCATGGGTCGAAAGCGCCAACACGCCCGACACCGATTTCCCGCTTAACAACCTGCCTTACGGCGCGTTCATAACAGACGAAGGTGAAACGCATTGTGGGGTCGCCATCGGTGACATGATACTTGATGTCACCGCTTTGGAAGAAGCCGGTATTTTGATGGCGTCGGATGAAGAGGACGAAGTGTTCTTTTTCGGCGATTGGACCGAGTTCATGGCGATGGGCCCTGCGGTTTGGGACGCTTATCGCAAAGGTCTGACTGGGCTTCTCTCAGAAGACAATGGCGATGCGCCCGAGTTGGTGCCGTTCCTTGTCCCGCAAGTCGGCACAAAACTGGTGATGCCATTTGCCGTGAGCGAGTACACTGATTTTTATGCGGGCAAACATCACGCTACGAACGTGGGAACAATGTTCCGCGGGGCCGAAAACGCCCTTCCGCCGAATTGGCTGTCGATCCCGATTGGGTACAATGGCCGCGCGTCGTCGGTTGTTGTGTCGGGCACCGATGTGCGTCGCCCTTGGGGGCAGCTTAAGGGGCCAAATGACGACATGCCGCGCTTTGCCCCCTGTGCTCGCTTTGACCTTGAGCTTGAGATGGGTGCGATTGTTGGCACCTCCTCCGAAGGCATGGTCAGTGTTCAGCAAGCGGATGACATGATCTTTGGCTATGTACTTCTTAACGATTGGTCGGCGCGTGATATCCAAGCTTGGGAATATCAGCCGCTTGGCCCGTTTCAGGCCAAAGCCACCGCGACATCGGTTAGCCCATGGATCGTGACCAAAGCCGCCTTGGAATCGTTCCGCACATCGACGCCAGAACGTGAACGTGATTTGTTGCCATATCTGCAAGAACCCGGCCCGATGCTCTATGATGTCGAGCTGGAAGTCACCCTTGCCCCTGAGGGCAAAGACGCGACAACTATCGCACGCACCAATTATAACGAGATGTACTACTCTGCCGCGCAGCAGTTGTGCCATCACAGCACCTCGGGCTGCCCGATGAACACCGGTGATCTGCTGGGGTCCGGTACAATTTCTGGCCCTGAGAAAGAAAACCGTGGTTCTTTGCTTGAACTCAGCTGGGGCGGCAAAGAGCCCCTGACGCTCGACACCGGCGAAACCCGCAATTTCCTCGAAGATGGTGATACGCTGACCCTCAAGGGCCATGCCCAAGGGGATGGTTTCCGCATCGGGTTTGGCAGCTGCGAGGGTAAAATCCTCCCTGCTAACGAAAAACCACACGCCTGATTTTCATCTCGCCAAATAAACTCCCGCCGGAGGCTCCCACCATTGCCTCCGGACCCGACACTCGAAAGGACATCCCATGGCCAAGGCCTTTGCCTCCGCAGGCGATATGGAAGAAAAGAAAACCTCCTTTACCAAAATCGGTGACGGCCTCTATGCTTTCACCGCCGAGGGGGATCCAAACACCGGAGTGATCATCGGCGACGACAGCGTCATGATCATCGAAGCCCAAGCCACCCCGCGCCTTGCCCGCAAGGTTTTGGAATGTGTCCGTGAAGTCACCGACAAACCGATTAGCCACTTGGTTTTGACCCATTACCACGCTGTGCGCGTGCTTGGGGCCAGCGCATATGGGGCCAAAGAAATCATCATGTCCGACACCGCGCGCTCGATGGTGGCTGAGCGTGGGCAAGAGGACTGGGATAGCGAATTTGACCGCTTTCCACGTCTGTTCCAAGGGCACGAAGAAATCCCCGGTCTGACATGGCCAACCACCACCTTCAGCGACAGCATGACCGTTTACCTTGGCAACCGCCGCGTTGACATCATGCATCTGGGTCGCGCCCACACTGCTGGTGACGCCGTGGTTTGGGTGCCTGATCAAGAAGTCATGTTCACCGGTGACATCGTCGAATACCACTCGGCCTGCTATTGCGGCGACGGGCATTTTGGAGATTGGGAAGACACCCTGATGAACATCGCAGATTTCGAACCCAAGAGCATTGCACCGGGTCGTGGCGACGCGCTTGTTGGTGAAGATATGGTTGAAAAAGCCATCGCGGCGACGGCGGATTTTGTGCGCTCAACCTACAAGCCGGTCGCCAAAGTTGTGGCGCGTGGCGGATCGCTCAAAGAGGCATGGGATGCGTGCCGCGCCGAATGCGACCCCAAGTTCAAAGACTACGCGATCTACGAACACTGCCTGCCTTTCAACGTCGCCCGCGCCTATGACGAAGCCCGCGGCATCGACACCCCCCGCGTTTGGACCGCACAGCGAGACAAAGACATGTGGGATTCGTTGCAGGATTGATGTCTTGGATCGAGATACAAAATAAGCTGGTCCAAGGGGTTCTGTGGGCCAGCGGGATAGAGGCGCTTAGCGCGCGGCTTGCCTATCATAAGAAACTAGAAGCGGCCCAAACTGGCTGGCGAAACCTGCCAAAGGCCCAACGCCACCTGGTGATTGGTTTGGATCCGGAGTTGCAGCGGCTCAAAAAACGAGCGGACAAGGCCAGCTGGGTCGCGGGGATCGTCAGTTTCGTTGTGATCGTGGGGGTCACTTTCGCAACGCGCTAGGTGCCGAAGAGAAAACCGTGACGGGGGGAAGACATGGAGGACACAATGCAGAGTGCGAGCTTTATCGGAACCATCGGTTTTGCGACGTTCGGCGTGGGTTCGCTTGGCTTTTTTCTGTTTCTGATCAAAGCGGTGCCAACCGCCTTCGCCTCTGGATTAGATGGTTCAGAGACTAGGCCAATCCATGATCGTGGGTTGGTAGGAAATGCTGCAATCAAAGAGCTGTTTGGTTGGCTCAAATCTAGCAAAGTCGGACTCTTGAGTGCCATCCTGATGGGCTTTGGGTACGGGACATTCTTAGGGTTGGTGTTTTTTCTGAGAAACTAGGAAAACCGCTGCCGCGATATTGAACAAGGGAGGACACCATGTTTGAGGACCGCTATTCACTAGCCTTCAAGCTTTACCCATATGAACGCAGCGTCGATCAGGATGCCGACAGCCCGGTGCGCCATCCCGTGGTCATCATGGGTGGCGGGCCAATTGGTGTTGCCACGGCGCTTGATCTTGGCCTTCAGGGCATTCCCGTTGTTGTGCTTGATGATCACGAGGGCATCGGCATGGGGTCGCGCGCGATTTGCTTTGCCAAACGCTGTTTGGAAGTCGCCGATCGTTATGGTTGTGGTGAGCCGATGTTGGACAAGGGTGTGGTCTGGAATGTCGGCAAGGTGTTCCACAAAGAGGGGCAGGTTTACGAGTTTAACCTGCTACCGGAAGAGGGCCACAAATACCCCGCCTTCATCAACCTCCAACAGCCCTATTTCGAAAAGTTCATCGTGGATCGCGTCCGCGAAGCGCAAGCCAAGGGTGCGCCAATTGAATTGCGTGGGAAAAACCGCGTGGATTCCATCACCGAGTTTGACGACTACGTAGAGTTGGAAATCACGACCCCCGACGGCGGTTACAAAATACAAGCCGACTGGTTGATTGGTGCCGATGGGGCGTCTAGCCCGTTGCGCGGCATGATGGGCCTCGATTTCGAGGGCCGGGTGTTCCAAGACAGCTTCCTGATCGCTGACATCAAGATGAAAGGTGAGCTGGAATTCCCAACCGAACGCTGGTTCTGGTTTGAGCCGTCGCACGGCTCAGGCGCGTCGACCTTGCTGCACAAGCAGCCCGATGACACATGGCGGATCGATTTCCAGATCGGCTGGGATGTCGATCGCAAGGAAGAGATGAAAGAGGAAAACATCCGCCGCCGTCTCGATGCGTTTTTGGGCGATGTCGAGTATGAGATGGTTTGGTCATCGATCTATACGTTCCAATGCAAACGCATGGACCAGTTCCGCCATGGCCGCGTGATGTTTGCCGGTGACGCCGCGCATCAGGTATCGCCGTTCGGGGCACGCGGGGCCAATTCCGGCATGCAGGATGTCGATAACCTCGGGTGGAAATTGGGTATGGTGATCCGGGGTGACGCCCCTGAAACCTTGCTTGATACCTATTCCGAAGAGCGGGTGCACGGGGCCGATGAAAACATCCTCAACTCGACCCGTGCGACAGACTTCATTACTCCAAAATCCAAAGCCAGCCATATTTTCCGCAACGCGGTTTTGTCACTGGCCGGGGACCATGAGTTTGCACGCCCTCTAGTCAATTCGGGCCGTTTGTCAGTGCCTTGCACCTATGATGGATTGTCGCTGAATGGGCCGGATGAGTTGGTGGGTGGCCCAAATCGGACCCGCGTCGGCAGCTCCTGCCCCGACGCGCCACTTGGGGACGGCTACTTGCTGTCGAGCCTTGGCAATGGGTTTCAAATCTTGACGATTGATACTGATGCACCGGATGAGGTGACCGAAGACCGCGTGACCGCCAAGCGTGTGGCGGTTTCTGCCAAAGACGACCCAAGCGGCGCTTTGTCGGAACGCTACCTTGGCAAGGCGTCATCGGCTGTCTATTTGATCCGCCCGGATCAACACGTCGCGGCGCGCTGGGATCACTTTGACGAAGATGCCATCCGCGCGGCGATTCGAACCGCTTGTGGCAAGGGGGCCTAAACATGAGCACAGTCACAACCACGCCGAATATCACCGACCCGGATGGGTTTTACGCCAAACTCATCGACATGCATGATGGGTTGTCGGACGACGACAGCGCGGCACTAAACGCGCGTTTGATCTTGGTCTTGGCCAATCATATCGGCGATAGATCGGTCTTGGACGAAGCCATGGAAATCGCTCAGAAAACTGGCTAGCCACCAAATGTAATCTTGAACCGGGCGCCGTTGGGGTTTGGTTCAAGATGTAAATCGCCACGATGGGCCTGCAAAATGTTGCGGGCCACCGAAAGGCCCATGCCGGTGCCGCCGCTGTCCCTTTTGGTGGTAAAGAACGGCTCAAATATCCGCGACGCGTTGCCTTTCGACACGCCTTGGCCGTTGTCCTCTACCAATACATAGTTTCGATCTGCGACGAGGGTAACTTTGTCGGCACCATGCTCTTGTGCATTGCCGAGCAGCTGGGTCAGAACGATGTGCAAACCTTCGGGTGCTATGGGCAAGGCGGTATCCCCGCCGGTTATCTTTATCGCCATTTTCGGGTTTTGTGCATGCAAATCCTCGGCCAGATCCTCTAGGGTGCAGTGACCCAAATAGCGTGTTTCGCGTGCTTGGGCGGCGTTTCGTAGGGCGGAGAGTTGCAATTCCAACTGTCGTCGAGCGCCATCAATTTGCGCCACCAACACCCGGTCCTCGCTGCTTAGATTAGGGTTGTCTTCTAGCAACTCCGTCGCCGCACGAATGGCCGAAACGGGTGTTTTTAACTCATGCGTGACGTGATCGGTATAGGCGCGAATGGTGGTCTCACGGTCGCGCAGGGCCTCGGCCATGGTGATAACGCCACGCGCCGTTGCATCAATTTCCTTGGTGCCAAAATGCTGGGGCGCGGGAGGGTTTTGCCCGGCTTCCTGCCCTTTGGCGTATGATTCTAGCTCATAAATCGGGCGCACCAAGAGGCGTACCAAAAGCCATCCGGGCACGGCGGTGATGATGGCGATCAGGATGGCTAAAACCACGGCAGCCTGACGAAAGCCGATTTCTGGCCCAAGGTAGCGTAGGGCCACCAGCCCGATCAGCGACAAAACAAGCGTTCCCGTCAACGCTCCGCCGATCACAAAGCCAAGGCTTGGCCGCCACTTGCCGGTCATGAACACGCCCCAAGGCGAATGCCCTGCCCATGCACGGTTTCCAGTGCATTTTGGCAGCCTGCATCGCTTAGCTTGCGCCGCAGATTGCGGAGGTGACTGTCGAGGGTCCGGTCCGAAACATCGCTTCTTGCGCCCCAGATTGCGGTGATCAGCTGATTGCGCGACATGAGTTGCGCCGGGGCCCGCAAGAATTGATCCAGTAGCGAAAACTCGGTGGCGGTTAAAGCGACCTCTTGAGTGCCGACGGCACAATGACGGGCGGCGCGGTCCAATGTGATGAGCCCATGTTTAGACGTCGTCAAAGGCACACCGGCACCATTGCTGCGCTTTAGAATGGCACGGACGCGGGCGACCAATTCGCGGGGGCTAAAGGGTTTAGTGACATAGTCATCAGCCCCAAGCTCCAAACCCAAAATCCGGTCAATTTCGTCATCCCGCGCGGTTAGAAACAGGATCGGAACTTGGGACGTGGCACGGATTTTGCGACAGACCTCAAACCCGTCCAATTCTGGCAGTCCGATATCAAGTACGATCAGGTCGGGGTTTTCACGGGCCACGTGGGTGAGCGCCGATCGCCCATCAGAGGCGGTCAAAACCTGGTACCCAGCGCGTTCCAACGCGATACGCACCAAATCGCGCAACCGGGCATCATCATCCACCACAAGGATGTTCATTTCAATTTCTCCGCCAAGACCTGATTGCTGTTATCATAGAGACCAGAGCGCCAATTGCGAAAGCCCCATTCCTGCCAGTTGTCCAGTGTGTTCAAGCGGTTGATCGGGCAATAGCTGGGTAAACCATTCGCGTCCGGATGCCCCAAGGCCCCGCGGGCAGTTGGGTTCAAGGTACAGATGTAGTCGAAGTCGGGCTTTGCCATTGTCAGGTTCTGATGAACGATATGATCGGCAAAGTTAACGAAACAGCATGTGAATAAGACAGCAGTTGCCAGACCACCCCAGCGGGTGAAAAGCCAAACATTGGTTTTGTCGCAGCGGGCTTGCCACGCAACCAAAGTGAGGCCAACAGCAACCAATCCGATCCAAATCATTGCATAGATGCGCAGGTACGTCAGGCCATAGGCCCCGACATAGAGATCAAGGCGCAGCATCGCAGACAGGCACAGCAGGATATTTTGTGCCAACCACAGATACATGAGCGGTTTCAATGCGCGATGTTCGCCTAAAAAGGGCCGCGCCAAAAGGGCGAAGCCACCCGCAAGCAGGGCGGTGGCCAATAACGGATAAGATCCGCGATGCGCATAGCTTGCATAACTCATGCTATCGGGAAGCGACGCGCCACCGACAAAAATGCCAAGGTCCATGGCGGTTTGAACGCCAATGACGGTGTTGAACATCCAAAGTGCCCGAAGACAGGAGGTTTTGGTCAGGCCAAATAGATTTGCCTCCCGGATTTCGGCGGATACGCGCACATTAGGCATGGGAACAATAGTGGTGTCAGCAACTAAAAAGGGGGCAAATAGAACCGCAACGCCCAACCAGAACATGCCCCGGGCCATCAAATCGCCGAACTGAATGTCGATGGATATAGCCTGAAGCAGGATTGGATTTGCCATCAAAAGAAGCCCGCCAAACACCAACGCCCCACCAACCGGAAACCCCCAAGAGCGCAGTATTTGAGCCAAATTCGGGGTGGGAGACAGGGTTTTAAGCTGGACGGCATACACCAATGAGCGGGCGACTTTTTCAAAGTAGCTGGCAAACAGTGTCCAAACCCCCTCAATCATATCAAGCGAGGAGGGAGTTTCGCTGCGTGCCCACACCAAGGCCAGAGCAAAGCTGAGCACCAAAAAGAGGCATGAGAGTAGCTGGACATATTCGATGATTGGCAAGCTGCCGATCAGCAACAAAATTGCTGGGCGAACAAGGCGTGATCGTGGGCGGATGTCGGCAGTCGCGACAAAAAACAAAGCTATGGTGAACAATGCGAGGGATATGCCGACCTCGACCTCCCAAAACAATCTGTCCGCAAGCGCGACGACCAGCAAAAGGGCAAGCGATTTGGGCAAAGCAGTGTCGCGGCGTTCGTGGTCGGTATCTGGGGGCGGCGGGGTTTGGTCGTCGCTGAACCACCAGGCATCTCTGGCAAGTGCATTGGGCAAGCCGCGGCGTTCGAATGTTGGTGTCATTGATTTGTCCCTCTTTTGTTAAGAGGGGTTGTGCGGGATTGAGCGTGCAGTTCCGGATGGGGAGTTGTGCAGGTTTTGTGCAGACAGCTAATTTTGCCAAAGAAAAGCGCCGCTTGGAGGGTCCAAACGGCGCTTGTTCATTTTGTTAAAGGCTGTTTAGCCGGAAAAGGCTTGTATCGTCAAAAAGATCACAGCCGAAAGCAGAGCCGCAGCAGGCACGGTGATGATCCAGGCGGCGATGATTGTCATGAAGTGCGAGCGGCGCACCAGTTTGCGACGACGGCGTTCTTGCGACGTCAGGGCCGGGCGATCCGGCACAGCCAGACGAGCCTTGCGCAAACGACGCTCGGAATCCCATTCGCGGAAGAACCCGACACCGAACACACCGCCAACGGCGATATGGGTCGAGCTAACCGGTAGGCCCAGCCAGCTGGCGACGATTACAGTGATCGCAGCGGACAAAGCCACGCAATAGGCGCGCATTGGATTCAGCTTGGTGATTTGGCTGCCGACCATTCGGATCAACTTGGGGCCGAACAGGAACAACCCGAACGAGATACCAAAGGCGCCGATAATCATAACCCAGCTTGGGATCGAAATCGCGGCGGTGAAATCACCGGTGCCCGAGGCCTGAACAATCGCGGCCAATGGGCCAACGGCGTTTGCAACGTCATTGGCACCATGTGCAAAGCTTAGCAACGCGGCGGAAACCACCAGCGGGATGCCAAACAGAACCTTGAGCGATTTGTTGCGGTTTTCAAGGCCAACAGATTGCTTGCGGATGATCGGGATCATCGCCAGCCAGATGCCAACACCCACCGCGCCGCCAATCATGATGGCAGTCGGGAGATCAATCTTGATGATTTTTTTCAGGCCTTTGAGCGCAAGGTATGATGCAAACGCACCGGCCATAATACCAACCAAAACCGGCACCCATTTGCGGGCTTGGGCAATTTTGTCGTCCTGGTAAACGATCTTTGCTTTGATGAACCAAAGGAACCCGGCGGCAATCAGTCCGCCCAAAGCGGGGGAGATCACCCAACTTGCGGCGATCTTGCCCATGGTGGCCCACTCAACAGATCCAAATCCGGCAGCCGCAATCCCGGCCCCCATAACACCACCAACCACCGAATGGGTTGTTGATACTGGTGCGCCGACCCAAGTGGCTAAGTTCACCCAAAGCGCCGAGGACAGCAGAGCCGCAAGCATTGCCCAGATGAAGACCTCAGATGTTTGCATGCTTTCCGGGGCGATGATGCCCTTGGCGATGGTTTTCACCACGTCTCCACCGGCCAAAAGCGCACCGGCGCTTTCGAAAATTGCCGCAATTGCGATGGCACCACCCAAGGTCAGAGCATTCGCGCCAACCGCCGGACCCATGTTATTGGCCACGTCGTTTGCACCAATGTTTAGCGCCATATAGGCCCCAAACCCGGCGGCGATCACCACAACCATTGTGTTATCGGATTCACCGAAAAGCAGCATGGCAAGGAAGCCAGCAATCACGATAAAGATTGCTGCAATGCCAGGGCCAACCATAGGGCGACCGACATAAGCCGTGGCCTTTTCCATGGTGGAAAACCGGCCAAGATCGCGATCAAGCGTATCGAGATGGTCCGGGTCGAAGTTGTTCTGTGTCATGGCACCCCACCGTCACAAATCAGTTACGTGTTTGTTACGTTCGGTAGTCTGCTTGGACCTTCAAATCAACAGTTGACACGTGTGTCGCGGAACTTGTTGGCAGGCAAAATGTCACTGTCAATTTATTGCAACAATCATAGATCAATCGGAGCGGGATTGAGGCGGATCATGGCGCGACCTGAGAGTGCGTCGCGATAGCCAGCGCGTCTGCTTTGGCGAATCGATCTAAGCGCGCATGACCCTCTTTCCAATTGGTCAAACAAGCGCTGGACCAACGAGGATTGCATGCCTAACGTGCGCCTATGTTTGCCTATTTGACCAAACGCCTGATTGCACTCTGCCTCAGCCTTGCTATCGCATCTTTGGTGATTTTTCTGGTCGTCGAAGTCGCACCGGGCGATCCCGCGAGCTATATGTTAGGGATAAACGCCCAACCCGATACTATCGCGGCGTTGCGCTCCGAGCTTGGGCTCGATGTTCCAAAACACCAACGTTATCTGAACTGGGTCGGCGGAATGTTGGTTGGTGATTTTGGCACCTCCTACACTTACCGCAGCCCCGTGTCCGATATGGTGGCGGATCGCTTATGGATTTCCTTGCCGCTCGCAATCATGGCGTTGTGCCTTTCCACGATCATTGCGATTCCGGCCGGGGTTCTTGCCGCATCTCGCCGCGGCAAGATGGCGGATGCCGGGGTCATGACGGCCACACAGCTTGGCGTCGCCATCCCGAATTTCTGGTTTGCGATGCTGCTTGTCGCCTTGTTTGCCATCAAATTGCGCTGGTTTCCGTCGGGCGGGTTTCCCGGTTGGGATAATCCGGTCAAAGCGCTCATTGCGCTGACCTTGCCCGCCGTCGCCTTGGCCTTGCCCCAGGCCGCGATCCTAACCCGAGTGATGCGGTCGTCTTTGATCGATATTCTGGGCGAAGATTTTATGCGCACCGCCCGTGCCAAAGGACTTACACGCCGTCAGGCGCTTTGGCGGCACGGGTTGCGAAATGCGCTAATTCCGGTTCTGACCATCATTGGCCTACAGTTTTCGTTCCTTTTGGCCGGTGCGATTATTATTGAACAGGTGTTCTATCTGCCCGGCCTCGGGCGTCTGGTGTTCCAAAGCATCTCGCAGCGTGATTTGATCGTCGTAGAAAGCGTCGTCATGTTGTTGGTCTTTGCCGTGATCACTGTCAATTTTATTGTCGACCTAACTTACGCGCTGGCTGACCCAAGGTTGAGGCGATCGGCATGAATAGAAACCTGATTGTCGGTCTCGTCCTCACGTGCCTCTTTATCGCAGCGGCCTGCGTGTCCTTTGTCTGGACACCGGAAAACACGGAATCGATGAATATTTCGGCGCGGCTGCAGCCCCCAGACGCGGTGAATTGGCTTGGGACAGACCACTTTGGGCGTGATCTTTTGTCGATGGTCATGGTCGGCGCGCGCACGTCAATAGCTGTTGCCTTGGTTGCGGTTGGTATCGGCATGGGCTTTGGCGTACCGCTAGGGTTGGCCGCAGCGGCGGCGCAGGGTGGAATGTTGGACGAGTTGATTTCGCGCCTCAACGATTTGATTTTTGCCTTTCCATCGCTGGTCATAGCCATCCTGATTACGGCGGTTTTCGGGGCCGGTGCGATAAACGCAATCATCGCCATTGGGGTTTTTAACATCCCGGTTTTTGCGCGCTTGTCGCGTGGGGCGGCGCTTAGCCTCTGGCAGCGCGAGTTTATTCTAGCAGCGCGCACGGCGGGCAAATCTGCGACCCGAATTAGTGTCGAACACATCCTCCCAAACATTGCGAACCTGTTGATTGTGCAAGGTACGATCCAGTTTTCGCTCGGCATCTTGGCCGAAGCGGGCCTGTCTTATGTCGGCCTCGGGGCGCAACCGCCCTTGCCGTCTTGG
This sequence comes from uncultured Pelagimonas sp., assembly GCF_947498515.1. Classification (GTDB taxonomy): domain Bacteria; phylum Pseudomonadota; class Alphaproteobacteria; order Rhodobacterales; family Rhodobacteraceae; genus Pelagimonas. The sequence continues at coordinate 12,066 of NZ_CANMKO010000007.1, read as the reverse complement.
GGGCGGATGTTGGCGGATGCGCAAACTATGGTTTCACTCGCTCCGCATGTGGCCATTGTCCCGGGTATGGCAATTGTTCTGATGGTTTTGGGCCTGAACCTTTTGGGTGACGGGCTGCGTGACGCGCTTGACCCCCGTTTGCAAGTGAGGCGGGCGTGAAACGTACAACAACCGAAACTCAGCCATTGCTAGAGATCGATACTCTGTCGGCTTCGATCCACAGCAAAACTCTTCTGGATCAGATTTCAATACAGATTTCCGCAGGAGAGATTGTCGCCCTAACCGGCGAATCTGGCTCTGGAAAATCCATGACAGCCTTGGCTGTCATGGGGTTGTTGCCCAACCAAGTAGACGTGGATGGCGGCATTCGGATGGACGGGCAAGACCTGTTGACCCTGAGCGAAACCGAAATGTGCGACATTCGTGGTCGCGACATTGGCATGGTGTTTCAAGAACCAATGACCGCCTTGAACCCGGTGCGCACCATCGGGGATCAGGTGGCTGAAACGATCCGTGTCCACACCAAAGCCTCGCGGTCCGATGCATTGGCGCGCGCGGCCGAGGTGCTAACCCGCGTTGGTTTGCCCCAAGACCGGTTCCCGCTTGGCCGCTATCCGCACGAATTGTCGGGCGGTCAGCGTCAGCGGGTCGTGATCGCCATGGCAATCGCCCTACGTCCCCGACTTTTGATTGCTGATGAACCGACCACCGCGCTTGATGTCACAACTCAGGCGCAAATCCTTGATCTGTTGCGTGATCTTAGCCAGACCGAGGGCATGGCCGTGATGATGATTACCCATGACCTTGCCGTTGTGTCCGACATGGCAGACAAAATCGCCGTTATGAAATCGGGTGAAATTGTCGAACAGGCCCCGACGCGGCAATTGTTCGCCAATATGACCCACCCCTACACACGCGACCTGTTCGAGGCCTCGCGCCATCAGGCCAATATGCCCGATCCGATCAAGGCCCCAGCGTTGTTGCAGGTTCAATCGGTGTCTTGTGACTATCCGCTGCCCCGGCCGCATCCCTTTGCCAAACGTCCGGCTTTTCGGGCCGTTCGGGATGTGAGTTTCGAGCTCCAAGAAGGGGAGCGTGTTGGCCTTGTCGGTGAATCGGGATGTGGGAAATCGACCCTAACACGGGCGATACTGGGGCTAAGCGAAACGACAACCGGGACAATCCTTTTCGACGGAACACCAGTTTTTTCGCATGGCCACCCCAATCCGGATGTTCAACGTCAGGTGCAGGTGGTGTTTCAAGACCCCTACGGAAGCTTCAACCCCCGCCATCGGGTGCGTCGCCTAATCACCGAACCCTTTCACCTATTGCCAAACCCGCCAACCGGCGCGGCGCGGGATAGTGCCATCGCCAAAGCGTTAAGTGACGTCGGCCTGTCGCCGGAGGATGCCGACAAGTTCCCGCACGCCTTTTCTGGCGGCCAGCGCCAGCGACTCGCGATTGCCCGCGCTCTTATCATTCGGCCAAAGCTTATCGTTTTTGACGAAGCGGTTTCGGCGTTGGATGTGCGGGTACGGGCGCAAATCCTTGATTTGATGGCGGGCCTGTGCCGCCAATATGGCTTGGCCTATCTGTTCATTTCGCATGACCTTAGCGTGGTGCGCTCAATCACCGATCGGGTTTTGGTGATGCAGCGAGGCGAGATCGTTGAACAGGGCGCAACCGAACAGATTTTCCAATCGCCGACCCACACCTACACCCAATCCCTGATTGCCGCCGCACCGCAATTGCCTGAGCTAGGAGACCCAAATGCTGCCTGACATTCCCTTTGATCCAAGCCAGTTGTTGATAGGTGGGCAATGGCGAGACCCGTCTGACACTCTCGCGCTGACAAACCCGTCTGACGGCTCCGATTTGGCGCGTATTGCCAAAGGCACTGCGGCGGAAGTTGATTTGGCGGTGCAAGCGGCACAGGACGCATTGGACGGCGACTGGGGGGACTTTACTGCCGCAGAGCGGGGGCGTGTCTTGACACGTTTGGGGCAGTTGGTTTTAGAAAACGTCGAGCTCTTGACGACACTGGAATCGCTGGATGTCGGCAAGCCTACCACCCAAGCGCGTGCCGATGCCGTGGCCCTTGCGCGTTATTGCGAGTTTTATGGCGGTGCGGTGGACAAATTGCATGGCCAAACCATTCCCTATCTCAATGGCTATACCGTCTACACCCTGCGCGAACCGCATGGGGTGACGGGGCATATCGTGCCGTGGAACTACCCGATGCAGATCATTGGCCGCTCGGTAGGGGCGGCTCTGGCGATGGGAAATGCCTGTGTTTTGAAACCGGCCGAAGATGCCTGTTTGACCGCTTTGATGTTTGCCTATCTGGCAGAACAAGCCGGGCTTCCGGCAGGGGCGTTGAACGTTGTGCCGGGCCTTGGCCGCGAGGCGGGGGCGGCCCTTGCCGGTCATCCGGGAGTACAACATCTAAGCTTTACCGGGTCGGTTGCAACGGGGGCCATGGTGCAACAAGCGGCGGGGGCCAATGTGGTTCCGGTCACACTGGAACTTGGGGGGAAATCACCGCAAATCGTGTTTGAAGATGCTGATCTTGAAGCGGCCTTGCCGTTTCTCGTGAACGCGGGGCTCCAGAACGCCGGGCAAACCTGTTCGGCCTCCGCGCGCATTCTGGTGCATAGTTCGCGATTTGATGAGGTGGCAACACGTATGGGGGACGCCTATCGCGCCAAGCGAATTGGGCCGGCGAACACGGACCCAGACATCGGCCCGCTGATCAACGCCACGCAGCGCGACCGCGTGATGGCGTTCTTGGACGGCGCATCGGATTTGCCGGTTTTGGCCGAGGCAAGTATTTCGCCCGATCTGCCGCCGGGGCACTATGTTCCGGCCCGCCTGTTTGGCCCCGTCAAACCGGACCACCGATTGGCGCAACAGGAAATCTTTGGCCCGGTGCAGGTGATCATTCCGTTTGAAACCGAAGACGAGGCCGTCGCCATCGCCAATGGCACCGATTATGGCCTTGTTGCCAGCATCTGGACCAAAGACGGCGCACGCCAAATGCGGTTGGCGAAACGGCTTAAGTCGGGTCAGGTGTTCATCAACAATTATGGGGCCGGTGGCGGGGTCGAATTGCCCTTTGGCGGGATTGGGAAATCCGGTCATGGGCGCGAAAAGGGATTTGAAGCGCTGTATGGGTTTTCGACTTTGAAAACCGTTGCAGCGTTCCATGGGTAGGAGAGAGCGATGAGACTTGAGGGGAAACGCGCCATTGTCACAGGGGCGGCGTCGGGGTTTGGTGCCGGGATTGCAAAACGGTTTTTGGCCGAGGGCGCACAGGTTGTTGTGGCCGATATCAACGGGGCTGCGGCCCAAGGTTTTGTGGCCGACAATGATGGTATTGCGTGTACCGTCGACGTCGCCAGCGGCACGAGTGTCAAAGACATGGTGTCCTTGGCGAACGCCGAAATGGGCGGGGTTGATATCTTGGTCAACAATGCCGGAATCACACATTTGCCGACGCCATTGGAGGACGTGTCTGAAGACGATTTTGACAGGGTTTTTGCAGTGAATTGCAAATCGGTTTACCTCACCGCCAAGGCGCTTATTCCGCAATTCAAAGCCCAAGGAGGCGGTGTGGTTTTGAACGTTGCCTCGACCGCGGGCGTGTCACCGCGGCCCCGGCTCAATTGGTACAACGCGTCAAAGGGGTGGATGATCACCGCGACCCGCACAATGGCCGTTGAATTGGCCCCCGAAGGCATTCGCGTCAACGCTTTGAACCCGGTTGCGGGCGAAACGCCGTTGCTCAAAAGTTTCATGGGAGAGGACACGCCCGAAATACGGGAGAAGTTCCTGTCGACAATTCCGTTGGGCCGGTTTTCGACCCCAGAAGACCTTGCCAGCGCCGCGCTTTACCTGTGTTCGGACGAGGCAAGCATGGTCACCGGTGTTTGTATGGAAGTAGACGGCGGACGCTGCATTTAACAACATTTCGAACGCCCCGATGAAAGGCATATGATGACCCCCGGCCAACGCAATTTGATCACCGATATTCCTGGCCTCAAGGTTGGAAACGCCCAAGACCCAGACCTCAAGAGCGGCACAACTGTTTTGCTGTCAGGCGCGCCGTTTACCACCTCGGTCGCGGTGCATGGTGGTGCGCCGGGCACCCGTGAAACCGATCTTTTGGCCCCTGATAAATCTGCGCCCGGTGTGGATGCCTTGGTTCTATCGGGGGGGAGCGCCTTTGGCCTTGCCTCGGCTCAGGGGGTGATGGATGCGTTGCATGAACAGGGACGTGGATTTCCGGTTTTGTCGGCGCGAGTGCCCATTGTCCCGGCGGCGATCATTTTCGACCTGCTGAATGGCGGTGACAAAGATTGGGGCGAAAACCCTTATCCTGCGCTGGGTCGGGCCGCTTTGGTTGATGCCAAAACGGATTTTGAGATTGGAACATTTGGGGCCGGGGCCGGAGCGCAAACGGCGATGCACAAAGGGGGTCTTGGCTCGGCCAGCCTTGTCTTGCCAAGTGGCGTGACAGTTGGGGCCTTGGTTGCGGTTAACCCGATGGGAAGTGTGACCACGCCGTCCGGGCGTCATTTCTGGGCCGCGGCTTTCGAGGTGGATGGCGAATTCGGTGGGCTGGGCGTGGACCCAAAACCTGAGCTCACCCTGCCGCCAAGTCGCAAGGTTCCGGCGATGGCCAGCCTCGGCAACACAACTATCGCGATTGTTGCCACCGATGCCGCGCTGGACAAGGCGCAATGTCACCGCATGGCGGTTGCGGCCCATGACGGAATGGCGCGGGCCATTGTTCCCGCGCATACTCCAATGGATGGAGATTTGGTTTTTGCCGCGTCAACCGGAGCCCGCCAACTGGATGATCCGGGCATTGAGCTTGCCGCGATTGGTCATGCCGCCAGCCTATGTTTGGCGCGCGCCATTTCCCGCGCAGTTTGGGAGGCACAGCCCGAATCCGGTGATACCTTGCCGACCTTGAAACAGGATCTTGGCCTTATTTAAGGATTGGAGGGCTATCTGGGTCCGAACCGGGGGTGACGTGTTCAACCTTTTTCGGCTGCGGCGGTTCAGGAAGGTCAAAGCGCAAGGCGACTCGCGCCAATTCAGCGGCCAAAATATCGCTGTCATCGACAAAGGTGACATCTAGCACACCCGCCTCAAGCCCGGAAAACACCAGCGCCTCGTTCACGGCCCCGGCAAGGGCGCGCTGGGCCTCGGGGACCGAGCCGGTTACGCCCAACAAATGCCCTTGGGAGCCATCGTCATAAGTCACAGCGGCTAAATAGGCCGTGCGGGCCAGCCCCGCCGCGCTTGCCAGTTTTGCGTCTAGTGCGGTGATCAACGAGTCGGGCAAGCCACGTGGCGCGGATAGGCGTTCGGGGCGTGCTTCGCGCTCTTCTGGTCCATGATCCAAAGTGCCGGATAGCCATTCCAAGGCCTCGGGCGGCATTAGAAATTCGGAAGGGGCGACTTCGGGGTTCAGTGCCAAGCCGATGTTTTGACCGCTTAGCATTTGCGCCAACGCCCGGCCGGGGAGGGCGGCATAAGGAACCGCTCGACCAGCAAATTGTGAAATCCGGTCTTCGCGATCAAAGACCAAGACAAAAGATGCATCCTGAAGCTCGAACACTTCGGGTGAAATGCTATCGCCCTCTGGTTCTTGGGTGAGCATCAAGAACAGTTCAGCACTTGCCAAAGCATCGTAGAACCGCAACCGCGCGGTATCGTCTTGCGGGGCCGCGTCCATCGCCGCGTAGGCGGTATCGATCACAGTTTCAGTCATCCAGAACCTCTTGGATGCGGGCGCGAAGAACCGGCAAAAGCTCTGCCTCGAACCACGGATTGCGTTTGAGCCAAGCGGTATTGCGCCAGGACGGATGGGGCAAGGGGATCGCGTTGGGCAGAAAGTCGCGCCAGCGCTCGACGGTGGCATTTACGCCCTGCGTACCCGGCAAGTGCCATTTCTGTGCATAGCCTCCGATCAGCAACGTCAATTGAACGTTTGGCATGGCCTCGAGTACCTGCGGCCGCCATGTTCTGGCGCATATCGCCGGAGGCGGTAGGTCCGATCCTTTTCGGTAACCGGGAAAGCAAAATCCCATCGGCAAGATGGCAATTTCCAACGCATCATAAAACCGCGCTTCATGGATCCCCATCCAATCGCGCAGCCGATCACCCGACGGGTCGGTGAATGGTCGCCCGGATAGATGCACCTTCATTCCCGGTGCTTGCCCGGCAACAAGTATCTTGGCGTGGCTGGATACTTGCAAAACCGGGCGTGGAGAATGGCCTGTTTCGGTCAATGCAAACCGATCAGCACAGAGTGAACAGGCGCGAATATCGTTCAAGAGGTCATCCATTTCCCTGAAATAGCTGGAAAACCGCGTCTGTGCACCCGTCATTTCGAGGTTTATCGAAATAACTCTTGCGCCATTCTGTCATTTCGATAAAACTAGAAATATGAAAATGATCGACTCACCCACACTCACCCTCGAAACCGCAGCGTCCAAATTTGCGGCCCTTGGATCGGAACAACGCCTGCAAGTGTTGCACACAATGGTGCGCGCCGGACCGGATGGGTTGTCGATCGGCGAATTGGGCGAACGGACCGGGATCACCGGGTCGACCTTGACCCACCATTTGAAAATTTTGTCAGCCGCCGGGCTGGTAAAACAAGAGAAAAAGGGCCGCAGCACAATATGCGCCGGGGCCGATTACGCCGAGGTCGAAGCGCTCTCGGAATACTTGTTGCGCCAGTGCTGCGCTGATTGCGACCAACCTGACAAGGATCATCGTCATGGCTGATATCACTCAATCTCAGGGGCCACGTTGGCCGAAACTGTCCAAGGCTTGGCTGGCAACGGCTGTTATTTTGCTGGCAGTTGCCCTGTTTGAATCGCATGAATTCTGGCCAACTGTTGAGTTCACGGCCAAGGCGCTTTTGAACACCGCGCCGTTTATTTTGTTTGCGGTTCTGGCCGTCGCTTATCTCAAGGCGACCGGGGCGGAAAACCTCTTGGCCAAGGCCTTTGAGGGGCGCGAAACCCGCATGATCTTTCTTGCAGCGCTTTTGGGGGGGCTGTCTCCCTTCTGCTCATGCGAAGTCATTCCCTTCATCGCGGCGCTATTGGCTGTCGGAGCCCCGCTGAGCGCGGTCATGGCGTTCTGGATTTCATCCCCCTTGATGGACCCAGCGATGTTCTCAATTACCGCAGGTGGCCTCGGCTTTGAGTTTGCGACCGCCAAAATGTTTGCCGCCGTTGGTATCGGACTGCTTGGTGGGATGGGGACCATGATGTTGAAAAACACGGCCGTCTTTACCGACCCCTTGCGCGAGAAACCGCAAGTTGGGGGATGTTGCGGGGTCAAAAAACCATTCTCCGGCAAGCCACAATGGAAGTTTTGGACAGAGTTGGCTCGGATCGAAACCTTTCGTAGCACGGCCCTAACCAATGCGCTGTTCTTGTTTAAATGGCTAACTTTGGCCTACCTGATCGAGGCGATCATGATCCGCCATGTCCCGGCGTCTCTGGTTGCTCAGACCTTGGGTGGTGATGGTATCCAGCCAATCTTGCTAGGAGCTTTCGTTGGAATGCCGGCCTATTTGAACGGATACGCAGCCGTTCCCTTGGTTAAAGAGCTGCTGGCCATGGGTATGGCACCCGGTGCGGCGATGAGCTTTATGCTCGCTGGTGGGGTTAGCTGCATTCCGGCTGCTATCGCGGTCTGGGCGTTGGTCAAGCCCAAGGTGTTTGCCGCCTATCTTGGATTTGCACTTGTTGGGTCGGTTATTGCAGGTTTGGCTTGGGGCGCAATCGCATAACCTAACTGCCCAAAATCTATCCAAGACATCCAATGCCGCCGCTCAGAATGCCTGAACGGCGGCATTAATGTTGTGCCAAAGACTCTGTTCGCGTTGCCCTGAGGGCAAGATTCCGTTAAATCCGTTTGAAATCCACGGTATTCGGCCTTTGAGGAGACCTCATGTATCGCGTCTGGAACTTCCTGACTAACTACTCACTGCTCTTGATTTTCGGGGCGCTGATTGCCCTTGTTTGGGCGAACCTTGATGCTTTGGCACCGGTAGCGGGGCAACCCCATTACTGGGCCGATACCTACCACCACTTTGTGGAATTTGTGATTTGGGATCATGCACCTATCGGGCATATGCACGACGGGCATCGTACGCTGACCCTGCATTATCTGGTGAACGACGTCCTGATGGCGCTTTTCTTTGCCATTGCAGCAAAAGAAGTCTGGGAGGCCGTGATCCTCGAAAACGGCAGCTTGCGCGGCAAGAGAGCGGCAACGCCTCTGTTTGCCACGGCGGGCGGCATGTTTGGCCCGATTGGTGTATATCTTGGTCTCGCGGCAATCATGGGGTCAGACACGTATGACGCTGTTGCCAATGGCTGGGCGATCCCAACCGCCACAGACATCGCATTTAGCTATCTGGTTGGCCGACTGGTGTTTGGTGCGGGCCACCCCGCGGTTCGCTTTTTGCTGTTGCTGGCGATTGCGGATGACGCGGCTGGCTTGATCATTCTGGCGATTTTCTACCCGTCTGGCGATTTGGCCCCCGAATGGCTGGGCCTGTCGTTGTTTGCTGCGGTGGGCGTATTCATTTTGGCCAACTGGCTGCCGCGTCGTCTTGACCGGGGCAATCAGGATCGCCCAAAATCTACGTGGGTGCGCAAAAACCTTTCATTCTGGCCATACCTACTTGCCGCTTGCGCGAGCTGGTACGGCTTTATGATGTCCGGCTTGCATCCTGCATTGGGCCTACTGCCGATTGTCCCAACGTTGCCACATGCCGACCGCGCCTTTGGCATGTTTGCCGCCGCCGAAGAGCATCTCACCGACCTCTTGAACATGGTTGAACACGCGCTCAAACACCCGGTTGAGATCATCTTGTTCTTCTTCGGCCTGTTGAACGCCGGTGTTGAGTTGTCGTCGATGGGCGATGCGACTTGGTTGGTTTTGGCCGGTCTCCTGATCGGTAAACCCGTGGGTATCCTGCTGTTTGGTTGGTTTGCTGCTGTGCCGCTCAAGCTTGGCATCCCACAAGGTATGCGCATTATTGACCTAGTTGTTATCGGCTGTGTGGCCGCGATCGGTTTCACCGTCTCGCTCTTTGTGGCCACGGTCGCATTCGATGCCGGACCGGTTCAGGATGCTGCGAAAATGGGTGCGCTGTTTAGCTTTGCGGCTGCGATTGTTTCTATTATCGCGGGCAAAGTGACCCGCGTGCAAAAGCAAGACATCTAAAAAACCACGTAGAATTGTTGCGCAAGCAGGCCCCGATTTGGGGCCTGCGTTGTTTTTGTTTCCAATTCTGGTCATAATATGGCCCTAGTCTGCACCTAGACCTAAGGAAAGCCCGCTAAAAGGGTGGTAACGAGCAGAGCCGGGGCAACCCAAATGTTGGAATTTGACATGGTAAGCAAGTCCTTTTGGACTGGTACGCAGCGCAAGGTTATCCTTGATCGCGCGTCTTTCCGTGTGAACCTCGGCGAATCTCTTGGTATTCTGGCACCAAACGGCACCGGCAAAACCACATTGATCAAAATGATGGCTGGCCTTGAAAAACCTGACGAAGGCGAAGTGCGTCGGAATTGCCGTGTATCCTTCCCATTGGGGTTTATGGGCGGCGTTGTGTCCAAAATTTCCGCACGCGAAAACGCCCGGTTTATCGCCCGTATGTATGGGCTTGACCCTGACTATGTTGAATCCTTCTGCCGGTGGCTTTGTGGGCTCAAGGAATACTTTGACCAACCAATAGGCACCTACTCCTCAGGCATGCGGTCTCGGTTTACCTTCTCTTTGATGTTGGCGCTGGATTTCGACATCTATCTGATCGACGAAGGCATGCCGAATTCCACGGATGTGGAGTTCAATCAAAAGGCTGGGGATATCCTGGCAGAACGGTTGCGTACGACGACGATCATCATCGTATCGCACCAACCGAAGATTTTGGAAAAATTCGCCCGCAAGGCCGCCGTTTTGATGGACGGCAAATTGCATATGTTTGACACCTTGGAAGAAGCGAAACAGCTCTATGACTACGAAACCCAAGGCTAAGAAGTTCCGTATCCGCCGTTCACCGGCGGCCGAAACTCCGGCAGCAGAGGCCGCTCCGCAGGCTGCGCCGCAGCGGGCTCAGGCCCAGCCACGTGCCGTTAGCCAACGGGTTGGAGCCGCTCAGGCGATTGCTGAACAAGTCACTGTTCAACCGCCACGCCCGACCCAGCCACAAGTTCAGCCCCAGGCACAAGCACAGGCTCAAGCCCCGCAGCCCAACCTGGCAGGCCAAGTTGCGTCAGCAGCTCAGGTTGCGTCCGAAACGGATATAGACGCCATTCGACGCGAAGGGTTGACCGGACGCCAATTGCGGATGGCCCGCCGGGTTGCACAAAAACACGGTTTGGCCCCGACGTCTGATTTCGATGCTGTTCGGTTGCTACGCGTCAAAGGGATCGACCCGTTCCAACGCACAAATATGCTTGAGCTGGTCAAACCGGAAGACGCCGAACAAGCCCCCCAAAAACCCGATGCAAAAGTTCAGTTGCCGCAAACGGTTCAGTTGGAAAAACAACAATTGCCGTCGACTGAAATGGCAAATCCGGCCGAGCGTCGCGCCATCGAGATCATGAAGATCCAAAAAGAACTTGCTGCACGTCGCCGCAAAAAGCAGTTGCTTTTGCTGACACGGCTGACGGCCTTTGTTTTGCTGCCGACATTGTTGGCCGGATACTATTTTTACGCTGTGGCGACACCGATGTATTCGACCAAATCTGAGTTTTTGATCCTGAAAAACGACGGTGGCGGAGCTCAACCTAGCTTCCTTGCCGGATCGCCCTTTGCGACGGCACAGGACGCTATTGCGGTGCAAAGTTACCTGCAATCCAAGGATGCAATGTTGCGTTTGGATGCGGATGTGGGGTTCAAATCGCATTTCACCGACGAAGTCATTGATCCAATCCAACGTCTCGAAGAAAATCCTTCCAACGAAGAAGCTTACAAACTTTACAAGCGACACGTGGAGATTGGGTTTGATCCGACCGAAGGAGTGATCCGGATGGAAATCATGGCAGCCGACCCTCAGGTTGCAACAGATTTCAGTCAAGCCCTAATTGGTTATGCTGAGGAACGGGTGGACAACCTATCGCTGCGAAAACGGTCGAATGCGGTTCAGGATGCGGAACAGGGTCTTTTGGATGCGGACAATTCGCGCCGCGATGCACAAGAAAAGCTGGTGCGTTTACAGCAAGATTCCAATGCTGTTGACCCCGAGGCGCAAATTGCCGCCCTGCGGTCGCAAATCAATACCTACGAATTGCAGTTGCAAGAGAAAAGCCTTCAACTTCAGGCGCTTCTGGACAATGCTCGTCCAAACCGCGCCAAGGTAGATGGCGCCCGGGGGGATGTTCGCCGATTGGAAGCCTTGTTGGCAGAGTTGAATGCCAGAATGGTTTCCGCAACAACCGGCGAAAACTCCTTGGCTGAAAAAGCGGCACAAATCCAACTGGCGCAAGCGGATTTGGCAACTCGGGATCTCATGTTGCAAACAGCCCTCCAAACTTTGGAGCAAGCGCGGCGTGAAGCATCGACACAGGCGCGTTACTTGACAACGTCGGTCGAACCGGTCGCCTCTGAAGACCCGGCCTACCCTCGAAAGTTCGAAAACACCGCTCTCGCATTTCTGATTTTCGGTGGCATCTATCTGATGATTTCGTTGACCGCGTCTATCTTGCGGGAACAGGTGTCGAGCTAAGCTGTTGGCCACCTAGTCAATAAACAAACAGCCGCTACACCAGTTATTGGTGTGGCGGCTTAGGCTTACCTCGCCACCCCCCTTCGTTGCTTCAGGGGTTGGTATGGGTTTTTCTTTCGCGTCGATAAGCCTTTTGAATTATGCCTCTGCAACGTTGACAAATTGGGTTCCAGCGGGCCATTTGAGCCCAAACAATCTGGGCAAAGGGCAGCTCTCATGAAAATCGCAATGATCGGCACGGGCTATGTGGGTCTGGTTTCTGGCGTCTGTTTTTCGGATTTTGGGCACGAAGT
>NZ_CANMKO010000006.1 GCF_947498515.1 uncultured Pelagimonas sp. | reverse complement strand
AGTTCTATGAACAATGCAACAAGTTCGATAAAGTCGCCTGAAACGGAGTAATCAGCCTCCGGGAAAAACGGGGCGGTTCAAATGCCTTTGGGGTGATGAAGCTTCAGACTATGCTGCGTGATGACAACGCAAACCCCTGTAAGATAACGATTTCCTCCTGCTTGTCTTAGGTCTCAATGAAGATCGACATTTGCCGTTCCGCTTCCAAGGCGAGAGCATCAGGTGGATCGATCTCCGGATGCTCAGCCTGTGCAGAAGGTTCAAGATGTGCGTCTTGGTCGGCACACCCGCTTCCAGCGCTCGTTCTACGCCACGCAGAACTGCGTCTTCGTCGTGGGATAACACGAGGGATTGGACACGACGATCTCTGCCACCCTTAGGGCTGCAGGCGGCGGACGATGTTGGGCATCACTGCAATTAGCCGCACCGTTGCGGAATGCCCCGGTCTGCGCTGAATGACCGCTTGATAGTGGTGCCAGTCATGGATGACTTTACCAGGCTTATGATGGAGCTGATCAATATCGCGGTCGTGTGTGCAAGCGACTTGCCCCTCTACCGCGACAACCAACCGTTCCGGACGCTCTCCTCGCTCTGGCCCTTCTCCCAGCCTGCCGCTGGATTGCAAACTCAGGTTCAAAGATGAAATAGAAGGTCAATGCTCTGAAGCGTGCGTTGACACGAGGTTGAAGAATTATTCGTTACGAGGTGCTGGTTGCAGTTTTTGCCGGAGATTTGAATAATTGGTTCAGGCGTAGGTTCTTAAAGTACTGAAACAAGAATGCCTTCCCACACAGATCTGCATAAAATGCTTACCTTGGCACCCCGAAATGTACCCTAACGCGCAATAAAGAAATTTGAATTCCAGATCCAAAATCTTAGCCAGATTTAGTGGCGGAGACGAAGGGATTCGAACCCTCGAGACCCTTCCGGGCCTACTCCCTTAGCAGGGGAGCGCCTTCGACCACTCGGCCACGTCTCCACCGACGCGTATATCCAAGTAAACATAGAGGACACAAGGTGAAAAAACTCGTTTTTGAATTTTTCCTGTAAAGGTTTTTAACCGGTGTCTTACCGATAATCTTTGCAAGCTTATTGGGAGATCTGGCCTTTTCGGACCGTGATGCCACTGTTATTTGTCTGCGGCGAAACGGCTGATGCCGTTTTCAAATACCTCGCACCCCGTCAACGGGCTGTATGTCATTGCAGATGGCGCAAACGAGGAACTTCTGGGCCCATTCGCTCTGTGAAGGTTAGGTAAAAAATCAGTGTTGTGGAATGGCTTGGCACCTCATGATGTTCGAGCAAAAGGGGAGCATTGTTCCACCTAGGGAAACCAGCAAGACAAACAAAAACCCCGAAGTTTCCTTCGGGGTCAAGCACTTGTTAAACTCGTACTCTTTAACAAACAAAAAACCGGGGCCGTTGGTGCGATATCATTCCCTCTTCAAACAGAACCCCTGCCAAGCGATTGGCGGCATGTAATTCGTCCCGCGAATTTGCGGCGGTTGCTTGATCGAGGCAATATTGTTCGAGCAGGCTACTGCTGTCTTGTTCGGGTGCTGCTCGCGCGGCGAGAATGGCGGCCATTACGCTTGGATCAATAACTGGTTCCACTGGATCGGCCAGCGCAGCGGCTTGCGTTTCATCCATAAAAACGTCCCCTTCAATTCCAGCGAAATCTTTGATTTTATTGATACGTTCATCGCTACAATCCAACAAAGCCGCCATGGCCGAAACCTTGCCCATCGGAGTGGTTTTTCCGACGTACCCATATGGGGCGCAATCCGACCGCTTTAAAACCCGATCCATCACAGGGTCGATCACTGTTACAATGTCCGATATGCCCGACTGCTGGGCGTATTCAAGCGACGCCGCCATCAATTCGCAGGTCGCATAAGAGACTGAATTTCGGCACTTTCCACGGTCTAGCGCTTCGGTATCTACGCAAAATCGAGTCGATTCCCAGAGTGTGGCGCTTCGCAACGGTTGCTCCCCGTTCAAGATCGCAGAGAACACGTCAGACAGCATGTGAGGGCCTGTTGTCTGAAGGGCTCTAACGCAAGACACGACCTTGCCCTCATCGTTGACGCCAATCACATAGGCTGGATCTAACGCGTCAAACTGATCGATTTCTTTCCCCTCCTTGATGTCAACTTCCCATCCAAGGCGTTTACCAAAAACCCGTGCCCTAAGGGCAAACATCTCATCCAGAAGCCGGGTGTAACGTTCTCTGTTGAGGCCATCGACGACAATAATCATGGTTCTTCTCCACTACCCTATCCAGGTACGAGATGATCATGCTTTCGATTTCCTCCGCTATTGGGGAAATCCCGTAGATTGGTTAATTTGGATGAATAAGGCCCATTCCGATGGCCCGTCCGACGGCCTGAGATGTCGTTAAGGCACCTAATTTAGACCGGCTAGACCGCAAATGGACTTCTACTGTCCGATTAGAGATGCTCAGAATATCGCCGATATCCTGCTGGGTCTTGCCAGCGGCAGTCCATTGTAGAATTTCGCATTCTCTCGCAGAGAGAGTTGGATGTGTCAACGATCGTGTCAAAGCGTGCGAGTGAACAACGTTGTCATGCAGGTGCACAGCGGCATTTTGCAGTTCGCCAAGGATTTTCTTTTTGAGAAGCTTCCATTCCGCGTCAGGACAATCGCGCGTCACGCTGAACAATCCAACATCCCCAAACGGTCCGCGCACAGGTATCGTAAGGCCTTGTTCGGAAATGCCAAAATCATGTGCTGCGCGAAAGACAGACTGAAAACTCTGTTCATTGCGAAGCCTATGCCAATCCACCGGCGCGATGCTACGCGTTGCCATGATCAATGTCGGATCCTTGTATTGGAACCCTTGCTCCACATAAAGCGTCTGCCATTCATCGGGGTAATTTACGAACCCATGGACAGATTGGGCAACCGGGTTAACACCCGCATAGGCCGCAAAATCAAGTTCATGAGTTTCACAAACAGAGTCCAGAAAATCCCGAAGATTGTCTTCGGCTTGGGGAAGCTTGCTGAGATCAATTACGGACAAAGGGTTCCTCTTGACCCGTGCGCTTTGGTCGGCACGTCAATACCAAGTGTCAGGATAGTTTCTCTGTAAAAGCCAAAGGACGCAACAAAAAATGCGGACATGTCCCAAATATGAATATCTAACTTCGTTTGGTGATGGGAATGCTGGCACGGCACCACATGCAAACCGATCTATCAACACAGTCCGTGCTCACTGGGTGCTTTGGCCGTTGGAGCTTCGGTCACCCAAGCAAAGTAGTGGCACCCTTGTTGAGATCCTGATCATCCCGGATCATGTCCGCTGCTTTTTGAGCCCATTGTTTGTAAATCAAAGGACCTGGATGAAATCCATCTGAAGCCATATGCGATTCATCTAAATCTAGATCGAGCGGCAAGTGGCGTCCGGCGGGGTGGCGTTCAAGCAATCCCCGTAGCGCCGCATCAAACCGGTCGCTCCGCTGGCCAAGAAGCTGGCGCAACGGGTCAGGCAGCAAGGGAAAGCGACCCATAGGAGGAAGGGCTGACCAGTAGATTCCTGATGCGCCATGGCGATCGGCCAGTAGATCAAGAACTTGCTGAATCCGCGCTTGCCAAACACGGAGTGGAACTCCGTTTTTGACGTCGTTTACCCCGAGTGCGACCACGACAAATTGCGCATTTAGCGGATTTTCTTGTAACAAAACTTCCCGGGCCCATCCGGTTGTGGCCCCGGATTGTGCTATGAGCTGCCAACTGACCCGATGGTCCTCAGCCAGTTCGGAGACAAGTTGACCGGTCAAAGCGTCGTTTTGGTTGGAAACACCCACGCCCGCGGCCGATGAATCTCCCAAAACCAATAGGCTGATGTCCTTGCCTACGCCCGATTGCCCAATGCGTTTGCCTTCTGGTTCAGGCAACACCATGGCCGTTTTTTTGACATGCATCGCCTGAAGCGCCGCATGTGGATATTGCATCAATCGTTTGACCATCTGAGCGACCGGATCGTGGAGGGTTAAGGGTCATGACGTTATATTGTAAATATTAGATATTTGACACAGGTGACGCCAGGGCGCTTGGTCACAGTTTGTGGAAACGCTCTCTCGTTGACGTCGGGCAAGAAAGAGCATTCAATCGCTCGGCTGCCCTAGGGGCTGAGGAGCATTGGGGGACCTATGACGCAGGCGACAAAGTTAGACGGTGAATTCGACTATATTATTGTCGGGGCTGGCACGGCTGGCTGTGTGCTGGCCAATCGGCTGACCGAAGACCCATCGTGTCGGGTTCTGCTCCTCGAAGCGGGGGGATCGGACAATTACCATTGGGTCCATATTCCGGTGGGCTACCTCTATTGCATCGGCAATCCACGCACCGATTGGATGATGAAAACCGCCGCTGAACCGGGTCTGAACGGCCGTTCCTTGGTCTATCCCCGTGGCAAGGTGTTGGGCGGCTGCACCTCGGTTAACGGCATGATCTATATGCGCGGGCAGGCGGCGGATTTCGACACCTGGCGGCAGATGGGCAATACCGGCTGGGGCTGGGACGATGTCTTGCCCTATTTCCTCAAATCCGAAGACCACCATGGCGGCGATAGCGACATGCATCGCGGTGGCGGCGAATGGAAGGTCTCTAAGCAGCGATTGGAATGGGACATTCTGCGCGCGGTTCAGGAGGGTGCCAAGGAGTTTGGCATTATGCCACGCGACGATTTCAACGACGGCAACAACGAGGGGTCCGGTTTTTTCGAAGTGAATCAAAAGGCAGGTGTGCGTTGGAATGCGTCAAAAGCGTTTCTGAAGCCGGCGATGAAACGGCCCAACCTGCGGGTTATGACCCATGCGCAAACGGATCATCTCGTGCTTGAGGGCAAGCGCGCGGTTGGCGTTCAATTCCGCCACAAGCGCCAATTGATGGAGGCCCGGACACAGGGCGAAGTGCTTTTGGCAGCGGGGGCAATCAATTCGCCCAAAATCCTTGAGCTTTCCGGGATTGGTCGCCCCGATGTCTTGTCTGAGTTTGGGATCGAGGCACGCCATGAAAGCGCGGGGGTGGGTGAAAACCTGCAAGATCATTTGCAAATCCGCACTGTATATAAGGTTAAGAATGCCAAGACGTTGAACACCATGGCCAATAGCCTTTGGGGCAAGGCCAAGATCGGGATGCAATATGCCTTGACGCAATCGGGGCCTATGTCGATGGCCCCAAGCCAGTTTGGTATTTTCACCAAATCCGACCCGTCCAAGGCCACACCTGACCTCGAATATCACGTACAACCTTTGTCGACGGACAAATTGGGCGACCCGCTGCATCCGTTTCCGGCGATCACAATGTCGGTCTGTAATTTGCGGCCTGAAAGCGTCGGGACCTGTCATATCCAAAGCCCCGATTTGGATCAGCAACCCGATATCCGCCTGAACTATCTTTCTGCCGAGGTGGACAAGGCGATTGCGGTAACATCGGTGAAACAGGCGCGGCAAATCATGACGGCCAAGGCCTTGGCCCCACATGCGCCCGAAGAAATTTTGCCCGGCCCCTCTGTGGCCAGTGAAGACGAGTTGTTGAAATCGGTAGGCGACATCGCCACGACGATTTTTCACCCGGTAAGTACCTGCCGCATGGGCAGTGATGACATGTCCGTGGTCGATACCGAACTTAGGGTGCGCGGCATGGAGGGATTGCGGGTGATTGATGCGTCGATCATGCCGCGCATCACCTCGGGCAACACGGCGTCGCCGGTAATCATGATTGCGGAAAAGGCGGCGGATATGATCAAAGCCGCCGCCAAACCCTAGTTTACTCGGTCCAGCGCACACCGGTTAGGTCGGTGGCTTGGGTCGGTTGATTTAGCCAAAGCCCCTCAAGCCGCGCATCGGCAACCGTTGGATAAGCGAGCTGAAACAAGTAGCCGTTGACGTAATCTTCGGAAATGATCGTCTGCGCTTTGGCGATCATCTCTTTGCGGGCGGCCTCGTCTGTTGTGCCGGTCAGGTCCGAGATCAACGTTTGGAAATCGGCGTTGTCATATTGGAAGTAATACTCGGGCCGCGCATAAATCCCGATGTCAAAGGGTTCGGTGTGGCTCACGATGGTGAGACCAAAATCCTTGCCACGAAACACTTCTTCAAGCCATTGCGCCCATTCAAGGTTACTAATCTCGGTCTGAATGCCGACCTCGCGCAATTGTGCGGCGATGATTTCACCGCCTCGACGCGCATAGCTTGGCGGCGGGAGTTTGAGGGTTGTGGTAAAGCCATCGGCAAATCCGGCTTCGGCCAAAAGGGCTTTAGCTTTCTCTGGATCGTAGGCTGAGTTACCGGTCAGATCGACATAGGCCGGATTATGCGGGGCAAAATGGCTGCCGATTGGGGTGCCAAGGCCGAACATCGCGCCGTCAATGATATCTTGGCGGTTGATGGCATGGGCGATGGCCTGACGGACAAGGACATTGTCCAGCGGTGGCATGAGGTTGTTGGTCGACAAGATCGTTTCGCCTTCGGTCGATCCGACAAGCACCTGAAACCGTGGATCGGCCTCGAATTGTGGGAGGTTTTCGGGCGCGGGGTAGCCCGCAAACGCATCAATGTCCTGAGCCATCATTGCCGCAAAGGCGGCGGTTGGGTCCGAGATAAACTTGAACGTCGCCTCGGTCAGGGCCGGTTTTTCACCCCAATAGGCGTCGTTCTGGGCAAGGGAAATGCTATCCCCCTGCTTCCAATCAGCGAACTTGAAAGGGCCGGTGCCAATCGGTGTTTGTTTGATGCCGTCGATGCTTTCTTCGGCAACAATCACCGCATCGCCCCAAGCCAAGTTGAATAGGAAATTGCCATCGGGTTTGGAAAGGATCACCTCAACGATTAGCGGATCAACCGCGTTGACCTCGGCTATCCCGGCAAAAAGCGCCTTTTGCGCGTTGGCGCTATCTTCGGCGCGGGCGCGATCAAGGCTGAACTTCACATCGCCTGCGTTCATATCGGTGCCATCATGGAAGGTGACGCCGCCGCGCAGGGTAAAGGTATAGATCAACCCATCGTCGCTAATGGTCCAGCTTTCGGCAAGGCCGGGCACAACCGCGCCGGTTTCCGTAAAGCGGGTCAGACCTTCGAAAACATTGGAGTAAAGCACGCTGTCAATGGCACCGGCTGCGGCGGATGTGGGGTCGAGATGCGGCGGTTCCAGTTGGATGGCAATTGTCAGATCAGTTTGCTGAGCCTGAGCGGCCCCGGCCAAAAACGTGGCTGCCAATAAAGCTTTGCGAAAATGCGACATGGGTGTCTCCCTTTGGGTAAGGCATGGGGAAGAGTGTTGCCGCAACTGGGGCGGTAATCAAGCGCAGCCTTTGCATTGTTCTTATCGCGTCAAAGTTGCGCCCTATTATGCGATTAACGATTGGGTAAATATTCGGAGTGGTTTTATGTTGGAATTGATCAAACGTGCATTCAGTCGAGACGCCGCAAGCGATGCTTTTGAAAACCGTCGCGCTGGTGTTGGACGACCCTTTTCAGCGGGTGTAAATGAGCCAACAATGGACGACGTGCCACCCGTGGCGGACGGACCCTGGAGTAAAGGCGAACACAGGGACGCGACGCCTCCGGTTGATGTCCCCGTTGAAACGACCTCTGACATCATCGTTCCCAAGTCCGCCTTTGATGCGTGGCCCGAGGATTCGAACCCGTTGGTCAACGCCGTTGTTGATTATGTGAATACCTTGTCGAATCAGGGGCTTTATAAGCGAAAAGAAATCCATGCGGTCGCGCGTCAGGCTTTTAACTGCGACTATTATCTCGCACAGGTCTTGAATGGCGGCCACGCGCAGTTTGTCGGAAACTCCGGTGTTCTAATTGAGGAAACTTGGGGTGATGTAAGCGCGGCTTTGAAGGCTATGCACGCAAAGGATTACATGCTTTTGGCGCATGCGGGGCGAAAATGGGTGCTAGAAAACCCAGAGCTTGCCAAAGAGCAAACCGGGTTTGAAGGCGGTATTGATCCGGCACTGGCCAAGCTCGACAAGCCCTTCTATTTGCTCAATACCAAATCACCATTGCGCCCAAAAATCGCGGAATGGTTAGCCATGCATCCCGACCTAAAAGTTGTTGCGGATGACGCGTTGGGCCAAGAGATGCAGAACGTTATCGATGCCAACGCCATGTTACCGCATCGCAAAGCAATTATAACATGCGCCAGTGTAACGGGACAATTGACCGACCCGTTGCGCGTTGGCACTGCGATGTGTTGTGGCCGCATATCTCCGCTAGATTTTTTGGTTCAGATCGGCAGTGGCACTTACAAGCCAATCGAGGGTGACAAGATGATGGCGTTCATGGTCTCAACCCTAAGCGGAAGTTGCTATGCAACGCCGATCGAAGGGCATGGGGTTACGTTGTATGAGTGCGTACAACATGACAATGCCCATTTGCCCAAGAACAAGTTTGACGCGAGTTTGGAGGACATACAGGCCTATCGCCCGAATGAAGTGGGCCGACAACTGTCACATGTGTCTCAGGATGAGATACTGTCCGCGATTGATCTGGCCAAGCGTTTCCAAGCGGGCGACGCCATCCATTTGCTGGCCACTCAGCTAAAGCAAAAGGACGTGTCATCCCTGACGATTTTGAACGCAGGTCGCATGCAAAACGGTCAAGAGGCGTTGATTTGTGGTCAAATTGTTGAGGGGCAGGTGTGGATTTACAAGGTGATGGAACACGGGGTGACCTGTGACCTTGCGAGTGCCGATGGCGGGCAACTTGCAGCGGCCTCTAGAGCCGAGGTTTCCTTCCATGCGCAATCACATGCGATCACCTCTTTGCGCTGACGTCACGAGCCGAAACAAATCCGCACTGGTTCTGCAGCGCAGCAAATGATACACCCCCGCGAAATATTCTTGCGTGGAGGACGCGGATATGAGCGCGACAGCAAAGAAACGGGCCCCAATGCCCGACGATATTCGGGCCCGCAAAGGCGGTGAGCCTTTGGTCAGCCTAACAGCGTATACAACGCAAATGGCCGAACTGATGGACGCCCATTGTGACTTTGTCCTTGTTGGGGACAGTGTCGGGATGGTTTTGCACGGGTTGCCGTCGACCTTGGGCGTGACCATGGAGATGATGATCCTGCATGGTCAAGCCGTGGCCCGCGGGCTTCGCAACGCCATGATGGTCGTCGACATGCCGTTTGGGTCCTATGAGGAAAGCCCCAAACAGGCCTTTCGCAACGCGGCACGTATAATGTCAGAGACTGGTGCCGCCGCCGTGAAGCTTGAAGGTGGTGTGGCCATGGCAGACACCATCGCGTTTTTGGTAGCGCGGGGCATTCCTGTGATGGCGCATGTTGGGCTGACGCCACAATCTATCAACACGCTTGGCGGCTACAAAGTTCAAGGGCGCGGCGATGCCGGCGACGCCTTGATGGCGGATAGCAAGGCGGTGGCCGACGCAGGGGCCTTTGCGGTTGTCCTGGAAAAAGTTCCGGCAACTCTGGCGGATGAGGTGACGGCCGAGATCAACATCCCTACAATCGGGATCGGCGCGTCGGCGGGATGTGACGGGCAAATCTTGGTGGTGGATGACATGATCGGGTTGTTCACGGCCTTTAAGGCGAAGTTCGTTAAACGCTATGCCAATCTAGGTGAGCAAGCCGAGGCCGCTTTTGCAGAATATGCAGCAGACGTGCGCGCCCGAACGTTCCCGGCCCAAGAGCATCTTTTTGCCGATGAAGCACCGCAAAAGAAGAGCGAGACAGGCAAATGATCCCGCCGATTATTCGTACAAAAGCCGACCTTCGATCCCGCGTTGCAGAGTGGAAAGCGGCCGGGGAGAGCGTGGGCGTTGTGCCAACAATGGGCGCGTTGCATCAAGGGCACCTGAGCTTGGTGCGCGCCGCGGAAGAGGCCTGCGATCGGGTTATCGTTACGATTTTTGTGAACCCTAAGCAGTTCAACAATCCCGAAGATTTGGAAAACTATCCGCGCACAGAAGAGGATGATGCCAAGAAGCTGTCTCATCATCGGGTGGATATGGTTTATGTACCAAACCCCGAGGAAATCTATCCGGATGGTTTTGCGACCAATGTGTCGGTGTCTGGCTTGACGGATGTATTATGTGGCGCGCATCGGCCCGGTCACTTTGATGGGGTAGCGACGGTTGTGACCAAGTTGTTCACCCAAACGCGGGCGGATCAGGCGTTTTTTGGCGAAAAAGATTTTCAGCAATTGCAGGTGGTGACGCGGCTGGCGGCTGATCTCGATTTGATGACCGAGGTTGTCGGGTGCCCGACCATTCGTGAAGAGGATGGTTTGGCGATGTCGTCGCGAAATTTGTTGCTCTCGGACAGAGCGCGGATCAAGGCCCCCGCCTTGGGAGACGCGATGGAGGCCATGGCCGAAGGGTTGCGGGCCGGAGGGTCAGCTTCGGAATTGCGAATAGAGGCGCGCAAGCGGATTTTGGCAGCCGGGTTCACCGAGGTTGAATATCTGGATCTGCGTGCCTGCGATGATCTTTCGACGCTGGACAAACCCGAACGCCCGGCGCGATTGCTGGCGGCTGCGTGGTTGGCCGGGGTGCGTTTGATCGACAATATCGCCGTTTAATCGGATGGCGGGGACGCTGTTTCAGCAAGCTGAAAGACGCCCCACCCGCCATCCCGCAGACCGATCGTTCAAACGGAGTGTTCAAGGGGTGAGCAAGAGTTTTTGCAGGCTTCTGGCCATGACCCGTGTGCTGTCGAGCATGTCTTTTACGGCAATGAATTCGTCAGGTTTATGGGCCATCTCGAGATCGCCGGGGCCATAGGCGATGCAATTCTTGAGCTTGCCGATCCGATCAATGTGCTTTTGGTCATAGCTCCCCGGTGAGGCGACATAATCCGGTTCTTGCCCCAGCACGTCGCGGATCGCCTCATGTACCGTTGTCACAACCGGAGCGTCTTTGGCCGTCATGGACGGGATCACACGGTTGATTTCGCGCAGGTCATAGTCAAAACCGGGGCGGGTCGATTTCAGCTCTTCGAGCAGGTCAATGACCTCGGTTTGTGTTGCCTCCAACCCTTCTTCGATCAAAAACCGCCGATCTATGACAATTCGACAGCTATCGGGCACACAATGCGCCGGAAGGCCAGTGTAGTCGGCGGGTTGTTCGGGTTGACCGCCATGGATCGAATTGATGTTCATCGTCGATTGACGCGCACCATCGGGAATAACTGGCATATCGGTGTGCCGGGTCGCCATCGCTGGGAAAAGCTTGTCTTCAAAGGCATCAAGTACCGCGCCCATATGACGGACGGCGCAATCACCAAGGAAAGGCATACAGCCATGGGCAATTTCCCCCTTGGTCTCAATTTCGGCCCACCATCCGCCGCGATGCCCAAGGCAAATCCGATCATGACCCAAGGGTTCAGGGATAATCACGTGCTGCACGCGCGCCGGATCAAAGAAACCCTGTTCTGCGAGATAGGCGACGCCACCATAGCCGCCAGATTCCTCATCGGCGGTGCCGCTGATTTCTATGGCTCCGGCGTAATCTGGATGTTCTTCTATGAAAGCTTCGGCGGCGATGATGGATGATGCCAAGCCGCCTTTCATGTCACAGGCCCCGCGCCCATAAATCAGATCGCCCTCGAGTGCGGCACCAAACGGGTCGCGGGTCCAGCCATGACCAACCTCGACCACGTCGGTGTGGGAGTTAAAGTGCACGCATTCGCCGGTTTTCCGCCCTTCGCGGCGGGCGATGATGTTCCAGCGCGGATAGCGATCACTATCGCCAGGGGCCCCATGGGCGCGGATAAGCGAGCAGCTAAACCCACGTGATTCAAGGCGTTTGGCTAGATATTCACAGATGTCGCGGTAGTTTTCACCCGGCGGGTTGAGCGTCGGAATGCGGATCAAATCCTGAGTCAGGGCGATCAAATCATCGCGCTTGTTGTTGATCCGTTTGAAAATACCATCGTCCATGGGTGCCTCCGTGTGCGGAGTGTTCACCCAATGCGTGTTTTGTGCAAGAGGTTAGGGCACTTGCAATAGTGGTGCCGGCCCAAGTGGGATCAAGCCAAGAGACATCTGCCCGTCAATTAACCTTAGCGGCAAATCGAGCGTGTCGGAGCGCCCCTTAAGACCGGCCACGACAGACAAGCCTTGGACCAGTTTTTCAGTCACGCTTCCGGGTAATTGTTGTCCAACACGGGCCTGTTCCAAGGCATCCTGCCAATTCACCGCCCGCAGGGTGAGTTCCCCCGACGCGCGACCTTGGCCATCGACATCAAGGTCTCCGGCCAAGTTCAGGTTCAACGCGGCAAGCTGATAGGACATCAAAGACACATTAATTTTGGTGGGTTGGGGGCGGTCGCCTTTTAGCGTCGACATGGCCCAATCCTTGTCAAACGTAATGCGAGTGTTGATTTGTGTATCGTCGACCCGACCCTCGGCCAAGGGGGTTAGCCGCCCTTCGGCGCGTGCGATGGACTTGGCAACAAATGCAAACTGGTATTGTTTGTCGTCCTGACGGAGCAAGGCGGCGGTCGTTTCGGCGAGCGCCGTTCCCCCCCAATTCAAAACGGTGGCTTCTGCATTGACGCGATCAATGCGATCCCCATCGGCAAATACGACACTGGCGCGGAAACCTTCGCTGGTGACTTCGTGAACGCCGGTTGCCGTTGTGATGGTCTGCAAATCCGGAAAGATCAGGATGCGGTGATCGGGTTTGTAGCTTAGGGACAGGATTTGAAAAAACGGCGCTTCCCAGAGGATGTTGGTATCGGGATTGGCAAGGGACAGATCTTCAAATGTCATGTCCAAGCGATTGGGGAAACCGCCGATCGAAAAGTCGACATAGGTCGCGACCCAGCCATCCTGACGGCGCTCCTCGAACCATGTTTCGACTTGCCCGCGCAGGGTATGCGCCTGAAAGAACCACCATCCGGCCCACCCAAAGGCAGCCAAAACCACGATCATGATAAGCCGTTTCATTGCTGGCCCCTTTTCCTATCCTGCTTGATGGTGTTTACAGCCCGGAACGAATAAGGACCAGACCATGACACTTTGGGTATTTGGATACGCGTCGCTTTTGTGGAACCCTGGGTTTGAGGTGGTGGAAAGCCAACCGGCCCGGTTGCAGGGATATGCGCGTAGCTTTTGCATGTATTCGATCCACCATCGCGGTAGCGAAGAAAAACCCGGGTTGGTTTTGGCGCTAGACGAACATGACACCGCCGAATGCGATGGCTTGGCCCTGCGCGCCGCGCCGGGTACCGAGGAAAGCGCTCTGGAGTATCTACGCGAACGCGAGCTGGTGTCCGCCGCCTATTTGGAACGCATGTTGCATGTGCAATTGGGCGACGGGCGTCAGGTTGAAGCGGTGTCTTATGTGATCGACCCGGACCATGTTCAATATACCGGCGCGCTTTCGCTGGAAGAACAGGCCCAGATTATCGCCCATGCTCATGGCGGGCGCGGTCCAAACTGTGACTATCTGTACAATACTGCTGCCCATTTGGACGAATTGGGTGTTCCCGATGCGGATTTGCACTGGCTGTCTGATCGGGTCAAAGCTTTGCGTGTATAAGTGCTTGGCGAAATGGAACTAAACGCTTAGGCTCTGCTCAAACAGAACAACGTGTCAGGTGTCCGATGGACCAGCCGGACCTCGAGGCCGAGCCGCATTTCTCTCAACCCGTCCGTCAGGTCTTTTTGATGCTGTCGGTTTTGGGGCTGTCTGTCGCCGGTGCCGTTTTGGCGCTGCCGCGGGTTTTGCCGGTATTCGAGGCCAACCCATACCTGAACGGGTTTATCCTTTTTGTCTTTGTGATCGGGGTGTTGGCTTGTTTTTGGCAAGTCGCGCAACTGATCACCTCTGTGCGTTGGATTTTGAACTTCGCCCGACCAGGCGATCAAGGCATGCGGGCCAAAGCGCCGCAACTTCTTGCCCCTTTGGCGACGTTGCTCGGGCGGCATGACCGCCGGATGCAAATCAATACCACCTCGACCCGGTCGATTTTGGATTCTGTTGCCACCCGGATCGACGAAGCCCGTGAAATCACCCGCTATATCGTGTCTTTACTGATCTTTTTGGGCCTGCTCGGCACATTCTACGGTCTGGCAACCACGGTTCCGGCTTTGGTCGACACAATCCGCGGCCTTGCCCCGCAAGAGGGCGAAGAAGGCGTTGCGGTTTTCAATCGCTTGATGACAGGTCTTGAAAGCCAATTGGGCGGCATGGGCGTTGCTTTTGCCTCGTCTTTGTTGGGCTTGGCCTGTTCTTTGATAGTTGGTTTGTTGGAACTCTTTGCAGGTCATGGCCAAAACCGGTTTTATCGTGAGCTAGAAGAATGGCTTAGCTCGATCACCAAAATCGGCTTTTCCTCGGGTGAAGGCGACGGGCCTGATCTTGGGGCCGCCGGTTTGGTTTTGGACCAAATGGCCGAGCAAATGGAACGTTTGCAGTTGCTTTTCGCGCGCTCGGAACAGGGGCGGGCGGATGTTGATAACCGTCTAGCCCAGCTTGCGGATTCGCTTGAACGTTTGACCGAACGCATCGAAGCCACTGCGCCCACCGCAAATTCGATGGCGCGCATCGCCGAAGGCCAAGAGCTTTTGGCCGAAGCGATCCGAGAGAAAGAAAGCAGCGAAGGCTTGGATGCCGAAAGCCGAATGAGGCTCCGTTCGATTGACGTGCAAATGCTGCGCATCCTCGAAGAGATTGCCGCCGGTCGTCAGGAAAGCATGGCCGAATTGCGCACCGATTTGGCGGCACTTGGCCGTAAATTGGCGCAAACCCCACGTAGCCGTTTGGGCGAGGACTAAGCCATGGCGCTGTCCCGTCGCACCGGTGCCCGGTTACAGGCCTCGATCTGGCCGGGTTTTGTGGACGCGATGACCGGGCTTTTATTGGTCCTGACCTTTGTTTTATCTATCTTTATGGCGGTTCAGTTTGTCCTGCGGGAAACGATTTCCGGGCAGGAAACCGAACTGGATTCGCTTTCAACCGAAGTCGCGGCCTTGGCGCAGGCGTTGGGGTTGCAAGAACGGCGCAACACCGCGTTGACCAATGAAATGGGTGAACTTCAGGCGACCCTGAACGACAACGAAACGCGGTTAACCGAACAAGCACAGATCATCGCATCGCTATCTGCAACGCGTGATCGCCAAGCCGCGGATCTCGAAGCGGCGACGACGCGCATTGCCAGTTTCGAAGAACAAGTGGCCGCACTCTTGTCCGAACGGGATGATTTGTCGGCCGAGTTGGGCAAAGCGCGCGGGGAGATTGACGCCCAAGCCGAAGCAGCCTTGCTTGCTGCAGCTAAACGCGAAGCGTTGGAGGCCGTGCTCGCCGATCTTCAGGCCAAAAGTTCAGAGCAGGCATTGCAGATCGGTGCCTTGACTGGCGAGTTGAGTGAAGCGCAGGAGGCGCTGAGCGAAGAAGAGGCCCAAAAGCTGGCCGAGGCGCAGGCCGCAGAATTGTTGCGCAAACGGCTTGAAGACGCGGATGCTGAGCTGACTGCTATGACCTTGGCGTTGGAAGATGAGCGTCAAAAGGCAGAGGACACATTGACGCTTTTGGCGGCGGCACGCCAAGCCGAAGCAGAGTTGAATGCACAACTTGCAGCGGCGTTGATTGCTGGGCAAAGCGAAGCTCAAACATTGCAAGCTCAGCTGGACAGTGCAAACGCGGAGCTGACCCGTCTTGAAACCGCCCTTGGCGAGGTCCGCGATCAAGGGGCCGATGCGGGCAAACGATTGACCGCTCTGCAAGAGGAGCTGGCCGCAGAACGAGCCGCGCGGCAACAGGCCGAAGCGGCTTTGAGTGATGAGGAAAAG
Source organism: uncultured Pelagimonas sp. (assembly GCF_947498515.1). Lineage (GTDB taxonomy): Bacteria > Pseudomonadota > Alphaproteobacteria > Rhodobacterales > Rhodobacteraceae > Pelagimonas. The sequence goes on along the minus strand of NZ_CANMKO010000006.1, from coordinate 295,764 downwards.
GCCCGTAGTGATGCCGAAGGTGCATTGGCCAAAGCGCAGCAGTCGGCAGATGCCACTGATACGCGCCTGTCAGATTTGTCGGCTAAACTGGCCGCTGCGTTGGCGGGGCTGGCCGAAGCCGACAGTCTTAGGGGCGAGTTGAGTGCTTTGCGAGACACAAATAGCGAGTTGAGCACGTCGTTGGCCCTAGCAACACAACAAAGCGAGGATGCCGCAGCGGCACTTGCGAATGTGCAAAGCGAACGGAGCGCGCTGGAAGCCGCCGCAGCGGATGCACAGGCACAATTGGCCGCTGCCCAGACCGGTTTAGAGGACTTGGAGGCCCAATCAGCAGACCTTGCGGCCCGGCTTGGGGCCGCACGGGAACGGGGTGATTTGGGCGATGAACGACTGGCAGATTTGCAGGGCCAAGCGGCAGAGTTGCAGGTGCAACTTGAAGCATCTGAAAAACGCTCTGGTGAACGCCAGCTTCGAATTGATGCGCTTGCAAATGAAAACGAGGAGCTTACGGCGCAATTGGGGTCATTGAGCGCGAAGGCCGCGGATCAGGTGGAATTGATTGGCGCGAGAAACCGTGCCGATCGCCTTGAGGCGGAGTTGGCGGCTGCGGCGGCACGCGACACCGACCGGGATGCTGTGATCTCTGACCTGCGCCAAGCTTTGGCCGTTGCCGAGGCCCGAGCCTTGGAGCAAGAGGACGATAGCCGGTCTTTGGAAGAACGTCTCGCTGCGGCTTTGGCCGCGCGGCTTGAGGCACAGGGGTCCGCCGAAGATGTGCGTGCCAAGCTGATTGCCGCCTTGGCAGCCCAAAAGGCGGCCGAAGCCGAGCTAGATACGCAATTGTCGGAAGCCGAACAAAAGCAGGCTTTGTTGTCGCAAGCGCGTACAGAATTGGCTCAAAATCAGGAACGAGCGAGTGTCGCTGAGAAGCAAGCAGAGCTTCTGAACCAACAGGTTGCGGCATTGCGCCAGCAGTTGGGCGAGCTTCAGGCGCTTTTGGATGACGCCAAAGTTCGCGATATCGAGGCGCAGGTACAATTGCAAAATCTCGGGTCCGATCTAAATGCGGCGGTGGCGCGATTAGCGGCAGAGGAACGCAAACGTCGCAAGTTGGAAGAAGCGGAGCGCAAACGTCTTGAGGAGGAAAAGAAGGACCTTGAACGCTATCGCTCTGAATTCTTTGGCCGTTTGCGCGATGTTGTTGGTGCCCGCGAAGGGGTTCGGATCGAAGGCGATAGGTTTGTGTTTTCGTCCGAGGTTCTCTTTCCGCCAGGTGAAACCGAATTGTCCGCCTTGGGCAAACGGGAGATTTCCAAGGTTGCCAACGTCCTGCGCGCCATCGCGAGCGATATTCCAGATGGGATTGATTGGGTCATTCGAGTCGATGGTCACACAGATAATGTTCAGGTTCGTCCGGGCGCGGCCTTTGCGGACAACTGGGAGCTCAGCCAAGCACGCGCTTTGTCTGTTGTGCGTGTTCTGATCGATTCCTACGGCATCCCACCACAGCGCTTGGCAGCGAATGGGTTTGGGGAGTTTCAGCCAGTCAATCCAGAAAACTCGGCTGAGGCGCGCGCTCAAAACCGCCGGATTGAGCTTAAATTGACCGAGCGATAAAGTTTATTCGATGGTGATATGTGCAAAACGATGGGCGATAATCTTGCCCTTGCGAAGAAGCGTGGCTTCGCCAAGGTAGTCACCTTTTGCCCAGCCCGCGCTTGGGGCTTTGCGGCCAAACGCCCGCATCTGGCTCACTTTTGGATGCTTGAGCACCATGTCATGGTTGAAAACCTCGCCCTTTGGACCAGAGACCACAAACTGCAAAACATCGCCGTGCTCGGCATGTCCTGCATGCATGTAGATCACGATTGGGCGCGTCGGTTTCCCGGTGTCCAACCGCGCAGATCCGTTTCGGACGCTGTTTAGGTTAGGGACATGGTCGGCAAAACCTGCTGTCAAAATGCCGGTCCGCACATATTGGATTGGGTCGGCCCACATCGAGTCCGTTTCGATTTGACAGCTATCCAGCGGGCCGGGTTGAAAGGGGTCGATTAATGTCTTGCCCTGATACACTGAAAAATGCAGGTGCGGGTGGTTGGTTTGACCGGATAGGCCGACCAAACCCAACTCATCACCGGTTTCGACGATGTCGCCGGGCTGTTTTGTGACTGACCCCAGCCGTAGATGACAGTATTGGCTGACCCAACCCTGTACATGTTCGATGACGACCGCATTGCCACAGGCGTTTTGGCTGGTAACGCCCCGCATTTCCCGATCATCAGGCATTTCATCGCGAATGCGTAAAACGCGGCCTGGGGCGGTGGCAAAAACGGCGACGCCGGTTTTAATGTCATCAAAAGACAGAAGCGCAAAGTCGGTACCTTTGTGCCCGTCACGTGCGTTCAGGCCGCATTGGTAATCGGTTTGCACGCCTTTGGTTGGGTCGTGATCAACGTAGTCTTCGATGTAACACGTTTCGCCAAGCGTGCAGTCCAAAGGAAAGCCCAGACGAAGATCCTCCGCCTGGGCTGATTGTGCCAAAAGGGCGATTGCCCCGATTAGGGCGATGCGCATTAGTCAGCCGTCAAAAGTGGTGGCTTTTTCTTGGTGCTGATCTTGGGCTTGTCGGGCCCTTCTAGGTTCAACACCAACTCGCCGTCTTTGATTGAAACTTTGACGAGGCCACCTTTCATCAGTTTTCCGAACAGTAGCTCTTCGGCGAGTGGCTTCTTGATGTACTCTTGGATGACACGACCGAGCGGACGGGCCCCCATTTTGTCGTCATACCCCTTGTCAGCAAGCCATTCAGCCGCAGGACGGGTCAATTCGATGCTGACGCCGCGATCCATAAGTTGCGCTTCGAGCTGAAGCACAAACTTTTCGACCACCTGAAGAATGACTTCTTTCGGCAGTGGCTGGAAGCTAATCACAGCGTCGAGACGGTTTCGGAATTCCGGCGTAAAGGTGCGTTCGATCGCAGCTGTATCTTCGCCTTCACGACGATCCCGACCAAATCCGATAGCGGATTTCGCTTGTTCTGCAGCCCCGGCGTTGGACGTCATGATCAAGATCACATTGCGGAAATCAACCGTGCGACCGTTGTGGTCAGTCAAAGTGCCATGGTCCATGACCTGCAACAGGATATTGTAGACATCCGGATGCGCTTTTTCCATTTCATCTAGGAGCAACACGCAGTGCGGATGCTGATCGACTCCGTCGGTCAACTGTCCGCCTTGATCAAACCCGACGTAGCCGGGAGGGGCCCCAATCAGGCGCGAAACCGCGTGTTTTTCCATATACTCGGACATGTCAAAGCGCAGAAGTTCGACGCCGAGATTATCCGCCAGTTGTTTGGCGACCTCGGTTTTACCGACACCGGTTGGACCGGCAAAAAGATAGTTCCCGATTGGTTTTTCAGGTTCGCGCAAACCGGCACGGGCCAGTTTGATTGCCGAGGAGAGGGCGTCGATGGCGTTGTCTTGACCAAAGACCACGCGCTTGAGCGTTTTTTCAAGATCTTTGAGCATTTCTGCATCGTCTTTGGAGACGTTTTTCGGAGGAATGCGCGCAATTTTTGCAACGACAGCCTCGATCTCCTTTGCACCGATTGTCTTGCGACGTTTGCTTTCGGCAACCAAGTGCTGTGCGGCACCGGCTTCGTCGATCACGTCAATCGCCTTGTCCGGCAACTTGCGGTCATTGATATAGCGCGCGGCGAGCTCAACGGCGGATTTGATCGCATCGGCCGTGTATTTAACGCTGTGGTGCTCTTCGAAATATGGCTTCAAGCCCTTGAGAATCTTGACCGCATCTTCGACTGACGGCTCATTCACATCAATCTTTTGGAACCGACGGCTTAGAGCGCGGTCTTTTTCAAAATGCTGGCGGAACTCTTTGTAGGTGGTCGAGCCCATGGTGCGCAGCTTGCCGCCCTGCAACGCAGGTTTCAGCAGGTTAGAGGCATCCATGGCACCACCCGACGTGGCACCGGCCCCGATAACAGTGTGGATTTCGTCAATGAAAAGGACCGCATCGGGGTGGTCTTCTAGCTCATTAACCACCGCCTTAAGGCGCTCTTCGAAATCGCCGCGATAGCGGGTACCGGCCAGAAGAGCCCCCATATCGAGCGAATAAATCGTGGTTTTCGACAGGACTTCGGGTGTTTCTCCGGCAACGATTTTGCGCGCCAACCCTTCGGCGATGGCGGTTTTGCCAACACCGGGATCACCGACCAAAAGCGGGTTGTTCTTGCGGCGACGGCACAGCACCTGAATACAACGCTCAACTTCGGAATCGCGGCCAATTAACGGGTCAATATCACCCTCACCGGCTTTGACGTTGAGATCGACACAGTATTTGGCCAGCGCGCTTTCCTTTTCGGCGCTGGACTGCTGCGGCTCAACATGAGGCGCTTCTTCTTCCTCTTCGGCACCGGTGATTGGGCGGCTTTCGCCGTAAGCCGGATTTTTGGCGACGCCATGGGCGATGAAATTCACGGCGTCATAGCGCGTCATGTCCTGTTCTTGCAGGAAATAGGCTGCATTGGATTCGCGCTCGGCAAAGATCGCGACCAAAACATTGGCCCCGGTGACCTCGGTCCGGCCAGAGGATTGAACATGGATCGCGGCACGCTGAATCACCCGTTGGAACGCGGCGGTTGGTACCGCCTCGGAGCCTTCGATGTCGGTGACAAGGTTCGACAGATCCTCATCCACAAACTCAACCAATGTGGTGCGAAGCTCTTCTGTGTCGACGGAACACGCCTTCATCACGCGGGACGCATCCGGTTCGTCAATCAGCGCCAATAGCAAATGTTCCAGCGTGGCGAACTCATGGCTGCGCGAATTGGCCAAGGCCAAAGCTGCGTGGATTGCCTGCTCAAGCGTATTCGAGAATGAAGGCACGAGGGTGCTCCTCTTGTTTTAAGCGCTGTCGTTGACCGCCAGCATGTCTTCTTAAGGTTAAAGTTTGGTCGATTAACGCCAAGCTTCAAGTTTTTTCTGCCCAAATGCGGTTCACTTTCCACCGCATTCCCGTAACCGGGCGTGATTTCCGCTAAAATTGGTCCTTGCGGGCGCGAATTTCGGCGAACACCTCGGCATCGGTGGCGTCTTCCATGTTCAACCCCTTGCGAATTGCCGGATCATCGGCGCGCAAAAACGGGTTTGTAGCCAATTCCAGTGCCAAAGGCACCTGCGCTGTTGGGCGATTTTCAGCGCGTGCTGTTTCTATATCTTGGACTCGGGAGATAAGCTGCGCATTCTCAGGGTCAATAGTCAGCGCAAATTTCGCATTGGATGCGGTGTATTCGTGACCGGAATAAACCATGGTCTCCGGTGGTAACGCGGCGAGCTTTGTCAGGCTTTCCCACATCATGTCGGCGGTCCCTTCGAACAAGCGACCGCAGCCCAAGGCCATAAGACTATCGGCGGTGAAAACGGCACCGCCTTTTGGATAGTAAAACGCCACATGCCCCAATGTGTGACCGGGAACAGAGATGACCTGACATAGCCCTTCATCCTTGCCACCGGAAAAACCGTCGGGCAGGGCGAAATCAAGTTTGGGCAATTGGTCTTCTTCGTCCTTTGGGCCCATGACCATACAGTTGTATTTAACTTTGAGCGCATCGACCGCTTGAACGTGGTCCCAATGATGGTGGGTTAGCATGATCACACCGGGCGTCCAGCCGCGCGCCTCAAGGGCTGCAATGATGGGTTCGGCCTCGGGGGCATCAATAACCGCGACACCATCTGGCCCGTTCACCAAATAGGCATAGTTGTCTTCAAGGCAGGGCACGGTGACAACTTCAAAGGGCATGGTCTTTCCTCGCGGGCAATGACAAACTAACCCCAGAGTGACGCATCTGCCACTGGGCTTCAATGGGGCTGACATGCATCTGGACGTACAAGTTTTGCGGGATTTCTATTATCGCAGCGCGCTAGGGCGGGCGGCGCAGAAAATCATTCGCAACCAAGTGTTGGACTTTTGGCCAGAGGCCAAGGGGCAAACCGTGGCCGGGTATGGGTTTGCGGTGCCTTTGTTGCGCCCTTACCTTCCGGATGCGCGGCGCGTTGTTGGGTTGATGCCCGGCCCGCAAGGGGTGATGCCTTGGCCCGCAGGAATGCAAAATGTCAGCGTGTTGTGCGAAGAAACCCAATGGCCGCTGGAAACAGGGCACACAGATAAACTGGTGTTGATGCATGGGCTAGAGACGTCGCAGAATCCGACCGAGGTTTTGGAAGAAGCCTACCGCGTGCTAGGCCCCGGCGGTCAGGCGCTTTTTGTGGTGCCAAACCGGACTGGGCTTTGGGCGCGGGCGGATCAAACGCCGTTTGGGTTTGGGCGGCCCTATACGTCGGGTCAGCTTGAGGCACAGTTAAAGCGCCATGACTTTGTTCCAGAAGCGCATGTGTCGGTGCTGTATCAACCGCCTTCAACCCGGCGTTTTTGGATGAAAACCGGGCCGTTCTGGGAAAAAACCGGTCGCGCTATTCCCGCCATTATGGCCGGAGGGGTGATGATGGTTTTGGCATCCAAACGCCATCCGCCACGCCATCGCGGTGTTGGCGAAGCGGCAAGGGTGTTGAGCCCCTTGGATGTTTTGACACCAAAACCGGGCAAAGTGGCCGAGCCGGTATAACCGCCTCAGCTAATCTGCGTGGAAACAACAACGTGGAAAATGCCGCGATCGGTCACGAGCTCCGGAGAGAAGCTTCAGTCATAGTCCATGCCCAGAGAAGTTGGGTTTAGAGCGTTGAATTCACCTAGATGGATGTCTGCAAGGCCGAGACTGTTGTCTTGGATAAGGGCCAAAATCTCCGTATAGTCGTCGACTTGCTCAGGTATTTCCAACCCGTCTGGGACAAGGAATACCTCTATGTTCCAATCTTCGGGATCACCTCCAGAAGGGCTTTTGTCGGTTGCATCGGTGCGTGAATGAATAGCGATCAACTGGCCGTCGGTGTCTTCGGGGAAATCAATTTCGATGGTGTCCAGACTGTCGGCCGTTAGGCTTGGCACAAGCGACGTACTGTCAAAGCTGTGGTTGTCAGTAACCTGAATAGCAACCGTGTAGGCCTCTCCATCTCCGCTCACATCCACAAACGAAGAAGACAGGCCGATGGTGATATGATCTTCGCCGGCACACGGTGTGATCCGTAGGCTGTCTTCGTCATATGCATTGACGCTAGTCGTATCGTTCCCTGCCGTTCCGTCAAACGAAGACCCATTAGATAGAAACGCTGTTGAGTAGTCATTTGGCTGTATCGATATGACGCCGACATGACCATCAACCAACAGATCGAGGCGAGCAATTGGTGTGATGCCTTCTACGATTTCATCCACCTCGATATCATAACTAGAGATCGGAGTGTCAGAGACGAATTCTGGGCTTGGCAAACGCGCATCCCAAATGCGCATCGGTCCGTCTCCGTTGTTGAAATCTTCCTCATTTGATCCGGTGCTACCCAGATCCCAAGACCCCACAAGCTGCATACCCAGATCATCAGTGATTTCGTTTAGATAGGAGTACGTTTCAACGTTGCCAAATCCCGCGCCCTCTTCTCGTGTTTCAGGGAATTCGGCACCTTCCGGCAAGAGGGCAAGATTGACTGAGTAGTCGACTTCACCCGCTTGATTCCCCAAATTGCCCCGTTCGGCGATTTGAAGAGCCACCAGCGATCCGGTCTCGTCTTCGCCGAGTTCGATGTTGACGGTTCCATCCGTATTCTCGGTCACAGTTGCCCCAAGATCAGGCTAAGCGGTGGCCGCAAAAGCCGCGTCAACTTCGGCCTCAATGTCCACCAGTTGGATCGTCGAGACATCAAAGGTTTCGACACCTAAATAGACGCTGGCAAAGCTGCCATCGCCTAGTTCCAGCAACAAAGTACCATCGGAATAGGTTGGGGTGATCGGGCCGGGCAGGTTTGAGGACAGAACAAGCGTATCATCGGCGGAGTCAAATCCGCGAATGGAAGCGAGTTGAATGGGATCATCGAGCGTACCGCCAGTTAATTCGCCCAGAGGGCCCATAACTTGGAAGGTGTTGCTCCCCTGGCTGTCGATCAAGGTTTGTCGATAAAGCCCGGATGAATCTTCGGATACCCCACCAGCCGTGAGGGTGTCATCGCCCTCACCACCAGAAATTGTGGTTTCGCCCGTTGCCACCAAATAATCGTCGCCGGAACCGCCTCCGATGTAGGTCAGTTCGGTATCCGCCTGAGGGTCATCCAATCGGATGACGTCGTTTCCGTCTTCTCCGAAAACAAATTCCGTTGGACCAACGTCAATGGTGTCATCGCCGGTTCCGCCATGAATGGCCACTGACGCAACATCATAGATTAGATCGCCACCTTCGCCGCCTTCGACCAAACGCACAGGGTTATCTTCGGTTCCGGTTATCGTATCGTCGCCAGCAAGCCCGTTGGTCACGGTTCCAGACGCAACAAGTGTATCGGCGTTATCTGTTGCAGGGGGAGGTGGGTCATAGGGAAAGCCCTCTGACGGATCAAATTGTCCTATGTCGTCTCCTAGGGGAGCGTAATAGGCGACCGGCTGATCGGACAAAATCTCCGGTATAGGGATATGCGTATCAAACGCTTCGAAGCGGTCCATCGGGTCAGTTTGTTCAGCCCTTAGAAAGCCCTCGTTTCCCAAGTCAAAGGCGTCAAGAACCGACGCGCCTTGAGCGCTAAGGTAATCGGTAAACTCATCGTCTTCTGAGGTCAAAAAATCTTGGTATTCGTCTTCTAAATCAATCCCTTCAGGGACTAGGAGCAACGTGGCCGTATGTTCGCTTGCAGAAGAGTGCCCCGAATTTGTTGGATAGGGAACGTATTGTTCGTCCGTGACAATAGTCACCAACGATCCGGTTTCGTCTTCCCCCAACTCGACTGTTACGCTGCCATCTTCGTTGTGGGATAGCGTGGCTCCGGTGTCAGGCTCTTCTGGAAGCTCCGGCACCTCGGGAACATCAGGGATGTCTGGACTGTTTGAAGCGCCATCAGAGTCATCGTCTGACTCACTTGAAAAGGCCGAGGCCAAAAGCCCCGCCATCACCAAACCCAATATCGCTAAATACACTATCTCACTCCATTTTACGCGCCCACGGCCGCATATCTGCCGCCAACGTCGGCGGTTACATCGCTAAATATGATCGTGCTGGGGTCAAAGGTTTCAACATCGCTCAATAGGATTTGTAGGGTCGAACCGTCGGCATAGCTTAGGGTCACGTTCGACCCGACAAACGCGACAGCCGTCGGTGTGCCAAGGGTTGTATCGATGACCAATGTATCTTCGGCGGCGTCAAAATCGGTGATCGTCGCAATACGGAGCGGATCGTCTGCGCTAGACGACGGGAGATCGGCCGGCAGTTGGACTTGGAAAGTGTCCGAGCCCTCACCACCCGTTGAGTATACCCCATAGACGGACTCGTCACTGTCATACAGCGTGGTTATTGTGTCGTCGCCGTCACCGCCGCTTACTTGCGCATCGCCGTTGGTCGCGATGTAGTCATTGCCTGCGCCACCTACAATAAGGGTTTCATCGAAGGATCGGCCTAGAACAACATCGTCACCGTCGCCAGCCTGCACATAGAATGGTTGGTCAATCGTGATTGTGTCATTTCCGCTGCCGCCATCTATCACGCCGCTTTGGCCGCTATTTATGACGTCATCCCCGGCCTCACCTTCAAGAATGAAGCCATTTGGAGCATCAATGGTATCGTTGCCCTCGCCGCCGGAAATGCGGGCAGAGCCACCGGTCAGCAGGTCATCGCCGCTCGTGCCTTCTTGAGGCAGACTATAGGGGACGTCTTGGACAGAGGTAGTTTCATAGAAGCGCCCAACATAAATGTTGTCGTCTGAGTCACTTGGCATAGACACAAAGACGGAATGCACATTGGCCTCCGAATGAAGTGTCGGCGGTGCAATACGTGTATCGCTGTAACGATCTTCGGGAAGCTCTAGATAATCGCTGACAACCGAGCCGAGGTTCCATTCGCCAAGATAGGTCAAGTCGAGGTGGCTATACATGTTGTAAGGATAAAGGCGGCCGTCTTCAGCAATTTGTTCATCCGGGAAATCCGCGTAGGATGACGGAAGATCGGTGCCTTCGGGCGCATAGTAAAGGTGCATCTCATAGGCTTCGTAGTCACCGCCCGCACCGCGTATTGGGTAGGTGGCTTCGACAACAGCCGCAAAGACAGAGCCCGTATCACCCTCTGGCAGCTCGATGGTAATTGACCCATCTTCGTTTTCGGTGGCGGTGGGTTCAAGAACAGGCACATCTGCAAATGCGTTGTCGACGTCGTCTTCGACATCCGCGTAGGTGATTGAATTGACATCAAAGCTCTCAACGCCAAGGGCGACGCTGGCGAAACTGCCATCACCCAGTTCGAGCAACACAGAACCCTCGGCATAGGTGGCCGTGATTGGGCCAGGAAGGTTTGTGGAAAGCACAAGCGTGTCTTCGGTGGCGTCAAAATCGGTGATCGTGGCCAAACGCAAAGGGGCTTCTTGGGTTCCGCCATACACCCCATCGTCCGATGCCATAACTTGGAACGTATCGGACCCCGCACCGCCCGTCATGTTTGGAGCGAGTCGGTACGGCAGATCACCTGATTGGGTGGCGGATAGGGTGTCGTCGCCGTCGCCGCCTTCTGCAAGTGTCTGGCCAGAAATCGCAATATAGTCGTTGCCGCCATCGCCTCGGGCGGTCAAGGTCAAAGAGTCTCGGTCGGGATCATTCAGACGCATCAAATCGTCGCCATCACCCCCCAAAATGAACTCAGAACCTTCGGCAATGATCGTGTCGTTGTCGTCGCCACCACGAATAATCGTAGACCCATCCGAAATAATAAGATCGTCGCCCTCGCCACCCCTAATATCTCCGGCTCGACCGGAAATGCTATCATCGCCTGCAAAGCCCGATGTGGCAGTGCCACGCGCTGCCAGAACATCGTCGCCGTCCGTTCCGTGGGTGGGCGTGACATAGGGGGCATCATCCGGGCCGTCAAAAGTTGGAAGATCAGAGAGCACCGCTTCTGAGTCACCGCCATCGACATAGGTGATTTCTGAGGATGAGATCAGCGTCGGCAGGCCGACACGGGTGTCCCAATAGCTTGAAACGCCGCCGTCATAGCTTCTGTCAATATTTCCGACATCCCCAAGGTCAAATTTCTCGACTAAAGTCAGACCATATATAGCGGCCGTTTCATCGCCAGAGACCGGTTCATCCCGGTCTGCGTTAAATGCGTTGTAATCGTCCCAATATTCTTGCTGACTTTCGGGAAGGTCGGTTCCCTGTGGCACGAGATAAAGCCTCAAGGAATGAGCATCCTCGTAGGAACAGCATGCATTGGTGGGGATGCTCTCCTCAGTGGAATGAACCGCAACAAGGCTTCCGGTTTCGTCTTCGCCAAGTTCGACCGTGAAGGTACCGTCCTGATTTGCCGTGATAGATGCACCAAGATCAAGTTCGTCATCGGGGTCGACCGGCGGCTCTACCGGGTCAGGCAGTGGATCTTGGGGGGCGTTGTTATCCGCATCGCTCTCCGAATCGTCGCCCACCATTGCAGCAAGCAAGCCAACCATTGCCAAACCTAGAAGTGCCAAAAACATCGAAATCGCCCTTTACCAAATTCCAAATCACGTCACAGAACGGCGGTGTATCGGTTCGTGCGCAATCTGCACTATCCCAGCCTCACGTCATCAATTGCCGTTTTGACGAGAGTAAGTTGTGAAAACACAAGCTATGCGGACTTATTCCTGTTTTCACCCAAGTTTTCAAGGGGTGTGACGTTACTTGGCGTCTGTGGAGGCAATACTAGCGAAATACCGGTTATTGTTTCCCGTCGTCATTGTCGTGAAGCGTTTTGCCTAGGTATAAAAAACTGGTTTTCGAGGGGGCAAAGGGGGGATTCTCTCAAAAATATCGAAAATAGATGCATCTTGAAGGCGCGCACAAAGTCGCACTTTTACCCAAGTGCCTGTTTTGCATGGGTTTAGCCCTAAAGTTAAAATTGCCTTAGCATGTTGCTAGGTGCGAATAGCTCTGTTACATCCGCGTCGATTTATGTCTCTTGGAGCATTTCAAGAGTTCGACTTGCCCTCGGATGCGCCGGATCCCCGTCGCGTCACGGGGGCTGAATATCGAAAGGGTGGACGTGTCAGAATCTGCATCGATTTCCTCCGGCATCGCCGTGCGCTATGCCACCGCCATCTTCGAGATTGTTCAGGAGAATAAGAATCTCCCCAAGCTCGAAGCCAACCTTGATGATCTTTCGGCTGCGCTGGATGACAGCGCCGACCTGCGCGAATTGATTTCGTCGCCGGTTTTCAGCCGTGAAGAGCAAGGGCAGGCGGTGTCGGCAATTGCCAATAAGATGGGCCTTATCCCGGCCGTCACCAACGCGCTGGGCCTGATGGCTGAAAAGCGCCGTTTGTTTGTTCTGCCTCAGCTGATCGCCGTTCTGCGCGATATGCTGGCAGAAGAAAAAGGCGAAGTGACCGCAGACGTCGCATCAGCCACCGCGCTGAGCGATGCTCAGGCAGTCAAACTCGCCGAGACGCTCAAAGCCTCCGTTGGCAAAGACGTCAAAATCAATGCGACCGTCGATGAAAGCCTCATTGGCGGTCTTGTCGTTAAGGTGGGCTCGAAGATGATCGACACGTCGATCCGCTCCAAGCTCAACTCCCTCCAGAATGCAATGAAAGAGGTCGGATAAATGGGTATCCAAGCAGCAGAAATTTCTGCGATCCTAAAGGACCAGATCAAGAACTTTGGCCAAGATGCCGAAGTTGCTGAGGTTGGTCGTGTGCTTTCCGTGGGGGACGGTATTGCCCGTGTCCACGGTCTGGACAACATCCAGGCCGGTGAAATGGTCGAATTCCCCGGTGGTATCATGGGCATGGCCCTGAACCTCGAAACCGACAATGTCGGTATCGTTATCTTCGGGTCCGACCGTGACATCAAAGAAGGCGACACTGTTAAGCGTACGAAGTCCATTGTGGACGTTCCCGCCGGTGACGAACTTCTGGGTCGCGTTGTTGACGGTCTGGGTAACCCGATCGATGGCAAAGGTCCGATCAAAACATCTGAGCGCCGCATCGCGGACCAGAAAGCCCCAGGCATCATCCCACGTAAATCGGTTCACGAACCGATGGCGACTGGCCTCAAAGCCGTTGACGCGATGATCCCAATTGGCCGTGGCCAGCGTGAGCTGATCATTGGTGACCGTCAGACCGGTAAAACCGCCGTTGCTCTGGACGCGATCCTGAACCAGAAATCCTACAACGACGCTGCTGGCGACGACGAAAACAAGAAGCTGTACTGCATCTATGTTGCCGTTGGTCAGAAACGTTCGACTGTTGCTCAGCTGGTGAAAAAGCTGGAAGAATCCGGCGCGATTGACTACTCGATCGTTGTTGCTGCGACCGCTTCCGACCCCGCACCAATGCAGTTCTTGGCACCATACGCCGCGACCGCGATGGCCGAGCACTTCCGTGACAATGGCCGCCACGCGCTGATCATCTATGATGATCTCTCCAAGCAGGCTGTGTCTTATCGTCAGATGTCGCTGCTTCTGCGTCGCCCACCCGGACGTGAAGCCTATCCTGGTGACGTTTTCTATCTCCACTCGCGCCTGCTGGAACGTTCGGCCAAGCTGAACGAAGACAACGGTTCCGGTTCTTTGACCGCTCTGCCGATCATTGAAACCCAAGGTGGTGACGTTTCCGCGTTTATTCCAACCAACGTGATTTCGATCACCGACGGTCAGATATTCTTGGAAACCGAACTGTTCTACCAAGGTATCCGTCCTGCTGTGAACACCGGTCTGTCGGTTTCGCGTGTTGGCTCCTCGGCTCAGACCAAAGCGATGTCTTCGGTTGCTGGCCCTGTTAAGCTCTCGCTGGCTCAGTACCGCGAAATGGCTGCCTTTGCGCAGTTTGGTTCCGACCTTGACGCCGCAACCCAGCAGCTGCTGGCACGTGGTGCGCGTCTGACCGAGCTGATGAAGCAAGCCCAGTACTCGCCGCTGACCAATGCTGAAATCGTCTGCACCATTTATGCCGGTACCAATGGTTACCTGGACAAAGTGGACGTAAGCGACGTTGGCCGTTACGAAGCTGGTCTGCTGACGCATCTGCGCGGCAAGCACGCTGATTTGCTGGCTGACATCACCGACAATGACCGCAAGGTTAAAGGTGAGCTTGCAGACAAGGTCAAAGCTGCGCTGGATGCTTTCGCCGCTGACTTCTCGTAAGGAGGAGAGCAGATGCCGAATCTCAAGGACCTAAAAACCAGGATCGAGTCGGTCAAATCGACCCGCAAGATCACCAAGGCTATGCAGATGGTCGCGGCAGCAAAATTGCGTCGCGCCCAAGAATCCGCAGAAGCTGCGCGGCCCTACGCCGCGCGCTTCAACGCCGTGATGGGATCGCTGGCTGCCGGTGTTGGCACCAGCGATAGTGCACCTCGCCTTTTGGCGGGCACAGGCAAAGACGACGTACAGCTCTTGGTGGTTATGACCGCCGAGCGTGGGCTGTGCGGGGGCTTTAACAGCTCCATCGTCAAGCTTGCGCGCACACGCATCGAAGCGTTGCTGGCCTCTGGTAAAACAGTGAAAATTCTCACTGTTGGCAAAAAAGGCCGCGAACAGCTGAAACGTGACTACGAAGCAAACTTCGTTGGCCACGTGGACCTGTCCGAGGTCAAACGTCTTGGTTACGCCAATGCACAGGATATCGCCCGCGATGTTCTGACACGCTTTGACGCAGATGAATTTGATGTGGCGACGATCTTCTTCTCGAAGTTCAACTCCGTCATCAGCCAAGACCCAACTGCGCTGCAGATCATTCCCGCTGCTTATGAAAGCACTGGGGAAGAGGGTGCTGAATCGACGCTCTATGACTATGAGCCCGATGAAGAGGCCATTCTGAATGACCTGCTGCCACGTGGTGTGGCGACACAGATTTTTTCGGGCTTGCTCGAAAATGGTGCCTCGGAACAGGGCGCCCGGATGTCGGCCATGGACAACGCAACACGTAACGCTGGTGACATGATCGACAACCTCACGATCCAGTTTAACCGTTCGCGTCAGGCCGTCATCACGAACGAACTGATCGAAATTATTTCGGGCGCCGAGGCGCTCTAAGAACCGGAGTAGAAACATGGCTAACGCACAAGGCAAAATCACGCAGGTGATTGGCGCCGTGGTTGACGTTCAGTTCGGCGACCAACTGCCGGAAATCCTGAACGCCCTGAACACTGAAAACAACGGCAAGAAACTGGTACTGGAAGTCTCCCAGCACCTCGGCGAAGGTACTGTTCGCTGCATCGCTATGGACGCGACCGAAGGTCTCGTTCGTGGTCAAGCTGTGGAAGACACCGGCGGACCGATTTCGGTTCCTGTTGGTAACGCCACATTGGGCCGCATCCTGAACGTTATCGGCGAACCCGTTGACGAAGGTGAGCCACTGAACGCCACTGAATTCCGTGCAATTCACCAAGAAGCGCCAGATTTCTCCGAGCAGGCAACTGAATCGGAAGTTCTGGAAACAGGCATCAAAGTTATCGACCTTCTCGCGCCTTACGCGAAGGGTGGTAAAATTGGTCTGTTCGGTGGTGCCGGTGTTGGCAAAACCGTTCTGATCATGGAACTGATCAACAACATCGCCAAAGTGCACTCGGGTTATTCCGTGTTCGCGGGTGTTGGTGAGCGTACGCGTGAAGGTAACGACCTTTACCACGAGATGATCGAATCCAACGTTATTAAGCCTGACAACCTGGAAGAATCGCAGGTTGCTCTGGTGTACGGCCAGATGAACGAACCTCCCGGTGCGCGTGCTCGTGTTGCTCTGACAGGTCTGACCCTGGCGGAACAGTTCCGTGACCAATCCGGTACCGACGTTCTGTTCTTCGTTGACAACATCTTCCGCTTTACCCAAGCGGGTTCCGAGGTTTCGGCTCTGCTCGGTCGTATTCCTTCGGCGGTGGGCTACCAGCCAACACTGGCCACCGACATGGGTGCGATGCAGGAACGGATTACATCGACCAAAAACGGCTCGATCACCTCGATCCAAGCTGTTTACGTTCCGGCGGATGACCTTACCGACCCTGCCCCTGCAACCACCTTTGCTCACTTGGACGCGACAACCGTTCTGAACCGTGCGATCTCCGAGCTGGGCATCTACCCAGCGGTTGACCCGCTCGATTCGTCATCGCGCCTGATGGACCCACAGATCGTTGGCGAGGAGCACTACAATGTTGCTCGTGACGTTCAGGGTATCCTTCAGCGTTACAAGTCGCTTCAGGACATCATCGCGATCCTCGGCATGGACGAACTGTCGGAAGAAGACAAACTGACCGTTGCCCGTGCGCGTAAGATCCAGCGTTTCCTCTCGCAGCCGTTCGACGTTGCGAAGGTCTTCACTGGCTCTGACGGTGTTCAGGTTCCTTTGGAAGATACCATCAGCTCGTTCAAAGCTGTTGTGGCCGGTGAATATGACCACCTGCCAGAAGGTGCCTTCTACATGGTTGGCGGCATTGACGAAGTGCTGGCCAAAGCCGAGAAGCTGGCTGCGGAAGCTGCCTAATCTAGTCTTGTTTGGGGAAGCACCCGCTGCTTCCCCGGCATGAAAGGAGTTACACATGGCAGACACGATGCAATTCGATCTGGTTAGCCCCGAACGTAGCCTGCTCACTGCGCAGGTCACCTCGGTGCAGATCCCAGGTGCCGATGGCGACCTGACCGCGATGCCGAACCACGCTCCGCTGATCACCACCCTGCGCCCCGGCGTCCTGACTGTGGACACTGACAAAGGCGTTCAGGAATTTGTGGTCACTGGTGGCTTTGCCGAAATCGGTGAAAGCCTGTCGGTATTGGCTGAAAAGGCGCTGCCTAAGGGCGACGTTGATCAGGCAACCTATGACGCATTGGTAGATGAGGCCCAGGCCGTCTATACCCAGACCAAAGAAGCCGGTGCTTCCGTGGATGACGCAGCCAAGCTGCTGAACGACATGGTTGCGATTGCTGGTGCCGTTGGCCTGACAGCGAAAGCCGCCTCTTTGTAAAGAGCGCGACACAGCATAGATACAAAAAGCCCCGGCGCAGAGATGCGGCCGGGGCTTTTTCTTGTTCGAAACTGTTTAAATCAAAGGCGTTGCCCTGTCATCTCGCCAAGTAAACTCAAGGGTGTGCGAGGGGCCGGCCCCTCGCTCCCACGCCTTACTTCTTGCGCGTTGGGCGTGCGTCGCCACCCTTGCGGGGCGGGCCTAGGCGCTTGCTGGATGATGCCGCACCGGGTTTGCCCTTAGGTTTACCGCTTGGTTTTCCACCGGGACCCTTGGCAAATGGCTTGCCACCGGGCTTTCCGCCTGGCCCTTTGGAAAATGGCTTGTCGCCAGGTTTACCGCCGGGCTTGCCCGGCCGTTTGCCATCGGGTTTACGATCGGATTTGACAAAGGGTTTACCACCCTCTTTCCGAGGCCCCTTGCTCGCAGGCTTCTCTGCGTCATCGTTACGCTCGCGTGGCTTGCGGAACTCGGCCTCAGCCGCCTGCGCGTCGCCACCCCAAACCGCTTTGCCGCTTTTCTTGACGTGAGGCTTCTCGCGCGGCTTGTCGTCTTCGCGGCGCGGTTTGTAGTCGGACTTTGGCTTGCGATCGTCGAAATCGCGCTTTGGCTTGCCTTTATACTCGCCCCGCGGCGCTGAATCATCGCGGCCTCGGAAGGGCTTGCCACCGCCCGGTTTTGGCCCGCGTGGCCCGCCCCGCTCAAGGTCAGGTGCCTTGTCGAGCTTGCGGATGGTCATGCCTTCTTCAAGTTCACCACCATCGCCAACTTTATCTAGGAAACCGGCCACCGCAGGTTGCGCCAATTCAACAAAGGTCTCTTTCTCTTGAACGCGGATCGCGCCAATCGAATCCTTGGTGATGTCACCAGCGCGACAGACCAAAGGCAACAACCAACGTGCCTCGGCACGATCCTTGCGCCCGGCGGAAACCGAGAACCACGTCGAGGGTCCAAATGGCGCTCGCTCTTTGCGTTCCTTACGCTCGGGTCGTGAATTGGGGTCGGCCAATTCCTCTGGGGCCGATTTGCGCGATTGGTATAGCTTCAGATAAGCGGCGGCGATGGTTTCAGGTGTATGAAGTTCAAGCAGCTTGGCCGAAAATTCTTTTTGCTCGTCCGAAGTCTCTTCGGTCCAAACTGGATCGGTCAAAAGACGCTCTTCGTCTTTGCGCATGATCTCTTCGGCACTTGGGGCTTCGACCCATTCGGCCTTGAGCTTAGCCCATTTCAACAGGCGTTCGGCTTTTTTGGCGATCTTTGGGGTTACAACAAGCGCCGAGATCCCTTTTTGACCGGCACGGCCCGTCCGACCGGACCGGTGCAGCAAGGCTTCGGTGTTGGTAGGAAGGTCGGCGTGGATGACCAGCTCCAGTTTGGGCAAATCAATACCACGCGCCGCAACGTCCGTGGCCACACAGACGCGTGCACGACCATCCCGCATCGCTTGGAGCGCGTGTGTCCGTTCATTCTGGGACAACTCACCAGAGAGGCTCACAACCGCGAAACCACGGTTGGAAAAGCGCGCGGTCAGACGGTTGACTGCGGCGCGGGTGTTGGCGAATACGATAGCTTTTTCAGCTTCGTGGTAGCGCAGAATATTGATAATGCCATGTTCCGCGTCCTGCTGGGCCACGCGGACAGCTTGATAAGTAATATCGGCGTGCTGTTCTTTGCCGGATACGGTGGAAATGCGTTCCGCATCGTTTTGGAAGTTCTTGGCCAGCTTGGCAATCATCGGCGACACGGTGGCCGAGAACATCAAGGTGCGACGATCTTCCGGGGCTTCGCCCAGCATGAATTCCAGATCTTCGCGAAACCCAAGGTCGAGCATCTCGTCCGCTTCGTCTAGCACCACCGCTTTGAGTTGGTCCATCTGCAACGACCCACGTTCAATGTGGTCGCGCAAACGCCCCGGTGTGCCGACAACAATATGTGCCCCGCGTGACAGTGCCCGGCGTTCCTCGCGCATATCCATGCCCCCAACACAGGACGCGATCCAGGCACCGGTTTTGGCATAGAGCCATGTCAACTCACGCTTAACCTGAAGGGCCAGTTCGCGGGTTGGTGCTATGACCAAAGCAACCGGCGCTTCGGCGCGGCCCATATGCACAGCATCACCCAGCAGAGTTGGCGCAATCGCCAAACCAAAGCCGACAGTCTTACCCGATCCGGTTTGGGCAGAGACGAGCAGATCTTTGCCTTCGAGGTCAGGGTTGGAACAGGCGGTTTGAACGTCTGTCAGGGTGTCGTAACCGCGTTCGGTTAAGGCATCTTGCAATGGGGCAATCATCAGGGAATCTTTCAGCGGAGGAGGGGGCTAAGGGCTGGCCTATATAGCGCAAAGGCCAAGATGTATATGCCAAAAGCGCCACAAGGTGAATGGCAACGCTTTTGAAACCACTCTTTGGCATTCCCTTTTAGGGGCGAAGGGCGATATACCCGTTTGACGGGAAAGGCGGACGCCCCGGCAGTAACGTAAGAGAACGACTATGCGCAAATATGTGGGCTCACTCATCGGGGTGGATCAAGGCAACGAAGAAGTCTTTTCCGATTTCGCATCGGGTGGCGACATGTGGACTGGCCACGGCTCTCGTGAGCGGCGCAAAAAGGTCAAGTTCTCGGAGCCGTTTCGCAGCATTCCTACCGTTCAGGTCACCTTGTCCCTGTGGGACATGGATCAAGGGGCCAATGTGCGCGCCGACATCACCGCCGACAAGATCACCGAAAAGGGCTGTGACCTGGTGTTTCGCACCTGGTCTGATACACGCGTCGCCCGTGTCCGCATGAGCTGGACCGCGATTGGTGAAGTGGCGTCGGATGATGATTGGGAACTGTATTAAACCTAGTTTTCGACGCCGTCGGCAGGAACGAGTTGACGCACAAACGCCCCCATGATGATCGGAATCTCGTCTTGGGTCAGACGGCCGTGATCCTGTAGAAAGTCTTCGATCTTGCGGCCTGTGTAGCGGCCCCAAGGTTCGCCATCCTTCATGATCAGGTTCAGCTCAGACAACACAACGGCGCGTCCGTGGCAAATTGTGCATTTGCGAATGAAAAGCTGGCCGCTGTCTTGGATGGTCTCCAAGTGATCCATCATTGTGTCGATTTCGCTGTCTGACAATCGCCCGTGACCGGTTTGCAGGAACGTGCGCACCGGAATTTGCGTTGATTTTCCGATCAACTCTGTCCCATCGACCATAACGCTTTGACCTACAAACTCTCCGGCATGGGGAACGTGGCAGGTTCCGCATTTGCTTTCATACAAGGCATGAGGATCGATCTGTTGGGCGTGGCCGATGCTTGCTCCAAGCACCACAGCAAATCCGAACATGGCGGCAATGGTAGGTTTCATGTCGACCTCCAACAAAAAAGGCGCGCCGCAAGTGGCGCGCCGGTCTTTGTACTGTGTCAGGTCCGGCGATTTAGGCCATGACCTCGGTCAAATCTTACAAGATACCTTCGTAGATCGGCCCCAACACATCTGTTTCAAACAGCGACGACACCGAGGTGCCATTCCAAATATTCAGGATCGATTGCGCAAACAGCGGTGCGGTTGGCAGAACGCGAATGTTCGCAGCGCCTTTGATGGCATCGGTTGGTTGGATCGAATCGGTTAGAACCAGCGTTTTGAGCACTGATTTGGTGACGCGATCAACCGCAGGGCCGGACATCACACCGTGCGAGATATAGGCGTGCACTTCGGTGGCACCGTGCTCAAGGATCACCTCAGCCGCTTTGCAAAGCGTGCCGGCGGTGTCGCACATGTCATCAACGATGATACATTTCTTGCCTTCAACGTTGCCGATCACGGTCATTTCCGCGATCTCGCCGGGTTTTTCGCGGCGTTTATCAACGATCGACAGCGGGGCGTTGATGCGTTTGGCCAATTCACGGGCACGGGCCACGCCGCCAACGTCTGGTGACACCACCATCACGTCCTCAAGCTGACCTTCGAACTGTTTCTTGATGTCGAGCGCGAAGATCGGCGAGGCATAGAGGTTGTCGACTGGAATGTCGAAAAAGCCCTGGATCTGCGCGGCGTGCAGGTCCATGGTCAAAACCCGTTCGATCCCGGCTTCGGCGATCATATTGGCGACGAGCTTGGCAGTGATGGGCGTGCGGGCCTTGGTGCGGCGATCCTGACGGGCATAGCCGAAATAGGGCATCACAGCAGTGATCCGCGCAGCAGATGAGCGGCGCAGCGCATCAGCCATGACCAACAACTCCATCAGGTTGTCATTGGCTGGGTTCGACGTGCTTTGCATGATGTACATGTCTTCGCCGCGAACGTTTTCGAACACTTCGACGAAAACTTCGCCGTCGTTAAAGCGTTCGATACGCGCGTCAACTAGGTTAACGCTCATGCCGCGATAAAGCGACATGCGGCGGGCAACGGCCTCGCCCAAGGGGCGATTGGCATTGCCTGAGATGATTTTGGGTTCAACGACAGTAGGCATGAGTGGGGCTCCGGAAGATGACGGATTCGTGACGTTGCGGTCGCCTTAACATGCGCTTAGCATTCACACCAGCAACACCATCAGGAGAAGAGCATTGGCTCATATCGATTACTATTTCACGACTCTGTCCCCATGGGCCTATCTTTGCGGTTCCAGAGTCGAAGAAATCGCCGCTAAACACGGGGCCAGCCTCACCTATAAACCTCTGGATATTGGTCAGTTGTTCGGGCGGACGGGTGGCACATTGCCCAAGGATCGTCATCCAAGCCGTATGGAATATCGGATGCAAGAACTGCTTCGGGCCAAGAAAAAGACCGGTATGGAGTTGACGCCCAAGCCGGCCTTTTGGCCAACAAATGGCGCTCCGGCCTCTTATGCAATCATTGCGGCCCAAAACGCTGGTGGTGGTGATATGGGCAAGCTGGTCCAAGGGATTTTCCGCGCCTGTTGGGTTGAGGAGAAAGACATCGCCACGGATGAGGTGGTGAAATCCGCCCTTGAGGCCGCTGGTTTTGACCCCAAGCTCGCCGATAGTGGTTTGCTAACCGGCGCTGAAACATACGCCAGCAACCTCGAAGAGGCGGTGAACAATGGTGTCTTTGGGTCGCCCTTCTTTATCGTAGACGGGGATCAACGCTTTTGGGGTCAGGACCGCCTCGATGATTTGGACGCGCATTTGGCGGGCGATCTTTGACCAAGTTGAACGTTACGCAGTTTGGAAAGGGGCCGGAAACGGCCCTTTTTGTACATTGCTCACTCGCGCATGGCGGAGTGTGGAAATCGGTTGTTGGCCCGTTGGCGGATAGGGTGACAGGGTTTGCCCCGGATATGCCCGGTCATGGCCGGTCTGTGCCTTGGGATGGCCAAGGGGACGTTCATGATGCGGTGACCGAAGGCGTTCGACCGTTGATAGGTGATGCATGCCACCTTGTTGGACATAGTTTTGGGGCAACGGTGGCTTTGCGGCTTGCCCTTGAGGCCCCGGACAAAGTGCTGTCGCTTACGATGATCGAACCGGTGTTGTTTGCCGCCGCCAAAAATACCCCGACCTATGAGATCTACCGAGACCTCATGCGCCCTTACCTTGAGGCGCGTGACGCAGAAGATTGGAGTGCCATGGCCCTTGCGTTTTATGGCGCTTGGGGTGGTGGGGCGTCGTGGGAAAGCGTACCGAAATCGGCGCAACAGGCGATTGTTGGTCTTATGCCGATGGTCGCAGCCTCAGAGGCAAGCCTGACGGAGGATTCCTGTGGCTTGTTGACACAGGGTCGACTCGAAAACCTATCGATGCCGGTGACGTTTTTGCGCGGCGGTCAATCGCAGCCTGTTATGGAGCAAATCCATGCCAATCTCATGTCGCGGATTCCGCAGGCGCATGAAGTGGTGGTAGAAGAGGCCGGGCATATGCTGCCCATTAGCCACCCGGCACCGGTGAGCGAAGCCTTGGCCGCACATTTGACCGCGGTCACCACGGTTTAGACATCCAGAAAGGGGCCAAATTGCTTTGGCCCTATTTCTTTTGACCAACTTTCGGTTCTGTCCCGTCTTTGAGGCGGGCAAGATTTTCGCGGTGACGCCAAAAGATAAGCATGGTCAACAAAAGCCCCATCAAGAACAGATCGCCGCGCCCCATGAAAACCATCCAGATGGTCGTGGACAAAGCCGCCGTGAGCGCCCCAACCGATGAAATGCGTGTGACGGCAAAGGCAACCGCCCAAGTCGCACAGCATAGCAAACCCACCGGGAGGCTAATCGCCAGCACAACACCCAGATAGGTTGCGACCCCTTTGCCACCTTTGAATTTGAGCCAGACCGGATAGCAATGGCCGACGAACGCGGAAAACCCGGCGATCTGCATCGCGGATGTGTCGCCGGTTACGGCCTGTGCGATCAAAACCGCAATCGCGCCCTTGGAGGAATCCAATATCAAAGTTGCCAGAGCGGCGGGTTTGTTACCGGTGCGCAAAACATTGGTCGCGCCGATGTTTCCCGATCCGATTTTGCGCAGATCGCCAAGACCAAACAGCCGGGTGATCACAATCCCAAAGGGTACTGACCCTAAGAGATAGCCAAAGAGCGCCCAAATCACGATGGTGGTCGGATCGGTGTTGAACATTGTCTTTTCCTTCGCTTAGGCCTCAAAGACCCGCTGGCCAGAGACCCATGTGCCAAGCACCTTGCCCTGAAGTCGCGCGCTATCAAAGGGGGTGTTTTTGGATTTCGATTTCAGTTTGAACCGATCCAGAACAAAGGGTTTGTCCGCGTCAAACAAGACCAGATCCGCAGGTGCACCCTTGGCCAGGCGCCCGGCATCAAGCCCAAGCCGTTTGGCCGGGTTCAAAGACAAGGCGCGGAAAAGGGTCGGTAGCTCAAGCTCACCAGAATGATAGAGGCGGAGAAGAACCGGCAACATGGTTTCAAGGCCCACGGCCCCGCTTGCGGCCTCTTCATAAGGAAGGCGCTTGCTCTCTTCGTCCTGCGGAGTGTGGAACGAGCCAATGATGTCAATCAATCCGTCGCGCACGGCGGCCACAATCGCCTGACGGTCATCTTCGGAACGAAGTGGCGGTTTGACCTTAAAGAAGGTGCGATAATCGGCGACGTCCAGCTCGTTCAAGGTGAGGTGGTGCATCGAGGTGCCTGCGGTCACGTCAAAACCATTGCGCTTGGCCCGCTCAAGCGAGGGCAAGGCGCGGGCAGCGGTAATCACGTCGGCATGATAGCGCGCGCCGGTCATTTCGACCAAGGCGATGTCGCGATCCAACCCCATGCGTTCGGCCATTGGTGACACGGCCGGAAGGCCGCGCAGCGTGGCGAATTTGCCGGAACTCACCGCCGCGCCTTTGGACAGCGTCGGCTCCTGAGGGTGGCCCATAACAAGCGCATCAAGGCTTTGGGCGTAGGTCATGGCGCGGGCCAGAACCTTGGTGTCGCCAACGACGTTGTCACAATCGGTAAAAGCCACGGCCCCGGCGTCCATGAGGAACCCAAACTCGGTCATCTCGCGACCATCGCGGCCCTTGGTCAAGGCGGCCATGGGCAAGACATGCACCGGCGCGGCCTCATTGGCGCGGCGACGGATAAATTCCAGCGCCTCGGGCGTGTCGATACAGGGGGTTGTGTCGGGGCGGGTAACAATCGTCGTCACCCCGCCAGCCGCCGCCGCAAGCCCGGCGGTGCCATAGCTTTCCTTGTGACGCTCGCCGGGTTCACCGACTTTGACACCGATATCGACAATACCGGGGGCCAAACATTTTCCGCCCGCGTCAACAATATCTGCGCCCGCAACATCCGGGGCCGGGGTGTCAAAACGTTCAGCAATCACACCGTTTTCGATCAAAATCGCACCGGGTGAGACGCTATCGGCTTCGGGATCAATCAGTTTGGCATTGGTGATGAGGGTCTTGGTCATGTCGTCTCTCCCACGGCAGAGCGGGCGGCGTTGATTTTGTTGATCGTGGCCTCTGGGTCGGCCTGAAACTTGATCAGGTGTTTGTCACCGGCGGTGTTGATCAGCTGAACAGCCGAGCCGATGGTTTTGACCTTGACCAAATCGGCGAGGAAAACCCGACGCCCACCGGGGCCATTCAACGCCCCGTCTTCCATCACCCAATCATGGCCAAGCTCTTCGTCCTTGAGGTACCAGCCGCGCAAGGCAACGGCAGCAGCCCCACCAATCAGGCCGGTCCAAGCATGCGGATTGCCAGCAATCCAAAGCACAGCAAAACCAAGCGCCATGGCCACAACGCCCATGATCTTGTGGGTCTTGATATATGTATCGCGGTCTGGGGAAAACACTGTCATCGTAGGATCGCCGCCATTATCAAAAGGGCCACAATGCCAAGCCCAATCAGGGCCAAGAGCACAAACAGAGATGTTCTGTTTTCGCGATCAATCGGCGCGCCTTGGCCGGTTAGCCCTTTGGCGGATGTGCTGCGCAGTTTTGGGCCGCGTGTGGCGGCGGCCTCTTCGGCGTAGCTCCCAATTAGGCGCAGCTGCGGGGCGATGGTCAGGGTTTGCGAAGTGTTGTCAAAAGCCTGCGCTGGGAGAATGACAAGGTGTCCGGTCAACGCATCCAGACGCGACCGGTCGGCTTTGAAATCGTCCCCAGCAGCGCTGTGCGCCTCGGCAAGGTATTTGGACACGCTCATCTTTTCGAGATCGCGAATATCAACAACATCTACAAAGCCATTGCGCAGGGTGGTGGCCCCAAGCGCATATTTCAGCGGCCATTCCCCGGTGCCCGCTTGCACGGTGAACCGTTCGACGGCTTCGGCGGGAAGGTCGAGCTGAAAGACCCGCAAAGTGCTGCGATCTGATCCGTTTACATCAATCTGCATCAGGCCATCACCTCTTTGGGGTTGGCCCGCAGGTTGCGCGCCAAAAGGTCCATTGCGGCCATGCGCACGGCCACACCCATTTCGACCTGATCCTGAATGACCGAACGGTTAATGTCATCGGCCAAGGTGCCGTCGATTTCTACGCCGCGGTTCATCGGGCCGGGGTGCATCACAATGGCATCGTCTTTGGCAACCGAGAGCTTGGCCGCGTCCAAGCCATAACGGTGATAGTATTCCCGTTCTGACGGAATAAAGCCGCCATCCATGCGTTCGCGTTGCAGGCGTAGCATCATGACAACGTCCACATCTTCGAGGCCCTTGCGCATGTCGTCGTAAACTTCGACGCCGAAATGCTCGATCCCCGAGGGCATCAAAGTGGATGGACCAACCAGACGGATGCGGTTTTCCATCTTGTGCAACAGCAAGATGTTGGAGCGCGCCACGCGGCTATGGGCGATGTCACCGCAAATGGCGATGTTGAGGCGGTGCAATCGGCCCTTGGCGCGACGGATGGTCAGCGCATCCAAAAGCGCTTGGGTCGGGTGTTCGTGTTTGCCATCACCGGCATTCAGGACCGCGCAATTCACCTTTTGCGACAAAAGGTCCACCGCGCCGGAATGCGGGTGCCGCACCACCAAAAGATCGGGGTGCATGGCGTTGAGCGTCATGGCCGTGTCGATCAGGGTTTCGCCCTTTTTGATCGAGCTGGCCTGCATCGCCATATTCATCACATCCGCGCCAAGACGTTTTCCGGCAATCTCAAAACTCGCCTGCGTGCGGGTAGAGTTTTCGAAAAACATGTTGATTTGCGTTAGCCCGGCAAGCGCATTGGCATGTTTGTCGCGGCTTCTGTTGAAGGTGACGTATTGGTCGGCCAGATCGAGGATCGTGGTGATCTCGTCGGGGCGAAGCGGCTCAATGCCGAGAAGGTGGCGCTGGTCGAAACGCATGTAGAACTCCCTGACGGTTTGAGCCTTCATAGAAAGGGCGGGACGTGGGGGCAAGGGCTCAGAAACACTGTGACACTCGGCCCACCCACCCTCCCCCGAGCGTCACAGTGTTTCTTACCGTTTCCTCTGGTGCCAAGCGCGGGTAGGGTGCGCGCATGGAATCGGCGATTGATTGGCATACGGCGCGCGCCATGCTCGAGTGGCAGGCGGAGATGGGAGTGGACGAGGCGATCCTTGCCACGCCCGTAGATCGGTTTGCAGCCGAGGAAGAGGCACGCGCCAAGGCCGAGGCCGCGCGGGCGCAACCCCAAGGTGGCCAAGCCCCTGTTAGGATTGTAGAAACCCGGATCGATCCGATCGAAGAAGCGGTGAAGGCGGCGCAAGCCGCGCCCGATTTAGCGGCGCTGGAGGCGGCGATGGCGGCCTATCCACATTGTCCGTTGAAGAAAGGCGCGCGCAACTTGGTTTTTGCCGATGGTGTCGCCGGGTCCAAGGTGATGTTCGTTGGCGAAGCGCCGGGTCGCGACGAGGATTTGCAAGGCAAACCCTTTGTCGGCCGTGCCGGACAGTTGTTGGATAAAATGCTAGCGGCAATTGGTCTATCGCGCGATGAAAACGCCTATATCACCAATGTTTTGCCTTGGCGGCCACCGCAAAACCGCGACCCCAAGCCCGAAGAAATCGCAATGATGTTGCCGTTTTTACAACGCCACATCGCCTTGGCGAAGCCAGAAGTCCTTGTCATCGTGGGAAATATTTCTTGTCAGGCCTTGTTGGGTAAACGCGGGATCACCCGGTTGCGGGGCCAGTGGGGTCAGGCCGAGGGCAAACCGGCAATCCCGATGTTTCACCCGGCTTATCTTTTGCGAAATCCGGCTGCAAAACGCGATACTTGGGCGGATTTGCTTGAGGTGCAGGCCAAGTTGAAGGGGCTGAAATGATCATTGACCCCATTGTTTTACTTACCTTTATCCCGGTCGGACTTGCGCTGAATATCACGCCGGGCGCGGATATGCTGTTTTGCCTTTCCCAAGGGTTGCGCGGCGGGGCTCGGCCCGGTTGGGCAGCGTCGGCTGGGGTCTCGGCTGGGGCCTTTGTGCACACGTTTTTGGCGGGGATCGGTCTTGGGGCATTGGTGGATGCTCATCCCGGAGCCTTTGACGTCATCCGCTGGACTGGCGTTTCCTATCTCCTTTATATTGCTTGGAAAACCCTGCGTACCCCAATTGGTTCAGCGGATGCAAAACCGCTAACGCCGCGCCGAGCGGCGTGGCAAGGGTTTGTGGTCAACCTAACAAATCCCAAGGTGATCTTGTTCATCCTCGCCTTTGTTCCGCAATTCGTTGACCCAAGCCGCGCGGTTCTTCCGCAGTTCTTGATTTTTGGCGTGATGCTTGCGGCAGGTGGGTTGATCGTAAACGGCTTGGTTGGGCAATTTGCCGGAAATCTGCGCCATCGATTGACGAACGGAAGCATGACGGAACGGCTTACG
This sequence comes from uncultured Pelagimonas sp., assembly GCF_947498515.1. Lineage (GTDB taxonomy): Bacteria > Pseudomonadota > Alphaproteobacteria > Rhodobacterales > Rhodobacteraceae > Pelagimonas. The sequence continues at coordinate 267,452 of NZ_CANMKO010000006.1, read as the reverse complement.
CGGTGGATCACCGCAACACTCTTTGGAGGGCTGGCGGTTCGGCTGGCACTATAGGCAATATGTACAAAACATGTCTTGTTTGGGGGATATTGGCTCTGGCCTCTCCTGCTTGGTCTCAAGGGATCGACTATGATGCCCTATTTGCGGATCGCGCCGATGAAGTGTCGGTTGACGACAAGGGGCTGCATAGCCTGACGACCGCCGGGAACGTCACCCTGTACCGCGCCAAAGAAGACGGCAAATGGTACAACTGGGGGGTGGATTGGTCCGACCAAGGGTCGGTTGGATGTGCCGCCAAAGTCATCACCAACCTGCGCGCGGTCGCCGAAATTTGCACCGAGATCTTTCCGGCGTCACAAATTGAGCTTGTGAAGGACGTAGATCAAAAGTTGATGGCGTTCGAATTGGCCAATTCCTATCCGCCGTTGTCTGAGGACACGCAAAAGCGCCGCATTGAAGAGCACGCCGCGCGCGGCAAAGATGTGTTTGAGCAGATCGTCACAGATCAATATGGGGCCTGCCCAAAACGGCTCGAAACCGATGTGATCCGACTGGCGCGCAATACGGCGGTCAATTTACCCGATTTGCTTAAAACGCCGCGATTTGTCGTGGCCAACCCCTGTTTCTGAGGAATCCCATGTCCCGCATTGACGAGAGCAAAGAGTTTATCCCGGTCCGTATCGCTGTGTTAACAGTTAGCGACACTCGACAGCTGGCCGAGGATCGGTCGGGCGATACGTTGGTGGCCCGGTTGGAAAAGGCGGGGCATGTCTTGGCCGATCGCAAGATTGTGCAGGATGAGCGCGATATGATTTCGGCGCAGTTGCGCGATTGGATCGCGGACAAAGACATCGACGTGATCATTTCGACCGGCGGCACCGGTTTGACCGGGCGTGACGTCACGGTCGAAGCCCACCGCGACGTCTATGAAAAAGAGATCGAGGCCTTTGGCACCGTTTTCACCATAGTGTCGATGCAGAAAATCGGCACATCGGCGGTTCAAAGCCGGGCCACGGGGGGCGTCGCGGGGGGCACATATCTCTTTGCTTTGCCCGGAAGTCCGGGGGCTTGCAAAGATGCGTGGGACGAAATTTTAGTGCTTCAGCTCGATTATCGGCATCGACCCTGCAACTTTGTCGAAATTTTTCCACGTTTGGACGAACATCAGCGACGGAAGTAGCGGGAAGCCGCGTATAAGCCTGAGCTGCTTGGAATCTTTCGCCTAGCCGCTACATTTAAAGAAACCGTTCGCAGTGAGGAAAGCCATGCGTTTTCTACGCAAAAGCCTGACTGGCCTGTTCCTAGTGTCTTTGGCGCTGGGCATGTTGGCCTATGCGGGCATCATGGTGCGCGATGCCGTGCAGGCCCGTTTGGACGAAGAACCGCGGTCGCGTCCGGCCCGTGAACGGGTGTTTGCGGTCAATGTTGTGCCGGTGGTTTCGGGTCCTGTGGTGCCAGAGCTGTCAACCTTTGGTGAGGTGCATAGCCGTCGGACGCTTGAATTGCGCGCGGCGGTGGGCGGTGCTTTGTTGTCACTGGATCCGGTTTTTGTCGAAGGTGGGCGCGTACAGGCCGGGCAGCTTTTGGCACAGGTGGATCAGGCGAGCGCGCAGTTCAATTTGGACCGTGCCGAGAGCGACCTTTTGGATGCCGAAGCTGAACAACGCGAAGCGACGCGGGCGCTTGGACTGGCGCAGGACGAGTTGGCCGCGGCCCAAGAGCAGGTTGGATTGCGTGAAAACGCATTAAAGCGCCAACAGGATTTGAAAGACCGCAATGTCGGTACAGCAGCTTCGGTGGAAACGGCGGAATTGGCGCTATCTTCGGCGCGCCAAGCGGTGTTGACTCATCGTCGCGCTGTGGCCACCGCCGAGGCGCGGATTGATCAGGCCGTGACCCGTTTGCGCCGCGCCGGTATCGCCAAGGAAGAGGCGGAGCGTCTTTTGCAAGATACGGAAATTCGGGCCGAGTTTTCCGGAACCTTGTCGGATGTGACCGTTGTGGCGGGGCGTTTGGTGTCGGCCAACGAGCGTTTGGCGCAATTGGTGGATCCGGATTTGCTTGAGGTGGCGTTTCGTGTGTCGACCCAGCAATACGCGCGTTTGCTTGATGAAAACGGTGATTTGCGTGTCGCCCCGGTGAATGTGAGCCTTGACGTGTTTGGCACCAATATCATCACCAGCGGCAAGCTAAGCCGCGAGGGGGCTGCGGTTGGTGAAGGGCAGACAGGGCGATTGCTGTTTGCCGATCTTGATACGCCACGCGGGTTCAAACCCGGTGATTTTGTGACTGTGAAGCTGCAGGAACAGGAGCTGAGACGTGTGGTGCGTTTGCCGTCTTCGGCGCTGAATGCCGCGTCTGAGGTTCTTGCGATTGGGGCCGATGACCGGCTTGAGGTTGTTCCCGTTACGATGTTGCGCCGACAGGGCGACGATGTGTTGATCCGGGCGCGTGAATTAGAGGGCCGCGAAGTTGTGGCCGAACGCACGCCGCTTTTGGGCGCCGGTATTCGCGTCAAACCGATCCGCAAAGACGCGCCCAAACCCGCCGCCGGGCCAGAGATGGTTGAGCTTACCGACGAGCGGCGCGAAAAAATCCGTGCCTTTGTTGAGGCCAATAACCGGATGCCAGCCGAGGCGAAATCGCGGATTTTGGGGCAGTTGGACAAACCTCAGGTGCCGGTGCAAATGGTCGAACGGATTGAATCCCGGATGGGGGGCTAAGTGATGGCCCGCCGCGTTCCCAAAGCCGCTGGTGGCATTCTCAGCTATTTCACCCGGCATCCAACAATTGCCAATCTGGTTTTTGTGATCCTGATTGCCGCCGGGTTGATGGCCGCGCCAAACATGCGCGCGCAGTTCTTTCCTGATGTGGTTTTGGATGACGTCACGGTGCGTGTGTCCTGGGAAGGGGCGGGGGCCGAAGACGTCGACGCGGCGATTGTGCAGGTTCTTGAACCGGCGTTGTTGACGGTGGAAGGGGTTGAGCAATCTGGTGCTTCGTCAAGCGAAGGCAGCGCCTTTATCGCGCTTGAGTTTGAACCGGGTTGGGATATGGCCCGCGCCGCCGACGATGTGCAGGCGGCGGTTGATGCGGTCACAACGCTTCCCGAAGATGCCGATGACCCAAGCGTGCGCCGCGCGGCGTGGCGCGATAGGGTCACCGATTTGGTCATCACCGGCCCGGTTGGCGTCGATCAATTGGCGCGTTTTTCCGACGAATTGGTGGTGCGCCTGTTTGCCGAAGGGGTGACGCGCACGACAATCCGCGGGCTGGCGGCACCACAAACGATGATCGAAGTGCCATCGTCGAATTTGATCGCCTTTGACATCACCATGCGCGACATCGCAACGGCCATTGCCGCCGAGGTTGATACCGACCCCGCCGGTGACGTGGGGAGCGCTGGCGCGCGGGTGCGCACCGGTGTCGAAAAACGCACGGCACGGGATATCGGGGCAATTGCGCTGCGCTCAAACCCGGATGGGTCCAAGCTCACCATTGCGGATGTGGCCGAGATTCAAGTCGAAGGCATTGACCGCGAACGCAGCTATTTCGTCGGCGAAAACCCGGCCATATCGATCCGGGTCGATCGCACAGCTCAGGGCGACGCGATTGGCATTCAGCACACCGTCGAAGACGTCGCGGAAGAGTTCAAAACCTCACTGCCCGATGGGGTCAGCATCGACCTTATCCGTACGCGGGCCGAGGCGATTTCGGGCCGGTTGGACATCCTTTTGACCAACGGGTTAACCGGTCTGGCTCTTGTTGTCGGGTTGTTGTTTTTGTTCCTCAATGCTCGAACGGCGCTTTGGGTGGCGGCGGGTATTCCGACCGCGATGCTTGCGGCGATTGCGTTGATGTATCTGTCTGGGCTGACGATCAACATGATCTCGCTCTTTGCGCTTATCATCACTTTGGGCATCGTGGTGGATGACGCGATTGTGGTTGGCGAACATGCCGATCACCTGTCCCGCCGGGGTTTGGACCCCTATCAGGCGGCGGAATCAGCGGCGCGGCGCATGGCTTTACCGGTGTTTTCGGCGACCTTGACCACGGTGATTGCCTTTTTTGGTTTGACGGCGATTGGCGGTCGGTTTGGCGATTTGATCGGGGATATTCCGTTCACAGTGATTGTGGTTTTGCTGGCCTCTTTGGTCGAATGCTTTTTGATCCTGCCGCACCATATGGCGCATGCACTCAAACATTCCGCCGAACAACATTGGTATGATTGGCCGTCGCGCGTGGTTGATCGCGGTTTTTGCTTTGTGCGTGACAAGCTGTTTCGCCCGTTCATGCGGCTGATTATTGGGATGCGCTATGCGGTGATAGCTGGCGCGGTTCTTGCATTGGCAAGTCAGGTGGTTTTGCTGATTGATGGCGATGTGCAATGGCGGTTCTTTAACGCGCCCGAACGCGCGTCGGTGACCGGGAATTTTGCCATGGCACCGGGGGCGACGCGGGCCGATTCCATGGAGCAAATGCGCCTGTTTCAACAAGCCACTGAAGAGCTTGCCACTGAATATGAGGAAAAACATGGTCGCAACCCGTTGGTCTATGTGGTGGCCGAAGTGGGCGGGAATGCCGGGCGTGGGTTGCGTGGGGCCGATACCAAGGACGCCGACCAATTGGGCGGCATTTCGATTGAGCTTATCGAGTCGGATTTGCGCCCCTATTCCAGCTTTGCGTTCGTCGGTGAATTGCAAGACCGGGTGCCGCGCCATCCCTTGGTCGAAACGCTGACCTTTCGCGGCTGGCGGTCGGGGCCGGGTGGCGATGCTTTGGACGTCCAATTTTACGGAGCTTCTGCCGAGGTTTTGAAAGCTGCCTCGGAGGATTTGCAAACCGCAGTGGCGCAGTTCCCCGAGATTTCGGCGGTTGAAGACAACCTTGCCTATGACAAAGAAGAGCTGATCCTTGAGTTGACGGCGCAGGGGCAGGCCCTTGGCTTTGAAATTGACGGGTTGGGGCGGGTTTTGCGCGACCGATTGGGGGGCATCGAAGCGGCCACTTATCCGGACGGACCGCGTAGCGCGGCGATTAGGGTTGAGCTTCCCAGTGGCGAGCTAACGGCGGATTTTCTGGAGCGCTCGTTGATGCGCACACCGGACGGGGCCTATGTGCCGCTGGCCGATATTGTCAGCGTTGAACGCCGCACCGGGTTTTCGACGGTCCGACGCGAAAACGGCATCCGGGTGATTTCGGTCACTGGTGATTTGTCCGAAGATGACCCGGCCCGCGCCACAGAGATCATGACGATACTGGACGAACAGGTTTTGCCGGGGATCGCCGAAACACGGCAGGTGGAATACCGGCTATCTGGTCTAAGCGAGCAAGAGGATGACTTCCTCAATGATGCCAAAACCGGATTGGTTCTTGTGTTGCTTGGGATCTACCTCGTGCTGTCATGGGTCTTTGCCAGCTGGTCGCGGCCTTTGGTTGTTATGGCGATTATCCCTTTTGGGTTGGTCGGGACAATCTATGGTCACGCCTATTGGGATGTACCGCTCAGCATGTTTACGGTGGTTGGTCTATTGGGGATGACGGGGATTATCATCAATGATTCCATCGTGTTGGTGACCCAGATTGATGAATACGCCGCCGAGCGGGGATTGGTTCCGTCGATCATTGATGGGGTTGCTGACCGATTGCGCCCGGTGTTTTTGACCACGGCGACCACGGTTTTGGGGCTTGCCCCCTTGCTCACCGAACGGTCAGCACAGGCGCAGTTTCTTAAGCCGACGGTGATCACCTTGGTCTATGGGCTAGGCTTTGGGATGATCTTGGTTTTGCTGGTGGTGCCGGCATTGGTGGCGATCCAGCATGATGTCGGGCGCTATATCGCCGCCTTGAAGCGGGGGCTTTGGTTCCGTGGGTTGGCGTTGCGGGCTTGGATGCTTTTGGGTTTTGCGGCGATGTTGGCGTGGTTGGCGGTGACCTTGGGCCATACGGCCGTTTATGGCGAACTGCCCGCGCAATTGGCCCAAGGGCCGGTGGCGCAAGTGGCCCCGAACCTCGCTGCCTTTGCCGTGTTTGTTCTTGGCTCGGGGGCTTTGGCGGTGGTGTTTTATGTGCTTGGCGGCTTTGGAATCGGCGTTAAACGCATGATGCGGGGATAGCATTTCTTAAGGAGGAAGGAAGGGGACCAGCCCCCTCTGAAGCCGATGGCTTCGGTCACCCCCGGGATATTTGTGGAAAGAAGAAGCCGGGCCGGTTAGCTATCGCATCCGCGGATGTCGACGGGCATTGAGCCACCCAATACGGTGATCCGGACACGCGAGCGATCAAGCGCAAACGCGCCACCGTTCATATGGGCCATCTGGGCCTCGGCCATAAGGCGATTGCCGTCCCACCATGTTTTCGGCTCACCGACCCAGACTTCGGGATTGGCGGTTTCGATCACGGTCTCTTCGCGCCCGGTACCCTTGGGCATGGCGATCTGCGCCGTGAGGGTCAGGCCGTTGGATGCCGGAGACACCGAACAAGAGACGTTGGACACCCCGGCCTCTTCTGCGGCGTAGGGTTCATCGGCCAAGGCGGCGGCGATGGACGGCGTTGGATTGGTGTTAGCGGCGGGCAAGACCGCCTCGACCCGAACGCGGTGGGGGAGGCAAACTTCTTTGCAGATGCCGATATCAATCACACCCTTAAGCCGGGAATCGCCGGTTGTGTTCAATTGAACCCGCAATGGCAGCGTGACCGAGCCGGAATAGCCGACCGAGCGCATGCCGGATTGGTGAAACACCTCGGGAGCGGGCCAATGGATGCGGACGCTTTTTGTGCCTTTGGCGCGTTTCCAGCGGAATTGCGGCGGAATGCCCGCATCCCCCGGCGCACGCCAATAGGTTTTCCAGCCCGGAGCCAGTTCGAGATGCAGCGCCGCCATATGCGAGCCATCCGCCATCCGCCATCCCGGTTGAAGCGTGGCGCGGATGACGTTTTCATAGCTTTCAGCGCTGGCAAGGGTGGGCAGTGCAAGGCAGGCGAGGGCAAGAATTGGGTGTTTCATAGGATCAGACATGGGGTTTTTCACGCCGAAATAAAAGTCACATTCCGGCGATAGGATGCGTGATGCGCCTAATGGTTGCATATGGGGGCTGCGGCACGTGTTCCCCTTGCGTCGCGCCCGTTGCCGGGCCATGCTGAGAGTCTAAGAACGGAAAGGCCCGCGATGACGTTGAAAGACGTAACATCCTCAACCAACCTGACAGGTCATATGCTGATTGCCATGCCCGGCATGGGTGATCCGCGATTTGAACACAGCGTTGTTTTTATGTGCGACCACTCGGACGAAGGGGCGATGGGGCTGATCATCAACAAATCCAGCGATGATCTTGATATGCCGACCCTTTTGACCCAACTTTCGATCGAAATGAAAACCGATCTATCCGATCATCACGTCCATTTTGGCGGGCCGGTCGAAATGGGTCGTGGGTTTGTTTTGCACACGCCCGATTACAAATCACTGGTGACGACGGTTGAGGTACGCGATGACATCCACATGACCGCGACCCAAGACATTCTTGAGGATCTCGGCGCTGGCGAGGGGCCGGAAAAATGGATGATGGCGCTTGGCTATGCGGGGTGGGGCTCGGGCCAACTTGAAGGGGAAATTGCCGCCAACGGGTGGTTGGTGTGCGAATCGGACCCCAGAATCGTTTTTGATTTACCCGATGGCGAACGATGGGGGGCCGCGCTTGAAAGCATTGGCGTTGCAGCACTTGCTCTTTCGTCCGAAGGCGGGCGCGCGTGAGGTGTTTGGTGGTTGGCAAGGTTCGCCGTGACGTTAGTAGAAATGCCAAAGGTCTATGAAACTATGATACTTCCTGCCATTTGGACCCCGGTCCGCATTGCTTGGACCCCGGACAGCGCCCCGTCTGAAACAGCGATTTCAAATGCGACGCGGCTGCTTGAAGCGGTCAAAGGGGCGGTTCCGGACTGGGCTGGGCGCGGCGATTGGCCGACGGTTTGCTTGCATTGGAGCAAGGCCAAAGTTGAGATCGAAGTTTATGACGACATGTATCAGCTATGTCAGTTTGATCCGGTTGATCATGCGACGATCACGGTTCTGGATTTTGAAACAAACGCCGAAGGGTTGTCAGAGTTGATCAAAGCCACCGGGTTCACCGATCAGCTGCAGCCCGGTTAAGCCGGTCATTGATCGCAATTCCCAATCCGGTATCAGGAATGGGAGACACGGCAATGGTTGGCCGGTTCATGGCATCGAGACGATGCAAGAATTCAAAGAGATTGGCGGCGGCTTCGGTCAGGTCACGTTTGGTCGATAGGTTGAGGTCGCATTCGATATCGCCAAAGCCTAGCCGCGCCTCGTTGGTGTTCCAGTTCTCTGCATTTAACCGGACCTGTGCCCGAGGTGCGTAGTGCGATTTGATCTGGCCGGGGGCCGAAATTGTCGCGTTTTCATCGCGCAAAAGAACGAGTCGCCCCAATGCTTTTGATAGGTCGTCACGGGTGACGCCGCCGGGGCGCAAGAGGGTCGGATCGCCCGCTAATCCCAGAATTGTTGATTCGAGGCCGACCGAACAGGCCCCACCATCCAGCACCGCTTCGATCCGGCCCGTGAGGTCATCAAGCACGTGTTGCGCGCGAGTCGGGCTTATTTGACCCGACGTATTTGCCGACGGCGCCGAGACCGGGCCACCAAAAGCGGTCAGCAGATCACGCGCCAAGGGGGCGTCGGGAAGGCGGATCGCCAAGGTGTCGAGCCCGGCGGTGACCAGCTTGGAAATACCCGCATCGGCGCGGATAGGAAGGACCAAGGTCAGAGGTCCGGGCCAAAAGGCATCGGCCAGTTTTTGCGCGGCTTTGGTCCAGTGAACAAGGGCCTTGGCGGCCTCAATCGTTGGGACATGCACGATCAGAGGGTTAAAGCTTGGTCGGTCCTTGGCCTCGTAAATTCGGGCAACGGCGCGATCATCGCGGGCGTCGGCTCCGAGGCCGTAAACCGTTTCTGTGGGAAAGGCGACAAGGCCACCGTTCTGCAGGACATTCGCCGCCTGAGCGATGTCTTGGGCCACCATGCCCAAACGCTGTGTCGCGATTTCTGCCATTGCGGCCCTCGTTTTCTGTGACGCCGCGTTTCGGTTGAAGGCGGCGGCAGGCCAATTCATTTTGCTTTTAGACACCTTTAGCTACAAGAGCGCTTGGCCAATGCCAAGCCATACGGGAGGCCCCATGACTTACCGAGCCCCGCTGGATGATTTCCGTCTGCTTCTGAACCACGTTATCGGCTTTGACGCCGTGGCCGGGACCGACCGTTTCGCCGATGCAACCACAGACACGGTTGAGGCGATTTTGTCCGAGGCCGCCAAGATGTGCGAAGAGGTGCTTGCCCCTTTGAACACCAACGGTGATCTCGACCCGGCGGTTCTAGAGAACGGCAAGGTGCGCACGTCAAAGGGGTTTGCCGACGGGTATCAGGCGATTGCCGAAGGTGGCTGGGTCGCGGTGTCTGCTGATCCTGAATATGGCGGTATGGGCCTACCGATGACGGTGACAAGCGCGGTGAACGACATGATGGTGTCGTCTTGCATGTCGTTGCATTTGAACCCGTTGATGACCCAGGGCCAGATCGAGGCGTTGGAACACCACGCCAGTGATGAGATCAAGGACCTGTATTTGCCGAAACTGGTGACGGGTGAATGGGCGGGGACCATGAACCTAACCGAGCCTCAGGCGGGATCGGATGTCGGGGCGCTTTCGTCCAAGGCCGAGCCGAATGGTGACGGGACTTATTCGGTGACCGGCCAAAAGATTTTCATCAGCTGGGGTGACAATGATTTCACCGAGAATGTGTGCCATTTGGTGTTGGCGCGCCTTCCCGATGGGGTTGCGGGCACCAAGGGCATCAGCCTGTTCCTTGTTCCGCGCAATATTCCCGACGAAAACGGCAACCCCGGCACCGCCAATAGCCTCAAGGTGGTCAGTGTTGAGCACAAGATGGGCATTCACGGTAGCCCGACATGCGTGATGTCGTTTGAGGGCGCGCGCGGTTGGTTGATTGGTGGAGAGCATGACGGGATGCGCGCCATGTTTACCATGATGAACAACGCCCGCCTTGGGGTTGGTGTCCAAGGGGTTGGCATTGCCGAGCGCGCCTATCAACAGGCGTTGGCCTATGCCAATGAGCGCAAACAGGGCCGGTCGCCCGAGGGCACAATCATTGGCCACGCCGATGTGCGCCGAATGTTGGCGACGATGAAGTCCGACACCTTTGCCGCGCGTGCGATCGCGCTCTCTTTGGCGGTGGCGATTGATATGTCCAACGCCACGGGTGATGCCGAATGGAAGGCCCGCGCCGCGTTTTTGACCCCGATTGCCAAGGCCTTTGGCACAGATACCGGCATCGCGGTGGCCAATATGGGCCTTCAGGTGCATGGCGGCATGGGGTTTATCGAAGAGACCGGAGCGGCGCAATATGTGCGCGATGTTCGGGTGACATCCATTTACGAAGGCACCAACGGCATTCAGGCGATGGACCTTGTGGGGCGCAAATTGTTGGATGGCGGCGAGGCGGCGTATCGGTTGCTTGATGAGATCGAAGCCTTTGCCGAAAGCGCGCGGGCGACGATGCCGGATTTGGCCGAACCGGTTTGGCAGGCCTCGGAGAACCTTCGCGAAACCACCGAAGCCTTAGCGGCCCGTGACATTGCGGATCGCTTTGCCGTGGCTGTGCCGTTTTTGCAGGGGTTTGCGCGGGTTTTGGGCGGTTATTTCCACCTTTGCGCCGCGATGGCCAAACCAGATGGGGCCGAGGCCAAATTGGCGCGGTTTTACATCACCCGGCTGTTGCCGGAGCATGTTGGACTATTGGCCCATGCCCGCGAGGGTGGCGATGATCTGATGGCTATTTCACCTGACGATCTGGCGGTGTAAGGGGCCTATATGACAGATGTGATCCGCTACCCGTTTGAAACACCGCCCGCCCCTGGCGAGGCTATCGAAGTTGCAGACGGAGTGCTTTGGCTGCGCCAACCGCTGCCGATGAAGCTGGATCACGTCAATCTATATGCGCTGGATGATGGCGATGGGTGGACCATTGTCGACACCGGGTTTAGCACCCGCAAATCGCGTGAGATATGGCAAGCGACATTGGACGGCCCGCTCAAGGGTAAACCGGTGCGCCGGGTGATTGGCACCCATCACCACCCCGATCATATCGGGTTGGCGGGATGGTTCCAAAAGGAACATGGCGCGGAATTGGTGATGACCCGCACCGCGTGGTTGATGGCGCGGATGTTGCAGTTGGATGTGCAGAACCTTCCGACCGATGAAACCGTAACCTATTGGAAAGGCTGCGGGATGGAGGCCAAAGAGCTGGCCGAACGGCAGGCCGGTCGTCCGTTCAATTTTGCCGATTGCGTTTATGAAATGCCGCTCGGCTTTACCCGTATTCAACAGGATGACGTGATCCGCGCTGGTGGCCGCGATTGGGATATTCACATCGGCAATGGCCATGCGCCCGAACACGCCACGCTTTGGTCGCGTGATTGCGATTTGGTGTTGGCGGGGGATCAGATTTTGCCGTCGATCAGCTCGAACCTAGGGGTTTACGCCACCCAGCCCGAGGCGGATCCGGTGGGTGAATGGCTAGAAAGCTGTGAACGGCTTTCGAAATTGGCGCGACCCGAGCACCTTGCGCTGGGCGGGCACAAATTGCCCTTTACCGGCGTGCCACCGCGGATGCGTCAGTTGATCGACAACCATCATGGGGCGCTTGATCGGCTGATGGACCATCTCGAAACCCCTAAATCGGCGGGCGAGTGTTTTATGCCGCTGTTCAAGCGTCATATTGGCGGTGGCGAATATGGTTTGGCGTTGGTCGAAGCGATGGCGCATTGCCTGCATCTTTGGCACGAAGGCCGCGCAACCCGCGAGATGCGCGCCGACGGTGCCTGGGTCTTTCAGGCGGTCTAGGCCCGCAAACAGCCCAACAAAAAGTTGATCACCTCTGGCAAAATCCGTCATTCTTTGTCACCCATGACTGTGCAACAGTGACACCAGACGGTTCATAACCGCGCTGAGGGGAAGACCATGAACGACACCATTGCCACCGCAGCCGAGGCGCATGAAGCAGACGCTATTCCACGCCGGATTGATGTGCATACCGAAGGAGAGGCCATCACCACCGATGACCTGCCCGAAGCGGTGACCAAGACGCCCGTTAAACAGAAAAGCCCGGCGGAATGGGCCTATGAACGGCTGATTCTCTATATCCAGAATTTTGAGAAGCAGCTGGACAACGAACACGAGGTCGCCATGGGCTTTGCCGGGGGAGACGCGGGTGTTTTGCGCATCGAAGGGTTGGGTTTTTTCGACCCGGATATCGTGACGTTTTACGGCACCGATCCAACCGGCGCGCGCACCCAGTTGATCCAGCATGTCAGCCAGCTAAGCGTTATTTTGCGGGCTTTGCCCAAGGCCGCCGAAGAAGAAAACAGCCCGCCGCGTCGTATTGGTTTCAAGCTCGCGAGCGAGTTGGGCGCGAAATAACCCGCGACAACTGCGCATTTTTGCAACCGTGACAGGCGGGCAAAAATGCGCTAACTCCAGCTGGAAACGCTGAGAAATACACACGAAGAACAGGACAGACACTCATGGCCGAACACAAGCATGGCAGCATGGATATCTCCGTACAGGAAAAAACCTTTGACGGATTCATCACGTTTACAATCCGCAGCCTGATCGCGATCTTTGCGATTGTGGTTTTTCTTGCGATCTTTGGCGCGTAAATCGCCTTTTCATAACTTGATTTGATCATTCGGGGAGAAGCTAATGGGACTGCGTTCCTTGGCATTGATTTGCTTGGCCGTTCTGACTTTGGCTGGCTGTGCGACCGACAAAGGGTATCCTGATGCCTCTCCGGAGCAAGCGGCGGCGGCGGCTTACCGTCACGACGGGCCACCGGCGCTAACGCTTTATACAATGATCTCTAACAGTTCTGGATCGGGTGCGCATACCAGCCTGATGATCAACGCCCCGAGCCAAAGGGTGGTGTTTGATCCGGCGGGATCTGTTCGCCTGAAGGCGATGCCAGAGGTTAATGATGTGCTGTATGGGATCACCCCGCGCATCAAAGATTTCTACGAACGCGCTCATGCCCGCAACACCTATCACGTGCGTATTCAGCGCGTCGAAGTCGCGCCGGATGTTGCGCAAAGGGCGCTGCGCCTCGCTCAGGCGAATGGCTCTGTGGCCTCGGCGATGTGTTCGTCGTCAACATCACAAATCCTTCGCCAATTACCCGGTTTTGAAGGCATCAAGAGCACGATGTTCCCTAACAATCTTGCGGATCAGTTCGCTAAAATCCCCGGCGTCAGTGAACGGATCCTGCGCGAAGAGGACCATGACGACAAGGCCGTCGCCATTCGTGAGTTTGAAGACAAGCTCGCTCAGGAAGGCCAATAAGCGGCGATAACCATTACGGCGGCCCCGATAGCAAGGGCCCCGTAAACGCTTTTGGTGACATACCCGACTACCACCGCTGATAGTGCCGCAACCAAGCGGACAGGATCGGTATGCCCGCCGGTCGCCGCAGGCCAAACCACCAGCGGTGTCACCAAGGCCGACAAAACCGCAACGGCGGTATAGCGCAGGTGCCGCATGACCCAATCGGGCATGACGCGGTCACCCACCAACCCCAAAAACAAAAACCGCAGGCCAAAAGAGCCGATGGCCAAGGCGATGATGACAATCCACAGGTCTGTTTTGTCGATCATACCAGCCCCCGGCGTTCTATTTCCGCTCCAACGATCATGCCGCCCAAGGCTGCAAAGATCAGGCCAAGGTTGAAGGGCACCCAGACAAGCGCCAACGCCAGCATGCAAGACGTCGCCGCTGCGCCTTGATGGGCTTTGGTTTTCAACGTCGGGGCAACCATGGCGATAAAGGCAATCGGGAGGGCAAAGTCCAAGCCGTTTTCAGACGGGATCGACGCGCCAAGCAAAGCCCCGATAGCGGCAAAAATGTACCAAAGCGGGCAAACCGGGGTCATGACCCCTAGGAAATACGCGAGCTTTTGTTCCGTGGTTTCATTGGGGTGTTTTTCATAGTCGATGGCCGAGGCCGCATAGGTCACGTCAACAATGAAATAGGCGGCAATGGCCCGTTTCCAGAGCGGCAGTGGCCCGAGATAGGGTACAAGCGCCGCCGAATACATTGCCATGCGCAAATTCACGATAAGCGCCGAGGCGATAACCACCACCAAAGGCGCGTTTTCATTCATCAATTGCAGGGCGGCAAATTGCGCGGACCCGGCGATCACAGCCACCGAAAACGCCACGGTTTCAAAGACCGAAAGCCCCGATTCCGTGGCCAAAACACCAAACAGCGTGGCAAAGGGGGTGATCACCACCACAAAGGGCAATCCGTCGCGAAAGCCCCTCCAATAGCTTGACATCACATCGCTCTGCGCCATGACTTACCCCCAACCCTAGACCCATAGCCGTAGCCAAGGCCCAAGCCATATGCAATTGCCCAAAAACGATTATCTCATTGCGCCTGATCCTAGCGCTGCGCGTTTGACGCGGGCCGTGTCGGGCACGGATCACACCGGCGCGCCGGTCGATGTGTCGGTGGTCGAGGAACGCCCCTTGACGATTTACCTAAACCGGCAAGAGATCGTCACGGCGATGACGATTGGCGACTACCCTGAATATCTGGCGCTGGGGTTTTTGCGCAATCAGGGGATGCTTGGCGATAGCGAGGACATCACCGGCGTTGATTATGACGAAGAGCTTGAGGTTGTTGTGGTGCGCACGGCGTCCGAAACGACCTACGAAGAAAAACTTCAGAAAAAGACCCGGACAAGCGGTTGCGCGGTTGGCACGGTGTTTGGCGATATGATGGAGGGGTTGGATCAGGTTGAGCTACCAGCATCCGAGCTTCGAACCTCGTGGCTGTATGCGCTGGCGCAGCGGATCAACACCACGCCGTCGTTGTACCTTGAGGCCGGGGCGATCCATGGCACGGTGCTCTGTCAGGGCGATCGGCCCTTGGTCTATATGGAAGATGTCGGGCGCCATAACGCGGTTGATAAGATCGCCGGTTGGATGCTGTCCGAAGGCGTCTTGGGCGGTGACAAGATGCTTTATACCACCGGGCGGCTGACCTCGGAGATGGTGATCAAAGCGGCGCTGATGGGCATTCCGGTGCTGGCGTCCCGGTCTGGGTTCACGGCATGGGGCGTTGAAATCGCGCGACAAGTCGGCATGACCTGCATCGGCCGGATGCGCGGCAAACGCTTTGTGTGTCTAAGCGGAGAGGAACGCCTTGTCCGCGATATCGACCCTGATAGCGTTCCTGAAGAGGCCAAGAAATCACGGCGGAAGGCGTCGGAATGAACCACTTGCTGGTGTATCTACTTCTCACGAATTTGGCCATTTTTTCTTTTTGGTTCTGTGTGGGTCGGCAGCAAAAGAAACTATATGCGAGACTAATTGAAGAAATGCGGGCCAATCCGCGCTATGATCTTGAGCAAATTGGTACGTTGAGCGAAAAACGCAGCTATAGTTATGACATATCTATGTATGATGGCTTGGAACGTCGCATCATTCTAAGAGGCCTTCCGCCACTGCCATGGGTATCAAACAAGGTGCTAGATCTGGGCCGTAGATTTCGATTTTGGGGGCTTCTCAATTGCGCCATAGGTTTTGGGGCGATCAGTTTGTTTCTTGCTTTCGCAGAGTTGTCGGTCCCCCTGAGACTTTTTTGTGCCCTTTGCTGGTTGTACTTTCTGGTTGAGCATTGGAAGCAGAACCCCAGATGGCCAAAATATCTTAGGAAAGCGCAATGAAACAACCCGTTGGAATGATCCTTGCTGGTGGTCAGGCGACCCGGATGGGTGGTGGTGACAAGGGGTTGTTGCCCTTGGGTGGGCAGACGCTTTTGGATCGGGTGATTGAGCGGATCGAGCCACAGGTGGCGGGGTTGGCATTGAATGCCAATGGCGATGCGGCGCGGTTTGATCGGTTCCGATTGCCGGTTGTACCCGATAGCATTGCCGAATTTCCCGGCCCCCTTGCCGGGGTTCTGGCCGGGATGGATTGGGCCGCGTCGCGCGGGGCCGATACGGTTGTGACGGTGGCCGCCGACACGCCGTTTTTCCCCGGTGATCTGGTGCCGCAATTGTTGCTGGCCGCCGATGGGCAAGAGCACCCGTTGGTTATGGCCACCACTCCGCGTGGTGACGGAGAGGCGCTTAAATCCGGTGGTGGGCGCAAGGTGAACCGGCACCCGACCTTTGGCATTTGGCCCGTTGCGCTGCGTGATGATCTGCGCGCCGCGTTAAACGATGGCCTGCGCAAAGTGGTGCTTTGGACCGACAAACATGATGGGCGCGAGGCGCTGTTTCCGGTGCACAAGTTTGATCCATTTTTCAACGTCAACACGCCGGAAGATTTGGCGGTGGCCGAAGGGTTTTTGACATGAGAATGTTTGGGGTCACCGGATGGAAGAACGCCGGAAAAACCGGGTTGATGGAACGGCTGGTGTCCGAGATCACAGCACGCGGGTTTTCAGTGAGCACGGTCAAACATGCCCACCACGCCTTTGACGTCGATCATGAGGGACGCGACAGCTATCGTCACCGCGCGGCGGGCGCGCATGAAGTCATGTTGGCCTCGGGCGCACGGATCGCGCAGATGACCGAGCTGCGCGGTGATGCCGAACCGCCCTTGGAAGTGCTATTGGTGCGGCTCAAACCCGTCGATTTGGTGCTGATCGAAGGGTACAAACGTGAGGCCCATCCGAAAATTGAAGCCTTTCGTGAGGTTGCCGGTCACGATCTGATCGCGCCCAAGGATGCGACGATCAAGGCGGTGGCATCGGATATTGCGTTGGATTTGGATCGACCGGTGTTTGATTTGGACGATACGGCGGCGATTGCGGATTTTGTTTTGCAATCCGTTGGATTGATCGAGGATACGCCGCAACCGACATCCGCTTTAAAACCTCCGCCGTTGAAAAACGACTGTTTTGCGCTGCCTCCCGGTGTGAATTGGACGCCGGTTGATGAGGCGTTGGAGGCGCTACGGGATCGGTTGAAACCTGTTGTTGGGCAAGAAGTCGTGCCGCTTATGCAGGCCGCAGGCCGAGTTTTGGCCGCGGATGTGGTGGCGAAACGATCCAACCCGCCGCTGCCAAATACGGCCGTGGATGGGTACGGGTTTGCCGGTGGGGTCCCCGAAGGCGAAGCGGTCTTCCCCTTGATCGAAGGCCGGGCCGCGGCAGGAGTGCCGTTTCAAGGCATAGTGCCCGCCGGTCATGCCATTCGTGTGCTGACCGGTGCGGCGTTGCCCGAAGGTGTCGATACCGTTGTTCTCGAAGAAGATTGTGCGATCAGTGACACGCAAATCGCGTTTAACGGCCCTGTCAAACAGGGGGCAAATACACGTAAGGCGGGCGAAGACGTGACGGCGGGCGATGTCGCGCTGCCTCAGGGGCGGGTGTTGACTCCGGCGGATCTGGCGCTTGCCGCTGCGATTGGGTTTGGCGAACTACCCGTGTATTTGCCGCTGCGGGTTGGGGTTTTGTCGACCGGTGATGAGCTTGTCGAACCGGGGCAAGAGGCCAAACCGGGACAGATTTATGATGCCAATCGCCCGATGCTTTTGGCGGCGATTGCGCGATTTGGCTATGAGGCGGTCGATTTGGGCCGCGTTGCTGATAGTCGTGAGGCCTTGAAGGCGCAATTGAATGAGGCCGCTGCGCAGGTTGATGTAATTCTGACCTCTGGTGGTGCTTCGGCGGGTGACGAAGACCATGTTTCGGCTTTGTTGCGGGAAAGTGGCGCGTTGGCGGAATGGCGGATTGCCCTAAAACCGGGGCGGCCCTTGGCGCTTGGGATTTGGGACGGCGTGCCGGTGTTTGGATTGCCGGGGAACCCGGTTGCGGCCTTTGTCTGTACTCTGATCTTTGCGCGCCCGTCTCTTTCGGTTCTGGCAGGGAGCGGATGGCGCGTGCCCGATCATTATGACCTTCCGGCGGCGTTCAGCAAACGCAAGAAACCGGGACGACGCGAATACCTGCGGGCCCGAATGCGCAATGGGCACGCCGAGGTCTTCAAATCCGAAGGGTCGGGCCGGGTGTCGGGCCTAAGTTGGGCAGAGGGGCTTGTTGAGCTTGGTGATGAGGGGCGCGACATCAAAGAGGGTGATTTGGTGCGGTACTATCCCTATGGTAGTTTTGGGTTGTAAGGCGACATCGCCAAGCGACCCTTTTGGTGGAGTGTAACTCGTGACCCATGTTCTCTTGTCGCAGACGCGTAGTTTCCTGACCTATACTGGGATTGAAACATATCTCCTGTTTTCCAAAGGAATTGACCTTCCGGGCTTTGCTTGTTTTCCCTTGTTGGAAACGGAGGACGGCAAACGCGTTTTGCGGCAGATTTATAGCCGCCAGTTGTTGATTAGCAGTTCTTTGGGGCTTGGCGCGATACTTGAAGCCCCGACATGGGCGGCGCATCGGGGGCGTGGCGGGCCACTAGGCTATAGCCCGCAGCAATTGCACAGCCTGAACATTGAAGGGGTCGCGTTGATCGAAGAAATTCGCGACGCCTATCTGGTGGAAAACAACAACGATCGTTGGAACGTGCCCTGCTTGCTAAGTGCCAATGTCGGGCCGTTTGGTGATGCCTATGCGCCGGGGAACCAATTATCCGAAGCCGAGGCAGACGAGTTTCACGCCGAGCAAATGGTCGCTTTTAGCCAAACCAATGCGGATTTGGTGACAGCCTACACCCTGACATATCCCGCCGAAGCCACCGGCATTGTGCGTGCCGCGCAGGCTTTGGACATCCCGGTGGTCATCTCTTTTACCGTCGACACGAACGGACACTTGCCAAGTGGGGTTTCGCTTTATGATGCAGTGGCGGAGGTGGATGAGAAGACGGGCAGTTACGCCAGCTACTTTATGGTCAACTGTGCCCATCCTGATCATTTTGGCGATGTGCTTCGAGATCTGCCCTGTCCACGACGGCTCAAAGGGATCGTTGCCAACGCGTCGCGGTGTAGTCATGCCGAGCTAGACAATGCCGAGGTGCTGGATTCTGGTGATCCAAATGAACTGGCGCAACAGTTGTCGGCGTTCAAATTGGCCAATGACAGCATCACCGTGTTGGGTGGATGTTGTGGCACCGATATGAGCCACTTGATCGATATTGGGATGCGGATGCGGTCTATCGACCAGAGCCGTTAGTCGAAGGTCCCGGCAACCCGGCCCAACAACATAAACGCACGCGAAGTTCGGGTGCCGGCAAGCTCTTGGATTTCTGCATCGGTGGCGTGCTGTTCGAACTGGGCGATGTTCTGATCAAAACGACGCAGGAAATGGTGCGCGGCATCGCGGAAAATCGGGTCTTGCTTCATGCGGCCAGCGGTCAGAGCAAGGGAAGAGCGGTCACGCACCCCACCCAGCGCGGCCACTTCGCGACCCCTTTTGCCATGGGCAAAGGCGCGCCAGACTTCGGGCCGGGCCAGATCGGGGCGCAGGTCGTCCATGTAGATGCCGTCTTGGCTCATCAAGGTGAGCACATCCTGAGCGGCCTGAATAAGCTGCGCGGCCTGACGATCTTTGAGAGCGCGGCGCAGGGCGGCGAAACCTTCGGTATCGTCAGCGGTTTCCGGGAAATGCAGCGCGCGGATGAAATCGGCGTTTGAGAGCGGCGGGCGATGGGCCTCGGCCGGGGTGCCAAGCGACAAAACCGGCTGATCTTCTTCGACGGGCGCGTTTGGTTCGGGCGCGACAATCGGGGTTGGATCGGCCTGGCGCATGCCAACAAGCATCGCCAGTGTGGTTTCCTGGTTCTTTTGGGTGCTGGCGATTTCATCAAGGCGTTTGAGAACCGCAGGATGCGGAGCCTCGTTCCGGCCGCTCTGGGCCTGATTGACATAGGCTTGACGTATGGCGTCGATGGCGGCGGCCAAGCGCGCGCTTTCTTCGCGCATCACGCGGGTCGAGCGCACGGTCATGGCGGCAACCCAGATGAGCGCGATTGGCATCATGATCACCATCGCCGTCAGCAAAAAGCCCATGCCCTGAGCTTCATTCGGGCCATCGGTCATGAAATAGCTGCCCGACAACAGCAACCAAAGGATGGTGGCCGCAAGGGCCGCCATTTCAATTGCGGTGATCCCCGACACGGCGGTGCGGTCATAGAGACCGGCAGGGGTGGGGCGAGCTTCTTTGCGATCGGCCATGATATGGGTTACTTGAAGACGACTGTGAGGACTTCGTAAGATTTCACACCGCCGGGGGTGCGCACTTCGACGCTGTCACCTTCTTCTTTGCCGATCAAGCCACGGGCGATGGGCGATTTCACGTTCAACAATCCGGCTTCGATATTGGCCTCGTGTTCGCCAACGATCTGCCACGTTTTTTCTTCGTCGGTGTCTTCGTCAACAAGAGTAACGGTGGCGCCAAATTTGATCGTCCCGGACAAGGTTGTCGGGTCAATCACTTCGGCAAGGCCGATCACGCTCTCAAGCTCTTTGATGCGGCCTTCGATAAAGCCCTGCTTTTCCCGTGCTGAATGATATTCAGCGTTCTCTTTCAGATCGCCAAGCTCGCGGGCTTCGGCGATGGCCTGAATGATTGTGGGGCGCTCAACGGATTTGAGCTGCTTGAGTTCGGTTTCCAATGCGGTGAAACCGGTGCGGGTCATCGGGAACTTGTCCATCTGGTTCTATCCGTTCTTCTTCTTCGTGTAGGGGCGGGCGGTCCCTTGGGCCCGTTCCCGTATCGGTCACAATGTGCGTATGCCCGGTTGCATTGCAACAGGACAAACACAAAGTCCAGCAAAAGGCGGCAAAATCCGGCCTGCGTCTAAAGTTCGGGGCACCCTGTGCCGCCGATTCCGTCACCGCTCGACTCGCATGGATCGACGGTTTCAAGGGCTGTGGCCTCGACCATGGGTTCGGCTAGAGGCTCTGGGGCTTGGTCCATCGGGGCGGAGCAAGCCGCGAGGCTTAGCAAGGCCAAGGTTGCAAGAATTCGACATGTCATGATGGATCAACCTTGGTGGAATAGAGATAGGTCCCGGCGCGGAACCGGTGATTGGCCCCTTTGGGCGCGGCGGCTTTTAGGCGGGCGGCCTGGGCGTTGATTTGGGTCAAAAGCTTGGCCTGTCCGTCTCGAAACGCGATGTCGAGGTCCGTGACTTGATCGGCGGTAAGCCCGGTGTAATGAACGGCGCGCTCAAAATGGGCCGGGGTTGCCCCTTGGACGTTTTCACAGGCCGCCATCAGATGGTCGCCGGTGTTGTCAGACAAATAGGCTAGCTGCTCGTCGCTTCCGCTTAGGGGAACATAGGCGGTGTCGACCAATGTCACATGGTCGTTGACCGCAACCGTCCCCGCGGCACTTAGCGTGTCGAGCATGGTGCGAGGGTGAATGTCTTGGCAGATGTGGCGGGCGAGGGCCTCAAAGGAGGGAGGCGGTCCGGTGCGGGGAAGCGGGATCGGTTGGCCGTCTTTTGAATAGGTCGGATCACTTTGCCATGTGGCCACAAGCCGGCTGAGCGGATTGGCGCGGGCGGGCTTGTGTTCAAAGGCGCGTAGCCGGGCAATATCGCGCCGTTGCAAACCGGTCAGAACCGAAAGACGGCTATCGGTGACTTTGCCAGAGCTTGAATCGCGGCTGGCTTGGTCTTGGGCGGCGCGGACGTAATGGCCCTTGAGCCGTTCGGCCAAATCGGCAAAGGGCACGCCGCGCGCAACCATGAGACGGGCCAAGGCGGCAAGTAGGGAGTCGAACATAGATGACATGATGTGCAAAATGCACATTTTTGTTGCAAGGGGCAAGGAAAATGAATAATGTGCAATTAACACATTTTTGAGGTGCAGATATGACGGGCTCTGAATTTGGTTTAAAACGAACGCGTATTGCGATGACCTTTATCGGGCTTGCGCTGTTGTCTGCCTGTGACATCCCGGATGGCATGGCGGATGTCGACGCGAGCATAGCGGTTGAACCGGCGCTTGAATCGGCGGATGCAATGATGGAGCCGATGGTGGTTCCGGACATGGGGGCACCGCGTCCGGAACGATCGGCACGCCGGGGTGTGGTGACAGCGGGCGACATTGATGATGCGCTTAATCTATCGGCCTTCAAAAAGTATCAGAGCCGCACCGCCAAAGAGCTTGATCTGCCCCGTGCCAACCTGTTGACGCCGATCCAAGTTCAGATGGTTGGGCCAAATGGCAAACCTGCGCCGGGCGTATCTTATAGCCTCCGCGCGTCGGGGGCCTCTGACGCGTTTCACACCGGCTATTCCGGCGTTGATGGCCGGATCACAGTGTTTCCCGCCTCGCTTGGGGCCGGGCGGCAGCACAAAGTTGAACTACGCGCCTTTGATGACGGTCAAGAAGTGACCCGTCAGGTGATCAGTGCCGGCGGTTGGAGCAAAGTCGCCGTACCCAAGGCTAGCGGCTGGCAACCCGACTTCCTTGATCTGGTCTTTGTCTTCGACACCACCGGAAGCATGGGGGATGAACTTGATTGGTTGACCAAGGAGTTTGCCGGGATTGTCCGTCAGGCGCGCCGATCCGCACCCGGTGTTTCCATTCGCTACGGTCTTGTGGCGTATCGCGATCAGGGCGATGTTTATGAGGTGCAAAACTACGGTTTCACCGATCAGCAACGGCAAATGCAAAGCTGGCTCAAGCGGCTCAATGCAGATGGCGGTGGGGATTACCCAGAGGCCGCAGACAAGGCCATGCAAGCGGCGGTGAATTTGGATTGGCGTCGAGGCAAGGGCGAGCGGATCATCTTTCACATCGCTGATGCGCCGCCGCATAAACAAAACGCATTGTCCTATATTCGCGCCGCGCAAATCGCCGCCGGGCAAGACGTGCAAATCTTTGGCCTTGGGGCCAGCGGCGTCGGTGCCGAGAGCGAATACCTAATGCGGCAGGCCTCGGTTTTGTCCGGTGGGCGGTATCTGTTCCTGACCGATGATTCCGGGGTGGGGAATAGCCATGCCGAGCCAAACATAGCCTGTTATCGGGTGACGAAGCTCAAGGATTTGCTGGTCCGGGTGTTGCAATCGGAACTGAGTGGAACCCGGCGTGAGGCCACCCCATCGGCGGTGATCCGAGAGGTTGGGAACTATAAGAGTGGCGTTTGTGCACAATAGACCCTGTCATTCCTGACATTTGACTTGTTCTGGGGCTGTCTTACGCTGGTTGGCATTATTTCCAAAAGTGAGAATTGCCATGACGTGTTTCAAACCTGCCCTAGCGGGCCTCATACTAGTCGCCGGAATGTCCCATGCTCAGGGGATTGAGGGGCTAAGCGTGTCACCCGACGGTCAAACCGTGGTGCTGAGCGGTCTCAATCGTGTGGTTTATACGGTGGGGGCCGAAAGCCTAGAGGTGACGGACCGTCGCTACATCCCCGAAATGGTCCGCCAGATCATCCATAGCGACGATGGCGCGATGATCTTTATGCGCGACGACGAAGAAAACCTCATTGCTTATGGGGCGGATATGACCCGCATCTGGAGCGTCGAGGGGGCGGATGAAGTGGTTTATGACGCCGAAAATGGCGTGCTGGCCGTACTGGACGAACATTGGAAAGATGACGCGCTGCGTTTGATAGATGCCGCCGATGGCAGCCAAAAGGCGCGCGTTGCCCTGGGCAAGATCAAGTCCGACATGTTGGCGCTTGGCCCGGATGGAAAATCAGCGCTGATTCTGACGCAAAGCTCCAAAAGTGACAGCGAAAGCAAGTTGGATGAACCGGCTGACATGACCAAGCTGCAAAAGGCGGAGTTCAAGCAGAAGACCGACGGCTACGTGTCGTCTGTGATCACGGTGGATTTTGATCTGGGTGAGTTTACGACAACCCAAAGCCATTACCGCGTGTCCTACCCACATCAGGTGCGGATGCTTGATGACAAGATGATGATCCTGCGATCGAACGTCGACAGCGCCTTGGTTGGGGCCGATGGCTCGGCCACGTTGATTGATCTGGGTGAGGATTATTTCAACGCCGCGATGATTGATGATGCGGGCAAGACATTTGTTCTAACCAATGGCGTTGATCTACGCTTTGTCCCGGTTGATGGCGGCGCGGCGCAAGGGTTGCTCACCGCGCAACGATTGCCCGGCGGTCCGGCGGAGTGGGTGACGGCGACGGCTGAGGGCAAAGATGGGACGCTCTACTTTGGCACCAATGCCTATCGCTTGTTCAAAGTGGCCCCGGATCGCGGATCGGTGCAGGCGGTTGCCGTCTACTAACTGAACGGGTCGCTTTTCGCCGTCATTTCATTGCCGCAGTGCGCGAATCCCCTGCCGGTGATCACCCCCGGATTCCGAATCACGCACGGTCTCAAGTTCGACGGCCGGGCAAGGAAATTACGTAAAAAACCGGTATATCGCTAACATTCTGTCGTATTCCTTTAAACCGACGCCGTGTTCCGATTGACCAATGCTGCGCTGCCGCGCTACCTCTGCGTCCGAAGAATAATAGCCAATTCCCGGGAGGACACCGGCATGAGCGACGTGCAACGCGAGTCGATGGAATATGATGTTGTGATCGTAGGCGGCGGGCCAGCGGGCCTTTCCGCCGCGATCCGTCTCAAGCAGCTGGACGAAAACCTTGAGGTTGTTCTGCTTGAGAAGGGCTCAGAAGTGGGCGCGCATATCTTGTCTGGTGCCGTGCTTGACCCATCGGGCCTTGATGCGTTGATCCCGGATTGGAAAGAAAAAGGCGCGCCGGTGACCGTGCCGGTCAAAGAAGACAACTTCTATATGATGGGTGAAGCCGGTCAGGTTCGCATCCCGAACTGGCCGATGCCACCTTTGATGAACAACCACGGCAATTACATCGTGTCGATGGCCAACGTCTGCCGCTGGTTGGCCGAACAAGCCGAAGCGCTGGGCGTGGAAATCTTCCCCGGCATGGCCTGTTCCGAGCTGATCTACGGTGAAAACGGCGAAGTGCGCGGTGTTGTCGCCGGTGAATTCGGCAAAGAAGCCGATGGCAGCCAAGGGCCGGGTTATGAGCCGGGTATGGAATTGCTCGGCAAATATGTCTTCCTTGGCGAAGGTGTGCGCGGATCGTTGTCCAAAGAAGTGATCGCCAAATACGACCTGCAGGCCGGAAAAGAGCCGCAGAAATTCGGTATCGGCATGAAAGAGATCTGGGAAATCGACCCGGCCAAGCACAAAGAAGGCACCGTGACCCATACGATGGGTTGGCCTTTGGGAAGCAATGCTGGTGGCGGATCCTTTATCTATCACATTGAAAACAATCAGGTCTATGTCGGTTTCGTGGTTCACCTGAACTACAAAAACCCTCATCTTTACCCTTACATGGAATTCCAACGCTTCAAGCATCACCCGATGATCGAAAAGCTGTTGGAAGGCGGTAAACGCGTGGCCTACGGCGCGCGGGCGATCACCGAGGGTGGTTACCAATCGATGCCAAAAATGGTGGCACCGGGTGTGGCGCTGCTGGGGTGTTCGGTTGGCATGGTCAACGTGCCGCGGATCAAGGGCAACCACAACGCGATGTTGTCTGGCAAAGCGGCGGCTGAAGCGGCCGTGGCGGCGATCAAAGCGGATCGTCAGGGCGATGAGTTGAACGATTACGAGACCGAAGTCCGCGACGGTGCCATTGGTGCGGACCTGAAAAAAGTCCGCAATGTCAAGCCGATGTGGTCCAAGTGGGGCCTGACCGCGTCTTTGGCGATGGGTGGTCTGGACATGTGGACCAACACCATGGGCTTTTCGCTGTTTGGAACCATTGGGCATGGCAAAAACGATGCTGAAAGCACCGGCGCGGCGGCAGCTTATGAGCCGATCGACTATCCGAAACCGGACGGCAAGATCAGCTTTGACCGCCTGACCAACGTGGCGTTTAGCTTTACCAACCACGAGGAAAGCCAGCCGGCGCACCTTAAGTTGACCGACGAAAACGTGCCGATAACTGTCAACTTGCGTCAGTTTGATGAGCCTGCGCAGCGCTATTGCCCTGCGGGTGTCTACGAAGTTGTGAGCGAAGAGGGCAAAGACCCCAAGTTCGTCATCAACTTCCAGAACTGCGTGCATTGCAAAACCTGCGATATCAAAGACCCGAGCCAGAACATTACTTGGACGGTTCCACAGGGCGGCGACGGCCCCAACTATCCAAATATGTAAGCGTTAAGCGCACCTTCATCTTTGACTGCAACACTTCCGAAAGAAGCCATGCGGTTACAAGATGAAGGTACGCGACCCACGTTGGCCCAGTTCATGGGCATTTGAACTTCGCACGCGCGAGGCGGGGTTTCTTGCGCGCGTCACAAATATCAGCGTCTCTGGATTGCGTTTTGACGGGTACGTTGGTGCGCGCCCTGGTCAGATTGTAAAGTTCAAAGTGCTGGGAGATGTGATCACCGGACGGGTCATCCGAATTTCTATGGATGGCGGAGCAGTCGCTTTTCGTAAGAAACTCAGCAACCGCGAGCTTTCAACCATGCGCCAATGTCGCGGTTTTCATGACCTTTAGGATAAATTTCGGTTGGCTTGGTCTGGAATGACAGTCTTGTCAGCGCTGTGCGATTGCGTTGCCGCGGCGTGCGGCATAGGCTTTGGAAAGACCGTGCAGATAAAAAGGGGCGCATAGTGGCATTTTGGGCAAACACATTTCGTGCAGCTGTGATGATGGCGGGGGCGTGCCTTCCGGTGAGCGTCGGGGCCAATGGCATCTCGGGCGATTATCTGGCCGCACGGCAAGCCAGCTTCTTGGGGGATTTCAAATCCGCTGCGCATTACTATGGCCGTGCCATCATGTTCGACCCGGACCGGCCCGAGCTTTTGGAACGCGGTGTGTTGTCGAATTTGGCCTTGGGTGAGGTCGAAACCGCCTCTGGGCTAGCACAACACATGGCCGACCTTGGTTTGAATAGCCAGATTGCGCAAATGGCCACCGTTGCCCGCGATGCCAAAGCCGAGAACTATGGTGCGATTTTGCAGGCGATTTCCGATAAACGCGCGCTCGGTCCGCTTGCCGACGGTCTTGTTCAGGCCTGGGCACAATTGGGCCAAGGCGATATGAGCGCGGCTTTAGTTGGCTTTGAAGAGGTCAAGAAAATCCAAGGTTTGGGCGGCTTTGCCGTTTACCACAAGGCGCTTGCCCTGGCGTCGGTTGGAGATTTCGAAAACGCCGAGGCCCTGTTTGCGACCGATAACGCTGGTGGGCTTGGGCTAACGCGCCGTGGTGTCATGGCCCATGCTGAGATTCTGAGCCAGCTAGAGCGCAACGATGACGCGATTGCCTTGCTTGGCCGCGCCTTTGGACGTGACCTAGACCCTGAGCTAGATGCGATGCGCACGGCGCTTGAGGCCGGTGAGAAGCTTACCTTTACCCATGTGAAGTCGCCGCGCGATGGGATTGCCGAGGTGTTCTATTCGCTTGGTGGGGCTCTATCGAATGAAAACAACGATGAGCTGACGCTGATCTACACTCAGATCGCGGAATTTTTGCGCCCCGATCATGTGGATGCGATTCTGTTGACTGCCGAAGTGTTGGACTCGATGCAGCGCTATGAACTGGCGGTGACCACATATGCCCGTGTGCCCGAAGACGATAGTTCACATCACGCCGCCGAACTTGGCCGGGCGGCTGCGTTGCGCGCGCAGGACAAAACCGACGAGGCGATTGCCGTTTTGCGGGGCCTGACCGAAAGCCATGGTGATTTGCCAATTGTGCATTCAACGCTGGGCGACATGCTGCGCGCCGAAGAGAAGTTTGTTGAGGCCAGCGCGTCTTACACCAAGGCGATTGACCTCTATGAAGAAGTCACAGACCGTCAGTGGTTTTTGTTTTACACCCGTGGGATCGCGAATGAGCGCCAAGACAATTGGGAAGCCGCCGAAGTCGACTTTCGCAAGGCGTTAGAGCTAAACCCAGAACAGCCACAGGTGTTGAATTACCTAGGGTACTCCCTGGTCGAAAAGCAGATGAAGTTGGACGAGGCGTTGGAAATGATCCAACGCGCGGTTTCGAAACAACCGAATGCTGGCTACATCGTCGATTCGCTGGGTTGGGTTCTATATCGCCTTGGCCGCTATGAAGAATCCGTGCCCCATATGGAGCGCGCGGCGGAATTGATGCCGATTGACCCAATTGTGAACGATCATTTGGGTGATGTGTATTGGGCCGTCGGCCGAACCCGCGAGGCGGAGTTTATGTGGAAACGCGCCCTAAGCTTTGCCGATTGGGAAGAGGCCGCCGAAGAGGCAGATGTTGATCGCATCCGTCGCAAGCTCGAAGTTGGTTTGGATCAGGTTCTTTCGGATGAAGGGGCCGAGCCGCTCAAGGTTGCGAATGGCGATTGAGGTCTTTGCCCCGGCCAAGATCAATCTAACGCTGCATGTGACGGGACAACGGGATGACGGCTATCACTTGCTCGATTCGTTGGTGGTGTTTGCAGATTTTGGTGATTTTCTAACCGTCGCGCCGTCAGATGAGATGGAAATGACGGTGTCGGGGCCCTTTGCCAAGGGTGTTCCGACCGACCACCGCAACCTGTGCTGGAAAGCGGCCGAGCTCTTTGGCGCAACCGTGTCGATCCATTTGACCAAGAACTTGCCTCATGCGGCGGGTATCGGCGGTGGATCGTCGGATGCGGCGGCTGTTTTGAACGCTATGACATTGTTGTTTGACCGGCCCTGTATCGGTGACCCTGTATCACTTGGGGCCGATGTGCCGGTATGTCAGGTCGGCAAAGCGGTTCGAATGCAGGGTGTCGGCGAGGTGCTGACACCCCTCGATTGCGAACCACTATTTGCAGTTTTGGTTAATCCAAGGGTCGAAGTCCCGACACCTGTCGTGTTCAAAGGGCTGGCGTGCAAAACCAATCCTAAGATGTCTGCACCCCCAAAAACGGGCACAACAGGTTGGTTGACCGAACAGCGCAATGATCTGGTAGGGCCGGCTATTGCTGCGGCTCCCGTCATCCATGAAGTCTTGCAAGCGCTCTCGCAGTTGGAAGGAGTGCGCTTGGTGCGAATGTCGGGCTCTGGCGCGACCTGTTTTGGCGTGTTTGACAACCGCAGTCACGCAGAGGCTATGGCGCACCAATTGGCAAAGGCGCACCCAGATTGGTGGGTGCGCGACGTGACGCTCAGCTAGGGTTTAGCTTACCCGCGACACGACAAAGTCGTTGAGTTCGATAAGCAGGTCACGCAACTCGCTTTGCGGCAAAACACCCATCGCCTGTTTGGCACGGGCGGCCCAAGCGAGCGCTTCTTGACGCGTGTCTTCGAGGGCGTTGTGCTTGTTCAAAAGGGCAATCGCGTGCTCTAAGTCGCCGTCGCGTTGATCCCCCTTTTCGATGACCCGCTTCCAGAATGCGCGCTCTTCGTCATTGCCTTTGGCAACAGCCTTGATCAGCGGCAAGGTCAGTTTGCGTTCGCGGAAATCATCACCGACGTTCTTGCCGGTGGCATCCGATCCCCAGTAATCCAAAAGGTCGTCAACGATCTGGAAAGCAATGCCGAGGGCGTCGCCATAGTCATAGAGTGCTTTAACCTCGTCGGCCGGACGATCCGCAATCACTCCGCCCACCTCGGTTGCCGCCGAGAAGAGAGCCGCAGTTTTGCCGCGAACAACCTGCAAATAAGTCGCTTCGGTTGTGCCAAGGTCCTGCGCCGCTGTGAGCTGAAGCACTTCGCCCTCAGCAATGGTGGCCGCAGCATTTGACAGAATGCGCAACACATCAAGGTTGCCGGTTTCGGTCATCAACTGGAACGACCGGGCAAAGAGATAGTCGCCGACAAGAACGCTTGATTTGTTGTCCCACAAAAGATTGGCGGTGGGGCGGCCACGGCGCTTGTCACTTTCGTCGACAACGTCATCGTGAAGCAGAGTCGCGGTATGGATAAATTCAACCGTCGCAGCCAAATGCACATGATAGGGGCCGTCGTACCCACACATCCGCGCGGCGGCGAGCGTCAACAACGGACGCAAACGTTTGCCCCCAGCTTCGACCAAATGCGCAGTTACCTCGGGGATCCGCGGCGCATGTTCCGACGCCATGCGGGTCCGGATCAACGCATTTACAGTGCCCATATCATCGTCAAGCAATGCTGCCAGACGCTCATGCGGCTTTAGCGGTGTTTGTTCCACGCTCATCACACTCCCGTGCAAGGGTCGACATTTGCCGCGCCTTGTCCTTACATCCCTGTCATGGAAGAGCTTTTACGAACCACCGACATCACGCTGATCCCGCTGGCGAAAACACTTCTGGACGAGAAGGGTATAGACAGCTTTGAATTGGACGTAAACATGAGCATCTTGGAAGGTAGCATAGGCATTCTGCCGCGCCGCCTTATGGTGCGAACAAGTGAACTCGGCGAAGCGCGTCGGGTTCTACGCGAAAACGGAGTGAATTTTGAAGGTTGAGACCTTTGAAACGGACGAGTTGACCCAAGACGATTTTTTGGGTGGCAAGGTGCAGTTGCGCCAACCTCGGGGCGGGTATCGGGCCGGGGTAGATCCGGTTTTATTGGCCGCAACGGTTGAGGCCGAAGCGGGTCAAACCGTGCTTGAGCTGGGCTGTGGGGCAGCTCCGGCCCTATGTTGCCTAGGTGTGCGCATTCCGGGGCTGTATCTTTATGGGTTGGAATTGCAGCCGGGCTATGCCGAGTTGGGTCAATATAACCTTCATCAAAACGGTCAAAAAGGCACGATCTGGCAAGGCGATGTGTCGTCCCCACCGGCGGACATGAAGGCAATGAACTTTCACCACGTCATCGCGAATCCCCCCTATTTTAAACAAGAGAAACGGATAAGCGCCTGGGATGGCGGGCGCGAAATTGCACTTGCTGGGCAGACGGCATTGGAAACCTGGGTCGAGACCGCGACAAAACGTCTTCGACCTCGCGGATATGTGACCTTCATTCAGCGAGCCGAGCGGCTTCCTGAGTTGATGAGTGCCATGCAGAAACGAGTCGGGTCGTTGGAGCTTTTGCCGCTTTTACCGCGCGTCGGACGGCCACCGCGATTGATTTTGTTACGTGGGCGCAAGGACGGTCGGGCGGATTTTAAATTCCACCCGCCGCAAATCATGCATGTCGGGCCGGTGCATGTGGAGCAAGGCAAGAGCTATACATCGCGCTTTGAAAAGGTGCTGAGCACCGGGGCATCTTTGCCGTTTTCTGACTGATTTCGGGCAAATCTCTGCTGATTGTCATAAATCTGATGCATTACTGTGCAGGTGCGGCGTGACAACCGCTTCTGATTGTGCTGGACTGCAAATGTTACCCATCAAAAGGAGGAAACTATGAGCTTGAGTTCACACCTGCAGGAACTGAAGAAGAAACATCAGTCGCTTTCCGATGCCGTTGAAGAAGCGCAGCGCGCTCCAGGGGTTGATGACCTGCAAATCGTGGACATGAAAAGGCAGAAGCTGAAGATCAAAGAAGAGATCGAACGGCTCAGCGACCCAGTCGCCTAAGCACTTTTCACCTCATGACCTGCTGGTTACAGCAGGTCCTCGATCGGGACTTGTGTCTTTCCAATAGTCCCATCCGGCAGTTTCCCAATCTCGGAGAACAGCCACTCTTCAAAGGCCGCAATCTGCGGCCTTTTTTCATTACCTTCGACACATAAAAACCTGAACCGCGTCGGAACCTTTAATGCAACTTTAAAGGGAGCGACGAGCTGGCCGCTTGCCAAATATCGCGAGGCCAAAGCTGACCGACCAAGAACAACACCATCTCCGGCCAGCGTGGCGTCCAAAGCATGGTCCGGTTGCGAAAACTGCGCGGCCAGTGTTGGGTCGTGCTCGATGCCATTGGCGTGAAACCAATGCCGCCAATTGGCATTGGCGTGCAGCAAGGGCAGAGGGTCGCCATAGATCAGCGGCGCTCTGATCAGGCATTTGGGCGACGTGTAGCGTTCGGCAAGATCGGGACGCATCATTGGCATAACCGCGTCGTTGAGCAGGGTTCGGCTATACAGACCGGTGTCCGGCCCATCGCCATAGCGCACCGCAACATCAATTTCATCGCGGTCGAAATCCATGGTGCGCAGGCTTGCGGCAAAGCGCAGTTCGATCTCGGGATGCGCGCGGGCAAAATCATATAGACGCGGAGCAAGAATTTTGGCGGTAAAGGCCGGACCCGCCGTCACAGACAGCGCGCGGGTGTCCTGAAGGCGACGCGTGGCGCTCCAAGCTGATTCCAAGCGATTGAACGCCTCGCTCGTGCCCGGAGCCAAAGCGCGACCCGCCTCTGTTAACTCAACGGCACGGGTGAGACGGTGGAAAACCGGCTGCCCCAGATGTTCCTCAAGATTTTTGATCTGAAAAGACAGGGCGGCAGGGGTGACGTGCAACTCTTCGGCCGCCTTGGCAAATGACATGTGACGGGCGGCAGCCTCAAAGGCACGAAGGGCGGTTAGTGGCGGGAGACGATCTGGCATAGATTAGTTTTTCTTAAGTGAGAGCGGAAATAGTCTCGTTTGTCGCCTTCGACAGTGGGCGTTAGGTTCAGTGTAGTCAAGAGATGCTAACCCAAACCTAGGAGGTCACTATGATTGAGATTGCTCATAACCGCGAAATGGAACGTGCCATCAAAGTGGCCCATGCTGAACGCAGCGCGGCTTTTGCCGCGATTTGGACAGGTTTGTTTTCGCTGTTCCCCAAATTTTCGCTGAGCCAGAAACCGCAGGCCACGCCCGCCGGTTAAGCTCCGGTCCAGATTGGACCAAAAGAAACGCCCCCGAACCGCAAGGCTCCGGGGGCGTTTTTGTTTTGAACTTTGTCCAGTCGTTAGACGAAGAACTGAGCACCGTTGGCGGAGATGGTCGAGCCATTGATAAAGCCCGCATCGTCGGAGGCCAGGAAGGCAACACAGCGTGCGATTTCTTCTGGCTCACCCAAACGACCGGCCGGGATTTGGCCGATGATCGATTCGCGGACTTTTTCCGGAACCGCCATCACCATTTCGGTGGCGATATAGCCGGGGCAGATGGCGTTGGCGGTGATGCCAGCGCGTGCGCCTTCTTGGGCCAAGGACTTAACGATACCAAGATCGCCGGCTTTGGTCGCGGCATAGTTCACCTGAGCGAACTGACCTTTTTGACCGTTGATCGAGCTGATCACGATGATACGGCCGAACTTACGCTCGCGCATACCGGGCCAGATCGGGTGAACGGTGTTGAAAACACCGGTCAGGTTGGTGTCGATCACTTCGCTCCACTGTTCCGGCGTCATCTTGTGGAACGGTGCGTCACGGGTGATGCCCGCGTTTGCAACGACCACGTCGATAGGACCGAGATCAGCTTCAACCTGAGCAAGACCAGCTTTGGACGCGTCATAATCGGCAACGTTCCACTTGTAGGTTTTGATGCCGGTGGCTGCGGTAAAGGCTGCGGCCTTTTCGTCATTACCGGCATATGTCGCAGCAACGGTGTATCCGTCGGCCTGCAGTTTTTTTGAAATCGCTTCACCGATACCGCGGCTTCCGCCGGTGACGAGTGCAACTCTTGCCATTGTCTTCTCCAAAATGTGACTACCCATTGGGTAAGGTTGTTATTGAATTTCCCCGTCGCGCGCAACAATATTGCGCAACCTTTTTGCCGCAATGCGGCGATTTATAAAAAAAGAGGCGCCCGAAGGCGCCTCATATTTCGGATGACCCGAAACTTATGGGCGCTCCACACACAGTGCGACACCCATGCCGCCACCGATGCAAAGAGTTGCGAGGCCTTTTTTGGCATCACGACGCTTCATTTCGAAGAGCAGGGTGTTGAGAACGCGGCAACCCGAGGCACCGATTGGGTGACCGATCGCAATCGCGCCGCCGTTGACGTTCACGATGGCCGGATCCCAGCCCATGTCTTTGTTCACTGCACAGGCCTGAGCGGCAAAGGCTTCGTTGGCTTCGACAAGGTCCAGATCGCCAACCGACCAACCCGCTTTGTCCAAAGCTTTGCGCGACGCATAGATCGGGCCAACACCCATGATCGATGGGTCAAGACCAGCAGTGGCGTAAGACGCGATGCGGGCCAAAGGCTCGATGCCGCGCTTTTCAGCTTCGTCTGCGCTCATCAACAGAGCACCGGCGGCACCGTCGTTGAGGCCCGATGCGTTTGCAGCGGTGACTGTGCCGTCTTTGATAAAGGCCGGGCGCAGTTTTTGCATGGCTGCCATTGTCGCGCCGTGACGAATGTATTCGTCCTTGTCGACAATGATGTCGCCCTTGCGGTTTTTGACGGTGAAGGGGATCACTTCGTCGTCAAATTTCCCTGCTTTCTGAGCGGCTTCAGCTTTGTTTTGCGACGCAACGGCGAATTCGTCCTGCATCTCGCGGGAGATGTCCCACTTGGCAGCAACGTTTTCGGCAGTTTGACCCATGTGATAGCCGTTGAAGGCATCCCAAAGACCATCGCGAATCATTGTGTCGATGTATTTCATGTCGCCCATTTTCGTCCCGGCGCGCAGATGTGCGGCGTGAGTCGAGAGTGACATGTTTTCTTGGCCACCGGCGCAGACGATGGAAGCATCACCAAGCATGATGTGCTGAGCACCAAGTGCAACGGCGCGCAGGCCCGATCCGCAGACCTGGTTGATGCCCCAAGCGGAACCTTCCTGAGGAAGGCCGGCATTGATATGGGCCTGACGTGCTGGGTTTTGACCCTGAGCTGCGGTCAAAACCTGACCAAGAATGGTCTCGGACACTTCACCTTTTTCGATGCCCGCGCGTTCTACCAGTGCTTCGAGCACGGCAGAACCAAGATCATGTGCAGGGGTGTTTGCAAAAGAACCGCTGAAGCTGCCCACGGCTGTCCGTGCTGCAGATGCGATAACGACATTGGTCATATGAATTCCTCCGGCCAAGCGTACCAAGCATGCATAGCGCGATTCTGCGTTGTGCAAAACCGAGCATTGCTCGCCTGTCAGGTGAGAGGAATAGATCAAGCCGCAGTGCAGCAAAAGAGACAGTGTGTCTCAGGCTTGCCCTAAAGTCATGCGGTGCGCTTGTTTTCTGTGTCTCGCCAAGGGGGGCTAACCGTTGGAGCAGCGAAATAAAAGCCTTGCAAACAGGTGACGCCTAGGTCGACCAGACATTGAGCATCAGCAAGGTTTTCAACATATTCAGCGACCGTAAACATATCAAATTGCTCAGCAATTGAGACCATAGCGGCCACTAAAACTTGGTTGTCCGCATCCTTTGCAATGCCGACTGCAAACTCGCCGTCAATTTTAAGGATGTCGAAGTCGAATTCCTTGAAATGGCGCAGAGCTGTGTAGCCCGAACCAAAGTCGTCGATGGCAAAAGATATCCCTTTGCCGCGCAATTCGGTCATGAAGTTCACGACTAGTTCCGGCACGAGCATCGCCGAATGCTCGGTTATCTCAAGAATCAGGCGCTCCGCGACTGTTGGGTCCTGAGACAGACCCTTGTTCAATGTGCGCATCCATTTCTTGTAGCCAATGGAGCGCGCGGACATGTTGATCGACAAGCGTAGATCGGGAACACGGCTTAGCTCTGCTATGCCTTTTTCTAAGGCAATGCAGTCGAGCAAACGGCCGTATTCCGTTTCTTCGACGGTATTGATGAATTCACCGGCCGGTATGACGCGGCCCGTTTCATCAAGAACGCGGATAAGCCCCTCGTGAAAAGCGACTCGATCCATAGCTTGAGAGTGGACTACAGGCTGGAAGGCAAGCATCACTTGGCGATGCTTGATCGCCCGCTTTACCATATCCATTATGCCTGCATCCCGTGAGTTTAAGGCGTGTTCGAGCGCATTGCGCGCCCCGCCTGGGATGTTCGTGTGGTCGCGTGCCAATTCCGCCTCCGTATCGAACCTGCCACATTTGTGACGCGAAGGGTTTAAGCGATGCTTAAAGTTCGCGTTTGGTTCGAATTGTAATGATCTTCGATTGCTGTTGACTCCGTCTCAGTCTGCCGTATAAGCGCGCGTTCATTGGTGTTGGTGGCCCTCGCAAGAGGATCCCTGTCATTTCGGCAAAATCCGGAAAGAGGACAACGCCCTTCAAAACCCAACTGAAGGATATCAGCTGTGACAAAACGCACATCTGCCAAGTACAAAATTGACCGTCGCATGGGCGAAAACATCTGGGGTCGTCCTAAGTCGCCAGTAAACCGCCGTGATTATGGCCCAGGCCAGCACGGTCAGCGCCGCAAGGGCAAAATGTCCGACTTCGGTCTGCAGCTTCGTGCCAAGCAGAAGCTGAAAGGCTATTACGGCGATCTGACCGAAAAGCAATTCCGCCGCATCTATGGCGAAGCCGAGCGTGTTAAAGGCGATACCGGTGAAAACCTGATCGGTCTGCTCGAGCGTCGTTTGGACGCCGTTGTTTACCGCGCCAAGTTCGTTGCCACCGTGTTCGCTGCACGTCAGTTTGTGAACCACGGCCACGTTCTGGTGAACGGCAAGCGCGTGAACATTCCGTCGTACCGCGTTAAAGAAGGTGACGTTGTAGAAGTTCGCGAAAAGTCGCGCCAGATGGTTGCGCTGATCGAAGCGACACAGCTTCCAGAGCGTGACGTTCCTGACTACATCGAAGCCGATCACTCCAAAATGACCGCGACATTCGTTCGCGCACCTGGTCTGGCCGATGTGCCTTACCCTGTTGTTATGGAACCAAACCTGGTTATCGAATATTACGCCCAGAACTAAGCGTAAACTATCGAGATTTAGAAAAGGCCGCCCTGATTGGGGCGGCCTTTTTCGTTTGGGTGTCACGTTGCACAAGAAAAAACGCGCCGGAAAGGCGCGTTTTAAGAAGCAGTGATTTTGCTCGAATTAGATGTAAAGAACATCGCGGTATACGTGGCGCACGATGTCTTCGCGGCGAATACCTTTTGCAGCCAGTTCTTCATCGGAAAGCTGTTGGAGCTTTTCCACCGCAGTAAAGCGTGTGTTGGATTCGGCGATGCGAACCAGAGCGGAAAAAAGGTTGCCAAAGAAACCTGCAAGCGGATTGCTCTTGGTCGGGAGTGGAGTTGACAGATATGCCATGGTCTTGACCTCGAAACTGTTAGCGTATGACTTGATACAATACTTATGCTGCGTTGCAGCGTAGAGCTAGGGGCGCGAACACATATCCGGTGTCACGGAAATGCATGGCTATGACGGCTGCTCTCGACAAAGAAAAGGGCGGCTCATTGCCGCCCTGATTTAAAATGACTCGTTAAAAAAGATCAAAAATCCATTCCAAAGCTAAATGACGTCGCCTCGGCTGCGGTCACACTCACAGGGAACATTATAGCGCAAAATCGATTGGTGTCGCAAATTTCTGACGCCTTGTAGCGCCAAAGTTGTGCCGAAATCAAAAAACGGGCGGCTTGATCGGCTTAGGTGATCGTTTTTTGGGCAACTTACAAGCGCTGGACCAAGGTGCGTGTTGTGGAAATGAGGGGGCATCGGCCAACTGATTCTTGCTGCTCCGTCTTTCGGTGGCTCGGATTATTTTGGATCGCGGAGCCAATTATCCGCAAAAACAACGTTGGATGTGCCTGCAAATTTGGCCATCCTATGCAACTCCGCTTCAAGTCTATGCTGCCGCCCGCGCCCCCAAGAGATTGAGCGCTCTGGCCAAAGGGCCGTCACTTTTATCGCATCCAGTGATCGGTCAGCTGAGGCATCGATCCGACCAACGAGCTTGTCTTGTTCAAGAAGAGGGAAGACATAGTAGCCATACTGGCGCTTGGCGGCGGGCGTGAAGATTTCGATCCGGTAGTGAAAACCAAACAGCCGTTCGGCCCGTTTTCTGTCACGCAATGCCGGGTCAAATGGGCTGAGAATGCGTAGGCGGTTTGGCGGTTGTGGCGCGCGATCTAATTGGGTGAGAATATCGGGGCGGGCAAAATGCTTGCGCAGGCTACCGTCGTTTTGGGTCACCTCGATCTGGTTAATCTCACCATTGTCCAATGCTTTGTCACACCATTTGCGGGCTTCTGCTGCGGAAATGGTGGCCCAGAACGCCGCCAATTCGCCGCTGGTGGCAAAGCCGAGACGGTCAAGAGCGGCGTTGCATAACCAATCAACGCTGTCGTTTTCGGTGGGTAGGTTTTGCAGGTGTGTTTCGGGAATGACCCTGTTGGTCAGATCGAAAATCTTGCGAAACTGTTCGCGTCGCGATACCGCCAACTGGCCGGTTTGCCACAGAAATTCCAAGGCGGTTTTAGAGGGGTGCCAGTCCCACCATCCGCCCGACCCACGGGCTTCTCCATCTCCGACGTCCCCAGACCCACATCCGCCTTGGGCGGCTATCTGATCCAAAACACCCTGTATCTTTTCCTCAAACCCGCCGCGACGCCACACACTCCACCGCTTGCGAAGTAGGGCGTCATTTCTGGAAAAGCGCAGGTGCCAATGGGGGTAGAACTCGGTTGGGATCACCGAGGCATCGTGGGTCCAATGCTCAAAAAGACTGCGATCCTTTTCTAAAAGGGCGTCAAGGTTCTTGGGCCGATAGGCGGGACGCCGAGAAAACAGGATCATATGATGGGCGCGCTCGACTGTGCGAACGCTATCGACCTGAACAAACCCAAGTCGGGTGATCAGATCGAGAAGATCGGCCCCTTTTCCGGGGCCGGTCGGGGCCTCGCCCAAGGCGTGTTTGTCTAGGAACAACCGCCGGGCGTCAGAATTGGAAAGTGTGATCACCGGCGCTTGAGCGTATCACCATAGGCAATGGTTGGTGTCAGTTCGATTATCTTGTCGAGCTCCGCTTCGGGGTTTTCTACGCGAGAGGCAATGATCTGAGCGGCGCGTGTACCGATTTCAGTCCGGCAGGCATCCATTGTGGCCAATTGCATCGGAAGACCTTGAAGAAGTTCAACGCCATTGAAACCCGCGAGGCCAACTTGACCGGGAATGTCGATGCCTTTGTCCAACATATGCAACAAACCACCCGCAGCGATCATGTCGTTGGAATAATAGAGAAAATCGATTTCCGGGTCGCGGGCAAGCATGGCTTCGGTCATCTCGCGACCTTTGGCCAAGGCGGAGCCACCCGAATAAAATTCTTGATCGACAACCTCGACGCCCTCTTTGGCAAGGGCTTCGGTAAAGCCCTCGAACCGTTTGCGCGCGCGGTGATCAAGCGGCATTTTGGTGCCCATAAACCCGATCCGCTCATAGCCTTGTTTCACGATTGCCTTGGCCATTTCACGACCGGCGCGGCGGTGCGAAATGCCGACCGCGCTATCAATAGCGGTGCCGTCCGTATCCATGATTTCGACAACTGGAATACCGCTTGCCTTGAGCATTGCGCGCGAGGCGTCGGTGTGTTCAAGCCCGGCGATGATGACACCGGAGGGGCGCCAAGACAGCATTTCATACAAAACCCGTTCTTCTTTTTCGGGCATGTAATCGGTGACGCCGACAACAGGTTGAAGTTCGGTTTCTTCTAAAACGCTGGAAATCCCCGACATGACCTCGGGGAAAACCATGTTGCGCAGGCTTGGGATGATTACCGCCACCAGATTAACCCGCTGGCTTGCAAGGGCTCCGGCGATTTTGTTAGGCACATAACCAAGCGCCTTTGCGGCCTCTAGAACCTTTTCGCGAGTTGCCTGGCTGACATCGCCGCGATTGCGTAACACCCGACTGACCGTCATTTCAGAAACCCCCGACGCTTCTGAAACATCACGAAGGGTCAACGGGCGATTGGCATCATTGGTCACAGGCGAAATCCTTTTGGTTTGGGAAAACGTTACCGCAAACGCGCGCTGTGACACAAGATGGCGAATATGACGCGGTGGCGGGATGACAACCCGGAATGGCCACGCTAAGAAAACGGTGTGTGGTCCCGTGGCTCAACTGGATAGAGCAGCCCCCTCCTAAGGGGCAGGTTGCAGGTTCGAATCCTGCCGGGGTCGCCACAACACCAGAAGCCTGAGCAAATACCTAGCCTTGCTAAAAAGAGGATGGCTACGTTTGTTGTGCCCTCTGACCGGATAGAATTGCGGCTTTCGACCTTTATTGGTCCTTGGCTTGCGCAAATCGACTGAGCAACAGAGGTGCTGCCACCAATGCCACCAAGACACGGAAAACATGGTGAAGACCAACAACAGCAGGGTCTGCCTCGGTGGCCACCGCGATCAGAGACATCTCAGCAAGCCCACCGGGTGCATAGGCAAGCGTCATTGTGAGGATATCAAATCCCATCGACTGTGCCGCCAGCGTTGCGGCCGCAAAGGCCACAGAAATCTGAACTGCCACCACCACGACAGCAGACCCAAAAACGGCCGATAGAGCCCGAAAAGTGACACCTGCAAACCGACCACCTACGTTGATTCCAATAAACACCTGCACAGCATTCGAAAGAGCGGCTGGCACGACAAAATCACTTAACCCGCTAATATGCAGAGCGCCGCTGACTACCATTGGAGCTACGACCAAGGGTGCTGGAACATTCAAAAACCGTTTGGCAACAAAGCCTGCCGCGACACATAGCGCGAACCATAGAAAATCCGGCACATTGAATGTAAAGATCTCGGTCGTTTGATCCGAGGAAACCGTCAGCCCTGTGGTCAGGCCGATTATCACAGGCAAGATCAGAATTGTGAGCGATATCCGCAGCGCATGAACGATTGAAACACGGGCTTGATCGGCACCAGCGGTTTCAGAGAGCAAGATCATTTCCGCAATGCCGCCGGGAATGGCGCATAGCAGTGCCGAAGGCCTGTCAAAATGGGCCAGCCTGCGCAACGCGACATAGGCCAAGACGAACATGACAGCCATAGCGACAAGAAGGCCCGCGATTGAGGTTGTCCATTTCGGCACGGACATCAGAAGCTCGAGCGTGAAGGCCGTTCCAAGCATCGCTCCGACGGAGGCGCGAACCACGTGGAATACCGCTGCTGGCTGTTGCATCGGCAATTTGAACAAGGAAAGCGCGGCGGTTGCCAACATTGCGCCGATCATCCAGCCCAAGGGCATGCCGGTTTTGCTCGTCAACCAGCCAGCCAAACCAGCCACAGAAACTGTAAAGATCTGCTTTGAGAGGTTGTTCATCTGTGTATCACGGTCCACGTGTTCGTTACCTTTGCCAGATCATAGATAGCGCTTGCTCTTGGTCGGTTATTGCGGTGCCGCCATCATGCTAAGAGCTTTGGCAAAAAAGTCCTCGGTGCCGAAATTCCCAGATTTCAACACCAGAGTAACAGGCGCATCCTCGCCCAAGGTGAGAATTGGAATGCCGGGATCGATTTCGGGCCCTACAGCCATGGCCGAAACCCCCACTGCATCGGCCACGGCCTGTGCCACGGCACCAGAGGTTTCGCCTCCGGCCACGACAATCCGCTTGAAACCTTGGGTCACCAAGGACGCCGCCACATTTGCAAAAAGCTCATCCAACCGATGCGCCACTGCCTCTCTCCCAAAGCGGGCCTGAATATCAGCAACGGCATCCGGCGATCCGGCAGAATATGCCAACGGAGCGTTGCCCGAATTTGCGAGGTAAAACTCAACCAACGCATCTTCGGTAACGCTCCCCCGCATCACTCCGGGCACATCGATGGCCAGTGTCGGGTGGTTTTGCGCATGGGTGTCGATTTGCCCGCGGGTCGCACCAGAACAGGAGCCTGCCAATATCGCCTCAGGACCTGTCACCGAGGGCGCATCTGTCGCGCCATTTGAACCCACTTTGCCAGCGCGGTGAAAATTGCGCGGCAGGCCCAAAGCAATCCCTGACCCGCCGGTCATCAATTTGGCATTGCTCAACGCAGTGCCAAGCCGCAAGAGATCAGCATCTGTGACAGCGTCCGCCACAACAAATCGATCCGTGGCATTTTCAAAGGCGTCACGAAGTGAATCCTCACCTTTCTGCACCCGCGACAAGGGCACTAAGCCTATGGAACTATCATTTTGACGACCCAAGACCCGGCGCAAATCCGGATCGCGCATCGGGGTCAGCGGATGGTTTTCCATACCGCTTTCGCTAAGCAGTTTCTCACCAACAAAAAGGTGCCCCTGATACACCGTGCGTCCCGCGCCCGGAAATGCCGGACAGACCACAACCCCTTGGGCATTAAGAGCGTCGGCCAATGCATCCGCGACCGGGCCAATATTGCCGTCCGGGGTTGAATCAAACGTCGAGCAATATTTGAAAATGATCTGTTCACAGCCTTGGCCAAGAAGCCACGTCAAGGCCGCCAAACTGTCTGAAACCGCCTTAGCCATCGGGGCCGTT
The DNA here is from genome assembly GCF_947498515.1 of uncultured Pelagimonas sp. Lineage (GTDB taxonomy): Bacteria > Pseudomonadota > Alphaproteobacteria > Rhodobacterales > Rhodobacteraceae > Pelagimonas. The sequence goes on along the minus strand of NZ_CANMKO010000006.1, from coordinate 225,268 downwards.
CGGCTTTTCAAAGAAATGACACCGGCTTCTATGTCCTGCGCGACGTCTCCCGTTGGAATGCCGCAGAACTGTGCGGTTTTAAGGCCGCCTTCGGGTGCCACGCCTTTTACCAGCGTGTTGGCAATGTCACTTGCGCCGGTAAAGTCGTCGGCAATGACGCCAATCAGCATGCCACGTCTTTCTCTTGGGAATGCACCCGATGTTTGATCGCCAAAATGGCGGAATCCGGGCTGCTGAGTATCGGGATGGCTGTCTTTTGGCGGGCCAGGCCTGCGGCATCGGCCATCGAGAACTGTGCCAAGAGGATGACATCCGCATCAACAATGCTGGCGGCTGTCTCGGCGATCAACGTATCGTGCTTTGCATCATCGCCCAAGCGTTTGGCCGCAAGGGCACCATCGCAACAAAAGGACGTGAGTTTTGCGTTGCTTCCCAAGGCCTTGGCGGCGTCGCGGAACTCATCCTCCATCCCTTTGGCGGCTGGTGCAAACGTGTAGATCATTGCCACGCGGGGGCCGATGGCCAAGGCTTCGGAAAACATGGCCTCGTTGGGTTTCAGAACCGGGACTTTGGCGCCCTCGGCGGCATCTTCTATGGCGCGACCAAAGGCCGAACAGGTAAAAAGGATCGCATCGGCGCGGATATCCTCGGCATAGCGCGTTAGGCCAATGATGCGGTCCCAAAGCTCTAAACTCAGGTCCGAGTCTTTTTGCCGATCCGTTGAAAGGCCCTCTTCGAGAATTGTGATTGTTTCCGCCTCTGGCCAAAGCCGTTGCGCCGCGGTTTCGATCGGGTCAATGGCCACTCGGGTGGCATGGATCAGGGCCAGTCGAGGTTTGCATGTCATTGTTGTTTCTTTCTGGGTGGCTTCTCTCTCGGGCGTTTCGCTCGGGAAAGAGGCGGTGCCAAAGGTGTCTTGACACCGCCAGTCAGAGTGAGCTTGCGCCCACAGGAGGAACTCAGGCGGCCAAGGCTCTGGCTGCCACGGCCTCGGCCACCAAACGGCCAAAGGCATCGGTGTTTACAGTACCGCCAAGGTCGCGGGTGCGGTTTGCTGGCTCATCAATAACTGAGTCCACGGCGTCCGCGATGGCCTGACCGGCGTCCATCAGCTTGGTCACGCCACGCTGCTCACCAAGCCACGTCAACATCATCGCCGCTGACAAGATAAGTGAGGTGGGATTGGCCACGTTTTGGCCCTGAATATCCGGTGCAGAGCCGTGCTGTGCCTGCGCGCAGCAAAGGCCGGTTTCTGCATTGGCATTGATCGAACCTGCAAGCCCAAGCGACCCGGACAGTTCGGACGCAAGATCAGACAAGATGTCACCGTAGAAGTTGGTCGCCACAACCACGTCATAGGTTTCCGGCTTGCGGACCAACAGCGCGGCAAAGGCGTCTACGATCAACTCCTCGGTCTCTACCTCTGGAAACTCCTTGGCGACGTCGCGAAAGCACTCAAGGAACAAACCATCCGTCATCAAAAACGAATTCGCCTTGTGGATCGCGGCCACTTTTTTCTTGCGCTGCATCGCAAGTTTGAAGGCTTCGCGGCAAATCCGCATAGAACCATTGCGGGTGATCTTGCGCACCGACAAGGCCATGTCGGGATCGGGCATCATTTCACCGACGCCCTGAAACATATTGCGGTCTGGATAAAAGCCTTCGGTGGCTTCGCGCATGATCACCAGATCCATGCCAGCCGCTTTGTTTTCCAAAAAATCGCGGCTGCGGGCCGGACGGACATTGGCATAGAGGTCTAACCCAATGCGAAAGCCCGCCGAAACATTGCGGCCACCTTCGACAACGGGGGGGTAATCCATGTGCGACTGCGTGCCAAGGATCACGCCATCAAACTCGGTGCGGGCCCGCTCCAACACCTCATCACGCAGTGTGATGCCGTGGTTCTTGAGGCTGGTGAAACCACTTTCTTCTTCGTGAAACGTGAGGCCAAGGTCGAACTTTTGACTGGCGGCTTCTACCACGTCGAGCGTGGCAGCCATGATTTCCGGGCCGATGCCGTCACAGGGCAAAGTCATGATACGCATAGTATGTCTCCGATAGGTGCCGCTTTCGCGACATGGTCAATTTGGGGGAAGCAGGTCAGTCGCCTGCTGCGATTTCTTCGTGATGGGAACCGGCGTTCTCCATCCGCTTTTTCATCCGACGTCCCATGAGCATGGGCAGCACAAATCCGGTGATTGCGATAATCCAGAGAATGATGGCCAATGGGCTTCCAACAAGCACAAGCCAGTCTCCGTCCGAGATGGTCATGGCACGGCGCAGGTTCACTTCCATTTGGTTGCCAAGCAAGATGCCAAGGATCACAGGCACCAGCGAAACATCCAGTTTTCGCAGTACCCAACCGGCGATGCCAAAACCGACCATCAACATCACATCAAAGGACGATCCGGTGATGCTGTAGATGCCCACAAAGGAGATCATCGCAACGATCGGCATCAAAATCCGGGTCGGAACCATCAGCACCCTTGTGAAAATGCCGACCAATGGAATGTTCATCGCCAAAAGGATGAAATTGGCCAAAAACAGTGCGGCGATGAGGCCCCAAACCACGTCCGGGTTCTTGGTGAACAACAGCGGGCCGGGTGTGATGTTGAGCTGCAAAAGGACGGCCAAAAGAACCGCTGTCGTGCCAGAGCCCGGAACGCCAAGCGCCAGCATCGGGACCAGCGCGCCGCCTGAGGCCGCGTTGTTGCCGGCCTCGGGGGCGGCCACACCACGTGGATCGCCTTTGCCAAAGGTTTTTCCGTCCCGGTCAACCGTTTGCTTTTCAAGAGAGTAGGCAAGGAAAGAGCCCAAGGATGCGCCCGCCCCCGGCAACACGCCAGCAAAGAATCCCAAACCGGTGCCACGTGCCATCGAAGGAATGCAGCGTTTGATCATGCCAAAGTCGGGCATGATACGACCGACTTTTGTTGCTTTGGGCGATCCAACGGCACCGCCGCGATGGTGTTCAAGGAAAATGAACACTTCGCTCAGGGCAAACAGACCCACAATCGCGATCAGAAAGTCGATCCCGTCATAAAGATGGATATGGTCAAAGGTGAACCGCTGCGACCCTGTTTGGGAGTCGCTGCCAATCATCGCGATCCCCAGACCAAGAGCGGCCGCAAAGGCCGACTTGGCTTGGTTTGTCGAAGAGATGCCGCCAAGCGTTGCAAAGGCAACTGTGAACAGAACAAAGTATTCGGCAGGGCCAAACAAAAGCGCGATTTTCACCAGTTGTGGAGCCAAAAGAACCAGTCCGCATGTGGCAAAGAACGCACCCACAAACGAGGCGACACCGGATAGCGACAAGGCTTCGCCAGCCTTTCCTTGTTGGGCCATTGGATAGCCGTCCAAGCAGGTCATCATCGCAGGTTCGTCACCGGGAATATTAAGAAGGATCGAGCTTATTCGGCCGCCATACATAGCCCCGTAATAGACGCTCACCAACAAGATCAAAGACGGTGTTGGGCCAAGCCCCATAGAGAACGCGATGGGGATCAGGATTGCGACACCGTTGGCGGGGCCAAGGCCGGGCAGGGCGCCCATCAAAGTGCCTAAGAAACAGCCAGCAACGGCAAGGAACAGATTTTGCGGAGTGAGCGCAACGGCAAAGCCGTCGGCAAGAAGCGAAAGGATTTCCATGTATCTCTCCTCAGAAGCCCAAAGGACCTTTGGCCAACGCAAGGCCGAGGATCATGTGGAAGACGACATAAATGCCGATCGATGTTGCGACACCAACAACCAGTGACCACAGCGGCTCTGTACCCAGACGCCATGTCAGGTAAGCGGTTGCGAAGACTGTGGAAATCAAGAAGCCAAATTCAGGCAATGCCCAGCAGTACAAGAGCATGACGGCACCGGCGAACACGATTTCTGCAAACTCGCGCATATGTGGCCATTCTGGCTCGTCGTCAGGACGCAGAATGAAGTAGATCGAACAAAGCCCGATAATAGTTCCTACGATGTAGGGGAATGCTCTTGGTCCAACCACGTCGACCATAAAGCTGTCTTTGATGATGGACGCGGCCCAGATGTAGAAGATGGCCAGTGCCAATCCAAATCCACCGAATATTCGGTCGCTCATTTCTGCCTCCCTAAAGCTTTGGGCCAAGCCGGCCGGCGGGTGCTAACCGGCTTGGGTCGTTGGATTATTGGATGATACCGATGTCTTTGGAGAGCTTGGTTACATCTGCGATGCTGCCAGCCACAAAGTTGTACATATCGTCGCCGAAATTGTTGAACGGGGCGATTGCAGCGGCTTCGAGGGTTGCTTGGAATTCCGGATCGGCAGCCATTGTTTTGATGGCGTTTGACCAGAATTCTTTGGCCTCATCAGACGCGCCTGCGGGCATATAAAGACCACGCCAGTTGGCACCCACAACGTCATAACCCAGCTCTTTTGCCGTTGGGATATCCGGATAGTTTTTCAGGCGCTCTGGGGCCATGATCCCGATGATACGGATGTCACCGGATTCCAAGAAGCCCAGCATCTCCGAGAAATCGCCCGATAGCGCTTCGGTGGCACCAGAAAGCAAGCCGGTCATCGCTTCGCCACCGCCATCAAAGGACACGTATTTCAGCTTGGTGACATCATCCATGCCTGCCTCGCGGGCAACCAACATCGGCTTGATGTGGTCAAAGCTGCCAACAGAGGAGCCGCCTGCAATGCCGACCGACCGTGGATCTTCCAGAATGGCATCCATCATGTCTTTGAGAGTTTGAAACGGGGAGTCTGCGCGCACGGCAATCGCGCCGTATTCTGCGCCAAATGTGGCGAGGAAATGCACGTCGTCCTGCTCTGCACCTTCATAGATGCCCTGCGCGATGCGTGCGCTGGTGCTCATGGACGCGGCGACAATCAAGTTGTTGTCTTCATTGCGTTCTTTGGTGACGTGGGCAAAGGCCACACCGCCGCCACCACCGGACATATTGGTGACCTGCATAGAGTCTTCGATGACGCCGAGATCAAACAGGTATTTCGCTGTTGTGCGGCAAATGAAATCCCAACCGCCACCTGGGTTAGACGGCGCTATACATTGTGGGCTTTCCGCTTTGAAGCCGTCGGCCATACCCCCAGTCGCGCCTGCCAATGTGGCTGCCACCGCGAATACACCGATGCGAGTGAATTTAGTGAACACAGGTTCTCCTCCCCTGAATGTGTGTATGTCGAAGCAAGACGAATCTCGCCTCGCCTCTATTTGATTGCACATTGGTCAATCAAAAGCCAATCATAAATTGGCTTTTAGGGTTTGAAAAAGCAAAGTGAGCACTTTGAAAACCAACCTCGCCATCGCCTCTCAGTTGTTAAGCGCTGGTAATTATACTGAAAAATCCCCACCCAAACCTGTCAAGAAACATAGACGTTCCGTGGTTCAACTCCTGCCGAGAACCGTGGAAATTGCTTCCAAGACGGGTACGCCCCCTAATTCGACCATTGCAAATCCACATTTTTTGGCTTTTCATGATTTAAAATCCAAAAGAACGCCCCTGTGTTACGCGCAAATGCAATTTGACCGCCGATACGCCTGCACCGGGACCAAGGAGAACATGACAAGATGCGCGCCAATGCTCTGGCCTCAAAGATTTCAAACCGCCTGCTTCAAGATATTGTTGCGGGCAATGTGGCGTTGGGCAGTCATATCAGCGCGCAACAGCTGGCGGATCGCTATGGTGTTTCACGTACCCCGATCCGAGAAGCTTTGGAGGCGTTGGAAGTTCAGAGCGTGCTTATCCGCCGGCCCAACCGGGGCTATTTTGTCGCCGATGAAATTCCTGCATCTGCTCAAGCGGCTTTGGCGCAAGAGGGCGAAAGCGAGGCTGACGACTATCAAGTTTTGGCGGCGGATTGGCTTAGAAACGAACTTCCGGAAGAAGTCACCGAACAGTTCCTGCGCCAGAAATATAATTGGACGAAAGCCCATGTTGGCGAGTTGCTGGTACGCGCAACCCGTGAGGGATGGGCCGAACGCAAAGAGGGCTACGGTTGGCGCTTTTTGCCCGTTGCCAAAACACCAGAAGCTTTTGATGAAATCTACCGTTTCCGAATGGCAATTGAACCGGCGGCAATGTTGGAACCGTCCTTCGAGTTAAATCACAAAGTTCTCGAGGAGCAGCGGCGCATTCAGGAAAACATGCTTGAAATGGAGATATCTAAAGCACCGGGAGAAACTCTCCTGTCCAATGGGGCACTGTTTCACGAAGAGCTGATCAAACTTTCCGGCAATCCTTTCTTTCTTATGGCCCTGCAACGGGTCAACCGGATGCGGCGCTTGATGGAATACCGCGCAGAGGTGAACCGCGATCGTCTGATCGAACAATGCACCGAGCATCTGGAAATTCTGTCGCTTTTGGAACGGGGCAACACCGTGGATGCCTCTTTCCGGATGCGCCAACATCTTAGCGGCGCGCTCAAACGAAAATCGCCTCTAGCTTGGACTTGGGCTGCAGATTCTCATCTGACTGCCGCAGAGGATTGACCTCTCAACCAATGATCGGAGGAAAATGCGTGCCCACTTCAAAAAGCCCACTGCGGATCGCGATTTTGGACGACTACACCTCTGCCGCACAAGCCGCCGCCGACTGGCATGCGCTGCAAGATGTGCAGCTTTCTCAAATCACCCCGTCGATGATGGAAACGGAAGCCGAGCGCGCTTTGGCTCTGGCCCCCTATGACGTCCTCGTTGCAATGAGAGAGCGTACCCCGTTTCCTAAATCGCTCATAGATCAGCTCCCCAATCTGAAATTGCTCGTCACAACCGGCATGCGCAATTTTAGCATTGATATGGAGGCAGCGCGGGCGAAGGGCATTGATGTTTGCGGCACGCAAATGACCCCCTACGCGGCCTTTGAACATAGCTGGGCCCTTTTGATGGCGCATGCCAAACAAATACCGGCCGAACATCACGCAATGGTATCTGGGGGTTGGCAGGCCCACACGGGTGTCGGTTTGCATGGCAAGACCTTGGGAATTCTGGGGCTTGGTAAAATCGGCGCAAAAATGGCCCGGGCAGCGCAGGCGTTTGACATGAAGGTCATCGCTTGGAGTCCGAACCTGACGGCTCAAAAAGCGCAGGAACATGGTGCCACGTTTGTTGACCAAGAGGCACTTTTCAAAACATCTGATTTTCTAACGATCCATATGGTTTTAAGCTCATCGACGAGAGGCTTGGTCAACGAGAAGACCTTGTCCTTGATGAAGCCCACCGCCTACCTTGTGAACACGTCGCGCGGGCCGATCATTGATGAAAAATCCTTGATTAACTGCCTTGAGAACGGGGCGATTTCAGGCGCTGCCTTGGATGTCTATGACGCTGAACCTTTGCCCGCTGATCACCCTTTGCGAAAGTTGTCGAATGTGACCCTGACTGGGCATACTGGCTACGTAGTTCAGGAGTTGTTCCAGTTGGCCTATGGCCAAGCTGTGGAGAACATCGGCGCGTGGCAAAATGGCGGTCCGCTGCGACTACTGAACTAAGCTCACCGCTTCTCTTGAAACGAACCTTCTTTTTCATGATCCATGTCGTCGCAATCAGTTGGCTGAGATAAGGCCACATCCTAGAAACACGTTTGCGGGTCTCCGCAAATTTGCTGCGCATATCGCAGTTTCCGGGTGCCCCCAATTTCGACACATAGGAGATGAAGCCCGTGCGACAGGGCAACTAGAACAACCTGTTGGAGAAGAAATTATGAGGATTCAATGGGTAGCCCTTGACTGGGGGACAACCAATTTAAGCGCTTATGCCGTTGGTGATGGCAATCAGATTGTGGATCGTATCGAAAGCAATATGGGTATGTCCCAATTGCTTCCGGGTGAATTCGAACCCACTTTGCTTGCGATCATCGAGCCGTGGTTATCAAATGATCGTGTCACACCTGTTGTGGCTTGCGGGATGGTCGGCGCGAAGCAAGGTTGGGTAGAAGCCCCATATTCTGAGGTGCCATGCCTTCCTGTGTCTCCTGAACGCGTGGTATCTGTTTTTGTAAAAGACCCACGCCTGTCTGTGCGGATTGTACCCGGCGTCTGCCAGCGCCAGCCAGAAGACGTCATGCGCGGCGAAGAGACCCAGATTGCCGGATATCTAGCGGAAAATCCAAACTTCAACGGAGTCTTTTGCCTGCCGGGAACCCATTCCAAATGGGTTCAGGTTGAGAAAGGCGAAATCCGGTCTTTCACCACATTTATGACCGGAGAATTGTTTGGTCTTCTGGCAAATCACTCTGTGCTGCGTTTTTGCACAAAAAGCCCGTCTTGGGATGGTGCGGCATTTCTGGGTGCAATTGAAACAGCGTTTTCTGATCCCTCTGGGATCACAGCCAAATTGTTCAGCCTGCGCCCGCAGGCCTTGTTGAACGGAACACCAAATGAAGTTCTAAAAGCGCGCTTGTCGGGGCTTCTTATCGGGGCTGAGATCGCGGCCGTTCAAGACATGTGGCGCAATCGAGATGTGGTCATCATCGGAGATCGCGAAAACGCGCGTCTATATCAGATCGCTTTGGAAGCGTGTGGAATGTGTCCGCATATCTATGATGATGCGCAGGCGATCATCCAAGGGATGCGGTCGGTTGTGCAGATTTCCACCATGACAACAGAAGCTGTTTGAGGGCGATTTTTGACCGAAACTCAAGAGGCTACGTTGAAAGAGAAACAAGATTATGGTCAACTGATTGCACCCGAGGAAGGGGTGTATGCCGTAATGCCGAACGCCGCAGAAGCATTAGATTGCTATTTGTCAATTGCGCGGGCCATTGCGGGCCCGACAGACTATGAGCTGGTTCTCGAGAATTTTGCCAACCGGCTGCGCGCGCTCATTGCCCATGATCACCTTGATATTGTGTTGCTGCACCCAACCGGGACGCAGATTTGTTATGAGGCTCGGATGCACACATCCTGGAGCCACACCCAAAACCCCGCAACGCCAACAGAAGAAAGCCCAATTCGCGATGTGCTGCGGGGCGATCTCCCCTATATCTTGACGGATGACGCGTGGACCGATCCTCGCTTTCATTTCGAAGGGGCCGACAGTGAACCGCTGTTTCAAGCCAATCTGCACAGCCGCATTGTTGTTCCGCTGCGGGTGCAGGGGGAATTGATCGGATCACTGGCGATTTCCAGCCATAAGAAGAGTTTCTACAACGAGGAATTGGTCGTATTGGCCCAAGGGGCTGCGGATTTGGTCTCTGCCTATCTTTTTGCCTTGGAGAGAGGAAAAGAGGCCAAGGACTCGGCCATTGCAGAAATTGAAGCCACGGGGCGCGAACGCTCTTTGCGCATTGGCGCTTTGCAACTGACCGAAGGCATGGAGCGCGAGCGTCAACGGCTTGGGATGGATTTGCATGATCAAACCTTGGCAGATTTGGCGCGCATCCGTCGACGAATGTCTGGGATCGAAGGCGGGTCACCTGAGGCGTCCAAAGAGCTTGCTGACATCCAAGAGGAGTTGGATCATTGCCTCGAGGACGTGCGCGGCATTGTCGAAGATATGAAGCCGGGTGTGCTTCAGATGTTTGGCTTTTCCGAAGCCGTCGACGCCCATTTGCAGCGATGCCTGCGCAACACACGTCGCCCAATGAACATGCATGTCCAAGACCTGACTGATGGCAAGATGGATCACCTACAAGACACCGTCAGAACGGCGATGTACCGCATCGTGCAAGAAGCGGTAAATAACGCCTTGAAACATGCGAATTGTAGCCGGATCAATGTTCGTATCGCCCAGCAGGGGGGCAATATGAGCGTGACCATTGAGGACGATGGTACCGGCATTCAGGATATGGATTTGCACTCACTGAGCGGGATCGGCAACATCAAGACCCGTGCCGATTTGATCTCGGCTTCGGTCTTGTTTGATCGTTTGAACGCCCCAAAAGGGACACGCGTTTTGATCACTGTTCCCATGTCATCCGGGACTGAAGTTCGGGACGCGGATTGACCTTACCAAACAGGAAATTGAATGCGCTTATTGATTGCCGAAGACGACAAGCTCCACCGATCCTTTCTCGAAGGTGTGTCACGCGATACCTTGCCAGAGCTGGATGAGCTGATCACGGCCGCCGATGGCGAGGATGCCATTGCCGCGTTTGGAGCGTCCGACTTTGATTCTGTGGTGCTTGATCTGCAAATGCCCAAGGTGACAGGCGTCGAGGTGGCCAAAAGCATTTGGGCCCGCAAGCCGCACACAAAAATTCTGTTTTGGTCCAACTACACAGAAGAAGCTTATATTCGGGGTATCACTAAGATTGTGCCGCCCGAGGCCGTCTATGGCTATATCCTGAAATCCGCCCCAGAAGAGCAGCTAAAGCTGGCGTTGCAAGGGGTCTTTATCGCCGAGCAATGTGTGATCGACCGCGAAGTTCGCAGTGTTCAGCAACGGGCAGGGGATCGGCTTTCTGGTCTCAGCGAGCTGGAATTCGAGGCCCTTGTTGACCTGTGCCTAGGGTTGACCGACAAGGCCATCGCCGCTCGGCGACATGTGTCGCTACGCGGGGCGCAAAGCCGGTTGCAGCACCTCTACCAAAAGCTTGGTCTGGAAAAGGGGGACCTTCCCGCCGGTCCATGGGGCCCGAGTTTCAATTCCAGAACACGGGCTATTTCCCTTGCTTTGTCTCAGGGAATTCTCAATGCAGACGCGTTGCGCCGCGAGGAAAAAAACTTGCAAGACTGGCTGTCTTCTCAGGGCGAATAATGTTTTTGCTCAGAGTCTTGCGGGAACCCGCAAGTGTGATGTGCTTCCCCGTTCAATTGCTGCGTGAGCTGACGCAGACGCACCAAAATGACCTCCCTAATCTGATCTCAACATGAGGATATGACACCGGGTTCTACTCCGTGTCGTAAAGATTACGGGAGGACGCCGATGCCGTTTGTCAACATTCGGATCGTTAAACAAGTTATCGAGCATGACCCAAAGGGCATCAAAGAGCAGGTGCAAACGGCAGTGACCAATACGCTGTCAGAGGCCGCAGGTATTCCAAAGGAAAATGTCTGGGTTGTCTTTGAAGAGGTCGAAGACGTGGATTGGTTTGCTGGCGGCGAACGCGTCAAAGAGCTGAGGGTTAAACCATGAGCATCGACGTGCGCCTTGAAGGTATGCATGAGATCGTGGATGCCGATCCGGTTTTGGAGAAAGTGGCAGGGGGTTTCCTGTTCACCGAAGGCCCGATTTGGCACCCCGTCGAAAAGCATCTGACGTTTTCTGACATCCCCGGCAATGAACTTTTCCGGCTCGGGGCAGATGGCAAAGTGGTGTCTTTCCGCAAGCCCAGCAATATGGGCAACGGCAATACATACGACGCCGAGGGCCGCATGCTCACCTGTCAGCACGCGACAAGTTCGGTGACGCGGACCGAAGCCGATGGCACCATCACGACGCTGGCAACGCATTATGATGGCAAAGAGCTCAACAGCCCAAATGACATCGTGGTTGGAAAAGATGGGCTGATCTACTTCACCGATCCAACCTATGGGCGCTTGGATTACTTTGGCGTCGAGCGTGATTTGGATATGGGTAAACAGGGCGTCTATTGCGTGACACCCGATGGCAAGACCATCAACCAATTGGCGGATGACTTCGCACAGCCCAACGGTTTGTGTTTCTCGCTGGACCACAAAATTCTCTATGTGAACGACACAGAACACAAACACATTCGCCGGTTTGATATTGCCGAAGATGGCAGTGCCACCGGCGGTGAGGTGTGGGTTGAGGTGACGACCGGCGAAGGCGAAGGCCATCCCGACGGTATGAAGATCGACAGCAAAGGCAATGTGTATTGCACCGGGCCGGGGGGTGTTCATGTGATCACCCCAGCGGGCGAAACACTGGGTGTGATCCGAATGCAAGAGTTTACCGCCAACTTTGCTTGGGGCGGTGATGATCTGACGGACCTCTACTTCACGTCTTCGACCTCGATCTACCGGATCAAAGTCAAAACGCCGGGGCTTGCGCTATTTTAAACGGCGCGCCGGACCCGCCTTTTCACAAAGGCTATCTGGTGCCGCCACTCCCAAACTGCTTCAATTAGGAGATACTGATGGCACATGTCATGCCAGATCTATTTAAGATCGATGTGCAAGGGCACGCGATCACCCATGCGCGGACCGAGATGGTGGCGCGGGGCAAGGTCGTCACGACCGACGAACCACCAGAGCGCGGCGGCACCAATCTTTTTGCGACGCCCTTGGAAACCATGCTGTCGTCGTTTTTGGGCTGCACCAATGTGATCGCCAACTACGTCGCGGGTCTTCTCAAGATCGACCTGCGTGGCATGGAATTTGAAATCTGCGGACACTTTGACACGCGGGGCGTGTTTGGGAAGGCCGAGATTGGGGCGCCATTTCCTGTGATCGAGCTGAAGGTGATCCTTGATACCGATGCAAGCGATCACAAGATTGCTGAGCTGCAACGGATCACTGGAGAGAAATGCCCGGTGTCCGTGTTGTTGCGCCGCGCGGGCTGCGACATTCAAGAAAGTTGGGTCAGAAAATAAAAGCGTGACGGGCGCGTAGGGTTTTTCGCGGGTGCCCCCTTGCGTGGCTGCGGGTCTCCGCAAACTTCGGGCGTGATCCCCCGTGCCGCGCAAATCCAAACAAAGTTACCAAACCAACAGGTGTCCAAACCAATGAGATGGCGTTCGGCAGCGAGGAGACTGCCGATCACCAACCAGACCACCTTTACGGGTGAAAACGAACAATAGGGAGAAGAACCGAAATGAAACTACTCAAAACGCTATGCGCCAGCGCGCTGGTGGCAGCAGCCAGTTTGACAATGCCAGCAATCTCTGCAGCAGAGGAAATTGATCTTAAGTACCATGCCTTCACAGGCAAAGGCCCCTCGAACCTCGCGACCCGCTGGTGGATGGATGAGGTCGAAAAACGCACCGACGGCAAAGTCAAATTCACCCGCATTTTTGGTGGCCCATTGGGCAAGCTGTCCGGTCAGCCGGAAAACATCAAGGTTGGTGCCTTTGACCTCGGAGAGTTCTCTCCGGTCTATAACCCCGGCCTCTTCCCGCTTGCCAATGTGACGTCGCTTCCGTTCATGAGCGACAATGCTCTGGCGCATGCGCAGGCCGGGCACGAATTGTTCAAATCCCCCGCTGTCGAAGCGGAATTCACAGCGATGAACCAAAAGTACCTGTTCCCAGGTCTTTGGACATCGATTCAGCTGCTGTCTCATGATCCAATCCGCTCGATCGAGGACTTAAAGTCCGCCAAGATCCGCGCCCATGGCGGGGCCGCTGAAATCTTGAAAGAACTCGACATCACCGTCTACGGCATTCCGTGGGGTGAGCTGCCCGCAGCGGCAGAGCGCAAGGTTGTCACCGCGGCGATTATTGGGTCGCCTGCGGATGCTTATGCCTTTGGCTTTGGTGAGATTTTCAGCTATTGGGACGATGAAGACTGGTTCTTCTTCCCAATGCCCGTCACCATCAATCTCGACACATGGAATGCCCTTCCAGATGACGTGAAAACTGTGATCGAAGAGCTCAATGACGAGACAGTCATGAAAGCGCGCAGCCTGTTGGAAGTTGCTGAAATCGAGTCTCACGCAAAACTCAGCGCGCAGACTGAAATCGTCAAACTGGACGAGGCCGAGAAAGCCAAAATGCTCGATGTTCGCAATGCTGCTTGGCAGAGCTGGGTCGACGCACGCGAAAAAGACGGTCTTGCCGGTCAAGCTGTTCTGGATGACTTCTTGAAGCTTCTGGAAAAGCACGAAGGCTAATACCACCCACGGGCTGACCGGGCGCATTGCCCGGTCTTTCCTTGCGCTGCCATGAACGACAGAACAGGTTGTCGGCGGCGCTCCTATCTCGAAACACATGCAAATCCGTCAACGGCCCAAGCGCTGTTTGACCCGCCATGTGTGACACCTGTTCAAAAATTCATTCATGGGGGAGGGATGCCTAAATGGCAAGTTTAGCCAGCAAAGCCATATGGTTACAAAGAAAGCTAGAGGAAGTCGCCTGCTACGTTTCCGCCTTGGCGGTCGCGACAATGATGACAATCACTGTGCTAGAGGTCGCAGCAAGGGCCTTGTTCTCCAAAAGCCTGCCGGGTGCCTATGAATACGTCAGCTTGATGTTTGTCTATCTGATCTACTTGGGTCTTGGGTATTCACAGCGTCGCGACGCCCATATCACCGTCGGCGTTCTGTACGACTATTTCCCGCGCAAGACTAAGAAGGTTGTCCAAGGGATTTACCTACTGATCGCCTGTCTGTTCTTTGCCGCCTTGACTTGGACCAGCGCCGTTTCGGCCTTGAGCGCCTATGCCATGGGCGACACGATCCTTGGCATTGTCGAAGTCAAAACATGGTGGGCGCGCGTCGGTATTCCGGTTGGCTTGGCCTTGTTTTCATTGCGGTTTTTCCTCCAGCTGAGCCGCCTGATCACAAACAATGAACTACTTGAGGACGCGGCAGTTGCCGAATTTGCCCCTCAAGAGACGGCTGAAGATGAGAGAAAACAATGATTGAGTCACTTCAAGTGCCGCTCGTGATCGGGCTGGTTGGAATTTTGATGGTTTTGCGTGTGCCAGTTGGCATTTCCCTGCTGTTGTCGGGGGCTGTGGGCTTTGCGTTGATACGCGGAACAACGATCACCCTCGACGCCATCGGTGGCCGGTTGTTTGACATTGGATCAGGATATGCGCTGAGCGCGGTCCCACTATTCCTGCTCATGGGGCATGTCGCGGCCAAGGCCGGCATCACCCAGGATATCTATCGGGCGACGCGTGCATGGCTTGGCCACCTCAAGGGCAGCGTGGTGATTTCAACGACTGTGGCCGCCGTCGCCTTTGCCGCGTGCTCTGGCTCAACAACCTCATCCACCGCCGTTTTTGGCCGCGTCGCGATCCCTGAAATGCTGCGGCTCAAGGTTAACCGCAAACTGGCGGCCGGCTGTGTGGCGACCGTCGGCACGCTTGCCGGAATGATCCCGCCAAGCATCAACCTGATCGTCTATGGCATCATCGCGCGGGAATCCGTTCCCAAGCTGTTGATCGCTGGTATCATTCCCGGATTGCTGACCGCCTTTGCCTATCTGGTCATGATCTACATCCGGGTGAGCCGGAACCCAGAATTGGCCCCGGCATTGCCGAAGGCTGGCATAGAAGAACGGTTGCAATCTTTGAAAGGTGTTTGGAGCTTTCTCACGCTGGGTGGTATTGTGATCGGCGGCATTTATGCCGGGATCATCACACCAACCGAAGCCGGTGCAATCGGTGCAATTGGGTCTTTCCTGATCGCCTTGATCCGCAAACGTTTGTCTTTTCCGGTTTTGAAGGAAGTGTTTCTCGACACCGCTCAGACCACATCGGTGATCTTTATCATCCTCGTGGGCGCGTTGATTTTCTCTTCCTACCTCGCGGTAAGCGGTGCATCGGGTGCGCTGTCCGAATTCATCGTTGGCCTTGATATGTCGATGATGGGCATCGTCTGTATCTATGTGGTTTTGTTGCTGATTTTGGGCTGTATGGTTGATCCGGTGTCGGTGATGTTCTTGACCGTGCCGATTTTTGTGCCGCCGTTGATCGAACTGGGTGCACACCCCATCTGGCTGGCGATTGTTGTTGTCAAAACGCTTGAAATTGGTCTCATCACGCCGCCTGTCGGGTTGAACGCCTTTGTGCTCAAAGGGGTGGTGCCATCCTTCTCGCTCAAAGAGATTTTCGGTGGGATCTGGTGGTTCCTACAGGTCGAGGTCATCACCTTGCTGATGATCCTATTCATCCCCACCATTGCCACATTCCTACCGGAGTTGGCATTCGCCAAGTGACGCAGACGCCATCACCAAAAGCAAAAAACCAAGGGCACCAGTGGAGATCATTGGTGCCCTTGGCGCTTTGTCGACATTGATCTCTTACTAAGACCCCACGATTGCTAAATTTGGCTAGACCCTAAACAGCGTCTGGCCTGTGGCATTTGAGCTGACTGCTGCCCAAGGTCAGTGTTGGCGGTTCACTTGACCAGCAAACATCCTGTGCCAAAGGGCAGCGCGGCGCGAATTTGCAACCCGTGCTAACCCGGTCCGAGACCTTTCCAATCGGTGCCACCCGTTTGGCTGAACGCGCCTTGGGTACGGGCCGGGGAACGGCGTCCAGCAAGGCCTTGGTATAAGGGTGCTTGGGCGCGCGAAACAAAGTATCCCGATCCGCCAGTTCAACAATCTGGCCCAGATACATCACCGCGACGCGATCACAAAAATGCTCAACCACGGCAAGGTCATGAGCAATGAAAATATAAGTTAAATCATAGTCTTCCTGTAAGTCCTGCATCAGGTTTAACGTCTGCGCCTGAATGGAGACATCTAGGGCAGAAACAGCTTCGTCAGCGATGACAATCTCGGGTTTGGTCGCAAGCGCCCGAGCAATTCCCAACCGCTGTCTTTGCCCCCCTGAAAAGGCATTGGGGTAACGCATCAAAAACGCCCGTTGTAGCCCTACCTGCTCCAATAGGTCGCCGACGCGATCGGCCAAGGCCTGCCCTTTGAGACCTTCGGATTTTTGCAGGGCCTGCCCGACCAAATCCAACACCCGTAAACGCGGGTTTAGCGAGCTTTGTGGATCTTGAAACACCATACGCATATCGCGCCAAATCGCGGTCATTTCCGCACGCGACGCGCCAATCAACTCGGCTTCGGGGCGAGTTTTGGTGGTGAGTTTGATGCTACCTGCGGATGGGTCCAGAGTACGCATAATACAACGGCCGAGAGTTGTCTTGCCGCTACCGCTTTCTCCAACGATACCAAAGCTTTCGCCGCGAAAAACATCAAAGGATATCTTATCAACGGCGCGCACTACATCGGTTTGTTTGCCAAAGAAGGAGCCACCAATTGGGAAATGCATGTCCAAATTGCGGACCTTTAGGACGGGATCAGCCATGTTGCACCTCGGACGGAGTATGCAGATGGCAGGCAACCTGTGCAGTTCCCTGGCCAGCCAGTTGTGGTTGAACCTGATCGCAAACACCGGAAATCACATGATCGCAGCGGGTGCGAAAGGTGCAGCCCGAGGGTCGCGCCAAAGGATGCGGAACCATGCCGCGAATAGCCGGTAAACGCCGTCGCCGGGGGGCGCCAAGCCGGGGAATGGAATCCAAAAGCGCGCGGGTATAGGGGTGTTGGGGGCTTTCAAAAATCTGCTCAACACTGCCGGTTTCGACCACGCGGCCCATATACATAACGGCCACATCTTCGGCGACCTCGGCTACGACGCCAAGATCATGGGTGATCAACATCACTCCCATTTCCAGCTCGTTCTTGAGCTCGGCAATGAGATCAAGGATTTGCGCTTGTGTGGTGACATCCAAGGCGGTTGTCGGTTCGTCCGCTATCAACAAGCGCGGCTGGCAGCACAGCGCCATGGCGATCATCGCGCGCTGGCGCATACCGCCGGATAACTCAAAGGGGTAGGCCTCAAACCGGTCTGCGGGTTTGGGAATGCCAACTTTGTTGAGCATCTCAATCGCGGCCTCTTTGGCCTCGGGCTTGGACATATTGCGGTGCAACAACAGGGCTTCGGTGATCTGTTTGCCGATCTTGGTGATCGGGCCAAGCGAAGACATCGGTTCTTGGAAAATCATCGCAATATCTTGGCCGCGAATGTCACGCAGCGCGCGGGAGCCCGGGCGCGCACTGGCCAAGTCAATGGCACGCCCATTGGCGGCGTTATAGGTGATTGAGCCCTGCACAATGCGGCCGGGCGCATCGACAATGCGCAAGATTGAACGTGCCATGATGGATTTGCCACAGCCCGACTCGCCCAAAATGCACAGGGTGCGGTTGGGGTGTACATCTAGATCGACCCCTTCGACGGCTTTGATCACCCCGTCATCGGTAAAGAAATGCGTTTTGAGATCGCGGATTTCGACCAGCGGTTTTGTTAATTGATCAATGGGCATGGGGGTCTGCGGCATCACGAAGGCCGTCTCCTAGAAAGTTCAGCGCCAAGACAGCGATCACTATGGTTGCTCCGGGCGCAATCAACAGCCACGGGGCCTCGATTATGGTGCGGATGTTCTGGGCCTCTTTCAGCAGAGTGCCCCATGACACGATGGATGGTTGCAGGCCAATGCCAAGGAAGGACAGCGATGTTTCTGCGAGGATCATCAAAGGCACCGCAAGGGTGAGCGAGGCGATGATGTGGCTCGAAAAACTTGGGACCATGTGTTTGCGGATCACCTCCCAATCGGACAGACCATCCAAACGTGCGGCTGTGATGAAATCCTCTTTGCGAAGCGACAGGAACTTGCCCCGGACTTCGCGGGCCAGCGATGTCCAGCCGATCATCGACACAATGAGGGTGACAACGAAATAGGTACGCAGAGGTGGCCAGCCCAGCGGGATTGCCGCCGCAAGGCCCATCCAAAGCGGGATTGTTGGAATCGAGCGCAGGAATTCGATCAGGCGCTGAATGACATTGTCGATCCAGCCGCCATAATAGCCCGAAACCCCACCCAACGAGACCCCAATCAGAAGGGACACCACAACGCCGACTAGCCCGATGGACATCGATACTTGGGTGCCGATGATGATCCGGCTAAGGATATCCCGCCCAAGCCGGTCTGAGCCTAGAAAATACACCACGTCTTTGGGCTTCTTGGGGCCAAAGAAATGGCGATCTACCTTCCAAAACCCAAGCAGCTTGTAGCTGTGGCCTTTTACAAAGAAACCAAGGGGGACAATCTTGCCGGATTGCTCTTCGTAGCTGCGGCGCATGGTAGCCTGATCGACCTCCATTTTCAAAGCTTTGGCATGCAGGCCAAATTGGCGATCTCCGCTTTTATCCTCGTAAAATAGGTGGATACCCTGTGGGGGAACGTAGATGCCGCGCCGGTTGGTATCGGTGAAATCTTCGGGGGCGAAGAAGTTGCCAAACAGGGCGACGATATAGATCATCACCACCAAACACAGGCTGGCATAGGCGATGCGATGGCGACGAAACTTGCGCCACATTAGCGCCCAAGGGCCAAGCAGTTCTGGCATGATGACCGAAGTGTCGTGAGGTTGGTCTATGGCGGTCATTGGTAACGAATCCTTGGGTCAATCCAGGCCAAAAGAAGATCGGAAATTAGCGTGCCAAGCACGGTCAGCATGCTGACAATCAAGATGAGCGATCCGGCAAGGTACATGTCCTGAACCAGCAAGGCGCGGAGCAGTAGTGGGCCGGTTGTCGGTAGGTTCATCACCACGGCAACGATGATTTCGCCCGAGACCAACGTCGGTAAAATCCACCCGATGGTTGACACAAACGGGTTGAGCGCGACACGTACGGGATAGCGTAGCAGCAGCTGAAATTCGGACATGCCCTTGGCGCGGGCCGTCACCACATAGGGACGGTAGAGTTCATCCAACAGATTGGCGCGCATGATCCGGATCAACGCCGCCGCACCAGATGTGCCAACCACAACAATCGGCATCCAGATGTGCTTGAGCAGGTCGATGAATTTGTCCCAGCTCCACGCTTCCTCGAGGTATTGCGGGCTGACTAGCCCACCGACGCTTTGGCCAAAATATTTGAACGCCACGTACATCATGACTAGTGCGAGAAGGAAATTGGGGACCGCGAGGCCGATAAAGCCGAGGAAGGTCGCCAGGTAGTCGCCAAAGGAATATTTGCGAACCGCCGAATAGATGCCGATGGGCAAGGCGATGATCCAGATGAACAAAAGAGTCAGCGTTGAGATCGCAAAGGTCCACCCAAGCCGATCCCAGATCAAATCATTAACTGGCAGGTTCTTTTCAAAGGAAATGCCGAAGTTGCCTTCGAGCAGGATGCCCTTCATCCATTTAAAATACTGCACATGCATCGGTTGACCAAGGCCGTATTGTGCCTCAAGCGCCAGTCGGGTGCCTTCGTCCAAGCCGCCGTTGTCAGAGAGTTCGGCGGCCAGTGAATCGAGGTAATCGCCGGGGGGCAATTGGATGATCGCAAAAGTCACAACCGAAACCAGAAACACCGTCGGGATCATATAGAGCAGTCGGCGGGATAGAAATTGCAGCATTGGGGACCGTGAGTTGCAAGAGAAGCGAGCGGCGATGCAGGAGGACAAGCACCGCCGCTCTGAAATATGCAGGTTGGTCGCTAACCGGACCTGCACATCAGGTCAGTCGTGACGGATCACGGCAGGTTTGCGCCACCTTCAAAGAAGAATTGTGCAGTGTAAGGGGCCGGTGTCCAGAGCTGACCGGCGATCGGCATTGGATTGGGGAAATTGCGCAGATTGTTACGCGCAATGCCAAAGGCCCCGTCGCTTTGCACCATACCGATGGTCAACAATTGGCCGGTTGCCTGATCAATCAGATCAACCAAAGCGGCCTCTTGCTTGGCTGGGTCGGCGGTGGTGGTCACCCCTTCATAGGCGGTAAACAGTGCTTTGATATGCTCCGGCGGCTCGATCCCGGTCGCGTTGTCGACACCCCAAGAGGCCCATTTGGGGGCCCAATAGACGGCTTGGCCCTGAGGCACGTAACAATATGGGTTGGTATAAGCGTCCACAACACCACCACCGCAGTTCCAGATGTAAGCATCATGTTCAGCGCTGGAGGCGAGATCCTGAAGGCGTGAGCGATCACTGGCGCGCACTTGGAAATCGAGGCCGACATCGGCGGCATATTCCGCAACCAATTCCATCACATCAGGGAATTGCAGGCCGAACACATCTGCGACCAAGAAGACCAAGGTAAAGCGTTCGCCATCCGGCCCGAGGCGAAAGCCTTCATCGTCCTTTTTGTCCAAACCCATCCCGTCCAACAGGGCGTTGGCCTTGTCAGGATCAAACTCTGTGTACTGTTTTGCCCATTTTTCCTGATAAAAAGGCGCGCTTTTGTGTGGGGCCGTTTGGGCGGCGGTTCCAGCCCCCAAATAGACCAGATCGATGATTTCTTGGCGATCCACAGCGTGGCTCACCGCTTGGCGAAACTCAAAAGTGTTGACGATTTCATTCTTGATGGGATCGGGGTTGTTGAGGTTGAACATCAAGATCGATTGGTTCGATGGAATGTCGCCAACGCTATAGAAATCATAGCTGCCGCGCTCTTTGTTATCGGTCAGCGCCGCAAGGTTGGACGGGCGGCCAATGTGGCGCGCCATATAGTCGATCTCGCCGTTAAACGCTTTGAGCAGAATGGTCTCGACGTCTTCAACCTGATCCCACGCGACCTTGTCGATATAGGGGAGCTGATTGCCCGCTTCGTCGACCTTCCAATAGTATGGATTGCGCTCTGCAACCATCCGTTCAGTTGATCCATAGCCTTTGACGATGTGCCAAGGGTGAAGCGTTGGGCGATCGGCGTTTTGCCAAAAGGCCGGTGTGTGCATGGGGCCAGCTTTGAGGTTGAACAGAGACACCCAATCGCTCGCTGCGGGTTCTGCATCCACCAATGCCTGAACATCGGGATTATGATCCGCATGGAATTGCGCCAGATAGTGGCGCGGGTAGTTCACAGTGTAATAGCCGAACCCATAAGCCAGGTTTTGCAAGAACAAGCCGTTTGGTTCGCCGAATTTGAATTCCACGGTTAGGTCATCGATCTTGGACACCTCAACGGCACCGCTGGCACCGACATACATCGCGTGTTTGGACGGTGTCAGCCGCTCGTCGTTAAAGATCTCGTACCAAAACAGAATGTCATCTGCGGTAAAGGGTGCACCGTCTGACCATTTCATCCCGTCGCGCAGCTTAAAGGTAAAGGTGGTCGCGTCGTCAGACACCTCATAGCTTTCGGCGATATTGGTTTTGACTTCGCTCCAATCGGCGCTCCAGCGGACCAGATTTTCGTTGCTGATCAGGCGCACCATATTGTGTTGATCGCCGCCGCCCAGAATGGCACGACGCAGGGTGCCGCCATATTCGCCGGTTTTATCAAGCACTTCCATGACCATTGGGTTCGTCGGCAAACGCTCTTCTAGCGCGGGCAAACTCCCGTCGGCGACCTTGGCAGCAAGCGTTGGCGCCTCCTCAAACGCCAGTGCGGGCATCGCCCCCGATACGACAAAGCATAGGCCCGCCGCCCCGGTTTTTAAGCTGGTTTTCATCCTTGTTGTCAGTCGCATTCCATTCTCCTCCTAATGGATTAACGTTTGGCCACCAATTGGTGATACGAATTGGGGGTCACCAGTTGGTGACGGACCCATCGGGCCGCCGCAGGTGCGGTGGCTCCACATGTTCGGGGGTTTGTTGGGCTATCAGCTCTTCGTTGACCTCAACGCCCAAACCCGGCGTATCCGGCACGATGTAAACCGGGCCTTGCATGTCGACTTGGACCGGGAACAGTTCCGGATCATGAAAACCTAAATCCTGTTCCACGACGGATTGGCGTGTTTCGAGCCAGCTATAGTTTGGCACGGCCGCCGACATATGCACCGTGGCCGCCGTGCAGACAGGGCCAAGCGGGTTGTGCGGCATCAAATCGACATAGTGGCGTTCGCACCAACCCGCGACTTTCATCGCTTCGGTAAAGCCGCCGATGTTGCAGATATCGAGCCGCATGTATTGCGTCATTCCAGATTCAAGGAAACGCGCGGCTTCCCATTTGCTGGAGAATTCTTCGCCCACCGCAAAGGGGATATCGATCATGCCGCGCAACACGGCATAGGCCTCGGGGGTTTCTGCACGGATGGGTTCTTCGATAAAATCCAAGGTGCCACGCGGCATCATGGAGCAGAAATTTACCGTTTCGGGCACGGTCAAACGATGGTGTAGATCAATGCCCAAAGTGATCGCACGCCCAAATTCCTTGCGGATGGCAATCAATTCGTCTGCAGTTTGTTGCAGGGACGCGCGCGGGTCAAAAACCTCGGGCCCAAAGCTTGATGGATACGTACGGATACAAGTCCACCCGGCATCGACCAGAATGCGGGCCTTTTCCAAAAGCTCATCGGCACTTGAGCCCATGCAGCTGGCAAAGGTCGGGATCACATCCCGCTGTTTACCACCCAAAAGTTGATACACCGGCACGCCAAGGCGCTTGCCCAAAATGTCGTGCAAAGCGATGTCGATGGCGGAGATGGCAGCGGTAAAGACCCGGCCACCTTCGAAATACTGGCTGCGATAGCTTTCCTGCCAAATTCGGCCAATCTGGCGGCTGTCTTGACCAATGAGAAATTCGGCGAAATGCGCGATTGTGGCCGCAACAGAATGTTCCCGAGCCGACAAGCCAGATTCGCCCCAACCAATCAGCCCGTCTTCGGTCACCACTTTGACCAGCAATTGGTTGCGTGTGCCGACACGTGCATGAACAGGTGTGATTTGGGCAATTTTGGCCCCACAGGCCAAACGGCCCTGATCGCTGCCCTGTGGCTGTGTTGTCGACATTCACCTGCTCCTCATATTCGCTATTGGATTGCTAGCATTAATATATCATTTTAGTCGAACTATTTTTGCATTTTGATATATTAAAATTACCCGCATCGAAATTTTAACAGTGTTTTCTGCTGCATAGGGGAAAAGCTAGCTTCTTAAATACGCCCCATAACAAGGTCTGCACAACGATCCCCAAGCATCATTGCGGGCGCATTTGTGTTTCCGGCGTTGATATTTGGCACCGCCGACATGTCGCAAACGCGCAGATTCTCAAGGCCGCGCACGCGCATGCGGGCATCCAAAACCGCCATTTTATCACCGTCCGCCCCCATCTTTGCCGTTCCCGCCGGATGATAGTTGGTTTTGACAAAGCGTTTGCAATGCGCGCGCAGCGCCTCGTCGGACACATCATCTGGGCTGGGAATTGCGACCCGTTCCAGCTTGTCAGCAAGCGGGCTTTGGGCAAAGGCGCGTAGGAAAAAGCGCTGGCCGTCGATCATTGCTTGCATGTCGTCGGGGTGTTGCAACAGGTTTGGCGATATATCCGGGCGATCCGCCGGATCAGCGCTGGCGAGGCGCACCTCACCGCGCGATTTGGGTTTGACCACAACCGTCGTCACCGTCACCCCATAGTCGTCTTGCACCTCTTCCAGTGCATCGCGATCCAAATAAACGATCGGAACGCAAAACGCCTGAATGCTGGGCGGCGCATCCGGGGTGGTTGGGTTCACAAAGGCCCCCGCCTCGACCCCGGCAGAGGTCACTGGCCCGGTCCCAAACAGCTTGAATTGTACGCCGTTGCGCAGCATCCGCCATCCCTCGCCCTGCTTGTAATACCCATAAGGGCCATTGGCGATCGCGGTTATTGGCACCTCGGGGTGGTCGATCAAATTTTGCCCGACACCCGGTAGATCAACCTGGCAGGGGATGTCGTGATCCAAAAGATGATCCGCAGGGCCAATCCCCGACAGCATCAAGATCTTCGGTGTGACCAAAGCGCCAGCCGAAACGATAACCTCACCACGGGCGCGCACCCGCACAACCTCACCTGACTTGGGCCGATACTCCACACCTAAGGCACGACCGTTTTCGATAATAACGCGCTGAACCGGGGCGTTTAGGCGGACGGTTAGGTTCGGGTTATCCTCTTGCGGCGCAACAAAGGCATAGGCCGCCGAGCTGCGTTTGCCGTGGCGATTCATAAACTGATAAAACCCAACGCCGCGTTGATTGCTTCCGTTGAAATCGGGATTAAAAGGTTCGCCAAGGCCTTGAACCGCCTGCACAAACCAGCGTGACAACTCATTGATGTGACCGGGATCAGACACCTTCATTGCGCCATCGGTGCCATGCAGGTCATTATTCAAGCGATTGTTGGCCTCCATTCCGCAAAAATGCGGCAGGACATCGTCCCACCCCCAGCCAATGCGGTCATTGTTGCCACGCAGGATGTCATCCCATTCGTCATAATCACTTGGCCGACCGCGCATATAAACTTGGGCATTCACCGACGACCCGCCGCCCAAAACATTGCCCTGAGGAATGTCATGAACGCGTCCGTCCAAATGGGGCTGAGGCCGGGTTTGATGATAGGTCATGAACTTGGACCCGTTGATCATCTTGAAAATACCGGGGGGCATATCCAGCAGAGGGTGGCGATGGGAATGTCCACCCTCAAGCAGCAAAACCCGCGCTCCGCCATCGCTTGCCAGTCGCGCCGCTACGACACAGCCCGACGAGCCCCCACCGACAACGATGTGGTCAAATTCTTCTGTCATGTCTGTTTTCCTCCCTGCTCCGGAATTTATCCGGGGGGTTTGGCCATTCTTGGGGGCGCTATTGAATCGCGCTCCACCATTTCACATTCGAGTTTAGTCAGCGGATGCCGGCGGTTTTCACCCATCGGCCCGTGGAACAATTGTTCAACCACCCAACGCCCCATGGCGCGGCTAGCAAGGTTCATCGAAGTCAGAGGCGGTGACATATGCCGCGCAATTTCATCATCGTCATAGCCAATGACAGACACATCATTGGGGATGGATTTGCCCATTTCCTTGAGCGCCTCGTAGCAGCCAACAGCCATGCGGTCATTTTGGCAGAAAATCGCGGTCGGTGGATTGGGGAGTGCCATCAGGGTTTGCGTGGCGGAATATCCAGAGCTGGGCAGCCAGTTCCCTTCGACCACCAACTCTTCGCAATAGGGGAGATCAGCGGATGCCAATGCGTTTCTATAGCCAACGGTGCGCCCGCTGGCGCATTGCATAAACGGCTCGCCGGTGATGGTTGCAATGCGGGTGTGGCCCGTGTTGATAAGGGCGTTGGTGGCGGTGTGTCCGCCAGCAATATCACTGGGTATGACCGCAGGGAATCGCAGGTTTTCGGAAAAGCAATTCAATAGGAAAACCGGCGTATCGCAGTCCTGAAGGATTTGCGGAACCTCGACTTCTCGGGTGAAGACACAGGCATAAACGATGGCTGCTACGCCTTGATCCAAAAAGTGCTGAAGAGTCTTTGGTTCTAGATCTGGGTCGTTTTGCGTTTCCGCCAAAAGCACCAAATTTCCGGTGGATTTCACCGCCTGCATCACCCCGTCAAAGGCGTTAACGGATTCCGGGCTGGCGGCCAAATTATCAACCACAAAGGCGATTGGCCCGTTGATAAAGCTAGATTTTTCCGAAACCGAAGGCGTTGGTCGCGCTGCGCGGCGATAACCTAGCGACTTGGCCGCCTCAAACACACGCTCACGTGTTTGTTCCGAAATTTTCACGGATTCATTGTTGTTTAAAACCAGAGAGACAGTGGCCTGAGAGCACCCGGCAACCCGCGCGATGTCATGCATCGTAACGCGCTGACGTCCCGAGATTTTTCCAACGCCCTTGTGGCGCTTGCTCTCCGATTTTACCTCAACCATCGGTCTGTCCCATCTTGATTGTCAGCCATTATTAACGTGGACCTCTGATCAGTGCAAATGGAATATTAGTGTTATTAGTAATTGACAGATTAATAATATTAGCGGATGTCTATTAGCTAACTGCAGGAATCATCTTACCTGCTCGAACAGCCCGAGGACCTTATGCAAGCCGCCAGCTTTCCAAATACTGATGTGATCAAGGGTGCGATGTTTATCGGCGGCGAATGGCGTTTCGGTGTGGCTTCGAATGAGATCGAGGTTGAAAACCCTGCGACGGAGGACGTTATTGCAACGATCCCCGAAGGGTCCGCACAAGACGCATATGATGCATTGGAAGCCGCGCAAATGGCGCAGCCGTCGTGGGCAGCTTTGCCAGCGGTTCAGCGCGGGCGGATGGTTGCGAGGTTGGCGGATGCCGTGGATGCAAATGCCGACGGTTTTGCGCGTCTTGTGACCGCCGAACAGGGCAAACCCTTGGATCAGGCGCGCGGTGAAATCGGGGCTGTGTCGATGTTTTTGCGCTATGCCGCTGAAAACGCCCGCCGGATTGAAGGCGATATCATGCCCTCGGACAACGTGGGCGAAGACATTTACATACGTCGCCATCCGCATGGTGTTGTGGTTGGCTTGACCTCTTGGAATTATCCGGCCGCTTTGGCCGCCCGCAAACTTGGCCCAGCACTTGTCGCAGGTAATACGTTTGTTTTGCTGGCCCATGAAATCACACCTCTTTCGGGTTTGGAGTTGGCGCGATTAGCGGCCGAGGTTGGCTTTCCTGCTGGTGTATTCAACGTCGTCACGGGGCGTGGCCGCACGGTTGGCCAAACCATGGTTGAAAGCCCGATCACCGGGCTAATTACCATGACGGGCAGCACACGCGCTGGTCGCGAAATCTATCGCGCCGGGGCGGATCAGCTAAAGGTCCTGCGCTTGGAACTGGGTGGTAAAGCTCCGTTTATCGTGATGGACGATGCCGATATTGATGCGGCCGTCGCGGCAGCGGTCACAGCCCGCTACACCAACTGCGGTCAGATTTGTACCTGCAACGAGCGCATGTACTTGCACAGCAATATCGCCAATGAATTCCTCGAAAAATTCACTGCGGCCTCTGCCGCTTTGACGATTGGCGATCCCATGACCAACCCGGATATGGGCCCCAAAGTTAGCGGTGTCGAAGTCGACAAAGTCGCTGATATTGTGCGCCAAAGCGTCGAAGGCGGAGCCGAGGTACTACTAGAAGGTGGGCCATTGAATGACGGCCAATACGCCAAGGGCCATTGGTATGCGCCAACTGTGCTTGAGGTCACTGATAACGCATCGCCGGTGATACGGGACGAGGTTTTTGGCCCCGTGGTCGCTGCCCTGCGTGTCGACAGCTTCGATGAAGCCATCGCCAAGGCGAATAACAGCGAATAC
This sequence comes from uncultured Pelagimonas sp., assembly GCF_947498515.1. GTDB lineage: Bacteria > Pseudomonadota > Alphaproteobacteria > Rhodobacterales > Rhodobacteraceae > Pelagimonas. The sequence goes on along the minus strand of NZ_CANMKO010000006.1, from coordinate 197,638 downwards.
GGGCTATCGGCCTATCTGTTCACTCGCGATATGCGCCGCCTGATGCGGGCCCCGCATGAGTTGAAATTCGGGGAGCTTTATCTGAACCGCGCCAATGGCGAACAGGTTCAGGCCTTTCACACCGGCTGGGGTCAATCTGGCCTTGGTGGTGAGGACGGGAAATACGGTTTTGACGGGTATCTGCGCAAACAGACCACCTATTTGAATTGGGGTTAACCCCCCGAAAAGCGGCCAGAGGAGAAGGTCGTGAAACCACTTGGAGGAGAAAAACATGAAACGTAGAATTTTGCTATCCAGCGCTGCGGCCTTTGGTATTGCCTTGGCAGGCATGGCTTCGGCGAGTGATTTGCCACCGCTTGAACAAAAAGATAGCTACACGGTTGGCTTTGCCCAGATGGAATCCAACAACCCATGGCGGATTGCGGAAACTAAATCGTTTCATGACACCGCCGAAAGCTGCGGCTGGAATTTGATTGCGACGGATGCGGCGGGTTCAGCGGCCAAACAGGTTGCTGATGTGGACAGCATGATCGCCCAAGGCATCGACGTTTTGTTCCTGCCTCCGCGCGAAGAAAAGCCACTTTTGCCCGCCGTTATGAAGGCCCGCGCCGCTGGCATTCCAACCTTCCTCGTTGACCGCTCGGTAGACGAATCGGTCGCCAAACCGGGCGAGCATTTCGTATCTTTCCTAGGCTCTGATTTCATTGATCAGGGTGAGCGCGCCGCCGATTGGCTTGCCGCCAACTTCAAAGGTGAAAAAGGCGTGATTGTTGAGCTTGAGGGGACAACTGGGTCTTCGCCTGCAAATGATCGCAAAAAGGGTTTTGACGACCGTATTGCCCAAGATGACCGTTTTGAAATTGTCGCCAGCCAAACCGGTGACTTTGCTCGCGATCTGGGCCGTCAGGTTATGGAAACCCTGTTGCAGGCGCATCCTGATGTGAACGTGGTTTATGCGCATAACGACGAAATGGCGATTGGGGCCATTCAGGCGCTGGAACTTGCCGGTCGTAAACCGGGCGAAGACATCCTTGTTGTCTCGATCGACGGAACGCGCGACGCGCTTCAGGCGATCATCGATGGCAAAATGGGCGTGACTGTCGAAAGCTCGCCTTTCTTTGGCCCACTGGCCTGCGAAGTCATGAAGCGCTACGCTGCCGGTGAAGAAATTGAGCCTTGGGTTCAAGTCAAGGACCGCATCTTTACCGCCGACAACGCCGCCGATCATATCGACGAAGCGTATTAATCCCTCCCTGATTTTGTCGGTAAATAGGGGGTCGCCCTGTGCGGCCCCCTTTCGGCAGCTATAACCACAGGAGGCAACATGCAGCCGCTTGTTTCCATGCATGGGATCAACAAGGCATTCTCTGGCGTGCCTGCCCTACAATCCGCAAGTCTTGAGGTCGCCCCCGGCGAGGTTCATGGGCTGATTGGGCAAAACGGAGCCGGAAAATCGACCTTTATCAAGGTGTTGACAGGTGTTTATCGCCGTGATGCTGGCACCGTTCAGTTTGACGGACACGACAGTACCGTGACCTGTCCGCGCGACGCCCAAGCCACCGGCATCGCCACGATTTACCAAGAACTCAATCTTGTGCCGCTGCGCAGCGTCACTGAAAATGTGACCCTCGGCTATGAACCAAAGCGCATGGGCGTTTTGATCGATTGGCCCAAAGCCCATCGACGCACCCGCGAAATCCTGTCCCGTTTTGGCATTGATATTGATGTGCGCGCGCCCTTGGGAAGCTATTCCACCGCCATCCAACAGCTTGTTGCGATTGCGCGGGCCGTGTCTTTGGACGCCAAGCTTGTGATCATGGATGAGCCGACCTCGTCGCTTGATGCAAATGAGGTTGAAACCCTGTTTGGCGTTATTAGGGGGCTGCGTGATGCGGGGGTCTCTGTGCTCTATGTCTCGCATTTCCTTGATGAATTATTCGCAGTTTGCGACCGGGTCACCATCATGCGTGACGGTCAAACCGTGGGTACACGCAATATTGGCGAGACCTCAAAACTGGGTTTGATCGCTGACATGTTGGGCCGTAATCCCGAAGATATCGAAGCCGCAGGCATGACAGAATTTGGCGGAGGTCAGGCAAAACTGGGCGAGATTCTGCTAGAAGCCAAAGGCGTGTCCACCGGCAACCGCCTGCTAGAATTCGACCTAACCGTCCATCGCGGTGAAATTGTCGGGCTTGGCGGGTTGTTGGGGGCAGGGCGCACCGAAGCCGCCCGCGCGATATTTGGGGTCGATGCCCTGACCAAGGGCGCAATGACCTTTAAGGGCGCGCCGTCTGCACCGGCCAACCCGTCGGATGCCATCAACGAGGGCATCGGTTTCCTGACCGAAGATCGCAAAGCGGAAGGCATCGTGCCCGATATGTCGGTGCGCGAGAACCTGACGCTGGCACTCTTGCCCAAGTTGACCAAAAACGGCCAGATTGACCGTGCTCAAGAAAAGGAGCTGGTTGAGGGTTATATCAAATCGCTGGGCATCAAGACCGCCGATATGGACCAGCCCATTCGCGAACTGTCAGGGGGTAACCAGCAGAAGGTGCTCTTGGCGCGCTGGCTGGCGACGGAACCGGACTTGCTTATTTTGGACGAACCGACACGCGGTGTTGATGTCGGGGCAAAATTGGAAATTCAGGCGATCATTCGCGACTACGTCGACAAAGGCTTTGGCGTTGTTCTGATCAGTTCGGAATTCGAAGAATTGGTCGAAGGGGCCGATCGTATCGTTGTGCTCCAAGACGGGTATTCCGTATCGGAACTGCAAAACCCCGGCATCACCGAAAACGCCTTGGTCAAGGCCATTGCTCATCACTATGAACGGGAGGCCGCGGAATGAACGCGCAAACCCTGCGGCAAAACGGTGGGGTGGTCGCATTAATTGCGATCCTACTGTTCAACGCCGCGTTCACGCCTAACTTTCTGCAATTGCAGACGTTGTTTGTGAATATCTCTCAGGTCGCAACCATCGCGATTGTCGCCATGGGCATGACACTGGTCATCGCCACGGGCGGCATTGACCTTTCGGTTGGGGCGATCATGGCGCTGTCTGGGGCGATGGCACCGCTGATCTTTCAATCTGAATTTGGCACCGCCTATCCGGCGCTTGGATTGACCGCCGCCTTTGTGTTTCCGTTGATTGTGGCCTGTATGTGCGGGTTATTTAATGGTGCGCTTATCAGCGTGCTTCGCGTGCAACCGATCATCGCAACCTTGATCCTGTTTATCTCGGGGCGCGGTATTGCGCAGGTTCTCACCAACGGTAACTTGCAGACCTTTAAAAACCCGGCGTTTAGCTATCTTGGCACCGGCAAGGTCTTGGGTCTGCCCTTTCAGGGATGGTTGGCGCTGGCCATCGCGGTGGTGCTGTTCTGGGTGGTGAAACGCACAAGTTTCGGCCGTTACCTTTTGGCCGTGGGCGGCAATGAAAAGGCCGCGCAGCTTTCGGGTGGGCCGGTCAAGACCGTCAAAATTGGGGCCTATGTGATTTGCGCCTTTTTGTCGGGTATTGCCGGTTTGATCGTCGTCGCGATCAATTCTGCATCGGATGCGGCGCGCAATGGCAACTTGATGGAGCTTGACGCCATCGCCGCCGCCGTCGTTGGCGGGGCCTTGTTGCAAGGCGGGCGTGCCCCGATCTTTGGGGCCATCCTCGGTGCGATCATCATCCAATTGGTGAAATACACTCTCTTGGCCAACGGCGTCGAAGACGAAGTCGCCTTGATCGCCAAAGCCTTTATCATCGTGCTGGCGGTTTACGTTCAGCAAGCACGGAAGGAATGACCATGTTGGACGACAACACATTTGATCTGCGCAAATACATACGCGGCAATACGCAAACCACGGCTGTTTGGCTTGTCTTGGTTCTGCTGATTGTCTTCGGCGTGATGCGCTATGACAACTTTGGTGGGGCCTATAACATTGCCTCCTTCCTGAATTACAACGCCATGTTTATCGCCATTTCGCTTGGTATGTGTTTCGTGATCATGACCGGCGGCATTGATCTTTCTGTTGGCTCGGTCGCGGCCTTTACTTCGGTGATTGCCGCCTACCTAAGCCCCTATGGGCTTGCTGTGGCGATCCCGGGTGCAATTGCTGCCGGGGTTGCCTTTGGCGCGCTAAATGCGTTCTTTATCATTGCGATGCGCATCCCGCCCTTTATCGCCACACTGGCCACGATGCTCGGGGCCAAAGGCGGGGCATTGGTGATTTCCGGGGCGGAAACGATTGGTGTCGACTGGGGATCGAACTTTACCAAGTTGGGCATGGAAAAGGCGTTTGGAACGGTCCCTTGGACCATTTTGATCGTCGCGCTTCTGGCCGTGGCCCTATGGATTGTTCTCGAGAAAACCTCGCTTGGGCGCACGGTCCTCGCAATCGGTGGTTCCGAAGACGCCAGCACGTTGATGGGTCTCAAAGTCAATCGCGCCAAGGCTTTTGTCTATTTGCTCTCTGGCGGCTGCGCTGGCTTGGCGGGCCTGTTTCTGGCATCGGGTTTTGGGGCTGGCCAGCCACTCGAAGGCATTGGTTGGGAGCTCTCGGCCATTGCGGCTGTGGTTGTTGGTGGCACGTTGCTCACCGGCGGCTTGGGCTCGGTTCCGGCCACCATCGCCGGGGCGCTCTTGCTTGGGTTGGTTTTCAACATCCTCAACTTTGAGAATGGGCGCGGCACGATCAGCCTATCGGCCTATTGGCAAATGGTCATTCGTGGTGGCTTCCTCTTTGTTGTGATCCTGTTCCAAACGCGGATTACAGCGGAAAAATCCAACGCCAGTTGATCCCAAACGCCTGCAGCCAAAGGCCCGCTTATGTGTGGGCCTTTGGTGTCTCTGACCGATCGTTCAGATTTCCAAAAATTGCACGTACGTTCTTGAAACCTGCTAGGTGCGATTGGTTTTTAGCTGCAAGTACATTTGATCACCGGCCCCGCGAACATGCCGTTCAATACAAGCAAGCGCACCGTCTTTGTCATTTTCCCGAAAGGCGGTAATCAATTCACGGTGTTCGCGCAGAATGTCAGCATGGCGGGCTCTTGATATCGGAACGCTCATCGCCAACGCATTCAAAATACGTCGTTGTAGCTGCCATATGTTGAAGGCTCTTGCGTTATAGTGCTTGCGCGCGATTACCTCATGAAACGTAAGGTCTAGACTCGTGAACTTCTGCTTGTTTTCAACAGGGGTGTCCTCGATTTGGTCTTGAATCGCTTGCAAGGCCTCGATGTCATCGAGCGTACAGCTACGGGCAAATGTTTCGACAAAGTAGGGTTCCATCAACTGCAATACTTCAAAAATATCGCGCAGTGAATCCGCGTCAAAGCTAGAGACAGTAGCACCTTTGTTCTGAGCGATATCTACGATGCCTTCACCCTGTAAAAGGCGCAATGCTTCTCGGACCGGGATAATTGATGTCCCGTACCGCGTGGCTAAGTCTTGCACCTTAAGGCGTGTACCTCCGGGGAAAACCCCTGCGCCAATATCGGCGAGCAATCGCTCGTAAATGGAGACGCTGCCACTAGAAATTTTCGCCACATTGCAGCTCCCGTTCAAAATCTCTGACTTTCTAGCAAGTTTAGACCACTGGAACTATATTTGATCTGAGCGAAATAAGATATTTTTTGGATTTTTAGGGTGTAGTGCTTGCCGAAATTTCCCATAAAAATCTCCCAAGGCCCTCTTTTAATATATAAAAACTCTTGGCGGGGTAGGGTGAGTATGGAAAGCAAATTTCGTTTTAGCTGATCACGCCATCCCCGAACAATGCCTCGAAAATTGGGTAGGCCTTGTGCGGGTGTGGAAACCTGGATCGCTTGGGTTTACGGTCTCGGCTGCTGTGGGTCAGGGCCCGGAGCGCGGGATGACGTCTATCCGGATAGGCCGGGCAAGGCTCCAATTCCGTTGCGGCGTTTGCATCGACGTTTGTCCCACTCCCCTTCGTGTTATCGGCTTGCTGCATTCCCTTTAACAACGAAACGCAAGCACTCGAGGCCTAGTATCCAAACCGAGTTTTGGCCCTAAGCCAGAGCGGTTGAACGCTTTGCAGCAGGGACTTTTGTTTCAGAAACGCAAAGGGTGAAACCAAAAACACACCCATAAGAAAAAGTGCAAAAGCAATTCTGCTCGAATGTGACATATCTTCGCCCGCATATTGAAAGACTGCCATTAGGTAGACGTGTAGCACGAACATCTGGATTGAAAAAATGCCGGTGTATCGCACCAGTTTGAGGTTGAAATACCAGTCAACAGAACGTGTCGCGAAAGATGTCAGTCTGTGTTTGCGTATCATCAAGACGGCGAAGAAACCGCATACGATGAGGGTTCGAATTAAATGTGTCGGGTGAAGATGCATACGTGGCCAATTGTCCGGAAGGCCGGGTGGTCTTGCGAAAACGTCATGATAGGTCACGCCGCTTCGTTGCCACAATAGCAATGCCCCAGTTGTGGCGAGTAAGGCGAAAAAGCCGGGTGTGCTTAGGCCGGTTAGGGTGTCGTAAATGCGTTGATGGTGCAGACCCAGAAAGTACGCGACGAAGAACAGAAATTGCCATGCGGCGACGTCAAACGCCATGAACGCATCACCTAAGCCAAAGAATCCATATGAGAAATTCGGCAAGCTCAGGGCGTAGATCGAAAATGAGGCTGCGAGCAATGCGAGCGACCCAAACCGTGCCAACGTGAGTGACCCAACGAGTAGCAGGACGAAACAGTAGAGGTAGATAGGGAGAATGTCAGAGTAGCCCCCGCCATTCTGGATCGTAAAGACCTGAAAAATCGCCCAAGGCACGTCGTGAAAGAGGGACTGTTCTTCGACGGCCTTCAAGGTGCTCAAGGCAAGAAATGGCAGGGCTGATAGGATATAGTAGCCGTAGATCTTTTTTAGGCGCTGGCCAAGAAAGCGGTGCAGGTTTTCCGACGTTTTGAACTTGCGAACCGTCAATATCCCGATCAGCAACCCGGAAACAAAGATCAGAAACTCTGCATCGAATAAGCCGATGATCCGTGCGTGGTGAACTAGCCCAAGGGCGTCCATGCCCGGTTGCCAAGACAAATGGGCAAGCATCATCATAATCAGCAAATGACCGCGAATGCCGTCGAGTAAGTCTAATCGCAATAGTTTTACTCCTAAACGATTTGTACTTTGCGTACGTCGACCCAAAGCCTGATCGTCAGGTGTGATTTGACGTCTAGGGGCTCAAAATCGCAGGAAAGATTCAACCAATTGAGGAATTTATAAAAACCGTTCAATCTTATGTCGAAATTACATTTTATCAAGCTCTATGTTCCCGAACGCCAGATTCGGCTGCGGGAAACCGAATCACCATAGAGAGGCGAATCGGTGAACGTGAAACGGTTGGGCTAGGGGCGGTAGGGTTGTAAATTTTGGAGATTTTACAAACTTGAGATTAGGAGTTGGGTGCTGCCACAAGAAAGCGCCCACCGGAGGTAGGGGCCAGGTCGTTGTTAATTTTTTGTTAATTTACAGATGGATGTCGGTTCCTGGCGGTGTGGCGGTGCGGGGCGCAGGTGATCCATGTTGAAAAAATAGTTGTAAATATTTGTAATTCAAGTACCCCTATCCTCAGAAATATTATCCTGAGGAGGAGTGATAATGACTTTGAACAAGTTTGCTGGATTTGGTGCGCTGACTGCTGTCGCGCTGACAATGTCCGCCCTTGCCGCCGAAGCCAAAGACTGGCGCGGTTGGAACATCCACGTAGAAGATTATCCCGTATCGCACGGCATGGAAGCCTTCATGGCGGAAGTTACCGAAAAGACCGACGGCGCGATCAAAGGTAAAACCTTCCACGCCGGTGTTCTGGGCTCGCAGCCTGATGCAATCGAGCAGGTGCGCCTTGGCATCATCGATTTCGGTGTCTTCAGCCTAGGGCCGATGGGTCAGGCCGTGCCTGAAACCAACGTTGTTTCCCTGCCCTTCATCTTCAAATCTGTTCCTCAGATGTATGAGCTGATGGACGGTGAAGCAGGTGCAGCCGTTTCCGCAGGCCTCGAAGCCAAAGGCATCGTTGCTTTAGGTTACTACGACGCTGGCGCGCGTTCGTTCTATAACGGCACCAAGCCGATCAACACTCCTGATGATGTGGCTGGCATGAAAGTGCGCGTCATGAACAACGATCTTTTCGTTGGCATGATCGAAGCCATGGGCGGCAACGCCACACCAATGGCCTTTGCCGAAGTGTATCAGTCGCTGAAAACCGGCGTTGTTGATGGTGCGGAAAACAACCCGCCTAGCTACGAGTCAACCAGCCACTTTGAAGTTGCCAAGTATTACTCCTTGTCTGAGCACCTCATCATTCCCGAGTGCCTGTGCATGAGTAAAAAGACGTTTGACGCCCTGACACCTGAGCAGCAAGACATCGTTCGTGCCGCTGGTAAAGCGTCGACCGACTTGCAGCGTCAGCTCTGGCAGGAACGTGAAGCCGCCTCGATGAAAATCGTTCAGGACGGCGGCGTAGAGGTTAACTCGATCGAAGACAAATCCGCCTTCCAGGCAGCGATGGCTCCGGTTTACGAACAGTATCTGGCGGCTAACCCCGACATGACTGATCTGGTTAACCTATTCCGTAACGCCGACTAATCAGTACACTCTTTAAACGCCCCGCGGTGTTCGTGGGGCGTTTTTTTCGACTTTGGGGGGATCGTTGGTGGAACAGGAAACAACATTTGCGGAACAAATCCGACAGTGGTTGGACAGGTTAAGCGGGCTTTGCATTCTGCTTGCATCCTGTGCCTTGGTTGTGTTGGTCGCAACATTTGGCTGGTTGGTTTTTGGTCGCTACGTGTTGAACGTCACACCAACTTGGGTTGAGCAACTGGCGCTTTTGCTGGTGTGCTACATTGCCTATCTGGGGGCTGCGGCCGGGGTGCATGAAAACACCCATCTGGGCGTAACCCTATTTCGTGACATGCTCCCCGAACGCCTGCGTCAGGCGATCATGGTTTTGACCGATGCGATGCTTGCCCTCTTTGGCTTTGTCATGGCGATTGCCAGTCTTGAGCTGTTTCAGTTCGGCTGGGACACCATGTTGCCAATGCTGAACATCCCCGAAAGCTTTCGCACCTTGTCCGCCCTGTTGTGCGGTGGTTTGGTGTTCGTTTTTGCCGGAACCCGCGCGGCGTTCCGGTGTCATTGCCTGATCACAGGCAAACCCTTTGAAACTGATGAGGTAACCTAAGCATGGGCTTGGCTATTCTTCTTGGCATGTTTGCTGGCTGTGTCGTGCTGGGTGTCCCCGTGGCATTCGCAATGGGCATCGCGGCGGCCTCCGCCTTCTGGTACGAAGGTTTCCCGCTTCTGATCACCTTCCAACGGTCGATTTCAGGTATTTCAGTATTCTCACTGCTTGCGATCCCGTTCTTCGTCTTTGCCGGCGAGCTGATGTTGCATGGCGGTATCGCCATCCGTCTGGTGCGCTTTGCCTCGGCTTTGGTCGGGCACATTCGTGGTGGTCTGGCTTCGGTCAATATCTTCTCATCCATGCTGTTCGGCGGCATCTCGGGGTCCGCAGTTGCAGATATCTCGGCGCTTGGTTCGATCCTCATTCCAGTGATGAAAGAGCGCGGTTACAAAGCCGATTACGCGGTCAACGTGACCGTGACCTCTTCGATCGCTGGGATCGTCATTCCGCCCAGCCACAACATGATCATCTTTGCCGTTGCGGCCGGTGGCGGCATCTCGATCTCCAAGCTGTTCTTGGCTGGTGTGATCCCGGGTATGTTGATGTGTATCTGTCTTGCGGTTGCCGCCTATTTCATTGCGATCAAACACAATTACCCGTCTGAGCCGTTCCCCGGTTGGAAAGCCGTTTGGGTCGCCTCGGTCGCCGCGATCCCCGGCTTGATCACCGCTGTGATCATTGTAGGCGGTGTTCTGTCTGGTGTCTTTACGGTGACTGAATCCGGTGCCTTCGGCGCGATCTACGCCCTGCTTTTGACCGCCTTTGTCTATCGAAGCCTCGATTGGGAAAGCTTCAAGATTTCGGTCATGTCGGCTGTGAAAACCACGGCGATGGTGATGGTTCTCATTGGTTTCGCCAGCTCCTTTGCCTACCTTCTGGCGCTGTACCAAGTCCCAACAAAACTAAGCAGCTTTATGCTCGGCATCTCGGAAGAAAAGATCGTTGTGCTTCTGATGATCAACATGATGTTGCTGGTTCTTGGCATGATCATGGACATGGCGGCGCTGATCCTGATTTGTACGCCAATCTTCCTACCGATCGCCAAAGATTTGGGCATGGATCCGATCCAGTTCGGCATTATGATGCTTGTCAATCTTGGGCTTGGTCTATGTACGCCGCCGGTTGGAACCTGCCTGTTCGTGGGTTGCGCCGTTGGTAAGATCAAGATCGAAGAAACGCTCAAATCGATCTGGCCGTTCTATCTGGCCATCCTCGCGGCGTTGATCTTGATCACTTATGTGCCTGCTGTGTCGCTCTGGCTGCCATCAATGTTTGAATGAGGGTTCTATGTGCACGCCGCTTTTTAATAAATCCGGCGTGCAGCGACTGCGACTGAAATACTAAGGGAGAGAGCTGTGACTTTTCGTGAAACCTTCGATCATGACGCTGGAATGTCGGACACGTTGCGGGACAAGTTGATGCAGGTGAGCACAGCCACCCTTACAACGGCGTTGTTTGCGCGTGGATTGCGCAACATCTTTTTGCAAGGGCCGCAACGCCTTAGGCCCGGGCCGAATATGGTCGGCCCGGCTTACACTCTGCGCTACATCCCTGCCCGTGAGGACCTTGATGGGTTGGACTCGTTTGAAGATCGCGAGAACCCCCAGCGCAAAGGCGTTGAGGAGTGCCCCGAAGGGGCGGTGTTCGTGATCGACGCGCGGCAAGATGCAACGGCTGCCTCCGCCGGCTGCATTCTCGCGACGCGGTTACAACAGCGCGGGTGCCAAGGGGTTGTAACCGATGGCGGATTCCGCGACACACCAGAAATTGCCCAGCTGGATATGGCCGCATATCACAGCCGCCCCAGCGCGCCGACCAATCTAACCAAGCACCACGCGGTGGCGGTCAACGACCCAATCGCCTGTGGCGGCGTGGCGGTTTTCCCCGGTGATATCATCGTGGGGGACAACGAAGGTGTGGTATGTGTGCCTGCCCATTTGGCAGAAGATGTGGCGAATGAAGCAATCGAAATGACAGTCTTTGAAGACTTTGTTATGGAAATGGTCAAAAGCGGTGCATCTACGTTTGGATTGTACCCGCCAACCGACCCAAAAACGAAAGAAAAGTTCGCATCGTGGAGACACCAAAACGGCAGATAGCAGCCTCGGGGAGTAAGGCGGCAAGTGCAGACAGGCCAGTGCGGGATCGCACTTTGTCTGATCGTGTCTATGAAAGCGTTCTGAGTATGATCGCCAGCGGTGAGATCGCGGTGGGGGCGAAACTCCCGACCGAACATGCGCTTAGCGAACAACTTGAAGTGTCCCGTCCGGTTCTGCGTCAGGCGTTAAAGCAACTTCGCGAAGACGGTGTCATCGTATCACGTCAGGGCTCTGGCTCATTTGTCCAACGGCGTCCCGAAAACGCAGTTTTGGATTTTGCCCCGGTTGGGTCTATCGCCGATATTCAGCGAACGTTTGAGTTTCGGGCCGCAATCGAAAGTGAAGCGGCCTATTTGGCGGCATTGCGTCGTTCAGAATCTGATATGGAACGTTTGCGCGCCACTCTGGCCGAGCTTGACCGTTGTGTTCTCGAAGGGCGTCTTGGCGTTGATGAGGACGAGGATTTCCATGTCGCGGTCTGTTCGGCGTCTGACAATCAGTATTTCCTGGCCGCACGTACGTCGATGAAAAGCAACATTCTGACCGGTATGAATCTGACGCGGAACCTGTCGCTTACCAAGCCGCAGGATCGTTTGGAATTGGTTCAAGAAGAACACCACGCCATTTTCAACGCGATTGAAAAGCGCGATCCAGAGGCATCTCGTTTGGCGATGCGGGCGCATGTTGAAAACGCCCGCAACCGTGTTTTCGAAGGCCCGATAGGCAATTAATCGACCGGAATACCGTGCGCTTCGAGGAAATCGTCACGCCGTGGGGCAAAGGCGTCTTTGAGCGAGCCAGCTTCGAGGCAAACACAGCCGTGCATGACATTGGATGGGATGACCATTCCGTCGCCGGGTTCCAAAATCTTAGTTTCGTCGCCTACGGTAAATTCAAACCGACCAGAATCGACATAGGTTGTCTGCGTATGTGGATGATTGTGAAGGGGTGCTTTGGTTCCGGTTTCAAACCGAAACTCCACCATCATGATGTCTTTGTTGTGGCATAGGATGCGGCGCTGAGAGCCGGGTGCAGCTTCCATCCATGCGTCTGGGCTGTCGGACTGAATGATCATGGCAAGTTCCCTTGGTTAGGTGCAGGATTTGTATTTATTTGTAATATTGAATAAGGGTCACGACCCAATCAGTCAACGGTTCACCGCTTTCTGGTCTCCAAAATTGTCTCTCATGATCGCATTGGTTTGCGAATCTCTATCTTTACTTGTTATTTTTTGGATCGTTTTGTGGTTGAGGATAATGGCACACGCCCATCTCAACGAAGGAGGATTCCCATAATCTACTGATAATAAATAAATAATATGGATCGTCGAGACCTTCCTCATTTGTAAAAATTTGTATTGTAAGAATTTGGCTTCTGATATATCAGTTACTGCATCAATCGCCTTGGGAGGGGTGTGATGGTCAGCACTGTGGAGGAGATAGAGGCACGATTTGCGCAGCAGCGCAGTGTCGCTGATTCCTTGCATTCGTGCCAGCTAAGTGGTGCTGGGCCTTTATCCACGCAGTTTTATGAGGTTTTACGCGGCTTGATCGTGTCGCTGGACCTGCATCCGGGGCAGCTTTTGTCAGAGCAGGAAATTGCAGAAGCATTTAGCGCTTCAAAGACACCGGTCCGAGAGGCGCTTATCCGATTAGAAGTCGCCAGACTTGTTAAAATTGTTCCCAAGAGCGGCACCTATGTAATGCCAATCGACCTTGCTCGCTACAAAGAAGCCTGTTTCGTTCGGCTGTCTTTGGAAGCTTCCGCCATCCGCTTGGCGGCGCAAAATCCGGACCGGGATAGTTTTGCAACGCAACTGATGATGATGATCACTGAGCAAGAGCGCGCATGTCGCTCTGGTGACTATCCGGCCTATTTCAAAGCCGATGTCGGTCTTCACAAGTTGTTCGTCGAGATGGCCGGTGTTGCCGGTGTTTGGGGGGCGATCGAGCGGTCTCAGGTGGACGTGTTTCGTATTCGTCATTTGCTTGGCATGCAAAACCTAGGGCGCTCCAAGCAAGCCATTGCCGATCACAAGTCTATCGTGGTTGCGGTTTTGGCAGGGGATCCCGATGCGGCTCAGGCGGAACTCGTTTCGCATATTGGATCACTAGAGGGCAAGCTTCGCATCCTCGAAGAGCAGCCCGGTATTTTGGAATTCATCGAGAAACTTAATGAGACGGCGCATTTACCAACACGCGCGCGTCGCTCAAGAGCCGTCAAAGCCGCGGCAGTGAAAGTGGAGGAAACATGTCGGGTGTAGTCCTAGACAAGATTGTCAAACGCTACGGAGCCGCGCAGGTTGTGCATGGCATCGATCTACAGATCGAACCGCAAGAATTTGTTGTGCTCGTCGGCCCATCCGGCTGCGGGAAGTCGACAACGTTGCGTATGATTGCCGGGCTCGAGGAGATCTCGGATGGGAATCTAACTATCGCGGACCGACACGTGAACAATGTCGCGCCAAAGGATCGCGATGTGGCCATGGTGTTCCAAAACTACGCGCTATACCCGCATCTAAATGTTGCTGAAAACATCGCTTTTGGTCTGCGGATTCGCAAAGTCAAAAAGCCTGAGATCGCCAAATCGGTGTCTGAAGTGGCAGAGATTCTTGGGCTGACGGATTACCTTGATCGTCGGCCGGCGGACCTCTCTGGTGGTCAACGTCAACGCGTTGCAATGGGGCGCGCCATCGTTCGTCACCCCGAAGTCTTTCTGTTTGACGAGCCTCTGTCCAACTTGGACGCCAAGCTGCGTACCCAGATGCGCGCCGAGATCAAGCGCCTGCACAAGCGTTTGGGCGTGACCAGCATTTACGTGACGCACGATCAGGTCGAAGCCATGACACTGGCGGACCGGATTGTTGTTATGCGTGACGGTCGGATCGAACAAATCGGCCGCCCGATGGATTTGTTCAACAATCCTGTGAATACCTTTGTCGCGGGCTTTATCGGTTCTCCGCCGATGAACCAGCTGACGGCAGTGGTCGAAGGCGGCGATGACGCACCATTTGCGACGCTTGGTGAGACCAAAGTTAAGCTTCCTAAACTGCCCCAGTTGCAAGGTCAGGCCGGGCGCAAAGTGGTTGTCGGCATTCGACCCGAGCACGCTCTGATCACCCCAGTTGACGGGGCAAGCGCCATTCCATTGGACTTGGATTTGGTGGAAACGCTGGGCTCCGAGGCGTTGTTACACACCCATGTGGGCGACACGCCATTTGTGATCAAGACCGAGACCCACGGGGATATTGACCACCTTTATGACGTGGACAAGGTCTATATCAACGCCGAGAAAATCAAAGTTTTCGACGCTGAAACGGGGGATGTCTTTGCCCATCCCACCCAAGGTTAAGGGAGGGCGAGATGCAAAAGAAACTCGCCTGGTTTTTGCAGCATATGCGCCGTGAATGGCAGATATATGTGCTGCTCGCCCCGACAATCATCTGGTTTATCCTATTTCTCTACAAACCCATGTACGGGTTGCAGATCGCCTTTAAAGACTACAGCATCTTCCGCGGTATCGCCGGGAGCCCGTGGGTCGGGTTTGAGCATTTCCAAACCCTATTTGAGAGCGACACCTTTGTTCGCGCCTTGAAAAACACAGTGATTATCAGCGCGTTGTCGATGATGTTCGGATTTCCAATGCCGATCATCCTCGCGCTGATGTTCAACGAAATCCTGAACCAGACCTACAAGAAAACCGCACAGACACTTGTCTACCTGCCGCACTTTATCTCGACCGTGATTATTGCCGGGATTGTGGTGACCGCGTTCTCGCCCTCGGCGGGGATTGTGAACACGATCATAGGGTGGTTCGGGATTGAGCCGATCTACTTCCTCACCAAACCGGAATGGTTTAGGCCGATCTTCATCGGGTCGGGCATTTGGCAGGAGGCGGGCTTTAGTTCCATCGTCTTCCTTGCGGCCATCGCCGGGGTTAATCCGTCGCTCTACGAAAGCGCGGTGGTTGATGGGGCAAGCCGTTGGCAGATGATGTGGAAAATCACACTGCCGTCGATCATGCCGACGATCATCATCATGTTGATCATTCGTATCGGGAACATTCTGGAAATCGGGTTTGAACTTGTCATCCTGCTTTATCAGCCCGCGACGTATCAAACCGCGGATGTGATCAACACCTTCATCTACCGACAGGGTTTGCAGGGCGGACAATACGATGTCGCCGCCGCGGCCGGTCTATTCAACGCTGTGGTCGCCTTTGTTCTGGTTATGACCGCCAACACAATCTCGCGCCGTGTATCGCGCACATCGCTGTGGTGAGGGCTGAACAATGGCAAAAATGAATCTCTATTCTCGTGGTGATAAGCTCTTTGTAATCGCCAACATGGTTCTGATCGGGATATTCGCGCTATCTACGCTATATCCGTTCATCTACATCGCAGCGGTTTCGTTTAGCTCCGGCTTTGCGGCGACGGCGGGCAAGGTCATCCTAACACCAGTTGACCTGACGCTTGCCGCCTATGAACGGGTGCTAAGCGAGCCGGAATTCTGGCGCAGCTATCTGAACACGTTCATCTATACGATCGGCGGAACGTTGATGAGCCTGATCATCATCATTCCGGGGGCCTATGCCCTGTCGCGGCCGCAACTGATCGGTCGCCGGTTCTGGAACCTCGTGGTGGCCTTTACCATGTGGTTCAACGCCGGGATGATCCCGTTCTTCTTGAACATGCGTGATCTGGGGCTGATGGATAGCTACTTTGGCCTGATCATCGGCTTTGCGTGTAACGCCTTTAACATAATCCTGTTGCGCAACTTCTTTGAAAGCATCCCAGCGTCGTTTGAAGAAGCGGCACGGATGGATGGCGCAAATGAATTCCAGGTGCTTTGGAAGGTTTTTGTTCCATTGTCGAAACCGGCCATTGCTACCGTGACTTTGTTCTGCATCGTTGCTCGGTGGAACGGCTTCTTTTGGGCAATGGTCTTGTTGCAGGACGAAAGCAAGATTCCGTTGCAGGTATATCTGCGCCAGATCATCGCCACCCTGTCAGATGACGAGGAGTTTGCCTCGACCCTTTTGACGGCACCCTATTCGGTCGAGACGGTCACCGCCGCGATCATCGTTTGTTCGATTATCCCGGTCCTGATCATCTACCCGTTTGTTCAGAAATACTTCAACAAAGGCATCCTTTTGGGAGGAGTAAAAGAGTGATCTTTGGAAGCGAAATCAACGATATCAAAGTTTTAGGGAGGACTACCATGAAGAAACTAACGATAACCGCACTGGCGCTGGCGTCGACCATGATGACCACTCCGGTCTTGGCCGATGGCCATGGTTCCAAAATTGTCGACGAGCCGCTTGAGCTGACGATTCACATGCACCACAAGCGCTATACCAGCTACGATGAAGACTGGCCGGTAGAGCAGACCGCGCGCGAGATGACCAATATTCATCTCAAGAACAAGACCTTTGGGTCGAACACGCCACAAAGTGACGAAGCCATCAACCTCTTGCTGGCCTCTGGCCAATTGCCTGACATCATCGGCACGTCGCGTATCCGTGATGTTGTGAACCAATATGGTCCACAGGGCGCGTTTACCCCGCTCAACGATCTGATCGAAGAGCATGCGCCGCATATGAAGGCCTACTTTGACTCACATCCCGACGTGAAATCGGCGATCACCTCGTCGGATGGCAACATGTACTACATCCCGTATCTGCCTGACGGCAAATATGGTCGTGCCTATTTCATCCGCTATGACTGGGTTGAAAAGCTGGGTCTTGAGATCCCCAACAATGTTGATGAGCTGAAAACAGTTCTTGAGGCGTTCCGTGATGGCGATCCAAACGGCAATGGCAAAAAAGACGAAGTGCCTTACTTTGCCCGTCAATGGGAAGAGCTGATCCGTCTTGTGACGCTATGGGACGGTCGGTCTTCCGGTTCTGATACCTATCACGACTACTACGTGACCGATGGCAAACTGGCGCATCCCTATGCCGGTGAAGGCTATCGTGAAGGTATCAAGAACCTTGCAGAGTGGTATGCCGAAGGTCTGATCGACGCGGAAATCTTTACCCGTGGGTCGTCGTCGCGCGAATTTCTCTTGTCCGAAAACATGGGTGGCATGACCCACGATTGGTTTGCCTCGACCTCCGGCTACAACCGTTTGTCTGCAGACATCGAAGGGTTCTCCTTCAAAGCCTTCGCGCCGCCGGCCTCGATTTCGGGCAAGCGTATCGAAGAACACCGCCGTATCCCGTTCAAGCCTGATGGCTGGGCGATGGGTGGCACCAACGAGCACCCCGTTGAAACCATCAAATACTTTGACTTCTGGTTCTCTCCCGAGGGTCGTGATCTGGTCAACTTTGGTGTCGAAGGCGCTCAGTACACATTGGTTGATGGCGAGCCACAGTTCACCCAAGAGTTCTTGGACGCAGGTCCGGTTAACTCCTCGCTGTACCAGATCGGTGCCCAGCTTCATGCCCGCGGTTACTTCCAAGACTACGAGTATGAAAAGCAATGGTCGAACGAGTTCGCCCTCGAAGGCATCGCGCTTTATGACGAAGGTGACTATTTGATCGATCAGTTCTTGGGTGTGTCCCTGAACGCCGACGAGCAGAAGGTTTACGACAAGTACAACGCACAGCTGCGGACCTATATGCTTGAGCGTCAACAGGCCTGGATCTTGGGCACGGGTGACGTCGAAGCCGATTGGGCCGACTATCAAGCTCAGCTTGAAAATCGCGGTTACAGCAAGGTGCTGGAAGTCATGCAAGCGGCCTACGACCGTCAGTATAACTAAACCTCGTTTGAATATCGTGCCGTCCGCATCCCAGCGGGCGGCACATCTCTTACTCTACCAAAGGAAGACCTTTCGATGTCAGCCAGTGCCAACTATTTGGACCAACCCCGCGCCGGGCGTTTGAATATCCAATACGCCCCTGTGGATGGCTCCGTGCCGGTCGAAAACCCGCCACGGTTCACATGGCTGCCTGTTGTCGATGACGAAGCCCGTTATGTGCTGCGTGTTGCCAGCGACGACAGCTACAAAGATGCCGTGGTCTTTTCCGATATACCGTTGAATTTCCTCACACCCGATCATGTGTTTGAGCCGGGTGACTATGTTTGGTCCTATGCGGAATGGGACGCCGAAACCAAAACCGCCGCGACCGAGTGGAGCGTAAATCGCCGCTTTTCTGTGACGGCGGACGCCACCCAAGTGCCCTTGGCCGGACGCACCAAACGTTATGCCAAATCCGATATGAGCCACCCGCGTCTATGGCTTGGGCCCAAAGAGTTGGCGAGCTTCAAAAAAGCCGTTGCCGCAGATGCAGATCACTGCACGTGGTCAACGTTCTACGAAAAATCCGTTGCACCGTGGATGGAACGTCCGGTGATGGATGAGCCAGCTGGCTACGAAAACCATCAACGGACCCCACCGGTTTGGCGTCAAACCTATATCGACTGCCAAGAATTGCTTTATGCGATCCGCCATCTCGCCGTAGGCGGCAAGGTTCTTGACGATCAAGCGCTTTTGGATCGCGCCAAAGACTGGTTGCTGGCCGCTGCTGATTGGGACCCAAATGGAACCACGTCGCGCGCCTATACCGACGAATGGGCGTTCCGTGTGACGTTGGCTTTGGGCTGGGGATACGATTGGTTGCATGATCAGCTAAGCGCCGAAGAGCGTGACAAAGTCCGCACCGCTTTGTTGGTCCGCACGCGTGAGATCGCCGAACACATCATAGACCACGCCAACATCCATCTCTTCCCCTACGATAGCCACGCAGTGCGGGCCGTTTCGGCGGTTTTGGTGCCCTGTTGCATTGCCATGCTGGACGAAGAACCCGAGGCGCGTGAGTGGCTGGATTACTCAATCGAATTCCTCTCGACCGTCTATACCCCATGGGGCGATGAGCAGGGCGGTTGGGCTGAGGGGCCGCATTATTGGATGACCGGTCAGGCCTATCTAATTGACGCAGCGAACCTTCTCAAAGCCTTTACCGGCTATGATCTTTATGAGCGCCCGTTCTTTCAGAAAACCGGTGACATGCCGCTTTATACCAAAGCGCCCGACACCCGCCGCGCGACCTTTGGCGACGATAGCACCATGGGTGATCTGCCCTGTCTCAAGATCGGCTATAACCTGCGCCAATACGCCGGTGTGACCGGCAACGGGGCCTATCAATGGTACTATGACGAGATCAAACGCAACGATCCCGGCACCGAGATGGCGTTCTATAATTGGGGTTGGTGGGACTTCAATTTCGATGAAATGGCCTATCAACAACAATGGCCGATGATCGAGGCACAAGCCCCGTCAAAAGAGGATCAGCTGCGCTGGTTCAAAGGGATCGGTTGGGTCGCAATCCAACACAAGATGGATGTGCCGGATGAGCATGTTCAATTTGTGTTCAAAGCCTCGCCGTTCGGCTCGATCAGCCACTCCCATGGTGATCAGAACGCGTTTTGCCTCGCGGCTTATGGCGAAGATCTGGCCATTCAATCCGGGCATTACGTGGCCTTTAATAGTTCGATGCACCAGAAATGGCGCCGTCAGACGATCTCAAAAAATGCCATTATGATCAATGGCAAAGGGCAATATGCGGATCGCGACAAAGCCAAGCAGATGCAATCAACCGGGCAAATCCTAGCGGCAGAGCAACGTGACGGCCATGTCTATATGAAGGGTGAGGCCACAGCGGCTTACAAGCTGCTTTCGCCCGAAGTGACACGGGTCGAGCGCGAAGTATATTTCGTCAACGACAGCTACTTTGTCTTTGTCGATACGATTGACGCCGATGAACCTGTCACCATTGATTTCCGTTTGCACGCAAATGGACCGTTCCAGCTTGGCAAAGGGTCCTTCCGCTATACCGGCGAAAAGGCCGGGTTCTATGGCGAAGTGTTGTGGTCCGAAGGTGGCAAGCCCGAGATCACGCAGGAAACCGGTTTCCCAGGTGTGGATATGTCCGAGGTCGAGGGGCTACCAATTTCGACTTGCATGACCGCCAGCTACCCGGCCGCAAAACGCCACCGCATTGCGACGCTGCTGGTGCCGTACCGCAAAACCGATCCGAAACGGATTTTCCATTTCCTCGATGATCAGGGCTATGACTGCGATCTGTATTTCACCGATGCGGATGAAAACAGCTTCAAGGTTGTCGTTCAAAAATTGGCCAAGGCCTAACCCACAGGACGGTGGGGATGCCACTCGCCACAACAGACAAGAGCCCGATGCGGCCGACTAAACAGGAGAAATACAAATGACTATGCAGGGTAAAACCGCGATTGTAACAGGCGGTGGCCGCGATATCGGGCGTGCTTGTGTGATGGAATTGGCCGCTCAGGGTGCGAATGTTGTGATCAACTATCACTCAAGCTCGGCCGGTGCCGATTCCGCCGTGGAAGAGATCAAGGCCGCCGGGGGCAGTGCCATTGCCCTTCAGGGTGACATGACCTCTGAGACAGACGTCAAAGCATTGGTTGCTGCGACGGTCGAGGCCTTTGGCAAAGTCGATAGCCTGATCCACGTCACCGGTGGTTTGGTGGCCCGTGTGCCGATGTCCGAAATGACGCTTGAGCATTGGCACACCGTCATGAATCTCAACACCACCTCCTTGATGCTGGCCGTGCGCGAATGCCTGCCGCATATGGGGGAAGGTAGCTCGATTGTGACACTGGCGTCGCAGGCCGGTCGTGATGGCGGTGGCCCGGGTGCGTCGGCCTATGGTGCCTCCAAGGGCGCGGTGATGACCCTGACACGTGGCTTGGCCAAGGAACTCGGTCCAAAAATCCGCGTTAACGGTATTTGCCCTGGCATGATCAACACCGACTTCCACAACACGTTCACCAAGCCCGAAGTGCGCAGCCACGTGGCCAACATCACACCGCTAAAGCGTGAAGGCAATTCCGACGAAGTCGCCAAGCTGGCGGTTTATCTGGCGTCGGACGGGGCGTCTTTCATCACCGGCACCAATGTGGATATCAACGGCGGCATGCTGTTTTCCTAAGTTTCTAGGGTCCTCCACTGGGCGCAAGTGCATCTTCTGCCTTGCGCCCTTTTATATAGCACTGCCATAGGGTTGCTCATGTCTGTCACGTCTTCCCGTTCGATCCTCACCTATTTCTCCTGGGCCTTTGCCTTTACCGCCTTGGGCCTTCTTCTAAGCCTTTGGGTCGGTTGGAGCTTTACCGGCACTGTGCAAGGCATGTGGTCGGTATTTTTCATCTGCCTAGTGCTGTCGATATTGGAAATCTCGCTGTCCTTTGACAATGCGGTGGTGAACGCCAACATCCTGAAACGAATGGACCCGGTTTGGCAAAAGCGGTTTTTGACATGGGGTATTCTGATCGCGGTCTTCGGAATGCGGATCGTTTTCCCTGTGATGGTTGTGAGCATCGCAGCAGGCACCGGGCCAATCGAGGCGCTGAAACTGGCCGTGAACAACCCGGATCGCTACGCCGAAATCATGCATGTCGCGCATCCAAAAATCGCCGCGTTTGGCGGGGCGTTTTTGTTGATGGTGGCGCTGTCGTTTTTCTTTGATCCTGACAAGGACGAACATTGGTTTGGGCCTATTGAACGCGGCTGTACGCGCTGTTCGGTAATGCGCGGTGTCGAGGCGGCTCTGGCCCTCGTGATCATATTGATCGTGGCGACGCTCTATCCCGATGGCGCGCGCGCCGAGTTCGTGACCATGGCGCTATATGGCATGATGACCTTCTTTGCGGTCGAGTTTTTGGGCCGGATGTTGGATAGCAATCAGGCCGGTCTTACCTCTGGCAAAGCCGGGCTTGGGGCGTTCTTGTACCTTGAGGTCTTGGATGCCAGTTTCAGTTTTGATGGGGTGATCGGGGCGTTTGCCCTGTCGCAAAACCTCTTTGTCATCGCCATCGGGCTTGGCATTGGCGCGATGTATGTGCGGTCGATGACCATCGCCTTGGTCGAACGCGAAGTCCTATCCGAGTTCCGCTTTCTCGAACACGGCGCTTTCTACGCGATCTTGGTTCTGGCGGTGATCATGTTCATCCAACCGCTGATGCATATCCCCGAAGTCATCACCGGATTAATCGGTGTCGTGCTGATTGGTGCCGCCTTGAAGTCCTCCTACAAGGGCCGCAGCACGGCCTAACAAAGGGGAGCCAAACTGGCAGCCTAGAAGGCATGGAAAGAGGCCTCTGTCTTGCAAACGCAGAAAAGGTCCACTTTGAGCCCATCTTGTCCGATGCTGCAACTTGCACAAACGGCGGCTTCCCCAGATATTGGATAAGGCCGACATGTGATAGCCCGCGACTAAAGACCTTGCTTCAGAGGAGAGACCGCTTGGACTTCCTAATAAATTCAGCCGGGGTATTAGTTATACCTATGGTGATGTTTTCCTTTGCGCGCTGCGTCGCACGCGACGAATACAGGGAATTGCGATCCAGTGGGCAAAAACTCAACCTCAATCTGCACAACCTTCGATCTGCTTACCGACGCAAACACGATGATCCCTTACGCGATCCACACATAAAGCTTGCAAGGATAGGCTTTGCTCACTGGTTCGCCATTCTTGCGGGTTTCTCCATAGTCTTGGCCATCGGGATCGTCTTGGAAGTGCTTCAAAGAAGTGTGCCTTAACTCGACTAGCGCTGGTCTTGAGCACCTAAACAGACCTTTAGAGTTACACATCCAAAGGCAGCTCCGTCCGCAGTACAGACATTGCCAATGGACAAAAAAGCCTCCGAGAAACCCTCGGAGGCTTTTGATTTGGTTTGCCTAGGGGCCAAGCAGGCCCACTAACCAATGTAGCGCAACCGGGACTTAGGCCTGCAGCGATTTAACCACCAAATCACC
Organism: uncultured Pelagimonas sp.; assembly: GCF_947498515.1. Taxonomy (GTDB): domain Bacteria; phylum Pseudomonadota; class Alphaproteobacteria; order Rhodobacterales; family Rhodobacteraceae; genus Pelagimonas. The sequence goes on along the minus strand of NZ_CANMKO010000006.1, from coordinate 174,530 downwards.
TTCTTCGCGGGCTTTCATCGCCAATGCAGCGGCGTGGGCACCGGCACCTGTGGTGAAGTATGGAATCTTGTCATAAAGCGCGACCGAGCGGATTTCGCGGCTATCTGAGACCGAGGCGTTGCCTTCGGTGGTGTTCATCACCAATTGAATGCCGCCGTCTTTCATCAGGTCGACAATGTTCGGACGCCCTTCATAGACCTTTTTGGTGGTGTCACAGGCAATGCCCTGATCGCCAAGGAAGGCCGCGGTGCCCGAGGTGGCAACAATCTTGAAGCCAAGATCAACCAATGTCTGCGCGGTTTCCACCAGCTGCGGTGTCTTGTCGTCATCTTTGATCGAGAAGAACACAGCGCCGCTTTCGGGAAGCATGGTTCCGGCCCCCATCTGCGCCTTGAGAAAGGCACGTGGGAAGGAACGATCCCACCCCATGACTTCGCCGGTTGAACGCATCTCTGGCCCAAGGATGGTGTCAACACCGGGGAAACGCGCGAAAGGCAGAACCGCTTCTTTGACGCTAAACCACGGCATGTTCGGGTCGGCCAATGTCATCGGATCGGCTAGCGGCAGATCGGTGTCATAGTCGGCGTTTTCCGGATAGGGCGCACGCATCGGGAAGGCGGCAAGCTTTTCACCGGCCATAACACGCGCCGCAATCGAGGCAATCGCGCTGTCGGTGGCTTTGGCGACAAAGGGAACGGTCCGCGAGGCGCGTGGGTTCACTTCGATCAGGTAGATCTCATCGTCTTTGATCGCGAACTGGATGTTCATCAAACCAACCACGTTTAGCGCTTTGGCCAAGGCCACTGTTTGACGTTTCACTTCGGCCAGAGTGTCATCCGAGAGCGAGTACGGCGGCAAGGAACAGGCGCTATCACCCGAGTGCACACCGGCCTCTTCGATGTGTTGCATGATGCCCGCGACATGCACATCGGTGCCGTCACAAATCGCATCAACGTCCAATTCGACCGCGCCGGACAGGTAGCTATCAAGTAGAACCGGGCTGTCGCCGGACACAACCACCGCCTCGGCGATGTAGCGTTCGAGCTGAGCCATATCGCGCACGATTTCCATGGCACGACCACCCAAAACATAAGACGGGCGGATCACCAGCGGGAAACCAATGTCTTCTGCAATCGCAAGGGCTTGGGCGTCGGTAGATGCGATGCCGTTATGTGGTTGCTTCAGATTCAATTGATTGACCAAGGCCTGAAAACGTTCGCGGTCTTCGGCAAGGTCAATCGCATCGGGCGTGGTGCCAAGGATCGGAATGCCTTCGGCTTCCAAGGCGTTGGCCAATTTCAACGGGGTTTGCCCACCAAACTGTACAATTACGCCGTGCAATGTACCGTTTTCCTGCTCAACGCGCAGGATTTCCATGACGTTTTCAAAGGTCAGCGGCTCAAAGTACAAGCGATCCGAGGTGTCATAATCAGTCGACACGGTTTCGGGGTTACAGTTGATCATGATGGTTTCATAACCGGCATCCGAAAGCGCAAAACAGGCGTGACAGCAGCAATAATCGAACTCGATCCCTTGGCCGATCCGGTTTGGACCGCCACCCAGAACGACAACTTTTTTGCGATCCGATGGCCGCGCTTCGCATTCCACTTCGCCCATCATCGGCTCTTCGTAGGTGGAATACATGTAAGGCGTCTGCGCCTCGAATTCAGCGGCGCAGGTGTCGATGCGTTTGAAGACGGCGGTGACACCTTCTTTGATACGACGATCACGAATGTCTTTCTCGCTAAACCCAGTCAGTTTGGCCAGACGTGCATCGGTAAAACCAAGCATCTTAAGCTCACGAAGACCGGCTTCGTCATTGGGTAGCCCGTCGGCTTTGACTTGCTCTTCGGCCTCAATGATTTCGCGGATTCGATCAAGGAACCATGGGTCAAAGGCGGTGACGTTGTGGATTTCGTCATTGGTCAGACCATGGCGCATCGCCTGGGCGATGGTGCGCATCCGATCCGGGGTTTGTTCGCTGATGGCTTTGACCACGGCGGCTTTGTCTGGTGCGCCTTCGATCTCGACCTCATCAAACCCAGTCAGGCCAGATTCCATCGAGGCAAGCGCCTTTTGCAGCGATTCATGGATGGTGCGGCCGATGGCCATGGCTTCGCCGACCGATTTCATCGCGGTGGTCAGGTAGGGTTTGGAGCCAGGGAATTTCTCAAAGGCGAATTTCGGGATCTTGGTGACAACGTAGTCGATCGACGGTTCAAACGACGCCGGGGTGACCTTAGTAATGTCATTGTCCAGCTCGTCGAGCGTATAGCCAACCGCCAGCTTGGCGGCGATTTTCGCAATCGGGAAACCGGTCGCCTTGGAGGCCAACGCCGAAGAGCGCGACACCCGTGGGTTCATTTCGATCACAACCATGCGGCCATCGGCAGGGTTTACCGCCCATTGAACGTTGGACCCACCGGTTTCAACACCGATTTCGCGTAGAACGTTGATGCTATGCGTGCGCATGATCTGGTATTCTTTGTCGGTGAGGGTCAGGGCAGGGGCCACGGTGATCGAATCGCCGGTGTGCACGCCCATCGGATCGATGTTCTCAATCGCACAAACGATAATGGCGTTGTCGGCTTTGTCGCGCACAACCTCCATCTCGTATTCTTTCCAGCCCAAAAGGCTCTGGTCGACAAGAATCTGGTTCACCGGGCTGGCATCCATACCTGTGCGACAGAAATGGATGTAATCTTCGCGGTTGTATGCGACGCCACCACCTGTGCCGCCCATGGTAAAGGCCGGGCGGATAATCGCAGGAAGGCCAATGCCATCCAATTCATCCAACGCGATCTGAACACCGGCATCGAGATCGGTCACACCTGCGTCGGATTTCGGGGCGGTTACAATGGTTGCCTTTGGGTTTTCAATACCCAAACGGTCCATCGCCTCGCGGAACAATTTACGATCTTCTGCCATTTCAATGGCATCGCGGGTCGCGCCGATCATCTCGACACCAAATTCTTCAAGTACACCCATTTCTTCGAGCGCCAAGGAGGTGTTCAAACCGGTCTGACCGCCCATAGTCGGCAACAACGCGTCGGGGCGTTCTTTTTCGATGATCTTGGCAACAACTTCGGGTGTGATTGGCTCGATATAGGTTGCGTCGGCCATGTTCGGATCGGTCATGATCGTCGCTGGGTTCGAGTTGACCAAAACCACGCGGTAGCCTTCTTCACGCAACGCTTTACAGGCCTGGGCACCGGAATAATCGAATTCGCAGGCCTGCCCAATCACAATTGGCCCAGCCCCGATGATCATGATCGACTGGATGTCGGTTCTCTTCGGCATGGTGCACCTCTTGTTTGTTTGGCGGATGTGTCTGGCAAAAAGGCGCCCCCAAGCGCCCAAATTGTCGTGGGTTATAGGCAGTGAGCGAAAAGGTGCAAGGGGTATCGGAAACGAAGGTGGATTTGCCGCTTTCCGGGCTTTCGTTTTGGGCAAAAACCCCTATATCGCTGGCTTGAAATGCGAGGGCGATGATGAAAATCAGATTTGATCACGGGCCAGATGGCACATCGCTTGGTTTTTTTAACCCGGTTCAGGTCATTCGCGCCGACTCACCCGGCGATGTTGCCGCCGCGATGACCGCCTTGGAAGATGCCCAAAAGGCCGGGCTATGGATTGCAGGATTCGCGAGTTACGAGCTTGGCTATGTGTTGGAGCCGAAGTTGGCCGACCGAATGCCAAGCGGCCGCGGGGTCCCGTTGATGTGCTTTGGTGTTTTTGACCAGCCTTCTGATTGGGCGCTACCAAAACCTGCTGGTGAAATTGGCGGTCCCGATCCGAGCTGGACCCAAGCCGAATACAAAAAACGCTTTGACCGCGTGCACGCCGCCATTGGGGCCGGGGATATATATCAGGCCAACCTGACCTTTCCGTTGACGCTTAAGGTTGGCGGCGACACTCCTGCTCTTTTTTCTGCCCTGACGGATCGTCAGCCCGTGTCCTATGGCGCATTAGTTCATGTGCCGGGCCTACCGAATATTTTGTCTCGATCCCCGGAATTGTTTTTCCGAACCGACGCGCATGGCAAGATCGAAACACGCCCGATGAAGGGAACAATCGCCCGCGATCCCGATCCGATTGAGGATGCGCGGCGCAAGGTCTGGCTGGCGCAAGACGAAAAGAACTGCGCCGAAAACCTGATGATCGTTGATTTGCTGCGCAATGACATCAGCCGCGTTTCCCTTCCCGGTTCTGTTAAGGTGCCCGAGTTGTTCAAGGTCGAAAGCTATACAACCGTTCATCAAATGGTGTCGTTGGTTCAGGCCCAGCTCAAGCCCAAGACCACTTTGCCCGACATCCTAAGGGCGCTGTTCCCCTGTGGCTCTGTAACGGGTGCGCCTAAAATTCGTGCCATGGAAATTCTGTCCGAATTGGAAGCCGGACCGCGTGACATCTATTGTGGCTCGATTGGTTGGATGGCCCCCGATGGCAGTAGTGAATTCAACGTCGCGATCCGCACCTTGCTGGTTGAAAACGGGGTCGCGACCCTGAATGTGGGGGGAGGCGTGGTTTGGGATAGCACCGCCAACGCCGAATATGAGGAAGCGTTATGGAAAGCCCGCTTTGCCCAGTTGAGCCCGAGTTTCGCCTGATCGAGACCTTTGGCTATCACCCCGGCACGGGGTTTGTGCGTCTTGACCTACATCTGGCACGTTTGGCGCGCTCTGCCCATGCGTTCGGCATCTTGTTTGACTCGCAATCAGTACGCGAGTTGCTCCAAGACAAAGGGGGAGAAACTGCCCTTCGCTGTCGGCTAACGTTGGCGCGTGATGGCGCCTTGGACCTGACAACCGCGCCTTTGGCCGAAAACCCGCCTGCGTGGCGGCTCCAAATTAACAGTGCTCGGCTAGATAGCACCGACCCATGGCTGCGCCACAAAACAACTCGGCGTGCGCTTTATGACAAGGCCCGCGCCGCCCTGCCAAAAGGCATAGATGAGCTTTTGTTTCTCAACGAACGGGATGAGCTTTGCGAAGGCACGATCACCAACCTTTTTGTCACCACGCAAGACGGCCTACGGCTTACCCCGCCCCTAACGTCCGGCCTCCTCCCCGGTATTTTGCGCCAATCGCTCTTGGCCGAGGGTGACTATCAAGAAGGAACGCTTACCTTGTCGGACCTGCGCCACGCGCAATCTATCTTTGTTGGCAATTCTCTACGCGGGCTGATCATGTCCACGCTCTAACGCCTTTTCATCTTGTCAAACAAACCCCGGGGAAGGCTGCTTGCAGATGCCCTTGCCCACTCAAACCCCTATAAACCGCCGACAACGCGACGCATCCCTTGACTTTAGCGCCCACAAACGGTGTATCGGCCAACAAGCGCCAGTTATGGCGATATCCAGACAAAATGACATCCGCCCGAAGGGATAGAACAGATGCACGCCTATCGCAGCCATACCTGCGCCGACCTGACCAAAGCCAATGTCGGTGACACCGTCCGCCTTTCCGGTTGGGTGCATCGCGTCCGAGATCACGGTGGCGTTCTTTTCATCGACTTGCGCGACCACTACGGCATCACTCAAGTCATCGCCGATGGCGACAGCCCGGCCTTTGCCGATCTGGAAAAGGTCCGCTCCGAATGGTGTATCCGCATCGACGGCAACGTGCTGGCGCGGGACGAGAGCCTGATCAACCCCAACCTGCCAACCGGCGAAATCGAAGTCTTTGTTCGTGAACTCGAAGTGCTGGGTTCCGCTGCTGAGCTACCGCTCATGGTCTTTGGCGATCAGGAATACCCTGAGGAAACCCGTCTCAAGTACCGCTATCTCGACCTGCGTCGCGATGTGATGCAAAAGTCGATGGCCCTGCGCTCTGATGTTGTGTCCTCGATGCGCAAACGCATGTGGGATTTGAACTTCCGCGAATTCCAGACGCCGATCATCACCGCGTCCTCGCCCGAAGGTGCGCGCGACTTCCTCGTGCCATCGCGTCAACAGCCAGGCAAGTTCTATGCGCTGCCACAGGCCCCGCAGCAGTTCAAACAGCTGATCATGGTTTCGGGCTTTGATAAATACTTCCAGATCGCGCCATGTTTCCGCGACGAAGACCCACGCGCCGATCGCTCGCCCACCGATTTCTATCAGCTCGACCTAGAGATGAGCTTTGTTGAGCAGCAAGACATCTTTGACACCATCGCGCCCGTTTTGGCCGGGGTGTTTGAAGAGTTCGGCGAAGGCAAAAAGGTTGATGCGCCACACGAGTGGCCGCAGATTTCCTATCGTGATGCCGCCAAATGGTACGGCAGCGACAAGCCAGACCTGCGCAACCCGATCAAAATGCAGGATTGTTCCGAACACTTCCGCGGCTCCGGCTTTGCGATTTTTGCCAAGTTGTTGGAGCAAGAGGGCACCGAAGTTCGCGCCATTCCTGCGCCAACCGGCGGCGGGCGCAAATTCTGTGACCGGATGAACAAATTTGCGCAAGGCGAAGGTCTGCCCGGCATGGGCTACATCTTCTGGCGTGAAAAAACCGCTGACTCTGTGGCGCAGGAACTGGGCATCAAAGTCAAAGAAGCCCAAGCCAAGATCAAATCCGGCGAAGTCGAAGTCGGCATGGAAGCTGCCGGTCCGCTCGCCAAAAACATCGGCCCCGAGCGCACCGAAGCCATCCGCCAACAGCTTGGCCTTGGCATTGGCGATGCGGCGTTCTTCTTGGGCGGCAAACCCAAAGCCTTTGAAAAAATCGCAGGTAAAGCCCGTGATGTGATCGGCACTGAGTTGAACCTGCTCGACAAAGATCGCTTTGCCTTTGCCTGGATTGTCGACTTCCCGATCTACGAACAAGACGAAGACACCGGCAAGATCGATTTCGAACACAACCCGTTTTCGATGCCCCAAGGTGGTGCCGAAGCGCTTGAGGGCAACCCGCTCGACGTGTTGGGCTATCAGTACGATTTGGCCTGTAATGGGTACGAATTGGTCTCGGGCGCGATCCGGAACCACAGACCGGAAATCATGTACAAAGCGTTCGAGATCGCCGGTTATGGCAAAGAAGAGGTCGAGAGCCGTTTTGGTGCCTTGGTCAACGCGTTCCAATACGGTGCCCCGCCCCACGGTGGCTGTGCCGCTGGGATCGACCGGATCGTGATGTTGCTGGCGGATCAGCAAAACATCCGCGAAGTCATGATGTTCCCAATGAACCAACGTGCCGAAGATCTCATGATGAACGCGCCGAGCGATCCGCAATCTGATCAGTTGATGGAACTGGGCCTACGCGTCATTCCGCAGGATCAATAACCTCATTTTGGCAACCAATCGCCAATGACTCGACATGACACGAGAAGGCCGGTGCAATCGCATCGGCCTTTTCTTATTGTCGGGTTCAGGAACAAAACGAGCGAGCCATTTATGTCTTTCGATCCAATCCTTGCCGAAATTCGTTTCGGGTGCGGGTTATCGCCAAACATTGCACCGAGTGAGAGTGTAGGTGAATTTTTGGCCGGATTGGACCGCCCTGACGAGATGGCCGATCGTTTCCCGATCGAAAGCTTTCCCGAGTTCCGCTTGCGCATGGTCAAACGTGAAGAGCTCCAAAAAGAGTTTCGCAAAAATCGCGGTACGGATGCCGGGGAAACCCTACGCAAAGAGATACGGTTGCTAAAAAAGCAAGCCCGGTTGGATCATTGGACGTGGATGGCGTCACACGTCTTGCGGCGCACCCATTCTCAGACACCGTTCAAAGAAAGAATTGAAGGGTTTTGGGCGGATCATTTCACCACAGCGGGCAAAGCCGGGGTCATCCGTCGCGGTGTGTCCCCCTTTGTCGAAAGCGCCATTCGCCCAAATATGTCGGGAAATTTCAGTGACTTGCTGATTGCGAGTGTGACCCATCCGTTGATGGTTCACTACCTTGATCAAGATCGCTCGGCCGGGCCAAATTCGCGTCAAGCCAAGAAAAAACCGGGCAAATTTGGACTGAACGAAAACCTTGCACGAGAAATTCTGGAACTGCACACGCTTGGGGTTGATGGTCCCTATACTCAGGGTGACGTGCGTGAGTTGGCAGAGCTTTTGACTGGCCTGACCTTTAAGGCCAACAAAGGGCGACATTTCCAAAAGAGCCTCGCGGAACCGGGTGAAGAAATAGTTTTGGGGACGTCTTATGGTGGCGACAAACCGCATATTCGTGACATCCATGTTGTGTTGCGCGACCTTGCCGTGCACCCGGCGACGGCCCGGCATATGGCTACCAAACTAGCAACGCATTTTGTATCTGATCGCCCTGATCCCGATTTGGTTGCGGCGATTGAGCGGGTTTGGCGCGACAGCGATGGGGAACTGAGCGTCGTTTACGAAGCCATGCTGCGCCATCCAATGGCCTGGACGGATCGCAATCCGAATTTTAAGCAGCCTTTTGAGTTTGTGAGCTCGGCTGCAAGGGCCTTGAACGTCCATCCAAGAACGGTGCAGTCGCTCACCGAAAAGAAGATGCGGCAACGGTTTTTTGACCCTTTGCGCCTGATGGGGCATATCTGGCAAAGGCCCAGCGGCCCGGATGGATTGGACGAAGACGACAGCGCTTGGATCACGCCTCAAGGGATGGCGGCGCGGCTACAATGGGCGGTGATTGTGCCAAGCCTTTTGGTGCCGCAACTACCTGATCCGCGTGAGTTCGTTAAAACGGCCTTGGGGTCGCGGGCCAATGACACTGTGCGTTTCGCCGCCGGTGCCGCCGAAAGCCGCGCAGACGGCATTGGGCTTGTGCTCATTTCTCCTGCCTTTCAAAGGACATAAGTCATGGATCGTCGATCATTTCTAAGCCGTTCGGTCGCCTTGGGGTGCTCTTTGGCGGCAAGTCCCTTGCTAACGCCGGTAAGTTTTGCGTCGGCCCCCGGCGACAAGCGGTTGGTGGTGATCATTCTGCGCGGCGGCATGGATGGGATGGGAGCGGTGGCCCCCTATGGTGATGCGGGATTTTCGGGTTTGCGGGGGCCTCTCACCCTTGGTGATGAGGGTTACATAGATTTGGACGGCTTTTTCGCCATGCATGGGGCGCTACGCCCGTTGTTGCCCTTGTGGCAAGATCAACAACTTGGCTTTGTGCATGCGGTTTCAACGCCCTACCGGGACAAGCGTAGCCATTTTGACGGTCAAGATTTGCTAGAGGCGGGCGGTTTCTCGCTTCAGGATGGCAAGGTCCGGGATGGGTGGCTTAACCGGATGATGGGGCATATGTCGGGGCAAAATGCAGAAATGGCTTATGCCATCGGGAGCGATCCGTTGAACATTTTGGGCGGTGCGCAAACCGTCCAGCGGTGGTCGCCCGATGTTGATTTGGCCCTTAGCTCACAAGCAATCCGTTTGGCGCAATTGGTGACTAAGGATGATCCGGCCATGTCAGCGGCCTTGGCCGAGGGGCTACGGTTAGCGGATTCCGATGGCGATGCGGTGGCGGTTGAAGGGGGCATGCAAGACATGATGTCGATGTTGCAAGACAATGCAGCAGCCGGACGCGGAACCAGCTATGAAACCCGCGTGGCGAAATTTGCCGCCGGACGATTGCGCAAAGACGCACGCATCGCGTCTTTCTCACTGAACGGCTGGGACACGCACGCCAACCAAGGGCGTGTTTTGGCCCGATCTCTATCAGCTTTGTCTGATGTAATCCTTACTTTGAAGTCAGAGCTCAAAGGCCCGGCGTGGAAGCGCACGGCTGTCGTGGCGATAACCGAATTTGGCCGAACAGCACGTTTCAACGGGTCTAAGGGAACGGATCACGGCACCGGTGGGGCCATGGTGTTGGCAGGGGGGGCCATTCGCGGTGGCCGTGTTCATGCCGATTGGCCCGGCCTTAACGAAGCAGATCTCTTTCAGCGGCGCGATTTGATGCCGACACGTGATTTGCGTGCCTATACCGGATGGTTGATCCGCGATTTGTTCGGATTGCCATCAGGGGCCGTTGAGCGGGATATTTTCCCCCAGCTCGATTTGGGGGATGACCCGAACTTGCTTCTCTAGCTGGTGCTACATAGCGATCCTATCGGTCATACGATCCTGAACCAGAGCGGCGACTTTGGCCAAATCCGATTGCAAAGGGCGTCCAGATTGGCGCGCTTGTGCCAAATCTTCTGCGGCTTTTTGTAGAATGCCATCGCCGGCGCTACGCGCGACACCGGTCAAAAACTGGGTCACATAGGCCAGCGATCGATCATCTTCGCGGTCATCCAATACGTCGGCTGCATGGGCCATGTCATCGCGGTACGCCAGAGGATCGGGTAGAACCGGATCGTCGCTTACAAGGCGTGGGCCATTGGGTTGGCGTTCAAGCGGCAAGGCCGAGATGATGGCGTTTTGAAACGCGACAACAGATGAAATCGGTTTGGCAAGAAACCCATCCGCGCCCGCGGCCAAGGCGACCTCTTCGGCAAAGCTATCGCCGCTTGTTCCAAGGATAACTTCGACCCGTGGGCAGGCAATGGAGAGTTCGGAAATCAGCTCGGCCCCTGATCCATCAGGCAGGCCAAGATCGATAATCACCACGCTTGGGCGATACACCTGCAAATGGCGCCGTGCCGATTTCAAGCAATCGGCGCGGCGAATGCGTGCGCCGGATCGCAGGCACAAAAGACGCATCGCGTCACAGGCAAAGCGGCTGTCTTCTACAACTAGAATCGTTAATCCAAGTAGCGGCCGTGTGGCAGTTGGCCGTAGGTGTGTGTGCATTAGGTCATCGTCGTCCATGATCCCCTCCTGAGGTGCGAGTCGTTACACAGGATTCATCAATGCTGGTGAACAAGCGGTTAAAGGCCGCAGGGTTTGGACATCTGCTTGCCCCTTTTGTGGCGTCCGGGCCATAACGCAAGGCGACGACAGGACTGGGAGAGAAACATGATTGGACGTTTGAACCACGTTGCCATCGCGGTGCCGGATCTACAGGCCGCCGCAGATCAATATCGCAATGCTTTGGGGGCCAAAGTTGGCGACCCGCAAGATGAACCCGACCACGGCGTGACCGTGATTTTCATCGAATTGCCCAATACCAAGATTGAGCTGCTTTACCCGCTGGGTGAAGGCAGCCCTATTCAGGGGTTCCTTGACAAGAATCCAGCAGGCGGCATCCATCATATTTGCTATGAGGTTGATGATATCATTGCCGCGCGGGATCATCTAACCGAAACCGGTGCACGGGTTCTTGGAACCGGTGAGCCCAAAATTGGTGCGCACGGCAAGCCTGTTTTGTTCCTGCACCCCAAAGACTTTAACGGCTGCCTCGTGGAGCTGGAGCAGGTCTGATGGGGATCACCTCAGGTCTCGTTCTATACGCTGTCTTCTGGTTCATGACGTTTCTCGTCGTGATTCCGATCCGGCTAAAAACTCAAGGTGAATCCGGTGAGATTGTGCCCGGCACGCATGCCGGTAGCCCACAGGAACACAACCTTAAGCGCAAGGCGTGGATCACCACAGGTATCGCCTTTGTCATATGGGCGATTGTGGCCACGGTCATTCTTACCGAGACTATTACGGTCGATGACATTGCCCAGTGGACCAAGTTCGAAAACCGCGGCGGATAAGAGGAAAGGGGGCGCTAATTTGCGCCCCTATTTGTTCAGACGGTGAAAGATGTGGGTAAAGGTTGCGGCACCCAAAACCGGAATGAACAGGTTCACCAGCGGAATCGATAGTGGCATTGCCATCAACACCCCGGCGGCCCAGATCGTTACCATGTGACGTTTGCGAAGCTTCGTGGCTTCGACCCGGCCAACCCGGCGAATGGCGGCCAGTGTAAAGTATTCGCGGCCCAGCAAGAACCCGTTCAACGCCCAAAAGATAAACGGCGCAAGCGGGGCAAAGACCATATACAAGATCAGTGCCACAAGGTTGGCGGCAATCATCACACCAAGAAAGCTCGCCGTGTCGCGCAATCCGTCTGACATGCTGACTTCGCTGGCGGGTGGCAAGCCGGGATAGTGGCGATCCTCGACCGCTTGGGCAACATCATCCAAAAAGATCGATGTGATGGCCGAGGCAACAGGCACCATCAGGAAGACCGACAAGATGATCATCAAGGGTACCATGGCCCAGCTGAGCACATTGTCGAGCCACTGAACTTCGCCGATCCACGGCAGGGAGACGGCGTCGCCGACAAAGAAACCGACACCCCAGATGAACAGGCTTGAGATCGCGAACAAGATGGCAATCGCCAAACCCACGCCGCGCAGCAAAACCGAGCGGAAGCGTTTGTCGCTCATCTGGGCGATGGCGGAGAGAAAAGCACTGATAATCATTCGTCTACCCAAGTGGTAATGGCATCAAGGTCAGGGCGAGGCCGCTCTGGTGGGGCGAATTTTTCGGTGCCGATATGCAAGAAACCGGCAATACGTTCATTGGTCGAAAGGCCCAGTTCACCTTCAATGAATGTTCGGTCATGAGAGGCCCAACCAGAGAGCCAATTGGCCCCCCAGCCATCCGCCAAGGCGGCATTGAGCAAGGCAAGACAAACGGCACCGGCTGAGTAGCTTTGTTCAATGGCCGGGACTTTGGGGCTTTCTTTTTGACTTTCGATCACAGCGACGCACAAAGGGCTATCGGCAAAGGCGGCTTGCGCTTTGGCAATGTCTTCGGGCGATTTGCCAAGACGCGCGCCACAGGCGGGCACGGCACCGGCCAGCCGTTGCAAGGCCGCATCGCGCAAGACGACAAACCGCCAAGGTTCTAGCTTGCCGTGGTCCGGGCTTCGTGCCGCAGCAGTCAGCAAACGTTTCAACCGCGCGTCGTCCGGAGCGGGGGCCAATAGCGTTTTGGCAGGGCGAGACCGGCGGGTCAGCAGGAAATCAAGGGCTTGGGGGTTTGGGCTCGGCATGGTCTCTCCTGTTGTCGCTGTGCATATGTCAGGGCTAACGGGCTAGGTTTCAACCGCCAAAGTTGCGCAAATCGGCCGAGGTTGGTAGCCAGTCCCCATGCGCTTGCCCGATTTGACCGATCTCGCCCTTTCAGAAACCACCATTGCGGTGCGTGTCACGCCCAAAGCATCGCGTAACGCAATCGAACGCAAGGGCGGTGAAATGCGCATTTATGTGACCACGGTTCCCGAGAATGGCAAAGCCAACGCAGCGGTGATCAAGCTTTTGGCCAAGGCGCTGGGCGTACCAAAATCACGCCTGTCACTGATCCGTGGAGAGACCTCGCGGGACAAGGTTATTCGGATCGACTAAGGGTTATCTTCGTCCTTAGGACGTGTGTAAACACCTTCGGGCAAGGACACGGCCGCCACCAGATCGCGCATTTGCGAAATCGATAACGTCACCTTTTGCGTTTCTTCGGTGCGCGGATCATATTGTTCAACCGTTACGCATTCCTCAAACGAAGAGACAATCACATCCTCTTGCAAGGGCTTTGCCCCTTCATCCACAAGCGTAACGACCGTGGCGTCGAATTCGTGTTCAATACTAAACATGATGGAATGGTAACCGTGTTCGGAGCAGGGCGGAACTAGAAAACCGCCGGTCACTGTCAATTGAAGGCTCAGGGGTGGCCCTTGCAACATTCGCCGCCTATGGTCACCTCAACCAAATGGGGCCCATGATGACGCGACTATTGCCTTTGATTTTTATATTGCTGTCGGCTTGCGCGACGGTGTCCGTCCCGTCATCCGGTCCTGTGGCCGGACCCGCACAAACCACGCAAACTCCACAAACAAAGCCAATTGATCCAGAGATTCAGAGGCAAGCCGCCCGTGCTGCACGTCAGTTTGTGCAGGTTGTACAAACGGTAGAACCGGTTGCAGAGCGTGAATGCCGCAAGGCCGTTGGACGTGGAAATTGCGATTTTCAGATCGTTGTTGATGATCGCCCAGATCAGGCACCAAACGCCTTTCAAACCGTTGACCGGTTTGGCCGTCCCATCCTTGCTTTCAATCTTGCGCTGATCACATCCGTGCGAAATGCTGATGAACTGGCCTTTATTATGGGCCACGAGGCGGCGCACCATATCCTTAAGCATCTCGAACGCACCCGGGAAACCGCAACTTACGGGGCGGTTGTTTTGTCGGGGATTGCGGCGCTTGGCGGGGCTGATCCGGAAACGGTGCGCAACGCGGAACAACTGGGCGCGGCAATTGGGGCGCGGTCGTTTTCAAAAGAGTTTGAGCTAGAAGCGGACCGGTTGGGCACAGTGATTGCGGCAAAGTCGGGCTACGATCCAATCCGCGGTTCCGAATTCTTTACGCGCATTCCCGACCCTGGCAATGAGTTCCTGGGAACCCATCCGCCGAACGCGGCTCGTCGTCAAACCGTCCGCGATGCGGCGGCTGCGATGTAGCGGTTTGTCCTTGGTCAATTGGCGGTTCCTTGCCGCGTTGACCTGTATCAAGGCGTTTTTCATGTCCGACGCTAACCTCCCGCTTGTCCAACAGGATCAAGAGGGAATCGCAAATGCAAAGCCGAGAGACATTAAAACGTCATGCCAGCTTGTTCGATGACATGGCTTGTGCCGTTGGGCTGGACCTTGAAGACGAGGTTTTGACCGGGCGGTTGCCGATCCCAGATTTGGACGATGCCGTGCTTCGTTGTACGGGCTGCAAACGTCCAGAAGCCTGTGCAGATTGGTTGAAAGGCGACACCGCCGCCGCGGCAGAAACGCCCCCCAAGTATTGCCGCAACGCGTCGCTGTTTGCAAAATTGAAACGGATTTAACTTATGGTTGAGCAACAAGACACGCCACCAACCAAATTGGTTCTTGGCCCCGAGAATGAGCATTTCTGGCTGGTTCAACGCATGGCCAAGGCAACCGGCATAGATCTGGTCAAGGCTGCTGATGCTGACATCATGTCCCAGAAAGACTGGGCTGATATTGTGACGCATTGTCGTGGCTGTGACTGGTCCGATGGCTGTGGTCGCTGGCTAGACCAGTCGCGTGAGGTTCTGCGCGACTTGCCGCAGCCCTGTGTGAACCGTACCCGCCTTGCTGAGATCAAGGCAGACCTTGAGGAGTTAATGCCATGACCCAACACCTGGGTGATCCTGCCCGTCACTTCTTTATGACGCGAAGCGTGGCGCGCACGATGGGGCTTAGCCTGAGTGAAGAGATGCAAACCGGCAATCTAGCACCCGAGTCTTATGCGCGCATGGTCACGCATTGCCGGGGTTGTGCCTTGGTTGAGGCTTGTGAAAAATGGCTGGCGGAACAGGTTGAGGTTGTGACGACACCGCCACCCGGCTGCTGCAACGGTGAAGCGTTTTCACAGCTTCGCCGCCCGCATTGACGTCGGGCCCATTCAAAACCAAACCAAACACCGGGCTTCGCATTGCGGGGCCCGAATTGTTTCTGATGTCCAAGCCGCATTTGCGGTTTCACTACCGTAACATGGGCCGGGCTTTGGAGCGTCTTTGGCAAGAAAAAGGCCCCATCCAGCGGATGGAGCCCATTGGCGTTTGCGGGGGTATTGCCCCGATCAATTCTTACTGCGTGCGTAGGTTTTTGGCCGAATCCTTGATGGCGTCAAACTGACCCGTAGGGCGGAAGCGCCAAAGGTATTCCGGCAGAATGAGTTCATAGGCGGTTGGAGTGATTCCCAAGGCTTCAAAACCTTGGGCTCCTTCAGAGACGACATTGTCGGTCTTTAGGCTGCGCACCTGATCACTGGTGATCTGAGCGGGGACCAAGCCAAGTGACAGCTTGCCAACCACTTCGGATATCGGTGCAATGATCGTACCCAGCCAAAATGGCATGTTCACGATAAGACGCCGACGATGGATAATTTCGAGCATGTCCTCCATGAGGCCACGGAAGGTCCGAACATCTGGGCCGCCAAGCTCATAAATTCCTGCGTCCACTTGGCCAAGGCAAGCTTGAGCAGCGGCTTTGGCGACGTCATCGACATAAACCGGCTGGAATTTGGTGTTTCCACCGACAAGCGGCAAGATCATCGAGTACCGGCAGATGGTGCTGAACCGATTAAAGAATTGATCCTCGGTACCAAACAAAACCGATGGGCGAAGGATGATGGCGTCTGGTTTATGCGCCAATACCGCTTCTTCGCCGCGGGCTTTGGTCTTGGCATATAGGCTGCTTGATCCGGCATCGGCACCGATGGCCGAAATATGGGTCATCTGACTGACACCCAACTCGGTGGCGATTCGTGCAATGCGACCCGCACCATCAACATGGACCGCGTCAAAATTGTTTTTGCCGGATTTGTCGAAGGTGCCGACGCAGTTCACAACCGCATCTGCACCATCCATGGCGGCGCGCACGCTGGCATCATCGCGAATGTTGCAAAAAACAGGTTCCACTTGGCCAACAACGCCATAAGGGCGCACATGAAGCGCCTCGTTCGGACGGCGAACGGCAACGCGAACGCGCCACCCTTCTTTTGCCATGCGTCGGGCGATATACCGCCCCAGGAATCCCGCTCCGCCGAAAATGGTGACGAGTTTTGGCATTGGGTCTCTCCTCATGCATGCGAGCTTGGCCGCAGGAATACCGGCCTTGGGCCGCCCCTACAAGGTGTAGGATTGCCGCGCGGAGGTTTCTTTCAAAAAGATTGTTGACACCCTAGGGTGACACGCTTAAACCGCGCTCCACCAACCGTGCCCAGATGGCGGAATTGGTAGACGCGCTGGCTTCAGGTGCCAGTGGCCGCAAGGCCGTGGAGGTTCGAGTCCTCTTCTGGGCACCATCATCCTCCGATGGTCAATTTCCTTTTTCAATCAGATGCTTGTTTTGGTGCCACAACGGGTGGTCCGTTTTAAGTGCAGTCACTTGTTCAATGCCTTTTCAAGCGCCGCCAACAAATCGCGCCGTCGCACGGGTTTCATTAACCGGATGTCTTCTGGGCGCAGGCCGTTACCATGCACCATAGCCTCATTTGCATAGCCTGACATAAAGACCACGGGCAGATCGCCACGAATCGCACGTAGCTCTTTCGCCAATGCGCTTCCCTGTAGGGTGCCGGGCATCACGATGTCAGTCAGAAGCAGATCGAAATGCGGGTCTTTTTCAAAGATCGCTTTGGCCACGTCGCCGTTTTCCGCCAGTGTCACCTTGTACCCGGCATTGCTCAGAGTGCGCAGCAAGATGTCGGCCACACCTGTTTCATCCTCTGCAACAAGGATGCGACGGTCTTTTGTTTGCTCACCGACCAGGGTGATGGTTGGGGCCGGCTGGTCCGCCTCGGCGGTATAGGCAGCTTTGAAATAGGCATTGAATGTGGTGCCGGTTCCGACTTCGGAATAGACACGTAGGGTGCCGTTGGATTGCTTCATGAAACCCATCACCATAGAAAGCCCAAGACCGGTGCCCTTGCCCGGTTCTTTTGTGGTGAAAAACGGGTCGAAAATGGAGTTGAGCATCGATTCCGGAATGCCGTGACCCGTGTCACTGACAGACAGCATCACATAACGGCCGGGTTGAAGATCTTCGTTGCGGTTGTGAATGAAGTCATCGTCGATGCGCATGTTCGAGGTTTCGATAGTCAGCTTGCCGCCGTCCGGCATCGCGTCGCGTGCATTCAAAATAAGGTTGAGCAGGGCGCTTTCGGCCGAGCTTCTGTCGACCTCGGTTTTCCATAGTCCTGCTTGCAACGAAACTTCTGTTGAGATCGTCGCAGGGAGAGTGCGCCGGGCCCATTGATCGGTGTTTTTCACCACCTGATTGATGTCGAGGAGCTGCGGGACAAGCGGAGCTTTGCGCGCAAAGCTAAGCATATTTTTTGTCAGTTCCGCGCCGTTGGTGGCGGCATTGATGCAGGTTTTGATGTGACGCTGCAAAACCGGATCGTCGGTTTCTTCCTGCATCAATTCCAGATTGCCAAGGATCACGGCCAAATGATTGTTGAAGTCATGGGCGACGCCGCCCGCCATGTTGCCGATTGATTCGGCTTTCTGCGACTGAATCAAAAGGGTTTCACGCTGCAGCTCATGGGTGATGTCGCGGGCAACGCCATAATAGGCCACCACCTCGCCCTTAGCGCCGATTTCGACATCGCCAACAATGTGAAGGGTCAGGACTTCGTCATTCGGAGTCGAAATGCGGGCGCGAAATTCAAACGGAGAGGCCCGCGCAATTGCATTTGAGATTTCATCGCGGACACGCGGACGATCTTCGGCAAAAAACTGGTCAAACACCCAATCTTCGGACACGTCCATTGTGCCGGGCACAACCCCGTGGATGATAAACATGCCTTCGGACCATGTGGTCTTTCCAGTGGTCAAACTTTGATGCCAATTTCCCAATTTGACCATGCGTTCAGCCCGACGCATCGCCTCTTTTCCACGTTCATGCGCATCAACTTCGCGCACAATCCCAATCATTTTGTCCGGCTTGCCGTCGGCATCAAAGAAAGCTTTGGCGATTGTGCGGCAATACAGATACTGACCATTCGCATGTTTGAAACGCATAAGAGTTTCATAGGGTTGGCCGTGTTCAATATGGGCGATCATCGCCGGTTCCGGCATCCAGTGGTCGTCGGGATGAACAAACATTTGGCGCACATCCAACTGTGATGAATGCCCGCCGGTATCCAACCCCAAACGTTCCGCCAAGCTCCGGCTGAAACTGATGTCTCGAGTTGCCAGGTCAAGATGCAAGAGGCCAATGCCCGCCTCGCTAAAAGTGTCGGACAGTCGTAAGCCGCCATCTTCGCACAGCGCTTGGATGAACTCTAAATCAGAGAGATTTGATGGCATCGGAACCTCCCGTATCCAAGTCTCAAGACCTGAATTTATCTTGAAAAGTGTGCCGGGTAAAAAAGTCGTGGTCAACAATCACTTATATAAATACCAATTGCCGAGTGCCGTCGCCCTCTTGACGCATGGATAAGCAGGTCGGTATTGGCACTGTTAGCGGAAACATTCCCGAAAGGATTTTGCCATGATCTTGTGCTGTGGCGAAGCGTTGATCGACATGATCCCAACGCCAACAAACACACAACGCGACGGTTTCGTCCCGCATACTGGCGGCGCGATTTTCAATACGGCGGTGGCTCTGGGGCGCTTGGGGACAGAGGTGGCGATGCTGACGGGGCTGTCGACGGATATGTTTGGGCAACAGCTCAAAGCGGATTTAGAGGCAAGCAAGGTCGACACACATCTGGTGATCAAGGCCGCTCGCCCGACCACTTTGGCCTTTGTGCAACTGCGTGATGGTCACGCAACCTATGATTTTTACGACGAAAACTCCGCAGGGCGTATGCTTCAGCCGCACGACATGCCGGATCTGACCGACGAGATAGACACGCTTTATTTTGGTGGTATCAGCCTAGCTTGTGAGCCGGGTGCCGATGCCTATGCGGACCTTTTGCAGCGTAATGGTGACACGCGTGCCGTGATGATTGACCCAAACATTCGCCCCGGTTTCATCCAAGACGAGGCCCGCTATCGCACCCGTTTGGACAAGATGCTTGCCAAATGTGACATTATCAAAGTGTCGGATGAAGACCTAGATTGGATTGTGCCGGGCGACGCCGGGTTGGACGCAAAGGTCGCAACGCTTTTGAACCGTGGGGCGGCTATGATCATCGTAACGCGCGGCGGGGATGGCGCGTCTGGCTATCTTGCCGATGGCTCGCAAGTTTCTGTTCCGGTCGAAAAGGTACAGGTTGTTGATACGGTCGGCGCGGGCGACACTTTCAACGCCGGTGTTTTGGCCAAGCTGTCCGAGCTGGGCTTGCTTTCAAAAGCGGCGCTCAAGGGCATGACCGGCGATCAAGCCAAAGCGGCGCTTGCCCATGGGGCCAAGGTTGCCGCGGTGACCGTGTCGCGCGCCGGTGCCAATCCACCGTGGGCGCACGAACTTTCGTAGGCTTAGAAGCAAAAACAAGCCGTTATCACGTTGTTGCACGCGGCCCCCTTCGCATCTTGCGCTGGGGCTGCTAAACAGCGCTCAACTCCCCGTATGCAAGGGCCTATTTCATGACCAAACCCGTAATCTTGACCATCCTCGACGGTTGGGGCCTGTCCGATGACACCGCTGCCAACGCCCCCTATTTGGCCAAAACGCCAACAATGGACCGGTTGATGGCAACCTGCCCCAACGCCACGCTCATCACGCATGGGCCTGATGTTGGCCTGCCGACCGGGCAGATGGGGAACTCTGAGGTGGGGCATACGAACATCGGCGCGGGTCGGGTTGTGGCGATGGATTTGGGCCAGATTGATCTGGCGATCGAAGATGGTTCGTTTTTCACCAATGCCGCAGTTGTCGATTTCGCGACCAAGGTCAAAGCAGCAGGCGGGCGGGCGCATCTTATGGGGCTTGTCTCCGATGGCGGCGTCCACGGCCATATCAACCATATCAAAGCCGCGATCCAAGCGATCCTAGATCAAGGTGTTGAGGTGGTTTTCCATGCGGTGACCGATGGGCGCGACGTTGCGCCAAGTTCGGCCAAGGTGTTCATGAGTGACTTGGTGGATGGTCTGCCTATGGGCGCGTTGATTGGCACGGTTACCGGTCGATATTATGCGATGGATCGGGATAACCGCTGGGAACGTGTTGAAACCGCCTATAATGCAATGGTTTTGGGGCAGGGCGAGGCGGCGAATGATGCTGTCACCGCGGTCACACAAAACTACGCCAAGGACGTGACAGATGAGTTCATACCCGCAACTGTGATCGGCGATTACGCCGGTGTTCAAGCTGGGGACGGGTTCTTTTGCTTAAATTTCCGCTCGGATCGCGCGCGCGAGATTTTGGCGGCCATTGGGGCGTCGAAGTTTGATGGCTTTGAACGAAAAGCGCCAGAGTTGTCGGCACTTTTGGGGATGGTCGAATATTCCGATGCGCACAACGGCTATATGACCACCGCCTATCCAAAGCGTGAAATCACCAATACCCTAGGCCATTGGGTGGCCGAGCAAGGCAAGACGCAATTCCGTTTGGCCGAGACTGAAAAATATCCGCATGTGACGTTCTTTTTGAACGGAGGTGTTGAGGTGCCAGAGGTCAACGAAGACCGCTTCATGCCCAAATCGCCCAAGGTGGCGACCTATGATATGCAGCCCGAAATGAGCGCCGGCGAAGTGACCGAGCAGTTCCTTGGTGCCATTGATCATGGCTATGACCTGATTGTTGTGAACTACGCCAACCCGGATATGGTGGGCCATACTGGTGATCTTGATGCGGCGATCAAGGCTTGCGAAGCGGTGGATGCCGGTTTGGGGCAGGTCGTTGCTAAGCTTGAAGAAAAAGGTGGCGCGATGCTGGTTATTGCCGATCACGGCAATTGCGAAACCATGGTCGATCCTGAAACCGGCGGGCCGCACACGGCGCACACCACTAATTTGGTGCCCGTCGTGTTGTTTGGTGGTCCTGAAGGGGCGGAGTTGAAAGCGGGCCGTTTGGCCGATGTTGCGCCGACCCTGTTGCAGGTTATGGGCCTTGCGAAACCGGACGAAATGACAGGGGAGAGCCTGATCAAGTGAAACGCCTCGCGCTGATCTTTTGCCTCTGTGCCACGCCGCTGTTTGCTCAGGATGGCGGGGCCGGGGCCCGCGCCGCCGCCGATGCGTTAGATGCAGCGTCCATTGGCTTGGATCAGGCGGAAAGTGCACGGGATCGTGTCAAGGCGTTGACGGAAACCGTGCGCGCCTATGAAGATGGCCTTGCTGCCATGCGCGAAGGGCTTCGCGCCGCTGCTATTCGTGAAACCGAGCTGAGCCTCAAGCTCGAGTCACAAGAGGCAGAGATTCAGCAATTGCTAGGTGTTTTGACGGCAATGGGTGGTGTGGCGGAACCGAAAACTCTTTTGCACCCCCAAGGACCTCTGGGCATGGCGCGCTCAGGTATGTTGGTGGCGTCGGTCACACCCGGACTGGCGCAGCAGGCGTCAGAATTGCGCGCAGACCTTGAAGAGGTCAGCGCCCTGCGAGAGCTTCAGCAAAACGCGGCTCAGACCCTCGAAAAGGGGTTGGGTGGGGTGCAAGATGCCCGGACCGCCCTTTCCAAAGCCATTGCCGATAGAACCGATTTGCCGCGTCGTTTCACCGAAGACCCAATCAAAACCGCGATTCTGATTTCAGCCACGGAAACGCTTCAGGGGTTTGCATCGGGGCTTACTCAAATCTCCGAAGACGATGCCCCGATAACGACGACACGGATCGATGACCGAATGGGGCTTTTGCAATTGCCCGTGCGTGGCGTGATTTTGCGTCAGGCGGGCGAATCCGATGCGGCGGGGGTCACGCGCCCCGGTATCGTCGTCGCGACCCAGCCGCAGGCCTTGGTGACTACGCCGGTTGCCGCCACCATTCGCTACAACGGACCGCTGCTTGACTACGGTTTGGTGACCATTCTTGAACCACAAGCCGACCTTTTGCTTGTTTTGGCCGGGTTGGATGCGGTTTATGGTGAAATCGGCCAAGTTTTGCCAGAAGGCAGCCCGGTTGGCACCATGGGCGGCACGATGCAGATGAATAATTCGTCACCTTCGAGTGAAGGGGGTGGCGCCGAGCGCTCTGAAACGCTCTATATAGAGGTAAGAGAGGGCGATGCGCCCGTCGATCCACTTTTGTGGTTCGCAACCGACAAGGGATAATTGAGAATGAAAAAATTCGTCATGGCCGCGCTTGGTGGCACATTGGCCTCGGTGGTCGCGACCACACAATTTGTTGGCCCACTTCTGGCCCAAGAGGCCGACCGCCCTGCAAGCGTCTATGAACAGCTCGATCTTTTCGGTGACATCTTTGAACGCATCCGGGCGCAATATGTGTCCGAAGTGGACGAAGCGGACCTGATCGAAGCGGCGATCAATGGCATGTTGACCTCGCTTGACCCGCATTCAAGCTATTTGCCGCCTCAAGATGCCGAAGACATGCGCGTTCAGACGCGTGGTGAATTTGGTGGGCTTGGTATCGAGGTTACCCAAGAAGACGGTTTCGTCAAAGTTGTTTCCCCGATTGATGGCACCCCTGCGGATGCCGCCGGTATGGAAGCGGGCGATTTCATCACCCATGTTGATGGTGAATCTGTTCTTGGTCTGAAATTGGACGAAGCGGTTGATTTGATGCGTGGCCCCGTTGGCTCGGAAATCATCATCACCGTTGTCCGCGAAGGCGAGGAAGAGCCCTTTGACGTGTCGATCATTCGCGACACCATCAAACTGACCGCTGTGCGCTCGCGTCTTGAGGGCAAGACAGTCGTATTGCGGGTGACAACGTTTAACGACCAGACATTTCCGAACCTGTCCGACGGCCTTGCCAAGCAGGTCGAAGAAGCCGGTGGCATGGACAATGTGAACGGCTTTGTTCTTGATCTACGCAACAACCCCGGTGGTCTTTTGACCCAAGCGATCCGCGTTTCTGATGCCTTCCTTGAGGCCGGTGAAATCGTATCGACGCGTGGCCGTAATCCGGCGGATGGAGAGCGGTTCAACGCAACCCCCGGCGATCTCGCCGATGGCAAGCCTTTGGTTGTTTTGATCAATGGCGGCTCGGCCTCGGCGTCGGAAATCGTCGCGGGTGCTTTGCAAGATCACCGTCGCGGCATTGTTGTGGGCACCAAAAGCTTTGGTAAGGGCTCCGTTCAAACCGTTATGCCCTTGCGCGGCGAAGGCGCGATGCGCCTGACCACAGCGCGCTATTACACCCCATCGGGTCGTTCGATCCAAGCGCTGGGCGTGTCGCCAGACGTGGTGGTAGAACAGCCCCGCCGCAAGCCCGAGACCGAGGAAGAAGAAGAAACTAGCAACCGCTTCTCCCGCTCCGAAGCGGATTTGCGCGGGCGTTTGGACAATGACTCGCTGAGCGAAGATGAAATTCGCCAAATCGAAGAAGACCGCGAAAAGGCCGAAGCCGCGGCCAAGCTACGCGAAGATGACTACCAGTTGGCCTATGCCATCGACATTCTGCGTGGTTTGTCGGCGTTGGGCGACGCGAAATAATCATCCATTCTTTGGACACGGTTCAAAAGGCGGGGGAAACCTCGCCTTTTTTGTTTGGCGGCGTCATGGCAACCTGTTGGAAAGCCCTTTGCGGTATGACACATCTGCCATGCCGGTATTTCGCACAAACGCAGTAGAAAAGAGACGCCCATGACGCCCGAAGAAATTGCCAAACTCCCCTATCGTCAAAATGTTGGGGTTATGCTTGTGAATGCCGATGGGCATGCGTGGGTAGGGCAGCGTTTGGATAGCGAGGTGCCCGCCTGGCAAATGCCCCAAGGCGGGATCGATAAAGGCGAAGACCCACAAACCGCCGCCCTGCGTGAGCTTGAGGAAGAAACCGGTGTGTCCGCCGATCTTGTGACGATTGAGGCACAGACCGATGGTTGGATCGCCTATGATCTACCCCATGATATTGTCCCGAAAATCTGGAAGGGCCGGTTCAAAGGGCAAGAGCAGAAATGGTTCCTTTTGCGCTTTCACGGTCGCGACGATCACATCAACATTGATGTTGAGCATCCCGAGTTTTCAAAATGGTGTTGGTTGGCTGCGGATGAGGTGTTGGAGCAAATTGTTCCTTTCAAACGTGGTGTCTATGAGCAGGTTATGACCGCCTTTAAGGGATATTTGTAATGCAAAGGCTTTGTACGGCGATTTTGGTTATGCTCGGGTTTGCACACCCAGCGTTGGCGCTTAGCTGTCTGAAACCAGATGCCGTACGAAGTTACATTGAAGCCAATGCGTCAGAGGATCGTTGGGGCGCGGTCGTCGGGCGATTGGATTTCGACGAAAGCCGTTTGCCTCCTGCGGTGTCAGATGGTGGTCATGACGATGTCGAGTTGCGGGCGCAACTTGTCGGGAACTCCCTTGGGGTCGACGGGTTCGAAGACCCGTTTCAAGGTCATGTGACATTACGCATCCAGTGCTTTGGCTCTTGGTGCGGACACCCAGATTCGGGGCGGCAGTATTTGGTGTTTATCAAACGCGAAAACGGTCGCCATATTGCCATTTCCGATCCTTGCGAAAGCTGGCTATTCCCCGAACCGCGCCGCAAAACCCTAGATGCTTTGCAGCGGTGTTTTCGAGGTGGGTATTGCCAGCCCGAAGACGACGATTAGAGCGACTTACCCCTGATTGTCGATCTCGCCGGTAAACCGCTTTAGCGCCTCGCGCAGAAGCCCCACCCGATGTGGCCGAAAAGACCGGGAGGTGACATCCAAGTTTGACATACGATCAAGCCGAAAAGTGCGAAATGCTTGTCGCAGCTGGCATTCCGCAACCAAACAATGGCTCTGCTCAAAAAAGATGATCGAGAGCGGTTTGACCTCACGCTGGGTCGGGGCACCGTTGCGGTCCGTATAGTCAAAAACCACTTGTTTTTCTTCCCAACAGGCCTTGCGCAACGCGCTGGCATCAATACCGGGGGCCGGAGTTGGGAAAAACCTGTGTGCCGTTAGAACCGCATGTTTCAACCGGTGCGCTTGTTTGTCGGGCAGCCGCGCTTTGAGGCGCGCCATGGCGCGTGAGGCGGCCTGAGCCAAGGCCGGGTCGCCGACGGCTCTGACCTCTCGCAATCCAACAACAAGCGCCTCAAGCTCCTCGTCATCGAAACTAAGTGGCGGGAGATGGGCATCTTCTATCAAGGTATACCCAAAACCGGCGGCCCCGTCGATCACCGCACCAAGGCCACGCAACGAGTCAATGTCGCGGTACAGGGTGCGCTCAGACACGCCGGTTTCTTGCGCCAATTGCCCGGCCGTCACAGGGGGCGGCAGGCGGCGCAGCGTATCCATCAACTGAAAAAGGCGTTCGGTACGAGACATGAGAGATACATACTGCCACGTGCTGTCAAAAACTGACAGGGGGCGGAGCGTTTGAGTACCGTCCCCCGAAATTTGTGAAGATCACTTGCGTTTGCGGGACACCTTGCGCTTGGTCTTGGCGGTTTTGATCTTGGACTTGGTGGCTTTGCGTCGTGGCGAAGGTCCGGATTTACTCCGCCCGCGTCCATAGCCGCGCCGCATGCGCCCACCAGAGCCGCGCTCCATCTCATCGCCTTCAAGCTCAAGCATTTCAAAGGCGATGCCACCGGTGACGGGGGCGGCTTCAATCAACTTAACTTTGGCACGCATACCCAAACCAATAATCCGACCGGTTTTCGTGCCCATCAAGGTGCCCGCCTCGCGGTCAAAATCGAAATACTCGTTGCCAAGGGTCGAGATCGGGACAAGCCCATCGGCACCGGTTTCGTCCAGTTTTACAAAGACGCCAAATTTGGCGATGCCGGAAATACGCCCGGTAAATTCGGCCCCCATACGATCGCTTAGAAAGGCGGCAAGGTAGCGATCGGTTGTGTCCCGTTCGGCCATCATCGAGCGGCGTTCCGTGTCGGAAATATGTTGCGACGTGGTCTCAAGCGTTTCGATATCAACCGGTGACAACCCGTCATCGCCCCAGCCATGTGCCGTAATCAAAGCGCGATGCACGATCAGATCGGAATAGCGCCGGATCGGCGAGGTGAAATGTGCGTAGTTCATTAACGCCAAACCGAAATGCCCAAAGTTTTTCGGACTGTAATAGGCTTGTGTCATCGACCGCAGGGTCGAGAGATTGATGAGCTCGGCTTCTTCTGTACCGGCGGCATCATGCAACAATTTGTTGAGGTGCCGGGTTTTCAAAACCTGCCCTTTGGCCAGAATCAACCCGGCGCTCTGAGCAGTTTCTCGAAGCGAGTCGAGCTTGTCCACTGGCGGCTCTTCGTGCACGCGGAACAAAAGCGGTGTGTCCTTGGCAATCAACGTCTCGGCGGCGGCGACATTGGCCAAAACCATGAACTCTTCGATCATCTTGTGTGCGTCGAGACGTTCAGTGAAATCGACCGAGGTGACTTTGCCATCCTCGCCCAAAACGATCTTGCGTTCGGGCAAATCAAGGTCGAGCGGCTGGCGGCGTTCGCGTGCAGATTTGAGCGCCGCGTAGGCCGCATAGAGCGGGCGAATGACCGGATGAATGAGCTCTTCAGTCCGCTCGTTGGGCGCGCCATCCATGGCGGCTTGGACTTCTTGATAGTTCAAGGAAGCGGGCGACCGCATCAAACCGCGTAGAAATTCGTGTGACAGCTTGTTGCCGTCGGCGTCCAAGACCATGCGAACGGCCAGACAGGCGCGTGGCACCCCTTCGTGAAGGCTACACAGGTCGCCGGACAGGCGGTCAGGCAACATCGGAACGACACGGTCCGGGAAGTAGCTTGAGTTGCCGCGTTTGCGGGCCTCATTGTCGAGCCGCGATCCAGGGCGCACATAGTGGGACACATCGGCGATAGCGACCCAAACGATATGTCCGCCTTTATTGTTCGGGTCTTCGTCGGCTTGGGCGTAAACCGCATCGTCGTGATCACGGGCGTCGGATGGATCGATGGTAACCAAGGGCATGTCGCGCAAATCGGTGCGTCCGGCAAGCCCGGCAGGCTTCATGCTATCGGCTTCCTCAAGCACATTTTGGGGAAAGTCGTCGGGGATGCCATGTTGGTGGATCGCAATCAACGAAACGGCGCGCGGTTCGGTCGGGTCCCCCAAACGCATGACAATCCGAGCCTTGGGAAGGCCCATCCGCCCTTTGGGCCCGGCCTGCTCTGCCTCAACCAGCTCGCCATCCTTGGCACCGCCGGTTGCATCACTTGGAACAAGCCACTCTTTGTCATTGCCTTTATCGATGGGCATGATCCGCCCGCCTTCGGCCCCTTTGCGAAAGATACCAACAACTTTGCGCGGGCTGGTTCCAATGCTGCGGATCAGCCTGGCTTCGTAATTGTGGTCTTCTTCATGCACGACCTGAAGCCGTGCCAAAATACGATCGCCTTCGCCCAAGGCCGGATCAGAGGGGCGCGGCACATAGAGTACGATCGGTTCCACACCTTCGCCGTGCCATTCCAACGGTCGTGCAAAGAGATCGCCATCTTTGTTTGGCGCCAACATCTGAAGGACGCTCACCGGGGGCAAGCGATCAGGGTCTTGATAGGTCTTTTTGCGCTTTTGCAAATGACCTTCGGCCTCCAACTCCTTTAATAGGCGTTTGAGGTCAATCCGGGCGGCCCCTTTTATCCCAAACGCTTTGGAAATGTCGCGTTTCGAGGTGAGGGTCGGGTTTTCGCTGATCCAATCTAGGATCTCGGGTTTTGTTGGCAGCTTGCTCATGCTTTCCCGTAACACGGGTTGCCAACAGCGTCATGGCCTATTCGATTATGCGGGGCGCTTTGGGCCGCAATCCGCAATTCGTTGTTCAGATTTTAGCGAGATCGTCGACGGTATCCACATCGCGCAGACGATCAACCAATGCCACACGTCGTTGTCCGAGGCTTGCGATACTGTCGGTTAGAGTCGTTTCGGAAGACCAACGTACCCCGTCAAATAGCCCATTTGGCACATGCCCGCCGTTGCGCAAACCAACAAGCCAATATCCACCGTCCATAGCGGGGCCAAAAACGGCGTCATGACCGGCCAACCCCTGAAAAGCAGTCCACAGCGTGTTGCGATTGATACCGGGAATGTCGGCCCCGATAACGCAAACCGGGCCATTGGGGGCCAGCGACATCATGCGCGCCATCCGATCGCCAAGGTTGCCGCGACCTTGCGGCCATCGTGGTAGATGATGGGGCCAGACCCGGCTTTGCAACCCCTCGCGGTCGGGCGATACGGCCAAAACCACTTGCCAGCGCGGGTCTTGAATGCGGCGCAAAAGGGCGGCGGATTGATGGCGAAACCACCAAGCAGACCGGGTATAACCGATGTCGTGCCCCAGACGGGTTTTGACCCGACCGGGGCGCGGTTCCTTGACCATGACAATAACAGTGCGCATCACGCAAGGACCATTTCCATATCGCGATGCTCAATCCCGGCGTCCATGACGATCCCGCCATGGGCGACAAACCCGAGGGCTTCGTAAAACCCAAGCGCCGATATTTGCGCTTGAAGGATGACTTTTGTGATGCCGGGGCGAAGTTTGGCTTGTTTGATGGTTTCAAGCATCAAGGCTTTGCCAAGGCCCGTTCCGCGGGCAGACTGCAAAACACACACACGGCCCACCTTGGCATAGTCATCGCCGAACATCATGCGCGCAGTTCCCATTGGCGTGCCGTCGATCTCAGCGATCAAGTGCACTGCCATTTGATCGTGCTCATCAAGTTCCAGCTCTTCTGGAACGTTCTGTTCATCGATGAAAACTGTGCGGCGGAGCGCGAAACAGGCGTCCATGTCGGCATCGCTGGCAACCCGAACGATCATGCAAAATAATCCTGCAAAATCCGGGTGTAGATCGCTTTCAACTGATGAATTTGCGCGACTTCGACACGTTCATCAACCGCATGCATGGTTTTGCCAACCAACCCGAATTCAACCACGGGGCAATGGTTTTTGACAAAACGCGCGTCTGATGTGCCACCGGTGGTCGAAAGCTCTGGCGCGTGGCCCGTCTCTGCCTCGACGGCTTTGCCGATCAAATCAGACAGGGGACCGGGAGGGGTGAGGAAGCTTTCGCCAGAAATCTTGATGGTGACGCCTGTTGTCGTGCCAAACTCGGCATCGACCTTGGCGGCCTCGTTTCGCAACCAATCGCTAAGTTCGGCACCGGTATGATCGTCGTTGAACCGGATGTTGACACAGGCCGAAGACTTGGCCGGAATGACGTTTGTTGCCGGGTTTCCGGTGTCAATGGTCACAACCGCAAGGGTTGAGGCATCGAAATGCGCGGTTCCTTGGTCCAACTCGTGACTGGCAAGGCGGTCCATCAGGCGCGCCATTGCCGGCAAGGGGTTACAGGCGCGGTGCGGATAGGCGGAATGGCCCTGTTTGCCCTCGACCTCGAACCAAGCTGATAACGATCCGCGACGTCCGATTTTCATCATTTGACCCATGTGATCGGGGCAGGTCGGTTCTCCGACCAAGCAGACCGACATGGCCTCGCCTTCGGCATCCATCCAATCCAGCAAGGCAATTGTGCCGTCGGTGGCATCGCCTTCTTCGTCGCCGGTGATGGCAAGAATAACAGCGCCATCGGGGGGCGTTTCGCGAACATAGTCAATCGCAGCGGCAGCAAAGGCCGCGACTCCCGATTTCATATCGGTGGTGCCGCGCCCGTACATGAAACCGTCAATGATTTCAGCGCCAAAGGGCGCGTGTTGCCAATCAGCTTCGTCGCCGATGGGAACAACATCCGTATGACCATTAAAGCCAAAACTCCGGCTGTGTGCCTTGTCTCCCCAGCGCGCATAGAGGTTTGGGGTGCCATTGCGATCAACCCGCGTGCAGGTAAACCCGGCCTCTTCTAGCAATCCTTGAAGGAGCACCAAAGCGCCACCTTCGACGGGTGTCACAGAGGCGCATTTCACAAGCTGAGCGGTCAATTCGGCGGGATCAATGCGGGTCATCTGGTGTCTCCTCAAGCTTTGGGACTTGGCTACCGCAGTCAGGCAGCAATCGCAAATGTGGCGAAAATACATCGGCCGCCCAAGGGTTCCGCAGGGTAAAGGTTGAGAAAAGGTTAACGTCAACCCGTTGGATGTGTTACAGATTATCAAAACAACGATAACGCCGAGGCAGGCGCGCAGTATTCAGTGATATCTTTCGTCTAACTCGGTTCGCCGGGAAAAGATGTCGTGTGCCTCGCAATTGAGACAGACGAGCATGGTCGCAGCATCAGAACTGCCGATCAACACCGGGGCCAATGCAACCCAGATGGCGCAAACCATCTTTGGGGACGGGGTCACCGTTGTTTCGGCCAGCTATACCGGTGACAGCCGGTCATCCGGGATTTTTTCGGACGGATTGGGCACATCTCCGGGTGTCGCACCGTCGGACGAGGGCGTGATCCTGTCCACCGGGCGGGTGACGGACTTTACCAACTCGTGGGGGCAATCGAATTGGCGTACCAACACCTCAACAAATACGAGCGGTCAAAACAACAACTCTGACTTCAATGCCGCCGCTGGAACCCGCACCTATGATGCGTCTTATCTGGATGTTGATTTCATCCCGACAGAAGATCTTATGACGATGCAGTTTGTGTTTTCGTCTGAGGAATACCCGGAATACCAATCGTCGCAATATCAGGATTTCGTTGGCGTTTGGGTGAATGGCGTTCAGGTCGATGTTGCGATCGGTGACGGAGATATTGACCCTCGGAACGTGAACTCGGGGACCAATGAGAATCTGTTCATTTCCAACACAAACGATGAATACAACACCGAGATGGACGGGTTCACGGTCACGATGACTCTGACCATGCCGGTGACAGCGGGTCAGGTGAATTCGATCCGAATTGGTGTCGCCGACGTTGTGGACAATCGTTACGATTCCAACTTGTTGATCGCGGCAGATTCCGTTCAGACCACCCTTGTTGCGTTAGAAGACAGCGTCACAGTCTACACCACAGGTTCCAGCGTCGTCGATGCCTTGGCAAACGATGAAAACGGAACGGCAGGCACGTTGACGATCACCCATATCAACGGCACCGCCGTGAGCGCCGGTGACACAATCGTTTTGAACACTGGTCAGGAAATCACCCTGAACGCCGATGGTACCATGTCGGTTCTGGGTGATGGTGACGAAGAAACGATAAACTACACCTATACGGCCACAAGTTCGACCGGCGAGACCGACGTGGGTTACGTCACGGTGGACTCGGTGCCGTGTTTTGTTGCCGGGACAATGATCGAAACACCAGACGGGCAGAAACCGGTTCACAAACTTGTGGCCGGGGATTTGGTCAACACGCGTGATCATGGTCCGCAACCGCTGCGTTGGATTGGTCGTCGAAGTGTTCCGGCACGCGGAAATTATGCGCCAATCCGCATTTCCGCTGGTGCCTTGGGGGATCATGCGGCCGTTATGGTATCACCCCAGCATCGGGTTTTGGTGCAGGATATTATGGCACATCTGCTATTCGAAGAACCCGAAGTTCTTGCCGCAGCCAAGCATTTGATCAACGATCACTCCATTCGGGTCGCAGAAGGTGGAACGGTCGAATATGTGCATATCCTCTTTGATCAGCACGAAATCATTCGCGCCAATGGCCTGCTGAGTGAAAGCTTTTTGCCGGGGCCGCAAACCTCATCGCTCTTCGAAGAAGAAACGCTTGCCGAAATCGTAGATGTCTTTCCAGAGCTGGACCCGGAAACCGGATCGGGGTACGGTCCGGCAGCACGTCGCATTCTGCAAAGACACGAAGCGACGCTGCTGAGCAGGAGCAAGGTTGCATGAGTTGGATCGCGTTGTCGGGCCAGGGAAAATCCTGGGTCTGTCCCCGGATTTTCGGAGGCGGGGCTGAACAACGCGACCGGTTGATGTCCAAGGGGTCGATCATGATCGAAACCCGCTTGTCCCCGGATGGTCGACCACAAACGCTTTTGTCCTATGAACGGGCGCATCCGTGGTTTGGGGCGATTTCATTTCGCGCCGTACCGGGGGGCGGGATCGTTTTGGTGATGAGCCAAGGCGAAGAGGTATTCCACACCGTCTTGCAACACAAACACGAGGCCCGCACCGATGTCCTTCGGGTGACATTTAGTTGGGACAGTGAGGCGCGCTTTGGCCGGATTGCGGTTGAGCGCCCCGAAAGTGATACGGTTGTTGTTGAAACCACGCCCGCGCCGCCGCCGCTTTTGGTCGAAGATATCTACACTCTGGCACGCCGTCCGCAGTTGATCGAGATGGACCCGGACGTGATTTTTTTCGCCGTGTCGGATGAGATCGAGGCCGTTGGTCCGATGCCGTCACTGGTTGGACAGGTTCCGGTGATGACGCCAACCGGATATCGCGCCGTGTCTGATTTGCGCTGTGGCGACACGGTTAACACCCGCAAGAACGGCATTGTTCCAGTGTTACACAGGGTGTCGCGGATTGTTCCGGCGCTGGGTTCGTTTCAACCGGTTCGTTTGCGTGCGCCCTACCTCGGTTTGATGCGGGACCTTGTGGTTGCGCCGCATCAACGGCTGGTTATTGGCGGCTCCGAGGTTGAGTATATTTTCGGCCGCGAGGCGGTTTTGATCCCGGCGCTGAGCCTCGTGAATGGGTTCACGGCCGTCTATGAGGAGGGGCTGCAAATGGTTGAATACCATCAACTTTTGCTGCCGGGGCAAGAGCCGGTGGTTGCCGCCGGTGCCGAGCTTGAAAGCCTCTATGTCGGGCGTTTACGCCGCCGGACCGAACAGCTAAATCAAACCCTGCTCGGTGATGTGCCTCGCAATTTGATGCCAGAGCACGCCCGAACCGGGATCAAGGTCTTGGGGCCATTTGAGGCGATCACTCTGGCCGAAGCCCGCGCCGCCTAACCCCTTATGGCTTGTCGAAAAACGGCGTGACCTGAGCAACAATCACAGCGTTCTCTGCCAAGGCCCGATCCATCAATTCGATCTCTTCATCCGGGATGTCATGACCCTGTTCGCGACGTTCATCGAGCGTGCCGTACCCTGTTACATCAAGCGGGGCGGTATCGGCCTGCTTGAGGATCGCAACGGTTTCGCGCACCGCTTCGGCCTCATCGACGCCTGAGGCATAGCACATCAATGCCGCGCCGGTGCTCTTATCGGGCAAACCGTCGCCATCCTTGCGGCCAATCTCAACCAGCAGGGTGAACACCTGATGCTTGCGCTTTTTTGCGGGCTTATTGTCTTTGCTCATCGCTGATCACACCGTTCGAAATAAGAGGCATAGCCTTCGCGGATAATGGTAAGGCCCGGCGGGCTGGACATCAGCATCATGCGATACTCGTACTCCATGCCCTCGCCATTGCATTTCGCATCATAAAGCGTGGCTTCCATACCGCGCACGGCAACAGGATTGGTCAGGGTGCAGCGGTTCTCCACCCCCTCAAACATGTTGTCTCGCACGGAAATCGCTCCGCCATCTGCACCGACGCGCTGGCAATCCCAATGGTCGGCTCCTCCTTCGGGGAAGTAGAGCCCATCATATGGTCCGGCCAAGGCAGTGGTGGCCAACCCAAGGGCTAGCCACGCGGTGCAGAGTGAGGCGAAGCGTTTTGACATCAGTCACGCAGCAATTCGTTGATGCCGGTTTTCGAGCGGGTCCGCTCGTCCACGCGTTTCACGATCACAGCGCAATAGAGGTTAATGCCGTTTTTCGATGGCATGGAACCTGCGACAACCACCGAATAGGGGGGTACTTCGCCGTACATGATTTCGCCGGTTTCACGGTCAACGATTTTGGTCGACTGGCCGATGAACACGCCCATGCCTAGAACGGAGCCTTCGCGAACGATACAACCTTCGACCACTTCGGACCGCGCGCCGATAAAGCAGTTATCCTCGATGATGGTTGGGCCGGCCTGCATGGGTTCCAACACGCCACCAATACCAACGCCGCCCGAGAGGTGAACGTTTTTACCGATCTGGGCACAGCTACCGACGGTAGCCCATGTGTCGACCATTGTGCCTTCGTCAACATGCGCGCCGAGGTTAACAAAGGAGGGCATCAATACAACGCCGGGCGCGATGTAGGCCGATTTGCGCACAATCGCGTTAGGCACGGCGCGGAACCCCGCGGCTTTCCATTGGTTGTCGCCCCAGCCTTTGAATTTGCTGTCGACCTTGTCCCACCAGCCAGAGCCTTGTGGGCCACCGGATTGCTCTTCCATATCTTTGATGCGGAAGCCAAGAAGAACGGCCTTCTTGGCCCACTGATTGACGTGCCAGCTGCCGTCCGCTTGTTTTTCCGCAACGCGCAGCTCGCCGCTATCCAAAGCGTTCAACGTATCTTCGATGGCCTCGCGGGTTTCGCCGGTCGTTGCGGGCGTGATGGTGTCGCGTGCTTCCCACGCGGCTTCGATGGCGGTTTCAAGCTGTGCATTGGACATGGGGCACTCCGGTTGTCTGGTGTTTCATGCGTGATAGCCAAAGCGCGGCCTGCCGTCATCCCAAAGATTCACCCTTGTCTGATTTTCCGTAATCTCTGCGGGATCGCGCGCAGGGACAATCGCATCCGTCGCATCCAGATTGAACAGAGCGGGGCGGTGTTGCGACGCTCTCTGGAAACTTTGCGATCAACGCGTTAGCACTAACACTGTAACAAAGAAGGACTGGTACATGACAGACGACCGCCGCAGTAGGTTTCGCGACGCCCATACCGATTTGGATACTGCTGAGCATATTCCAGATACGCCTCAAACGCGGTCTCCGGCCTATCGGTTGGCCTTTGCGGACGAAGATTTTTTGTGTCGCGATGCGCTTCGGCCGGTCAGGTTGCAGCTAGAACTACTCAAACCAGAGCTGCTTTTGGATGAACAGGGGATTGATTCCACCATTGTCCTCTTTGGTGGCGCGCGTATTCCTGCTCCCGAGAACAAGGATACAGCCCGCACCAAGACCTTGGCCGACCTTTCGCATTTTTACGACGAAGCGCGCAAGTTTGCCCGCTTGATGACGCGCAAGTCCATTGCGTCCGGGAACCGAGACTATGTTGTGACCACGGGTGGCGGGCCCGGTGTGATGGAAGCCGGAAATCGCGGTGCCGAAGAAGAGGGTGGCGTGTCGATCGGGTTGAATATCGTCCTGCCGCATGAACAGGCCCCGAACCCCTATGTCACTCCGGAACTGGCCTTCAACTTTCACTACTTTGCCATACGCAAAATGCATTTCCTGATGCGGGCGCGGGCGATCTGCGTTTTTCCGGGTGGTTTTGGCACGTTGGATGAGATGTTTGAGGCGTTGACGCTCATTCAAACAGGGCGGATGCAGCGTGTGCCGTTCCTGCTCTTTGGTCGGGCGTTTTGGGAAAAGATCGTCAATTGGGATGCTTTGCAAGATGCAGGGACGATTAGCCCTGAGGACCTCGACCTATTCCGTTTTGTAGAGACGGGGGAAGAAGCGGCGGAGATCATCGAAAACTGGGATCCAGCCCCAGCTAGGAGCGATATTCCCGGGCGCTAAAGCAACCAGACCAGGTTCAGGCCGATCCGTCCTGAACCTGGTCTGTCTCAAGCCGGCGCTCAACCCAACGCGCAATGACCTCGCGAGCCGCCACTTCGTCGCGGCTTTCAATAGCATTTCGCAGTTCACGCAACGCGGTTGCGATTTCAAATTCCGAAAGATGGGTTTCCTGAGCCCGCAGAATTTTCGGATGCGGCGTCGTCAACATATCTGGTGAAATCAACAGCTCTTCATGGAGCTTTTCACCTTTGCGAAGACCTGTGATGGCGATCTCGATGTCGCCATTGGGGAATTCGGGCGATCTCACCGAGTACCCTGCCGCTTCGATCATTTGGCGGGCAAGTTTGCGGATTGGCACAGGCTTGCCCATATCCAAAACGAACACGTCGCCGCCGCGGGCAAACGACCCGGCCAACAAAACCAAGCGCGCAGCCTCGGAAATTGTCATGAAGTAACGGGTCACAGCGGGATCTGTCAGGGTGACGGGACCGCCACGCGCAATCTGTTCCTCGAACAACGGGATAACTGATCCGCTCGATCCCAACACATTGCCAAACCTCACCATGGAAAACTGGGTGGTTGATCGGCGTGTCGCAAGGTCTTGGATGACCAGCTCTGCCAAACGTTTTGATGCGCCCATTACATTTGTTGGGCGGACCGCTTTGTCGGACGAAACGAGAATAAACCGCTCAACCCCGGCTTCGCGCGCGGCGTCTGCAATGGTTTTGGTCCCCAGCACATTGTTGGTAAGCCCGGCAATTGGATTGCTTTCGACCAGTGGCAAATGTTTGTAAGCGGCGGCATGCAAAACCACTTCGATTTTGTGGTCGTCAAGAACGTCCTGAAGCAAAGCCGCGTTTTGGACAGATCCCAAAACCGGAACAACTTCAAACCCAGAGCTCAAATCACGAATTTCTTTGTCGATATTGTACAAAGCGAGTTCGGAATGATCGAGAAGAACAACACAGGCGGGCTTGCAAGCAATCAACTGGCGGCACAGTTCGGAGCCAATCGACCCCCCAGCTCCGGTGACAAGAATACGGCGATTGCTATACGCTTCGCTGACGCTTGGTAGTTCGTTTTCGAGCTGATTGCGGCCAAGCAGGTCGTCAATGGAAACTGCGGTCACACTCTTTTTTAGGGCACTATCACCGACAAGCGTCGCAAACGAAGGCAAGGCGTGAATCTCACACCCCATATGGCGGAGGCTTTGGGCGATCCGGGCCAATGCGGGTTGGTTCAAAGACGGCATGGCCAGAACGATGCGATCGATGGGCTTCTTTTTGGTCAACTCGGAAATATGCGACGGGGCGATGACACGGAGACCTGCGATCATACTGCTTTGCAAAGTCGGATTGTCATCAACGAACGCAACAGGGTTGATTGAATTGTCTTGGCGTAGGGCGGCGACCAATTGCTGGCCGGTTTGCCCGGCACCGTAAACCAAAACCCGCATTCGATCAGAGCCACGCCGGTAAATTTCCAGTGTGATTTGGCGCAAAACAATTCGCCAAGTCGCAGTGAAGACCAGAACGAGCAAGCTGAAAATAAAGCAAACGGCAGGTGGAACCGGGGCGGAGAAAACGACGCCAAGCGCGAAACACGCC
Organism: uncultured Pelagimonas sp.; assembly: GCF_947498515.1. GTDB lineage: Bacteria > Pseudomonadota > Alphaproteobacteria > Rhodobacterales > Rhodobacteraceae > Pelagimonas. Next base: position 137,157 of record NZ_CANMKO010000006.1, on the reverse strand, counting down.
ACACCGAGGAAGATCGCCAACGGAACCGTTCGAATGATCCCGCGCATCTCGTAGGCATTAAGCTTGGTCTGAGGAAGACCCAACCGCCATTCAGCTGCGGCACCAAGCGCAATCAAGCAGATCAGTATCGGAAGAATTTGCGAGGCGTTTGCTGATCCAAAGGCGGATGGATCGGTTAGAACATAGGCGAACAGTAGAGCAGCTGGGATAACCAAAGCGTCAACAAAGGCAAATACCAGCGATTTCTGCTGACGCGACATGCTAGTCACGAGCTCAAAAAACATCGTCCCAGTCCTTAGGGCTTTGCCCAAGTATTGTTATTTTTGCCCGCTAGTTAGCCCGAATGGGGAAAAAATGCAACCAGTGGGTGTTTCTGCTTATTCCTAAGCCCTGAATAAGTTAAGGAACAGTTACAGGGCAAGGAGACACTTTTAACAGAGCTGAAAAGCGCCGATTTTTGTTCAAAACGTGCCATTTTGGGCAGTATGCCTGTTGCATAGCCGCAAAGGTGACCGTTTGCAGCAGATTAAGGCCTTTTCCAAAAGCCCACACTCGGATATTGAGCGCGAGCCGCGCCAAGGTGATCTTGGCGTGCGTATGTATCCTTAAGGAGGGCCAAATGGGCTATAGGGTCGTTGTCGTGGGTGCCACAGGGAATGTGGGCCGCGAAATGCTGAACATCCTCGCCGAACGGGAATTCCCCGTCGACGAAATCGCAGTGCTTGCATCGCGCAAATCACTGGGGACAGAGGTGACGTTTGGCGAAACGACGTTAAAGACCAAGGACCTGGCCACCTTTGACTTTACCGGTTGGGACATGGCGCTTTTCGCGGTTGGCTCTGCGGCGACCAAAGAATTTGCACCAATTGCGGCCAAGCAAGGCTGTGTCGTAATCGATAACAGCTCGCTCTATCGTTATGATCCGGACGTTCCGTTGATCGTACCAGAGTGCAATGCAGACGCTGTGATGGGCTATACCAAAAAGAACATCATCGCGAATCCCAACTGTTCGACTGCGCAGATGGTTGTGGCGCTCAAGCCGCTGCATGATCGTGCCAAGATCAAACGCGTTGTTGTGTCGACGTATCAGTCGGTGTCCGGATCGGGCAAAGAGGCGATGGAAGAGCTTTGGGAACAAACCAAGGCTGTTTACAATCCGGTGAACGAGGTTCCGGCCAAGGTTTATCCAAAAGAGATCGCGTTCAACGTCATTCCTCATATCGACGTCTTCATGGAAGATGGATCGACCAAGGAAGAATGGAAAATGGTTGCCGAAACCAAAAAGATTGTCGATCCGGCGATCAAGGTCACGGCAACTTGTGTGCGTGTTCCGGTTTTTGTAGGGCACTCGGAATCGATCAATATCGAGTTCGAAGAGTTTCTGGATGAAGATGAGGCGCGCGACATCCTGCGTGAAGCACCTGGAATCATGGTGATCGATAAGCGCGAAGATGGCGGCTATGTGACGCCCAAGGAATGCGTTGGTGACTTTGCCACATTCATCAGCCGAATCCGTCAGGACAGCACCATCGACAATGGTCTGAACCTGTGGTGCGTGTCCGATAACCTGCGCAAAGGCGCGGCATTGAACGCGGTACAGATTGCCGAAGTTCTTGGACAGAAAGCCTTGAAAAAGGGCTAAATCGTAGACAATCAATACTGGGGCCGGTGGATCGTTTCCGCCGGCCTTTTTGCTGCCTACTCAAATGGATAGGGTGGCCTGTTCCAAAGGGACCTTACCCTATGCTCAGAAGCACTGTGACAAAATCAAGGCGCGGGTTATAACAGTTTTACGGACAATATGGCGCGACCGTGACTTTGGTCTCTCACCCGGTAACGCCTACGTCGCCTAGCGCGACACACTTACGTTTTCGCACCGAACCCGGTGCTGGTATAACGACTGCGGTCCACTCTCTCCACTCTCTCAGACATGGACCGCAGTCGCTCTGGTTCGCCATGCTCGACTTATTGCTCTCACAAAATCCTAAACTTTGTCGCGTTTTCGCCCGGTTTTCCGAGAATACTTGGGAACAGGTGACAATAGATCACCAGCCGGAATCATACCGGCAGAGGCAGTAAAGGAGCAAAAAAGATGAGCATTTTAACACAAACAGCCCGCGCAAGACGACTTCGTGCCCTATGTGCATTGGCAGGTCCGCGTAGTGGTCGTCCGCTACGACCGTCACCATTCTCAACGCCGGTGCGCGGTGGCTGCAAGAGTTTGTTTGCCGCCTGACACGGTCTTGGACTGATCCTCGGTCCCGTCGATCATCGACTCACAATGCCAGCGGCGGATCGCCTGTGGGAAAGGGCGACCGAATTGTTCAACCAGCTTTGATTCGGACCAGCCCAACCTTTTTAAACCGCAAACCCGCTGGCGTGTGGCGGAATCAAATAGGGCTAACCCGTCGTGGGACACGCGACAGGACAAGCCGATCAGTTTCAGTCGGCCCTGAAGTTCGGGCCAACTGCGGGCCTTTTCAAAATGGCTAACTAGGCTTTGTCGAAAAGCATCGTCTAACCCCGTATCAACAACCCGCAAAGAGCGGGTGACATGGGACTGCAAAACCGTGGCTATCGCTTGCTCCAACGAGGGATCCCGTTTGAGCAGCGCATCCCATACCTGTTTTGGCAGCTTGAGGGTAACAGAACGCTTTTCCATTCTTCAAGGATGCTTCACGAAGGTTAAGAAGCCATTATCGATGATGCGGCAATCTGTCATCCCAGCCCTAATTTCGCCAAACTCCTTTGTCAGGCTGATCCTGTAGGCAAGGAGCATGATCCATGACACATCATAGTGAAAAGACCAAAAGCTGGGCTCAGGCGACCAACGGTTTGCCGGGACCAATTGACTGCGAGACTCAGGCGCTTTTGCGTTTGTTTTTGGGGCCGATCCTCGAAACAGCGCCCAATTGGAGCGAGATCGACACGCGGTTGTCCGAAAAGGGCTACGGCCTGTGTTTTCGAGAAGGGCGGCTAGTTATTCTCAACGAAAACGGAGAAGCCATATGTACAGGCCGTGGGCTTGGCATTCCTTTGGCAGAGATCGCAAACCGCATTGGCCGACCAAGCATTAAAATGCACCCTGACGGGCATTCTGGTGAGTTGGGCTAATTTCCAGAACTCCATCATGAGCAGCCTCTGTGGCCTGCACGACGCGATAGGAGAAACCTGACATACACCGGGGAAACGGGGAGACCCCATCCCCCGGAAACGTCTTTAGGTTACAGCGGGTTGAATTCCCCTGTCTTGGGGTCGTACCCTTCCAAACCGCCTTCGCCGATGTCGGTCCAAAGACCATGCAGGGACAAGTCATTGGCCGCCACGGCCTTTTGCACAAAGGGGAAGGTCATGAGGTTGTTCAAAGACACCAAGATGGATTCCTTTTCCAAAGCCCGAGCCTGATCTTCAGGGGCGATATCTTTGACCTGCTCGTAACCGGGCCGCAAAATATCCATCCAACGCCCAACAAAAGATGTCTTTTCCTCGAGCTGCGGGGCCTTGCCGCTGCACATGTCGAGACATCCCTGAACACCGCCACATTGCGAATGGCCCAAGACAATCACATGGGCAACCTTAAGTGCGGTGACCGCATACTCCAGCGCCGCCGATGTCCCGTGTTGCTTTCCGTCGGGTTGGTAAGGGGGGACAAGGTTGGCAATATTTCGATGTAGAAAAAATTCACCCTGATCCGCGCCAAAGAGTGATGTCGCATGGACACGAGAATCGCAGCAGCTGATCACCATGGCGCGCGGATGTTGCCCCTCGGCAAGTTTGCGAAACCAAGCGCTGTTGTCAGCGTATTCCGTCGCTTTCCAACCTTTGTAGCGTCTGACCAAATACTCGGGCAAAGGGTGCACATGTTCCATCCGAACCTCCATCTCGAAAGTGTTTCGACGTAACTAAAGAGGATTCGCCGGAAATTCGAGAGAAAAGACGCAGAAATAGGGTTTTAGGAATAACCTTTTGGGAACTCACATCTGCAAGATTGTTCCTGCCGTGGGGGCAGTAATAATGGGGTGAGATGTGAAAGAGGTAACGTACCTCGCGCCGATGGAACGGCCGAGCATGAATGCAGATCAAATCGAAACGCTTTGCGCAGATTTGGGGCCACATGCCGCCGAAGACGTCATTTGTCGCGCGATGGAAGAGCTGGCGCATAGGTTATGCGCTCTACAGGAAATGGCCGTGCATGGTCCGCGTGAGGATTTGCACAAAGGGCTGCGCGCGCTAAGCGCCATTGCAGATCAGATTGGCATGGTGGGCCTGTCTGATGTTGCTCGTGACGTGATCAATTGCCTAGAGCTGGGTGATTTGGTTGCCGAAGCCGCGACGCTAGCGCGTTTGGCCCGTATTGGAGAGCGGTCTTTGACCGCCATGTGGGATCACAATGACCTGCTAGGCTGATCCGCGCTTGACGGATTGGTGACGATCAATGTGGTTGGCCCCTTGCGGTTGGCCATAGGAAAGTTAGGCTGGGGCGTGCTTTGATTTAGGGACGCCCCATGCCACTCAAGTTTTCAGCCGCAACTGATGCGGCCCTGCCACTTCATGTTTTGTCTAGCGACGACCTTGAAAATTGGCTGTCTGACCAACCTGACACCGTTCAAACTTGGGTGAAATCCAGTGGGTTTTCTGGGGCTATTGGATCGGGCTTGATGATTCCCGGCGAGAATGGCGCGCCTGTTGCGGCCTTGGCTGGATATGGCTCTGCGGCGCAACGCAAGCGTCGTCGGTTTGTACTTGCCGCAGCTGTGCCAAACTTGGCCCCTGGGGTTTACCGCGTTGAAGGCGGTTTACCAGTAGATGATTTGCAAACAGAAACACTTGGTTGGTTGCTTCAATCCTATCGGTTTGAGCGATACAAATCACAATCCGGCAAGGCGCGAGATTTGCAGGCTCCGAAAGGGATTAATGCCAGAGCTATCGAGGTACAGGCCGAGGCCGAATCCCTGACACGTGATCTGATAAACACGCCTGCCGCTGATATGGGCCCCGACGCGTTAGAGGCCGCAGCACAAGACTTGGCAAAGCAGCACGGAGCAGCCATCAAAGTCACATCGGGTGACACATTATTGGCTCAAAACCTACCGATGATCCATGCGGTCGGGCGCGCTGCAGAACAGGCACCGCGCCTGATTGATATGCGTTGGGGCGATGCTGGGCCTCTTCTGACACTGGTCGGCAAAGGGGTTTGCTTTGACACCGGTGGGTTGAATCTCAAGCCCGGTGCCTCGATGGGCCTAATGAAAAAAGACATGGGCGGCGCGGCGAATGTTCTTGGGCTGGCGCATATGATCATGCAATCGGGGCTGGCCGTCCAATTGCGTGTTCTTATCCCGGCGGTTGAAAACGCCGTCGCTGGCAATAGTTTTCGCCCCGGTGATGTTCTGACATCGCGCAAAGGGTTGACGGTTGAGATCAACAACACCGATGCCGAAGGGCGTTTGGTGTTGGCCGACGCTTTGTCTTTGGGTGACGAAGAGAAACCCGATCTAATGATATCCATAGCAACCCTGACCGGCGCGGCGCGTGTTGCCGTTGGCCCGGATTTGGCCCCGTTTTATTGTGACGATGATACGCTTGCCTTGGAGCTGGCCGGACAGGGAACTGGCGCGGCGGACCCCTTGTGGCGCATGCCGTTTTGGGACCCCTATGAGGCGATGATCGAACCCGGCATTGCCGACCTCGACAATGCGCCGGCGGGCGGTTTCGCAGGAAGCATCACCGCCGCTCTTTTCCTGCGTCGGTTCGTGGATCAGGCGCAGAACTATGTGCATTTTGACATTTACGGATGGCAGCCAAAACCCGAACCGGGTCGGAGCAAAGGTGGCCTTGGTCAAGGCAGCCGCGCCATTTTCGCCGCTTTGCCCAAGGCTTTGGGGCTGTGATGGATCGCCGCCTAACCCCGAGCAACGGCCGCGTCGCGCATGTGTCTTTGCGCGGCAAGGTTGAGGCCGACAAGTTCGTTGACGGGGAGCGACATCGTGTCCAAAGCGATGTCGCGGATTTGTTGTCAGCGAAAGGCAACCGTGACCGCCAATTATTGCGTGGTGAAACGTTTACAGTTCTGGATTCCGAAGGCTCCAAGGTTTTTGGGTTTGCAGAGCGGGACAGCTATGTCGGCTGGCTACAAGCCGCTGATTTGAGTGCTGCGCCGAATTCTTGCCCGACACACAAGGTCTGTGTTGCGCGAAGCTATGGGAAATCGACGCCGGGTTTGAAATCAATGGGTGCGGTTGCGCCTCTGCCTTTTGGGGTGGCATTTACCGTTACCGATCAATCGGATGGATGGGCGAAGGTTGCGGTTTCTCAGGGGCTCATTCCTCGAGATGCGTTTGTCCCGGCCAACCACCTGTGCGTTGTGGATCACCAGTTTGCCGACCCTGTCCAAGTTGCTCAGCTATTTCTCGGAACACCCTACCTTTGGGGCGGGAACTCATCCTTTGGCATAGATTGCTCGGGCCTTGTTCAGGCGGCTTTACTGGCATGTGGTCTCCCGTGTCCTGGCGACAGTGACCTGCAGGAGAGTGCTTTGGGTAAAACGGTTGCACCGGGAACCGCCGCAAAGCGCGGGGATTTGTTCTTTTGGAAGGGGCATGTGGCGATAGCTGTAGACAGTGAGACGCTTATCCATGCCAATGCCCACCATATGGCCGTGGCCTATGAGCCGATCCAAGATGCAATTTCACGCATAGCTGAGCAAGGTGATGGCCCGGTCACACGTCATGCCCGGATTAATCAGTAAGCAACAGAGCGGCACGCGCGACCAAATTCCTTGCAAGGAATTTGCAAATCTTTTGAGAAAAGATTTAGGCTTGCCTCACCGTCAAAGCCTGCAATCATAGGTGTGTTCAGACAAAAGGTGCCCCATGACATCCGATCCGTTTTTCCACCCGATCTCGGGGTTTGATTTGCCGCGCTTTGCGGGGGTGCCGACATTTATGCGCCTACCTCATGTCGCCCCCGATCACCCACGCTTTGGTGACGTCGATGTTGGCTTGGTCGGCGTACCTTGGGACAGTGGCACAACCAATCGACCCGGTCCACGGCACGGCCCGCGTCAACTTCGCGATGCCTCAACCATGATCCGTGCCCAGCACTCGGTGTCAGGGATGCGCCCGTTCGAGATGGTGAATTGCGCCGATCTTGGGGATGTCGGGCCAAATCCGGCGGATATTCAGGATAGCATGGCGCGGATCACAGCGTTTTATGATCAACTGGTCGGCAATGGCATCCGGCCTCTGACGGCCGGTGGGGATCATCTGACCTCGCTTCCCGTTTTGCGCGCTTTGGCCAAAGATGGTCCCTTGGGCATGGTGCATTTTGACAGCCACACCGACCTGTTCCATTCCTATTTTGGCGGAACGATGTATACACACGGCACGCCGTTTCGCCGGGCCGTTGAAGAGGGTCTTTTGGACCCGAAACGTATCGTACAAATCGGCATTCGTGGCACGATGTATGATAGTGAAGATCGCGATTTCGCCGCCGCCAATGGTATTCGTATCATTACGATCGAAGAGTTTTTTGCCCGTGGCATTCCCGATGTGATGGCCGAAGCGCGTGACATCGTTGGGCAAAACCCGACCTACGTTAGCTACGATATTGATTTCGTTGATCCAACTTTTGCGCCCGGAACGGGAACACCCGAAGTCGGTGGCCCGAATAGTTTTCAGGCGCTGCAAGTGTGCCGCGAGCTTTATGGTTTGAACATTGTCGGGGCCGATATGGTCGAGGTGTCGCCGCCCTTTGATGAAGGCGGCGGAACCGCGTTCTTGGGCGTTTCTGTCATGTTTGAACTACTTTGCGCGATGCTGTCGCGCTGATTACTTCACCGCGCGGATGAGTTTGCGCTCAAGAACGCGCAGCACAGTTTTTAGGTCATGGCCACGTTTCAACACCTGTCCGTCGGCACTGAAAATCGCATATTCACCTTGTTTGTTGCGCAGCTTTGGCCGCTTTTCGATGCGATAAAGCGGATGTTCGGCGGTGCGTTGGAACACAGAGAAAACGGCGACGTCGCGCAATGTCGATATGCCATAGTCCCGCCATTCGCCAGCGGCGACCATGCGACCATAAAGGGACATGATCACCCCCAATTCGGGGCGTTGAAAGGCGACGACCTCGTTGCTTTTGGGGCCGCCAGGAAAAGGTGTCAGACTGTTCATACCTCAAGGTTGCGTTGTTTTGCGTTAGGATCAAGTGAATTACGCCTGACCAAATCGTTTTGCGAGGGCGGGCGTGGCATTGGGCATGGCGGGCATATCCCCTTGGGCAAGGTCGAGCCATTGTTCAGCCATAGGGGTCAAACGCGCATAGGCGTCGGCCACGGCGCGGTGAATGTCATGGGGGGCAAAATCCGCTGGGGTTAGCTCGGCGGGGACTTCGGGATGACGCAAAACCAAACGTCGCCAGCGATGGATAAGCAAGGTGCGCGCGGCGGCGGCGTCTATCGGATCTGGGTCAAGTCCTGCAAGGGTCGCGAGGTCATCGGCAAGCTTACCAAGCGCGGCCACATGATCGGATGCCAAGGCGTTCCAGATGTCATCGGCGCTGTTTTTGGACAGGCTGCCGGTGATTTGGAAACCGGATGTTGTGACTTTGGACGGTGAAAGCCAACCGCCCGCAACCCGGAGCGCGCCGGCAACTTCTTGCGTCGAAAAGGTCCAGTCCGCAACGGGGCCATTGCGCGGTGCCGCATAGATGCGGGCCGTTGCGGGGCCGAACTGCGTGGTGCCTGATGGGGTTAGAGCGTAACTGCTTGTGCGTCCGGATTTGCGGCCCTCGACCCAGCCGTCACGCGACAATCGCGATAGCGACGTGCGTAGCGCCCCGGATTCAATGCCAACCCGGCCTAGCAACCGGTTCAAACGCACCGCAGGAACCCGCCCGCCGCGCAGCTGAACGCTATCGCCAAAAACGGTAATGACAAGCGACCAAACACGGGGTCGCCCGTCGGAATGTAGGTTGTCGATCAGGGGTTGAAGCGGATCCATACCCCTGAGTCTAAAGGCTTGTTGCCCATGTGCAACCGCGTTAGCGCTCGTATGAGACCATGGTGAGCAATTCATACTGCGCCACCTGCTCCGTGTCCTGATTGAACAGGGTGACATTCCACGCCACTTCGCCATAGTCGTCGGTGCGTTGGGTCTTGCGCTTGGCAGTTAGGCGCACATGAACCGTGTCTCCGGGGCTTACCGGTTTTTGGAAACTCAGGCTGTTGAGCCCAGTATTAGCCAAAACTGGGCCGGGGTCGGGTTGTACAAATAGACCGGCGGCAAAGCTAAGCAGCAGGTATCCATGCGCAACGCGACCGGGAAAGAACGGGTTGGCCTTGGCCGCATCGTCATCCATATGCGCGTAGAACGTATCACCGGTGAAATGGGCGAATTTTTCGATATCGGACAAGGTGACTTCGCGTGGATCGGTGACAATGGTTTCACCAATCTCAATCTCGCGAAAGGTGCGTTGGAACGGATGATCGGGGCCAGTTTTCTGCTTGGACCCCGGCACCCATTGGCCGGTGATCGCGGTCAAAACATCCGGGCCACCTTGGATCGCGGTGCGCTGCATATAATGCAAAACGCCGCGTACCCCGCCAAGCTCTTCGCCGCCTCCGGCACGGCCGGGGCCACCATGGACAAGATGGGGAAGCGGAGAGCCGTGGCCGGTGCCTTCGCCCATGCTGTCGCGGTCACTGATGTACAAGCGGCCATGCCATGCGGCGCTGCATAGGGTCACGTCGCGTGCAACCTGTGGGTCATGCGTGATGAGCGACGCAACAAGAGAGCCTTGGCCACGATTGGCGAGTTCCGCTGCATGGGCTGTGTCACGATAAGGCAGCAGCGTCGACACCGGGCCAAAGGCCTCGATCGCATGGATATTTTGCGCACCGTCCGGATCGGCGCAACGGAATAACATCGGGGCAAGGAAGCCGGGGCCATCGGGTACGTCAAAGGCGTTTTGGTCAAGTACTTGCTCGGCCTCGGTGCCAATCATCGCCGCTTTTTCAAGCACATCTGCCCGTTGCCCGCCGGAAACCAATGCACCCATACGCGCATCACCCGCCGGGTCACCAATGGTGATTTTCTTGAGCCGTTCAGACAGGGCTTCGGTGACGGCATCCATCTGACCTTCGGGAACAATCATCCGACGAATAGCGGTACATTTTTGCCCGGCCTTGGTGGTCATCTCCGATGCGGCTTGCTTGATGAACAAGTCAAACTCGGGTGTTCCGGCAACGGCATCAGGGCCAAGAATCGAGGCGTTAAGGCTGTCTTGTTCCGCCGTAAAGCGGGTAGAATTGCGCATGATGTTGGGATTGCTGCGCAGTTTGAGCGCTGTATCAGCCGAACCGGTAAAGGCCACCACGTCCTGTGGGCCAAGACGATCCAGAAGATCGCCGGTGCCACCAACGATGAGCTGCAACGCGCCGTCTGGCAAAATGCCCGAATCGACGATCATCCGCACACAGGCCTCGGTTAGAAAACAGGTCTGGGTCGCGGGTTTCACGATAGCGGGCACGCCAGCCAACAGAGTCGGTGCCAGCTTTTCCAACATCCCCCATACCGGAAAATTGAAGGCGTTGATATGTACCGCAACCCCTTGTAATGGCGTTGCAATATGCTGGGCCAAAAAGGTGCCTTTACGCGAAATCTGTTCGATATCGCCATCAACATAGACATGCCCATCTGGCATTTCGCGTCGACCTTTTGAGGCGATAACCATCATGGTGATGATACCGCCATCAATGTCGATGCCGCCATCCTTGCGCGTCGCTCCAGTCAGCGGGTTGATCGCATAGAGCTCTTCTTTGCGACCATCGAGGTAGACCGCCAGAGCTTTGAGCATTTTGGCGCGCTGATGGAAGGTCATTGCACGCAATGCTGGGCCGCCAACCTGCGTGGCGTGGGTGATCATCGCTCCAAAATCCAAGTCGCTGCCGCCGGCGCGGGCTATTGCCGCACCGTTGACTGGGCTGATGATGTTTTTGGCCGATGCGCCGGGGGTGATCCAGCGCCCATAGGCATAGCTATTTGGTTCCAGCATTCTGTGTCCTCCGCAATTGGCCTTATCCGGGGCCGTGTTGCGGTGCACCATGGTCCAAACAAAAACAGAAATCAACATACTTGACCGCGCGGTCGGCTTTGTGCATCGTGGCGACAGGAGGACATCATGACACCACAAGAGCGCGCCGAGCGGTCCGCCGAGGCCATGTGGGCCACGGATACGGCCAGTCAAAACCTTGGGATGCGGATCGACGAGGTCGGCCCGGGACGGGCGGTGTTGTCGATGATTGTTCGACCCGAATTTTTGAACGGTCATGGTTCGTGCCATGGCGGGTTCATCTTTACGCTGGCCGATAGCGCCTTTGCTTTTGCCTGCAATAGCTACAATGAAGTCACGGTCGGGCAGGAATGTCAGGTGACCTATCTCTTGCCGGGCAAGGCCGGTGAGAGGCTGACCGCGACGGCGATCGAACAGGCCAAACCGGGTCGTTCGGGCGTTTACGATGTCGCGGTCACGGGCGAGGATGGTCGCAAGGTGGCATTGATGCGGGGTTTGTCCCGCACCGTCAAAGGAAATCACTTTCAGGAGAATTTAGATGCGTGAAGCATGGCTTTGTCAGGGCAGCAGAACACCAATTGGCCGCTATGGTGGGGCTTTGTCTTCGGTGCGTCCGGATGATTTATTGGCTGGTGTGATGCGCGCCGTGGTGCCCGAAGGTCTGCCGATTGATGAGGTCATCATGGGCTGCGCCAACCAAGCGGGCGAAGACAACCGCAACGTGGCGCGTATGTCGGCATTGCTGGCCGGATTGGGCGAAGATGTTCCGGGTGTCACCGTCAATCGGCTCTGTGGATCGGGCCTTGATGCGGTGATGATGGCGGCACGGGCGGTCAAATGCGGCGAGGCCGAGGTGGTTTTGGCGGGGGGCGTCGAAAGCATGTCGCGCGCGCCTTTTGTCCAAGGCAAAGCCACCAGCGCCTTCTCCCGTCAGGCTGAAATCTATGACACAACTATCGGATGGCGGTTCGTCAACAGGCAGATGAAGGCGCAATACGGCGTCGATTCCATGCCGGAAACCGCCGAGAATGTCGCCGAAGACTTCAACATTTCACGGGCTGATCAGGACGCATTTGCCTATCGCTCGCAAGAAAAAGCAGCGGCGGCAATAGACTCGGGGCGTTTGGCGCGGGAAATCACTCCGGTGAGCATTCCCCAGCGCAAAGGTGACCCTATTGTTGTGGATACGGATGAGCATCCGCGCCTGACATCTTTGGAAAAACTGGCCAGCTTGCGCGCCCCGTTTCGCGACGGCGGTAGTGTGACGGCGGGCAATGCCTCGGGTGTGAATGATGGCGCGGCCGCCTTGATTATCGCCTCGCCAGAAGCGGCAGAGAAACATGGGCTAACGCCGGTTGCCCGGATTCTGGGCGGTGCGACGGCGGGGTTGGCGCCACGGATCATGGGCTTTGGCCCGGCACCAGCCTCGAAAAAGCTGTTGGATCGCTTGGGTTTGAATATCGGCCAGATGGACACAATTGAGCTCAACGAAGCCTTTGCATCGCAGGGCCTGGCCGTCATGCGAGACCTTGGGCTGGCGGATGACGCGGCGCATGTGAATCCGAACGGCGGCGCGATTGCGCTGGGCCATCCCTTGGGGATGTCGGGTGCGCGCTTGGCGCTGACGGCGGGCCATACGTTGCAAGAAACCGGCGGGAAATATGCGCTCTGCACCATGTGTATTGGTGTGGGGCAGGGGATTGCTTTGGTGATGGAACGCCTGAGTTAAACCTGAGCTAAAGACATATCGGCAAGTCGGAGGAGGACGCGCCATGGAGGATCTCACCCCTCGCAAAGAGGATCTGGACCCGATTGAAATCGCTTCGCGCGATGAAATTTCTGCGCTGCAGTTGGAGCGGATGAAATGGTCGGTGCGGCACGCCTATGAGAATGTACCGCATTATAAGAAGGCGTTTGACGATGCCGGTGTGCATCCGGATGATCTCAAAACGCTTTCGGATTTGGCCAAGTTTCCGTTCACCGTAAAAGGCGATCTGCGGGCGAATTACCCATTTGGGATGTTTGCCGTGCCGCGCGAACAGGTGATCCGCGTGCATGCGTCTTCGGGCACGACGGGGCAGCCGACGGTTGTGGGCTATACCCGCGATGACCTTGATATGTGGGGGTCGGTTGTGGCGCGTTGTTTGCGGGCCTCGGGCCTGCGCCCCGGTGATGTTTTGCACAATGCCTATGGATATGGTTTGTTTACCGGAGGTCTTGGTGTCCATGGCGGGGCCGAGAAACTTGGCCTAACAACGGTGCCAATTTCGGGTGGAATGACCCAACGCCAAGTTCGATTGATCGAGGATTTCGGTGCAACCGGTATGACGGTCACGCCATCCTATGCGCTTTCGATCATTGATGAATATGCCGCGCAGGGGTTGGACCCACGCAAAAGCCCGCTCAAGGTTGGGATTTTTGGGGCGGAACCTTGGACCAACGCAATGCGTCTTGAGATCGAAGAGGCCTTTGATATGCACGCGGTGGATATTTATGGGCTGTCTGAAGTCATCGGCCCCGGTGTCGCCAATGAATGTGTGGAAACCAAAGATGGTCTGCATATTTGGGAGGATCATTTCTATCCTGAGATCATCAACCCGGAGACCGGTGAGGTGGTAGAAGATGGCGAAATGGGCGAGTTGGTCTTTACGTCTTTGACGAAACAAGCGTTTCCAATCATCCGCTACCGGACCCGCGATTTGACACGGCTTTTGCCGGGAACTGCGCGGTCAATGCGGCGGATGGAAAAGGTGACCGGCCGCAGTGATGACATGATCATTTTGCGCGGCGTCAACGTCTTCCCGACCCAGATTGAAGAACAATTGATGACCGTTGCCTCGCTTGCTCCGCACTTCCAGCTTGAGCTGAACCGAGTGGGGCACAAGGATGAGATGCGGGTCAAAGTTGAGACGCTACCTGATACGGTGGAACTTGGTGATATGGCCGGTAAAGAGCTGGCGGCCAAGGTCAAACAGGTGGTTGGTATATCGGTCAAGGTTGACGTGGATTCGCCCGGTGGCGTGGCACGTAGCCAAGGCAAAGCGGTGCGGATTGTCGACAATCGGCCCAAGGATTGATGGGACGGGGTGACGCTGGCTCGCGTGCGAGCGCCGCCCCACCCACCGTCCCATCAAGCGCTTTTCAAATTGGGGTGCGCTGGGTAGAGACCGACCCGCCAACAGAGGAAAAAAAATGCCGCGCGGAATAGCCCGAAACCATGACGAGAAACGTGAGGCCCTGCGCAAAGGGGCCGCGGCCTATTTTGCCCGGCACGGGTTTGATCGTGCGTCGATGAATGGGGCCGCGCGGGAAATCGGTGTCTCTAAGGCGCTGATCTATCACTACCACGACAGCAAAGAAGCGTTGCTGTTTGATATTCTTGACGCGCATCTCACCGAATTGGTGAATGTGGTTGAGGAAAGCGCGCCCAAAGGGTTGCGCGCTTTGATCGCTGCAATTCTGGATTCCTATGAGGATGCGGACGCCGAGCACAAGCTTCAGCTCGAATCATTGTCCGCCCTTCCTGCGGAGATGCAGACCCCGCTTTTGGCGGCGCAGCGCTATTTGATCGAGGCGATGAGCGTCGCAATCGAGGCGGTCAAACCGGGGATGGACCCAGAACGGCTACGGGCCGCCACCATGACGGTGTATGGTATCCTCAATTGGTTTTACATGTGGCATCGGCCGGGAAAAGGCCTTTCTCGTCAAGAGTATGCAGAGTTGGCGGGGGACTTTGTGGAAGGCGGTCTAGCGCGGCTTTGAAGGGTGTTAACCAAACCGTCATGTTTCCGATCCGCTCCAAGTTGTCTCCTCCATAAGTCGAAAACGGCCATTTTTTGCATTTTTCCGACTTGCGCGACCGCAAGGCGACGGATAGGTCCGGCAGCGGGACACCCTTCCCCAACGAAGGGCGAATATCTGTAAGGATAGCATCAATGGCTATGACTAAACCTGCCACGCGGCCGGCTAACCCGCGTTTTTCTTCCGGCCCTTGCGCCAAAATCCCCACATTCTCGCTGGATAAACTTGCTGACGCGCCTTTGGGCCGCTCGCACCGTGCCGCTATTGGCAAATCCAAGCTGAAAGCCGCGATCGAAGAGACGCGCGAGCTGTTGGGTATTCCCGCTGATTACAAAATCGGCATCGTTCCGGCGTCCGACACTGGCGCGATGGAAATGGCGATGTGGTCGATGCTCGGCGCACGCAAGGCCGAGATGGTGGCTTGGGAAAGCTTTGGCTCTGGCTGGGTCACCGATGTTGTCAAACAGCTGAAAATCGACGCCGAGGTCAAAACCGCCGATTACGGTGAGATCGTCGATTTCGCGACCATCGACTTTAACAATGACGTTGTCTTTACTTGGAACGGCACCACCTCGGGTGTGCGGGTTCCAAATGGCGACGCGATCCCGGCGGACCGTGACGGTCTAACCATCTGCGACGCCACATCGGCCGCTTTCGCGATGGACCTGCCTTGGGACAAACTGGATGTGACGACCTTCTCTTGGCAGAAGGTTCTGGGTGGCGAAGCGGCACACGGCGTGCTGATCCTGTCCCCACGCGCTGTAGAGCGTCTCGAAAGCTACACACCGGCTTGGCCGCTGCCAAAAATCTTCCGCCTGACCAAAGGTGGCAAGCTGATCGACGGTATCTTTACCGGTGCGACGATCAACACGCCGTCGATGCTCTGTGTCGAAGACTATCTGGTTGCGCTGGATTGGGCGCGGTCTGTTGGCGGCCTTAAGGGGCTGATCAATCGTGCCGAAGCCAATGCCAAAGCCGTTTGGGATTTCTGTGAAGCGCGTGACTGGATCGCCAACCTTGCGGTTGATCCGGCGACACGGTCGAACACATCGGTTTGCCTGAAGTTCACAGATGACCGCATCAAAGACGGTGCCGCCTTTGCCAAAGCGATCGCCAAGCGGCTTGAGGCCGAAGGTGTTGCGTTGGACGTGGGTGCCTATCGCGATGCGCCTGCCGGTCTGCGGATCTGGTGTGGTGGTACAATCGAGACCGCCGACATCGAGGCGATGTTGCCTTGGCTCGAATACGCCTTTGCTGCCGAAATCGACGCGCAAGCCTAAGACATTCTGGTGAAAACGCGGGGCCCCATGCGCGGCCCCGTTCCCTCCCTATATTCAAGGACCACTATCATGGCCCCCAAAGTTCTCGTCTCCGACAAACTCTCCGAAACCGCCGTTCAGATTTTCCGCGATCGCGGTATCGACGTTGATTTCATGCCCGAACTGGGCAAAGACAAAGAAAAGCTGGCAGAAATCATCGGTCAATACGACGGTCTTGCTATTCGTTCCGCGACCAAAGCCACGGCTGCTCTGCTTGAAAAAGCCGACAACCTGAAAGTCATCGGTCGCGCCGGTATCGGCACCGACAACGTCGACAAAGAAGCCTCGTCCAAAAAGGGCGTGATCGTGATGAACACGCCGTTTGGCAACATGATCACCACAGCCGAGCACGCCATCGCGATGATGTTCGCCGTGGCGCGTCAAATCCCAGAGGCAAGTGAATCCACCCATGCTGGCAAATGGGAAAAGTCTAAGTTCATGGGTGTTGAGCTAACCAACAAAACGCTTGGCGTTATTGGTGCAGGCAACATTGGTGGCATCGTTTGTGATCGTGCGCGCGGCCTCAAGATGAAGGTCATCGCTTATGATCCCTTCCTCTCGGACGAAAAAGCCGAAAAAATGCACGTTGAAAAGGTTGAGCTGGACGAACTGCTGAGCCGCTCTGATTTCATTACCCTGCATGTTCCTTTCATTGCCGGTGTGACCGAAAACATCCTGAGCGCTGAGAACCTTGCCAAAACCAAGAAAGGCGTGCGCATCATCAACTGTGCCCGCGGTGGTCTGGTTGACGAAGAGGCGCTGGCCGAGCTGCTGAAATCCGGTCACGTTGCTGGTGCGGCCTTTGACGTGTTCAAGGAAGAGCCCGCCAAAGAGAACGCCTTGTTCAACCTCCCCAACGTTGTCTGCACGCCGCACCTTGGTGCGGCGACAACCGAAGCCCAGGAAAATGTGGCCCTTCAGGTTGCCGACCAGATGTCGAACTACCTGCTGACCGGTGCCGTTGAAAACGCGCTGAACATGCCGTCTGTGACCGCCGAAGAAGCCAAGGTTATGGGTCCATGGATCAAACTGGCCGAGCATCTCGGCGCATTCGCCGGTCAGATGACCGACGAGCCGATCAAAGCCATCAATATCCTCTATGACGGTGTTGCCGCCGAAATGAACCTTGAGGCGCTGAACTGTAGCGCCATTGCCGGGATCATGAAAAAGGCCAACCCTGATGTGAACATGGTCTCCGCCCCTGTTGTCGCCAAAGAGCGCGGCATTCAGATCAGCACGACCAACCAAGACAAGGCAGGCACCTTTGACGGCTATATCAAGATCACTGTTGTGACCGACGATATGGAGCGTTCCGTGGCCGGGACTGTGTTTAGCGACGGCAAACCGCGCTTTATCCAGATCAAAGGCATCAATATCGACGCCGAAGTTGGCGCGCATATGCTTTACACCACCAACAAAGACGTGCCGGGCATCATCGGTACCTTGGGCCAGACAATGGGCGAACACGGCGTGAATATCGCCAACTTTACCCTTGGCCGCTCCGAAGTGGGCGGTGGTGCGATTGCCCTGCTTTATGTCGATGCGCCGGTTCCGGCGGATGTGATCGCCAAGCTTGGCGACACGGGCATGTTCAAACAGGTCAAACCGCTTCAGTTTGACGTTGCCTAAACTAAGCTTTCAAAGCGCCGCCCTTACCGGGGCGGCGTTTTTCTTTGCATATTCTTTTCCGCTAAATTAACCGCAGCCCATAGCCACATTTTTTAAGGGGCGGCCTATGTCTGATCCTGTTTTTGTTGTCGGTGACATTCACGGGCAAATTGACCAACTCGACATGGCGCTAGAGAGCATTGCACAGGATGCCTGTGCCGGTGCGCCCATTGTTTTTGTTGGCGATTACATTGATCGCGGACCGGATAGCCAGGCGGTTTTGAAAACACTGATGCAGGGGCAGGCCAGTGGCAAGGATTGGACCTGTCTGCTTGGCAATCACGATGACTATATGGTGCGTTTTCTTGGGCCGACTCCTGATCTCCCAAAGGATAACAGCCGCACGCGTTGGTTCCTTCCCAAAATCGGCGGGGTTGAAACGCTGGCGTCCTACGGGGCGCGGGTGAACCCGAGCGATAGCAACGTAGACATTCGCGAAAAAGCGATGCGCGCCATTCCTCAAGAGCATGTTGATTGGCTTGCCAGTTTGCCGCGCCTTTACGAAACCGCTGACCATATTTTTGCTCATGCCGGTATTCGTCCCGGTGTTCCACTTGATCAACAAGACCCCGAGGATCTGATCTGGATTCGGGGTGATTTTCTGGATGATCCGCGCGACCACGGCCGTCTCGTGGTGCATGGTCACACAGCCATCGAAATGCCCGAGCATCGTGGCAACCGTGTCAATGTGGATGGCGGCGCGGGCTTTGGTCGCCCGCTCTACCCGGTGCTTTTACTCGGCAACGAGGCCTTCTTGCTTGGCCCCTTTGGGCGCACCCGCCTTGATCCGCTGCCCCAGAGCGATCCAGGCGTCATACTGACATAAGAACACCTCGCCGGTGAGCTCATCCAAAAAGTGAGACCGCTTTAGACGATCCATCACCGGGCCTTTGACCTCGGTCAGATGCAGCTTGATCGACATTTCCTCCAACCGACGGTTCAGTTCCTCAAGCGTTTCAAGTGCGCTCATATCGACCTCGTTCACCGCCGGGAACATCAACACCACATGCGACACCTCCTTGTCTCCGGCGATGCGGTTAAGAACGTAGTCCTCAAGGAAACGGGCATTGGCGAAATAGAGGCTTTCATCGACCCGAAGGGTTACGATCTGTGGGTAGGTTTCGACCTCATGACGCAGAATATTGCGGAAATGTTGGGTTCCGGGAACAAGGCCGACCTCGGCCACATGCGGGCGCGATGTTTTGTATAGGTGGAGCGCAATCGAAAGGATCACACCGGCGGAGACGCCCGTTTCAACACCAAACCCTAGGGTCAAAATGATCGTTGCGGCGACAGCGGCGAAATCGACCTTGGAATAGCCCCAGGCTTTTTTCAGGATCGAAAAGTCGACCAAGCTTAGCACCGCGACGATGATTGTCGCCGCCAGTGTTGCGTTGGGGAGAAAGTACAAGAGGGGCGTCAACAAAAGCGCGGCAAGCGCGATGCCAATGGCGGTATAGGCCCCGGCAGCTGGCGTTTCCGCCCCAGCGTCAAAGTTGACGACAGAGCGGGCAAAGCCACCGGTGACGGGATACCCACCGCTTATCGAGGCCGCGACGTTTGACGCCCCAAGGCCGATCAATTCTTGATCCGGGTCGATCCGTTGGCGTTTCTTAGCCGCCAAAGTTTGCGCCACGGACACGCTTTCGACAAACCCAATGACCGATATGAGGAGGGCCGACAGGAACAGTTGGCTCCATAGGTCGGGGGAAAAACTTGGTGCGCTAAGGGGGGGGAGGCCCATGGGGACCTCACCAACGATTTTGACGCCATGGGCGTTTAACCCAAACAGCCAAGTGACTAAGATTGTCACGACAACCGCAGCAACCGGACCGGCCTTGGTCAAGACATCGGCCATGCGCGGTGTGAGCCCTTTGGATAGCAGCAAAGGTTTGAGCCCTTTGCGTACCCAGAACAGGAAGCTAACGGCTGCGACACCGATCAACACCGTAAACACGTTTGTTTGTCCCAAATGGGCCCACAGATCAGCCAAGACCTGTGGCAAGGTGTGGCCATGCACCTCGACCCCAAAGATGTGTTTTAGCTGGGATGCGGCGATCAACAAGCCAGACGCCGTTATGAATCCGGCGATGACGGGATGGCTTAGGAAGTTTGCGAGGAAACCCAATCGCAACACGCCCATGGCAAGTAGGATCCCACCCGAGATAAACGCCAATGTGATAGCCGCCATGGCGATCTGAGCGGGGTCGGATAGACCGAGATTGCCAATCGCGGCGACAGTCATGAGCGATACAACAGCCACCGGCCCCACGGACAACGCCCGGCTTGTGCCGAAAATCGCATAGGCGATCAAAGGCAGGATCGACGCATATAGCCCCATTTCAGCCGGTAATCCCGCCAGCAAGGCATAGGCCAGCGATTGCGGGATCAGCATGATGGTTACAATGACCGCGGCGACCATGTCGGAGGTCGCGGTATCGCGGTCATAGGTTTTGGCCCATGTCAGAATGGGGAAATAGCGGGCAAATCTTTGCATGAAGCAATCCTTTGTGGCCGGGCGGCCTTGCGGGTTGCTCTATATATATTCTAAATAATGAATTTGTGAAGGGGGGATATTTGGTAGTTGTAAAACGCCCGACCCAGAAGGCCGGGCGATTTGCTTAAGCCGCTGAAAAACCAGCATCCAAAGCGGCTAGGATCACGCCAATCTCGTCCTCGGAAATGGTCAGGGGCGGCGACATCAAGATGTTATGCGCGCCAAGCCGAACCATGGCCCCCGCCTCGTAAGCGGTTTGGTGAATGCGCGCCATTGTGGCCAAATCCATCGGCTCTTTATTGTCTTGATCGGACACCAGCTCGATGCCGGTCATAAGGCCGTGCCCCCCGCGCACATCGCCAATGATGCCGTGCTTTTTGGCCAGTTCTGTTACACCTTCAAAAAGCTGGGTTCCCCTCGCGGCGGCGTTTGTCTTGGTATCCAAACGAATGGTTTCATCTAGGCAGGCTGTGACCGCTGCGGCACCCACGGGATGGGCGGAATAGGTGTAGCCGTGATAGATGGCACCATCGGCCCCGGAGGTTTCAAACACCTCGGCAACCTTGCCAGAAATCAACGCAGCCCCCACCGGGAAGTAACCGGATGTGATGCCTTTGGCGGTGCTCATCATATCGGGTTTAACCCCCCAGTGGCGCGCGCCAGACCAAGCACCGGTACGACCAAAGCCTGTGATAACCTCATCCGAGATCAGCAAAATGCCATGACGATCACAAATGTCGCGCATCAAAGGCATAAAGCTTTCATGAGGAACAATGACGCCGCCCGCGCCAAGGATAGGTTCCATGATCAAGGCTGCAATGCTCCCGGCCCCTTGGAATGCGATTTCGTCCTCGAACACTTGTGCGATGAGTTGAGCAAGACGCGCCGGATCGGTTTCGTTGAACGGATTGCGATAGGGGTAGGGGGCTGGAAGGTGAAAACAGCCCGGCAGCAAAGGTTCATAGTTGATCCGGAACCGGTTGTTGCCGTTAACAGAAGCGCCGCCAAAGTGGGTGCCGTGATAGCCTTTTTTCAGGCTGAAAAACTTGGTCCGGTTTGGTTCTCCGCGTAGCCGATGATACTGCCGTGCAAGGCGCAAACAGGTTTCCACAGAATCAGAACCACCAGAGGTAAAGAACACCCGTTCGATTCCGTCTTCAGCAAAGAACTCTTGTACTTTGAAGGCGGCTTCAATGGCTGGTGGGTTAGATGTGCCTGCAAAAGCCGAGTAATATGGTAGGTCCTGAAGCTGACTGCTGATGGCATCTTTGATCACATCATTGGAGTAGCCCAAATTCACGCACCATAGGCCGCCGACCGCATCGACAACCTCGTGGCCGTCAATATCTGTTATCTTTGATCCAGAGGAATTTGTTATAATTTTAGGAGGGTTAGCCTGTGCTTCAGCTGGGTGACCCATGGGGTGCCAAAGCTGGCGGGCGTTGTTTTCCTTCAGAAAGTTCTGATCCTTCATTTCGCGGCTCCCTGCGAGAATTTGATCAAATTTGGCACTCCCTGGCGCGTCTGTCCAGAGTGTCGATTAACTTTAAACTGTTTGCCAGTTTTGTGATGGATGGATACGATTGAAGTATTAATACGCATAACACGCTGCACAAGGTGCCAAATCTTTCGTTGCCGGATCTAGTTTTATGGCGACCTTGTTGCCCTTTGCACAGGATTGGTCCGAATTACGGAATGACGACGGAACATCGGCAGGAAATCGACAGGTTGATTCAGGTCGAGTATGGCGAAGCGCCTGAGCTGGCCTTGCGGCTCTTCGGTGTACCCTTTGGTACATTAATATTGTTTCTTTATACCGGATGGACCTTCGCTTGGTTTTGGCCGCTTAGCTTCTTTTTGGCCCATGGACTGTATTACGGTTTTCTCAAAACACGGGGTGAAGACTGTAGCCTTGGCGACGTGCAAGTCGCATCCGGTTTGTTCTTGGTGGTGATGTCGTCCTTTCTGTGGATGCCGGCTTTCATGGCCGCTCAAAGTGACATCAATCTGGTCTTTGCCGGATCGACATTGTTGGCAACAGCATTGGTTTTTCTGGTCCGGCGCGGCGACACGATCCGCTTTTTGGTTTGGGGCGAAGTCGCAGTCATTTGCGCCATGTATGTCGCCGTGTATTGGTACCGGCCACCCGCGGAAAACATGTTGGCGAAATGGAGCGGGTTTGCGACGAATTTAATCCTGGTTGGCTATCTTGCACAGGCTTTGGTCATGTCCCGAAAGGCGAAACTTGCGGAGTTGGAAGCCGTTGAACGCGCCGTACAAGAGCAAAAAATGGCTGCAATTGGTGAGTTGGCGGGCGGCGTTGCGCATGATTTCAACAACACCCTCACGGCGATTTTGGGCAATCTTGAACTTTGTCGGGAACTCCCGGATCAGGTAGAACGAGATGCGGCATTGGATGCTGCATTTGATGCCGCCAAACGTGCAGAAGCCGTTGTGAAACAGTTGCTTATTTATTCTCGCAAGGCTCCATCCTTTCGAACGGATTTGGACCTGATCCAAACCGTCCCAAGAATGATGGAGCTTGCTCAGCGTTTGATCCCTGACAACATAGTTGTGAAAATGGAGATGAGTGAAACGCCTCTTGGTGTGCGGGTCGATGAGACACAGTTGATGACGGCGCTTATCAATCTTGTTGTGAATGCTGTTGAGGCGATGCCAGACGGAGGGGTCGTAACTGTTCGGACTGATCAGAGAAGGGCTGGATCTGACCTTGCCATGGTCGACGGTGCGGGTGTGGCGGTCGGGTCGTACGGCGTGGTGGATGTTTGTGATACCGGCGAGGGGATTGCCGGTCGAGAGATAAGCAAGGTCGTACAGCCCTTCTATTCGGCCAAGACGCGCGGCAAAGGGACCGGGCTTGGGCTGCCTATGGTTCTGGGGTTTACACGCATTCATGCGGGCGGCCTGCGAGTGCTTAGCCCTGCGACCAGTGACGGCCGTGGTACCCGGGTCGAAATCTGGCTTCCCAGTCTTGGAGTCGATATCCAAACCCCGGATGCAAAAATGCCGCCCCAAGGGGCGGCATTTGAAACGGCTTGAAGGTAAAAAGGCTTAGAAGCCAAGACCTTCGTATTTCTTTTTGAACTTGGAAACGCGGCCGCCTTGGTCGAGCAGGCGCGAGTTGCCGCCGGTCCAAGCTGGGTGCACGGTTGGGTCGATGTCCAGCGACAGCTGATCGCCTTCTTTGCCCCAGGTGGTGCGTGTTTCGAAAGTCGAACCATCGGTCATTTTGACGGTGATGATGTGATACTCGGGATGCAAATCTTTTTTCATCTCGTCGATCCTTACGCTTTGGCCTTGAGGGGCTTGTAAGTGGTGTCTTCTGCGATACGGGCGGATTTACCGCGACGCGAACGCAGGTAGTAGAGCTTGGCGCGACGGACGCGGCCACGGCGAACAACTTCGATCGATTCGATGTTGGTCGAGTAGAGGGGGAACACACGTTCCACGCCTTCACCGAACGAGATTTTACGAACGGTGAAAGAACCGGCTATCCCCTTGCCATTCTTACGAGAAATGCAAACACCCTCGTAGTTCTGGACACGGGTGCGGGTGCCTTCTGTTACTTTGAAGCCTACGCGAATGGTGTCGCCGGCTTTAAAATCGGGGATGTCTTTCCCCAGCGCAGCAACTTGCTCCGCTTCGAGCTGTGCGATCAGATCCATCTGATCTCTCCTTCATGTACGTCGCGGTTTGCCCGCGGATAATGTCCGGCCAGAGCTTTGATCCCAAAAGGAAAAAAGATACACCAGCTGTTCTTTGTTTGTCTGGGGCCCCAGATGAGGACCCCGGATGTCCTACGGACCCGAGTCGCCCCGATGCCGTTAAGATGCGCCCGTATAGGCCGCAGACCCCTTTAAAGCAAGGGCGAAATGCCCGTTTGACGACCAAAGCGTTCGCATCGTTAACTCCGTTGCGCGCGCCGGTTTTCCCCGACCAATCCGTCCGATTCCAGCGGGATTTGAGGGAGATTGCCCCAGCGTGTTTTTGGCCATCTGCGACATCCAATTGACCAATCCGCCCGATTCCACCCGAGTTTGGTACAGTTTGCCCCAAAGGCGAGATCGCACCGCGCGCGCCCCGAAAAATCCGGCTCACAAAACCGTGAGGTCAGCCTTCAACCGGCGGCGGGGTGGCGGCGCGCCACTGCGATGGGGTTTGCCCGGTCACGCGCGAGAACTCTCGGTTGAAATTGGATTTGGTCGCAAAGCCAGAGGCAAGCGACACATGCAAAATGGTGTCGTCCGTTTCGCGGAGCAAACGGCAGGCTTCCTTGACGCGATGCTCGTTTACAAATTGCGATACGCTCATGCCTTTGATGCGGTTCACCGCCTGTGACACCTGCCGGTCCGAAACCCCCAAGCGCCGCGACAACCGCCGCACACTTAGATCATCGGTCAGGTGCAGCCTGTCGCGGTTAAACAGCAAGGCGAGACGGTTTAGGATGTCTTCGTCGGCGTCGGTGGCATTTGGGGGCGATTGATCCACCGGAACAGGCGCGCGTTCGGCGGCAGGTTTGTCGGCATCGGCGGCTTGGCCAAACACAGCCGAAACACCAATGACCAAAACCAAAGCCGTTTGCGCAAAGGTCAAAACCAAAGCCGCATTGCGCCCGTCGTTGGAGACGAAATCATAGACGACATAAAGGTCCGTTAACCCAGATGCGACCAAAGCCGCCCCGGTCAGACCCATCGCGGCGAGGATGTCGCGCCCACCGCCAATGGGGGACAAGGTGAGCTGATCCTCTCCGCGCCAAAACAGCCAAAAGAGGATGCCACCAAACCCAAGATAGGTCGCAATGATCACGGCATCGGCCAAATCCGGCACAGCGGCAAAAACGATCCAATTGAGCGCTATGATGGCCAAAGGCCAGAGCCGCCGTGCGCCGTTTTGGCCGAAGAGTGTTTTGTAAGCGATATAGGCCATCGCAGGCAGGATTGGGGCAAGGATCGCCATGAGACCCGCCGCCGGTTCAACCCCATAGCCCCAGCGCAGCGAGACCAGCAAAGATTGCACCGCATATAGGGCCATGAGTCCGGCGAAAAGCTGATGCGGGCGGGCTGACATATCGCGGTTCATCACAAAATGCGCGCAAACAAATGCCAGAACCAAAGTGGCAAACAAAGGAAGAGGAACAAATACCATAAAGCCGTGACCAATGCCGTTTTTCGTGTCGGATCAATATCCTGAAACGCGTCTAAGGACGACCTTTATCGCGTTTTAGGACGCCAGTTTTAGAGGAGTGGGCCACATCAAGGGCAGAACTTGCGCATCCAAAAAAGGAGAGCTGTTATGCCGAGTGTCAGAACATTTGCAAAAGGGATCGCCTTGTTGGCCATGGTTGGGGTGGCCGGTTGGGGCGGGTACGAAATTCTGCGCCCCGCCTATGGTGGAAGCGCGGGTTTTACGCAGGGGTCTGCCTATGCTCCGATCCGTGACGACAACCTTGGGTTTCACATCTGGTACCCCGCCATACCGGGCGGAAAGGCGATTACCGTTGGGGGCAACGGTGTGTTTTACGGACGTGAAGCCGGACGACGGGCCCCGCCGCAAAAGGGCCAGTTCCCGCTTGTGCTTGTCTCCCATGGGGCCGGGGGCAATGCGGGTCAGTTTGGTTGGATTGCTTCACGGCTTGCTGAGCTTGGATTTGTGGTTGTGTTGCCCAACCACCCCGGCACAACAACCGGCAATGCCTCGGCCAAGGCGGCGGTGCGTGTTTGGGAAAGACCAGCGGATATTTCGGCTGTGTTGGATGAGATAACCGGGAAACCGGATGCCTATCCCTATATCGACGTGACACGCATCGCGATGCTTGGGTTTTCGGCCGGGGGCTATACGGCCATGGCAATTGCCGGAGCGCGTGTCGATCCCGCGCGGCTAGCACGGTTTTGTGATAGCACCGATCATGGCATGTCTGATTGTGCCTTCCTTGCGCATTTTGGCGTGGATTTACATGAGATGGACCTATCCCCGGCCTCGCAGGATTTGCGAGATCGCCGGGTGTCGCGGGCCGTGATTGTAGACCCCGGAATTGTAAGCACGCTAACCCAAGACAGCCTGTCGGCAATTGATATTCCTGTGCATGTGATCAACCTAGGTGACGAGGACAAAGTGCCCGCCGGGGTCTATGCGCGCCCCGCCGCAGAGCGGATTCCACAGGCGACGTATCAGATTGTTCCCGATGCGAGCCATTTTAGTTTCCTTGCAGAGTGCAAGCCAGCGGGGGCCCAGATTCTGGAGCGCGAGGGCGAGCTTGACCCATTGTGCGAAGATGCAGGGGGGCAATCGCGCAGCGCGATCCACGACAGGCTTGTGACATTTATTTCGGGGTATTTGAGCAGAGAGGGGGGACCAAGGCCCTAAACATAGGGCCGGTTGGTTTTGATTTGGCGTCGGCGCGACGGGTTCATTCAAATTGGTGGAATATAAACGGCAGAATGGGGCCATGGAGGGAGGATTGACGCCAAAGCATCCGATTTATTTAACGGCACCGAAACCTTCTTTGATCAGTTTTAAGCGGACTGAGCAGGATCTGTACGGGATCTGCCCGAAGTAAACCCGTGATTAAACCTGTCGGAGGCACTATGAAACAAGACCTTTCAGGCGCAGAGCCGGTCGAACGCCCAAGCGGCGCCTTGCATGTGCGTCGCCGCGTGTTTCTAGCCCTTGCGGTTCTATTGGTTCCTTTGTTTGCGGCAAGCGGGGCGTCGGTCTTTTTGCATCATGAGGCGGCGGATAGTGCGCGATATACAATGCAGCTTGGCAACCTTGTTGAACGCGTCGCCCAAATCGAAGGTGATGTCGCGAGAATGGAAGCAGGTCGGGGGGGTGATCCTGCGATCCTAAAGGCAACGTTTGTTGAGGCATTGGGGCTTTATAGCGCCTTGCGTGCGGCGGACCCAGATGGCGATGAAATCCTTGAGGAAAGTGACTCGCCTCGGCGCGAATCTTTGTCGGCTCTGACGGACGAGTTGGGTGTGAACCCCATCGAACTGAGCACAAACCTTGGGCTGTATGGCCATGAAATGCCGGCTGAGCTTGTCCAGCTATGGGAAGAAGAAGAGTGGTCTTCGCTAGATGGTGAGGTTCTCTCTCTCGAAGCGTCTATTGCAGAGCTCTTGTTGGCGGCATCTCCGATTTTTGTTGATATCAAGCGTGATGTTGCAAGCATGGAGCAGTTTTGGATTGCGGCAGAGGCCTTGCCAGAAGCGCATTTATCCAGCGTGCGCAAAGTTCTGCAGGAAACGGTTACCCATACTGGCCAGGTGCCAGAGATGTTGACGCTCGCGGTTCTTGGGATTGTCCTTGTGGCAGCGTTGCTTGCATGGTTCGGAATTGTAAAACCGCTCATCCGGCAAACTGTGCGTGTTCAACGCGACCTTGCAAAAGAGGCCGAAGCCGCGCGCGCCGCCGACATGGCCAAAACACAGTTTTTGGCGACCATCAGTCATGAATTGCGGACGCCGATGAATGGGATCATCGGTGCCGCGCAGCTATTGGCCCATAGCGATCTGGATGAAGACGATCAGGAAATGGTCGATATATTGGTGTCCTGCGCCGACGGGCAGATGACCTTGATCGATGAGATTTTGACATTTGGCGAAGTGGAGGCAGGGGCTCTTCGTATGATCAAAGAACCTGTGAACGTTGCGCAACTGGTGAAGGACGCAACAAGCTTCGCAACAGTTATGGCGCAGAACAAAGGGCTGGATCTCGACGTCTCCGTTCCGCAGGATCTTCCTGATATTTTTGGCGACCACAAAAGACTACGTCAGGTGTTGGTGAACCTCGTCGGAAACGCCGTAAAATTCACCGAAAGCGGTGGCGTGAGCGTGCAAGCGGTTCTCGACCGGTCCGAAGACACGCAAGATGTCACCTTGCGGGTCTTTGTCTCTGACACCGGACCCGGCATTGCCGAAGAGCACCGTTCCCAAATTTTTGAACGATTCACCCAAGGTGACAGCTCGTCCAGTCGCAAAGCCGGTGGCACCGGTCTTGGACTTGCTATTGCGATGGGGATCGTGCGCGAAGCAAATGGCGACATCACGCTTGATAGCGAACTTGGCACGGGGTCCACGTTTGCTCTGATCTTGCCAACACAAATTGCGGAAAACACCGAAACGCAAAACCATGACAAAAGGAATGCGGCATGACAGACTCGCAACATATCGAAGTGCAACCACGCATCCTTGTCGCGGATGATGAGCCGATCAATATCAAAGTTCTGCAGAAGCTTTTGAAGCATTGCGGGCTAAGCTGTGAAGTTGCCCATGATGGTTTTGAATGTATCGAAAAGGCGGAAACCGGCCACTACGACGTTATTTTGATGGACATAAACATGCCCAAAATGGACGGAGTTACGGCTACAAAGGAGATCGCGCGGATGCTGGCACCGGGCGGCCCAAAGATCATTGCGGTGACAGCCAACGTTTCCAATGCCCAGCGAGAAGAATGTGATGTGGCGGGCTTCTCCGGCTTTATCGGAAAGCCAGTGCGGTTAGACACATTGAAAGAAGTGTTGGCGGACAACCTGTCTTAACCAAGGACGCATGGGAAAGCGTGCTGTTGTGGTCACGTCACCATGACCTAGCCCGGATCGGCAAACCCTATAGGTCTCGTTTGTAACCTAAATGAGATGCCATGAATCCGAGTCTCTCATAGAACCGGTGAGCGTCTTGACGAGATTTGTCGGTAGTGAGTTGCACGAGCGAACAGCCGCGGCTCCGACAGGTGTGAATGGCCCAGTCAAATAACTGTTGGCCAAGTCCTAAACCGCGCGCTTTGGAGTGAATGCGAACGCTTTCAATCTGACCGCGCCATGCCCCGCGTCGTGACAGTCCGGGAATGAAGCTAAGTTGCAAGACGCCCACAATGTCGCCATCACATTCGGCCACAGCCAGAAACTGATTTGGGTCACTGTCGATGGCGTCAAAAGCGACGGTGTAAGCCGGATCGGCCGGTGGTCCGGCCGCTTCCCGCGTCGCGCCAAGCGGATCATCCGCCAGCATGTCCACAATGGCCTGAATATCGGCGCGACGGGCACGACGGATGATGGGATCGGGCATGTCGGTTACGGGCGATGCCGGGTCGAACACTCGACCATCAATACACCGTTCATCGTAAAGGCATTCATATGCATCCGGATGACAAAATCCGTTGTCGCGTCGCCCTTGTGAATATCCAGAAGCGAGACGCATTCGTCATAATCGCCATCGGTTTCAATCAACAACTGGCTGGGGCCAAACGCGTCGCTTTCGAGGGTAATGTCGATTGTCCAGGGATCTTCGGGCTCGGGTGCATGGGCCGCGAAGGATTGAATCTCTGCCCCGTTGAACCGATATTCCACCATATGTTCAAAGGCGAGTGTGGAGGTTGGCAACAAAGCGGCCAAGGCAAGCAGGCGGAACATGGCAGGTCCTTTTCAAAGTCGCAGACAAATTAACGAAAATTCTATGCGACGACTTTGGCACGATTTGAGCGAACCGCCTAGTCCGAGGTTTTTTCCAGATGTTTGGCCCAAAGATCGGGACGGCGCTGGCGCGTGATGTCTTTGCTCATGGCACGGCGCCATTCAGCGATTTTTCCATGATGCCCGGACATCAAAACATCCGGAATGGCGCGGTCATTCCATGTCGCGGGGCGGGTAAATTGCGGGTGTTCAAGAAGCCCATCCGAATGACTTTCATCAACGGTGCTATCTGCATTGCCCAAGACGCCGGGCAAAAGGCGAACCGTGGCATCAAGCATGGCTTGCGCGGCAATTTCCCCACCCGTGAGGACAAAATCGCCAAGTGACACTTCGGCAATATTGTAATGGTCGATCACCCGTTGATCGAGCCCTTCGAAACGACCACAGATCATAGTGATGCCCGGCAAAGTTGCCCAATCCCGCGCCATTTGTTGATCAAACCGTTTGCCCCGTGGAGACAGATAAACCAGCGGGCCGGGCGCGCGTTTCAAGGCGTGATCAATGGCGCGACCCATAACATCGGGGCGCAACACCATGCCCGCGCCGCCACCGGCGGGCGTGTCATCGACGTTGCGGTGCTTGCCCTCGCCAAAGAGGCGTAGATCTGTGGTGGTGAGCTGCCATTTACCATCTTTGATCGCCTTACCAGTTAAGCTTTCGCCCAACACACCGGGAAAGGCTTCGGGGAACAAGGTGATGATATGCGCCTGCCACGCACGCGCCAAATCGGGCGCATGGCTCATCAATTCGCGCGGTTGCAGCGTGGGGCGCATGGTCTTGCGACCATGGGATTTATTGGGCTGCTTTGCGGTGGTCTTGGGCGTTTCGTCTGACATATCGGATCCTGCTTTGCGCCCGTCCTAGCGGTTGGGGCAAAGCGGGGCAAGCAATGCGATCAGATCGCTTCAAACGCGCTTTCGAAATAGTCCTGTTGACGGGGCGGTTCACTGAGCTGGCCGGTGCGAAGCTCCCAATGGTCGCGTGGCCGCGGTGGGCGGCCGATAAATTCGACAAAGATGCAATGTGGGTTGGGCCAAATCGTACCAGTTTCTTCGACCAAGTGGTTGAGTTCAATGTCGAAAAACGGCTGAAGCGTTGCGACGGAGTCCGGTGGCAAAAGAGCGATTTCATGCTCTTTGTAGAGGCCAGCATTCCAATCGTTGATCAGTTTTTGCACCGCGCGCAAGTAGGCAGGATCAGCCTGCGCGCCGGAGCTGCGTAGGAATTGTTCCTTGGTCAAGCGCCCGAAGTAGGCCGCCAGAGTTGCCCGATCACAAGCGGGTTGTTGCAGGCACCATAGCGCCGCCTTGCGTTGATCCGGGTCGCGGAGGTCATGGTGCACAACCACATGATGCCAAAGGTCAACATCTTCGGCTTGCAGGGAAATGAGGGTATCGCGCAAGGGGCGCGGGCCGGCGTTGCTATCCCACAAAGTTTGGGTGGCCAGAAAGGCATTGTAGTCACGGTCAAAAGCCGCGCGACGTAAGGCGATCAAGTCGATTTCGTCACGCAAATCCAGCATGGTATCAGGGCGTGCAAAAAGCTGAGCGAGGCGACCTGCCTCACCCGGGCTAGCGCGCAGCATTGTATTGATAAGATACAGCTCAGCGCGTTGGGTTTCCGTGAGAGAGGCGAGGTTTTGCGTTTTCCACCCCTGCATGAAGCCCATAAGCGTGCGGGCAATCGCCGTGTCGCGATCGAGCGGAACACTGGGGGGCTGAAAGTCATTTGCAGAGGCCAGGATACGCATCAAATCGCGTGACATCTTGGTCTGGCCGGGGAGTTTTGAGCGTTCAGATTTAGGCAAGGGGCCACGAAGCAACGTCGTTGCCCGCGTTGCACCGGACGACACGCGAGACACGCGGATTGGCTGCGGCCGCAAAGAGGCGACAAGCGCATAAGCACTTCCCAAGCCGCCGACCGCAACAGCGATGCCGGACATAGGAAGCGCCGCAATCAGCGCAGGGCCGAGGGCCAATACTGTTAAAACAATGCGATGCACTTAGTCCCGTCCACTTACTAACGTCAATCTGTCGATTAAGGCTAAAATTAGACAAACATTGTGGCGCTATGTTGGTGGAAACGGCCGATTTTTGGTTCCATTGTCGCCGCTTGTGAGACGGTGGTGGCCTATTTGAGAAATTGCGTTCGGATTGGCGTCAATTTCATGCCAAAAGATGCAACGAAGTCAATTTTGAGAGAATCTTTTGGATTTACGCTTCGGCTGTGTTGCGATCCAACTTGCCGGTGGCACCATGTGCAGTGAGCGTGCGAGTTTGCAGGTTTATGCGGCCTTAGCGGCCTAGCACCGGCTAACAGATCAGCCGCTATTCAAACAGCCCGTCGGGCGGGTCAGCGACGATGCGCCCGGACGCGAGATCAACGGTGGGAACAGCGGCCAGAGTGAAAGGCAGCAAAACGGTTTTGCTTTGCCCCGGCACTTTGAGCTCCAAAAGATCAGACGCTCCGTGGTTTAGAACCGAATGAACGGTGCCAAGCGGATTGCCACCGGTATCCACCACCTCAAGCCCCATAAGATCGGTATGATAATATTCGTCATCCGGTAGGTTGGGTAGGACATCGCGCGGCACAAAAAGCTGGGTGCCTTTCAAGGCGTCGGCCTCTTCCTTGGTGCCAATACCGGTTATGCGGGCGGCAAAGCCATTTTTGAGACTGCGGGTGATTTGCAGGGTGTCAAAGGTCCGGCTGCCGTCTTTGGTCGTGAGTGGGGTATAGTCGGCAATGGCCTGAGGATCGGCGGTAAAGCTTTTGATCCGAACCTCTCCATGAACCCCAAACGCTCCGGAGATGGTTCCGACACAGATAGTCTCTGACATGGCGCTCTCCTGTTGCGGCTGAACAGGGGAGTGATGGCAAAAGCGAGCGGGAATGTCACGCATGTTGTTGCCAGCACACTGCGATTCCCGACAACGATCCGTGTTGCGCGGCGTTTTCATGTTGCATGGGGTTGGAATGCTCAATCGCTCCAATCCGCAACATATCAGACAATGCAGTTTCAGATGGGGCATCTCGGCGCAATTGTGCGCCTAGCGCTATTGTGGTGGCGACGGCCTACGCTTTTGGGACAGCTTTTGGCGCGGCCCTTGATGCGGCTCTTGATCGGGTCAAAGCCCCCGGCAAAGCCCCGAAGACCACGTGCCCCCAGATTGATCACACAGGTTTTTCTGGTTGTCGCGTTCGAACAGGATGCCAGCCAAAAATGCAAACATCACAAAGATAACAAGCCGGATCAGGCGGAACATGACACACCCCTTTCAGGCCAAGTGGTCAGACACAAAAAGGGCCCGGCAGTGTGACCGCCGGACCCAAATCGAAAACCGCGAAGATTACTCTTCGGATGCGGCTGCTGCTGCTTCGGCGGCGTCTGCTGCTTTGGCGGCTTTTTCTTCGGCGCGCTCAACGGCTTTTTTGCCTGGAGCACCTTTTTTGGCGTTGTTACGCTCTTTTTTGTCAACGACGCCAGCGGCCTCGAGGAAGCGCGATACGCGGTCGGTGACCTGTGCGCCTTCGCCGAGCCAGTACTGAACACGCTCCATGTCCATTTTCACGCGCTCTTCGCTGTCTTTAGGCAGCAGTGGGTTGTATGTGCCGAGCTTTTCGATGAAGCGGCCGTCACGTGGCATACGGCTGTCTGCCGCTACGATGCGGTAGAAGGGGCGCTTTTTGGAACCGCCGCGGGCGAGACGAATTTTGATAGCCATGGTTATTCTCCTTAGATGGCGTTTGGGCTGCTGAGGCGCAGCCCGAATTCACGATTGATGTTGTTTGTGGTGTTGGATGACTTCCTGAATGATGAAGTTCAGGAATTTCTTGGCGAATTCAGGGTCCAGATTGGCCTGATCCGCAAGGGCTTCGAGCCGCGCGATCTGTTTGGCTTCGCGCGCGGGGTCTGAGGGCGGGAGGTCGTGCTGTGCCTTGAGCACACCAACGGCCTGAGTGTGTTTGAACCGCTCGCCCAATGTATAGACGAGGATGGCATCGAGCCTGTCGATGCTGTCGCGGTGCCCCATAAGCACCTTGGCGGCACGGGCAGTGGCGTCGTTTTGATTGGTCACATCAGTCAAGAGCCCAGCCTTTCGGTTTGAAGAGCGGATCGGCGTAATGCGCGATTTCCATATCGATGCCATGGCCCAGTTGGCTTTGCAGTTGGGCCAGAGTCGGGTGACGATAGACCGCGTCGTGGCCATCAACGGTTGGCGCAGCGTGGTCTTTGGTGCAGCCAAGACGTTCGGCAAGCCGGATCGCTTCGAGGTTTTTCGGGTCGATATAGGACACGGCAGTTTCCCAGCCGAGATCGTGGTAGAAATAGCGGCGCACGCGGTCAGCGGCCTCAAGCGCATAGCCATGACCGGATTGATTGGGCCAGATGATCCAAGCGATTTCGCGTTCGGGCCATTGCGCCGGGAACCAGCCACCGGCCATGCCAACGGTTTCGTCGGTTTCCTTAAGGTGGATCATCCACATGCCATAGCCACGGATTTCCCAGTGGCCGATTTCGGCGGCGTAGAGCATCCAAGTTTCATAGGCGTTCAAAGGACCACCCATAAAACGCGAGCGATAGGAGGCAAAGGTGGCTTTGAAGTCTGGATAATCCTCGGGATCGGGGCCGCGCAGCACAAGGCGGTTGGTTTCGAGGACGGGAATATCGCGGTGTCCCATCAGGCAGCTCCTTTGGCTGAGTGGCGATAAACGAGGGTGTGGCCGTCGTCACTAATGGTGGCTTCGGCCTCGGTGTCGCGCGTGGCGTTGAGACGTTCCATCAGCTTGATGCAGCGGTCATTGTCTTGATCGACAAAGGACGCGACGCTGTCCCATTTCAGCGCCTCAAAGGCATAGTCGCGCACGGCAATCATCGCCTCTTCGGCTATGCCCTGACCTTCGGCATCGTCGCTTAGGAAAATGCCGAGTTCTGGTTCCGGATCGTCGTATTCATAGCCCAAGAGGATGAATCCAGCCGACGGCGTGGTTTGTGCGTCGATGGTCCAAAGGCCATGGCCATGCAGCATCCAGAGCGCCGAATAGCTGGTGAATTCAGCCCAGGCCTCTTTGCGCGAAAACGGGCCACCCATCAGGATGGAGCGATCACTTTCCATGATCTTGGCATAGGCTTTGAAGTCGTAGATGCGCGGGGCGCGAATTTGTAGCCGCCGGGTGTCGAGCGACGGGATTTTGCCGCCAAGACGCGCCGCCTGCCGGGCCGCGGGGCCGGGGCGGTGCTTTTCGCAGGGGGCAAGGATGGGCTTGTCGCTCATGACGCCTCCACCGGTTGGCGATACACGAGGCAGGGGTCTTCGGGCTTTGGGACGGTGGCATTTGGGTCATGGCGCGCACCAAGCCGTTCGGCCAGCGTGATAGAGCGTGCATTTTGCGGCGCGATGTAGTGCACGATGTCAGTCCAGCCAAGCCGGGTTCGCGCGTCGGTGATGGCGGCTTTTGCAGCTTCGGCGGCGTAGCCACGACCTTCGGAGCCGTCAAACATCAGCCACCCGATCTCGGATTCCGGCCAGCCCTGTGGGTGGTGGGGGCCAACAAGGCCGATGATGTCATCGCTGGTTTTTGTGGTGACTGCCCAAAGCCCATAGCCGCGGACCTCCCAATGGCCCAAAAGCGCACAGAAGTTTGAAAAGGCGCGAAATTCCGGGACGTTGCCGCCGACATATTGCGCCCGTTCGGTTTGGTAAAAGGCGGTTGTTGCCGCCGCGTCCGACCCGTTGGGGCGACGCAGGATCAGACGGTCGGTGTGCAAGGCGCGGGTCATGACAGCACCTCGTCCGGGCTTGGATGGCGCCAGAGTTCATCGACGCCCATATTGACGTTGTCATAGGTGCGTTCGTATTGCGCCCCGAGCCGTTTGGCGAGCGCTTTGGAGCGGGCATTGTCGGGGACAATGTTCGAGGTCAGAGTGGTGAAACGCAGGTCTTCATAGGCGTAGCGGCGGACGCGTAGGGCGGCCTCATAGGCGATGCCTTTGCCTTCGAAACCGGCGAAAACAACCCAGCCGATTTCCGGCTCGGGCCAGCCTTCTGGGTTCCAAATGCCGCAGATACCAGCAGGTTTTCCGGTCTCTTTGTCTTCGATGACGAAATAGCCGTAGCCATGCCAATGCCAATGGCCAACATTTAGGGTAAACCAGCGCCAGGCGTCGCCGCGATTGGGCGAGGCTCCGAAACCTTCGGCGCGCTCTTGGTCGAGCAGGAAGGTGATCACCGCCTCGGCGTCGGATTTCTCGGGACCGCGCAGGAAGAGGTTTTCAGTTTCCAGAATGGGGGCTTGGGTCAGGCTCATGCTGTCCCCCGTGAGGCAGGCGAAAATCCATGCATGGATTTTGCAAATTCCGTGCACGGAATTTGGGTGCGTGGGGCGAGGGAGGCGATCATGCGTAGGCCTCCGGATTGCCATCGATGTCGGGGCTATGGCGGTAGACCAAAGCATCGTCTTCATCGACTTGGGCGGCTGGGTCCAGTACGGCACCCAGACGTTCAGCAAGAGCGATGGAGCGGGTGTTGTCTTTTTCAATATAAGACACAAGAGTTTGCATGTCCTGTTCCCAGGCCCAATGCAGCGCGGCGGTAGCGGCCTCAAGAGCGTAGCCCTGACCCTCAAACCCATCAAAGAGAATCCAGCCGATTTCGCGCTCGTCGAAATGCGGCGGTTGGGTGATGGCGACCTGACCGATCAATTGGCCATCACGGGTCTCGATGGCCCAACCACCAATGCCAATCAGCTCCCAGCTGCCGACTTCAGAAGTGAAGATGTACCAAAGATGCGAAGTGTTCTGCGGCTTTGTCAGATGATCGGCGCGCGTCCCTTCGAAAAAGGTCGCAAAAGCGTCCATGTCGCTCATGACATGGGGGCGCAAACGCAGGCGCGGCGTGTCGAGGATCGGAGCGGGCATTAGGCAGCTTTCCTCGTTAGCGTATAGGTTTTGGCCTCGGGCCAACGGGCGGGCCCAGGCACGTTAATCGCCTGCGCGCCGATCCGTTGCGCCATCCGATGCGAGGCGTCATTGGCTGGATCGATACAGATTTTGACATCGCTCCAACCGCAATCGTCAAACAGGTGGCGAATGACCTCTTGGACCGCTTCGGTGGCGAAGCCTTGCCCCATCGCAGTGGCATCCCAGAGTGTCCAGGTCATTTCCGGTGTGCCGCCAAAGGTATCCAGCGGGCCGCAATGGCCGATGGCACGCCCGTCTAGCTCGATGACGTAACGGCCCCAGCCACGCAATTCCCAATGGCCGATCATAGCCGCAAGTTTGTCGAACGCTTGCGCGGTTTCGAATGGGCCGCCGACCGTTTTCGCACGCGCGCTTGTCGCGAAAGCGGTGTAAACCGGCAGATCGCGGGCCACTGGCAGGCGAAGCTGCAAGCGCGGAGTTTGAAGGGTGCGAGCGGGGTTCATTTTGGTTTGACCGTAGCGAGTTAGGGGATGCCGGAGCTTCCGGCAGGAGTTTATTGGGCGTGATGAAAGGTTATTTCTTTTTGCCAATGCCGGAGAGGCCACCGGGGAGGCCCAAGCCGGGCATGCCACCCAGACCGCCGGGCATTTTCGCGCCAAGCTGTTTGGCGGCGGCTTCCATGGCGGCCGGGTCCATTTGCGAGGGATCCATGCCACCCGGCAGACCTCCACCGCCTTTGCCCATCATGCCCTTCATGGCTTGTTTGAGCATGCCACCTTTGCCCATCTTGCCCATTTTCTTCATCATATCAGACATTTGACGCTGCATTTTCAGGAGCTTATTGAGGTCGGAGACCTCCATACCCGCGCCTTTAGCGATGCGCTTTTTGCGGCTTGCCTGAAGCAATTGTGGGTTGGCACGTTCGCGTTTGGTCATCGATTGGATCAAGGCGATTTGCTGTTTCAACACCTTGTCATCCATGCCTGCGTCACCGGCTTGTTTGGCCATTTTGCCCATGCCCGGCATCATTTGCATCATGCCTTCCATGCCGCCCATTTTGATCATCTGTTCAAGCTGCATCTTGAGGTCGTTCATGTTGAACTGACCTTTGGAGAAGCGCTTCATCATGCGCTCGGCTTGTTCGGCCTCAAGGGTGGATTGCGCCTTTTCGACGAGGGCAACGATGTCACCCATGCCAAGGATACGGCCCGCAACACGGTCCGGCTCGAAGGTTTCGAGCGCGTCCATCTTTTCGCCAAGGCCGACAAATTTGATCGGTTTGCCAGTGACGGCACGCATTGACAACGCGGCACCACCGCGCCCATCACCATCCATCCGGGTCAGGACAACGCCGGAAATGCCAATGCGATCGTCAAAGTTTTCGGCGGTGTGCACGGCGTCCTGACCGGTCAGGCCATCGACCACCAGCAGGGTTTCGCGTGGGTTGGCAACATCGCGGACGGCTTCGACCTGGGCCATCAGTTCTTCGTCGATCGACAAACGGCCCGCGGTGTCGAGCATATAGACGTCATAACCGCCCAAGGACGCTTGGGTTTTGGCGCGTTTGGCGATGGCAACCGGGTCTTCGCCTTTGACGATTGGCAATGTTGCCACGCCGATTTGCTTGCCCAAGATTTCGAGCTGTTCCATCGCCGCCGGGCGATTGACGTCGAGCGAGGCCATCAGGACCTTTTTGCCGTCACGTTCGCTTAGGCGTTTGGCCAGTTTCGCGGTGGTAGTGGTTTTACCCGAGCCTTGCAGGCCGACCATTAGGATTGGGGCCGGTGGGCTATCGATTTTCAACGAACCGGGCTCGCCTTCGCCGGCCAAAACGGCAATCAATTCGTCATGGACGATTTTGACAACCTGTTGGCCCGGCGTCACCGATTTGGTCACCGAGGCCCCGGTGGCCTTTTTCTCGACTGCTTTGATGAATTGACGCGCAACCGGAAGCGAGACGTCCGCCTCAAGCAGGGCAACGCGCACTTCGCGCATGGCGGTTTTGACATCGTCGGCAGACAGCGCACCCTGCTTGGTCAGCCGATCAAAGACGCCGCCTAGGCGCTCGGATAGATTTTCAAACATGTGGCGGCCTCCTTGTGCCGTATATTATAATGACTGTTGTCCATGTAAGAACCGCAGCCGCGTCGTGTAACCCCCTGCCGCCGGACCAAAGCCCAAAGCACGATGGCCCCCGTGGGCGCGACGCGCTGACGGAGGGCGATCCCGGGCAAGCCCAAGGGACCGGAAGATACATTTCTCCCGGATAGTTGGGTGCGGTTTACGCCGAGTGCCGAATAGAGTCAAGTTGAGGGGCTTTTGAGTGGTAAAACAGATACTGACAGTTTTATCTGACCGTTGCAAAACGCGCACGTTATAGGTGGGTTATTGCCAAAGAGCACATCTGCCACGGAATTTCTCTGGTAGTTTGAGGCCGAATCCGCTACGAATCGGCCTGAAGTCGCTATTCATGATGGAGTATTAAAATGAAAACGCTGATCGCTTCTGTGCTGGTTTCGGCCGCCGTTGCAACCGCAGCATCCGCCGGTGGCATGGATGCACCTGTAGATAACGTTGTTGACGACGTATATGACGCTGTACCTGTTGCAGCTTCTTCTTCGGGTCTGGGCGCCACTGGTGCCGTTGCTGTTGCAGCAGGCGTTATCCTTGTTGGTGCCGCTCTGGCATCTTCGTCGGGTACCGACTAAGCACAGGCAAAATGGCTGAGGAATTTACCCAGCCAATTGTCAAAGATTTTGGAAACAGCGGTCTGGTAGCAGGCCGCTGTTTCTTTTTGTCAGGAGAGTGCGGCGCGGGTCTTGTAATCTGGCTGGGAAAGCCGAATTCCTTTCCATAAGGAAAAATCCGAAGACGAGGGTGCTATGCAGAATTGGGACGAAATCCGGACAGCTTTCCACGTGGCCCGAATGGGAACAGTGAGCGGCGCGGCAGAACGTTTGGGCGTGCACCACGCAACGGTTATTCGCCATATTGATTCACTCGAGCTGCGCTTGGGAGTGAAGCTGTTTCAACGGCACACGCGTGGCTATACCCCAACCGAAGCCGGTGATGATCTGTTGCGTGTAGCGCAGACAACCGACGATCAGTTTTCCCAACTTGAAGGGCGGATCAAGGGGCGCGGCAACGATGTGACCGGCGAATTGATGGTGACGTCGATCGCATCCTTTGCACCGCTTTTGGTTCCGGCATTGGCTAGCTTTCAGCGCAAATACCCTGACGTTGTGGTGCGGTTCCTAACGGGGGATCGGTTGTTCCGGTTGGAATATGGTGAGGCGCATGTGGCCTTGCGCGCCGGGTCGGTGCCGTCTGAGCCGGACAATGTTGTGCAGCCCTTTATGCGGCAACCAATCGCGCTTTATGCCAGCAAGAGCTATGTCGCGGAACATGGCATGCCGAAAACCGCCGCCGATCTCAAGGATCACCGATTTGTCGGCCATGACAGCGAAGAGACTCGCGCGCCATTTCAATTGTGGCTGATGAAACATGTCCCCTTTGAAAATGTCATGTTCCGGGGAACCGACTGGCGGTCGCTTGTCCATGCGATATTGGCCGGAGCCGGGATTGGGTTCTTGCGGGTGAGCGAAGCGGCCGTGCATCCGGAATTGGTGCAGGTTATGGCCCCTGAGGAGGACTGGAGCGCGCCGATGTGGTTGGTGACCCATGTGGATTTGCATCGCACCGCCAAGGTGCAAGCGTTCCTGAAACATCTCAAGGAATACAGCGCCAAAGAACTCAACGCGTGATCGCCAACCTGACAGAACCGCAACGCGGGCATTTGGCGATGTTGGGGTTTTCGGCCCTTGTCGCTGGTTCGTTCTCGCTTGGGGGGATGTCGGCGGGGTTTATTGAGCCTGAGGTCTTGAATGCCGTGCGCTTTGTTGTGGCAGGTGCGGTTATGGCCTTGGCGGCGTGGCTGAGTGGCGGCATGAGCCGCTCTGTTTGGGTTGCGCCATGGCGTTACTTCGTACTGGCCGGTTTGTTTGTCTTCTACTTTGTCACGATGTTTGAGGGGCTTAAGACCGCCGAACCAGTTAGCATGGCGGCGGTTTTCACTTTGAATCCGGCGCTATCAGCGATGTTTGGCTATGTGCTGATCCGGCAAATCACCACGGCGCGTATGGCGTTGGCGATTGTGATTGGCGGGATTGGGGCGCTTTGGGTGATCTTTCGCGGTGATCCCGATCTGGCGATGCGCTTTGAGATCGGGCACGGCGAGATGATCTATTTCTGGGGCTGTATCGCCCATGCCCTATATGCGCCGTTGGTGCGGGTTTTCAGCCGGGGTGAACCGGCTTTGGCCTTTACGGCCGGGGTGTTGGTGGCGGGCGCGTTGATTTTGTGCCTTTGGGCCGGGCCGGGGCTTGTTGCGGCCGATTGGGCCAATATGCCTAATATTGTCTGGGTGACGATATTTTACACGGCCATTGCGGCGACGGGTTTAACATTCTTGGCGGTGAGATATGCGGCGCTGCGGCTGCCGGCAGCCAAGGTGATGGCTTATACCTATCTGGTGCCCAGCTGGGTGATCCTTTGGGAGTTGGCCATGGGACGCACAGTGCCAACGGCGATGGTGTTGCCGGGGGTGGCTTTGACGGTTTTGGCTTTGGTCATGTTGCTCAAGGACGAAGAGCCTCAGGTTGCGTCAGCCTGATCTTGGGGGACGTTCTTTGGCGGAGTGTCCTCGGTCTCGGCCAGTTCGACCTCAAGAAACCTCTCAAACGCATCAAGATTGACCGGCTCAAACTGGCCAAACCCTTGCATCCAGACCGACGCTTCGCGCATGGCGTCCGGCTCGAGCTTGCACCATTTGACGCGACCGCGCTTTTCCTGACTGATCAATCCGGCATTGGCGAGGATCATCAGGTGTTTGGAAATGGCCGCCAAAGACATCTCAAACGGTTCCGCCACATCGGTCACAGCCATATCGTCTTCGAGTAGCATTGATAAAATGCGACGGCGGGTTGGATCGGCCAAGGCGGCAAAGACGGTGTCGAGCGAGCTGGTCATGGCGCATGGTTATACGCTTCTGTCGCGAAGTTCAAAACCCAAGCGGTGTGCGGCTGCGAGCGCGATACAAATAGATTTGTTGGTGCGTTAGGCCGATGTCGCGCAAATGATGGTCCGACATGTCAGTGGGCAGCCCGTCTAACAGGTCGGCTTGGGGCTTGTCTTGCGACGGATGGCCGGCAAAGAAGCGCGTAAACAGGCGGGCAAGCGATAGGAGGCTCCCAAAAGGAGTTGAGCGTATATGTGCCATTTTGTATCTCGTGTCTTGGTGGGTGTTTTAGCAATATCGCTATATTTACCGGGCAAAACAAACGCATATGCTTGACATCTCTTGTGCGAAAAATGCACAGATGAGTCATGCCACGCAGTTTACCCCCTTTAAATGCCTTGCGCGCCTTTGAGGCGGCGGGCCGTCACGGCAGCTTTTCCGCCGCGGCGCAAGAGCTGGGTGTGGCGCATTCGTCGATCAGCAGACATGTGCGCGGGTTGGAGCAGAGATTGGGCGTGCAGTTGTTTCGCGAGGCGGCGCGCGGGGTGGCCTTGTCCCCGGAGGGGCAGGCCTATCTGGCGCAGATTTCACCGGTTTTTGATGTTTTGTCCGAAGCGACCGAGTCCATGACCGGACGGGCCAGTGGCGTGATCACCATCAGCAGCGAGCCAACCTTCGCGACGCATTTTATCATGCCGCGTTTGGGGCGGTTCCTTGAGGAATTTCCCGAGGTCGAACCGCGTATCACCGCAACGCGTTCCTTGGCGGACCTAGGCGCATTTGAGGCCGATCTGGCAATCCGTTCGATTGTGAGCACCACCCCGGATCAACCAAGTTCCGTGATCAGTGATGCGCCAATGTATCCGTTTGCGTGCCCGAAGGCGTTTGCGCACCTGCGCGAGCCCAAGGATTTGCTGACCTGTCGCCGCTATCAGGACCGGCATGGCGATCCTTGGCGCGCGTGGTTTACGGCGGCGGGGGTGGATGTTGCGGCGGAACCGGCCCCACAGTGGCGCATGCGTGCCAATCTGGCGGTGCAAGCGGCGCTCAATGGGCAGGGGGTTTTGTTGGTCACAGAAGACATTGCCCAGATCTATGTGGATTGCGGGCAATTGGCGCGGGTATTTGATGTGCCGCTGTCAGGTGGATCGTATCAGGTGCTTGTTGAGCCCCGCGCCGAACGCCGACGTGCGGTTCGACAGTTTCGAGATTGGGTTTTGGCCGAGGGGCTGCCGTTTCGATCTCAGAGGGACTGAAAACAAACTCAACGTTTTGGTTGAATATGCATATTGCCGGTGTTTAGCGCCAACAGGGCCTGCGGCGGAATCGCACGCGCAAATTCGGGCCGGTTTATAGTGTTGAATTTCAAAGGGTTGAATTGTTGTTTTGACTGATTAACAGCGTGTTGACTCGGGCGGCGTGCCGACATACCAACCCCATGAACTCCAACCGGGGCGGATTGCGTGTCTGAAAACGATCTTGAGCAGAAGCGAAAAGAGCTGGAAGCCAAGATTGAAGCGGCCAAAGGGCCGGGCAGCGGCAAGAAGCATCAGGAGGAGCACTATTCCATGGCCAATCAGGCCTGGCGGATGGTGACGGAATTGGTGGCCGGTCTCGGGATCGGCTTTGGCATCGGATACGGGCTGGATGCGCTGTTAGGCACAACCCCGCTGTTCATGGTGTTGTTTATAATGCTGGGTCTGGCGGCAGGCGTGAAGGTGATGCTTCGCACCGCCAAAGAGATCCAAGAGACACAAGAGGCCTCGCAAGGGGCGACCGAAGGGGACAAAAATGGCGACTGAGACCGCAGCAGCAGAAGGCAGCAGCCTGGTATTCCACCCAATGGATCAGTTCATCGTCAAGCCACTGTTTGGCGACGGTGCGGTTGGCATGTTCACCATCACCAACTCGTCCTTGTGGATGTTCATTGCGATCCTGGCCATCGTTGGCCTGATGGTTATCGGCACTTCGCGCCGTGCCATCGTGCCATCGCGCAGCCAGTCGATCGCCGAACTCGCCTACGGTTTCGTTTACAAAATGATCGAAGATGTGACCGGCAAAGACGGTCTGGTTTACTTCCCCTATATCATGACGCTGTTCCTGTTCATCGTCTTCGCCAACTTCCTTGGCCTGATCCCAATGAGCTTTACCACAACATCGCACTTTGCTGTGACCGTGGTTCTGGCCTTTGCCGTGTTCCTGACCGTGACCATCCTTGGTTTCGTCAAAAACGGTGCGGGTTTCTTGGGTCTGTTCTGGGTGTCGAGCGCGCCACTGGCGCTGCGCCCGATCTTGGCGATTATCGAGCTGATCTCGTACTTTGTACGTCCGGTTAGCCACTCCATTCGTCTTGCTGGTAACGTTATGGCCGGTCACGCGGTTATCAAGGTCTTCGCGGGTTTCGCCGCCATCGCCGTGATCAGCCCCGTGTCCATCCTCGCGATCACCGCGATGTACGGCTTGGAAATCCTCGTGGCCTTTATCCAGGCCTACGTGTTCACAATCTTGACTTGCGTGTATCTCAAAGACGCACTGCACCCGTCACACTAATGGCTCGGCAGGGTTCTCCTGCCAAACCACAATTACTCAACTTCCAATCGTAAGGAGATAGGAATATGGAAGGCGATCTCGCACACATCGGCGCAGGCCTGGCAGCAATCGGTTCCGGCGCAGCCGCAATCGGGGTAGGTAACGTTGCAGGCAACTTCCTTGCCGGCGCATTGCGCAACCCATCGGCAGCAGCCGGTCAGACAGCAACACTCTTCATCGGTATCGCGTTCGCGGAAGCACTGGGCATCTTTGCATTCCTCGTATCGCTGCTGCTGATGTTCGCCGTATAATCCACGGAACATAATCCTTACGCGCGGGCGGTTCAGACAATCGTTTGACCCGCCCGATCGAAAGACAACGTTCCGACGGAGGACAGACATATGGCGTCTGATACACACGCTGCCGAAGCCGTCAGCTCCTGCGTAGATTCGCACGGGTCCGCTGTTGGCATGCCGCAGCTTTGCGGCGACTGGATCGGCAACCAGGTTTTCTGGCTGGTGATCACTTTGGTGGTGATTTTCCTGGTGCTGTCGCGC
This sequence comes from uncultured Pelagimonas sp., assembly GCF_947498515.1. Classification (GTDB taxonomy): domain Bacteria; phylum Pseudomonadota; class Alphaproteobacteria; order Rhodobacterales; family Rhodobacteraceae; genus Pelagimonas. The sequence goes on along the minus strand of NZ_CANMKO010000006.1, from coordinate 92,290 downwards.
ATCGCATTGCCGCGCATTGCGTCGGTTCTGGCGGAACGTCAGGGGACGATCACCAACGACATCGCCGCTGCCGAAGATCTTAAGCGCAAGGCCGAAGAAGCCGAAGCCGCTTATGACAAAGCACTGGCTGATGCCCGTGCCGAAGCGCAAAACATCGCGCAGGCGACACGTGACGAAATTAAAGCAGAGCTCGACATAGCCCTGGAAAAAGCCGACGCAGAGATTTCTGCTAAGGCTGCTGAGTCGGAGAAGGCAATTGCCGACATCCGCGCCTCGGCCATGGAAAATGTTGAAGTTGTTGCGAAAGACACAGCCGAGGCCATCGTGGCCGTGCTGGGTGGCAAGGCCGATAGTGCCAAAGTCGCCTCTGCTGTTGCCAACCGGTTGAAAGGGTAAGACATGAAAAAGCTGATCCTTCCCGCCGCTCTTGGTCTCACAGCTAGCCCGGCTTTCGCAGCCTCTGGCCCGTTCTTCTCGCTGGGCAACACAGACTTTGTTGTTCTGCTTGGCTTCCTGCTCTTCTTGGCGGTTCTGGTGTACTACAAAGTGCCCGGAATGCTGGGTGGTATGCTGGACAAGCGCGCCGAAGGCATTCGCGACGAGCTGGACGAAGCACGCAAACTACGTGAAGAAGCCCAGACCCTGTTGGCCAGCTATGAGCGCAAATCGCGCGAAGTAACTGAGCAAGCAGAGCGCATTGTTGCCCATGCCAAGCAAGAGGCCGAGTTGGCCGCTGAGCAGGCGAAGGAAGACATGAAAGCATCGGTTGCCCGCCGCCTTTTGGCTGCGGAATCGCAAATCGCATCGGCTCAGGCCACCGCAATCAAAGAGGTGCGCGACAGCGCAGCGAAGGTTGCGGTTCTGGCGGCGCAAGATGTGGTTGCCGATCAGATGACTGCCAAAGACGCAGGCAAGCTGATCGACGACTCGATTGCCGAAGTGGGCGCAAAGCTTCACTAAGCGTTCAGAATTCTGAATTAGATCAAGGCCCGGACCACATGGTTCCGGGCCTTTTTCATGTCTGTTGGTCCCGCTTGATCTGTGGGGTGCAAGACACGGGGCGCGGGTGATGATTTGCGCCTGTCTTTCCTTGACGGCCACCCAGATATAGGATCATACCAGCCCTCCACAGGCATATATAGGCTGGGCATAACCAAAGAGGCGCATCGTGGCACATACAATTGTTGTCGGGAACGAAAAGGGCGGAGCGGGGAAATCCACCGTCTCTATGCATGTCGCAACGGCGCTGGCCCGGATGGGGCATCGGGTGGGCACGCTTGATCTTGATCTGCGCCAAAAGAGCATGGGGCGCTATCTTGAAAACCGTCGCAAGTACCTAGACAGCAAAGGGTTGGATCTTCCGACGCCGGTCTATGTCGATTTGCCTACGACCGACGCCCAGAACGCACCGGATGGTGACAAAGCCTATGATCATCGGCTTAGCCAAGCAGTGGCCGAGCTTGAGGCGCAGGCAGATTTCATCGTAATCGATTGCCCAGGTTCGCACACTCGGTTGAGCCAAGTGGCACACTCGCTTGCCGATACGCTGATCACGCCGCTGAACGACAGCTTTGTTGATTTCGACCTTCTGGCCAAGATCGACAATGACGGTGAGAAGATCATCGGCCCGTCGGTCTATTCGGAAATGGTCTGGTCCGCGCGTCAGTTGCGGGCGCAGGCGGGGCTTCAGCCGATTGACTGGATCGTGTTGCGCAACCGTTTGGGCGCGCAGCAAATGGTCAACAAGAAGAAGATGGAAAGCGCCTTGGAGCGCCTGTCCAAGCGGATCGGGTTTCGCATCGCGCCGGGCTTTAACGAGCGGGTGGTTTTTCGCGAGTTGTTTCCACGCGGGCTAACCCTTTTGGACTTGCGCGATGTCGGGGTGAAACAGCTCAATATTTCCAATATCGCCGCGCGTCAGGAATTGCGCGATCTGATCAAGGCGTTGAACCTGCCGGGGGTTGAAGTTGATTTCTAACGGCGGGATGAGGCGCTGCCCTGTCTCAGCTGGCTGAGACTCCCTGGGATATTTTGGGAAAGAAGAAGTGAAGGCCGGGCACTATGACCCGGCCTTTTGGTGTTTTTTAGTGGCTTATTCAGCGGGGACCGCAGCGGCTGTCTGGGTGCTGAAATGTTGGCGGCCCAAGCGCAGGATCAGCGCGATGGCGATGATCTGGGCGACGATGGCGATACCGGTGACGCCCCAGTAAGCGATGCCGAACTTGGCAATCAGGCCGGAGGCGACCAGACCCTTGTTCACAAAGAACTGAATCATCACCGACAGGGCAACGGCGGGGCAAACCAGCGCATAGGAACCGGGTGAGGTTTTGGAGCCCATGACAAAGTCGTTGAAATACCCTTGGGCGCGCAGAACCACGGCCCCGAGGCCAAGGAATGCAAGCTGGATCGCCAGAAGGCGTGTCAGGAAGATCATGGTTTCGCCGTCCGAGCCATGGACGTCAAGCGTGGTGTGTAGCCCGTGGTTTTGGCGCAGGAACATAATGCCAAGAACGGTGACGATGGGCACAACGATCATCAGGGTTGGGCCTGCTTCGCGGGCGGTCCCATGTTGCAACATGGAGGAAATCGCCGAGGAGGCCGCGAGCAGGGTGTAGAGGATCGCCGTCACGCCAAGAAAGGTTGAGAGGACCAGTGAGATGCCAACGGTGGCGGGGTTTGTGCTCATTGCGGCGGGGGCCGAGAAGCCCACGGCGACCATGGAGACGGCAAAGGCGGGCAAGAGTTGCGCGAAGCTGTTGTGAGCGGTGACGTCGAACACGCCGCCTTGGGACAGGACGCGACCAAGGAAGCGGCCGATCAGGCTAAAGGCCAAAACGCCAATGGCGGCAAAGGCGATGAGGGCCAGCGGGAACAGGTATTCGACCACGCCCCAGAGGCCGGGGACAAAGACCAGACCAACAATAAACAGCGCGTTTACGGTCATTGCCATGGCAAGCGGCATGGCAAGAATGGTCGATTCCGCGTTGGAGGAAATCAGCTTTTGATAGGCGTCGGTTTGTTTGAAGGCCGAGAAGGCCGACATGTTCCAAGCCAGCATTTTGAGGTTGAGGAAGGTGAAATAGGCAATACCGATCCATGCGATCACGATGGCGGCCTGCATCATTGGTCCGCCGGTGTTGAAGGCGGTCATGATGTCTTCGAAAATCGGGACAGGGCGGTCGGGATGCGGGACCCAGAACATCAGGAACATGAAGAACGTGACGGTAGCACCCCCTGCGCCCAGCGAGGCGAGGAAGTAGAGCGGTGAATAGGTATCCGCTGGTTTTGTATGCGTGGCCATGAAAGGCTCCATTAATATTCTGAAACTGGAATGTAATATACATTCTGACTTTAGAATGTAAAGGGAAACTTCTCCTTGGCCGTTAACGGTGAATTAACGGCTGCGCGCGAGGATCGGCCCATGATGAAATGGTTGATCCCTTTGGTTTTTGTGCTGAGTGCCTGCAATGGGCCGGGCCCCGGATTTCACGGCGGCGAAAAGGTGACGCGCCGGGTCGAAGGATCAAAGTTCACTCTTTGGATCAAACAAGACCGCGTCGTTGCGATTCGTACCTCGTCCGAAGTTTTGCCGCGCTACCAAGAGGTGGCGCGCAAGGCGATCATCGCTACGCAAAAGGAAACGGATTGTGAGGCGGCTTGGGTTGTGGGCGACGAATCCTTGATGTGGATTGGTCTTTCCTGCGATGGGCGCAAGGCCCCGAAACGGCCTACACGCCAATCGAGCCTGCATTGTGACATTGATGATTTGTACAAACGCGGCGAGAGCCTTGCCGGGTATATGACCTGCCAGTGATTTCGCTCCTGTCGCTAGGTCACTTCCCAATATCTTGTGGACAAGTGGCGGGTTGCCGCCAAATAGGCGTGTATTTCGTTGACTCTGACGCTGTGGACCCGCCAATCTGACCGTTACACACGGAATCAGACGTCATATAGGGCCACGCCTTTTGCGCTTTAACAAACTCAGACTTACAGGCTTCAAAAGCTTCGTTGATCCAACCGATCTGCTGATTGCGGATGGGTTGACGGGGGTTGTTGGGCCGAACGGATGCGGAAAGTCCAATCTGCTTGAGGCGCTGCGCTGGGTGATGGGTGAAACGCGGGCCAAGGCCATGCGTGGCGGCGGCATGGAAGACGTGATCTTTGCCGGTGCCGCCACGCGACCAGCGCGCAACTTTGCCGAAGTGCTTTTGACAATCGACAACAGTGATCGTCTTGCCCCGGCGGGGTTCAACGACAGCGATCAGCTTGAAATCGTGCGCCGCATCACCCGTGACGTTGGCAGCGCCTATAAGGTGAACAGCAAGGACACGCGGGCGCGCGACGTGCAGATGTTATTTGCGGATGCGTCCACCGGGGCGCATTCCCCGGCGCTTGTTCGGCAGGGGCAGATTTCGGAGCTTATCAACGCAAAACCCAAGAACCGTCGCAAGGTCTTGGAAGATGCCGCCGGGATCGGGGGGCTATATCAACGCCGTCACGAGGCCGAGTTAAAGCTTAAGAACGCCGAGTCCAACCTGTTGCGGGTGGATGATGTTGTGGAACAGCTGGCGGGGCAGTTGGGGCAATTGGCGCGACAGGCCAAACAGGCGGCGCGCTATCGTGCGATTGGCGAGGAGTTGCGCCAGTCCGAAGGCATGTTGCTTTACCGTCGTTGGCGTGAGGCAGAAGACGCCCGCCTAACGGCGGAAACGCAGCTTCGCGAGATGATTGGCCATGCGGCGCAGGCGGAAAAGATTGTAATCGCAACGGCGGCAAAACGGGCCGCCGGTGAGGAAGCCTTGCCGCCATTGCGCGAAGAAGAGGCCATCGCCGCGGCGGTTTTGCAACGGCTTGTGGTGCAGCGCGATGCGCTTTCGGATCAGGAAAAGCGCGCGGTTGAGGCGATCAATACGCTCAAGCGGCGGATCGAACAGCTTGACCGCGACATGGAGCGTGAGGCCGGGTTGAACCGGGATGCGGGCGAAACCATTGAGCAGTTGCAATGGGAAGCGCGCGAGCTAGAAAAGGCCGCCGAGGGTCATGACGATCGCCTAGAAGAGGCGGCGGAGATGGCATCGGAAGCCGGTAGTATTTTGCACGAACGCGAAGCCGATCTTGCCCAGCGCACAGAAGATGTCGCCCGCTTGTCGGCACGCCACCAATCGGCGCAACGCTTTGTTGCCGATAGCAGGAAATCCATGGATCGCGCCGAGGGCGAAGTCACGCGGGCGCGTCAGGCGGTGGGGCAAGCCACGCTGACATTGGACACGTCACGCGAAGCGGCCGAAACGGCGGAGCAGGCGCAAGAGGACGCGCAGGCCATGGCGGAACGGGCCGAGGAATTGTTGGCCAATGCCGAAGAGGCACGGGCCGAAACCCAATCCCGCGAGGCCGAAGCGCGGGCGGAACGGTCCGAAGCCGAGGGCGAGATGAACGCGCTTAGGGCCGAGGTCACGGCGCTTGCGCGTTTGTTGGAACGGGACACTGCCGAAGGGGGTCAGATTCTTGACCGACTGCAGGTGGAGCAAGGGTTTGAAAAGGCGCTTGGCGCGGCTTTGGCCGATGATTTGCGCGCGCCTGAGGTTGAGGCCGATGGGCCAACCGGGTGGTCTGTGCTGCCTAGTTATGAAGAAACCCAGCCCTTGCCCGATGGGGTGACGGCACTGTCGCAACACGTGTCGGTGCCGGATGTTTTGGCGCGGCGTATGGACCAGATCGGCCTTGTTGGCGCGGATGATGGCGCGCGGTTGCAGGCGCTTTTGAAGCCGGGTCAGCGATTGGTGACGCTTGAAGGCGATTTGTGGCGCTGGGACGGGTTCCGCGCCTGGGCCGAAGACCAGCCGTCAGCGGCGGCGCTACGATTAGAGCAGCTTAACCGGCTTGAAGGATTGAAGCAGGAAATGGCGGCGGCCACGGCGCATTTGGATGGCACACGGTCGGCGCATGAGGCGTTGCAGGCACGTATGGCCGAACTGACGGCGGCGGATAAATCCGCGCGTGAGGCCCGGCGGCAGGCCGACCAGCAGCTTACCCAAGCCAACCGAGCATTCAATCGGGCCGAAGCCGATCGCGACATGGCGGAAAGCAAACTTGAAAGCGCCGGGCTTTCGGTGCGCCGCTATGAAGAAGAGATCGAAACCGCGCGCGAACAGTTGGATGAGGCCGAACGCGCCTTGGCCGATTTGGACGATTTGGACGAGGCCCGCGGTCAGGTCGAAGACATCAAAGTGACCGTTGAAGCGGCGCGGATGACGATGATGGCCAAACGGTCAGCCCATGACGAATTGCGCCGCGAGGGTGAGGCCCGCAAGGGGCGTGGCCAGCAGGTGACCAAGGAGTTGTCCGGCTGGCGGCACCGTTTGGAAACAGCGGAAAAGCGCGCCGGTGAATTGGCGGAACGCAAAGAGGCCAGCATCGAAGAGTTGGAAGAGGCGATCACCGTTCCAGAAGAGTTGAGCGACAAGCGCGAGGAGCTATCAGCCGGGATCGAAGACGCCGAACTGCGTAAGGCCGAGGCGACCGACGCCTTGAGTGTGGCGGAAACCGCCTTGCGCAATGCCATCACCGAGGAGCGCGACGCCGAGCGGTTGGCCGGTGAGACGCGTGAAACCCGTGCACGGGCCGAAGCACGGGCCGAGGCGGCGCAGGAAACCGTTGCGGCGGCGTCGGAACGGATCACAGAAGAGCTCGACTGTGGGCCGGACGCCTTGTTGGAACAGCTCGACAAGACGCCCGATGACATGCCTGCGTCGGATCAGATAGAGCATGATGTTGCGCGGTTGAAACGCCAACGCGATGCGCTTGGGGCGGTGAATCTGCGCGCCGAAGAGGACGCCCGCGAAGTTCAGACCGAGCATGATGACTTGGTGCAGGAAAAGGCCGACCTTGAAGAGGCGATCAAGACCCTGCGCAGCGGTATCGCCAGTCTGAACCGAGAAGGTCGTGAACGGCTTCTGACCGCGTTTGAACAGGTCAACGCCAATTTCAGCATGCTCTTTACACATCTGTTTGGCGGCGGTGAGGCCAATCTTGTGATGGTCGAAAGCGATGATCCGCTTGAGGCCGGGTTAGAGATCATGTGCCAACCACCGGGCAAGAAGCTTTCGACGCTGTCGCTTTTGTCAGGCGGGGAACAGACCCTGACCGCGCTGGCGCTGATCTTTGGCGTTTTCCTTGCCAACCCCGCGCCGATCTGTGTGTTGGACGAGGTCGACGCGCCGCTTGATGATGCCAACGTGACCCGCTTGTGTGACATGTTGGATGAGATGTGCCGCCGTACCGATACGCGGTTCTTGATCATCACCCACCACGCGGTGACCATGGCGCGGATGGATCGGTTGTATGGTGTGACCATGCAGGAACAGGGTGTAAGTCAGCTTGTCTCGGTTGATCTGAAAAATGCGGAAAAAATGGTCGCGTGATCGTGACGGGAATGTCAGCGCTGGCTAAGATAAGCTCATCTAAGGAGGAGCTTATGCGCTTGATCTTGCTCGTGATGATGGTTTTGACCGGACCGGCCTTGGCCGAAGGGTTTGCCATGAAACAAGGGGATGCGGCCTTTGATCTTGAGGGGTTGGATGGTCGTCTGCGCGGCGAGGTTCTGACCTTTTATGACGATGGGCAATCGCATTACTACGAGGATGGGCGCTATAGCTACACCTATGCCAATGACGGCGGATCGGCCTATGGCTATTGGGACATCACCCCCGAGGGCACGGTCTGTATCGAGTTTCTGAATGAATCGACCCGCTGCGATATGTATGTGAAAAATGGCGACCGGCTGATCCTGATCACCGAAGACGGCCATCGTTTCCCGGTGCGACCCTAGGGTGGGAAAAACGCAACTTTTCCTTTTGTCCGCGCTGACAATGGTCGCCTTTGCCGCCAACTCGCTTTTGACGCGCGAGGCATTGGTCGCGGGCGACATTGATGTGGCGAGCTTTGGGGCCTTGCGGTTGGGGGCTGGGGCGGTTGTTCTGGTTGGGCTGAGCCTTTGGCTACGTCGCGACATGACCCTTGTTTCGGGCAAACGCGCGCTTAGCATCATCGGTTTGCTGGCCTATATCGTTGGGTTCACGGCGGCCTATGTTGGCATGGATGCCGGTTTGGGCGCTCTTTTGCTGTTTGGCACGGTTCAGGTGGCGATGTTTGCCGGAGCGGCGGTGTTGCGCGAACCCCTGCCGGGCTTGCGTGTTGCCGGGGCTTTGGTGGCGTTGGGTGGGCTGATCTACCTTGTTTGGCCGTGGCAAGGCATCGCGGATAGCAAATACAGCGTTGTAATGATGGTCATCGCCGGGATCGGCTGGGGGCTTTATTCGCTTGTTGGGCGCGGGAGCGGCAACGCCTTGGGCGATACGGCGGTCAATTTTGCGGCGGCGGCTTTGCTGTTTCCGCTGGTGATTTGGGCGCTGATGGGCGTTCCCGAAAGTGTGATCACGACGCGCGGGGCGACCTTGGCCGTGATAAGCGGCGCGGTGACCTCGGGCCTTGGCTATGCGCTTTGGTATAGCATCTTGCCACGCTTGGGGGCATCGGTTGGGGCGGTGGCCCAGCTTACCGTGCCGCCGATAGCGATGCTTGGCGGGGTGTTGATGCTTGGCGAAACCCTGTCTTCCAAGGCCATTCTGGCGACACTCATCATCCTTGGCGGGGTCGCGGTGTCTATCATCGGACCGAGTTATTTCACCAAACGTTCCAAAGCGTCATAGGCGATTTCATCGGTCCAAGGGATTCGGCGCAGGCTTTCGGGTTTCAGGCGTATGTCCTGAACCTCATCCCGTCCAAAGAAGCGCCGTCTATTCACCACCTGTTCCGGGTCTTGCCAAACAGACGGCATGTCACCGCTCATCTGACAGCGGAAAAACACCTCAACCTGATGGAAACCGTCGTCAGGATTGTGAAATTCATTGATCAGACAGGGCGCGCCAACGTCGATGGGAAACCCGCATTCTTCCATGATTTCGCGGGCCAGATTGTCGGGCAGTGATTGCCCTTTTTCGACGCCGCCACCGGGCGCGCACCAAAGATCAGACTGCTGTCCGCTCTTGCTTGGCGGCCAAGCATTGACCAAAAGGACCCGGTTTTCGTGCAAAATAATGCCACGCACGGCCAAACGGATGGGGCGATTGTTCATGTCTGGCTCCTTTATCCCTTTCCTAAGGCGGGCAGGGTGCTTATTTCAAGCGCCATGAAATATCTCATTGTCTTGCTTTTATGTGTCGCGGCCCCTGTTCGGGCCGAATGTATCGTTATGCTGCATGGGTTGGCGCGAACCGGCACTTCCTTTGGCCTGATGGCTCGGGTGATGGAAGTACAGGGTTACGACGTGGTTGTGGCGGATTACCCGTCAACCGAGGCACCGATCGAAGAGCTGGTTCAGGTGATCCCCGAAGCGGTAGCCCAATGCAAATCGCGCCCCGTTCATATGGTCACCCATTCCATGGGTGGGATATTGTTGCGATCCTATCTAAAGGACACGTCGCCAGATTGGCTTGGCCGTGTTGTGATGCTGGCCCCACCCAATCAAGGCAGTGAAATCGTTGATGAGCTGGGTGATTGGGCCCCGTTTGAGTGGATCAACGGCCCGGCCGGTTTGCAATTGCGCACAGGTCCGGATGGTGTGCCGGCGCGATTGCCCCCTGTGGGGTTTGAGCTTGGGGTGATCGCCGGGACAAACTCGCTCAACCCGGCGTTTTCGGCGATCTTGCCCGGCGAGGACGATGGCAAGGTCACCGTGGCCTCGACCCGGATTGAAGGCATGGATGCGCATATCGTTTTGCCAGTCACCCATACGTTTATCATGCAGGACCCAATGAGCATGGCGCAGGTGGCGCTGTTTTTGCGCGAAGGGCGCTTTGATCCGGGGCTTGATTGGACGGATGACGTCACCCCAGCCATGTTGACCTGTCTGGTTGGAATTTGCCCGGAGGAACCGCATGAGCATTGACGTAACCTTGCAAGGTGCGCGGGTTTTACGGCCCGATGGCTGGGACAGCGCGCCCTTGGCGGTGTCCGGTGGCGTCTTTGTTGACGCAGCGGATGGGCGTGAGATTGACCTGACGGGCTATGACGTTTTGCCGGGCATCATAGACGTACATGGCGATGGGTTTGAACGCCACATGGCCCCGCGCCGTGGGGCGCTGCGTGAACGCGATGCGGGTATGGTGGCGGTTGCGGCGGAGCTGGCCGCGAATGGCATTACAACCGCTGTCTTGGCCCAGTTTTGGAGCTGGGAAGGCGGTTTGCGCGGCCCGGATTTCGCCCGCGAGGTGTTTGACTCGGTGCGGGTGATGCGCACCAGCGTTCCCATTGATATGCGGCTGCAATTGCGGCTTGAAACGCATTACTTGGATGAAATGGACGCGGCTGAGGCGGTGATTGATGAATTTGGTGTCGGCTATGTGGTGTTCAACGATCACTTGCCGCACGCGCGTCTGGCCGAAGGGCGCAAGCCACCACGGTTGACCGGGCAGGCGCTCAAAAGCCGTCGCAATCCTGAGGATTATTTTAAGCTTTTGCTCGATTTGCATGGGCGCGGGGCCGAGGTTGGCCCGGCGATGGATGCGCTAACACATCGGTTGGCCGCCAAGGGGATCACCATGGGGAGCCATGATGACCACACCGCCGCCGATCGCGCCGAATGGCGCGCGCGCGGGGCGCATGTCTCTGAATTTCCAGAGACATTAGACGCGGCGCAGGCGGCGCGAGATGCGGGCGAGTTCATTGTGCTTGGTGCCCCGAATGTTGTGCGCGGGGCGAGCCATGCGGGCAATGCTTCGGCGCAAGATTTGATCGGGGCGGGGCTTTGTGATGCTTTGGCGTCGGATTATCACTATCCATCACCGGCACGCGCGGCGTGGCGCTGTGTTGAGCTTGGCCTGTTGGATGAGGTTGCAGCGTGGCGGTTGGTTTCAGACGGCCCGGCGCGTTTGCTTGGACTGGAAGACCGCGGTCGCCTTGAACCGGGACTGCGGGCGGATTTCATTGTGATGGATCAAAGCAATCGCCGGATTGTCGCTACGGTTGCGGGCGGGCAAGTGGCGTGGATGAGTGGCGAGGTCGCACAACGCTTTGTCTGAGCGACCCCAAAACTTTTGCAAAAGTTTTGCAAATTCCGTGCACGGAATTTGAGCGCGCCCCTAGCCCTTGGTGATCCGATTGACGTGGGCCATTTTGCGCCCCGGTTTCACATCCGCCTTGCCATAGAGATGCAGGGCGCAGGACGGATCGGCCATCAGCTCCGGCATTTTGTCCATGTCATCGCCAATGAGGTTTTCCATTTGCACGTCGGAATGGCGTTGCCCGTCACCAAGCGGCCAACCGGAAACCGCGCGGATGTGTTGTTCAAACTGACAACACACACAGCCGTTTTGCGTCCAGTGGCCGGAATTATGCACGCGCGGCGCAATTTCGTTGATGACAAGCCCTTGAGGAGTCACAAAGAATTCGACGCCCATGACGCCGACATAGTCCAGCGCATTCAAAATGCGACCGGCCATCAAAACCGCGTCGGTGAGAAAGCGCGACGGCACTTTGGCCGGAACCGTTGTCGTGTGCAGGATGCCGTCGCGGTGGACGTTTTCACCGGGATCATAGGCCGCGACCTGACCATCAATTGCGCGGGCGGCGATGACCGAAATCTCGCACGAAAAGTTCACAAACCCTTCGAGAACTGCCGGGGCCCCTTGCATGTCGGCCAGAGCCGTTGCGGCGTCTTCGGAGGTTTTGAGGCGTGCTTGGCCCTTGCCATCATAGCCAAACCGACGGGTTTTCAGGATCGACGGCGCACCAATTTTCTCGACAGCTGCACTCATGCTTGCGGTGTCGGTGACATCGGCAAAGGGGGCGATGCTAAGACCCAAGTCGGCGAGAAAGGCCTTTTCTGTCAGGCGGTCTTGGCTGATGCGGAGGGCTTCGCGGCCGGGGCGAATGGGGCGCAGCGTTTCGAGTAAATCCAGCGCGGAGGTTGGAATATTCTCGAATTCGTAGGTGATGACATCGACGGTATCGGCAAAGGCCCGCAGGGCGTCGGCGTCTTCGTAAGAGGCGGTGGTGACCCGATGTGCCACATCGGCGGCGGGTGGGTTGGCGCTTGGTTCAAATATATGGGTTTTGAAGCCAAGGCGGCTGGCGGCAACTGACAACATGCGGCCAAGCTGGCCGCCTCCGAGAATACCGATGGTCGATCCGGTGGCGAGGGGAGTTGTCATGATGGGCCTCCTGTAGCGTTGCGCGCTTGATGCGGCGAAACCGCCGTTTGCGCAAGGGGGCCAAGGGGGGCAAAGCAGGGCAATCTATCCGATTTGCCCCGATTTTAGGGGTTTTTGCCCTTAGACAAGATCGCGGTCGGGTTCATCGGCGATAGAAGCAGAGAGGTCGCTGCGCCATTGATCAAGACGCGCGGCAAGGTCCGGGTCCTGAAGCGCCAGAATACCAGCGGCCATCAGACCGCCGTTTTTCGCCCCTGCCGCCCCGATGGCCATAGTCGCAACCGGAAAGCCGCGTGGCATTTGCAGGATGGAATAGAGGCTATCGACGCCGGAAAGCGCGCGGGTTTGAACCGGGATGCCAATGACAGGAACCCGCGTTTTCGACGCCATCATACCGGGTAAATGCGCGGCACCACCGGCCCCGGCGATGATTACTTGAAGGCCGCGGTCAACGGCGGTTTTGCCATAGTCCCAGAGCCGATCCGGCGTGCGGTGGGCCGAGACGATCTTGACCTCATGCGCGACGCCCAGTTCTTCGAGAACATCGGCGGCCTCTTTCATGGTGGGCCAGTCCGATTGGCTACCCATGATGATACCGACTTTGACGGGTGTGGTTTGTGCTGCGCTCATGATCGTCCCTCAGATGCGAAGAAGCGCGCACTATAGGCAGGCAGACGCATAGGGCAATGCGGCGCGTTTAACCCCGGTGATCCTGTGCCAGTTTTGCCATGAGGACATCGTCATGCCATGTGTCGCCAACGCGGGCCGATTGGCGTTCAACGCCTTCACGTCGGAAGCCACAGGCTTCGTAACAGCGGATGGCGCGGGTGTTGTATTCGATGACACGCAAATAAACGCGGTTCAGTGCCATCTTGCCAAAGGCATGATCGAGCAAAAGAGTGATCGCCCCGCGACCGATCCCTTGGCCCAATTGGGTGTGATTGACCAAACCGATTCCCAAACGCGCTTTGGCGTCTTTGGGATTGACGTTATTGAGCCGGATTGAGCCAGCCAAGGCACCGTCCCGTTCGATGATCCACGCATGGGGATGGCGTTGAATTTCGGCGACCCAATCAAAGGCGGCTTCGCGGCTCCAAGGGGGGAGCTCGGCCGGGTCTTTGCCAAACATACGGATGATGGTTGGGTCTTGGCCCAAGGCAAACCGGGCCTCGGCATCGCCAGCGCGGGGCGCGCGCAGGGTTAGGGCACCGCTGTGCAACCTATCCCCGTCTGTCTCATCCCCCCCAACTAGACGCATATCAGGCAATGATGTCAGGCAGTAGGCGGTCTTCGATCTGGGCGATCTTGTCCTTTAGCTGAAGCTTCTTTTTCTTCAGACGCTGCAAGGTGATCTGGTCAAAGGTTCCGGTGGCTTGAAGGGCGCTAATGGCGACGTTGAGATCACTGTGCTCCTGCTTGAAAACCTCAAGCTCGACCCGGAGCACATCATCGTTTTTCATGGATAGATCGGTCGGCGCGTTCATAGGTGAACCCCCTGAAATATTACTGGATTATATGATAGCGAATTAATCGCATTGGCGCAAAGGTCTTGCGCTGCGGCATTGAGCTTCCCATATTCGACGTGCGGGGTTGCCAAGATGGGACCACGTAGTGTGACGGTCGCTTTGCAAAAGGACGTGTCGATGACCAAACTGACTTTGGGGTCCTATCCCCATATGCTCGGCTTCGAGCAACTGGAGCGTCTGCTGGAGCGGACAGCAAAATCCAGCGAAGGCTATCCGCCTTTCAATATCGAACAAACCGCAGATTACGCCTATCGGATCACGCTGGCCGTGGCCGGATTTGGCGAAGACGATCTTTCGATCACTGTAGAGGACCGTCAATTGGTCATCCGGGGTCGACAAAAGGACGATGGCGGCGAACGGGTGTTCCTGCATCGTGGCATTGCCTCGCGCCAGTTCCAGCGCAGTTTTGTGTTGGCCGATGGGGTCGAGGTTGGCGAAGCCCAAATGGAAAACGGGCTTTTACATGTGGATTTGACCATGAGCCGTCCGGAAACGGTTGTGCAGACGATCCAGATCAAGAAAGGTTGAGGCGAATGTTCGAGAAGTATGATTTCGACAAACTGAACCATGAGAACGTGGTCTATGTGCGCGCGGTCAAAGGCAAGGATTTGCCGGTTGATGTGCGGGCCAAAGTTGGCCGACGTGCGACGCTTTATGCGGTGCATAGTTCTGAGGGCGAGCGTTTGGCGCTTGTTAAAGATCGGACCTTGGCCTTTGCCCTTGCGCGGCAGAATGACTTTGCGCCGGTCACGGTGCACTGATCTCGTCTAGACCCGTTAAGAATTGAGAAAAGCCGGGGGCGACCGCGGCTTTTTCTTTGCCTAGCCGGCGCAGTATAGCCAGCGTGACGGACCAACAACATCGGACGAGGCGCGCCGCGAACATGTCCGACGAGCATCGCGCCGATGGCAGTTTGGACGTCATGCGACGTCTGAATGGTTCCGTGGGCGAACGTGGTGGAGGTCTGTCCCGAGGGGGCGCTCGCTATAGCGGGCTTTTCGACCTCAACTTGGATCTCGAGGCGATCTGCTCGGGATGAGAGTAGCAAACCGGTTCTTTGTTCCCGTGAGACCTAACTTGCGTTCTTAAGGATTGGCAATTTTGCGTGTTGGATTCGCAATTTAATAAATTCCGACAAAAACACTTGGATATCTTTCTCTCTGCCGCTACAAGCCGATTTACACTGACAAACCAAATCGGAGACGCCCATGTCGATCATGACACATCACGGCGGTTTCCTTGGTGCCGTAACAGCCAGCGCATTGATGATTGCGCACGCCAGTGAAGCTCAAGCGGAAGCCCTCACTGTAACAGACATTGCCGGACGGCAGGTTACATTCACCGATCTACCGGACAAGATTGTGCTTGGCGAAGGTCGGATGATGTATTCTATCGCGCCGCTAACAACCGGCAACCCGTTTGAAAAGATCGTGGGTTGGAAGGATGATTTGATCCTGTATGACCCGGATGCCTTTCGCAAATACGAAACCGCGTTCCCCGAAGACACGGCGCGACTCATCAACTTTGGTAACCCATATGCCGGTGATTTTAGCGTTGAAGCCGTGCTGGAGGCTGAAACCGACTTGTTGTTGCTTGATGTGGGCAACCTGTTCAAAGCCGAAGAGACCGGCTTGATCGAGAAAATGGAAAGCGCGGGCGTCAATGTCGCCTTCGTCGATTTCCGCCGCAATGCAACCGAGAATACTGTGCCCTCGCTTTTGATGATGGGTCGGATCTTGGGCGAGGAAAAACGCGCGGCTGAGTTCATCGATTTCTACATTGGTCAAATGCGCAAGGTGACCAATATCGTTGACCAAATCCCGGCCGATGAACGCCCGCTTGTTGCGATCGAAAATGCGGCGGGTTGGCAGACGGATTTTTGTTGCTGGTCGTTTGGCCCATACAACTATGGGCGCTTTGTTGAGCTTGCAGGCGGCGTAAATTACGCGTCAACGCTTGCCAATGCCTACTCTGTTGACATCAGCCTTGAAGGGCTTCTCGAAGCAGATCCCGATCACATCATCGGGACGGGTGCCAATTGGCAAGAAGCACGGCCCGAGGTGACGTCTGTACTATTGGGGTACGATGGTGATCCGGCGGTCAATGCCACAAAGCTGCAGGCCCTTGCCGATCGGACAGGATTTGCAGACCTACGGGCGGTGAAGGAGGGGCACATGCACTCCATCTATCACCAGTTCTACAACTCGCCCTATCATTTCGTCGCGGTACAGCAGATCGCAAAGTGGCTGCATCCAGATGACTTTGAAGACCTTGATCCACAGGCGTCGTTTAATGAGTTGCACGACAAGTTCTTGCCATTCGATGCATCGGGTCAGTTCTGGGCGACCTTGAACTGATCAAAACGGCCCGCACGGCCTTTTCATTGGTGCGGGCCTAAACTCGGATTCTCACTATGACTGATCAAATCAGTATCGCGGCACCTGATGCCGCAGCGCTTGTTGTGGCGTATAAGCGGCGCATGTTCCAACGTGTTGGGCTTGTCTTTGCTGCCGCGGCTCTGCTGTCCAGCCTTATTGTGCTGGATGTCATAACAGGCCCGGCAAACCTAAGCTTTGGGCGCACTTTGGCGGTGATCTTGGACCCGTCCATCGCATCGCCAAAGGAAGATGTCATCATCTGGCAACTGCGCCTTCCCATCGCCTTGATGGCTGTTGCGGTGGGCGCGATGCTTGGCGTTGCCGGTGCGGAAATGCAGACGATCCTCAACAACCCGTTGGCTGATCCCTTTACTCTTGGCCTGTCCTCCGCCGCGAGTTTTGGGGCCGCACTCGCCATTGTCTTGGGGTGGTCCGTTGTCCCCGGTGTCGGCGGGTTGTTCGTGACTGTGAACGCTTTCTTGCTTGCGATGATTACTTCGGGCTTTTTGTTCCTATTCACCCGTCTACGCGGTGTGACGCCCGAGGTGATGATCCTTGTGGGTATTGCAATGCTGTTCACCTTCAATGCGCTTTTGGCGTTTTTGCAATACGGAGCATCCGAGTTGCAATTGGCGCAGTTGATCTTTTGGCAACTGGGGTCGCTTGCCCGCGCCTCATGGGCAAAGGTTGGTGTTTGCTTTGCCGTCTTGCTGATCGTGCTGCCCTATTTCATGTCGCGTTCATGGGCGTTGACCGCGTTGCGAATGGGGGAGGAGAAGGCCGCAGCATTAGGTGTCAACGTCTCGCTCTTGCGTATGTCGGTGCTGGCGGGTGTCTCGCTGTTATCCGCTGTTGCGGTGTCTTTTGTTGGGGCTGTCGCCTTTGTCGGGTTGGTCGGACCGCATATTGCACGAATGATCGTGGGCGAGGATCAACGGGGTTTTCTACCTTTGTCGGCGCTATGTGGCGCGTTGATCATGTCGGGAACGTCGATTGCCTCTAAGGCGATCACACCCGGCATTGTCTACCCGATTGGTATGATAACATCGCTCATCGGTATTCCTTTCTTCATTTTGCTCATTCTTGGGCAACGCAAAAGGCACTGGCAATGACAGGTTTGAGTGCGAACAATCTCTCGTTTTCCTATGGCGCACGCGACGTTCTAGAAAACCTAAGCTTCCAACCCCTTCCAAAGGGCAAACTCACAGCGTTGATCGGGCCGAATGCGGCGGGCAAGTCAACGCTCTTTCGATTGATCTCGGGTTTGAAAAAGCCACAACGTGGGCAAATAGTTCTGGATGGCAATAACCTTGCGGACCGAAGTGCGCGCAAACGGTTGGAACTCATTTGCTTTATGCCTCAGCAATTTGCCGCGAATGCCGCGTTGACGGTGTTTGACGTTGTGATGATGGCGCACAAGCACTTGCGAGGTTGGCGGGTGTCTGACGCAGACATGCATACCGTTGGAATTGCTTTGGCGCAGGCTGGCATTGGGCATCTTGCCGAAGCTTATATAAGCGAATTGTCCGGCGGGCAGTCCCAAATGGTTTCGGTCGCGCAGGCTTTGATCCGGCACTGTGACGTCTATCTTTTCGACGAGCCAACCTCCGCTTTGGATCTGCGTCACCAGCTCGATGTGCTGATGCGGATCAAGACCGTGATGGAGCAACGCAATGCCATCGGGGTCGTTGCACTTCATGACCTCAACCTTGCTGCTCGCTATGCCGATCACCTCATTTTGTTGGGAAAAGGGCAAATTTTGGCTCAGGGAACCGCACAAGAGGTTCTGCGCTCGCCGGCAATTACCCAAGTTTACAAAGTGGACGTTGAGATCTGCAACGGCCCCAGAAAGGACCTGACTGTTCATGCCTACGCGTCGTAATTTTGTCCTCTCCCTTTCTGCCCTTGGGGCGGCCAGTACTGCATGGGCCTGCCCTGTGCCTGTCCTGCGCAATGATGCTCCTCACAGCGTTCTGATGCTCAACGCGGCCTGCGGTGATACGGGTACGCCAAACGTTTTCACACCTGCGATCCTGCACATCGATTTGGGTGACAGCGTGACATTTGTCCCAACAGATGGTGGCCACAATGCCGCTTCTAAGCGCGGGATGATCCCCGAGGGGGCGAAACCCTGGAACGGGGCTATTGATGAAGAGCTAACTGTTTCTTTCACCGTACCGGGCGTCTACGGCTGCGTTTGCCTGCCACATTATGAAATGGGGATGGTCGGAGTGATCATCGTCGGTGAAGATCTGTCAAATCTGGAAAAAGCGAAAAAGGTGCGTCATCCGGGGGCCGCGCGCAAGGCTTTCCGCAGGTTGCTATCCGAACTTGAAGCCTAGTCAGAGGGTTAAGTCCTGCACGCCCCTGCCAAACGGGCTCGTGTCATCGGCAATCTACAAAGTGACGTCTTGGCAGGGATCGCAGCGTCGATCCCTAGATGCAACAAAAGGCCGGGGGCCCGGCCTTTTGTGTTTTCTAAAGAGGATGTTCGCGCGTTAGTCAGCGGCGATCAAACCCATGCTTTCCAGCTTCAGAATGACCTGATGAGCACAGTTGTCGACTTCGACATTCTCGGTCTCAACGCTGAGCTCCGGGTTTGCAGGCACATCGTATGGGTCGGAAATGCCGGTGAACTCTTTGATCTTGCCTTCGCGCGCCAGCTTATAGAGGCCTTTGCGGTCCCGACGTTCGCATTCTTCGATCGTGGTGGCGACGTGGATTTCGATAAAGGCACCGAACTGTTCGACATCTTCACGCACGGCGCGGCGGGTGGTGGCATAAGGCGCGATGGGCGCACAGATCGCGATACCACCGTTTTTGGTGATTTCGGAAGCCACATAACCGATACGACGGATGTTGAGATCGCGGTGCTCTTTGGAGAAGCCAAGTTCCGACGACAGGTTTTTGCGAACGATGTCACCATCGAGCAAGGTCACTGGGCGACCACCCATTTCCATCAGCTTGACCATCAGAGCGTTTGCAATGGTGGATTTTCCGGACCCGGAGAAGCCGGTGAAGAACACGGTGAAGCCTTGCTGCGAGCGTGGCGGTTTGGTTTTGCGCAGCTCTTTGACAACCTCAGGGAAGGAGAACCACTCAGGGATTTCAAGACCTTCGGCCAAACGGCGGCGCAGTTCGGTGCCCGAGATGTTGAGAATGGTGATATTGTCTTTGTCTTCGATCTCATCGATGGCTTCATACTGGGCGCGTTCCTGCACCCAAACCATGTGTTTGAAATCAACCATTTCACAGCCGATTTCGGACTGGTTGGCACGGTAAAGGTCCTGGGCGTCATAGGGGCCGTAGAAATCTTCGCCAGCCGAGTTTTTGCCGGGGCCAGCGTGGTCGCGGCCAACGATGAAGTGGGTGCAGCCGTGGTTGGCGCGGATCAGACCATGCCAAACCGCCTCGCGGGGGCCGGCCATACGCATGGCAAGGTTGAGCAGCGACATGGAAGTGGTCGAGGCAGGATATTTGTCGAGAACCGCTTCGTAGCAACGCACGCGGGTAAAGTGATCAACGTCGCCGGGCTTGGTCATGCCAACGATTGGGTGGATCAACAGGTTGGCCTGAGCTTCCTTGGCGGCGCGGAAGGTCAGTTCCTGATGCGCGCGGTGCAGCGGGTTACGTGTTTGGAACGCAACAACTTTGCGCCAGCCCAACTTGCGGAAATAGGCGCGCAATTCATTGGGCGTGTCACGGCGACCGCGGAAGTCATAGTGAACAGGCTGTTGGATGCCAGTGATCGGGCCACCGAGATAGATCTTGCCAGCGGTGTTGTGCAGATAGTTGACGGCAGGATGCGCATCGTCATCGGCCCCGAAAACCTTTTCGGCTTCGTTTGCTTTGTTGGGTTCCCAACGGTCGGTGACGGTCATGGTCGCCAGGATCACGCCTTCTTGGTCACGAAGCGCGATGTCCTGACCAACTTCGATCGACGCGGCGAAGTCTTCGGAGACATCGAGCGTGATTGGCATGGGCCACAAGGTGCCATCGGCCAAACGCATGTTTTCAACAACACCGTTGTAGTCTTCTTCGCTCAGGAACCCCTTGAGCGGGTTGAAGCCGCCGTTCATCAACAGTTCCAGATCGCAAATCTGACGGGGGGACAGGTCGTGAGAGGTCAGCTCTGCCGCTTCAACCTTGAGCTTTTGTGCGCTGTCATACGACACATACAGCTCAGGAATGGGTGCAAGGTTATTTTGCATGATTTTGGTCCTGTGTTTAAAGGGCTCAAGCCCGCTAGTCGTTCCAGTTAACTCCGCATGCAGAGCGTCATATTCTGCGAATTTGCGGGCTAGAAAATGGTCTCTGAGACGGATCTGTTCTGCGGCTCCGCGCACGGTGATCGCATAGGCGAAACGTTGGCGTTTGTCGGGGCCGTCGCGGTCGGTGATTTTGACAAAACCGGCTTGGGCCGCGGCGCGCAGTTGTGCGTTCAGCTTGCCAAGCGATACGCCAACGGCCGCTGCTGTTGCGCGCTGAGACGCGTCAGGCGCGGCCTCGAGTTGGCGCAGCAGTCGAAAGAGAAGGTCCTCTTCCACAGCCAGTTTTTGAATATCAGTCGGCATCTCAGACTCAAAGTGTGTTCACGCGTGAACAAATTGCACAGTTTGCAGCTGCAGCAAAGCAAAAACTTGGGCACCCTTTGTCGGTCGGCGAATTGCGGCACATTGGTCACAGCCGGTGCTGCGGATTCAAGATGTCGTCATCTGATGGCGCAAAACGGGCTTGCACATTGTGATCGGGTGCGCGGCGGGTAGGGTGCTTGAAAACCTCGAACAAGGGGGCATTGGTTTGCCGCGCGTTATCACTTTTGCCAGACTGTCGGATATTGATCAGGCAGAAATCCTTGCGCATATGTCCGATGAACGGGTCGCCGAGCATATGCCGCTTGTGACGTTCCGATGGGACAAAGCCACCGTTGCGCGTTTTGTGGAGTCAAAAGAGGCCTGTTGGCAGCGCGATGGCCTTGGGCATTGGGCGATTCTTTGTGACGGAGACTATGTCGGTTGGGGTGGTTTCCAAAAAGAAGGGGACGAGTGGGACTTTGGTTTGGTCCTTGCGCCTGCGGCCTTTGGATTGGGCGTGCGGATCGCTAGGAAAGCAATTGATTTTGCAAAGTCTGACGACCGGATTCCCTATGTCACCTTCCTCTTGCCGCCCTCGCGCAAGAATTTAGGAGCGCTAACCAAAATGGGCGCAACCTATGTGGGTGACATCGACTATGAGGGCGAAACATTTCGCAAATTCAGGCTTGAGACAGGATAACAAAGCCGGTTTTGAGTTTGGCTTCGGGGCTGTGTTTAACCTTCAAGGCCCCAACCGTCCGGGGTGAACCCGTGGTCAAGGGCGGCGCGGGTGGCGACGTCTTCGCCGATCCAGATGCCATCAGCAGAGACGACTTGATCCATCAAGGTGGCCACAAGGTAGGGGGCCTCGTCATCTTCGGGTTCGATGTATTCGCAGGTGTAGTCGGCGCGGCTTAGGGCGTCGGCCAGCGGGCGCCAATCGGACTCCTCAGACGATGGAACAAAGAAATAGTCGACATCGGCCACATCGGGCAGGCCATGTTTGTCCTGCAACTCGGAGTAGGTGGCGAAGGTTTCAGCCTTTTGGGCGGCAAAATCATGGGTCATTGGGCTGTCCTTGCGCGGCGGGTGTTTGGCGCTGACCTAACTTAGATGGGCGATGGTGTCACGCCATTCTGTCACGGGTCAAAAGGTCAACGGGTCGCCAAGTTGCCGAACGGTGGGGCCGCCGGCGATGTTCCAGCGAAACAGGGTGAGATGAGTGAGGTCGGGGCGGCTTCTAGATGGGGTCAAGATGCCGTCCGCTCCGATCTTGCGCAGGCGGTCGGAAAGGTTCCAGGTTGGAACGGGGTCGCCCGAGGCCATGAGATCGGACCAAAAGACATGCAGGTCAGAAAGACGTGTGTCGAAGGCCTCGCGAACTTTTGGATCGCGCAGGTCGACGATGCGGGCATGGGTGACTTGGATCGGGTAGATTTGCCGCGCGGGGTCGCCGTCTTTGACATAGACCCGCAGGGCAACGCGGCAACCTTCGGGCGTTTGCGACACATATAGGGCCTTTTGCCCGTCATGATGCCAGCGCCCGTTTGGGGCTTGGGCCGGGGCAAGAAGAGTGTCCTCTTGCCCCGAAAATGTTGATCGCCAAAACCTCCCCGATAGGGGCAGGGTTTGGCGTGGGTCGATCACTCTTGCTCAGCCAAGAAGCGTTCGGCCTCAAGCGCGGCCATACAGCCCATTCCGGCGCTGGTCACCGCCTGACGGTATTTGTGGTCGGTCAAATCGCCAGCGGCGAAGACGCCGGGGATTGAGGTCGCGGTGGAATCCGGTTGGGTCACCACATAGCCGCCCATGTGGGTGTCGAGCACGTCTTTGACCAATTCATTGGCGGGCGCGTGGCCGATGGCAACAAAAACACCGGCGCAGTCGATGACCTGTGTTTCGCCGGTTTTGGTGTGTTTGACACGCACGCCGGTGACGCCTTTGGGATTTTCATCGCCAAGGACTTCTTCGACCTCATGGAACCAGAGCGGTTCAATCTTGGGGTTCTTGAACAGGCGGTCCTGAAGGATCTTTTCGGACCGCAATTCGTCACGACGGTGGATCAAGGTCACTTTGGAGGCAAAGTTGGTCAGAAACAGCGCCTCTTCGACGGCGGTGTTGCCGCCACCGATCACCACAATCTCTTTGCCACGATAAAAGAAGCCGTCGCAGGTGGCACAGGCCGAAACGCCAAAGCCTTTGAACGCCTCTTCGCTTTCCAGACCCAGCCATTTGGCACGCGCACCAGTGGCAAGAATGATCGAATCGGCGGTATAGACCGTGCCGCTATCGGATTGGGCGACAAAGGGGCGTTGGTCAAAATCGATCGAGGTGATGATGTCACCGATGATTTCGGTGCCCATGGCGCGGGCGTGTTCTTCCATTTTCATCATCAGCTCGGGGCCTTGGATGTCGATGAAAGACGGGTAATTTTCGACCTCGGTTGTGGTGGTCAACTGGCCGCCGGGCTCAAGGCCTTGTACAAGGATCGGCTCGATCATGGCGCGCGCGGCGTAAACGGCGGCGGTATAGCCCGCCGGGCCGGAACCGATGATCAGAACTTTGGTGTGACGGGTCTCGGACATATGGCCTCTCCTTGAATGCAAGGGTGATATAACGGGCGTGGTCACGGGTTTAAAGAGGGGCTGATCGGCGTCTCACGAATGTGAGGTCAGAGCGGGAAATGCTTTGCGAATTCGGTTGAGCCAAGGGACGAAAAGCGGATCACCCGGCTATCAGCCACAGGTTTGGCCCAGCCAAGTTCGATAAATCGGGACAGGAGTGCGCGGCCGAGGCTCCCGGCGAGGTGCGAGCGCCGTTCGCTCCAATCGAGACAATCCCGACAGAGCGGCGCGCGTTGGTGTTGCAAATGGGGAAGGTCAATTCCCAATGCGGTGACAAAGCTTTCTCCGGTGGGGGAAAGATGTAGGGTTTCGCCAGAGTGGTGAAGCATGTCGCGGGCGCGCAAACTGTCGTACATTTGGGTGCCCATGTCGCCCGCCAGATGGTTGTAACAGACGCGGGCCTTGCGCAAAGCGGCGTCTTTAGGGCCGGTTCGGGTGCGCAGATGTCCGGTTTTGGCCGCCACCCCCATCAGGTTTTCAAGCAGGGTCGCAATGTCATCATTGGCAAGCGAGCTATATTTGTGCCGCCCCTGTTTGCGCGTCTCGACCAGACCACCCTCGGCGAGTTTTGCCAAATGGGTGCTGGCGGTTTGCACGGTGATCCCGGCCTCGGTCGCCAGTTCGGTGGCGGTCAGGGCTTTGCCGCTCATCAAGGCGGTGAGCATATTGGCGCGGGCCGGATCACCGATCAGCGCGGCGATATGGGCGATGTCAGGGCCTTCTTTCATAGTTCGACCGTAATCGAAGCGTTGGAAGCGCGCAATACGCTAGGACGGCAAAGTCACAAGAGGAGACCGCCATGCTAACCTGCGTTATTCGCTATCATATCGATCCAACCAAACGCGATCAATTCGCCCAATACGCCCGAAACTGGGGGCAAGCGATCCCACGCTGTGGGGCGGATTTGATCGGATATTATGCCCCGCACGAAGGGTCTTCGACGCTGGCCTATGGCATTTACAATGTCGAGAGCCTTGCAGAGTATGAAGCCTATCGCGCCCGGTTATCGGCGGACCCATTGGGGCGAGAAAACTATGAGTTTGCGCAAAAGGAACGGTTTTTGCTGCGCGAAGACCGAACATGGCTTTGTCGGGTATCGGACCCGCATGGCGCGTTTCAACCAAAGGGGACAACATGATTGCGGTGATATTTGAGGTGAAGATCAAGGGGGGTGAAAAGGATCGCTACCTTGATATTGCCGCCGATTTGAAACAGCGCCTAGAGCAGGTAGACGGGTTTCTTTCGGTCGAACGGTTTCAAAGCCTCACCAACCCCGAGAAATTGCTATCGCTGTCGTTTTTCCGGGATGAGGACGCGGTGCTACGCTGGCGTCAATTGGAAGAGCACCGGCAGGCGCAGGCGTTGGGCCGCTCAGACGTGTTTGAGGGTTATCGGCTTCGGGTTGCCAGCGTGATCCGGGATTACGGCATGACCGACCGGGACGAGGCGCCAAAGGACAGTTTGCAGGCCCATGATCGCAATGCCGAGTAAGTGGGCTGACGACGGGTAAGTCGGGTCCTCCCTTGACCTTGTGAAGGGGGCATGATTCAGAGCCCCTCTGCGCGATAAATCCGGCTTCACCGCGAGGCCGGGTTGCCGTCCGGTTTTGAAATCCGGAACTTTGTTGCGCTTTTGCGAAATATTATTGCGCGAGCGCGGCGGGATGCTATAACAATCGCGAATTGCAGGGGAAGACTATGCCAACGCACCGGCTCGATCCGATTGACCGTATGATTCTGGCTGAATTGCAGGCCGATGGGCGGATGACAAACGTAGAACTGGCCCGCCGGGTTGGGATTTCTGCGCCACCCTGTTTGCGCCGGGTCCGTACGCTTGAGGAGCAAGGGTTCATCAAAGGCTATCATGCCGAGGTGGATGCGCGCGAGCTTGGCTTTGAGGTCCAGGTGTTCGCCAGCGTCGGATTGCAAAGCCAAGCCGAAAGCGATCTGCGCGCATTCGAAGAGCGTTGCCGCGAATGGCCGTTGGTGCGCGAATGCCATATGCTGAACGGTGAGGTCGATTTCATCCTGAAATGCGTCGCGCCCGATCTATCGACATTTCAGACGTTTTTGACCGGCGATCTTTTGACCGCTCCAAATGTGGCAAGCGTGAAAACATCGCTGGTTATTCGCGGTGCCAAAGATGAACCCGGCGTGCCGTTTGATGTCTTGGAAGAACGGCTAAGCCGCAACGCCTAAAAGCTTTTGACACGGGTTTCTAGATGCAGGGGCCCCGCGATAGTGGAGCTTAGGTCAGCTTTGAGCCCATTCTAACCGATGCGTGACGCTTCTTAGATGACGGCTCGGGCGCAAGCATTTTCAACAAAAGCGACTTCATTTGTCGTTGCAACGCTCGACGGACGTTCGGGCAGTTGCAACCCTTCTCTCAAGGTACCTGCGGGCGAACTGCTGCTGTGC
The DNA here is from genome assembly GCF_947498515.1 of uncultured Pelagimonas sp. GTDB lineage: Bacteria > Pseudomonadota > Alphaproteobacteria > Rhodobacterales > Rhodobacteraceae > Pelagimonas. The sequence continues at coordinate 66,562 of NZ_CANMKO010000006.1, read as the reverse complement.
ATGGAGAGGTGGCGGAATGAACAATCACTATAGCGCGTCGCGCCGGATCGACCCAACTCAGGGCCCGCGCTTGGGTGATGGTACCGAAAACAATGGCGACCGCGTCGAGATCGGGCCGACTGCGCTCGCGTTTCAAGAATGGCGCGAGGCGGGATTGGCATTGCCGGACCTCACGAAAATGCGCGCCGCCCGGCACGCGGCGTTAACCGAAGCGATTATCGCGCGGGGCTATGGCGGATTGCTTATGTTTGATCCCCTAAACATCCGCTACGCCACTGACACAACGAACATGCAAATATGGAATACGCACAATCCGTTCCGCGCTGCGCTTTTATGTGCTGATGGGTACATGGTGCTTTGGGATTACAAGAACGCGCCGTTCCTTGCTGACTTTAATCCGCTGGTCCGTGAAATCCGGTCGGGTGCGGATATGTTCTACTTTGCACGTGGGGACCGGATCGAGCCAGCAGCAGACGCCTTTGCCGCCGAGGTGGCGGATCTGCTGGCCGCGCACGCGCCGGGTCACAAGAAGATTGGAATCGACAAGATTCAGCCCGCCGGGTTGGACGCGATCCGAAACGCAGGGCTGGCGTATCGCGACGGCGAGGAGGTGACGGAGCGGACGCGCGCGATCAAGACCGAGCACGAACTGCGTGCCATGCGATGCGCGATTCATTCATGCGAACGCTCAATGGCCGCGATGGAGACGTTTGCGCGCAGCGAAATTCCAAATGGAGGCGTGACTGAGGACGATGTTTGGGCTGTGCTGCATGCCGAAAACATCAAGCGCGGCGGTGAATGGATCGAAACGCGGCTTCTTACCTCAGGATGCCGCACCAATCCTTGGTTTCAGGAATGCGGGCCACGGATCATTTCAGAGAACGAAATAATCGCCTTTGACACTGATTTGATTGGGCCATACGGCATCTGCGCGGACCTCAGCCGAACGTGGTGGATCAGTGACGACCGTGCGCCTGTGCACATGCGTGAAAGCTTTGCAGAGGCGGTTGAACACATCCGATACAATATCGCATGCCTGCGACCGGGGCGGCATATGGAAGATGTGACCCGTTCGTTGCATGTTTTGCAAGGCCGGTATCAAGCCCTGAAATACTCCTCGCCGATGCATGGCGTCGGAATGTGCGACGAATGGCCATTGATCGCCTATCCTGATCGATTGGTCGAAGGGGCGTTCGACGCGCGGCTTGAACCCGGTCTGACGCTTTGCATCGAGGCCTTGGTGGGTGAAGTCGGCGGGGATCATATGGTTAAGCTTGAAGATCAAGGGGTCGTATCGAGCGTTGGTTTCGAAAAGATGTCGAGCTATCCGCTCGACCAACGTTTTCTGTGAGCGTAAAGGTTACGGTCCAGCGCCTTGCACCATTGTCAGCCCTACGTAGGAAAACGGTTGCCTCGTCACACATCGGGCAGAACCGTTTCGTCCGAAAAGGGGTATGAATAAGTTCCGTATCGAAGTTGGAAATCATTCCATCAATACGACAATTCATACCGAAGTTTCCAAACACTCGCTCTGCCAAGCCGACTCTGCCAAGCCGACAAGAGTAAAGCGAATGGGCTGCCCGAGGCGCGCTTAACTGTCCAGTAGTTGTTCAATCACCTTGCGGGTGGAGCGGGTTAGGCTGACTTGGCCGAAATCGTTCAGGTCGGTTAGGTTGGGGAACATCGAGAGGAACAGGGCGCGCATGTTTTGGCCGAGGTCCTGACCGATGGATTTGCCGGGGTGGTAGGTTTCCATCTCGATGCCGCCAACGGTTATCGTCGTGTGTTCGCGCACCATCAGGTGATACATCTGAACGGTGCCCGCCGGGGTGATTTCCAGAAAACGATCACCATCGGTATAGTCTTGGACCGGGGCAAGAACCGAGTCTTGGCCAAGCATGGTCCGCAGTTTGTCATGACGCACAACCATGCGCGCGCCGGGGCCAACCATCAAATCAAAGGCGGGTTTGCCAAGGCCAAAGGCGTCGGTGGTGATGCGGGTCAAATGGGTGAGCGAGGTCGATGCGTCGTCGCGACCGGGCACATAGGTGGTTGAGCCGATCCAAGTGACCGGTTCGGCCCCATTGGCGGTTTCGATATAATCGCCGGGCAGCAGATCTTCGATGGCGACAGGGCCACGCACCGTTTGGATCAGCGTGCCGCGGGCGAAAGCACTCGCACTATCCTCGAACAGAGGGGACGCAGGGGCCACATGTTGGCGAAACGAGACAGTCAGGTCAGGCAGCAGAGCCGCACACTCGTATTTGCGCATGAGAGAGGTTGCGCGTTGAGGTTGCGATTCCAGACGCGCATTCCGGTCAGCCGGAATGGGTGCGGAGAGAGCATGTTGCATACTGGAAGTGCCATGACGGAGGCTGGACATGTGATCACCCTTTACTCAGGTCGGTCACATTCGTGCTGGCCCCCACCAACAACGACAAATGGACGATTGCGTTTCGCGTTTCGTTGAACACGAATAGGCCGCAATTATCGAACATCGTCAAGATTGGGTCAGTTTTGGCAGGTATGGCGGGATCAATCCCGCAGGAATCGAAAAGATTGTCACGAATACATCAACGAAAATGCCACATTTCGACAGGGAGGGCGCCGAAATGCGGGCAATTTGAATAGAATCAGGCGGTCCGCAGATTGCCCATTAGCGCGGCGCGGCGGCGCGCGATGCTGGCCATGCGGGTTGCCCCACGTTCCCAAGGCATCTGGGTCTGAGTTTCCTTGGCGGTGGCAACGATGGACTTGATGAAGCGGGTCTTTGGTTTCATCTGCGTTTTCATGGGTCGTCTCCGTGTCTGCTCGGGTCTTATCAGGGGTGGCGTTTGCGCCTTTGTTAAAATTGTTTTGACCCTGAATTGGGGCAGACATGTGACTAAGGTGGGATAATACCGCGACAAGGTGGTGATTGTTTCCAATCAGATGCGGATCACCGAAATGAGGCGGCCATAGTCCGCATCACCGGCATGTGTGGCACGGCGATAGGAAAAGAACCGGTCGGGATCGGAATAGGTGCAGTGCCGGGTCCATTCGGCGTTGACCCCGGCGTTGCGCAACTTGTGCAAGCCATAGGACGGCAGGTCGAATTGGGCTTTGTCGCCCTGACCATCCGCAAAGAAACGGCTGTTCTCTGGGTCTTCGCTTAGAAAGCTATCAAGGAATTCCGGGCCGACCTCATAGGCGCGTTGACTGATCGAGGGGCCAATCACGGCCGAGATGTTTTCGCGCGTGGCGCCTAGGGCGATCATCGCGTCGATGGTTGTTTCCAGAACCCCGCCCATCGCGCCTTTCCACCCGGCATGTGCGGCACCGATAACCTCGGCCTCGGCATCGGCAAACAAAACCGGCTGACAGTCGGCGGTGAGAATCGATAGCGCCACACCGGGGGTTGCGGTGACGAGGGCGTCGGCCTTGGGTTTGTCATTTGGTTGGGCGGTTTCGGTGACGGTGATCACGTCGGGGGAATGCACCTGATGAACGGAGGCGAGGGCGTTGACGTCCATGGCTTCGGCAACGCGGGCGCGGTTGATGGCAACGATTTCGGCCTGATCGGTCGAGCCGGAACCACAGTTCAGCCCGTCAAACACACCAGAAGAGGCACCGCCTTTGCGGGTAAAGAACCCGTGACGAAACGGGGTCAAAGCATCAGAGGTGATGATTTCCAAAGTCATTGATTATATCCCGGTGGCAGCGGGGCACCCGTCGGAACGAGCGCCAGTGTCTTGAACAACGAACCCATTTCTTGGGGATGCGTCAACCGGCGATGTGCCTGAATATGCGATTCAAGCGCCGTACCGGTAAGAGACGTGGCAAGGGTTTGCGCCCGTGCCGTGATACCAAGTCGTTCGAGAAAGACTCCTTGGGTCGTCATGGCGCTATGGGTGACGCCAGTGGCTGCAAGGGCCAACGCCTCAAAATCAACATGTGCGGTGAGATCGGCGGCACCGGGGGTGGCAAAGGGATCAACGGGGTGATGGTTTCGCAGGGCTTGGAAGGTGTCGCCACGCGAATGCCAGTCTCCATAGTCAAAGATCAGCGCCGTGCCGCCGTACGTGGCGATGCGGCGGCTGATTTCGGCGGTGATAGGCGCGGCGGGGGCGCAGGTTTCGACGATCTGCCCCGTTTCGGTGTCCGCTAGGCGGTGGTCGAGCATTTCGATTGGGGCCGGGTCGGAAAGGCCCGCAATTAAAGTGGTGTCTTGGACGGCCACCATGGTTTCGCGCCAACCTTTGGCATCGCGGGTGAATTGGCGGATCGGCAGGGCGTCAAAGAATTCATTGGCAACAAGGAGGAGCGGGGCCTCGGGGAGGGTGGTGATGCTGTCGTGCCATGTCGGGGTGTGGTCGGTTAGACGGTCGGCCTGTGCTTTGCGTAGCGTTGGTGACGCTTCGATCAGATGAAGGGTGGCGGCGGCGTGAAAGCCGGGCACGGCGCGGGTGGCGCGTAGGATGTCGGCCATAAGCGTGCCGCGACCGGGGCCGATTTCAGCAAGGGTAAAGGCGCCGGGCGCGCCTTGGTCGAGCCAGGTCTGGGCAAGACACAACCCGATAAGTTCGCCAAACATTTGGCTGATCTCAGGGGCGGTGGTGAAATCCCCCGCCGAACCAAGCGGATCGCGGGTGGTATAATAGCCGTGCTCGGGATGGAGCAGGCATTGTGTCATATAGTCCGCAAGCGTGATCGGCCCGGTGGTGGCGATCTGACGGATGAGGATGTCGTGCAGCGTGGTCATTTGGCGGCCCGTTTGGCGCGGAGAATGAACCAGATGCCAACCGCGATCATCGGCAGCGTCAGGATTTGGCCCATGGTCAAGCCATAGCCGTTGATGTGCCACGCGAGGCCAAGCGGATTTCCGGGCGATTGGAATTGCGCATCGGGCTGGCGGAAAAATTCGACAAAGAAGCGCGCGGCCCCATAACCGGCAAAGAAAGTGCCCGCGATCAGACCGGGTTTTTTGAGTGCGCCGCGTCGGATCAAGACGAATATGATGAGGCCAAGGGCGAGACCTTCGAGGCCGGCTTCGTAAAGCTGGGACGGGTGGCGGGCGCAGAATTCGCCGAGAGGCTGGCCACAGTTTTGTGGGTGATCACCGGGAAAGATGACCCCCCAAGGAACGTCGGTTTGACGCCCCCAGAGTTCGGCGTTGATGAAGTTGGCGATCCGGCCAAAGAACAAGCCCGCCGGGGCGGCCAACGCAAGCATATCAGCGGTGGGCAGTTTGGGAATGTTGTGACGGGCACAAAAGATCCACGCCCCGATCACGGTGCCAAGGAAACCGCCATGAAAGGACATGCCGCCCTGCCAGATGATGGGGATTTCGGTGGGGTTGGCGAGGTAGTAACCGGGTTGGTAAAACAGCACATAACCAAGCCGCCCGCCAATAATCACGCCGAGGATGATCCAAGTCAGCAAGTCTTCGATCTGGTCGCGGGTCATGGGGGGCTGATCGTCGCGCCAAAGGGCGGCGCGGTTGACCGTCATCACCGCAAAGCGCCAGCCCAACAGGATGCCAACGATATAGGCGAGTGCGTACCAGCGCAGAGCGAGATGAAAGCCGAAAATGTCGATTGCGAACAGTTCGGGCGAAAGGGGCGGGAAGGGGATTGCTGCCAACATGCGTCCTGTTGCCTCTGGATTTGGGGGGAAGTCAAGCTTGTGAACCGGGGTATTGAGCCCCATATAGGTGCAAAGCGTTGTCGGAAAAACGTGAATCACTTGCCGCGGCCAGAAATACGAGATTTCGGTGCGCCAAATGGGGATTGATTCAGGGTGTGTTTTGCGGAACGTTCAAAACGTAATGCCGGAGTGACCTATGCAAAGCCGCAACAAGGTATTTGAAGATATTGGCCAGCTGATGACCAACGCCATGGGCGTGGCGCAGGGGGCAAAGACCGAAGCCGAAAACGCCGTGAGTTCGATGATGGACCGTTGGTTGGCGGATCGTGATTTTGTCACGCGTGAAGAGTTTGATGCCGTACGCGCCATGGCGCAAAAGGCCCGCGAAGAAAATGAGGCGCTAAAGGCGCGGCTGGATGCCTTGGAGAACGCGTCTAAGTAAGGAATGGAGGGTGACGTTCGTCCTTTGGACATCACCCCACCCACCATCCCGCTAGGGGTTCGCCTTCAGGCCCATAGCAGCAGGCAGATGATGCTTGCTACAATGAACAGGCAGCCGATTGTTTCGGTGCGGTTTGGGGTTTCTTTGAACACAAAGATGCTAGACCCAAAGCTAAACAGCATTTCAATCTGAGCCACCACTTTGACAAGCGCGGCTTGTTGTAGGGTGAAGGCAGCGAACCAGCCAAAGGTGGCCGTGGCCCCGACAAAGCCCACCGCGAAGGCCGGTTTCCATGCGCGTCTAATTTTGACAAGTTCGCCGGGGTCTTTGAGCAGCATATACAAAAGCATCACGGCGGTTTGGAAGGAAATTCCGATCAAAAGCGTGGCCGCGGCCTGAACAACAAAGACGTCAGAGCCGACGCTACGTGCGGCGGTTTGAAAGCCGATTGCAGCGAGGCCAAAGAGCGTGCCTGCTCCAATCCCGATCAATGCGGTTGGGCTTGTGACCGACACCAGCAAGTTGCGCGGTGTGATCTTGGTTTGAGCAACAGAGATCAGCATGACGCCCATGACGGCGATACAAATGGCGATGATCGCCCCGGCCGAGAATTCGGTTCCAAACAAAACAAAGGCAAAGATGGCGGTTTGCATCGGTTCGGTGCGCGAATAGGCGTTGCCAACGGCGAAATTACGCAGTGAGAACAAGTGAACCAACAAGAAGGTGGCGGCGATTTGGGCCAAGGCCCCGATGATCACCCACAGCGCAAATTTTGCCGACAGGTCCGGGGGCTCAAACCCAAAACCCCATATGAGGACGGACCAATAGAGAGCCGCAAAAGGGAGACCAAAGCCAAACCGGACAAAGGTTGCCCCGGTTGTACCCATGACCCCTTTGAGGTGTTTTTGGAGGGTCGATCGCAGGTTTTGCAAGAATGCAGCTGCGATCGTAATTGTTATCCAGAGTTCCATCAGGCGGCGTTGTCCGACGGTTGGACCCGTAGGTTCGGGTAGACGGGCCGGTAGACGGGATTGGCGATCACGCCTCGATCATATCCACGCGGGTGGCGTGGCGGCCGCCTTCGAATTCGGTGTTGAGATAGGCGTCAACGATGTCGAGTGCGAGGCCTTCGCCGACAACGCGTGCGCCGATGGATAGGATGTTTGCGTTGTTATGGGCGCGGATCATGCCGGCGGAAAACGTGTCGGAGCAGACACCACAGCGGATTCCGGGGACCTTGTTCGCGGCCATCATGATGCCTTGGCCAGTGCCGCATAGGATGATGCCAAGCGCGCAATCGCCCGATGCCACCAGTTCCGCCGCTGCCTTGCCATGTTTGGGGTAATGGGTGCTTTCGGTGCTGGTTGGGCCGATGTCGACCGGTTCCCAGCCCGCCGCTTTGATGTGGGCGGCGATGGCTTGGCGCAGGTCGATGGCGGCGTGGTCGCTAGAGAGGGCGATGCGTTTGTTGGCAGTCATGACAAAGGTCCGTTTTGGAGGAAAGTCAGGGTTTCTCAGGTATGAGTTGCTGGGCGATGCCAGCGAAGAGCAGATAGATCGAAGTGATGTTCAGACCCCAATGCGCCCAGCTTTGGGGATGGAAATCAACCCAAGCGGCCCATCCGGCAAAGAACGTCCAAGCCAAGGCCATTGGCAAAGAGACATTGCGCCACCGTTCCGTGCGCACCGGGTGGATGAATTTCAACGGCAGGAACATAGCAACGGCGAGAACTGTGACCAGCGCCAGAATGGTCCAGAAGTCCGGTTTCAGGGCGAAGAGCACAATGACAAGCATGTTCCAACAGCCCGGGAACCCTTGGAACGAATTGTCCGAAGTCTTCATCCGGCTGTCGCAGAAATACATCGCGCTGGCAAAGGTGATCACGATGATCGCAAACCAGCCGGTCCAACCCGGCAGCAACCCGGATTGAAACAACGCAAAGGCCGGGATGAACACATAGGTTAGGTAGTCGATGATCAGGTCAAGCAACACACCGTCAAACCGCGGCGCGTTGGTCTTGACGTCAAATTTGCGCGCCAATGGGCCATCGATGCCATCAACGGCAAAGGCAACAACCAGCCAGAGAAACATCAGCGACCATTCTTCGCGCGCAGCGGCAAGCATCGCGAGCATGGCAAAGACCGCGCCAGTGGCGGTAAAGAGGTGAACAAGCAGGGCGCGGGTCTGAATAGTCATGGGCCTGTCATGAACCAATTTGCGTCAATGCGCAAATACTCAGGCGCTTAGCTGAGTGCCGCGCGCGCCGGTGATTTTTGCGCCGATGATTTGCCCGACCGGGTGTTTGGTTTCGAAGGTCACTTCGGTGAATTGTTCGGTCCGGCCCATGGTTGGCGATTCCATCAGAATGCTATGGTTGGTGCCGATCTGGGCTTTGAGGTGGCGTTGCACTTGAACATCACCGGCGGTGCGCAGCCGGGCGGCACGCTCTTTGATCACCTTGCCATTGACCTTGTTGGGGATCTTGGCGGCGGGGGTGCCTTCGCGCACCGAATAGGGGAACACATGCAGCCATGTCAGATCACAATCGGTGACCAGTTTCACCGAATTGTCGAAATGCGCCTCGGTCTCGGTTGGGAAGCCGGCGATGATATCGGCCCCAAAGGTGATCTCGGGGCGCAGTTTGCGGGCGTCTTCGCAGAATTTGATGGCATCGTCGCGCAAATGGCGGCGTTTCATCCGTTTCAGAATCAGATCATCGCCATGCTGAAGTGACAGATGCAGATGCGGCATCAAACGAGGCTCCGACGCGATGGCGAGCATCAGATTGTCATCGGCTTCGATGGAATCAATTGAGCTAATCCGCAGGCGCGGCACATCGGTAAGACGAAGGATGCGCATAACCAAATCGCCAAGCCGCGGCTCCCCCGGAAGGTCGGCGCCCCATGACGTGAGATCAACACCGGTCAGAACGACTTCGTTATAGCCCTGTTGAACAAGGCGCTTGATCTGATCCACCACAACACCGGCCGGGACAGAGCGAGAATTGCCACGGCCATAGGGGATAATGCAAAACGTACAGCGGTGGTCACAGCCGTTCTGGACCTGAACATATGCGCGCGAACGTGTGCCAAAGCCGTCGATCAAATGACCGGCGGTTTCGGTGACCGACATGATGTCGTTGACCTGAACGCTTTCGGTATCGCCGATAAAATTCGGGCCGAGACCGTTCCACGTCTCGGGTGACATCTTTTCGGTGTTGCCGATGACGGTGTCGACTTCGTCCATCGTGGCAAAGCTATCGGGGTCAATTTGCGCGGCGCAACCGGTGACAATCAGCTTGGCATCGGGGTTTTCGCGACGCAGGCGGCGAATTTCTTGCCGGGCTTTGCGCACGGCCTCTTGGGTGACGGCGCAGGTGTTGATCACCACGGCGTTGTCGACGCCGGCCTTGGCGGCCAAATCTTTCATCGCCTCGGTTTCATAGGCGTTGAGGCGGCAGCCAAGCGTGGTGAATTTGGGCGGCTTGATGTTTGGGATGCTCATTGGTTTGCCTCAAGCCACGCAGCGGTGAAGGCACCGTCAAACACATAAGCTGTGCCGCCGGTCATCCAAACACCGTCGTCTTTCCAGTCGATCCAAAGCGTGCCGCCATCAAGGTCGATCTTGACCGAACGGCCCGTCAGACCGCGCCGCGCCGCCGCCACAGCAGTGGCACAGGAAGACGACCCCGAGGCCAATGTCGGGCCAACGCCGCGTTCCCAAACCCGCATACGCAGGTGGTTTTCGCCAATCACACTGGCGAATTGCACGTTAGTGCGTTGAGGGTATAGCGGGTGATGTTCGATGTCCGCACCGCGTGTTTCGAGATCAACCGCGTCGGCGTCATCGACGAAAAAGGTGCAATGCGGATTGCCCATTCCGGTGGCGCTTGGCGCGCCATCAATCGGGAGTTCGAGCGTGTCTATGTCCTGCGCTAGGGGGACGTCATCCCAGCGAAGTTGCGGATGGCCCATGTTCACAGAAACCAGCCCATTGCCCGCATCCCGCGTCGGCAAGGTGCCACGATCGGTTGTCAGGGTCAGGTCACGCGCGCCCGTTTCGTCCATCAAGTAGCGGGCAATACAGCGGGTCGCATTGCCACAGGCCGCCGAGGTCGAGCCATCAGAATTGTAAAACGTCAGATGCGGAACACCATCCCGCAGGGTGATTTCAGCCAGCTGATCGAATCCCACACCGCGATGGCGGTCACCAATTGCGGTCACAAGCTTGGGTGACAACTCATGCGTGCGTTTGCGGGAATCGATCACGACAAAGTCGTTGCCGAGGCCGTGCATCTTCATGAAAGGCAAGCTGGTATGGGGATTCTCTTGGGTCATAAGGGCCATATAGGCGCAAGATCAGCTAAAAGAAAGCAACGCCACATCAGCGTTTCGAAAGAAAAACGAAAAACGTTCAAAAAGGTGAGGTTTCGGGGTTGACCCTAACCCACCTTGTTTCTAGAACCCGCCACACAACAGAGTGGGCCGTTAGCTCAGTTGGTAGAGCAACTGACTTTTAATCAGTTGGCCGCAGGTTCGAATCCTGCACGGCTCACCACTTCTTCCCTTAATACAAAAATTGCCGCTTGGCGCCCCCCTAGGGGGCGGTTCTTGCTATGCATTTATCGGGTCTCCAAATCGGGGGCGTTTGACGCAGTGGCACCGATTTGTGACCGTTGGTCGATTGATTGAAGTCATATCGCAAAAACAAAATATGATATAAAATATAGGCATTTAAGGGCGCAAGTCCCTGTCGCCAACATGGTCGTTCAGATTGGTCTTGGGCCGTTCGCTTCTGGAGGGGGCTATGATGGCTATATTTGACCGAACCATTCCCAAACCCGCCGCGCTTCTTGGACCTGTGGTCGCGTTTTGCGCTTTGGCCGCCGCGACCGATGTTATGGGAGAGCCGCACCATGTGCGCTGGACACCCAATTTGGAACTAGAAGCCCAAATGGAGGCGTTGAAAAAACAGGGGCATCTTTGCCTGCCTGAGCCTTATCAACTCAATTTTGACCCCTACGTGGTCAAGCTTGCCTCGTCGCTATACGACAATTGCGTCACCGCGAATACAAACGTCGATCAGGTGAAAAAATACGCGTTGCTGGCTGCGGTGTCGATGTCACCTGCGGCGGCGTATAGCGTGCCTTACACGGTCTCTGAGCTGAAATCAGATGCGGTGAAATGCGTTCTCAAATCGTTTGTCGGTGTGTCGTCTTTGGGGCCGTCCAAAAAGGCAAGCTTCGAGTCTGATATCGACGACATGTTTACGATCAAGGATTGGAAGGACTTCTCCGAAGGGGCTGCGGGGCTGTCTAAGGCCTCTAGCGAAGCTCTGGACGCCGCCATGACGCAAACCGCGCTGGCGGCCACCGATCGGGTCCAAGACACGAGCCTGTTTAGCCGGGCCTATAATACGGTTGCTGGCGGGCGGACCCTACGATTTCTCAAAGAGCTTTGGTGGGATGGCTGGATTGTTGCGTTGGACGAGTATGAGTTCAACATCGAACAGTGCCGCTTTGAAGATGCCCGATTGGCGGTGCAACGGGCCGAGGAAACGGCCGACGAAGATTGTCTGGCGCTGGGCCATCAATACCGGAGCTTAGAAGCGGAGCTGGTTTCGGACATTATCCGAACCTACAACACGTTGGACAACGATCTGATTGGCGATTCAAACGCGACGATCACCATCGTAAATGACCTAGAACGCCAAAAGCGCTACCTTGAGCGGGTGGGCAACACGCTAAGTGGTTACGAGAAGATTTTCGCAGAGATTAAAGGTATTCGCGAGGACGATCTCAGTCAGAAAATCAGTGATTTTGAAATGACCCGCCTGCGTTATGAGGCGTTGTATAAGAAGGCATTGGACGGATTGAATACGCCACGGGCCTGCGAGGCGCTCACAACCTTCCAGAGCGATATTGATCGGACGTTGGCCGTGCTGGGCCAAGATAGCCATAGTTGCCGAGAGGCGTTGTTTGGCGGACAGGGTGATATGGCTCGGTTGTCTCCGCGCACTTTGAGGAACGAGTTGCTGACTGTTGCGCGGTCGCGGTCATCCGATTGGTGGGTCAAAATGGATCAGATTTGGGCGTCGCAACGCAGCTGTGATATGAGGGGTGCTTTTGCTTTGCAACGTCAGCTGTTGTCCGAGATTGCCAATAACCCGATTTACCGAATGAATGATGGGGTCTGTTCCGAGCAAAACCAACAACCCCTGTTGGCAGAGCTGGACGCGTTGGACACCCCAGAGCATTGTGAGGACAGCGCCGATCTCCGAATGATCCCGCATGAGATTATTGGCGTTTCCGCGGCTGAGGCAACGAAGATGCTACAGGGAAATGACGGCTTTTTTGTCGTGCCGGAGCCCAAAAACGGCTCACCTGCGGCAAACGGCCAATCTGTTGGTGACGTTCAAACTGCGTTCCCTGCGCCCGGTACCGAAGCCGCCAGAGGCAGTACCGTCCAGCTTATTGTCGCAACGGCGGCTTTGACGCAAATCACCGGGCAAACCTGTCCTGTCAAAAACCTAGATCCCAGCAGGGATACCCAAAGGAAAGTGGCAAGCGGAACCACTGATGACAAAACCTATGTCGATTGCACCTATTTCGAAGATGGTCGCTTGAAGCAGCAGGCTCCTGTTGTCAAAGGGCAGCGGCACGGCGAATATCTACTCTACGCCGTTAAGCCTGGCTGTGATTGGTATCGCCGTATCCGGAAGGTTTATGAGGGAAACGAAAAGCAGGCCGAATGGTTGTACGTTTGCGAAGCGGGCACCGGGGACTCCACTATTGGCAACGCCCATTTGTTTGCAGAAACCAAATATGTGAACGGACTCCCGACTGTCAAAACGCAGTTCTATCCAAACGGTCATCCGGCAATCACCACTACATTTGACTCAGAGGGAAAACGTAAAATCACCAAATCATGGAGCCAAGACGGCACCCCAACAGGGTGCGAGCAGATTGACCAAGACGGAAAGTCGGGCCCGTGTTCGGACTGATACCTGCCAAAGGTGGGGCAAAAACGCGGGGTTCAAAAGACCGCCTGTGGCGGGTCGCCCCGAGTCAGACTTGTCTCAAAGGTCTTTTGCCGGGCAGTGTTGGACAGTGCCTTTTTGACTGACCGTCTTGGCGCGGCGGGGCAACGAACGTTTCGGGAGCAACGGCCAATTGCCAGCGCGGGAGGGGGTATGTTGGGCCCAAAAAGGTACTCCGGCTACAGTGGTCTTGAGTGAAGGAGGAGCAAGTGTCGGTGCCAAACGGCACAGGAATAGGTATGGTTTTCAATCGCCTACCCCGTATGCCTTCACATCACGCATAGGCAATTCAAAATAAGCATTGGTTAATCGCCCCATGCATACACTACGACTCCTGCCATCGTTTGACGGGGCCAGTTGCGGCCTCTGACACGGAGGGAGAGACTAATGAATCAATTCATCCGCATTGCTGCGGCTGGTGTGATGACCGTTATGTGCGGTTTCGCGGCCAATGCAGAAACAACCGTTAAGGTGGCGTATGACGCGGATCCGGTATCGCTGGACCCGCATGAGCAACTGTCCGGCGGCACATTGCAGCTGTCGCACATGGTGTTTGACCCGCTGGTGCGCTGGACCCAAGACTTGCAGTTCGAAGCCCGTCTGGCCGAAAGCTGGGAGCAGATCGACGCGACGACCACGCGCTTTAAGCTGCGCAGCGGCGTGACGTTCCATTCCGGCAACGCGCTTACAGCGAAGGACGTCGATTGGACGTTTGATCGCCTGAAAGAAAGCCCCGACTTCAAGGGTATCTTTGCGCTTTTCACCGATGTTGAAGTTGTCGATGACATGACATTCGACCTCAAAACATCCGAGCCATACCCGCTGGTGCTCCACACCGCGACCTACATCTTCCCGATGGACAGCGCGTTTTACACCGGCCAGACAGATGACGGCAAAGACAAAGCCGAGCTGGTCAAGCACGGCGATAGCTTTGCCTCGCGCAATGTATCCGGCACCGGCCCATTTGTGGTTTCCGAGCGTGAGCAAGGCGTCAAAGTCGTGTTCGATCGTTTCGACGGTTATTGGGATGCGGCAAGCCCCGGCAACGTTGACAAGATCGTTCTGACCCCGATCAAAGAAGACCCGACCCGCGTCGCGGCGCTTTTGTCCGGTGATGTTGATTTCATCGCGCCCGTACCGCCAACCGACCTAAAGCGCGTTGATGGTGCAGACGGTGTTGACCTGATCACCATGCCCGGCACCCGGATCATCACATTCCAGATGAACCAGAACCGTGTCGAAGCGTTCAAAGATGCCCGCGTGCGTCAGGCGATTGATTTTGCCGTCAACAACGACGCAATCGTTAAGAAAATCATGCGCGGCTTTGGCACCGTGGGCGCTCAGGCGTCGCCTGCTGGCTACCTTGGCTATGATGAAGCTCTGACACCACGTTTCGACGTGGAAAAAGCCAAGGCTTTGATGGCGGAAGCCGGTTATGCCGATGGGTTTTCGATCACAATGATGGCACCAAACAACCGCTATGTGAACGACGACAAGATCGCTCAGGCTGTTGCGTCCATGCTCTCCAAGATCAACATCAAAGTTGACCTTCAGACCATGCCAAAAGCCCAATACTGGCCCAAGTTTGATGAACGCGCTGCGGACATGATGATGATCGGCTGGCACGCGGATACCGAAGATTCCGCTAACTTCCACCAGTTCCTGTCGGCGTGCCCCGATGAGGCAACCGGTAACGGTCAGTACAACTCCGGTGCCTATTGCAACGCCGAAGCCGACAAGCTGATGATGGACTCGAACTCCGAGACCGACGCAGCCAAACGTGCCGAGATGCTGCAAAAGCTCGAAGGTATTTTGTACGAAGAAGCGGCGTTTATCCCGCTGCATTGGCAGAACCTGGCGTGGGGAGCGAAATCCAACGTCAAAGCAGGCGCGATCGTTAACGCGCTGAACTTCCCTTACTTTGGTGACCTCGTCGTCGAGTAAGGCTCCTTTGTCGGGGCGGGCCCTTTCCCGCCCCGGCTTTTTCCTCCCGGCTCTCTTTGGTCGAAACCTCGTTCATTTTTACCTGATCACGCCGCGCGGTTTTTGCGCTATTGATCTCCTGTGCTCAGCTAACAGTGAACCATAGCAAAGGTGGTGGTATGCTCGCCTACCTCGTCAAACGACTTTTCCAAGCCATCGCGGTGATGCTCGCCATCTCGTTTATTGGCTTTGCCATTCAGGACAACCTTGGCGACCCGCTGCGCGAGCTGGTCGGTCAGTCGGTGTCAGAAGAAACCCGCCAACAGTTACGCGATGAGCTAGGGCTGAACGACAGTTTTCTAACCCAGTATGTCCGGTTTCTTGGCAATGCCGTTCAGGGCGATTTGGGCACGTCCTATTTCTTTAAGGAACCCGCGCTTGACGTGATTATGAAAAAGCTGCCCGCTACGCTTGAGCTGGTGTTGGGCGCGACGCTGATCATTGTTGGCCTGTCTGTTCCGCTTGGCGTCTACACCGCCATCAAACCCAATAGCATCCCATCGAAAATCATCATGGGCGCGTCGATTGTCGGCATCTCGATCCCGGTTTTCCTAACTGCGATCCTGATGATCTATGTGTTCTCGGTCGAACTGCACTGGCTGCCAAGCTATGGGCGCGGTGATGTTGTGCATGTGTTTGGGTATTGGGATACGAACTTTGCCAATGTGGATGGCTGGGCGCATATCCTATTGCCGTCCATTGCACTTGCCTCGATCATGTTGCCGCTCTTTGTGCGCTTGATCCGCGCCGAGATGATGGAAGTCTTGCAATCCGAATATGTCAAATACGCCAAGGCCAAGGGTATTCACCCCGGCCGTATCTATTTCGTGCACGCGCTGAAAAACACGTTGTTGCCGGTGATTACCGTGGGTGGCGTACAGATTGGGACGATGGTCGCTTACACCATTCTGACCGAAACCGTGTTTCAGTGGCCGGGCATGGGCTTCATGTTCCTTGAGGCGGTGAACCGCGTCGATACCCCGTTGATCGTGGCCTATCTGATTGTTGTCGGCTTTATCTTTGTTGTCACAAACACCATCGTCGATCTGATCTATGGCCTTGTGAATCCAACCGTAAACTTGGCGAGGATGGGCGCATGAGCACAGTTGCCACCAACCCCGAACCCAGCCGTTTTGAGCGGATATGGAACTCCAACATGGCCTACAGCTTTCGCCGCAATCCGGTGGCTGTTGTCTCACTGGCGATCTTTCTCGCCATTGCGATTATGTCCTTGTTGGCCCCGGTGATTGCGCCGTTTGATCCCTATGATCCGGCGCAGATCGACATCATGAATAGCGAATACCCTCCTGTCTGGGTCGACGGGTCTGAGCCTGAGTTCATTTTGGGCACCGATGATCAGGGGCGCGATCTTTGGTCGACGATCCTTTATGGAACCCGTTTGTCGTTGCTCATTGGCCTATGTGCCGTTGGTTTGCAGGCGTTCTTGGGCATCTCGATCGGCCTGATTGCCGGTTACATCGGTGGCCGCCTCGATAGCCTTTTGATGCGTCTGGCGGATATTCAGTTGTCGTTTTCCACCTTGATGGTGGCAATCATCTTCCTCGCGGTGACGCAGGCGATGTTTGGCTCGGAAACCTTCAACCAATACGCCGTGTTCTTTTTGATTGCCGTCATCGGCGTCGCCGAGTGGCCGCAATATGCGCGTACCGTGCGGGCTACGGTTCTGGCCGAGAAGAAAAAAGAATATGTCGATAGCGCCCGCGTTTTGGGCTTTGGCCCGCTACGCATCATGGTGCGGCACATCCTGCCCAACTCGCTCTCGCCAATCTTTGTGATCTCGACCGTCCAGGTCGCCAACGCGATCATTTCCGAGGCCTCGCTTAGCTTCCTTGGTCTTGGCATGCCGCCAAGCCAACCATCGCTTGGCTCGCTGATTTCATCAGGCTTTGACTATATCTTTTCCGGAAGCTGGTGGATCACCGCCATCCCCGGTGTGGTGCTGGTGGTTCTGGTGCTGGTGATCAACCTTTTGGGCGATTGGATGCGCGACGTCCTGAACCCGAAACTGTACAAAGGATAAGCGGCATGTCTTTGCTTTCCGTACGTGACCTGACTGTTAAATTCGCGATGCGCGATCAGACGGTTACCGCCCTTGATCAGATCAGCTTTGACCTTGGCAAAGGCGAACGCCTTGGTATCGTTGGGGAATCGGGTGCGGGTAAATCCATCACCGGGTTTGCCTTGATGAACCTGCTCAGCCGCCCCGGATTTATCGATAGCGGGTCGATCAATTTCGAAGGCCGCGAGATTGCCGGCCTTTCCGATAAAGAGATGCGCCCCATTCGCGGCAACCGCATGGCGATGATCTTTCAGGACCCGATGGTCACGCTGAACCCGGTTCTGACCATCGGCCAACAGATGGTTGAGACGCTTCAGGCGCACCGCAAACTGTCCAAAGCCGATGCCGAGCAGATTTCGATCATGAAGCTGCGCGAGGTTTATATTCCGTCGCCAGAAGACCGCCTTGGGCAATACCCGCATGAGCTTTCGGGTGGGATGCGCCAGCGGATCGTTATCGCCATGGCGCTGTTGCTCGAACCCGAGTTGATCATTGCGGACGAACCGACGACGGCCTTGGATGTGACCATTCAGGCCGACATTATGGAGCTTCTGCTCGAGCTTTGTACGTCGAATATGGTCGGTCTGATCCTGATCACCCACGATCTGGGTGTGGTTAGCCAAATGACCGAACGCACGTTGGTGATGTATGCTGGTCGGATCATCGAGGCGGGCAAAACCCGTGAGATTATCAACGATCCACAGCACCCCTATACCCAAGGGTTGATCAACGCGTTGCCTCAGCAAACATTGCCCGGTCAGCGGTTGAAACAGATCCCCGGCAATATGCCCGGTCTGACGGCCATTCCGGATGGTTGCCCCTTTGCACCGCGGTGCCAATACGCGATCGACAATTGTCGTCGCACCCGGCCCGAAACCGTTTCTTATGCCAATGTCGAAGTCGCCTGCCATGAGGTGAACCGGCTGCATAACACCGTGCTTGAGGATCAAAGCGCATGAAGGACATCGTGAACGAGACCGCTCAGGACACCATCCTTGAGCTGAAGAATCTGGAAAAACGCTTTGAGCTGGACAAGGGGTTCCTTGAGAAGCTGAGATTTAAAAACGGCAAGTTCACCACCGAAGAGCGCGCCGTTCACGCCGTCAACAACGTCTCGCTTGAGGTCAAACGTGGCGAGGCGTTGTGTGTGGTGGGGGAATCCGGTTGTGGGAAATCCACGGTGGCGCGTTTGGTTGCCGGGTTGCTTGATCCATCTGGGGGTGAAATCCACTATGATGGCACCCGGATCGACAACAAGTCGCGCCGCGAGCTGATGAGCATGCGTAAAAAGATGCAGATGATTTTCCAAAATCCTTATGCGTCCTTGAACCCACGAATGACGATTCAGCAAGCTCTCGAAGAGCCGGTGCGCTATCACAACCCCGGTATGTCGCGCAGCGATGTGCGGGCCAAGGTGGCAGAGGTCATGCAATCGGTTGGGGTCGATCCCACTTGGGCCTCGCGCTATCCGCACGAGTTTTCAGGTGGTCAGCGTCAGCGGATCGCCATTGCCCGCGCCCTAACCGTGGACCCTGAGTTTATCATCGCCGATGAACCTATTTCAGCGCTGGACGTGTCAATCCAAGCACAGGTTTTAAACCTGATGCTAGAGGCCAAGGATGAGCGTGGGTTGACCTATCTGTTCATCACCCATGACCTTTCGGTGGTGCAACATTTCGGCACGCGGGTGGTGGTTTTGTATCTCGGATCGGTTTGTGAACTGTCCGATACAGCGACGTTGTTTAACAACCCCAAACACCCCTACACCAAGGCGCTTTTGTCGGCGGTTCCGCAGCTCAAAGACGACAAGCCCAACCATATCCGGCTCAAGGGGGAAATCCCGACGCCGATCAACCTTCCGACTGGCTGTCCCTTTGCGTCGCGCTGTGCGTCGGCGGACAATCGGTGTCTGTCGGAAAAACCGCGGCCCTTGGCACAACCTGATGGCGCGATGGTTGCGTGCCACGCGGTGGAAGAAGGGCGGCAAACGGGCTAAGTCCCATCTGACATTGATCAAGACACCGACGTTCTACTCAGGCTACATGGCCCCTTGGTAGATCTGGCAACACGGGTACCGACATTTGGACATCATTTGGCTCAGAGACTTTGAGGCTTTGGTCGCGCAGAAGAATTTCTCGCGCGCGGCCGAAGAGCGCAATGTCTCTCAGCCGGCGTTTTCGCGGCGCATTCGCGCGCTTGAGGATACGGTTGGCGTCAAACTGATCAATCGCCAAACGTTGCCTCTGTCACTTACCCCGGCGGGCGAAGTGTTTTTGAGCCAAGCGCGGGTGATGTTGCGCACCTATGAAGAAACGATTGAGCGCTGTCAGATCATTGATGCGGCGGGCGAAAACGTCATCCGATTTGCGACCTCCCAGTCGCTTTATATGACGCATTACAAAACCCACATCGCCCCTCTGGTCGAAGAGGGTGGGCTTGATATTGATTTGAATTCAACCTCTTGGGCGGCAGATCAATTCGTGTCCGCGCTTCAGCAAGGGTATTGTGATGTCATCCTGACCTACTGGCATCCAACCATGGATTTTTTGGCCCCGCTTGAGGCCAGCCAATGTGACTATGTTACCCTGACCCGCGATGATTTCATTCCTGTTGCCAAGGCGGACAATGATGGCCCGGCCTTCCATATGGGCAAAGGGCAAAACAAGCCTGTTCCATTGCTGTCTTATGGAACGGCATCGGCGCTGCGCACGGTTGTTGATGCGCTGTTGCGCAAACATTTGGATGGGCCGAAAATCCTTGTGATGAACCGCAATGTACTGGCGATTTCGGTCAAGGCGATGATCTTGGAGGGGTTCGGCATGGGCTGGCTTCCGCGCCAATTGTGCCGGGAGGAGCTTGAGGACGGTCGGCTGCAGATTATCGGCGACGATACTTATGTCGAGCAGCTCGAAGTGCGTCTGTATCGCAGCGTGGAAAACACCAAACCATCGCTCAAAAAGCTATGGGATCAGATAAGCGCCGCCTCTGCTTGAAGCGGCGCCAAAGGCATTACGCGTCTTTGCGGACCCGAGCGGCGGATTTATCGGCGAATGCGGCAAGGCGTTCGCGCGCCGGAGCTTGGGTATTGACCACGCCCGCCACCACGGATTCCGCATAGGCCGCATCAAGCGGCGACATGTTTTGCATGTGGCTAATGGCTGAGCAGATAGCGAAATTGGTCAACGGCAGGTTTTCAGCGGTACGTCGCGCGATTTCGAGCGCTTTGTCCATCACAGAGCCTTCGACCATATATTGCGCAAGGTGCAGGTCCATCGCCTCTTGGCCATGATAAACGCGGCCGGTGAGCATCATGTCGATCATCCGGTCCTTGCCAACAAGATCGGCAACCCGAATGGTCGCGCCGCCACCGGTGAACAATCCGCGCTGCCCCTCGGGCAAAGCGAAATAGGTGGTTTCGTTCATCACCCGAATATGGGCCGAGCTAGCCAGCTCAAGACCACCGCCAACAACGGCCCCCTGACAGGCGGCAATCACCGGAACCCCGCCATATTCCATCTTGTTAAAGGCCTCGTGCCAGCGCAGGCAGACATGCATGAAATCCGCGGGGCTGCGATCGGCATCGTGATGTTCGATCAGGTCAAGACCGGCACAGAAATGATCGCCAGACCCGGCCAAAACCACGGCTTTGACTCCGGCGCGCGGCGCGGCGGAAAAGAAATCAACCAGTTCCTCGATGGTATCAAGGTCGAGGGCGTTGCGCTTGTGCGCGCGGTTCATGGTGACAACCCAGACGCCATCATCCTGTGCATCAAAGTCGAGGTTTTTGAAATTGCTCTGGTCTAGAGTAACGGGCATATCCGTGTCCTTTCAGGGATCAAAATACCGCCGAGAGAAGGGCATCAGCCCCCTCAAGGATGCGGGCGCGTTGGGATTGGGTGTCTACAAGGATGTGATCGGCATAGAACCGAGCTGTGGTGATTTTGGCAGATAGAAACGCAGGGTCGCCACCTTGGGTTTTGGCCGTTTCAGCCGCCAAAAGGGCGCGACCAAGCTGCCAACCGGCAACCAAGTTCCCTGCCAACATCAGATAGGGCACACCGGCCCCAAAGGCGGCATTTGGGTCCGTTTTGGCGGTGTCGAGCATATAAGCTACGACGTCTTCGAAATCGCTGCGAGATTCGGCCAGACGTTTGGCCACGGCGCGGGCCTCGTTTGATCCCGCCGCGAGCAAGGCTTCGGTTTCGCCAATCATCGCGGCCAGACGCATCGCCGTCACACCACCATCGCGGAGCGTTTTGCGCCCCACAAGGTCATTAGCCTGAATGGCGGTGGTGCCTTCGTAGATCGGCAAAATGCGGGCGTCGCGGTAATGTTGAGCTGCTCCGGTTTCTTCGATAAACCCCATTCCGCCATGCACTTGCACACCGCATGAGGCCACTTCGACACCCATCTCGGTGCTATAGCCTTTGACAAGGGGTGTTAGAAATTCGGACAGGTCAGACAAGGTTTTGTCGTCGGTGTGATGGCCCAAATCCTGCCAAGCGGCGGCCGTGCAAGCCATGGCGCGGGTGCCTTCGGTCAAGGCCTTCATCCGCATCAACAAACGCCGAACATCGGGGTGGTTGATGATTGGCACCGCCTCACGAGCAGAGCCATCAACCGGGCGGCTTTGCACCCGGTCTTGGGCATAGGCAAGCGCTTGTTGGTAGGCGCGTTCGGAAATGGCGATGCCTTGAACGCCCACGGCAAAGCGTGCGGCGTTCATCATGGTGAACATGTATTCGAGACCGGCGTGTTCCTTGCCGATCAAGTACCCGGTGGCCCCTTCGAATTCCAAAACTGCTGTTGGGCTAGCCTTGATGCCAAGCTTGTGTTCGACGCTGACACAGCGCACGGTGTTGCGATCGCCGATGTTTCCGTCGTCGGACACCATGAATTTGGGGACCAAGAACAGGCTGATGCCTTTGACGCCCTTTGGCGCATCGGGCAGGCGGGCCAACACCAGATGCACGGTGTTTTCGGCCATGTCGTGTTCGCCATAGGTGATGAAAATCTTGGTGCCGGTGATGGCGTAGCTGCCGTTGTCTTGTGGCTCGGCACGAGTGCGCAGCAGGGCGAGGTCGCTGCCGGCTTGCGGTTCGGTCAGGTTCATCGTCCCGGTCCAATGCCCGGTGATCAGTTTCTCCAGATAGATGGCTTTTTGTTGGTCTGATCCGGCGGTAAGCAAAGCCTCGACCGCGCCATCGGTGAGCAATTGGCACAAAGCAAAGCTCATATTGGCGGCGTTTAGGATCTCGGTCGCGGCCGCCCCCACAACACGGGGGAGGCCCTGACCACCGTGTTCCGCCGGGTGTGGCAAACCGGGCCAGCCCATCTCGACACATTTGCCATAGGCCTCGGCAAAGCCATCGGGCAGCACAACCTTGCCATTGGCATAGTTTGATCCGACCTCATCGCCGGGGGCGTTGAGCGGGGCGATCTCTTCGCTGCAAAACCGGCCAAATTCTTCCAGAACCGCCTGCACATCATCGAGTTCGAAATCCTCATAGGCAGGTAGGGTGGTCAGCTCGGGCCATCCACTCAGATGTTCGATGTTAAAGGTGATGTCCTGCACCGGTGCGCGGAAGGTCATGGCGGGCTCCGTCAATTATTGGGTTGAAGGGGGTGTAGCGCTGCGCAGCGGGTGGAGCTATCTCCGTTGTGGACACAATATTTGCAAAAAGTGACATTTTCAGAGAGACTGCCACCATGCCAATGCCCGTCTCCCCTCCGGTTTTGCCCACCGTTTCACGCGCCTTTGTCCAAGATTGGATCGAGTCGCTTCATCGCATGTGCCCACCAGATCAGGTCAGCGACATGCTATATCGAAGCGGCTTGCGACAGGAGAGGATCGACGGACGTGGGCGGGTAACGCACGATCAAATTGTGAAACTTTATCAGATTGTTGTGTCTGAAACCGGAGATGAGATGATGGGGCTTTGGAGCCGCATCATTCGCCCCGGAGCGCTCAAGCACCTGTGCGCCTCCGTCCTTGGGGCATCATCGCTTGCCGCGGCTTTGTACCGGTTTTCGACCTTTTGGAACCTCGTGTTGGATGACCACCACTTGAGCCTGTCGGAAACCGACAGGTCGCTGATCTTGCATATCCGTCCGATTTCTGGCGCAAACCCGTCTCGGTTCGGGCATATGCTTATGTTGAAATTGGCGCATGGGGTCGCGTCTTGGTTGGCGCTGCGCGAGCTGCCCTTGACCGGGGTTGGGTTCACCTTTCCCAAGCCGGGTTTTGCTCAGGATTATCCGATTTTGTTCCCCGGTCCGATTGTGTTTGACGAAACCACGTCTTGGATCGGTTTTGACAAAGCGCTGGGGGATTTGCCCGTGTCGCGGAGCGAAGCCGATATGACCAGCTTTCTCCAACGCGCCCCGCGGGATTGGATTTTCACGAATTCACGTGAACACGCCTTGCCTTTGCGCATTCGAGAGCTGCTTGTTCTGTCACCGCGCATGGACTGTGATCTTGGGGACGCAGCGCGGCATTTGCATGTCACACCGCGCACCTTGATCCGGCGTTTGAAATCCGAAGGGACGTCTTTTCAGGCCATCAAGGACGGGGTGCGGCGGGACATGGCCTTGCGCGATTTGGCGACGGGCAAACCGATCGAGGCGATCTCTCAGGACACGGGGTTTGCCACACCGGCGAGCTTTTACAGGGCGTTTCGTGGATGGACCGGACAAACCCCGCGCCAATACCGCGATGACATGTGCACCTAGGGCCGGATTGGCGCACCCGTTGTGTCGCGCACCACCAAGGTTGCGGCGACTTGGGTCACTGTCGCGGGCGTGTCGGGGGCCTCTAACCGGTCGAGCATGATTTGCGCGAGTTTGCGGCCAAGTTGATAAGGTGAAACGGCCATGGTGGTGAGCGGCGGAATGGCGACGGCCGCGTCTTGGACGTCATCGAAGCCGACAATTGAGATGTCCTTGCCCGGCTGTAAGCCCATGGATTGCAGCGCCAAAGACGCCCCAATCGCCACCATGTCGCCGTTGCAGACCAAGGCCGTGACCTCTGGATACGCGTCGCGCAGAGCCACCATCGCCTCCATTCCTGCCAGTTTATCATCATCGGTGTCCCAGATAATTGGGTCGCCCAAGCCGCGGTCTTGCATCACGCGGGTATAGCCTGCGATCCGTTCAGTACGCACGAAGGACCGGGATTTGCCGCCCAAAAAGGCAATGTGGTGGTGGCCAAGATCAGCCAAATGCGTGGTCGCGGTTTGGGTCGCGTCGGCATCGCGAATGCCCACGTGGTCAAAGGGTTCCGAGGGTAGGTGACGCAAGAAGGTCACGGTTGGAATGCCGTGGGTGCGCAAGAGGTCATAAGTGCTATCATCGGTGTCATCCGCAGGGACCCAAAGTAGGCCACCGCGTGCATTGCGAATAAAGGCCTGAATGTTGCGGCGTTGGCGTTCGGTGTCGTCACGGCTATCGAGAACCGAGACCAAAAACCCTTCGGATTCGAAGAGGTCGCTGACGCCGCTGATGACTTCGGCGTTAAACGGGTTGGCGATTTGATGGATGACAAATCCGATTTCACGATTGACGCCTGAGCGCATCGAGGCCGCCCGACCATCGGGTACGTAGTGCAGTTTATGTGCCGCCTCGAGCACCTTTTTACGCGTCGCGTCCGATATTCTCCCGGCCCCGCGCATCACTTGGCTGGCGGTCGCGGTCGACACCCCAGCTTCGCGAGCAACGGTAGAGAGTTTGGGCTTTTGCGACATGCGTGAGCGGGCTTTCGTGATGCAGCGTTTTACCAATAGCGACAAGAATTGGCGATTTTATAGGCAGATATCAACCGAAATGTTAGCGTATGCTCCTGTGAGGGCGAAAAAAGGGAATTGACAGGAGGTATAACGTTATACCAAACTTTACCCAGAGACTCAGTTTCGGAGGTCTGGTGTTCACACTGGGGGAAGTTGAGTCCGCATTGGAAAAATGCATCTCGGGAGGATGACATGACGTTCGGATACAAATTTGCCGGGGCAGCCGCCTTGGCCGTTACCATGACAACAGGTGCCGCGCAGGCGGATGTTCTGTTTTGGTCGACACAAGCCAAACCAGTTGAAGAAGCGCAGGCCATGCGCGAACAGGTTCTTGGCAATTTTCAGGACAAAGTTGACTACCAGCCAAACGACGGCGGCCCTTGGTTGACCCGTCTGCAGGCAGAATTGCAGGCCGGAACCGGGACAATTGGCGTTCTGGGTGCGCTACACGGTGATTTCTCGGCGATGAACGCCGACGATCTGGTTGATTTGAGCGATATTGGCGTGATGTCGGCCTCTGACACTTTCAATGAATTGGCCAAACTGGGCACCGATAGTGCGCAATACATCCCGTGGATGCAGGCGAGCTATATCATGGCGGCCAATAAAAAGGCGCTAGAGCATCTGCCAGAAGGTGCAGACATTGATGCGTTGACCTATGAGCAACTGATCGCATGGGCCGCCAATGTCCATGAGGCAACTGGTGAGGCCAAGTTTGGTTTCCCTGCGGGCCCTAAGGGACTTAAGCACCGCTTCTTCCAAGGCTATTTGTACCCATCCTACACCGATGGCGTGGTGCGTACCTTTGCCTCGGATGCGGCGGTTACAGCATGGGAAGATTTCAAGAAGCTTTGGGCGCATACCAACCCAGCCTCGACCAACTTCAGCTTCCTTCAAGAACAGTTGTTGAACGAAGACGTTTGGATTGCCTTTGATCACACCTCGCGTCTGGCACAGGCGTTTAACGAACGTCCCGATGATTTCGTCGCCTTCCCGGCGCCTGCAGGTCCAACCGGTCGTGGTTTCATGCCTGTGATCGCCGGTGTCGGTATCCCGAAAACCGCGCCTGATATGGACGCGGCCAAGGCTCTGGTGGCGCATATGCTCAAGCCGGAAACTCAGCTGGCGACTCTGCGCGCCACCAACTTCTTCCCGGTTGTTGATGTAGAGCTTCCCGGTGATCTGCCGCCTGCCGTTCAGGCCGCCGGTGGGGCCGTTGCCAAGATGAGCGGTTCGGCCGATGCCAACCCCGGTCTTTTGCCTGCTGGCCTTGGTGCCAAAGGTGGCGAATTCAACCGCGTCTTTGTCGACACGTTTGAGCGGATCGTTCTGGCCAATCAAGACATCCGTACGGTTCTGGATGACCAAAAAGGTGCGCTTGAGGCGATCATGAATGAAACCGGCGCGCCCTGCTGGGCCCCGGATGCACCTTCCGAAGGTGCTTGCCCGGTCGAGTAAGCTCGGCGCTTGTCCGGGTCACACGTGGGCCCGGACACCCACTCCCTTTTCATGTTAACTGACACACAGGAGCAGCGCCATGAACGCGCGGTACCTCCCCTATTTATTGATCCTGCCGGTCACGCTGTTTCTGTGCCTTTTCTTCTTGTACCCGTTCATTCTGGTGGCACAGCAAGCGTTTTATGCTGATGGCGGCTGGAGTCTGAAGAACTTTCAGGACGTGACCAGCCATTGGAAATTCCCGATCTCTTTCAGGAACACCATGTTGCTTGCGGCTGCTGTTGTGCCGGTGCAATTGGCGCTGGCGCTGTTGATGGCCACGATGGTCACCCGCATGCAAAAGGGCCGCGACCTTATCCTATATGTCTGGACGATCCCGCTTGGGATTTCCGATCTCGCGGCCGGTATCATCTGGCTTGCGATCTTTGAACAATCCGGTTTCCTCAACTCAATGATGAGCGGCTTGGGTGTTGTTGATCGCCCGGTGAATTTCTTAAGCTATCAACATCCCGGCATTGTTTTCCTCGCCATTGCTTTGGCCGAGATCTGGCGCGCGACAGCGATCATGCTGGTTATCCTAGTGGCGGGTATCGGGTTGATCCCCAAAGAATATTACGAGGCCGCCGAAGTGTTTGGTGCCAGCCCGTGGAAACGGTTTACCCGTATCACCCTTCCTCTGCTGCGCCCGTCTTTGCAGACCGCTCTGGTGTTACGTGTCATCCTGGCCTTTGAAATCTTTGCCGTGGTTGCGGCGCTGGGCGGCACCTTGTTCCCGGTCCTTATGGGCGAAACCTACGCCTACCAATTTGACCTGCTGAATGGCGGCGCCGCGGCGGCGATGGCCTTGATCATCCTTGCGATCTCCATCGCCTTTACTCTGATCATCATGCGTGCCCTGCGCGTCCCGAAAGGAGCAACGATATGAATGCCGAAACGCGTTCCAGCGGGCGGTTCCTATACACCGCCTCGGTTGTCCTGCTTTGCGCTTGGGTCATCGTGCCGCTTTACCTTTTGCTGATCAACACGCTGAGCTCGCCCGAAACGGTCAACAGTTTTCCCAAGCCGTTCTGGCCGGAATTTGACCTAGGCAGTCTAAGCTTCTTCGCCGGATTTGAGGGGATGCTGACAGCGCTTAAAAACTCGATCCTTGTGGCCGCGATGACGATGGTCATGTCCATCGCTATCGGTGCCCCGGCTGGTTATGCGCTGTCGCGGTTCGATTTTCCGGGCAAGGGGTTGTTTCGGCTGTTGATCTTGCTGACCCGCGCCTTTCCGTTGCCGTTGCTGGCGTTGCCTTTGGCAGTGATGTTTATCCGCACAGGGTTGGACGACACGGTGTTTGGTCTGGCCTTGGTGCACACCACATTGGCAATCCCGTTTTCTGTGCTGATCACCTTCTCGCTGTTCTCCGGCATCCCGATTGAGTTGGAAGAAGCCGCTTGGACCTTGGGCTGTACGCGCCTGACCGCCTTTACCAAGGTTGTCTTGCCGCTGATCCTTCCCGGTATCACCGCCAGCGCGATTTTTGCCTTTGTGATCTCGTGGAACGAAGTCTTTGCCGCCGCAGTTCTCACAATCGAAAACCGAACCCTCACGGCGTTCCTATTGCAGAACCTCGATACCTCACCACTGCATTTGAAATTCGCCGGTGGCTTCATCCTTGTCGTGCCAGCGCTGATCTTCATCTTTGCCGTCCGCAAATACCTGTTTGCGATGTGGGGCATCGCTAACCGTTAAGCCAACCGCTGATTGGAAACTGAAAATGGCTGTTATCGAAATCAAAAATGTCGCCAAGCGGTTTGGGTCTTATCAGGCGCTTCACGACATCAACCTGACCATCGACGATCAGGAGTTTATGGTCCTGCTCGGCGCATCGGGCTGTGGGAAATCCACCTTGCTGCGGATCATTGCCGGGCTGGAAACCCAGACCACCGGCGAAGTCTGGATCGGGGGGCGGCGGATCGACCATTTGCCACCCAAAGATCGTGGCATTGCAATGGTGTTTCAAAACTATGCGGTGTTTCCGCATTTGACGGTGTTCGAAAACATCGGCTTTGGCCTGCGGATGCAGAAATTGCCAAATGATGAGGTCAAGCGCCGCGTCGAACGCACTGCCGAGCTGATGCATATCGAACAATTGCTCAGCCGCTATTCCGGTGAGCTTTCGGGTGGGCAACGTCAACGGGTTGCTGTGGCGCGTGCTTTGGCGATGGAGCCCGATGTGATCTTGATGGATGAACCGCTCTCCAACCTTGATGCCCTGTTGCGCATGGAGATGCGCGCCGAGCTCAAAGGGGTTTTGGCTGAAAGCAACACAACCGCGATCTACGTCACCCATGACCAAGTCGAAGCCATGTCGATGGCTGATCGGATTAGCGTCATGCACGAAGGGCGGATTGTTCAGGCGGCCTCACCCATCGAGGTGTATCGCGACCCCGCCGAGCGTTTTGTCGCCGGGTTCATAGGCAATCCGCCGATGAATTTTCTCCCCGCCGAACCGACAGGGGCGGGCCAATGGCGCGTTGCCGGTCAAACCCTTAAGGGGCCTGATCTCAACCGTCCGCTGGAGTTCGCAATTCGACCCGAGGATATGACCCTTTCGGACGCTGGATTAAAGGCAAAAGCCAAGGTTGTCGAACCGCTTGGCGCGCATCTTTTGGTCACCGCCGAAGTTGACGGAACCCTGTTCCGCGCCGTCCTAGATAGCGACCTCAAGGTGTCCCCCGGCGACGTCCTGACCCTTGCCCCAACGCCAGACCGCATCCGCTGGTTTGACCCGAAATCACACCATGCCGTCCAATGACGCATAAGGACAAACAGACAATGCAAACGCTTGTGCAAAACGCCTCGGACATTCTCCGTGAGAATGATCTTGGCACTTACACCGTGCCGACCCACGGCCTCTATCCGTTTCAATGGAACTGGGACAGTTGCCTTACCGCCCTTGGTCAGGCCCATTTTGATGAGGCCCGCGCGTGGCGCGAGATCGAAACCCTGCTGGCCCATCAATGGGAAGACGGCATGGTCCCACATATCATCTTTCACAAAGAAGATGACGGCTATTTCCCCGGTCCCGATGTCTGGGCAACCGGGCGCGATGTTCCGACCTCGGGCATCACCCAGCCGGCCGTCGCTGGTTTTGCGATCAAGCGCCTGTTTGACCGCGCCAAAGACAAAGAGCTCGCTGCCAAAATGGCGCGGACCTTGTTGCCCAAGGTCTTTGCCTGGCACGAATGGTTCTTTGCCAACCGTGATCCAGAGGGAACTGGTTTGGTCGCCATTCTGCACCCTTGGGAATCCGGGCGTGACAACTCGATCGACTGGGATGATGCATTTGAACGGGTCCCAACCGAGGGCGTCTTGCCGTTCACCCGTCGTGACACCCAACATGCCAACCCCGAACACCGCCCAACCCAAGCGCAATACGAACGCTACATTTGGTTGGTGCAACTGTTCCGTAGTCTGAATTGGGACAATGCCAAACTGCACGATGCGTCGCCGTTTCAGGTTGTCGATCCGGGGTTCAACGGCATTTTGCTGCGCTCTTGTATGGACTTGGCCGACCTGGCCGATGCGCTGGGCGACACCGATACCGCCGCGAAATCGCGCGCCCAAGCCGCCAAAGGTATCGCGGCGATGGAAAGCCTGTGGAGCGACAAACACGGGCAATATCTCTGCCAAGACCGCCGTTTAGATCAATTGATCGATAGCCCGTCGGTCGGCGGGTTGATTGCCGGTTTCGCCCCTATCCCTGCTGAGCGCGCCAAAGCTTTGGCAGATAAAGTGACGGAAATGGCGGACAAGGTGAGCTATCTTGTGCCAAGCCACGACCCTGATGCGCCGGATTATGATGGCAAGCGCTACTGGCGCGGTCCGGCATGGCTCATCGTCAACTATCTGATCAGCGACGGTTTGCGCCGCGCCGGTCAAATTGAGGTGGCCAACCGGATTGCTACATCCTCGGTGCAATTGATCGAGAAAAGCGGTTTCGCCGAATACTATGACCCCAAAACCGGCGAACCCTGTGGTGGAACTCGGTTCACTTGGACCGCCGCCATGGTGATTGAATTCATCGCTCAATCTGAAAAAGGCTGACCCAACAAGGCGGCCATGTTTCTTCTTTCCCGAAATATCCTCGGGGGTGAATTGGCCGCTAGGCCAAGAGGGGGCAGACCGCCCCCTCGACTTTTTCCAAAAATGTCGCGTAGCGAATTAGAAAAACGCCTGCAATCCGGTTTGCGCCCGCCCCAAGATCAACGCGTGAACGTCATGTGTGCCTTCATAGGTGTTCACGGTTTCGAGGTTCACCATGTGACGGATAACGTGGAAATCTTGACTGATGCCATTGCCACCGTGCATGTCGCGGGCATGGCGGGCGATTTCTAGGGCTTTGCCACAGTTGTTGCGCTTGATGATCGAAATCATCTCTGGCGCGGCTTGGGCCTCGTCCATCAAACGCCCGACGCGCAAAGAGGCCTGCAGGCCCAATGCAATCTCGGTCTGCATATTCGCCAGCTTCAATTGAAACAGCTGAGTCTGCGCCAATGGTTTGCCAAACTGCTTGCGATCCAACCCATATTGCAGAGCGGCGTGCCAACAGGCCTCAGCGGCACCCATCGCGCCCCAGCTGATGCCGTAGCGCGCGCGGTTCAAGCAACCAAACGGCCCCTTCAGACCGGACACATTGGGCAACAAAGCGTCCTCGCCGACTTCAACATTGTCCATGACAATTTCACCGGTGATCGAGGCGCGCAGGCTCTGTTTGCCTTCAATCTTGGGCGCGCTAAGGCCCTTGGTTCCCTTCTCAAGAACAAAACCTTTGATCTTGCCATCATGCGCTCCTGATTTGGCCCAGACGACAAAGACATCGGCGATCGGCGCGTTGGAAATCCACATTTTGGAGCCATTCAACACATAGCCGCCATCAACCTTTTTGGCGGTGGTTTTAAGGCTGCCTGGATCGCTCCCCGCGTCGGGTTCGGTTAGGCCGAAACAGCCGATGTATTCGCCGCTTGCCAGTTTTGGCAGGTACTTCTGGCGCTGTTCGGCGGTGCCGTAGGCATAGATTGGATACATCACCAAAGAGGACTGAACCGACATCATCGAGCGATAGCCACTATCCACGCGCTCAACCTCACGCGCAACGAGCCCATAGGTCACATAGCCCGCGCCAAGCCCACCGTATTCTTCGGGGATTGTGGTGCCAAGCAGGCCCATCTCACCCATCTCGCGGAAAATATCCGGGTCGGTTTGTTCATTGGCAAAGGCATCGGTCACACGCGACATCAGCTTGTCTTGCGCATAGGCCTTGGCGCTGTCGCGGATCATGCGTTCGTCTTCATTCAGCTGGTTTTCCAGCAAAAACGGGTCTTCCCAAGAAAAGCTGGACAAGCTGGGTTGGGACTGAGGGGACAGATGCGATGACATGGGCAAAGCCTTTCAAGACGGGGTTTCATCATGACATAAGGGCAAGAACCTTGCCCGCAAAGCAAATTTCCGGCATGAAAACATTCCAATGGGGAATGAAATGGCCACATCACGACGCTTCACACCGCCTTTGGCTTACTTAACCGCCTTCGAAGCGGTGGCGCGTCACGGATCGGTGACGGACGCAGCGCGGGAGTTGGACCTAACCCAAAGCGCCGTGTCCCGGCAGATCCAAAAGCTTGAGGCGCAGGTCGGCGGGGTGTTGTTTGAGCGTGACCGCAAGCGGTTGCACCTCACGGCGCAAGGCGCGTCTTATGCCCGCGATATCCGCGCTGCCTTGGCTCAAATCCAAACCGCAACAATTGCGCTTCAATCCAATCCTGACGGCGGGGCGCTCAACCTCGCGAGTTTGCCAAGCTTTGGCACCCATTGGCTGGCTCCACGGCTGCCGGGGTTTCTATCGGCGCATCCGGGGATCACCTTGAACATGTCGACGCGACTGGTGGCTTTTGATTTCGCGGATGAAAGCTTTCACGCTGCCATTGTCCATGGTCAGGGCAACTGGCCGCGGACCGGGCAATTGAAGCTGTGGGATGAACAGATGCTGGCCGTTGCCGCGCCAGAGCTTTTGGCGCAGGGCGCAGTGACAGATTTGCCGCGTTTGCAATTAGAAACCCGCCCCAACGCTTGGGCGGATTGGTTTGCGGCGCACAATCTGCCGCAGCCGGGCAAACCGGCGATGGTGGTTGATCAATTTGGCACGATGTTACGGGCGGCGCAGGCCGGATTGGGTGTCGCTTTGATGCCGGACTATCTTGTGGCGCAAGAGATTCAGGCGGGTTCCTTGATCGAACTGCCCCAAGCCCGGCCGGTTAGCATCGGTGCTTACTTCCTGATCTGGCCGGAACGCGGCGGGGACTATCCCGCCTTGGTCGCGTTCCGGGATTGGTTGCAAACCGCCAGCGCGACCCGTTTTACGCTTTGAGGCGATAACCGCTTTTGAACCAATACCAAGCCAGCCCGCAGATCGCCAAAGTCGCCGCAAGTGCTACGGCAAAGCCAAAGGCCGGATTGCTGTCAGAGACGCCAATCACACCCCAACGAGCCCCATCAATCAGGTAAAACACCGGATTGAGATGGGTGATTTGATACAGAATCGGCGGCAATGCTTCGACGGAATAAAAGGTGCCGGACAAGAAGGCCAAGGGCGTGACGACAAAGTTGGTGATGGCGGCCATTTGGTCGAACTTATTGGCGATGATCCCGGCCAAAATGCCTAAGGCCGACAAGAACGCAGCCCCCAGAATGACAAAGCACAGCGCCACCAACGGGTGGGCGGGAACAATGCCCAAGACCAACCACTGGGCCGTACCGATCGCCAAAGCGACGATAACACCACGCACAACCCCGCCCGCCATATAGCCGACCACCAGTTCGAAAGCTGACAGAGGCGGCATCAAGGTGTCGACGATATTGCCTTGGACCTTTGAAATCACCAGCGAACTTGACGTGTTGGCAAAGGCGTTTTGGATCACCGTCATCATCAAGATGCCCGGAGCGATAAAGGTGGCGAAATCAACCCCCATCACATCGCCACGTTTTGACCCGATGGCGATGGTGAAAATCAACATGAACAGGCCCGCCGTTACCAAGGGTGCCAACAAGGTTTGGGTCCAAACATTTAAGAATCGCAGGATTTCGCGCAGAGCCAGTGTCTTGAGACCCAGCCAATTTACCGCGCCAAAGCGTCGATCACCGGGGTGAAAGCTCGGATTTTGTAGATTCGTCTGTGACATTGGTGCCCCTCGTTTCCTTGCCCGTCTTGTATCTTGTTTCGCAATGATTAGAATAGGGCCAACTCAGAAACGACAGGCGGTCCCTAGGGGGCCGCTTTTTCAGTGGGAATACACGATGTCCTGGACCGATGAACGCGTCGAGACGCTCAAAAAGATGTGGGGCGAAGGCCAATCCGCTAGTCAGATTGCCAAAGAACTCGGCGGGGTGACCCGAAATGCCGTGATCGGCAAGGTGCACCGTCTGGGCCTATCGAACCGCGCCGGTTCCGGTGGATCAGCCGATGCCAAGGCCAAAGCCAAGGCGAAGACAGAGGTCAAGCCCAAGCCAGCGCCCAAGCCCAAGGCGGCCGAAGCGGCCCCCAAGCCAAAGCCCGCACTAGAGCCCAAGCCAGCGGCGGCGGCACCTGCGGCGACAACCCCGGCTGTTTTGCCCGCGCGAAAACAGATCATTCCAGCCGGTCAGCCGTTGCCACCGCAACCTTCGGCCAACGAAATCTCGCCCGAGGCCTTGGCCCGTGTGAGCGAAGTTGAAAAGAAGGCCAAGAAGCTGACGTTGATGGAATTGACTGAGCGGACCTGCAAATGGCCGGTTGGCGACCCTGCGACCGATGATTTCTGGTTCTGCGGTCTGCCTGTTCAACAGGGCAAACCCTATTGCGAAGCCCATGTTGGCGTCGCCTTCCAGCCTATGAGCTCGCGCCGCGACCGCCGTCGCTAAGCCTGTTTAGAAAACTCATGAACAGCGCCCTGCCGACATCGGCAGGGCGTTTTCATTTCTGCGCCTTGGTATGGTGCGACAGCATCGCCAGAAAGGCCTTGGTCGTTGGTTTTTCGACTTTGGACCCGGGCCAAATAGCGTGAACGGGAATGGCGGGCAGGGACCAGTCGGGCAAGATTTCAACAAGCGAGCCATCCGCAATTTGGGTCGCCACATAATGACGGGGCGGTGAGGCCACGGCCATACCATGTGTCGCCAAATCAACCATGGCTTCGATGTTGTCGACACTGAGGTTGCCGTCCTGTTCAATGTCTTGAGATGTGCCGGAGATATGGGTGAGCCGTCGACGAGTGCCAAGATGGCTGTGCTTGATCCAAGGCACTTGGGCTAGATCGTCGAGGGTTTCGATCTTGCCATGCTCGGCTAAAAACCTTGGGGCGGCCACTAATATGCGAGGCATTTCCCAGACGTGGGTGCATTTCAACGACGAATCTTGCAAGACCCCAGCCCGCAATGCCAGATCGATTTGATCTGCAATCAAGTCATGTGCGGTGTCGGAGTAGCACAGATCCAAGTCCACATTTGGGTGATCACGTTGGAATTGTGCCAATGCGTTTGAGACCGGAGATCGCAACAGCGAAACAGTCAGCGCAATGCGAAATCGACCCCGCAATGTCCCATCGCCGTTGAGCGCCTCTTCCAACCCGGCTTCGGCTAGGTGGCGCATGTTACTTGCTGCGTCGCGCAAACGTTCACCGGTTTCGGTCAGGGTCAGTTTGCGAGTCGAGCGATAGATCAGCGGGCCGCCAACGGCCTGTTCAAGCAGTTGGACATGGTAGGTGACCG
This sequence comes from uncultured Pelagimonas sp., assembly GCF_947498515.1. GTDB lineage: Bacteria > Pseudomonadota > Alphaproteobacteria > Rhodobacterales > Rhodobacteraceae > Pelagimonas. Next base: position 31,364 of record NZ_CANMKO010000006.1, on the reverse strand, counting down.
CAGCCGGTGTCATGCCCAAAGCGCGCGCCGCTCCGCGAAAGGAGCCTTGTTGCGCGACCTCGGCAAAGATTCCGAGAGATTTGAGATGTTCGATGCTCATTGCTATAATTTTTTGATCAGTGCGTTCAATTGTTACTATATTTTGTACAAGAGGTCCCAGCAATAGGTTGGTTAGGTTAACCGAGGACCTTCCATGCCATCACTGCTACCCATCGCTTTCTTTGCGTTTACCATGTCGTTCTTGCCCGGACCGGTGAATATCATCACCCTTGCCTCGGGCTTGCAAAATGGTGTCCGCCCGACGCTAGGCTTTGTGACTGGGGCCACGTTTGGGTTTGCTGCGTTGTTGGCGGTCATTGGTGTTGGAATGGCGGAATTACCAGAGACAGGTGGGGTGATCTTGGATGTGATGACCTGGATCGGGGCCGGGTTGATCGTTTATATTGCGATGCCGCTTTTTCGGCCAAACGCCTTGGGCACATCCCAGAAACAACCGATCCCGACCTTTGCGCAGGGCGCGTTGTTGCAATGGTTAAACCCAAAAGCGTGGGGCGCGATCCTTGCGGCGCTCTCATTGTTCAATCTGCGGCCCGGATCACTCGACCTTGTCTTGGTGATCGCGGTGTGGAGCGTTTTGTGTTTCATCGGGGTTGGCGTTTGGGCGGTGTTTGGTGCGCAGATGCAGCGCCTTTTGCGCAACCCCGCCTACATGACAATGATGTGCCGTGTGATGGGCAGTGTTCTGCTCCTCCTAGTGGGCATCTTTCTTTGGCGCTGGGCGCAATCCTGACGACCCCCTTCCCACAAGGCCGGGGGCAGGCTATACGCCCGCATGGTTCAGAATCCCCCAGATATCCGCCCCGATCTTGCGCCGCGTGCGCAATTTGGTGACACGCGCCGCGATGGCCAGCCGACTGTTGGCATGGTATCGCTTGGTTGCCCCAAAGCCTTGGTCGATAGCGAACGCATCCTGACCCGGCTGCGTGCCGAAGGGTACGGGATTTCGCCCGACTATAGTGGCGCGGATGCGGTGATTGTGAACACCTGCGGGTTCCTTGATAGCGCCAAGGCCGAAAGCCTTGAGGCGATTGGTGAGGCTTTGCAGGAAAACGGCAAGGTCATCGTGACCGGCTGTCTTGGCGCGGACCCGGAATATATCACCGGCGTGCATCCCAAGGTTATGGCGGTCACCGGCCCGCACCAATACGAACAGGTATTGGATGCGGTGCATGGGGTTGTGCCGCCGTCGCCCGATCCGTTTATTGATCTATTGCCCGCCCGTGGCATCAGCCTAACCCCGCGCCATTTCAGCTATCTGAAGATTTCTGAGGGCTGCAATCACAAGTGCAAGTTCTGCATCATCCCCGATATGCGCGGCAAGCTGCAATCACGACCCCACAAGGCGGTGCTGCGCGAAGCCGAAAAGCTTGTTGAGGCAGGTGTGCAGGAGCTTTTGGTGATTAGCCAAGATACCTCGGCCTATGGGGTTGATTGGAAGGATGCAGAGCGGGGCGCCGAAAAACACATTACCCGTCTTGCACGTGACCTTGGTAGCCTCGGTGCGTGGGTGCGCCTGCATTATATCTATCCTTACCCGCATGTGCGCGAGCTGATCCCGCTGATGGCGGATGGCTTGATCCTGCCCTATTTGGATGTGCCATTCCAACATGCGCACCCTGATACGCTCAAACGCATGGCGCGTCCGGCGGCGGCGGAACGCACCTTGGACCGGATCGCGGAATGGCGCGGCATTTGCCCCGACATTACGCTGCGCAGTACGTTTATCGTTGGCTATCCGGGGGAAACCGAGGCCGAATTCCAAACTCTTTTGGATTGGATGGACGAAGCACAATTGGACCGTGTCGGCTGTTTTCAATATGAAAACGTCGACGGTGCGCGCTCAAACGACTTGCCCGATCATGTGCCAGATGAGGTCAAGCAAGAGCGCTGGGACCGGTTCATGGAAAAGGCACAGGCGATTTCCGAAGCCAAGCTGGCCGCCAAGGTGGGCAAGGTTATGGATGTGATCGTGGATGACGTTGACGAAGATGGCATTGCCACTTGTCGCACCAAGGCGGACGCGCCTGAGATTGATGGCAACCTGTTCATCGACGAAGGGGCAGGTGATCTTGCGCCGGGTCAAATTGTGTCCGTAGAGGTGGACGAAGCCGGGGAATACGATCTTTGGGGACGCTTGGTTTAGGGCTTTCAGCAATGAATTGCTCACATGACAAAAAGTGTCGGCAAGGTGCCGCTTGGTCATCTCGTCGGTGTTGAAAAGGTCTCTCGTCGCTCCCATGTTGAGAGAAATTTTTCAACTGTGAGACAGTCATGTATACTGACCAAAGTGGACGATCTGTTTTATCAGAGTTCTCAAATATGACGCGCCGCCATCGTCGCGAAATGGCGCGTCGTTTCATCTACAAAAAGGGTATTCGACCCAAGGACCTCGCTGAACAGCTATTGGTTCTCGAAGCCTTGGAAAAAGATGAAACGCTTACAAGTTTTGACCACTTTTATGCGTTGATCGCTGGTGCCCATAAGATTTGTGAACAGGTCGATTTGCCGCGCGCCAAAGAGCGTGCCGAAAAAATGTGGCTTCATTGGCCAAATGTCAGGTCGATGCCTGTTGGCTACGGCTTGCGCAAAGATCGGACACATCTGGTGTTTTCCTATCTCAACGTCGCTATGAACCTGGATATTCTGTCGGGAGGACGCCGTTCCAACCAGTGGGCTGAGATCGTGCTGCAAGAGGTTGAGAAACTCAATCCGCGCCAAATGACGCCCTATTTGTTCAACAGCAATAGCAACATCGTCAAGGCACTCGGCCTTGCCGCGTTGTCATTTCCCCAAGACGTCGATCGTATTCACGACATTTCCCTAAAATTGGTGTCATATGGTATTGAGATCAATAATCCGGTTTTCTGGTGGTTTTTCAGCCGGTTCCGCGCTCCGTCACATATGACGGAGGTGAAGCCGAGGGCTGGGTTTGGGTCGCACCTAAATACGATGCGACGCGTTTTTGCATTGGAAGAAGCTCGCTACAGCAGGCTAGGTCCGGATCGGCAGCGTGCCCTACACAAAGTGGCGGATTTGTGCGTCGCACAGGCCAACCCGGTTCAAAAACAAGCTCTCATAGGTGCCGTCGAAAAACGCTCAACGTTCTCGGATTTGCCTTAGGCCTGTTCATCCTCAAGGTGCAGCTTCATATCAATGAGCACCTTTTGAATCGCGAGCGTTTCTTTGAGCAATCGCTTGGCTTCGTTGGCGGTAATAATGCCGTCTTCGATGGATTGGTGGTATTCGGCCATCAACATCCCGAACCGCTGCGAGAGGGCGATGACGTCTGAGTTCACGCCGCCTTCGCTCTGAGAGTTTCTCCGCGACTCGTCGAAGTTCAGGGTTATTCCCTTAAGTTCCGCCAAAGCAGCCGTAACATGCGGGTAGGACGCGGCCTCTTCCAAAGCGGCCACTGCATCTACCGGCATGTAACGATCTTCATGTTCCGGATAGTCGGAATAGTAGCGCCCAAGCGTTGCTTTGGATTTGCCAGTCAATTCACAGGCGGCTTCGATGCCGACGTCCTTGACCAGAGCTTCGATGTGTTTTTTCAGGTAGCGCCCGACAGATGCCATGTCTTGTCCTCGTGCCCGGGACCTCCCGGGGAACTTTCAAACTTCATTCCCATTACCGCTATCTGCCAGAAATGTCATGTAGAAAACGTCCCTGCGTGTGTTGGGGTGTACGAGTTTCCGGTTCCCAGACCGGATTTGGTGACGAGAAGGGAAGGCTTTGAATGGTCTCTGGGGGTGCTTTGGTTATCCGCCCCTTCTCATTTACCCAGTTTGCTCAGGTTCAGGGTCCCGTGACCCCCGGGGGATACTCCCCAGGATCCTGACCTGAGCGAATAGGTTTTTTCCGGCTCTCACCTTGCCCATTTTGCCCAGTTGCGGCACATGATGCGCCATGGCCAAACTGCACTTTCAATACTCCACCATGAACGCCGGCAAATCGACTTTGCTGTTGCAAGCCGCGCACAACTACAATGAACGCGGGATGCAGACCTATCTGTTGACCGCCTCTTTTGATGATCGTGCGGGCGCGGGCAAAATTGGCTCGCGGATTGGTCTGTCACGCGAGGCTGATTTGTTTGACAGCAAGGCCGACCTGTTTTCCAAAATCAAAACACGTCTCGATCAAGGGCCCGTGGCCTGCGTTTTTGTGGACGAAGCCCAGTTTCTGACCCGCGACCAAGTCTGGCAATTGGCGCGTGTGGTCGATGATTTGGATGTGCCGGTGATGGCCTATGGGCTGCGGGTCGATTTCCGGGGCGAGCTGTTCCCCGGTTCCGCCGCTCTCTTGGCCTTGGCCGATGAAATGCGCGAGGTGCGCACCATTTGCCATTGCGGACGCAAGGCGACTATGGTCATCCGACAAGACGATCAGGGCAGGGCGTTGGTAGATGGTGAACAGGTGCAAATCGGCGGCAATGAAACCTACGTTAGCCTTTGCCGACGCCATTGGCGCGCTGCGGTGGGTGACAAGGGGTAAACGCTGATGTTTGGGCTTTCGCTGAACGCTCAAACCTTTTGGACCGGTCTTGTCGTCGCAATTGTCGGCTTCTTCAGCTCTTTCCCGATTTTCCTTCAAGGCGTCGAAGCCATGGGGGCCAGCCCCGCCCAAGCCTCTTCGGCGGTTATGGCCGGGTCCGTGGCCATGGGCATCGCAGCGATCTTCTTAAGCCTGCGCTACAAAATGCCCGCCAGTGTCGCGTGGTCGACGCCGGGGGCGGCGCTCTTGGCGGTCTCTGTACCGGATGCCGCCGGGTTTGCCGGGGCGGTGGGGGCATTTGTCTTTGCAGGCGTCTTAGGGGTTGTCTCTGGCTTCTGGCGGCCCTTGGCCCGTTTGGCCGCCGCAATCCCTGCGCCGATCACTATGGCGATGTTGTCTGGCGTGTTGTTCTCAATCTGCCTCGTGCCGTTTCGCAGCTTGGCTGAGGCTCCGGCCATTGCCGTGCCGATCATGCTGACATGGTTTGTGGTTGGGCGATTCTCACGTCTCTTCGCTGTGCCTGCTTCGGTCATTGCGCTGGTGGTCCTTGTCGTCATCCAAAATGATGGATTTCCGGTGCCACCCGATATCTTGACCGACCCAGTGGTCGTGGTGCCGGTGTTTTCTCTCTCCGCGATACTAAGTCTGGGCCTGCCTTTGTTTCTTGTCACCACCGCGACGCAAAACATTCCCGGTGTCTCGGTCCTAAAGGCCAATGGCTATGAACCGCCCTCGGGGTCTCTCTTTGCGACGGTCGGGGTGTTTAGCATCCTTAGCGCGCCCTTTGGGGCCATTTCGACCTGCGTCGCCGCGATCACGGCGGCAATGTGTTGTGATGAAAACGCCCATCCTGACCCGGCGCAACGCTATATGGCGGCGGTCTGGGCTGGCTTGTTTTATTGTCTCTTCGGGGTCTTGGCGGCGGGCGTGACCTTTATCGCCGGTCTTGCACCGCCCTTGGCCATGGCCACCCTTGCCGGTGTGGCGCTATTCAATGTCTTTGCTAACTCCGCATCGGTCGCGCTAGGCAACGAAGACACTCGCGAAGCCGCGGCTCTGACCTTTGTCATGACGGCGTCAGGGGTGACGATGCTTGGGCTAGGGGCGGCGGTTTGGGGTTTGTTGGTTGGTTGCGCGGTTCACCTGATCAAACTCAAGACAACCCGCGCGCGGTGATTGCGATTAGGCCCGTTCGACCAGAACCGAGCCAACCGAATAGCCCGCCCCAAAGGAACAAATCACGCCGCGATCACCGGGTTGCATATCTTCGGAGTTTTGCGAAAAGGCGATGATCGACCCGGCGGAGGATGTATTGGCATAGTCTTGCAAGATGTTGGGTTGTTCACCCTCTTCCGGTACCCGGCCCAACACTTTTTTCCCGATGAAATCGTTCATGGTCTTGTTGGCTTGATGCAGCCAAAGCCGGCGCAGGTCGCTGGCCTCCCATCCCGTGTCGGCCAAATGGGTCAGGATATGCGTCGAAACCATCGGCAATACTTCTTTGAAGACCCTGCGACCGTTCTGCATGAACTGCATGTCGCGGCGGTCTTCCATCTGATCATGGGCGTTGCGCAAGAAACCGTGGTTATTGCGGATGTTGTTTGAGAACTTGGTGGCGCAGCTGGTCGCTTGGATGGTGAAATGCGGGCCAGTCGCCTCTTCGTCGCGTTGGATCACCACCGCCGTGGCCACGTCGCCAAAGATGAAATGGCAATCGCGGTCGCGCCACTCCAAATGCCCCGAACAAATCTCAGGGCAAATGACCAAAGCACGGCGAACCGAACCCGAGCGCACCATATCCGCGGCGGCCTGAATGCCAAAAGTGGCCGAGGAGCAGGCGACATTCATGTCAAAGGCAAAGCCGCCAGCGCCCAAAAGATTCTGAATCTCAATGGCAATTGCCGGGTAGGCGCGTTCGTGGTTGGATGCGGCACAAATCACCAGATCAATATCGCCCCCGCTTAGCCCGGCCATTTCAAGCGCTTTGTTGGCGGCGTCCACGCCCATTTCGGCCATAATACCGGGGGTATCATCGGCACGGGCGGGCAATTGTGGATGCATGCGATCCGGGTCCAAAACCCCGGATTTATTCATCACATAGCGCCGTTCAATCCCCGAGGCATTAAAGATGAATTCCGAACTTGAATGACCAATCGCCTCGGCCTCACCGGCGTCAATCTCGGCCTGATGCGCGGCATTCCACCGGTCTGCATAGGCGTTGAACGCCACCACCAATTCGTCGTTGCTGATCGATTGCGACGGGGTGAACACCCCATGTCCGGTGATGGCTGGCTGGTACATCCGAGTTCTCCTTTGGCCCAAGACCGAACCCCAACCACGCGCAGAGGTCAAGCTTTGCCGCAGGGTAAAGTGCCTTTAATGCAGGCGTGAACCAGCGGGAACCGGCTTATCCGGACGGGCCAGAACGATATCGCCGTTGTCGTCGGAATAGCCAAGCACCAGAACCTCGGACATAAAGGGCCCGATTTGACGCGGTGGGAAATTGACCACGGCCATCACCTGTTTTCCAACAAGGTCCTCGGGCGTATAGTGCACAGTGATCTGGGCCGACGATTTCATTTCGCCAATCTCTTTGCCGAAATCGATCCAAAGCTTGATGGCGGGTTTGCGGGCCTCGGGAAAGGGTTCGGCGCGCTTAACCGTGCCCACCCGAATATCTACGGCCAGAAAATCGTCAAATGTGATCTCAGCCATTGGCCAACTCCTTGGATCGATCCGTTGCGGCGGCCACTGTTGCCTTGATCAGGTCGGGTAAACCGCCGTCGTCTTTCATCAAAACCTCAAGTCCGGCCTGTGTTGTGCCATTGGGTGAGGTCACATTGCGGCGTAGTTGCGCGGCGCTTTCATCGCTTTGTTGCGCCAATGCGCCCGCTCCGGCTACGGTCGCCTGGGCCAATTTCATCGCCATCTCGGGTGCAAGGCCCTGTGCCTCACCGGCGGCGGCAAGGCATTCAATCATATGGAAGACATAAGCCGGGCCTGACCCGCTTACCCCGGTCACCGCGTCAATCTGACCTTCATTGTCCAAGCGCACAACTTCGCCAACCGCTGATAGCAAATCTTGCGACATATCCATGTGGTGGGATGTGGCGCGAGTGTTGCCTGCTATGGCCGTGATCCCCTGACCGATGGCGGCGGGTGTGTTGGGCATGGCGCGAATGATCGGGGTCTCGGCCCCCAAAATCGCCTCGTAATTGGCGATGGTCACCCCAGCCGCCACAGACAAGAACAAGGTCTCCCCGTTGCCTAGCGCTTGTAGCGACGGTAAAGCCTCGGCCATCATCTGCGGTTTGACGGCCACCAAAACAATGGCCGGGTTGGCGGGCAAGGGTTCATTCAAATGCACACCCTGCGCGCTTAGCCAATCCGACGGGTAGGGATCGGTTACCCAAACCGAGCCGGACGGCAATCCACGCGCCAGCCAGCCTTCCAACATGGCCGAACCCATCTTGCCGCATCCCAACAAAACCAACCCGCGTTTCGCGATCTCGCTGTCTTGCATCTCATCCCCCAAAATCCAACTCCCCAACAGCTACGCAAAGAAAAAGGGCACCGCAATGGCACCCTTGGCTTCTTCTTTCCGAAAGTATCCCGGGGGGCGCCGTGGCGACGGGGGCAGCGCCCCCAAACCCGGTTCAGGCCCGCGTGTCAGGCCCGTGTGTCAGGCCCGACCATAGGCCTCGGCAATGGCCACTTGCATTGAGGCCTTGGCGCTTTTGTCGGTCCAGACCATCAATTGAAAGGCTGGGTAATACCGTTCGGCGCTCATCACGGCGGCGTTGATCATCGTGTCGATTTGCTCGGGCGAAGCAACGTTACCACCCGCGAGCACCAACCCGTATTTGTAAACCATCAACTTTTGCGCAGCCCAATAGCTGAACGATCCGGCCCAGCATTGGTCATTCACAAGGTTCAACCCCTCGTGCAGCACATCCACCTTGTCCGAAGGCGGGTCCATGTCAAACGTACAGATCATCCGCAGTGTTTCATCGCCACCCGACCACGCCAGTGTGATCGAATAGGTGCGCCATTGCCCTTCGACTGCCATGGCGATTTGGTCATCCGCCAAACGCTCAAATTCCCAGTCATTGTGAACCGCGATGTGCTCAACAATATCGATCGGGTGCAGGTCTTCTTCAAGGTAATGCTCGGACAGGGACATGCCGTCACCTCTTTTGTTATAGCGTAACAGGGGCCGATCTCTGCCAACGCTTGCTGACTGCTCTAGGGTCTGCGTTGTAGCCCGCGACCCTTACCAGATATGGTGCATGTGCCGAGGGGGGTAAGTAAAGCAATATTTTACGTGCACACACAGTAAGTTGTGGATGGATTGGACTTGTCCACAGAATATAGAGTTATCCACAGCTTGAGAGCACAAGGGTTCAGGACGTGAGGCTTGCCCCAAAACAAACCTGCTGAACCACCGGCACGGTTCCTTGGGGAACAACCTCAAAACGCTGTTCGATCAAGACCTTGTCCGCAAAGATCACCTGAAACGTCCAAACACCCAAAAGCAGTTCGTCGTCTTGTTCGAACGTATAAAGGTTCAGCGCGGCTTCACCGGCTTGCATCGGCGCGGCCCAGCTTTGTTCGGCGATCCCGTTCGCGCCCATCGGCGGATGAATAATCCGCATCCGTGCGCCATTGAGCACTGCATCGGCGCTCATTTTAGTGCGAAGGCCAAAGCTTAACCCGATATGGGCGGGCACGAATTGGGTGGTCACGTCTATCACGCGGGTCTGATCAATCAGGTTGATCACCCCGGATGCCGTCTCCGGCGCGGCCTCGGTTCCGGTCTGGGTCACTTCGCAAATCACCCCATGATCCAAAAGCGAAACCGGTGACACGTCTTCGGCGACCAAAACAGACGGTACAAGCAATGCCAAAATGGCGAAACGAAACATGGTCAGACCTCTCATCGGCTTGATGGCAATATAGGTGTGCCTGTATCGGAATGCAGCCCCACCGCGCCCTAGAGGGGGGGGCGTCAAACGAAAACGGCCCCCTCTGAGCAATCAGAGAGGACCGGATAAGGCGTTTCGCTTGGCGTCGGGCGGTTTTACCCGATAGCCACGGCTTTTACATCTTCATCAATGAAGGGCACGTACTGTTCGAAATTGTTCGCGAACATTTCAACCAGCTTGGCCGCCTGCGCGTCATAGGCTTCTTTGTCGTCCCACGTCTTGCGTGGGTCCAGCAATAGCTCGGCAACACCTTCTACAGACACCGGAACCTCAAAGCCGAAGTTCGGGTCTTTGCGGTATTCAGCATTGTTGAGCGACCCGTTCAAAGCGGCATGAAGCAAAGCGCGGGTGGCGCGGATTGGCATCCGCGATCCTTCGCCATAGGCGCCACCGGTCCAGCCAGTGTTCACCAACCAGCAGGTCGCGCCATGTTTGGCGATCTTGTCGCGCAGCAGGTTGCCATAGGCTTCTGGACGGCGTGGCATGAACGGAGCCCCAAAGCAGGTCGAAAATGTTGGCTCTGGCTCGGTCACGCCGCGCTCGGTGCCCGCAACCTTGGAGGTGAAGCCCGACAGGAAGTGGTACATCGCCTGCGCAGGTGTCAAACGCGCGATCGGAGGCAGAACACCAAAGGCATCACATGTCAGCATGATGATGTTCTTGGGGTGGCCACCCAGCGCGGTTTTCGACGCGTTGTCGATGTAGTGAAGCGGGTAGGCGCAACGCATGTTGGCGGTGAGGCTGTCATCTTTGAAGTCGAGATCACGGGTCTCTTCGTCGTAGACCATGTTCTCGATCACGGTGCCGAATTTCTCGGTCGTGGCGTAGATTTCAGGCTCGGCCTCGGGCGACAGGTTAATGGTCTTGGCATAGCAGCCACCTTCAAAGTTGAAGGTGCCACGATCCGACCAACCATGTTCGTCGTCCCCAATCAGAACGCGCTCTGGGTCGGCGGACAGGGTGGTTTTACCGGTGCCCGACAGACCAAAGAAGATGGCCGTGTCGACAGGGTTGCCAACCGCATGGTTCGCCGAACAATGCATCGCCATGATGTCTTTGCCGGGCAGGATGTAGTTGAGCAGGGTGAAAACAGATTTCTTGTTCTCACCGGCATATTCGGTGTTGGCGATCAGGATGGTTTTCTTGTCGAAATTCATCGCAATCACGGTGTCGGTCCGACAGCCGTGCTTTTCCGGATTCGCTTGGAACGATGGGCAGTTGATGATTGTCCAATCGGCAACAAACGTGTCGAGATCTTCGCGATCTGGGCGACGCAGCATGTGACGGATGAACAGGTTGTGCCAAGCCAGCTCGGACACAACCCGCACGTCGATGGCGTTGGCCGGATCGGCCCCACCTACCAGATCTTGTACGTAATAGTCCTTGCCTTTCATGTGCTCGATCATGTCGGCATGAAGCGCGTCAAAGCCTTCGGGCGTCATTGGGGCGTTGTTTTCCCACCAGATGCTGTCGGCAACGCTGTCTGTCTTGACGATGAATTTATCCTTGGGGGACCGGCCGGTGAACTTGCCGGTGGTCACAAGGAACGAACCGCCCTTGCCCAGGCTGCCTTCGCCTCGTTTCAGGGCCGCTTCGATCAAAGCGGGCTCCATGAGGTTGTAATAGACATTGCCCAACCCTTCGATCCCTTGATCTTCGAGGCGGAATTGCGGGTTTACCCGTCCAAATGTCATTTGCGTAGCTCCTGTAGCGCGCTGTCTTGAAAGATTCTTGCGGCAGGGGGCCGCAATATGACAGCTCCTTAGCACGTCGTTTTCCGGCGTGAACAGGACGCAAAAGCGCAGTTAGCGCAACCAGTCAAAGGTTTAGCGATACCATAGCGAAAGCTTGCCAAGGGTTTTGGTTAATCTGCCTAATGTTTGCGCCCCCATGTGGAAACAAAGGTGAGGCATTTTGGTCATTCCTTAACAGATTTCGTCCGAAATGTGGCAATGACAGTGCCTGATTCGCCGTGGGGGATTGTTGTAAAGTGGTAAATGCCCCATAGTGACGCAAAAAACAGGCAACCAGAGCAGTAATAAGGAATGCCCCATGTCAAAAATCGCCCTTGTGGACGATGACAGGAATATCCTGACGTCGGTTTCGATGACTCTTGAGGCTGAGGGTTTCGAAGTAGAGACATATAATGACGGTCAAGCCGCGCTTGACGCGTTCAACAAACAAATGCCCGATATGGCTGTGTTTGATATCAAAATGCCCCGTATGGACGGCATGGATCTGTTGCAGCGTGTGCGCCAAAAATCCAAGATGCCGGTTATCTTCCTGACCTCCAAAGACGATGAAATCGATGAGGTTTTGGGCCTGCGTATGGGCGCGGACGACTATGTGAAAAAGCCGTTTTCACAGCGCTTGCTGGTCGAGCGTATTCGCGCGCTTTTGCGTCGCCAAGAGGCCGTTGCCGGTGACGTTGTTGGTGACACCGAAGAGACCAAGCTGATGACTCGCGGGTCGCTGACTATGGACCCTCTGCGTCACGCGGTGACATGGCGGGGCAATGATGTATCCCTAACAGTGACAGAGTTCTTGCTACTGCAAGCGCTTGCTCAGCGCCCGGGATTTGTGAAATCGCGCGATCAGCTGATGGATGTCGCATATGATGATCAGGTCTATGTTGATGACCGGACGATCGACAGCCATATCAAGCGCTTGCGCAAGAAAATGCGAACCGCTGATGATGAATTTTCGGCGATCGAAACACTGTATGGTATCGGTTACCGGTATAACGAAGAGTAAGAGATGGCTTTGGCCGAACGTATGAACTCTGGCGGCGGCGGCGAAGATCGCCGCGATGCCGATTTGGTGCTGGGCGACGATTGGGTCGCGCCAGACAGCACTGTTGAAAAAGAGCTGCGTGACACCCGTGCGCGTCGCAGCCTGTTTTCGCTAAAACGCTCTCCGATGACCCGCAAGATCATCACGTTTAACCTGATTGCTGTAAACGTGTTGGTGGCGGGTATTTTGTGGCTGAATTCGTCGCGTGATATTCTCGCCATTCAGCGGGCCAACTCTTTGCAGTCCGAAGTTGAGTTGATCGCAGATGTGTTCGAGGCTCAACTGCCCTCCGGTGCTCCGGTAAGCCTTGCGACGTCCGACGGAATAGATGTTGCCGAAACGGTCGAAGGGATCGAGCTGCGCGAAGGCGTTCAGTTGATGATTTTCGACACCGGAAATTTCTTGGTTGGTGAGGCGTCCGGGAAAATGGCACCGATGATGTCGATTGCCCCAACCGAAGAAAAGCCGACCTTGATTTCGGATTTCTTGGGGCGCGCAACCGAAAGCATCACAGGCCTGTTTACGATGTTCTCGGATGAGCCTGAGTTGGTTCTTGAGGACAAGCTGCGTCGCATGATCGAAGCTGGAGACCCGGCTTTGACGCGGGTCATCGCCGAAGACGTGAGCAGCGGCAACGCCCTGTTCCACGCCTTTTCTCCGATCCAACAAGGCAATGCTATTCTAGGAACGGTGGCCCTCGTCTCTTCTGCCAAAGAAATTGACGACGCTGTTCGGGTGGAACGCGAACGCATTCTTCAGATGTTTGTAATCGCCACGCTTGTGTCGATTGGTCTGAGCCTTGTGCTTGCCTCGACCATTGCTAATCCGATCTCTGATTTGGCAGATGCCGCCGAAATTGGCCGCGACCGGCACCGCCGTAGCGTCGCGCCCGGTCGTATTAGAATTCCTGATCTGACGGCGCGGCCCGATGAAATTGGCCGCTTGTCCGGGGCGTTGCGCGGTATGGTGAGCGCGCTTTACGACCGGATCGACAGCAATGAACAATTTGCCGCTGACGTTGCGCATGAGATCAAGAACCCACTTGCGAGTTTGCGCTCGGCCGTTGGCTCGCTCCGTATGGTCAAGAAAGAAGAACACCGCAACAAATTGCTGGATGTCATCGACCATGACGTGCGCCGGTTGGACCGTCTGGTGAGTGATATCTCCAATGCCTCACGCCTTGATTCCGAGCTGGTCAAAGAGGAAGAGCAAGAATTCAACCTTATGGAAATGGTTGGCAATATTGCAGAATTCCTTGGGCAAGATGCCGAGAAGAAGGGGATTGAGTTCATCACCGACTTGCCGTCGCGTCCGATCAACATTCACGGATTGGAACCGCGTTTGGCGCAGGTTTTTGTCAACCTGATCACCAATGCGATTAGTTTTTGCGAAGATGGCGACGCCATTCGTGTATGGGCTCGCCGACGTGACAACCGGGTTCTGGTCGTCGTCGAAGATACCGGACCGGGCATTCCCGAAGAGGCCTTGGCTAAGATTTTCAAACGCTTCTACACATCGCGCCCGCAATCCGATTTTGGCAACAACTCTGGCCTCGGGCTGGCGATTTCCAAACAGATTGTTGAGGCGCATGGCGGTGTGATCTGGGCGGAAAACATTCGTCCAACCGAGGCAGACGTTACATCCGAACCATTGGGTGCGCGTTTTGTCGTCGGCCTGCCGCTCTGATCCATGTCAGACAGCCCTTTGAACCTGCATGCCAGCGCCGTTGTCGTGCAGGGGCGGGGGCTATTGATCAAAGGCGCGTCTGGGGCCGGAAAATCTGGGCTGGCTTTGTCGATGATGGGGCTTGGCGCGACGCTTATTTCAGATGATCGCACGATTTTGATCGACGACGGCAAAGGGGTGGTGCTTTCGACACCGGAAACCATCGCCGGTCTGATCGAAGCGCGCGGTATCGGCCTGTTGCAGGCCGAAAATGTGGCTCATGCCCGTTTATTTGCCGTGGTTGACCTTGATCACAATGAACGCGACCGACTGCCACAGCAGCGCGAGTTTCCTATACTCGGGTATAGCGTCCCCTTGCTTTTTAAGGTTTCGTCTCCTTATTTCCCTGCAGGTCTTGTACAATTCCTCAAAGGTGGTCGGAGAGCATAGCCATGAAAGCCAATCCCACTCCCAGCCAGCGTGTGGTTCTGGTCACCGGTCCCTCTGGGGCCGGGCGCTCAACCGCGATCAACACGCTTGAGGATCTGGGATTTGAGGCGATTGACAACATTCCTGTGAGCCTGATTCCGCGTCTTATCGATGGGGCAAACGCACTGGCGCAACCTCTTGCCCTTGGTATCGACGCGCGGAACCGTGACTTTTCGGTCGAAGGGTTGATGGAGCTGCACGCCGTTTTGTCGTCTCGCGGTGATATGAATTGCGAACTTTTGTACCTTGATTGCCTGCCTGATATCTTGTCGCGCCGTTATTCCGAAACCCGCCGCCGCCACCCGCTTGCCCCGGATGAAAGCCCGGCGGATGGGATCGCGCGTGAACTTGCATTGCTTGAAGATGTCAAAACGCGCGCTGATATTTTGGTAGATACGAGTGAGTTAACGATCCACGATCTACGCGCAGAAATCGAGAATTGGTTTTCAGATGCAACCGGACAGGGAATGGCGATTTCGATCCATTCCTTTTCCTATAAACGCGGATTGCCACAGGGGTTGGATATGGCCTTTGATTGTCGCTTTCTGCGCAATCCACATTGGGAACCCGATCTGCGCCGCTTTACCGGATTAGACCGTCAGGTGTCCGATTATGTCGCAGCCGATAAACGCTATGATGTGTTTGTTAAACATATTATGGAACTGTTGGGCGTGGTGTTGCCCGGCTGTTTGGACGAGGGCAAAGCTCACTTTTCCGTTGGCTTTGGCTGTACCGGCGGCAAGCATCGGTCAGTTACCCTTACGGAAGCTGTTGCGGCAGCCCTTGCGAAGCAGAGCTGGCGGGTGTCAATTAGACATCGCGAATTAGAGCGTCAGGGGGTTCGTGTGACGACGCCTGTTGCTCCGGAAAGTGAAAGAGAGGCGTCTGAGTGATCGGCATCGTGATCGTGGCACATGGCGGATTGGCCGGAGAGTATCTGGCGGCTGTGGAACATGTCGTCGGGGCGCAACCCGGCATGGCGGCGATTCCGATTGAGGCAGACTGTGATCGAAGTCTTAAACAGGCTGAGATTTGCCAAGCCGCTGATGCCGTTGATCAAGGTGAGGGTGTGGTCATTGTCACCGATATGTTTGGGGGATCTCCGTCAAACTTGTCTTTAAACGCCTGCCGCCCGGAAGGTCGAAGGATCGTTTACGGTGCCAACCTTCCGATGTTGATCAAACTGGCCAAGAGCCGCCAGAAACCTGTCGCCGATGCGGTGCGTGCTGCTTTGGAAGCGGGCCGCAAATATATCGACAGCCAAAACATCAACGCCTGATCCCTTTCAAATTTTTCAAACCGAGATTGCAATATGACCGATAACACACGCCGTGAGCTGAGAATCATCAATGAAAAGGGCCTGCATGCCCGCGCCTCAGCCCGGCTTGTTGAAGTGGTCGAGGGCTTTGACGCAACGGCAGAAGTGTCTCGCGACGGAATGTCAGCCGGTGGAGACAGCATTATGGGCCTTTTGATGTTGGCAGCCGCCAAAGGAACCACTATTGAAGTCCAAACTTCAGGGCCAGATGCGTTGGCCTTGGCAGAAGCGGTTGAGGCGCTGGTCGCTGACCGTTTCGGAGAAGATTGCTAGCCGGGGGCGAGATCGTCCCGGGCCTTGGAGACGGGACTGAACAAGCGGATGGTGGACAGCACACAATCCTCGGCTGTGGGTGAAGAGACACCAGAGGCCCAGCCTGTCCCCTATGACAAGCGCAAGATTAGCTACGCGAACACGTTTACCAACCCGTGGAAGGCAAATGTCATCCGGGTTATGGAGTGGCTGACCGGCAAAATTCCCCTTATTCGCATTGTGCGCCGTTTTGAAAAACAGGGCATGGTCGAAGGACAAGCGTTTTGGCCGCGCGCTTTGGGTGTGATGGGGATCGAACTTCAGACGCCTTTGGCGCAGATCAATAACATTCCCCAAGAGGGGCCTGTTGTGATTGTCGCGAACCATCCGCATGGCTTGGTTGATGGCATGGTATTGGCGCATCTGATCGGGCATGTGCGGACGGATTACAAAATTCTGACTCGCAGTTTGTTGACCGGGGTAGAGGAAATCGACCCGTTCATGATTCCTGTGCCCTTTCCGCATGAGGAAAACGCCCGCCAGCAGAGCCTTGCGATGCGCGCAAAAGCGATGGACCACCTCAAGGGCAATGGCGTCATCGTCTTGTTCCCATCGGGCGTTGTAGCTTCAAGCGAAACCCTGTTCGGCCCCGCGATTGAGGCCGGCTGGAACCCGTTCACCGCCAAGATGGTTCAGCGATCTGGTGCAACGGTGGTGCCGATCTATTTCCCGGGGCAGAACAGCCGCGTTTACCAAATCGCCAACAAGGTATCGCCGACGATCCGTCAGGGTTTGTTGATCCACGAAGTTGTGCATGCCTGCAAACGGCCACAAAAACCGATTGTCGGAGCGCCGATTTTGCCGGATGAGATCAAGGCTTTTGAAGGTGGTCAGCGCGAGTTTGTGGCATGGCTGCGTGAGCGAACCTTGGCCTTGAAAGACCAAGCCCAGTAACCAAACGCTTCCAAAAGGTCCGCTTCCGCGGTCATTTCTTTAAGCAAGACAGGCGGTGACGCGCCCCATGACCGGGACGCAGACCGTTAGCGTGTTGGGACCGGTGTTTCACCGCGATAGTCATAAAACCCGCGTTGGGTTTTACGCCCAAGCCAACCGGCTTCGACATATTTGGTCAGCAGGGGGCAAGGGCGATATTTTGTATCGGCCAAACCGTCGTGCAACACGTTCATGATTGCCAAACAGGTGTCGAGTCCGATGAAGTCGGCCAGCTCAAGAGGCCCCATTGGGTGATTGGCCCCAAGCTTCATCGCCATATCAATCGACCTCACATTTCCCACGCCTTCATAAAGCGTATAACAGGCCTCGTTGATCATCGGGATCAGAATCCTATTGACGATAAAGGCCGGGAAGTCCTCGGCACTGGCGGCGGTCTTGTCCAAGCTTTCAACCACGGCGAGGCAGGATTTGTATGTATCCTGATCGGTGGCGATACCTCGAATGAGTTCGACCAATTGCATCAGCGGAACCGGGTTCATGAAATGGAAACCCATGAATTTTTCCGGCCGATCAGTGCCAGAGGCGAGTCGGGTAATTGAAATCGAGGACGTGTTTGAAGTTAATATCGTGTGATCATCAAGATTGGGAACAATTGCCGCGAAAATCTTGTGCTTGATGTCTTCGCGCTCGGTTGCCGCTTCGATCACCAGATCGGTTTTTGCGACCTCAACGATGTCTTGCGTTGTGACGATCCGGGCCAAGGCGTCATCGCGGGCCTGTTCGGAAATCTTCTCACGGCTGACTTGGCGGTCGAGATTCTTGCCGATGAGCCCGACGGCTTTTTCCAATGCTTCCTGAGAGATATCGTTCAAACGGACATTGTAACCCGCCAACGCCATGACATGGGCGATGCCATTGCCCATTTGTCCTGCGCCTACGACGCCAACCGATTTGATTTCCATCGGAGCTTCCTCTTCGTCAATTTGGCTAACAATAGGCGCCTGTACGCCCGGGCCGCAAGGGCAGGTGGCTAAACTTATAGACGCATTTGCCCTTTAGCCATTTCGAAAGAGGTTTGATGGATTCTCAGGCTTGGGTGAGAAAAATAAGGTGGGTTTTATGTCAGTACATGGCGGGGGCCATGGTGCCCTTGAATACTATCCTTGCCGATACGGTGGCTCTCGCGTTTTGTTTCGCGGACCACGCCGGCAGTTGGACGGAGAATACTTTGCCTTTCTCGGTGGAACGGAAACCTATGGTAGGTTTATTGAAAACCCGTTTCCAACCTTGATTGAGCGGCGCATGTCGGTGTCATGCGCAAATTTCGGCGTGGTCAATGCCGGGGTTGATTTATACTTGAACGATCCGGCGTCGATGGATTTGGCCATTAGCAGTGCAGCTAAGGTTATTCAGATCATGGGCGCACAAAACATGTCGAATCGTTATTATTCGGTGCATCCGCGCCGAAATGATCGGTTCTTGCGCGCATCCGAACGGCTGGAATCCCTCTATCCAGAGGTCGATTTTACCGAGTTTCATTTTGTGCGCCACATGTTGGGGCGCTTGGCGGAAATCTCTGAAGATCGCTATGAAATTGTGATCGAAGAGCTGCGCTCGGCCTGGGTGGCCCGGATGAAACATATTCTGACGCTGTTGCGTGGTCAGGTGGTCTTGCTTTGGTTTGCGGACCATCCCATTCCGACCGGGCTAGATGCGCCACTTGACGGGGATCCTTTGTTTGTGACCCGCCAAATGGTCGAAACCTTGCGCCCACGCGTTTCAGCAGTGGCCGAGGTTGTCGCCTCGGAAAGCGCCCTTATGGAAGGGACCAAGGGTATGGTTTTCAACGACTTTGACGCATGTGCTGCCGCCGAGGTGATGGGCCCCTATGCTCATGTGGATGCGGCAGATGTTTTGGAACGGGTTCTTCGACGGTTAACCGACCGAGAGGAAGACTAAGCGTCACGCTGTTGTTCCAAGGGGCTTGTCGAAAAGGGCCAAGTGAAAGCTTCGGAAAAAAACGAAAAGGCCCACCAAGTTTGGTGGGCCTTTCGATGTTTGTATATGTCGAGTTTTCGATGAAAACCCGCAGATGCGTTTAGCCGAGTTTCTCGGTGAGTTCTGGAACCGCGTCGAAGAGGTCAGCAACCAAACCAAAGTCAGCAACCTGGAAAATCGGCGCTTCTTCGTCTTTGTTGATCGCAACGATGATCTTCGAATCTTTCATGCCGGCAAGGTGTTGAATTGCGCCCGAGATACCCACAGCGATGTAGAGATCCGGAGCCACAACCTTACCTGTCTGACCAACCTGCCAATCGTTCGGAGCATAACCCGAATCAACCGCGGCACGCGAGGCACCAACGGCAGCACCGAGCTTGTCAGCCAGCTTTTCGATCAACGCAAAGTCATCTTCGGAGCCAACACCGCGGCCACCGGACACAACAACACCAGCCGAGGTCAGCTCTGGGCGATCTGATTCGGCAACCTTGTCTTCGATCCATTCGGACAGGCCGGGATTTTCGGCCGCGCCAATGGTCTCAACGGCGGCGGAACCGCCTTCACCAGCCGCGTCAAAGGTCGAGGTGCGGAAGGTGATAACCTTGGTCGCATCCGACGATTTCACGGTTTGCATAGCGTTACCGGCATAAATCGGACGCTCAAACGTATCGGCGTCGACAACGGCTGTGGCGTCGGAAATTACCATCACGTCCAACAGTGCGGCAACGCGTGGCATGACGTTTTTGGCGTCGGTGGTCGCCGGGGCAACGATATGCGAATAGTCACTGGCCAACGATGCGATAAGCGCCGCTGTTGGTTCCGCAAGGCGGTGGCCCAAGGACGCATCCTCGGCAACCAGAACCTTGGCAACACCGTCGATTTTCGCAGCCGCGTCGCCCGCAGCAGCGGCAGAGGCACCAGCGGCCAGAACGGTCACATCACCCAATGCTTTCGCAGCGGTGACAGCCTTGGCGGTGGCGTCCATCGCCAGTTCGCCATTTGTGACTTCGGCAAGAAGAAGTACAGCCATTACACAGCCCCCGCTTCTTTGAGTTTCGCAACAAGTTCGTCAACCGAGCCAACCACGATACCAGCGGCACGGGCGGCGGGCTCTTCTGTTTTGACAACGGTCAGGCGTGGCGTGACATCAACGCCGTAATCGGCAGGTGTCTTTTCATCCAAAGGCTTTTTCTTGGCCTTCATGATGTTTGGCAGCGACGCGTAACGTGGTTCGTTCAAACGCAAATCAACGGTCACGATGGCAGGCATCTTGACGCTGATGGTCTGAAGGCCGCCGTCAACTTCGCGGGTGATTTTTGCGCTATCGCCGTCAATGTCGACTTCGGAGGCAAAGGTCCCCTGCGACCAACCCAAAAGGGCGGATAGCATTTGGCCAGTTGCGTTCATGTCGTTGTCGATCGCCTGTTTCCCGGCGAGAACCAGACCAGGCTCTTCTTCTTTGACAATCGCGGCCAGAATTTTGGCAACGGCCAGCGGCTCGATGTCTGTATGAACATCGTCGGCTGCGTTGACCAGAATGGCGCGGTCGGCGCCCATTGCCAAAGCCGTGCGCAGGGTTTCCTGGCTCTGCTTTACACCGATGGAAACGGCAACGACCTCAGTCGCTTTGCCCGCTTCTTTCAGGCGGATGGCCTCTTCGACGGCAATCTCGTCGAATGGGTTCATCGACATTTTTACGTTGGCGAGATCAACACCCGATCCGTCCGCTTTGACGCGCACTTTCACGTTGTAGTCAATCACGCGCTTGACAGGCACCAAAACCTTCATCGCGTTCCTCTCCTTTAAACGAATGGCGGGGGATTCCCCACATGTCAGTCATTCTCGAAAAGGTGATAGCGCGGGGATCGCGGTTGAAACAGAGCAAAATCGTCACGTTACCGCCAACAGACGTCGCGTTTTAAAAGAAAGCCGCTGTTTGCTTACCTATGGTAAGATTTCGTAAGGCTAAAGTATGATTTGGAAAAGGTTTCGAAAGCTTTCCCTGCTTGGCTGACAGAGTTGACAGCTGTCAACCAAGGGGTCTTGGGCGTCCTGCTTCCAAAAACAAAGCGTTTTTAACTCATTTCGCATTTAACGGGCTAAGCGAATGGCTGCGGCGATCGGTACAGATTGACTGCAACGCGCTCCACTGAGAGGTGGACAACAAGGGCCTTGGGACAAACCCGCTGGGCACGGCATCGCGCGCCTGTTCAATGCGGTCGCCAAGGGCCGGATGTGACACGAAATGTTCTTCGATGCCGCTGACTTCGCCACCGAGGCTTCGGAACCGTTCGAACATCACCGCCAATGCGTCTGGCGAAATTCCGGCTTTTTGCAACATGTCATGGGCAAAGATATCGGCCTGCGCTTCCGCACCTTGGGCGTATTGGGCTTCGATCAACTGTTCGGCTAGCAAAAGCATCACCGCGCCGCCCGCAAAATCACCAAACAACAGGCCTAGCACCCCGATCGACCCGGCCGAGCGCAGGGCATGGCGGGTTGGGTCGCGGCTGACCACATGGCCAATCTCATGGGCAAAAACCGCCGCCACTTCTTCTGGGCTTTCTGCCTTGTCGATCAATCCGCGGAATAACACGATATGGCCGCCGGGCAGGGCAAAGGCATTTACCATAGGGTGGTCAAGCACATAGACGGTTAGGTCCGGCGGTGCTTCCAAAGTGTCGACCAAGCGGTTTTGCATCATCGTCAACGCGGCCTTGCCGTTGTCGCCTTCGCAAAATTGGACACCGGTGGCCGAATTGTTGCCAAGGACACCGCGGATTTGTTCGAGCGTGACTTCGCCTAACGCGTGCTCCCCCTCGGGGGGAATGAATTCAGCCAGTTGGTTGGCCATAACCGGGACCAAAACAAAGACGATCAACGCCACCGACGCCACAGCCGCCGCCGCCCAAGTGAGCAATTTGCCCCGTTGGGTCACCGGTGCGCGGCGGTTGGGGTGGGGCAAATCGGGGTAGAGTTGATGATCTGGCAGAATAAGCCGGCGCAGCGGATCATCCCGCAGCCGCAACACCAGCCGCGTCTTGTCGGCCTGATCCTGCAACTTGCGAATATCGCGCATTGGCCAGCTTTCATCCACCTCTTCGGTGCGAATGATCAAGGCGTTTTGCTGGCGATCAATCCAAACCTCGGCGCGAATGGGCACAGGGACAATGCCATCCAAAAACCGGGCAATATAGGTTTGATTGTTGGGGGCACGTCTGGGGAAATCGGCGCTGCTCATATCGAGGCCCCCACATCCAGAGCTTCGGCAAAGCCTTCAGCCTCAATATGTTCGTCGCGAGGGCGCTGGCGTATCGCGGCCAGACCATCGCCGCCATGCAAGGAAAGAACCGTGCTGTAATGGCGCATGATTGGCATGGTGATAAAGGCCTGCATAAAGGCGGACCAAAGCAGAAACGTGCCAAAATATATCATGGTGCTCAGCATAATCATCACCCACTGCGGGATGTTCTTGATCAAGTCGGTCTCTATCCCGGATATGCTGAGTGAGCCAAAAACACCCACGGCAATGGCAATACCGGCGGCAACAAGGAAAAGAGAAAGCGCCAAGGTCGCCGCGAGGTAACCGCCAACATAAATCCAGAACACGCGGCCGGAGGATGGCTCTAGAGTTAGGGTGACATCGTTCATGCGTTTGGTTTCGGTCAGGCGACGTAGGCTGTCGACGCGGTAATGGACGAGACCGAAGGGCAGGACCAAAAAGGCAAGAAGGGTTGCCAGTAGGGTTATCACGACATTGTCGGACTCGTTCGTGGAAAACAAATTGCCAAGGTCTTTGCCCTCAAACTCCAGATAAATCAGAACGGCGGCAGCTCCGGCAATAATCAAACCGGCAAACAGCCATTTGGCCGAGCCATATAGCATCGTCCACCGGCCACCTTGTTCCAAAGTCGCCGTGCCCCATGATGTCCGGGTGGTTTTGTATTCTTCGAGCCGGTAGGTCATCAGCGGCCAAAGCAGCCCGGCAGAGACAATCGTCAAAACCCAATACATCAAGGCGCGCAGAGCATAGCCCCATGCACCGGAGTCCAGACCAAATCGCAAACCACGCCAACGGGTTCGGGCCAAAACATAGCGCCGGGCGCGGTATTGCGCGTAAAACCAGATGGGAATGACGCCGATAAAGCTAAGCAAATAGGCGGCGAAATTGTCCTGAAAGAATGAAAAGCTCACAAACATCAGCAAAAGGTTCACGATGCCGATGTAAAAGGCCAAAATGACCACCGCGATTAGAAATCCCAAAAGCTTTTCAATGGGATCGCCGACATACTCCAGCGGCACGCCGCCGATGCGAATGGCCGACCAATACCAGCGACGCAGCCGGGTTTTCATCCAAAACCGATAGAGTCCGAGGGTCAGAACGGTGAACAACCCCGTCACCAAAGCCAGCGAAAACAAGTTACCGCGCAGGCCCACAAACTCTCCGCTCAACACATCGGTACTGGGCGGAGGCGATGGGGGCGGGGCCGCGGGGCCGTGCTGGGGCACAGCGCGGGTATTCCCCCAGGGCGAAGAAGATTTCCCCCAAGGGGAGCGGCGATTATCGTCTGTTGGCAAGGGAAACTCTTACGGAATGAAACTTGATACAGCTTGCGTCAGAGTTGTGAGGGGAACAAGGGGGGGGCCAAAATTAACAGGCCCCGGACAAAGTCCGAGGCCCAGTAAGTTTTAGGTGAAACGATTGTCGCGTGGGAACCCGCGTGGGGCCATGCGACCGGTTCCGGCCCGTTTACCGCGCCATTCGTCTAGCTCGGTTTCCGTCCGGGTGCGGCCCGCCGGATCAAGCCAGCTTAGCCCTTCGGCCAAGGTAAAGGTGCGGGCATCCGACATGCCGCCATCCTTGTACTTTTGTAGCCGAACGCCCTTGCCACGGCCCATTTCAGGAAGCTCATCCAGATCAAACACCAAAACTTTGCGGTTTTCGCCGACAACGGCAACCGCGTCCCCGTCGATGGGTTTGCAGAGTTTGGCGCGAACCGGTTCTTTGACGTTCAAAACCTGTTTGCCGTTCTTGGTTTGGGCGATCACATCGTTTTCAGGCACGACAAACCCGTCACCGGCAGACGACGCGACCAGCAGTTTACGATCGGCTTTGTGGATGAAGAGATCAATGATCTCCGCCTCATTCGGAAGGTCAACCATCAGGCGCAGCGGTTCGCCCATGCCGCGGCCACCGGGTAGATTGGCGGCGGACAAGGTGTAGAACCGGCCATTGCTTCCGAACACCAAAAGACGGTCGGTGGTTTCGGCGTGGAAGATAAATCGCGGACCGTCGCCATCCTTGAACTTGAGCTCGCGGTTTAGGTCGATATGACCGGTCATGGCGCGAATCCAACCCATTTTCGAACACACCACCGTGATGGGTTCACGTTCAATCATTGCCTCGATTGGCACGTCCTCGGCCTCGCCTGCTTCGGCAAAGGTGGTGAGGCGGTGGCCGCGCGGATGATCCTTGGCGAACTTTTTGCGCACTTCACGCAATTCGTCGGTGATGGATTTCCACTGCAATTCTTCGCTGTCGAGCAGGTCTTCGAGGCCCGCGCGTTCTTCCATCAACTTGTCGCGTTCGTTGACAAGCTCAAGCTCCTCAAGGCGGCGCAAGCTGCGCAGGCGCATGTTGAGGATGGCCTCGGCTTGCGCATCCGACAACCCTTCGGAGCGGCCAACAAACCGTGATGGAACTTTGGAATCAGTGCCATCATCAGCAAGAATTCCGCGGGCGATTGCCTCGGGATCTTCTTTCAATGTCAGGGATTTAACATCGATCCCCGCAAGCGGAGACACGTAGTCGGCCTCATCCATAGCGCGCGGAATGCCGGCCTGATGATCTCGTGACCAATCTTCGTACATGAGCGCGGCTTTGGGGTCATCATCATAGCGGATGATATCGATCACGCGGTCCAGATTGAGGAAGGCAATGATCAACCCTTCGAGCACTTCGAGACGGTTGTCGATTTTGGCCATGCGGTGACGCGAGCGGCGGATCAATACCTCGCGGCGGAAATCGACAAAGGCGCGCAGCACTTCTTTGAGCGAACAAACCTTGGGGGTGACCCCGTCGATCAGCACGTTCATGTTGAGCGAGAACCGGGTTTCCAGATCGGAATTCTTGAACAGCATGTTCATCAGAACATCTGGATCAACATTCTTGGATTTGGGTTCAAGAATCAGACGAACATCTTCGGCGGATTCATCGCGCACATCAGCAAGAATCGGGATTTTCTTGGATTGGATCAGCTCGGCGATCCGTTCGACCAATTTCGATTTCTGGACCTGATAGGGAATCTCGGTGACGATGGCCTGCCATTGTCCACGGCCCAGATCCTCGACCGACCAGCGGGCGCGCAGGCGGATGGACCCGCGTCCGGTGCGATAGGCGTTGGCGATGTTTTCAGGTGGCTCGACAATGACGCCGCCGGTGGGGAAATCGGGGCCGGGCACATATTGCAAAAGCGTGTCGTCAACGGCGTTTGGGGATTTGATCAGGTGCAGACAGGCATTGATCAACTCACCAATATTATGGGGCGGAATGTTGGTCGCCATGCCCACCGCGATCCCGCTTGAGCCATTGGCCAATAGGTTCGGATAAGAGGCGGGGAGAACCGAGGGTTCCTCTAGCCGGCCATCATAGTTGGGGCGGAAATCGACCGAGTTCTCGTCAAGTCCCTCAAGAAGGGCCTCGGACATGATGGTCATGCGCGCTTCGGTATAGCGCGAGGCCGCCGGGTTATCCCCGTCGATATTGCCAAAGTTACCCTGACCATCAACCAAAGGATAGCGGATGGTGAAATCCTGAGCGAGACGCGCCATGGCATCATAGATCGCCATGTCACCATGCGGGTGGAAATCCCCCATGGTGTCGCCGCTGATCTTGGCCGATTTCAAAAACCCACCGGAAGAGGACAGGCGCAACCGCCGCATCGCATATAGAATGCGCCGGTGAACCGGTTTCAGCCCGTCGCGCGCATCAGGCAGAGCACGGTGCATAATCGTGGACAGCGCATAAGTCAGGTAGCGTTCACCGATGGCGCGGCGAAGCGGTTCTGTCAGTTGGCGTGCGGCGATATCGTCGTCTGAGGTGTCATCAGTCATAGATGTTGTGATACAACCGCACTTGCCTACCGTAAAGCGCGTGGCTGGGAAATATTCTCGGTTTTTCCCTTACGCTTTGTGGCGGGAATCATGTAAGGTGGTTTTATCGTCGCATTCGCTGCTTGCGACGAACAGGTGGGGTTTCTTTTGGGGGGTGAAAGCATGGCGAAAGTCATTCTTTTGACGTTTGGTGTACTTGGTTGGGCTTGGTTTGAGCTATCTGGCGGGGCTGATTTTCAGCCGGGCCAAAACGGGGTGACGTTGCTTGCCTCGGTTCCCAAAGCCAAAATTATAGATGAGGTTGAACCTCAGGTTGCGCGCGCTGATACAACAGCTGCGCCGCTGACGGTCTTTGCAGCCCCTAAATTGGACAACGTGATCGAGGCATCATCAGTTGTGGTTCCCAATGCGGTTTTCAATCCAACACCGGCCTTTGCCCCAAGCCAGGCCAAAATGGCCGCTTTGGAAGACCCGGCTGTCATCAGCGATGCGGTGATCGAAGTTGCGGCGCTTGCGCTGGATTACCGTCAAGTTACCGGATCGCGTGTGAATCTGCGCGGTGGGCCGGGCACAGATTTTGACGTTGTGACCCAACTATTGCGTGGCGAAGAGGTCGAAGTGACCGAGAGCCAAGCCGACGGTTGGGTTAAGCTGCGCGCCTTGGATGGCGGCGATATCGGCTGGATGTCAGAGAGTTTCCTCAAAGCGGTCAACTGACTGCTTTCCTCAGGCACGAGGGGAAAACGCGCGGGCGACCGCGCGTTTTTTGCGTTTGGCATTGGGAAATTGTGACAATAGCGGACCCAAGGGGCGGCGCGGGTCTTGTACACGATGCCAAATGATGTGCGGTTGTTGTTTCAAATGTAGTGGCACCCATTGTAGAGAGAGCAAAATCACACGAGGCATCATGACAGGCAAAAGCATTCTTATCACCGGCTGTTCCTCTGGTATTGGCTATGATGCAGCTCTTGGGTTGCGTGTTCGTGGCTGGCGCGTGTTTGCGTCCTGTCGCCAAGAGGCTGATTGCCAGCGACTACGCGAGATGGGGTTTGATGCACCGCGCATTGATTACTCAGACCCGGACACCATAACTGAGGGATTGGCCGAGGTGTTGGCCGCAACCGGCGGGCAATTGGATGCATTGTTCAACAATGGTGCCTATGCTACGCCCGGCGCGGTTGAGGACCTTCCGACCGATGCCTTGCGCGCGATTTTTGAGGCCAATGTCTTTGGCTGGCATGAGCTCACCCGACAGGTGATTCCGGTGATGCGGGCGCAGGGGCATGGGCGGATCGTCAATCATTCCTCGGTTCTAGGGCTGATCGTGGGGCCATGGCGGGGGGCGTATAATGCTACCAAATTTGCGCTGGAAGGGTTGACCGATACGCTTCGTATCGAGATGCGCGACACACCGATCCATGTAGCGTCGCTTAATACCGGGCCCGTGACCTCGCAGTTTCGCAAAAACGCGATCAAACAGTTTGAACGCTGGATCGATTGGAAATCCTCGGCGCGCGCGGATCAATATGAGGAGCAACTGCTCACGCGGTTGTACGAAGAGCGAGGGCCGGATGTGTTTGAGCTTCCGCCCTCGGCCGTGACCGCAAAATTGATCCATGCGCTTGAGGCCAAGCGCCCCAAGCCTAGATACTATATCACCACGGCGACCTATCTGATGGGGGCGGCGCGACGATTGTTGTCGACACCTGCGATGGATTGGCTGGTTTCCAAGGGCTGAGAGAGCCGCTAAGTCTGACGCAACTGATCGGAGATTACATGGCCCAGGACCCGTTATTTTTTGTGATCCTCATCGCTTTGGCGGCGGTGGTCGGGATCTTGTTCTTTGGCATAGGAAGCTTTGCCAAAGGCGGAGAGTTCAATCGCAAACACGCCAACAAGGCGATGCGCTGGCGTATCATTGCCCAGTTTATCGCGGTTGTGTTGGTTGTTGGTTTTGCTTGGATGCGGAGCAGCTGAGATGGTTGTGTTGAACAAACTCTACACCCGCACGGGTGATAAGGGCGATACGGCGCTGGGCAATGGCGCGCGCGTGGCGAAATATGACGCGCGGGTTGAGGCCTATGGCACATCGGATGAGCTAAACGCGATTGTCGGACTGGCGCGGTTGCATGCAGGTGGCGAGATGGACGCGCAGCTAAGCCGTATTCAGAACGATCTCTTCGATCTTGGCGCAGACATGTGCCAGCCGGATATGGATAAGGACGACGAGGCAGAGTACCCGCCGTTGCGGATGGTACAGGCGCAGGTCGATCGGTTGGAAACCGAGATCGACGCTATGACGGCTGTGTTGGAACCGCTGCGTAGTTTTATCCTACCCGGTGGTAGCGCCCTGTCGGCCAATCTGCACCAATGCCGAACGGTTGCACGCCGGGCTGAGCGTTTGGCTGTGGCCTTGGCGGCGGTTGAAACGGTGAATCCGGCGGCGGTTAAGTATTTGAACCGGCTGTCGGATTGGTTCTTTGCAGCAGCGCGAATCGCCAATGACAACGGTCGAGAAGATGTGTTGTGGGTTCCAGGAGCGAACCGCGACTAGCGGCGGGATGTCCGGGGGACATCGCGGCTCCTGGAAGGGCGGAGCCCCGGCCCTTTGGGCAGGAGCGAACCGCGACTAGCGGCGGAATGTCCGGGGGAAATCGCGTTTCGGTTTTTGGAAATGTATCTATGAGTGGCAAGCGGTGGTAAATCCCGTGCACGGGATTTGCAAATTCCTTGCAAGGAATTTGGTGAACCAAGTCGCGAACCCTGTGGTCCTGTCAGTTAATAGGTTCCGCCTCAAGCCAGACACCGCCTTGCGGCCGCAACGTGATGATCATCACCGGATCGGGGACCTTGCCTGCTACGGTGCTAAACCGGAATCGCGCCAGCAAGGTGGCGAGGACAATCACCGCTTCTTGGATTGCGAAAGACGATCCGATGCAAATGCGTGGCCCATCACCGAAGGGCAGATAGCTGTACCTGTCGGGTTTCCCCGCCGCCCAGCGATCAGGATTGAACTGATCCGGATCGTCCCAGAGCATGTGATGCCGGTGCAGGGCGTAGATCGGCAAAATCACCGTATCGCCGGGCAAGATTTGCCGCCCACAGAGTTCGTCTTTGGCCAAAGCCGTGCGCGACACCATTCCCGCCGGAGGGTATAGGCGTAGCGCCTCGTCAACGATTTGACGAATGAAGGGGAGCTTGGCGACGTCCTCGCCGGTTGCGGTGTCGCCATCCAGAACGGCCAACACTTCGGCGCGCGCGCGCTCTTGCACCTCCGGATCAAAGGCCAACAGATAAAGCGACCATGCCAGCGTCAGTGCGGTGGTCTCGTGCCCGGCGACAATAAAGGTCAGAAGATTATCCCGAAGCTCGGCTGTGTTCATCTTTCGCAGGGTTTCAGGGTCTTCGCCTGCCAAAAGCAGGTCAAGCAGGTCGGGCACACCAGACACATCGCGTTTGGAGCGTTCTTCGATGGCGTGATCGGCGACCTTTTTCATCTGCAAGACACCGCCCGCTGAAAACATGCGGCCCGGGCGTGGCACCCAATCGGGAAAGCCGAGAATGTCGAAGAGCGATAGTTTTCCGGCCTCGGAAATATAGGCGTCGATGGCGGTGTGGACTGAGTTTCGGTCAAACCCTTCGTCGCCGGAAAATGTCACATCTGAAATCACATCAAAGGTAAGAGACACCATTTCGTCGAGAAAGTTGATCGCCCTTGGCCCGGCGTCATGGATTCGCTCGGCCGAACGCTGCGCGGCGGCGCTCATGATTGGCGCAAGGTTCATGACATTGCGATGCGAAAAGGCGGGGGCGGCGGCGCGGCGTTGCCAGCGCCAATGTGCCCCTTCGGCGATAAACAGCGATTCACCAATGGCAGGGCGCAACAGGTTCTTGGTCACCATGGATTTCGGGTAATTGTCCAAGTTTTCTAGCAATATCCGCCGGTTGGCGGTTGGGTCCGTTACCATGTGCCAGCGTTTCCCGGTCTTGCCAGAGACCATGGGTTGGCGCGTGGCGATGTCCGGGATGATTGCCAGAACGTTGCGCCGCGAGGTTTGCAGGCTTTTCCAGATCCCCATGGGTTGGGTGACCAGAGGCACCCGAGGCGGCACGGGTTTGGCTATCGTTTGGGTTGCTAACATCTGACACTCCACCCTTGATCCGTTTAATGATAGCGCGCAGCGGGGAAATGACAAAGGCGTGGGTGTATTGCTAAGGCGGGCTGGCTCGGGTATCCGGTTTCGAACCACAAACCTTTGGGGGATCCGGATGTTTCGAATGATCGCAGCGCTTTGCGTCGGGCTGTTTCTTGCAGGCTGTAACGCATCACCGTCTGATTTGGACAAGCCTGCGGTTCCGATTGGGGCCTTCAAGCTGGGACATGCCGAAGTTGTGGCCCCCAATCTTGAAAAGCTGCTGATCAGCCAAGAGGCCAGTGAAGAAGAGTTGATTGCCGCCGTTGATGGTGCATTGGAAGAACGGTTCCGTCGCTACGAAGGCACCCAGTATTATCATATCGGTGTCAGCATCGAGGCCTATTCGATCCCGCCGTCCATGGCCCCCGGCAAATCGGCCATCGCCCTGCGCGCAACCGTTTGGGATGACGCTTTGGGCAAAAAACTCAACGAAGAAACCGAGCTGTTCCATGTTATTCGGGTTTTCGAATCGCGTCTTAGCTTGTCGCGCGAAGATCAGATCAAACTCTTGGCCGAAGAAGGGGCCTTGATGATTGAAAAATGGATGCGCGAAGAGCATGCCGCCAAGGGGTGGTTCGCGGCGCGTTCTGAAGAAAAGCCCACAGAATAAGGCCTTTTCTCTAGTTTGGGTTGGCTCGGGGTCGGAGTTTGACCTGAGATCGGCTTGAATATGCCGACTCAAATGCCGCGTCTTGTCAGACTCGCAGTGTTGCGATGCATCCGGCACTTGATTTTCCGTGCTCAACCAAATAAACGGCGCGCGATGTAACTTGGGCCAGTGCGGCCCCCTAACTTGAGGCGTCTGAAGATGGGCAAGGAAAAGTTTGAACGCGGCAAGCCGCACTGTAACATTGGCACCATTGGTCACGTTGACCACGGTAAAACCACGCTGACGGCGGCGATCACCAAGTATTTTGGTGACTTCAAAGCGTACGACCAGATTGATGGCGCGCCAGAAGAAAAAGCTCGTGGTATCACCATCTCGACCGCGCACGTTGAGTATGAAACCGATGCACGTCACTACGCGCACGTTGACTGCCCCGGCCACGC
>NZ_CANMKO010000005.1 GCF_947498515.1 uncultured Pelagimonas sp. | reverse complement strand
ACACCGACACCTCCGGCACCCTAAGCTTCGCCCCCGGCCAAACCGTCACCTACGTCCGCGTCCCCGTCATCGGGGATACGGTGAGCGAGATATCCGAGACCTTTATGCTCTCGTTGAGTACGACGGGTAGCACCGGCGACCATGTCGAAGACTTTAACGAAGACAATGTCGGTACCGCGCTGCTACGCGACGATGACGGAACAACAAGTGAACCGGTGGTCACGCTCGAGGCGACATCCGGGGTGGAATCCGGCGCAGGCCAAGTCCACACGCTTCGCCTGTCCGAGGTATCGACGCGGGATGTGAGTGTTACGGTTCAGATCATCAGCGGCACGGCGTCGGTCGAGAGCGGTGACGGGGATTTCGATTCTTCCACCAGCACCTCCTACGGCATAACCCAACTTATCAATGTCACGATCCCGGCGGGCGAGACCAGCGCCAATTTTAGCGTTTATCACCACGGCACCCCGGGCAATGAATTCGACGAGAATTACGTGCTCGAAATGACCGATCCGGTCAATGCCACGCTCGAAGGCGGGGTGGATGTCCTGCGCCAAACCGGTGTCATTTTGGATGATGGCCGGGCGGTTTTTGTGTCTGACCCAACCTTGGTCGAAGGCGATAGCGGCAGCAGCGATGCCGTCTTTGAAGTCCGCCTGTCGCGGCCTCATACCGGCACGCTAACCTTCAGCTATGAAACCCTAGACGGCACCGCCGAAGCGGGCTCGGATTACACCGACACCTCCGGCACCCTAAGCTTCGCCCCCGGCCAAACCGTCACCTACGTCCGCGTCCCCGTCATCGGGGATGTCATTCAAGAAAGCACAGAAACGTTCCGCCTCAACGTAGTGGCCGGCTCGTCCACCGCTCCACATATCTTTGCGGATAGCAATGTGACAGGCACCGCTACTATCGATGACACAGACTTGCCACCGACGACTATTCCCGGCAGTGCCGGGGATGACCTTCTTGTTGGGGATGCCGCCAGAAATGTCATAAACGGTGAGAGCGGTGATGACACGTTGCGCGGAGAGGGTGCGAATGACACGCTTAAAGGTGGATCTGGCGATGACCGCCTCCTTGGTGGGGATGGCGCAGATGTTCTTGCGGGCAATGGAAACAATGACACGCTTCTGGGAGAGAATGGAGAAGATCGTATCTTCGGTGGCTCAGGGCGCGATGTCATATCCGGCGGCAACGGAGATGACAGCATTGAAGCGGGGTCTGACAACGACCGTGCATTTGGCAACGACGGTGCCGATACATTGTACGGTGAAGGCGGCGATGACAGCCTTGCTGGTGGCAGTGGAGAAGACAATCTCGATGGTGGCGATGGCGAGGATACCCTCGATGGTGGCAGCAACGACGACACCGCACGTGGTGGCGATGATGACGATCTAATCAATGGTGGGTCTGGGGCCGATCTCCTTGTCGGCAATACCGGCGAAGACACGATCAATGGCGATTCCGGAAGCGACCGAATTTTTGGAGGTACCAATTCTGACGTAATTTCGGGCGGTAGCGCCAATGACACGATAGACGGCGGAACGGGCTCTGATGTCATAAACGGTGATACGGGTCATGATGTTATGATCGGACACACCGGGCACGACACGATCCGTGGTGGTGATGGCAATGACCGCATAGAGGGCGGCCGACACAACGACCTTATGGCGGGGAATGACGGCGACGACACCATCCTTGGCGGCGATGGCCACGACCTCGCATTTGGCGGGGCGGACAACGATCTCATTGCTGGCCAAGACGGCAACGACAGCGCCAAAGGCGGAACGGGTGATGATCGCATGTTTGGCAATGACGGTGCAGACACCCTCGACGGCGAAGATGGCAATGACGAAATCTCGGGAGGCGATCAGAATGACCTGATGTTCGGACGCGATGGAGAAGACGTTCTTCGCGGTGGCAACCATGATGACCGGCTGTTTGGCGGCGGAGGCGACGATACACTGGCCGGAAATGATGGCAATGATGAGCTTTCTGGCGGGTCCGCAGACGACCTCCTTTTCGGGGGAAGCGGCGATGACACACTAACAGGTGGCAACGGAAGCGACCGTATCTCCGGCGGCTCTGGTGCTGATGTCTTTGTCTTCAATAGTGTGTCGGAAAGCAGTCATGGCAGTGAGCGCGACACAATTACAGACTTCCAGCACAACGTTGATTTGATTGACCTATCTGGAATTGGGTCTGGGCTAACCTTTATTGGCGGGTCCAGCTATTCGGGTTCGGCTGGCGAGGTTCGCTATAACGACAGTATTGGCCGCCTTTATATCGACATTGACGGTGACGGTGGGTCTGAGTTCTCGGTCGATGTCTTGGGCGCTCCTATCATAGACGCTGGGGACATAATTACTTAAGATATCCTACAATGAAAAAGAACGGCTGGATGTATTTCCAGCTGTCCTTCTTTGAAAACTCGACCTGTTGATCTCGATGGGCGCTAAGGTCGTTTCGGAAGTAGCTTGGAAAACATCCTAAGATGAACGCAAATCAAACTACATACAAAACCGGTTAACGCGTGGGACAAACATGCACATGTTTTTTGGCTCCAGAGTTGGTTCCAATCTTCTTTCCCCGGCGCTTCTCGGGCAAAAGATTTCACGTCCTAACCGTCTAGGAGACCATTCGTCTGAGGACGCTCTGCAGCCTTATCGTGATTGGATAGGTCTCACTGCATTGTGGGGGTGATTCAAGCTGGCCTAAAGCCATCATTTGAAACTATTCTTTTTTCGTGTCGTTAGCTGGGTGTTCATTCGCTGCGCCTAAACATCTCTGAAGTGGTTGCGCGAGACATGGCGCGGTCTATCGGTCACCTAGAGATCAGCTTGGAGGGCACAGTGACCCTTTGTGCATATTGTCTTTAGGTGGCTCGCCAGAGTTTTCTGCTGAAACCCGATGTGCTTGGTGCAAGACTCACAACCAGTTTGCAACGGATACAACGACGGTGATCACTGATAGGAAGGCTTTGTTTTGACCCGAACCCTAGCTTGGCGTTGGCCCTCGTTGGAGTTCGATTGGAAAAACCGAAACCACGAAAGTTCAATCATCCATAGAAATGAGAGCTACGTTGTTCTCTTCGGCGCATTTCAAAAGATACGGCTTGGAAGTCATTGGAAGACCGTCAATCACCAAATGAAGATTTTTCTTTTGAGTGGAAAAGGCCCTTCCAGCAGTGCGAAAGCCTCAAAACATGAGGTCATTTTGCCTGCAGCACTATTCTAATAGTGGTTTTGTCGACCAATCCGGGGGGGCGTAGCTTCCTCAACTGAAAGTGCCTTGGCGTGAGAATAAAGCGTGCGGCGACTGTGCGTGAAGGTTTCAACCGGCTTGTTTCATCGATTGCTGCCTTGAGTACGAGCACCTCGGTCGGGCTCACAGCAGGGACGCTCCTCATGTCTAGGCAAATATTGTCTTGAGACGTTGCACGTTTCAAACGACGATCCGGCTCAATCCAAGGGTGGGCAAACCATCGGAGGGCCCGTGTTATACGGTTCGTAGTAATCGAACTCCGACGATTTTCAGTAACCCTCGCACCTCGTTAGCCAGATCCATCACCTTCTTTCATAACGCTTTTTGGGTGATCAAGATTTGCAGACACTTGGCCCAGACTAACAATAATTTTGCGACTTTGCATGGAAGCGTTCGCTCGAGGTAAATCATGCCTTATAGTCGACGAGACATATTCTGCCTTACTCGTTCACAGCTTTTCTGCGCCTTTATCGAGAACTCGACCTTAATATAGGGGCAGCCCAATTACGTAGGCTCGCCACCCTATATCCTGACCCAACAGCGGCGCTCGGATCAAATCAATTTGCTCCTTAGGGTCCCTTTCCCATTGAATGCATAGGGTAGGGACTTGGTGACAGGGTTCTTGTTCAGTGCATACCGGATGCGATCCTCACAACAGGAAATCTCCGGCGGATACCGCCGCGACACCATCCAATCGTACCTCGAAATCGGCGCTGGCATCTCCCTCTATGTTTGCCAAAACCCGACCAGAGGCACTATCGAACCACACTTCACCAAGTGCGCCCGAGGGCGACATCACGAACACCAACCCGTCAGACAGCGCCGATAAATCCAGCAAATCTTGGCCCGCGGTGAAATCCAAAATTTGATCTATGCCTCCTATGGCTGGGCTGTCGCTGAGGTCCCTGAATACAAACACATCATTGCCCGTTCCGCCGGACATCGTATCCTGCCCTGCTCCACCAATGATCGTGTCCGTGTCGGCCCCGCCAAACATCGCGTCATTCCCGCTGCCACCTTCCAGAGTATCGGCACCGCGATTGCCCGCTACGACATCATGTGACGCCCCTGCGAAAATCCGGTCATCGCCGTTTCCGCCGCGCAGCAGATCGGAACCATCACGCCCCAAAAGCAGGTCATCTTGGTTGCCACCGGATACGATGTCATCGCCCGTGCCGCCAAATATCTTGTCATTTCCGTCGTTTCCATAAAGAGTATCGTTACCGGTGCTGCCATCTAGGCGATCAAAACCCGCACCGCCGGACATAACATCGTGACCACCGCCGCCAAACAAACGGTCGTAACCATTTCCGCCCAATAGAAAATCATTGCCAGAGTTTCCGGCCATTAAGTCAGCTCCACCACCACCTTCTAAACGGTCTGTGTCGGCACCACCCTGCAATGTGTCGGCTCCGCCATGCCCCTCTATAGTGTCTGCGCCAATCCCCCCCGCGATCCTATCGGTTTGGGACGATCCAACTAAAATATCATCAAGTTCAGAACCTGTGATCACGCGACCAGCCGCGGGGGCCGGTGTCGGATCGGACGCACCAAAGAACACCATATTCTGCGCTGTGATCTGCGATGCCTCAACACCGATCAATTCGATCGCGCCGTATGATGAGGAAATCAAAGCATTGCCCTGAACACTGGTCGAGATCGCCATACCGCCCGCCCCAAGCAATTTAATTTCGCGAAAATCCAAGACGTCGTCGAACGGGTTGAAATCAAGGATGACATCCGTTGTTGTGCCGCCATCCTCTTCGTCCTCGAACAAGAACCTGTCGGAACCACCGCCGCCGACCAGAATATCACTGCCCAGCCCGCCATAGATCACGTTGTTGCCGAGTGTCCCAAGAACAATGTCATTGCCCCCGGTATCCGGCCCGTCATGCACTGAATAGGTGAACCCATCTCCCTCAAGCAAAGAGAGGTGGTAAATTCCTGCCGTTCCAAAGCCAAAATCAATGCGTTCAAGGGCAAACCTATCGTCAAGAAAGTGGTTTTCGACCCATATATGCCCCCGCAAAGATGGGGTTGAGCTATTCCAATAGGTCAAAACAAGGTCGTTGTTTGAGATTTGAATGTTGAGGCTGCGGATGGCCTCGGAAAGCGTCGAATAGCCGGAAAACTCAACTTCATCCATGTTGCGCGTCAACCATCCAGACGTCACAATGGCCGCATCACCATTGTCGCGAATAGTATCATTGCCTGATCCATCCGAAGCGATGCGATAGGTGTCGCCGCCGTTGCCCCCGACCAAGAGGTCGTCGCCGGTTCCTGTTGCTATCGTGTCATCCCCGTCGCCACCTGTGACGGTATTGTCGCCGTTCCCAGCATCTATCAAGTCCGCTCCGGCACCGCTATTAACCCGGTCCGAGCCTGTGGTCGTTTCAATTGTGTCGTTTCCCTGACCAGTTGAAATCCTGTTGTTTCCCGCCCCGGCTTCAATTTGGTTCCAACCGTCCGCCGCGGAAATGCTGTCATTTCCTGTGCCGCTAAAAACCATGTTGCGACCTTGTCCGGCGTCGATCAGGTTATCGCCGTCGCCCGCGAAAACCGTATCATTTCCGTCCCCCGAGAATACGCTGTCATTGCCATCGCCCGCTCCGATAAAATCGTCACCAGCCAGCGCCACAATGCTATCGGCAGAAGACGTCCCGGCCAGAATGTCATTGTCGTCGGTACCCAAAAAACTATCAGACAAGCGGTATATTGTCGTTCCCAATTGCAAGATCTCAACAGCTGAGCCATCGTATTGGTCGACAATTTCAATGGCCAACGGCCCATAGCCGGGTTTGCGAAACCGTGACGGTTTGCCTGGCAAAACGATTTCCAGATTGTTGCCGTTCCGCTCTACGGTTGCCCAAGATTGGTACCCCAACGACGCAGAGGAAAACAGTCCGCGCCCGCCAGTGATTGTATCGGTCGCGCCATCCAATCCCATGTCCCAAATCGTAACAGTTGAACCGCCGCTGCCTTGGGTCAACACATAGTCATCGGTACCGTCCGCTCCGGTCAAGACATCAACTCCTCCAAACGACCGAAGAGTGTCATTCCCTGATGTACCGATTAGTGTATCGTTGCCAGAGGTGCCCAGGATGTCAGCCATACCGTTTCCTTTCGGTCCAATGGGAGTGGATTTTTTTTGGGGTGCGGTAAAATCCTTGTCAATGAAGGGGGCGTAAGCAACTGCTTATTCCGCAATTGGCGCGGTCCCGTATTCTTTGTTCTCAACAGCTTAGTAGGGGTTGCGAAAATGTCTAAACACGTGAAGCGCGAGTTCCTTTCATTGAAAGAACGCAGCTTTGGCCCGCGTATCATGATGCTAGCCTTCTTGATCGTTCTGCAGGCGGCAAGCGCTCTTTTCTTTGTGGATGATGCTTTCACTGACTATCAGGCCATCGGAATGGACCCCCATACCACCTATGAAGCAATCGCAGTTATTGCATTGGTTGTTGGAGTTGTATTCGGAGCTTTTGAGATGCTTCGGTCCGTTAGGCTCTGGAAACAGGCGGAAACGACGCTGGATCAGACGAGGAAAGCGTTTGCGGAAATGGTGCGCGAGCGGTTCGAATACTGGAATTTGACCAAGTCAGAAGCGGAGGTCGCTCTTTTGACTTTAAAGGGGTTTGATATTCGTGAGATCGCCAAGTTTCGCGACACTGCAGATGGGACCGTCCGCGCTCAACTCTCAAAGATTTATGTGAAATCTGGAATGGGGAACCGCGGTCAGTTCGTTTCGTTGTTTATTGATGAACTTTTGGATAGCGACGCCTACGCAGATACATTTGGGAAAATGCAATAGCCCGTTGCCTTTGCCGAAGCTCTGCTTCTGGCGACTTCGTTTTTCATTGAAATCTGTATTTGGCAAGTTGCCGTCGCTTTTGGCTGCGAAGCAAAGAAATTAACCGCCATTCTCCGAACCTTCATTGTCCTTCCCCCGCAGAGCTTTAGGCGCTTTTCAAAGGGAATGACGTTGGCCAACGCTTTGACTAGTTTTCCGGTGTGATCTCGATTTCCTGGCGCAATTTCCCACTCGCACGGTCAAAAATCAGGATTTGATTGTCGTCTGTCACAACGGCATACCAATCTGGTCCTTGGGTATAGGCGGTGGCGGTTGCCCCACCGGGAAGGGTGATCACCTCTGGCAGAGGGGCGCGGGCATTGTTATAGCGGTGCCAAATCAAGCCGAGGATCAGCACGATCCCCGCAATCATCACGCCCGTAAGGACCGTCACCAGAAGCCGTAGAAAGCGCAACTGGGGTGGTTCGGGCAGATTATCGCCCGTATTATCGCCTTGTGGGGTGTCCATGACCAACCTTTGTATCACCATAGCGGCCAATCCGCCGTCTCGTCTTGATAAAGCTTTGGCGCGTGATGTGCCAGAGGAGGCGGCTTTGTCGCGCACCCGCTTGGCGCGGTTGATTGCCGACGGGGCCGTCACGCGCGGCGGAGTTGTATTGGACAGTGCCAAGATAGCCGTTCAAGAGGGCGATGAGATTAACATCAAAGTGCCCGAAGCGGTGAGCTATGACGTGGTGGCTCAGGACATTCCGTTGGACATTGTTTGGGAAGACGAAGACCTTTGTGTGGTCAACAAACCGGCGGGGATGGTTGTGCATCCGGCACCGGGCACGCCGGATGGCACCTTGGTGAATGCCTTGCTGCACCATTTCGGAGGGGATTTGTCCGGCGTTGGCGGCGAAAAACGCCCAGGTATCGTGCACCGCATTGATAAAGACACCAGCGGGTTGCTGGTGGTGGCGAAATCGGACCGGGCCCATCATGGCCTCGCCAAACAGTTCGAAAAACACACCGCCCAGCGTGCCTATCTTGCGTTGGTCAATGGCGTTCCTGATCCGGCAGACCCGCGTTTGATGGGCACCAAAGGTGTGTCGGCGGGGGGGCGTGGCGACATCACGATCACCAGCGGTTTGGCGCGGCACAAAACCGAACGGCAACGCCAAGCGGTGTTTTTTGACGGGCAGGGGCGTCATGCGATCACTCACGCCCGTGTATTGGAACGATACGGGTCTCCGGAGACGCTATCCTTGGTGGAATGCCGTTTGGAAACCGGGCGCACCCATCAGATCAGGGTTCACATGACCCATGCGGGGCATTCTTTGGTTGGGGATCCAGTCTATGGCGGGCGGCGCAAAGTCTCGGCCAAAGCGATCTCTCCTGAGGCGCATAAAGCAGTGATGGCCTTTAATCGTCAGGCCTTGCATGCGCGGGAATTGGGGTTTGACCATCCGGTGAGCGGCGAGCCGCTCTTGTTTCAGGCCGAGATTCCGGCGGATATGGCAGAGCTGTTAAAGCTGCTGCGATAGTTTCGCCAATAGTCATCATTTTGTGGGCCGCGTTGGATGGGTTATGAAAAGGGGCTTTTGGTTGAATTTTTGTGATGTTATAACGTTGCAAAATTCTGATAATTGCGTGACCAATGAGCAACCTCGGTAAAACACATCTTAGGAAGTCCCGGCGAGGGCGAAACAAAATGCGAGACTTTGATGCCTTGCCGTCCACGTTGCGGGGCTGGATGGCGGGGGCTGTTTTGCCGTGGTCGGCAAAGTCTTGTCTCAAGATTTGGCGCAGCGCGGCCAATCAGGACGAGGCCATAAAGCGATTGCAGGCCGCAGAGGAGCGGTTGCTGTCGCAGGAGCGGGGGATTTCCTGACTGTCTGGCTGGGTTAAGACTTCGTAAACTTGGTTGTAACACAGTGCACCTGTGCGTGAGCGCACGGACATCTACCTTACATTCGGCCAAAGTTGATTTATCTGGTGATTAACGTTTTGGCAGCACAGCCCTTGAAACGGGTGTTAGCGCTGCCTATCTGGATGTTAACGGTCATAACATTGATTGGAGGAACAGGGACATGAGCAATTACGCAAACCTTCCAGCCCCAACGCCTGAAGGCGGGCTGAACCGCTATTTACAAGAGATCCGCAAGTTTCCCTTGCTGGAGCCAGAAGAAGAATTCATGGCCGCGAAGGCTTGGGTGGAAACCCAAGACAGCCGCGCGGCGCATAAACTTGTCACAAGTCACCTGCGTCTGGCAGCGAAAATCGCGATGGGCTATCGCGGTTACGGCCTGCCGCAGGCTGAGGTGATTTCAGAAGCCAATGTTGGCCTGATGCAGGCGGTCAAACGCTTTGATCCGGACAAGGGTTTCCGTCTTTCGACCTATGCGATGTGGTGGATTCGCGCCGCCATTCAGGAATACATCCTGAGGTCATGGTCATTGGTCAAGATGGGCACAACGTCGGCCCAGAAGAAGCTATTCTTTAACCTGCGCAAGGCGAAAAATCGCATTGGTGCCCTTGAAGAAGGTGACCTGCGCCCGGAACACGTGGAAAAGATCGCCACAGATTTGGGTGTGACCAAGGACGAAGTTGTGTCGATGAACCGGCGGATGTCGGG
The DNA here is from genome assembly GCF_947498515.1 of uncultured Pelagimonas sp. GTDB lineage: Bacteria > Pseudomonadota > Alphaproteobacteria > Rhodobacterales > Rhodobacteraceae > Pelagimonas. The sequence goes on along the minus strand of NZ_CANMKO010000005.1, from coordinate 340,061 downwards.
TGGTGATGCATCGTTGAATGCCACCGTCGGGTCCGAAGGTGAAGGTACCATGCAATGGCAGGATTGGCTCGAAGATGAAGACGCTGACCAGGCCGGTGACTATGCAGAACGCAATGAGCTTGAAGCGCGTCGCGAGTTGTTGGCCGAGGCGATGGATGTGTTAAATGACCGTGAAAAGGACATTCTGACACAACGCCGTTTGGCTGAAAGCGCCGTGACTTTGGAAGAGCTGTCAGGCCAATACGATGTCAGCCGAGAACGCATTCGCCAGATCGAAGTGCGTGCCTTTGAAAAGCTGCAAAAGCGCATGCGTGAATTGGCGCGAGAACAAGGTATGCTTGCCCGCGCTTGAGAATAAGGGACAGGCGGTTTGGCCTGACCCACTCTATTCCTCCCTGGCAAAGGCCTCTTTCCGACCTCCCCGGAAAGGGGCTTTTGTTTGTGTTTCTTGAAATTGTGAGCTTTCGCTAAATCGATTTAGTTCTGGCGCTAACATGACTTGGGCGCTATGTCATCTGGAGGAGGATTTCGCTATGACACATCTGCGCTGGGGTATTTTGGGGGCGTCGAAGTTTGCGCGTGACCAAATGGGGCCGGCCCTTAATGCGGCGCGGCGTGGGAAGCTGGTGGCGCTTGCAACATCGTCTGCGGATAAGGCAGTGCCGTTTGACGCCTTTGCCACCGGGATCACGGTGTATGACAGCTATGAGGCATTGATCACGTCGCCTAATGTCGACGCGGTTTACATCCCATTGCCCAATCATTTGCATGTGGAATGGGCATCCAAAGCGATGGATGCGGGCAAACATGTCTTGGTTGAAAAGCCCTTGGCCATGCATGCGAGTGAATTTGACCAAGTGATTGCAAAGCGCGATGCAACCGGGCTGCTGGCAGCAGAGGCTTATATGATCGTGCATCATCCGCAGTGGCTACGGGCCAAGGCATTGTACGAGGCGGGAGCGATCGGCAAACTTGTCCGGGTGAGTGGCGCGTTTTCCTACGACAATTCAGCGGATGTCAGCAATATTCGCCACGATCCTTCTAAAGGGGGCGGTGCGATCCCCGATATTGGTGTCTATATTTATGGGGCTGCGCGATTTGTGACGGGGGAAGAGCCCGATGAGATTTTGAGTACAGACATCCGCCGCGAAAATGGTGTAGATGTCTGGAGCCATGTTACCGCAAGATTTCCGTCATTCCATTATACTGGTGTGGTCTCGATGCGGATGGCACCGTGGCAGGAGATGGTGTTTCACGGCGAAAAGGGCGTGATGCGATTGAGCGCACCCTTTAATGCCAATCTGTATGGCGAAGCGCGGATTGAACTGCAAACGCAAGGTGATGATGGGCCAGAGGTGCAGGCCATTCGCTATCCAGCTGATAATCACTATGTGCATCAAGTCGAAGCCTTTAATGGCTCGGTCCTTGATGGGGTGGCGTATCCGTGCCCTTTGGAGTTTTCCAAAGGGACACAGAATATGATTGATATGGTTTGGGCCAAAGACAATGCGGAAGCGCGACTGTAGAGCGCCCCGGCCGCGCCCCTTTGGGACGCAGCGGCCCGCCCTCCAGCCTGCGCCTTAGAGATCGGCGATTTCAATCACAACCTTGCCAGTAGATTTGCGAGTCCGGAGCATTTCGAGCCCGTCGGCGGCCTGTTCCAGCGGAAACGTGTTGCTGACATGCGGTTTGATTTTTCCTTGACCGTGCCAGTCCATGAGTTGGCTCAACGAGGTTGTAAGTACATCGGGGCGGAACGAAAGGTAACCGCCCCAGTACAGCCCAAGTACCGAAATGTTTTTGACCAAAAGGTGGTTGGCCTTGATTTGTGGAACGTCACCAGAGGCGAACCCAATAGTCAAAATGCGCGCTTCTGGATTGCAGGATCGGAAAGCCGCGGTGAATTGGTCGCCGCCGACAGGATCATACACAACATCGGCCCCGCCCAAGGATTTCATCACATCGCGGATGTCTTCGGTTTTGGCGTCGATGAGGTGGTCAGCACCGGCCGATTTGGCAGCTTGAAGTTTGTCGGCCCCGCGGGCGCAGGCGATGACGCGCGCACCCATCAGTTTACCGATCTCGACGGCCGTTAGACCGACACCACCTGCCGCCCCGAGGACGAGTAGCGTTTCACCGGGTTGCAATCGGGCTCGGTGATCGAGGGCAACATGTGATGTCCCATAGGCAATTTGCAAGGCCGCGGCGTCTGTCCATCCCATTGTGTCGGGTAGTTTGACGGCGCGATTGGCATCAAAGCAGCCATATTCGGCCAATCCACCCTGACCACCAAAAACCGCCACTCGGTCACCTGGCTCAAACCCGGTTACGCCTGAACCAATGGCCGTCACAACCCCAGAAACTTCCATACCCAAGGTGAAGGGCAAGGGTGGGGTTTCTTGATAAGTACCTTTCATCATAAGCAGATCGGCAAAATTCAGCCCGCAGGCGGCAATTTGCAAACACAGCTCTTGGGGTTTTGGTGTTGGCGTAGCACAATTTAAGAGTGTCGGGGGGGATTCGTGTGAGGTGAGTCGATAAGCGCGCATTGGTCTCTCCGATTTTGCGTGCATGAGTGCCTTTTACGGGTGGCCCTGTCAAACATGGCTCGTTGTCTAACGTTGGGTTGAGTAAAAGGAGACAATAACGGGAAAATTGCAACTTTGTGTTGATTTGTGAGCAATTTTACCATCTTTACGACTGTGCGTGACTTGATCTTAACCTCATTTTTGCAGTACCAAGTCATGTTATGAAGCGCACAGGTTCGGGTTGATTGGTACTAGTGGCGCATGGCGCGCCCAATTCGGCCCGCCCATGAAACAAAGAACGGGAAACTTAGTATGGCGCATCCAGTAGATGTACATGTCGGCAAACGTATCCGTCACCGCCGTTGGTTGGTGGGGATGACACAACAACAGCTGGCCGAAAAAGTTGGAATTAAATTCCAACAAATTCAAAAATATGAAACCGGGGCCAACCGTGTCAGCGCGTCGCGTCTTTGGGACATCGCAGATGCGCTTGAAGTCAAAGTCAGCTTCTTCTTTGAAGGGATTGAGACCGAAGGTTCGGAGCAATCGCAATCATCCGACAATGTCCCGGCAGATATCCTTGGTGACAAAGAAGCGCTTGATTTGGTTCGCTCTTACTATGCGATTCCAGAGAACCAGCGCCGCCGTTTGTTTGAATTGGCGCGTGTTCTGTCCGACGTTGCTTGAGCCTGACGCGACCTTGCGGTAGCACGGTGGCAACACCGGACCGGAGGGCGCGACATGGTCTCATCTGAGCTAGCGAATGAGCTGATTTCGACCGCAGAGGCGATGGCCGACGCGGCCAGATCGGCCATTTTGCCGTTGTTTCGCACGTCATCTCTGTTGACCGACAACAAGCTTGAAACCGGGTATGACCCTGTTACCGAAGCGGACCGTGCAGCAGAATGCGCTATGCGCGATGTCTTGGCTAAACGACGGCCATCTGATGCTATTCTGGGTGAAGAATACGGCCAACAGGACGGTGACAGCGGTCTGACTTGGGTTCTAGATCCGATAGATGGAACACGGGCGTTTGTATCAGGGACGCCGACGTGGGGTGTGTTGATTGCGGTGTCGGATGCCAATGGCCCGATTCTAGGCGTGGTCGATCAACCCTATATTGGTGAACGTTTTGTCGGCGGTCTTGGGCGCGCAGATTGGACGGGGCCGCATGGCGGTGGCCCGCTTGGCACCAAAACCACCCAAGACCTTAAGGATGCCATTCTATTTACGACCTTTCCTGAGGTTGGAAGCCCAACTGAGGGGGCTGCGTTTCACAAAGTGGCGGAGCAAGTGAAACTGGTCCGTTATGGGATGGATTGCTACGCTTATGCCTTGTTGGCCGCAGGTCAAATTGACCTTGTGATTGAGGCCGGATTGAACTCCTATGACATTCAGGGGCCCATCGGCGTTATTGTGGCTGCGGGGGGCGTGGTAACGGATTGGCAAGGTGGGCCTGCCCATAATGGCGGGCGTGCCATCGCAGCAGCCAACAAAGATATTCATGCCAAGGCCTTGGCAATCCTGAAACGTCACGTTTAAACTAGCCTCGGCTTAAACCTAAAAAACCGGTAGACGCGTCCTTCCCTTTTCTGGCGTCGCTGGTTTTCGACATACCGAAAAGGGCGGAGATCGTGATGCAGGAAACCCTCATCCGTAACGCCCATACTATCCTGACCATGGATGATCTGGGCCGCGAGTTGACCCAATATGATATCCGGCTAAAGGGCGGTGTTATTGCCGAAATTGGCCAATCTTTACAGAGTTCTGGCGAGGTGGTAGAGGCGGCGGGATGCGTCGTTACACCGGGATTGGTCAACACCCACCACCATTTGTACCAAACTCTGACCCGTGCTGTTCCGGGCGGGCAGGACGCGCTTTTGTTTGGGTGGCTGAAAACACTTTACCCTATCTGGGCGCGCTTTGGACCTGAGGAAATGTTCACTTCGGCGCAGGTTGGACTGGCCGAACTGATGCTCTCGGGTTGTACGATGAGCTCGGACCATCTCTATCTTTATCCCAACGGTGCACGCCTTGAGGATACGATTTTTGCTGCTCAGGAACTTGGGATTCGCTTTCATCCGACGCGGGGAGCGATGAGCATTGGTGAAAGTGACGGCGGTTTGCCGCCGGACAGTTTGGTCGAAAACGAAGCGGCCATTCTTGAAGACTGCATTCGTGTGATTGACGGATTCCATGACCCTCGGGATGGGGCGATGGTGCGCGTCGGCGTGGCCCCATGTTCGCCGTTTTCGGTCAGCCGCGAGCTGATGCGTGATGCCGCCCTTTTGGCGCGAGACAAAGGTGTGATGATGCACACCCATTTGGCCGAAAACGATGAAGATATTGCTTATAGCCTTGCTCAATTTGGCTGCCGCCCCGGACAGTATGCCGAAGATTTGGGGTGGACCGGGGAGGATGTTTGGCACGCGCATTGTGTCAAACTTGATGGGCAAGAGATTGATTTGTTTTCTAAAACGCGTACGGGTGTAGCCCATTGTCCCTGTTCCAATTGTCGGCTTGGCTCGGGTATTGCTCCGGTGCGTGCAATGCGTGACGCCGGGGTGAAAGTCGGCCTTGGTGTCGACGGATCAGCAAGCAATGACGCCGGTAACATAATCCTTGAGGCACGGCAAAGCATGCTCTTGCAACGTGTTGCCAGTGGCGCTGATGCCATGAGCGCGCGTGAAGCTTTGCGCATTGCAACACGCGGCGGGGCCGAGGTGTTGGGGCGCCATGACTGTGGGCAAATTGCCGTTGGAAAACGCGCCGATCTGGCACTTTGGGATATTGCTGGTATCGAAAGCGCGGGGAGCTGGGATCCTGCTGCTCTGTTGTTGGCGGGGCCGGTCTGGGTCAAACACCTCATGGTTGAGGGGCGGCAAGTGGTGCGCGATGGACACGTCACCGGAATTGACCTTGAGAAGGCCATTGTTAAACAGAATCAGCTAGCACAGGCTTTGAGTGAACAATTGTAGGGTCCTGTGACACCGGAGTGAGGAATACCATGTTGCGCTTTGTCTTGATTTTGACGCTGATGATCGGCTTGGGCCAATCGGCAACTGCGCAACAGGCGCGCCAAATGTTGAACGGCTTGCGAGCAGAACAGGGGCTTGGTGCTGTGAAACCGTCTTCAAAACTTGAACAAGCTGCCATGGCACACGCCATGGACATGTCGCGCAAAGGGTTCTTTGCGCACGGCGGGTCTGATGGGTCCAATGTGATGAAACGGGTGCGGCGTACGGGATATGGCCCCTGCGTCGTTGCCGAGAATATCGGAAAAGGCCAGCGCAGCCTGACAGAAGTCATGGGTCGCTGGGCCGCGTCCCCGGGCCATCGCAAAAACATGCTGAATCGTCGTGTCACTGAATACGGCTTGGTGCGGGCCCCCGGTGATATCTGGGTCATGGTCTTGGGTAAGCCGGGTTGCCGCGGTTAGGCGACCCCCGATTGGGTTACCCGTTGACTTTGCGGCCCGCCACGTAAGTCGCTGAAATTGCGCGATCGTCCCCCATCATGATGGTTGGAAACAGGGCTTCCCATATTTCTTGTGCTCGGGTGCTACGTTGCGCAATTTCTGGGGTTGAAGCGAGGTCGAGAACAATGAAATCCGCCTCCATCCCCGCGCCAAGATTGCCGATACGATGATGTTGATGCAGCGCTCGAGCCGACCCTGCGGTGGCCAACCAAATTAATTCCGCGGCATGTAGCGGCGTCCCGCGTAATTGGCCGATTTCATATGCGGCGGCCATGCTGCGCAACATCGAAAAGGACGATCCGCCCCCTGTATCGGTGGCCAATCCCACCTGTTGCCCGGCGGATTTCAACCCGGCCATATCAAACAGGCCAGACCCAATAAAAGTATTGGAGGTCGGGCAATGGATCAGAGACGCTCCCACGTCTTTGAGCTGATTCTTTTCGCGATCTTCCAAATGAATTGCATGACCATAGAGGCCCTTTTCACCAAGCAATCCATAGGCCTCGTATGTATCGAGGTAATCGCGTGCCTGCGGGTACAGACCTTTGACCCAGGCGATTTCGTCGGTCTGCTCGCTTAGGTGGGTTTGCATTAAGCAATCGGGATTTTCGGCCCAAAGGGTGCCGAGCGTCTCAAGTTGCTCTGGAGTTGAAGTTGGCGAAAACCGAGGGGTGATGACATAAGACGCACGCCCGCGATCATGCCAATGTTCGAGCAAGCGACGGCTGTCGTCATAGGCGCTTTTGGCGGTATCGCGCAGACCATCAGGCGCATTGCGATCCATACAGGTTTTGCCCCCAAACACCCGCATATTGCGATCGGCCGCCGCCGAAAAGAACGCGTCGACGGAGGCGGGATGAATAGTGCAAAAGGAACAAACGCTCGTGGTGCCATTGGCCAGCAAGAAATCAAGGTAGCGCCCGGCGATCTCATCGGCATAGGCGCGATCGCCAAACCGCATTTCTTCGGGGAAAGTGTAGGAGTTTAACCAATCTATCAACCGCTTGCCCCAGCTCGCGATAATGCCGGTTTGCGGGTAATGGGCGTGGGCGTCCACAAACCCGGCGACGATCAAACCATCCTTGTGGTCCTCAACCTCTACCCACGGGTAGGCCGATCGCAAATCAGCAGCCGGGCCAACCGCATGGATCACCCCATTTTCAACCAACACCGCCCCGCGTGTTTCATGGCGGGCTGTTTCGATCCCATTGGCAAAGGGATCGCCGTCAAACCAAAGGGTTTGGCCAAGATGCAGGCAAGTTTGGGTCATGGGGGCTCCTGATGTGATGCGCCACGTTAAGCGCACGAATGCCAAAGGTAAATTGCCGCAGTATCATTGCGCAAGCACCCTGTTCCCCCGCTAGCCCATGCCCTAAAGTCAGCCCAAGATTCCCCGGAGGTGCGTATGGCTGATGACATCCAAAAACAGGTGGCAGAGACAGATGGGGAATATGCGCTGGATCGCAAGGATGTTGCGCAGGTTCTGTTTGCCGTAGATCGCGAGGATCGCGAGTCGCTGTTGGCGATGATGGAGCCGTTACACGCGGCTGATATCGCGGACCTTTTGGAACAGATCAACGCCTTTGATCGTATGCGTTTGGTGCGCCTATATGATCAAGAGTTCGACGGTGAAATTCTGTCGGAACTAGACGATGCGATCCGGGAAGAGGTGATTGGCCTTCTAAAACCGCAGGTTCTGGCCGAGGCGGTGCGCGATCTTGAATCGGACGATGTTGTTGACCTCCTCGAAGATCTGAAAGAGCCGCAGCAAGAAGCCATTCTTGACGCGCTAGAAGACAGCGATAGGGCTGCGGTTGAACAATCGCTGACCTATCCAGAATTCTCAGCTGGTCGCTTGATGCAGCGTGAGGTGGTGATGGCACCTGAGCATTGGAATGTCGGAGAAGCCATTGATTACTTGCGCAATAACGATTCTTTGCCTGAGCAGTTTTACCATGTGGTTCTGGTTGACCCGCGCTTGCGCCCGGTCGGCAATATCACCCTTGGGCGCCTTATGTCATCGCGGCGCGAGGTGTTGTTGAAATCGATCCTTGAAGAGACGTTTCAAACAATACCAGTGCTGCAGGACGAGGGCGAAGTTGCCTATGCATTCAACCAATACCACCTGATCTCAGCCCCGGTCGTGGATGAAAACGACCGGCTTGTTGGTGTGATCACAATCGATGACGCCATGGCGGTCTTGGACGAAGAAAACGAAGAAGACATCCTGCGCCTTGCGGGTGTTGACGGTGAAAGCCGCTTGTCTGACCGAGTGATCGATACCACCAAGCGGCGTTTTCCTTGGCTTGCGGTCAACTTGGTAACATCGGTGATGGCGTCGCTGGTCATTGCGCAATTCGAAGACGCGATTTCGCAACTTGTGGCTTTGGCGGTGTTGATGCCGATCGTCGCCTCTATGGGGGGCAATGCGGGAACGCAATCGCTCACGGTTGCCGTGCGCGCTTTGGCAACCAAGGATTTGACCGGTGCCAACATCTGGCGGGTCATCCGACGCGAAGTGTTGGTGGGCCTTGTCAATGGCGTCGCCTTTGCCGTGATCATGGGGATTGTCGGGGTGATTTGGTTTGGCTCTCCCGCCTTGGGTGCGGTGATCGCCGCCGCAATGGTGATCAATCTGGTCGTTGCCGGGCTTGCCGGAATTGCCATTCCTGTGGTTCTTGAAAAGGCCGGGGTTGATCCGGCGCTGGCCTCCGGGGCGTTTGTAACAACCGTGACCGATGTGGTCGGCTTCTTTGCCTTCCTTGGGTTGGCTGTCATGGTGTTGCTATAGGGGCGCAAAATGGATTTGGATGAGCGCAAAGCCGTTGCACGAAAAGAGGCCTTTGCCCTGCGCAAAGCCGCCTATGATACGCGTCCCCCCGGGGCTGCCGGGCATCTGAGCAGTTTGCTGGCGGGCTATCGCAGCGTGCCCCTGTCGGGGTACATGCCGATCCGGACCGAGATCAATCCCGTGCCCGCCATGGAAGAGGCCGCAGCCCATGGCCCGGTGAGCGTTCCGGTGATCATTGCCGCCGGGCAAGCGCTAAAATTCGCGCTGTGGGAACCGGGCCGCGCCATGCAAGATGGACCATTTGGGGCGAAAATCCCCGAAAACCCTCAGTTTATCGAACCAGAAATTGTCATTGTGCCCTTGGTGGCCTTTTCTCGGTCGGGGGGGCGTTTGGGCTATGGTGGCGGCTTTTATGATCGCACATTGGAAGAGTTGCGGGCCAAACGTCCGACGCTGGCCATTGGCTTTGCCTTTGCCGCGCAAGAGGCCGAAGATTTACCGCTTGAGGCGACAGACCAACCATTGGATATGATCGTGACGGAACAAGGGGTGATGACCCCCTAAAGTCGCGTCACTCTGCTTGCGTTTAGATAAGGAGGCCGTTTGGCCCCCTGTCTTTTTTCTAAATGGTATTTGCGGCTTAGCCCAACGCGCGCCAGCCAATGTCGCGGCGCACAAACCCTTCGGGCCAATCCACCGCGTCCACCATCGCATAGGCGCGATCCCGCGCTTCTTGCAGGGTTTCACCGCGCGCCGTGGCGTTCAAAACCCGTCCGCCGCTGGTCAACACCTTGCCATTTTCGGCGGTGGTTCCGGCATGAAACATCATGTTGAAACTATCGGCCTTCAGGCGACCGAGCCCTTTGATCTCGGTGCTTTTTTCATAGGAACCGGGGTAGCCGTTGGCGGCCATAACCACGGTCATCGCGTGATCATCCGCCCATGTGACCTGTGCCTCATCCAACCGGCCTTCGGCACAGGCTTGCATCAAATCAAACGCCTGCGCGCCCAGACGCAGCATCAGGACCTGACATTCAGGATCACCAAAGCGCACGTTGTATTCCACCAACCTCGGTTGCCCGTTTTCGATCATCAGACCAACATACAGGACACCCTGATAGGGGGTGCCACGGCGCACCATTTCTGCCATGGTCGGGCGCACGATTTCATCAAGCGCCTTTTGGGTGACCGCATCATCCATGATTGGCGCGGGGGAGTACGCGCCCATTCCGCCGGTGTTCAATCCGGTGTCGCCTTCGCCAACGCGCTTGTGGTCTTGGGCCGTGCCAATGGGCAGGCAAATGTCTCCATCGACCAGCACAAAGAACGACGCTTCTTCGCCGGTCATAAACTCTTCGATTACCACTTCGGCACCTGCCGCTCCAAAGCTTCCGCCGAACATATCGTCAATCGCGGCTTCGGCTTCGGCGACGGTTTCGGCGATTATCACACCTTTGCCAGCCGCCAGACCATCGGCCTTGACCACGGTAGGCGCGCCGGTTTCACGTACATGCGCCTTGGCGGCCTCTGCATCGGTGAAATGGCCATAGGCGGCGGTGGGGGCATTTGCGGCGTCGCAGATTTCCTTGGTAAAGCTTTTGGAGGCTTCGAGTTTGGCCGCCGCTGCTGAGGGGCCAAAGACCGAGACACCCGCCTCGCGCATGCGATCGGCGACACCGGCGGCAAGCGGGGCTTCGGGGCCGATGATCACCAGATCAATGGCGTTTTCAGAGACGAATTCGGCTACCACGCCACCATCATTAATGTCGAATTGCGCGCATTCGGCGATTTGCGCGATACCCGCGTTGCCGGGCGCGACGATCAGCTTGTCGCACTTGGGGTTTTGCAAGGTTGCCCATGCCAATGCGTGCTCGCGCCCGCCGCTTCCGAGAATAAGGATGTTCATCGCATGGTCCCCTTGGTATCCGTTGGGGGCGGTCTAATGGCCGTGGGTAAAAACGGCAAGAGTTGTGGCGATGAATGGTAATCTAAGTGATCCTGACCTGTGGTCGCGGATCGCGGCCTATGAGTTTCCTTCAGTCGATGGTATGCTCTTTGGCGACTACGTTAGGCTGAAGACCGGATATAATGCGCGTGATGTCAACGCGATGATTTTTGAATATCGGCGCTTTACCTATCTGTGCATTGCCTGCCCGGGTGAGACGCGCCCATCCACCTATGTCGATGAAATCTGGCATATCCATCTGACCTTGACCGCCGATTATTGGAATCGCTTTTGCCCAGAGGCACTGGGCCGCAAGCTACATCACAATCCCGGTGGTCCACCTCCGAATGAGTCGCCTCGGTTCGAGGCAACCCTTGAGCAATATGAGCAAGAATTCGGAAAATCCGCGCCGGATCGCTATTGGCGCCCTGCGCCTAGCCGGTTCATTTTACGCGGCTTACAGATTGGGTTTCTTATTTTTGCCACGGTGGTAAGTTCTGTCGGTTGGCCAAAAACAGCGTTGTTGGCACTCGTACCTATCGTGTTGATTCAGATTTGGATCCATAGACAGCGCCCACAAAAGGCAGGCGGTGACAGTGGTGGCGTTGGTTGCGGTGGTGGCTGCGGTGACTAGCGTCCAAACACCGAACCCACTAAACTGCGCCCAACCCCGCTAAGAGGCAGAGTATGGATCTTTTCGACGACACCCCTGACACATCGGATAACGCCCCGGAATTCACGGTTTCCGAACTCTCTGGCGCGGTGAAACGCACGATTGAGGGCGAGTTTGGGTTTGTACGGGTGCGCGGCGAAGTTGGGCGAGTTAGCCGGCCACGATCCGGGCATATCTATCTTGACCTCAAGGATGACAAATCGGTCATTTCCGGGATCATGTGGAAGGGTGTTGCCGCACGTCAACAGACCCAGCCCGAAGAGGGCATGGAGGTCATCGCCACCGGCAAGATGACCACCTTTCCAGGCCAATCCAAGTATCAGATCATCCTCGAAGAAATCCGCCCAGCCGGGGCCGGGGCCCTGATGGCGATGCTGGAAAAGCGCAAGGCGCAGTTGCAAGCCGAAGGGTTGTTTGAAGCTGCTCTCAAGAAAAAACTTCCCTATCTGCCTGAAATTATTGGGGTTGTGACCTCGCCCTCGGGGGCGGTGATCCGCGATATCCTGCACCGTTTGCGCGATCGTTTTCCACGTAAGGTTTTGGTTTGGCCGGTGGCCGTTCAGGGCGCGAAATGTGCCCCCGAAGTCGCGCGCGCCATTGAGGGGTTCAACCGCATGACACCTGGAGGCGCGATGCCACGCCCCGATTTGTTGATTGTGGCGCGGGGCGGTGGTTCAGTCGAAGACCTTTGGGGATTTAACGAAGAGATCGTGGCACGGGCAGCAGCATCATCGGACATTCCGTTGATTTCGGCCGTTGGACACGAAACCGATACGACGTTGATCGATTTCGTATCGGACATACGGGCCCCAACCCCAACTGCGGCAGCGGAGCTGGCGGTGCCGGTGCGCATGGAGCTTTTGGCCGGGCTGCGCGACTATGATGCGCGAATGACCCGCGCGGTGGAGCAACGTTTGGAACACCGTGGCCAAAGGTTGCGGGATTTGGGACGCGCGATGCCGCGTGCAGAAACTTTGTTGGATGGGCCACGCCAGCGGCTTGATATCATGGGGGATAAACTCCCCGCTGGGTTGCGGCGTTTGGTTGACCGTCAACGCCTGCGCCTGTCTGAAAGCGCCGGGAGCCTGCGCCCCGGTGTGTTGAGCCGCGCCATTGCAGCGGAACAATCGCGCTTGTCGGATCGCGCAACACGGCTTCAACCGGCGCTTAAGCGGTTGGTGCAAACCCGGCGCGAGGCCTTGGTACAACGGCTTGGCCGGTTGTCTCCGCGCCCAATTCAGCGGGAAATTGCGGTGCAATCTGATCGGCTTGTTGGGCTGTCCCGCCGGTTGGACGAGGCGCAACGCGGGCGGATTTCAGAGGCACAATCCAAATTGGATGCGCTGGACCGGTTGCGCGAAACTTTGGGCTACAAGGAAACGCTGCGGCGCGGCTATGCGGTTGTGCGCGGGGATGGCGATGTGGTCACAACCACTGCGGGTGCAAAGAAAGCCGAGGCTTTGGAAATCGAGTTCGCGGATGGGAAAGTGGCGGTTGGCGATGGCGCAACCTTGCGAAAACCGACGAAAAAATCGCAAACGCCACCAAAGCCGGAACAAGGCAGCCTGTTCTGACGCGGCGAATTCGCCGCTATCCTTATGGTAGGCTTTCTTTTTCTTCTGCGCTCGCATAAGCTTTTTCTGCATTGCTGCATCGCAGGGGAGGCGAGGATGGCTGAAAAAGATAAGCCGCTATTGATAAAACGCTACGCCAGTCGGCGGCTCTATAACACGGAGACGTCGGATTATGTGACGCTGGAGGACATTGCTGGCTTTATTCGCGATGGTCGTGATGTTGAGATTATTGACCTTAAGTCGGGTGATGATCTGACCCGCCAATATCTATTGCAGATTGTGGCCGAACACGAAAGCAAGGGCGAAAGTGTTCTTCCTATCAACGTCTTAACGGATTTGGTGCGCAGCTACACGACCCAAGCCGGAAGCTCGGTTCCGCAGTTTTTGGCCGCAAGTTTCGAGATGTTCCGCGATAGCCAATCCAAGTGGATGGAGAATATGGGTGGGGCCAATCCGATGGCCAAAATGAACCCGTTGACCCAAATGCCGGGTTTCGAAGCCATGCAGGCGCAACAAGAAGCGTTCATGAAGGCAATGACGGGTGGAATAGCCGGAGGAACAGCTCCGACTCAGGACGCACCAGAAGAGGGCGAAGACCTCGAAGCTATTCGCAAACAGCTGAGTGATCTGCAAAATAAACTGTCCAAGTTGGACAAGTAAAGCTGCACAAACCTTGAAGATTGGAGGGGTTTTTACCCCTCCTTTTTTGTTTGTGACAATCAGGTTCCGTAAACGCGCAACGGCCCCATAACTTGATCAGCGGCTTGGGTCAGAACGGTAGCGACGGCCTCGCAATCCGATTGGGTCAGACGCGCAGGGAGGCGCGTGTCACAGGCCCGCATGAGCATGGCGCGTGTCTGTGGAAGCTCAACCTGCTCGGGCAAAAATTCCCAGTTCCAAAAGGCCCGCGCGTTATCAGTTGTCAGGCCAAAGACCTGAACTTTGACGCCCATCTCCGCCGCTACGCCCACGAAGGCCTGAACGTCACTATCGCTCATCCCATCAAGGTTGAATTGCAAGGAATCCGGCGCTCGGTTTTCGGGATCAAGCTTGGCGGGAACCGAAATCCACGGGCTTTGATTGATCAATGTCGCGACGTGATCATGGTTGCGCCGCCCCTCCTGAACACGGTTTTTCAGGATCGGAATTTGCGGACGGATCACCGCCGCCGCAAGGTTGGATAGACGCAGGTTGTAGAGTGGGAGCTTGTTTTGCCACCGGTCAAATGCCGCTTCCAACTCGGTTGAATTGTCCTTGCGATCCATATGCTTGCGCCAGTTGTGCTCATATGCACCAGAGAGGATAACGGCACGTGCCACAAGATCGGCATCATCCGTCACCATGATCCCACCTTCGCCGGCGTTGATCATCTTGTAGCTTTGAAAGCTAAAGCACCCGACCTTGCCGATGGTTCCGATATTGCGCCCATGCCATGTGGTGCCAAGGCTATGGGCGGCGTCTTCGATCACCGGGATGTTGCGTGTATCACAGAGCGCCATGATGGCGTCCATATCCGAAGTATGGCCACGCATATGGCTTATGATGACGGCCTGAACACCGGGCAATTTGGCTTCGAAATCGGTCATGTCGATGCGGTAATTGTCGGTGACCTCACATAGAACCGGCACGCAATCGGCATGGATCACCGACGACGGAACCGCAGCAAAGGTGAAGGCCGGGATCATCACGCGGGCATCACGGGGGAGGCCCATTGCCTTCAGCGACAAAAACAAAGCCGCCGAACAGCTGGACACTGCGAGGGCAAATTTGCTTCCTAGCTCGACGGCGAACTCCTGTTCCAAAAGGGACACTGGCGCGTCCTCTGGTGCGTGATAGCGAAACAGGTCACCCGATTGCAAAAGCCGGTCGATTTCGGCGCGGGCGGCTTCGGGGATGGGTTCGGCGTCGTGCATGTTCGGAAGCATGAATTTCAATTTCCTGAATTGCGGTTTTCGGTATTCTTAATTCAGGAGTGCGCACAGGCCAAGAATTTTCCGCGCCAGTTGGCGGGAATTTACCAAATTGTCATGGAGAAAAACTGTTAGACGCCCAACCGGTCGCGAAGCGCGTACCAGCTCATGGCGAGGCTAAGTAGAGGCGTGCGAAACCCCGAACCGCCGGGAAAGCCGGGGGTCGGCAGGGCAGCAAAGGTATCAAACCCCTCGGATTGACCGCGCAGCGCCTCAGCCATAAAGCGACCGGCCTGAATGGCATTGCCAACCCCGTGCCCAGAATACCCCGACGCGGACAAGACATTGGGGGCCAGTTGCACCAAATAAGGCATACGTTTCATTGTGATAGCTAGCGTTCCGCCCCAAGCGTAATCAAGAGAGACATCGCGCAAATGTGGAAAGATCTGCAACATGGGTTTGGAAACGGTGGCGCGGATGTCCTTTGGAAAGCGGTAGCCATAGCTTTCGCCACCACCAAAAAGCAGACGTTTGTCAGCCGAAAGCCGGAAGTAATTGACGACAAAGCGATCATCGGCGACCGCCACGTCTTGGGCCAAGACATCGGCCGCGCGTTCCCCCAGAGGTTCGGTGGCAACGATGAAATTGTTGATCGGCATCACGCGGGCGGCGACCTTGCGGTTCAAGCCGCCAAGATAACCGTTGCAGGCATAGATCAGGTGATCGGCCTCGACATGGCCGGTGTCCGTGGCGATCCGGATTTTCGCCCCCGGTTTAACATCGTGGACATGGGCGCGTTCATAAATTTTTGTACCAGCGGTTGTGGCCGCACGGGCCAGCCCAAGGGCAAGGCGCAGTGGATGCAAATGCGCAGCGCCCTTGTCGAGAATACCACCTTGATAGGTGGGGGAGGGGCAGAGACGATAAAAGGCGTCTTTGTCCAAAACATCAACGTCATAACCATAACGGCGCGACAGATGGTCGGCATAGTCATGGGTCCAGCGCACTGACTTTGTCGATGATCCGGCCCAAGCGACTCCGTTTTTGAGCGCGCAATCGATATTGTGGGTGGCGATCAGATCACGCACCAAAGCCTTGGCGTCTTCACCCAAATCCCAAAGTCTACGCGCGGCGTCGTCGCCGACCATGCGTTCCAACTCCTGTTGGTCCTGACGTTGGCCCGAACCTAGCTGCCCGCCGTTACGGCCCGATGCCCCAAAACCGACGCGCTGTGCCTCGAGCAACACCACATTCACACCGGCCTCGGCCAGATGGAGCGCCGCCGAAAGCCCAGTGAACCCACCGCCAATGATGCAAACATCCGCCTGTGTCGCGCCGCGCAATGGCGGATAGTTGGGCACGTCCCCAGCAGTGGCGGCGTACCAGCTTGCCGGGTGTTCACCGCGTTTGTCGTTTGCAAAAAGCAGGTTCACATGCGTTTCCCCCGAGGGTTAGATCGATCTTGCGTACGCTCTGCGCCGCACACATTAGACGTTGAGCAATAGATGTTCGCGTTCCCATGGCGAAATCACCTGAAGGAACTCATCATATTCGGCCCGTTTCACAATCGAAAACACCCGCGCAAACTCGGGGCCAAGGACCTCGTGCAAAGCTGCGGCGTTTTCAAAGCGATCCAATGCTTGACCTTGAACACGGGGAATATCGCCTTCGCCTTGGTAAGCATCGCCGCGATATTGCGCCGACGGGCGCAGTTTTTCCATCATGCCTAAGTAGCCACAAGCGAGCGAGGCCGCGATGCCGAGATAGGGGTTGCAGTCCATCCCGGCGATGCGGTTTTCAACCCGACGGGCTTGTGGGCTAGAGAGCGGCACGCGTATACCGGTTGTGCGATTGTCACGCGCCCATTCCAGATTGATCGGGGCCGCGTGATCGCGCACGTAGCGGCGATAGGAATTCACATTCGGCGCCAGCACGGCAATCGCTTCGGGCAGGTGTTTTTGTAGCCCGCCGATAAAGTGGAAAAACGCGTCTGTTTCGCCCTCTTGCGGGCCGACAAAGATATTTTGCCCGGTCTCCATATCCAACACCGAATGGTGAATATGCATGGCGCTGCCGGGTTCGTCGGCGATAGGTTTTGCCATGAAAGTGGCGAAACAATCATGTCGCAATGCCGCCTCGCGGATCAGCCGTTTGAAGTAAAATACCTCATCCGCCAGCTTGACCGGATCGCCGTGCAAGAGGTTGATTTCCAACTGTCCCGCACCGCCTTCTTGGGTGATGCCGTCGATCTCAAACCCTTGCGCTTCGGCGAAATCATAGATGTCGTCGATCACCGGGCCAAATTCGTCAACGGCGGTCATGCTATAAGCCTGACGGGCGGCGGCGGGGCGGCCCGATCGGCCGGTCATCGGTTTGATGTCTTGCGCCGGGTCAAGGTTGCGGGCGATCAGGAAAAATTCCATTTCCGGCGCAACCACCGGTTCCCACCCCTGTTGGTGATAAAGGTCCACCACGCGTTTCAACACGTTACGGGGCGAATAGGGGATCGGGTCCCCGTGCCGATCATAGGCGTCATGAATGACCTGAAGCGTCCAGTCCCCCGTCCATGGCGCGGCCGAGGCTGTGCTCATATCTGGGCGGAGCAGCATGTCTTTTTCGATGAACCCGTCGTCATCGGCGGCTTCGCCCCAACCGCCTGTGATCGTTTGGAAAAAGATCGAATCCGGTAGGTGGAAATAGTCTTGGCGCGCAAATTTTGACGCCGGAACCGCCTTGCCACGTGCAATGCCGGGCAGGTCAGCGATGATGCACTCCACCTCGTCCAAACGATGGCCGGTGAGATAGGTTTGCGCGGCTTCGGGTAGGTCTTTTATCAAATCGCTCATGCGATCCTCCCTTCGCGGAAAAACAGGGCAAATTGATCGGCGAGCTTTTGCGCCGATAGCGGCGTGCCGAGTTTTGCAGCGGCTTGATCAAGGATATCTTGGGGTACAATACCGGGGCCGCGCGTGTCGATTAGGTCTTGGGTATAGGCGTCGCTAAATTCGGGATGCGGTTGCACTGAATAGGCCTTGCCCGGATAGAGAAGCGCGGCATGGGTGCAAAACGCATTACTGCCAACGGTTTTGGCCCCGTCTGGCGGGGTGATGACCTGATCCTGATGCCATGCGTTCAGAGTGATGTTCTGGCCATTTAGATCATAGTCTTGTGGACCAATCGCCCAGCCGCCATCGTATTTTTCGACCCGACCGCCAAGGGCCTGAGCGATGATTTGGTGACCAAAACAGATTCCGACAATCGGCTTGCCCGCAGCCACGGCCCCACGGATCAAATCCTCGAGCGGGGCGATCCATGGGTGATCTTCGTAAACGCCATGGCGGGACCCGGTGATAAGCCAGCCATCCGCGGCTTCAGGGCCAGAGGGAAATTCGCCGCGCACAACCGAGTAGCTGTCAAACTCAAACCCGTATCCGGTCAGGAATTTCATAAAGACCTCGGGGTATTCCCCGTGCTCTTCCACCAGATTTTCAGGCACAAGGCCGGTTTGCAAGATACCAATTTTCATGGAACACCATGTTGTTTTGTCAGAGCCTATTTGGCGTGTTTGAGACGGTCAGGTTAGACCGTATCGAGGTAGATTTCGACCTGTTCCGCGGGAGTAAGCTCCTGCATGTCGCGATGTTCTTGTTTTTTGGTCATCAACAGGTTGCGGATTAGATCCGGTGCAAAGATGCGCGGGATATGCGGGCTGGCTTCAAAACGATCAATCGCCGTTTTCCAATCACTTGGAACCTGTGGCAGGTCCTGATCATAGGAATTGCCGGTGATCGGGGCGGGGGGCTTGGCCGCGTCTTCCATCCCGTTTAGGGCGGCGCCCAAAATGGCGGCCAGCGCCAGATAGGGGTTCACATCACCGCCCGCGACCCGATGTTCGATGCGCCGGGCAGAGGGGGCGCCAGAGGGAACGCGAATGGCCGCCGTGCGGTTTTCATAGGCCCAACACACGCTTGTTGGGGCGTGTGAGCCGGGCACAAGCCTGTCATAGGAATTGGCATGCGGGGCAAAGATCAATGTGCTGTCCTGTAGGGCGGACATACAGCCGGCAATGGCGTGGTGGAGCGCCGGGGTGCCATTTTCACCGCCATCATCAAAGATGTTTTTGCCGCCCTTATCCAGTACGGAGAAATGCGCGTGCATGCCGCTTCCGGAATAGTCGTCATAGGGTTTGGCCATGAAACTGGCGGCAAAACCATGACGGCGAGCCAGCCCTTTGACCAGCATTTTGAACAGCCACGCATCATCGGCGGCGCGCAGCGGATCGGCAACATGGACAAGGTTGATTTCGAATTGTCCCAGACCGGCCTCGGAAATGGCGGTGTCGGCGGGAATTTCCATGGCTTCGCAAGCCTCGTAGAGCTCGGTAAAGAAGCCGTCAAAGGCATCGAGCGCCCGGATTGACAGGATTTCGGCGGCCTTGCGGCGTTTGCCGGAACGCGGGCTAATCGGAACCTGCAAATTGCGGCTGCTGTCGTCAATAAGGAAAAACTCAAGCTCAACCGCGACAACAGGGGTAAGGCCCTTGTCAGCATATCGGTCGGCAACACGGGCCAGCGCATGGCGCGGATCACCATCATAGGGGCGGCCATCTTCGTGAAACATCCAAATCGGCAACAGGGCGGTCGGCGCATCAAGCCACGGCATGGGCACAAAGCCACGCTCGGTCGGGAACAGCTGGCCATCCTTGTCGCCAGTTTCAAAGACCAGCGGGCTGTCTTCGATGTCTTCACCCCAGATATCAAGGTTGAGCACCGACATCGGAAAGCGCGTGCCATCCTTAAGCACCTTTTCTGCGCTTGGAATGGGCATACGTTTACCGCGCGCCACACCATTGAGGTCACAGGCGGCGGCACGGATGGTGCGGGCCTGAGGGTGATCGCGCAGCCAGTCGGCGTTTGGTCCTAAACGCGGGGAAACCATAAGACGTCCTGTCGAATTAATTTGATCAAATTCATCGTAGGCGCGAGAGAACGCGCTGGCAAGGGGGATTTCCTTAGCCTGACGACATGATCAAACAACAGGCATTTAGCGGATCAGGTTGGGGCGAACTTTGATCTTGGCGCGGGTGTTTTGCGGTAGATGTCGATTGAGACGGCCATTGATGATGCCAAAAACGCCAATCACAACCAATGTCAGCAAGATGAAATACCCGGCCAAAATGGGGTAGGGGACAAAGGGGTTAAACGTCTTGTCCGCAAAGTAGTTTGCGTAATAAAGCGCGTCTCCCCGTTGCTTTAGCGCCGGAAAGCCGGAGAAATAGACAAGCGTGGTGGCGTGAAAGAGGAAGATTGCTTCGTTCGTGTAGGCGGGCCACGCTAGCCGCAACATCGTGGGCCAGGTGATTTTGCGGAACTTGTTCCAGCCGGAAAACCCATAGGCATCGGCGGCTTCGGTATCGCCTTTGGGGATGGATTGGAGCGCGCCGTAAAAGATTTCACCGGAATAAGCGGCGGTGTTGAGAAACAGCACCGTCAATGCGCCTAGCCACGGCGCGGTAAAGGGGGCGAGGGCAGGAATGACGCCCTTGAGAGCGACAAACAGGAAGTAGGCAAAGAAGAACTGGATGAACAGCGGCGAGCCGCGAAAGAGAAAGATGAACCATTCAGAGGCTTTGCGGATCGGCCAGATGCTGCTGGATTTGCCTAGGGCAACAGCGGTTGCCAAAAAGAAACCGGCCAGCAGGGCAAGAACACCAAAGTAGATGTTCCAGATCATGCCCGACCCGATCAGGGTGAATTGTTGGCACAGGGTAAAATCCCCACGCGGCAAAAGCCGTTCGCCATAGCCAATCGAGCGCAGGCTATAGTCGGTGATTGTCTGCCAACAGCTCATGCAGTTTTCCTTTGCGCTTCGCCACCCGAAGTGGCCTGACCTTTGGTCAGACGGGCCATCAACCGGTCAAGAACGACCTCAGAGACTTTGGTAAAGGCGAGATAGAAAACCAACAGCGCAAAGAAGTACCACATGCGCCAATCCCCATGCGGGTAATCCGTAAAGCGGGCGGTCTTGGACCCTCCCAATTCGCGCGCCCAATAGACAATGTCTTCGACGCCGAGCAGGAACAAAAGCGGTGTCGCCTTGATCAGAACCATCCAGAGGTTGGACAGACCGGGCAGGGCATAGACCCACATTTGCGGCACCATGATGCGCCAAAATGTTTGACGCGGGCTCATGCCATAGCTTTCAGCGGTTTCCAGTTGTGTGCGTGGAACCGCCCGCATGGCCCCAAATAGTACGTTCGCCGCAAAAGCCCCGAACACAATGGCAAAAGTCAGAACCGCCAGCATAAACCCATAGGATTCATGCACCCATTGTGCCGAATCCGACAGCGGCAATTTGGCCTCGGCGCAGACGACAAAATCATTGCCCTGTCGAATGGGTTGTTCCCAATCGGGGCATTTGACCTTGTGGCGCATCCATTCAAACCCCTGATCCAAGGCAATCACGAAGAACAGGAAAAACGCGATGTCGGGCACACCGCGCACGATGGCGATGTAGCTGCGCCCAAACCAACGAAGCGGTGTGAAACTGGATCGTGCCGCCGTTGCCCCGCCAAAGCCAAACGCAAGGGCGGTGGGGGCGGTGATCGCCAGCAAAAGAAGGACCGTACCAAAGGAGGCGTAGAAGGCCATGTGCTTGCCTGTTGTCAGGTAACAGGACAACCACTTGATGCCTTCAAGCGTTTCGGGGTTTGCGCAATGTGCGAAAATGACGGACCTCGTCATGTTGGCGACTTTGGCGATGCGGCCAAGTCACGTCATGGAAAAGGGGCGCGCAAAGCTGCACGCCCCAATGATCAATGGATCAGAAGCGTGGGGACTCTTCGCCCAGCCACTTGATGATCAGCTCGTTGAGCGTGCCATCTTCTTTCATCGAGGCAACCGCCGCGTCGAATTTGCCGCGCAGTTCAGGATCGGATTTGCGGAAGGCCATGCCAATGCCGCCGCCCAATGGCACATCGTCACCAACAAACATCAGGTCCGAGGCTTCGACTTCTGGGATCAGGTAGTCTTTGTCGGCCATAACAGCGTCAGCTTCGCCGGATTTCACAGCGGCAATGGTTTCGTCCGGTGTTGGGAATTCCAACAGGGTCGCGCCGCTATCCACAACGTGGTTAGCCTGAATGGTGCCGGTTTGGGCCGCAACAACACCGCCTGAAAGGTCGACGCCCTCGGACATCGCCGCATAGGCAGATGGCGACGGAGGTGTGTAGTTCTGAGAGAAATCAACAACTTCGGCGCGCTCAGCAGTAATTGACATGCCGGCGATGATTGCGTCGTAGTTCGATGACACCAGGTTGGGGATGATGCTATCCCAATCGTTGGTGACCCACTCACAGGTCAGCTCGGCGCGCTTGCACAGTTCGTCGCCCAGCTCGCGCTCAAACCCATCAACTTCGCCCGCATCGTTGAGGAAGTTATATGGAGGGTAAGCGCCTTCGGTGCCCAGACGAACGGTGTCTGCGGCAAAAGCAGCGCTTGCCATCATCGCCAGAGCGGCGGTTCCGATAAGTAGGTTTTTCATGGTTTGCTCCCTATTGCTGGCCCTTTGCGGACCTTACTTCAAACGTGTGTTGTCGACTTCAGGAACCCCTGAAGCCGTTCTGATTTTGGTGCGCCAAACAAGTGTTCCGGCGCGCCTTCTTCTTCGATGAGACCTTGATGAAGAAAGACCACATGGTCAGACACATCCGAGGCCATCTTCATGTCATGAGTCACAATCAGCATCGTGCGCCCCTCTTGCGCCAGATCCTTGATGACTTTGACAACCTCTTGTTCCAACTCCGGGTCGAGCGCACTTGTCGGTTCATCGAACAAAAGCGCTTCGGGTTCCATACATAGCGCGCGGGCAATTGCTGCGCGCTGTTGCTGACCACCGGAAAGCTGGGCAGGGTAAACATCGCATTTGTCGCCAATCCCGACTTTGTCGAGATATTTGCGCGCGGCGGTTTCGGCCTCATCACGGTCGCGTCCGAGAACTGTGACCGGGGCTTCCATGACGTTTTGCAAAATCGTCATATGCGCCCAGAGATTAAACTGCTGGAACACCATCGACAGGTTGGTGCGAATGCGCAGCACCTGTTTTGCGTCACCAGGATGGCGGTGTAGCCCGTTGCCCTTCCAAGTGACTGGTTCCCCTTTGAACAATATGTCGCCCTGTTGGCTGTCTTCGAGAAGGTTGCAACACCGCAAAAGTGTTGATTTTCCCGACCCCGAGGAGCCAATCAGCGAGACCACATCCCCGGCGTGGGCCGTGATGTCGACGCCCTTGAGAACCTCAAGCTGTCCATAGGCTTTGTGGAGGTTGCGGATCTCGATAACAGGATTGGAAGCGTTCACGGCTGACCTTGGGTAATTTTCTTTGTCGGGCAGAGTGCAGCAAAACTTTGACCCGATGCAATGTGCAAAACGCCATTCTGGTACGTGCATTTGATGGTTTACGACGCGTTAACCTGTGCAAAGTGCAGCGTAGGTGGGTTCGGAAGGTTGAGATATGCCGAATCCTCTAGCGCACAGACTGCATACAAAGATAGCGTTTCGCGTGTTTTTTGATCGAGTCGCACAATGGCACGTTGCAGTGCGTCGCGAATCATCTCTGGGTTTTGGCCCAAACTGGTGATGAAAGGTGTTGCCGGGGTTGGGGCCGTGCGATCGACTTCGCGCAGCTGGGCGGCATGGGGATCGTGACGTTTGATCAAACGCCAACTCATTGCGTCTATCGCCGCCAAATCCCCGTGACCCTTGGCAACGGCCAAAGCCGATCGCACATGCCCACCGGTTTCGGCGGTGACGTTGGGCGTGAGGCCGAAGTTGGCGGCGTGATACCACAGTGCGGCAAATCCCGATTGGCTATGGTTTTGATTGATCAAAACCCGTGCGCCCAAAAGGTCGGGGAGGGCGCGTGTGTCATCGGCGCGGGCAATCAGAACGGAATTGTAGTAGCCCGGCGGGCACCCCGGAAGTTGGTAATCCGGGCTGCCGATCAGCTGCACCTTGCCATGCAGGCGCAGCCGATAGGGAAGGTTGCAGGTCTGGGCCAATATCAGTTCGGGGGATGTCCACATATCCCAGAGGTCATCCGAGCGGGTGAGTTCAGACGGGCCAAACCCCAGTTCGTCATGTATCAGAGCCCATAGAATGTCATTCGCCGCGGCGGTTTCGTCGCGGTCATACATGGGCAGGGTAGAGATCATAAAGACCGTTCAACCCGTTGACGGGCCAATGCATTGTCGCGGTCATTGATCCCTAACATCGACGACACCAAGCGCAACAAGGCGTCTTCGTGCTGATCGCGTTGACCATCCGCAAGGGCAACTTGCCAGAGTGCTTCGATCACTTTGACCCGATCCTCAAGTGGTACGGCGTCCTTGATTTCGCGGGTAAAACGCACGGTGTCGGGGGCCTCTTCCTCAAGGGTTTCCGCCAAACCCCGGAGTGTAAGCGCATCCGCTTCGGACAATTCATAGCGTGCTTGCGTGACGTGCAAAATACGCGTCTGTTCATCGGCATCATAGTAGCCATCAGAGCGGGCAACGCGGACCAGCAAAGCGGTCAGCGCAAGACGACAATCTTCGGCCGGAAGAGTTCCGGGCTGAGCGGCTGTCAGGCGGGAGAAAAAGGATCCAAACATATCACATGATATAGGGTGGGAACGGCCATAGCTCAATCCACCCAGCGTCGATCACGGAATAGAGGCGGCCAAACGTGCGGCCTCAGAGTCTTCGGCGTTCACGCCAAGAACTTTTTCGATCAAATCGACCAACGCCGTTTCGCGTTCGTCGGAAATACCGTCGGCAATCACCACCTGCCAAAGTGCCTCGACCTTTTCACGTCGGTGGTCGTACTCAACATTGTCGCGGATCAGCTGCGCCATTTCGGAATCGTTCTCGATGGAAAAGGCTATTTTTTCACAGGTCGCGCGCATTTTAGCGGCTTCGATCGGGTTCAGATCGTAGGCTTTGGACAAAATCCGGTCGATCTGTTCAATTTCTTCAAACAGATACGCCTTGTCGGCCATGGCCACACGCACCAACAATGTGCCAAGCGCCAATTTGGCATCTGGTTTTGGAAGCGGTGCCTCGGGCACATGTTTGCGTTGAAAAAACGATGTCAACTGCTCAAGCATCTGGATTTCCTTTTCTCCCCCGCGGTCCGTTGTCGACCGCTGCTGATATGTTAACACATCTTGTGGTCGGGGTTCTATGGTTGCGTCATATCTAGTGAGATAGGGACGCACCCACGCCACATTAAAGGGGGAAAAGCCCGATCCGGATCACCCTTTGCTCATCTTTTTGAACCGTTTTGTGAGGTCTTTGGCAAAATTGCCCAATCCCCAGGGCGGATTGACCACAAACATGCCCGACCCAACCATGCCATGCCCTTTGCGCGCCGGAGGAAAGGTAACCTCGTGACACAGGGCGTCGGGGAAGTTTTGCGACAGGGTCGCGAGCATGGGCTTGTGCCGACCATCGGTCAGGATCGGATACCAGAGCATCAACACACCGACGTTCCATTTGCGGTGCAATTTGGCGAGCGTGGTTGGGATGGTTTGGTAATCCGACTTGATCTCCCACGGCGGATCGATCAGCAACACGCCCCGGCGCGGCGTTGGTGGCGCGAGGCTCTGGATCAGCTCCAAACCATCCTGTTGGTAAATCTTGGTGGTGTGGCTACGGGCGTTGACGCGTAGGGCGGCGTATTCGCCCGGATGCAATTCCGCCAAATGCAGACTGTCATTGGCCCGCAAAAGCGCCTGAGCAATAAGGGGCGAGCCGGGGTAGGCGTTATCCCCATGGGCGTCTTTAGTTGCGGCCAGTGCCCGGAGATAGGGGCTTGAGTCGTCAAACCAATCGGCAACTTTCAAGATACCCTGCGCCGCCTCGCCAGTTTTGTTGGCGTCCGCATCATTCAAATCATAAAGCCCACGTCCCGCATGGCTTTCGATATAGCTGATCGGTTTGTCTTTGCAGGTCATATAGTCGAGCACAAAGGCCAGAATGGCGTGCTTTTGGACGTCGGCCAGATTTCCGGCATGAAAAGAGTGTTGGTAAGACAGCATGAAAAGCCCCCGCTCAAACCGTATCTGTTGCATATGCCGCGCTTGTCGACCTACGTCCAGATCGAACCGCTTGATCTTGACCGTTTGGTCAGTAAGCTGCCCACTGATTTTGAAGCAAGAATTATTGAGGCACAGTCAATGAACAGGCCGCTTGAGCAGGATGGCAAAGAGCAGGAGCTTTTTGACTATCTGCGAATTTTTGTGATGTTCTGGCAAAAGATTGATTTCATTTGGGGGCTGTTCATCACCTCTTACATTCCGCTTTTCGGGTTTTTGCACTTTTACCAAGGGCAAATCGGCGGGTCGTTTGGGTTGCTGTTTGTGATTGCCATTGGGGCCTTCACTTGGGTCAACGGCGCGGCGCTTCGCTCGCACTACGATCTTGCCAACACCATGAGCAAAGAGTTCCGCCGCAACAACCGTAGCTACCCCGACCTGAACGCCGCGCTTTTGCGCACCGCCAATGACGGCAAAGAACGCCTTGTTCTCTTCACCCACGGTTTTGCCTTTGCCGGATTTCTCTACATGATGGGCGAACGTGTCGGCGAAACCCTATGCGGAACCAAAAACGGTTGGGGCTGTTTGATTGGGTCGCTGATTGGTGCTGGCTGAAACATATCCAGAGTTGTCTCTTGATACGGGAGATGGTTTCGAGCGACGTTTCGCTATTTGAGGTAGCTGTGCAGGGGGCCTCCTAGTCGGCCAAGCATAAGCGGAGTTTCAAATACAATGTCGTCAATTCCGACAGGAACATCGCCGATGTTTTCCAAGCTAAACCCCGAAACCACTCTATCAAAGCTCGTCTCCAAAAACGTGTATTCGCCGAATGTTTCCAAAAGCATAGGTTCGCCTATAGTGCTCCCGTCTTTTGCGTAAAATTCCAGTTTTACTTTGGGCTGCTTGGGCACCAAAGACTTCACGAGAACAAGTGAAAAGCCAAAGGCGAACTGCGTATCTTTGAAAGACACGGCCATCGGGCCGTAGCCGACCATAATGCGCCTTTGCAGGTTTGGGTAAGCAAGGGGGGCAATATACTGTCGAAGCCCATGCGCCGATCTCAAATCTAACTGAATTGAAGAGGCTAAAAAAGTACTCTCATCTGCGTCAGCAATCACATTCAATCGGCTCAGCATTGTTTTTTGAGGAACTTTGAGTGGAGATCGCGCTGGTCCTTGGCTTGCTCCCCACCTTTTTAGTGGAGCTCTATTTATGAATGCTGTTTGCCCGTCGAAATGGCTACCAATTTTTAGACCGGGGAATGCCAAACGTCTTGCGTAGCTATTTCCAGGAAGAGCGGATGGGGTGAGTGTGTCAAAATCCTCAAGCCCCGTCAGGTGAACCTCAATTTCGTCTCGCTCAACAGTACGAATCTGCTGGGCGGTGACTGAGGTACCCAGCAGAAAAAACACCGTGATTTGAGTTAAGAAACGGATCACACCAGCCGCGAGGCCTCTTTTGCGGCGCGGATGAAATCTTTGAATAGCGGATGCGGTTCGAATGGTTTGGATTTGAGTTCCGGGTGGAACTGAACACCGATGAACCAAGGGTGGTCGGGCCATTCGACGATTTCGGGAAGACGACCATCGGGGGACATGCCTGAGAACTTCAAACCTGCTTCTTCGAGCTTCTCGCGATAAGCGATGTCGACTTCATAGCGGTGGCGGTGGCGTTCATCAATTGAGGTGCTACCATAGGCCTCGGCAACGCGTGACCCTTCGCTTAGAACCGCGTCATAGGCCCCAAGGCGCATGGTGCCGCCCTTGGCGTCGGTGACTTTGCGCGACACTTTTTCGTTGCCCTGAACCCATTCTTTGAGGTGGTAAACCACTGGTTCAAAACGCTTTTCGCCCGCCTCATGATCAAACTCTTCGGAGCCAGCGGTTGACAGCCCGGCAACATTGCGGGCCGCTTCGATAACCGCCATTTGCATGCCAAGACAGATGCCCAGATAGGGCACATTGTTTTCACGGGCGAATTGCGCCGCTTTGATCTTGCCCTCGGTCCCGCGTTCACCAAAGCCGCCGGGCACTAAAATGGCGCTGTATTTGGCCAGATGCGGGGCGGGGTCTTCGCGTTCAAAGGTTTCCGCGTCCACCCATTCGATGTTGACCTTGACTCGGTTGGCCATGCCGCCATGGGTCAGCGCCTCGGCGATGGATTTATAGGCGTCTTCAAGCTGAATATACTTGCCAACGATGCCAACGGTGACTTCGCCTTCGGGGTTGAACACACGGTCGGCGACGTCTTCCCATTTGCTCAGGTTGGGCTTGGGGGCGGGGGCAATGCCGAACGCATCCAAAACCGCCTGATCCATGCCTTCGCGGTGATAGGCGAGGGGGGCTTCGTAGATGGATTTCAAATCCTGCGCGGCAATCACGCTATCGGGGCGCACGTTACAGAACAGCGCCAGTTTTTCGCGTTCTTTCTTTGGGATCGGCCCTTCGGAACGGCAAACCAGAATATCAGGTGCAAGACCGATCGAGCGCAGCTCTTTAACCGAGTGCTGTGTTGGTTTGGTTTTCAGCTCACCGCTGGCCTTGATAAACGGCAGGAGGGTCAGGTGCATGAAAATACACTGGCCACGTGCCTTGTCATTGGCAAACTGGCGGATCGCCTCGAAAAAGGGCAGGCCTTCGATATCGCCAACCGTGCCACCAATTTCGCACAGCATGAAATCAACGTCATCTTCACCAATGCTGATGAAGTCTTTGATTTCATTTGTCACATGTGGAATGACCTGAATGGTTTTTCCAAGGTAGTCGCCGCGCCGCTCTTTTTCCAAAACGTTGGTATAGACCCGGCCCGAGCTGATGGAATCAGTCCGCGAGGCAGGGACGCCGGTAAAGCGTTCGTAGTGACCAAGGTCGAGATCGGTCTCGGCCCCGTCGTCGGTCACAAACACTTCGCCATGTTCAAAGGGTGACATGGTTCCGGGGTCGACGTTGAGATAGGGATCAAGCTTGCGCAGACGAACGGAATAGCCGCGTGCCTGCAGCAAAGCGCCCAAAGCAGCGGAGGCAAGACCCTTGCCAAGCGAAGAGACCACACCACCGGTGATGAAGATAAAGCGTGCCATATTGGGCTAACCCCGTGATTTTGCGTATTATTATGAGCTTAGGCTGAGAATTTGCCGAGCTATATCACGGGAGCCGAGATATAGAGGATTCGAGAGGCGTTGGCAAGCTCAGCGCAAGATGATGTTGCTGGATTTTCGAGACCTGCAAACTGTTGTGGATCAGGCCAAGAGAACAAAACCCGCTTAGGGGCCTGTTTCGCGCAGAACTAACGGCAAATACTGGCAGTGAGGCATGACAACAGGGATCTCGTCCTGACAGGGGCGACATGGGCTAGGCCTTTTGAACTGTGAAAAGATCGTCACAAAGCAGCTTGGACGACATCAATCCGGGAAAAAGAACGGGCGGCCGAAACAGCCGCCCTTTTTTCGTGATGGTTTGACCCGGCCTTAGTCGGCGCGCGGTACCAATGGCGCATCTGCGTCACCGCCCGCTGTTGGCGGCGGAAGAAGTGCATCGGTGTCCAAATCGCCAGCTGGATCGGCGCTTTGCTGAGCAGCAGGAGCACCGCCACCGACGCGATCAAGGATCGATGTGCCCGACGCGTTTTTCGCCGAAATCACCGTCAGGGTGATCGAGGTGATGATAAAGGCAATCGCCAAAACCCAGGTCACTTTGCCCATGGCTGTTGCGGCCGAGCGTTGGCTCATGGCCCCGCCTCCGCCACCCATCCCGAGGCCACCGCCTTCGGAACGCTGCATGAGCACCACGCCGATAAGGGCGAGGGCAAGAAGAAGGTGGACAATGAGAATGACGTTTTCCATGGGGCCTGCAGCATACATTCGGTTCTGCCGGGCTATGTAGGGGATGCGCGGGCGCGGTGCAAGCGGTAGTCGCGTCTATCGGGCGTGAAAGCGCTGGACGCAGGCCAACAGTCGCGCCATGATCACGCCATGCCTCATGATCACCACGACGATTGCCCCCCGCATTCACTGCTTCCGCCGGATCCTGCTTTGCGGGTCAAGGCCTTGGAAACGCTTCTAGAACGCAAGGGATTGCTTGATCCCAGCGCACTGGATGCCATCATCGAAACCTACGCGCACAAGGTTGGGCCACAAAACGGTGCCCAAGTCGTGGCGCGGGCTTGGATTGACGCTGAATTTCATGCTGCTTTGATGTCAGACGCCACCGCCGCCGTCAGCGAGATGGGCTTTTACGGGCGTCAGGGCGAACATATGGTGGCGGTTCAGAACACCGAAGCGGTACATAATATCGTCGTTTGCACCCTGTGTTCTTGTTATCCATGGCCGCTTTTGGGCATTCCGCCGGGTTGGTACAAATCCGACGCTTACCGCGCCCGAGTCGTTCGGGAACCGCGCAAAGTCTTGGCCGAGTTTGGTGTGGTTTTGCCTGAGAATAAAAAAGTGCGCGTTTGGGATTCGACCGCCGAAGTTCGGTATCTGATCATTCCGCAACGTCCGAAAGGGACGGAGGGGATGAGTGAAGCTGAGCTGGCAAACCTTGTCACCCGCGATTCGATGATTGGGACCGGCCTCGCCAAAGAGGTGACCACATGAGCCGGGTTCACGACATGGGCGGGCGGTTTGGCGACGGACCGGTTCCGGTTGGCTCCGACACTGATCCGGCTTTTGCCAAAGATTGGCATGCCCGTGCTTTGGCATTGACGCTTGCCGCTGGGGCTTTGGGCAAGTGGAATATTGATATTTCCCGCCACGCTCGCGAATGTCTTTCCCCAAAAGATTACAGCCGATTTACCTATTATGAAAAATGGATGGGCGGACTGGCTGATTTGCTTGTCCAAAGTGGCGTGGTGACTAGGGATGAGTTGGCAGGACAGATTGTGCAGCCTGCGCCTGACGCCCTGAAAGAGCGCAAGCTAGAGGCCCAAAACGTTGCTGGTGTATTGGCGGCGGGTGGCCCTGCGGATCGGCTAGGCCCGGCTCCGCAATTTGCAGTTGGGGATCGGGTAAAAACCCGGCGCATCGCCCGCAATCTATTTGTTGATGGTGGTCACACAAGATTGCCCACCTATGCCGCCGGTGTTGAAGGTGAAGTCATCTTGTCTCACGGGTGTCACGTTTTACCAGACGCCTCCGCGCACCGTTTGGGGGAGCAGCCCGAGCCGCTTTACACGGTGGTTTTTGACGCCGGGGACCTGTGGGGGGAGCCAGAACGAGCCGGAGATGAGGTGACCTGTGATCTTTGGCAAAGCTATTTGGAACCGGTGGCATGAGCGGCTCTGAAGCCCCAGAGCCGGTGTTTCAGGCACCATGGCATGCTCAGGCCTTTGCCTTGGCGGTCTATCTAAACGAGCGTGGCGTTTTTGAGTGGCCCGAATGGACCGAGGTTTTTGGCGCGGTTCTGGCTGAAAACGGTTTGGCCAAGGAGCTAGACGGCGGTGACGACTATTTTCTCGCTTGGGTCACGGCTCTGGAGCACATTTGTGCAGCTAAGTCTGTTGCCGAAATGGAGGCGCTAAGCGCGCTGAAATCCAGTTGGGAACGCGCCTATTTATCAACCCCACATGGCGATCCTGTGCGCGTTGAAACCGGGGAGGTGGGATGAATCCCACCCTACCTCTATTCCTCTACGTCGTCGGTATCGACCTGACCCGACAACTTGCGCCGTATGATCGACCAGCTCAGGCCCACTGCCAACACGATGGATAGGGCAAGAGTGCCAACCCAAGTGGTGACCTTGGGGTTTTCAAAATCCAACAGGCCAAAATCCCAAAGAACCCAGAGAATGGCACCGACCAAGGCCGCCACCAAGAGCATGCCAAAGCCGCCGATGCTGCGCAGCGTGGCGCGGATATAGATCACATAGCCAATCACCAAAACCAAACCGGCCAACACAACCAAAGGCAATTGGGCATCCCAATTTGCCATGGCCCAGCGGACATAGTTCCACTCGGTTGGGTTATAGGTCGCGGCCAAAAGGACAAAGGCAAACAGCCAGCGCAGAAAGAAACTCATAATGCTCTCCGGTTAGGGCCCGATTTGGGCGACGTCTTGTCTAGCGGATTGACGCGTCGCGTCCAGTGTTTTTGAGCTCAAGGCGCATTTCAGCCCGTTGCAGGGTTTCGCCATTTCGCGGCACAGATTCGTGGTGAAGGGTATGAAACCCCAAGGCTGTAAACGGCGATTGAGCAGCGAGGCTGGCATGGGTGATGATTTTATCAAGCTTATAGTCGCGGACGCGATCTTTGATCATTTCAAGCAGCTTGGCCAAATGCCCCTGACCGCGTGCCTGCGGCAGGAGAAAGGCAAGATCAAGGTAGCCGGTTTCCTCTAAGGTCATCATCCCAACCAGTTTTTGATCGATCTCGACAACAGCGACTTGTTGGGATGCGAGCTTGGCCATCCAATCTGCACCTGAGGGCGGTTTCGGGCACCAAGCAAGCCTTTGAGCAGGCGTGTAGGGGCTCGGTTCCGCGTGAATGGCTGCAAACATGATTTTGCCCAAAGTTTCATAGTCTTCGGCGGTCGCCCATCGATAAGAAATGACGGTTTGTGCAGATGCGTCCATTTTGCGGTTTCCTGTTGCGATACGCTTGGATATACCGGCGCGGGTTTGAAAACCATCACCGAGAGGATGAGTTATGGCGAATGTGGTTGTCGTGGGCGCCCAGTGGGGCGACGAAGGCAAAGGCAAGATTGTGGACTGGCTGTCGAGCCGCGCAGATGTAATTGCGCGATTCCAGGGTGGCCACAATGCGGGCCACACTTTGGTTGTAGACGGAAAAGTCTATAAACTTCATGCGCTTCCATCTGGTGTGGTGCGTGGTGGCAAATTGTCGGTGATCGGCAATGGCGTGGTTTTGGACCCTTGGCATCTTGTCAAAGAGATCGCCACGGTACGTGATCAGGGCGTCGAAATTTCGCCCGAGACCTTGATGATTGCTGAGAACACACCGCTAATCCTACCGATTCACGGAGAGCTTGATCGCGCCCGTGAAGAGGCCGCATCGAAAGGCACGAAGATCGGCACCACAGGTCGCGGGATTGGACCAGCCTATGAGGATAAGGTTGGCCGCCGCTCTGTGCGCGTGGCTGATTTGGCGGACGAAGCGACCCTTGAAGCCCGTGTTGATCGCGCGTTGCAGCACCATGATCCACTGCGCAAAGGTCTCGGAATCGAGCCGGTTGATCGTAATGCGCTTGTAGCACAGCTCAAAGAGATCGCGGCTGAAATCCTGCCCTATGCAGCTCCGGTGTGGAAAGTCTTGAACGAAAAGCGCAAGGCCGGAAAACGGATTTTGTTTGAAGGAGCGCAGGGCGCGTTGCTCGACATTGATTTCGGGACCTATCCCTTTGTGACTTCGTCGAATGTGATTGCGGGTCAAGCCGCGACAGGTGTCGGGATTGGCCCTGGATCGATCAACTATGTGCTTGGAATCGTTAAAGCTTACACCACGCGTGTTGGCGAAGGACCGTTTCCTACCGAATTGCTAGACGCCGAAGGTAACCCCGATGCAGACGGTCAGCGTCTTGGTGAACGCGGTCACGAGTTTGGCACCACAACCGGGCGCCAGCGTCGCTGTGGCTGGTTCGATGCGGCTTTGGTCCGACAGACCTGTGCCACGTCTGGCATCAAAGGCATCTGCCTGACCAAGTTGGACGTTTTGGACGGGTTTGAAACTCTGAAAATTTGCGTTGGCTATGATTTGGATGGCGAAAAGCTGGATTATTTGCCGACTGCGGCCGATCAGCAGGCGCGTTGCACCCCAATTTACGAAGAAATGCCGGGTTGGAGCGAAAGCACAGAGGGCGCGCGGAGCTGGAACGATTTACCGGCCAATGCAGTGAAATACGTGCGTCGTATCGAAGAGTTGATCGAATGCCCTGCGGCATTGGTCTCGACCTCGCCTGAGCGCGACGATACCATTCTTGTGACTGACCCGTTCGAGGATTGATGGCGTGGCGCTGAGTTACAAAGCCCGCCGGCGCTGGTCGCTGGTAATACTGCTGATTGGCATGCCGATCTATATCATGGTGGCCGTGACAGTGGCGAACCGTGTTGGGGTTTCGGATTTGCCAAAGGTCGTTGAGTTGGTGATCTATGTGGCCTTGGGCGTTGGGTGGGTGTTTCCATTGAAACCCATCTTTCTAGGGATTGGTCAGGCCGATCCTGACGCGGACCCTGAGCAAGACCCGAAGGAATAAGAACGGCGGGTCGGCGCTGTTTCCTTTGGAAATGCGCCCCACCCACCGTCCCACTTTTAGTACCCATCGGAACGTAAAAAGGCGGCTCATCTGAGCCGCCTTTTTTGAAGTCGTTTGCGTGCGAGTGTTACCCCGCCGCCCGTGATGGCTTGAAGCTTATCCGGTCGGAAGCTGTAAAGCGTCCACCAGAGGTTTTTTCAATCTTGCCGTCGCGAAGCAGTTGGCCAAAACTGCGTAACCGATCTTCGCGGCTCGATTCTTGGGCCTCTGCCTGACGAACAGTTGTCATCAGTTGAGGGCGTGAGAATTGATCCAACCCTTCGACATAAGACATATACGCCGCCGCCGCTTCGAGTAGGTCAGGTAGCTCTTGAGCACCAACGCTTTCGGCATAGGCTGCAAAGTCGCTGTCGCCAGACGGTTGAGCCAACGGAGCCGGAGCGACGTTTTCTTGTGGGCGTTCAGAACGTTGAGGCGCAGCCGCTGCGGGGGCCGAGCGGCTCACACGACGTGGTCTCACAGGTGTCACCTGTACCGGAGCGGGTGCTTCGGCTGTGTCGGCACTGTCTTCGACCCGCTGTTCCGCGACCAGTTTGAGCGGTGCTGCACGTTGAGGTTCAACACTTGGACGTTCGGTACGGGCTCCGCCTGCTTGTGGGCGGCGCGGACGCACGACGTTTGCCAGATCTTCGCGATATGGCTCGGTCTCTTCGTCTGCGGTCGGTTTGCGCCCCAAAAGGCGATCCGCCTTGGTCGCAGCCACGGCGGCGCGCAGATGCGCAATGGCGCTGCGACGACGGTTGCCTTCTGGTTCCTCAAGTTCGGTGTTGGTCTGGTCCAGAATGCGTGAGGTGTCATTGTCCTCAACACTTTGCTCGGTCAGCATCGCACGGGCCGGGCTTGCCATTTTGACAGCTTTGCGCGCCCCGTCGATAGCGGCGGTCAGATCAATTTCGAGCTCAGCAGGTGCGACGGGGTTGTCGAGGCGCAAGGGCGCATCATCAGACGTGGCCGCAACCAGGTCGTCTTCGTCCTCATCGTCCCAACCCCAATCGTCCGCTTCGGCACTTGGTGCGGGCGCGTCGTTTGTGGCGGGAGTATCAACGATGTCCTCATCGTCCCAACCAGCCATTTCGCCAGCCAGTTCCGCTTTGACAGCGGCCAACTCACGGGCCAACTCATCCTCTTCTTCATCAGAGAGGCTGCTGCTTGAGGCCATCGGGGTCGCTGGTGGCGTTTCAACCGGGGCAGCGGGCGGTGTCGGAACGGCACTTGCCTCCTCAACCACTTCCTCGAGCTGGCCAGATTGTACGGCACGATCGAAGTCAGAGCGCTTAACCTTTACCACACGGGCGCGCACACGGCGTGGCGCAGGGGTCGGCTCAGGTTCTGGGTCGGCGTCGATCACAGGCACAGGCTCTGATGCTGGTTCAGCCATTAACTCTTCAACCGTTTCATCGTCAAAGAGAGCATCGTCCTCTTCGTCGTCAAAGGCAGTGTCGGTCAGACCAGCAACGGCCGCGGCGATATCCCCGCCCAAAATGTCACTATGCCCGTGATCTGCATCGTCTTCCTCGACATCGTCATCCCAGGCCGCCAAAGGATCATCGTCTTCAACCAGCGCCTGTTCGCTTTCGGCTTTGTCGACTTGATCCAAAGCCGCAACGAGGTCAAATTCACCTTCGTCTTCGTCAAAGGCTGTTTCCAGCACCTGATCTAGATTGGGTTCCGGTTCAGGCGTGATGTCCTCTGACGCTTCAAGGTCATCCTGATCGGCGCTCTGGCCTTCAACATCGGCCTGCATCAACCCGGCAATTGTATCGGTGAAGAGATTGTCATCCACAAGCTCAGCGGCATCTTCGACCGTTTCGACAACGTCGTCTGAGACATCAGCGGCAGAATCCACACTATGATCTGCTTGTGCCGTGGCATTGGCCAGTAGAGCGCTTAGAGCGTCATCATCATTTTCGTCTTCGGCAAGGGCGTCACTGGCGTCATTGTCGGCAACAACGGCACGAATGCGGTCCAGTTTGGCAGCAACACTGGCGGCACCGGTGGGACGCGGAGCAGGCGCGTTCCCAACCGGCTCGGCCAGGTCGGCCGCCTGATCTGCGTCCTCGACAAGCAATGCGTCAAGGTCGAGATCATCCGTCTCTTGTGTGGTATCTGCGATCAATGTCTCATCTGACGCTGCAGGGGCGTCTTCGACTGCATCGCGTTCGGCTGTGAGTTCCTCGGAAACTGGCTCTGAGACCTCAAGGTGTTCAACCTCGGGCTCATAGGCCGTTGCTTCGATGGTATCATCATCAGGAAGTGCGTGCTCTTCGGCTTTTGCACGGGTCGGACCCGCGGCCAACGCCGCGGCCAATGCACCAGAAGACGCAGCCGTTGCTTTGCCAACAGAGGCACCGGGCAAATCCAGCCGTACCTGACCACCTTGATGTGACGCGAGTTGTTCGCGCATCAATTCGGATGCCAGTTCCGGATCAAACTGTGGCGGCTCAGCGCCAAAAAAACGATCTTCGCCCACAACGGAGCGGAAAAAATGCGTTGTATCTTTCATCACCGCCAGCGGATCTTCGAATCCTTCTGCGGTGCAAGAAAAGGTGCCATAAGACACTGTAAGAATCTTGCTCGAACTCACCATGTGCTGCTCACTTTCATTCGTTCTGCAACAATGTGTTTACCATGTAGACCGCGTCGAAAGCTGACCGAATCTGTGATCTTCAGCGTATCATTTCGTGGCATGATTGTGATCTGTTTCCTAAAAGGCCATTAATTGGACATGAATACTAAAATTGTTCACGCTCTGAGCCCTGTTTTATTGGTTGGCGGCGGGGAGTGCGCCGAGGACGCGTTAACCAATGCGATGAAGGTGTCACAAACCATTGTGGCGGCTGATGGCGGCGCGGCCGAGGTGTTGGCGCGCGGGCGTATGCCTGATTCTGTGATTGGTGACATGGATTCGCTTGATCCAGCGCTACAGGCGCAATTGGCTCCGGGTGTGTTGATGCATATCGCCGAACAAGATAGCACCGACTTTGACAAATGCCTGCGCCACATCGAGGCCCCGCTAATCGAAGCACACGGATTTCTGGGTGCGCGGGTCGATCACCAGCTGGCGGCGTTAACCGTGTTGGTGCGCCGGTCCGATCAGTGCTGTGTTTTGGTGGGGGCGCATGACGTGGTTTTGGTTGCGCCTCCTAGACTTGTTTTGGACCTGCCAATCGGGATGCGGTTTTCCCTCTTTCCCATGGCTGAAGTTACAGGACGGTCCGAGGGACTTCGCTGGCCAATAGACGGGATAGAATTTAGCCCGGACGGGCGGATCGGAACGTCAAACGAGGTTACCGGCCCGGTGACATTGGAGATGGATGGGCCTGGGATGTTGATTATTCTGCCGCCCGAGGCCCTGCCTCAGGTGACTTTGACCTTGTCGCAGAGTGCCGCAAGATGGCCTGCTCGC
Organism: uncultured Pelagimonas sp.; assembly: GCF_947498515.1. Classification (GTDB taxonomy): domain Bacteria; phylum Pseudomonadota; class Alphaproteobacteria; order Rhodobacterales; family Rhodobacteraceae; genus Pelagimonas. Next base: position 302,420 of record NZ_CANMKO010000005.1, on the reverse strand, counting down.
GCAGAATAATGTAAAGACCTGAGGCCATGGTGATCGCGATGCCAAGGCTTGCCAGAGGGCCGGGCAGATCGGCAAAGATTAACCATCCGACGAACGTGGCGGCCGGGATTTCAAGATATTGCATCGGGGCCAAGGTTGCGGCCGGCGCATAGCGCAGCGACCATGTCATCAGCAGATGGCCAAGGGTGCCGACCACGCCCATGGCCACAACCATCCCCCAAATGGCCGGTTGCGGCGTGACCCAGCTTAGACCCGGCCAGTCGAGTGGCAAGAGATGTAGCGGGATAAGGACCACCAACGCCAAAGGCGCAGAGAGGGCCTGCATCCCGATGGGATCGGTTTGGCCCGAGATTTTCCGTGTGATCAACATGAACAACGCAAAATCAACCGCAACCCCAAGCGGGAGCAATGCGGGCCAGCCGACATCGCTGAAGGCCGGTTGCACAACAAGCAGGGTGCCAACAAACCCAACGGCGCAGGCGATAAGCCGACGAGAGCCAACCTCTTCACCCAAAAACCAATGGCCCAGAAGAAGCATGATAAACGGCATGACAAAGGCAATCGCCACCGCATCTGCCAAGGGCAGGTAGATCAGCGAGGTGAACATCAACCCGATGCCAAGGATTTGTAGAACCGTTCGCGCCATGATCAAAGCCAACGTGCGCCCCGATGCGCGCCAAGGGCGGCGTGTCAGAATAACGAGCGGGATCAGGATCAGCCCTTGAAAGATGAATCGCAGGGTCACCAGCTGGCCCACCGAAAGATGTGGGCCAAGCAATTTGGCCAAGGCGTCACTATAAGGAATAAGGACGCAAAAGCCGAGCATGAGGGAAATGCCGAGAAGAGGGCGATCTTGATGTGGGGTGGTCATGAGCGGCACGCTAGGCGCGTCGCAACGCGGCCGCAAGGGGGGACGTGCCTAGGGCAGAAGAGACAACCAAACCCAGACCGTCAGAACCGACAAAGCCGTGGCTATCAAAACCGCTGAGGCCGCAACGCGCTTGGCCCGGCCATACATATTGGCAAAGACATAGGCGTTGATCCCCGGTGCCATGGCGGCGGTCAAAACCGCTGAGCGGAAGGAAGCAGTTGAGAGATTGGTGACAGTGCCCAATGTCCAAGTGATGGTCGGGTGCAGAACCAAGGTCACCACACAAATATATGCAATGACGCGGCTGTCCCCTTGGGGGCGATAGCGAAACAGGACCCCGCCCATGCCAAAAAGAGCGGCCGGAAGCGCAGCCCGGATCATCATATCCAGCGCATCAGAGATTGGGCCGGGAATATGGAGATCGGTGATATTGGCGATGGCCCCAAGCGTGATGCCAATCACCAAAGCGTTTTTGAACATCGCCCGCGCGATCTTGCCCGGAACCTGTCGTGATGGGGTGCCACGGGCGCGGACCAGCTCCATCGCAGTGATGCCAATGGCGTAGCAAAACGGCGAGTGAAAGGCGACGATGACATAGTTCGCCTGAAGCGCATCCGCCCCATAGGCGCGCTCGGTTATGGGCAAACCAATCAGGACCGAGTTCGCAAACAAGCAACAAAAGCCAATGGCGACGGCGTCTTCCCAATCGCGGTTAAAGAAATAGCGCGCCCCAAGCAGCCCTGCAAAAAAGCCGGTGACCGAGCCTGTGTAAAAGGAAAGCAACACAAACGGGTCAAAGTCGGGGCCTATTTCCAAGGTCCAAATTGCGCGAAACAACAAACATGGGATCGCGAAATTCTGGGTAAAGGACATCAGCCCATCAACGGCGCTATCCGAAAACCATCCCCGCCACACCGCGCCATAGCCTGCGCCAATGACCAGAAAAACCGGGAGAATGACATCGAGCAACGCTTGCATGGGTCAGAGTGACCTTGCGCTCAAAACGCGCTGGGCATGGCTGCGATCACAAAGCATAGCGGATCGTCATACCATCATATGCCGGTGTGATGTGGTCTGCGGTTTCCGCCTCAACCGTGGCATAGTCGAGGTCGATGTGCATGTTTGTCAAAACTGCTCGGCGTGGGGTCGCGTGGGCGATCCATTCCAAGGCCAGATCGAGATGGGCATGGGTTGGATGTGGTGTGCGGCGCAGCGCATCCAAAATCCAACAATCAAGGTTTTGCAAATGTGCCCATGCCTCATCGGGAATGGTGGCGACGTCGGGCAGATAGGCAAGATCGTTGATACGGAACCCTAGTGCGTCGATCGCCCCATGATTGACCTCAAACGGGGTCAAGGTGATGTCACCACCAGCCCCCGAAATCGTAAACGGCCCGTCAATTGTGTGCATGTTGAGGATCGGCGGATAGGGCGAGCCTTTGGGTTGCACAAAGGCGTATCCAAACCGCGAGATCAGATCGTTCTGGGTCGGACCATCGGCCCAAACGTTTAAACGCTCGCGGGTGTTGAAAACGATCTGGCGTAGATCATCGAGCCCGTGGACGTGATCGGCATGACCATGGGTCCAGGCAACCGCATCAACCTTGGAAATACCAACATCAATAAGCTGCGCGTGCATATCCGGTGAGGTGTCGATCAAGACGGCTGTGGTGCCACCTTCGCTTTCGCGTTCGACTAGCATGGAACAGCGACGGCGGCGGTTTTTCGGGTTGGTCGGGTCGCAATCCCCCCAATGCCCACCGATACGCGGCACGCCGCCCGAACTGCCACAGCCCAGAATGGTAAAACGCAGCTCACCGCTCATGAGGCGGCCTTGGCCTGAACGGGTTGCGATTGCGCCGCCTTGGCGAACAAGCGCTCAAAATTGGCTTCGGTCTGGGCGGCGAAATCCGCATAGCTTATCCCAAAGACCTCGGCCCCTTTTTGTGCGGTGTTTACCACATAAGACGGTTCATTGCGTTTGCCGCGATAGGGGGGCGGGGCCAAATAGGGGCTATCGGTTTCCACAAGAATGCGATCAACCGGGGCGCTGGCAAAGATATCGCGCAACTCTTGGCTTTTGGGAAACGCGGTGATGCCGGACATCGACAGGTAAAAGCCAAGATCAAGTGCGGCACGGCCAAGCTCGGCCGAGCTAGAGAAGCAATGCATCACACATGAATAGGGCCGCGCCTTGTGTGTTTCGGTCAAAATGCGAGCCATATCGTCATCGGCGGCGCGGGCGTGGATGATCAGTGGCAGGCCAGTTTCCTGTGCGGCTTCGATATGAACCCGAAGGCTTTGTTTTTGAATCTCAGCGCTGTCAGCAGTGTAGTGATAATCCAGACCGGTTTCACCAATGCCAACAAACTTGGGGTGCTGTGACAGGGCGATCAACTCATCCACGCTGGCAAGCGGCTCTTCGGCGGCGCTCATCGGGTGGGTGCCTGCGGCGTAAAACACCGGATCATGAGCCTCGGCGATGGCGCGCACCTGTGGTTCATTGCGCAAACGGGTGCAGATCGTGACCATGCGTGTGACACCGGCCTCTAGGGCGCGGGAAATGATCTCCGGGCGCTCCTGATCGAAATCGGGAAAATCCAAATGGCAATGGCTGTCAGTGATCGTGATGGTCATGGGAACTCCTTGCCTCTGAGGTATCGGGGAAGGGGGCGGCAGGGTCAAGATGGACACCTTAACTATGGTCGGTTTTCCGAACACCGCAGATTGCTCGGCCAGAGCACTGCCCTGGTGCCACATGACTGAGTTATTTTTGCCACGCGGCCCCGGATGGCCCCAAATGCCACCTATTTGGTTAACCGCTCGGTAACCATTTTGGGCGCAAGGTTTTGACGTTTTGTGAAATCAAGGATGCACGGAGGCAAAAATGGTGGATGGGCTGTCAACTTGGGCGTCTCGGCATCTGGCCTTTTCTAAGAAGGTCGCCAAATCAACGCGAAATCGATCGAAGCCGTCCAAAGGTCGCGCGCATTCCAAACCGCCCGGGTTCTCCGAAGAGGCGATGATGGGATTGCAAGATCTCGAGGCTCGCATTCCCCCCGCTGGCATCGAAACCAAATCGGCGTTTTCATCTGGGTATAAATCGACCCGAAGATTGGCTGACGATGTCACCGCTGGTGGCGGCTTGGTCACAGATGATCGCGGCAATCAAGTCCCGCACTATTGGGGCCACCGTGAACGGTTGCGCCAAAGGTTTCTTAGCGGCGGCCATGAACCCATGCCGGAATATGAGGTTCTGGAACTCTTGTTGTTCAACGCCATCCCGCGCATTGACGTCAAACCCTTGGCCAAACGTCTTTTGGCCGAGTTTGGTGATTTGAACGGGGTTGTTGCGGCCTCCAAACAACGGGTGATGCAGGTCCCCGGTGCCGATCCCAAGGTCTATTTGCAACTGCGCATTGCCGAAGCCTTTGCCCAAAGGATGAGCCAGGCCAAGATGATGGAACGCGACGTTCTTTCGTCGTCCGAAGCCCTGCTAGAGTATTGCAAAACCCGGATGGCGCATCGCGATACCGAACAATTCCGGGTGATCTATCTGGATCGCAAGAACATGGTTATCGTGGATGAGGCACAGGGCGAAGGCACGGTCGATCATGTGCCGGTCTACCCGCGCGAAGTCATCAAACGCGCGCTTGAGGTCAATGCCTCGGCCCTCATCCTTGTCCATAATCACCCCTCTGGCGATCCAACGCCTAGCGAAGCCGACATCACCATGACCGATGAACTTGTCTCGACCTGTCAGGTGATGGGCTTGTCGATCCATGATCACTTGGTGATTGGCAAAGAGAAAGATTTCTCGTTTCGCGGCGAAGGGTTGATCTAGGTCGCGCGCGACTATTCCTCTAAAGGCATCAAAAGAAAGATTGACCTCAGGTCTCTTCAGCTCATGATTGAGATGTGCGTTGTCATGATCTTTTGGTTTTTGCATGTGACGCGGTCAAAACAAGGAAATGCGCCGTCATGTCCCGCCCCAAATTCACGGACCTTACCCCTGAACAACAGGCAAAGTTTGGCAATGGCGTCGGCCCTGATTGGTTGTCCGACCGTTTGCGCAAATTGATCACCGAAACAGCTAGCTGGTTCTTCGACAAAGCCAGCTGGAAACACCATGACTTTGGCTATGTTGTGGGCGGTGACCGCTGGGATCGCGCACGCTGCGATTGGAAATTTTATGCAGCGATGTTGAAAGATGCCATGCGCCACAAGCAAAAATGGTTTCCCCTGACCGTGCCAATAGCGCTAATCCTGAGCACCGGTTTCTACGTTGCAGTTCGGATCGGTGGGCAATTTGGGTCTTTTGCCTATCGCAAAACCTATGCGTCCCTAGAGGAGGTTCTGTCCTCCGAGGATGCCAACTAAGGCAGCGAGCTTTGGTGGCGAACTCTCAACCCAATGGGGTCAACATCCGTCGAAACAGCGTTTCAACAAAGTCCGGTGCGGTGTCAAACGGGTCTTGCCCGGCCAGAACCGCGCGCACCTGCACGTCGAAATCGGCATAGTGCTGGGTCGTCGCCCAGATCGAAAAGATCAGATGATAAGGGTCTGATTTGGCAAGCCGGCCTGCATCCATCCACCCTTGGATCAAGGCGGCTTTTTCATCCATCAAGGTTTTGAGCGGCCCGGAGATCACCTCGCGGATATGTGGGGCGGCTTGGATCATTTCGGTCGCAAAAAGCCGACTTTCCCGCGGCATGTCGCGGCTCATATCCAATTTGCGGCGCACATAGGCCAGCAGCTCTTCGATCGGCTCGTCACTGTCGGACAGCTCGATCAAGGGCGCAATCCAGATGTCCAAAAGGCTTTCCAAAAGCTCTTTGTAGATCGCTTCTTTGCCCTCAAAATAGTAAATCACATTGGGTTTGGAGAGACCGGCGCGCGCCGCGATCTGATCCAATGTTGCCCCGCGCAATCCGTTTTCGGAAAACACATCCAAAGCCGCATCAAAAATCGCCTGTCGCTTTTCACGCTGGATGCGGGTGGTGCCCGTGGGGCGGGGTTTGGTCATAGGGTCGTCTCGCTAGCCTGTCTCGTCAATGCCCAGCCCGCGCAGGATGATGCCCCGCACATTGGCTTTGGCGTCCTGCCATTCTGCGTCATCTAACGGGCGCCCGCCATTCAAAGTTTCGATTTGATGTTGGAAATCTGCGTAGTGCTGCGTTGTGGACCAAATCATATAGAGCAAATGGCGCGGGTTGGTTTGGGCCATCAACCCATCATCAATCCAATGTTGGATGACCTCTATCCGCCCCTCGGTCCAACTTACCAAAACGTCTTCAAGATAATCCTGAATGACCGGTGCGCCATGCATCACCTCAGACGCCCAAACTTTGGACCCCATCGGGTGACGCCGCGAGATTTCCATCTTGGCATCAATATAACCGCCGATGCCTTCTGCGGGGCCGGATGATTCGTCAAATGCCTCGGCTGCTTGCAGCCAAATGTCGAAAATATTCGACACAACGCGACGATAGAGATCTTCTTTGGTTGAAAAATAATAATGAATATTTGCTTTTGGCAATCCCGACACATCGGCGATCAGCTGCATCGTCGCTCCGCCGAAGCCCGCCTCAGCAAACACTTTTTCCGCTGCCAAAAGGATTTGCTTTTCCTTTTCTTGGCGCCTCATTTTTGAGCCATTGCTATTGGACATAGCGCAAACACATCCTTTTTCAGAAATTTCTTGACCAAATGGTCAAGTAGTGCCGATAGTTGACCATATGGTCAGGGTGTGGCCGGTGCAAGCTTGGAGGGGCCTGCACTGTGTGTTCGCACCAACACAAGACCGCGACAAAGCAAAGGGGCTCGCCATGTCAAACATCTCCAACACTCGGATTGACGCTGATCGGCTGTGGGACAGCCTGATGGAGATGGCCAAAATTGGCCCCGGCATTGCGGGCGGCAACAATCGCCAGACATTGACGGACGAGGATGCCGAAGGGCGTGCCTTGTTCCAAAGCTGGTGTGAGGCCGTTGGTTGCACCATGGGTCTTGATCAGATGGGCAATATGTTTGCCCGATACGAGGGAACAGAGCCGGATTTGTTGCCGGTCTATGTTGGCTCGCATCTCGACACCCAACCGACGGGCGGCAAATATGACGGTGTGCTGGGCGTGCTCGGCGGCCTCGAAGTGATCCGCACCATGCATGAGCAAGGTATCAAAACCAAACACCCCATTGTTGTGACCAACTGGACCAACGAAGAGGGCACGCGGTACGCCCCGGCGATGTTGTCGTCGGGCGTATTTGCGGGCAAGCACACCCAAGATTGGGCCTATGACCGCGTTGATGCCGAGGGCAAGCGCTTTGGTGATGAGCTTGAGCGCATCGGTTGGAAAGGCGATGAAAAGGTCGGCGACCGTAAAATGCACGCCATGTTTGAGCTGCACATCGAACAAGGCCCGATTTTGGAAGCCGAGGGCAAAGACATTGGTGTTGTGACCCACGGACAGGGCTTGCGCTGGATCGAAGTCACTGTGACCGGCAAGGAAAGCCACACCGGGTCTACCCCGATGCACATGCGCAAAAACGCCGGTCGTGGTTTGGCACTGATCACCGAGCTGGTGCATGAAATCGCGATGAAGAACCAGCCCAACGCGGTTGGCGCCATTGGCCACATCGATGTCTATCCGAACTCGCGCAACATCATTCCGGGCAAAGTCGTCTTTACCGTCGATATGCGCACCCATTTGCTCGATAAACTGAACGGCATGGTGGATGAATTGATGGAAAAAGCCCCCAAGCTCTGCGAAGAAATCGGCGTGGAGTTCTCGGCTGAAATCGTTGGCCAGTTTAACCCACCGGCCTTTGACGAAGATTGCGTTGCCGCGATCCGCGAAGGGGCCGAAGTGATGGGCTATTCACATCGCGACATCATTTCCGGTGCGGGGCATGATGCTTGTTGGATCAACGACGTTGCACCCACGGCCATGGTCATGTGCCCCTGTGTCGATGGGCTGTCGCACAATGAAGCGGAAGAGATTTCCAAAGATTGGGCCGCCGCCGGGGCAAATGTCTTGATGCATGCGGTTCTGAAAACAGCTCAGGTTGTGGAGTAACCAACATGTCCGAAGATCTAACCCAGCCCGTGAATGTGACACTATCGCGGGCTGATGTTCTGATCCTCGGCGTGGCTTTGGACAAGTTGGGTGAGAGATTGCTCAAAGAGAATGAGGATAACAAGCCGCTGGTTCAAGCGCTTTGGAACCTCGACGCCGCGCTAGAAAGGGTCGACGACGACGCCTTTCGCGCGGATCATGGGAAATTACTGGCGCAGGCCAGAAACTTATACAGGGGGTATTTCGATGTCTAAGGTAATCAAAGGCGGCATGGTCTGTACTGCGGACCGCACCTACAAGGCGGATGTGCTGATCGAAGGCGAGGTGATCAAACAGATCGGCGAAGACCTTGTTGGCGATGAATATATCGACGCCGAAGGGGCCTATGTGATCCCCGGCGGGATCGACCCGCACACGCATTTGGAAATGCCGTTCATGGGCACCACCGCCGCCGAAACATTTGAATCCGGCACTTGGGCGGCGGCCACCGGTGGCACCACGATGATCGTTGATTTCTGCCTGCCGGGCGAAGATGGCAGCATCAAGAACGCCATCAACGAATGGCATCGCAAATCGGCCCCGCAAATTTGTAGCGACATCGGTTATCACATGGCGATCACCGGCTGGGACGAAAACGTCTTTAACGAGATGAAAGACGCCGTGGATATGGGCGTCAACAGCTTCAAGCATTTCATGGCCTACAAAGGCGCGTTGATGATTGAAGATGATGAAATGTTTGCCTCGTTCAAACGCTGTGCCGAACTTGGTGCCCTGCCGATGGTGCATGCGGAAAACGGCGACTTGGTGGCCGAGCTGCAGACCAAATATTTCAACGAAGGCATCACCGGCCCCGAGGGTCACGCTTATAGCCGTCCACCGGAATTGGAGGGCGAGGCCGCCAACCGCGCGATCACCATCGCCGACGCGGCGGGTGTGCCGCTCTACATCGTGCATGTGTCTTGTGAGCAAGCACATGAGGCAATCCGCCGGGCCCGTCAAAAGGGCATGCGCGTTTATGGTGAGCCGCTGATCCAGTTCCTGACCTTGGATGAAAGCGAGTATTTCAACAAGGATTGGGACCACGCCGCGCGCCGGGTTATGTCGCCTCCGTTCCGCTCCAAGGACCATCAACAAAGCCTTTGGGCCGGGTTGCAATCGGGGTCTTTGCAGGTGGTTGCGACCGATCACGCCGCCTTTACCACCGCTCAAAAACGCGCGGGCAAAGACGATTTCCGCATCATTCCCAATGGCTCAAACGGGCTAGAGGAACGTCTTGCCGTGCTTTGGACCGAAGGGGTTGAAACGGGTCGTCTGACGCCAAATGAATTTGTCGCGGCGACCTCGACCAATGTGGCGAAAATCCTCAATATCTATCCGAAGAAAGGGGCGATTGTTGAAGGCGCGGATGCGGATATCGTTGTTTGGGACCCGAAGATTTCCAAAACGATCACCCCTGCCAACCATCATTCGGTGTTGGATTACAACGTGTTCGAGGGTTTTGAAGTCAAAGCCCAATCCCGGTACACCCTAAGCCGAGGTGAAGTGATCTGGGCCTGGGGCCAAAACAGCCAACCCCAACCGGGCCGTGGCCGTTTCGTCCCGCGCCCTGCGTTTACCTCGGCACAAAAGGCGCTCAGCCAGTGGAAGGCGTTGAACACACCGCGCAAGATCGATCGTAACCCACAAAACATTCCGGCTGGGATCTAAAGTATGAAACCCGCACTGATCACCGGAGCGTTTCTGACGACATCCCTTGTGGCGCTTTTGATTTCTTCGGTGGTGGTCGGGTTTTTGAACGATTCAATTAACGGCGTCGGAAGCCTGTCGGAGACCCTTGCCGTAGGTGTCGCCGTAGCGATCAGAGCTTTGCCTTTCTGGATGTTGCTGGCATTTCCTATCTTTGCGGCCCTTCGTGCTTTCGCTGTATGGAAGTCAAAGGAAAGCCTTCTGGTTTTTGGGGCCATAGGGGCGCTTATTACCGTGGTACTGCTCTTGCCGATCAACCTTACTCTAGCTTTGTCTCAGACAAGCCTAGACTGGTTTGGAACGGTTATTGTTGTTTTGAGTGGAGTGGCTTCAGGGTGCCTTCAATGGTGGTTGGAACAAAAATGGTTCGTGATCGAACCACGATACATATGAACGGAATGGAACAAAAATGACGACCGTCATACAGGCAAAGAACCTGGACCTGACCTATCAGACCAATGATGGGCCGGTGGATGCGCTTAAGGGCGTTGATCTGGACATCAACAAGGGTGATTTCGTGAGCTTTATCGGCCCGTCGGGCTGTGGAAAAACCACGTTTTTGCGTGCGATTGCCGATTTGGAGCAACCAACCGGCGGCACATTGACCGTGAATGGTATGACGCCGGAACAGGCGCGGCAATCGCGGGCCTATGGCTATGTGTTTCAGGCGGCTGGCCTATACCCTTGGCGCACGATTGGCGGCAATATCCGCCTGCCGCTTGAGATTATGGGCTATCCGAAATCCGATATGGCCAAACGGGTCGAAGAGGTTCTTGAGCTTGTCCACCTTGATGGGTTTGAGAAAAAGTTCCCTTGGCAATTGTCGGGTGGCATGCAGCAACGTGCCAGCATTGCCCGCGCCTTGGCCTTTGACGCCGACATCCTGTTGATGGACGAACCCTTTGGCGCGCTTGACGAAATTGTGCGCGACCATCTGAACGAACAGCTTTTGGAACTTTGGGCACGCACCAACAAGACCATCGGTTTTGTCACCCACTCTATCCCTGAAGCGGTTTACCTCAGCACCAAGATCGTGGTGATGAGCCCGCGTCCGGGCCGCATCACAGATGTCATCGAAAGCCCGCTGCCGCGAGAACGGCCTTTGGACATTCGTGACACGCCTGAGTTCCTCGAAATTGCGCATCGTGTGCGCGAAGGTCTGCGCGAGGGGCATGCGTATGACGATTGATATGACACAGCGGAGGGCGACGGCATGAGCATTGCGAACATGACGTGGCTTTTCGCGACGATGGTTGTCTTGTTGACGGCCACATCGTTTTTGCGCGCCTATGTGGATCATGCGGCCGTGTGGATGATTGCCCTCGCGCTAACGCTCTATTCGGTTGGCAATCTCATGATGATACCATTGTTACGCGGGGAAGGCATGGCCGTCGCCATTTCCATCGCCTCGGTGATGCAATTGGTGATGGCAAATGCCGTGGCGGTGGCGGTTTTCGGCGAACGTCCGACGCCTCAGCAATGGGCAGGCATCGCCTTGGGCGTGGTTGCGGTCTTTTTGATCGTCACCGCAAAAGGAGAGAGCGCATGAAATCCATCATTCCCGTGCTGACGGTTGTCGCTGCGATCTTTGCGCTTTGGTATGCCTTTGCGGTGGTTTTGAACGCTGGCTGGGCCTATTCCAAGGCCGAACGCGCCGGCGTTGATTTGTCCTTTACCGAAATGGTCAAAGATACGATGAAACAGGAAAAACCGCGTCTTCCGGCCCCCCATCAGGTGGGCGTGGAAATCTGGAAAACCACAGCTGAAAAGAAAGTGACCTCAAAGCGGTCATTGATCTATCACGGCTGGATCACCTTGCAGGCCACGGCGCTGGGCTTTGCCTTTGGTGTTGGCCTTGGCATCTTGTTGGCGGTGTGCATCGTCTATTTCAAAGTGATCGATATGTCGGTCATGCCTTGGATCATCGCAAGCCAAACGGTGCCCATCTTGGCGATTGCGCCGATGATCGTGGTGGTTTTGGCGGCGATGCAGGTCAATGATATCGTCGCCAAGGGCGTGATCTCGATGTACCTAAGCTTTTTCCCGATTGTTGTCGGAATGGTCAAAGGGTTGCGTAGCCCCGATACGATGCTTTTGGATCAGATGAAAACCTATAGCGCCTCGTCGTCACAGGCGTTTTGGAAACTGCGCTTGCCTGCCTCGACACCCTATCTCTTTGCCTCGCTCAAAGTTGGCGTCGCTGCCAGTCTGATCGGAGCGGTGGTTGCGGAATTGTCGCTAAGCCAGAACGGTGGTCTTGGCGCGCGCCTTTTGGCAGGGAGCTATTACGGACAGACAATTCAGATCTGGTCGGCCCTTTTGGCGGCGGCAACTTTGGCGGCGTTGATGGTCTTTGCCCTAAGCGCGATTGAAAAAGTCACGCTGAAACGTATGGGGATGTCGCAATGATCTGGATTATCGCAAGCCTGTTATTCTGGGTCGTGGCCATTGCCATCAACGTGCATTTGGTGCGCCACAAGGTGCCCGGCGCATCCTTCCTCGTGCCGATTATCTTTGGTGTGACGATCCTTGTCCTCTGGGAAGGGATGGTGCGGGGCTTTAACATCAGCCCGGTGCTCCTGCCGCCGCCCTCGGCCGTTGGTGTGGCCCTCGTCAGCAAGACCGACATCCTGTTGCAGGACCTTGTTCAGACCTTCTTTAAGGGTGCACTTACCGGCTATGCCATGGGGTGTGGCTCGGCGATCCTGATCGCGATTGCCATCGATCGCTCGGCCTTTCTTCAGCGCGGATTGCTTCCCGTCGGCAACTTTATCGCCGCCTTGCCGATTGTTGGCCTCGCGCCGATTATGGTGATGTGGTTTGGGTTTGACTGGCATTCCAAGGCCGCCGTTGTGGTGGCGATGGTATTCTTTCCGGTGCTGGTCAATACCGTGCAAGGGTTGCAAGCCACCGATCACATGCAGCGTGATTTGATGCGCACCTATGCCGCTGGCTATGTCCCGACATTGCTCAAATTGCGCTTGCCCGCTGCGATGCCGTTTATCTTTAACGGTCTGAAAATCGCCACCACGCTGGCGCTGATTGGTGCGATTGTGGCGGAGTTCTTTGGCTCTCCGATCAAGGGGATGGGCTTTCGAATTTCGACCGAGGTCGGGCGTTTGTCGCTCGATATGGTCTGGGCGGAAATCACCGTCGCGGCAATCTTGGGGTCGGGGTTCTACGGTTTGGTCGCTTTGTTGGAAAAACGCATGACCTTCTGGCATCCCTCGCAAAGGAAAACGCGATGAGCGATCTGATCCAGCATTACGTGCCGGTGTTCCGGTACTATCTGGATCGGATTGACGATCTGGCGGGCAAAGCGACCGCCGATCAACTTGCTGAACGTCTGACACCAGATAGTTTTTCAGCGCTTGAGAATTTTGGCATTGCGCAGGGCTATGTCTTGCGCAGCCTATGTCCCTTAGCAGGGCAACCCGTTCCGGATTTGCCAGATGCCGCTGACCCAAAAACGCTTGTTGGGCGGGGGCAAGAAGTGCGCGCCCATCTTGACAGACTTGAGGGCGTGTCTGCCCAAAACACCGGCAAGATTAACCATGTTGCGGGAAAAGCCACGCTGGATCAGGACCCTTACGACTATATTGCGCTTTACGGGGCCCCAAATTTCTTCTTCCATATGAACATGGGCTACGCGATCCTGCGCAGCGTCGGAGGAGCGATTGGCAAAGGCGATTTTGATGGATTTCACAGCTACCCATCCGGGTTTAGCTTTGTCACTGGCGATCAGGGGCAAACCCCTGAACCCGCCCAATAACAATAAGATAATAAAGATAACAAAGACAGCAAGGAGACTGACATGAACACATTTTTGAAAACAGCCCTAGCCAGCGTGGTCGCGATGAGCGCCAGCATGGCACAGGCCGCAGATGACGTAACGCTTCAGCTGAAATGGGTCACTCAAGCCCAGTTCGCCGGTTATTTCGTCGCTCAGGAAAAAGGCTTTTATGGCGACGAAGACCTGAACGTCACCATCAAGCCCGGTGGCCCCGATGTGGCCCCGGCGCAGGTCATCGCCGGTGGCGGTGCCGACGTTGTTCTGGACTGGATGCCTTCGGCCTTGGCCTCGCGCGAAAAGGGTTTGAACCTTGTAAACATCGCCCAGCCCTTTGCCAGCTCGGGCATGATGCTGACCTGCCGCAAAGACACCGGCATCACCAGCCCAGAAGATTTCGCCGGTAAAACACTTGGCGTTTGGTTCTTTGGCAACGAATACCCCTTCCTTAGCTGGATGAGCCAGATCGGCCTGTCGACCGATGGTGGTGATGGCGGTGTGACCGTTCTCAAACAGGGCTTTAACGTCGATCCTCTGTTGCAGGGGCAAGCCGCCTGTATCTCGACCATGACCTACAATGAATACTGGCAGGTTATTGATGCGGGTCTGACCGAGGAAGACCTCGTGACCTTCAAATACGAAGACATGGGTGTCGCGACGCTTGAAGACGGCATGTATGTGCTTCAGGAAAACCTCGATGATCCAGCCTTCAAAGACAAGATGGTGCGCTTTGTACGTGCCTCGATGAAAGGCTGGAAATACGCCGAGGAGAATCCAGACGAAGCCGCGGAAATCGTTTTGGAAAATGATGCTACCGGTGCTCAGACCGAAAAGCATCAGCAACGTATGATGCGTGAGATCGCCAAGTTGACTGCGGGTTCGACCGGCAAGTTGAACGAGGCGGATTACGAGCGTACCGTTCAAACTCTGCTCAAGGGTGGCTCTGATCCTGTGATCACCGCAACACCCGAAGGCGCGTGGACGCATATGATCACCGATGCGGCCTTGAAATAAACCTGACTTCACGAAAGTCTGGCTGGGCGTCCCCAATCGGGGCGCCCTTTTTTAATGCAAAGGCGAGCGGCCATGAACAAACATGTGGTGATTATCGGGGCGGGGATTGTCGGCGTGTCGACGGCGATATGGCTGCGTCGGGCCGGGGCCCGCGTCACCTTGGTCGACAAGGCCGATCCGGGGCAGGGGACGTCCTATGGCAATGCCGGTGTCTTGGCCTCTTGCGCCATTGTCCCCGTGACCGAACCGGGGTTGATCACCAAGGCACCGGGGTATTTGTTAAACCCCAACTCTCCACTGTTTATGCGTTGGTCGTATTTGCCGAAACTGGCCCCGTGGCTGTTCAAATTTATGCGACACGCCAATGACACGGACACACGGCGGATCACATCGGCCTTAACCGCGTTGATTGGTGACAGCGTCGACCAACACCTAAGCCTAACCGAAGACCTGCCGGGTGCGCGCGCCTTTGTACATCCGTCGGATTATGTTTTTGCCTATGGGGCGCGATCGGATTTTGACAAGGAAAGCTATGGCTGGGGCTTGCGTCGTGACAATGGCTTTGTGCCTGAGCTGATCGAAGGCCAAGCCGTTCAGGAATATGACCCGGCCTATGGCCCGGCCATCAAATGTCTGGCGCTGATGAAAGAGCACGGGTTTATCAGCGATCCGGGCAATTACGTCGCCGCCTTGGCCTCGGCGCTCTCCGAAATGGGCAGCGAGATTCGCCAAAGTGAGGTTCAGGACGTCACGCTAAACGCCGGACAGGTGCAGCAGGTTGAGACCAGTGATGGGCCAATCGCCTGCGACGCCGTTGTTTTGGCCGCGGGAATTTGGTCGGGGCCGTTGATGCGCAAACTTGGTCTCCCTCCACCCCTTGAAAGCGAACGGGGTTATCATGTGGTGTTTCAGGAGGCGGAAGGCGCACCGAAAGTACCAACGATGATTTCTGCCGGGAAATTTGTCGCCACCCCGATGCGCGCCGGGATGCGCTGTGCCGGGATTGTTGAGTTTGGCGGGGTTGAGGCCGGGCCATCGGATGCGCCCTTTGCATTGCTGCGGCGCAAGATGAAAGAGGCGCTTCCGGGCGTGACATGGCGTGGCGAAGAAACATGGATGGGGCATCGCCCGACTTTGGCCGATAGCCTGCCGATGATTGGCGAACTTTCAGCCAAGGGTGTTTTCGCCGGGTTTGGTCACCAACATATCGGCTTGACCGGTGGGCCGAAAACCGGACGCATTTTGGCGGGGATTATTCTGGGTCAGCCTTTGAACACCGACGTGAGCGCCTTTACCCCGCAGCGTTTTAACGGGAGAATTTAAGCAAGGGCGCTAGGACCTTGCCTTATGACAAGGGGGCGGGGGCAGCCCCCTCTGAAGCCTTTGACTTCATTCACCCCCCGGATATTTGAGGAAAGAAGAAGCCGTGAACGGCGCTCGGTTTTGCCATGACAGACCATAGAGACAGTGCCATTTCATGGGACGCTGGCAGAATTTCGTTTTAAGCGCTGTATTGAAAGCCCAGCTCAGGCAAGCCGTCGATGGACACAACGCAAGTGTCGCCCGGTTCTAGCGCACCCACACCGGCAGGCGTACCGGTCATGATCAAATCACCAGCTTCCAGAGCCACATAGGTCGACAGGATCGAAATCACCTCAGGAACAGACCAGATCATATCCGCCAGATCGCCGTGCTGCTTCTCTTCTCCGTTCACCGCAAGGGTGATGGTGCCTTTTTCGAAGTGTCCAGTTTTGGCCACCGGGTACACCGGTCCGATCAAAGCCGATTGATCAAACCCCTTGGCCATATCCCAAGGACGGCCCATCTTTTTGGCCTCGGCCTGCATATCACGACGGGTTAGATCATTGCCGGTCGCATAGCCCCAGACATGGTTTAGGGCATCGGCCTCGGAGATATCCGCGCCGCCACTGCCCAAGCACACAACCAATTCGGCTTCGTAATGCAGGTTTTGCGTCCGACTGGGAAAAGGCAGTGATTGCCCGCCTGCCACAACTGCATCCGCCGGTTTGGTGAAAAAGAACGGTGGTTCACGATCCGGGTCTTTGCCCATTTCGCGAGCGTGGGCGGCGTAGTTGCGACCGACACAGAAAATGCGCCGAACAGGAAAACGGGCGTCGTCCCCGGCGACCGCAAGCGACGCGGTTGGGGCTGGGTCAAAAACAAAAGACATGCACGGGCCTTTCCATTTCAAAGAAAAGGCCCCGAGCCGAAGCTGGGGCCTTAATAGGTGTGTATCGCCTAAGGGCACAGGGTCAAGACCGCGCGCCCGCGTGATCAGCGGATCACAAAGACGGATTGTGTGGCATGGCGCACCACACGGGCCGAGTTGGGCCCAACAAGATAGTCTTTGAGTTCAGGGCTATGCGCCCCAATCACAATCGCATCGGCTCCAACCGAATTGGCGAACTTGATGATCTGGTCATAGATTGTGCCCTGACCAACGTGCAGAACGGTTTGCAGCTCCGCCGGGATCACATCCTCACCCCATTTCGCCAAAGCTTGCGCCGCCTCGGCCTTGATCTGATCGGTGTGATCTTTGGGCAAGGACATGCTGACCACGGGCATGCCGGTGTCTGGCAAGACCGTAAGGACATGCAGCTCTGCCCCATTGGTCTGTGCCAGTTGGATCGCCGCATCCGCGGTGCGCCGTTTGCCTTTGCTCTGGTTAAGGTCGACAGCTAGTAGGATTTTCTCAAACATGGGTCTTCCTCACTTAGAACGCGGGTTGGGTGGCGCGTGGTCGCTGGATCATGATGACCCCAAGCAACAACAAAAGCGCCGGGATAAAGAACAGCTCTTTGGGCATGCGGTCATTTTCGACCTGAACCATGGTCACAACAACCGGGTCGTCACCATAGTAGTCATACTCAGACCCGATGGTGCCAAAGTGCGGCGTGCCGGGGAAGGGTTCCTCGAGCAGCAGCTTGCCATCTTCTTCGATCACGGTCAGGCCTTGGGCCTGCAAGGCTGCCATGGCATCGCCGTTGATTGCCGGTACCGTCACGGTGGTTGGGCGCACAATTGCGGTGTCAAAGTCTGGGCCAGCAACGGTCAAGCGCACCAATTGATCGCTTGGCGCACCATCCATCAATGTGATGCCGGCTGGGCCTTCTGCTGCGGTGTATTTTGGGCTGACCTGATCAAGGAAGAAGTCGGGCCTAAACAGCATGAAAGCGATAAAGAGCAAGGCTGCGCTTTCCCATTTGCGCGATTTGGCAAAGAAATACCCTTGGGTCGCGGCGGCAAAGATCAGCATCGCAATGAGCGAGATGAAGAACACCAACACCGCCTTGCCAAAGCCGACATCGATCAACAACAGGTCGGTGTTGAAGATGAACATAAACGGCAACAAAGCGGTTCGGATGTCATAGCCAAAGCCTTGGATACCAGTTTTGATTGGGTCGCCGCGAGAGATTGCCGCCGCAGCGTAGGCGGCAAGCCCCACGGGCGGGGTATCATCCGCTAAGATCCCGAAATAGAACACAAACATGTGCACCGCGATCAAGGGAACGATAAGGCCGGATTGCGCGCCAACCGAGACGATGACCGGGGCCATCAGGCTAGACACAACGATGTAGTTTGCCGTGGTCGGCAGACCCATCCCGAGGATCAGCGATAGCACTGCGACAAGCAACAACAGGATGATCAGGTTGCCGCCAGCGATGGTTTCAATCACCTGACCAATGACCTGATGCGCGCCGGTGAGGCTAATGGTGCCAACGATGACACCGGCGGCCCCGGTGGCGACGCCGATCCCAATCATATTGCGCGCGCCTAAGATCAGACCTTGGACAAAGTCCCCCCATCCGGCAACGAGTTCGGCTGCATGACCTTCGCCGCGAAAGAACGCTTTGAGGGGGCGATGGGTGAGCGCCACGATGATCATAAAGATCGTGGCCCAAAAGGCCGAGAGGGCAGGGGACAGACGTTCAAGACTGTCGGTGCGCACCATCAGGTTCCAGACCAAAATGAAGATCGGCAGCGAGAAGTAAAGACCGCCCAACAAGGTGGGGGTCAAACGCGGCGCGGCCGGGACCGGTGCGTTTGGATCATCCATTTCGAGATCAGGATATTTGGCGGCGATTGCGACAAGGAACACATATATGACCGCGACAAGGGCCACGGCGGCATAAATTGAATCGCCCAGAACCGGGTCCAGAATGGCGCGCAACCCAATCATCAGGAATGTGCAGATGCCAAGGAAAATGAAGCCTGACAAGAACAGGATCATGATCATGATGACACCGATCTTGCGGCCTTCTTTCTTGAGCCCCTCAAGACCCATTTTCAGGCTTTCGAGATGCACAATATAGAGCAACGCGATGTAGGAAATCACCGCCGGAAGAAAGGCGTGTTTGACCACGTCGATATAGGGAATGTTGACGTATTCGACCATCAAGAACGCCGCCGCGCCCATCACGGGCGGGGTGAGCTGACCATTGGTGGAAGAGGCCACTTCGACAGCGCCGGCTTTTTCAGCCGGGAAGCCGATGCGCTTCATCAGCGGGATAGTGAAGGTGCCAGTGGTTACTGTGTTGGCGATCGAAGACCCGGAAATCATGCCGGTCATCATCGAAGAGAGAACCGAGGCTTTCGCAGGGCCGCCACGCAGGGCACCAAGCAAAGAGATCGCGACCTTGATGAACCAGTTGCCACCGCCCGCGCGATCAAGCAACGCGCCAAATAGCACGAAGAGGAAGATCATCGTGGTCGAGACACCTAGGGCAACGCCAAACACGCCTTCGGTCTGCATCCAGTAATGGCCAAGTGCCTTGGACAGGGATGCACCGCCATAGTTGGTGATGTTGCGCGCCCATTCCGAATAGCCGCCAAAGAAGGCAAAGAGCACAAAAGAAGAGGCGATGATAACCAGAGGTAAGCCAAGGGAACGGTAGACCGAGATCATCAAAACGCCCATGCCAATGGCCGACATGGTGATGTCTGTTGTGCTCCAAAGGCCGGGGCGATCCGCAATTTGGTGTCGGAAAACAACGAGGTAGAGGCAAGAGGAGACGCCAAGGATAACTAGCGCCCAGTCATAGGCGGGAATGCGATCCTTGGGCGAAGATGCGGTAAGCGGGAAGGCCAGAGTGGCCAACATGATGGCAAAGGCCAAGTGCACGTAACGGGCCTGTGCGACGATATTGGCAAAGATGTTCATGCCGGTGGCCTGGGCTACAACACCGGGCACTTTGGAGGCGATATAGAGCTGAAATAGGGACCAGACGATGCAGGTTCCGATAATCAGTTTGGCCTGCCATGCGATGGACGGGTTGCGCGCGCCGGTATCGGCCTCGGCAACCATATCGTCCGCGCTGCGGGCAACTTGGCTTTCGTCAGTCATAAATGTCCCCTGTCGAAATTTGTGTTGGAACGGTGCGGCGAGGCCCCAAAATCCATGCATGGATTTTGTAAATTCCGTGCACGGAATTTGTGCGCGGGTTGAGAGGTCACTTGCTACGCCAAGGTCCGGATACGTTGCCCGGCCCCATTATCAAACGCCCGGAGCAGAGTGCCCCGGGCGCAATAGGTTCAGGTCGGATTAGTCAACCAGACCCAGTTCTTTATAGGCTTTGGCCGCGCCGTCATGCAGTGGTGCAGACAGACCATCCTTGACCATTTCTTCGGCCTTGAGGTTGGCGAACGCCGGGTGCAGCTGGCGGAAATCTTCGATGTTTTCCATTACGGATTTCGCAACAACATAAACCACGTTCTCAGGCACATTGGCCGATGTCACGAATGTCGCGCCAACGCCGAATGTTTCGGTGTCGCCATCGGTGCCCGCATACATGCCGCCGGGGATGGTGGCTTTGCGGTAGAACGGGTTATCAGCAACTAGTTTGTCGATCGCTTCGCCGGTGACCGACACCAGAACCGCATCACAGGTTGTGGTGGCTTCTTTGATCGCCGCCGCTGGGTGACCGATGGTGTAGATCATCGCGTCGATGTTGCCGTCACAAAGCTGCTTGGCCATTTCCGAGCCTTTGTACTCGGTCGCCAGTGCCAGATCGTCCATGGCGATGCCGTGGGCGCCCATGACAACTTCCATTGTCGCGCGCTGACCGGACCCGGGGTTACCAACGTTCACCCGCTTGCCCGCAAGGCTGGCGAAATCGGTGATGCCGCTGTCGGCACGTACGATCAAAGTGAAGGGCTCAGGGTGGACCGAGAACACGGCGCGCACTTCTGGGAACGGGTTGTCAGCAAACTTCGAGGTGCCGTTATAGGCGTGGTACTGCCAATCAGACTGCGCAACACCGAACTCAAGCTCCCCAGCTTTGATGGTGTTGATATTGTAGACCGACCCACCTGTGGACTCGACCGCGCAACGGATGCCGTGCTCTTTGCGCGACTTGTTCACCAGACGGCAGATCGCGCCACCTGTTGGATAGTAAACGCCAGTGACGCCGCCGGTTCCGATGGAAATGAATTCTTGAGCGGCTGCACCTGTGGTGAGGGTTGCGGATGCGACCAGTGCCGCCCCTGCCAGTTTCAGTTTGTTCATCATTATTATAGCTCCCTAATTGATGAGTGTATTTTCTTTTCAAAGAGGCACTAGCCTCCCCAAAACTCTCCAAGCTGTTGATGTCTCTGTTCAACATCCTTGATCTTTTGACTCGCCGAGTCGCCCGATTGCGCTACCAGCATAGCCACCATGGTTTCCAACAGCGAGAGTGTCGCCGCATAAGATGAGAAAAACTGCGGGCTCTCGGATGGAATGATAAAGGAATAATCGGCGAACTTATTTGCAGGGCAAGCGTGGCTATCGGTTATGATGACCGTTTCGGCCCCGGCTTTTTGGGCCATTTCCGCTGCCAGAACTGTTCGGCGTGTGTAGGGTGATTTTGTCACCGCCAGCAAAACATCGCCTTCGCCCAGGTCGCTTAGGGTTGGACCAAGAGAGGCCCCCATGCGCCCGGCAAGTTTCCAGTTCGAGTTAAAATAGTCGGCTAGATAGGCCAAATACTCGACGATTCCAGTCGATCCAAAGGCCCCAAGCAACACGACCTGCCGTGCGGAATGCAACGCATCTACCGCGTTTTGCAATCGGGTGCGGTTCACCGTCTCCGCCAGCTTCGCGATGTTGTTGATACAGGCGGCAAATTGGCGGTCTGGTATTGTGTCTTTTGAGGTCGGGTCTTGTTTGAGGCGTTCGGCACGCTCTGCAAAGGGGGTGCTGCGGGTTTCAACTGCGTTTCGGCAAAGATCGCGTAGGCTTTCGTAATCCGCAAATCCGAGGTTGCGCGCCAGACGCGATAAGGTTGCCGGCGACACACCGCTTTCGCCCGACACGGCCCGCAACGAGCGTGTCGCCACGGCCAATTGATTGGCCGCAACATAATCGGCAGCGTCTCTGAGCTTGGCACTCAGGTCGCTGTAATTTTCACCGATGCGATCCTCTAAACGACTCGTCAAACGTTCGAATCCCTCTCCCTTGACACGAACTTTTCATTTGTTTTACCACAAGTCAACAAGTGAAACGTTTGTTTCATGAGTCGTTTCCGACACGGGGGAAGATCGCGTTTTTGCGATGTGTTTCTCGTCGTTGTGCACCTGATACCGCCCCGAATGTCTGGGGTTTTCGCCTTAACTCAATGAGGTAAATACCGAATGAGCCACGTTTTTTCCCGCCACACCCAAAATCCACCACCCGTAGTGTCACATGGGGATGGGCCGTATTTGTATGACAAAGAGGGCAAGGCCTATTTGGATGGGTCTGGGGGCGCGGCCGTGTCGTGTTTGGGCCATTCTGACCCGCATGTCGCGACTGCGATTCGCGCCCAGATAGACAGAGTCGCCTTTGCCCATACCGGGTTTTTCACCTCGGATCCGGCCGAAGCATTGGCCGACAAATTGATACAGCATGCACCAGAGGGACTGGACCGGGTCTATTTCGTGTCAGGTGGGTCCGAGGCGGTGGAGGCGGCGTTGAAATTGGCGCGCCAATACTTCTTAGAAATCGGACAACCGAACCGCACCCGCATTATCGCGCGGCAACAAAGCTATCATGGCAACACGCTTGGCGCATTGGCAACCGGCGGCAACGCGTGGCGCCGCGAGCCCTTTGCGCCATTGTTGATGGAGGTTAGCCACGTCTCGGCCTGCTACGCTTATCGCGGGCAACATTGCGGCGAGACCGTGGCGGAGTATTGCGACCGTTTGATTGCCGAGCTGGAACATGAAATCGACAGGCATGGGGCCGGGACGATCATGGCCTTTGTTGCCGAACCGGTTGTCGGCGCAACCTTGGGCGCGGTGCCACCCGTCGCCAATTATTACAAACGTATCCGCGAGATTTGTGACCGACATGGCATTTTGTTAATCCTTGACGAGGTTATGTGCGGCATGGGGCGGACAGGGACGCTATTTGCCAGTGAACAAGATGGCATTAGCCCGGATATCTGTACCGTGGCCAAAGGGTTGGGGGCCGGATACCAACCGATCGGCGCGATGCTTTGCAGTGGCAAGATCTATGATGCCATTGCCCAAGGAAGCGGATTTTTCCAACATGGGCATACCTATATCGGCCATCCCGTCGCCTGCGCAGCAGCAGGGGCGGTGCTTGAACGGCTGATAGATCAGAGCGTTTTATCCAAGGTCACAGCCTTGGGCGATGGGCTGCGGGCCCGCCTTGAGGATCGATTTGGACAACACCCGCATGTTGGTGATATTCGTGGGCGCGGGTTATTCCTTGGGTTGGAATTGGTGAAAGACCGCGAAACCAAGGCCACCTTCGATCCGTCCCTTGGGGTCAATGCGCAACTCAAGAAAGCCACCTTTGCCAACGGGTTGATCTGCTACCCGATGGGCGGCACGGTTGATGGCCGCAACGGTGATCATGTTCTCTTGGCTCCGCCATTTATCTTGCAAGATGCCCAGCTGGATGAATTGGTCGACAAGCTGGACTTGGCCCTGCAATCAATTGATCTAGCGTGACAAATCCACCGTCTCCCCCTCGCTAATGCGGCGGGAGGCGGCGTTAAGCTGATCTCGTGAATAGCCTGCTGCGGTTTTGTAGCGTTTCAAAAATGCCTCACGTTCTTCGGGGCTTATGACGTCGTCGATATCATCAAAGACACCATCACACCGGCTCTGGACCATCTCCAAAAGCCCAAAAGGACCAGAGCCGCGATTGCGCAACACAAGCTCGCTCAATGGGGCGCAAAGCTCATCGTTAAAGGCGTTTAAAGCCGTTGGATTAAGCCCGTGATCAAGGAAATGCCGGGTCAAAATGCGGGCGTCCATAATGGCTTGGCTCGCACCATTTGACCCGGTTGGATACATTGGATGCGCGGCGTCACCCAACAATGCAACGGGGCCATCGACCCATGTCGGGATCGGGTCGCGGTCAATCATCGGATTTTCAAAGGCCTCTTTTGCCCCGCTGATCAACGTCGGAACATCTAGCCAATCATATCGGAAATGGTCGAAATGATGGACAAAGCTGTCGATCTCAACCGGGCGGAACCAGCTGTTGCGCTGTCGCTCTGACGCGGTATCGGTCACGGTTTCTGCAATCCAGTTGATGGTTGCCAACCCTGTTTCCGGGTCCGCCGGAGAAATCGGGTACATCACCATGCGCTGGCGGTGTGTCCCCAAGCCGATGAAGGACGCGCCGGTTCGAAAGGGTTTCGCCTGAGTGGTGCCGCGCCACATCAGCGTGCCGCCCCAATGGATGGGCGGCTGATCCGGGTGCATTTGGGCGCGAACAGTGGAATGAATGCCATCGGCCCCAATCAACACGGTTCCGGTTTCTTCCGCGACAACGCCATCGCGTGTTTCAACCGTCAGGGACACGGTGCTATCGCTGTTGATCTTGTAGGCCTTGGCCTTAACGCCCAGCCGAACACAGCGTCGCCCGGCGCGTTTGATCAACTCATCATAGAGCGCCATGTGAAACTGGCCTCGGTGCACCGAGTATTGAGGCCAGTCATAACCCGCTGCAAACCCACGTGGTTCGGCATGAATATCCTTGCCGTTTAACCCGACAAGCGCCCATTCCTTGAGATGAAGCCCGACCTTGGACAGCAGGCTTTCGCCCATGCCCATATCATCTAGCTCACGCACCGCATTGGGTTGCAGGTTGATGCCAACACCAAGCGGTTTCAACTCACGCGTGGATTCATAAATCCGGAACGGAACGCCGACCTCATGTAGCGACAGCGCCAATGCCAATCCACCAATGCCGCCCCCGGCGATCAAGACACGTGGTTGTTTCATTCTGGCTCTCCCGTCTTCTTTCGTGTCACTCAAATGCGGCCGCCGGGGCAGTGCAACCGGTTTTTCGCAATTGCGAAGATAATCGCGACTGGTATACCAAATCCAAACGTCGCAAGATTGCGTGCGAAAATGTGGGGGAGCAGCATGACACAGCTGAAATTTGCC
This sequence comes from uncultured Pelagimonas sp., assembly GCF_947498515.1. Taxonomy (GTDB): domain Bacteria; phylum Pseudomonadota; class Alphaproteobacteria; order Rhodobacterales; family Rhodobacteraceae; genus Pelagimonas. The sequence goes on along the minus strand of NZ_CANMKO010000005.1, from coordinate 277,516 downwards.
AAAAGCCTGTCGCGGTTGGGCACGGAATCGGCCTTTATGGTTTTGGCGCGGGCCCAACAATTGGCCGCCCAAGGGCAGGACATCATCAACCTCGGCATTGGGCAGCCGGATTTTCAGACGCCGGATCATATCGTCGAGGCCGGAATCAAAGCGCTGCGCGATGGGCATCACGGCTATACACCGGCTAACGGATTGCCCGCACTGCGCGAGGCCGTGGCCGCCGATTTGCACCGCCGCCATGAAGTTGAGGTCAACCCTGACAATGTCGTTGTGGTGCCCGGCGGCAAGCCGACGATGTTCTTTGCGGTGATGATGTTCGGCCAACCCGACGCGGAAATCATGTACCCCAACCCCGGCTTTCCGATCTATGAAAGCGTGATCCGCTATTCCGGCGCGACGCCGGTTCCCATTGCCTTGAAAGAGGAAAATGGTTTTGCCTTTTCGGCTGACGAGGTGTTGGGCCAGATCACTGACAAGACCAGCCTGATCATTATCAACTCGCCCGCCAACCCGACCGGTGGGGTCACCCCGCGCGCCGAAATCGACAAACTTGTCAAAGGGCTAGAGGCGCATCCCAGCGTCGCGTTGATGTCGGATGAGATTTACTCCAACATGCTTTACGGCGGGCGTGAACACGTTAGCCTGCTGCAATATCCTGAAATTCGTGACCGTTTGATCATGCTGGATGGCTGGTCGAAAACCTATGCGATGACCGGTTGGCGCCTTGGCTATGCAGTGTGGCCGGATGCTTGTGTTGATCACGTCACGCGGCTTTGTATCAACGACCATTCTTGTGTGAATGCGGCAACCCAGTTCGCCGGGATCGCCGCACTAAATGGCCCCCAAGACGCGGTCCGGGATATGGTCGCCCAATTCGACAAACGTCGCCAAATCATCGTCGATGGGTTGAATGCCTTGCCCGGTGTGCGCTGCGCTGATGCGGCGGGGGCGTTTTATGCCTTCCCCAATATCGAGGGCACTGGGCTGACTGCAAAACAGGCGCAAGACAAGTTTCTGGACGAGGCCGGTGTGGCCACGGTTGCAGGCACGTCCTTTGGCGCTTGGGGCGAGGGGTATCTGCGCTTTTCCTACGCCAATTCCGCCGAAAATATCACCGAAGCGCTGTCGCGCATTTCCAAACTGCTCTGAGGAGGCACCATGACCAACGTATTGCTATTGGGGGCGGGGTTCACTGCCGAAGAACGGGCTCGTTTGGACGGGGCGTTTGACACGGTTGCGGCGATGAAAGCCGATGAAGTCTCCGCAATCGACGCATCCACGCGGGCGGGCATCACCGCGCTGGCGTTCAAAGGGCATATGCCGCTGGGGGCCGAGATCATGGACCAGATGCCCAATCTTGGTGTGATCGCCAATTTCGGTGTTGGCTATGATGCCATCGACGTCACCGCCGCTTCGGCGCGTGGTATCAAAGTGACCAACACACCGGACGTTTTGAACGACGATGTCGCCGATTTGGCCGTGGCAATGTTGCTGGCGCAATCGCGAAACATGATCGTCGGCGAGGCGCGGGCGCGGTCGGGCCTTTGGGCTAAGGAAGGAGAGCTTCCCTTGAACCGCAAAGCGTCTGGGTCGACTGTCGGGATCGTCGGCTTGGGGCGCATTGGTCGCGAAATCGCCGACCGTTTGGCGGCGTTCAAGATGGACATTCACTATAGCTCACGCTCTCAAAAAGACACGCCGGGCTGGACCTATCATTCTGATGTGGTGTCTCTGGCGGCGGCGGTCGATTTTCTGGTGATCGCTCTTGTTGGTGGCAAAGAGACCGAAAAACATGTTTCGGCCGAGGCGATTGCCGCGCTTGGCCCACGGGGTGTTGTCATCAACATCTCGCGCGGCACAACGGTGGACGAAGCGGCGCTTTTGGACGCTTTGGAAAGCGGAGCGATAGCCGGGGCGGGGCTTGATGTGTTCCTGAATGAACCCAATATCGACCCGCGCTTTGCCGCGCTTGATAACGTGGTTCTCCAACCGCATCAGGGGTCGGGCACCGTGGAAACCCGCACCGCCATGGCCATGTTACAACACGATAATATCGCGGCGTTTTTGGCAGGCGATGCGCTGCTGACCCCGGTGAACTAAAAAAATAGCGAACTAAAGAAACCGGGCGGTTCCTTGGTCAGTTGACGTAAGTCTCCAAGGTGCCGCCACCGATCAAGTGATCCAGAAGTTTTTCACGCCCATAGGGGCCGAGCTTGTTGAGCATATGAAGCTCGGCATCACTTAGCTCGCGCCGCGTGTACCCGTGCCGCGCAAGGCAATTGTCGACGGCACCGGCCTCACCACGTTTGCGAATATTCTGTTGGTTCGAGGCAACGACGATTGGGCCAACGAGAATACTGCCAAAGGCTGTCCCAGCGACATAATTGGCCGCCACAGCCGCGTTGCCGCCGCTATAGGCGTAGGAAGAACAGCTCTCGAGAGCGGCTTTCGCCTCGGCAAGGCTGGCGCTTTCGTGTTGGGGAATGGAGGGGCCGGGGGGCTGGGCACAGCCTGCGATACTCAACAAACAGGTGCCGATAAGGGCCTTGGCGAAAACCTGCGCCGCACTCAATCTCAAAGTCATAAACTCACCTCATAAAAGGGTCTTGCCCCGGGGTATTTCCCAAATTTTGTAACCAGTTACTGGCTTATCGGGCGGGGCAAGTTTCTCGTCAATCCAAGGCTCTGAACAATGTGATCTTTTGTGCTTTTCAGGTTGGTCTAGCTGAAATGGCCCATCCTCGCGAAAACCTCCCCGCAATACTCGATAAGGGGCTCGGCCAAGGCGCTGGGCCTTGGATCGGCGCGATAGGCCATCACAATTGGCGTCGGAGGGAGATCGTCGCGCAGTTTGATCGGGACAACCCGGTTACCGTCATAGGTGTCATTTGACGCCGGGCGCATCGACAAAATGGACACGCCCAAGCCCTGAGCGACGCTACATCGGACCGATTCAATCGAGGCCGATCGAAAGGCTATCTGCGGTCTGATCCCATGTTTTGCAAAAATTGCATAAAAATACTCTCGGCTTTGCGGGGCATCGAAAAGAATGAAATCCTCGCCTTTCAACTCGGTCAGCGATGCAGGGTGGCGGCGATCAAGCCGATGGCCCGGAGGCACGATTAGATAGGGTTCGGCAGCGGCCAGCGTGTGCCACGCAAGGTGGCCGGGGTCCAAGCCAAGATCATAGAGGATCGCGAGGTCAAGCTCATTGGCGACAAGCGCGTCGGTCAAGTCATGTTGCAGCATTTCGCACACCTCCAACACAACGCCGGGCGCGCGGTTTTTGTATCCGCGAACAATCTGGGCCAAGCAAAACGGCGCAAGGGATTGAAAACAGCCCAACCTGATCGTGCCGCTGCGGTTTTCGGCAATGGATGTCACGGCTTGTTCTACCTGCGCCGCCGAAGCCAAAAGGGTTTCAACATGGCGCAAAAACTCTGCTCCATGCGGAGTAAGCTCCATGCCCCGCGCATGAAGACGTCGGAACAGAATCAACCCGGTCATATCCTCAAGCTTGCGGATCGCCTGTGCTATCGCGGGCTGCGAAATGCCAAGGATCTCTGCCGCAGAGGCAATGCCCCCAGTTTTGGCGACGGCGCGAAAATATTGACATTGGCGCAGGGTGATTTTCATCAAGACACTTTCTGGAGTGATTTTTCTTTCCTAATAGGCTGGATAATACAATTTTTTCCGATCTTAAATCTCGATTATCACTGGGATGACGCCAACACAAAGGACAGGCCATGCATTTCCCTGAGATCGTGAACCTAACGACCTATCCAATCGCCGACCCGGACTTTCGCGCCGCCTGCAAGGCTGAATATGATGCGACCGGCATTCTAAGCATGCCGGGTTTTGTCACGCCAAAGGCGATCAAGACCATTCACGACGAAGGCCACGCCAACGAAGACAGAGTCTTTGCGACCACCGCCCAGCATACGGTTTACCTCAGCGCGCCGGACCCCGACTTTGCCCCAGACCATCCGCGCAACCGGTTGGTGACCTCATCCAAGGGATGTATCACCGATGATCTGATGCCGGCGGACTCTGCGCTTCGGACGCTCTATAACGCTGATGATTTTCGCGGCTTCCTCTGTGAGGTGTTGGGCGAGCAGGCGCTTTATGAATACGCCGATCCGCTTTCGTCGATCAACTTGCACTTTGCGAAAACCGGCCAGGAACTTGGGTGGCATTTTGACAACTCTTCCTTTGCGATCACGCTTATGGTGCAAGCACCGGAACAGGGCGGACAGTTTGAATATGTCAGCGATGTGCGCGACGCTGATGGGGGCGAGATGGGCTTTGACACGGTTGGCGACATTCTGGATGGCAAGGCCGAGGTCAACACGGTGACTGCCGAGGCCGGAACATTGGTGTTTTTCCGTGGCCGTAACTCGATCCACCGGGTCGCGCCAAACGACGGCGCGCGCACCCGTATGTTGGCGGTCTTGGCCTATAATACCGAACCGGGCGTGTCCCTGTCGCCAGAGGCCCGCATGACATTTTACGGTCGTACCGAGTAACGGAATAAGGGGCTCGGGTTAGACCGAGCCACCATCGACGAAAAAGTTGCCGCCAGTACACATGGCGGCATCATCAGAGGCCAAAAACAGCACCATGCGCGCCACGTACACCGGGTCAATGGCGTCGGGCAGGCATTGGTTTTTGAGATGATCGGCAAGCCCTTCGGGGGTCACCCAAAGCTCTTTTTGGCGCTCGGTCATGATCCAGCCGGGCACCACAGTGTTGACGCGAATGCGCGCATCGCCCAAATCCCGCGCCATGGTGCGCGACAACCCATGTACGGCGGCTTTGGCGGTGGCATAGGCGGGGAAATTGCCCACCGATTCCCACCATGAATTTGACCCCATGTTGATGATCGAACCGGCCCCTGCGGCGACCATGGCCGGGGCAACGGCCTGCATCGCAAAGAACATGTGTTTGAGGTTGGTTTGCTGACGCTCATCCCAATACTCTGGGGTCACCTCGCGCCAATCATGACGATCATCGCGCGCCGCATTGTTCACCAGAACCTGCGCATCGCCAAGGCGCGTCGCAAGATTGGCAAAAGCGGCTTTCAAACTGTCGATGTCGCGCAAGTCACACGCCTCAAAGGCCACATCGCCGCCAAGTTTCGCCGCCAAAGCCTCGCCACCGGCGACATCCTTGTCAACAAAGCCAACCTTGGCCCCCTGGGCGGCAAAAGCCGACACGATCTCCGCCCCAATCCCCGAGGCCCCGCCGGTGATAAATACGGTTTTATCTTTCAAGCACGGGTAGTTGGCAAAGTTGCTCATGGCGTGGCCTTTCACGATTGCGGCGCGTCGTCTTCTAGGTAGATACGGATGTTGTCTTCGAAACTGTCATCGGGTTCAAGGCCAAGCGCAAGTCCGCGATCGGTGCGAATATCCATGTGCCAACCCTTAAGAATGCCTTCGATTTCTGGCTGCTTTTGCCATGTGATCCGGGTGGCGGCGGCGGGTCCGGCGACATTGGTCATCGCCTCGATCATCTGACCAATCGACCACACCTTACCCGGCATGGTCATACAGCGGTTTTGCCCCAAATCGGCGGCCTGTAACTCGGCCCCTTTGATCAGGTTTTCGATGCATTTGCGCGGGGAAAGATAGAGCTGTTTAAAATCAGGTTCGACCGGGCAATTGGCGGCCTCCCCGTTCAAAGGTTCGCGAAAAATCGACGACATAAAACTGCTGGCGGCGCGGTTGGGTTTGCCGGGGCGCACGGTGATCGTCGGAAGGCGAAAGCCACGCCCATCAATCAACCCACGGCGCGAATAATCGGTGACGAGATATTCGCCGATCATCTTTTGCGCGCCATAGCTGGTTTGCGGATTGGGCAGGCTAAAGTCGTTGAACGGCTGCGGCGTGTCTCCACCAAAGACCGCGATGGACGAGGTAAAGACCACAACGGGGCAGGTCCCAAGCGCGCGGCAGCGTTCCAAGACGTTCAGAACACCCATCATGTTGGCGCTTAACCCGGCATCGAGATCCTCTTCGGCATGGGCCGAGACCACGGCCGCCAAAAGGTAAATCACATCCGTTTCGGCGTCGATACAATCGGCAACTGAAGCCGGATTAGAAATGTCACAAGGTTGATAGTGAACGGGAAATGGGGCCTCGATCGGCTTGGGGTCGACAATATCGGCCAAAACCATTTGATCGATTGATTTGCCGCGAAGCTCCTGCCGCTTGGCCAGTTTTAGTGCCAGTTTACGGCCAAGAAACCCGCCGCCGCCCAATATCAATACCTTCATAACGCCTATCCTTTGCCAAAAATATCAGGGGCCAGCGCGCCGCGCCGTTGAATGACCTGTGCTGCCAATTCCGAAGCTTCCTTGGTGGCCTCTGCCGCTGTGGCCCCTTGGACCAAAGTCACGAGGAACCCACCGGCAAAGCTGTCACCGGCGGCGGTGCTGTCGACCACCTTGGCCACTGCGGCTGGGGTCACAAGGCTTTCGCCAACGCCGTCCGCCCAAACATGGCATGTATCGGGGCCGTTTTTGACCGCGATCACCTTGGCCCCAACATTGCGATACCGGGTGATGGTGTCCGCCTGGGATTTATCGCCAAAACAGGCCTCTTCTTCGTCAAAGCTTGGCAACACCACATCCGACACTGACGCCCCAAGGAGCAAACCGTCGCGCATCGCCTGTTCGCTTTCCCAGAGTTTGGGGCGCAGATTGGTGTCAAAGGCCACCAAAGCCCCAGCGGCACGAGCACGGGTCAGGGCGCGGGCCAAAACCTCGCGTTTTTCCGGCGACAGGATGGCCAAGGTAATGCCAGAGAACTGGATCACCTGACGGTCGGCCAGAATACTATCAAGCCACGCCTCGTCATCCGCCAATAGCCGTGCTGCCGCCTCACCCCGCCAATAGGAGAAGCTGCGCTCACCATCCTTGAGTTGGATCGAATACAAGCCCACCGTGCGCTCAGACACCCGACGCACGGTCGAGGTATCAACGCCGTGATCCTCCATATAGGCCAGCATTCCATCGGATGCCGCATCCTCTCCGACCACGGTGCCATATTGCACAACCCAGTCATCGCCAAGCAATTGCCGCGCATACCAAGCACAATTGAACGTATCCCCGGCATAGCCCATGCGGTAAAGCCCGTCCGACGTCGGGGCCAGCTCGACCATACATTCTCCGAGGCACAAAAAGCGTTTCATATCAGGTGTTTTCCGTCGTTCAGTGTTGGTTGGTAGCGGGCAAAATTTTGCCCGGATTCAAAATGCCCTTTGGGTCCAATGCGGTCTTGATGGCGCGCATATAGGCAAGGGCGGGGCCATGTTCGGCGTGCATATAGGCGGTTTTGCCCATGCCGATCCCATGTTCACCGCTGACTGTCCCACCAAGGCGCAGGGCGCTGTCGTTCAGAATGCCGACAAAGGCTTTGGCAGTTTTCATTTCCTCGGCGTCCGATGTGTCAACGTTCAGCCCACAGTGGTAATTACCGTCGCCGACGTGCCCGACAATGGCACAGCTAAGTCCCATGTCGCGGGCCTTGTCTTGGGCTTCGACAATGGCTTCGGCAAGTTTCGAAATCGGTACACAGACGTCGGTCGAAATGATGCCTTTGCCGGGGGCCAGCGCCTTGTTGGCATGGTGGGCATTGTGGCGCATGGTCCAAAGCTTGTTGCGGTCTTCGGTCTTTTCGGCGTGTTCAAACCCGGTTGCGCCAAAGTCTTCGGCGATTTCACCGAACAACGCCGCCTGTTCGGCCACCGCGCTTGGTGTACCGTGAAATTCAACAAAGAGATGCGGCTTTTCCGGAAGGCCCGCGTCGCTATAGACGTTGAACCCGCGCACCATCAATTCGTCGATCAATTCGATCCGCGCCATCGGTAGGCCGCTTTGAATCGTCAGGATTACACAGTTGACCGCCTCTTCGACGCTCTCAAATCGACAGGTCGCTGCCGAGGCCGCCTCGGGGATGCCCTGAAGTTTCAGGGTCAACTCGGTGATGATGCCAAGCGTGCCTTCGGAGCCAATCAAAAGGTGGGTCAGATCATAACCGGTCGAGGATTTGCGCGCCTGTGATCCGGTGCGGATGATCGTGCCATCCGCCATCACCGCCTCAAGCGCCAAAACACTATCAGCCATGGTGCCATAGCGCACCGCCGTGGTGCCCGAGGCCCGCGTCGCCGCCATGCCACCAAGCGAGGCATTGGCACCGGGATCAAGCGGGAAAAACAGGCCGGTGGCACGCAGCTCTTCGTTCAACTCAATCCGCGTTAACCCCGGTTGCACAACCACATTCAGATCTTCGTCATTTACGTTCAAAAGCTTGTTCATGCGGCTGGTATCAAGGCTGATGCCGCCTTTGGTGGCCAAATGTTGCCCTTCTAGCGAACTTGCCGCGCCATAGGGCGTCACAGGGCAGTCATGCGCCGCACAGATTTTGACAATTTCCGAGACCTCTTGCGTGGTTTCGGGATAGGCCACTGCATCCGGAAGCAAGGTCGGGTGATAGCTTTCGTTTTGACCATGAAGGTCACGATCGGCCTGACTAGAGACCAGTCGGTCACCCAAAAGGGATTTCAGCTCGGCAATCGCGGTGTCATGGGGCATAGTCTGGTCCTGCAAAAAATCTATTGCCTGTGAGTTCTACATCCCTGTCCGTGGGGTCAAGGCGATGCTGAGTTTGGTATACCATTTTAGTTCGTGGATTTTCGGCAGGCCCGGCCATCTTCCAGCATCTGATCAAGATCGAGCGGAGTTTTGAAACCGTTGCGCACCTTGGTATCGCGGTCGATCTCCTGGGCCTGAATGGCGGGTAGGGCAGCAATGACGCCATCGATTTGGTCAAAGGGAATAACGACCACGCCGTCCCGGTCGGCTACGATCATGTCGCCGGTCGCCACACGAACTCCGCCCACCATCGCGACGCCGCCGGTGTATCCGGGGCCTTTGGAAAATGGCGAATTGGGGGACAAGCCGGTACACCACGCGGGTAGGCCAGCGGCAACAATACCGTCATAATCGCGCATTGGCCCATCGGTGGCAAAGCCTACCGCGCCGGCATTGCGCAGCTGACCCAATAATAAATCTCCAGCGGCGGCACAGCCCTGATGGCCTTGGGCTTCGGCGATAACGAAATCCCCCGCTTGAGCCATATGCACAGCACCCAACGTACCGATGATATCACCCGGACTATTGCCCGCCACCAAGGCCGGGCCAAAGGCACAACAGTCGAGATCGCGACCAAAGCCCACCGGCTCAACCGTGACGGCCATGGCCCCAGTTCCGCCCAAGGCGTCACAGATAAAACTTGTCGGGATGCCATCAAACGCCGCGATTTGTTCGGGGCTGGGGCGCGGGGCCCCGTCGACAAGGGTTAGGGCAGGGGGCTCAGTCAGCATGGGTCGCCCCCTCGGGCGCGCGCCAAACCAACCGTACATAGGCCAAGCCAGAGGCCGTGGCGCTACATCGGGTCTTTTGCAGCAAAATCTGTTCGTCTTCGGCGTTTTGAAGCGTGGCCAATTCGGCCATCCGGTCACATTGCAACAACCCGCTAAGCAAATCGTATTTCACCTCAATACTGGCAATCGGGGCTATGTCCGGTAGGCTACCTTTGATCATGTCCAACGCGGTGCTCATCCCGCCCGACCATGTGTCTTGGGCCTCTTTGAAACAGAGCGTTGCGACATTGGGGGTTTCGGCGGGAACTTCAAGGCAAGGGACATGGGCGTTGTCCACGCATGACATCGGAGACGTCCCCAAGCTGCGGGCGTTTTCAATACAACCGTTGACCTCTTGCAAGGCGACCTCTGCGCCAGCTGAAAGCGGCGCGGTCAATATCACCAGCCCAAGTGCCATGACTCGTTTCATTGATGTCCCCCCAAACGTCCCTAAAACGTCTCTGAGACGTTCTCCTAAAAGATTTGGTATACCAGAATTGAGAAAGAAACAATTCACAAGCGTATCTGCTTGCTATGTTCGATCAATGGGAAATGATCGCTTGCAGGTTCCAAAGAATGGTATACCATTTTTGCAAATGGGGGAGGTTGGTTTCATTATTTGGAACTAAATCTTGAATAATGGAACCTTCTTGTCGTGCCACTGAATTCGCGCTACAGCATCGGTGACACGAGAGAGGGGCGGCTGCCGCCACACGCCGTGCAACCCCGACTAACAAATGTGAATAGCTTATGCGCATGGCCCACGGGCTGTGCCATGCCAGGGAAGGAAAAACATGTCAGATACCCGCGCCCACAAGCGGTTCCGCTCTCAGGAATGGTTCGACAACCCGAACAATCCGGGCATGACCGCTCTCTATCTTGAACGCTACCAGAACGCGACATTCACCCGCGAAGAGCTTCAGAGCGAGCGCCCGATCATCGGCATCGCCCAAACCGGCAGCGATCTGGCCCCATGCAACAAAATCCACGTGTTCCTGATGGATCGGATCAAGGCCGGTATCCGCGAAGCGGGCGGTATTCCGATGGAATTTCCGGTGCACCCGATCCAAGAAACCGGCAAACGCCCCACGGCGGCGCTTGATCGCAACCTTGCCTATCTGACCTTGGTCGAGGTGCTGCACGGCTATCCGATTGACGGCGTCGTTCTGACCACGGGCTGTGACAAGACAACTCCGGCGATGTTGATGGGGGCGGCAACGGTTGACCTCCCGGCGATTGCGCTCAATGGCGGGCCGATGTTGGACGGTTGGTTCAAAGGCAAACGCGCCGGGTCGGGCACAGTGATCTGGGAAGGCCGTCGTTTGCTGGCCGAGGGCAAGATTGACTACGAAGAATTCATGGAGCGCGCCTGCGCCTCGGCCCCGTCGATGGGCCATTGCAACACCATGGGCACGGCGTCGACGATGAACGCCATGGCCGAAGCGCTGGGCATGACCTTATCCGGAAGTTCCGCCATTCCTGCGCCTTTCCGTGAACGCATGGAAATGGCCTTTTTAACCGGTAAGCGCATTGTGCAGATGGTTTTAGATGATCTCAAACCATCTGACATCATGACTCGCGAAGCCTTTGAAAACGCAATTGTCACCAATGCCGCGATTGGTGGGTCGACAAACGCCCCGCCGCATTTGCAGGCCGTAGCCCGCCATGTTGGGGTCGAGCTTAACGTCAAAGATTGGGAAACTGTTGGTTTCGATGTGCCCTTGTTGGCCAATGTCCAACCGGCGGGCGAATATCTGGGCGAAGGGTTCTACCGCGCTGGTGGCGTCCCCGCGATCATGGGTGAACTTAAGAAAGCCGGGCGTTTGCACGAAGGCGCGATGACCGCCTCGGGTCAAACCATGGGTGAGACATTGGAGGGTATCGAAAGCGTCGATCTCGACGTGATCAAAACCTATGATGCGCCGATGCGCGAAAACTCGGGGTTCAAGGTCCTGTCTGGCAATCTCTTTGACAGCGCTCTGATGAAAACCTCGGTGATTTCGGCGGACTTCCAACAACGTTTCTTGTCGCATCCCGGTAAAGAGGGCGTACACGAAGCCCGCGCCATCGTGTTTGAAGGGCCAGAGGATTATCATGACCGTCTGAACGATCCGGCGCTTGAAATTGATGAAAACTGCATCCTGTTTATTCGCGGCGTCGGCTGTGTTGGTTATCCCGGCTCGGCCGAAGTTGTGAACATGCAGCCGCCTGATGAGCTGATCAAAGGCGGGATCAACCACCTGCCAACCGTTGGCGATGGCCGTCAGTCGGGCACATCGGAAAGCCCGTCGATCTTGAATGCGTCACCTGAATCGGTTGTGGGTGGTGGTTTGGCTTACCTCAAAACCGGGGATATGGTGCGGTTGGATTTGAACAATTCGACGCTCAATGCCTTGGTGGACGATGGCGAATGGCAGGCGCGGATCGACGCCTGGGAAGAGCCGGAGTTGGAACACCAGACGCCTTGGCAAGAGATTTATCGCAAGCATGTCGGGCAATTGGCCGAAGGGGGCTGTCTTGAGCTGGCGACGGCCTATCAGAAAATTGGCCGCACCTTGGCGCGCGACAATCACTAATTTAAAGGAGCCTTCGATCTGATCGGGGGCTCTTTTGGTCTAATGGGGGATGGGGCGCTGGCCCGTCTCGAGCTTTGCTCGAGACTCCCCGGGATATTTGGGGAAAGAAGAAGCTGCGGGAGGTTTCATGAGCAAGACGATTATTATCACCGGGGCCGGGCGTGGAATTGGCAAAGCCTGTGCCGAGGCGTTTTTGGACGCGGGATGGCGCGTTGGATTGATTGGGCGTAGCCCAGAACCACTTGAGGCCTTGGCGGATCGCTACGCAGGGGCGGCTTTGGCCTTGCCTTGTGATGTGACGGATGAGGCGCAGGTTGATGCGGCTTTTGATGCGGTGGTCGCCGAGTGGGGACGCTTGGACGCGCTGTTCAACAATGCCGGGGTGAGTGTTAAAGGCGCGCCGATAGATGAGGTGAGCGTTGAGGATTTCCGCCAGTGCATGGACATCAACGTGACCGGATCGTTTGTTTGCGCACGGGCGGCATTTGCGCGGATGCGTCGGCAGGACCCGCAAGGTGGGCGGATCATCAACAATGGATCGGTATCGGCCTATGTGCCGCGCTGGGGATCGGCCCCCTATAGCACGTCGAAACACGCCATCACCGGGTTGACGCGAACGATTTCATTGGATGGTCGGGCGTTTAACATTGCCTGTGGTCAGATCGACATTGGCAATGCGCTGACCGACATGGCGCAGGCCATGACCCAAGGGGTTCCGCAGGCGGACGGGTCTATCGCGGTGGAACCCGTAATGGATGTTGCGCATGTGGTAAGTTCGGTCATGCATATGGCGGAACTTCCGCTTGAGGCGAATGTGCAATTCATGACCGTCATGGCCCCTGGCATGCCCTATATCGGCCGCGGATAAAGCCAGATTGCGAGAGGCCGGGCGCACCCAAATTCCATGCATGGAATTTGCAAAAGCCGTGCACGGCTTTTCCGCCTGTCTCACGCGCTGGTTTTGATCTGTTCGCGGTGCCAGATATAGAGGCCAGAGGCGACAATGATTGAGCCACCAACAAGTGTCCAAAGGGTTGGCCAGGTATCAAAGACAAGGATACCGGCCAAAGCCGCCAGAAAGATTTGGATATAGATCACCGGGGCAAGGATCGACGCATCGGCCAGACGATGTGCGGTTGTCGCGCTAATATGACCGAGCGCCCCAAAAACACCAATGATCAGAAAGGCGGGCCAAGCCTTGGCGCTTGGCCAGACCCAGATTGGCAGCACCACAGGGATCAGGACCAGTGTCGCAATACCGCTTGCCCAAAGCTGTTGCGCGGCATTGCTTTCGCGCCCGGCCATTTTGCGCGTCATGATAAAGTAAAGCGAGGCCAGAGTGATTGCCAAAATGTTGAGAAACATCGCCGGGTGATAGGCCGTGCCCCAAGGCTGCATCACAACCAACACGCCTAGAAACCCAACACAGACGGCGGCAATACGGCGGATGCCGACCTGTTCCCCCAGCAAAGGGATCGCCAAAAGCGTGATCACAATCGGCCCGGCGAACATGATTGTCGTGGTCACGGTGATCGGTAGATATTGCAGCGCTATAAAGTTACAGATCGTGCTGCCCAGCAAGAAGAACGCCCGAAGCGCCTGTTGCCAAGGGTGATTTGTTCGAAAAGCGCTTGGCCCCTCACGCAGCATGAAGAACCCAAAGGCCGATATGAAATGGCCGAAATACCGGGCGAAAACCACCTGAAGGGCGGGCAAGCCGGTGAGTATCAGCCATTTCGCTGTTGTGTCGATGCAAGTGAAAAACACCACCGCCAAGGCCATCAGCATCACACCGGCTTTGGTGCGCTCTTCGCGGGGGGCGGTGGTGGCCATTGCTTATCCTTTGGGTAGGTTGCGACTCATCCAGTCAACCATTTCCGGCACCATCATATCGCCTTCACCAGCGTCACGGGCTTCGTTCAAGGTGTTGCTGGCACAGGCCGACATGCGGCTGTTCAAGCCCAACTCGGCGGACATTTCGCGGAAATAGCCAACATCTTTGCCGGCGTTGTCCACAGAGAACGCCAAATCGATCTGGCCATCAACCGCATAATTGCGAATGAAGTCCATCATGCCCGAGCGCAACGGCCCCGCGGCCATCACATCATATAGGGCTTGGCGGTCAATCTCGGCGGCATCTGCCGTGACAAAGGCCTCGGCCATGCCCATGGCAACGGTCTGTGCAAAGAAGTTGTTGATCAGCTTGATTGTGTGACCGCTGCCCAGCTTGCCCAAATGAAAGACGTTTTCGCCCAGCACATCCAGCACGGGCTTGGCGCGATCAAACGCGCCCTTGTCGCCAGAGCACATAAGGTTCAACAACCCGTCCACAGCATGGGCCGGGGTGCGCCCAATTGGGGCATCCATATAAAACGCGCCTTTGGCATCGATATCCGCGCCGATTTTGATCGTCGAACCGGGTAGGGAGGTCCCGAAATCGATGATGATTTGCCCCTCTTTGACCCCGGCCAATACGCCATCATCGCCATAGATGCGGCCCTCGACCTGCTCAGACGTGCCCATACAAAGCATGACGATGTCGGTCGCTTCTGCGACCTCGCGGGCATTTGCGCCCTCGCTTCCACCGCGCGCTAGGGCCTCTTCGACGCCGGTGCGGTCGCGGTTGCCCAAAACGGTGACTTTATAGCCGTCCTTTTGCAGGCATTCGACCATGGCGCGCCCCATTAGGCCCAATCCGATAAATCCGATATGTTCTTTGCTCATCTCAAGCTCCTGTATAGTCGCCGGGCACACCGCCCGCCCGGACCGGCATCCCGGTCTGGCCAGACAATGTGGCGGCCAATGAAATTTCTAGCGCTGCAAGCCCGTCTTCGGCGCTGCAGAGCAGGGTGTCTTTGCCGCCCGCAACCACATGGGCAAAGCGGCGCATTTGTTCGCGCAATGGATCGATTTTGTCGAACTGCGGCCCGGCGACTTGGGTCATTGGGGATTTCCAATTGGTCGGTTCGCCCTTGGTGCCGGTCCATAGCGTCAATGACGGGAACTCCAATGCGCCCTCGGTTCCCGTCGCGCGAATGTAGTCTTGACCCGATTGCGCCAAATCCGGGTTCTCGCCACAGGCGGCCTCGAAAGCCCAAGGTGAGGCACCGGCATCTGAGATCAGGAATGATCCCAAAGCCCCGTTGGCAAAGCGAAAACTAAGTGTCGCGGTATCCTCAACCCGTAGGTGGCGCGCCGCATTGGACAACATCGCCGACACCTCGGTGATATTGCCAAACAGAAACCGCAACAGGTCGACCTCGTGGCTCAGGTTGGTCATCAACGGGCCGGCACCGGGGGCGCGCCGCCACGGAACGTCATAGTAGCTGTCATGTTTGCGCAGCGACCAAAACCCTTGCAAAGCAATGGGTTTGCCGATCTTGGCTAGCCTGTCGCGCGCCGCAATACTAAACGGATGGCAGCGGCGATGATGCCCGGTAAAAAGCGGTAAACCCAATGATCCAGCAAGGCGGATCAACGCCTTGGCCTCATCCATTGATGCTCCGATTGGTTTCTCAACCAAAACGCCCATGCCCCGTTCCAAAGCGTCGCGCGTGGCGCGAAAATGCAACGGGGTTGGGGTGGCGACAATGGCGGCCTTGGTGCCCTGTGGAAGCTCGGCGACATCGGCCACCATCGGCAAGCCAAGCGCCGCCAAATCGGCCCGCCGCGCCGCATCAGGTTCGACAACACCAACAAGAGCCACATCAGGAAGCGTCTGAGCAACCTCGATATGGCGCATCCCGATCTGGCCGGCACCGATCACACAAAGGGGAAGGGCCGCCGCCATTACATGACCGCGCCGATTTGCCAGGGCACAAATTCATAGTCGCCAAGGCCCTGCGCCTCGGATTTGCTGGCCTCGCCGCTGGCCATGCGCAACCACATCTCATAGATTTCGCGGCCGACCTCTTCGATCGAGGCGTCACCGGTCAGAATGCGCCCAGCATTGACGTCCATGTCATCGGTCAGGCGATTGTACATATCGCTGTTGGTGGCCACTTTCATGCAGGGCGAGGGTTTGGACCCAAAGGCCGATCCGCGCCCGGTGGTGAAACACACAAGGTTACAGCCCGAAGCAATTTGTCCGGTGACCGAGGCCGGGTCGTAGCCCGGACTATCCATAAAGGTGAACCCTTTGGTGGTGACCGCTTCGGCGTATTTAAAGACCCCGGTAAGCGGTGTCGTGCCACCTTTGGCCGCCGCGCCAAGCGATTTTTCAAGGATGGTGGTAAGCCCACCCTTTTTGTTGCCCGGCGAGGGGTTGTTATCCATGCTGCCCTTGTTACGGTCGGTGTAATCCTCCCACCAATGGATCAGATCGACCAATTTAATGCCGACGGTGTCATCCACGGCGCGGGCGGTCAGCAGATGTTCGGCCCCGTAAATCTCGGGTGTTTCGGCCAAAACACCAGTGCCGCCTTGAGCCACCAAGAGATCACAAGCAAAGCCCACCGCCGGGTTGGCGGTGATGCCGGACCACGCATCAGAACCGCCACATTGCAGCGCCACCATCAGCTCAGAGGCAGGGCAAGGTTCGCGCTTGGCCTCGTTGACGAGGGGGAGCATGGCTTTGATTTTGGCAATGCCTAGGTCAACGGTTTTACGCAATCCGCCAACGTCTTGGATGTTCATCGATTGAAAAAGCGGGCCGGGTTTAAGCCCATAGGATTCGATCAACCAATCGATCTGGTTCATCTCACAGCCAAGCCCGGCCATAAGAACGCCGCCGACATTTGGGTTGCGGGCATAGCCCCACATCACTCGTTGTAGCGCTTCGAACCCGGTGCCGTCGCCACCCATGCCGCAACCGGTGCCATGCACAAAGGCGGTGACGCCATCGACGTTTGGATAGTCGGCCAAAACCTCCGGAGTAAAGGCCTGGGCAATCATCCGCGCCGCCGTGGCCGAACAATTCACCGAGGTCAGAACGGCGATGTAATTGCGGGTGCCGACACGACCGGTGTCGCGGCGATAACCCATAAAGCTGTCTTGGGTTGTGGCAGGGGCAACGGGGCGCAGATTGGTGGCGAACCCGTAATCGGCCTCAACGTTGCGAAATTCGAGATTATGGGTGTGAACATGGGCTCCCTTGGCAATGTCCTCGGAGGCAAAGCCGATGGTTTGGGCGTATTTTTGTACTTTTTGCCCCGCCTTGATGTCGCAAAGCGCCAGCTTGTGACCACGCGGGATCACGTCGATGGCCTCGGATTGGCCGGGTTGCAATGTGATTAGGGCCGTGGCGACATTGTCCTGAGGGGACAGGCGGGTGGTGCTCATGGGTGGCAGTCTTTCATAAGTCTGCCCCGGGCGGGACCCGGGGCAATTTGATGTGGTGTCCGGCGCGAAACCGGGAGGTTTGGTATCGGGCCCCGACCTTGGGACCCGATCAGTTTACAAGAAGATCGTGACGATCGGTGGCCAGATCAGAAGAACCGATAGCGCCAGCAATTGCAGGGCGATAAAGGGCAAGAACCCTTTGAAAATATCGGTCAGCGAGATATGCGCCGGAGCCACGGATTTCAGGTAGAAGGCCGCAGGACCAAAGGGGGGGGACAGGAAAGACACCTGCATGTTCATACAGAACACAACCCCAAACCAGATCGGGATATACTTGGCATCAACCGAACCAAGGAACCCAATTTCCTCGGGTGGCAGTTTCATCACGATTGGGAGGAAAACCGGCATGATCAGAAGAACAATGCCAACCCAATCCATGAACATCCCCATGATTAGGAACACTACCATCATCACCAGAATGATCCCCATCGTCGGCATATCGGCCCCAACAATGGTGTTGGCCACAAAGGTCGGCCCCCCGGCGAGCGTATAGGCCGCAGCCAAAGCCGCCGCGCCAATGGTGACCCAAATGATGGTGCCCGTCGATTTGATGGTGCGCATGATCGCGTCCCAGACAATGTCAAACGTCATCTCACGTCGGATCAACCCGATGACAAACACGGCCACAACGCCCATGCCCGCCGCTTCGGTGATGCCGGTGATCCCGCCATAGATCGAGCCAAGAACAACGCCGATCACCACGGTAGGGGCGATCAGACCTTTGCCCATGTCCCAGCCGATTGCGGTGCGTTCGCGCCCAACGATGACAAAGACGACCAAGGCGCAGAGAACAAAGGCCCCGACGATCCAAGGAATATCAGACACCATGCCCAACGGGATCGGGTCAACGCCTTCGGTGATGGCGTTTTCGCCGGTCACGGTAAAGAACAGCGCCCGTGCAAAGATCACACCGGACACCCACATGCCAAACCGAGCCAGAAAGCCAAGGAACATCATGCCCTTTTCGCTTCCGGCGGGGGCATCAGGATCTTCGGGCGGCAAGGGGGCCTGATCTGGGTCCAATTGCGTGCGGATGATGATGTAGACGATAAAGAACGACGCCAACATGAACCCCGGCAAGAACGACGCGGTGAACAGCGCCTTGATCGAGGTTTCCGTCACCAATCCGTAAAAGATCAAAACGATCGAGGGTGGGATCATAGTTCCCAAAGATCCCGAGGCGCAGATCGTGCCGATGGCGAGGTTCTGGTTATACCCAAGGCGGAGCATCTGGGGCAGGGCGATGAGGCCGAGCAAAACAACTTCGCCGCCGATGATGCCCGACATCGCCGCCATGACCACGGCCATGATCGACGTCACAATCGCAATACCGCCACGCATCCGGCTCATCCAGACGTTCAGCGAGCTATACATATCCCGCGCGATACCCGAACGTTCGAGCAGCGCGGCCATGAATATGAAGAGCGGCACCGATATGAGCACATAGTTGGTCATTTGTCGGTAAACCGCCTGACCCAACACGTTAAACGGCCCCATGCCAAAACGGCCAAACATCAAGTCAGGGCCAAATTTCATCAACAATGTTGCAACCGCCAAAAAGGCAGAGGCAAAGCCAAGCGGCATGCCAATTGCCAGAAGGGCGAACATGCCCAGCAGCAAAATCAGGCTAAGTGTGCCGACATCAACCATTATTTATCCTCCCCGGAGACTTCTAGCGTGCGGCGAATATTTTCGATTTCGGTCTCGTCAATCTCATCCGCAGGAGAGTGATGTTCAGGAGCCTTGTTCCAATCGGCGATCAGGTTTGACAGCGCTTGGATCGCAACCATGATGATGATGATGATGATCATCGGCTTGATGGTGGCCGGAATGGGCGGATCCCACGCTGTGCCAAAGGTCTCCATCCGCATGAATTTGGCTTTGGATTCGGAATAACCGCCCCAAAACAGGCAAAAGGCAAAAACCCAGATCAAGAACACCGAGATGCAATCCGAGAGTTTTTGCATCCATCGCGGCATCATATCGTAGATGATATAAATGCGGATGTGGCTGCGTTGCTGCATGGCGTAAAGCCCGGCCAGCAAAAACAAAAATCCGGCGAGCCAGAGCGACATTTCGTTGGCCCAGAGCGTGCCGGAGGAAAAGACGTAGCGCGAGATGACTTCGTAGAACATCACGATGACGATCAGCGGCAACATGATCATCGCGATGCGCGAACACACCAAAGAGATGATGTCGAAAAAGCCAGATGGTTCGCTTTCGATCGATCCGACCGTGTCGGAAAGATAGACCGAGGCAAAGAACACCGCGCCAAAGACGGCGAAGAGCGTCAGATAAACGATCAAACGACCTTCGGGACGCAGCATTTGGTGCATGCCGATGTCGCTGCCGAGAAAGTAGTTAGAGAAAGCAAGGCCGCCAACCAGAAGTAGGGCGGCGGCACCAAATCCGATCATCAGTAGCCGAACAGGCTGGCGGGCGGGACCGAGCCAGACAGAAGGTGAGGACATAGAGATTTTCCTTGGATGGAAGGAAAACTGATCCCGGCGCGCGGGTGGGCCACGCGCCGGGCAGTCAGTCAGCCCAAGGGCTTATTCAGACACGGGTTACTCGGATACGAGGCCCAGCTGCTTGAGGTAGCCAAGGTGGCTGGCAACCAGCGCCTTGGCTTCGTCGGTGGTGGCGAACTCGGGCCATGTGGCCTGGGCTGCGTCACGGAACGCCTGCAGATCTTCGTCAGACCAAGCGTAGAGTGTTACACCATCTTCACGAAGCTGAGCCGCGGCTTCGGCGTTTTTCTTTTCAAAGGTCAACGCAGTCTGCAGCGCCAGCTTTTGCATGGCGGTGTCCATGATGGCGCGATGGCTGTCGCTCAGACCATCCCAAACCATTTTGTTACAGGCCAAGTGATCCGATGGCATCGAGTGGAAGCCGGGATAGTTGGCATGTTTCACCAGATCATAGAGACCCAAACCAACGTTGTTGGCGAGACCCGAGGCATCAGCACCGTCGATGATACCGGTTTCAAGCGCGGTAAAGATTTCGGTGAAATCCATCACGATTGGCTTGGCACCGAGCTTTTCGAAAATCTTGGTTTCCATGCCGGGAGGTGAGCGGAATTTCCAGTCTTTGAAGGCTGCTGGGCCGTCGATTGGCTTGGAAGACGCCAGCGATTCCTGACCGTAGACCCACCAGCCAACAAGCTGCATGCCAAAGCCGTTATAGAGCTCTTGGGCCGCGTCGTAGCCGCCACCATGATAGAGCCAGCTGAGCTGTTGGTAAGGCGTGTCGTAGCCGCCCATGATGTCGCCAACAAACTGGAACGCCGGGTTTTTACCAGTCTGGTAACCACCACCGGTCATGTCGCAATCCAGGATGCCGTTGGCCGCCGCGTCAAAAGTTTCAACCGAGGCCACAACAGACGACGAGAAGAACATCTCGATGTCGATGGCACCGCCTGACATCAGTTCAACGTCACTTGCGAATTGCTGAGCCAGCTGACCGGACACGGTTTCAGGCGCATAGTGCGTCTGAATCCGCAGGGTCACGTCAGCAGCCATCGCTGCGCCACCCGCAACGGCCAATGCCGCGCCAGCAACTGAATTTAGAATCATTTTCTTAAGTTTCATTCTTTCCTCCCCGAAGGCGACACTCCTCCTGTCGCCGTTGTTTTTAAGGGTCTTTTTGGTGACCCTTGCGTAAGATGGTATACCATCTGGGCTTCACGCTAGCGAAAGCGTGGTCGACAATCAACAGATTTTGGTATACCAAATTTTGCACTCGACATTTTCGGTCAAGGTTCGAACAAGGACCCAACCTGAAAGAGGGCTAAGAAGGGCATGGCAGAAGAAAACCGCTTTGAGCATATCGCAAACCGCCTACGGCGGGGGATTTTGCGTGGCGATCTTGCGCCGGGCTCTCCGATCAAAGAGCGCGACAACGCCGCCGAAATGGGGGTGAGCCGTACGCCGATGCGCGAAGCGATTCGCCAATTGGCCAACGAAGGTTTGGTGGTTTTGCGCCCATCCCGAAGCCCGATTGTCGCCGATCCATCGTGGAAAGAGATCAGCGATTGCATGGATTTGGTCCGCGCGCTTGAGCTTTTGTCCGGCGAATTAGCCTGTGCCAAGGCAACCGACGAAGAGATCGACCAAATCGCCGCGATCCAAGCGCGGATGGAAGCGGAATCAGACTCGATTGATGAGATCGATCTGTTTGAAATCGACATGGAATTCCATGTCGCCATTGTGCGCGCGTCGCATAACATTCCGCTGGCTGAAACCCATCGCTCTTTGTTGTCACGTCTTTGGCGCGCCCGTTTTTTGGGGTCACGCGCAGGGCGCAACCAAGACCGCGTTTTCGCCCAGCATCAGGCGATTTTGGCGGCGCTGCGCGCCCGGGACGCCGCTGCTTTTCAGGCCGAACTGCGCAATCACCTCAGCATTCTGAAACAACAAATCCGACAGTTTTATCAAGAGGTTGAAGAGGAAACCGCTTAGGCGCATTCCTCTAGGATAAGCTCTTGCGCATGTCGCGTGGCGTCATGCCGAATTCGCGTCGAAAGGCACGGGTAAGGGCGCTTGGGTCTTCATACCCACAACGCGTGGCGATTTCGGTGACCGATTGCCGCGTTTGTTCAACCAACCGCCGCGCCACCCCAAGCCGAAGTGACAGGTAAACGCTACGCGGGCTTTGGCCCGTGGCGCTGATGAAATGTTTTTCCATGGCCCGCAAACCCAGACCAAGCCGTTTGGCGATGGCCTCAAGGGGAAGGGGGGCTTCGGTGGTGCGCCGCATGATTGCGACAGCGGCTTGGACAACTTGATTGTCGCCCATACGCACCGGCGCGATCTCGGCCGGGTCGCGTTCGCCATGCATAAACAAGGCCGCCACTTCGAGCCGTAGCATCGTGCCGTGATGCTGCCCGATCAGGTCAAGCATCAGCTCCATCGTTGTGCTGGCCCCACCACAGGACAAGATGGGCCCTTGGCCAATATAGCGATCTTCGCGCACCTCAACCTCTGGAAAACGCTCGGCAAAATGGATGAGCTCATCCCAATGAATGGTGGCGCGTTGCCCATCCAATAATCCGGCCTTTGCCAAAAGCCACGATCCCATATCCAACCCGGCAATCTGCTTAAACCGCGTCCGCGCGGCCCGCAATGCGCGCAGAGTTTGAGGAGTGCCTTGGTCCCGAAACCCATAGCTTGGCAGCACCAACAACAGGTCTCCTCCGGGATGATTGGTCAGGGTGTTATCAGGGGTCACAGGCAATCCGCTAGACGATGTGACCGTCCCGTTTTCAATCCCCAAGAACTGCCAATCATACAGGTTTTGACGCGCAAGTGAGTTGGCCGCGCGCAGGGGCTCCACGGCGTTGGCCAAGGCGTGATTGGAGAATTGCTCAAAAAGTAAAACGCCAATTTTGCGTGTTTTTGGGGCGGGGTTCGACTTGTGCATGGTCAACGCCGTATCATGCACGATTAAAACTGGCGAGCCAAAGTTACCTTTTGTGCAGAACACGAGGAGCGCCGCATGCATTTTGGTTTGTCAGAAGAGCAGGAGATGATCGTCTCGACCGTCCGCAGTTTTGTCGAAAACGAGATTTACCCCCATGAAGCCGAGGTTGAGCGCAGCGGGCAGGTGCCTCATGAGCTGGGGGAGCAGATCAAGCAGAAATGCATCGATCTTGGCTTCTACGCCTGCAACTTTCCCGAAGAGGTTGGCGGCGCTGGCCTGACCCACATGGATTTCACCTTGGTCGAACGTGAACTAGGCCGCGGGTCTATGGCGCTCACGCATTTCTTTGGCCGACCCCAAAATATCCTGATGGCCTGCGCCGGTGACCAGCGTGACAAATACCTACTGCCTGCGGTGCGGGGCGAGCGGATGGATGCGCTGGCAATGACGGAACCGGATGCCGGGTCAGATGTGCGTGGGATGAAATGTCAGGCTCAGCGCGATGGTGGTGATTGGGTTGTGAATGGGTCCAAGCATTTTATTTCTGGTGCGGAACATGCTGATTTCTTTATCGTTTTTGTGGCGACAGGTGTAGATGACACGCCCAAGGGACCGAAAAAGCGCATCACCTGTTTTCTGGTCGACCGTGGCCATCCGGGTTTTGACGTCCGCGAGGGTTATCACTCGGTCAGCCACAAAGGGTACAAGAATTACATCCTGAGCTTTGATGACTGCCGCCTGCCGGATGCGCAGGTTTTGGGCGAGGTGGATGGCGGGTTTGAGGTCATGAACGAATGGCTCTATGCGACCCGTTTGACCGTGGCGGCCTTTTGCGTCGGTCGGGCGCGGCGCTGTTTTGACTATGCTTTGGACTATGCCGCCGAGCGTAAACAATTTGGCCAGCCGATTGCCAAGTTTCAGGGCGTGAGTTTTCAGGTCGCCGATATGATCACCGAAATTGACGCGGCGGATTGGCTGACATTGTCGGGCGCATGGCGTTTGGATCAAGGTTTGCCAGCGAACAGAGAAATTGCCTCGGCCAAGCTTTATGCCAGCGAAATGTTGGCGCGGGTGACGGATACGACGTTGCAAATTTTTGGCGGCATGGGGTTGATGGATGACTTCCCGATTGAGCGCTTTTGGCGCGATGCGCGGGTTGAACGGATTTGGGACGGCACGTCTGAGATTCAGCGCCATATTATCAGCCGCGATCTCTTTCGCCCAATGGGAGCATAAAGCGTGAGGCTGGGCCAAATTCCGTGCACGGAATTTGCACCGCAAGAGGCGAGGGCACATGTCGGATAATCTGTCGCGTTTGTTGAAGCCGCAGAGCATCGCGGTGATTGGCGGGGGGGCGTGGTGCGCCAACGTCATTCGGGAATGTCGCAAAATTGGGTTTGCTGGGGATATTTGGCCGGTTCATCCCAAACGGTCCGAGGTTGGCGGTGTGGCGGCCTATGCGTCGATCGACGTGCTGCCTTCGGCACCGGACGCGGCCTTTGTTGGTGTGAACCGCGAGGTTACGGTTGAGGCGGTTCGGCAATTGGCGGAACG
This sequence comes from uncultured Pelagimonas sp., assembly GCF_947498515.1. Taxonomy (GTDB): domain Bacteria; phylum Pseudomonadota; class Alphaproteobacteria; order Rhodobacterales; family Rhodobacteraceae; genus Pelagimonas. Next base: position 253,199 of record NZ_CANMKO010000005.1, on the reverse strand, counting down.
CGGTACCAGCGGGGCCGTGTGCTTTGCATCGGGGTTTCAAGAGGCACAGGCCGAGCTAGGAAATGGTGCCGACCTTCAAGCTGCGTTGCTTGCTGCTGCCGGTCAAATGCGTATATTGGGCCCCAATTGTTATGGCTTTATCAATGCGTTAGATGGTGCCGCCCTGTGGCCGGATCACCACGGTATGACGCAGGTCGAAAGCGGCGTCGCGATCTTGACGCAAAGCTCGAACATCGCTTTGAACCTGACCATGCAAACACGCGGGTTGCCGATTGCGTATCTAGGCACCGTTGGAAATCAGGCCCAAACGGATTTGGCCGAGCTGGGCATGGCGGTTTTGGATGACCCTCGGGTCACGGCCCTTGGTTTGCATATCGAAGGGATTGCAGACATTCGCCGCTTTGAAGCCTTGGCCGCCAAGGCATTCAATCTTGGCAAACGTATTGTTGCTCTCAAGGTCGGCGCGTCCGAACAAGCCAGTGCTGCCACGATCTCTCATACGGCGTCTCTGGCGGGGTCGGATGCGGGGGCACGGGCCTTACTGGCCCGGCTTGGTATTGCGCAAGTTGGGACATTGGCGGGGCTTTTGGAGGCTTTGAAGGTTCTGAATTGCAGCGGTCCGTTGGAACATGGTGGGATCGCGTCGATGTCATGTTCGGGCGGCGAGGCCAGTTTGATGGCTGATAGTGTCCTTGGTTCGAACCTATACTTTCCCGCGTTGGGTGCAGATCAAGAAGAGGCCTTGCGAACGGCGCTTGGACCCAAGGTCGCCTTGGCCAACCCTTTGGATTACCATACATACATCTGGAACGACGGCCCCGCGATGACCGCTTGTTTCAGCGCGATGATGGCAACGGGGGCTTTGGCTCTGGGGGTCGTTGTGTTGGATTTCCCGCGGTTAGATCGCTGTGATGCCGCGGAGTGGGACAGGGTCACCGATGCGGTGGTTGCCACGGCAAAAGAGACCGGGCGGACAATGGCGGTATTGGCCAGCTTACCGGAAACAATGCCAGAGCATGTGGCCCAAGATTTGATGGCGCGCGGTGTGATCCCGCTCTCTGGTATTGGGGAAGCCTTGGAAGGGTTGTCGGCAGCGGTTTGGTTGGGGGCACATGGGCCTGCGTCAACGCCAATATTGCGCCCTCAAAACGGTGCCGGTTCTGCGACTGGGACGGGGGATGCGGCGGATACCCAATCGATTTTGAGCGAAGGGGCCGCCAAGGCGACCTTGGCAGAGCATGGGTTGATGGTTCCACTTTCACGCCGTGTTTGTTCAGTTGAAGAGGCGGCGAATGCAGCGCAGGAAATCGGGTTTCCAGTTGTTTTGAAGGGTGAAGGCTTTGCCCATAAAACCGAGGCCGGGGCGGTGAAAGTAAACCTTTGCTCACCGTCGGATGTGATTGAGGCGGCAGAAGCCATGGCCGCGCAAGACTACCTAGTGGAACAGATGATTTCGGGGGCCTTGGCCGAGGTGTTGGTTGGGGTGACGCGCGACCCGGCGCATGGCTATGTTTTGACGCTGGGCGCGGGCGGGGTTTTGACTGAACTTATGCAGGATACGATGTCGCTTTTGCTGCCGGTGGACGAGAGGGGGCTTGTCTCTGCACTGGAAACTTTGCGGATCGCGCCATTGTTGTCCGGGTATCGGGGCGCAGAGGCGGCGGATGTGAAGGCGATTGTAAACGCCGTTCTTGCGGTTCAGGACTATGTGATTGCCCATGCGGGGGCGGTTGGCGAAGTTGAAATTAACCCGCTGCTATGTCTCCCTAAAGGGGCCGTGGCGGTGGATGCGTTGATCAGATTGGAGAAACAGGCATGACAGGACCTATTCGAACCGAGCGTCGTGGCCATGTGTTTGAAGTGACACTGGATCGGCCCAAGGCAAACTCGATTGATTTGGCCACAAGTCGGATCATGGGTGAAGTGTTCACCGAATTTCGTGACGATCCGGAGTTGCGCGTCGCGCTTGTGACAGCCGCGGGTGAGAAGTTTTTCTGTCCCGGGTGGGATTTGAAGGCCGCCGCCGATGGGGACGCCGTCGATGGTGATTATGGGGTTGGCGGCTTTGGCGGGTTGCAAGAGCTGCGCGGCTTGAACAAGCCGGTGATCATGGCGGTGAATGGGATTTGCTGTGGCGGTGGTTTGGAATTGGCGCTGTCGGGCGATATTATTCTAGCGGCGGAACACGCCAGTTTCGCCTTGCCGGAAATCCGGTCTGGAACGGTGGCGGATGCGGCGAGCCTCAAGCTACCCAAGCGCATACCATACCACATCGCGATGGAAATGTTGTTCACAGGCCGTTGGTTAGATGCCGAAGAGGCGGCGCGTTGGGGGATGATTAATCAAATTCACCCTGCCGGTGATTTGATGGCCAAAGCGCGCGAGATGGCGGATGCTTTGGCGGCCGGTCCACCCTTGGTGTTTGCGGCGATCAAGGAAGTGGTGCGCGAGGCCGAGGATATGAAGTTTCAAGACGCGTTGAACAAGATCACCAAATCGCAGTTTGAAACAGTTGAGAAATTGTATCGCAGTGAGGATCAGTTGGAGGGGGCCAAGGCCTTTGCCGAAAAGCGGGATCCGGTTTGGAAGGGGCGGTGATGTTTGTCGCCGCTCGTGCCGGGTCACGTCGCCCCGCCCACCATCCCGCCCGACGTTGCATTAAAATTGAAAGGAGGCAGCCATGCCATTGACCATGAACAAAGAGGTCTTCATCACCGCCGCTGTCACCGGTTCGGGCAGCACCCAAGACCGCAGCCCGCATGTACCACGTTCCCCCAAAGAGATCGCTGAGAGTGCGATTGACGCGGCCAAAGCCGGGGCGGCGATTGTACATTGCCATGTACGTGACCCGGAAACCGGTGTGCCATCGCGGGACGTGAAGCTTTATCGGGAAGTGACAGATCGTGTTCGTGATAGCGACGTCGATATTGTGTTGAACCTAACGGCTGGCATGGGCGGCGACATTGTTTTTGGCCCGACTGACGCACCTTTTCCGGTCAATAAGGCGGGAACCGACATGATCGGGGCCGAGGAACGCGTCGCCCATGTGGCAGAATGCCGGCCCGAGATTTGCACGCTTGATTGCGGCACGATGAATTTTGCCGAAGCCGATTATGTTATGACCAACACGCCGGGTATGTTGCGGGCCATGGGCAAGATGATGACCGAGATGGGGGTGAAACCTGAGATCGAGGCCTTTGACACCGGGCATTTGTGGTTTGCCAAGGAGTTGGTCAAAGAGGGGGTGTTGGACAGCCCGGCCTTGGTACAGCTTTGCATGGGGGTGCCATGGGGCGCGCCGGATGATCTCAACACCTTTATGGCGATGGTCAATAATGTGCCCGATGATTGGACGTTTAGCGCCTTTGCTTTGGGGCGCAATCAGATGGCCTATGCGGCGGCGGCGGTTTTGGCCGGCGGCAACGTTCGGGTCGGGCTTGAGGACAACTTGTGGTTGGACAAGGGCGTTTTGGCCACCAACGCGCAGCTTGTGACCCGCGCCCGTGGTGTGATCGAGGGGATGGGCGCGCGGGTGATTGGCCCGGATGAGGTCCGCGCCAAACTGGGCCTGACCAAGCGCGCACCGGTTTAACGGGCTAGGCCATCGCCCCGGAGGCATCTTCGGGGCGCGGCCAAATGGCCAATGCCAGAGCCAGCCACCAACACAATCCCATGAGGCCAAAGGCAATCAATCCCAATAGCACGGATAGGTTTTTGGAGAGTGGCTCGGATATATCCCAAATGATCAAAGCCGTCATTGGCATCAGCGCAAAGGCGATGGTCGCAATGGCCAAACCAAAAGCGTTTTGAAGGAGATGGATGCCGGAGTTGGGATGCGAGAGGGAGCTTGGTGTCCATTTTGGAACGGCCAAGGTCAGAGCCGCCGAGGCAATACCGAGCACCAGAATGCTGGGGATCAGAACAGAGGCATCCCGGTCAAAGGCCCTTGGCAACGCCGCGACATAGAGACAGGAAAAAGCGAGTGTATAGCTGCCCGATAGACGGAGCAGCAGCAGGTAGGTTTTTTGAGCTAGGTCACGCATGGAAAACTCTATAAAGGGCAATTGGAATAACAAATACCCTTTATAGGTGATCAAAACATGGCACGCGCAAGGAGTTTTTAGGCCACGTGCTCTAGTTTGGCGTTGGGTGTTACACCAAGGGCAAAACATACGTCGCGGGTCAACTCGGGGCGGTTGAGCGTGTAAAAGTGCAGATTTTCAACGCCTTCGTCCAACAATTCGCTGCACAGCTCGGTGCAAATGGCCGTCGCCAAAAGATCTTCGCGACCATCGCGGGCCGCCTTGCCAAAGGCATCATCGACCCAGGCCGGAATATGGGTGCCACAGCGTTTGGCAAAGTTGCGTGCGCCTTTCCAGTTTTCAATTGGCAGGATGCCCGGGATGATTTGCTTGTCGATTCCCGCCTTGGCGCAGGCATCGCGGAACCGCAGGAATGTCTCGGCCTCAAAGAAGAATTGGGTCAGAGCTTCGGAGGCACCGGCATCCAGTTTGCGCTTGAGCCAATCGATATCAGCCTGCGCATCGGCGGCTTCGGGGTGGATATCGGGGTAGGCACCAACGCGAATGTTGAAATCACCGGTCTCCGAAAGCGCTTCGATCAGCTCGACCGAATTTGCAAACCCGTTGGGGTGGGGGGTGAATTTTTCCGCACCTTTTGGCGGGTCACCACGCAGGGCAACAATGTCAGAAACCCCAGCGGCGGCAAAGCCTTGGGCAATTTCCAAGGTTTCGGCGCGGGTAGCATCAACACAGGTCAAATGCGCGGCGGTGGCCAACCCGGAATGCTTGTGCAGTGTCGCAACAACATCACGGGTCAGATCACGCGTGGTTCCACCGGCACCGTAAGTGACCGACACAAAACGTGGGTCCAACGGCGAGAGCACCTGAACAGCATCCCAGAGCCGAAACGTGCCCTCAACATTGCGGGGCGGAAAGAATTCGAACGAGATTTGCGGGCGCATGGGAGGGTCCTGTGCTTGTTTTGTCGTGCCATATTGGCCGGGCGGAGGTCGCTTTACTTGCGCTGCTTGTCGCATTTTGGCATTGGTGAAGCAAATTCATAATTCTCATCACAAACATGAGGCAAATATGCATATCGAGTTTCGCCACCTGCGCACGGTCAAAGCCATACATGAATGTGGCGGTCTCGCGAAGGCAGCGGATCAGCTCAATATTACGCAATCTGCGCTGTCTCATCAGATCAAAGGGCTTGAGGATCAAGCCGGAGTTGAGCTTTTTGTACGCCGGTCCAAGCCGCTGAAATTGTCGGCAGCGGGGATGCGTTTGTTGCGGTTGGCCAATCAGATTTTGCCGCAAATCGAAGCCCTGCAAGAAGAGTTTATGGGGTTGCGCGCCGGAAGTTCGGGGCGGTTACATATCGCGATAGAATGCCATGCCTGCTTTGAATGGCTGTTCCCGGTGCTAGAGGGTTTTCGGAAATCCTGGCCGGATGTGGATGTGGATATTCGCCCCGGTTTGGCCTTTGATGCGTTGCCAGCGTTGATCAAGGAAGAGGTCGATGTGGTGATTTCGTCCGATCCCGAAGACATCGCAGGCGTCACATTTACCCCTCTGTTTGACTACAGCCCGGTCTTTGTGGCCGCGTCCAACCACCCCTTGGCCGCAAAAGACTATATCGAAGCCGAGGATTTTCGTGGTCAAACCCTAATTACTTATCCCGTTGATCGTGCGCGGTTGGACATTTTCAGCCAGCTTTTAACCCCGGCCAAGGTTGAACCGGCATCAATTCGGCAGGTCGAACTAACGGCGGTGATCTTGTTGCTTGTGGCCTCAAATCGCGGTGTGTCGGTCTTGCCTGATTGGGTGGTGCGCGAGGTGAAATATAGCTCTGATTATATCACAAGGCCGCTGACAAAAGAGGGGCTGACCCGCCGTCTTTATGCGGCAACACGGACCGAGGATTTAGACAAGCCCTTTATGAAGGAGTTGATTGCCAGTGCCGGGAAAGAAGCCTTGCGGTTACAGCAAGCTTAGCCCGCTCGAGCAAAGTTATGATGAGCAGCCTTCGCGCCCTTGTTCTATCGCTAGATCAAGTTGGTTCGCATAGCTCCATCCCCAAATCCGCTCTTGTTTTGTTGCCAATATCTGAGCCGCTTTTTGTTCAAAGCAGGCACAATCAACACCGCTCATGGATGCAGCGCAAAACTGACGTGGTCGAAAGGCGGATCTTTTGGCCATTTTGGCCACGGCACTTGATGAAACGCTTGGTTCGGTCAGTGCCGGAAGAGTTTGGGCACCTGCGACAATTGCCGCGCAGACGACAATCGCAATGCCGATTCTGATGATATGGTCTTTCATGGCAGGTCCCATACAATTGCAGTGTATGGAAAAAACCTTAACACGGATGACCCTTTTACGGGCCCAAATTACAGGTTGCACTTAGGTCAAAATGTAGTGGTCGATGAAACGCAGCCCAACTTCGTAAACGACGGGCCGCGCACAGCCCGCGTTTTTCTTGTCTATGTGGTGATGTTTTAGACCAGCTCGAGATCCGAGGCCATGACACGCCCGTCGCGGTTTTCCCGCAATTCAAAGCTGACCTTCTGATCGTCGGCCAATCCGGTCAATCCGGACCGCTCAACCGCTGAGATATGTACAAAAACGTCTTTGCCGCCATCATCGGGCGCAATAAAGCCGTAGCCTTTTGTGGTATTGAACCATTTCACGGTGCCTGTCGGCATGATCCCCGTGCTCCTTTCCAAAGTCTATCTTAATGATCCGGCAATGTGCTGGACCCCCCTGTCGCAATCGCCTTTCAGACGCGCCGGGAAATGATCCGGTTCGCGGCTGATCATCGAAAGTAACGCGAATAGCTTCGTTGGTTGCGGGAAAAATGCAAGAAAAACTCCCTCGTATTTCAATTTGCAGAGGCTTATGTGAAGATTATCAGCATAGGAGAAATCATGGTCCTCTATGGATTAAAGACATGTGATACTTGCAGAAAGGCCCGTAAAGCCTTGGATCAGGTGGATTTTGTTGACGTAAGGGAAGACGGCGTCGCCAAAGATATTCTGGATGCGGCACATGAGCGCTTCGGCGAAAAATTGCTCAATACCCGATCTGCAACTTGGCGTAATTTGCCAGAATCCGAGCGTGTTGGAACGCCGGTTGAGTTGATTTTGGCGCATCCAACTTTGATGAAACGGCCGCTGATCATCGACGGTGATCGGATGTGGTTAGGCTGGGATAAGGCGGTTCAGGCGGAGCTTTTGGATGCGTAATGCGGCTCTGACACTGGGGATCATCGCCGGGGTTTTCGGCATGATCGTCGGCTTTTTCGGTTTTGGCTATACGGAGCTTGTGCGCGAGTACACTGAATTGGGGGAGGTTTTTGGAACTTTCAAGAACCCCGATCTGGTGCGGTTCTTTTCGCTCGTGTCTCCTATGTTGGCCATAGCGGGGGGCGCAATGGCCAAAGCCCGCGCGTTATGGGGCGGGGTCTTGTTGCTCTTGTCGGCGGGCGGCATGTATTACGCCTTTGGGTTCAATGTCTTCACAATGTTCCCGATTGCCTTTGCTGGTTTGGCGGGTGTTTTGGCCTTGGCCGCCGGAAAACCGGATGAGCCAAAGGCACACTTCTGACAAGCCGTTCGTAAGTTTTAGGCGTGGGCCGCTTGGCCCACATGCCGCATCTGCAGGACCTTGTCGACGGACACGACACCAGCCCCTTTGATCACCAAAGTCAGCAACAGCAGCATCCAAAAGGCGCGTTGATCCATGATCACCGAATCCGGTGCGCCATCAAACCATGCCCCAAGCGTTTCGACATGTTCGATGCCGCCATGGCCGTAAAGATCGGTCAGGCTTTGCACCACAACAAAGCCGATCATACCTAGCGAAGCCAGACGGGTGAACAAGCCGACGACGATCAGCAGGGGCAGGATGAATTCAGCCCATGTTCCGGCGACGACGACGGCCCAATGAAAAACGCTGAGCTGTGAGCTGTCATAGCCGACGGCCTCGAGCTGTTTCGGGAAAATCTGCGCGTAGGCACCAACCGAGGGCGACACGAGCCCAAAGAAACCGTCGCCAACTTTGGTCAGCGCGGATTTCCAGAAATAAACCAGCAAGACACCGGCAAAAATTAGTCGTGACAGCAAGGGGAGCAGCCCGTCACCGAAACGCTCAATCGCGCCAAATACCGAGGAATGAAGAGAAACAAGACGATCCATGGCAATGGCTCCTTAGGTTGAAATGATGTCGCTAAGCGCGCCGCCGGAGAGCAGGACGGAGAGGGTTGGACCCAAATCAAATTCCGCGCCCGCCGCGGCCATCGCGTCAGAAAATGTTAAGTTGTTTTGGAGGGCCGATACGAAATCCGCGCCTCCAGACGGGAGAAGATGCGGCACCGGGTCATAGTCAGGTCGGGTCACAAGAACATCTTGGGCTACGGCGTCGGGTTGTGCGCCGTCATTCATCGTGAAGTTGTAGACCGCTAAAACCGGCCACGGGGATCGTAGCAACCGGACCGATGGGGCCAAGATCAACCGCGCGCTCATCAACTGGTCTTCACTGAGCGATTGCAGGCGGGACGGGTCCAATACGCTGGCATCGGCGGCGTGATAGCTTTGGCGCATGGCCTGCTCGAGACGGGCCACATCGGCCAAATAGCCAATGGATTGCAGGGGTTCCAAACTTGCTAGGAATTCTGGAAAGCCTGCGCCGTAATGCATCATCAACGGTGACGAGGGTGGTTCTTGACGTAAAAACAACCCGGCGGCTTTGGCGAAATTCTCTGCGCCGATAAGTTTGGACACGGCGGGAAAGGCCGTTTCCAATGCCTCGGCCAATGAAACCGCGACGTTGTTGCGATAGACCGCGTAGCGGCGGCCGGCGGGTTGCCCCTGACCATCAAGCAAGCCGGGGGGGACCGGTAGGGCAGCGTCCAAAAGCGCGGCGCGAAAATCACTTTGTGTGGTCATACCGATGCCTTTCAAGCGTTTACGCGGGCGAGGGCCTGCGCGGCGCGCTCGGCTTCGGCGGCCAAAACCGGCCAGTCGGGCACATCGGTGTCCCATTCGATCAAAAGCGGTTTGGGGCCAGATTGGGTAAGGGTGAGATCAAGCAAGGCCCAAACCGGATCAGCAACCTCGCGTCCGTGGCTATCAATCAGGAGCGGCGCGCCATGGTCATCGTGGTCTTCATCATGGCCGCCAAGGTGAATTTCCCTTACAAGATCAAGGGGGTAGTCGGCGATGTAACCTTGGGGTGAATAACCAAGGTTTGTTGCGGAAACAAAGACGTTGTTCACATCCAAAAGCAAACCACAGCCGGTGCGCCGCGCCACTTCGCGCAAGAAATCCGTTTCGCTCCACGTGCTTTGTTCAAACGCCAAATAGGACGACGGGTTTTCCAACAACATCGGGCGTCCAATCGCCTCTTGCAGCTCATCTATATGGTTGGCAACGCGTGTGAGTGTGTCGTCCGTATAGGGCAAGGGGAGAAGATCATTGAGAAAATGGCTGTCATGGGTGGACCAAGCCAGATGTTCGGAAAAGCTAGCCGGGTTGAGCCATCTGACGAGATGTTTGAGGCGGGCAAGGTGCTCTGGATCAAGGCGGGTTTCACCGCCGATCGACAGGCCAACACCATGTACGGAAATGGGAAAGCGTTCGGACAGGGCGCGCAGTTGCGCCAAGGGGCGACCACCGTCACCCATGTAGTTTTCGGCGTGAATTTCGAGCCAACCAACTGGTGCGGGATTGTCCAAAATCTCGGAAAAATGCTGAGGTTTGTAGCCAACGCCGGGGAGCGGGGGCAGGGCATTTGCGTGATCGAACATAGGGGCCTCGGGGTTGGAATTAGACGGCATAGGGGCGGGAAAACCCGCCCCAACCAGAGACTTAGGACGCTGGGAGATCGCGCTCCAGCTCCTCAAGAGAGCCCATGCGGGCTTTGCCGTCTGCCATCGCGGGCAGTTCGATCGAGGCGCATGTGCCGGCGTCTACCAAGGTCCAGGCGTTGCCCTGATAGTCAACTTTGGATGTCCCGGCGCAGGTTGTGCCTGGGCCTGCGGCGCAGTCATTTTTACCGGCCAGCGACACGCCAAAGCACTTTTCTTTGTCCATTGCGGTTGCGGTGGTTGCGTGGGCGGCGAAAGAAGCTGCAACGGCGCTAACGAGAGCAACGGTTTTGATGGTGTTGGACATGGGTGATTTCCTCTGGTTTCAAAAACTGGTTCCGGGCGGCGACTTTGCCGTCCGGTGAAAACAGATTGGCCCAATTCACCCCTCAATCGCTAATCACGGGCGCGTGCATCACGGGCGCGTTAGCTGCCGTGCGCGGACTGTGAATGAAATTGCTGTCTTTTTCTTGAATCCATTGGGCGAAACCAAAGGCGGCGAAACAATTTCGCGGCTTTGACGCCAAAAATCCTGTCAATTGTTACAGTCGATCACGAGAATTGCCCGTGAATCTGGCGCTGCTCACAGGTTTTGTCATGTCTGTCAGATGGCTTGTTCTTTGGTGACGGCTTTCCATAGCGCCGATTTTGCGTCAAAAAACCATTTCTAAACAATGTAGGAGGTCAAGATGGTGCACATTCGACAGGCGCAGCCAGACGATGCCGATGGGATCAGCGTGTTTCTAAAGAAACTGACCGCGATTGGGCAGCGGAGTTTGCCGGACACGGCTGACTACGTTCTGGGTCGTTATATAGATCACCCCGATGTCCTGTCTTGTTGCCTTGCGGTTTCGGAAGGTGGCACTCCCTTGGGGCTTCAGGTTTTGGTGCGCGCCAGTGCGGGCAATGAGTATGGGCTTACCCAAGGTTGGGGGATTGTTGGCACTCATATTGACCCGGACGCCGCCCGTCAGGGGATCGGTAAGGCTTTGTTTACCCAAACCCGCGAAACGGCACGTCTAAATGGGCTTCGCTTTTTGGATGCGGCGATTGGAGATCAGAATGCCGGTGGTTTGGCCTATTACGAGCGTATAGGGTTTGAGACCTATGCGACCGAGCCGGGCAGGGTACGCAAACGCTATGACGTGAGTGCATGAGAAAGGCGGCCAACTGGGGCCGCCTTTGACTTTGCTATATATGATGTGATCAGCGCAGATCGGGGGGCGTTGCATCCGCCGACAGGCTTGTCACGATATCGACAAGGCTTTCGACCTTGGTCTGTTTTTCCCCAAGGCGGCGCACGGTCACGGTCCGCTCTTCGACTTCGCGATGACCAACGGCCAAGATCACCGGCACTTTGCCGACCGAATGTTCGCGGACCTTATAGTTGATCTTTTCATTGCGAATGTCGGCTTCGGCACGCACGCCTGCGGCTTTCAACTCGGCCACAACCTCATGCACGTAATCATCGGCCTCGGATGTGATCGAGGCGACAACCACCTGACGCGGCGCAATCCAGAACGGCAAACGGCCGGAATGTTCTTCGATCAAGATCCCGATGAAGCGCTCAAACGATCCCAAACACGCCCGGTGCAACATGACGGGGCGGTGTTTGTCACCATCTGCGCCAATATAATGTGCGTCGAGCCGTTCGGGCAGCACAAAGTCGACCTGGAAGGTGCCACATTGCCAAACCCGGCCGATGGCGTCGGTCAGGCTGAACTCCAGCTTGGGCCCGTAGAACGCGCCTTCGCCGGGGTTCATTTCCGGTTCAATCCCGGCGGCGCGGGTCGCGTCAAGAAGGGCGCTTTCGGCCTTGTCCCAAACGTCATCGCTACCGGCACGGGTTTCGGGGCGGTCCGAGAATAGGATGCGGAAGTCTTCGAACCCGAGGTCTTTGTAGACGGCGGACAGGAATTTGATGAATTCGGCGCATTCCTCGGCGATTTGCGCTTCGGTCGAGAAAATATGCGCGTCATCTTGAGTAAAGCCCCGCACCCGCATGATGCCATGCAGAGCGCCCGAAGGTTCGTAGCGCGCACAGGAGCCAAATTCGGCCATGCGCAGGGGCAGGTCGCGATAGCTCTTCAGACCCTGTTTGAAAATTTCAACATGGCAGGGGCAGTTCATCGGCTTGAGTGCGTTGATCGCCTTTTCACGGGCGTGCTCTTCGTCCACTTCGACGATGAACATGTTTTCCTGATACTTTTCCCAGTGACCCGAGGCTTCCCACAGTTTGCGGTCAACAACCTGCGGGGTGTTCACCTCGACATAGCCGCCGCGGGTTTGGGCGCGGCGCATGTAATCTTGGAGCATGGTGTAAATGCTCCAGCCATTTGGGTGCCAAAAGATTTGGCCGGGCGCTTCGGGTTGCAGGTGGAACAGGTCCATCTCGCGGCCAAGCTTGCGGTGATCACGTTTGGCGGCCTCTTCGAGGAAGTTCAGATGCGCCTGCAGTTCTTTGCGGTTGCGAAACCCGATGCCGGTGATGCGTTGTAGCATCGGGCGCGAGGTATCGCCAAACCAATGCGCGCCGGAAACACCCATCAATTTGAATGAATCGCCGGGCAGTTGGCCGGTGTGTTGTAGGTGCGGACCGCGGCACAGGTCTTGCCATTCGCCATGCCAATACATGCGAATGTCCGCGCCTTCGGGAATGCGGTCGACTAGCTCGACCTTATAAGGTTCGCCTGCGTCCTCATAGAATTTGCGCGCTACATCACGATCCCAGATTTCGGTGCGAACCGCATCACGGGCGTTGATGATGTCTTTCATCTTCTTCTCGATGACACCAAGGTCTTCGGGTGTGAAAGGCTCAGCGCGATCAAAGTCATAAAACCAGCCGTGCTCGGTAACAGGGCCGATGGTGACCTTTGTATCAGGCCAGATTTCTTGAACCGCGCGGGCCATCACGTGGGCAAAATCGTGGCGGATCAACTCAAGCGCCTGTTCGTCATCCTGCATGGTGTGCAGGGCGATGCTTGCGCCTTCGTTGATCGGCCATTGCAGATCCCAATGTTCGCCATTGACGGTCGCCGAAATGGCTTTCTTGGCGAGGGATTTGGAGATGGATGCCGCGACTTCGGCAGGGGTCACACCTGCGTCGTAGTCACGCGCGTTGCCATCGGGAAATGTGAGAGAGATTTGGGCCATCTGTTGGCTCTCCTCGTCAGTTTGGCGCCCACGAAGCGCCCGGTTGCGGGTATATTGTTCGGCTGGGGTTTTGCGCCTGTGAGAACGGTGTGTCAAGCGGGGATGTTGTGGCCCTTGGCCCAGAGGGCTCCCACCCGCCCAACCCCGCCCTCCGGGCCAAGGGCGCGTTTTGTGTTCAGAGGTTTGTTTGCGAGGCAATGAGTGCGAGAAAGTGATCGCAAATGTCGTGCAACACCGGGTCGGGTGTGTCGGGATCATTGGCAAAGAACCAGAATTCACCATAGGTTTCATGCACGCTAAAGGCATAACCCTGATAGCTAAAATCAAACCAGGTTTCGATCATGTCCCCTAGGAAGTCGCCTCGCGTCGCGTTTTCGAGCTTTGACAGGCTGCGCCATAGAAACCGCGGCGGATAGACCGCGGGTAAGCCAAGGAAATGGCGCGACCCATCATGCATGGTCAGGTTGATCAACGGGTAGGGCATTTACAAGTGTGTATCACGCCAGATCGGGCGCGAATACTGTTGCCGCTTTCTGGCAGGATGGGCCTTTCCCAACGCGTCCAGCTCTGCAATTCTGGGACTATGCGAGAAAGGGATCATAATGCGTACATTCGAACAAATCCTCGACATTGCCGCGGACCGCAAAGGGGGACGTGAGGCTGTCTTGGATGGGATTTCCAGTCCGAAATCGTCGGATGATCTGGCTGCTATTCCTGATGATCGCTGGCTATCGGCCATGGCACGGGGGATTTTTCAGGCAGGGATTAGTTGGACAGTCGTCGAAAACAAATGGCCCGATATCGAGGACGCCTTTCATGGTTTTGACGTCGCGCGCATTGCCTTTATGCCCGAGGATTGGTTTTACGAGCTGATCGAAGACAAACGTATTGTCCGCAGTCCACCCAAAGTGCGCGCCATTCAAGAAAATGCGGCGCTTATCCAAGATGTCGCCAAGGAACATGGATCATTCGGGCGTAAAATCGGCGATTGGCCGGTGGATGATTTTCAAGGTCTTCTTGATTGGTTGCAAAAGGATGGGGCGCGTTTGGGGGGCGGCACCGGGTCCTATTTGCTGCGCTCGATGGGCAAGGAAAGCTATATCCTGTCCAAAGATGTGGTGGCGCGTCTGATCGCCGAAGGGGTGATCGACAAGGCCCCAACGTCCAAAAAGGCCAAAGCCGCCGTGCAAGGCGCGTTCAATACTTGGAAATCGCAATCTGGTCGGAGCTTGACCGAAATCAGCCGGGTGTTGGCGCAAAGCATCGGTTAGCGCCAATGTTTACCTTTGTGCCGGTTAATGTTGTGTTGCTGGCTTGTCTCTAAATACAACTAGAATTCTGTTGGGTATTTGTTCAGTGCCGGTATGCTTGACCAAGATTAACGGAGAATTTGATGGCTGAGGTTTCTCATCTCGATGGGCCGCGCGGTAAACTGGCCTATGCCTACACCGAGGGTGATGGCCCCTGTATCGTTTTCTTGCCCGGGTATCGGTCAGACATGGATGGCAGCAAAGCCGTTCATCTTGAACAATGGGCGGCTTCGACGGGGCGGTCTTTTCTGCGTTTAGATTATTCGGGCCACGGCAAATCTGGTGGTGTGTTTGAAGACGGTTGTATTGGTGACTGGGCGGCGGATGCAGCGCTGGTCATAAAAGAGGTGGTGACCGGCCCGCTGATTTTGGTTGGCTCATCCATGGGCGGTTGGGTCGCCTGCATTCTGGCCAAACGCTTATCTCAAACGGTTGGTTTCGTTGGTATTGCCGCGGCACCGGATTTCACCGAAGAAGAGTTTTGGGCCGGATTCAACGCAATAGAACGCCGCCAAGTCATGGAGGAAGGGCATCTTGAAATGCCATCACTTTATGAAGACCCGTATTGGGTCACCAAAAAACTCATCGAAGATGGGCGCGAGCATTTGGTTTTGCGCACGCCGCTGAACATGCCATGGCCGGTTCGCTTGCTCCAAGGGACTGAGGATGAAGCCGTTGCGCGCGATACGGCGTTGAAATTGCTCGATCATATTGAAAGTGATGACATGCGCCTGACACTGGTAAAAGGGGCCGATCATCGGTTCTCTTCACCGGCCTGCCTCGCTTTGATCGAACGCATCCTGTCGGAAATCGCCTAAACCTAAGAGCCGCAAACACGGCCTGACGTGGCGACTTTCTTGGCAGGGCGCGGTTTCACCCGCATGATCCTCTGTGTCGGCCAAACCATAGTCCGGCGATTGGATCAGGGGGACAGCTGTGAAGTTTTTGATTTGGGTATTGGCGGCCATGCTAGGAGCGGGGTGTTTGCTTTGGTTTTTTGGGCCGCGCGAACCCGTTGTGACACAGGTCGAGTTTGACGAAGGTCAGTTGGCCGGTGGCATTGACGCATGGCTTGCGGCGCAAGAATCCCCTTTTGACGACATCACCGACGGCACCGCCAAACAGGTGATTTGGGCCGAAGAGCCAGAGACCAAAACCGATTGGTCAGTGGTGTACTTGCACGGGTTTTCGGCCACATCAGAAGAAATCCGACCACTGCCGGATGGGGTTGCGCAGCAACTGAACGCCAATTTGGTTTTCACACGTCTTCAAGGGCATGGCCGTTCCGGAGATGCCCTCGCCGAAGCCACGGTCGAGGGTTGGATGCGGGACGTGGCCGAAGCGTTGGCCATTGGCCAAGCCACAGGGAACAAAACCTTGATCATTGGCACATCGACTGGGGCGACCCTTGCGGCCTTGGCCCTTCACAAGGACATGGCCAAAGAGGTCCGCGCGGTGGTGATGATCTCGCCAAACTTCCGGGTTCGGGCTGCGGGAGCGCAGGTTTTAACTTGGCCCGGCGCCCGGTGGTGGTTGCCAAAATTGGCCGGGGCCGAACGGAGTTTCCCGCCATCCAACGACGATCACGCTAAATTTTGGACCAACACATATCCAACCACGGCGCTTTTGCCGATGGCCGCCTCTGTCAAAGCCGCGCAAGCTTTACCACATGAACAGGCCACTCAACCGGCGCTTTTTGTCTTTGACGATCTGGATCAGGTCATTGATCATGCGACTACGCGCGATGTGGCGGCGCGCTGGGGCGGACCGACAAAGATCCACGCGGTGGATGTCGGGCCCGGCGATGACCCCGGGCGTCATGTGATCGCAGGGCGGGTATTGTCACCCAATCAGACCGCCCCGATGACCGAGGTTATTGTAAACTGGGTTAAGGATTTGAAGTGATGGAACAGCGTGTAAGCCTGATCACCCTGGGTGTGTCGAACATCGACACGGTGGCCCAGTTTTACGAATCCCTAGGCTGGCACCGGGTGCAGACGCCGGACAACATTGTTGTTTACGACCTTTTGGGGCAGGCGATTGGTCTTTACCCCTTGGCGGCGCTGGCCGAGGATATTGGCGTTGACCCGGCAGCACTGGGCAAAGGGGCGATGACCTTGGGTCAGAACCTGCGCTGCAAGGAAGAGGTCGATGCCTTGATGGCGCAGGTGGAACCGGCAGGGGGCAAGGTGTTGAAACAGCCCCAAGAGGTGTTTTGGGGCGGGTACCACGGCTATTTTTCCGACCCCGAGGGGCATATCTGGGAAATCGCGTACAATCCATTTTCGCCTTTGCGCGGTGACGATGGTGCGTTTCGCTGGGGCGGCTATTGATGCGTTTTGGCGTGATCTGATGCGCAAACCCAAATCCATGTGGAGCCTTGAGACTTTAGGTCGACAGCGTCTTTCGCGCCATTTCTGGATGCGAGAGTTTTTGATGTCTGAAATCGGAAACTTTCACGAAATCAGCAATATACCAGATGATCCTGATCTTGCATTGGCACGAGGCCGGGCTTTGGCCACCAGTCTGCTTGATCCACTAGAGGAAACATTCGGCCGCATTTTTGTGCGCTCTGGCTATCGCTCTGCACGGCTCAATGCCTATGGCAACGCCCACAAACTCAACTGCGCGCGCAATGATTACCCGCTGGAATGCCATATCTGGGACCTGCCACAAACCGAGGTCGCCGGAGCGTCGATTGTCATTCCATGGTTTGCCGAGAGATATGACCAAGGGCGCGATTGGCGCGATTTGGCGTGGTGGTTGCACGATCATCTCGACTATTCCGAAATCTGGTTTTTCCCTAAACTTTGCGCTTTTAATTTGACGTGGAGACCGGAGCCACAGCGTCGGATCGACAGCTACATCGCACCGCGCGGGTGTTTGCTCCGCCCCGGAGCCGAGCCTGTTGAAACCGTGCAACAGCGCCGGGCTAGATACAGAGATTTTCCACCCTTTCGCGAAATTTCTTATCCAAATTAGCCAATCTAAACGCGGCATTAACCTTGATTGGTCAGCAAGGAAGAAAGGTTAACTGCGAAGGCGTGCCCCGATGAAGGGTTTTGATCAAAAATTTAGGGACTTTCCCGACTACATTCTGACCACCACCCGCGAAATCTGGGAAAAGCGCGGGCTGATGTCTAGGATGCAGGAATATTACCACCCCGACGTGACCATCCGCACGCCGCGTGGCATTGGGTTTGGTGTTCAGGCGGTGGCCGATTTGGGGATGGAAACCCTCGTCGCCTTTCCTGATCGCTCGATGCTGAGCGAAGATTTGGTGTGGTCGGGTAGCCCGCAAATCGGCTTGCTTGGGTCGCAACGGTTGCTGTCAACGGCCACCCATCGCGGCAGTGGCTCTTATGGCCCGGCCAGTGGAGGCAGCATTCGGTTTCGTGAAATTGCTGACCGATATGCCAAGGCCAATCGCATTTGTGATGAATGGCGGGTTATGGATAGCGGCGCTGTTCTTGCCCAACTTGGCCTTGATCCCCAGAACTGGGCGCGGGATCAATTGCCGGGGCTAAACCCGGACAGCCAGCCTTTTCGACCCGATATTGATGAGGTCGGGCCGTATACGGGCGGTGGAAATTCCAATCAATGGGGCGAGGCATTTGCCACCATTCTAGATCAGATCATGCAAGGCGAACTCTCTGTTATTCCTGAACAATATGACGAAGCTTGTCAGATGAGCTATTCGGGGGGGCGAGAGGTCCACGGCTGGACCGAAGCGGATACGTTTTGGCTTGGCTTGCGGGCGGCGTTTCCATCTGCGCAATTTCAGGTCCACCACAAAATTGGTATGGAAGAGACCTTGATGCCGCCGCGTGCGGCTGTACGCTGGTCCTTGACCGGGCGGCATGATGGTTGGGGTGCCTTTGGCAAACCAACTGGGGCCGAAGTGCATGTGATGGGGATCAGCCATGCGGAATTTGGCCCTTGGGGGCTGCGCCGGGAATGGACATTGATCGATGAGGCGGCAATTTGGATTCAGATCGTGAGCAAGACAGGCTAGCCAAATTGGCCTCTGACACCCTGGCGATCTATGATCGTCAAGCCGTGTCTTATGACCAGAAGCGCAACAAATCCTTGTTTGAACGCAATTGGTTAGAGCGCGTATTACAAGATGTGCCGCCGCGAGGCTGCGTTCTTGATTTGGGTTGTGGCGCGGGGGAACCCATCGCCGCGTGGTTGGTGAAACAGGGCTACGACGTCACCGGGGCTGATTTTTCCACTGAAATGCTAGCGCTATTCTCAAACCGCTTTCCAAATGCGACAGCGGTCCATGCCGATATGCGTGATCTCGAATTATCGACGCAGTTTGATGCGATCATCGGCTGGGGCAGTTTCTTTCATTTAACGCGGGATGAACAGCGCGATTCCTTGCCGAAAATCGCGCGCCATCTTGCCCCGAAAGGGCGGCTTTTGTTGACAGTTGGACCGGGCGAAGGCGAGGCAGTTGGTCATGTCGGAACTGACGACGTGTTTCATGCCTCGCTGGGTATCACTGAATATAGCGCGCTTCTTGAAGAAGGCGGAGCCAAGGTCGAGGAATTTGTACCCGAAGACCCGCAATGCCATGGCTTCACCTTGCTGCTGGCGCGCGCCTGACCCCTTATTTTCAAAGGTTTGAATGTGTCGCGTATCGTCGGGTGATTCTGTGGATAACTTCACCAACCCGCTGAAATCGGCTTTTGTGACCACCCCAGAACCCTTTGAAACAGCTAGAGCAATCTACTACTTGTAGTGGCACTGTTGACCGATACCACTAGATCGGCAACGCTGTCCCCGCCGGGATCTGGGGGAGATGATCCTGTCGAGCAGGGAGAGGATTATGAAAAAGAGCGCGATCGCGCTGGCGGCTACGCTATGGGCGGCCAGTATGGGAACGGTGCAGGCCCAAGAAACCTGTGGCGGTGTCTACAAAGTCAAAGGTGGGGATTCGCTGTCATTGATTGCGGACTATCTGTACAAGGATGTCAGCCAATGGACGGTGATTTACCGCAACAATATCGACAAGATCACCAGCCCAGATAGCATCCGGGTTGGCCACGAATATCGCATTCCCTGCATCGACGGAATGCCCCGTGGCCTCAAGGGCGGCAAGCCATTGCAAACCGCGGCGCTTGTCGCCCCAGCGGCCAGTTCGGCGACATCCGCGGACAGCCTGCGCGACAGGCAGCGCGCCGCAGAGCGTCGCGAAGAGGGGGTCGATCTTAAACTGCTGGCGGGCGACGATTTTCGCCCTTTCACCAACCGCCTTCAGCTCAATTCCGGCCTGATCACCGATCTGGTCAATCGGGTTGTTGTGTCCTCTAACGCCTTTGGAAAGCACAAGTTTTACTGGGTGAATGACCGGTCTGTGCACCTGGATCCGATGTTGTCCGAAGGCATGGTTGATCTGGCATTTCCATGGCGCAAGCCCGATTGCGAGGCCGCCGCTAACACGCCACTTTGCACCGACTACGTCTTCTCCGACCCAATGTTTGAAATGCTCGTTGTGCTGTTCACCAAAAAGGGTGGCGGGATCACGTATGGCTCCGAAGCAGACCTCAAGGGCATGCGCGTTTGTTCTCCTTTGGGGCACGAAGCGGCGACGCGGCGCGGGCAGGGGGCTGGGTTCCTGACACGGGCCGGTGCACGGTTGCAAACACCTCAGAACGCCGAAGATTGCTTCAATCGTTTGATCGATGGCACAACCGATGCGGTCGCGATGAACGAATTCACCGGGCGGATCGTATCCAAAGATATGGGTGTGTCTGATCAGATCGAATTGCAGCTTAGCCGCCCCTTGGCGATCGAGGGGTTGCACGCTGTTACGCACAAGTCCAACCCACGTGCTCAAGAGATCATCACCAAGTTCAACGCCGGGCTGCGCGACATGCGTGATGGTGGTGATTACCTAAGCGTCATCGACAAACATATGTCGAGCATTTGGGCCGGTCTGTGACCTGAAAACTGTGGGGGCCTGCGGGCCCCCTCAAAGCCACCCGATTCTGTGGATAACTGCCCCAAAAGCATTCAGATTTTCAGATGTGGCGACAAAAAGAAGCACGGGAATCGGCGTGAAACCCTTGATCCATATAGGTCTGGCTACAATCCCTAGGCAGGCCGTTGACCCTTCCCACAACATGGGCGACCATTCGTTAACGGGATTTTGGGGAATATACCTATGTTAAAACGTCTGAGTGCGCTCGCCGCCTCTGCCATTGTTGCGGGCACCATGTCGGCTTCGGCACAGGAAACTTGCGGTGGCGAATATGTTGTCAAACGCGGCGATAGCCTGTCGCTGATTGCCGACAAGCTCTACAAAAACGTCAGCGTCTGGACCACGATTCAGGGCAACAACAGCGATAAAATCGGGGCGAACCCGAATAACATCCGCGTTGGTATGAAATTGCGGATGCCATGCGTCAACGGTTTGCCCACGGGCCTCAAGGGGGGCACGGCGATTGAAACCATCAAAGCCGCCGCCGCTGCACCTGCGGCCCCGCTTGTGGTTGCGCCGGGGAATGCCGCGACACGCAAGAAGATCAACATCCTGACCGGTGATGACTTTGCGCCCTTCACCGATCGAGGCCTGCCCAAGGGCGGCATTCTTGCCGATGTGGTCGACGAGGCGATGAAAGCCGCCGACCCGGCCCAAGGATATGCGGTGCACTGGGTCAACGATTGGTCGGCGCATCACGAACCTCTGTTGTCAAACGCGCTTTTGGACATTGGGTTTCCATGGTTCAAACCCGATTGCGAGGCCGACCCGGAAACCTATCGCTGTGCCAATTTGCGGTTCTCGGACTCAATGTTCGAAGTGCTGATGCTGTTGTTTGTGAACAAATCGGCACCGATTGCGTTCAACTCTGATGCGGATCTGGCCGGCAAAACGCTGTGCCGTCCCAAAGGGTATTCGACCTATATCTTTGATCAGCATGGCCGCAACTGGCTGATAAACAAGCACATCAACCTGCACACCGGCGACAGCCCGGCCGATTGTTTTGAGCTTTTGGCCGAAGGCAAAGTTGATGGCGCGGTCCTCAACGAATTTGGCGGCCGCAAGAAGATCAAGGAATTGGGACTGGAAGATCAGATCGTTGTCGCAAAAGGGCAGCCGATCTCGGTGGATGGCAACCACATGGTTGTTCACAAGTCCCACCCAAACGGACCCGAACTCTTGGCAGAATTTGAGAAAGGCCTAGCCATGATCAAAGAAAATGGAACTTACCAACGTATCATCGACGAACATATGACCCGTATCTGGGCCGAGTTCTGATCTGATGCGGCGTCTTCTGACAAGTCTTGCTGCGCTGCTGCTACCGATCGGGGCCGCAGCGCAGGATTGTCCAGCCGAAACCTATACGGTCAAGGCGGGCGAAACCGTGTTCAGCATCGCGGAAAAGCGGTTTGGCGATCCTGAAAAGTGGACGCTGATCTATTACGCCAACCAAGAAATGCTGCAAACCAGCGTGTTTCAGATCAATCCCGGTGACGTGCTAACCATCCCCTGTATTCCGGGGCAGGAAACCATCAAGGCCGAGGTGACGCCGTTTCACGTTCCTGAGGATGAGGCCGAGATCAAGCTTTTGACCGGCACCGGGCGCCCGCCTTTTGCCGATCTGAATTGGCTTGGTCAGGGCATGACCACCGAGCTGGTCCATGCGGTGATGGAAGAAACCCCAAATCCGGTGAAGTATTCGGTGACGTTTTCCGAAGACTGGTCGACACAGCTTTTCCCTAAGCTGGACCAAAAGGAATTCGACATGGGGTTCCCGTGGTTCAAGCCGGATTGCGATAGCACGCCGGTCGAACCGCGTTGTGCGAATTTCCATTTCTCCGATCCTGTGGTCGAGATCTTGGTGCTGCTTTGGGTGCGCAAGGGCAAGGAATTCAAGTGGGAAGAGGACAGCGACATTCACGGCAAAACCATCTGCCGCGCCGCTGGCCAATTTGTGCATGACCTCGACAGCCCGGACCGCCAATGGCTCACCAATGACCTGATCAACCTAGAACGCCGCAAGGAATTCAAAGGCTGTTTTGAGGCGCTGATGGCGGGCGAGGTTGATGCGGTGTCTGCCAACGTCTTTAACGGGGCGCATATGGTCGACCAGATGGGCCTACGCGGCGAGATCGAGCCGCTGTCGCGCCCCTTGTCGGTGCAAACCATGCATATGATCATCTCGAAACGCCATTGGCGTGGCACCACGATGATGTATCGCTTTAACGCTGGGTTGGCCAAGTTGCGCCAATCGGATCGTTACAATCAGGTGGTGAACAAGCACTTGAAGCATTTCTGGGACAAGCTCGACCAATAATCCGGTCGAAATTCACGCAAATGATTGAAACGAGGCGCAGAAATCCGCCTCGTTTTCTTTTGCTCTCTTCCCATCGCTGGCATGTCTGATACTGTGACCTCAGTGGTATTCGAGCGCGTGACGGGCTGTGCCCTGTTCACCAAAAGGACAAGACAAGCGATGCGTGAACCGGTGGTGTTTTTGCCCGCAATGATGTGTGATGCGCGGCTGTTTGGCCCGTTGATCGCCGATTTGTCCCGCGACCATGCGGTGATGAGCGCACCGGTCACCCATGGTGAACGGATCGAGGAAATCGCCTCGGGTCTTTTGGATGTCCTGCCCAAACGCTTTGCCCTTGTCGGGCTTGGTATGGGGGGGATTGTGGCGCTTGAGGTGATCCGGCGCGCGCCGGACCGTGTGTCACGCCTATGTTTGATGGACACCACCCCGCTTGCCGACACCCCACAACAGGCCGCCGCCCGTGACCCTCAGATCATTCGGGTGCGCACCGGCAAGCTTGATGACGTTATGGCCGAAGAGCTTAAGCAATCGGACCTTGCTCCGGGGCCGCACCGAGCCGAGATATTGGCGCTGGTGGCGGATATGGCCCAAGGCTTGGGGCCGGAATGTTACGTGCGCCAAGCACGGGCGATGCAACGCCGTCGCGATCAACAAACCACTCTGCGCAAAATCGCCGTGCCGACACTGGTGATGTGCGGGTCTCAAGACTCGGTATGGCCGGTCAAACGCCATACGTTTATGGCGGAACTGATCCCCGGCGCTCAGCTCACTGTGATTGACCATGCCGGGCACCTGCCGCCATTAGAGCAACCTGACGCCGTTGGTGCGGCCTTGCGAAACTGGTTGGCGCAGCCGCTGGTCTTGCGCTGAAGGTTAATCAAAGCTTGCTGAGTTGACAGCTGTCAACTTGGTCATCTTCTCTTAAGATTTCCGCCCTCAAAATCCTTGTCGATGACGGCTGACGGGGGATTGACGCCGCTTGGACCTGCCCGTAAGCGGGGCGGGCGCGGAAGGCTGGACGGCCGCACCCCATTGGCTTTGTCAAAAGGGTGAGGAAAGTCCGGACTCTACAAAGCATCGGTGCCGGGTAACGCCCGGGCAGGGTAACCTGACGGAGAGCGCCACAGAAAACAAACCGCCTTGGTTTCGGCCAGGGTAAGGGTGAAACGGTGGGGTAAGAGCCCACCGGGGGGCTGGTAACATCCCCCGCATGGCAAGCCCCACCACGGAGCAATGCCAAATAGGAACCTCGCGTTCGTCTGATCCGCTAGCGGATATCGGGGCAGGGCAGCTTTGGCCTGAGAGGTTCGGGTTGGCAGCACGAGCCATGTGGCAACACATGGCCCAGATGAATGGTCGTCGATCCCGAGGGGCAACCCAAGGGGGGACAGAATCCGGCTTATAGGCCTTCCGCGCGTTTACGGCTCAAGGGTATAGACGAACCCTTGGCCGTCGCCCTTGTCACGGGTGATGCGAAAATCCGTACCGTCATGTTCCCAAAGCTGGCAATCGGCCTTGGTCGAATAGCTTTTCAACACACGACAGAAATATCCATCCTGCCATTCCCACGTACCGGCGATTTCCTTGCCTTTGAACACAACGGTCATGGTGCCGCCGTCATGCACCGTGGCGGTGGTGTCGCCAAGATACAGGGTATGACCAAGCGCCAGTTCGCGAAACTCTGCTTCTGAGTCGATGCGGGCGAACCCGTCGGCCAAGGCCGGAGCGCTGGCAGTGGCCGCCGTAACAAGACAAGCCGCGAAGAGCGTTTTGGACATGGATTTTCTCACTTTTTCAGCTGGACAGAGGCTAATCCGGAGCAATTCCGGCTGCAATGCGGTGCAATGACCGATTTACCTGAGATTCCGTCGGAAAACTGTCACTGAGCGGTTGACTCGGGGGCGGGGGGCAGTAAAAGGCAGGTTCCAGATTTTCACGTGGGCAATCGCCCAGCGTTGCAGGAGACGACCCATGGCGAAGCCTACCACAATCAAGATCCGCCTGAACTCGACCGCAGGCACAGGCCACTTCTACGTGACCAAGAAAAACGCCCGTACGATGACCGAGAAAATGGTTATCAAAAAGTACGACCCGGTTGTGCGCAAGCATGTTGAATACAAAGAAGGCAAAATCAAGTAAGCCTTTTTTCGGTTCAACCGAGACAGCAAGCCGCGCGAGGGAAACCTTAGCGCGGTTTTTGCTTTTTCGGTGTCTGGGTTTGGACGCCTTGAGAGGTATTACGTCGGGGGGTGGAACGCAAAACGCGCGCCACCTCGGGGATGACGCGCGCTTCTATTGGATAATTTCAAAGGCTTACTTTGCGAGCTTCATGAAGTAGTCAAAGATTTCAGGCACATTGCCAGCGCCCATACCCGCGTCAAAAGCCGCCTGAAGGTTCGCAGAAGTGGCTTCGGCGATGGCGGTTTTTGTGCCCATGTCATCGGCCATTTGAACAAAATACCCGAGGTCTTTGTTGGCATTGGCGATGGAGAAACCAAGGTCGCTCACCCCATCAACAGCGTAGTTCTTGCAAAACTGCATGAAGGGCGAGTTGGACGGGCCAGTGGACATGATGTCAAAGAGCTGCTGGCGGTCGACACCGGCGCGCTCGGCCACGGCAAAGGCCTGAGACATGGCGCAGACGGTGGTCATGCCCATGAAGTTGTTGATGAGCTTGGTGGTGTGACCCGCGCCCAATGCCCCAAGATAAAAGACGTTTTCGCCCAGCACGTCGAGCGTCGGTTTGACCTTGTCAAAGGTGGCTTGATCGCCCGAGGCCATGATGTTGAGCAAACCGTCTTTGGCGTGCGCTGGCGTGCGGCCCAGAGGCGCGTCAACCATCCCTGCGCCCTTGGCAGCAAGGTCAGCGCCGATCTTGCGGGTTGAGGCCGGGATCGAGGTGCCGAAATCAATCAAGACAGCGCCGTCTTTGATACCAGCGAGCAATCCGTCATCGGCATAAACCAGCTTTTCCACCACGGCGGATGTGGTCAGGCACAGCATGATGATGTCACTGGCCGCGGCGAGTTCCTTGGCCGATGTGGCCTCGGTTGCGCCACGTGCCACGGTTTTGGCAACCGCCTCTTTGTCGAGATCCATGACAATCGGTTCAAAGCCATTTTTCTGAAGGCATTCAACCATGTTGCCGCCCATGAGGCCGAGGCCGATAAATCCGATGGTGGGTTTTGACATATCTGTCTCCTAAAGGGTCATTTGTGAGTCTTGACCAGAGATAGAGTGATTTTACAAATTTTACAAATTGCGTATGCGTTTTTACCAATTTTTTCCGTATAAGTCAGATCAGGACAAAAATCGAATACGGGATGGTCAGGCGTCCCAACCCGCTTGGCCACGCAAAATGTCGGGTCGGAGATGACCGGATGTACGAGCGCCAGAGCCGAGCCAAACTAATAGGGTGCCAAAGCAAAAAGGGCCGGTCGCAATGACCGGCCCCTTCTAAATCTGCTGCTAAAGGCGCGCTTATTCGCGGTTGCCCATAAGTTGCAGCAGGAACATGAACATGTTGATGAAGTCCAAGTACAGGTTCAGCGCGCCGCTGATTGCTGCCTTGGCCAACCATTCCTGATCGCCATGCTGGGCGTGTTGGATGTAAACATTCTTGATGTTTTGCGTGTCATAGGCGGTAAGGCCCGCAAATATCAGCACACCCAGAACCGAGATTGCCAGCTGCATGATGCCGGACCCCAGGAAGATGTTGACGATCGACGCAACCAGAATGCCGATCACACCCATGATCAGGAAAGAGCCCCAGCCGGAGATATCTTTCTTGGTGGTGTAACCCCAGAGCGATAGGCCCGCAAAGGCGATGGCGGTGATCAGGAAGACCTGAATGACCGAATAGCCAGTATAGATAAGGAAAATCGAGCTAATCGACAGACCCATCAGAGCAGCAAAGGCAAAGAACGCCAATTGTACGCCAGCGGCGGACAGGCGGTTCATCGCAGCGCCAAAGCCAAAGAAGATAAAGGCCAGCGGCGCGAACATGATCACCCATTTCAGCGGGCTTGCGTAGATCGCGTAGCCCAGATCGGTGAGATATGTGCCTTCGCGCACCATACCAGCCGCCTGCGACGGATCGCTGGTCACTGCGAGGTTAGAAATCGCCCAAGCCGCAGCAAAGGTGATCAACATGCCTATAGACATAGTGCTATAGACTTTATTCATATGGGCGCGAAGCCCTGCATCGATCGTCGCAGAGCGGGCACCAATGCCAGCCGAGCGGACCGTGTCAAATTCAGCCATTAAAGCCTCCGTAACGAAAACCTGCCGCGCAAACGCACGGGTTCAAGCTTAGATATTGGCTATGTGGCGCGGTATTTCAAGGAAATCCGCGCCTAAACCTGACATGAATTGTATTATTTTGACCAATGGTCCGGCGCATCCCAGAATGGGCGCGCGGCTTCGGATTGGGCTTGGGTTGCGCTAACGCCAATGTCATCTAGCGCTGCGGCATCCAGATTGGCCAAAGAGTGGCGTTGTTCGGCGGTGGCAAACCACTTGCGCAGAACGGTCAGGGGACGCAGGGATTTGGTGGGGGCAAAGCCTGTGGCAACACGGATCATGATGGTCTCCTTCAAGGTTTGTGATGTGTTTGCGGTTTTGTATGTTTATTGTTGATGTATATGCGTCTCTGTGATTGATTTGTGAAACGAATGTTTTTGACGTCTTCCATCAAGGAATGTGATCTATGCGCAATTTGGACATCACCACCCTGCGATCCTTTATGGCTGTGGCCAATTCCGGGGGGGTCACCCGCGCCGCCGGGTTTTTGAACCTGACGCAATCGGCGGTGTCGATGCAGCTTAAACGGCTTGAAGAAACGCTGAACCTGCAACTGTTGGATCGGACGGGGCGGGGCGTATCGCTTACGCCCGCGGGCGCGCAATTGTTGACCTATGCGCAAAAGATCGTCGATTTGAATGATGAGGCCTATGCCAAGCTAACCGATCAGAATTGGGAAGGTGACATTGTGTTGGGTGTACCAGAGGACATTGTGTACCCGGTCATTCCCAAAGTGTTGCAGCGCATGGGGCGTACGCACCCAAGGGTCAAGGTTCAGCTGATGTCATCCTTTACCCGCACCTTGAAAGAGAAGTTTTCGAAAGGTGAGGCCGATATCATCCTGACCACTGAAACCGGAGTGGACAGCGGCGGTGAGACATTGACCAATGTGCCGCTCAAATGGGTGGGTTCGCCGGGGGGGCAGGTTTGGAAAACGCGGCCCCTACGCGTGGCGTTTTGCCGACGCTGTGTGTTTCGCGAAGATACATTGAAGCGTCTGGATGCAGCGGGAATCGAGTGGGAAATGGCCGTGGATTCCGATAGCGAAACCACGGTGGATGCCACGGTGAGCGCCGATTTGGCGGTGACGGTCAAGCTTGAGGGGCACGCACCGCCGTATCTAGAACAAATCGATGGGTCGAACACCTTGCCGGATTTGGGCACGCAGCGGATCAACCTCTATGCGGGTACCGGCAAGACGCAATTGGTCGATACGCTCAAAACCTATCTGCGACAGGGCATGGCCGAGGTTTAAAACCGACAGGTTAAACGCCGACTTCTGGCCCCAGACACATCATGGGTTCATCGTCCTGTTGCGCTTCATACAGGACGGTGCTTGACGGGTCGTTTTGAAAAACAGCGCGCAACCCTTCGCCCTCTTTGAAGAAGGACCAGCATTGCGGGTCGGGCGTGTCTTCGTAAACAAAACAGATTTGCCCGGCCTCTTCGTACCAATAGCCATCTTTGCATTTACCATCGAGAAAGGACCAGCGGACCTTGCGGTTTTTAAGGTATTCTTCGACGCCGTAGGCCTGACCGGCCATGCCGAAATACAGGGTTTTTCCGGTGACATAGGATTCGAAGTCACTGGCAGAGAGCGCGTCTGCGGCCCAAGCGGGCAGGGCGGAGGCGGAGACAATCAGGGCACTGAGGACGGAGGCAAGAATCTGTTTCATGGCCCATCTTGTGCCAGAAGCGGCGAAGCGCCGAAAGTCAGGCTTTCCCTGCCACCGGGCTATGGGCGAGGTGCCGCCCATTTTTCCACCCGCTTGTCCATCACCCTTCGCCAAATCGGCGGGACCAAAGCCAAAACCGCCATCACCGGAAGGGATTGTGGCAGGATCGGCATGGCGTCCCGGTCGAGTTCGAGGCCGGGATAGGGGCGGCTTGGGTGGGAATGATGATCGGAATGGCGTGGCGCGTTGAGCATGAGCGCCGAGGAAAAGCCATGCGGGCTATTCCAGCTATGCTGTGGCCCAACCGGTTCCCATTTGCCCGGCGTGGATTCGGCGCGCCGCAAGCCATAGTGTTGCACATAGTCAGAGAGCAGCAGTTGGGTTTGCGCATAGGTCGATAGGCCCAGCAAGGCCAAAACACCGCCCCAACCGCCGATGAGGGCGGCGATGGCTATCGAGGCCACCGCATAAGCGGTGTAAATGGCGTAGGGGTGCAGCCCCTTGCCTTTGCGAAATTTCGATTCGGCCCGAAAGCCTTGGCGCAGCGCCCCAACCCACGCGCGCCCCGCGAAATGATAGAAATTCTGACCCAATCGCGCCGAATTGGGATCCTGTGCGGTGGCGGCGTGAATGTGATGCACACGGACATGAGCCGAGGCATGAAAGCCAAAGAGCACCGAGCTATAGACCGCAACGCCCAAGCGGTGCAGCGGGCGGGAGGATCGGTGGATCAATTCATGAGCATTGGAATTGCTCACCTGACCTAGAAACAGGGACAGGGCAAAGAAAATCAGAACCTTGTCCAATAGGGTCAAATCCGACCCGGAGATTGCCCAAACCCCGCCATAGAGCAGCGGGAAATGCAAAACGCCAAGCGTGGCAGACAAGCCATCACCGGCGGGAAACTCGGCCCCCGGATGATCGGGGGCGGCCATTGCGGTCAGCTTGTCCATGAAAAACGTGAAAACGGTGATATAAAGCAGGGCCATCATGCTGAATACGCCACCAAACAGCATGGCCAGCGCCAAACAGGCCACCATCCCCAATGTTACAGCGGTAAATCGACCCATTTCGGCCCCCTTTGATGTCCGCCCGTTCGCCCCTTTGTCCTACCTCTATCGGAACCAAGCGTCACTATCGGATGAATCCGGGTCGAGATTGCGGCGCTGAAACGTGTCTTTCTGTCGTTTTTCATCTGCGCTTGGTGTGGGCGGCGGGCTAGAGTGAGCGCAAGATTTAGGAGACGCGCATGGCACTTGATGATCGCAAAGGTGTTTGGAAATCCGGCAAAGGCAAAGGTCGCCGCACGCCCAAGGGGCGGCAGCTGGATGATACGGCTTTGGCACAGGTGCAGGCGCTGATTGGGGAACGCCCGATTCGCCGTGATCTTTTGATCGAGTTTTTGCATTTGCTTCAGGATGAATATGGGCATCTTTCGGCGGCGCATCTTCGGGCATTGGCGGAGCTGCTGCGCATAGGTCAGGCCGAAGTCTACGAGGTCGCGACATTCTACGCGCATTTTGATGTGGTCAAAGAGGGGGAAACCCCGCCGCCCGCGCTTACCATTCGGGTCTGTGATAGCCTGTCTTGTGAACTCGCAGGGTCCGAGCAGCTGCAAAAAGCGCTTGAGGAGGGAATGGATCCATCACAGGTGCGGGTGCTGCGCGCGCCGTGTATGGGGCGGTGTGATACTGCGCCGACGGTTGAGCTTGGCCATAATCACATTGATTTTGCCACACCAGAAAAGATTTTGGCGGCAATTGAGGCCGGGAACACCCATCCGAAAATCCCGGAGTACGAGGGTTTTGCCCCCTACAAGGCAGCCGGTGGGTATGCGAAACTGGAAGAGTATCGCGCCGATGCCGACCCGTTGCATGTCAAAGAGCACGTCTTGACATCGGGGTTGCGTGGTCTTGGCGGGGCCGGGTTCCCGTCGGGGCGCAAGTGGGATTTTGTTCGCGCCGAAGCCGGTCCGCGCTATTTGGCGGTCAATGGAGACGAAGGCGAGCCGGGCACATTCAAAGATCGCTATCACCTTGAGCGGGAACCACATTTGTTCCTTGAGGGCATGTTGATTGCCGCCTGGTCGATCGAGGCCGAGACTTGTTTCATCTATATGCGCGACGAATATCCGGCGGTTCTGGAAATCCTGCGCCGTGAGATTGCGGCATTGGAACAGGCAGGCATCGTTGAGCCGGGCTATATTGATCTGCGCCGTGGGGCCGGGGCCTATATTTGCGGCGAAGAAAGCGCGATGATCGAAAGCATCGAAGGCAAACGCGGCTTGCCGCGCCATCGCCCGCCCTTTGTCGCACAGGTCGGCATCTTTGGTCGCCCAACTTTGGTCCACAATGTTGAGACGCTCTATTGGGTTGGCAAAATTTGCCGCGAAGGGCCGGAAGTCTTTAGCTCGGTTGAGAAAAATGGCCGTACCGGTCTTCGCAATTATTCGGTGTCGGGACGGGTGAAAAATCCGGGTGTGCATTTGTTGCCTGCCGGGTCGACCATCACCGATGTGATCGAGGCCGCGGGCGGCATGTTGGATGGTCACGCGTTCAAAGCCTATCAACCCGGTGGCCCATCATCCGGATTGTTGCCCGCCAGCATGGCCGACATCCCGTTGGATTTTGACACGCTGCAACCACATGGCACCTTTATTGGCTCTGCCGCTGTTGTCATCTTGTCGGATCAAGACAGCGCACGTGATGCCGCGTTGAATATGTTGCGGTTCTTTGAGGATGAAAGCTGTGGCCAGTGTACCCCGTGCCGGGTTGGCTGTGAAAAGGCGGTCAAGCTGATGCAGGCCGAACACTGGGATCAGAACCTTCTTGAAGAGCTCAGCAACGCTATGGTTGATACGTCGATTTGTGGCTTGGGACAGGCGGCACCAAATCCGATCCGACTAACGATCAAACATTTCGCCGACGAGATATGACATAAGTCCTGTTTACATCGCGGTGTTGATTGGTGTTTTTCAAAGGCTCCTTTGACCGCAACGCGATGTGAGCAGGACAAGTCATGACACCAAGCCCCAGTGATCCCCAAATGAGCTTTGCCTTTTTGGCAATCATGTCCGGGCTTTGCGCCGTGATCTATCCGTTTTTGACCTCGCTGACTTGGTCGCGGAGCCTTGTCAAAACGCTGGCAATTGCCCCTTTGGCGGTCTGGTCCCATATGATCGGTTTCCCGGTTTTGGCGGCTGGTTTGGCCTTGTCTGCTATCGGTGATCTGGCTTTGTCGCGCCCCGGAGATCGCGCGTTTTTGATAGGAATGCTTAGCTTTGCCGCCGCCCATCTGATCTATGCGTGGATGTTTTATGCGGGTGGTTTGGTTCCGCTGGGG
Source organism: uncultured Pelagimonas sp. (assembly GCF_947498515.1). GTDB lineage: Bacteria > Pseudomonadota > Alphaproteobacteria > Rhodobacterales > Rhodobacteraceae > Pelagimonas. The sequence continues at coordinate 221,225 of NZ_CANMKO010000005.1, read as the reverse complement.
GGCTGGCAAAGCCTCGCCCTCGTACCTGTCATCGGCGTCGCTCTTTGGCTTGGGCCGGTGTTCGCAGCCAAGGCCGGTGCCTTGGCGTTGCCGGTTCTTGTCTACGTCGGGATTATTTGTGTGATGGGGGCAACGGCGGTGATGCAACCGATGGGGGCCGGGCAGGTGATTGCGCTAATCGGGGCGCTGTTGTTCATGGCTTCGGACGCCATTCTAGGGCAAGAAAAGTTCCTAAACCGCCACTGGCCAGGGCAAGGCCTGGCGATTTGGGGGCTTTACTACGCAGCCCAAGTTGCCTTGTTCGTTGGATTCGTCTGGATCGGTTAGCGGTTGCGATAAACCGCGCAAATACAGCCGCTTGATTTTAATCGACGGCACAGTTTCCAAGCGCTGTCACGGCTATTGCGACCGATGCGGGCCATGAAATACCCGCCTTTGGGGCTGGCGCGGCTTTTCTGCCAAACCAGATCGGGCTTTTCGCCTTTGACCGCAGTCGAACAGCGGCGAGACCGCTCTTTGTATTGGGCAAGGGCGCGCTTTTTCGTCACGCCAAAGGCCATCTGAACCCCCCATTTTTTCAGCTTTGGTTCGGGTGGTTCAAGGGGTGGGTATTTGGACAATTTCCGTTTGCGCGCCAACTCGTAACAGGCCTGTTGAAAGGGTTTGTCCTTTTGCAACCGATAGTCATGGGTTTTGGGTGGGTTATGCGCCCAAACCTCGGCGGGGAATCCGGTGATGATTTTAACGTAATTGACGGTTTCACGGGCAAGGCCACCGGTGCCTGCCATCAACCCTTTGGCGCGTCTTTCGCCGCCGTTGTAGCCAATCGCCGCAAGGCCATGATTGCCAAAACGCACCGACATGTCGCCAAGGTATTCCGCCGAATATTCAAGGGCTTGGGCGGGGTTGTAGGGGTCGCGTAACCCGCGGAGCTTGGCCGTCGAGGGGATGAACTGCGCAATGCCACGCGCATTAGCATGGCTAAGGGCATTGGGATCAAAGCGGCTTTCTTGCCAGATCAGCCGGGCAAAGAAACCGGGGTCAAGATTGCTGTCTTTTGCAAAGGCCTCAATCGCCTGACAGGTGTCGAACACAAAATGGCTTGGCCGGATGCATTGGACCTGACCAAAGGCCCCGTCCGAACACATGGTGCCGGGTTCATCGGTATCGGCCTGCGCCATACCCGCAAGCATGAGAAAACAAAGAAACGCGCGTAACATCATAGGGTCACATAAGGAGGTTTCTGCGCCATGCGTCAACTGAGACTTTTATTGCGGCGCTGGCCGTATTAGGTGGGAGGTACAATTATTCGCAGGCTCTGACATGTCTTTTTTCGGCAAGCTCAAAAACAAGTTGTTCAAATCCTCGTCCAAATTGGATGAGGGTCTTGATGCGATTGTGCAAGAGGGAGGTGAAGAAGCCGCCCCAGATGTGAACGTGCAAGAGGCCGTCGCGCCAAAAGCGGTAGCTGAGGTTGTGGAGGAAACGCCTGCGGCACCGGAGGTTATCGAGGCCCCCGACGCAACGGAAGAGGACGTGGTGCCAGACGTCGAGCCAGATTTGGACCCGGTGGATGACGCAACCTCAGAAACCGATCAAGGTGATGTCGAAGAGCCGGAACTGGTCCGCTCGTCCGATCCATTGCAAGACGTGGTCGCGGCCGCCCCGGAAGAGACGACCAAGCCCGGCATTCTGGGGCGTCTGTTGGGGCGTTCAAACGAGAGCACAGAAGTGCGGCGGGTGCTTGATGACGACATGCTTGAAAGCCTTGAAGAGCTGTTGATCCAATCGGATATGGGAGTTGAAACTGCTTTGAGGGTGTCGGCCAATATCGCCGAAGGGCGCATGGGCAAGCGCCTATCCGTGACCGAAATCAAAGGGCTTTTGGCGGCGGAAGTGGCCCGCATCATGGAACCCGTGGCCAAGCCGTTGCCGTTGTACGCAACAAAACCACAGGTGGTTTTGGTCGTGGGTGTGAATGGGTCGGGCAAGACGACAACCATCGGCAAGCTGGCTTCGCAATTTCGCGCGGCGGGCAAAAAGGTGGTGATTGCCGCGGGGGATACCTTCCGCGCCGCAGCGGTAGAGCAGTTGCAAGTCTGGGGCGATCGCGCCGGTGTTCCGGTTTTGACGGCCCCCGAAGGGTCGGACCCCGCCAGCCTTGCCTATGACGCGATGACCAAAGCCCAAGAAGATGGGGCCGATTTGTTGATGATCGACACGGCAGGCCGGTTGCAGAACCGTCAGGACCTGATGGAAGAGCTGGCCAAGATCGTCCGGGTGATCCGCAAGAAAGACCCGGATGCGCCTCACAACACCTTGTTGGTCTTGGATGCGACCACCGGCCAAAACGCGGTGACGCAGGTCGATATGTTCCGCAAAATCTCGGACGTGTCCGGCTTGGTGATGACCAAGCTTGATGGCACGGCCCGTGGTGGGGTTCTTGTCTCGCTTGCCGATAAGTTCGGTCTGCCCATTCACGCCATTGGCGTCGGGGAGCAGATTGATGATCTTGCCCCCTTTGATCCCGAAGAATTTGCCGCCGCCCTGACCGGGCTTGACCAATCCTGATATTCAACTTGCCTGCTAGTCTCCGCGGGGCTTCGCGGCACGCGGAGGGGGGATGGCCCGCGATGGTGGGCCTGTCCGCATGACAGATTGGTTAATATCGCTCGAAGGAACAGAGGCTGGGCACCAATTGGCGCTTATCCTCGCGTTGATGGCCGCCTTTTTGCACGCCTGTTTTGGAGCCCTGCAAAAAGGCCGGTACGACCCGTGGTTGTCGCGAGGAGCAATCGACGGGATGTATGGGCTCATCGCAATGCCTTTTGCGCTGTTTGTTGTGCCTTGGCCCGAACCACATATGTGGCTGATTTTCCTCGGCGCCTTTGTCATCCATGTCGGCTATAAACTCATGCAGGCATGGGCGTATTCGCGCGGGGCGTTTACCGTCGTCTATCCCGTGGTGCGCGGAATGGGGCCGCTTTTCACGATCATCGGGGCGTCAATTGTTTTCGGCGAAGACTATGGTTGGGTGCAATGGCTCGGCGTCGCTATCCTTTTGGCCGGGATATTTGGGCTGGCCCTTTATAACTATATGTATCTAGAGACCGAGCGCGAAACCTTGCGATTGGCCTTGATTTTGGCGGTTGGAACCGGGCTTTTTGTGGCCCTTTACACCACCTATGACGCCTACGGCATCCGGGCGACGGCGGATCCGTTTACCTTTTTGGCCTGGTTCTTTTTCATCGACGGGTTGGTCATGCCCCCCATCGCGGCCCTGCGGTGGCGGTCGATGTCCGAGCGACCGCCGCTTATGCCCTTGCTGGCGCGCGGTTTCTTGGGGGCTATCTTTGCGTTCTTTAGTTTTGGGTCAATCATGCTGGCAACGCGGCTTGATAAAGTTGGCGAAGCGGCGGTTTTACGCGAAACATCCACCGTCTTTGCGGCGCTGATTGGCTGGCTGGTGTTGCGCGAAACGGTGGGGCCTCGGCGCATCGCTTTGATGGCTCTGATCGCTTTGGGGGCCGTTGTAGTTGAGCTTGGCGGGTAAAGCCCCTATCTGGAACTCAAAGGAGCGCCATTTATGACCCAAGCCGCCAATACCAAGCTCAAAGCCTTGCTCGAATACGGGCCACTGGTGGCGTTTTTCATCGCCTATCTCAAGCTCAAGGATGAGGTGTTCACCTTTGGCGGTACCGAATATCAAGGGTTTATCGTGGTCACCGCCGGGTTCATTCCACTGTTTTTGATTGCCACGGGCCTTTTGTGGAAGCTAACCGGCCATCTCAGTCGGATGCAGGTGGTGACGGCGGTGTTGATCGTCGTTTTCGGCGGGTTAAGCGTTTATTTTAACGACGAGCGGTTCTTCAAGATGAAGCCGACGCTGATCTATCTGTTGTTTGGCGGAGTTTTGGGCCTTGGGTTGCTGCGCGGGCAATCCTACCTAAAATCGGTGATGGAAGGGCTGATGCCTCTCAAACAAGAGGGCTGGATGATCTTGACCAAGCGCGTCACCGGGTTGTTCCTTGGGTTGGCGGTGTTGAACGAAGTGATCTGGCGGAGCATGCCGACGGAAACATGGGTGTATTTCAAGACCTTTGGCCTTCCGGCGGCGGTGTTCTTGTTCTTTATGTTTCAGGGCGGGCTGTTCAAAAAATACAGCATCGCAGAAGAATCTGTTGCCGAAGGCGACAAGGCGGAGTAAGCGCCGGAGAGCACCGCCTTTGACGGCTGTGCCCACCCGCCCACCCCACACCCGCCAAAACCGGAGTTATCCGGCGCGGTCGATCTTGGTAGAGAGATGGATCAGGCTTTCAGAGCTTTTCACCCCCTGCGCATCCCGGATGTCGTCGAGCCGTTCGTCGAGGTCTTCGGTGGTGTCTGCCCCCAGCGTCACGATGAGATCAAACCGGCCCGAGGTGGTGTGAACCGTTTCGACCTGGGGCAGAGTTTTGAGGCGGGCAACCACCGCCGCCGCCGCACGTGGTTCGATCGACAAAAGAGCCGTGGCACGCACCGGGGCGCGCAGTCCGGGGCCTTTGCGCAGGGTGAAACCTGCTATCGCACCGCGATCAAGCAACCGGTCGATACGGGCCTGAACCGTGGTGCGGGCAATGCCCAAGCGCCGCGACAGATCCGCAACTGGAAGTCGGGCATTTTCTGACAGCAGCGCGATGAGTTTCAGATCTGTTTCGTCGTTTTGCATGTGCGGCCTTACAGATTGACAATAGTTTTCAGGCATATTGGCAGTTCCGACAGGTGAATTCGAGGGGAAACACACCCATTCTGGTTGGAACAGGCAAAGGACACGCGAAAAATGGGACATTTTGAACCGCTGGCGGAAACGCATGAGGTTTGGTTGCGCAGTGAGCAACCCGATGAGCCGATCTTTTTCTTTAGCCCCGCGCAATTGCGGGCCACGGCGCAAGAGTTTCTAACCGGGTTTCCCGGCGAAGTGACCTATGCGGTTAAGGCCAATCCGCATGCGGATGTTTTGGCGGTTTTGGTGGATCAGGGGATCGAAGCCTTTGATGTGGCGTCGCCCGAGGAAATGATGCGGGTACGGCAGGTTTTGCCGAACGCGCGGTTGCACTATCACAACCCGATCCGATCGCGGGACGAAATCGCATTGGCGCGCTTGTACGGCGTCACAAGCTGGTCCGTGGATCGCATGAGCGAGTTGGACAAGCTTGGTGCGCTAGAGGGGGCTGAGGTCGCTGTGCGATTTAAGCTCCCTGTTGAGGGGGCAGCTTATGATTTTGGCTCCAAGTTTGGTGCGGAACCGGATGCTGGGGTTAAGCTTTTAGAGGCCGTTGTTGCGCGCGGTGGTCTCCCGTCGATCACCTTTCATCCCGGCACCCAATGCCATGATGCACAGGCTTGGGTAGCCTATATTCAGACGGCCGCCGATATGGCCGAGCAAGCAGGCGTGACGCTTAATCGGCTAAATGTCGGGGGCGGGTTTCCGGCCCATCGCTGTGGATTGTTGCCCGACCTGACCCGGATTTTTACCGCAATTGATGCCGCTGTGAACGAGTCCTTTGGGTCCAACCGTCCCGCTTTGGTCTGTGAGCCGGGGCGTGGCATGGTGTCTGAGGCCTTTACCCTCGCGCTTCGGGTTAAATCTGTGACCGATGAGGCGGTGTTTTTGAATGACGGTATCTATGGTGGCTTGAACGAGTGGCGTGATCTTGGCACCGGTGAGCGGATTGAGCTTTTGGCAGGTGAACATGATCAACCGGCGCCAAAAACCCGCGACCGTATCGTGTTTGGCCCGACCTGCGACAGTATCGACCGGCTGCCAAGCCCATTGAAGTTGCCAGATGGGATCGAAGAGGGAGATTTCCTTTTGTTCCATGGTATTGGGGCTTATTCTTTGGCGCAAGCAACCCGATTTAACGGCTATGGGGCGCATAAAGTTGTGACGTTGCGCAGCTAGGGGCCGCGCCGCTCTGGACAGGGCGGGTATTCACACTAAAGTTCCCCTCGGCAAGCGTTTGCGCGAGGGGATACCATGGACAAGTTCGGAAAAAGCCAATCAGTGGCGCGGGTTGAAGACACCCGGTTGCTGACGGGGCAGGGACGTTTTGTTGACGACATTGCCCCGGATGGCGCGTTGCATGCCTATGTTTTCCGCTCAAGCGTGGCGCATGCGGAGATCACGTCGCTAGATGTGTCCGGGGCGACCGCCTTGGACGGTGTTCATGCGGTAATCACCGCCGATGATTTGACGGCGGCGGGTCTTGATACGGCGATGGCCTATACATCGGCCCCGATGCGCGACGGATCCAAAGCGCCGCGGCCCAAACGCCCGATCTTGGCCGAAGGGCGCGTGCGTTTTGTTGGCGAAGCGATTGCCGTTGTGATTGCCGATACGATCGACATTGCCAAAGACGCGGCTGAGCTGATTGAATTCGATTATGACGACTTGCGGGTCCATATGGACCTGACGCCGGGCGGCAACCCTGTGCATGCGGAATGCCCCGACAACCGGGCCTTTGACTATGGTCTTGGTGACGAAGAGGCGACAACGGCGGCCTTGACCAATGCGGCGCGGGTGGTCCGTTTGGAGGTTGGCGACAACCGTATCATCGTCAATTCGATGGAGCCGCGCGGCTGTTTCGCAGAATGGCAAGACGGGCGGATGCATCTCTCCTTTGGCGGGCAAGGTGTATGGGGCATGAAGGATGAGCTGGCCCGTGTCATGCATTTGGACAAAGATACCATTCGCGTGACCAACCCCGATGTCGGTGGCGGTTTTGGGATGAAGGGCATGGCCTATCCCGAATACTTCGTCGCAGCCTTTGCCGCCAAAAAGCTGGGGCGTCCGGTGCGTTGGATGTCGGATCGCACCGAGGCAATGTTATCGGATAATGCCGGACGTGATTTGGTCACTATGGTTGAGATGGGATTTGACAACGCCAATCGCATCACCGGGTATCGGTTGCACACGTTCTCAAACCTTGGGGCGTATAATTCGCAATTTGCCCAGATGATTCAATCGTTCCTGTTTTCTCGTGTTTTCACAGGGGTTTATAACATACCTGCCGCTTATATGCGCTGCGAAGGGATTTACACGAACTCCACGCAGGTTGATGCCTATCGCGGGGCCGGACGACCCGAGGCGATCTATTTGATCGAACGGGTCATGGACCGCGCCGCGCGGGAATTGGATGTTGATCCACAGGCCTTGCGGCGGTTGAATTTTATCAAACCAGATCAGTTCCCCTATGATACAATCCCCAATGAAACCTATGATGTCGGCGATTTTGAGCGTGTTCTCAACCGGGCAGAGCAGGAGGCGGATATCGCCGGATTTGCGGCGCGACGCGTGTCATCGGAAAACAAAGGCAAGCTGCGAGGGTTGGGCCTCTGTTACTATATCGAAAGCATTCTTGGCGCACCGGATGAGGATGTGAAAGTCGCGTTCACCGATGACGGCGGTGCGATTATTTATGTTGGAACGCAGTCCAACGGGCAGGGGCATGAAACCGTATTTGCCCAGTTCCTGGCTGATCAAACCGGAATCCCCGCCGACCTGATCGAAGTTGTTCAAGGTGACTCAGATCAGATTGCCCGTGGTGGCGGAACTGGCGGGTCGCGCTCGGTCACGGTACAAACGAATGTCACGCTCGAAGCGGTGTCGGCTATGGTAACGGGGTTTTCTGGGTTTTTGGCAGAACAGGCCGGGGCGGACCCTGAGGACGTCAGTTTTGACGATGAACGCTTCCGCATTTCAGGGTCAAATGTATCGCCGACCATGTTGGAAGTGGCGCAAATGGCGCGAGAGGCCGGGCGACAGGATTTGCTAACTTGGCAGGCCACGGCCAAGCTGCCCGGGCGTAGTTTCCCCAATGGCGCGCATTTCTGTGAAGTGGAGATTGATCCGGAGACTGGCGAAACATCTGTTGAAAAATATACGGTTGTTGATGATTTTGGTAACCTGATCAACCCTATGCTGGCGGAAGGTCAGGTTCACGGTGGCGTGGCGCAGGGCCTTGGACAGGCGTTGAGCGAGCATGTGGTTTATGACGAAGATGGTCAGCTGCTCACGGCGACGTTCATGGACTATGCGATGCCACGCGCCGATAATCTACCGATGATCCGCTTTGCGACCGAAGCGGTGCCGTCGACCACCAACCCGATGGGGATGAAGGGCTGTGGTGAGGCGGGCACCGTTGGGGCCATGGCGGCGGTCGCAAATGCGGTACAAGATGCGCTTTGGGCGCGTGGGATCAAACAGGCGGATATGCCATTCACGCCGCATAGGGTGTGGGAAATGTTGAGGGATGCAGACAATAGGGCCGACGGAAACAGGACTGACTGATAGGTTTTTTGGATGGATTCGGCGGCGCTTTGCCTCGGATCATTCCGCGCTGACGCCGCGGCGTGGGCCACGCGACCACGTCATCATTCTGGACGGCACCGCATCGACTTTGAAACGGGGTCAAGAAACCAATGCTGGCCTGACGTTTCGGCTTTTGAATGCCCATGGGCAGGCGTCGCTTTATTATGAGGCCGGCATCCAGTGGCGCGATTGGAAAAGCACCCATGAGGTGGTGTTGGGCCGCGGGATCAATCGTCAGATTCGCCGCGCCTATGGATATCTCGCGTCCCGCTACAAACCCGGTGACAGGATTTTTCTGCTTGGGTTTTCGCGGGGGGCTTATGCGGTGCGTTCGCTTGCCGGGGTGATAGATCAGGTCGGGTTGCTCAAGGCGGAACATGCGACAGAACGCAATATTCGACAGATTTACCGCCTATATCGTTATGCCCCCAAAGGGACGTCGGCGCAGGCCTTTGCTGGGCTTTATTGTCACGATAGCGCACCGATAGAGGTTGTTGGTGTTTGGGATACGGTCAAAGCCTTGGGGCTGCGTTTGCCGGTGATTTGGCGGTTCATGGTGCAAAATCATGAGTTTCACAATCATGAGTTAGGTGATTCGATTCGCCATGGATTTCATGCTTTGGCCCATGATGAGACGCGTATGGCTTTTGCGCCGGTGCTTTGGACATGTCGAGACGATTACCAAGGGCATGTGGATCAGGTGTGGTTTCGGGGCGCGCATGGCGACATTGGCGGGATGATCGGGGCACGTCAAAACGCCCGTCCATTGGCCAACATCCCATTGAATTGGATGCTAGAAAACCTTGAACGCTGTGACTTGGACTTACCAGAAGGTTGGCGCGGCATGTTTCCCGAGGATGCGACCGCACCATCGGTGGGAACGTGGCAAGGGTTTGGGAAACTGTTCTTGCTGCGTCGCAAGCGGAGTGTCGGCGAAGATCCTTCAGAGAGCTTTCATTCCAGTTTTGAGCACCCGGACAAGCCGGTCGGAAAACGTGCGATTAGTTGATGGCAAGAATTATTTTCACAAAAGGTTGATAGGGGTTTAAACTGTGACATGAATGCCTATTTGTTATTCAGGACGCAGGATCGGAACCCCTGCGAAACCTTCACTGTCCCTCGTTCCGTAACTGGCGCCCGGTCGTGACCCGGGCGCCTTTTCTTTTGCCGTGTGCTTGGGATAGGGTGAAAATATGAGCTATTCAGACGATTTTCTTAAAACGGTTTTGGCCCGCACCCGAGTGATTGCTGTTGTTGGGGTGTCGTTGAACCCGGTGCGACCAAGTTATTTTGTGGCGCGCTATTTGACCCTCAAAGGGTTTCGTGTGGTCCCGGTCAATCCACGCCATGCTGGCGAACGCTTGTTTGGTCAAGAGGTGGTTGGGTCTTTGCGCGATTGTCCCAAAGACGTCGATATGGTCGATATCTTTCGGCGTTCGGAACATGTTCCGCCGATTGTGTCTGAGGCTTTGGATGTGTTCCCGAACCTGCGCACGATTTGGATGCAGATTGGTGTCGAACATGCCGATGCAGCGCTTGTGGCCGAGGCGCACGGTGTTGACGTGGTGATGAATCGCTGCCCCAAGATTGAATATCAGCGGTTGTTTGGCGAGCTGCGCATGGGCGGCTTTGCCACTGGGGTTATTTCTTCAAAACTGTGATGGAGACGGCGCTTTTTGCGTTGCAAACCCGCCCCGCCCACCATCCCATCGGGCAGGAGATTAGCGGCTGGCTTTTTCGGTGATGCCGGATGTGCCTTGGCGGCGGGCCAGTTCGGTCAGGACATCATCCAAAGGAATGTCCCGCGCCGCAAGCATAACCAACAGATGATAGAGCACATCGGCGCTTTCGTAGGTCAGGTTTTCGCGGTCATTTTTGGCCGCCGCGATAATAGCTTCGATCGCCTCTTCACCAAATTTCTCAGCGCATTTTTCTGGCCCTTTGGCCAGAAGCTTGGCGGTCCAACTGCTATCAGGATCGGCGGATTTGCGGGCGGCGATGGTGGTTTCTAGATCGTGGAGAACAGACATCAGAGCCTCACTGCGATACCGGCGTCAGCCATGTGTTGCTTGGCCTCACCGATGGTGTATTCGCCAAAGTGAAAGATTGAGGCGGCCAAAACGGCGCTTGCACCGCCCTTGGTGACGCCCTCGACCAAGTGATTGAGATTGCCGACACCGCCCGAGGCAATGACCGGAACGTCAACCGCATCGGAAATCGCCTTGGTCAGGGGCAAGTTGAACCCGGCTTTGGTGCCATCACGATCCATAGATGTAAGGAGGATTTCACCACAACCTTTGGCCGCGACGGTTTTGGCAAATTCGACGGCGTCGATGCCGGTGGATTTGCGCCCACCATGGGTGAAGATTTCCCACCGGCCCGGTTCAACGGTTTTCGCGTCGATGGCCACGACGATGCATTGGCTGCCAAAGCGGTCGGCCGCGTCGGCCACCACGTCCGGGTTGGCCACGGCGGCTGAGTTGAAGCTTACCTTGTCGGCCCCGGCGAGCAAGAGTGCGCGTACATCTTCGGACGTGCGGACCCCACCGCCAACGGTCAGTGGGATAAAACACTGTTCTGCTGTCCGGGTGACAACGTCGAACATGGTGCCGCGGTTTTCATGGGTGGCATGAATGTCGAGGAAACAGATTTCATCGGCCCCAGCGGCGTCATAGGCGCGGGCGGCATCCACAGGGTCGCCGGCATCCACCAGATCGACAAAGTTCACGCCTTTGACAACGCGGCCATCCGCGACGTCGAGGCAAGGAATGATACGTGTTTTCAACATGCCGGTCTTATGGCCCGACATGGCCCGCAAGGAAAGCCTTTGATCGCAGATTTAGGCCGCCGTGTTTAGATCTGTCTTTGATTGGGGTTAGGTTTGGGCCTTTTCATCACCCAGATGATAGAAATAAGTCAGGGCATAGACCACAAACATGGCAGGCAACACGACTAGGCCGGTCTGTTTGAGCCAGACTGAGAGCGCGAACAGGATTGTGCCGAGACTGTCGGAATATTCAGTGCAGGTGATGCCGGTTTCACGGGTTCCGGAACAGCCGGACGTTTTGATGAAGTAGACGGCTGACAAGACAAGGAGGCAATGAGCCACCATGCCGATCTGGGTTGCTGTGCTGATAGCTCCGGCACCAGTTTCCTTGCGCAAGTGGTAGATAGTGATGGCCAGAATGGGGCCGATGGCGGCAACGGTTAGCATGATCAAAAAGGCAAACACAAAGGCGGTCCTTGTACCGAGACTATCAAGTTGTTTGGCACACCCTGTTTGCACGCCAGGGCCTTTTAAAGGCAACCTTGCGACGTTGTTGTGATCATGTTGCCGAAAGTGTTGGACCGGATGCTGGGTTGTTTTGGACACGAACCAAAGCGTCACGTGCGATTAAGATGTGAAATGGCAGGATCGCAGTTAGGTACAAGCGCCCACCAATGTTGTGCGGGGAAACCCAAGTGGCCAGATGAACATGGCCATCGGTCTGCACAACGGACACGCGGAAATTGAGGTGTTTGTCGTCAAACCCAGCGATCAATTCGGTCGGCGTGTCTGAAATGACGGGAAAGAACCCGACGCTGTCGACATCTTCGGGGCCAGATTGTTTTAGGCCAAAGGGCGCGGTGAAAATCCCACGCAGTTTGACAAGAAGCTGGGCCCAGCCGGGGAAATCGGTGATGATCTTGGCAGCCGCGCGCGGGGCCATGTCCGAGGTCACGCGATAGCAATCGAGAAAGTCACCGGGGGTGCGCATTTGATGCAAGGCGCTGGAAACGGGGAGGGGGCAAGTGGAAGTTTGGGAGAACATGAGCTTTCCTTTCAGATGAAAGGTAGGTGCTTCCTGTATGTTTGAAAGCGTGACAAACGGTCCCGCTTTTCGGGGTTTATCGCTGCGCGCGACTATCCAAGAGTCGGGTGATTTCCCAAAGGAAAGCAAGAAGATAGAAGAGAGGGGCCGCGACTACACTTGTTGTCGTGAAGAGTGCACCGGCACGTAGGCATGCATTCAGGAGTTCGGCCAGAAACGGAAGGTCAGGGCAATGCCACCCTTTGAGAAGGTTCCCATGACACCCTATGCGTATCAGGTGGTCCGCGCCCAAAGGCATCAGGAGCACAAAGACCCCAAATAGAATTGCCGGTGCCCCCCAACACAGGAAACGGCGTTTCCAGTTTGAGGTCGATAGTCCCCCAATCAAGAGGGCAAAATAAATGCCAGCGGTCCAGATCACACACCACCAAAACAAAATCGGTTTCGATGGTGTTGTAGAGATGCCGGGGCAGACGGTCTGGTCGGCTATCCCTGACCTATGCTTTGAGTAATTCCAGCGCATCTTTGAGGTCGATGGCCCCATCATAAAGCGCACGGCCCGAGATCGCCCCGTTGAGGGGCGCGCCACAGGTGTTCAAGTCTTTGAGGTCTTTCAACGAAGACACACCGCCCGAAGCAACTACCGGGATGGTGACGGCATTGGCCAGAGCCGCGGTGGCTTCGACATTGGGGCCTTGCATGGCACCGTCGCGGTTGATGTCGGTATAGATGATCGCCGCAACGCCCGCATCCTCAAAGGATTTCGCCAAATCGGTGGCATCGACATTGGTGACTTCGGCCCAGCCTTTGGTGGCGACTTTGCCGTCTTTGGCGTCGATACCCACGGCAACCTGACCGGGGAAAGCCTTTGCTGCTTCGCGCACCAGATCGGGGTTTTCAACGGCGACGGTGCCAAGGATGACGCGGGCCAATCCCTTGGAGAGCCACATCTCGATTGTCGCCATGTCGCGGATGCCACCGCCAAGTTGCGCCGGGGTTTTGGTTTGGCTCAGGATCGCCTCAACCGCCGCAGCGTTCACCGGCTCGCCCGCAAAGGCCCCGTTGAGGTCAACCAGATGCAACCATTCGCAGCCCGCGGCGACAAATTCCATCGCTTGGGCGGCAGGATCGTCGCTAAAGACGGTCGCCTTGTCCATGTCACCGCGCAACAGTCGTACTGCGTTGCCGTCTTTGAGATCGATCGCCGGGTAAAGGATCATGGTTTGCGTCCCTATCTTTGTGCCTGTTTGCCCCTTAATCTGACGCCACGAAACATGCAAGCCGACCTTGGGTCACGCTTGATCGAAAGGTGACGTTCACGTCAAGCTAGGCGTGATCTCAATGGGAGGAGAGCGAGATATGAAGAAATTGGTATTGGCAGCGGCGCTGACACTGGTTGCGGGCGCGGCATTTGCAGACCCAGCCGCAGGTGTTTGGAAAACCCAACCCGATGATGGCGCGTATGCACATGTGAAGCTGGCCCCATGCGGTAGCAATATTTGTGGCACCATTGTGCGTACGTTCAATGGGTCGGGCGAATACAATTCCCCGAACAAAGGCAAGCAGTTGGTGCGCAATATGAAGCCGAATGGGGGCGGGGCCTATGAGGGCAAAGTTTGGCGTCCGTCCAACGACAAAATCTATATCGGCAAGATGCAGTTGAACGGCAACAAGATCAAACTCAAGGGCTGTGTTGCTGGTGGTCTTTTGTGTTCCAGCCAGACATGGACCCGTGTGAACTAAGCGCTTTGATCCATTGGAATGATGGGGCCGCTCCGAATGGGGCGGCCTTTTTGGTTTAAGGTTTCCACGCCAAGAAATTGGCAATCATGCGAAGCCCGGCATCGGCGCTTTTTTCCGGGTGGAATTGCAGGCCGATACGGTTGTCCCGTGCGACAATCGCGGTGATGTCGTTGCCGTAATCCACATGGGCAACCCGTTGCGATGCATCGTCCATATGCATTTGATAAGAATGCACAAAATAGGCGTGATCACCGGTTTTGAGACCGTCCAGAACCGGATGGGCCTGTTCAATCACTAGATCGTTCCAGCCCATATGCGGGACCTTGAGTGCCTTTTCGGTTGGCTCAATCTTGACGATTTCACCGTCGATCCAACCCAGACCGTCGGTTTCTTGGTATTCGTGACCTTTGCGCGCCATAAGTTGCATGCCAACGCAAATCCCTAGGAACGGGCGCCCCTTGACTTCGACCGCCTCGATCATGGCGTCAAAACAGCCCGATGCCCGGAGTGCCGAGGCGCAAGAGGGGAAGGCCCCATCGCCGGGAAGTACCAAATGATCGGCTTTGGCGACGACATCTGGGTCGTCGGTGATCACCACCTCGGTATTGCCGATCTCAGCGGCCATACGCTGAAAGGCTTTTTCCGCCGAATGCAGGTTGCCGCTTTCATAGTCGATGATCGCTGTCAGCATGGTCGGGCCTCTTTGTTGCGTGCTTGGCTTTCGATTGCCGCGAAGCCGGGGCCGGGTCAAGCCCCAGATTGCGGATCGCGGTAAACCGGCAATTGATCCAACAACGCCATTACAGGTGCAAAAAGCGGGCCGCAGGGATCGTCAGGTGACAGGCCGCCAAAGCGCCCGGTTTGCATCAAACTACCAAAGCCATGCACCAGCGACCAAACTTGTGATTCTACGACAACCGGGTCGGTGCCCGGTGCCACAAAGGGCGCGCAGCTGTCCTTGAGCACATCATAGCCATTGGCGGTGTCTGGCTGCGCAGGAAGGCTTGTGACGTCCTTTATCACCTTGTTATTGAACATCAATTCAAACAGGTCCGGGAAATCAACAGCAAAGTAAATATAGCCCCGACAGATGGCGCGTAGCCGCGCATGGGGATCGGCCCCGGCATTGTTGCGCGCATCCAGCATGTAGTTGCGAAAGATGCGAAACCCTTCTTGGGCGATGGCGGCGCGCAGGCCTGCGACGCCGTCAAAATGATGTGCAGGGGCCGCATGAGACACCCCGGCGCGGGCTGCACAACGTCTTAGCGTCAGCTTGTCCAGACCCTCTTCGATCAGAATACCCAGACCGGCCTCGATCAAGGCAGGACGCAGATTGCCATGGTGATGGGCGGCTTTGTTAGAAAGTGGGGAAGGGGGGGAGAGTTCAGACATTTGTGAGGACAGTATCAGTCCCCTTGACAGCGTCAAGTTGCTTCCTATTTTGACAGTGGAAAGTTTACAGTGTCAAATTGCAGCGGAGCCATCTCCATGACGTATATTTCAAAACTCCCGTCCCAGCTTTTGTGGGTCCTGTCGCTTTTGGTGGCGTTGGTCTCTTGGCGGTTTTTGGTCTTTGGGGTTGATCCCTCAATGCCGGGAGTAGTGCATCATCTGGACGGGCGGGAACTGGCGCTTTGGGCGCATATCTTTTTTGCCCCGATTGCGCTGGCGATGGTGCCGTTTCAACTGTCGCAACACTTACGTCAAAATCGTTTGGGGCTGCACCGTTGGATGGGGCGCGCCTATGGCGTGGCGATCCTGGTATCGGGGGTGGCGGGGTTGATTATCGCGCCCTATGCGGCGACTGGCACCGTCGCTGCAGTCGGGTTCTTTTTATTATCAGTGGCTTGGCTGATCACCACGGGCTTGGCGATCTGGCATGCGATGAACCGTCGAATTTCGGATCATCGCCGATGGATCATCCGATCCGCCGCGCTGACCTTTGCGGCGGTGACATTGCGCCTGCAATTGCCGCTTGGCGAAGTGTTTTGGGGGTTTGAAACCGCATACCCCTTCATCGCTTGGCTGTGCTGGGTGCCGAACTTGGTCTTTGCGGAGTGGTATTTGCGTCGCCAAGGTTGGTAATTTTGCCCAACCTGGCAGTATGGGGCCCCTCGTTAGGGCCCCAGAATCTCAAGCCTTAGAGCATGCCCTTGGTCGATGGGATCGCGTCCGCCTTGCGCGGATCGGGTTCAACCGCTTCGCGCAAGGCGCGCGCCACAGATTTAAACGCCGCTTCGGCGATGTGGTGGCTGTTGATCCCGTGCAGGGCATCCACGTGAAGGGTGATGCCGCCATGGGTGCTTAGCGCCTGAAAGAATTCACGCACCAATTCGCAATCAAACGTCCCGATCTTTTGGGTCGGGAGATCAACGTTCCACACAAGGAAAGGACGCCCCGACAGATCAAGCGCTGTGCGCACCAAGGCGTCATCCATCGCCAAAAGGCAATCGCCATAGCGGCGGATGCCGCGCTTGTCGCCGAGGGCCGACACCATCGCTTGACCCAGAGCAATGCCGACATCTTCGACGGTGTGGTGATCATCGATGTGCAAATCGCCGTCACAACGCACCGTCATATCGATCAGGGAGTGGCGCGAAAGTTGATCAAGCATGTGGTCAAAAAAGCCAACGCCGGTTTTGTTGTCATAGGTCCCGGACCCATCGAGATTAATCTCGACCGAAATCGCGGTTTCGGCGGTTTGGCGGCTAATCGTGGCCTGACGCATGACACTCTCCTTGATGTGCTGGCCCGCTTATAGAAAGCGCGCCGCGTGCTGCCAAGGGGTGGCAGGGGGGCAGTGTAGCCCTGTGACGTATGGGCCATGAAAGGGAAATTGATTGTTTGCAGGTCGGCGATCAAATCGGGTTGACAGAGTGTCGCACATCCGAGTAGTAGGCAAAACGGCTGCTGACGCCCGCCACCCGCAGACAGATGTCTTGGTGAAGTTCAGCATGAGATTAGTTGACGAACCTCCACGTTTCTTCGCGCGGATGGCAATGCGGGTCCTATCACACTTACCGGACATCCGGTTTCCGGCGCGATTGTAACCAAGAGGACGGCAACAATGTCTGCCCCCAATACCAATATGTTTTTGTCCCAACCTTTGGGATTAACCTACGTTAAAACCGCGCTTCCGATCATCTTTGTTATGGCGGTCAACGGCGCGCTCGCGGTGGCCGATGCGCTCTTTTTAGGGCATTTCGTCGGGCCAGAGGCGCTTGCTGCGGTGACGCTGATGTTCCCGCTGTTCATGCTGATTGTGTCGCTGGCGACTTTGGTGGCCAGTGGTATGTCGAGCCGACTGGCCCGCCATCTTGGGGCCAATGACATCCACGAGGCCCAAGCCGATTTTGCCGGAGCACATGGGCTTGCGCTGACCTTTGGCGTTGTTTTGATCGTGATGTTTTTCCTGTTCGGCGCGGATCTCGCCCGGCTTTTGGCCGCCGGGGATGCAGAGCTAGCCGACTTGGGGATGACCTATCTTCGGATCACCGCCCTAGGTGCGCCATTGATGTTTGTGTTGTCGGTCAACTTCGATGCTTTGCGCAACGAGGGCAAGGTCGCCTTGATGACGGCCCTTGGCGTGTTGGTCACACTGGCCAATATCGGCTTTAACTATGTTCTGATTGCGCAATTCAACATGGGCGTCGCGGGCACGGCCATTGGGACAATCCTTGCGCAACTCGTGTCCTTTTCGATCATCCTGACGTTTCGTTTACACGGTCAAACCCACCTACGTCCACGCGCCTTGATCGATCACAAAATGACCTCGGCGTGGGGGCGTATCCTCGCGCTTGGCGCGCCACAAAGCCTAACCTTTATCGGTGTGGCGATGGGCTCGGCCTTGGTGATTGCCGCGCTGCAATGGGTCGATTCCCCGGCCTATAGCGAAACGGTGTCGGCCTATGGGATTTTCACCCGAGTGATGACGTTTTGCTTTATGCCGCTTTTGGGCTTGTCGCACGCGATGCAAACCATCACCGGCAACAATTATGGGGCCAAGGCTTGGGCACGCTCAAACGGAAGCATCAAGATCGCGGTGGTTAGCGCTCTGGTCTATTGTGGCACCCTTCAAGCCTTGTTGATCGGGTTTGCCCATGAGGTCGGCGCGGCCTTTGTCGATGATCCGGCGGTCATCGCCGAGGTCGAACGCATCATGCCAATCACCTTGGCGCTATTCGTGTTTGCCGGACCGTCGATGATGGTGTCCGCCTACTTCCAAGCCATTGGTGATGCCCGTCGGGCGGCGTGGCTTGGCCTGTCAAAACCGTTTTTGTTTGCGATTCCTTTGACCATCGGCCTTGCCATTGTCATGGGCGAGATCGGCATTTGGTTGGCCGCTCCGATTGCCGAAGCGATGCTTGTTGGATTGGTGGTGATCATTTTGATGATGAATGCACGTCGGGGGCCCTTTGTCTTGGGGCTGTTCCATCCGGTTGGGGAGGGCAAAGCATGAGCACGTCATTGCCAACATTGAATGCCGCCAAGGCCGAAGCCAAGGCATTACGCGCCCGAAAAGCGGCTCAGGGCACCGCGTTGTCACACGGGCAATCGCTTGAGTTGATTGCCAAAAAATATGGGTTCCGCGACTGGAACACCTGTAAGGCACGCTTGCCTGAACTGGCGAAGGGGTTGACCACAGGGGCTCGGGTTCGCGGCTGGTATCTGTCGCAACCCTTTGCGGCGACCGTTGTCACAAGCGAAGATCGCGGTGATGGCTGGACCTATGTGGCGCTTGGGTTGGATTATCCGGTGGACGTGGTCCGCTTTGACAGCTTTTCGTCGATGCGTCAGCGGGTTCAGGCCGTGATCGGCCCGAACGGCCATACACGCGAGCGGACGTCAGATGGCCAGCCGCATGTTGTGCTGGAAATATTGTAAAGGCCTGAAAGAATTGTAAAAAGACATCTGGCGGGCAGGGGAAACCTTGCCCGCTTTTCCACGCCAGTTGTGAAAGCCATTTGTTGTGAAGAGTAGGGTCAAACACTTGATGCGTCAGCGCTTTTTGCGCTGTCGATCAAAGCCGTTTGATTTGAGAAAACTGACAGATGGAGCGGGCGAGGCGATTCGAACGCCCGACCCTAACCTTGGCAAGGTTATGCTCTACCCCTGAGCTACGCCCGCATACCATCTTGTCGTTTTCGTTCTGGAGCGGGCGAGGCGATTCGAACGCCCGACCCTAACCTTGGCAAGGTTATGCTCTACCCCTGAGCTACGCCCGCACCTGAACGGTGGAGGCGGTTTAGTCCGAGGAGCAGGGGGGCGCAAGAGAAAAAATGGCGTTCTAGGTAGATTTTTGTGCGATTTTTTTTGCAGGCGCTTTGGGGCACAAAAAAGCCCGGCAACTGGAATGGTCACCGGGTTTTTTGCTGGCTTTGGGTGCCTAAGTCTTGAAACGTGTTTGTTACTCGGCCGCGATATGGGCATTTGCCATTAGCGGATCCGGCGATAATCCAATCCGCATCGCCATGGCCGAAAGATGGGCACGATTACGCGCGCCAGTTTTGTGTTGAACTGCCGCAAGCCTTTGACGTACCGCAGAAAATGATATCCCAAGTTGATGAGCGATTTGCTTGTCGAGAAGGCCAGCGCCAACCAAGGCAATCAGTTCGGTCTGCTTCTCGGTGAGCTGGGCGCGCTCGGCAAACTCTTGTTTGTAGAGCGAACAGTATCGGGCATGGCTGGCCATTGCAGCCAAATGCAACCCACAGCCGAACCGTTCAAGAATGCTATTACATTCCGCCTCGGACCGCGGGGTCCCTACCAGAATTACGGCGTTCTCCTGAGCATCCCCAGACATCAACGGGATGGTCAGGCCAACAGGCATGCCAAGTTTGACCAATAGGTCCGATTGTCGGGCATATTCCTCATCTGACATCTGCGGTTCGCGCATTTGCACGAGCTTTGGAGTCAGGGAAACTGCACGTGTTGGTGGTGCTGCAAAAAAGGCATCCAGCAAAGGCATAGAGGGTAGTTTTCTGGTTCGCGGATCCTCTGAGCTGGAAAGTATGTGCCACCTGTTTTCTTCGTCAATACTGGGGTCAAGAGGGCAGCCCGAGTGAATATACGTCACAGAAGGCAGCCCAAAAGCTTTGCTTAAACTCTTGAAATTGCTCCAGACCTCGCCCGAGTTTTGGGCCTCTCCAAGCTGTTGCAGAAAGCTGAAGAGCGGGGCAGGCAGGGTGGCTTCGGAGCCACGAAATTGTGTGAGGTTTGAATGTTCCATAACGTCACTATAAATTCGACGCCACGTAACACGCAGTCAGGTATTCCTGTAAAAGATGTCAGTAAGGGTCAGGAATACCGGAAGAAATTTGGGTACGACCGGCGAATTTCAATCATAAAGGGTGCCGTTCAACTGTAGGAGGTCCCAGCGATTCCCAAATGGATCGCGAAATACCGCGACCTTGCCATATGATTCGTTTCTTGGACGCTCTTCAAAGATCACGCCGGCCTTGGTTAGTCGGTCATAATCAGCGTCGAATTCGTTAGTATGAAGAAACAGCCAGACACGGCCGCCGCCCTGTTGGCCGATATGGTGTTGCTGGACACCAATGGCGCGGGCCAGCAGAAAACCAGTTTGTGCATTTCGGGGCGCCACCCGGACCCAACGTTTGTCGTGGCCAAGATCTGTGTCTTCCAGAAGCTCAAAGCCAAGGGTGCCGACAAAGAAATCCAGGCCCTCTTGGTATGATGGCACCAGAATAGCCACGAGAGCGAGATGTTGGCTCATTCCTCGGGATTGAACCGCCATTCAGGCGGCAGCGGGTTTTCGACCAGCAAAGCCCGGTATTTGGCGGCGCGCTCCGGTTCCATTGATTTGAGCAGGACGCGGGTGGTGTAATAGCCATAGTAGCGACCATCCACCGCCTGCACCGCCCAGTCGGCGATTTGGTCGTAAAAGAATTCAACCGAATGGCCCATACGTTTGCCGGGCATATGATGCGGATGGCTGGCCAAACGGGCCTTGAAGACGTTGCCTTGGCGGCGGATTTTATCAACCCAGAGCATTTCAACTTGGGCGTCATGGTCAACCGGCAAGGCGACCTTGAAGGCCAATGATGGGCTAAACCAGCCGTTGCGCTTTTCCAGCGCGCCAATGGCAGTGGGCAGCGTTGCGCGGGCGGCGGCCCAAGCTTGACTGATCTGATAATCCGACGAAATGACGCGTTTGGGTGCATCCGCCTGAGCGGTGGTCGCGATGACCAGCGCAATGACCGGCATCAGGCAAATTCCCAATAACTTTTGCGCTAACCGCACAACAAACCTTTCCCCACAAAGACGTCCATCAAAGGTTAGGCGTTGATCGTCGGATGTGCAACTTGCGAATGAAAGAAGCCCGGCGGATTTTAAGTGAAGAGGTAAGTCGTCACTCGGTCGTGCTTAACCGGTTTTGGTCAAACGATTTCTTTACCTAAATAGGGGAAAAGACCCGTGTCCCATTGTTCACATTTCTGGGCCATCTCGGGGAAAACTATGCCGATCGCTTATTCTGCAGATGCCCTCATATACGATGCGGGGGCCAACACTTGGCGACTACGACCAGACTATGACATCGAACAACATCGGGTCGAAATTACGTTTTCGGACGATGACGGCAATTTTGACGGTGATTCCGATAGCAATGAGGTCGGCGATGATGCCAACCAGACCGCTGTCATCACAGATTTGCAAGGTAACGTCGTCGCGTCTGGTCAAATCTATGACGAAGAGTTTTATTCCGTTTGGGACGGAGCAAACCCACATATCTATATAGAACGCGTCGAAATTGGCGGAACTGTGGTGGGGTACCTCGTTGATGCTCCTCTTGAAGTTGGTGTCAGCTATACCCAATCGACAACTGAAAATGTGGACGCAGACAACACCGTGGCGTACTCGACTTTCGCGGATGTCCCCTGCTTTGCGACAGGAACACAGATCAGGACGACGCGCGGGCTTTGCTTGATCGAAGCGTTGAAACCGGGTGATCATGTGCTGACCGTCGATCGCGGTCCACAGCCTGTTCTTTGGGTACACCAATGTGAACAATTATTGGACGCTGTCGCCCCTGATGAAAGGCCGGTTTTGATCAAGGCCGGAGCTTTGGGGCCGGGCCGACCCAACTCGGACATGGTCGTTTCTCCCCAACACCGGGTTATCGTTGGTGGGCATGGCCAATTGCACACCCTTTTTCCCACCGAGGCCTTTGTTCCAGCGAAATCATTGACAGTTTTGCCAGGTATTCGGTTCATGCGTGGTAAGCGCACAATTCAGTGGCATCATTTTGCGTTGCCTCGCCACGAGGTGATTTGGACCAACGACTGTTTGACGGAATCGCTTCTACTGGGGCCGATGGTTGTCAATGCGCTGACTAGAAGTGACAGGAGAGGTTTGATGCGCCTGTTCGGACCGATCTGCAATGGACCGTCTGCGCGAGTGTGTTTGACATCGGGTGCCGCAAGCGAAGTCCTATCAGACCGGCGTGTTCACCGTCCAATTCGGAGCCAAACCTCAAACCGGGTTTTGCGGCTGTCCAGCTAGATTTGCGTTTCAGCAAGTGGGTGACGTTCGTGCAATAAGCCCCGCCATCAAGGCGGGGCTTATGTTCGGTTTCTTCCTACCCCAATTCGACCAACAAATCTTTGGCGTCGATTTGAGCGCCTGGTGAGATGTGGATTGCTGTGATTGTGGCGTCTTTTTCGGCGTGGAGGCCGGTTTCCATTTTCATGGCTTCGATGGTGAGCAAGAGGTCGCCTTCTTTGACCTGTTGGCCGACCGTGACCGCAACCGAGGCGACGACGCCGGGCATGGGCGCGCCGATATGGGCGTCGTTGCCGGGATCGGCTTTGGGGCGGGCGACCGTTTCGGCGGCGATTTTGCGGTTGGGGACGCGGATGGTGCGGGGCTGGCCGTTGAGTTCAAAGAACACTTTGACCTCACCCTTGTCATCGGTTTCACCAAGCGCCTGTAGGCGGATTTCCAACGTCTTGCCGGGGTCGATTTCGGCGGTGATTTCTTCGCCCGGCATCATGCCATAAAAGAACGTTTTGGTCGGCAGGGTGCGCACCGGACCATAGCTGCGATGGCGGCCCATGTAATCGAGGAACACCTTGGGATACATCAGATATCCGTTCAGATCTTCATCATCCACCGCCTTGCCTTCAAGCTCTTTTTGTAGGGTCAGACGGGTCTCTTCGATATCCACCGGCGCGGCGTGCAGACCGGGGCGATCATCAAAGGCTTTCTCATCCTTCAAAATCTTCTTCTGGATCTTCTTCGGCCAGCCACCGGGAGGTTGACCAAGGTTGCCCTTCATCATGTCGATGACGCTATCGGGGAAGCTAACATCGGTTTTCGGGTCCTCGACCTGATCCCGATCCAGACCCTGTGACACCATCATCAACGCCATGTCCCCGACCACTTTCGAGGAGGGCGTGACCTTGACGATATCGCCAAACATCCGGTTCACATCGGCATAGGTTTGCGCCACTTCGTGCCAGCGTTCCTCAAGCCCCATCGAGCGCGCCTGCGCCTTGAGATTGGTGAACTGACCGCCGGGCATTTCGTGCAAATACACTTCAGAGGCCGGGGCCTGTTGGCCGCTCTCGAACGCCGCATATTGGCCGCGCACTGCCTCAAAATAATTGCTGATCTCGCGGATCGCGCCGATGTCGAGACCGGTGTCGCGGTCGGTGTGGCGCAGCGCCTCAACCACCGAGCCAAGCGTCGGCTGTGAGGTGTTGCCCGAGAAGCTGTCCATCGCCGCATCGACCACATCAACCCCGGCGTTGGCCGCCGCGATGATGGTGGCGATCGAGGCGCCAGAGGTGTCATGGGTGTGGAAGTGGATCGGCAATCCGACCTCTTCTTTAAGCGCCTTAACCAATGGCCCAGCGGCGGAGGCCTTGAGCAGACCAGCCATGTCTTTGAGGCCCAAAACATGCGCCCCGGCGGCCTTGAGTTCCTGACCCATGGCAACGTAATATTTCAGGTCATATTTGGCGCGATCGGGGTCCAAAATATCGCCGGTATAGCAAATCGTACCCTCAAGAACCCGGCCGGTATCAAGCACCGCGTCCATAGCGACGCGCATGTTTTCAACCCAGTTCAGGCTGTCAAAAACGCGGAAGACGTCAACGCCGGTTTCCGCCGCCTGTTTCACAAAGAACTGCACCACATTGTCGGGATAGTTGGTGTAGCCAACGCCATTGGCGCCGCGCAGCAACATCTGGGTCATCACATTGGGCATGCGGGCGCGCAGATCGCGCAGGCGTTGCCAGGGGCATTCCTGCAAAAAGCGATACGCCACATCAAAGGTCGCGCCGCCCCAGCACTCAACCGAAAAGAGTTGTGGCAGGTTATGCGCATAGGCCGGGGCCGCGCCGATCATATCGACCGAGCGCATCCGCGTCGCCAGCAAAGATTGGTGCCCGTCGCGCATGGTGGTGTCGGTGATCAAAAGCTGCGGTTGCGCGCTCAGCCAATCGGCCACGGCCTGCGGGCCCTTGGCCTCCAACAGGGTCTTGGTGCCATCGGCGGGGGCCTGTGCGCGCAATTCCGGGGTGCGGGCCGGTTTCAAATCCGCCGCCGGTTTGGCGCGGCCCTCAACCTCGGGGTGGCCGTTCACGGTGATGTCGGCGATATAGGTCAAGACCTTGGTGCCCCGGTCGCGCCGCTTGGCAAACTGGAACAACTCCGGCGTCTCATCAATGAACTTCGTGGTGTATTGATTGTTCAAAAACACCGGATGTTTCAACAGGTTCTCAACAAAGGCGATGTTGGTGCTAACGCCGCGCACCCGGAATTCGCGCAAGGCCCGATCCATGCGTTTGATCGCCTTTTCCGGCGTCGGGGCCCAGGCCGTCACCTTGGTTAACAGGCTGTCATAATAGCGGGTGATCACCCCGCCCGCATAGGCGGTGCCGCCGTCAAGACGAATGCCCATGCCGGTGGCGCTGCGATAGGCGGTGATGCGGCCATAATCGGGGATAAAGTTGTTTTGCGGGTCCTCGGTCGTGACACGCGTTTGCAGCGCATGACCGTTCAGACGGATATCATATTGGCTCGATTTACCGGTCGCCTCGGCCAAAGATTTGCCCTCAGCAATCAAGATCTGCGCCTGAACAATGTCGATGCCGGTGACCTCTTCGGTGACTGTGTGCTCAACCTGAACGCGTGGGTTTACCTCGATAAAATAGAACTTGCCGGTGTTCATATCCATCAGGAATTCGACCGTGCCGGCGCATTCGTAATTCACATGCTGGCAAATCTTGCGGCCCAGCTCGCAAATCTCTTCGCGCTGCGCCTCGCTTAAATAGGGGGCAGGCGCGCGCTCAACCACCTTTTGGTTGCGGCGCTGAACGGAACAATCGCGCTCATAGAGGTGGTAAATATTGCCTTGTTTGTCGCCCAGAATCTGCACCTCGACATGGCGGGCGCGGATGATCATCTTTTCCAGATAGCCCTCACCATTGCCAAAGGCCGCCTCGGCCTCGCGACGCCCCTCCATGACCTTCTCGGCCAACTCGTCTTCGCCCTCAATCGGGCGCATGCCGCGACCGCCGCCGCCCCAAGACGCCTTGAGCATCAAAGGATAGCCAACCGCCGCCGCCTCGGCCTTGATCGCCTCCATATCGTCGCCCAAAACCTCGGTCGCCGGGATCACCGGAACACCGGCCTCAACCGCAACACGCCGCGCGCTGGCCTTGTCACCAAGGGCGCGCATCGTGGCCGCCTTGGGGCCGATAAAGGTGATGCCATTGGCCTCGCAGGCATCAACAAAATCAGGGTTTTCCGAGAGCAAACCATAACCCGGATGGATCGCATCCGCGCCACATTCCTTGGCCACCCGGATGATCTCATCAATGCTCAGATAGGCCGCAACAGGCCCCATCCCCTCACCAATCCGATAGGCCTCATCCGCCTTAAAACGGTGAAGACCCAACTTGTCCTCCTCCGCATAAACCGCAACCGTCCGCTTCCCCATCTCATTCGCGGCTCGCATAACACGAATCGCTATCTCCCCACGATTCGCTATCAATATCTTGCTGAAGCCTGGCATTTGCGCGCTCCTGTTTTGTTTGAATTTGAGAGGCCCAACCGGAGCTTCCGGTCAGGAGGTCACGTATAGTTTTTGTTGCGCGACATTTTCCCGATTCCGGGATTTAGGCTATTGGTCGGATCAACCGACTGGTAGAATGCCGCCAGATCGGGCTTGGCCGGATAGAGATGCCCAACATTGTGTTCCGCGGGGTATTCCGCCCCGCGCTTGTCCAAAATCTCCAACATCGCCGCCTTGATCGCCTTGGGATCACTGCCTTTTTTGACGATGTAGTCCTGATGCAGAACATGGCACATGAAATGCCCATAATAGAGTTTGCTGACCAGCTGATCGGCGATCTCAGCTGGCAGTTCCTCGAACCAATCTTCGTCATTGCGGCGTAGCGCGATATCCAGCGCAATGATGTCTTCGACCTCGCTACGATGCACATTCATATACCGCACCGCTGCACCGGCGGCGGCAAAGCGCAACAACCCTGCCATTTTGGCCTCACGTTCATCGCATTCAAAGAAATCGAGCTGCCCTGCCCCAGCCATATCCGACAAAAGCGCCCGCGCTTCATCAATACCGCCATCACGCATTTTCAGGATCAGATGATGGGGAAAGGCATCACGGTATTCACGCATCCGCGCCGGCACCACATTGGGCCAAAGGCGCGCGGCAAATTGCATGAATTTGTCAGTGAAATTCGCCATGCCCGGCACCCGAGACAGCCGCGCATCCACCGAACCTTTGAGCGCAAAGAACATCGGCAAGCGATCGGTGCCAAGCTTGTCGATCATCACCATCGTGTCTTTGCCATAGATGTCCGACAGGTCAAACACATCCTCATGCAGGTACTCGGCGCTTACTGGAAGGGTGTCGAACCCCGCCAAAATCCGCCGTCGCAATTCGCCAAGCGCCGCCGTATCGCCCGAACCGATATAAAAGGTGCGCTCCTCGTCATTCTTGGCATAGGTGTCCAAGCGCACGGCAAATACCGCCAGTTTTCCGGCACAGCCCGCACTTTCATAAAGGCGGGATTTGTCGGCATTGAACCGCGCCGGGGTGTCGGCCTTGATATTGCGCACACGCCGGGCGTAATCCGTGTCGGAAGCGCGGCGATTGCTATCTTCAATCGCGGCGGGGTCATAGTCCCCGGTTTGCAACCGCATTAGGATTTCTTCGGGTGTCTCGCCCAGATTGATCCCCAGATGATTGACCAGATCAAGCTGCCCCTCGGCAGTGATCTGCGCATAGAGGGACAGTTCGGTATAGCTTGGCCCCCGTTCCACCAACGCACCGCCGGAATTGTTGCACACGCCACCAACAACCGACGCCCCAATACAAGACGATCCGATCACCGAATGCGGTTGCCGCCCAAGTGGGGCAAGGATCTTTTCAAGGCGGAATAGGGTCGATCCGGGAAAGGAAATCACCTGATCCCCGCCTTTGATAACCTGAATATCATCCATGCGCCGGGTGTTGATCAAAACCACATCGCGGTCATAGCTGCCCTTTGGGGTCGACCCTTCGGTCAACCCGGTATTGGCCGCCTGCATGATGACGATTTTATCCGCCGCCACACAGGCCTCCAGCACCTGCCATTGTTCCAACAAAGACCCCGGTTGCACCACCGCCAGCGCATCACCTTCGCCAGATCGAAAGCCTTTGCGAAACCGCAGGGTCGCCTTGGCATCGGTCATCACATGTTTGGTGCCGCAAATCTGGGTGAACCGTTTGATAAGGTCTTGATCTGTCATGGCCTCACCCTCCCCTAGTATGCGACCGAGGGCAACCATGTCGCCAGTGCAGGCCACAGGAAGACAAAGGCGAGGCCGGTGAGTTGGAGAAGCACAAAGGGAATGATGCCTTTGTAGATGTCGGTGAGCTTGATCTCCGGCGGGCACACCCCTTTGAGGTAGAAGAGCGCAAAGCCAACCGGCGGAGTGAGGAACGAGGTTTGTAAGGTCACCGCCACAAGGATCACGAACCAGATCAACGCCGGTTCATCCATCGCACCAAAGCCCGGAATGTCGAGGCCGAGGCTGTTGATGATCGGGCGCATCAGCGGCAGCACGATCAGGGTGATTTCGATCCAGTCGAGCACAAAGCCAAGCAGGAAGACGATGAACAGGATGATCAGCACGGTGCCATTGGGGCCAAGTCCGGTGCCAAGGATCATTTCCTCGATCAAAGCGTCGCCGCCGAGTTCGCGCAGCACATAGCTAAAGACCGTCGCCCCAAGGAAGATCGCAAAGATATAGGCGGTGGTGTTGAAGGTGGATTTCAGCACGTTGACCAGTTTTTGGAAGGTCAGCTTGCGGTATCCCAGCGCCAACAATGTTGCGCCCAAGGCCCCTACCCCACTGGCTTCGGTTGGTGTGGCCAAGCCGCCGAAAATCGACCCTAACACAGCCAAAATCAAGGCCAGAGTTGGCAAAACCGCGACCATCACGTCTTTGATCGCCGCCCAATCGGGGCGTTTTGCGCCTTCGGGAACCGGGGCCACGTCGCGTTTCACCAAGGCGATGACAAAGATATAGGTCAGGTAGAGCACACCGATGATCACACCGGGGAACACGGCGGCCATGAAAAGGTCACCAACGCTAAGCGCCATCTGGTCGGCCATGATCACCAACATAATCGACGGTGGGATCAAGATGCCCAAGGTCCCCGATGCCGACACCACACCCGCCGCGAGGCTGGGCGAATATTTTTGCTCCATCATCGAGGGCAGACTCAGCACGCCCAACAAAACCACCGACGCACCGATAATTCCGGTCGACGCCGCAAGGATAATCCCGATCAATGTCACTGTGATCGCCAGACCACCGCGCACCGTGCCAAACAACCGCTGCATCGCGCTCATCAGACGTTCGGCAACCCCGGATTCGTCCAACATCAACCCCATGAAAATGAACATCGGGAGCGCGACAAGAACCGCGTTCGACATCGTCGAATAGACCCGGTTCACCACCGCACCAAGCGTTAGGTAATCCAAACCGGTCAGGGTCTCTTCCAACCCGGTCCAATTCATCATGCCGTTGTCAAAAAGATAGGCCAAACCGCAATAGGCCACGCCAACTCCGGCCAATGTCCAAGCCACTGGAAACCCGGTGAACAGCAGCGCGATAAAGGTCAGGAACATCGCGATGACAAGCTTTTCCTCGGTCGTATGCACAAGGAAGGTCAGCGCCGTCGCCACCACGCCAAAGCCAATCAACGCCCAAAGGATCAAGCGCAGATCCTTGCCTTGACGTTCGTCTTCGTAATTCGTCATAATCGCATGCCCGTCATGGATCAGGCGCGCCAAAGCCGCCACAGCCAGCAACACAAAGCTCGCTGGAATAACCGCCTTGAGCGCCCAGCGACCCGGCAATCCGGTCGGGCTGTCACTGCGTTCATTCACCCGCCAGCTTTCGTAGAAATAATCCCAACCCTGATCGACCATCAGATAGATAAACGGCACCAAAAGCGCCAAAATCCCAATGATTTCAATAACACGCTGCGCCCGGCGGCTTAGCTGCATATGCAGGATATCAACACGCACATGGCTGTCAGTGACCATCGCATAAGAAATGCCGATCATCGTGACCAGCCCGTAGAAATGCCACTGAATCTCATCCAGCTTCGGATAGTTCTGGTTGAAAAGGTAGCGCATCGCCACCTGACCAACGATCGCCGCGATCAACAATACATTGGCCCACATGACCACATTGCCGATGCCTTTGACCGTCTTGTCTAGCGCCACGGCAATCTCTTGCGTGTCGCGCTCCTCGTGTTCGAGGATATGCTCATAAACATCGACCGGATCGGTCATGTCCACAGCGTTCTGATGCGTATCTTGGGCCATCGTCTCCTCCTCAGAAGTTGGCAAAATGACAAAGGGGGGCAGGAAGGGAGGTGAGCGACCTTTAAGATCGCTCTAAAAATGGGGCGGCGGCCAAAGTGAAGGGAGCCGCCCCAGTGTTGCGCAAGTCGTCGAGAAACTTACTTGCGCGGGAGGAAGGCGTTTTCTTTCCAGACGGCGTAGCCGCCACGGAATTCATTCATGTCCGCCAGAACCTTGGCAAAGAACTCGTTGCCATCGGCTTCTTCTTTGGCCACGTCTTCCCAAGTTGTGCGGAAGGTCGACAGCATTTCGTCGTTCCACTGTTTGATCTGAACACCGTTGTTTTCAACGTTGTCGATCAAAGCCGCGTGTTGGATCGCTTCACCCTCGGCAAAGCTGTCGGTCATCGATGCCTTACAGGCGTTTTCGATGATGGCTTTGTGCTGATCGCTTGCGCCGTTCCAAACGTCTTTGTTGACCATAAGTTCAAACACGGTCGCCTGCTGGTGCCAGCCGGGGAAGTAGTTGAACTTGACCAGTTTGTGAAAGCCAAGACGCGCATCAATCGCAGGCATCGAAAATTCGGTCGCGTCGATCGCGCCTTTTTCCAACGCAGGGAAGATTTCACCACCGGGAAGAAGCGATGTCGCAACGCCCAGCTTTTGCATGACTTTGCCACCAAGGCCAAAGAAGCGCATTTTTAGACCGTTGAGGTCTTCGGGGGTGTTGATCTCTTTTGCGAACCAACCCGAGGTTTCCGGTGCGATGATCGCGCAGGGCATGACCTTCACGTTGTAACCGGCTTGGTCGTACATCTCTTGATAAAGCGTCATGCCGTTGCCGTAGTAGAGCCACGCCATGTATTCGCCCGCCTCTGGGCCAAATGGTACCGCGCTGAACAACGGAGCCGCCGGGATTTTGCCCGCCCAGTAACCGGCGGTTGTGTAACCGGAATTGATCTTGCCCGACGACACGGCGTCAAGAATCTCGAATGGTTTTACCAGTTTGCCGGGCTCATAGACTTTCATCTTCAATGTGCCGCCGGACATCAAGTCCAGCTGTTCTGCAACGCGTGGGATGGGCGATCCGAGACCGGGCAGTGAGGTCGAGAATGCGATGGGTGTTTTCAACAACAGCTTGTCGGCAGCCATAGCGGCCGGTGCGGTCAATATCGACGCGGCGACGGCCAGCGTGGTCAGGGTCTTTTTCATGATGTCTCCTCCAGAATGTCTCATGTCCGCTGCTCAACACTCAGTACACAGCGGCATGCATCGGTAAATATTATTGACCATTGATTCCGGTCAACAACTTTCTTTACCACTGAAAGCGATTGCAGACCGAGCTGACTGGCATGTCCCCCCTGCCCTTTTGTCAGTGGGTTTTTTACCCAAAAATGCGAATAGTGAGTAAAAACAGCGATCTATATCGCTAACAGCGCCTCCGTAGTTCTGGGTATTTCGCCCTTGCCAAAATGGGGGTCAGTGGTAAAGAATACGGACAACTACTTTTTTGTGTTAACCCTCAAATCCGAGTGTCGTGATGTCAGATACAAGCCCGTTTGACCCCGTTGGCCACGAATCAATCGCCGATGCGGTGGTTGAACAGATCGAATCAATGATCGTTGACGGCATCCTGAAAGAGGGGCGTAAACTGCCATCTGAACGAGAGTTGGCCGAAGCGATGGGCGTGTCGCGGCCAAAACTGCGCGAGGCATTGCAAACGCTGGAATCACGGGGCTTGGTCACGGTTCGTCATGGTGAAGGGAGCTTTATCGCCTCGCTCACGGGGCGGGCCATGTCCCCTGCCCTTCTGGCGCTTTATGCCCGTCATGGCCGCGCCTTTTACGACTATCTCGAATACCGCCGCGAACAAGAAGGCTTTGCCGCCCGCATCGCGGCCCTGCGTGCCACATCTTCGGACAAGGAACGGCTGACTGAAATTATCGCCGAGATGCAATCAGCTTGGGAAAACGATGACCTCGACGCCAGCCAAGAAGCCGATCTTCGGTTACATGTCGCCGTCGTTGACGCGAGCCAGAACACGACCTTGATCCATATGATGGCCTCTGTTTATGACCTGACCCGTCAGGGTGTGTTTTACAATCGCAAGTTCCTACGCACTATGGATGGCACTGGTGAGCGGTTGCTGCAGCAGCACAAGGATATTGTCGATGCGATCTTGGACGGAGATGCGGACCGAGCGGAACAAGCCGCGCGCGTTCATATGGATTTCGTCGAAGAAAGCTTTCGCATTGGCGAAGATCAAAAAGCCCGTGAGGAGCGCGCCGCAAAACGTCGGAAGCTTTCGGGTTAATATCTCCCTTTCCGATCGGTCGGGTTGGTACGGCATTCTTCATTTTTTTGCCAAGGGATTGCCTTCTTGAACGTGAGTCTTGGTCCCGAGTATGGCACTGCCCTTTCTGGTACGTGCGCAGACCCATTTTCAATGAAACCGCTGAGAGCCTCAAAAAGTTGACAGCTGTCAACTTTTCCATCCCAGATCCGGTAGCCTCTATAAAGTTGACAGCTGTCAACTTTTTGCAAAGCCGTCGCGATTGAGCAAAGACATCACCATCGGCCCTGGCGAGAATTTCCCAAGGGCTGCTTTTTGAGTCAAACTCCGAAGATACCCGCCAGGGTTTTTGATCTCGTCAATGCGCTGCAACATACCGGCCACCACGGTCGCCGCACAGTCCGGGCCCATTGCCCTTGTCGCGTCTGACCAAGTGGAATTATTGATCCCCATCATACCCCGCACCATTTGTGCCACGTCATAAAGTCCGTTCCAGTGGCGGATTGGATCGCGTGCATAGGGGTGAATATCAGGGCAGGCTTTCAGAACTAACGACAGAGGAATCTTTAAATCTGCCGCTGGTTTCTGATCTTTCGTGTTTTGGTTTTGCGATTTGGTTGCAATGTCTTCTATTTCGTTGGTCTGTTCAGATTCAAGAGTATTAGGTTTTGAACTCTGTATGTGCCGCTCATTTTGACTGTCATAGCCGCTCGTTTCTTGCGTTTCCGAAAGCACATTTTGGACTTTGATCAGAAGGTTTTCCACATCCTGATGCAGCATCTCAAGCAATGTCAGGTTAAGTTTGCGACGGCCGCGGCGTTGCAACAAGGCAAATCGATCAAAGATTTCATCCCAATTCGCATCGATTCCTTCGGCACGGCCAAATTCAGCGAGTTTAAAAGCGTCGCGCTTTTTTAGAACAATCAGTTCGCGCAGTTCTTTCCGACGCGTGGCATCTTCCTCAGCAGCACGACAAGCGTCGCTGATCTCGGCAGCGCGGACGAGTAGAGGGCGCAGATCAAACCCAAAGGCTTGGGCAATGTCGCCACTCTGATTACGTCGCACGTATCGTTTGCCGTTGGGGCTATCACGGCGAACAATCAAACCCGCTTTGACCAAGGATGCCACATGCCGGCGCAATGTGCTTTCGGCCATGCCATGCGCGCGTTCAGCCAGCGTCCGGTTTGATGGAAAAACCGTTGTTTGATCCGCCTCGTCCAACGTTTTTCCCGGTAGAAATGTGAGGAGAGCGTTGAGAACGGTTAAATCGCGATCGCTGACATTGAACGCCAACCGCGCTGTGCAAAGCTGTCGAAACAGTTGCCACTTGTCAGTCCGGGGGATGGGCGCAGATTGGCGCGCCGCCTCAACAGATTTGATCAAGCCAGCCGTCACTGGACGCTGCCCAAAGGGCGTCGTTGAATGATAGGTCATAAATTTTCACAAAGCGCAAAAATCTGGCCGCCCAAGGGCGTTCGGCAGTTGACAGCCGTACTAAGAAAGACCTAGATTCGTAATTGTCTAGAGAACGAACGGGCCTTCTGGGATGTATGTCCTGGGGGGCTCTTTCTTTTAGGGCGCTACCTGTGCCTCCTGTGATTTATCTTTTCTGCTCAGTACCTTAGCCGATTTCATTCGGCTTTATCTTCCGCGGATTGGCTTACCCAACCTTGGTAGATGTCATGGAGTTGATCGACCAACCAGTCACCGAACTTGTCGTCTCCGGTGCGCGGTAGGGTCAGAACCACCTCGGATTCTTTGTGCAACGCCTTGGCGATTTCAAAGCCATTGGCGCTTGTGATATGCGTGGTTTTCCCACGTGGGGCAGGGGGTTTTTTCACCTCTGACCCCAGACCGACACCACAGGCCTTGAGCGCCGCCTCAAACCGTTCCGGGGAAGGGCGATCACCGGCAAGGGTGACAACGGCGCTGGCGACCTGCTTGGGGTCGATAAAAATCTCTTCCATCTGATCGGCCAAAACCGCCCAGCGATCCCGCCCAACTCCGGGCGCAGATCCGACCACTTGGATCACATCAAGGCCCACGCGGTCGACAATGGAAAACATGCGGGAAATCAAAGTCTTGTCGATCGACAGGGCGTCACAGATCACTTTGCGTTTGTAGCCGCCTTCCCGCATCTGATAGGCGAAATTGCACTTTTCAATAAAGGTCAGATCTCGACGGGCCGAGTTTTCCTGACCCTGAGCCATGACGAGGGCATCGTCGTCAAGATCGCGGACCAAAGCTTTGACCGGAATGCCCAAATCGCGCAGGGCCAAGACCCGACGACGACCATATACGATCTGGTAGGAATTCCCTTCTTCGGGATGTGGGCGGACGAGAACCGGCACCTGTTGGCCATATTCCCGCATGCTTTCCATGAGGGCCTGATGCTCATCCTCTTGATGGTCAAGGCGATCCTGAAGACCGCCATCCTTGATGTCGAACGGGTCAATCTCAATGACAGACCGGCTTTTGAGCTGGGCGATGGATTGGCTTACAGCCCCAATCGCCCCAGTCGACCGACGGGGGCGGGCCGGATCGAATTGATCCGTTTCCTTGGATGTTTTCGCCGATTTGGGCGGCGTGGATTTGCCCACTCCAGCCTTGGATGGGGCAGGGGAGGGGGGCGCGGCCTCGTTTTTTGCCGCCTCTTCCATCAACCCTTGAAGTAGATTTTTACGTGCCATCTTTGCGCCCCCAAGACTCTTGCATGAGACCGGCGATTTCACCGTTCACCGCATTGATCGATTCAATGGCGCGCTCATAGGTCGTGCGGGTGAACTGGGATTTTTCGACCTCATACAGGGTTTGTTTTGTAATGCCTGCGTCGGAAATAGCCGTTGATTTCAACACGGTATTGTTGAGCACATGTTCCCCGAACATCGAGCGCATGAACGACACCATCTGGTTTTGCGGTCCGTCCCCCGGCTCGTAGCGGGTGACAACATATCGAAGCCAATCGTAGGACATGTCGCCCCCGGCTTCGGCGACAACGCCAAGCAGGTTTGATGTCATCAGCAGGAACTGACACATCGACATCACGTCGAGCATTTGCGGATGCACGGTCACCAATACGGCGGTGGCCGCGGACAAAGCCGACATTGTCAGAAAGCCGAGCTGAGGCGGGCAATCCATGACAACAACGTCATAGTCATCTTCGACCGAGGCGAGGGCTTCGCCAACGCGGGTGAAGAATAGGTTGCCTTGATGGGTGACAATGGCGCGCGGCGTTTCGTGTTCAAATTCCATCAGGTCGAGATTGCCGGGGACAATATCGAGATTGGTGAAATAGGTTTTTTGGATGATGTCGCGCATGGGAACCGGATCATCGTATCGGATCGCATCATAAAGCGTGCCGCCATCAAGAAGATCAAATTCGGGCTGAAACCCGTGGAGGGCGGAAAAGCTAGCCTGCGGATCGAGGTCGATCGCCAAAACCCGGTAGCCATCAAGCGCCAGTTTCTGGGCCAGATGCGCTGAGGTTGTGGTTTTGCCGGAGCCACCCTTGAAGTTGATGACGGTGATCACCTGAAGCTTGTCACCTTCGCGGCGCCCGGGAAGATAGGTGCCCGGTGATTTCGCCCCTTGTTCGAGCAATACGCGCAGCGCCTGAATATCATCAGGAGAGTAATAGCGCCGACCGCCAGCGCGGATTTCCGGCTGGGGGCCACGCCCTTCGAGATGCAACTTGCGCAGATAGGCGTCTTTGACCCCGAGCAGCGTCGCGACCTCACCCGAGGTGAAGGTCCGCAGGGTCCGCTGTGCGTTCGGAGGAAAGAGTTGTGCCCGATGCGCCTGCAAGCGTTCGGATAGTTTTTGTGCATGATCCCCGACCAGGGTATCAATGCGAAGGGTTTCGTCCTTCATCTGCCCACCACCTTGCCCCAGTTTTTTGGGGTCTCGTTAGGAGCCTCGCGGCGGTTTCATCCAGGGTTAACCAGATCAAAGTTACGCTGCTTGGCGTTTAATTCACTTTTCTCCGTAAATATGTCGCGCATAATTACGATTCTGGCAAGAGGTTTTCCACAGGCAGATGGTGCAACTGTTTTGGTCGGATCAACCACAATAGAGTTGGTTCAGACAGGGTTTGCCCTAACGAGGTGCATAGATAGGGTCAGGAATTGGGCCGGTTTCCCGGTGGAATAGGGTCTATTTTCGTTGGAAATCTAGGTTCGCGCGCCAAAATGTACAATTTGAAACTTTCATGACGTGCTCTGAAACAATTTGACCAAAAGATAAAACCACCGCAAACTGAGACTCTAAGATCAAAAGAAATCTTAACAGGGATGCAAAACATGAAACAACACGTGGTTATGCTGTCGACTGCCGCTGTGATCGCCATTTCGGCGGGCGCGGCTTCTGCTGATACGTTGCGGCTTTTGACATGGGGTGGCTATGCGCCCGAGGATGTCGTCGCCAAATTTGAAGAGCAGACCGGTCACACCGTTGAGGTGACCAAATCCAACAATGAAGAGATGATCGCCAAGCTGCGCGCCACCGGCGGCGGCGGCTTTGACCTTGCGCAGCCGAGCCAAGACCGGATTGCTGGTCCGCAGGCCGAGTTTGGCATTTACAAGCCGATGGATTTGTCCAAGCTCAACGCCGATCTGTTTATCCCGTCGCTGATGCTGGCCACTCAGGCCAACACCACCGTGGACGGTGAGGTTTACGGCGTGCCGCATGTTTGGGGCACAAGCGGTTTGGTTGTCGACACCAAGATGGCGCCGATGGTCAAGGATTACACCGATCTGTGTAGCCCCGACGTGGCGGGCAAGGTGTCTTATCGTCTGAAACGTCCGACGTTGATCGGCTTTGCCTATTCGATGGGTCTTGATCCCTTTGCCGCCTATGGCGACGAAGCCGCCTATACCGAGATCATGGGTCAGGTTGAGGCCAAGTTGATCGAATGTAAGGCCGGCGTCAAAACCTATTGGGGTGGTGGCGATGAGCTGATGGGCCTGCTGCGCTCGGGTGAAGTTGTGGCGTCGATGGCTTGGGATACCGGTGGTTGGAAGCTTAACGCCGACAAGCCGGACATCACATTTGTTGCGCCTGCGGCCGGTGCCTTGGGTTGGGTCGACACATTTGTCTTGCCCGCCAAAGGCAAAGCGGATGACGCGGCCTATGAGTGGATCAACTTTGTGATGCAGCCGGAAATCTCGGCGATGATCACCGCCGCTGCCGGTAACTTTACCGCGTCGCAAGGCGCCGATGAGTTTGCCTCGGACGATCTCAAAGCCCGCTATCAGGCCAGCTTCCCACAGGAAGCCATCGACAACATCAAATGGTATCCACCGGTTCCTGCCGGTCTAGAAGCCATCGAAGGTGGTGTTTTGGATCGCGTTAAAGCGGCCAAATAAACCCATATGTTGTGAACAATGCGCCCGTCACCCTTGGCGGGCGCGTTTGTATTGCCCGAACGACCAACCCGAAAGACCGGAATGACCCCTGACTTGCACTGCTCCGCGCTAACCAAACGGTTTGGCGACACCACCGCTGTTGACAATGTGTCCTTTTCGGTGCCGCCGGGATCGTTCTTTTCCATCCTAGGGCCGTCGGGCTGTGGCAAGACCACGATCATGCGGATGATTGCCGGATTTCTTGAGCCAAGCGACGGCGATATTCAGATCAAGGGCAAGTCGGTTCTAAACGTGCCGCCCAACAAACGGCCGGTGAATATGGTGTTTCAACACCTCGCTCTCTTCCCGATGATGAATATCGAGGAGAATATCGGCTATGGGTTGCGCCGTGCGGGCCTTCCCAAAGGGGAAATCACCACCAAGGTTGGTGAGGCGTTGGAACGGATCGGCCTTCCGGGGATCGGCAAGCGCAAGGTTGATGAGCTTTCGGGCGGACAAAAACAGCGGGTGGCGATTGCCCGGTGTATGGTTCTTGAACCGGATGTTTTGCTTTTGGATGAACCGCTTGGCGCGCTTGATCTGAAACTGCGTGAACGGATGAAGGTCGAACTCAAGTCACTCCAAGCGGCCTTTGACACCACCTTTGTCTATATCACCCATGACCAATCCGAAGCGCTTGTGATGTCGGACAATATCGCCGTCATGAACGAGGGCCGCTTTGAACAAATGGGCAGCGCACGCGACTTGTATTACCGCCCCGACACCGCCTTTGTGGCCGGGTTTGTTGGCGACAGCAATCGCTGGCAAGGGCGGGTAACGCGGATCGAAGGCGGTCACGTCGAAGTTCAAAGCGAAACCGGCCTGACCCTGCGCGGCGCAAGCCATGGACGGGCGTTGCAAGCCGGGGACATGGCCCAAGCTTTTGTACGCCCCGAAGCCATTCGCATCGCCCATGGCGCCGATGAATTGGCCAGTTTTGACACCACAATCACCGGGCAGGTCACATCGCTTTTGTTCAACGGCGCCGCCAGCCGCGTCTTGGTGCAGGGCGAAGCGGGCCACGAAGCCATCGAAGTCAACCTTCCGCAATCGGGAGAGTTTGCCAATCTCGCCAAGGGCGACACGGTGCATATCGGGTGGTCAAGCGATCAGGCCAATGTCTTTGCCGCGGGGGGCCTTTGAATGCGGCGCGAGGCGAAACTTGGGCTTGCTCTCTTGCTGACACCGCTGGCGCTGTGGCTGTCGTTGTTGATTTTCATTCCACACATCGACCTATTCCTCGTGTCGCTTCGCGAACGGGTCGGGGTTGGAAAATACGAGCTGAGCTTTGCTAACTATCTGACATTCTTTAATGAGCCGCTCTATCTTTGGACGTTCATGCGCACCGCCGTCATGTCGATCCTTGCCACGATGCTGACGCTTCTGATCGCCTTTCCGGTGAGCTATTACATCGCCAAAATGGTCAAAGGCCGGATGCAAGCGGCGCTTTTCCTGCTGTGTCTTGTGCCGTTTTGGGTGTCGGAATTGGTGCGGACCTTTGGCTGGATGATCTTGCTGCGCGAAACCGGGATTATTTCCAACGTTTTGCAATACGCGGGCCTCGCCTCTGGTCCGGTTGAGATGCTTTATAATGATGCGGCGATCATGGTTGGGCTGGTTTATACGTCGATGTTGTTCATGGTGGTGCCGCTTGTCACTACGCTGGAAAGCCTCTCGGATGAGGTGGTTGAGGCAGGTTATGACCTTGGCGGCAATGGGGTGAGCGTTTTGCGCGAAATCATCATCCCCCATGCGATGCCGGGCATCGTTTCGGGCTGTATTGTTGTGTTCATGCTTTGCCTTGGCAACTACCTGACGCCGACCATGTTGGGCGGCAAGGAAAGCCTCTGGTTCACCGAGCTGATCTATTCCCAATTCATCGTGCGATTTAACTGGGAACTTGGCGCGGCCTTTGGGTTCATGCTTTTGATCCTGTCGTCGCTGATCGTCTGGGGCATGCTGCGGCTCACCGGGCAATCGCTTGAAAAGACAATGGGTTAAGGGGGGCGATATGATACCATCTATTCCGCAGCCCAAGGTGTTGACCATCGGCTATGCCGCCTATGTCACGCTATTCTTTGTGTTTCTGGCGCTGCCGCTGATTGTTGTGGCGAGCTTTGCCTTCAACGATAGCCAATTCCCGTCGCTGCCTTGGGAAGGGTTTACGTGGAATTGGTTCTTTGGCGATGAGCGTCCGATGATCGGCGTGTTTCACGAGCGCTCGATCTTACGCGCCATTGGTACGTCGGTCTTTGTGGCGGTGGGTGTGTCGGCGCTGTCGGTGGCGGTTGGCCTATCGAATGCCTTTTTGTTTAACCGATATACGTTTCGCGGGCAGGGGGTTTTATATGTGCTGATGCTTTTGCCGCTGGTTATTCCGGGCATCGTGTTGGGCATTTCTATTCTGGTGGCCTCAAGCCGGGTGGCCAATGGGCTATGGGACGGGTTCCGTTGGGATGTTGAGGCGCTTCGGCCCGGTTTGACACTGGTTATTCTGGGGCAGTTTTCCTTTATCACCACCATTGCGACGCTGGTGATCGGCGCGCGGTTGCAGAAATTCGACCGCACCTTGGAAGAGGCGGCGTTGAATTTGGGCGCGGGCAAGTTAACGGCCATTCGCACCATCACCTTGCCCTATCTGGCCCCGGCGATGATCGGTGCTTTTGTGGTGGCGTTTTTGATGAGCTTTGAGAATTTCAACACCACGTTGATGTTGGTTGGCTCGGACGCGCCGTTGACCATTGCGATGTTTGATCGTCTCAAAGAGGGCTCAACGCCGCTATTGAATGCGGTGTCTTTGTTGTTGATGCTTGGGTCGAGCTGTCTGGCGTTGGTAATGATCTTTTTCCAAAAGCGCGGGCGTTAAGATTTTCATGTGGTGAACGAGGCCTTGGGCCCAAGGCTATCGTTTTCGGCACATGGCGGTTCACAAGGTGGTTTTGCGGGGAAAAATCGGGGTGTGATCGATTTAGGCGGCAATCTTGCGTTGCTTATCCGGTCTGAAATGCGCGACAACTAACTTGGATGTGGCGACTTAGCGGTGCCAGTTTCAAGGCGCAAAGGAAAACCCCATGACTGACCCGGTTGCAGACGATTCTTCCACGGAAAATCCGAGCTTGCCTGCGCTACCATCCAAACAAACCATCGCTATCGTGACGGCGACGGTGTTGATTTCGATCATGTTTATTCAGGTTGCTTTGCCGTTTTTGACCGCGCTGATTTTGGCCGGCATCTGTGCCGAGTTGTCAAAACCGTTTTTCCAATGGGTGATGGTGCGGGTCGGGCAGCGTGAGGCGCTGGCGAGTACGATCACGCTTGTGACTGGCTTGTTGATTGTGATTTTGCCAACCATTGTGATTGCGACCTTAGCGGTTTCCCAAGCATCCACAGCAATCCAAGGCACCGGCGATCTGGCGGAAGTCATCAGCGAGGATTTTACAGCCTTGCAAAATGGTGAGGTGACCTTGCCAGACTGGTTGCCATTCGGCGATGATCTGAAATCAGTTGAACCCAAGATTGTCGAAAAAGCCTCTGAGCTTGCCGGTGGGATCGCGTCATTCCTTGTGACGGCGTTGAAACACGTCACAAGCGGCACCTCGACGTTCTTCCTGCAATTGTTTGCCTTTCTGTACGCTCTGTTCTTTTTCCTGCCGATGAAAACGTCGGTTTTTGCACAAGGGTTACGCTATTCCGGTCTGCCGGATGATTTGCAAGACGCGCTGAACAGCAAAGTCATTTCGGTTAGCCGCGCCACAATCAAGGGCACCTTGACCATTGGCATGATCCAAGGAGCCTTGGGCGGATTGGGGTTTTGGGCCGCGGGCATTGAGGGCGCAGTGTTCTGGGCGGTTGTCATGATGGTTATGGCGGCGATCCCGGCCCTTGGCGCCACTCCGGTTGTCATTTGCGGGGCAATCTACCTTGGCTTCTCTGGCGAAATGGTCCCAGCGGTGGGGCTTGGTCTTTGGGGCGTGTTGGTTGTTGGCACAATCGACAATGTCTTGCGTCCAAAGCTGGTTGGGCGCGATGCGGCGATGTCCGATTTGTGGATTTTCGTCAGCACCTTGGGGGGGCTTGCCCTGTTTGGGGCCGTTGGGTTGGTGCTTGGCCCGGTCACGGCCGGACTATTCATCACCATTTGGGAACGCGCATCAGGGATCAAAGCCACGCTTCCAGAAGCGGACGAAACCGAAGAGATCGAAGAAGCGCCAACACCAGAACCTGCACAAGGGTTTAAGATCACCGCGACCAAGGCCGAATTGGAGGCCGAAGTCGAAGCGTTGCGCCGTGAACTGGCGGCTGATACCGTCGATGATCCTAATCCGTTGAACCGCCCCAGCGACGCTGGTGGTGATGGGGGCAAGGGTTAGCGTCTGTGCATATTTATATTCGCGCCGTCAAAGAGGCAGTGATCCGGTTTGACGAGAAAAAGGGCTGGGAACGCAGCAGCCACATCGCGCTGTCGATGATGTTTGCGCTGTTCCCGTTTTGCATTTTTGCCCTGTCTCTGGCCGGGATGTTCAGCAGCGGGTTGGATTCCGAAAAGGTCATCAATCTGGTCTTTGGGGCTTGGCCGGATGTCTTTGCCGAACCGATTGTTAAAGAGCTTGAGGCCGTTCTTACCATAAGTGACGGTAAGACCGTGACGTTTAGCGGCTTGCTTGCGGTGTTTTTCGCGTCAAACGGGGTTGATGCCATTCGGGTGTCGATCACCGATGCCTACCGCGAACAAGACAAACGACCGTTTTGGAAAACCCGCCTGTTGTGCATCGGGTTTGTGTTGGCAGGGGGGGCCGTTTTGATCGGTGTCACCGCGCTATTGTTTGCGATTCCGTTGTATATGGATTTGCTGGATGCGATCAAAATGAACGCCGTCCCCGAAGTGTTTCGCGAATGGAGAACCCCATGGCTTGGGGCTTTGGTCACGTTGGTCATTGCGGTGATTTCTTGTCACAAATGGTTGCCGGGGGTGCATCGCCCGGTCAAAGAGCTTTTGCCGGGGGTGCTTTTGACCGTGTTGCTCTGGTTTGCGACGGCCAAGATTTTTGAGCTCTACCTAGCGAATTATTCGACCTACAGCGTCACCTATGCCGGTTTGGCCGGGATCATGGCGACCCAACTTTTCATGTATCTGATGGCGGTAATCTTTATCTTTGGGGCCGAATTCAATGGGCGTTTGGCGCGGCTTCGCCAGCAAGCAGAAGCCACCCAATAAACGCGGGGGCCTATTGGCCCATTTGTACCTTCATCAGACTAAGATCAACACTGTCGGGGTTGGCTTTGACGGCGGCGGTGATCGCATCAATCGCGGCCTGTTGATTGCCCAAAGCGCTGTTGATCCGCACAATCATTGTCCAAGCTTGTTCGAGCTGTGGATCCATGTCGACGGCTTCGCTAAAGGCGGCCAACGCGGCGTCAAAGCGCCGGGTGGTCAAGCCGATTCCGGCCAAGACCAATTGCGCCTCGGGAAAGTCTGCCTTGGCTTGCAGGGTCGATTGCCATTCGCGCATTGCGGCGTTGCG
This sequence comes from uncultured Pelagimonas sp., assembly GCF_947498515.1. Lineage (GTDB taxonomy): Bacteria > Pseudomonadota > Alphaproteobacteria > Rhodobacterales > Rhodobacteraceae > Pelagimonas. The sequence goes on along the minus strand of NZ_CANMKO010000005.1, from coordinate 178,247 downwards.
GGCGTCTTCGATGCGTTTGGGCATATGCAAAACTTGTGTGCCTAAAAACGCCCGGGCGGCGGCGATCCGCACGGCGCGCGAGGGGTCATTAAACATCTGAGTGATACGCCCAATGGCTTCTTGTGGGCCACCGCCACGCTGCGCAGCAATGGCCGCAACACGGACCAATGGATCAGAATCCTCAAGCGCCGGGGCGGTTTGATCGGCAATGGCGGGGGTCGCCAGCTGGGCCAACATGTCGAGCGCGGTGGCGCGAACAATGCCCGGCAAAGCGTCATGCATGGCTATGCCGATCAGATTGTCGACTTGACCGGCCGGGCTTGTGCGACCGGCGGCCAAGACCTGTGAAAAATGCGGGCCGCGATTGGGGCTATCTGGATACCATGTCGCGAGCTGCGCTGCCGCCCAGTCAAAACTTTGATCGCTATGACAGTCGTTGCAGGCGTTGGGCGATCCGGTTTTGACCGACAGATCAGGGCGGGGGATACGGAAAGAGTGATCGCGCCGCCCATCGATGCCCATATAGTCGCGCTCGATCATATGGCAGCTTTTGCATTCAGCCCCTTGCCCGCCTTCGGCGTGAAAATGATGTGCCGGATCGTCATAGCTTTTGAGCGTCAGGCTCGGGAAATCCGGGTTGCCGCCGTCACTGTGGCATTGAGTGCAAAGCCCGTTGCCTTCGATTTTCGGCTCGCCGGTGTGGGCATTGTGGCAATTGGTGCAGGCCACGCCCTTGTCATACATTTTTGATTGCAGGAACGAGCCGTAAACATAGACCTCGTCAAGGATTTGGCCATCCGCATGATACAACCCGCTGCGCAGGTTCGACAGGCGATAGGTGTCGTGAAACGGCGTGCCCGGTAAGGGGTTGCCGCCCTCAAAGGGTTCGCGACGCGAGTGGCAAGAGGCACATTGCTGAATTTCGGTCTCGGCCCCTGCGTTGAAATCCATGCTGAACCCGGTATTGGTCAGGCTGATCCAACGCGACATGTCGGTTTCTTTGCCCTCGGCACTGTCTTTTGCCCAAGCCAGATGCACCTCGCCGGGCCCATGGCAGGCTTCGCAGCCAACGCCGATTTCGCTTTGAGTGCTGGAATAGGTGCCAGACCGGGGATCATAGTTTTTGTCAAAATCGGTGGCGTGACATTCGGCGCAGCGTGCGTTCCAGTTTTTGTAAGGGCCGGTCCAATGTAGCCCATCGCCAACCGGAAGGTCCTGATCCGGATAAAGGTGATACCACTGCTTTTTCACGTCATCCCATGTGACGTCAAAAGATTGAAGCTTGCCCGATTCGGTTTCGATCAAGAATTGCTGTAACGGGGTGATCCCGGCCACACCGGCAACCGGGTAGACGTGGGTTTGGCCATCAGGCCCCTGCGTTTCGATCATGAAACGCCCGTTTTTCTTGAAAAACCGCGAAGTTACCCCGTCGTGGGTGAATTCAACATCGGAGAAATCCGCAACCACGGTGTCCAGCGTCGCTTCGGTCCAGGCGAGGGCATGATGTGATTGGTCCCATTCCAATGCCTCGTCCAAATGGCAATCTCGACACTCTTGTGAGCCAACATAGGCCGGGGTTTGTTGCGCATGTGACGCGCCCGCATAGGCAAGGCCCAAGGTACATGTCAGCACCAAAAGCAGAAAAGACCGAGGTGATTTTGAAAGTTGGGAAAGCACGTGTGGTTCCGTTCTGGGGCAGTTTGAGAGACCGTCTACCACTCGGGCAGAAGTGTCCAGAGTATGATCTTGACGCTATGGGTCATGGGTTCAAAGGCGGCAGGATGTGGCGATTTTGCTGCTGTTTTTGAGCCAAAATCAAACGGCTGCGGGTTAGTTTGTAATGCGCGCCGATCTGTTGCCAGATCATCCCGGTGTTCTGATCGGCTTGCGGGCTATATCGCGCGGCCCCGATGGACGAGAGGGCGGTTTCCAGCCCCTCAAACTCGGAGGGTTTCGCCGTTGGGTAGAAGGTCTTCCAGTCATTATAGGCCGCCAACACCTGAGACAGGTCGCGGGTTTTTAAGGCATGTTTCAGGGCGCGGTGGGCGGCGGGTTCAGAGGCGCGCCACTTGGCCATCCAAATGGCCAGCATTGCCTTGAGGCGTGGCCAAAGGTTTTTCCAAATCAGAGACAGCAATGTCAAAACGATTAGCGCCGATCCAAGCCAGATACCAATCTGTTCAGCATCAATCGGGTCTTGCTTTGGCGGCGGCGCCCCTGTGACGGTGATGTCCTGTCCGGGCAGTTCGGCGGTTTCAACCTTGCCGCTATCAAGATTGTACCAATCTACCGACACCCCCGGCAGCGAGGCATCGCCCCCGGCCAATGCCACGTAAGTTATTGTTTCAACACGAGTGCCGCTGAGCCCGTCGCGGTCTTCACTCTCGGTGACAACCGGGTCTTTGGGATAGCCGCGCAGGGCCTCTGTTTCGATAGGTTCAAACAGCTGTGGGATCAGAATTGAGGTGGTTCCGTCAATTTTTGCCGTGACGGTTCGTGTAATGGCGTCCCCAATCGCGAGGGTTGGCCCGCCTTCGATGACCTGTTCCAGCGCAAAATCACGGGCAATGATGAGTGGCGACAAAAGACGTGCTTCCTCCGGGACCGTGGCTTTGAAGCTGGCCTTTGGAAGGGTGGTTTTGAAAAGGATCGGGTCACTTTGCCCAGGTTGGGCGTAGGACACGACGATGTCGCTTGCCGGAAGCTCAAACGTGCCAGACGCCAATGGGTAAAGCATGTAACGACGGCTGACGCCGGACCATGTTTCGCCGTTGATGCGTTCGCTGATTGGGGTTGTCGCGCGCGAGGGCAGGCGCGCCAAAAGCGACGGTTGTTCCAGTGAGGAAAACGAAACCGGAGTGGTAAGCCATGTTGGGACCAAAATTTTGACACGCACGGTGATGGGTTGGCCAACAAGGGTTTCCTGCGCATCAAATGTCACGGTGATTTGTGGGTCGCCCGGAGTGTTCTGAGCCCACGTCGGGGATGACATCAGGCCGAAGAACAACAGGAGAAACGCCAAAACTCGGGTCATTTTTTGGCCTCCGCTTCTTCTAGGACAAATCGGAAGCGCAGGAAATCTGCCATGTCTGTGTCGATGCTGTCGATCCATTGTTGTGCGGTCATGGGGGCCGCATCTTTGGCAGGTTTGCGTTCTTCGGTTGTGACGGCGCCGCGGGCGTCTTCGTTGTCATAAACAACATCATCGGCCCCAACGCCGGTGTCTTCGCCGGTGTCGGATTGGTCGCGGGCATCTTCGACATAGGTCACAATGGCCCAAGCGATTTCAGCGTTTGTCGCGGCGTTTGGATAACCCGGTTGGCGTAGCTCGGCCTTTTCAAAGGCGCGCGCGCCATCGCGGTATTGGCGGTTGCGGATGCGGGCATAGCCTTCGGCAAAAGCCGCCTCGGGGGTGTCTATCCGCGATAGGATTTGCGCAGCCTCTTCATATTGTCCGGCCCGCATTTTCGCGTAGCCTTTCCACATCGGATCTTGAAAAAGTTCACCGGCTTCGCTGTATTCTTTGTCTTCAAAGGCCATGCGCCCCTGTTGATCGGCGGTCAGGAACCAATCAATCACACCCTCGGCGCGGGCGGTTTGTGGGGTTTGTAAGGTCATAAAGGTCGCGAGCAGGATTGCCCAGTGCATTGTCCAACCCCGGCGGAACCACAACAAACAGAGCAACGCAGCCGGCCAGATGAGCCACCAACCGCGATCATCCCACGCCAGCCGATCATCGGCTAAAAGAGCGGCGCGATGGGCTGATTGCAGGCGGCGCTCAATCTCTCTGATGTCGGTGTCATCGGGGGTGATGCGTACAGTGGTCACATCGGACAGGCGATCCAGTTGCGGGATGGACACCCGGTCGGGCAAAGCCACAAGCACAACGATGGGGGGGCGTGGCGTGTCTGGGTCACTCGCTTCGAATGCGGCGACATCCGCGGGATTGAAGTCATCCAGAACAAACAGAACCGCGCCGGGGGCGTCGCCATCTGTTAGAATGGTCTCAGCCAAGGCCAGCGCGGTGGCGGGGGTATCGCCTTCGGCGGGCATGACGCGGGGCGACAAGCCTTCGAGTAGGGGGCGCAGAATGTTCGGGTCTTCGGTCAGCGGCGACACGCGATGCGCAGACCCGGAATAGGCGATCAAGGCGGTGCGTGCGCCCGCGCGTTGTTCGATCAGGTCCAAAATTTTGAAACGGGCCCGATCCAAGCGGCTTGGGGCGAGGTCGGGTGTTTCCATCGACGGTGTGACTTTGAGCGCCACAACCAAAGGCGCGGTTTCGGCGATCAAGGGGTTTGACAGGCGGCTCCATGTCGGGCCAGCGGCGGCAAGGCAGAGGAAAACCAAAGTCAATGCGGCGCCATCAATTGGATAGACGCGGCGACTTTGGCCGGAGCCAACGCGCAGCGCTTCGAGCAAATGCGGCGCAATAGTTGCGTTGTCCTGTGTCGCGGCGACCTTGCGCGGACGGATCAAATACCAAATTGCCGCGATCGCAAGAAGGCCAATCAGCCACATCGGGCGCAAAAAGTGGAAGGCAGATATTGCATCACTCATGTGGTCTGCCTCCGTTTCATCAGGATCATGATAGCAAGCCCAACCACACCAATGATCGATCCCAGCGCTGCCACCATCCAAACGAGGTTTTCCGAGGGGCGAAAGCTTGCTTCTTCGACAATGCGGGGGGTCATTTCATCAATGCGCGTATAGGTTTGTGCGAGGGCGTCGGTGTCGCTGGCGACAAAGAACGTCCCACCGGTGCGTTTTGCGATATCTTCCAACGCCCCCAGATCAAGCCGATCTGAGCCAGAGCTTTCCGGGTCACCCACACCGATTGTCTGGATGGTGATGCCCCGTTCGGCGGCGATCGCGGCGGCGTTGATGGGCGTCATACGGCTAGATGTATCGGCCCCGTCGCTCAGCAGGATGATCAGGCGTTCTTCGACGTCGCTGGCTTCAAACGTGCGCACAGCGAGGCCAATCGCATCGCCAACCGCCGTGTCCGGCCCGGCCATACCGACAACGGTTTGATCCAAGAAACCAGTTAGACTTTGTAAGTCTTCGGTAAAGGGGGCCTGAACAAAGGCTTTGGAGCCAAAGACGATAAGCGCCATGCGGTCTCCGTCGCGCTCGGCGATGAAATCCTTGAGGACGGTTTTAACGACATCAAGCCGTTGCTGAAGCTCGCCGTCTTTGCCCATGAAATCACGTTCATCCATCGACCCGGAAATGTCCAATGCCAGAACAATATCGCGGGCGGATTTTTCAACGACGACGGGTTCACCGAGCCGTTCGGGTTTGGCCAATGCGATGACGATCAAGGCCCAAACGGCCAAAGCCACGGCCATCTGAAATTTGCCACGGCGCAGAACCACGGCACCTTGTTGTGCTTCGGCCCCGACGGCGGCGGTGATGTCGCGGAAAAACGGCACACGCACAGCAGAGACACGTTCCTTGTGCGGTTTGGAGAACTTCCAGATGAACCAGGGGGCCACCAAGAGCAATAACAGCCAGGGATGAGCAAGCGACATCATGCGTCAACCTCCTCTGATGTGGCTTGGGGTGGGGTGGGCGTTTGTTTGGGTCGTTTGTGCTTGCGGATCCACGTGGCGGCGAGCGCGTTCAGGCCCGGTTCCGGGGAATGAGGTTGGTAGGCGGCGGTCGCCATTTTGGCCCCATGTCCGGTCGAAAACTGTTGGCTTTGCAACGTGCGATCCAGAAATTCCAACCAGTCAGAGCCACTAAGTGAGGCCACGTTTTCACGCGGAAATCCCGCCAAGGCGGTGCGTTTTAAGACGTCGGAAATGGCGGCGGGGTCGTCGCCCGCCTTGGCCAATGCCCGCAATCCAGCCTTGCGATAGGCGTTGGCTTTGCGGTGCTGTAAATATCGACGCCCCCCCCAAATTGCGGCAGCCAAAGCCGCCGCACCTAGCCAAAGCCACCCCGCCGTTTGCGGTTGCCATGACACGGGTTCGGGCACAGGAACCGGTTCCAAAAGGTCCAAAAGGTCGACCAAGCCAAGGCCGTCAAAGGCGTCGTTGGTGTCGCTCATCTTGGCCCCTCTAACTGACCAAGCAACCGCTTGATCTGATCAAGGGCTGAGGCATCGGTCGTGAGGGGTAGCAGGGGCAGGCCATATTTGCGCGACCAATTGGCGATTTGCGCAAAGCGATCCGCAAAAAGCGTGTCGATACGCTGCTTTACCTGCATATCTGTTGTGTCTAACTCGACTTGTAGCGCGCCGTCGGACGCGACGATGCGGAACCCGTCGGGGGTACGTTTGGACAGCGCATCGGAGACCGGGAACAGCAGAACATCATTGGACATCGCCAATGAGCTGATCAATGGTTCGGTTTCGGCATCCGCGGTATCAAAGTCGGAAAAGATCATCACCAGATAGTTGGTTTTGGCGATGCGATTGGCTGCGGTCAGCACTTTGTTGAGCGAACCGGGGGCGGAAAGTTGAGTTGCGGGGTTCAACCGGCAATTGGCGTCGGCAACCGAGCCGAGAAACCGTTGCACCGCCGCCGGGGTGCGGGCGGGTCGATGTTCGGCGATTCCATTATCGTCAAAGACTAATCCGCCGACGCGGTCGCCTTGGGCCAACATACGATGGGCGGCCAAAGCGGCGGCTTCTGCGGCGACAACGGATTTCATGTAAACTTGACTGCCAAAGAACATCGACATGCGCTGATCAACAATCAAAAGGGCAGGGCGGTCGCGCTCTTCGGTGTAGACACGTACATAGGGGGAACCGGTCCGGGCGGTGACTTTCCAATCGATGGTGCGGATGTCATCGCCGTTATGATAATCGCGCAGCTCTTCGAAATCCAAGCCACGCCCACGCAGTTTAGAAGAATGCTGCCCGTTTAGAACAGAATGCGAAGGTTGGTGCGGTAGCAGGCTGAAGCTTTCGGCCCGGCCTGCAAGGCGTTGCAATTGATGCAAATCGGCATGGATGCGCGGGTCATGTTTGCCCTGTCCGCGATCAGCCTTGTCCGCCATTTTTGCGTTCCTCAAATTGTCGTAGGTCCCCGTTTAGGGCAGCGCCACCAGATCAACGATTGTCTTGGTGATATCGTCAGTTTTCTTGCCATCGCCGCGGGCTTCGTAGCTTAGCGTGATGCGGTGGCGGAAAACATCATAGACAATCGCGCGAATATCCTGCGGATCGACATAGTCCCGCCCGGCCATCCAAGCATGGGCGCGGCTACATTTATCCAAGGCAAGGGAGGCGCGAGGGCTTGCGCCAACATCAATCCATCGGGCGAGATCATCGCTGATCTTTTCGGGGGTCCGGGTCGCATAGACCAATTCGGCCATATAGCGCTCCATCTCGTCCGAGACATGGATGTTGCCAATCTCGGCCCGTGCATCGAACACCGCCTGCTGCGGGATCATGTCGGGTTTTTCTGTTTTCTTCTCGCTGTCGGCAGCGAGAGCGGCCTTTTCCTCTCCACGCACCAGACGGATGACTTCGACCTCGTCCTCGATCGGCGGGTAGACGATATTCACATGCATCAAGAAGCGATCCATCTGCGCCTCGGGAAGCGGGTAAGTGCCTTCTTGTTCGACCGGGTTTTGGGTGGCCATAACGATGAACAGCGGTTCCATCTTGTGGGTCGTCCCAGCGACGGTAACTTGCCGTTCTTCCATCGCCTCAAGCAAAGCCCCTTGAACTTTGGCCGGCGCGCGGTTGATTTCGTCAGCCAATACAATGTTGGCAAAAATCGGTCCGGGCGAAAAACGAAATTCGGCCACGCCCTCTGCCTGATGGTAGATTTCGGTGCCGGTGACGTCCGACGGCAAAAGGTCGGCTGTGAACTGAATACGACTGAAATCAGAATCAAGGTTTTTGGCCATCGCTTTGATGGCGCGGGTTTTGGCCAAACCGGGCAGGCCTTCGACCAAAAGATTGCCGTTTGCCAAAATCCCGATCACCAACCGGTCAATGACATCCGTTTGGCCAATAATTGACTGCTGCATTCGGTCACGCAGAGTGTTGATTTGATCAAGAGCGGAGCGGGAAGGTTCAGTCATTCAAAACTCCGTTGATTATCTCATGCGGTCAACTCGCATAAAACTCTAGACTCGTGGTAACCCGGTGCCAAGGCTTTTGCGAGAAAAAGCCAAAGATAATTAAGCCTAAGTGAGCATTCTATCGCCTATCACACCCTGATCTTTGAAAGATGAGGGGGGCATTCCTTCCCATTTTCTAAATGCTTCTGAGAAAGATTGCCGATGAGCGTATCCAAGTGAGGTGGCGGTTTGCTCAATTGAAAGGCCATCCAGTAAATAAGCGCAGGCAAGTTTGTGCCTGACCTTTGATCTGATTTCGGCAAATGTCGTGTGTTCTTTGTTCAGGCGGTCCTGAAATGTTCGAAGCGGGATTCCTAAAACATCGGCGGCTGATTTCAATTTGATTGGGTTTTGAGTCTGTTCGAACGATGCGATCAAAACCGCTTGGACCAGGCGTGCAAGGTCGGGCGATGGGTCCGCTGATTTTGACAATGCTTCCAGTGTCCGCGCCAAGATCAAAGAGTTGCCAAAGTCGGCCTGTTTCATCGGTGATTTGAGCCCGATGTCATCAAACTCGACAAAGGCCAAATTGGCGGTAACTGGCTTGCATAGCTCGGCAAAATCCGAACTGTCCTCATCCTCGGCCCCCGGAAACCCGACAATGAAGTTGCGAGCCGCGACTTCGGTCTCGTTTTGCACCAGATTTGCAAGCAGACCCACCATGTAGGTGGGGCTTTGCGGTTGAGCGTGAGGGCTTGCCACTTTGTGAGAAACCTCCACGCGGCAGCGACCAGAGCGTATGCGGATCGCAAGGCTTAAGTCTGATTGCAGGTAAGGGATATGGGTTTTGGCAGTTTGCAAGCTCTCCCAAAGCGTTTCGCCCGTGACAACAGCGCGCCCAAAGAGACCGAGGTCTGCTAAATCTTGCTTTGTTGCTACATCGAAAAGGAAAGAGGTGCTCGGGGGGTGCCCGAACAGACAGCTTAAAAAGCCCAAATACTGATGTATTGGAAGGTTTTTTCAGGATTTGAGAGGACCTCATGCCAGCTGCGTTCATTGTGGCGGGTTGGGTTAACCTGGCTTGCCCATGCATAAGGCCCGGCCAGGCAACCCGCCCGGGCAAAGGATTTATGTTGTATGCTTTCAAGGCGTTGCATCATAGACCTCCCAGATCCGACACCAGAGTTTTCTAGCCCTGTTGAGCTTAACTAGTGCAAAAGGTCTTGGTTTCGAGCGTAGGACTTGAATCCACCTTGATGCAGATGAAAGCTTTGCAATCCTTACTTTCTATCGGTGATGATTTTCACCCGCATGCCTGCTTCGACACCGCCTTCTATTCCGTTGAGGGCATGGAACCGTTCCTCTTTGAAGGTACGCGCCAGCATTTGCGCGGATAGGCTTTGCACTGTGTCGCCGGGCTGGACAGTGACGACCGTGACACTTGGGTTTGGCACCGCATCCTGTTCGGCCTTGGTCAATGTGCGGAAGCTCTCCAAAATCGTTTGATATTCCTTCAACTGGGTGTCAGTCGGCGATTTTTCGGTTAGCAATGTGACCCCTGCGACCAATCCTTCGTCCAATCGGATGGACGTCCCGGCGATGGTGACATTGATCAGCCGACTATGCACAAACTTGGTCGCCATGACGGCGGGTAGGCCATTGACGGTGAGGTTTCTCAGATCATCCAGCTGCCCAAGGTCGCCATCGGTAACTGAATACCAAGCAGAAAGGGCGAACTCACTTAGCTCGCGGTCTTCAGGCCAGCGACCAGCGGTAAAAATAACAACGCCATCGTCGTCTTTTTGCGCCATAAGCGCCCCTTGCATGTCCCGCAAATCATATCCCTGAGGCAGGTCAAACTTTACACCCGCCAAAGGGTGCACAAAGGTGCGACCCTGCATAAAGCCAAGTTGAGGATCTTGGCCGAATTGGACGCCATCAATTGCGTCCATATGGGCATCGCGACCAATCTCGCCATTGGCGGGTTTGCCTTTCATACGTTTGACTTGCCGCACTGTATCGGTAACCCGGTCATCGGTCTCGGGATGGTCCGACAGCCAAGCTGGCATGGAAATCCCGCCCTGATCGCCAGCCATGCTTTCCATCAAGCCGACCTCACGTTTCAACGCCCCCAACATCGTGGGCATGGCGCTTGGATCATAGCCGGCTTTTGCCATGCTGATCACACCCAAACGGTCGCTTTCCGCCTCTTGTTTGCGGCTGTAGGCCTGACGCATGACGTCGCTGGCCCCATCGGCAATAATCGCGGTGCTCAGGCTGCCGGTCAGTAAGCCAAGCCCAATCGCAGCGGCGCGGTCCTGCTTCATCCGGGTTTCCCGGCGAGCGGTGTGACGGGCGGTGACATGGCCAATTTCATGCCCCAAGAGTGCGGCTAATTCGGCCTCGCTGTTGATGCTGGCCAGAATGCCACGCGTGACATAGACATAGCCGCCGCCCGTGGTGAAGGCATTGACCATCGGGGTGTTGAGCACGGTGAAAATGAACGGCTTGTCCGGCATTTCCGAAACGGCGGCGACACGCTGACCGACGCGATCGACATAGGCCGACAGGTCCGGGTCATCGTATATGCCGCCAAACTGCTTGAGCACGTCGACATGGGTGCGTTCTGAGTTTTGCCGCTCTTCTTCAAAGCTTGTTGCGGGGCGCGTGAGGTCAAAGGCCAAGGTTGGTTGTGGCGTGACAACCAATAACCCTAGGGAGACTGCAAGCGTTTGACATAGTTTGGGGAAAATAGAATTGGACATGGAAACTGGGGTTCCTCTTGTTGGAGGTGATGGGGGCAGGCTATGTCAATTGGCCCCGCCCGTCGAACGAAATCTGCCACAAGTGCTGCAGGTGCAAATATCCTAGATTATTTGAGTATCTCCCGTTGTGATTTGGACGGAAAAGGTGCCTAGTGTATGTAAATGCTTTACAGTTCCATCAAAGGAAATCTCATGACTGATATTGCCAAAATGCTAGCCGATCTGCAGCAACGCCGTGATGAGCTTCGCGTGCAACTGCACCTTGCTTCAAAAGAGGCAGAAGAAGAATGGCAGGAGCTGACAAGCGATTGGGACAAGTTTGTTTCCAAGTCGCAGTTTGACAAAAGCGCCGAGGAAGTTGGTGAGGCCGCCAAGGAGTTGGGGCTGAAGATGAAAGCGGCCTATGATCGCGTGAAAAAGGCCTAATCACACCATGCAGCCAGATGACAAAGAACGACCAGAAACCATAGGCGCGCGCTATGGCATGGCCTTTTGGGCGCAACTTGTTGTTTTTTGCTTCTTTGTCATCGCTGGTTTGGTCTACGCGGCAAATTTGCTGATCCCGCTCTCGTTGGCCTTGCTGCTTGCTGTTCTGATTTCCGCAATTGTTGATCGGGCCCGGCAAGGCACGATTTTCGGCAACCCAACTCCGGAATGGCTAGCCTATGTGTTGGCGTTCGGAGTTGTCTCGTTTGGGTTTGCCGGCATCTTGTATGTTCTGTCCAATCAGGCCGGGGCCGTCGCCGAGGCATTCCCACGCTACGAAGCCCGTTTTGAGTTGCTGCTCAAAAGGTTCGAAGGGCTGATCGGAGAGGAGGGGTATGCGACCCTGTTAACGGCGCTCGCTGATCTCAACTTGTCGGAAATGGCAGGCGGGGCGATTTCGTCGGCCGGGTCTGTTCTAAGCGGTATCATATTGGTTTTGTTGCTCGTTCCCTTTATGCTGCTTGAACGCAACCCGATGAATGTCAAGCTAGACCGTGCGGTTCCAAACGCCGAAGCGCGTGCCAAAGTCAGCCAAATTCTGAATGGTATGTCGATCAGCCTGCAACGCTATGTCGGGATCAAAACCCTTGTTAGCCTGATCACTGGGATCGGAAGTTATGCGGTGATGAAACCGGTCGGGCTGGACTTTGCCGAGACCTGGGGCATTTTGGCCTTTGCGCTAAATTTCATCCCGACAATCGGTTCGATTTTGGGAGTGGTTTTGCCGGGTTTGGTGGCGCTCGTTCAGTTTGATACGTTCACGCCGTTTTTGATTATTGTCGGAGGGTGCGGTGCCGTTCAATTTGTGATTGGCAATATTGTTGAGCCATCCCTGACCGGCCGTTCGCTTAATCTGTCGCCTTTGGTTGTGGTGCTATCGCTGTCGTTTTGGACCATCATCTGGGGCATGTCGGGGGCATTGTTGAGCGTCCCGATAACGGTGTGCGGGCTAATCATTATTTCACATTTTCCGGCAACCCGGCCTTTGGCTGTTTTGATGTCGGGTGATGGCACGTTGATGACGGAAACGCGTGAGGAGGCGCTGGCCCCTGTGGGAAAGCCCCTGAACAAAACCGCGGAACCGACCGAACAAGAAGGATAGGATTGATGGCGACCAAAGCCGAGTTGGAATCTGAACTGGCCGATCTCAAACGCCAATTGGCGGAGCGACCAAAGCCCGAGCCCGCGCCAGAGGTCACACCAGAGTCAGACGTCGAAACGAGTGATGCTATTGCCAGTGAAGCGACCAACGAAGATGCCATCGATTGGGAAGCTGAACTTGGGGAATTGGTAGAACAGTTCGACGACCTCACACATAAAAAACCACTGCTATTTGCCCTCGGAGCCTTTACCATTGGCTACCTGCTTGGCCGCTCGAAATAGGATCACAAACATGAGCCGTATCTCTCGTAATATCTCCATTGTCATGCGGTCCGAGCGACTGATTGCCCAACGTCATCTCGCTGTTCTGCGCCAACAAACCATGTTGATGGCCGCAGCCGGTATTGCCGCCGGTGTTGGTTTGATCATGCTCAATGTGTCCGCCTATCTGGCGCTGTCCGATGTGGTTTCCCAGCCGGTCGCGGCGTTGATTGTTGCCTTGGTCAACATCGTTCTCGCGGGGTTTTTGATCTCGATGGCAGGTAAGTCCAACGCAGAACAAGAAACGGCACCGGTTGCCGAAGTGCGTGATATGGCTTTGGAAGATCTCGAAGCAGAAGTGCGAAGCGCCGCCCAAGAGGCGAAGGCGGCAACCGACGCTATTCGTCAAATGGCGAGCAACCCATTAGGGGCCATCGCACCCGGTTTGGCGGGCACCGTGGCCAGTGCGGTCATCAAAAACCTGAAAAAGTAATCGCCGTAATTTAGGTATCTGGCCTGTCTGAACCCAGAGGTGACTTCATGTCGATAGTCTGGGTCGGATAGGCGATCGCGGTGTCATGCCTGCGGGATATTTCTAGGATTTTCAGCGTCAGACGCTCATCAACATCCAGAAAATTCTGATAGTCGGCGGTTTTAGTTCTGGCATAGAATAAAACTTCAATCGCATTTTCGGATAGGCCCACAATGTTCACATATTGCGGAGCCCCATCCGAAAGATCGTAGTCACCACTATTTAGCATGTAATCTCTGAGATCTTGTTTGAACCCTTTTAATTGTTGGTCCGTGCATGAGAGCACTAGGCTAATTATCTTTTTCACACGTCTTGTGCGCAATTGCGAATAGTTCAAGACAACAGCATTCGATAAATCGGAGTTCGGGATATAGCGCGGTATTTGATCAAAGCCGCGTAATACAGTCGAGCGCAAATCAATTTGCTCGACAACCCCAATAAAATTACCTTCTATTTCGACAACGTCCCCTTCGGTGAAACGTTTTTCGCTTTGGTTATTCATTCCCGCGACTAGATTTCGAACAAGATCTTGTGCGGCAATTGCTACGCCCGCCCCCAAGACGCCAACGCCCGTCATTGCGCCACTGATATCGACTTTCCAAACAGTGAGCAAAGCGGAGATGCCAAATAGAATAACGCCAAATCGCGCTGCTCTTTTCATCCAGCTGGATTCGACATTAATCTCTAACCGATTGTAGCCACCTAATAACGATACAAAGGGGCCGCATAGATTGTACCACCCGGAAAATACCGCAATAAGGGCGACGGAGGCCAGAACCTTGTTGATTAACCCACCGGCCAAAACCGGGAACTGCAGCACGTCGGCTGCGATGAACAGCGCCCCAACAACCAGCAAAATGGAAGTTTTGCTTTCCAGTTCGTTTTTTGCTTCATCTGGCATCGACACGGCCAGGTGAGTCATCAGATTGTTGAGACTTTTTACGATCAACCGCGACAACGGTTTGCGCGCCAAAAAGATGACCACGACAAAGACCGACGCAAGGATTACGTCTTCGACGTCAGCAAAGAAAACCCACGTTTTCAAACGGGAGAAAACGCTGGCTAGAGTTTCGCCAAAATTCATGGGGAATATCCTCGACTGACTGAAAGGTCGGGTGACACACGATCACCCGACCTCAAGAGTATTAACCGTCGATGCGGTCGGCTAGTCGGTGCATGGCCGCGGCCAACCGATCTTTGCGGGCCTCATGATCGGCTTTGACTTCGGCTTTGCGTTTCTCGAACTTGGCTTTGGTGTTGTCAGCCGCATTCTCGATCTGTTCATCGAGAGCAACCAAACGGGCGTCAAATTCGCGGTCCAGCTCTTCCATCCGGTTGTCGATCTTGACCCCGGTTTCTTTCATTTTGGTCTTCACGCTATCCATTTTTTCGTTGATGGCGTCTTTGGCATCGTCGGTGGCCTGATCCCATTCTTCGTCAAGCGCATCGAGTTCGCGGTCAAGCGCATCCATTTCAGCGGCCATTTCGGCGTCAACGGCATCTACACGCAGTTTGCGGTAAACGGTGCCGCCTGCTTCTTTCATTTTGCTATCTAGCGGAGTTGTCCAAACCTCGTCGACCGAGGCGACAACACAGGATTTGCCTGGTTGCAACTGAGTGCTGACATTGTCGAGCATGGCGGCATCCATCCCGGACACCCAAAGGTCGCGGTAAGCGCCAAACAAACCACCGGTCATACCGCCAAGCGCCATGCCACCCGCTGCGGCTTGCGCGGCCACGGCACTACCGGCAATCGCGGCACCCGATGCAACGGCGGCCGGACCAGCCAAAACACCAACCATTGCGCCAAGCATCATGCCAAAAGCGGTGCCAATCGGGCCCTCATCAGCGGCCGATTTCACTTCGACTTCGCCATTTAAACCTTTGGAAATAACCCCAGCCGCATATACCGCCAGCTCACCGTTGCGATGCAAATCGCGCATGGCGTCCGCGCCCTTGTAGGCAGCTTCCTCGGTGTCGAAAACGACAGCAACAAACTTTTCCATATTTTTCCCCTGCGAATTATTTGAGTTTTTGATTGGCTCGCCCGGTAACGCTAGCGGAAGAGCCGATCTTTTTGTGCCTTCTAACCGTGATCGGTAGGTTAGGCAGATTCACCTGACAAAATGGCGTTGATTTTCTTGTCGGCATCGGCGGTCAAGTTGGAGGTTACCACCTCGCCCCCAAATGGCTTGAGACGTTCCAGAACCTTGTCCGGTGCGCCGGTGCGGCCTGCGATGAACAAGATCGCCTTACCACCTTCCAGCGCATCGGCGGTTTGTTTCATCAACTCGTCGGAAATGCCGGCATCGGACATCCAACCGCTTAGCGCGCCACCCGCGGCGCCACCGGCCAAACCCGCCAAGGCAAGCCCGGCACCACCGGTGGCAACCCCGGCGATTGCACCGATCAAGACACCCCACCATGCGCCACCCATGGCACCGGCGGCGGTCAGGTTGACGGCTTGGTCTAGCTTGACCTCACCCTCTTCTTTGTAAACGACAACTGCGTCTTCCAGCGTCAGCAAGTGTTCCTGCGCCAGTTTGGCACATTCCATACGTGCATTGCGGGCAGTTTCGACATCGTCCATCATGATTGCAACAAGCTGCATAGATCAGACTCCAGTTTTAATTAGCGATAATGGAAGGGAGGAAGCGACTCGAGCGCGTCCTTGGTGGCGTTTGGCAGAACCAAATCGCCGCTATCAGTCAGAGCGAAAGCGGGGGTCGGCAAGGCAATCAGTTTGTGGCCGACACTCAAGAAGCCAGCGACATTGACGATAACAAAGGTTGCCTGACCGTCCTGAGACAAGATCGCATCGTTGACGTAGCCAACAAGTTTGCCTTGCTCATTGTAAACCTTGCCGCGCAACAGCTCTTTCATGCTCCAACCCAGAGCAATGATTTGAACGTCAAGGTCTTGATATTCAAGCTTTACACCACCCGCGACATGGGCTCGTTCTTGCGCAGTGACAGGAAGCGCAACTGTTGCCAGTGCAGCTGTCAGGGCAAGAGAAGTCAAAATCTTCATATGACACCTCTAGTTATATTTTGTATTTTGGGAAAAGTCCGAGCGCGTGTCGGTGGAGTGCGGCACCCAAATAAATGGGTGCCGCATCAGGTTTGTTTAGTCACCCACAGCTGAGAGCATCTGCTCAACAACTTGGTCGACAGAGAAGCTTGCAGGCTTCTGACGTGGTGGGAACTCTTTGAACGTGGCAAGGAATTCACCGACGTAAACCTGAGCTGGGACCAGCAAGAAGACGCGGTCAATCATCCAGTCGTAATAGGTGTTGGACGTACGGTAGGCGCGCTCATAAGGATCACGACGCAGGTTGAAGATCAAAGGCGTACGAAGCGGTGTCCATGGTTCGATCCATGCACGCAGCGTGGTGTATTCCTTTTGCTCCATGAACAACATTTTCCAATCCTGGTAACGCAGAGCGGTCAGCTCGCCGGTATCAGCAAAGTAGAAAATCTCGTTCCGTGGGCCAGCTTCCTCTTCGCCAGTCAGGTGCGGCAAGAAGTTGTAGCCATCGAGATGGACGTTGTATTCACGGCCGATGGCCTGAACGCCGCCTTCAAGAAGCTGTTCCTTGATGTTGGGGTTGCCAGCAGCGGCCAAGTAGGTTGGCAGCCAATCCATGTGGTGCATGATTTCGTTGGAAACCGAGCCGGGCGCAATTTTGCCAGGCCAGCGCACCATGGACGGTACCCTCCAACCACCTTCCCAGTTGGTGTTCTTTTCACCAAAGAAGGGGGTCGCCGCCGCATCGGGCCACGTGTTGTAGTGAGGGCCGTTATCGGTGGAGTAGTGAACGATGGTGTTGTCGGCGATGCCGAGTTCATCAAGCGTTGCCAGCAGTTGACCGACATGCAGATCGTGTTCGATCATACCGGCCTGATACTCATCTACGTGTTTGCCGACGATCTCGTCTGCTTTGGCACGCATTTCGTCTTTGACGTGGGTCCGGAAGTGCATCCGTGTGCCGTTCCACCAAACGTAGAAAGGTTTACCCTGTTCATTGGCGCGCTTCATGAAGTCGATGGCACCAGCAACGGATTCTTCGTCGATGGTTTCTTGACGCTTCTTGGTCAGCGGACCGGTATCTTCAATTGAGCCATCGGCGCTGGATTTGATCACACCGCGTGGGCCAAAACGCTCGCGGAACTCAGCGTTCTGCGGATAGTCTTCGTTTTCGGGCTCTTCTTCGGCGTTCAAGTGGTACAGGTTACCAAAGAATTCGTCGAAACCATGGTTGGTTGGAAGATGCTCGTCTTTGTCGCCAAGGTGGTTCTTGCCGAACTGGCCAGTCATATAGCCTTCGGCCTTGAGCAGGCCAGCGATGGTTGGGTCTTCTTCTTGCATACCCAAGTCAGCACCGGGCAGGCCAACTTTGGACAGGCCTGTGCGGAACACCGATTGGCCCATGATGTAAGACGAACGGCCAGCGGTACAGGATTGTTCACCGTAGTAGTCCGTGAAAATCATGCCTTCGTTGGCGATGCTGTCGATGTTGGGGGTGCGATACCCCATCATGCCCATCGTGTAGGCTGAGATATTGGAACGGCCAATATCGTCACCCCAGATTACCAAAATGTTTGGCTTGTCCTGGGCCAGAACGGCGCTGGGAACGATCAGAGCGGCCGCAGTTGCAGCCCCCAACGCCCATTGCCTAAAACTGTTTGTTTTTAACATATTGCCACCTGCTGTTGAACTAAACGTTTTTTATTGAAGCATGTTTTGAACGACCGCTCAAGAGATGCGCCGGTTCACTTCAACCGCAAGTGTAAAGCCTTTCTCCCCTTATCGTGTCGGAAAACACGCAAGCGGGAGCCAATTTTTTCGGGTCCGCGGGCTGAACGCCCGCGGGGTTGATTTCTTCACGACAATAACCAGCGGTTAGAGAAGATTTGTGAGGTCTACGGGGCGTTTAAGGTGCCATGACTTTGTCGCTGCATCGGCCAAAACCTGGGCGCTTAGCCCATCGGACAGATCGGGCGAAGGGGCCTTGCCGTTTTCAATAGACTGGACGAAATGCGTCATCTCTGCGCGGTACGCGGCCTCATAGCGTTCCAAGAAGAAATGCTGGGCCGGGGCTTTACGAAATCCCGATTCGGTTGCAACCTCGACGGTGTTTTCAAGCATGTTTTCCGCCCGTAACATGCCTTTGGCACCGTGCACTTCTATGCGTTGGTCATAGCCGTAGATTGCCCGCCGCGAGTTCGAAATCTGGCAGATTTTGCCGCTGGCGGTGGTTAGGGTCACCGCGGCGGTGTCGACATCGCCGAGTTTGCCGATCTCAGGATCGACAAGAGACGACCCAACCGCAAAGAGGCTAACAGGATCCTCCCCAAGCAAAAACCGCGCCATGTCCAGATCGTGGATCATCATATCGCGAAAAAGCCCGCCCGAGCTTTGGACGTAAGACAACGGAGGTGGGGAGGGGTCACGAGATTGGATGTTAACCAGCTCAACAGACCCGATTTCACCGGCCTCAATCCGGGCCTGCACATTGGCAAAATTCGGATCAAACCGGCGGTTGAAGGCGGTCATAAACGGCACGCCGGCTTTGGCGACAACTTTGGCACAGTCGCGAATGCGATCGGCCGACATATCGACCGGTTTTTCGCATAGGATCGCTTTGCCTGCCGCTGCTGCGGCGTGGATCAGATCGTAATGCGTATCGGTTGGGGTTCCGATCACCACGGCGTCAACCTTATCCGATGCAATCAAGGCCTCTGGCGACATGACCTGAGCATCCGATTGGGCGGCCAAGGCTTGGGCCGGGTCGGCAAAGGCGTCTGCCACGGCGGAAACCGTTGCCCCGTCTATTTGTCCTATTGAGCGCGCGTGAACCACGCCGATCCGGCCACAGCCGAGAATTCCTAACCGTACCATTTCAAGCCCCCTTGAACGCGCTAAGCACACGGCGGGCCGCGGCCACCACCGGATCATGTGTTTCGCTTAAAATCTGGACCCGGTCAAAGCGATCTGGGTCTCGCGTGACCGCATCGCGCAGGGCCTCACCAAAGGCCATCCGCAGCTCGGTTCCGATGTTGAATTTGCAGATATGAGAGCCGCGCGCCAAAGCCGTGCGTTGGGCCATAGGAACGCCGGACCCGCCGTGAATAACCAACGGAACGGTTGTAATGGCTTGGATGGCGTGAATGCGTTCTTCATCAAGCCCGGCACCATCTTGTTGTTGCAAATGGACATTGCCAACCGAAATGGCCATCGCATCGACGCCGGTTTCCACCGCGAATTGCGCGGCCTCTTTGGGGTCTGTTCCGGCCGAGTTTTCGCCACCCGAATAGCCGACAAACCCAATCTCGCCCTCACAAGACACACCCGCAGAATGCGCCATCTCAACAATGGCGCGGGTTTCGGCAATATTCTCGGCAAGCGGTTTGCGTGACCCGTCAAACATCACCGAGGTAAAGCCGCTGTCGATGGCCTCGCGGCATTCGTCAGAGGTGTATCCGTGGTCCAAATGGGCAACAACCGGAACGCTGGCGGCTTCGGCCAAGTGGCGGAACATTTTTCCCAAAACCGGCAATGGGGTATGGGCCCGGCAACTTGGCCCGGCTTGCAAGATCACCGGGCAGTTTTCGGCCTCGGCGGCGGCAACAAAGGCCCGCATGTCTTCCCAGCCAAGCGTGACCAAACCGGCCACTGCGTAGCCATTTTTCAGAGCGGGTTGCAGGACATCTGCAAGTGTAACAAGGCTCATTTGAACTTGGCCACCATGTCCATGATGCCCGGAATCGTATGCAGCTGTGCCTCATGTGTGGGTTGGAAATATTGCTTCAAACTGCGCTGCGTGAGTCCACCCAGAATGGTAAAGTAATACATCTGATACCCGGGAAGCACCGCACAGGGGTGATAGCCTTTGTCGATCATAACCGTGGACCCATCCATGATGTGATAGGCATCACCGGGTTTGTTGTCTTCGCGTTGCAACATCTGAACACCCGAGCCGTAGTTGGGCTTGAACCGAAAGTTGTAGGTTTCGTCGTGCCGGGTTTCATCGGGAAGACGGTCGGTGTCGTGTTTATGGCTTGGAAACCCAGACCAGCCGCCTTCGCCGACGGTGAACAATTCGGACACCAAGAGACGGCCGACCTTGTCATGGTATTTTGTGCCAAGGATGTGTTTGATTTTGCGATGAGTTTTGGTGTCGTCCGACCCGTATTGCACGGTGTCGAGATCGGCGGCGCGCACGTCAAAGGGTTCTAGAACCTTGTCGTATTTCGCCCCGGCAATAAAGGTTTCAGTGGCGTCGGTTTTGCAGGTGATGCGCACTTTGGCCCCCACCGGCACATAAACCCCTTCTGGGTCACTATCCCAGACATCTTCGGTACGCAGGCCGAGATCAGGATAGAACGCCCCATCAACCTCGACATCGACGGTTCCGGTGGCGGGAACCACACAGGTTTCATATCCCGGCACGGCGTATTCAAAGGTCTCGCCTTTGCGTAGCTTTACGATGTTGAAATAGTTCAGCGGCACCAGATCATCATCGGCATCGACGATGGGTTTGTTTTGGTTGTCAAACGGCGCAATGTGCATAGCGTTTCCTTTAAGATCCTGTTGGACCGGACTGCGTGGCAAGAAACGCGTCCAGCTGAGATGTTGTTGGCATGGAAGGGGCGCAGCCCGGCTTGCTGACCACAATCGAGGCGCAGGCAGACCCGCGTAGGACCGCTTCTTTTATTGGGCGGCCTTCGGCGATACCGGCCAAAAGACCGGCCATGAAACTGTCACCGGCCCCGTTGGGTTTTACCGCAACAGCCGGGTAGATTCCGGTGCGAATTTCTTCGCCCTTCCATAGTGTTATCGCCCCTTCTTGACCCATTTTGTAAATAATGAACTTGCCTTTGGCGGCCAGTTCGCGAGCCTTGTCCAACCCTTTGTCGATCCCACCGGCCATAAATCCGAACTCTTCGTCATTGCCGACAATCAGATCGCTTTCTTCGCCAGCGCGCGACAGGACGTCCGCCGCCACCTCGGCCGAGGGCCAGCTATAGGGGCGATAGTCGATGTCAAAAATCACCGGAATGCCGGCGGTGCGCGCGTTTTCAAACGCCTTGAATGTTGAGCTGCGCGAGGGCTCGGCGGCAAAAACCGTTCCGGCGGTTATCAGCGCGCCGAAACTGCTATAATCAACCCGATCCACGTCTTCGTTGGTGACCTGAAAATCCACGGCGTTGTTGCGGTAAATACATAGCTGAAAGTCATCCATCGTGCTTTCATAAACGGCGAGGGAAATGCGATATTCGCCATCCAGAACCCGGATATATTGCGTATCAACGCCGTACCCGTTGAGCTTGTTGGTGCAAAACCGCCCCACCGTATCGTTGGAAACAGAGGTGACAAGCGCCGATTTCATGCCAAGTTTGCACAGGCCCGCGCAGATATTGGCCGAGGAACCTCCCAAGTCGGCTTTGAACGTTTCGGCGTGTTCGGCCTTGGTGCCCGGTGGGTCGGCGAACATGTCCATTCCCGCGCGTCCAAAGACTGCGAAGTTGCCTTGGCGAATGCCGTCGATCAGGTTCATGTGCGGCCCTCGGTATTGCCCGCTTTTGCGGCATCCAGAACCTCTGGATAGGGGTAATTCAGGCCGAGCAATTGGCGCATGTCCGGGCTGGCTTGTTCAAGAAAGGATTGGGGGAGCGCCGCTGGCATGTCTTCCATGGGTTTGACCCATTTCGGCAGATATTGGATCAACACGGCACTGCGGTCATGATCGGCTTTGTTGGGCATGGCGCAATGCCAAGTCACCCCATAAAACAACGCGACATCGCCCGGTTCGCCGAGCATTTGCTCACAGCGATCAAAAAACTTGTCCTCGGCGGTGGGATAACGCAGCTCTTTTTGGCTTCCAGGAAGGTATCCGGTGGCCCCGCTTTCTTTGGTGAACGGGTCAAGAAGAACGGAGACCTGTGCATTCATCGGAAAGGATCCGTTAAAGCCAACCGGGTGTGTTTCGGGTTTGTGAAAATCCCAATAGGGATAGTCGACATGGGGTTCTTGGCCGGGGCCACCGGGCAAAATGCGGTTGGCCGCAATCGACCCCATGATGAATTCAGTGCCAAGAAAGGCCCGCAGGATATCCATCAAAACCGGATGCGCCGCCATGCGCGAAAACACCTCCCCCTTGGCCAATAAATTCCAAACCCGGCGTTGCAGTTTGAGCTGACCGGTTTCTTCGGCGGAGCCTTGAAAATGTGTGACCTTGGGTGTTTCTGCCTCGGAATGCTCCATGATGATGGCGCGGGCGTCGGCAATCTCTTCTGGTGAAAAGAGGCCGGAAATCGCCACGGCCCCACCGCCATGCAACAGCTCATGAACAACGTCATCGGGGGTGGCGGTTTGGGCGGTAAAGCGGCGCATTAGACACCCCTCCGTTGATTGGCGCGACCCTGTTCCCAGTCCAAATGGGCCTCGCGGACACGGTCGCTTTCGGTGATATGAGGGGTGCCGCATTCCCACCATGTGTGGCCTTCGGTGGTCCAGCCTTCATAGGCATCGACATTCATCACGATGACATAGGTTTTGTCGCTGGCTTTGGCGCGTTTGAACGCCTCGGCAAGGTCAGCGGGGTTTTCAACGCGTTCCGAAACGGCCCCCATCGATGCAGCGTGCGCCACGAAATCCACGGCAAACGGGTTGGTTACGGTCGGGCAATCGGCAATCAGGTTGTTGAAGCTTTCATTCCCGGAATTGTTTTGCAGCTTGTTGATGACGGCAAAGCCGCCATTGTCGAGCAGCATCACAATGAGCTTCTTTTGGCTAAGAACCGAAGAGTACAGATCGGAGTTCAGCATCATATAGGACCCGTCACCGCAAAAAGTGATGGTGTCGCGGTCTGGTTCCTGTTCGGCTTGGGCGATGCGGGCACCCCAGGCTCCGGCGATTTCATAGCCCATACAGCTAAAGCCGAACTCAACATCAACGGTGCCGATATCCAATGTGCGCCAATTGGCGGTGACTTCGGCGGGCAAACCACCGGCCGCGGCAACCACGCGATCGCGTTTGTCACAAAGGGCGTTCACCACGCCGATGGCCTGAGCATAGGAATTGGGCCGATTGCCGGGTTTGACGTTTTCCGCGACATATGCGTCCCACGACTTGCGTTCGTCTTGGGCGAGTTGCGTCCAGTCTTGCGGGGTTTGATACCCAGAAACAGCCTCGGCCAAGGCGTTAAGCGCCAATTTGGCGTCCCCCACAACCGGTAGCGACATGTGCTTGCCCGCATCATGGCGCGCCGCATTGATTGAGATAAACCGTGCATCTTGGGCAAATGCCGTCCAAGACCCGGTTGTAAAATCCTGTAACCGGGTGCCAACGGCGACAATCACATCGGCTTTTTCGGCAACAGAATTGGCAGAGTTCGAGCCGGTGACACCAATAGGTCCGATGTTTAACGCGTGCTCGTTGACCAAATTGGCCCGACCGGCGATGGTTTCGACAACCGGTATCTGATGCGCTTCGGCGAATGCGGTGAGTTCGGCCACGGCGCGCGAGTACTGAACACCGCCCCCGGCGATGATCATTGGGCGCTTGGCGGATTTGAGCAACGCGGCAGCATCAGCGATTTCATCGGCATCTGGGGTGACGCGGCGAATGCGGTGTAGCTTTTTCTCAAAGAACACAGCCGGGTAATCATAGGTCCAGCCTTGCACATCCTGAGGCAGGCCAATGAAGGCGGGGCCACAATCGCCGGGATCAAGCAGGGTTGCGATGGCGGCGGGCAGGGATTGGATGACTTGTGCCGGATGGGTGATGCGATCCCAATAGCGCACAACGGGTTTGAATGCGTCATTGACCCCAAAGGTCGGGTCATTGAAATTCTCCATCTGTTGCAAGACGGGATCGGGCAGACGGGTCGCATAGGTATCCCCGCACAAAAGCAACATCGGAAGGCGGTTGGCATGGGCCAAGGCGGCGCTTGTCACAAGGTTGGACGTGCCCGGTCCGGCGCTGGCGGTGCAGAACATAAAACGTTGGCGCAACCACTGTTTGGCATAGCCCGCGGCGGCGAATCCCATGCTTTGTTCGTTTTGACCACGATAGAGCGGGAGCTCGTCTTGGACGTTGTAAAGCGCCTCGCCCAAGCAGGTCACATTGCCGTGGCCAAATATACCAAATCCGCCACCACACAGGCGCATTTCCGTGCCATCAATCTCGATGAACTGATTGGAAAGCCAGCGAATAATCGCCTGCGCCGTCGTTAGGCGAATGGTGTCTGTTGTCGATGTCATGTCAGCGCGACCCCTTTGGGAAATTTCGGCACAATGCCGAATGCAGCTTGCGAGTTTTCGAATCTCACGATACTGATTTTGCAACCGGTTGCAACAAATTGCAAAGCGAATTTCAAAATGGCGAGGTCAAGATGGCGGAAATCGGCATCGGAATCATAGGTGGCGGCTATATGGGTAAGGCCCATTCGGTTGCCATGTCTGCGGTTGGCGCAGTGTTCAACACCGGATTGCGCCCCCGGCTTGAGATGATCTGTGCGTCAAATGAGGCGAGCGCCGAGCGATATCGCACCGCCTATGGCTTTGCCCACGGGACCGGTAACTGGCAAACTCTGGTTTCTGATCCAAAGGTCGAGGCAATTGTGATCGCCTCGCCACAGGAAACCCATAGGGCCATCGCCGAAGCGGCTTTTGCGCTTGGCAAGCCAGTGTTTTGCGAAAAACCTCTGGGCGCTTCGATCGACGACAGCGCCGCGATGATGCAGGCCGCAGAGGCGCATCATTGCATCAACATGATCGGATTTAACTACATCCGCACCCCGGCAAGCCAATTTGCCCGCCAGCTGATTTCGGACGGAGCCATTGGGGACATCACCATGTTCCGAGGCGAACATACCGAGGATTTTCTAGCCGATCCCAACGCCCCGGCAACCTGGAGAACCAGTGGCGATGCCAATGGGACCATGGGCGATTTGGCACCGCATATGATCAATGGTGCCTTGGCCTTGATGGGGCCGATGACACGGGTGATGGCCGAGATTGAAACGGTTCACCAAACGCGCCCCGGTGGTGCCGTCACCAATGACGATCATGCGCAAATGATGGTGCGGTTTGAAAACGGTGCCATGGGGCAGATGTTCTTTAGCCGTGTCGCAACCGGTCGCAAAATGGGCTACGCCTATGAGGTGACGGGCACCAAGGGCGCGATCCGCTTTGATCAAGAAGACCAAAACGCCCTTTGGCTTTATCGCCGCGAAGGCCCCGAGGCCACGCAGGGGTTTACCAAAATCCTAACCGGACCGGCACATCCAGATTATGAGCCCTTTTGCCTCGGGCCGGGTCATGGCACCGGCTACCAAGATCAAATCATCATCGAGGCACGCGATTTTCTGCGTGCCATTGAGACCAAAACCAACATCTGGCCAACCTTCCGGGATGGTCATGAGGTTAATCAAATCATCGCCGCAGCACGTGTGTCTCATACGCATGGCACGTGGCAAGACATCGCAACGTTTTGAGCAACGGAGACGCCCAAGATGACAATAAAAATAGGTAATGCGCCCTGTTCCTGGGGTGTGGAATTTGCTCAGGACCCGCGCAATCCAGCCTGGAAAACTGTGCTGAAAGAATGCGCAGAGGCGGGATACAAAGGTATCGAATTGGGCCCGGTTGGCTTTATGCCAGAGGATCCGGCTGAGCTGGGTGATGCTTTGGCTGAACATGATCTCGAGCTGATCGGTGGCGTGGTTTTCCGGGCCTATCATGACCCGGACGCATGGGATGACGTGCTTGACGCCACACATCGCACCGCCAAGGCGCTCAAGGCGCATGGGGCTCAACATTTGGTGTTGATCGATTCCATTTCGCCGCGCCGGGCCCCGACTGCGGGTCGCGTAAGTGAAGCGGAGCAAATGGATGCCGCCGAATGGGCCGCCTATCGAGGGCGCATCGCGGAATCTGCCCGTATTGGGGCCGAAGAATATGGGCTCACCGTTGGCATTCATGCCCATGCGGCGGGCTTCATGGATTTCGAACCCGAGCTAGAGCGGTTGCTGGACGAGGTGGCTGAAAACATCCTCAAGATCTGTTTTGACACCGGCCACCATTCCTATGCGGGCTTTGACCCGGTGGCGTTTATGAAGAAACACATCAATCGCATTTCCTATATGCATTTCAAAGACATCGACCCCAAAGTGAAGGCGGATGTCATTTCCAATCGGACCGGATTTTATGACGCTTGCGGCCAGGGCATCTTTTGCAAACTGGGGCAGGGGGATGTTGATTTTCCTGCGGTACGTCAGGTGTTGTTGGATGCTGGTTTTGAAGGCTGGTGTACGGTTGAACAGGATTGCGACCCCAATCTGGACGTGACACCGATGGAAGACAGCCGTTTTAACCGTGAATATCTGCAAAGCATCGGCTTTTAAGGTTTAGGGAGACATCACCATGACCAAATTGAAATGGGGTATGATCGGTGGCGGCGAAGGCAGCCAGATCGGCCCGGCCCATCGTCTCGGTGCTTTGGCCGATGGTCGTTTTGAAATGACGGCGGGGGCGCTTGATCATCGCCCTGATGTCGGGCGCGAATACGCGCAACGCCTTGGGGTGGCTGCGGACCGGGCCTATGGCAATTGGCAAGAGATGCTGGCGGGGGAAAAGGGTCGCGATGACCGGATTGATCTTGTCACGGTGGCGACGCCAAATTCCACGCATTTCGAAATCACCAAGTCCTTTCTTGAGGCCGGGTTCAATGTGCTCTGTGAAAAGCCGATGACCATGACGGTGGAAGAAGGCGAAGAGATCGTCAAAGTCGCGGAAAAGTCGGGGAAAATCTGTGCTGTTAACTACTGCTACAGCGCCTACCCGATGGTGCGGCAGGCCCGCGCAATGGTGCGTAATGGTGAGCTTGGCAAGGTGCGGTTGGTCGTGACCAACTTTAGCCACGGCCACCACGGCGACGCGACCGATGCCGACAATCCGCGGGTGCGTTGGCGCTATGATCCGGCCATGGCCGGGGTGTCCGGACAGTTCGCCGATTGCGGGATTCATGCGCTTCATATGGCTGGATTCATTGCCGATGATGAGGTGGAAACCCTCTCTGCGGATTTCGCCTCGACGATTTCGAGCCGAGAGTTGGAAGATGACGCGATGGTCAATTTCCGCATGGCCAAAGGCACGGTTGGTCGGCTTTGGACGTCTTCCGTGGCGATCGGGCGCCAACATGGGTTTGATATTCAGGTGTTCGGTGAAACGGGCGGGCTTCGTTGGGCATCGGAACAGCCGAACCAGTTAATCTATACGCCGGTTGGTGGCCGCACGCAGATCATCGAAAAGGGCGAAGGTGGGCTTCACGAAGATGCGCAGCGCCTAAGCCGCGTGTCCATCGCCCATCCCGAAGGGTTTCCACTTGCTGTGGCCAATATCTATTGCGATTTAGCCGATGCGATTTCAGGCGAAACCCGTGACGGATTGCCAAATGCCGCCGATGGCGTGCGGTCAATGGCGGCCGTACACACGGCTGTTGCTTCGGCCAAGGCGGATGGCAAATGGATGGACGCGCGTCCGTCGATCTTTCGCTAGGCCTTATGGGGCGGGGCGCAATGTGCCCCGTTCCACCACCGAACATGGGAAAATCCGCGCCTCTGGATAGCGATCCGGTTCGTCCAGCATCGCAACCATAAGTTCAATGGTGGAGGTGATGATTTGGCGGATCGGCTGATGAATTGTGGTAAGGTCGATGCTTTCCCAGCGGGCCATTTCCATATCGTTCAATCCAATAACACCAACATCCTCAGGGACTTGCAGGCCGCTATCCTGCAATGCCGACAGAACGCCGATTGAAAGAACATCGTCGCCACAGAAATAGGCGTCTGCTGGGGCTGACTTCAAAAGCCGCAACATCTCTTGGCGTCCGGCTTCAAAACTATATGCTTTGGCAAAGGAGTATGTGGTTTTGACGTCCGGGTGTGCTGCCATTTCCGACATGAAGCCAGTGTAGCGGTCTTGGGTTGATGTTGCGCTTTCCGGTCCCCCGAGAAACGCGACTTTTTTGTATCCGCGTTCGACCAGGGTTCGTGCCGCCATGCGCCCACACTCGACGTTGTCGATCCCGACGACATGCACCTGTGGCGCCGCAGAATAGCGCCCAAAGCTATGAACAACTGGTACGCCAGCATCGCGAAACGCCTTGGCAAATCCTGGTGGCAAAGTCGACGAGGCAACCACAACACCATCAACAGAGTATTGTCGTAGCATACGCACCGACGTCGCCGGATCCGTTTCATCGGTTAAATTGACAAGCAATGGTCGCAGGCCGCGATCTTGCAAGCCGCGCGTAAACAGGTCGAAAACCTGTAGGAAGATCGGGTTGTGAAAGTTGTTGGACACCAGCCCAATCAGTTTTGTTCGCCCTGTCGTTAAAGAGGATGCCAAAGCATTCGGGCTATACCCCAATTCTTGAGCGGCCTTTTCCACCTTGCGACGCATTTTTTCGGAAACCGAAGCTCCATCTGTAAAGGTGCGCGACACCGCAGACCGGGAAACCCCGGCTTTTTCTGCAACCTCTTTCAATGTCACGGCCATAAAGAGCGTCTTTCTTTCGCTTATTTTAGCCTGTTTACCCTGCTTTTAAGGGGATCGCACCCAAAAAGCGGCGACTTGATTTTGCAACCGGTTGCAAAATGGATCGACCTATGGTTTAACTTGAGTCGGAGAGGCGGAGAGAAACGGCTCTTGCACCTGAACAAGGTGATTTCTGGGAGGAAAATATGACGTCTTTATTCAAGAAACTGATGCTGGCAACCGCGCTGGTCGCAGCCCCAATGATGGTGGCGACAACGGCCTCGGCCGAGGGTGAAAAATACATCCTGGTCAGCCATGCACCAGACAGTGACAGCTGGTGGAACACCATCAAAAACGGCATCGCATTGGCCGGTGAGCATGTGAATGTTGAGGTTGAATACCGCAACCCACCAACCGGTGACTTGGCCGACATGGCGCGGATCATCGATCAGGCGGCGGCCTCTGGCCCCAACGGCATCATCACCACATTGGCCGATTACGACATTCTCAAGGGTCCAATCATGGCCGCTGTTGATAGCGGTGTTGATGTGATCATCATGAACACAGGCTCCCCTGAACAGGCGCGCGAAGTGGGCGCTTTGATGTATGTTGGTCAGCCTGAATATGATGCGGGTTACGCGGCCGGTCTTCGCGCCAAGGGCGACGGCATCGGTAGCTTCTTGTGTGTGAACCACTATATCGTTCAACCTTCTAGCCAAGAGCGTTGCCAAGGCTTTGCCGACGGTTTGGGTATCGAACTCGGCAGCCAGATGATTGACGCGGGTCAAGACCCTGCAGAAGTCAAAAACCGCGTATTGGCGTATCTCTCCGCCAACCCGGATACCGACGCTGTTCTGACGCTTGGCCCAACCTCGGCTGATCCAACTTTGTTGGCGCTCGAAGAAAACGGCATGGCCGGTGACATCTACTTCGGGACCTTCGATTTGGGTGGCGAGATCGTCAAAGGCATCAAATCCGGTGTGATCCAGTGGGGCATCGACCAGCAGCCTATGTTGCAGGCCTATATGCCTGTCATCGTGATGGCCAACTACCATCGTTACGGCGTTCTGCCTGGCAACAACATCAACTCTGGCCCTGGTTTCGTAACCGCCGATGGCCTTGAAAAAATCGAAGAGTTCGCGGGCGAATACCGCTAATTCCTCCTCTTCGGGCGTCCCATAATGGACGCCCGATTTATATCTGCATTCACGTCACATCCTGAATTTAAAAAAGGGGCGCGCTCATGGGCGAGACGGCTCAACCTACACCTGTAACTGACGAACGGATCAAGGAGATCTCTCCGTTTCGCAAGGCGCTGATCCGCCCGGAACTGGGCGGTATGGTCGGCACTGTTGCGGTCTTTACCTTCTTCTTACTGTTTGCGCATGACAGCGGAATGTTCAACGCCCAAGGCATGATGAACTGGTCGATCGTTTCAGCCCAGTTCATGATCATCGCCGTTGGCGCGTGCCTCTTGATGATCGCCGGTGAATTCGATCTGTCGGTTGGGTCGATGATCGGTTTCGCGGGCATGATGGTCGCAATATTCAGCGTGACTTTGGGCTGGCCAGTTTGGATCGCCATTACCGTCACCTTTGTGTTGTGCACCGCAATTGGGGGATTGAATGGTTGGATCGTGGTCCGAACCGGATTGCCCAGCTTTATCGTGACACTGGCGTTTCTATTCATATTGCGCGGCTTCACGATTTTCCTTCCTCAAACCATCGAACGCAAAACCATCATTGGCGGTATCAAAGATGTGTCAGAGGGCGATTGGCTTGCCCCGGTCTTTGGCGGCAAGATTTTCGGCGGCTTGTTTGAGTGGCTTGGGGATGCGGGTATGATTGCGGTGTTCGAACGTGGAACACGCAAGGGCCAGCCGGTTGTTGACGGTTTGCCGATGCTGATTGTCTGGGCCATTGTTCTCGTGATCTTTGGCCATATCCTGTTGACCAAAACCAAGTTCGGTAACTGGATTTTTGCCTCTGGTGGAGATGCCGAAGCGGCGCGCAACTCTGGTGTGCCGGTCAACAAAGTCAAAATCCTGATGTTCATGTTCACCGCCTTTTGCGCCACGGTGTTTGCCGTGTGTCAGGTGATGGAGTTTGGTTCGGCTGGGGCGGATCGCGGTTTGCTCAAAGAATTTGAAGCAATCATCGCGGTGGTCATTGGCGGTGCGCTTTTGACCGGTGGCTATGGCTCGGTGCTTGGGGCAGCGCTTGGCGCGTTGATCTTTGGTGTCGTTCAACAAGGTCTGTTCTTTGCGGGTGTCGAAAGTTCGCTCTTCCGCGTCTTCCTTGGTGTCATTCTTCTCGGCGCGGTGATCTTGAACACCTACATCCGTCGCATCATCACAGGGGAGCGTTGATATGAACCCGGAAAAAGCCCCCATCATCCAGATGAAAAACATCGAAAAGCATTTTGGCAGCGTGATTGCGCTGGCTGGTGTGTCGGTCGATGTATTCCCTGGGGAATGTCACTGTTTGCTTGGCGACAATGGCGCGGGCAAGTCGACCTTTATCAAAACCATGTCAGGGGTCCACAAACCCACGGCGGGTCAGATCGAGTTCGAAGGTCGCCCCATGCACTTCAACGATCCGCGGGATGCCATTTCCGCGGGGATCGCGACGGTACACCAGCATTTGGCGATGATCCCGTTGATGTCGGTTAGCCGCAACTTTTTCATGGGCAACGAGCCGGAAAAAAAAGTTGGGCCGCTCACGTTGTTTGATCATGACCACGCCAACAAGGTCACCATGGAAGAGATGCGCAAAATGGGCATCAACCTTCGGGGGCCGGACCAAGCGGTTGGCACCTTGTCAGGTGGTGAGCGGCAGACGGTTGCAATTGCCCGAGCTGTGCATTTCGGAGCCAAGGTTTTGATCTTGGATGAACCGACCTCGGCGCTTGGTGTGCGCCAAACGGCCAATGTTCTTGCCACTATTGACAAGGTGCGCAAGCAAGGCATCGCCGTGGTCTTTATCACCCATAACGTGCGCCATGCCATGGCGGTTGGGGATCGGTTCACGGTTCTGAACCGGGGTAAAACGCTTGGAACCGCACAACGCGGACAAATCACCCCGGAAGAGTTGCAGGATCTAATGGCCGGCGGGCAAGAACTTGTCGCACTCGAAGGCTCACTAGGCGGTACCGTCTAATCAAAACAAGGCTGTGCCGTCTGCCCCAATGGGCGGCGGCGCGGTCACTGGTACAGGTTTTGGTATACCATTTCCCCATATTGCTTTAACTAATCTCTCAGTTGAGAGAGAAAGCAAGCACGGCGATCATGCTAGGCATCGAATGCCGTGCTTTTGGGGGGAAGTATATGTTACTGTTGCCGGCATCGGGCTGCCTTGTTGGGCGGGTTTGGAATCCTGATGCAAATGGGCCTTGTGTTGTTACGGTACGAGGTGGAAATGTCTGGGACATCACAAGCAAAACCGCCCCTTTGGTTCGGGATGTTTGTGAGATGGCCGACCCGGTGGGTTATGTCTCGTCAGCCCCCGGAATTGATATCGGATCGGTTGAAACGATTGCTGGAAACGAGGTTTCCGCGTCCAACTTGCACTTTTTAGCTCCGTGCGATTTGCAAGCCATCAAAGCTTGCGGTGTGACCTTTGCAGGGTCGATGGTCGAACGGGTGATCGAGGAACAGGCCGCTGGCGATCCAGACAAGGCTCAGGACATTCGCGCCCGGATTGGCGATCGGATCGGAGCCAGCCTATCTAACATCGAACCAGGATCGAAAGAAGCGGAGCGGGTCAAAGCCGCCTTGATCGAAGAAGGGCTTTGGAGCCAATACCTTGAGGTTGGTATCGGCCCGGACGCCGAAGTGTTTTCCAAGGCGCAAACCCTTTCGGCCATGGGGCCGATGGCGCAGGTTGGGTTGCACCCAATGTCGTCATGGAACAACCCAGAACCTGAGGTGGTTTTAGCCGTTTCAAGCACCGGCCGTATCGTTGGGGCGACGCTTGGCAATGATGTGAACTTGCGCGATGTCGAAGGGCGGTCGGCCTTGTTGCTGTCAAAAGCCAAAGACAACAACGCTTCGGCGGCGATAGGACCGATGATCCGTCTTTTCGATGATGATTTCACATTGGATGACGTGCGCCGGGCTGAGTTGTCTTTGAAAGTGACCGGGGCGGATGGGTTTGTTTTGAACGGAGAGTCTTCGATGGCTGAAATCAGCCGGGATCCCGAAGATTTAGTTCGCCAAACTATTGGGCGGCACCATCAATATCCAGATGGTTTCATGCTTTATCTGGGAACGCTTTTTGCACCGACACAAGACCGCGACACGCCGGGGGGCGGCTTTACGCATAAGGTTGGTGACAAGGTGGAAATTTCATCACCCGATCTGGGATGTTTGAAAAACACAGTTGACCTGTCAACCACTTGCCCGGAATGGCAGTTTGGTGTCAGCCACTTAATGCGAAATCTCGCGGCCCGTGGGCTGCTGTAATTTGGGGAAATAACCATGCTCAAGGGCACACATCTGATTGCTGGCGAATGGATCAGCGGCGAAGGCACATTTGCCAACGACCCTGTGACCGGAACCGCAGATACGTTTAGCGCCGGGACGGTCGGTTTGGTGGATCGTGCGTGTCAGGCGGCCGAGGACGCGTTTTGGAGTTATGGCTATTCCAGCCGCAGTGAACGCGCCACTTTCCTGCGCAGCATTGCCGATGAAATCGAGGCGCTCGGTGCCCAGCTCACCGAGATTGGCACCAAGGAAACCGGCCTGCCAGAGGCGCGCTTGAACGGTGAGCGCGGACGCACAACCGGCCAGCTGCGGCTCTTTGCGGATCACATCGAAGCGGGAGAATACCTAGACCGTCGTCATGATGTGGCCCTGCCAGATCGCGCGCCGCTGCCGCGCCCGGATATTCAAATGGTCCAGCGCCCGATTGGTCCGGTTGCGGTGTTCGGGGCCTCGAACTTTCCTTTGGCCTTTTCAACTGCGGGTGGCGATACAGCGGCGGCTTTGGCGGCGGGTTGTCCGGTGGTTGTCAAAGGACATCCGGCCCATCCCGGCACAGCCGAGATTGTCGCCCAAGCGATTGATAATGCAGTACAAAAATGTGGGTTACACGCCGGTGTCTTTAGCCTTGTTCAAGACGGTGGGTTGCCCGTAGGGCAAGCGTTGGTTCAGCATCCGTTGATAAAAGCCGTCGGCTTTACCGGCAGTTTGCGCGGCGGTCGCGCGCTGTTTGATCTATGCGCCCAACGCTCCGAACCCATCCCATTTTTCGGAGAACTGGGGTCGGTCAATCCGATGTTTTTGCTGGATCAGGCCATGGCCTCGCGTGGGGATGAAATTGCCAATGGTTGGGCCGTGTCATTAACCATGGGCGCGGGGCAGTTTTGTACCAATCCGGGAATTGCCGTGGTCAAAGCCGGAACTGCCGCCGATCGGTTTGTTGCAACAGCCGCCAAAGCGCTTGAGCAAACTGGCGAGCAACCCATGCTGACCGCAGGAATAGCGCTGGCCTATGACGCTGGTCAGGCCAAATTCGCTGAGGCAGGGGAGGTGGAGGCGGTGTTGACATCGCCGGCCAAACCACGGGCGGCCGGTCCGAATTTGTTCAAAACAACCGCGCAGGCGTTTCTTGCAAACGATGTCTTGTCGCAAGAGGTCTTTGGGCCGCTTGGCCTTGTGGTTGTTGCCCAAGATGATGCCGAGGTTTTGGCCGTCGCAAAATCGCTCGAAGGGCAGCTGACCTGCACCTTGCAGATGGACGACGATGATACCCCAGCGGCCAAGACCTTGTTACCGGTTTTGGAGCGCAAGGCCGGTCGGGTGCTGGTCAACGGCTTCCCAACCGGGGTCGAGGTGAGCGAGGCTATGGTGCATGGCGGGCCATACCCCGCCTCAACCAATTTCGGCGCGACGTCGGTTGGCACACTGGCAATCCGACG
Organism: uncultured Pelagimonas sp.; assembly: GCF_947498515.1. GTDB lineage: Bacteria > Pseudomonadota > Alphaproteobacteria > Rhodobacterales > Rhodobacteraceae > Pelagimonas. Next base: position 143,616 of record NZ_CANMKO010000005.1, on the reverse strand, counting down.
GTTCCTACGCCCGGTAAGCTATCAAAACCTTCCCGAGGGGTTGGTGTCACTAGATCGCTAAATTGAGAGAGGCCCGTCCGGTTCTGGGACGGGCCTTGTTTCCTAGATTGATGCCTCAAGCAGGCTTTGGGAATAGGGGTGTTGCGCTTGATTGGCGCGCAGGGTGTCGGTTGTCATGACCTCGACAATCTCACCGCCGCGCATCACCGCCAACCGATCACACATATGCCCGACAACCGACAAATCATGGGAAACCATGAGATAGGTCAGCCCGTGTTCGGCCCGCAGATCGGTGAGCAGGTTGAGAATTTCCGCCTGTACCGACACATCAAGCGCCGAGGTCGGTTCATCCAACAACAAGAGCGTTGGTTCCGGGGCGAGGGCGCGGGCGATCGCAACGCGTTGGCGCTGCCCACCGGACAATTGATGCGGATATCGAAAGCGGAATTTCTGACCCAACCCAACATCGTCCAACAAAGTGACAACGCGCTTGTCGATGTCTTTAAACCCGTGCAAATGCAGGGTTTCGCCAAGGACCTGATCCACGGAATGGCGTGGATGGAGCGAGGCATAGGGGTCTTGGAAGACCATCTGGACCGTTTTGAAAAAGCTTTTCGGGCGCTTTTGATCAATGCGGTCACCATTGACGGTGATATCGCCGGACCACGTTGGGGCAAGCCCAGTGATGGCGCGTAGGATGGTGGATTTGCCCGACCCGCTTTCGCCGACCAAGCCAAAGCTTTCGCCCTTGGCGACCGAGAAACCGGCATCCTTGACCGCATCGACGCGATCACGCGCGGTTCCAAACCAGACGTTGAGGTTTTTGATGTCGAGCATGGTCATGTGCGGCCACTCACGCTTGGGGCGGTTGCCCAGTCCGGATCACGTTTCAAAACCTCAAGCCGGTCGCGCGGTGCGTCGAGGCGGGGCAGGGAGTTGAGCAAGCCACGGGTATAGGGGTGTTTCGCCTCGTGCAACTTATCGGCCTCGCAAACCTCTACAATGCGGCCCGCATACATGATCAAAACCCGGTCACAGAAGTCGGCGACAAGGTTAAGGTCATGGCTAATGAAGATCAGGCCCATACCGCGTTCGCGAACCAGTTTGTCCATGATATCAAGGACCTGCCGTTGGACCGACACATCAAGCGCCGAGGTCGGTTCATCCGCAATCAGGATTTCAGGGTTGGGGATCAGCATCATGGCGATCATGATCCGCTGGCCCATACCCCCGGACATTTCATGCGGATAGGCCCGCATCACCCGTTCCGGATCACGGATCGAAACGGCGTTGAGCATTTCGATTGACTTGGCATAGGCCTCGGATTTGGAGGCGTTGTTATGAAGGCGATAGGCTTCGATGATTTGGTCACCGATGGTTGTCACCGGATTTAGCGAAAACTTGGGGTCCTGCATCACCATCGAGATTTTCTGGCCACGCACCGCGCGCATGTCCTTTTCGGATTTCGCCAAAAGGTCTTCGCCATGCAGATTGACGTAGTCGGCCTCAACAATGCCGGGGGAGCGGATCAGCCGAAGAATGGCGCGCCCAGTCATCGATTTTCCCGAGCCGCTTTCGCCAACAATGCCAAGGCGTTCGCGGCCAAGGCTAAAGGACACACCACGGACTGCGTCAAACACGCCCTGACGGGACGGGAAGCGCACCCATAGGTTTTCGATATCAAGAAGGTTGTCCATCATTCACCCGCCTTCGGATCAAGCACATCGCGCAGCCCGTCACCAAGCAGGTTAAAGGCCAAAGACACGGTAAAGATTGCCAAACCCGGCATGGTGGCTACCCACCAATGATCAAGGATAAACCGCCGCCCTTCGGAGATCATCGCCCCCCATTCCGGGCTAGGCGGTTGAGCGCCAAGGCCAAGGAAGCCAAGGCCGGCAGCAGCAAGGATAATGCCCGCCATATCAAGCGTCACACGCACAATCAGCGACGAGATACACAGCGGCCAGATGTGTTTGGTAATAATGCGGAACGGTCCTGCGCCCTGAAGTTTGATGGCGCTGATATAGTCCGAGGTTCGAATGGTCAGCGTTTCGGCACGGGCCATGCGCGCGTAGGGCGGCCAAGCGGTGAGTGAGATCGCCAGCACTGCGTTTTCAATCCCCGCCCCAAGCGCCGCAACAAAGGCAAGCGCCAGAACTAGGCGCGGAAACGCCAGAAAGATATCGGTGATGCGCATCAGGATAAGGTCCGGCCAACCGCCGACATAGCCCGACACGGTGCCGACCAAAAGGCCAACAACCGGCGCGATAAGCGCCACCAGGGCAACGATATAAAGCGTGATCCGCGCACCATAGATCAGCCGCGAAAGAATATCGCGGCCAAGGCTATCGGTGCCAAAAATGTGGCCCTCGGTGCCCAAGGGGGCAAGGCGATTGCCTAGGTCCTGAACAAAGGGGTCATGAGGGGCGATGATGGGCGCGGCGGCGGCGATGAAGACCAGCATCACCAGAATGCCAAGCCCGACCATCGCCATGGTGTTGGAGCGCAAAGACAACCACCCCTGATAAATCGCAGAGAGCCGGGCATGTCGGCGCGACGTCGGCGTATCGGTGAGCAACCACGCGCGCAAAGACTGTGTTTCAGACATTGAAGTGGCCTTATTTCGCACGAGGATCAAAGACCTTGTAGAGAAGGTCAGAGAATATATTGAGGAGGATGAAGATCAGCCCGACAACCACGGTGCCACCCAAAACGGCGTTCATATCGGCGCTTAGTAGGGCGGTTGTGATGTAGCTTCCGATACCCGGCCAGCTAAAGATAATCTCGGTCAGAACCGACCCTTCGAGAAGGCCCGCATAGGATAGGGCAATGACAGTGATCAGCTGAACCCGAATGTTTTTAAACGCATGTTTCCAAACGACATTCCATTCCGACATGCCTTTGACACGCGCGGTGGTGATGTATTCGGCGCTAAGCTGTTCGAGCATGAACGACCGGGTCATGCGGCTAATATAGGCGAGAGAGTAATAACCCAGCAGGGAGGCCGGCAGGATGATGTGGCTAAAGGCGTCTTTGAACACGTCCCAATTGCCATCAATCGCCGCGTCGATGAGGATCATCCCGGTCACTTGAGGCACAACATCAATGTAGAAGATACCAACGCGACCGGGGCCTCCGACCCAACCCAAGATACCGTAAAACACCAGCAAACCCATCAGGCCAAGCCAGAAAATCGGCATGGAATAGCCAACAAGGGCGAGGACGCGGGCAACCTGATCGATCCACGATCCTTTGCGCACGGCGGCGAGGACGCCAAGCGGCACACCAAGAACCACGCCGATGATAATGCCCAAAGTGGCAAGTTCCATCGTGGCGGGAAAGACGCGGGCGATGTCTTCGGACACCGGTCGGGCATTGAGCAGCGAGGTGCCGAAATCGAGATGCAGCACATCCCAAAGATAATAGAGGAATTGCACCAAAAGCGGCTTGTCCAGCCCAAGCTGATGATACACGGCGTCATAGGTTTCTTGCGACGCCCGTTCGCCAACAATAGCAAGCACAGGGTCGATCGGCATGACGCGGCCGATAATAAACGTAATGAAAAGCAGCCCAAGCAGGGTGACCGCGATTGAGCCAAGCGTGAGAAAAGTGGTTTTCAACCACGCCGGAAGAGGCACCCGAAGGTGCCCCCCGTTTGTGTCGTTGGTCAGCGCCATTTACTTGGTGACCTGCCAATAAGCGGCAGAGGTCACAGCCTGACCGGTTGAGAAGTTCATGACATTGTCACGCATCGCCGACTGTTCAATCTGTTGGAACATCACAACAAATGGGGATTTGTCGCGGAATTCCGACTGAATTTCGTGATACATTTTGATGCGCATGTCCTTGTCACCTTCGGTCACAGCGGCGGCAACCTTGTCGGTCAGGTCTTCAGGATCCCAACCGGTGCGCCATGCCAGCAATCCGGTGGCATTGGCCGCGTCCGAGTTGTCCGGGTTATAGGCAAATGTGCCGGCGTTGGTCTGTGGATCAGGATAGTCCGGACCCCAAGCGCCGAGGTACACGTCAAGCTCGCGGGCACGGTAGCGCGCCAGGATTTGTTTGGCGGTGCCAACGGTGATGTTGACCTTGATCCCAGCCTGCGCCGCAGCGTTTTGGAAGGATTGACCAATTTCCATGCGCTCTTGGGCTTCGCGAACACCGATTTCGATTTCCAGTCCTTCGACACCGGCAGCCGCAAGAAGTTCCTTGGCCTTTTCAATGTCATAGGTGAACGGCGTTTCGTCCGAGGCACCAAGGTAGGTAGCGGGCAGGAAGTTTTGATGAATGGTGTACTGACCCTTGAGGAAGCTGTCGCGCATGCCTTCGTAATCGATCAGATACTTAAAGGCCTGACGAACTTCGGGCTTGGACAGAACCGGATGTTTCTGGTTCAGCGCCAGATACATCAGACGGCCCTTGAGCTCATCCACCACTTTGACACCCTCGGCCCCCATGGCACCGGCGATGTCTTCTGGGTTCAAGTTCCGCGCGATGTCGATGTCACCGCGTTCCAAAAGCAAACGCTGGGACGCAGATTCAAGAACGTGACGCACGATGACGCGTTCCATCGACGGTGCGCCGCCATAGTAGTCTGGGTTTGACGTCAGCGTGACCGCTTCGTTTGGTTTCCAGCTCGACAACACATATGGGCCGGAACCCGCCGAGTTGGTTTTCAACCACGTGTTACCCATATCGCCATCGACCTCATTGGCCATGACGGTTTCTTTGTCGACAATGCCGCCGATGGTGGCGGTGAGGCAGTTCAACACAAAAGACGTGGCATATTTCTTGTCGGTTGTGATGATCAGCTTGTTGCCGTCGGCCTTGATGGTTTCAGCCGCGTTTTCCGCGGTGAACCCGAATTGAGTCAGGATGAAAGCCGGGGTTTTGTTCAGGATAACAGCACGTTGTAGCGAAAAGGCCGCGTCTTCGGCCCGCACAGGGTTGCCAGAATGAAATTTGACACCTTCGCGCATGGTGAAGGTGATGGTCTTGCCATCCTCGGAAACGTCCCAGCTTTCGGCGAGATCGGGCTGATAACCCGCAGCCAGATCATTGGGGTCTAGGTTGACCAGACGGCCATAGACATTGCGGCTGATATCCGAACCTGCAAATTCAAAGCTTTCGGCCGGATCAACGGTGGTGACGTCATCAATGCGGTGCGCAATCACCAGCATATTTGCGGGGGTTTCGGCATAGGCTGCCATTGATGTGACGCTAAGCGCCAGGCCCATCGCGGCCCCACTAAGCAGTTTGTTAAAGGCGTTCATCTTTATTTCCTCTCCTATCGTTAATCTGGCAATCGGGGGTTAGGCCCCCCATGTTTTTTCCAGCACGCGTAGCCAGTTTTCATGGCACAGTTTGGCTATGAGCGCGTTGTCATACCCGTGCTGTTCCATCGCGTGTCGAAGTTTGGGCAACTCGGCAACCGAGGTCAGCTCCTCGGGCACAATTGCCCCGTCGTAGTCTGAGCCAAAGCCAACGCGGTCTTCGCCCAGATGTTCAATTAAATGGTCCAGATGTCTGATCATCTGGGTCAGTGGCACATCGGAAATCATCCGCCCGTCATCACGCAGAAAGGCCACTGCGAAATTCAGCCCCACCATACCATCACTTTCTCGAATCGCAGAGAGCTGTTTATCGGTTAGGTTGCGTGAGTGCGGGCAAATGGCGTGGGCGTTTGAATGTGTTGCCACCAATGGCTTGCTGGAATGTCGCGCCACGTCCCAAAATCCGGCTTCGTTTAGGTGGGATAGATCCAGCATGATATTGAGATCATCACACTTTTTGACCAATCTTAACCCGTGATCGGTTAGGCCGGGGCCGATGTCTGGCGAACTTGGGTAACGAAACGGAACCCCATGGCCGAAAATCGTTGAGCGGCTCCAAACGGGCCCAAGCGAGCGCAATCCGGCCTGATGCAGCACATCGAGTGTGTGGAGGTCAGCATCAATCGCCTCGGCCCCTTCGATGTGAAAGATCGCGGCGATCTTGTTGTTAGCGAGTGTTTCCCGAATCTGAGCGGCGGACTTGCAAACAGTTAAGGCACCGCGACGCTCTAGTTCGAAGAGAATGGCGGCTTGGGCCATGACCACCGGAAAGGCATCTTCCCAATCGATTGGATCGGGTAATGGTAGATCATAAGCGGGCTTAGCCATTTCCTCGAACTTGAAATCAAGATCAACTGATGAGGGAACGTAGACCGCAAAGAACCCGCCACCAAAGTCTCCAAGCGCGGATCTAGGCGAGTCGATTGCTCCATTGCGTCCTGTAATGAATTGGTCTGCCGCCGAGATACCACCAGCCCGGAAAAGCTGTAAAAGCACATCATTGTGGCCGTCGAAAATCAAAGGTCGTGTTGGCGCTGACAATATTGATACATCCCTCGTGTCGCAGACCCCAAGCATATGAAAGAAAATGTCATAGGCGACACCTTTTAATATGATAATAGATCATAGAGGCATGATATTTACACAGGGGCACCCTATGGCGACGCGATCTTGGCACAGTTTGCCCGAATATCAGGCACTTCGCGCATTGATGGAAAGCGGCACGACGTCCAAGGCGGCGGTCCGGTTGGGTCTTTCGCAATCCGCCATCAGCCGATCCATCGCGAGCCTTGAGGCGCGCACCGGCAAGATGCTGTTTGAGCGCGATGGCGGGCGGTTGGTCCCGACATCGGAAGCGGTGCAATTGAACCGGCGGCTTGACCCACTGTTTGAAGCGTTGGACCGCATTGACGGGCCACCAACCCCGGCGCAGGAAACCTTGCGTTTGGTGGCCCCCCCGACTTACGCCCATAGGTTCTTGGTGCGCCACATTGCGGCGTTTCTAAAGGCCAACCCGCATTATTTTGTTAGCCTCGAAGTTGCATCATCCGATGAAGTGATCAGAGGCATTCAGGAACTGCGTTTTGATTTGGGTCTGACCGGAGTTGAACTATCGCGTCAGGGTGTAAAATTGGTGCCGTATCGGACGTCTCATGCGGTCTGCGCCATGCCTAAAACGCATGAGTTGGCCGCCAAAGAGACGATCACGCCCGAAGACCTTCACAACCAATCGATGATTGCCTTGTCGCGCCGCCATGCCCGGCGTGCGCAGCTGGATCGGATGTTCACAAATGCTCGAAGTGCGCCCATTGTCGTGGCCGAAGCCTCGACCTCTTTTGCGGCCGTCGATTTGGCCAAAGAGGGGCTTGGTGTTACTGTGATCAATCCGTTTCCGGTGATGCAGTACCGCTCTGACGATCTGGTCTTTCGACCTTTTGCGCCGGTCATTGAATACCGTAGCTATTTCGCAACCCCCGAAGCCCATCGCAGCCCTGCCATCGCGCGGGCTTTCATGCGGCACTTGCGCCTCCACACGTTGAAGAACCCTTTTACCAGCGCCTAGTGGTTAGGTGTTGGCAAGCTTTTTCCAAAACAGAGTTTTCTGACGATGATGGGTCTGAAGCGCCGCCAAAAACGCGGTGTGATCTGGCTGATCCAGATAATCCTCGATCTCACCATCTAGGGCGGCACAATCGGCAAGGTGATCCGCTGCCTGCCCATATTGCAGGCGGTTGGCATCGTTGAGAATGTCCACAATCAGGCTGCGCCACACCAAAACGGCCGCCAAGGGAAAGCGCAGGCGCAAAGCTTCGGCCGCTTGGGTACGTGCGGACGGGGACAGGCCGAGCAAGTCATGCGGGCGGTTCAACACGAGGGTCGCGAGGCCGGGGTGATCCGGCCAATCGGTCAAAAAGGCAAGTGCGGCGCCCATATCGGGGAAATCTTGCGCATATTGGCGGGCGCGATCTTCGGCCTCGACATCGTCAAAATCCGGAAGTTCGGCCAGATGCGCGCGCAGATGGTCAACATCAAGCCGAGTTTCAAAACACTGCCAGCGATGGGCCTGCACGGCGTCTTTGTCGCCGCGCGCCAAAAGGCAGGTGATATAGGCGGCGTCCCAGTCGGCCTGCCCGTCTTCGGGCCCGTCTGGGCGCGCGTTTTCCAGATACTCCAACGCCTCATCGACACGATTTTGCGCCATCAAAAGGGTGGCGATTTCAGCGGCTGTTCCGGGATGGAGCAGGGCCGCGGGGGCATATTGGGCGATCAACGCGTCGGTATCGCACTCAGCTTCGGCGATGTCTTTGCGCAGATTGCGAATAAGGCGGGCCTTTTTCTCGGCATGGTAATTGCCGGACTCACTGCGCAAGGCTTGTAGAAACGCCAAGGCCTCGTGATCCATCTCGGGTTCTTGCAGCGGCTCAGCTTCATAGGCATCAATATGGGCCTTGAGGTGGCCAAACCCAGTGGTCCCAAGCGCAGGACCAAGCGTTGCGATGATGCCGTCAAAGGTGCCAAACCCGTCCTCGGAAACGGCGTTCCAAACCCGATCAGCCAGAGCCTCGGGGTCAAGCAAGGCCCGTTCCGCAATCGGCCCCAAAGCGGAGCGGGCGTTATCGAACATTTCGGTGATTTCACCGGTTTTGTCATCGGTTCGGGTAAAGACCGCCGGGGCGAGTTCCAGAAATTGCCAAAGCAGATCAAAACCAAGCGCCGCGTCATCTGGGGCGATACGCGCGGTGATCATCTCGGCCTGAGTTTGCAGATCTTTGACAAAAGCTTTGCGCTTGCGCCAGCCAATATTGCTTTGGGATCGGCGTAGGGTGACCAACCGTTTGCGCACATCGCGACCCAACTCTTGGGGGCCAAGGTTGTGGCTCAACTCCAAGCGCAACCGACGTTTAATATCGGCACTGCCTGTGCTGACATCGATCAACAACTCGGCCAGCCGGTCGGCTCCTAGTGCCGCAAGGTTTTGTGCATTTAGGGTCTTCTTTGACATGTCGCGACTGTGACAGCGCCATTTTAGAGGTGCAAGCAGGATGCGGCTTGTCCAAGGGCTTTCGCAAAATTGGACTGGTCAAATTTCACATTTTTGGCGCTTAATGGTTGCCTCCCAGACGGCTAAAAGGACAAACCAATACGAAAGATTTGCTGCTATGACCCTTGATTCCATGCCTCAATTGCACCCTAGCGTTTGCCCGTTGGATTGCCCCGACACTTGTAGCCTTACGGCCGAAGTGCGGGATGGACAGTTGGTCAAGGTCAAAGGATCAAAGGCCAATCCGTTCACTGATGGCGTTATTTGCAACAAAGTGGCCCGCTATTACCCGGATTTTGTCCATGGCAAAGCTCGGCTTACCCATCCACTGCGTCGGGTTGGGCCGCGCGGATCGGGCCAATATGAGCGGATCACTTGGGATGACGCCTTGGATCTGGTGCATGACGGGTTCACCCGTGCCATCGCCGCCCATGGGCCGGAGACCGTTTTGCCGTTCAACTACGCCGGACCTCATGGGGAATTGGCGGGCGGGTCGATGGATCGGCGGTTTTTCTATCAGATGGGCGCAACAATGCTTAACCGCGGGCCGCTTTGCGGTGGTGTGCGCGGTGGCGCCTATTCGAGCCTGTTTGGCAACGCGCCGGGCATGCCTCCGATGCAGGTTTTGCAGTCCGATCTTGTGCTGGTTTGGGGCAACAATGTCACCGTATCCAACTTGCACTTGGCCCCTTTGTTAAAGCAGATGCGCGCCAAAGGTGGCAAGTTGGTGATCATTGACCCCAAGCGAATCAAGATCGCCGAACAATGTGACATGCATGTCATGTTGCGCCCCGGTACCGACGTTGTCTTGGCCATGGGGCTGGCGGCGGCATTGGAACGGCGCGGGGCGTTGGATTTGGAGTTCATCGCAGCGTGGGTCGAGGGGTTTGACGCCTATATGGCCCAAGCGCGTCAGTACACGCCCGAGGTGGTGAGCGAGACCTGCGGTATTGAGTTGGCGCAATTTAATGCTTTGATCGACATGATCATCGCCGCAAAAAACATGGCCTGTTCGCTTGGCAATGGGATCGAGCGGGGGAAATCCGGTGGCTCGGGGCTACGCGCCGCAATGGCCCTGCCTGCGTTGACGGGGCATCATGGGCGACTTGGGGCCGGAGTGTTGGCGAAATCTGGCCTTGCTACGCCCAAAACCACGGCTCGTTTGCAAGGCGACCACCTGAAAAAACCCGGTACACGGGTGCTCAATATCGTCGATCTTGGCGCGGCGTTGCAAGATGATCAACTTGATCCTCCGATCACCGCTGCGATGATTTACAACCACAATCCGGTGGCGACCCATCCGGATCAAGTTAATCTTATCAATGGCTTGATGCGTGAAGATCTGTTTCTGGTCGGCTGTGATGTGGTGATGACCGACAGCATGGCGTTGTGTGACGTGATCCTGCCAGCCGCGAGCCATTTTGAGTTTGATGACATTTATGGTGCCTATGGCCAGAACTATTTGCAACGGGCCGAACCGGTAATCCCCTGTGTTGGTGAAAGCCTTCCCAACACCGAAATTTTCCGTCGGCTTGCGGCGCGTTTTGGCTATACCGATCCCGTGTTTCAGGCAAGCGACCGGCAATTGATCGATGAGGCGATTGATGGTGATCATCCGCTTTTGAAAGGCTGTAAGCCCAGTCAGATCGCCCTAGATGCCGCGATTGAATTGACCGCACAGGATGGTGTGCCGATGATCATGTGTGACACGGTCAAACCTGCGACACCCTCTGGTAAGATCGAGCTGTTTAGCGCGGACTATGAGGCCCAAAACGGTTTTGGGGTGCCGCGCTATGTGTCGGTGGACCAAGACCTGCCGTTTGTTTTGATCACGCCAAGTTCGGACAAGCGGACCAACGCAACGTTTGGCAGCGACACCGCGTCAATGGGACCTGAGATTGTTGAAATCAACCCGGCCGATGCATTGGAACGTGGGTTGAGAGATGGACAAGAGGTGTCCGTTTGGAACACGCGTGGTGACGTGCGTTTGCGACTGAAAATCAGTGACGCGACACGGCCCGGCGTGCTCTATTCACCCAAAGGCACATGGCGGGCCAGCTCGTCCACCGGGTTTACCGTCAATGCATTGATCCCTTCGGATGTCAGAACGGATATCGAAGACGGGGCCTGTTACAACGAGACCTTTGTTGATGTTCGACCGGTGGGGTGATTGTCGTTCAATTGGCACTGCTGTAGCGTTCTGGAATGAATAGTTTCAGCAGTCCAATATGACCCAAACGCCGTGGCTTGGCTTTTCGATTGACCGCACATCTCCGATACCGATCTTTGAACAGATTTGTACGGCGATGCGCGCAGCAATTGCCGCAGGGGAATTGCGACAGGGGCAACGTTTACCGGCGACGCGGGTGTTTGCGACGGAACTTGGGTTGTCTCGGTCAACCGTGGTCACCGCCTATGAACAGCTTGTCGCCGAAGGCTATCTGCAAAGTGTTCAAGGGTCGGGCTATACCGTCTGCGCCATGGGCGAGGTTGAGTTAGAAAGCACGCGTGTAAATCCTCAGGACGAAACAGCGGAAACGAAGAGGTTGGCAGTTCCCTTTGAGTCCGGTCAACCCGATATGCGCCTCTTTCCCTATCGGCAATGGGCCAAGGCGGTGGCGCGGGTCTGTCGCACCAATCCAGAAGCGATGTTGATTGGTGGCGGGCCGTTTGGCAATTTCGACCTACGCCGCGCCATTGCGGCGCATGTTGCGGACTGGCGCGGTATTCAGGCCTCGGGGCATCAGGTGATTGTGACGGCCGGGTCGTCGGACGCGCTTGATATTTGCCTGCGTGGATTGGCGCAAAACGGTGACACCATAGGCATTGAAACGCCGGGGTACCAGCCGATCCATCACTTTGCGCAAACACAGGGGTTAAAATCGCACTGGCTTGCTATTGATGCTGGCGGCGCGCAATTACCGCAAAGTCAGCCAACACCACGGGTCGTGGTCCTGACACCGTCACACCAATATCCGCTAGGTGGCGCAATGACTCCAAGCCGGCGTCAGGAGTTTATTCGCTGGGCTGACGTCAATAACAGTTGGATCATCGAAGATGACTACGACAGCGAATTTCGCTATGCCGGGCGGCCAATCCCGGCCATGGCCGGGTTCGATCAGCTAAATCGCACTGTTTATATTGGTAGCTTTTCCAAGATTTTCTCAAATGCTTTGCGGCTGGGCTATATCGTTGCCCCACGCGATTTGATGGATCGGTTTCGTGGGGCGATCCGTCAAACTGGTTTACGAGCAAGTTATATGCCGCAACAGGCCTTGGCTGATTTTATGGAGTCGGGCGAGTTTTACCGCCATTTGCGCCGGGTGCGGCGGGTCTATGGCGAACGCCGTCGGTATTTGCTCGATAGGCTAGCGCAAGATTTTGAGAAATTCGGCCAGTTTCAAGACCATCAAGCCGGGATGCAGGTTGTCTTTCATTTGAAAGGCGGTTTGCGTGACACCACCGTCGCCGCGCGCGCGCAAAATCTTGGCGTGGATATCGAAGCGCTTTCGGAATGCGCGTTTGTTCCAAGGGGCGAAAACGGTCTGATCCTTGGGTTTTGTGGCTATCAAATCCAAGACATGAGCGCGGCGCTGGACCGGTTGAAACTTTGTTTTGCACCCGATTAATCTGGATCGCTCTGTGTTGTCGTCTGCAACACTTCGGCGATGGTTGACAACAACTCTGCCCGGCGGATTGGTTTCATCAAACGGATGTCTTCTGGTCGTAAACCGTTGCCATGCACGGTGGCCTCTGCTGCATAACCGGTCAAAAAGATCGCCGGAAGGTCGGGGCGAATAGCGCGCAGAGCGCGAACCAGACCAGGGCCAAGCAAGTGACCCGGCATAACAACATCCGTGACCAAAAGATCAAAGTTCGGGTCCTGCTCAAACATCGCCAGCGCGGCATCGCCCGAGGACGTCGCAACAACATCATAACCCGCCTTGCGCAAAACCGAGACAAGAATGGTCAACACGCCGCTTTCGTCTTCGGCGACCAAAATTCGGCCGCCTTGCTGAATTTTGTGTACAGGTGCCGCAGAAACCGGCGGTTTGGGGGGGGTGTCAGGCGGGGTCATGGCATTGAAAAAGAGCTTAAACGTCGTGCCAACGCGTTCTTCGCTATAGACTCGGACTGTTCCGCCAGATTGACGAATGAACCCGTCGATCATTGAAAGGCCAAGCCCAGAACCATCACCCGGTGCCTTGGTCGTGAAGAAGGGTTCAAACACTTGTTTTAGCGTGTCTTTCGAAATCCCATGTCCGGTGTCGCTTACCGCCATCATCACATATTCGCCCGGATCAATATCCTCGAACTTGCTTTGAATCGTTTCGGCATCAATGACGAGATTGGCGGTTTCGATGGTTAGTTTGCCGCCCTCGCGCATAGCGTCACGTGCGTTGATAATAAGGTTAAGCAAAGCGCTTTCGGTTGAGCTTGGGTCGGCGCGAATGGTCCAGATGTCATCGGCCAGATGTGTGTTGACCTCGATATGAGAGGGCAATGTACGCATGATCCAGTTTTGGGTATTCAGAATGAGATCGTTCAGATTTAGCTCGGTTGGTTCCAGTTTGGCTTTGCGCGCAAAGGCCAGCATGTTGCGGGTGAGATCGGCGCCGCGGGTTGTTGCGTTGATGCTGGCATCCAACATTTTGAGCAAATTGGGGTCGGTGATATCGTCGCGAACCAACTCAAGGTTGCCAAGTATTACCGCTAGTAGGTTATTGAAATCATGTGCCACACCGCCGGTGAGCTGTCCGATGGCTTCGCCGCGTTGAGATTTGACGAGGGCCTGTTCGGTCAAGTGCTTTTCGGTGGCGTCAATCATGATGCCTTCGAGTTCGATGTCGCCATTCTCCGCCAGCACTGGTCGCCCGCGTTCCCATACCCAGCGTTGGTCCCCATCTAAAGTGGTGACTCCATACTCAATTTCGTACGGCTTGTTCTGGGCAACTGCGTCTTCAATCACCTGCCGTAAATATCGTTTGTCTGCATCATCAACTTGAAACAGGCTTTCGCTGCCAAATGTGTCCCAATCATCAGACTGGCGCGAGGGTTCAACAAATTGGCGGTAGTAGCCTTTGCTGCGGTAAACCGCTGACCAATTGTCGTCGAGCTTGATCCGAAACAAGGCTCCGGGCAGGTTGTCGACCAGATTGGCCAGCTTGGCGCGGCTGTCCTTAAGGTCTTCGCTGAGTTCGACCTGATCTGTGACGTCCAATAGCACCCCAAGCGTAGAGACCACCCGGCCGGTATCGTCATATCCGGGTTCGGCCCATTGTTTGAGATGCCGGATTGAGCCGTCGTCACGGGTAATGCGCACCGTAATGGTCCAGCCCGAGCCGGTCTCGCAGGCCGTTTCGACAAGGTCGCGATAACGATCTCGGTCGTCAGGGTGATACCAGAGCTGATCCTTTGCAAAAGACGTGGTTCGCCCCAAGTATTCATCAACTGAGACACCAAAGATTTCAGCCATCTCCGGTGAGCAATAGGAACAACAATCTGCGTTCCTGTCCCAAATCCAATGGCCCAAGTGTGCGAGTTTCGACGCGTTGCGATAGCGTTGATCAATAGTGCTAAGTTCCGCCTCTCGGACGATCCGATCGGTGATGTCGCGGGTCACCCCAATATAGCCAGTGAACTGACCATCTTTATCGAATTGAGGCTCACCATTTGCTTCGCGGTAGCTTTTGCTCCCGTCGGGATTGTAATCAACGAGGGTCAGATCTTTGATGACCTCACGGTTTTCCATGGCGGTGACGGTTGGCCCCCAATCACCGTGCAAAGGACGCCGGGTTGCCACCTCCCACGGGCGTAACCCGATAAGATGGGCCCCTTCAGGCGCGACAGTTGTGGGGCCGCTGATGACCGAGGTTACTTTGAGGTCTTTGTCGGTTTCCCATAGGCGGTCGACGGCCATTTGAGAAAAAATGCCAAGTCGCTTTTTGTAGTCGGCAACGGTACTGTCCGTTTCGACGAACTGAGCCTGAGCCATAGAGAGTGAAATCAACCCGGCCACAGCCTGAGCAAAACGAGATTCATTGCCCGACGGCACGTTCTGCGCGTCATTGGCGTCTTGCCGGTGGTACTCGAGAAGCAAAGCACCGTAGATGTCGCCGTTCTGCACCAAAGGGCACAATGCGAGAGCATCCAGTTTTCCTTGGGGCAATTGAGCAAGGATCGCATCCAACGCATCGCGGTTTTCGGTGTTCGAGGTCGTGACATCAGAGGTCTTGAGAATGGCAAGGATAGATGCATCGACACCCAACACCTTGGGTGGATCGTTTGATGAGTCTGCGGCGACGGCGACACGTTTTAGATACCGCAGATCTGCGCTCAGGGTCCAAACCGTAACTCGATAGGCCGTTGTCACTTGGTTGATCGTTTCTGCAAAACAATTCAACTGCTCGGCCATTGCCAAACCGGCAAACGGGCGTTGCACCAGAAGATGATGCAAAGCGGAATCCAGTTGATTGAGAGAAGAGTCGTCGGCCTGCGTCATAGGCATCAGCATTTACCAACTTGACCAATTTACCAAGAAGATTTGATGCTACGCATGTTTATCAAATGCAGTTTTTACTCAAATAGAGATATTTGAATGTCACTTTCGTTCTTACACGCGAAATAGTTTGCATCTCCTCTCGGGATACTGGTGCAGCCATTGGTTGGGATCTGACCGTGCCAATAGCAGTTCGGGCGCACGCGGTGTTACACAACCATTCGGAACGCCATGCCGGCTTGATGGAATGTGGGTCAAATCCTAAAGGAAACTGGTGCCACATAACCGGGAAAACAATCTAGGGTTAGGCGAATGATGGTTGAAAGCGGCCCCTGCCTCCTTTGGTTAAGGGCAGGGGTCTGATTATCTAGCTCAGAGGTGATCCAACCACCTACAAGGACGTAAATTTAGGCCGACGCAGCCTCTTGGGAGACCTGTGCATATTCGTTCAGAGCCGCGACACAGCCTTGGGCCCAGATCAGGGCAAGCCACTTGCAAAACGCATCCGAAAATGGAGCGGCCTGCGACAGGTCGCCGTAAATATTGCTTTGTTCGAGCCACGCCAGTGGCCGTGTTTTGGCGGCCAAAGCCACCTGAGTGAGTTCATCCCAATTGGGATCATTTGCCTCGATGACGGACCCATCTTCGCGCGTACCCGCACACATGCGGGCCCAAAGCGCCTCAACCAAAGCAAGCCCTTCTACTGACCGCCCCGCCGCAAGTTGGTCGCGCAATATTGGCAAAACAAACCCGGGATGCCGCGCCGATCCGTCAAAAGCCACACGGCGGGTCGTGTCGACAATCCGTGGATTCGAAAAACGGTCTTCGATGAGGTCAACATACTCTGCGGGGGTCTTGCCGGGGACAGGGGCCACGGTAGGAGCGATTTCCGAGCGTTGAACCTTGCCAAAGAAACCCACAATGCTCGGATGCGCCATACATTCAGCAATGGTTTCAATGCCAAGCGTTTCCCCCACATTGGCGATCACTTGGTGGCCCGCGTTCAGAATGCGGATTTTCATCGTTTCGAATGCGTGGACATCATCCGAGATGGTGGCTCCGACCTGTTCCCAATGTGGACGCCCGGCGCAAAACTTGTCTTCGATAACCCATTGGCGAAAAGCTTCGTGGGTGACGACAGCGGCGTCTTTGATCCCAAAGTCCGCGGCCAAGGCCAATTCATTGGGCCCCGTGGCCGGGGCGATGCAATCAACCATGGAATTTGGAAATGTCGCGTTGGTGTCGATCCAGTCGGCGAGGTCGGGATCAGACAGCCGGGCCAGGGACACAACCGTCTGACGCAGGATGTCTCCGTTACCTTGTAGGTTGTCACAGCTCAGACCTGTAAAGGGAGCCAAGCCAGCATCGCGGCGCAAACGCAGGGCCGCAACAATTGCGCCGAATGCCGTTTGCGGCGCGTCAGGATGGGCCGCATCATAGACCAGATCGGCATGGCTGGCGTCGAACCCTTTGGTAACAGGATCAATATAGTAGCCGCTTTCGGTGACGGTCATTGCAACAATGCGGATCGCCGGGTCTGCCATTTGCCGAATGAGAGCCGCGTTGCCGGTTTCTATCGGAAGGTAATCGATCATGGATCCAACGACCTCTGCGGAGACGTTGTTGGGGTCCAATTCGATCAGAGTTGTCAGACAATCCTGAGCCAAAAGCTTTTCGCGCATGGCCGCATCATAGGGACGCACACCAGCGCCAATAATCGCCCAATCATGGGCCTCACCCGCCTGCATAAGGCGGTGCAAATACCACGCCTGATGGGCACGGTGAAAATTCCCAACCCCAATATGGACAATGCCCGGTGTTAGCGCTGCGCGGTCATAGGTTGGGCGCTTGACGGTCAATTGATCAAGTGTTGCGTTCGAAAGCGAGATCAGTTCATCCATTGTCCACCATCCACATTGTAGGTTTGCGCGACGATGTAACGTGCCGCATCGCTGGCTAAAAAGATGGCCATACCGGTTAGGTCTTCTGGTGTGCCCATGCGCCCAAAAGGGACGCCGGCACCGACTTCGCGCTTCTTTTGACCGGGTGCTTTGTTTTCGTATTTGGCAAAAAACGCATCAACGCCGTCCCAATGCTCGCCGTCTACGACGCCCGGCGAAATAGCATTGACGTTGATCCCATGCTTGATCAGATCCAGACCTGCGGATTGCGTTAGGCTAATGACTGCTGCTTTGGTGGCGCAATATACGGCAACAAGGGGTTCGCCGCGCCGACCTGCTTGGCTGGCCATGTTGATGATCTTGCCGCCCTGTCCCCGCGCGATCATCTGTTTTGCAACGGCCTGCATGGTAAACAGAGTGCCTTTTACGTTCACGTCGAAACAGCGCGCAAAATCGGCTTCTTCAATCTCAATGATTGGAGCGGCGGTAAAGAGAGCGGCGTTATTGATCAGAATGTCGATGTCGCCAAACCCGTGGCGATCCGCTTCGCTTAGGGCCGCATCGATACTGGTGCGATCGGTGACATCCATTCCAACCGCCAAGGCATTCTTGGGGTCTAGGTCTTTTGCGGTGCGTGCGGCCCGCTCGTAATCAATATCAGCAATGATCACACGCGCCCCTTCGTTCAGATAGGCCGCCGCAAAGGCCCGCCCGATTCCTCGGGCGGCACCAGTTATCAGGGCTGTTTTTCCAGCCAATTGCATCAGTCTATCCTCAGACCCATATCGTCAAACTTGTGGATCTGGGTCTCGTCCGGTGTCAGGTAAACAGTGTCGCCATGTTTGAACGAAACGTCCCCAGCAGCGCGGACAGTCAATGGGTCACAGCCGTCAATGCCATGGATGTGGATGAAGGTATCAGAGCCAAGGTGTTCGGCGACGCCAACGGTGCCTTTCCAAATACCATCAGAGTCTGAAACCGCGATATGCTCGGGGCGAATACCGATGGTTGTCGCGCCATGCTTTTTCGCTTCGTCGCTTTCGATCAGGTTCATCTTGGGGCTGCCGATAAAGCCAGCAACGAACTTGTTGCGGGGCTTGTGATAGAGCTCAAGCGGGCTACCGACCTGTTCAATGACACCAGCTTGCAAAACAACAATCTTGTTGGCCATTGTCATGGCTTCGACCTGATCGTGGGTCACATAGATCATTGTCGTCTGCATGCGCTCGTGCATTTCAGTGATCTCAAGCCGCATTCCAACCCGCAGGGCCGCGTCAAGATTCGACAATGGCTCGTCAAAGAGGAAGGCAGACGGATCGCGCACAATGGCACGGCCAATGGCCACACGCTGACGTTGGCCACCCGAAAGCTGACCCGGTTTACGGTCCAGATAATCGGTGAGGTTCAGAGATTCAGCTGCCGCATTAATGCGCTTGTTTTGCTCCTCTTCGCTCATGCCAGCCATCCGCATTGGGAAGGCAATGTTCTTGCGAACAGTCATGTGCGGATAAAGCGCGTAGGTTTGGAAAACCATTGAAAGCCCGCGCTTTGAAGGAGAGATTTCGGTAACATCCTGATCGTCGATGAGAACCTTGCCAGAGGTGGTTTCCTCCAACCCTGCAATCAAGCGAAGAAGCGTGGATTTACCGCAACCGGAGGGTCCGACAAACACAGCGAATTCGCCGTCTTCGATGGTCAGATCCAATGGCGGGATCACCTGTGTGTCGCCAAAGTTCTTGGTGACCTTTTCAAGTACTATACGTCCCATGATCTTTTCCTATTCTCGGAATTACTTGACGGCGCCAAAGGTGAGACCTTGGACCAATTGTTTTTGACAGAACCAGCCCAACACGATGATGGGGCCAACGGCAGCCGCGGAGACAGCGGAGAGGCGTCCAAAGAACAGACCTTCTGGTGCGCGGTTACCTTCGATGAGTTTGGAGAGAGTTGAGGCGTCAATTGTGGTTAGACGGACCGTCCAATAGGCTTCGTTCCAGCAGAAGATAAAGCAAAGCAGAGCCGTTGACGCGATCCCCCCCCAAGCGAGCGGAATAAGGATTTCCTTGATTTCACCCCAGGTGTTCACCCCATCCATTTGGCCAGCTTCAATGATCTCTTTTGGGATCTCTTTGAAGTAGGTGAACAACATCCAAATCACGATAGGGAGGTTGATCAGGCAGAGCACCAGAATGACCATAAAGTGGGTGTCAAACAGGCCCAGGCTTTTGGTGAGGAACGTCATTGGATAGAGAACAGCCGCGGCCGGTAGCATCTTGGTCGACAGCATCCACATCAACACGTCTTTGGTCGAGCGGCTTGGGTTAAACGCCATCGAGTAGGCGCAGGGGATACCGATTGCTAGGCCAAAGACCGTCGCAAATACCGACGTGATCACCGAGTTTTTGGCAAAGCGCCAATAGTCGTAATTCTCGGTCATGTTCAGGTAGTTATCGAGTGTCGGCGTGAAGAAGAATAGGAACTCTGGCTTCACCGCGTCGGCATCTGTTTTAAAGCTGGTCAGGACCAGCCAGAAGATTGGGAAGAAGAACAGAAGCCCAACCGCCCAGGCCAAGATAGTGCGACCTGTTTTTCCGTACTTTGAGGTTTGTGCAACAATTGCCATTGGTCTGCCCCTTATTCCATCAAGGTCTTGCCAACCATGCGCAGCAAGAAGATTGCGACGATGTTGGCGAGGATTACGGCGAAGATGCCCGTGGCGCTGGCGGCACCGATGTTGTTGTTGGCAAATTCACCGATTAGGTAGGGCAGGTTCTTGTTGCCGTTGCCCCGGCTTACAATTTCGATTTCTGCATAGAGCGAGAGGTGGAAGATCGCTTGAATCATCACCACAATCGCAATGGGGCGTCCCAAATGCGGTAGGGTGAGGAACCTGAACATCGACCAATTGCTTGCCCCGTCTAGGATCGCGGCCTCTTTCTGCTGCTGATCCTCTGATTGTAGCGACGTCATAAAGATGAGGATGGCGAAGGGTGTCCACTGCCATGTCACCATGATGATGACGGCATATGCTGATGTCTGGGTGGCGCGGAACGAGATCGGCGTGAGTTCTGGCCAAAGCGAAAAGAACCAACCAATCAAGGGTGCGTCACGGAGCCCGCTGATCACTTCGTTGATGCCACCAACAGCGATCCCTTGCAGACCGAGCACCGGATCAAGGATCATATTGATCCACAAGACCGCGTTCACGGCAGGCATGACAAAGAATGGCGAGATTAGCAAAACTCGTACAATGCCTTGACCCGGAAAGGTCTTGTTGATCAGCACAGCGATCAGAATGCCGAGCGACACCGTCAAGAAGAGAATGCTGCAGACAATGAAGAGGCTGTTCTGAATTGCAAAGAGGAAATCTTTGGAATTGAGAACAAATTCGTAGTTGCCGAAGCCGCGCCAGTTGCTCAGAGACGGAGTTGTCCACTCTGGTCGGCGCAGGTTGTTAAGGACGTATCGGATGAACGAAAAGTAAAGCGTCATCGATAGTGGGATTAGCATCCAGACCAACAGCAGCAAAACAGCTGGTGATTGAAGTAAACGTGGAAGCGTTCTGTTAGACATGACCTAGACCCCCAGCGGAACACGGTGTTCGCTTTGTCTGTAAATTATTTGAATGGTCGATTGGCGGGCATTGCGAATCTGTGCGATTAAATTGCCGATTGCAGCAATGACTGGTGTTGAATGGAAGGCCCGAACATGTCGGGCCTTCTCTTAGTGCGGGGCGGCTTAGTAGTAGCCCGCTTCTTTCATGATCGAGTCTGCTGCGGCTTGCGACGCGGCAAGAGCTTCGTCTACAGATTTCGCACCGGACAGAGCAGCTGCGATTTCTTGAGCGACAGCGGAACCAACCTCTGGGAACTCAGGGATCGCTGCGAACTGAACACCAACATATGGCTTGATGTCTGTTGCTTCAGGAGCCGCAGATTCAATGGCTGCCATCTCAGCGGCTGCAAATTTCGCAACGGCCTGGAACTCAGGGATCGCATATGTCGAGGCACGTGTACCTGTTGGCACTTTGCCCCAGCCAAAGTCGGCGTGGTTGCCAACGGCCTGGATGTAGGCTTTGGATGTTGCCCACTCGATAAACGCGTGTGCTGCTTCGGAGTTTGGCGAACCCGTTGGAACGGCCATGGCCCAAGCCCAGAGCCAGTTTGCACCCACTGGGTTACCAGCGTTTGGAGACTGAGCGTAGGCGACACCGTCAACTTCTAGGAAGGAAGCGGCGATTGTTGCGTCGATCCAAAGGCCACATTTGCCTTCGTTATAAAGAGCAAGGATCTCGTTGAAGGAGTTGCCTTCGGAACCGGGAGGGCCGTAGTTGCCCAGCAGGTCAACGTAGAAGTTGATCGCAGCTTTCCATTCGTCGGACTCAATTGTTGGCTTCATGTCTTTGTCGAACCATGCACCACCGAAGGAGTTAACCATGGTTGTGACAAAGGCCATGTTGTCGCCCCAACCTGGCTTGCCGCGAAGACACGCACCATAGACGCCTGCGTCTGGGTTGTGCATAGCAGCGGCGGCTGCTTTGACGTTGTCCCAGCTGTCATTGTCAGCAATGGTGACGCCAGCTGCGTCTGTCAGATCCTTGCGGTACATGACCATGGAGCTTTCGCCATAGAAAGGCGCAGCATAAAGCGTCCCTTCATGGGACAGACCATTGCGCATCGCTGGCAGCATGTCATCGACGTCGTATTCTGCGCCAAAGTTCAGTGCTTCGATCCAGCCAGCAGCACCCCAGATTGGTGCTTCTTGCATGCCGATATTGATGATGTCGTACTGGCCGCCACCGGTTGCTGTGTCGGATGTTACCTGATCACGCAGAACGCCTTCTTCCAGGGAAACCCAGTTCAGGGCAACACCTGTTTCAGCAGTGTATGCCTCTGCAACTTTCTGCATGTTGATCATGTGACCGTTGTTCACGATCGCAATTGTGAGCTCTTTCGCGTGGTCGTCCGCAAGTGCGCCGCCTGCTGAGAAAAGCGATACTGCCGTAGCAGCATAAAGTGCTTTCTTAATAGACATCCCAAAATTCCTCCTCGTTGGATGATAGTGATAAGGCTACCTGCGGACACGACGCGAAGTCAATTAAAATTTTGCGCGCGTAAAAGATAGGGATTGCAGGCGCACATTCAATGACTTAGGCGCTGTCCCTCATGATCAACCGGCCCTCAAATGTGGTCTCGGTCCGGTTTGAGAGGCGTTCATTGTTTTCTAACATCCCGAACAATTCACTCACGGCGCGATTCGCGATGGCTTCGTAATCTTGTGCAATTGTGGTCAAAGGCGGGCAGGTGAATCTGGAAAATGGGTGATCATCATGGCCTGCAATTCGAAGGTCGCACCCAGCGCCGTGCCCAACCCGGAGGCCAAGGCCATAGGCCGCCGAGAGCATGCCAATCGCCAAGCGATCATTGCTGCACAAGATGGTGTTTGTGTTAAAGGCCTTGGCAGACAATAGGCGCCCGCCTTCGATGCTTCCGATTTCTTCGAAGTTCCAACCTTCGCCGTCAACCTGAAAGATGCGCGGTTCATGCCCGTGCCGTTCCATGCTTTCAATATAGGCCAGACGCCGTTTGTTAGCATTTGGGTTAAGCGCAGATTTTATTTCAAAAAAACAAGGCGCTTCGCCGCTCCGACAAAGGTATTCCACCATGAGGTTGACGCTTTGAGAGTTATCGGTTCCGACAAAGGCCTGACCGACATCGGACATATTGGCGTCAAACAAGACAAGCGGGAAATCCTCGTCAAAGGCGTGCACAGCATCCAAGTCCGACGTTCGCCCAAATGGTGCAAGGAGAACACCCGCCGGTTTCAACGATCTCAGCGAATTTAGATTGTCCTGCTCCATCGCCGGGTTGCCGTGTGAATTGAGCAAAATGGGGCTATACCCCGCATCGATACAGGCCAGTTCGACCCGGCGTCCAATTTCGGAAAAAAACGGGTCTGCAAGATTCGGAACCACAACGCCGATATTCTTAGTCGTGCGCCTGTTTTGGTTCATTGCAAACACATTTGGCTGGTAGTCGTACTTCTTGAGAGACTCCTCAATTTTTGCACGAGTCGACGCGCGAACGCTTTCGGGATCATTGAAATATTTGGATACAGTCGGGCGAGAAATACCACTCAGAGCAGCAAATTCTTCCATATTGCGAATTTTCGAGTGACTCATTTTAACACCTGATGCCCTTAAAGGTAGCGCGCGATAATTTAGACAAGTTACGAACGTCAACTACGATACGTCAAGGCAATACCTGTTTCAGGCGGCTCAACATCGCCTTGGGTCAGCAGCTTGACCGTATTTCAAGCAACTCGGAGCCCCCTGTCCATTCGGAACATTTCCCCCGAAAAACCGGAGGGAGGAATCGTCTGTCCTGCCTATCCGGGGCCGAACGGCAAAACCAATCCGTTAGCCGCGGTAATTGCCATCGCAGGGCGTATTTGGCCACCTCGTGAAAAGGAAAACCGTTACATTTCGTTTATGCACATGGGGTGTCCACAAATCCGCACCTCGGCTGTGGGCGGCCGGCGCTGGCTATTTGCATATTTCTCTTGCATGTTTGCGAGGAAATAACCGTGCGTTCAGGATCGCACCTCTTGACCCCAGGACCGTTTGCGATGACCGATATTTTGCTAGCTGCTTTTGTCTTCCTTGTTGCCGGTGTGATCGCTGTGCCGATTGCCTCGCGCCTTGGGCTTGGCTCGGTGCTTGGTTTTCTGATCGCAGGCATCGCTATCAGCCCAATCTTGGCATGGCTGCATGTGGACGTGGTGTCGATTCAGCATTTTGCTGAATTCGGTGTGGTGATGATGCTGTTTCTGGTCGGGCTAGAACTTGAACCCAAAACGCTCTGGCAGATGCGCGCCAAGCTCTTGGGGCTTGGGGGTGGACAGGTCGGGCTGACCACCGCTGTTGTGATGATGGTCGCGCTGGCCTTTGGCCAACCTTGGACGGTGGCCTTGGCGATTGGCTTGGTGATGGCGCTGTCCTCAACTGCGATTGTCCTTCAAACCTTGGGTGAAAAAGGATTGATGCGTAGCGATGGGGGGCAGGCCAGTTTCTCGGTGCTTTTGTTCCAAGACATCGCTGTGATCCCAATGCTGGCACTGATCCCTTTGTTGGCCATGCCAGAGTTGGTCGAGGCCTTGTCCCATGCGTCACACGGCGACGATGGGCATGGCAGTTCCATGAGCCTTGTTGAGGGGCTTCCGGGGTGGGCTGCGGCGTTGGTCACGCTTGCGGCGATTGCGGGGGTCATTGTGATTGGCTCCCATCTAACCGGCCCGATCTTTCGGTTTATATCCGGCGCAGAAATGCGTGAGCTGTTCATATCTGCCGCCCTTATGATTGTGATAGGCATTGCGCTTTTGATGTCGCTTGTCGGGTTGTCTCCGGCGCTTGGCACCTTTTTGGCCGGGGTTGTCTTGGCCAATAGCGAATACAAACACGAACTCGAAAGCGATATCGAACCTATCAAAGGATTGCTCTTGGGTCTGTTCTTTATGACCGTTGGCGCGGGCATCAACTTTGCCCTGTTGTTTGACAACTTCGCCCTTATCCTTGGCCTGACTCTTGGCTTGATGGTGGTGAAATCGGCGGTGCTTTTTGTGCTGGCGGTTATCTTCAAATTGCAAGGCGCGGATCGGTGGTTGTTTACGCTCGGCCTTGCCCAAGCCGGTGAATTTGGCTTTGTTTTATTGGCCTTTACGGTGTCCAACGCGGTGATCCCCGGCGATTTGGCTCAGATTTTGCTCTTGATCGTCGCTTTGTCGATGCTCTTTACGCCGGGGCTCTTCATCCTCTTCGACAAGGTTGTCGCGCCGCGGTTTGCGCAAGCAGAACAGCGCGAAGCAGATGAAATTGAAAACCGATCTGACATCATTATCGCTGGGCATGGTCGAGTGGGCGGCTTGATCGCCCGGATTTTGCGCGGCTGTGGCATGAACCCGACGGTGATTGATTTCTCCTCAGCTCAGCTTGAAATCCTCAAAGCCTTTGACATGAAAGCCTATTACGGTGACGCAACGCGGCCTGATTTGCTTCACGCCGCAGGAATTTCCAAGGCCAAACTGTTTGTGATTGCCATTGATGACAAGGAACGGATCACCCAGTTAGTGAAATATCTTCAGGCCCATCATCCCGATGTGCACGTCGTGGCGCGGGCGCTTGATCGGAACCATGTTTATGATCTTTGGGCCGCTGGGTGTCGTGACATCATCCGCGAAACCTATGACAGTTCGATGCGCATGGGGCGCAGCTCGATCGAGGCGCTTGGGTACTCAAAAGAGCAAGCCAACGACATGATCGAGGCGTTTAATGCCCTTGATCGCCGCTCGATGCTTGATGCCGCAGAACACTATGATCCAGACATCCCACCGATGGAAAACGAGGCTTATCTGAACTCGATCCGCGAAAAACGAGAAGCTTGGGAGGCCGAGCTAGGCGACCAAATGCAAGCCATCATGACAGGCTCAAGCAAATCATGAGCGACGAACAAGCGAAATTCCTAACCGGGAACCTGACAGGGCATATTGTCACCATGTCACTTACGGCGGCGGTCGGGTTTGTGGCGCTATTCATTGTTGATCTTGTCGACATGCTGTTCATCTCGATGCTCGGGATAGAAGAGCTTGCGGCTGCGGTTGGATTTGCCGGAACCATCCTGTTTGTCACCACGTCTTTGTCGATTGGTTTGGGCATCGCAGGCGGTGCCTTGGTTGCCAAAGCGCTAGGCGAAGGCAAAGCGGATCGCGCCCGCGAGCTGTTGACTCATGTTATGTTGGTTGGCTTCGCCTTTGCCGTGGTCGTGGCGATTTTGATCTACCAAAATCTGGCTGGATTGACCGCTTTGGTTGGGGCATCTGGCCCGACTCAGGATTTAGCCATCTCCTATTTGCAAATCTTGGTTCCAACCATGCCGATCCTGATGATCGGCATTGTCGGATCAGCGGCGCTGCGAAGCCATGGCGCGGCGAAACTATCGATGATGGCGACGTTGAGCGCCGGAATCGTCAACGCCGTGCTTGACCCGATCTTTATCTTCACGCTCGATATGGGGCTTGCGGGGGCGGCGTGGGCGTCGGTCGCGGCGCGTGTCACGGTGGCGGGCGTCGCATTGTGGTATCTGTTCCGCCGCTACGGAGGCCTAACTGCGCTCTCTACCTCGGCTATTTTCAGCGATCTCAAACCCATTGCCGCGATTGCCTTGCCAGCGATGTTGGCCAATGTCGCCACCCCGATAGGGGGTGCCTATGTTACCCGCGCCGCCGCTGAATTTGGCGAGGCCGCCGTGGCCGGGATGGCGGTGATCGGCCGGGTGACGCCGGTGGCCTTTGCCCTGATCTTTGCCATGTCCGGGGCAATCGGCCCGATAATCGGCCAGAATTTCGGCGCGCAGCGGCATGACCGTGTTCGCAAAGCGTTTAACAGCGCCATGGTTTTGATCGTGATCTATGTTTTCCCAGTGGTCGGTGTGCTCTACCTGTCCCGCGATCTGATTGCTGATATGTTCAACGCCACCGGGATCGCCCGCGACTTGATCTATCTGTTCTGCGGACCACTGTCGTTGCTTTGGATTTTCAATGGGATCATTTTTGTCGCCAATGCATCATTCAACAATCTTGGCCACCCATTCTATTCCACATGGGTCAATTGGGGGCGCAACACCTTGGGTGTCATCCCCTTTGTCTATTTTGGTGCGCAATATTGGGGGGCTGCCGGGGTTTTGATTGGCCAAATGGCAGGCGGGGCCTTTGTCGCTCTGGTCGCCTTGATCATGGCCGAACATGTGATGCGCAAAGCCGAGCGGGACAAGTGTTGCCCAACCGACAAGCCCGAATTTGCCCGGCATCGCCGCCCCTTTACCATTTTGCACCATCGCAGATGAAAGGCCGGGGCGGCGTCAGGTTTAGGCGTCGACCTGTTCAACCACTTCGGCAAAGGTTTTGAAGAACTTCCCAGCAAGCTTTTTGGCGGTACTTTGGATCAAACGCGACCCAAGTTGGGCCAGTTTGCCGCCGATTTCGGCCTTGGCCGCATAGGTCAAAATGGTCTGGCCATCTTCGTCGCGAAGGGTCACATCGGCCCCACCCTTGGCATGACCGGCGGCGCCGCCATTGCCCTGACCGGTTAGGGAAAACGCGCTTGGTGCTCCTGCGGTATCCAAGGTGACATCGCCGCTGAACTTTGCCTTAACAGGGCCAACCTTAAGGACAACTTTGGCCTCAAGTTCAGTTTCGGAGTGTTTGATAAGTTCTTCGCAGCCTGGAATACACTGGCGCAAGATTTCAGGGTCGTTCAGCGCAGCATAGACATCAGACATAGGAGCGTTGATGGTGATTTCGTCATTCAGTTCCAAGGGGACGTCCTTTTAACAGCAGGGAAATTTAACCGACGCCAAAAGGTCGGCCTGTTCTTTGGTGAGCGGTTTGTAGGCAAGGCGTTTGCGCAATCGGTTCAGCAGGCGTTTCATGTCGGGGACCTTTCGGTTGGGCCGCGCTGATTGCGCCGGCGTTCTTGGGTAAGCTGAGCCATGATCGACAAGGCGATTTCGTCCGGGGTCACGGCCCCAATCGACAGGCCAGCCGGGGCGTGGACACGGTCCAAGTCGGTCTGTGTTAGCCCTTCGGCCAATAGTTTTTCCGACAAGGCCGCGAATTTGCGACGACTGCCAACAAAGGCGATGAATTGACTATGCGAGGCGAGCGCCGATTTGAGGCTTGCCAGATCGTTTTTGCCTTGTGTCGCGACCACGGTCATGCGCCCAACACTGCTCGACATTTGTGGGGGAGGGGCTTCGGGCGTGCCACTCAAAACGGCCCATTGGAACTGAGCTGATAGGCGCGCCAAGGCCTGCGCCACAGGCGAGTCACCGAAGATCACCAGTTCCGGGAGAGGCAGCACCAGCTCGACAAATATGTCCATTGATCCCTTGGACGGACAGCCATTTCGGGCAAAGCGGATGCCCTCAATGTCGTCACCGGCGCTGATGCCCTTTTCATCCAACAAGTCTTGCGGCAAGAGCGACACCATCTGTGGCTGCCCTTCGTCCAACGCCCGTTTGGTCGCCTTGGCGACGGCCCCACGGACGCAGCCGCCACCGATCCAGCCTTGCAAGATCGTACCATCCATATCCAAGAGCGCCTTGGCCCCCGGTTTCGCCGCGGTCGCCCCCAGAGTTCGCAAGACCGTCGCAATGGCAAACGGTTCCCCCTTGTCCCGAAGTTGTTTGGCCAGCGCGGCAATTTCGGGGTTGGTTAAATCAGCAGGCATCATAGGCGGATCAGCTCCTTTTCAAGGGCGGCCAGATCGTCGAGGCGATTGGCGGGGCGGAACAGGTCAAGATGGGGCAGGGCGGCGGCCATTCCGCGCGCAACCGGCTCATATCCGTCCCATCCCTTGAGAGGATTGAGCCAGATAATTTTGCAGCCGCGCTTTTTGAGCCGCGCCAGCGCGTCGCCGATCATATCGGGCGTGTCGGTGTCATAGCCATCGGACAGGATCATCACGACGGTGCGGCCGTCGACAAAGCGGCGGGCATAGGTTCGGCTAAACTGATCCAGCGACGCGCCGATTTTCGACCCGCCCCCAAAGCCATCCGCCAATACAGACAAACGGCCAAGCGCACGCAGGGCATCTTTGTCCCGCAAGGCTTCGGCGATGCGAACCAGACGGGTATGAAACAGATAGGCGTCAAAAGTCTGATCTGCCCGCATCAATCCGGCAATAAAGGCCAAAAACACTTTGGCATAGGTGGTCATCGACCCGGAGACATCGCAAAGCGTAACGATTTTCAGCGGCCGATCAGGGCGTTGTTTAAGCGGCAAAGAAAGCGGTTCGCCACCCGTTGCAAGGCTCTGTCGCATGACCTTGCGAAAGTGAATTTGATCACCCTTGCGGGCTTGCTTACGACGGCGCGACCTTTGATGGCGCAAGGCGGTTCCTAGTCGCTCGGCGATCTTTTGCGCCTCGGCAATATCTTCGGGTTGCACCAAATCGCGCAGGTCTCTCTTCATCTTGGCTTGATGTAAACTGGCCTGCAAACGCCCTTGGCCATCCGCATCGGCCTCTCCTTCGCCGCCATCTGGAACGGTCGGCGTACCGCTGCCACCGGCTTCATCCTGACCGGAGGCATTGCGCGAACTGTGGATATGATCCGAGGCCGGGGACTGAGATGGGATTGTCTTTTGCGCGACGCGTCCTCCGTTTAGCCAAAAAGCATCAAATAGGTCGTCAAACCGCGCGGTGTCATCGGCGCTGCCACAGCAAATGGCGCGCAAAGCTGGGCGGGTTTGGCTTGGGTCGCTGGCCTGCACATGGCAAAGCGCCGCCAGCCCCATTTCGGTTTCCCCAACCCCAAGACGCAGACCGTTATCGCGCAAATGCGCCATAAACCCGGCCATGCGCGCCGTTGGTCCCGGATCACGTGCGGCGAATTTGGTGACACGGCTCATGCGGCTTTCCCGGCAAGGCGCTGTGCCACTTCGGTGGTGATATTGGCGCGGTCGCTTTGGGTTTTCAACAAGGTCGTCAGACAGGCTTGCAAGGCAACCGGGTCTTGGGTCAGGTCCGCAATGCCGAGGCCCGAGAGCGCCGCCGCAAAATCCAACATCTCGGCAATACCCGGTGTTTTTTCGAGGTCTTCTTTGCGCAGCGATTGCACAAAGCCAATGATTTGCCCGGCCAATTTCGTCTCTATGTCTGCGCAACGGGCCTTGAGAATGGCCAGTTCTGTGGTGCGATCCGGATAATCCACATGGGCATACAAGCACCGTCGGCGCAGCGCGTCAGACAGGTCGCGTGTGCCGTTGGCCGTCAGAACGACAATGGGGCGGCTTGTGGCGGTGATGGTGTCAAGCTCGGGCACCGTGATTTGAAACTCGGACAGGATTTCCAAAAGATAAGCCTCAAACTCCTCATCTGCCCTGTCAATTTCATCAATCAACAAAACAGGAGACTTGGCTTGCCGAATGGCCTTGAGCAAAGGCCGCTCTAGCAAAAACTCTTCTGAAAAAATCCGCGCCTCGACACTCCGGCCGGTTTCGCCGTCCTCGGCCGCCGCCCGGATCGAAAGCAATTGACGCTGATAATTCCATTCATAAATGGCCTGTGACGCATCCAATCCTTCGTAACATTGCAGGCGGATCAACTCGGTTTCCTGAACGTGGGCCAAGACCCGCGCCAGATCGGTTTTACCGACGCCAGCCGCGCCTTCGATCAACAAGGGACGCCCCAGAGCCAAAGCCAAATGAACGGCCATGGCCAAATCGTCATCGGCCACATAGCCCTGCGCCGCCAACGCCTTTTGCAACTCAAGATGTGCCACCACGACCCTCAGCTTCTTCTTTCTAAAAATATCCCGGGAGGAGTCTGCAAAGCAGACGGGGGCAGCGCCCCTGCCTTTTCGTCGGATCAGCCTAAAACCGATCCGACAAACATTTACTCATGCAGGCCCAGTTTGTTTGCGGTCTGCCAAATGCGCCAATGATCATGGGGCATATTGGTGTGACGCAATCCAAAGGCGCGGAAGGCATCCTGTACCGCATTTGAGAAACACGGCACGCCGCCCACATGCGGGCTTTCGCCCACACCTTTGGCACCAATCGGGTGATGCGGGCTTGGGGTGACGGTGTAATCGGTTTCGTAATTTGGCACTTCCCATGCGGTCGGCAAGAAGAAGTCCATCAACGTCCCGGTTTTCACATTACCGATGTCGTCATAGGCAATTTCCTGACCCAAAGCGACGGCAAGGGCTTCGGTCAAACCACCATGGATTTGCCCTTCGATGATCATCGGGTTGATCCGCGTGCCACAGTCATCCAGCGCATAAAAGCGGCGGATTTCGGGAACACCGGTGTCAACGTCAATGTCCATCACACAGACGTAGGCCCCAAAGGGATAGGTCATGTTGGGCGGATCATAATAGCTCACCGCTTCAAGCCCCGGTTCGATCCCCGGAATGGCTTGGTTATAGGCGGCGTAGGCGATTTCCTTCATCGTCTTGAACTTTTCAGGCGCGCCTTTGACAACAAAACGGTCAATGTCGAACTCGACATCATCGTCATGTACCTCAAGCAAATAGGCGGCGATCATCTGCGCCTTGGCGCGGATTTTTCGCCCGGCCATCGCCGTTGCCGCCCCAGCAACCGGGGTTGAGCGCGACCCGTAAGTGCCAAGCCCGTAGGGCGCGGTATCGGTGTCGCCTTCTTCGATGGTGATGCTGTCCGCCGAAATGCCGATTTCCGAGGCAAGGATTTGCGCAAAGGTTGTCGCATGGCCCTGACCTTGGGAAATCGTGCCCAGACGCGCAATCGCAGACCCGGTGGGGTGGATCCGGATTTCACAGCTGTCGAACATGCCCATGCCAAGGATGTCACAGTTCTTGACCGGCCCGGCGCCGACAATCTCGGTAAAGAAAGTCAGACCAATGCCCATCAGCTTGCGAGTTTCGCCGCGCTTGAACGCCTCGACCCGTTCGGCCTGTTCCTTGCGCAGGCCGTCATAATCAACGGTCTTCAACGCTTTGTCCCAAGCGGTGTGATAATCGCCCGAGTCATATTCCCAACCCAAAGCGGCGGTATATGGGAACTGCTCCTTCTTGATAAAGTTGATGCGGCGCAACTCGGCGGCATCCATGTCCAACTCAATTGCCAGAACTTCGATCATTCGTTCGATGAAATACACGGCTTCGGTCACGCGGAAGGAACAGCGATAGGAAACGCCCCCCGGTGCCTTGTTGGTGTAAACCCCATCCACGGCCAGGTAAGCGACCGGAATGTCATATGATCCGGTACAGATGTTCATGAAACCGGCGGGGAACTTGGTCGGGTCGGCGCAAGCGTCAAACCCGCCGTGATCAGCCGTCACATGGCAATGCAAGCCGGTGATCTTGCCCTCTTTGGTGGCGGAAATCTTGCCGGTCATGTGATAGTCGCGGGCAAAGGCGGTGGACATCAGATTTTCCATCCGATCCTCAACCCATTTCACCGGAACCCCGGTCACGATCGAGGCAACGATGGAACAAACATAGCCAGGATAGACCCCAACCTTGTTGCCAAAACCGCCGCCGATGTCGGGCGACACAACGCGGATGTTATGCTCTTCGATACCCGAGAGCAGCGAGGCCACGGTGCGCACCACATGCGGCGCTTGGAACGTGCCCCATAGGGTCAACTTGCCGTTGACCTTGTCCATCGACGCCACACTGCCACAGGTTTCAAGCGGGCAGGGGTGGGTACGGTGGTAATACATGGTCTCTTCGGCAACGACTTCGGCATTGTCGAGCACCTGATTGGTCCCGGCTTCGTCGCCTTGTTCCCATGTGAAGATATGGTTGTGATGTTTACGCGGGCCATGGGCCCCTTCGGTTTGACCATCAAGATCAGGGCGCAAAACCACATCGGATTTCAACGATTCAAACGGATCGGTGATTACCGGCAGTTCTTCGTATTCCACCTCAACAAGCTCAACCGCATCGGCAGCGATATATCGATCCGAGGCGACGACAAAGGCGACCTCTTGGCCTTGGAAAAGCACCTTGCCATCTGCCAAAACCATCTGTTTGTCACCGGCAAGGGTGGGCATCCAATGTAGGTTCAGCGGCGCGAGATCTTCGGCGGTCAGAACCGCCACAACACCGGGAAGCGCAAGAGCGGCCTCTTTGTTGACGGAGACAACTTTGGCGTGGGCATAGGGCGAGCGCACGAAATCGCCGTGCAGCATACCGGGCAGCTTGATGTCATCGACATAGTTGCCTTTACCTTGGGTGAAACGCGCATCTTCAACGCGTTTACGAGAACATCCCATGCCTTTGAGGTTGGCAGAGCGTTCTTCGCGATCTGGGGTCATATCGTTCATTCCGCTGCCTCTTTGGCTGAGTTAATCTCGCTTGCCGCAGCAAGGATGGATTTGACGATGTTCTGATACCCGGTACAGCGGCAGATATTGCCCGCCATGCCAAAGCGAACGTCTTCTTCGCTCGGGCTTGGGTTTTCTTCCAAAAGCTTGGTAGCACGGGTGATCATGCCGGGTGTGCAGAACCCGCACTGAAGTCCGTGATGTTCCTTAAAGCTTTCTTGCAAAACATGCAGCGCATCCGGTGCGCCGATGCCTTCGATGGTTGTGATCTCGGCGCCATTGGCTTGGGCTACAAACATGGTGCAGGATTTCACCGATTTGCCGTTCAACGTGACCGTACAGGCCCCACAATGGGAGGTGTCGCAGCCCACATGCGGGCCGGTGATGTCGAGCTTTTCGCGCAAGGCGTAGATCAGCAATTCGCGCGGTTCGGCGAGGAACTCTTTTGGCTCGCCATTGACCGTTAGTTTGATGTGCATTTTATCAGACATGGTGTTCCCCCCTTATGCCCGTGACGTTGTTCGAGACCAGGCGCGCGTGATTGCACGGGTTAGAATGACCCCCGCAACATGGCGCTTGAACGCGACCGGGCCGCGGTTGTCTTCGGATGGATCGATATCGCCCAGCATGGCGGCAACGGCGGCTTTGACCGCGTCGGCATCACAGCTGGTGCCGATCAAGGCCTTGGCGGCATCATCCGACCACACAGGAACATCGCTTAGGTTTGTCATCGCAATCGAAGCCGAGGCAACAATGCCACCCGAATTGGCAATCTGAACCGCCGCGGCGGCGGTCGCATAATCGCCAATCTTGCGTTTTTGCTTTTCATAGGCGTGGCCACCACTCGGCGTGTCGAAAGAAACCGAAACCAAAACCTCATCATCTTCGCGGGCGGTCATGTAGGCCGACTCGTAGTAATCACGCGCGGCGACAGAACGGGCACCATCCGGGCCGATCAAATTGATGGTCGCATCTAGACACTGCATCAGGCCGGGCATATCGTTGCCGGGGTCGCCATTTGCGACATTGCCACCAACTGTCCCCATATAGCGCACTTGTGGATCGGCGATTTGTAACGCTGTTTCCTGCAGGATCGGCGCCGCAGCAGTAAGGCCATCATGGGCAATCAAATCATGCTGGGTGACCATCGCGCCAAGGGTGATGCGATTGCCCTCAATTGTGATATCCGAGAGCCCATCAATCGCCTGAAGGTCGATCAAATGCGGCACGTCGGCCATGCGTAGTTTCATCATTGGAATGAGGCTGTGCCCGCCTGCCATCACCCGCGCGTCGTCACCGTGTTCTTGTAGAATGGCGATAACGTCGTCCATGGTTTCGGGCCGATAATAATCGAACGCCGCTGGTATCATTGCTTGTCCTCCCCGACATGCAGTTCATCTGGCTACGAGGAGGACGGTGCGTTTGAGAGGTCGTCAGACGCACTTGAATTTCAGTGAAAAGAGCGGGTTTCTGCACGAAATGCGACCATAGCTGCACGAGTTGCGCGCAGGCTAGACACCCAATGCGGTCCGCACCGCCTTGAGTTGAGACCGGCTCACCGGGACCTTGGTCAGATGTTCGGTTTCGAAATGACACACGCCGTTGTCCTTGAACCGTTCAAATCCGGAGACATGCGCCGGGTTGATCAGAAAGCTGCGATGGGTGCGTAGGAACGGCCCTTGCGCCAACCGTTTGGCGGCTTCGGAAATCGGCCAGACGCAAAACAGTTTGTCATCGGCGGTGTAGAGGTACGTATAATGTCCCTCGGCCCGAATGGCGGCAACGGCGTTGGTATCGATGAACAATGTCCGACCTTCTTGTTCATACGGGATTTGCAGGACGGGGTGGTGCGCTTCAGGTGTCGGTTCTGGCTCGGGCGAAGACACAGGCGCGGGTGGGTCAACCGGCGCATCGGACGGGGCAAGAAACGTAACACCGGTAAGCAAAAACGCCCCGCACAACACAAAGCTCGACAAAACCACGCCAATCGCCATGACCTCGTTGCTGATCAAAGGGCCGACATCACTTAGCACATCAATGGCAACAAAATCGGTGCCACCCATGGCGACGAAATGGACCGCAAAGACCGCAAACCCAAAAAATAGCGTGCCAAAGATGATATTGCGTTGGGAGCGTTTGCCGTAAGCGATGGCAAAGGCGGCGATGTTCAACGCACAAGACGATACAACCGCAAGGGCAATGCCCGCCGGTGTGTAGAGCGGTTGGCACAGCTCCATCGCGGACATGCCGAGATAGTGCATGGCCAAAACGCCCAAGCCCACAATCATCCCAGCCAGAACAAGGGTGCCACGGGTGCGGTCCCAAAAGTGCAGGATCAAAAGCGCACAGCCCACCACCAGAATCGCAACAAGTGCCGAGGTCAGCGTAACCGCCGCGTCATAGTAAAACTGGATCGGCAATTGCAGGCCGAGCATGGCCACAAAGTGCATAGACCAAATTCCACCCCCAAGCGCGATTGAGGCCAACACAATAAGGATTTTGCGTTGCGCAACTGGGCGGTCTGAGAGACCTTTGGTCAGTGACAATCCGGTAAACCCGGCCATCAACGCCACCAAAAGCGAGGCGAAAACCAGTATCGGGCTATGAGAGACATCGAGGACCTGCATAGGCGACCTCTACCTTAACTCATGACTTTGCTGCAAGTTTTCTACTGTAGGTTTGTTTAGCGATAACGGGTTCCCATTGGTTATATGCGGGAACCCGGTTGTGGTTTAGCTGCGAACCCGGCTCATGTCCGGGTCATATTGGCCCTTAGGAACAACTTGCGCCGCCACGATTTGCCCCAACATATCAATATGAAGGTCGGTTCCGATCTCGGCCAGATCAGGATCAACAAAGGCATAGGCTAGGTTGGTCTGTGTCCTATGTCCAAAGTCGCCAGAGGTCACCGTGCCAACAATCCTGTCGCCGCGCATGACCGAGGCTCCGCCATGGGCCGGCGTGTCGTCGCTATCAACACGTAGGGTGGCAAGGCGTTTGCGCGGGCCGTCTGATTGCCGCGCGGCAAGGGCCTCTTTGCCAATGAAATCAGGTTTATCCATGGTCACAAACCGGCTCAGATCAGTTTCGAACGGGTCAAATTCGGTGAGGATATCGGCCTTCCAATGCAGATACCCCTTTTCCATCCGCATCGAGTCAACCGCAAGCCCGCCAAAGAGCTTCAGCCCATAGGCTTTACCCGCCGCGCGCAGGGAAAGATATGCGGAATAGAGCGA
Organism: uncultured Pelagimonas sp.; assembly: GCF_947498515.1. Lineage (GTDB taxonomy): Bacteria > Pseudomonadota > Alphaproteobacteria > Rhodobacterales > Rhodobacteraceae > Pelagimonas. The sequence goes on along the minus strand of NZ_CANMKO010000005.1, from coordinate 107,241 downwards.
CGCATTGGGGATGTGGATTTCATAGGCCAATTCACCCGAAAAGCTCACCGTCATCACCGTCGCGGGCGCAATCCCGATGAAACATTCCCGCACAGACAGCCAAGGGAAACCTTTGGCAGACCAATCCTCGCGGCTGACCTGTTGCATGACATCGCGGGCCTTTGGACCGGCTAGAACCAAAATAGTTTGATCATTGGTGAGCGAACGGATTTGCACATCTTCCTCGGGGTTGAGATGCGCTTGCAACCAATCCATATCATGGAGCTCGGCCGCCGCAGCAGACCCGTACCAAATCCGATCCGGTCCCCGATCTGAGGCGGGAATATTGGCCAAAGTCGCCTCGGTTTTGACCATGCCGTGGTGATTGAGCAGATAGGTCAGACCAACCCGCCCGGGCTTGCGCGGCAAACGACCACAAATCATTCGATCAAGAAAGGCAGGGGCATCAGCTCCGGTTAGCTCAAACCGATTGAACCCGTTGACCTCGCAGAGACCCACGGCGTTTTGCACAGCGTCGACTTCGGCGGCAACATGGGGATGGCTTTCGTCAAAGCGAAAACTGTGGGTGACGCGGAAATCATCCGACGGTTTGAAAAACTCAGCCCGTTCCCAGCCATTGACCACCGTGAATTCGGCCCCTTCGGCGGCCAAAACCGGGGTAAGCGGCGTGGTCTTCGCCATGCGCCCGGCGGGGCGGTGTTCATTAGGGAAATGAAAACGGAACTCGTTTTGGTAATCCTCGATCGCCTTAAGCGCCGTCAATTCCACATTGGTGTGACCCGCAAACCGGCGCGGATCAATGCACCAAGTGTCATAGCAGGCCTCACCATGGACAATCTGTTGCGCCAGCATCCAGCCATGCCCGCCGCCTTCACCCAAGCCAGCGCGCAGCCCGATGATGCAAAAAGCATTGCGTTTGCCGGGGATGGGGCCAACAAGCGGGGCACCATCAATCGTATAGGTGATCGGCCCGTTGACAATGGTGGTAATGCCAACCTCGGTTAGGGCGGGCATACGTTCAAATGCGCCCTCCAACACGTCGGTGATCCGATCAAGATCGTCGGGGCACAGGGCGTTGACGAAATGCGGGTCGATCCCGTCCATTCCCCATGTTTTGCAATCCTGTTCGTAGAACCCAACCAACAAGCCATTCTTTTCCTGACGGCTGTAATAGTCACTAATCGGACAACGCAAAAGCGGCATCCGGTGGCCCGCATCCCGAATGGCCGGGATGTCTTCGGTGACAAAGTATTGATGCTCCATCGACATGACTGGGTGATGCACGCCCATCATGGCGCCAACCTCGTTGACCCGGTACCCACAGGCGTTCACGACAACCTCACAGCGGATGTCGCCCTGGTCGGTATGCACGGTCCAACTGTCGTCTTTGTGCTGTGTGAGGCCAGTCACCGGGGTGTTGCGATAGACCTCGGCCCCGGCTTTGCGCGCGCGTCGGGCCAAGGCCTGACAAAGGCTCGCGGGGTCAATGTCGCCGTCATTGCCATCCCACAACCCGCCAAGCAGGTTGTCGGTTGAAATCAGCGGATGGCGACGGGCACATTCGGCGGCGTCGATGACTTCGAACTCAACACCCATACCCCGCGCCATCGATGCAAAGTGCCGATAGCCCTCCATCTGTGCCTCGGTGTTGGCAAGCCGGATGCCGCCGTCACCATGATTATAGCTCACCGGATAGTCGGGGTCGTCACGAAGCTCTTTGTAAAGATTGATGGAATGGGTTTTCAGACCAACCATTGTCTGGTTCATGCCGAAATTGGTCACCTGAGCCGCAGAATGCCATGTGGTGCCTGAGGTCAGCTCATTGCGTTCCAAGAGAACGACGTCGCTCCAGCCTTCTTGGGTCAGGTGGTACAGGGTCGAACACCCGGCAATGCCACCGCCGATAACAACAACCTTGGTCTGCGATTTCATGATCACCCCTTTCGCGTTTGAAAACACCAGAGCGAAACTAGAGTGGCCCCGTCAACAACAACCCACTTTTCCTAAAAATCTGGAAAGGCAGGACGGAAAATTCGGAAATGGTACGGTAGGATTGCGGGAACCGCGCAAGCAGGTTCTCCTAAACTTATGTAACATGCGAGGGTTCATGACCGCACCGCCCCCCAAGACCCGGCGCGCCGGGAGACAAGCACGGCTGCAAGCCCGCGCTGCACCGCCAAAGGTTAATCCAGCCGCGCCGGGACAGATCGGCGGGGCCTATGCGCCATTAAAACCCACAGAAATGCAGGCGATCTTTGACACAGCGTTGCGGTTGTTGGCAGAGCTGGGCATGGGCGAAGTTCCAGAGCGTTTGGCGCAAGACTTGCTAAAAGCAGGTGCGCAGGATCTGGGAAATGCTCGGATCGGATTGCCCGAGACAATGGTGCAAGAGGTCATCAGCACATCGGCCAAGGAGTTCACCCTATTTGGGCGTGATCCGGCGCGCGACATCCATGTTGGCGGCGACCGTGTATATTTCGGTACCGGCGGAGCCGCCGTGACCACCCTCGATATAGACACGGGGCGTTATCGTCCCTCAACCTTGCAGGATCTACATAATTTCACCCGGCTTCAGGATACCTTGGACAATGTCGCGTGGTTTACGCGCTGTTGCATTGCCACGGATGTGCCGGACATGTTCGATCTTGACGTCAACACCGCCTACGCTTTGCTGCGCAACACCACAAAACCCGTCGCCACCGCCTTTACTGTCGCCGAGCATGTCGATCCGATTGTCCGGATGTTTGATATCGCCGCAGGCGGGGAAGGTGGGTTTGCCAAGCGACCATTTTGCAAGGCACATATCAGCCCGGTGATCTCACCCATGCGGTTTGGCGAGGACGCCGTTGAGGTGGTCTATAAATGTATCGAACACAATATCCCGATGTCTTGCATCACAGCGGCGCAGGCCGGTGCAACGGCGCCTGCCACACTGGCCGGGTTCTTGGCTCAATCCTTGGCCGAGACGCTAGCCAGTTTGGTGATGGTCAATGTGATCGCACCGGGCTTTCCGATGGTCTTTTCCAATTGGCCGTTGGTGATTGACCTGCGCAGCGGGGCCTTTGCCGGGGGCGGCGGAGAAACCACCGTTCTGAATGCGGCCTCGGCGCAATTGTCGAACTGGCTCGGCCTACCGTCTGGCGTGGCCTGTTCTATGACCGATGCCAAGGCGATTGATGCGCAATACGGTGTTGAAAAAGGCATGACCAGCCTTGCCGCAGCCCTCGCCGGAGGCAATCTGATCTATGAAAGTTCGGGCATGACGGCCTCGCTTTTGGGAGCGAGTTTTGAGGCCTTTATTCTTGATGATGACATGCACGCCATGACCTACCGCGCCTTGCGCGGGATCGAGGTAAGCGAAGATACGCTGGGGTATGAAACCATCTGCGCCTCGGTTCTGGGCGAAGGGCATTTTCTCGGAGCTGATGCGACCTATCAGGCGATGGAGCGGGATTATCACTATCCAAAACTTGCCGACCGCGACCAACCCAAAACATGGGAGGACGGCGGGGCAAAGGATGCGTGGACCCGCGCCAAAACCCGCGCCCGCACCATCCTAGAAAACCATCATCCCAATTATTTAACTCCGCAACAGGACAAAGACATCCGGGCGGCGTTCAATATTATTGGTTAAACATCAATCTGTTATCAGCCGGTAGCTTTCCCGGAGCCAAGGGTAGGCCGCGTGCGTCGGACCAACGCTATGCGTCGAAAGCTGGCTTCGCAGTGCCATGAGAATGGTTTGGGCAAGATCGCTCATATCCGGGCCGCCGACAAACATCGAAATCCGACGAGCAAAACCTTTGCGCGGGAAAGGCAAGAGTTTGATCTGAGTATGAAACCTTTGACCGCGGGCATAGTTGCTTGGCGTGGTAATCGCCCAGCCGCTGTTTTGCGCCACAAGCGCCATGATTGACGACGTGCTATCCAACTCATGGGTATTGTCGAGCTTGATCCGCAACCGCGACAATTGCGCTTCGATCATGCTTCCCATGATCTGGCTGGACATATAACGCAGAAAGGGCAGGCCGCTTTGCCCTTGCACAAACTCTTCGGCGCTATGCGTGCTATGCGCTGGCACGGCCAAGACAAAAGGATCCCGCAAAAGCGGCGTTTCGATTAGATTGGCCATAGGGGTTTGCGGCTGGGTCGCAATGCCGATGTCGACATCCCGATTGCGCAACAGATCAAGAATTTCGTGACTCATCCGCGTGTAATGGGTGAACCGGCAATTGGGCAGGGCGCTTGCCAAAAGGCGGGTGATTTCCGGGCCAATATCGCTTTCAAAATCTTCGATCATCGCAAAACGCAGGCTATGCAAGTGATGCGGCGATTTTCCAGACACGTCACTTCGCGCCTGATCAAGCAATGACAGAACCTCATCGACATAGCGTAGGTAAATGGCACCCTGCGCGGTTAACTGCATGGGACGGCAGGAATGATCAAACAAAGCGGTTCCTAGATGCTTTTCCAAACACTGCAGGTGATGTGACACCGTACTGTCCGATTGCCGCGTTTGCGTCGCCGCCAATTGAACCGAACCGGATTGCGCCAGCGTGCGAAAGGTTGTGAACCATTTGAGAGAAGGGATTGTGTCGGCCATAGGGGTATTTAGACGCTGAAACCCGATCAAAAAACAGTCAAATTCGTATTGGACCCCGCGCAATCAACAACATGGATTGCGCGGGTTGTGGATTATACTTTTTCAGGCTCAGCAGTTGCAAATTGACCAACCCATTTACGCACACTGAACATATCGAAATAGATCGACATGAGCGACGGGAACACCAGCAACACCAATAGCATAGAGGCCAAGAGCCCAAACGCCACCGAGGCAACCATCGGCACCATGGTTTGCACCTGCGGGCTTTTATCAAGGATCAAAGGCACCAATCCGGCAAAGGTGGTCGACGTGGACAACAAGATCGGGCGGAACCGCGCACGCACCGCATCCAAAGAGGCACCGATATAATCATCGCCTTTCAAATGGGTTTGGAAGAAGGTCAGGAACAAAATGGCGTTGTTCACAACAATACCAGCCAAAGACGCGAAGCCGATCAAGCTTGGCATCGACATATCTATCCCAAGCGCCCAATGACCCAAAATCGTACCGATCAGGGCAAAGGGGATCGAGAGCATCACCACCACCGGCAGCGTGTAGGACCGGAATTGAAATGCCAGAACCATATAGACCCCAACAAGCCCCAACAGCAAAAGTGAGCCAAGCGAGGCCTGTGATTCATTTTGTTCCTGTGTGGCCCCGCTGATGCCTACTGTGACACCCGGATAGTTCAAGGCCAGCTGCGGTGCGATGTCATTTGTCACCACGGCGGAAATCTGGGCCGAAGTCACAACGGCATTGTCGATCTGACCCCGAATACGTGCCAACGCCTGACCATTCTTGCGGGTAATGGTCGGATAGCCACCGGTCAGCGTCATATCCGAAACCGATGCTAGCGCGACCTGTTTGCCGGTGCCAACGGTAATCGGAAACAGCTCGATTTCCGTCAGGCTCGCAACCGCATCATCCAGCTTCACACGCACCGCCATGTTAGATTGAGCCGAGCGGAAACTATCGGTTTCGGCCCCTTCAAAGGCGCTGCGAATTTGACTGGCCAATCGCTGAGGAGTCAGGCCGATCGAATAGCCATACTCATTAAGGGTCAGCTGAACCTCTTGGCGCCCGCCATAGAAATCTTGTGACGCCTCAACCACATCGGGCCGCGACAACAACGCCGCTAACATCGCATTGGACGCGGATTCCAATTCAGCCAAATCATAGCCGGTTAGTTCGACGTCCAAATCATAGCCGCCCGGGCCCATTTCGGATTGGGTATAGGACGATTGGATAAGGTCAGGCACCGGCCCCGCTGCCTTGCGCCATGCCTCAAGCACCGTATCGGCGCTCACGTTTCGTTTGGAGCTTTCCAATAGGTCCACGGTGATTGTCGCGGTGTTAGAGCCGTTGTCGTAAACATCACTATTCACCGCGTATTGCACCAAAGCCCGTTCCACCAACGGGGCCTGATCAACAGTATTCTTGCTATATTCCGCATCGACAATCGCCAGACCAGCCAACATTTGGTCGACTGTTTCAATGGTGCGGTCACGCGAAATGCCGGATGTCAGGGAAAAGCGTGCGGTGACGGTGTCGCCTTCGGTCGCCGGGAAGCCAATCAATTTGACGGTGCCTGATGCCATCAGCCCGATGGACAAAATCAACACCGCCACAACCGAGCCAACGGTCAAATACCGCACGGCCACCAACCGGGTGGCGATTGGTATGACAACGCTCTCCTTGAACCGCTCCATCCAACGCACCGCAAAACGATTGTCGTGATCTTCGACCGACCCACCCGAATGGCTCAGGTGATGGGGGAGGATCAAAAACCCTTCGATCAGAGAGAGCGCCAAGGTGATCAAAAGCACAAACGGGATGTATTTAAGAACCTGACCCATTTGCCCGGTCAAAAACATCAATGGCCCAAACACGCTTGCCGTTGTCAAAAAGGACGACACAACACCTGGCATGACCTCGGCCGTGCCGCGGGCTGCGGCCTCGATCGGGCCAACCCGGTGGCGCCATTTATCGATGTTTTCGGCGATGACAATGCTGTCATCCATGATCAAACCCACCGCCATCAACAAGGCAACAAGGGTGATCATGTTAATGGTGATGCCAAGCACACTCATCATGAAAAGGGTGCCTAGAAACGACACCGGAAGCGCCGCGGAAATCCACAAAGCTTCGCGCAGAGAAAAGAACAACCACATGGTCGCAAAGACCAAAACCAAGCCAATCCCGATGTTTGCAAGGATCAGCTGAAGCCGCTCCTCAACCACTTCGGTCATATTGCTGGTTACCTCAAGATTGAAGGGTTCCGGGTAGGCGGCGCGTTCGGCGTCCAAGACCTCACTGATCGCTTCAAACACTCGAATGCTATCGGCGTCTTTGGACTTGGAAATTGAGACAATTGCCGCTTGATTGCCGTTGATAAAGGCTTCGACGTTCTCATCGGTGTCTTGCATAATGACGTCGGCTAAATCGCGCAACCGTACAAACCCGCCGGCCTCGTCTTCCAGAATGATCAGGTCCTGTAACTCGGCAATCGACCGTCGGGTGTCGGCATAGCGCAGCACCACGCTTTTGTCGGCGAGATCAGCGGTGCCAAGCGGTTGTGCCAGACTACGGGCCTGAATGGCGTCGATGATTTCGCTGGCGGACAATCCGAACCGGTGCAAAGCGGCCTGATCGAAAACGACCTGCAATTCGCGGTCCGTGATCCCGGATACATTGGTCTCAGCCACCCCATTTAGGGCCAGCAACCGATCCGCCAGTTGGTCACTATATTCGCCAAGCCCCTGTTTGCCGGTGATGCCAGACACCGCAACCAATGCCACCATGTCGGTTCTGGCTTGGATCTCGACAATGGGTGTTTCCGCATCCACCGGAAGGTCATTTACCCCCGACACCGCCGAAAACACGTCATTGAAGAACTGAATGATATCTTCGCCTTCGGCCAGTTCCGCGGTGACCGAAGCCCGACCGTCCATGGACAAACAGGTTTGTTCTTCGAGGTTGGCAATCCCGGTCAGCGCATCTTCGAGTGGGGTGCAAATATCTTCATCGACATCGCGGGCCGACGCCCCCGGATAGACAACCGTTACACCCACCTTCGAGGCGGTGAACTCGGGGAAAGTTTCGCGTTCAATTGAATTGATAACAACCGCGCCAAGGATACAAATGATTACCATCAGCAGGTTCGCAGCCACAGGGTGGCGGACAAAATAATTGATCATGTCACTTGTCCTGCTGCTGGGACGACGTATCAACAAGCGTCAGTTTTAGGCCCGGAACCGGGGGGCGCGGGCTTCCTAAGACAAGGATTTCCGAGCCAACCAGCCCCTCGCGCACTAGAATGTCACTTCCGATAACCTGCCCAATCTCGATGTCTTTGATCTCCAAGCGATCTTCGTCATTGGCGAGGTAAACAAACGGCTGGCCGGTGTCGGACAAATGGACCGCATGACGCGGGATGGCGATGACTTTATCCCGAGGCTCGGCAGTCAGAACGACGCTCACAAAGGTACCGGCATGCAAAGGCGGTCGGGCAAGGCCCGGCGTCACTTTCAACGGATCGGTGACTTGAACCACGATGCCCATTGCCCCGGTTTCGCTATCCATCGTGCCACGCAAACGAACAATTTCGGCCGGCCATTCGGCACTAAGCTCACCTGAACTCAGCGTCACTTTGGCGGCGATGCCCATCTCTTGCATCAAGGATGTAAACTGACTGGTTTCAAACACTTGCCCGGATAAGAACGCGGTTTGTGGGCCACCAAACATCAGGCTGGAAAAGGCGCGCGGTTGGATTTCGGCCACAACCTCGGCGGTTTTGGTGCCTTCAAGTGTAATCAGGCTGTCACCTGTACGGATGAACTGCCCCAAATCGGCGTTGATTTCGGCAACCCGGCCGCGAAACGGCGCAACGATTTTGGTCTTTTCAAGCGAGCGTTCAACCTCTTTCAACTCCGCTTGCCGAACCGCCAAAGTGGCCTCAAGCGATGCGCGCTGAGCCGGGTAAAGGGCAAGCGTGTTGTTCAGACTGGCAAGCGATGTTTCTTGCGCCAGAAGGGCTTTTTGTGCCGTGTCCACCGCCGCTTGGGTTCCTGTTCCACGCTCCAAAAGGGCCTGAACCCGTTCAAATTCGGCCTGCGCCACCTCTAGAATACGCGTTTCAAAAGCCAAAAGTGATTGCGAGTTTTCTTCTTGCCGCGCCAGTTCCGCCAACTGGGCAACAACGTTTTCCACATTGGCCAAAGATTTTTGACGCGACAGCTCATAGTCGGTGCGGTCAATGGCGATGAGGCTCTGATCTTTTTCAACGATGCTCCCGACATCCAAACCCTCGGGTTCCTCAACGATACGGCCTTCAATTTCAGAGATCGCCGACCAGCTTTGGGCGGCTTCAACCCGGCCAAACCCGATCGCTGTGCTGGACATTTGACGCGGCTCAACCGTTTGAACACGCACCACAACCGCCGTTTCAGGGAGCTGTTCAATCTCTGGGGCGGGGCGATTTGTCATCCAAATGAACCCCGCGATACCAGCAGCGATAGGAGGAATAAATAGCAGGGAGCGAAAGTTCATTTTGTGCTCACAATCTCATGTGAAATGGGTGTCAAAAAGCCGAGTGTCTCGACTGTAACGTATGTCGGTGGAATTCCCGTCGCTGTTCAAAGTCAATTTATCCAAGCGGCGTCCAAAATTGTGTCTCGCTCCTGGGGGCCAATTTTGTCCCACCCCATGCTGCGCAAAACGACCGGCCTCACGAGGTCAAACACCATGACTTGGGCGAAAATCATCAGGGCGGCCACTTTGGTTTTTTCACTGTCCCATGCCTCGCCATTCAAACGCGAAACCAATCGGCACATGCGTTCGTGGCTATGCTTGAGGGCGTTGTCGAACAAGATGTCGACCACAGGCGATTCTTGGGTCATTTCAACGTGGAAAAATTGCAGAATGTCATCTGCCAGAGGGCCCAAACTGTCCCGGTCCAACGCAATTTTAATATGTTGCCGGATCATGCTCCGGGCCTGTTCCGGGCTTAGTCCTTGGATTGCCTCATTGTCCATATCGGCGGACGCCCGCACCGGGCCGTGTTGCCCCATATGGGCGGCAACGGACCGAGCGACCTCTATACGCAAGTTTTCCTTTGACCCGAAATGATAGCTGATCGCGGCTATATTTGCCCCGGATGCGTCGGCGATTTGACGCGTGCTTGTCGCGTCAAACCCTTTGGTTCCAAACAACTTTAGCGCCGTCACAACAAGGGCATTCCGGGTGATCTGAGTCCGGTCTTGTGTCCCGGGTTGCAGATAGAGGTCAACAGGTTTCGAGGTCATAACGGTCTTTCGGAATCATACATGCGCCTATCTAATTCAAACGACCGATTAAATCAATCGATTGAAATTTTGAAGATGCCAAAGGGGGGCGAGAACACCTAGTTTCGTATTCTCAAAGACGCCATGAAAGGAACTGCTAAATCCCTTCTTGCATCGACCTCATCAGATATCAAAGCCACGGCTTTGAACGCCAACTCATCGACAGGAACGGAAATCGTGGAAATACCTCCACCGACCCACGCATAGAAAGACGGGTCTCCATACCCGATAAACCCAATGTCTGGCCCCGGACGTTTTCCCGATTGTATGATCGAGCTCAGCGCCCCATTGGACATTTCAAACCCACCACAGACGATGGCCGTGGCAGTACCTTCTTTCAAAAGGGAGTGGGCTTTGTCATGGCCACAATCAAAAGTCGGCGACCCGGTTTGCAGCAACTCGGTTTGCAAAGATAGGCCAGCAGAGACAAGGCCGGCTTCATAGGCTGCGCGACGCGATTTACCGGATGACAAATCCGCACTGGCTCCGATAAATGCAATGTCGCGATGCCCCGCCTGAGCTAAATGAACAACGGCATCGTGGATAGCATCAAAGTCATCCACTAAAATTGACGGAACGCCAAAACCAATGTCACGTTTCCGGATCAGTTGCACAACGGACATGGCCCGCAAATGCGGCAGCTCTTCGTCGAGAGAGCCAGGCGAAGGCACCATAACCACCGCATGCGCCTGAACTTCGTGCAACTGTTTGAGAGAATTGGCTTCTGCGGCGATGTCGTCATTGGTCAGGTGGATAATCAATTGCAGGCCTGCATCTTCGCATTTCAAGGCCATTGTGTTGGCGAACCGGGCGTAGAATTCGTTAATGATATTCGGCAAAAGAAGCCCGACTATTCGCGCGCCATCCCCACGCATCACAGAAGCGGCGGCATTGCGCACATACCCCAATTCTTTTGCGCGTTTTAAAACCGAGTCCTTGGTCGCTGGCAGCACACTTGGATGGCCCGACAAAGCGCGGGACACCGTCATGTGAGAAATTCCCAAATCTCGAGCTATAGATTTTATCGTTACGCGACCTGACACTTAGTCCCCTACTTTTTTGCAGAGTAGCATTCACCCACTGGGATGTCTTGACAGGATTCGATTTCATGGCGATATTCGCTTCAAAATGTTCACGTGAACATAGATAACATTGTGACAGATGGGCGAGACGCCGGAACCATGTCTATAGAATTTCAACAACGCTGCGGCACATTGATCGAAGACCTCGGCCTAGGAAGAGCAAACGACATTTCCCGCGTGATACCGCTCACCGGGGGTGTGGCCTCTGACATAGCCCAGGTTGATCTTGGCAATCGGTCGGTGTGTGTCAAATTCGCATTGCCTAAGCTCAAAGTCGCCGCGGATTGGCGCGCGCCCGTGCATCGCAACGCTGCTGAATACGCTTGGCTCAAAGTGGCGGCCCAAGTTCAGCCGGAAAGCTCGCTGACGTTGTTTGGGCATTCGGTTGTTCAAAATGGATTCGCCATGGAGTTTTTGGCCGGGTCCGACGTCTACCTTTGGAAAGAGGCCCTGTTGTCCCAAGCGCCGGACAAGGGCGAGGCGCAGGCCGTCGCCGATATGCTCGGGAAAATTCATGCAGCCTCAGGCCAAGACGGATTTGATAGAGGTCCCTTTCAAAACCGTGATGATTTCTACGCGTTGCGGATCGAACCCTATCTGGTTTTCACAGCGCAACAGCACCCCAATCTAGCCAAGGATCTGACCGTGTTGGCCGATATGTTGTACGCCAGCAATCGGGTTCTTGTGCATGGCGATGTCAGCCCCAAAAACATCTTGTTCCGCACCTCTGGTCCGGTGCTTTTGGACGCAGAATGCGCGACCATAGGCGATGCAAGCTTTGACGTCTCCTTTTGCCTGAACCACTTGGTGATCAAGGCGCTACATCTTCCCGCGTGCCGCGACCGGCTTTTGAGCAATGTTGAAGAATTTTGGCAAAGCTACGCGCGGTATGTGACTTGGGAACCCGTTCAAGACCTTGAAGAACGCATTTGTCGGCTCTTGCCGGCGTTGATGCTTGGACGGGTCGATGGCAAATCTCCGGTGGAATATCTGGACGCCCATGAACAAGCTGCCCTGCGGGCTTTGGCCTGTGACTTGCTACATGCCTCACCAAAACGGCTACCTGAACTGGTGACGATTTTGAAAACGAAACTAAAGGAGATCGGCACGTGACGGCCATTGCATCAGTAAAGGGCCGTCGGGTCTGGGATTCGCGCGGGCATCCAACCGTTGAGGTTGATGTGACACTGAAAAACGGCGTGCTTGGCCGGGCAATTGCCCCGGCGGGTGCATCCCGCGGCACGCGCGAAGCGATTGACCTTAGGGATGGCGGCAAAGCCCTGCGCGGCAAAGGCGTTACGCAGGCTTTGGATAGCGTAAATGGCCCTATTGCAGCTGGATTGATTGGACGTGACGCGTCGGATCAACGCGCGGCGGACAATGTCATGCTGACGCTTGATCAATCACCGCTCAAGGAGACCTTAGGCGGCAACGCCACCGTGGCGACGTCGCTGGCAATACTTCATGCGGCAGCGGCAGATGCGGGTTTGCCACTTTGGCAGTATGTGGCGACACATTATGGGTGCACGCCAAGCCTGCCATTGCCTGAAATTCAGATTTTCGGTGGTGGTGCCCACGCCGGGCGGCGCGTTGACATTCAAGACTTCATGATCATGGTCCCCGGCGCGCGTGATTTTGAAGAGGTCATGGAAATCACCAACGAGGTCTACTTTGCGGCGGGCGACATCATGGCTTCTCGCGGGAAGCTGGCCGGTGTCGCGGACGAAGGCGGTTGGTGGCCTGTCTTTGACAGCAACGAAGAAGCCTTGGAAACCTTGGTTGCGGCGATCGAAAAAGCCGGTGAAAAGCCCGGTGAAAACGTTGTTATCTCGCTCGACATCGCCGCGTCTGAATTTGGCAAAAACGGCCAATACCGATTGGCTTTGGAAGATCGAGCCATGGACAGCGGCCAATTGATCGACATGTTGGGCGGCTGGATGGACAGCTACCCAATTGCCTCCATCGAAGACCCAGTGGGCGAAGACGACCCCGACGGCATGATCGAATTCACCCAACGGTTTGGCGACAAGGTTCAGATCATCGGCGACGATTACTTGGTCACCAATGCTAAATTGGTCGAAGACGCCGCCGGGGCAGGGGCCTGCAACGCGGTTCTGGTCAAGGTCAATCAAGCTGGCACGGTGAGCGAAAGTGTCGACACATTCCGCGCCGCGAAGGCCCATGGTTGGGGGGCGATAGTCTCGGCCCGATCCGGGGAAACCGAAGATGTCTCGATCAGCCATCTGGCAACGGGTTTGGGGGGCGGCCAACTCAAGGTTGGCTCTTTCACCCGATCCGAACGTATGGTGAAATGGAATGAATGTCTGCGGATTCAGGATGTATTGGGGCGCGACGCCTTTGTTGGCGGGGCGCCGATGATGAACACCTGGTGGGGCGCGAAACAAAAGGAAACAGCATGAAATTAGCGCGTTATGGGGACCGGTGGGGGTCCAAAATTCCTTGTATTTTGGACGCAAATGGAACACCGCGCGATGCATCCTCGATTGTTCAGGACTTTGGACCAAGGACCATGTCGCCCGAACTATTGGAAACGCTGAAAGCAACCGATCCAATGTCGCTTCCGATCGCGGATGTGGCGGACAAACGTCTGGCACCGCCAGTGGCGCAACCCTTCAACATCTGGTGTGTTGGCCTGAACTATTCCGACCACGCAGCCGAAGCAGGCATGGATATTCCTGCCGAACCAATCCTGTTCAATAAATCCACCGCGACCTATTGCGGAGCCAATGATAACATTCTCTATAGCCCCAAAATGACCAAGCTGGATTGGGAAGTTGAGCTTGGCATTGTGATCGGCAAACCCGCGCTGAACATCACCAAAGATGAAGCGATGGACCATATTGCCGGCTTCACCCTCGTCAATGATCTCAGCGAACGCGCGTGGCAACTTGAACGTTCTGGCCAATGGGTCAAGGGCAAGAGCTTCCCCAATTTCTGCCCTACCGGCCCGGCTTTGGTGACCCCCGACGAAATCGCCGATGTGCAAGCCTTGGGCATGTGGTTGGACGTGAATGGCGAGCGCAAGCAAACCGGGAATACCGGTACGATGATCTTCGATGTGGCAACCATTGTCAGCTACATGTCGGAGTTCACACGGCTTGAACCGGGTGATCTTATTTGCACCGGAACACCTCCGGGTGTCGGGGCGGGGATGACCCCTCAGCAATGGCTCAATATTGGCGACACCGTGACCCTTGGCATCGACGGTTTGGGTACCCAAACCCAGACAGTTGTGGCGCTTTGATAAGGGGGTGAAGCGTCGGCAGCCGTGGATAACGAGGCCCCTTGTCCGTGATTAAGAGGGTTCATTTCGGATTGAGACTACGTTGCCCAACAGCAGGGAACCACACACGCAAGTTTACGAGGTTTCATCCACGGTTTTCGCTTTTTCCAAAACCCGGCGCCAATGTCGATCCAAGCAAAAAACCCACTGATCGGGGTATTGTTTGATAAGCTCAACCATACCGTCCATCCATTTCTGGGTTGTTTCCACGATATCCCCAGGGGCGATTTCTTCGCCCATATGGAGGGTAAGTTGCGTCCCAGAATCAACAATGTTCACAGGCACTATTGGCACACCCGTTTTAGCGGCAAACCGGGCGGGCCATCGCATCGCGCCAACAGGCTCCCCAAAGGCTTGGACCCGCACGACATCCTTGGCAATATTTTCATCTGTTTTGGGTGCCCGACGAATGAAATCTCCACCACCTAGAATGATATGACCTTTGCGCAGGGCGGACAGCATCTTGCGAGACGACACAACATCATCGGCCCGGCGAACATCAATGACATCACAGGTCATCTGATCATAATATTCGCGTTGAAAGGCCGCCCGATCATCATCTTTCGTCGCACGAACAAAGAGCAAGAGCGGATGAATTTGACCGAGAGCTTCGGCCATAGTCACCGAACCATGCGCGTGGGGCATCAAGAAAATGGCACCTCCGCGTGCGACTATATCGTCAAATCGATCCCTTTCAGGAATATCCAACAACGCCCCAATTTCGGCTGTACGCCCATAACGGATGCACTCCATCCGATAAAGTAATAGTGAAAAGCTACGCGCATAGCGCCGAAAGATGCCAGTGGCAGAACCGGCATTACACTGGGCGGCCAGATCCCGAAAGGCTTGCCGCACAGGCGTAAAAGGCAACGCCCACACCAACCACATGAGAAAAGTAATGCCCCCGAAACTGGCCCGCGCCAATCGCCCCGGCAAAGCCATGCCAATTCGGGCGACAAACGAGTATAATTTCCAGATTCGATCCTTGAAGTTTGTAAAGTTCATTTCTCAGCCAGCTATAGGGTACGATACAAACAAGTGAAGAACGGTTTATCGACAAACGGTTAGTCCGAATTGCCCACGACTGTCTAGGGAATACTCCTGCCCTGCGTCCTTGGGTCTGACATGAATGATCCAAAGCGTTAGATATCGAAAAAGACGCCGTAAAAACGTCGCTATTATGAGTGGTCGTTTTGATAGCATAGCTTGCAGCACCTAAAAGGATCTATGTGACTGAGATATAAGGTGTTTTAAGCGGCGACGCTTGATATGTTCTAGGCCGTTTCAAAAAATCATTTTCACCTTATTTGAACAGTTTTGGCATGACCTTCTGCACGGGTTGCGGAAATCCGCAGGGCAGGGTGTAAACCGCTGGCGTTTTCCTTCATAGGCAAGGCACACGGCATGCTAGATGTTACGGCCCATCATCAACGTATGTATCTGGGAGGAGCCAATCATGCGCACCCTAATGACTCGGACGGCCGTCGCCGCCCTGACCCTTGCCTTTGCAACCGAAGCCATGGCCACAGAATGGAACGTGTCCCTGTGGGGCAAACGCCGCGCATTCACCGAGCACGTCGAAAAGCTCGCCGAGCTGGTCAATGAAAAAACCAATGGTGAGTTCACGCTGAACATCTCTTATGGTGGTCTGTCCAAGAACAAAGAGAACCTTGATGGCATCTCTATTGGTGCGTTCGAAATGGCTCAGTTCTGCGCCGGTTATCACCGCGACAAGAACCCTTCGATCACCGTTCTCGAGTTGCCTTTCCTCGGCGTGACATCGCTGCGCCAAGAGGTCGATCTGTCGATGGCCGTGTATCAACACCCCGCCGTCATCGAAGATCTGGGCCGCTGGGAAGCCACCCTCTTGATGCCGTCACCCCTGCCTCAGTATAACCTTGTCGGCGTCGGCGACGCGCCTGCAACCTTGGCTGATTTCACCGGTCTAAGCGTACGTGCCACCGGCGGTATCGGTGCCGCCATGGAAACCATCGGCGCCGTGCCAACATCCATGTCGGCGTCTGAAGTGCGTCAAGCCATGGATAGCGGTATCGTCAAAGCGGTAAGCTTTGCGCCTCACGCTCACATGTCCTTTGGCACCATCGAAAACGGCACATGGTGGACAACCAACCTTAACCCCGGCACCGTGAATTGCCCGGTTGTGGTCAACAATGACGCGCTGGCCGATCTGTCGGACGAACATCGCGACGCCCTGCTTGGGTCCGTTGACGAAGCCTTGGATCACTACATTTCGTCCTATGAAACCAAGACCATGGACGCTTGGGGCCCAGCTTTGGAAGAACGCGGCATCACATCCGTGACCTTCACCGACGATGAACTGGCTGCCTTCAAGGACGCCGCCGCTGCCCCTGCTGCCGCTGCTTGGATCGAAGACAACACCGCGCGTGGTCTGCCTGCACAAGAACTCTACGATCTGGTCACCGGCATGATCGCCGAGGCCAAATAAGCCTGACCCCCTGCGTCCCTAGCCCACCTAGGGGCGCAGCTTTCTAACTCCCCGAAATCTCAAATGCAGGAGAACCAGCCATGGCCGGGTCTTCCCTAGTGCTGTCCGATGACAGCCAGTTAAGCAAGCTTGATCAGTCTCTGTATCGTGTTGAAAGCGTGCTCGCCCTTGTCAGTGGTCTGGCGGTTTTCTCGCTTATGGTGATGGCGGTGTTTTCCGTTGGCGGGCGCAATCTCATCAATCAACCTCTCCCCGGTTATGTCGATTGGATCGAACAGGCCATGCCGTTGATCGCCTTTATGGGAATCTCCTTTGCCCAGCGTGACGGCGGTCATATCCGCATGGATATGCTGGTTGGCGCGCTCAAAGGGCGCAGCCTTTATATCGTCGAATTTATCACAACGGCGGTGATTCTCTTGGTGATGGTTCTGCTCGTTTGGGGCACTTGGGCGCATTTCGACCGGAGCTTTGATTTCTCCGCCCCCATGTGGAGCCGCGACAGCTCGATGGACATTTCCCTGCCGCTTTGGCCTGCCAAACTGCTCGCCCCGGTGGCGTTTGGCGTGCTGTGCCTGCGCCTGATGTTGCAGCTCTGGGCCTATGGCCGCGCCATCCTCTTCAATGAATCCAAACCCATCGCCGTGCCGCTTGTGGCCGACGCCGCCACCCAAGCCGCGATGGAAGCCGAGCATGTCTCGGGCCACGATAGTTAAGGACAGCTGACATGGAACCTATTGATATTGGCCTGATCGTATCGGGCGGCATGCTGGTGCTGGTTGTTCTGGGGATGCGCGTTGCCTTTGCCGCCGCCGCCGCCGGGTTGATTGGCCTCGTTTGGATTTTCTGGGCCAAATTTGGCTATGACCCCGACCGTTTTGGCAAGGCCGTGACCGTCGCGGTGAAGACCGCCGGCCAAGTGCCGCATTCCAAGATTTCGTCGCAAGCGCTGAGCTTGATCCCGACTTTCATCCTGATCGGTTATCTCGCCTACTACGCCGGTCTCACCAAAGCCCTGTTTGAGGCCGCCAAACGTTGGTTGGCTTGGGTGCCGGGCGGCCTTGCCGTCTCAACCGTCTTTGCAACGGCGGGGTTTGCGGCCGTGTCCGGGGCGTCTGTCGCCACTTCGGCGGTCTTTGCCCGCATCGCCATCCCGGAAATGCTCAAAATCGGCTATGACAAACGCTTTGCCGCCGGTGTTGTCGCGGCGGGCGGTACTTTGGCCTCGCTTATTCCACCTTCGGCGATCCTCGTGATCTATGCGATCATCGTCGAACAGGACGTGGGCAAGCTCCTCCTCGCGGGCTTCATCCCCGGTGCTTTCTCTGCGGTGATCTACGGCGGGTTGATCGTCGGCATGGCATTGGTCATCAAAGACTTTGGTCCCCCGGTCAAAGGCTTCACTTGGAAACAACGGTTTGAGGCACTCCCCCCGGCGCTGCCCATCGTCATCGTCGTCTTCACGATCATCCTGTTCGTCTACAACCCGTTTGGCGGCGACGCCTGGGGGACGCCGACCGAAGGCGGCGCAATCGGGGCCTTTGTTGTGTTCCTCATGGCGCTCTACCAAGGCATGCGGTGGTCGGAATTCAAAGACGCCCTACTTGAAACCGCCAAGCTTAGCGTGATGATTTTCACCATCATCTGGGGCGTGTTGATCTATGTGCGCTTCCTCGGCTTTGCACAACTTCCAGCGGCGTTTTCCGATTGGATTACCGGTCTTGAGTACTCGCCCATGTTGATCCTGATCTGCATCCTGCTCGCCTATGCGGTGCTTGGCATGTTCATGGATGCCATCGGGATGCTTCTCTTGACCCTCCCGGTTGTCTACCCGGCGGTCATGGCCCTTAACGGTGGCGAAGCCGTCGCCGCAGCCGATAGCGCATTCGGCATGTCCGGCCCGATGTGCGCAATCTGGTTCGGGATTTTGGTGGTGAAAATGGCCGAGTTTTGCCTGATCACCCCACCCATCGGCCTCAACTGTTTTGTGGTTGCTGGGGTGCGCGATGATCTAAGCGTACAGGACGTGTTCAAAGGCGTAACGCCATTCTTCCTCGCCGACGCCGCAACCATCGGTTTGCTGATCGCCTTCCCATCCATTGTGCTTTGGTTGCCGTCCTTGGCATAATCCAAACGGGGCCGCTGCAATCCCTGCGGCCCCGGTTTACAAAACGTCCAACGACACCTTAACCCGGTCCATAACGACCGAGGTGTTGAACCGGCTAATATTGGATTCATCAAAGAAATAGCGCTCTGTAAACGCTTCATATTCCTTGATATCCGCCACCGTCAGGATCAACAGAAAATCCGCCTCGCCGGTGGTGTAGTAACACTGTTGCACACAATCCGCGCTTTGCATCTTGCGTTTGAACGCCTCAAGATGCGCGCGGCTTTCGCGTTCCAAAATGACCTCGGCGATGATGGTCATCTCACGCCCCAGTTTCGCAGGATTGAGCACCGCGATTTCCCGGTCGATCACCCCGCTGTCCCTAAGCTTCTTCAACCGTTTTTGCACGGCTGGTGCCGATAGGCCAAGTTGCAGGCTGATCGCATCCGCCGTTAGGCGGGCGTCTTCCTGTACCATTTTCAAAATCTCGAGATCTTTGTCATCCATGTGACGAAAATCATCGCAAGCGTCGCGCTATGCAATCTTTTTCCTCCCAAATCCGGCGAAAATCGGCGTCTCATGGCCAGATTTTTGCGCTACGACTTAGGGTAACTCAGCACTAGGATACCTTTATGTTCGCCACCTTCGCCGCCGCAGCTATTGAACACACACCCGGATCGCCGTCTCCGGCCAAGGCCGCTTATCAAGTCTTGAGCCCCGAGGATTTTACCGCTGCGCAACAAGAGATCATGGCTTGGGATGGCTATGCCGCAACTCCGTTGGTTGCTTTAACCGGATTGGCCGACACGCTGGGTGTTGCGCGGATCGACTACAAAGACGAGGGGCCGCGATTTGGCTTGGGCAGTTTCAAGGCGCTTGGCGGGTCCTACGCCGCGATGCGCGTGCTCCAGCGCGAAATCGGTAAAGCAACCGGGCAAGCGGTTTCCTTGGAGGACATCCGCAAGGGCCATTTCAAGGAGGACTGCGCCAAGATCACTTTGGTGTCCGCCACCGATGGCAACCATGGCCGCTCATTGGCTTGGGGCTGTCAACGGGTTGGTGCCCCGTGCCGAATTTATATCCACGCCGAAGTTAGCGAAGGCCGCGCCACAGCGATGCGTGATCTTGGGGCGGATGTTGTGCGCATTGAGGGCGACTACGATGCCTCAGTCCATCTGGCGAAACAAGAGGCCGAGAACAACGGTTGGTTTGTGGTGTCCGACACGTCATGGCCCGGATATACCGAGCCACCGCGCGACGTGATGGCCGGGTACGGCGTGATGACCCGCGAAACCTGCGACGAGTTAACCGCGCCGCCAACCCATGTGTTTTTGCAAGGCGGCGTCGGGGGATTGGCCGCTTCGGTTGCCGCTGCTCTGCGCCAGTATTACGGCGACCAATCCCCGCGCGTGGTGATCGTCGAACCGGACCGCGCCGCCTGTTTGTTTGCAAGCGCCAAGGCGGGCGAGGCCACCACCGTCGCCATTCACGACGAAACCATCATGGCGGGCCTCTCCTGTGGCGAACCGTCTTCTATGGCTTGGGACATTCTCGCAGAAGAGGCGTCAGATTTCATTGTCATCCCCGATAGCATCGTCGCTCCAACCGTCCGGCTTCTCGCCCGCCCCGCCTTTGGCGACCCGGTTATCCACGCTGGCGAAAGTGCGGTTGCCGGGCTGGCCGCCGTGATCGCAGCACGCCAAAACGAAACCCTATCAAAAACGCTGGGCTTGGATGCCAAATCGCGGGTGCTTTTGATTGGCTCCGAAGGTGTCACAGACCCTGAAATCTTCAACGCAATTCTGCAGGGGGCCGACCATGTCTAAGGCCCCGCCGCGTGGATTTGAGGATGCAGAGTTTGACCGCCGGTTGCATGCCGCGCAGACCCTAATGGGCGCGCAAGGGTTGGATGCCGTGCTTTTGATGAGCGAGGCCGAACTACGCTATTTCACCGGGTTTCACACGCTGTTTTGGCAAAGCCCGACGCGGCCTTGGTTTCTCGTTGTTCCTGCGACGGGCAAACCCATCGCGGTCATCCCCGAGATTGGCGCGGCGTTAATGCGCAGCACGTGGATCGACGACATCCGCACCTGGAGCGCACCAGCCCCCACCGACGATGGCATTTCCCTGCTCACTGACCTTCTTCACCCTTTGGCACAAAAGGGCAAAACGCTTGGCGTGCTAAAGGGGCATGAAACCGGATTGCGGATGCCGCTTGGCGATTATGAACGTTTGATCAAGGCGTTGCCGGGACTAAAAGTAACGGATGCCACGGCGCTGATCCGCCGGTTGCGGATGGTTAAATCTGAGGCTGAGATTGAAAAGCTCGCCCATATTTGCGCCATCGGCTCTCGCAGTTTCGCCGCCATGCCCGATATGGCGCGGCCCGGCGTCCCTTTTGACGATCTGTTCCGGGCATTTCGACAAGAGGTGCTTGCTCAGGGTGCCGATGATGTGCCGTACCTTGTCGGTGGTGCAGCGCAGGGTGGGTATGTCGATGTGATTTCCCCTCCAACCGCCAAACCCTTGGCCAAGGGTGATATTGTCATGTTGGACACCGGTGCCACATGGGGTGGGTATTTTTGCGATTTTGACCGCAACTTTGCCATTGGACAGGCCGATGATCAGTCGCGCCGGGCCTATGACGTGCTCTGGCGCGCCACCGAAGCCGGGTTGGAAACGGCCCGCCCCGGCATGACCTGCGCCGAGTTGTTTCATACGATGAGCAGGGTGATCCGCGAGATGGACGAGCAAGGCGGAGACGTGGGCCGTTTGGGTCATGGCTTGGGCATGCAGCTTACCGAATGGCCCTCTCATGCGGCGTTTGACGACACAGTGATTGAGGAAAACATGGTTCTGACGCTGGAACCTTCGCTTGGGTACGGCGATGGGCGCATTATGGTGCATGAAGAAAACATTGTGATCCGCGCCAGCGGGGCCGAATTGCTGACAACGCGGGCCGCGCCAGAATTGCCGGTGATCTAAGGGACCAAGATGAAGTTAGATTTCGACACCGATGATGGGATCGGAACGCACGCCACATTTGGGGCCATCGTTCTTGAAACGGACGAAACGCTTGAGCCTGAGTTCGCGCGAATGATGGCGCTGGACGGTGTCGCCCTATACCATAGCCGCATCCCTATGGTGTCTGACATCCGCCCTGAAACACTGGGCCAAATGGAGGCTGACCTACCGGCCGCGGCGCGATTGCTTCCGCCGTCATTGGGGTTTGATGTGATCGGCTATGGCTGTACGTCCGCATCAACTGTGATTGGCTCCGACCGTGTGGCCAAGTCCATTCAATCCGTCTTTCCCCGCGCCAAAGTCACCGACCCGCTCAAAGCTATCATTGCCGCGTGCCAAAGCCTCAAGGCCCGGCAGGTCGGATTTATCACCCCCTATATTCCACAAGTCTCGGAGCGCATGCGCCTTAAACTCGAGGCCGCCGGATTCGACATCAGCTGCCTTGCTTCTTTCGAAGAAGGTGATGACCCAACGGTCGCCCGCATCACCCCTGCTTCCATCGTCCGGGCGGCTGAACGTGTCGCGGCCCATTCCCCCTGTGATGTGATCGTAATTTCCTGCACCAACCTGCGCTGTCTCGATATCATTCCCTTGCTTGAAGACCGGCTCAACCGTCCGGTCATTTCCAGCAATCAGGCCCTGGCTTGGCACATGCAACGTCTCGCGAGGGTAGACGCCCCAAACCCGCAATTTGGTCGGTTGTTTAACTGCGATCTGGTCGGATAACGGCCCAATCCGCCCCTATACCTAAAGTTTATGCGCGTCTTTCTAGGGTTTGAAAGCCGCACAACGAACTTTTGGCCGATAGCCGAGCCCGAAAAATTCAGTTTTTGATCACAGACAGGATCAGCCACGTCTCGTGACACACTCCATGATCCTAGATCGGTGAAATATGTGCCCCGCAATGGATAAGCATATAGGCAGCCGGTCGTGGCGGTCGTGCGTCCGTGGGAATTTCCGCTGCGCCCAACCGTTAATGGGGGCCTGTATTTCGGGCACCCTCAAAGCGCGTCCCACTCACGGGAAACTGTTTTGCGCCTGCGTTTCCGCTCACCTCGAGCAGGCGCAAAACAGGGCAATCAAGCGACTGCAAGGTGATCAAATGCGTGCCATTTCGACCCAAGGCACCCAATCAAAGACTGGAAGACGATATGACCCCGCCATTTTCACCAGCCCGCAATCACGCCGAGGAAATTGCAAATGTACGCGCGGGATTTGCACCCAATTCAACCAGCCGCCCGAGGTACCTACACATCCAGCAGTCCCAAAGCGGTGCGCTGGTCAAATTGCCTCAATCAAACTCGCGTAGCCAGTCGATTCCCTATCGCTTTGGCCCGAACGCCGGGCAATCCGACTCCACGCGCATGGGAACGGTTTGACCCAATCTCCTCAGGCCCACATCACTGCGTTCAAAAGACAGCAAAATTGAGCGATGGCATTTCCTCGTAGACACGCTATGATTGAAAATCCGAAAATGGATTAGACATGATGTTGACAGGTACCCGAAAAACAAGGCTAGGCCACCTATCTCGTTCTCTTCTCGCTTTGATACTCGTCCTCGCGTGTTTTACTCCGGTTTCGTCCAAGGCTCAGACAGTTAGCGATGAAATCATCCAAGAGCTGGCAGACCAAGGATATTCTGTCATCTCGACCCGCTACACATGGTTGCGCCGCATAGTAGTGACGGCAAGCGATGGGGTTTTTGAACGCGAGTTGCTGATCTCCCGTGGAACTGGGGTGGTTTTGCATGACAAACGGCACCGTATTGCTGCACCCACCCAAAAGGTTCGTGTGCGCCAAGACGAAGACGACCAAAAGCGCCCGCCGCCCAGACATGCGAAACCTAGGCCAGGCAATGGGGCACCACGCCCTCCCGGATCTCCTCCACCGCCGCCACCCGGTGACAAGCCAGGGGACAGGTCGGGCCAAATTAATAAATGAATCTGTTCATAAAACAGGATAGCTGGATATCGGAGATTGTCGGTTGAAACGACCTAATCTCCTTCTTTGGCTCATTGTCGGAATTCAGGTGCTCTGTGCCGGGGCATTTGTTGTCAGTTTGGCCTTGTCGCTCTTGGGTATGCAACGCACTGCCAATAGCTGGCAAATGCGCGAGGCTTTGGAAATTGCCGCCAGCATCGGATTGATTTTCGGGGCTGTTTTAGGAGTTTTTTCGGTTCTTCAGGCCCGACGCAGCCAGCATCAAGCAGAACAGGCACTCCGCTCTGCGGCGGGTGCATTTGCTGTGACGGTTGACGAAAAACTGGCGGGGTGGGGCCTGACCAATGCCGAAAAAGACGTGGCTTGGTTGGTCATCAAAGGGTTTTCAACCAAGGAAACCGCCGATCTGCGCGGCACGTCCGAAGGCACCGTCAAATCGCAATGCAATGCGATTTATCGCAAGGCCGGTGTCAAAGGCCGGGCACAGCTTTTGTCGGGTCTGGTCGAAGATTTGCTTTTATCGTCAGACGATTGAGGGGTGGTCAGGCGCTGTTCCACTCCTTGGGCATAACCGGGGTAAGCTCTAGCAACTTCTGGGTATAACTGGCCTGTGGCGTTTCAAACAAAACCTCCGACGGGCCAAACTCTTCGATACGGCCATGGCGCAAAACCACCATATCATCGGCCATCTGCCGCACGACGGCCAAATTGTGACTGATAAAGAGGATTGTTAGGCCAAACTTTTCCTGAAGGTCCTTTAACAGGTTGAGGATTTCGGCCTGAATGGACACATCCAAGGCCGATGTCGGCTCATCACAAATCAAGAACCTTGGTCGCGCCAACAAAGCCCGCGCCACGGCGATCCGTTGCCGTTGACCGCCAGAAAACTGATGCGGGTATTTGTCGATTGCATCCGGAGCCATACCAACCAGATCAAGCATATCCGCCGCCAAAGCACGGCGTTCGTCTTTGTCTTGCACAAGGTCATAAAGCCACAGCGGTTCTGACAGGATGTCACCGATGCGGTGGCGGGAATTGAGGCTTGAATAGGGGTCTTGAAAGACCATTTGGATCAACTGTCGCGACGGGTGTCGGCGCCCGCGCGCCTTGCCGGTTGGCAAGGGGTCGCCGCCCAATTTCATCTCGCCGCCGCTTGGCGGCACCAACCCTGTGATGGCTTTGGCCAGTGTCGATTTACCCGATCCGCTTTCCCCGACAAGGCCAAGGATACTGCCCGGTTTCACCTCAAAACTCACGGAATGCAGCGCCGTAAACGGCTCGGGGCGCCGGAACAAAGAGGTGCGCACACCGGGGAATTGCACCTGAAGCGCGTCGATGGTCAGGCCGATTTCGCTCTGTTGCTGGCCTTGCAACAACCATTGCTCGGCCCGCGACACGGACCCATCGCTGTCATGGGTTTCTTCGGGAACGCGAAAGCGGCGCAGCTTGCGATCAAGCGGCGGAACCGCATCCATCAACCCGATTGTATAACTCTCTTGCGGGGCCCCTAAAACCTGTGCCGTTTTGCCGGTTTCCACCACACATCCCCGCCGCATAACCGTGACGCTATCGGAAATTTGTGCAATAACACCAATATCATGGGTGATGAGAATAAAGCCGATTTTGCGGGTATCCGCCAAGGTGCGGATGAGGTCCAGAACCTGACTTTGCACCGCAACGTCCAAGGCGGTGGTCGGTTCATCGGCGATGATCAATTCGGGATTGGTACAAAGCGCAAGGGCAATCACCACCCGTTGGCGCATCCCGCCGGAAAACTGGTGCGGATAGGATTTGATCCGTTCCGCCGCGCCGGTGATCCCGATTTCTTCTAATAGGTCGATGGCGCGGGTGCGGGCGGCGGTTGTGCCAATATTCTCATGGGCTTGGATGGTTTCAATCAGCTGGTCTTCCACCGTCATCAGCGGATTCAGGCTTGTCTGCGGGTCCTGAAAAATCATCGAGATGCGTTTGCCGCGAAGCGCGTGGGCCTCACCGGGATCAAGAGCGCGAAGATCGGTGTCGCCCAATTTGAGGTCACCCTCGGCGATATATCCTGGCGTTTGCAACAACCCGATAATCGCGGCGCCAACGGTGCTTTTGCCAGCGCCACTTTCGCCAACCAAACCGTGAATTTCGCCGGGTTGGATACAAAGCGACACATCCTCGATGGCGGTGATGTCGCCAAAACGTGACGGGAATTTAACCGTGAGGTTTTCAACAGTAAGCATCAGCGCAACCTCGGGTTAAAGACATCGCGTAGGAAATCCCCAAGAATGTTGATCGACACCACAAGCGCCACAAGGAACAGCGTCGGAATCCACAAAATCCACCATTCCCCCGACAACATGAACTGCATCCCGATCCTGATAAGCGTCCCGAGCGAGGGGCTATCAGCAGGCAAGCCAATGCCAAGGAAGGACAGCGTCGCCTCCAGCAAAATGGCCGAGGCCAGATCAACGGTCATTATGACCAAAAGCGGCCCGAGGATATTGGGCAGAATATGCACAAACATAACGCGGATGGGGCGCTGCCCCATGATAATCGCCGCCTGCACATACTCCTTTTGCATCTGCACAAAGGTCGACGCGCGCGCGGTACGGGCAAAGTTAACCCAAAGTGACAAGGCAATCGCCAAGGTTAGAACCGCGATCCGCAGGTCTTGCTGCATATCGGCGGGCAACACGCCGCGCGCAATCCCATCGATCAACAGTGCGGTTAAAATCGCCGGTAGGGCGAGTTGTATATCGGCAATGCGCATGACCACGGCGTCAAACCGCCCGCCGTAATACCCCGCCGCAAGCCCAAGACCCACGCCAAGCACCGTCGCAATCACCATGGCCGACAACCCGATGATCAACGATAGGCGCGCGCCGTAAAGAATTGATGAGACCATATCACGGCCCTGATCGTCGGTTCCCAGCAAGAATTTCGGGTTAGCCCCCTCTTGCCAGACCGGCGGCAACAACCCGTCAAACAGGCTAAATGAGCCAAGATCATAGGGGTTCACCGAGGCAATCCACGGGGCAAAGGCCGCGCCTATAAATGTGAGCAAAGCCACCAAAGCCGCGAGTATCGCGGCGGGTGAATGGATAAAGAGCCAGACCCCTTCGGAACGTTTCAGAAACTCTTTCATGACACGTCCTTGATCCGCAATCGCGGGTCGATTGCCACATAGAGAAGGTCAACAATCAGGTTCACCAGCACAAAGAAAAACGCGATCACCACAAGGTAGACCCCCATAACCGGGATATCGACAAAGCGGATCGATTCAAGGAACAAAAGCCCCATTCCGGGCCATTGAAAGACGCTTTCGGTGACGATGGAAAAGGCAATGACGCCACCAAATTGCAGACCGACAATGGTGATCACCGGCACCAACGTATTGGCCAGCGCATGGCGGAAATAGAGCCGCCCCATCGGCACACCGCGCGCCGTGGCAAAGCGAATATAGTCGGATCGCATCACCTCCATCATCTCGGCCCGGACCAATCGCATGGTCAACGTGAGCTGATAGACACCAAGCGTCAGCGCCGGAAGGATCAACGCCCGCCAGCCATCAACCGTAA
Source organism: uncultured Pelagimonas sp. (assembly GCF_947498515.1). Lineage (GTDB taxonomy): Bacteria > Pseudomonadota > Alphaproteobacteria > Rhodobacterales > Rhodobacteraceae > Pelagimonas. Next base: position 79,808 of record NZ_CANMKO010000005.1, on the reverse strand, counting down.
ATAAAGAGCTTTCCCAACCGCCAAGTTGTACCGTGCCACCGCGCCCAAATGTCGGCAGCCAACCCAGCTGAACACCAAACAGGAAAATCAACATGATCCCAATGACAAAGGTCGGGATCGACACCCCTATCAAGGTGGTCATTAAGATGGTTTGGGTTACGAACCCACGCGGACGCAACGCCGTATAGACCCCGGTGGGAATGCCCACGAACAATGAGATCAACAAGGCCACAATCCCAAGTTCCAAAGTCGCCGGGATCCGGGTCACGATCATCTCGGCCACCGGCTGACGAGTCCGATAAGAAAAGCCGAAATCACCCTGTAGCAAATTGCCCGTAAAACGCGCGAATTGCAGGACAAACGGGTCGTTTAGCCCCAAGTCCTCACGAAGGCGTTCTTGGTCCTCAACCGATGTTTCGACGCCGGTCATTTGGCTGACCGGATCGCCAACAAATCGGAACAGGGAAAACGCCAGAAAGGCGACGGCCAGCATCACAAAGACCGATTGGGCCAGCCGTTTGAAAATGAAATAGACCATACCCGCGTTGAACGTCCCGTCCCTTTAGCCCCTCCGGCACCAATCCGTCCCCTTCGCGGTTTCTTCTTTCCAGAAATATCCCGGGGTGAATTGGTCGTCTTGCGACCAAGAGGGGCAGCGCCCCTCCCGACCTTTTTTTCACAACCGACGGCGCGGCTTAGTTCACAGTAACCCAGCGCAACATAAAGAAGTTGTCGGCGCGCTGTGTCAGGTCAACATTGTCTTTGGCGGCCCAGATAAGCGGCTGGGTGTAAAGCGGGATATAGGCCACTTCGGATTGGGTGGTTTTGACAACCTCATCAATCATCATCTGCCGTTTGGCCGGGTCGATTTCCTGCTGAATCATCGGCAGCAACTCATCGACGCGGGCATTGGAATATCCGCCAAAATTCCACGAACCGAGCTTTTTGTCGTTGTCTTGGCTATGCATCAAGAAACGGATCGGGTGTTCCATATCAAAGGTGCCCGGCGACCAGCCCAGCAGATACATATCAAAGTCGTCTTCGCGCAGCTGGGGCCAATAATCACGCACTGGTCCGGTGCTCAGTTCGGCCTTGAGACCGACGGCGGCAAACATCGACGCGGCGGCGCGGCACACTGCTTCGTCATTGATGTAGCGATCGTTGGGGCATTTCAGGCCAAAGGAAAACCCGTCCGGGTAACCGGCTTCGGCCAACAATTCCTTGGCCCGATCTGGGTTGTAGTCCGGGCGCGAAGAGTTAGCCTCGGAATAACCGGAAATATCCGCCGGAACTAATTGCGATGCCGGCTCAATCTTGCCCCGGAACAGAACCCGATCAATCGACGCCACATCAATGGCATGCGCGGCGGCCAAGCGCACGCGCGGATCGGCAAAGGGGTTGGCGTCGCTCACATCCGACGAATAAAGCAGCTTTTCATGCTCATGGCCAAAGCCAAACATGATGACGCGGGTTTCTTCGCCTTCAAGAACTTTGAATCCGTCGCGGCTCTCGACTTGGGCAACGTCCTGCAAGGGGATCGGCTGGATAAAGTCGATTTCGCCGGACAAAAGCGCCGCCAATCCGGTGGCGGAATTGCCGATGGGCGTAAACACCGCTTCGGTTAGGTTGTGCCCGGCCTCATCCCACCATCCGGCATGGGGGGCGAGAACGGTTTTCACGCCGGGATCGCGGCTTACCAATGTGAACGCGCCGGTGCCGTTTACGTTCATCGTCGCATAGTTTTCGGCATCGCGGGCGGGCAGGGCGGCGTCATTGGCTTCGGCCCAGCCCTTGTCCAAAATCATGAAGTTGGCGATGCTATCCGGGAATAGCGGGTTGGGCGCTTTGGTCACAAAATCAATGGTGTGGTCATCGACAACGCGCACGTCGGCCACAGGCGCAAACCAGCTACGCACATCGGCGGCCTCGTTCGAGGCGCGTTGATAGGAAAACATCACGTCCTCGGCGGTAAAGTCCGATCCGTCCTGAAACTTGACGCCCTGACGCAGGTTGAAACGCCAGCCGTCTTCGCCCTCAAGCGGCTCCCATGACGCCGCCAATGACGGTTCGATCGACATGTCCTGACCCCGGCGCACCAAGCCTTCGTAGATATTGTTCAAGAAGGAAAGGACCGGTGCAGAATTCACCGCGTGCGGGTCCATCGTTTGCGGGTCCGTAGTCGACGCCCACCTCAAGGTTTCAGCCGAAGCAGATACCGAGAGGCAGATCGCAGCGCTGGCCAAGAGGGTGGAATTTCTGAAGGTGTTACAAGTCATGACGTCTCCCCGTTTTGCTCTGATCGGCGCTAACAGGGTGGCGTTTCCTGTGATCACGTCAAGGTTAAGTTGCGTGAGAAATGTGTGTTTTTGGACCATATGGTCAGTAAGCCCATCAAAACAAAGTGATTTGCCATCTTCATTTGTTTTTTGGAAGGGCCGCGCCCCAATCTGCGACGGTCCCGGTGCCAATGCGTTTAAGAAGATCAATCAGTTGATCGACATTATTGTCAGACAGATCGCGCAGAAAAGGTCGCATTGCAGCTTGGATCAAGTCTGGCGCAGTATTGCAGGCCTCGATCCCAAGCGCGGTCGGCTGAACGGAATGGCCACGCCCGTCTGCGTGGCTTGGTGTGCGGGTGACAAAGCCATCTTTTTCAAGCCGAGAAATGAGACGTGACGCAGTTGTCCGTTCCATGCCGACGAATTTGGCGATCTGGCTTGGCGCTTCGATTCCTTCAAACCGAATGCAGGCCAAAACCGTCCAAGACAGGCGGGTTAAACCAATATCAATCAACGCGCTATCAACGGCGGGTTGCAAGATCAATGCCGCCCGACTGAGGCAATAGCCAAGGTTATCCTGCGCGCTATAGCTTGAAATTTCCTTACTCGGTTCCACAGTAGACCCAAAAATAATCGTGCTTGATGAACGTAAATTCTGACATTGCACTCTAAAAAAGGCAAGAATTTGCTTGAAAATAGGGGATGTGTTGTGGAGTGTTACGTAAAAAGCGTGCAGTTAGCACATAAATACGCCCCCCTGCGGTCCGAATGGAGAATACATGAACCAGCCCTCTTCAGTCATGGTTTTTGCAAAACACTATATCGGTACAGGTGTGGTATGACCCGGTTCTTCTCCTCAAAATCACGGCCTGTTCATATGGGGCCTTACCCGGTTGAGCTTTTGGCGCGCCGCGCGACGGTTGATCTACGCACGGTCCCAAAGATGGAGGCGCTTAGGTTTGAAAACCCTGACACGCCCCATTCGATCATCAACGCCATGCGTGACCATCAGGCCATGTTGGATGCCATCCGTGCCGGGATCGTCAACAATGAGGTTGCCGAGGCTCCAACCGACCCTATTGAACGCGCCAATCATCTGAAATCTTTCGGGTATTTTTCCGACGCGGCGTTGGTCGGTTGTTGCAAATTACCCGCCCAAGCGATGTTGGCGGCCCCGATTTCCAATCCGGACATCGATAAGCTCGCGCATGACCTGCGCACCAAACAAACCAAAACCCTAGCCGCCGGGATTGACCTGATCATGGCCGATCTCAAGGAGTCGATGGAAGCCGACCTTCCGAGTATCGCGGCCCATACGCATGCTTTGGTGTTCCTCTACGAAAACCCGCGTGAGATTGACCCAAGCGAGCCGGGAACCGATTGGATCACCGGGGCCTATGCCCATCGCGCCGCCTTGCTGGCCTCGGAAACGGCGGTGGTCTTGGCCAATTACCTGCGGCTATTGGGGCATGATGCCCGCGCGCATACATCCAGCTGCAGCGACGTTGATTTGAACAAATTGGCCGTGGCCTCCGGCCTTGCTACGGTCGAAAACGGGGTTTTGACCCATCCCTATATCGGCACGCGCTTTGGCCTATCTGTTGTGACAACTAGCTTTGAAATCGCCCCTGATTTGCCTCTGGCCGCGATGGCAGAGCAGCCCAAATCCGCCTTTGGCACCGCGTGGCAATTTGGACTAAACTCGGTCAAAAATGTACGAAATGCCCTGCCTTTCGCGAAACGACGCTTTGTGGATGGGGCGCACCCGTTTGAGCGCCTAAAACGGGTCGACACGCCGACAACCTATATCGACGAAGCCAACGTCGCCCGGGTTCCCAAACGCACCGATATGTTTGCCCGTGCGCAATTTGGCGACATGGGCAAGAAGCTTCAGGACAGCGCTAAGGGTGGTCACTACGTCCGCAAGGCCGCGCCATCCATGGCACAACGCCGCGCGCTTGGGGCGTTTGTGCTTTTGCAAGACGGTGAACAAGAGCCGGTACAAGCCAGATTGAACCCGCAAGACGCCGCTGACCTGATCAAAGCGACAAGCTATTTCCTAGGTGTTGATGCGGTTGGTATTTCGCGGTGCCCCGAGTGGAGTTGGTATAGCCATGACGCCCGCGGTGACGTCATCGATCCGCCCCACGATCAAGCGATCAGCATGGTGATCGATCAGGGTTATGAAACCATGGATGGGTCATCCGGGGACGATTGGATCGCCGTTGCCCAATCGATGCGGGCCTATTTGCGCTTTTCGCTGTTGGGCGGAGTGATCGCCAAACAAATCCGCAACCTCGGCTATTCCGCCAAGGCTCATACGGTGATGGACGGCGAAGTCTTGCAGCCCCCCCTGTTGCTTTTGGCAGGATTGGGTGAGGTGAGCCGTATCGGCGAGGTGATCCTGAACCCCTATCTTGGGCCGCGTTTGAAATCAGGGGCGGTGACCACCGATCTGCCATTGGCGCACGACAAACCCATCGATTTTGGCCTGCAAACTTTCTGCGAAAGCTGCAACAAATGCGCCCGCGAATGCCCGTCTGGGGCCATCACGGCCGGGCCTAAGCTCATGTTTAATGGCTATGAAATCTGGAAATCCGATAGCCAGAAATGCACCACATATCGGGTCACCACTCCGGGTGGGGCCATGTGCGGACGGTGTATGAAAACCTGCCCCTGGAACCTCGAAGGGATATTCAAAGAAGCCCCGTTTCGTTGGACCGCGATGAAAGCGCCGCAATTGGCCCCGGCCTTGGCGCGACTGGATGATGCAGTTGGCAATGGCGGGCTCAACCCGGTGAAAAAATGGTGGTGGGATTTGGAAATCACCGAAGAGGGCGGGTATCGACCCACCAAAACAACCGTGAACGCCCGCGACCTTCAGACCGATTTGGATGTGACGTTTGAGGATCAAACATTGGCGGTTTATCCCGCACCTCTGGCCCCGCACCCCTATCCATACCCCTTCCCAATGGACCGCGAGGCCGGCATTCAGGCCTACAAAGCAATGATCCCCGCATCCGAGTACAAAGCGCGGCGCGCGCAGGGCGATGACAATGTTGTACACCGCTATACCGCCGACGGGGATAGCCCGGTCATTCAGGTTGAAATCACCAAGGCCGAGGAGATTGCCCAAGGTGTGATGCGCTATGAGTTTCGCAAACCCGACAAGGGCGATTTGCCCGAGTGGCAGGCCGGAGCGCATTTGGATTTGGTCGTCGCGCCCGAATTCTTGCGCCAATATTCGATGTGCGGGGACCCGGCGGATCGGTCGAAATACGAAATCGCGGTCCTGCGCGAAGACGCGGGCCGGGGTGGCTCGCAATTGATGCACAGGATTTTCAGCGAGGGACGCAAAGTGTTTGTCTCGCATCCGATCAACCATTTTGCGCTTGATCCTTATGCCACAAAAACGATCCTGATGGGAGGCGGTATCGGCATCACGCCGATGATCGCCATGGCCCATGAATTGCACGCATCAGGGCGGGATTTTGTGTTGCATTATTCGGGCCGTAGCCGCGCCGACATGGGGTTTTTGCCGGAACTGGCGGCAATGCCGTGGGCCGACAAGGTTCACTTACATGTTACCGATGAAAACAGCCGCGCCGACTTTGACCGGTTGTTAGCGGGCTACGAGCCGGGTTGGCATATCTACACCTGTGGGGCAGATCGCTATATGGCGTCGGTTCTTGAGGCTGCGTGCCGTTCTGGTTTCCCAGAGGATGCTCAGCACCTTGAATATTTCTCAGTCCCGGAACAACCCGACTATGAAAACTATGATTTCACTCTGAAATTGGTCAAATCCGGCAAGGCCCTTCAGGTTCCGGCGGATCGAACCGCCGCGGATGTGCTAAACGTCAACGGGTTTTCGGTCGATGTGAAATGCTCGGACGGTATCTGTGGGGTGTGCAAATGCGGTGTGATATCCGGCGATGTTGAGCACCGCGATTTCGTCTTGTCAAAGGCGCAGCGCGAGACCAACATCATCCTATGTCAGTCCCGCGCTGCCGATAAAGACGGCGTCATCGAGATCGATATGTGAGAGTGCTGATCACGACGCCGCCCTGAGTTCAAACTCGAAATCCCGAAGGGTTTCGGGCTTGATTTCAATCGAAAATCCCGGTGCATCGGGCGCTTGATACGCGCCGTTTTTCACCACACATGGGTGTTTGAAATGCTCGTGCAGGTGGTCGACAAACTCGATCCGCTTGCTGTCTTTTTCGCCGGTGATCGCAATGTAATCAATCATCGACAGGTGTTGAACATATTCGCACAACCCGACGCCCCCGGCATGGGGCCAAACCGGTAGATTGTATTTCGCCGCCATAAGTTGCACGGCCAACACCTCGTTTAGACCACCCAATCGGCAGCTATCGATTTGTACTATGTCGATGGCATCATTGGCGATGAACTGCTTGAAAAGAATGCGGTTTTGGCACATCTCTCCGGTTGCAACTTTGATGGGCGCAACGGCTTTGCGGATTTTGGCATGGCCGATCACATCATCGGGGCTTGTCGGTTCTTCGATGAACAGCGGTTTAGCAAAGGCCAGTTCTTTGACCCAATCAATGGCTTGATCGACCTCCCAAACCTGATTGGCATCAATCATCAAGTTCATCTCTGGGCCAAGCTCTTCGCGCGCGATGGTCAGGCGGCGTTTGTCGTCTTCAAGGTTCTGGCCGACCTTGAATTTGGTATGGGTGAAACCGGCCTCTCGGGCCTCGCGACATAGGGTGCGCAATTTGTCATCGCTATAGCCAAGCCACCCCGCCGAGGTCGTGTAACACGGATACCCCTCAGCGCGCAGTTTAGCGATACGGTCCGCCTTGCCCGGCTCGGCTTTCCTAAGAATTTCCAGAGCTTCGTCGGGGGTTAGCACATCCGTGATATAGCGAAAATCGACCAATCTCACGATCTCTTCGGGCGACATGTCACCGACCAATTGCCACACGGGTTTGCCTGCCTCTTTGGCCAACAAATCCCAAACGGCGTTCACGACGGCCCCGGTGGCAAGGTGGATGGCACCCTTGTCGGGGCCAATCCAGCGGAGCTGGCTGTCACCGGTGATATGGCGCCAAAACCGACCCATGTCCGCACGAACCCAATCGAGATCGAGACCAACAAGCAAGTGCCTGATCGCCTCAATCGCCGCCACGCAAATCTCATTCCCACGCCCGATGGTGAACGTCAGGCCGTGGCCTTTATGGGCGCCGTCCGTGTGCAAGATCACATAGGCGGCGGAATAGTCGGGATCGGGGTTCATGGCATCCGACCCGGCAAGGGAGGCCGAGGTCGGGAAACGCAAGTCGTGAGTGGTGAGATCAGTGATCTTTCCCATCAGCCTGAAACCACGTTTTGATGTTGATTTCCAAGCCCTTGGATACCAAGCTTCATCTTGTCACCGGGTTTCAAATAGACCTCCGGCTTTTGTCCCAATCCAACGCCCGGAGGGGTGCCGGTTGAGATCACATCACCGGGTTGCAGCGACATGAATTGCGACAGGTGCGAGATGACGGTGGCCACGTCAAAATGCATCGTCGCGGTTGAGCCATCCTGAAAACGATGGCCATTTACCTCAAGATACATAGGTAGATTTTGCGGGTCGGGCACCTCGTCACGGGTCACCAACCACGGGCCAATTGGGCCGAATGTGTCGCAGGATTTGCCTTTGACCCACTGCCCGGAACGGTGCAGCTGAAAGTCACGCTCCGACAGATCATTAACCACACAGTAACCAGCAATTTGTCCCAAAGCCTCTTCCTTTGGTACATATTTGGTGTGCTTGCCAATCACGACACCAAGCTCGACCTCCCAATCGGTTTTGACCGAGGTGCGCGGAATTTCGACGTCATCATTGGGGCCACAAATCGCCGAGGTCGCCTTGAAGAAAATCACCGGCTCCTCGGGGAGGGCAAGGCCGCTTTCGGCGGCGTGATCGGCATAGTTCAGACCGATGCAGATGAATTTGCCGACATTGCCAACGCAGGCCCCCAAACGTGGATTGCCGTCGACAGCCGGGAGGGTCGACGCATCAAGCCGACGCAGTTTGTCGAGGGATGCATCGCCAAGGGTGTCGCCCGCAACATCGTCAATCACACCACTGAGATCGCGGAGTGTTCCGCTGTCGTCCATCAGACCGGGTTTTTCAGCGCCAAGCGCGCCATATCGCAAAAGTTTCATGTCAGTTTCCTATGTCTTAGATCGTCCAGCCGCCGTCGATGGCGTGGGCCTGACCGGTGGTAAAGCTGCTGTCGTCGCTGGCGAGATAGAGCGCCAGCGCGGCGATTTCTTCGGGGCGGCCGATGCGGCCCATGGGTTGGCGGGCAATGAAATCTTTGAGGGCGGTTTCATAGTCGCCGGTGGCGCGCAACCGGTCGTGCATCGAGGGGCTGTCAACGGTGCCGGGGCAGATGGCGTTACAGCGAATGCCTTGGCCGATGAAATCCGCCGCCACGGCTTTGGTCAGGCCGATCACCGCCGCCTTGGAGGCACCGTAAGCAAAGCGGTTGGGCACGCCGATCATCGAAGAGGCCACCGACGAGACGTTGATAATCGAGCCGCCGCCATTTTCGATCATCAATGGGAGGGTGAGCTTGATCAGGCGGTACATGGCGGTGACGTTAAGCTCAAAGCTGAAATCCCAATCACGATCTGAACAATCCAAAATCGTGCCATGGGCAACAAAGCCGGCGCAGTTAAACAACACGTCCAAGGGCGGCATGTCGGCAACGGCTTTTGCCACGGCCTCGGCATTTGTGACGTCGAGATTGAGCGCGGTGATACCGGGAATGTCGGCCAATTCGTCAAGCGCCGTTTGGTTGATGTCGCTGGCGATCACCTTGGCACCTTCGCGGGCGAAAAGCTCGGCTGTGGTGCGGCCAATGCCCTGACCTGCGGCGGTGATTAGGATATGTTTTCCGGCCAAGCGGCCTTTTTGTTCGGTCATGGTTCAATCCACATGAAAAACTTCGGTCATCATCGACCATTGTTCACCCGTCGCACGAGTGGTTAGCGGTTCTTGACAGGGGTCTGTCAGGGTCCACCATTCGACGGTTTTCGGGTCCTCGGCCATGCGTGCCAAATCCGCCGCGACGTCGGTGCCGTGGTATTCCCAATAGCCAAACAACAGGTTTTCAGGTTCGCGCAAGAAGATGCTGTAATTGCGGATGTTGCTGGCTTTGATCTGCGCCAGAACCTCGGGCCAGACGGCGGCGTGCAGGCGTTTGTAGTCGTCTATTTTGTCTGGCTTCAGGCCGATCACCATGCCCATACGTTGCATTATCCGGCCTCCGTTATTTGTACCACATCAGACAGCGCATCAATCGCCTGCCAGTCCCAATTGATGCCGAGTCCCGGCGTATCAGAGGGAATGCCATGGCCATGTTCGATCCGCATGGTTTCGGCGGTGATCGTATCAAGCTGGGGAATGTATTCCAGCCATTTCGCATTGGGGATGGCGCAGACCAGCGGCAGGTGCAGCTCCATCAAGAAATGCGGACAAACCATGACGTTGAATGCCTCGGCAAGGTGGGCGGTTTTGAGCCACGGGGTGATGCCACCGATGCGGGCAACATCAACCTGCACAATGCTGGCCGCGCCCATTTGCAGATAGTCCTTGAACTGACTAAGCGAATACATGCTTTCGCCCACGGCGATGGGTACGCTGGTGCGTTTGGCCAATTCGACATGCCCGGCTACGTCATCGGCGGGCAGGGGTTCTTCGAACCAACCGATTTTGTAGTCTTCCAGAATGGAGGCACGCCGGATCGCTTCGGAGAGGGAGAAACCCTGATTGGCGTCGGTCATGATCTCATAGCTATCACCGACGGCATTGCGCACCGCCGAGAGCCGCGCGGCGTCTTGGGAGAGATGGGTTGAGCCGATCTTGATCTTGGAGCCGCGAAAACCCTTTTCCTGCATCGCGAGGGCATCATCGACCAAGGCCGCCGGCTCGATATGGAGCCAGCCGCCTTCGGTTGAATAAAGCGGGATACGATCACGATTGCCGCCCGCGGCCTTCCACAGCGGCAGGTTGACCTTTTTGCAATGCAGATCCCAAAGCGCCGTGTCGATTGCGGCAAGGGCAAGCGAGGTGATCGCACCAACAGCGGTGGCATGGGTCGAAAACATCAGATCGCGCCAGATACCGTCAATGCGCGAGGGATCACGCCCGATTAATTGCGGGGCAAGCGTGTGTTCAAGAAGCGCCATAACCGACGGGCCGCCGGTGCCGATGGTATAGGAATAGCCAGTGCCAGAGGCCCCATCGCTGTCATAAACCGTGACGATGGGGGTTTCTTGGCTGACAAAGCTTTGGATGGCATCGGTGCGTTTGACCTTGGGGGCCAGATCGACCATGCGCAGTTCGATATGTGTGATTGTTGCCATCGGGTTAGCTCCGGATCGCTTTGCCGGTCTTCGCGTCAAAGACATGGCATTTGTCCAGAACCATCTGGAATTTCATCGCCTCACCGGGGATGACAGGGCGTGGGTTAAACATCTTGGCCTGCACCTCGGCGCCGCCGAATTCGGTGAACAAAACGGTTTCGGTGCCAAGCGGTTCGGTCAATGTTACCGTCAGGTCGAGCGTGATGATCTCGCCCTCTTCGTCCACCGCATGGCCGATTGGCATGAGGTTGTCAGCGCGAAAACCAAAATGGATGGCTTGGCCATCGTGTAGGAGACCGCGCGCGGTCAAAGGGATAGGAAGGATGGTGCCATCGGTCAGGGTTAGATTGGCCCCATTGACCGTTCCATCGACAAGGTTCATCGGCGGTGATCCGATAAAGCTTGCTACAAAGGTATCGACGGGGGTGTTGAAAAGCTCAAGCGGGGTGCCGACCTGAACGATATGACCGTCGCGCATCAAGACAATCCGGTCAGCAAGGGTCATGGCCTCGACCTGATCATGGGTTACGTAAATGATCGTGTTGCCAATACGTTGGTGAAGTTTCTTGATCTCGGCGCGCATTTGGGTGCGCAGCTTGGCATCAAGGTTCGACAGAGGTTCATCAAAGAGGAACACATCGGGGTGGCGCACAATGGCGCGGCCCATGGCGACGCGTTGACGTTGCCCCCCCGAAAGCTCGGCGGGCTTGCGATCCATCAGTTCATCAAGGCCAAGAATGGCGGCGGCGTCATCCACGGCGATTTTGATCTGATCGGGGTCCTGTTTGGCGATATGCAGCGAAAATCCGAGGTTTTCGCGCACGGTCATATGTGGATAAAGCGCGTAGTTTTGAAACACCATCGAGATGTTACGTTCGCGCGGTGGCAGGTCATTGACCACTCGCCCACCGATGGAAACCTCACCGCCCGAGATGTCCTCAAGCCCGGCAATCATCCGCAGGGTCGTGGATTTGCCACAGCCCGAGGGGCCGACCAGCACCACAAATTCACCGTCCGCGATGTCGAGATCAATGCCGTGGACCGCCTGATGCGCCCCGTATTTCTTGACGACATTTGAAAGGGTTACTTCTGTCATTGTCTTATCCTTTGACGCCGCCGAAGGTCAGGCCGGCAATCAGGTGTTTTTGTACGAGGAAGGTCAGGATCAGCGCCGGGATGATCATCAACACCGCAAGCGCGCACATGCCGCCCCAGTTGATAGTGAATTCAGCGGTGAAATCCAAAAGGCCAACCGGCATGGTTTTCGATCCAACAGATCGGGTCAACTGCGATGCCAGCGCGAATTCGTTCCACGAGGTGAGGAAAGCAAAGATTGCAGCCGAGGCGACGCCGGATTTGGCGACGGGGAATTCGACCTTCCAAAAGGCCTGCCAGCGGGTGCAACCGTCGATTTCGGCGGCTTCGTGCAGTTCTTTGGGGATTTGGCGGAAAAATCCGTCGGTGAGCCAGATGGTGAAGGGCACATTCATCGCAACGTAAACGAGGATCAACCCGAGATGGGTGTCGATGATGCCGACCTTGGCAAAGACGATGAACAGGGGCAGCGATAGGGCCACGCCGGGGACGGCGCGAAACAGCATCAGGCCAACGAAGTAACCGGATTTGCCTTTGAAGCGATAGCGGGCAAAGGCGTAGCCGCCCGACATGCCGATCAGAATGGCGATGAAGGTTGAGACAACCGAAACGATGAGCGAGTTGCGGAAATAGCTAAAGACCGGCACGCCGCCCTCGCCTGCGCCGCCGAACATGGCGCGATAATGATCGAGGGTGAAACTGGGCGTCCAAACCGGCGGTTTGGCCATGATTTCAACGGTGGGCCGGAAGGAATTGAGCACGATCCACAGGCCGGGGATACAGATGACCGCCATGGTCAAGAACAGCGCCGAGAAGTGCAGAACCTTGAGCGCGCGGCGGCGATTGCGGTGGGTTTGATTGCGATCCATGGCTTATGATCCCATCCCGATTTCGGCGCGCGCGGCGCTTAGCTTGCGAAAGAAATACACGGTGAAGAAGATCGACAGGAGGATCGAGACATAGCCCATGGCATTGGCCAACCCCATGCGCGCATCGACGTATCCGGTGCGGCTCATCAGCGTCCAAAGCAGCTCGGTCCGACGGGCGGGGCCGCCACCGGTCATGATTTGCACGATGTCATAGGCGCGGGCGACGTCGAGGCTTCGGATCGTCATGGCGATGTAGATAAACGGCATCAGGAAGGGCAGGGTGATGTGGCGAAAGCTCTGCCATGGGGTGCAGCCATCGACCTTGGCGGCCTCAAGCGGATCACGCGGCATGGCGAACAAACCGGCGAGAATGAGGATCGCAAAGACCGATGTGCTCATCCAGATTTCGGCGAAAGCGATGGAAAACATGGCGAGTTTGCCATCAACCAACCACGGCAAGGCGACGTTAAAGCCCATTGATTGCAAGGCGTTGTTCACAAGGCCGATGTTGTCGTTAAAGATGAACTTGAACTGAAACCCGACAAGGATGGGCGAGAACATCATCGGGAACATCAAAATGGTGCGAAGCGTTCGTTGCCCCCATGTCACCTTGTTCACCATCAAGGCGATGCCAAGCCCGAGCAGCATTTCAAGGTTGAGCGCGATGGTCAGGAACAACACCGTGCGCCCAAAGGCCGCCCAGAATTTCGCATCCGTCAGGATTTTTTCGTAGTTATAGGTTCCGATCCATTTCCACAGCGTCGACGGCCGGGTCAGCTTGTAGGGCGTAAAGCTTGAATAGAGCGAGAAGATGAGCGGGATCAAAACCACGGCTGCGATGACGATGATCGCAGGCAATAGCAATAGAAACCACTCGGGCAAGCGGCGGCGGGGCATATGTCACCTATCGGGGTCGTTTCAGTTCTGGCCGGAGAGGTAGGGGATACAGTCACCCCTCCGGCCTGTGGTGTCCGGGTTTAGTAGTAACCGGATTCCCGCATCAGCTCGTCCACCGCCTCGGCGGCATCATCCAATGCTTCTTTTACGGTTTTATCGCCAACAATCGCCGCCTGAAGTTCGGGGAAGACGATGTTTGTGCTTTCGCCCCATTCCGGGATCGGCGGCACGGCAAAGGCAAATTCCGCACCCTTGGCAAAGGCCGCAAGGGATTCCGCGCGGAACGCATCATCACCGGCTTCGGCGGCGGCGACATTGGCCGTCCAAACGGCGGAGCGGGTGGGGAGTGAACCACCGGCAGATTCCGCCAGCTGGCTTTCTTCGCTGGTCAGGAACGTGACAAGCGAGACAGCCGCGTCTTGGTTGGCACAGTCATTGGTGACCGAGAAGCCGTGATGGCCCGACCAACCGGTGCGGGTAACAGAGCCTTTGGGTTGTACGGCAACGCCGACATTGCCCGCGGCTTTGGACGATTCAGGATCGTTAAAGAACCCGGCCCAGCCCGGCCAATCAAGGTTAAGCGCCACGGTGCCAGAGGCAAAACCCTGACCCAGATCATCCCAGACATAGCTGGTGGTGCCCGCCGGAACGGCTTTGGCGGCGTAGAGGTCAACAAACCACTGCAAGGCGCGTTGCCCCGCGTCGGAATGGAAGATCGGCTTTTTGTTTTCGTCGAGATAGTTGCCGCCCTCGGCCACAACCATTTCATAGAAACGGCCGACGATGGCTTCGTCTTTGCCGGCGTATTGGGTGCCGTAGAAATTCGGAGGATCGGCAAAGAAAATCGCCTGATCTTTGACCTGATCCCAGGTGTCCGGCACGGCGAGATCATAGCCGTATTCGTCTTTGAACGCCTTGGCCTTGGCTTCATCCGTGTAATTGGATTTCAGGTAATACAGGACAGAGACGTCAAATTGTGCGCGTGGCAGCATCAGCAATTCGCCATTGACGGTCGAGGCGTTGATGTTGCCCGGCACAAATTCGGCGACGGTGTCGGCGGCCACTTTGCCGGTCAGGTCGACATAGAGCCCTTCGTATTGCGGGGCAAAAGATGAGTGGTTGGAGCCAACACACCAATTTGTGGTGCCCGCGGCCATGTCAGATTTGATTTCCTTGTCGATTTCAAAGTGGCTCTTCTTTGAAATGATCTCAACCTTGGCACCGGTCGCCGCCTCCCACTCGGCGATGCGGCCATAAAGGCCTTCATATTGCTGGCCCCCAATCAATTTGGCCTCAATCGTGACGCCCTCAAAACTTCCATAGTCGGCAGCAAGGGCCGATTCGGCGACGGCAGTTATTGCCGTGGCAGCTAACAAGCCCCTCATAATATTAGAATTTTTCATCACTTCCTCCCAATTCCGTGGTTGGTTCCCACGTCTTCTCACTGTTGCGATATTTGAATATAAATCAATTATTCAAAAATAAATCAAGCTTGACAGTGCGCTTTGTTTTGGAGAGCTTGGGCAGCACCATTGACAATCAGAGTGAGACCTATGGACGACACCGGTGAAAAATATCGCGCCCCAGCACTGGAAAAGGGGTTAGATATCATCGAGTTACTGGCAGATCACGGCGAGGGTCTAACCCAAGGTGAGGTCGCCAAGGCGCTCAGCCGGTCTCAGAGTGAGATCTACCGGATGCTTTCGACGCTGGTGCGGCGGGGCTATGTCATGCGCTCCGCAAATGGCGATCGCTATGCTCTGAGCCTCAAAATGTTCGCGATCAGCCAGCGGCATTCGCCGATTGGACGCGTGATTGAATTGGCGCTGCCGATGATGCGGGCGATGACGCGCCGGGCGTGGCAATCGTGCCATTTGGGTATGGAAAGCAACGGCGACATAGTCATTGTCGCTTCGGCCGAGTCGCCGGGGAACTGGGGGTTGGCATTAAAAACCGGCACGGTCGTCGGGCTTTGGAACACCGGCACGGGCCGTGTTTTGGCGGCGTTTCGGTCCAAAGACGAAGTCGATGGGTTAATCGAGCTACACCGGCGCGCGATAGGTGAGCCAGAACTAGATCGGGCCGAATTCGAAGGCCATCTCGCCCGAATTCGCCAGGTCGGCTATGAAAAAATGCCCTCGGCCACAACGGTGGGCGTCACCAATATGTCGTTTCCGGTCTTCGGACCGTCGGGGGAAATTGTGGCGGCGCTCAGCTGTCCTTATCTGGAACGTGTCGATGACCATGTGGTGCCCAGCGAGGATGAGATCGTTGCAATGTATGGCGAATTGGCCGCCGATTTAACTGCCCTTTATTGCGGCACCGCACCTCAGAGGCTTGGAGAAAACGGATGACCCTAACCACACGGCGCATTGGCCGCACTGACCTGTGCGTGCCGACCCTTGGGTTTGGCGGCGCGCCGTTGGGCGGGTTGTTGGGCGCGGCCAACGATAGCGAGGCCAGCAAAACCCTTGCAACGGCGCTCGACCAAGGGCTGACCTATGTCGACACCGCGCCGTTCTATGGGTTTGGCAGATCGGAACGCCTTGTCGGCGACGGGTTGCGTGGGCGCAACTATACGCTTTCAACCAAGGTGGGGCGGGTGTTGCACCCCGGTATACCCGACGATCCCGGCGCGATGGGCTGGCCCGATCCGCTACCGTTTCATCCGGTTTACGACTATAGCTATGACGGTGTGATGCGGTCGTTTGAGGCCTCGCTTCAGCGGTTGGGCTTGGATCGGATCGACATCTTATATGTGCATGACATTGGCGCGGTCACCCATGGTGACGCAAATGCCCAACATGTTCACGACCTAAAAACCGGCGGCTATCGCGCATTGGATGAGCTCCGCCAAGCAGGTCGGATCAAGGCGATTGGCCTTGGTGTGAACGAGGAACAAGCCTGTCTTGAGGCGTTGGATTATGGCGATTGGGATGTGTTCTTGTTGGCCGGTCGTTACACCTTGCTTGAGCAAGGGCCATTGGACGGATTGATGGCCGCCTGTCTCAAGCGCGACATGTCCATCGTCTTGGGCGGGCCATTCAACTCAGGGATTCTTGTTGGCGGTCGCACGTGGAATTACGGCGACGCCCCGGACGCCATTGTGCAAAAGGTGCGTGCCTTGTCAGAGTGTTGCCGGGCCTATGACGTGCCACTTCCCGCGGCGGCGCTTCAGTTTCCGCTTGGTCATGCGGCGGTTGCATCGGTTATTCCCGGACTGCGAACCCGCAAGGAGCTGGCCGATACGCTAGACTGGGTGTCTTTGGACATCCCGCAAGACCTTTGGAAAGCGTTGAAAGACAAAGGGTTGTTGGCGCAAAACGCACCTGTTCCAATATCAAACCCCTACACATCCGTGGCTTAACGGTTCTCCAAAGCTTGCCAGATCGCCTCAATGTTTGGGCTTAGCTTTTGTTTGGGCCGAAAGGCGCAAATCTGGACCGACACTTGCCAATCCGGCCCGCCAATCGGGGCCAAGTTTAGGTCGACCTTTGGATCAACCGCCGTTTGTGGCAACCAGCCAACTCCGTACCCAGCCGCGATCACCTCTTTCAACACATCCGACATGTCGCATTGAACACGAACTTTGTAGGGAAGCGGATCGGGGGCGCGATCAAGAACATGTTCGAACAAGCGGGCAAAATAGGCCCGTTGCGAATAGGCCACCAAGGGCACCGGGCGACGCGGCGAACCGGGAAACTCCAAGGTTTTGCGCAGGCTCGGGTCGGTGCTGGCATAGGGGCGAAACAGGTCTTCGCGAATGACCAGCCGTTGATGGTTTTCAAGCGCCTCATGCGGCGGAAGGGCGGGGCAGTCGTGGGCAAATAGGATGTCTGCATCCCCGGCAAGATAGCGGGCCACCACGTCGGATGTCGCGCCAACCAACACGGAAAACGAGCTGCGGTTCTTTTTGCCAAAGATGTCGAGAAACCCTTTGAACTCGGACCGCGCCAACACGCCCGGCATGGCGATCCGCACCTGAGACATGACATCAAATTGGTTGGAGCGAATAGAGGAGCGCGCCTCGAACAAACGTTCAACGGCGATTTTTGCACTTTCCCGGAACTGATCCCCGGCCTCGGTGAGCCGAACCGGGGAGGCCCCTTTGATAACCAAAGGCGTGCCGAGCCATTGCTCAAGCGACTGAATGCGCCGGGAAAAGGCGGCTTGCGACACATTGCGAAATTCGGCGGCACGGGTGAAATTCCGCAGCTCAACAAGAGCGAGGAAATCTTCGAGCCACCGAACATCCATATTGTGTTTTCCTTACAGGCCGATGGCCCGATAGTAATCCGCGATGCGCGCTATGGTGACGGCATAAGCGGCGGTGCGCAAGGTGGCGTCTGGCATCTTGGCCTTGCGCTCCATTATGTCATCAAAGGCGCGGGTCATGATCTCTTCCAATCCTGACCGCACGACATCGATCTCGCTGGTTTCGCGGGCAATTTGGCTCCGCTGACTATCGGCAAGGGGGCGTCCGGCAACCTCTTCGAGGGCGGCAACAACCGCCTGACCGGCATTGGCGGTTTGGCGTTTGTCCATCAGGCCAAAGGGCAGGTGGGTGATGTTCTTGACCCATTCAAAATAGGACACAACCACACCACCGGCATTGACGTATAGATCGGGCAAGACCGTGATGCCACGGCGGGTGAGACAGTCTTCTGCATCGGCGGTGATTGGGCCATTGGCGGCCTCTACGATCAGTTGGTAATTGACCTGTTCACAGTTTTGCGCCGTGATGGCGTTTTCCTTGGCGGCCGGGATCAGAATGTCCGCCGACATATAGGTGAGACCATCGTTGCTTGTTGTGGTTTCGGCACCCGGCAGATGGGTGATTGAACCGGTTTGGTTGCGATGGGTAACCACCGCTTCGACATCAAGACCCAAGGGGTCAAAGATCGCGCCGTCGTGTTCAACAATGCCAACAATGTTCGCCCCATCCTGTTGAAGGAATTTGGCGGCATGGTAGCCCACATTGCCAAAGCCCTGAATGACAACGGTGAGCCCTTCGAGCGTCTTTTGCCCCGCGATCGGAGCGGTGTCGGGGTGGTTGAGATAGGCATTGAGCGCATATTGGACGCCTCGGCCCGTAGCTTCGACGCGGCCCTCAATTCCACCACGCACAACCGGTTTTCCGGTCACACAAGCGGCTTGATTGATCGCATCAGATGTGCCGATTTTGCGGTATTCATCCGCCATCCACGCCATTTCACGTTCGCCCGTACCCATGTCAGGGGCGGGAACATTGCGACCCGGATGGATGAGATCGCGCCGCGCAAGTTCTTGGGTGAAACGCCGGGTGATATGTTCGAGTTCATCCTCGCTCCAATCGGCGGGATTGATTTGCAAAGCCCCTTTGGAACCGCCAAAAGGAATGTTCACCAAAGCACATTTTAAGCTCATCAAAGTGGCGAGGGCTTCGACCTCATCCTGCGAGGCGTCAGGCGCATAGCGAATGCCGCCTTTGACCGGTTCGATATGTTCGCTATGGACCGACCGCCACCCAATGAAGCTATGAATGCGACCGCGCAGTTTGACCCCAAAACGCACCGCATAGGTGGAATTGCATTGCGCGATGCGCTCTGCCAAGCCTTCGGGCAAGTCAACATGAGCCGTCGCCGTGTCGATGAAATGTTCGACACTTTCCAAGAAGTTCTGATTGGGCATTTTGTGGTGATCCTGTTTCACGATTTGCCCCCAAAAGCCGCAAGTCTGGCCATCTGTCCAATGCAGTTATTGCATCATTGATGCGGTATTTGCGGGGCCTAGGCGAAATGGCCGAGGTCGTTCAGAACCTGACGCATGCCTAGGCTTGACCTGGTGTTCGGGAATACGCCGAACCCCAGGGTGTGCATTTGTTAAGACGGGGTGATTTGCTTCGGCATCGACAGGGCCGGTAATGATGATTATGTAAAATTTAAGGTGGTGCAAGTTTCAACCGCAAACGATGAGCCACCCGTTGTTACCCCATGCCAAACTCGGCGCGCGGGTGGGTTAGCTTTTGCGCAGCATTGCTATGAAAAACAGACCACCAACCAGCCCGGTCACAATGCCAATTGGCATGTCTTCGGGGGCCATTATGGTGCGCGCGGCGATATCGGCCCAAAGCAAAAAGATGCCACCGACCAGAGCCGATATCGGCAGCACGCGAAGATAGTCGCCGCCAACGAGCAAGCGCACAATATGCGGCACCATCAGGCCGACAAAACCGATCAACCCCGAAAACGCGACCATCACCCCGGTGATCAGAGCCCCGGCAACAAAGACCGCCAACCGAAACCGGTTGACCGAAATGCCTAGGGTTCTTGCGGTTTCGTCACCCACCGTCATGGCGTTCAATTTTGGCGCTTGCGCCCAGAGCCAAGCACCACAAATCAGCACAATCACCGCTGGATAGATCAGATGCGACCACTGGGCCAACCCCAGACCACCAAGCATCCAGAAGACCACCGTGTGGGTCGCCCGTGGATCACCTAGAAAAATCAAGATGTTGGCACCCGCCATGATGACGAAAGACACGGCCACGCCAGCCAAGACCAACCGGTCAGCGCTTGTTGCGACAGTCAATCGGGACACGCTTAGAACCAAAGCTGTTGCCATAAGCGCGCCGAGAAACGCCATTAGGGGCACCGTCAACAGACCGGCAAACAATCCGGTGTGCAGCAACGCCAGAATTGCCCCAAAGGCCCCGCCAGATGATATGCCCAACAGATGCGGATCGGCCAAGGGGTTGCGCGTCACGGCCTGTAACGATGCCCCGACCATCGCCAGACCAGAGCCAACCATAATCGCCAAAAGCGCCCGCGGGAACCGAATTTCCCATACGATCGCGGCGCGGCCTTTGGACCAATTTGGGGTGATGTCCGCCAAACCCGTCTGGGTCAAAAACACGCCCCAAACCGTTTCGATGGGCACGTTAACCGCGCCCACCGAGATCGCAATCGACAAAGACAGGCCCAAAACCACAAGACATCCAACCAGGACCAATCCCGTTGGAAGAGTTTTGCGCGCCTGCCCGTTTGTCATTTACTGACCCCAAAATCCGGTGGCCAATTTTTGGACGGCTTTGATGTTGCGTGGGCCCGGCGTCGCTTCGACATATTCGAGCACAACAAAACGATCGTTCTTGACCGCATCCATGTCAGCAAAAGCCGGGTTGTTTAACATGAACGCCCGTTTTTCTTCGGCGGTGACATTGCCATAGTTGACGATCACGACAACCTCGGGGTTGCGCTCGACAACTTCTTCCCATGTCACAGTGGCCCAGCTTTTCTCGAAATCATCCATGATGTTGCGACCACCGGCGGCTTCGATCAGCGCCGTTGGCATGGCATAGCGACCGGCGGTAAACGGGGTATCTTCGCCGCTATCATAGACAAACACGCGCAGCGGATCGCCCGTGGTCAAGGATGCGGAAAACGCCGTGAGTTCGGCCTTGTAACCGGCAACCAACTCTTGGGCCTTGGCCTCGACGCCAAAGATTTTCCCGAGGTTCAGGATGTCGGTGTACATGTCATCCATGCTGACCTTGGGTTTTTCACCGATATGAATACAGCTTTCGGTCAGCTCATACACGTTGATCCCAAAAGGGGCGAGCGTCTCGGGGGTCACTTCGCCGCCGACTTTCATGCCATAGTTCCAACCGGCAAAGAAGAAGTCCGCATCAGCGCCGACAAGGACTTCTTTGGATGGATATTTCGCCGAGAGTTCTGGCAAGGCTTCGACGCCGGCGCGCATCTCTTCGTCGAGGGTTTTCCAACCGGAAATACCGGTATAACCGACCATTTTATCGGCAAGGCCAAGTACGAGCATCATCTCGGTGAGATTGACATCATTCGAGACGGCGGCCTTTGGGACGGTGTCAAAGTTGACCTCACGATCACAGCTTGTGACGGTGGCCTGTGCAAGGGCGGAGGTGGCCATCAAGGACAGGCCAAAAGCCAAAGAAACGGGGTTCATAGTTTTCCCTTTGGATCAGTTAAAGTGCGTTGGAAGGTGAAAGGTCAGGTGCTGCTTGCGGCTCAGACTAAGCTGTTCGTGTTGCGCACGGACCAGAAAGGTGTCCGATATCAAATCGTCCTGCAGGACGTCGGCTGGCGGGCCAAACCCGCGTGGGTATCCATCCTGAAGAAGCAGAACCCGGTCACAGAGATCCACCGCAAGATTGAGATCATGGAGCGAGGTGACGATGGTCAGGTCAAGATCACAGATCAGGTGCAGGACTTCTAATTGATGCCGGATATCGAGATGGTTTGTCGGTTCATCGAGAACCAGAATTTGCGGCTCTTGTGCCAAGGCCCGAGCCACCATGACCCGCTGGCGCTCTCCTCCCGAGAGTGTCGATAGGCTGCGGTCGGCAAAGCCACGCAGGTCCATCCTCTCTAACGCGTCTTCGATGATCTGTGTGTCGTGTTTGCCCGGTGTCGCAAAGCCACGACGATGCGGCACCCGGCCAAGAGCGACAATTTCGCGCGCCGTCAAGGCAAAATCCGTTGGCTGTTCCTGCAACACAGCGGCGACCTTGCGCGCGGCCTCTTTCATCCCAAGCGCGCGCAGGGATACCCCATCAATGCGAACCTCGCCGGTTTGGGGTTGATTGTAGCCATAGATCATCCGCAACAGCGTCGTCTTGCCCGCGCCATTAGGCCCGACGACCCCAAGCACTTGGCCCGCTTCGAGGTCGAATGTGGTTTTGTGCAGCAAGAGAGGCGCGCGCCGACGCGGTGCCCAACTGACGTTGTCGACGGATAGGGACGCGGCGCTCATGAAACGCGATCCGCTGTTTCTTCTAGCGCAATGATCGTCGCGGGAATGCGTGCCAATGTTGATTTGCGCAGCTTGCCCGGTCGATCAACCGATGAACACCAGCCATCATGCAACACCGCGTATTGGCGTGCAAAAGCCACCAGCGCCTCAACATCCTCATCGGGATCAATATCGCCAAAGAGGTACGACGCCTTGCGCGTCGCGTGATAGGCGACCGTGCAAGGATGATCACAGCCCGCCATGCAAGCCGTCCCGGCAATCTCGAAATCTTCTGAAACACTGTCGCCTGCCGCGGCAATCGCTTGGCGAAGTCGATCAATAAGCTCGTAACCCGGCTGACAGGTTTTGCCCTTGTGTCGACAAGACGTGCAAACGGTTATTCTATGTGTGGTCGTCCGGTTCATGTCGCCCTCCGCGAAATCGCGGAGCACTTGAATGGAACCAAGCCACGCCTTTAGCCCAAGCCAAAAGTGACATGTGGTCTCCTTCCAGGGCACCCCGCCCGGTGTGAGTTGCAGAATCGAATGCGGAACACATCCGAGATGGCAGGTCTCCTGACTCGCGGCTCGATGCATCCCCCACCTTCCCGGGCGCTGTTTGACCAGTCGCCTAGTGGTGTTTTGGGGTCTGCTTGCCGCTTACAGTTGCGGGGGCAGTCACGGAGTTGGCGCCTGATGGCTACACCGCACCGTGTTCCCTTTTCATCCCAGACGACTTTTGCGTCCGAGAACCATCACAGGCGTAGATGACGGCTCTGCTTCATCCTGTCAATCTGAATCTCGCGGTGGCAAGATGCCTTTGCGGGCGGGTCAAAACTCGGATTGGTTTCGGAGTTTCAGGCCGTTTTTCTGGGCATGTGGTTTGTTGAGAGCAAGGCGAAAGCAGCCGTTTCGCGCCCCAATCGGCCGGTTTTCCGAGATCGTCAGCTAGATCAAGGCGTCTTTGTCCAACCCCAGTTTGACAATCTTTTCGTTCAATGTGCGCCGCCCAATGCCAAGCGCTTCGGCGGCGGCGTCCATGCGGCCCTCATGGGCCTTGATCGCCTTGGCGATCAGTTCACGTTCAAAGGCGGCGACGGCTTCGCGCAGGGTGTCGGGGACATCGTCAAATTGGGTGTCGGTCTGGATCGCGTGGGTCATCGACCCGCCCCCACGCCGCGCCGCAAGGACCCGCCGCTCACAGGCATTGCGCAATTCGCGGACATTTCCGGGCCAATCATGCGCCAGCATCACCGCCACATCGTCTTGGCTTAGCTCCGGCATGGCGACCTCATAAATCCGGCCAAACTCGGCCAAGAAATGCGTGGCCAAAAGGCCCAAATCATCGCGGCGCTGGCGCAGGGGCGGCAGGGTCAAAACCAGCGTATTGATCCGGAACAGCAAATCTTGACGCAACCGGTTTTCAGCCACGGCAAGGGTGACGTCTTCGTTGGTGGCCGACACCACACGGAACGTCACCGGGACGGGATGGGTCGCGCCGACGGGCAAGATTTGCTTGTCCTCAAGCACGCGCAGGAGCTTGGCCTGAACCGGCAGTGGACAGGAACAGATTTCGTCCAAAAACAAGGTGCCGCCCGAGGCCGCAACAAGGCGCCCTTCGGTTTCCCCCGACACGCCAAACATCTCGGCCTCAAACGCCTCTGGTGACAAGGCGGCGCAGTTCAGCGCCAAAAACGGCGCATCCGGGTTGGCCCCCAAATCATGCAACGCACGTGCCACCAGCTCTTTGCCGGTACCGGTTTCGCCGGAGATCAACGCAGACGCCCCCGTATCGGCCAAATCCAAAATGTCACGACGCAGATCGGCCACCACATCGGTTTGCCCCAACAACACCCGATCAAGCCCCGAGAGATGATACAAGCGTTGCCGCAGCCGCACATTGCTAATGCGCATCCGCGATTGTTCGGCGGCATGTGTGAGAACGGTCAAAAGGCGGCGCGGCTCATAGGGTTTTTCAATGAAACTATAGGCCCCTTGCTGGATCGCTTGCACCGCCATCGGAATGTCCCCATGGGCGGAAATCAACACCATCGGCGGGGCTTCGGCACGATCCAAACTGGCCAAAAGTTCCAGCCCGGACATGCCCGGCATCCGCACATCAGACAAGATCACGTCGGCCTGAAAATGCCCTAGCGTATCGGCAACCAAGGCCGCGCGCGCCAAGGCCTGCACCTGCCAGCCAGCGGCCTCAAGCAATTCGACAAGCGAAAGCCGCATGGATTTGTCATCATCCACAACAAGAACTTTGAGAGCGGGTTGCTGGGTCATTTTGCCGGTCATTCTGAGGGGCTTTCTAAGGGCGGCACGGGAAAGGTGACGCGGAATATCGCCCCGCCTTGGGCGGCATTCATCGCGCTCATGGTGCCACCGTGATCTTGGACAATGCTTGAGGAAATCGCCAGACCAAGCCCCATGCCACGCCCGCTTTCGCGGGTTGTCACAAAGGGTTCTTGCAGCTCAACTAGGGTTGCTTCGCCAAGGCCATGGCCATTGTCCCTCAGCTCAAAACTGATGTCCGTGTCTGTGCGGGCGATGGTCAGAAACAGGGATGGGTCATCGCACTCTTCGACCGCGTCCAAGGCGTTGCGCAGCAGGTTTGTCAGGACCTGTTCAATGCGAAGTCGGCTGCCGCGCAGGGTTGCGGGGCTTTCGGGCATATCGATGGTAATCTGCGCACCCAAAGTGGTAACATTGGGTTCAACCAAGGCCAGAGCGGCCCGAGCGGCATCGCGCAAATCAAACTCCTTGAACGCCTCGCTGTCAGAGCGCGCAAAGAATTTAAGTTGCCGGGTGATCCCTTCCATACGGTCCACCAAACCGGTGATTTTACCAAGAAAGCCGGGCTGGGCCTGACCGCCAAATTCAGCTGCAACCAAATGATTGCGCATCGCGGCAATCGGTTGACCGAGTTCATGGGTAACAGAGGCGGATAGCTGTCCCAAAGCGGCCAGTCGGCTGGCCTGTTCCAGCTCGCTTTGCGTGCGTTTCAAGCGACGTTCGGCGGTACGACGATCTTCAATCTCTACGGCCAAACGTTCATTGGCTTTACGCAGCTCGGCCTCTTCGCTTTCCGACCGACGCAGGGCCGCGCCCACCCGACGGGCGCGTTGCACCTGTGTCACGATCAAGGCCAAAGCGGCCGCAAAAATCACCAAGGCCGTCACCAACCAACTCCGGGTGGCGGCGCGATCATCGCTGGCGAAATAGTGCAATTGCCAACCATGCGGCAGCGCATCAGTGGTTAAATGAATACGCCGGTTCGGGCCAATCCGCGCCCAAGACTCCGCCTGTTCTTGCCAATCAAGTTCTTTAAGCGCCTGACCGGGAAATTGCCGCGCCGCAGTGATTGTTTCGCGTTGTTGCGCACTCAGCGGGTTAAGCGTTTTGTAGCGCCACTCCGGATCAGAGGACAGCAAGACAACCCCATCTTCGTTAGCCAACAACACCTGTTCCCCCGAGTTGCGCCAGCTGTCCTCGAGGGTGGAAAACTCGATCTTGATCGCAACAACGCCGCTAGGACCAGAGCGGCCCGCAACCGCATCAGCAATGAAATACCCCGGCAGTCCAGTGGTTGTGCCGATGGCATAAAACCGCCCCTGTCGACCGCTTAGCGCATCCTGAAAATAAGGACGAAACGCATAGCTTTGGCCGACAAAACTAGAAGGGGTGTTGTGATTTGAGGCCGCTATTGCCACCCCATCAAGCGCCATAAGATAGATCGCACCCAAGCCGGCCTGTTGCGAAAACTCTTCGAAACGCTGGTTAAGCGCCCCGGTCGCGCGCCCTTCTGCCGTGGCAATGACATGGCTGTCACGCGCCAAAACAAAGGTGAGATGGGAAAATCGGTCAATCTCGGCCGAGACCGAGCTTTGGTACAAAGACAACCGGCCCTGCGCCCGCGACAGCTCTTCGGAATGAAAATAGGCATAAGACACCCGAAAAACCACAATAGCAGCGATGAGGGTGGCCAGGATCGACAAAATGAACGGCAGTCTGCGCATCCTTTTCGACTGGCGGTTTTTTCGTAAAAAAGCAAGTAGTGCCTGAGAGACCCTGTCGTTGCAGCAAAGTATTAACTGATGCCTGTTAGTGACAGATTGCCGATGGATACCTATCTCTCAATCGTCGTTAACGGTTTGTAAATTGAGTCTGAGACAAGAATGCCAAATGACCTGCCCAACTTGAAAATGGATGGACCTTTGCGCAATGGGCGAACCGGAATGATTGCCCCCCCTCTGGCAAATGAAGCCGAACGTTTGGAATATTTGGATTGGTTGCAGCTGATCCGCTCTCCTCGTACGCCCGAATTTGATGCAATCACGGCTTTGGCGGCCGACATTCTTGATTGTCCGATCGCTTTGGTGTCCATCGTTGGTCAAGACGAGCAATGGTTCAAATCCAAACACGGCCTTGATGCCGATACGACGTCGCGCGATGTGTCGTTTTGCGCCCATGCTATGCATGGAGATGAGGTTTTCGTTGTTGAAGACGCCCATCAGGATGATCGTTTCCGTGACAACCCCTTGGTCACAGGCGATCCCAATATTCGGTTTTATGCCGGCTACCCCATTTCGACCGACGGGGTTACCAAGCTCGGCTCCTTTTGTGTGATTGATCGCAAACCGCGCGTTCTGACGGAAAAGCAAGAACAACAATTGAAGTTGCTTGGCATCGCCGTCGAGGGGTTATTGCGCACTTTTGAGAGTGAACGAATGGCGATCGACGCGGCCAAAACTGTCAACGACAAGGCCAAATTGGCCCATCGCACGGCGTCATTGTTGGATCGCATTACCGAGGTTTCTGGCGTTGGCGGCTGGGAGCTTTCTCTCGAAACGCAAACCTTGTTCTGGACGGATCAAACCAAACGCATCCACGATGTCCCACTGGATTATGACCCCAGCCTTGAAACTGCATTGGCGTTTTATGAACCAGAATCGGCGGATATGATTTCGGCAGTGGTTGGCGAGGCCATCGAAAACAAAATTGATTGGGATGTCGAAGCCGAATTGACGACCGCCAAGGGGCGAAAAATATGGGTCCATACGGTTGGCACCCCGTTGATCGAGGATGGCAAGGTAACCGGTCTAATCGGCACCTTCCGCGACATCACAGATCGCAAGGAATTTGAACATAAAATTCAGAAATCTGAGGCGATTGCCAAGAAAACCAGCATGGAATTGCGCACCATTTTGGACCGAATGGAACAAGGTGTTTCCGTGTTTGACAGCGACTCTCGACTGACAACATGGAACGACAATTACATTGAGATTTTTAACAAACCTGAACATGAAATTCGCTATGGGGTAACCCTACAGGAGCTTTTGGAGGCCGAAGCAAAGCGAGGGGATTTCAAACCTGACGTTCATGAGCATTTGGAGCGTCTGTATTCTCAACTTGCCCTTGGAGAGCCCGTCTCTGCTGAGTTCCGCCTTGGGAATGGCAGGATCATCGCGACAACTCATGCCCCTATGCCCGATGGTGGTTGGGTCGGCACCCACACCGACATCACCGAACGCGCAAATGCCGAAGAAAAGGTCCGGCATGCCTCACTTCATGACGCCCTAACCGGCCTCCCGAACCGCCTGAAATTAGAGGAAGATTTCAACACCTGGACCAAGGACGCTCTGGCGCATGGGGATGAAATCGCTCTGGTCATGCTAGATCTCAACAAGTTCAAAAATATAAACGACACCCACGGCCACCATGTTGGCGATAAGCTGTTGCAAAAGGTGTCGGACAGGTTGTGCGCCTCTGTGCGCACCGGTGATCTTGTTGCTCGACTGGGCGGAGATGAATTTGCCATCTTGTTGAAATGCTCGCCTAAAGATGCCGTCATCGTTCTGGAACGGTTGGCGAAAGTGATTGTCGAAACGCTTACTCAGCCCTTCGAAATCGAAGGGAAGCATCTCGAAATCGGCTGTAGTGTCGGCATTTCCTTGGCCCAGGCGACGGATTACGATTACGAAAGACAAATGCAGCAATCCGATGTCGCCATGTATAAAGTCAAACGGTCGGGTCAAAGCGGATTTGGCTTTTATAGGCCGCACTGACGGAGTGTTTGCTGCTCGCTCATCAAGAATTGTCTGAGTCGCTCTTATTGGACGCTAAACGACGTTTTGATTTGACCTTGTGCCAACGCCCATCGCCAATCATTATCGTCCGAAACGCAGACGCCCTAGGCCGACCTTGCACCAATGCCGTGTCGCACGACCTTGGCAGGCGTCGGTCCGATTGGAGAACCTGACATGATCATCGACGCCCATCAACATTTCTGGCAGATCGATCGCGGAGTGACCGATTGGATCGATGATAGTATTTCGGGCATTCGGCGCGACTATTTTCCCACGCATCTCGCCCCATACCTTGATCATTTGAATGTCGACAAAACCGTTTTGGTTCAAGCCGCTGAGACCGTGTCAGAAAACGACTTCATGCTGAGCCTGGCAGAGCAAGCCCCCTTTATCGGGGCCATTGTCGCTTGGCTTGATCTCAGCGACCCAACCGCCCCGCAAACCCTAAAGGAGTTGGCACAACACCCTGTGATCAAGGGTGTGCGTCCGGTGTTGCAAGGCATCGAAGACCCCGAATGGATCTTGCAACACAATGTGATGGAGAGCCTACGGTTGCTGCCAGAGCTGGGCCTGCGGTTTGACGCGCTGATCCAGCCGCGCCACCTTCCCAGCATCGACAAACTGGCCTGGGCGATTCCGACTTTGCCAATCGTCATTGACCATGCCGCCAAACCCATCATTCGCGGTGGCACCGATTTGAGCGATGACTGGCGACAAGGCATGGCGAAACTGGCCAAACATCCGCAAATGCATTGCAAAATTTCGGGTCTGGCGACCGAATTTGGCCCCGGCTGGTCTGCGGACACTCTCAAACCCACCGTTGATCACCTGATCACATGCTTTGGACCATCGCGCCTAATGTGGGGCAGCGATTGGCCGGTGCTTGAGTTGGACGGCTCCTATTCGCAGTGGTTCACGTGCCTGCAACACATGATTTCTGATCTCGGCCCTAACGAACAGGCCGACATTCTTGGCCAAACTGCCGCCCGCTTTTACGGAATCTGATTGCGCATATCGCCCCAGCGCTTAGGCGGCTTTGGGGCTAAAGCGGGCCGTGTGGGGATCAAGCTTGTAAAAGCCGCTGAAAGCGTGGGGATCGCGGGCCAATTCGGCAACCGCGTCGATGATTTGATCAACCTTGGTGTCGCTCATCAACGGCGAAAACCCAAGTCGCGTCCACCCCGGTTTCTCAACCTCTTGCCCCGCCAAGATTTCAGAACGCAGATGGTCAGATTGCTCGGCTGTGATGTCAAGCAGACGATGCGCATAGGGGCCAGCACAAGCACAACCACCGCGCGCCTGAATACCAAAAGCATCGGACAACATGCGTGTCACCAATTGTTGGTGCACCAATGCGCCAGAAGGATCGCGCATCTGAAAGGAAAAGATCGGCAAGGCGTTGGCTTTGGAATTGCCCAAAATCCGCAATCCCGGCGTGCGATACCATGTCATCAAGGCACGCTTGCGCAGAGCCGCCAAGCGATCAGAAATGAACGGCTGACCGATGGCATCCTTGACCATAAAGGCCAAAGCAGCGCGAATATCGCCGATCACATTCGGGGTGCCGGCCTCTTCGCGCGTGGCAAGATCGTCGGAGTAATCATGCGCCCATGGCGACACAAAAGACACCGTGCCGCCGCCCGGCAAACTCGGCGTGGTTTGACGCACCGCGGCCTTGCGTAGGATCATCACGCCCGATGCCCCCGGCCCACCAATGAACTTGTGCGGAGAGGTCACGATCGCGTCGGCAAGGCCGATATCCATGTTCATATAGGGGCCGCCGCCCGCGTAATCCCAAATCGCCAAGGCACCGTGCGATTTCAACATCCAGCTGACGGTTTTCACATCGGTCATGATCCCGGTGACATTGGACGCCGCCGAGAAACTGCCAATGATGTGGCGTCCTTGATTGGCCTTGAGGGCGTCTTCGAGCGCCATCATGTTAGGGCCACCGTTGTCGTCTTCTGGAATTTCGATCACCGTTGCGCCGCTTTCGCGCCACGGCAGAATGTTGGAATGGTGCTCATAGGGGCCGATCAAAACCACCGTCTCCGGCCCCGCGCCAAACAAATGCACCAACCGGTTAAGTCCAGCGGTCGCGCCCGATCCGGTGAAAATCACCGCGTGCCTGTCATCCGCGCCGCACAGCGCACCAATGATTTTGCGCGCCTGCGCCCGTAACCGCGTCATTTGCTGACCACAGAACGAGGCTTCGGTATGGCTGTTGGCATAGTGTGGCAAGACGTGGCGGGTGACAAAATCTTCGACCTGAACCAATGCACGGCCAGAGGCCACATAATCGGCGTATATCAGTGACTTGGGACCAAACGGACCGGAGAGTTCCATGCCCTCACCAATCAAACCCGCCCTTAGGCGACCGTGCACGTCGCTCCCATTTATTTGCTTTTGAAAGGCGAAAAAGGGGGATGATCGATCAAGTGAAAGGGGCATGTGAGGTCTCCTGCGTTGCGCTAGGAGGAGAATGCCCCTACTCTTTTCAATAATCCTCACCAACTTCTACGCCAATAAGGACTTTTAACTATCAAATGAACGATGAAACCCTAGATAACCTCGACAAAGCTATCTTACGCGCCTTGCAACGTGATGCGTCCTTGTCGCAACGCGAATTGGCCGAGAAAGTCGGGCTGTCGCAAAACTCATGCTGGCGGCGGCTGACCAAATTGCGCCAGATCGGTGTGATCACCGGACAAACCATCCGGCTCGATCCGCAGGCTGTTGGCTTGGGGTTGACTGTTTTTGTCATGCTGCGCACCCGACATCATTCGGCGGACTGGCTTGATGCGTTTCGCCGTTCTGTGCTTGCTATTGAGAACGTCATCGACTTTTTCCGCATCGCCGGGGACTATGATTACATGCTCAAGATCGTGGCGCGGGATATGAATGATTTTGACCGGATATATCAGCGCTTGATCCGGGATTTTGAGCTTGAATCCGTCACCTCCTATATCACCATGGAAGCCCTTGCAGATGGGCGTGATTTACCGGCCTAGGAAGCTCGCCAAGCCCGTATCAAGCCGGCCCATTCGCACCCTTGCTCTGGCCAAAGCTGATGGTATACCAAGACCACCGGTAGCGGTACCATAAGGGAGTGAGACGATGCGGCAGACTTGGCGATGGTTTGGACCAGCGGACATAATAGACATGGCGGCCCTGCCTCAGGTGGGTGTCGAAGGCGTGGTGTCGGCCCTTCATCACATCCTTCCCGGTGCGGTTTGGACGCAGGAAGACATCAAAAAACGCCAACGCGAAATTGCCCACCCTAACACTGGCCCTACCGGCATCACTTGGGAGGTGGTCGAAAGCCTTCCGGTGTCGGAAACCATCAAAACCAAAGGCCCGGATTATCACGCCCATATCGAGGCTTATCGCGAAAGTATGCGCAATCTGGCGGCCTGTGGGCTTGAGGTGATTTGTTACAACTTTATGCCGGTTTTGGATTGGACCCGCACCGATCTGGCCAAGAAAATGCCCCATGGCGGTACCGCGATGCATTTTGACGTCGTTGATTTCGCTGCTTTTGACCTTTTCATCCTAGAACGCCCCGCCGCACAGGCGGAGTTTAGTGCCGAGACAATCGCCACCGCCAAAGCCCGGTTTGACGGTTTGGATGACATCCAACAACGTATGTTGCAAAATAACATTGTTGCCGGATTGCCCGGTGCAAATGACAATTGGTCGCTTGAGGACGTGCGCGGCCATCTCGCCAGTTATGACGCCATTTCCGCCGATCAATTGCGCGCCAATCTGGTGGATTTTCTAAACGAAGTGACGCCCTTGGCCGAGGAGCTTGGGCTGCGCCTGTGTTGCCATCCCGATGATCCACCGTTTCCCTTGTTGGGGTTGCCGCGCATCATGTCGACCGAAGAAGATTATGCGAAAATCTGTGCCGCCGTTGATAGCCCGGCCTCAGGGATCACCTTTTGCACCGGCTCGCTGGGGGTTGATCCGGCGTTTAATCCGGTGCGCTTTGTCGAACGGCTTGGCGATCGCATCCATTTTGCACATCTGCGCAATACCACGCGGATTGCCCCACATGATGGCGACAAATCCAGCTTTTACGAGGACTTACACCTTAATGGTGACACCAACATGGTGGCCACAATCCGCGCGCTGATGGCCGAAGAAGCCAAGCGCAAGGCGCAAGGGCGCAGCGATTGGCAAATCCCGATGCGGCCCGACCATGGTCAGGACCTGCTCTATGATCTGCAACAAGGAGGTCAGCCCGGTTATCCGCTTTTGGGGCGGATGCGCGGGCTGGCGGAATTGCGAGGCGTGATGGCGGCTTGCGCGTCTTAGGCGCGAAACTCTAGTTTCGCATCCGGGAACTGGGCCAAAACCTCGGATGCGTCGCCCATCAGGCAGAGCGCCGTCGACAAGCCATCGGCCAAAGCCGCGGTTGATGCAGAGACCGAGACAAGACCATGGGCCGACATCTGGCCAGCGGGATGCAGAATATGCGACCCCTCGGCCAAAACGGTGCCCTCAGCGGCCGAGGTCGCAATGGCGCGATCGCTTAACTGAACCCGTTGCACGATTTCGCCGGTGGGAGTGGTCACGCCGAGCTTCCAAGGAGTGCCATCGGCGCGGGTGCCAAGGCCCATGACCTCCCCCATATCGACCAGAACATCACGTAGCCCATGTTCACGCAGACGCGCCGCGATCTTGTCGGTGATATAGCCTTGGGCGATGCCGTTGAAGGTCAATGCCTGACCTTTGCCAAGGGTCACGCGCGCGCTGTCATATTGGACTTGGTCCCAACCGATCAAGGCTTTGGCCGCCTCAACGTCACCCCGTGTTGCCTTGGCATGCCAAAGCGGCTGAATGCTCGGATCGAACCGGCCACCGGTGGCCGCATGCAGGCGCGTCGACAGGCTCAGCACCTGCAACAGATCAAACGATGGGGCCTCAAGCACGCCATCACGGTTCAGGCGCGATAACTCACTAGCGGGTTGGTACAGGCTGAAAATCGCCTCAAGCCGCAGGATTTCGGCCTCAACTTCGGCAAAGACCGCACTTGCAGCGGTGTCATCAAGCCCAACCAATTGCATCGACGCGCCAGCGCCCAACGCCCGACCTGACCAGCGCGCCATCGGCGTCGCCGCAGACAGGGGGCTAGCCGCCAAAGCGCCGGATGCGGCGGCTATGGTCAAAAATCGGCGGCGAGAAAAAACAGTCATGACGGGGTCTCCAACACTTGCGCCAGATTGACGGCGCCAAGCGCGGCGTCGTCGGGAATTTCGGACATTGGCAAGACCTGCCCGCCGTATTTTGTAGTGAAAGCTTCTGCGCCTTCATAGTTGCCAAATGGTACAATCTCTGGCGCACCCATGCCACCCCGAACCGGCGCGCCGACAACATATTGAGCGCCATCCGCCAAAATCCAGTTGCTGGTGCCCGGTTCTTCCCAACTTGCGGCCACGCTCATATCGCTTACGTAGACGGCAAGGATTTTGGCGTCGCGTTCCGGGCTTTTGAGATAGGCGACCATATCGCGGACCTGGGCGAAAAAGATCGGGGCGGGATAGCCTTCGAGATGGATTTGCGCCTTGGGGCCGCCGTGATCAGAGATGTTCATCTGACAGAAAAAGCTGAGCGCTTCGGCGGTCATGTCCACGGGCGGTGGCGGCGCTTTGGCTTCTTCTTCCTGACAGGCGGTCAATGTGAGTGTGACCAGAGCCAAAAGGACAAATCTCATGGTTCAATCCTCCGGAAGGCCAAACGCGCCGCCGCGAACCCAATCAGCGGCCACGCCAAGAGCGAGGCAGGAGCCGCCCAAATCGGCAAAGCCTGTGCGGCACCGGTCATGCCGCTGGTCAGCGCGACACCTTCGGAGGCCGCGATGTTCCAAACCCGGAAGGCGTCGGCTGGGTTGGCGACCATCAGCCAAGGGAAAATCGTTTGGGTAAAGCTGCCGCCTTCGTCCATCACAACCGCGCCCAAAAGGCCAAGGTCATAGAGAACCACAAAGATCAGCCACAGGCCCGCGCTCATCCCCGCCGCAGCGGTTGACGACGTGGCAAGCGACGACACCAAGTAGCCCAACGTGATGAACACGGCGCCCAAAATGATCGAGGTGGCGATGAGACGGGCCAGCGCCAGCAGGCTTTCGGCCCCTGCCCCACCGAACCACGCCGCCACCATCCCGGCAGAGCCGAAACCAATGACCATGGCAATGGCCAAGGCGCTTAGGTGGGCAATGAACTTGCCTAGCAGCACTTCGCCACGGCTGGCAGGGTACGAGAGTAAAAGGGCCAATGACCCGCGATCCGCGTCCCCAGCGATGGCGTCAAAGGAGATCATCAAGGCCAAGAGCGGGGCGAGATAGACACTCAACGTCGTCATCGACGCCACCGAAATGGTCAGCATATCGACGCCAAGCGCCCCGGTTGGCGCCGAACCAGCAAAGGTCAACGCCAGCGCAAACAGCACCATGATCACCGTGGCCACAACCAGCCATAGGTTGCGTTGCAGGATGCGCATTTCACAAGAGGCAATGGCAAGGGCGCGGGTCATGATAAATCCTCCGATGCGTCTTGGGCCGCGAAATGGCGGTACAGGTCTTCAAGCTTGGGCGGGGTGATTTCGAGATCAGCCACCGCGTCGCCTAAATCGGTGATCCGGCGCAGCTGGGCCATTTTGTCATCTGGGGTACAGTGCAGTTCCACCGAGGCACCGTTGATCCGTTGCCCACCAATTTGCGCCGCAATCGCATCGGCATTGTCGGTGGCCCGCACCCGCAAGCGGATCGGCAATCCGGCGCGGCGCGACAAGCCAGTCAATGTGTCATCAGCGACCAAATGGCCCTTGCTCATGATGGCGATACGATCGGTGCGCGCCTCGACCTCGGTCAGCGCATGCGAGGCGATGAGCACCGCCGTCCCCTGCCCCGCCAGTTGGTCAATAATCGCATAGAGATCTTGGCGCGAAATCGGATCTAGCCCGCTGGTCGGTTCATCAAGCAAAGCGACGGCAGGTTTGCCGAGCAAAACCTGCGCCAAACCAAGTCGTTGCCGCATGCCCTTGGAATAGGTGCCAATGCGACGATCCAAGGCATCGGACAGGCCGACACGCTTTAGCAAGCCAGCGACATCGGCCTTGGCCCCGTCAAGCTTGGCAAACAAGGTGAGCTGTTCCCGCCCGGTCAAAGCCGGGTGAAACGACACGGCTTCGGGCAAATAGGCGGTTGCGCGACGGGCCGCGCCGGTTCCGGGGGCCGCGCCGTCAACGGTGATCGCGCCGCTATGAATAGGCGTCAATCCAAGTATCGACTTGATCAGCGTCGATTTACCGGCTCCGTTGTGGCCGAGCAGAGCCACACGTTCGCCCGGTTGAACCATCAGCGACACATCGTTCAAGACGCGCGTCTTGCCACGATCTTTGTCAACGTTGGATATATTCAAAACATCAGCCGTCATGGGGGACCTTTCGAAAGGCGTCGGGTTTGACGGGTTTCATAATCGGGTGGCTATCGACCACCCCGCCCGGCAACAGCGCCGGAAATGCGGATTGCGACCAACGTACCAGCTGAACCGCCGGTGACCCTAGCAACAATTTCGCGCTTGGCTGGGTCCAAAGCACGTGATCCATGCTATCGTTGGGGCGATAGGGCTGATCGCCGATCCCGTCGCCATCAACGTCAAAGCTGGCATTATCGGACCAATAGTTGCCACGGCCATTTTCGGACCATTCGTGCCAATCGGTCGAAACCAGTTTCACCTGTGTGCGGTTGCCAACAAAGGCATTGCCAAGGATGCGGTTATCCTGAGACCCGGCGGTGAAATGGATGCCAATCCCACAGCCTTCGAACCAATTGTCGGCAAAGGTGTTGCGGTTGGAATTATAGAGGAAGGAACATTTTTCCTTGGCGCCACGGACATAGTTGCCGCGGATTTCGGATTTGTTCGCATAGTTCATCATCACCCCATGTTCGCGGTCATCAATCGACACATTGTCGGTGACTTTGACGTTGGTGGTGAACATCACCGCATAGCCCAAATCATTGCCGATCGAGACATTGTTGGCGACGATGGAGTTGTCGGCATACATATAGTGAACTGCAAAACGCAGATCGCGGAACAGATTGTTGGTAAAGGTGTTTTTCTTGGAGGAGTTCACGAAAATCCCATCGCGGCCCCACCGAATATCGTTGTTGTCAACCGTGGCACCGGGGGCGTTCCAGACGTAAACACCATTGCCGCGAATGTTCATGTGGCGGTCAAGGCGCCCTTCGATTCGGTTGCCTTGGACCATGGAGTCTTTGGCACCATGGATGTCAATTCCGTAGAGATTACCCAAGACCACATTGTTCAAAATCTGCGGCGCATAGGCGGTTTTCTTGAGCTGAATGCCGCTATCGATGGTGTCATGGCTGTCGCCTGACCCTTGGACAGTTACGTTTTGCACGGTCACGCCGTCACCGGTCACGGTGATCACGCTACCGCTGCCACCGGCGTCAATAATCGCATGGCCTAAGCCATCCAAAATCATCGGCCGATCCAGCACCACATTTTCAAAATAGGTGCCAGAGCCCAGGCGGAGGGTGTCACCATCCGCCGCCTGAGCCAAGGTTTCAGCAATGGCTCCGTCCCGCACTGGGACATCCCAAACCTTGGCCGATACTGGGGAGAAAACGACCAAAGCTAGGAATGTTGAGAGGGACAGGAGCCAATGCATATCTTAGGCCTCGCGTGGTTTTACGAACATACGGCCGCGCATTTCCATGTGCAGCGCGTGGCAGAACCACTGGCAATAGAACCAGTGAACACCGGGACGTTCGGCCACAAAGGTTACCGATGCGGTTGCCTGTGGGGCCACTTCCATGGCGACACCAAAGTTGGCCATACAGAACCCGTGAGTTACGTCATCAACGTCGTCGAGGTTGGTGACATAGACGGTGACTTCGTCGCCTTGATTGACCTCAAATTTCTCCCACGAGAAGACCGGCGCAACCGATGTCATATAGACACGTACTTTGGTTGGATCGTCCTTGTCGCGGATGATTTCTTCGGCACCATCTTCCAGATCAATACCATCGGCTTCGGCCTGAATGCGGGCATCTTCCCACATTGGGTCATTGCGATCCCAAACATCAAGCGGCGTCACTTTGGAGCGGTGAACAATGATGCTATCGTGAGGTTCAGCAAAGGTTGGGCCGTCATGGACAACCTTCATCTTGTCGCCGGAAATGTCGATCAGCTGTTCGTTTTCAGGCTTGAGCGGACCCACATTCAAGAAGCGGTCTTTCGAGAACTTGTTCATCGAAATCAACCACTTGCCGTCAGCTTCGGAGGTTTCACCCATCGAGGTTGAGTTGTGACCGGGCTGGTAGTGTACGTCGACCTTGTCTTTGATCGGGTCAACGTCGGAACCACCATAAGACGCGATCGCGTCTTGGATGTTCCACTTAACCACTTGGCTATCAAGGAACAGGGTGGTGTAGGCGTTGCCACGGTTGTCAAATGCGGTGTGGAGCGGGCCAAGACCCAGCTGAGGTTCTGCAACAACTGCGCTGCGTGGATCGGCGTCCGCGTCAAACAGAGCGTCGAGTTTTTCCACGTCGATAACCGACACGGTTGGCGACAGTTTGCCGTTGATACAGATGTGACGCTTGTCCGGTGCCGCGTTCACGCCGTGTGGCGAGTTCGGGATCGGGATATAGCGGGTCAGTTTGCCCGGCGCACCTTTGCGGCCATCAACAACTTTGACACCCTTAAGCTCTTGGTAATCGCCATTGTTAACCGCTTCTTCGATGGCCTTGATGTTGAAAACAACAACGTGGTCAAGCTCGGCTTCGGTCATCTCGGCAAGGGTCATGCCCATTTCCGAGTTGTACGAGGTTGAGAAGGCATATTTGCCTTGGTAATCACAATCGGTGTTGTCGAGGTTCCCCGACACGATCACCTGCCATGCAACTTCCATTTCGTCACCGTCGATGGCGGTGAAGATGTTCACATACTGCTCTGGCTCATCCAGAATCGTGCCATCATTGACGAGGGGTGCTTCGTGCTCGCCGTTGGCAAAGACATAGCCGGTGCGTGGAAATTTCTGTGGACGCAAACCGTGGATGTCATGTGCGTTGGGAATCTCGATGATCTTGTCGCATTTCATCACGTCACAACGCACACGGGCCACACGGGTGTTGGCTTTGTCGTTCATGAATAGGAAACGGCCGTCATAGGTGCCGTCGGTGAACGACATATGCGGGTGGTGCAAATCGCCGTTGTCATAGGTGACCTTGCCGTTTGCGGCGAGGTATTCCTTGGTTTCAGGCAACAGGCCTTCGGTGAGAACCTTGAGCGATTCATTGGTTTGACCCCAGCCGGTGGCCGAGCAGCGGTTGAAGACCGGAATACGCATCAATTCGCGCATGGATGGCATCCCAAGGATACGCAATTCGCCGGTCTGACCCGAGGACCAGAAGCCGTAGTATTCATCAAGGTCACCTGGCGCGAGGTGCCAGCTCGCGGCGGTGGCCGCCTTGGCTTCGCTTGCGCCCAAAAGGGCAGAGCCGACGCCAGTCGCTGCAACAGCAGCACCGGTCGCGGTCGCGCCCAATAGGCCGCGGCGTGTTACCGACATTTTTTCATTGGTTTCTTCGGACATTGGAGTTCCTCCTTCACGAAACATTAGTGGGTTTGGCATTTGGGTGATTTGTCGGCGGTGTTCCCGCAGGAACCTTAAGTTCCGCCGACCCGACCTTGGCACGCCGTTTGACTTGGCGGATCACGACCGGACATTTGGTTTCCGACTGGTAGAGAACCTGACAATGCAGGCAGTCGACACATTCATTGGGGTTGATCTCACCGGTGGGGTGGATCGCCTGAACCGGGCATTCATTGGCACAGGTCTGGCAGGGAGAGCCGCATTCTTTGTACCGGCGCAGCCAGTCAAACATGCGAATCCGTGCCGGGATCGCCAGCGCCGCGCCAAGCGGGCACAGATAGCGGCAGTAAAAGCGTTCGATGAACAGACCGGCCAACAGCAGCGCCAGAGCAAAGATGACAAACGGCCAGTCACGCACAAATTTCAAGATGATCGCGGTCTTGAACGGTTCGACCTCAGCATAGGTTTCCGCCAGCGGGATCGACACCATCGACAGGCCGAACAGACCCAAGAAGATCATGTATTTGACCGCCCAGAGCCGTTCATGCAGCCCCCATGGCAGGGTGATCTGAGGAACCTTAAAGGCGCGGGCGATCTTGTTGGTCAGCTCTTGCAGCGCACCGAATGGGCACAGCCAGCCGCAATAGGCCCCACGACCCCAGAACAACAGCGCCGCAGCAATGGCGAACCATTGAATGAACACCAGCGGGTCCATCAGGAACGCGTCCCAAGTAAAGCCACCTTTGAGGCTCCCAGCCAGCGCCATGAGGTTCACAACCGAGAGCTGCGCATTGGCGTACCAGCCGATAAAGAACAGCGACATGGTGAGAAACCCGATGCGGAACCAATAAAAGGTGCGCGCATTCATGGTGGCTTGGAACTGGAAGAAGAACGTCGCAGTCAGCACCAATAGCATCACGCCCAGCACAGCGATTTCAACCGTGCGGTCTTTCCAGATGCGCTGCCATAGGGCAGTTTTTGCGGCGGCTTCGGCGGTGGCATCATCCACCACTTTTGGCGCAGCGGCCTTGGGCAGCAAGAAACGTTCCGGCAGTTTGTAGCCAAGGTCGAAGGTCAAAAAGACACGTTCAAGCGCGCCAACAGACCGTTGCGCCAGCAGTTGCAGCCGGAAGGGTTCGGTAGGATCAAACTCGGCATCTGCCGGGATTTTGAAAATGTCGAGCTCAACAAAGCTGGGGCTGTCATCCGTGGCCAGCTCGCCAAGACGGCGTTGCTGTTTGTCAAAGAAGCGAACCGAATTGTCGCCCTGAATAAGCTGGATACGGTCAAAAATCCCGCCGCGAACATAGCCCGACCCCTTGAAGCTATAAGCCCCACGACCAAGAACCAAAATCGCCTGCTCACCCTCTTCGAGCCATTCAAGCATGTTGTTGTACTCGGCCTCGCCCAACAGGGTTTTGCCGATGCTGGGCACCGAAACCAGCGCCAGATGCATATCGATATAGGTGTCACCGGGTTCGCCCGGTTCGGGGCGTTTGGCGGCACGTGGATCGGGCATGACCTCAAAGGCTTTGTTGACCTGACCAATGTCCAAGGTCATGCGACGCACCGAACCGTCACCCGACAGGGTGGTCCAATCGGACATCTCAACCTTGGCCATATCGACCTCGCGACGCGGACCATCGCGGGTTACCGGGGCAAGCCCCCCAAGGCCAAGCGCGCGCGACACTTTGATACCGCCCCGGACGAGGCTGTCATCAATGACCATAATCGTTACGGTCGCGCCAGAGATGATATCGAGATCGTGGGATTCACCGCCCGACGCCGCCTCGGCCTTGAGATCAAGACCGGTATAGCCTTCGGTCAGTTTGACCATTTTCGAGTTGGGAATACCGATCAACACAATTGGTTCAGAGTGTTTGACAAGTTTGACGCCGGTGAGAACCGCGTCATTGTCGATAGCCGCAACAACGTGGATCGGTTTGCCCGAATACCCGGTGGTGCCAACAAAATCAGAGGTTAGGAAAGCCCATGCAATGGTCTCGCCCCCTTTGAGGATAGGAGCGACCTTTACATCATCGCGAACCGGGCCAAAGGCATCTGCGCCGGGGGCCAATTCGGAGGGAACCAAGTCAGGCAAAAAGCTGTCTAGGCTATCTGCAAATGCTGGGGCCGTCATTGCCACCAGCCAGAGCAGGCCGATTTTCATGCCAAGAAACAGGCGTGAGAAGAATGCGCTTTTTACGTTCACAGCGCCTCTCCCTTTTTAGAGTTCGACACCGGGAACGCGCGGAATACGCGGTCCTTTTTATCATTGTTCGCGCTCGGGGGGCCGCGTGTTACGGGCCACAGGTAATCGGCGTTCCACAAAATTGGAACGGTGCGAATAGATGTTTGAGGGGCGGCCAAACCGTGTGTTGTAACCATTGTGGTGGCGGCAGGATCGGCGCTTTCCGACCCGGTGGCGCACAGGGCGCAATCGTCACAATCTGGGCATGGCTCGTGGTTTTGCCCCTCGGAGAGGTCAACCTGAACCAGTTTGGCCCCGTCATCCGAACAAATAACCATCCATTCCAGATCAGCAGCCTGCGCCATTGTCGGGGCAAAGCTTTGCAGGCAGAGGGCCACCACGCCCAAGATGGCCCAAAAATCACGCAGCTTTCCCAGCCGCGCCATTGGGCGCAGTATCTGGTGAAAAAGCTGTGCGACTCGGACCATCATGGATGTGCTCAAATATTAATCTCTTGGTAAAATCGCTACCAGTCGGGGCCGCCTCAGGATTTGACTATCGTCAAGGCAGTTTGAGATTCTTTTGGGGGCCGACCGTCTTTCACGCGTGCCCATCAATTGAGGGATCAAGCCCGTTCACGGCGGTATGACGCTCTCAACAGCCGCACTCGCAAACCCTTATGGAATTCTGCGACCCTGGTCACAGAGGTCGGCCCAACGTCACTCCTGTAGATCCTTTTCGTTGACATGAATTATGATTCATGTTTCACATTTGAACAGGAGAGATGCGATTGGGAGGAGGACCCAGATGAAAGGTTTGTTAAAAACCGGTGTTGCGGCGTTGACTTTGGCGCTTGCCACTGCGGCCAGCGCCGAGATCCGCGTGGCCCATGTTTATGGCAAGACCGGCCCGTTTGAGGCCTATGCCAAACAGTCCCATGACGGGCTGATGATGGGGTTGGAATATGCCACCGGCGGCACGATGGAGATCAACGGCGAAAAGATCGTTGTGATCGAAAAGGACACCCAGCTTGACCCCGCAACCGGTCGTAGCCTTTTGGCCGAAGCCTATGGTGACGATGACGTCCATATCGCCGTTGGTCCGGTAAGTTCGGGCGTGGCCTTGGCCATGTTGCCGGTCGCCGAAGAATATGAACGGGTGTTGATTGTTGAGCCAGCCGTGGCCGATAGCATCACCGGTTCCGCTTGGAATCGCTACATTTTCCGCACCGGGCGCAATTCGTCTCAGGATGCGATTTCCAACGCGGTTGCCCTTGGTGGCGACGGGGTGACCATCGCGACGCTGGCACAGGATTATGCCTTTGGCCGCGACGGGGTTTCCGCATTCAAAGAGGCGCTCGAAGCCACCGGAGCCAAGATTGCGCACGAAGAATACGTGCCCACCGACACCACCGATTTCACCGCCGCAGCCGAGCGGATTTTTAACGCCATGGAAGGTGAGAGCGGCGACAAGAAGCTCTTCATTATTTGGGCCGGTGGCGGCAATCCGATGTCGAAAATCAACGCTATGGACCCGTCGCGCTTTGGGGTTGAGATCGCCACAGGTGGCAACATTTTGGCGGCTTTGAAAGCCTACAAAGAACTGCCCGGCCTAGAAGGCGCGACCTATTACTACTACGAAATCCCGCAAAACCCGGTGAACGAATGGCTGGTCAAAGAACATTTTGACCGTCACGGCACGCCACCTGATTTCTTTACCGCGGGCGGCATGGCCTCGGGCATCGCGGTTGTCGAAGCGATCAAAAAGGCCGGCGGGGCCGAAGATACCGATGCGCTAATTGCCGCCATGGAAGGCATGGAATGGGAGACACCCAAAGGCAAGATGATGTTCCGCGCCGAAGACCATCAGGCCATGCAATCCATGTACCACTTCCGCACCGAAATTCAGGACGGCAAAGACTATGGCGTGCCGGTTCTGGTACGCGAAATTGGCCTTGATGAAATGAAGATCCCGCTCAGAAACCAGTGATGCGCGTCCCGCGCGCATAACGCAGAGGGGCCGCTCGTGACTATAGGCTCCTCTGCACCCTTTCCCCTTGATCCAACAGGCAAAACAATGACCCAGGTGCTTCTGGAAACGGACGGTTTGACCGTGCGATTTGGTGGCCATGTGGCGGTAGACGCGGTGTCTTGCGCCTTTCATGCCGGTGAACTCACCGCAATTGTCGGCCCCAATGGCGCAGGCAAAACCACCTATTTCAACCTGATTTCCGGCCAAATTCCCGCCAGCGCGGGCAACGTAGCGCTTATGGGCGATGACATCACCCGCCTGTCCGTGTCTGAGCGCTGTAAACGCGGATTGGGCCGGGCGTTTCAGCTCACCAACCTGTTTCCCGGCCTCTCGGTTCTCGAAAATGTCCGGCTCGCCATTCAGGCCCATCGCGGCGCGCGCGCCTCTTTGTTGACCCTTGCCGATAGCCATCACGCGATCACGGTCGAGGCTATGTCGGTTCTGGAACGTGTCCGCCTTGATGATTTGCGCAACCAACCGGTTTCTGAACTCAGCCACGGCAATCAGCGCAAGCTAGAGGTCGCCATGCTGATCGCGATTGACCCCAAGGTTTACATGTTTGACGAACCCACCGCCGGGATGAGCGTCGACGAAGCCCCGGTGGTTCTTGATCTGATTGCCGAACTCAAGGCCGACCGCGATCGCACCATTCTTTTGGTTGAACACAAGATGGATGTGATCCGCACCCTCGCCGATCGGATCATCGTTTTGCACAACGGTGCGCTGGTTGCGGATGGTGATCCGGCCACTGTGATGGCCTCGGATGTGGTGCAAGACGCCTATATGGGCAAGGAGTTGGCCGATGTCTAACCAAACCTCTGACGCCATTTTGAAATTGCAAAACGTCCATACCGATATCGCGCAATATCACATCTTGCATGGTGTTGACCTTTGCGTTGAACGCGGGGCGGTCACCATGTTGTTGGGCCGCAATGGCGTTGGCAAAACCACCACTTTGCGCAGCATCATGGGACTTTGGACAACCCACACCGGCGACATTACTTTTGACGGAGCCAACATCACCGCAACGCCAACCCCGGCGCGGGCGCGGGCTGGTATTGGGTTTGTTCCCGAAGACATGGGTATTTTCACCGATCTCACGGTCGAAGAAAACATGACGCTGGCGGCCGCCTCTGGCCCGCTATCCCCCGCCCGCCGTGACTGGATTTTCACCGCCTTTCCACCACTCAAAACCTTTTGGACGGCCGAGGCCGGCAACCTTTCGGGGGGGCAGAAACAGATGTTGTCCATTGCCCGCACCATGGCCGAAGAGCGCAAGCTCTATCTGATTGACGAACCCACCAAGGGTCTCGCCCCGGCGATTGTTTCAACCATGGCAGCCGCGCTCAAGGAACTCAAAAACCAAGGGGCCAGCATCTTGATGGTCGAACAGAATTTCGCCGTCGCCAAGGCCATTGGCGATTACGCCGCCGTCATGGAAGACGGGCGCATCACTTGGTCCGGCACCATGCAGGAACTGGCCAGTGACACCACCCTTCAGGAACAATTGATGGGCCTTTCCATGGAGGCAAGCGCATGACCACCCTCGCCCCAGACCACAAACCGACCTTTGCGTCGGTCCCATTGTCGGAACGTTTCGCCGCCGCCCTGCCCGTTTTGCTGGTGCCAATTCTTGTGGTGCTAGGGTTCCTTGCCATCGGCAATCCGTCTAGCTGGCTCACCCTAACCGTGTCCGGCCTTGCCATGGGCATGATGATCTTTGTCATGG
Organism: uncultured Pelagimonas sp.; assembly: GCF_947498515.1. Classification (GTDB taxonomy): domain Bacteria; phylum Pseudomonadota; class Alphaproteobacteria; order Rhodobacterales; family Rhodobacteraceae; genus Pelagimonas. Next base: position 34,867 of record NZ_CANMKO010000005.1, on the reverse strand, counting down.
CCTCGGGACTGACCTTGGTTTTCGGGTTGATGGATGTGATCAACTTTGGCCATGGCGCGTTCATTTCGGTGGGGGCCTTTGTCGGTGTATCAACCCTCTTTGGCCTTTCCCATTGGGCCGGTGCCCCGTCGCTCACGCTCAACCTGATCGCCATTCTTCTGGCAGTTCTCGCGGCCATGGCGGTCACCGGGCTTCTTGGCTGGGCGTTTGAACGGATCATCGTGAAACCGGTTTATGGGGCACACCTCAAACAAATCCTTGTCACCGTCGGTGGTTTGATCGTTATCGAACAGATGATCCACGTGATTTGGGGGCCCGAAGAAATCTTTCTCACCCGTCCTGAAATGCTCAAAGGGTCGATCACCTTCTGGGGTGCGGCGCTCGAAAAATACCGCCTATTGGCGGTTGCCATTGGCCTAATCCTTTTCGTCGCCATGCGCCTAACTTTTCGCCGCACCAAGATCGGGTTGATCGTGCGCGCCGGTGTCGAAAACGGCGAGATGGTCGAGGCCCTCGGCTATCGCCTGCGCATCGTCTTTGTCGGGGTCTTTGTTGCGGGCTCGGCGCTCGCCGGTTTGGGCGGTGTGATGTGGGGCCTTTATCAAGAGGTCATCACCGCCGGCATGGGCGAAGAGATGATGATCCTTGTGTTTATCGTCGTGATCATCGGAGGGCTTGGCTCGGTCGAAGGCGCATTTATCGGGGCCCTCCTTGTCGGCCTGCTGCAAAACTACATCGCCTTTCTCGAACCAAAACTGGCGCTGGTCTCCAACATCGGTCTGATGACCGCGATCCTGATGTGGCGTCCACAGGGCATGATGCCCGTGGTCAAAGCGAAGTGAGGCTCAACAATGCTTAAAACGCTTTTGTCCAACGACACGCCCCGCTCCAAAGTGCTGACCATCGTTGTACTCATTATCTTCCTTGGCCTTGCCCTTGCGCCGTTCCTGTTTCCCGGCGTGCGATCGCTCGATACCGCCGCGCGCATCGCGATTTTCATCGTCTTAGCCGCCAGTTATGACCTGCTTCTGGGCTATACTGGCGTGGTTAGCTTTGCCCACACGATGTTCTTTGGAATGGGGGCGTATGGGGTTGGCCTAGCCTCGCTCCATATGGGTCGCGGGTTTGGCGCGATCCTTGTCGGGAGCCTCGCCGGGGCCGCCTTGGCGGCGGCCTTTGCCTTCCTCATCGCCCTGTTTTCTTTGCGTGTCCGCGCCATCTTTTTCGCAATGATCACGCTTGCGGTCGCCTCCGCCGTGGCAGTTCTTGTGTCCCAGCTAAGCTGGCTCACCGGTGGCGAAGATGGTTTCACCTTTAAAATCCCCCGCGAACTTGGCCCAGCCAATAGATTGGGCGAAGTCGCTGGTGTTAAAATCAATGGCAAGCTGTTGAATTACTACCTGATTTTCACCTGCTCTCTGGCGCTATTCTTGCTGATGCTGCGGGTTGTGAATTCGCCCTTTGGCCGCGTCTTGCAAGCTATTCGAGAAAATGATTTTCGCGCCGAGGCCATTGGATATCGGGTTGTGTGGTATCGCACCGTCGCGACCTGCCTATCCGCCGCCGTGGCCGCCTTGGCCGGGTCGCTCTTTGCCCTTTGGCTGCGCTATGTCGGCCCGGACACCACACTAAGCTTTTCAATCATGCTTGATCTTTTGTTGATGGTGGTGATCGGTGGCATGGGAACCATCTGGGGCGCGGCCGTCGGCGCAACCCTCTTGGTCCTGGCCCAAACCTACCTTCAGGACCTCATGGGAAGCGCGGCCAGCGCCACCGAATTTCTACCGTTGCTCTCGCGTCTTTTGGACCCGGACCGTTGGTTGCTCTGGCTTGGGGTGTTGTTCATCCTCTCGGTCTATTTCTTCCCCACCGGCATTGTCGGGCGTCTTAGGGGCGATAAATGACCGTGCCGATTTTCCTGCATGGCTGGACGATGCGTGGTTCCGTTTTCGACCCTGTTCTGGCGGAACTTGGTGGCGTGGCCCCCGATCTTCCCGGTCATGGCGACAGGCGCGGCACCGCCAACATACAAGCATGTACCGACCTATTGCGTGACACGCTTTGCGGGACTGGCCCCACCGTTATCGTCGGTTGGTCCATGGGGGCGGCCATCGCTTGGAACTACATCGCGCAAAACGGCACCGCCGGGATCACCGGGCTAATCACCTTGGATATGAGCCCCAAGCCCGTGAACACTCCGGATTGGCCCCATGAGTTGATCGGCCAAACACCGGAACGCCAGTCCGCAACAACCCGCGAAATTCATGACAACTGGCCTCAGGCGGCGGAAAAAATCGCAACCACGATGTTTGCAACCAAATCCGCCGCCCCGGGTTTCAGCCGTGATCAGGCCCTCACGCAGATCCTGTCTAATGATCCCGAAGTGATGGCCGGGTATTGGGATGAACTCATGGCGCTGGATTTGCGCGATGTGATCGACAATATCGATGTGCCCTATCTTGTCGGCTATGGCGGCCAAAGTCGGGTCTATCCCGCCTCAACTGCCGCATGGCTGGCGCAAACAGCACCGCACGCGCAACTGCAATGTTTTGCCCAATCGGGCCATAGCCCCCATCTCGAAGAACCCGAGACTTTTGTCAGCGTGGTCAAAGAATTCTCCGCCGCGCTTTGAAACTCAATTGACAGGTCTGACCGCGGCGCGCAGGTTGCTCTTCTGATCCATCAGGAGGCCACATGACCCTACCTACAACGATGACCGGAATTGCCATGGTTGGCCATGGCGGCCCCGAGATGTTGGAGCTGAGCCACGAGTTGCCCGTTCCGACGCTTGCCCCAACCGATGTGTTGATCCTTGTCGCCGCCGCTGGGGTCAACAACACCGACATCAACACCCGAATTGGATGGTACTCCAAAGGCGACAACCAAAGCGAAGACGCCGCATGGGGCGGCACGGCACTGGCGTTTCCGCGCATCCAAGGGGCTGACATCTGTGGTGAAATCGTCGCCACCGGGTCCGAAATAAGCGACGCTCGTCTTGGCGACCGCGTGTTGGTTGAACCCTGTTTGCAAGAAGCTGATGGGACCCTTCTGCAAACCCCTTGGTATATCGGGTCGGAATGTGACGGCGGCTTTGCACAATTCACCAAGGTCGCCGCGCGTCACGCCCATACGATCCAAAGCCCCCTAAGCGATGTCGAGCTTGCCTCGTTTCCCTGTTCCTATTCCACTGCTGAAAACATGCTGACCCGCGCCAATGTTCAGGCCGGGGACCGGGTTCTTGTCACCGGAGCCTCGGGGGGCGTTGGCTCTGCTTCTATTCAGCTTGCCCGCGCCCGTGGGGCCGAGGTGATTGCCCAAACCAGCGCCGCCAAAGCCGAGGCACTGCGCGCGCTTGGGGCCAGCCAAACAGTGGATCGCAACGATGATCTTTCCGCGGTATTGGGCCTAAACAGTGTCGATGTTGTTATCGATCTGGTCGCCGGACCCACCTGGCCAAACCTGCTCGAAATCTTGCGCCCCTTTGGTCGGTACGCGGTGGCCGGTGCCATCGCCGGGCCATTGGTTTCGCTTGATGTCCGCACGCTCTATCTCAAAGACCTAAGCTTTTTTGGATGCACCGTGTTAGAGCCACAGGTCTTTGGCAATCTTGTCAAACGCATCGAAAGCGGCGCCATCAAACCGCTTGTCGCCGAAACCTATCCCTTGGCCGAGATCGCCGCCGCGCAGGACAGTTTTCAGCAGAAAAACCATGTCGGAAAAATTGTGCTTACCCTCGACTAGTTAAAATTCCTGCGGCCAACACCAAAAAAGCCCTTCCCAAAACTAAACCAACTCGTTTACAAGAAGAAAAGTAAACAGTTCGGTTCACTTTGGGCGGGGAGGCCCAGACCATGAAACGCTTTTTCATATCACTGGCAGTGCTTCTGGCTGGCCTTTTTACAGCCTCCGAAATCTGGCCCGCCAAAGCCTCAAACCTTCTGCTGTCGACCTTGCACCTTGCCACCGGCATGACCGCCAAAACGGTCGACACCTCAAAAGGGCCAATCCAATACCTTGAGGGCGGCAGCGGCGATACAGTTGTGTTTCTGCATGGCATTTTTGCCCGCAAGGAACATTGGCTCGACATGTCGCGCCAGATCAAAGATCACCGTTTGATCCTACTTGATCTGCCCGGTTTTGGTGACAATCCGGTGCTTGACGCCGCTGACTATGATTTTGCTCAGCAGGTCACCAATATCTTTGAAACCCTTGATGCTATGAGCGTTGAAAAGTTCCATTTGGTCGGCAATTCCATGGGCTCGCAAATCGCCAGCATGATGGCGGCTGACCGCCCCGATCAAATCATCACCCTGTCCTATATCGGCAGCCCGGTTGGCGTCACGTCCCCGATCCCGTCCGACATGGAGACCGCAATTGCCAAGGGGACCGCCCCGCTGGTTGTCAAAGATCAGGCCGGATACGACGCGCGCATGGCATGGTTGTTCCCCAAAGAGCCGTTTTTGCCGCGCCCTATGGCACGCACATGGGCCGCCGCGGAAATCGCACGTGCTGACAGCAATCAAATGATTTGGGATGCGGTGAACGGATCGCAGATCACACCAAGCGACCACCTTGCGCCTGACCTAGCCATGCCGTCCTTGGTGATCTGGTGCCAAGACGACAGGATTTTCCATCCAACCGGGGCGCAGGTCTTGGCCGATGCGTTGCCCAATAGCACGCTGATCACCCCGTCGGGTTGCGGCCATCTTCCGATGCTCGACCGCCCCGCCGAAACCGGTCGCGACCTACAGGGGTTTTTGTCGGCCCATTGAATTCGTGGCATCCCTCACTTGTCTCCCGAGGACCCACGAACAGAAGGCAGGGTGCCCCTCGGCCCCTGCCTTTTTTCATTTACCTCAGGCTGTTAGCCATGTCCCGTATCGGCATATTTCACCAAGGATCGACCCTCGGCAATGACGGTGCCGTCGCTTAGAACCGCCTTGGCCCAGAGGTCGACGATCTTCTTGTCCGGCCGTAATCGCGTCACCTCAACACTTGCGGTCACAACTGCGTCCAAGGGCGCTTGCCGAATAAAACCAATCTCTTGCTTAAGGTAATTTGTCCCCGGTCCGGGGAGTTTCACGCCCAACAGATACGAAAACAACGCCGCAATCAGCGGTTCGGGAACGTGAGCCCCACGCGTACCCGCAAGGGTTTCATACCCGGTCAAATCCTGCGCCGAAAACTGGCGGGTGACCTCTGCTTTGTCGCCAATCTGCATTACGCCACCTCCGCCTTACCAACAAACACCTCGGCCCCATCTTTCACCCGCACCGCCCGCATCCTTGCCGTGCCCGGTAGCGCGCCGCGCACCTCAAGCCGGATATCTTCACCGGTGAAACAGGGGTTTGGAAACATCATGGTTTGAGACAAGCTCCGCGCACCCGGATGGGCGGCACAGATAAGGCCCCAAAGCTTGGAATAGATCAGCATTCCGTGGCTAACCGTGCGGCCAAAGGCCGATTTGGCAGAAAACTCCGGGTCAACATGGATCGGGTTGTCATCCCCAGACACCTGCGCAAAGAGATCAAAATCCGCCTGCGTCGGGTGCCAAATCGCGCTTAGCTCATGCATGGGAAAATCCTTGTCTCAACTCTGGCTTTTTGATCTTGCCCGCCGCTGTGCGCGGGAAATCCGCGACGCTAATAACATGGGCGGGCACCTTGTAGGCGGCAAGCTTGCTCCGACACCAAAGCCGCAGGGCTTCGACATCCAAATCCTCCCCCGGCTGGGCAATGACAAATGCCGCACCAACCTCGCCCCAGCGGTCATCCGAAACGCCAATAACCGCGACCTCTAGCACCGCATCGTGTTGCACAAGAACCCGCTCCACCTCGGCCGGATAGACGTTTTCGCCCCCCGAAATGAACATGTCTTTGATCCGGTCAACGATATAGACAAACCCGTCGCTATCACGCCGCCCCACATCGCCGGTTTTCAACCATCCATCCGGAGTAAAGGCGGATCTGGTGGCCTCGGGATTTTGATAATACCCCGGCGTGATCCCCGGCCCGCAAAGCTCAATTTCACCGCTGCCTTCGCACCCGTCGGCAACCCCGGTCAAGCGGCATTGCGTCAACATTTGTGGCCGACCAACCGACCCGATTTTGGCCTCGGCATGGGCCTCATCCATCAAAAAGACCGTTGGCCCGGTTTCGGTCATGCCAAATCCGTTCAACACGCGTGCGCCACGTTCGGCGAAAAATCGGATGAGCGGTTCGGATAACGGGGCCCCACCACAGCCGCAGCGAATGCGCGACCAATCGATTGCATCGACATCCGGCGACAAGCTAAGCGCCTGATAGATCGCGGGAACGCCGAAAAACTGGGTGATCTCACCGGAAGTAAGAAGGTCGATGACTCGAGCCTCATCAAACTTGGAAAGCACCCGCGACATGCCACCATTCAAAAACACTGGTAGGGTATAAAGGTTGATCCCCGCCGTGTGGAACAGCGGCAGGAAATTGATCGAGGCATCGGCACCGGTTAACCCAATCGCCTGCCCGATGTTGACGGCATTGGCCCAGGCCATGCGCGCGGTCTGAATCACCGCCTTGGGTCGCCCGGTCGTGCCAGAGGTGAAAAGCAAATACCAACAGCGCGTTGCCGGGATCAGACCGGCAGTGCCCGACTGCCCCGCCTCCATCCACAGCTTTGCGATATCCAAGCCAATAAGCTTGGCCCCAAATCGGAGTGCAATCGCCTTGGCCACATCGGAAAAGCCCGCGTCGTGCAGGATCAGCTTGGGCGGAAAAGCATCAATAGTATCAATCAGCTCCGCCGCCGGTTGACGCCAATTCAACGGACATAGGATGAGACCGGCCTTCTGGCAGGCAAACAGCGCAACAAAGAACTCAGGGCAGTTTCCGCAGAGGATCGCAACACGATCTCCTTGCGCCAACCCTTGTTTCCGCAGCCCGTCGGCCAACCCGTTAGCGGCTCGGTTTACGCGGTCAAAACTCCAATCCTCTCCCAAGGCCTCATCGCGAAAAGCGACCCTATTTGGGCTTAACTCGGCCCGCTTTGCCGCCATATCCGGCACAAAATCAAACATCTGCACCCTCTCCTCATGGATGTAGAAACTTTGCCATTCCCTCACGCGTGTCTGAGGCGTCGATGCGCTCCAAGAACGCGCCTGTCTCCGCCGCCAATCGCCGTTCCAACAAAGCCAGCCGCGCGGTGTCCCAAATCAATCGCTTTGCGGCCCGAAAAGTCTCTGAATTGCCCCCTTGCAGGAGCTTTTGCAGCTCTTGCTCAGGCTCTTGAGAAACGGCGTTCGCCAGCCCAAAGTCACAGAGCTTTTCCGCCTCCAACCGGCGATCCGATATAATCCAATTCAGAGCCTGTGCCGCCCCAATTCGCTCTGCCAAAAGCGCGGTCCAACCGCCATCAGGGGCAAATCCGACCTGCGCATAATAGGGTTGTACAAAGGCGTTTGGGTGCACCACCGCGCAATCGGCGGCAAACAAAAACCCGGCCCCGCCGCCGGTGATCGCCCCGCGCGCCGCCACCGCCACAACCGACGGCAGGGTCACAAGACGCAAGACAATCTCTTGCAGTTTTGGAACAACCTGGCGGGCATAATCCCGCCCCTGCCCCGCCTTCACCGCCGCAGCGAAACGCGCGACATCCCCGCCGGAACAGAAATTCCGACCGGCTCGAATTGTCAGAGTTTGTGGTGAAACAGTCTCGATCTCGTCAAGCCGCGCACGGATTTCATCGAGGAAAACTGGCTCAAGCGCATTCGCACGCGGCGCGGCGAGTTCGAGAACAACCCCACCGTCGCTACGTGTCAGATGCGCCAGCTTGCTCATGGGGCCAATCCATTGCGGATCAGGTCAAACCCTTCATCCGCGATTTTGTCCAAATCCGCGCCGCCGTTTAGCGCAAATTGATCGCCCAAATTCTTGGCAATCCCCATCAAGGCCCAAGCACGGACTTCGGCATTTCCCGGTCTGATTTCCCCCGCCGCCTCGGCGCGTTCAAGCTGATCTTGGTAAGCCGCCGCGAATTGGGTGAAATAGTCCCTATAGGCGTCCGGATCGACAAAACGCGCCTCTTCGACGATGCGGTACAAAGCAGGTCGTTCCGCAACAAACCCCAAAAAAGCCCGCAAGCCCAATCGTTCGGCTTCAAGCCGGTTTGGCGCGCCATCTACCGCGTCGCTCATCACCCGCCGGGTCAACGTACCCATTTCCAAAACCAGCTCGCGAAACACCGCGTTTTTGCTTTCAAAATAGATGTAATATGTCCCAAGCGCCGTGTTCGCTTCGCGGGCGAGATCAGCGATGGTCGAGGCCGCAAAGCCCCTCTCTCCAAATACTTTTTCCGCCGCCCGCAGGATCATTTCTCTGCGTGCTGCGCCTCGTTTTGTTTTGGGTGCCGTCATTGCCATAAAACATGAATACTGATTCATATTTCACTTTGCAAGATCGGATTGATCCGGATTGCGACAAAGAAAAGCCGCCGCCCCTAGGTAAGGGACGACGGTTTCAAAACACAAAGCCGAACTCGGATTAGATCACCCGAACCGCGCCTTTGGCCGCGGAACTTGCCATCATGCCATAGGCTTTAAGCGCTGTGGACACCTTGCGCTTGCGGGGGGCCGCAGGTTCCCAACCCTTTTCGTCCTGCTCAGCGCGACGCGCCGCCATCTCTTCGTCCGACACAACAAGCGTGATCGAGCGGTTGGGAATGTCGATCTCGATCTTGTCGCCATCACGCACCAAGCCGATCGCCCCACCTTCGGCCGCCTCGGGCGATACGTGGCCAATCGACAATCCCGATGTCCCGCCGGAGAACCGGCCATCGGTCAAAAGCGCACAGGCTTTGCCAAGCCCTTTGGATTTCAGGTAGCTGGTCGGGTAGAGCATTTCTTGCATTCCCGGACCGCCGCGTGGGCCTTCGTAGCGGATCACTACGACATCACCCTCTTTGACTTTGTTGGTCAAAATATCGCTCACGGCGGCGTCTTGGCTTTCACAGACATGGGCCGTGCCGGTGAATTGCAAAATGCTCGCATCCACCCCGGCGGTTTTCACAATACACCCGTCAAGCGCGATATTGCCGAACAGAACCGCAAGTCCACCGTCCTGACTAAAGGCGTGTTCCTTGGTGCGGATAACGCCGTTTTCGCGGTCATTATCCAGCTCTTTGTAACGGTTGGATTGGCTAAACGCCTCGGTCGTACGAACCCCACCCGGTGCCGCCTTGAACAGGCTTTCGGCCTCAGGGTTGTTGGCAACCTTGATGTCCCATTTGGCAATCGCTTCGCCCATGGTGGCGCTATGCACGGTTGGCACATCCAAATGCAAAAGATCGGCGCGCGACAGCTCACCCAGGATCGAGAAGATGCCACCAGCGCGGTGCACGTCTTCCATATGGACGTTTTCGGTATTGGGGGCGACCTTGCACAAGCACGGCACCTTGCGGCTTAGGGCATCCATATGGGTCATGTCGAAATCGACTTCGCCCTCATGGGCAATCGCCAAAAGGTGCAAAACCGTGTTGGTCGACCCGCCCATGGCGATATCAAGCGACATAGCGTTTTCAAAGGCTTCAAAGGTCGCGATTTCGCGCGGCAAAAGACCTTTTTCCTCGCCCTCATAGTGGCGCTTGGTGATGTCGACAATCTTGCGACCGGCCTCAAGGAATAGGTTCTTGCGGTCCGAATGGGTTGCCAGCGTCGAACCGTTGCCCGGCAGCGCCAAACCCAGCGCCTCGGCCAAACAGTTCATCGAGTTCGCGGTAAACATCCCCGAACACGACCCACAAGTCGGACAGGCATTTTCTTCGATATGCTGCACCTGTTCGTCGGTCATGGTGTCGCTGGCGGCGGCAACCATTGCATCAACAAGGTCAACCTTGGTCATGTCGAGATCTTCAAGATCGATCTTCCCGGCCTCCATCGGGCCACCAGAGACGAAAATCACCGGAATATTCAGGCGCATCGCCGCCATCAACATGCCCGGCGTGATCTTGTCACAGTTCGAGATACAGACCATGGCATCGGCGCAATGGCCGTTGACCATATATTCAACGCTATCGGCGATCACTTCGCGCGACGGTAGCGAATAGAGCATCCCGTCATGGCCCATCGCAATTCCGTCATCCACCGCAATGGTGTTGAATTCCTTGGCGATACCACCGGCATCTTCGATCTCGCGCGCGACCATCTGGCCGAGGTCTTTGAGATGCACGTGACCGGGCACAAATTGCGTGAACGAATTGACGACCGCGATAATTGGCTTGCCAAAATCGCCATCCCCCATGCCTGTCGCACGCCAAAGGGCGCGGGCGCCCGCCATGTTGCGGCCATGGGTCGAGGTTCTGGAACGGTAAAGGGGCATTGGCACTCTCTTTTGCGGCTGTCTCTCTGGCTCCCTCGTCTTTAGCAAAGATCATCCGACAGGAAAGCCGAAAACGACCTTATGTTGCCCAAAACCCCGACACAAGTGATTGAAAATTGCGGTATACCAAAATCCGCTTGTTAAGGGCGGCGGTTTGGCTCTTTCATCACATCAATCCAGAGCCTGAATGCGCCAAGATGCGGCTCCGACTTCATCCGCAGATGTAAATCCCTTAACCTTCGCTTGTCCCGCCCGACGTCTTTGATTGCGGTTTCAATGGCGGCTCTTGCCTCATCTTCACGCCCAAGCTGTGCCAAGGCAATCGCCTGCTCCACCCTAATCGCCGCGCTTTTGGCTCTTTCCGTTGCAGAGAAATCGAAAAATGACCCCTCTGTTAGCGAGATATTGCAAAACCTCAGCTTCTTTTCGCCGTCATATCGGTCATTTCGACAGGCTCCGGCCATGAGGCCCGCTGTCATTCCCGTCAGCCAAATCATGATAAACAGCGAGACAAAGACTATTTTCAGCCAGCTTTTGACGGAGAATGACTTAGGGTCGGGCAAATGCGTCATGCGCTCTACCTAACCGATGAAAGCGTTGGGAAAAAGCGGCCTCAGCGACTGCGTTTCGCTATCGGCATCAAAGAGAGAACAACGCGACGTTATGAGGCCCAGCCTGACAATCCGACTTTGCCGCCCGCTTGCCCATCGACCCGGATGTGACGGGGTGTACCTTCCAGCAAGACCCAGATAGTTGTGTCACCCCCCTATCTTTTCAACCAAGTTGGCGGTCACCCAGTCTTCTAATCACTGCGTAGAGCATTCGCGCCAATCAACTGGTTTTCGACCGAGCCCAACCAACGCCGCATGCCCAAAAGCCTTTGTATTCGTCCATGCCGACAATCTCAGATTCCAGCGGCATCCTCGATTTGATGACAAACAGGACACTGTCCAAATGGTCCAACCGGCGAGCACGATGAGCGCCGTTGCGTTCAATAAAAGGGTCGTCATAAAGGTCGTCGACGCAAGCACCCGGCCCAAATGTGGCTGGTCTTCCATCGTTTTTGGGTCGGGGTGAGATGGTCGGTGCCTATTCCGGGAGGTCAGGCACCGACCGAGCTGCTTTGACTGCAAAGATCAGTCAGCAGATCCATTTAATATCGTCGAAACACCCCCGAGCGACTTCGCTGGCTCGGGCGACTTTTGGCTAAACCAACTTGGCATGGAAAACCTAAATCGATACAGGGAAACTAAAACGATTTAGTTTTACTTTGCAACTGATTTGTCCCACCTTGAGAAAACGATCCCGTTTCCTTTGAGCATTTCAGGCTCTACGCTAGTTAGGCACAACGCTTAGAGACAATTTGAACCACTCATGACCAGATCGCCGCGCCCTACCCTCAAGACCATTGCCCAGTTGACCGGGCTTGCGGTGCCAACCGTGTCACGCGCGCTATCGGGGGCCACGGATATTGGCCAGAAAACTCGCGAACGGGTGCGCAAAGTGGCCGACGAAATCGGGTATGTGCCCAATCGCGCGGGCCTTCGGTTGCGGACCGGGCGAACCTTTGTTTTGTCTTTGGTATTGAGTAGCGAAGCGGATGTGATGAACCTCACCGCACGGCTGATCAATGGCACGGCGACGGCCCTACGCGACACCCGCTATCACCTGACGATCACACCGTTTTTCAGTGACGAAGACCCGATGCGGTCCATCCGCCACGTTGTGGAAACCAATGCTGCGGACGCGGTGATCCTCAACCAAATCCTCCCCGAAGATCCGCGCGTGCGCTATCTATTGGACAAGGGCTTTCCCTTTGCCACCCATGGCCGGTCAAACTGGGCCGATCAACACGCGTATTTCGACTTTGACAACTTCACCTTTGGACGGCTGGCTGTGCAACGCTTGGCGCAACAGGGGCGCAAATCAATCCGGCTCGTCGCGCCACCGCGTGATCAAAATTACGCCCAGGAAATGATCCACGGGGCCGAGCAAGAGGCTGACACCCAAGGGGTCGACCTTCATGTCATGCAGCGTATCACCTCGGATGATCCTGCCACCAAAATCGAAGACGAGATTGCCGCCTTGTTTCAGGAAAACGTGCCAACCGACGGGATGATCTTTGGCTCGGCCAACTCCTGTATGTCCGGGGTCGCCGGGCTTGAGAAGGCCGGTTTGACCATTGGCAATCAGGTTGATGTCTTCTCCAAAGAAGCCATTCCTTTCCTGCAACGCTTCCGTCCCGCCATCCACGCTTTGCACGAAGATGCGCTTGCCGCCGGTGAATTCCTCGCCCGCGCGGCCATCGAACGGATCGAGCACCCGGAAAAGCCGGTGATGCAGTTTTTGGAAGTGCCAAAGTAAGCGCGCGACCACGTCTTTCCGTCTAACCAAGCCGATTTTGCAAAGTTTTTGCGGGAAATTTGCAAGAATCTCACACATGCCTACCGCTTTTTTCACTCCATCGCGGGGCCAAAACGTGATGAGAAAGGAACGGCATATGACACAACCCAAAGTTACCCGTCGTCAGGGGCTTGTTGGTTTGGGCGCAACAACACTCGCCGGGCTAACCGCCAGCACCGCCACCGCAGCGGCCGAAAACGCGACCTTTGACCAAAGCAATATTATCTGGAACACGCTCGATGGGTTTGCGCACATCTGGTACCACGTGGTGAAGGTCGACGCCGATCAGAAGATCGTCGATGTGCTCTTCAAATTCGCCGCCAATGAACAGGTCGTCAAACACCGCCACCATGCCGACTACAGCACCTTCATCCTTCAAGGTGAATTGCGCATCTACAATGACGCGGGCGATTTGGCGGAAATCAGGCCGACCGCAAGTTATGTGGAAAAGCAAGCCGGTGGTGCCCCCCATACCGAGGGTGGCGGTGACATTGATTGCATCGCGTTGTTTAGCAATCGCGGCACGGATGGCGTCATCTACGAGGTGCTCGGCCCCAATAACGAAACCATCGCCACGCTTGGCTTGCAAGAGTTTCAAGCACTCTGGGAGGCGCAACAGCCCCCGGTTCAACCGATCATTCCCGGCTGATCTCGATCTGCGATGTCAGGTAAGGCCCCCTTACCTGACTATTCTTTGCCACTTGGCAAAGTGATCCACGCAGAAGTCTTCCAAAGATCCGGCCACACCGGTTTTGGTGTCATCTCTCCCTGTTCATCCAAATCATCCGCCGCCACTTTGGCCGCCCCTCGCGGGAAAACTGCTGACCTAGGGGACAGGAACGCCAACACGTATCGCGGCTGAAAACCCCGGTTCTAGCCCGTGTTCAATGGCGCGCGGGGCAACACGGCCCAACTCGCGGAGCTCTTCCAGCGGAAGATCGGTGTTCACCGCACCAATGTCATAGGCAAAATCAGGCAGATACCCATTGGCAACAACGCGCCAATCCCAGGCCTGCCCGGCCCCGACCCCATCCATAATCTTTGTGACAACCGTGGTGCAATTGGTGAACAAAGAGTTGTACCAGCGCGGCTTAGCAGCCAGGTCCGTGGCATCTTCGATAAAGCCGGTCAAAATCCGACGCGCGGCCTCTTCTCGAACCCGCAACCGATAAAGCTGCACATCCTCACCGCGGACATTGGTCCGCAACCCGACAATGTCACGCTCGGTTGCCGCCAAAATCGCAAGGGTGTTGGCCTTGAACATATCGGCTACCGGCGAAAACCCACCGCCCTTTTGGCGACGCACCTCAACCGACCACGCAAGATGATCGCCATTTTCAAAGCCAAAGCTCACAATCAAATGCGCCATGTATTGCGGCCCCCAATAGGACAAGAACACATCGGTGCTTTCGATCTGGCTTAGATCAAATTCCTTGCTGATCCAGTTTTCATCGAAATCCTCTTTGCTGCGCCAATTGAAATCGCGGATGTCATGCACCGTTAGGGTCTCACCGCTGATCTCACCATAAGATTGGCGCGCCACGTCGCGGGCCCAGTCTCGGTTTGCAGGTGGTGTTAGGGTGTTCCACCAAAACAACGTCGCCCCAAAGGCCACAAAAAACGTGATCATCCCTTTGCCGCGATGCCGGGTGAAAAGCGTCACAACCCCAATCACCCCGGCCAAGGCCATCATCGCGCACAAACCCATGCGCACCGTTTCCGTTGTTGGAAAGCGATGCCAAATCGCCATCACCGCCCAAACCGTCGCCACTGCAATGGCAATAACGGCCAAACCGCCCGTCAGACCCTTCAAGAATTTCATAATTGCCCCTGCTCCCTCATAACATTTTCCATTGGGGTCTTTTGCTTAAAAAGCGACGCTGATCGGCAACCCAATCAACATCTCTTTCAACTGCTCCGCCCCATAGGTGCGCGAAAAATTTTGATTTCGGTTCAAACCGCGCCCAAGTAGTTTAACGACCTCGGGCGAACCTGAAAACTTCGAATGATTGCCGGAATTAGAGTCGTCAATCTCAGAGAGATCAATCGCCACAACCCCGAGTTCAGCAAGCTCTTGGGCATCCGTCGCCCCAACCCGAGGCACCCCACCGGCCACCAATTTCGCCATGTTCAAAACGCCATCATCCTTGGAAATCAACACGTACATCCGGTCGCTAATCGCCCCGACGTTTTTGATCTGGGTGCGGAACAAATCCATATCGATATCGGGTGACGCCAGCACAACTCGTTTCAACCGGTCGGTATGGGTCAGCTGATTTTTGAGCGCCAGTTCCGACAACCCTTCCATCACCACCAAACCGCCCATTGAATAGGAGAACACATCATACCCTTCGGCCTGCGTCTGTCCCAAAACCGATTGGATTTTCGCCATCTGCGACCGGGCAATCAACGCGCTATTTATGTCATAGACATAGCGGCTCAACTTGCCGGCCGATGCCCAGTCAAACAACACCGGCACACCGTGATAGCCGCTGTCTTGAACAAACTGCGCCAGATGCAAAAGGGAATCTGTTGTGCTGGTGTTATAGCCATGCACGAAAAACAACACCTCGCGCTGACCCTTTGGGCGTTTTGCCAGCTCGCTGTTCAAGGCGGCGATGAATCCGTCGTCACTTTCGTATCGCACCGGTTCCACAATCGTGTAGTGCTTGCGCGGGTCAGGCGGCAATTGACGCGCCCGGCTTAAGGTTCCCGGCCGGTGATCCGGGGGGATTGTCACCGTGACGGCGGCAAAGCCAACAGACTCTGCGCGTTGATTGGAAAAGAACGCCCCAGCGACCTCGGTTGGTTGCCGCGTCGTTGCCAGGAAAATTTTGTGTTCGGCAAGGCCCGGAACGTCCGAAATGGCCACTTTTGGGTTCTCAATACCGATAAGCGGCGGCGGTCCGCCACATCCCGATAGAATAAGTGCGACACAGGCCCCCAAAACCCAGAAGAGCAGTCTGTGAGCGGTGGAAAAGAGCCGCTGGCCCCAGTGAACGCCCCTCATTTTCCTTGCCCCTCAACGCCTTGATGTGGTGCTCCACATCTCTCACTTTATGCGACCCTAGCCGAGGGACCCTGCGCAAACAACGCCTTCGCTATCCAGTCTCTGGAACAAATTCGCAAATTGCCGCCGAAAGGTGAATTTCAGCATGGCCCAAATCCCCGCCCTGACATAGATTGGCACAAAAAGGTGGGGCAAATCATGTCGCGCAGCGGGAATGGCATACGGATGGCACTATGGGGGTTGGCGCTTGCCAGCTCTGTTTGCACGCCGGTTTTTGCGCTCGACAAGGCCAAGGTTAGCCTGCTCAACACCGACAATGATCCTTTGCGCGACAGCCTCAAAAATGCGTCCATCGCTCTGCCGTTGGTCGATCAGCCCGATGTCACTCCGCGTGACATTCTGGCCGCGGCGCAAGCCGATTACGCCAATATGGTCGAGGCGCTGTACGCCCAAGGGTATTATTCTGCCATCGTTCGGATCGAACTTGACGGGAAAGAAGCCGCCCAGATTGATCCGTTTAATCCCCCAAGCCAGATCAAAGACCTGCGCATTCTTGTTGAACCCGGTCAGCGATTTGTTTTTGGTACGGCCCAAATAGCCCCGCTCGCCCCAAACTCAACTTTGCCCGATGGCTTTGCCCCCGATCAACCCGCCCTCGCCACCGCCGTTCGGGATGCCGCGCAAAGTGCCGTTACCGATTGGCGCTCGGCGGGCTATGCCAAGGCCGACATAGCCGCCCAAGACATCAGCGCCGATCACGCCGCAAACACGCTTAATGTTGGGGTTCAAATTGCACCGGGGCCGCGTTTGCGGTTTGGCGATGTGAACGTCACCGGCGAAAGCACTGTCAAACCGGGGCGGGTCCGTCAAATCGCCGGTATTCCGCGCGGCGACCGCTACCATCCGGATGATGTTGAAAAAGCGGCGTCCCGTCTGCGCCGCACCGGTACGTTTCAGTCTGTTCAAATCGCCGAAGCCGACCAACCCGATGGCGATGGCAACCTTGACCTGACCATTAATGTCATCGACCGCAAGGCGCGTCGCATTGGTGGTGGGGCCGAAGTCTCGACCCTTGATGGGCTGACCCTGTCGGGGTTCTGGCTGCATCGCAATCTGTTTGGCGGGGCCGAACGGTTGCGCATCGATGGCGAAATCACCCAGATCGGTGCAGAGGACCTTGGCATTGACTATTTCCTCACCTTCCGCCTCGAAAAACCCGCCGTCTATGGCCCAGAGACACAGTTCTATACCGAATTTGAACTCAGCCACGAGGATGAGCCGGACTATGTCGAAAGCAAAGTGAGCCTCACCCTCGGTGCCTCGCGCGAGTTTAACGAACACCTGACCGGCGAACTTGGGTTCGCGGTGGCCTATTCCGAGGTCACAGACCGTTTTGCGGACCCGCAAACCACTCGTGAATTGCTGGTCTATAGCCTGCCCATGGGGCTGACCTATGACCGGCGCGATGACAAGCTCGACAGCACGGCGGGCTATTACATCGACACCGAATTTGAACCCTTTCATGACACCCGCAGCGGCGAAAGCGGCACGCGCTTTACC
The DNA here is from genome assembly GCF_947498515.1 of uncultured Pelagimonas sp. Lineage (GTDB taxonomy): Bacteria > Pseudomonadota > Alphaproteobacteria > Rhodobacterales > Rhodobacteraceae > Pelagimonas. The sequence continues at coordinate 17,545 of NZ_CANMKO010000005.1, read as the reverse complement.
TTTGACGGGCGCGGCTATGCCAGTTTGGGTCAGACCGGCACGGTTCTGGCCGGACGCTTGCAGCTCGGGGCGCTTACCGGGCCCGATGCCGTTGATGCCCCCCCCGGTTTCTTGTTTTATTCCGGTGGGAGCGGCACAGTCCGCGGCCAACCCTATGAATCGCTCGGGGCCACCCATGACGGTCAAGACCTCGGTGGCAAAGCCCTCGCCGCGACCTCTGCTGAAATCCGCTATGCCATGACCGACACCATCGGCCTTGTCGGCTTTGCCGATGCTGGGTTCATTGGCGCAGACGGGTTTAATGACGGCGATTGGCATGCGGGTGGTGGGCTTGGTGTACGCTACAAAACGCCTGTTGGTCCGATCCGGGTTGACCTTGCCGGGCCTTTGGCGGGCGACACCGACGACGGTCTTCAACTCTATATCGGTATTGGGCAGGCGTTTTGATGTTGCGTTTGTTGGCAATTTGCCTTGCCCTTCTTGCCCCACTCACCGCAACGGCCCAAGACCGCGACAGCGATCGCGGCTATATTCAGGGCCTGTTAGAAGACGCGCTATCGGCCCCCGGGCGCACCGTTACGCTTGACGGCTTTGCCGGGGCCTTGTCCAGCCGCGCCACCATTGATGAAATCACCGTCACCGACCCCGATGGGGTTTGGTTTCGCGCCACCGATGTCGCGTTGGTCTGGAGCCGTTCGGCCCTCCTGAAAGGGGCCATTGAAATTGACGAAATTTCCATCGGCAAAATCGACCTGCCGCGCGCACCACTGCCGTCAACAGACCCGGCCACACCCGCCGCCGCATCGCCCTTTGCCTTACCGGATTTGCCTGTTTCCGTCGACATCGCCAAAATGTCGATTGCCCGCGCCGACCTTGGCAAGGCGCTGCTGGGCCAATCCGCCAGCGTTCGTTTCGACGGCTCCGCCAATTTGGCGGATGGCGCAGGGCGGGTTGATCTCAACCTCGAACGGTTGGACCACCCCGGCAAGATCACATTGGCCGGTGGGTTCGACAACGCCAGCCGGGTGCTAGACCTCGACCTCAACCTGCAAGAACCTGAAAACGGCCTTGCCGCCAATCTCCTGACCTTGCCCGGCAAACCATCGGTGCATCTAACCGCCTTGGGCAAAGACCCGATTGATGACTTCAAGGCCCAGATTGATCTCTCGACCGACGGCCAAGAGCGCCTGACCGGCACCGTTACCTTGCTGACCGACACCGACGGAACCTCGCGGTTTGCCGCTGATCTTGGCGGCGACATCGCCCCGGTCTTTGTGCCCGACTTTGCCGATTTTCTTGGCAACACGGTCCAACTTCAAGCACAGGGTCAGCGCGATCCATCCGGCGCGTTGCACCTTAGCCAGCTTAACCTGTCCGCCGCCGCCCTGCGCCTTCGTGGCTCGGGCACCATTGGCGCGGACGGTTGGCCCCAAACCCTGTCGCTGGATGGCGCGATCACGCCGCCAAGCGGTGAACGGGTTATCCTGCCACTGCCCGGCCCCCGCACCGCCATTCGCGCCGCAATCTTATCCGGTGAATTTGATGCCGCCGCTGGGTCCGAATGGCAATTGTCGGGGCGTGTTATGGGCTTGGTCCAAGACGGGTTGACCCTTGGGTCGGTCGGCTTTGATGGTGCCGGTGACATAGATCAAGACGCCGCGCGCGTGACCGGCGGCCTAACGTTTGACGCCGACTCGATTTTTCCCGACAACGCCCCGCTGGCCCGCGCCATCGGAACCGCATTAAACGGCGGCTTGACCTTTGATTGGGCCCCTTCGGCCCCGCTTTTGCTGCGCAATCTTGCTCTGAGCGGAGAAGATTACGGGTTGACCGGGGCGCTCACCCTGTCTGATCCGACGCAGCTCAAAACCCTAACACTGACACCGGATGTTACCCTGTCCGCCACCGATCTGACCCGGTTTGATGATCTGGCTGGTCTGAAACTCTCGGGTGCCGCGAACCTGTCCATTTCCGGGGACATTTCGCCGCTGACCGGTGGCTTTGCCCTGCGGTTCCTTGGCGACACCCAAGACATCCAAACCGGCATTCGACAGGTTGATCCGCTGATCCTTGGGCGCGGTGAGCTGTCGGTAAACGCCACCCGCGACACCACCGGCTTGCACATCACCCCGGCCCTGATCGACACCCCCGAGGCCAGCCTGTCGCTCACCGGAACCCTATCCGATGGCACCAGCACCGCCGATTTCAACGCCCGTTTGCGCAATGTCGGCCTGTCGCTTCCCGGTTTGACCGGCCCCGCCACATTGAACGCCACGGCCCGCCAAGAGGGTGAGGATTGGTTGCTCACCGCCTCCTCCACCCTGCCCGGCGCAACAAATGCCAAGTTCAGCGGCCGCGTGGACCAAATTGCCCCTTCCGAATGGGCGGCATCAGGCGATCTAACCGCCGACATAGGCCAGCTTGCCGCCTATTCCCGTTTTGTCGGCCAACCTTTGGGTGGGGCGGTCACCCTATCGGCGAAAGGCAGCGCCGATATGCAGGACCTGTCCTTTGATCTGGCCGCCAATGGCACGCTCTCCAACCCGCGCTTTGGCAATGCCACGGTGGAACCTTTGCTGCGCGGCATCTCTCGCTACACCCTGTCTGCCACCCGTCAGGGAGAGACAATCACCATTCGTCAACTTGACCTGAACGCCTCGGGCATAAACGCTGATCTCTCGGGTCAATTTGGCCCCACAACCGGCGATCTTCGCTATCAAATCGCCCTACCCGATCTCGCCCGCATTGTTCCCGACTTTCCCGGAGCAGCCAAGCTTTCTGGCACAGCCGTCAAGCAAGGGACCGATTGGCAAATCAACGCCTCGGGCGATGGGCCGGGGGGGATCACCCTCGCCACCCAAGGACGCGTGGCCTCGGATGCCTCGCGTCTTGATCTTGGGGTGACTGGCGCGGCACCTTTGGCCATCGCCAACCGCTATCTCAAAGGTCAGGCCGTCTCTGGTCAGGCGGAGTTCAACCTCTCGGTCAATGGCCCCCCTGCCCTCAATTCCCTAACCGGGCAAATCACCCTGTCCCAGGGTCGCTTTACCACCCCCTCTCTCGGGATAACCGTCGAAAACATCGCCGGTCCTGTTACCTTGACGTCCGGGCGGGCAAACCTCGATCTGGCGGGTAAAATCGCGTCTGGTGGGCGCTTTCGGGCAAACGGCCCGATCTCGTTGACCGCGCCTTATACGGCTGATCTCACCGCAACCCTATCCGATGTCACCCTGCGTGATCCGAGCCTCTATGAGGTCAATCTTGACGGTGATTTGCGTGTGACCGGCCCGTTAACTGGCGGCGCGGGCATAGGCGGCACCATCACCCTCAACAGCGCCGAAATGCGCATTCCCCAGTTCAATCCGTCCTACTCCGCCCTCGAAGGGCTCCGTCATCTCAACCCCTCTGCCAAGGTTCAGCGCACCCTGCGCTTTGCTGGTCTTGACGAAACGCCCGACACCACGCCGGAACCCGCGGTCGCCTATCCGCTTGACCTCACCATCACCGCCCCTGCCAAGCTGTTTATTCGTGGCCGGGGTCTTGATGCCGAGTTGGGCGGCTCTCTGCGGCTCACCGGCAATTCTAACGATATCATTCCGGTTGGCGGGTTTGACCTCATTCGCGGGCGGCTTGACCTTCTGGGGCGTCGCCTAGATTTAACCGAAGGAAGCGCTCGCCTGCGCGGCAGCTTTGACCCGGTGATTGATTTCTCTGCCTCGTCCGAGGTCGAAGACGTCACCGTCACCCTGCGCCTCTTTGGGCTAGCATCATCACCCGAGCTCACCGTCACCTCGGTTCCCGAACTGCCGCAGGACGAAGCGCTGAGCTATTTCCTCTTTGGCAAAAACGCCACCTCGATCTCGGCGCTTCAGGCGGTGCAACTGGCCGCGGCCATCCGCACCTTGTCCGGACGTGGGGGCCTTGGGATCACCGAACGGTTACGCCAAAACCTTGGTGTGGATGAGCTGGACATCGGCACCGACGACGATGGCCAAGCTCAGGCCAAGATCGGCAAATACGTTTCCGACAACGTCTATACTGATGTCACAATCAAAAGCGGTGGCGAAAGCCAGATCAATCTCAACCTCGACCTGACCCCACATGTGACGGTTCGCGGTCGCCTTGATAGCGATGGTGATACCGGCATCGGTGTCTTCTTTGAGAAAGATTACTAGCGGCTGACGCCCCTCGGCCTTGCAAGCTCTGCTAACAAACGCACAGCAAAACATAGGTGACAGTCCGCGACCCACCGCTACACTCGTTAAATCTAAAGAGGGAGAAACCCAGATGATCACCGGCAAATGCGATTGCGGCAAAGTCAGTTTTTCAGTGCCCGCCGTGCGCAAAACCGTCACCGCCTGTCACTGTAGCCAATGTCGTCGCGCCAGCGGACATATCTGGGCCTCAACCCAAGCCAGCGATGTCACCGACCTGACCTTTGCCAATGACGAAGGCCTCACATGGTACGCCTCCTCTGATTTCGCCAAACGCGGTTTTTGCAAATTCTGCGGCTCGTCCCTGTTTTACCGCCTCAATACCGAACCCGGCATCGCCATCGCCGCCGGATGTATTGACACCCCAACCGGCCTTCAGATGGGCAAACACATATGCGTTGCCGACAAAGGCGATTACTATGAAATCAAAGATGGGTTGGAGCAATTGGACACGCACTGAATGAAACACCCATTCTGTCTCGCGCTTCTCATTGGCCTTTGGGCCTCCATGGCCGCCGGTGACACCCCGACGGTGCCTCCTCCCGCTATCCTCCCCTGTTTGGTTGACACAGGCATTGTACAAGAAACCGACTACAAACCCTATCACTTGTCCCGGTGGAGTGAACTCAACACTGATACCTACATCCTATCCGGCCAACTGGGCTGGCACATGTCTTGGGCGGTGTTGCTGGACCAATCCTCAGCCCCACCCTCAGCCTATGAAACCATCAACGCCGACGACGGTATGGGCCGGGCCTTTGGACGATCAAAAACACCACCTGCGATTATCATCGCTCTGCGCAAATGTGGGGTCACTTGGCAAGGCGACTGGCTTGGACCACTCCCAAGACGAGATCACATAGCTGACCGAAAGGCACCTGCCCCGCTCAAATCAATGCCAAACTTTGATCTCAGCCCTGCGCAAGTCCAAACCCTTTTGCCGCCAAACCCGATCCCCTAGCCAACTCCTCGATCTCTGCATAAACAGCTTCCGACAATCCGCCTCCAACGGTTGCCCCCATGTGAGGTTTCACTGAAACCGAAAACTGATCCTTGGCACGATGCGCTAGCCTATCCACAACGCGCGCGTTCGCCGTCTGCAAAGTAACATCTGGGCAGGGTTTCAAGCTCTCAACATACGTAGCGGGCGCGGCCAAAGCACAGGCCACCAGCACCCCACGTATCGTTTTTAAAAACCAAAAATCTTTTCCTCACATGAAAGGCGTCACGCCCAGCAACCTACCCCAATTCGACGAGGAGGTCTTTGGCGTCGATTTGAGCGCCTGGTGAGATGTGGATTGCTGTGATTGTGGCGTCTTTTTCGGCGTGGAGGCCGGTTTCCATTTTCATGGCTTCGATGGTGAGCAAGAGGTCGCCTTCTTTGACCTGTTGGCCGACCGTGACCGCAACCGAGGCGACGACGCCGGGCATGGGCGCGCCGATATGGGCGTCGTTGCCGGGATCGGCTTTGGGGCGGGCGACCGTTTCGGCGGCGATTTTGCGGTTGGGGACGCGGATGGTGCGGGGCTGGCCGTTGAGTTCAAAGAACACTTTGACCTCACCCTTGTCATCGGTTTCACCAAGCGCCTGTAGGCGGATTTCCAACGTCTTGCCGGGGTCGATTTCGGCGGTGATTTCTTCGCCCGGCATCATGCCATAAAAGAACGTTTTGGTCGGCAGGGTGCGCACCGGACCATAGCTGCGATGGCGGCCCATGTAATCGAGGAACACCTTGGGATACATCAGATATCCGTTCAGATCTTCATCATCCACCGCCTTGCCTTCAAGCTCTTTTTGTAGGGTCAGACGGGTCTCTTCGATATCCACCGGCGCGGCGTGCAGACCGGGGCGATCATCAAAGGCTTTCTCATCCTTCAAAATCTTCTTCTGGATCTTCTTCGGCCAGCCACCGGGAGGTTGACCAAGGTTGCCCTTCATCATGTCGATGACGCTATCGGGGAAGCTAACATCGGTTTTCGGGTCCTCGACCTGATCCCGATCCAGACCCTGTGACACCATCATCAACGCCATGTCCCCGACCACTTTCGAGGAGGGCGTGACCTTGACGATATCGCCAAACATCCGGTTCACATCGGCATAGGTTTGCGCCACTTCGTGCCAGCGTTCCTCAAGCCCCATCGAGCGCGCCTGCGCCTTGAGATTGGTGAACTGACCGCCGGGCATTTCGTGCAAATACACTTCAGAGGCCGGGGCCTGTTGGCCGCTCTCGAACGCCGCATATTGGCCGCGCACTGCCTCAAAATAATTGCTGATCTCGCGGATCGCGCCGATGTCGAGACCGGTGTCGCGGTCGGTGTGGCGCAGCGCCTCAACCACCGAGCCAAGCGTCGGCTGTGAGGTGTTGCCCGAGAAGCTGTCCATCGCCGCATCGACCACATCAACCCCGGCGTTGGCCGCCGCGATGATGGTGGCGATCGAGGCGCCAGAGGTGTCATGGGTGTGGAAGTGGATCGGCAATCCGACCTCTTCTTTAAGCGCCTTAACCAATGGCCCAGCGGCGGAGGCCTTGAGCAGACCAGCCATGTCTTTGAGGCCCAAAACATGCGCCCCGGCGGCCTTGAGTTCCTGACCCATGGCAACGTAATATTTCAGGTCATATTTGGCGCGATCGGGGTCCAAAATATCGCCGGTATAGCAAATCGTACCCTCAAGAACCCGGCCGGTATCAAGCACCGCGTCCATAGCGACGCGCATGTTTTCAACCCAGTTCAGGCTGTCAAAAACGCGGAAGACGTCAACGCCGGTTTCCGCCGCCTGTTTCACAAAGAACTGCACCACATTGTCGGGATAGTTGGTGTAGCCAACGCCATTGGCGCCGCGCAGCAACATCTGGGTCATCACATTGGGCATGCGGGCGCGCAGATCGCGCAGGCGTTGCCAGGGGCATTCCTGCAAAAAGCGATACGCCACATCAAAGGTCGCGCCGCCCCAGCACTCAACCGAAAAGAGTTGTGGCAGGTTATGCGCATAGGCCGGGGCCGCGCCGATCATATCGACCGAGCGCATCCGCGTCGCCAGCAAAGATTGGTGCCCGTCGCGCATGGTGGTGTCGGTGATCAAAAGCTGCGGTTGCGCGCTCAGCCAATCGGCCACGGCCTGCGGGCCCTTGGCCTCCAACAGGGTCTTGGTGCCATCGGCGGGGGCCTGTGCGCGCAATTCCGGGGTGCGGGCCGGTTTCAAATCCGCCGCCGGTTTGGCGCGGCCCTCAACCTCGGGGTGGCCGTTCACGGTGATGTCGGCGATATAGGTCAAGACCTTGGTGCCCCGGTCGCGCCGCTTGGCAAACTGGAACAACTCCGGCGTCTCATCAATGAACTTCGTGGTGTATTGATTGTTCAAAAACACCGGATGTTTCAACAGGTTCTCAACAAAGGCGATGTTGGTGCTAACGCCGCGCACCCGGAATTCGCGCAAGGCCCGATCCATGCGTTTGATCGCCTTTTCCGGCGTCGGGGCCCAGGCCGTCACCTTGGTTAACAGGCTGTCATAATAGCGGGTGATCACCCCGCCCGCATAGGCGGTGCCGCCGTCAAGACGAATGCCCATGCCGGTGGCGCTGCGATAGGCGGTGATGCGGCCATAATCGGGGATAAAGTTGTTTTGCGGGTCCTCGGTCGTGACACGCGTTTGCAGCGCATGACCGTTCAGACGGATATCATATTGGCTCGATTTACCGGTCGCCTCGGCCAAAGATTTGCCCTCAGCAATCAAGATCTGCGCCTGAACAATGTCGATGCCGGTGACCTCTTCGGTGACTGTGTGCTCAACCTGAACGCGTGGGTTTACCTCGATAAAATAGAACTTGCCGGTGTTCATATCCATCAGGAATTCGACCGTGCCGGCGCATTCGTAATTCACATGCTGGCAAATCTTGCGGCCCAGCTCGCAAATCTCTTCGCGCTGCGCCTCGCTTAAATAGGGGGCAGGCGCGCGCTCAACCACCTTTTGGTTGCGGCGCTGAACGGAACAATCGCGCTCATAGAGGTGGTAAATATTGCCTTGTTTGTCGCCCAGAATCTGCACCTCGACATGGCGGGCGCGGATGATCATCTTTTCCAGATAGCCCTCACCATTGCCAAAGGCCGCCTCGGCCTCGCGACGCCCCTCCATGACCTTCTCGGCCAACTCGTCTTCGCCCTCAATCGGGCGCATGCCGCGACCGCCGCCGCCCCAAGACGCCTTGAGCATCAAAGGATAGCCAACCGCCGCCGCCTCGGCCTTGATCGCCTCCATATCGTCGCCCAAAACCTCGGTCGCCGGGATCACCGGAACACCGGCCTCAACCGCAACACGCCGCGCGCTGGCCTTGTCACCAAGGGCGCGCATCGTGGCCGCCTTGGGGCCGATAAAGGTGATGCCATTGGCCTCGCAGGCATCAACAAAATCAGGGTTTTCCGAGAGCAAACCATAACCCGGATGGATCGCATCCGCGCCACATTCCTTGGCCACCCGGATGATCTCATCAATGCTCAGATAGGCCGCAACAGGCCCCATCCCCTCACCAATCCGATAGGCCTCATCCGCCTTAAAACGGTGAAGACCCAACTTGTCCTCCTCCGCATAAACCGCAACCGTCCGCTTCCCCATCTCATTCGCGGCTCGCATAACACGAATCGCTATCTCCCCACGATTCGCTATCAATATCTTGCTGAAGGTGGTCATAAGAGTGGCTCCTAAGAACTTGGTTTTGGCGAGAGCAGCCGGAGTTAGGTCCGATGGTGCCGCAGTGCAGCGGTTTTATCGGCAGGAGATTCCGGAATGGCAATGAAGAATGCCGGAAAGGGGCGGAAAAAGTCGTTTTTTTAGGTCGCAATTATTGACCTAAAGTGTGAATTTGCAAAATTTGCTATAGGTTTCCCAAAACTTTGCAATTGGTGCAAAGTGATTGAACACAAAGGATTCGTTTCAATTTCATTGGATTCGCAATGAATGGCGCTTATGTCATTAAGCGTGACCTATTTGCATTTCAGACGAGACGATTGGCCAATTCATCAAAATGCTGCACCCCGAGCTGGGCCATATTCAGTTTCATGTCATCGGTTAGAATGTGCATGAGATGCGCGGGACCTTTTTGGCCAAGGGCGGCGACGGCGTAATGCCATGCGCGACCCAACATGACAAAATCTGCCCCAAGAGCCAGAGCGCGTAGCACATCCATGCCCGATGCAACGCCGCTATCAAAAATCAACGGCATATCAGGGCCGACTGCCTGCCGGATGATAGGCAAGGCGTCAATCGATGCTGGGCCGGGTTCGAATTGGCGCGCAGTGTGGTTTGATACCCAAATCGCATCGACCCCAGCAGTGACCAATTTTTTGGCGGCCTTTGGGCACATGACGCCTTTGACAACCAAATCACCCTGCCATTCGTCGCGCAACGCGGCCAGCGTATCCCAGTCAGGAGCACCGCGAATGATATGCCCGGCGTGGGCAAGCGAGGAGCGCGCTTGGGTGGTATCCACATAGCTTTCAGGCAATCGCAAACGGGGCGAGCCGACCTTGAGCGTGCCAATCGCCCATTGCGGATGGGTCAGAACTTCCCAGATCACGCGTGGTGTGATTTTCGGCGGAAGGGTCAGCTTGGCGCGACGTTGGCGTTCGCGGCGGCTGTCATCGGGGACATCGACGGTTAGGATCAATTTGGAAAACCCCGCGTCGCGCGCCCGGCGCAGCATATCGCGGCGGATTTCCGGATCAGAGGGGCAATAAAGTTGGAACCAACCCATATCCCCCGCAATCGGTCCAATTTCCTCGGGCAGGCGGGTCGCGACGGTGGATAACCCATAGGGAATGCGCGCCTGATGCGCAAAACTGGCCAAATAGCGTTCTGCGCCGGGCCACATCACACCGGCCATGCCCACCGGAGATATGCCGAACGGGCGGCCATATGTTTGGCCCATAAAGGGTGTCTCGAATTCCGGTTCGATGGGCCCTTTAAGGATGTCGGGCATGAACAGCACCGCGTCCAGCGCATCGCGATTACGCCTGGCCTGAAGCTCCTCGCCAGTGCTGCTATCGAGGTATTCAAAGGCGAAATGCGGAATGCGGCGACGGGCGCGCAAACGCAGGTCGGACACGGCGGGGTATGTCAGGTCGAGATCCATGGCCGCATTTGTGAACAGATGCCGCGATCTGTCCAGTGCTTGGCGTGTCTTTAAATTGGCTTTGTGTCGGTTCATCCAATTTTAAATGGTTTTGACGAAAACTGAGTCGGCAAGTGGAAATGAGGGAGCACGTCATGCAGTGTTTGGTTGTCGATACACAGGCCGCGCGTTTAGATAATACCATGATCGCTTTTCTAGAGGCGGGATTGCAGGTCACCGGGACAAGTAGCCTATTGGTTGCCGAAGCCTGTATGCGCCGGTCTTTGGTGGATGTTCTGGTGATTGACAAAGGGCGCAAAGGGCCCGATCACGCCCGGCTGTTGCGTCTTGCAGAAATGCGTAACAACCGGTTGGTGACATTGTTTATCACACCGACGGTCGAGCGAGATTCCGACCCGGTTCCAAGGGCTTATCCGTCTGTTCATTGTGTTCTAGGCGCGGATGTCGATCCGGGTTTGGTCGCAAAACTGGCGCTGGCGTCTTTGGCGGAAAAGACCGTTTGTTCTGGGCTGGATGCGGAACCTCTTTTGACACGTGTGGCGTTTAGCACCGAGACCGGAGAGGACGCGCCCGTCTTCCATTCCAGCCGCGCCATGACCGATCGCGTAGCCGCCTAGAGCGGCCCAATAGGCATCATCTACGTTTTGTGAACATAGTGCGAACACCGCTTCCCATCGGCAGGCCGCTTCTGTAAACTGACTGCCATGAGCAGTTATGATGACATGGACGCCTTTGAAGGCGTGTCGCTGTCGGCCCGCGCGATGATGGCGCGCCCGGCGCCCTATTTGGATGAACTCAACCCGGCACAACGCCAAGCGGTTGAGGCGATGGATGGGCCGGTGCTGATGCTGGCCGGGGCCGGAACCGGCAAGACCAAAGCGCTGACGGCGCGGATTGTGCATCTGCTCAACACTGGCAGGGCGCGACCAAATGAGATTTTGGCGGTCACCTTTACCAACAAAGCCGCGCGCGAGATGAAGAATCGTGTTGGTCGGATGCTAGGTGAAACCGTCGAAGGCATGCCATGGCTCGGAACGTTTCATTCGATCTGTGTCAAACTTCTACGCCGCCATGCCGAACTGATTTCGATGGATGATCAAGACGGCGTTGTCGAAGGCCGGCCCTCGGTGCATCTGAAATCCAATTTCACCATTCTGGATACCGACGATCAGCTGCGCTTGCTCAAACAGCTGATCCGCGCCGCCGGGATCGATGACAAACGATGGCCAGCGCGGCAGTTGGCCTCTGTCATTGATGCGTGGAAAAACCGGGCGCTGACACCTGATAAAATCCCATCTGCGGACGCCGGGGCCTATAACCATCGCGGGCCCGAGCTTTATGATCAATACCAGCGCCGTTTGCTCGAACTAAACGCCGTGGATTTTGGTGATTTGCTTTTGCACATGGTCACGATTTTCCAGCAACATCCCGATATCTTGCGCAAATACCAAAACTGGTTCCGCTACATTATGGTGGACGAATATCAGGATACCAACGTCGCCCAATACCTGTGGCTGCGGCTGTTGGCACAGGGGCATCGCAATATCTGTTGCGTTGGCGATGATGATCAGTCGATTTATGGTTGGCGCGGGGCCGAAGTTGGAAACATTTTGCGGTTCGAAAAGGATTTTGAGGGCGCGCATGTTGTCCGGCTTGAACAAAACTACCGCTCAACCCCGCATATCCTCGCCGCGGCGTCAGGGGTGATCCGGGGCAACTCCAACCGTTTGGGCAAGGAGCTTTGGACAGCTGAAGAGCAGGGCGAAAAGGTCCGCCTGATCGGCCATTGGGATGGCGAAGAAGAGGCGCGTTGGATCGGCGATGAGATTGAGGCGATGCAGGGTGGGACCCGTGGGGCGCGCTCATTCTCCTTGGATCAGATGGCGATCTTGGTACGCGCCTCGCACCAGATGCGGGCGTTTGAAGACCGGTTTTTGACCATTGGTTTGCCCTATCGTGTCATCGGCGGCCCGCGCTTTTATGAGCGGATGGAGATTCGCGATGCCATGGCTTATTTCCGGATTGTGACCTCGCCCGACGATGATTTAGCTTTTGAACGCATTGTGAACACGCCCAAACGCGGCCTTGGTGACAAGGCACAGCAAACGATGCAGCGGATGGCGCGTGAAAACGGCGTGTCCTTGCTGGATGGGGCGGCTTTGGCGGTTGAACAAGGGTTGATCAAAGGCAAAGGGGCCAAGGCTTTGGCCGAGCTGGTGGTCAATATTTCGCGCTGGGGGCGGCTGACACGCGCCACGATCGCCGCTGATGGTGACGCGGTGGTTGACGATTTGCTTAGCCCGCAGCCGACCAAAACCGAAGTTAGCCATGTGGAATTGGCCCAGATCATTCTCGACGAAAGCGGATATACCGCCATGTGGCAGAATGACAAAACACCCGAGGCACCGGGGCGGCTTGAAAATCTCAAAGAACTGGTCAAGGCGCTGGAGAACTTTGAAAACCTGCAAGGGTTTTTGGAGCACGTGGCCTTGGTCATGGACAATGAAAACGATGACGGCGGGGCCAAGGTGTCGATCATGACGCTGCATGGTGCCAAAGGTTTGGAGTTTCCAGCGGTGTTTTTGCCGGGATGGGAAGACGGGTTGTTCCCCTCGCAACGCAGCATGGACGAAAGCGGTGTCAAAGGTTTGGAAGAAGAGCGGCGGCTGGCCTATGTCGGCATCACCCGCGCCGAAGAAGTCTGCACCATTTCCTTTGCTGGCAACCGGCGGGTATTTGGGCAATGGCAAAGCCAGTTGCCGTCCCGTTTTGTTGATGAACTGCCCGAGGAACATGTTGAGGTTCTGACACCTCCGGGCCTTTATGGCGGCGGTTATGGTGCCGCGGCCCCATCCGCAAGCATGGGATCAAGTGTGGAATCGCGGGCGGCGGCGGCGGATGGCTATAATTCACCCGGCTGGAAGCGCCTTCAGGCCCGCAGTCAGGAAGGCCCGATCAGTCAACCGCGCGAAAGCAAAGCCTCGGTCATCGATATGCAGGCGGTTGCGGCCTACATGATTGGCGAACGAGTCTTTCACCAGAAATTCGGCTACGGCGCGGTGATTGGTGTTGAGGGCGACAAGGTTGAGATTGAATTTGAAAAGGCCGGTGTCAAAAAGGTTGTGTCCCGCTTTATCAAACCCGCCGATGCGGCGGATGATGTGCCGTTTTGAGGTGTTGCGTTGGTCCAAACTGTTGCGCAAGAGGGGCCAGCCTCTCTTGGAGCCAAGGCTCCAATTCACCCTGGGATATTTGAGGAAAGAAGAAACTTGGGTCAATAGACCGGGAGCGGGGCGTCTTCTTTGGGTTGGTCCATGACGATCTGGCTATGGACACGCGCCACAACCGGATGGGCCAGCAAGACATCGTGAATTAGGCGGTTTAGCGCGGCGAGGTCGGGGCACCAGACACGCAACAGGTAATCGGCCTCACCGGTCATCGTCCAAACCGACGTGATTTCGGCCCGTGTCCGCATAAGGCGGGAAAACCCCGCGCCTTGTTCTGGGCCGTGGCTGGCCAATTGCACTTGCACAAAGGCTTGGACGGACAGTCCTAATTTATCTGGGTTTAGGCGGGCGCGGTATCCTTCGATTACGCCGGTTTCTTCCAAACGCTGGCGGCGGCGGCTGGCTTGCGATGGCGATAAGTTAAGCGCGTCCCCCAGTTCTTGGGCTGTAGCCTGACCATTTTTCTGCAAGAGAGTCAGGAGTTTTATGTCGGAGGGTTCCAGTGTCATGCGTCATTTGTGCGTAAATTTGGGTTTGAGTGCAAGAGTGACGCGCATATTTCGCAGATGAAGCGAAGGATGCGTCATTCGTGCGCCGCGCAAAAGCTACATTGTCCGTAGGACTTTTACAGGAGGAAACGCCATGGGCCCGTTCCCGCACGACGCACCGCAATCGACAATCACCGAGGAAAACCCCGCCGGGACCGATGGGTTTGAGTTCGTAGAATTCGCCCACCCCAACCCGCAAGAGCTGCGCGATCTCTTTGCCTCAATGGGCTATGAGCATGTCGCGAACCACAAAACCATGGCCGTAGAGCTATGGCAGCAGGGGGACATCACCTATGTGATCAACTCCGAAGAAGGCAGCTTTGCCGCGAAGTTTGTCGAGGAACATGGCCCGTGCGCCCCATCAATGGCATGGCGTGTCGCGGATGCACAAAAGGCGTTTGAACACGCGGTGGCCCAAGGCGCGGAACCTTATGAGGCAAATGACAAAACTGTCGATTGGCCTGCAATCAAGGGCATCGGTGGCAGTTTGTTGTATTTCACCGACCGGTATTATGACACGTCTCCCTACAACGATGAATTCGAGTGGATTGCCCAGTCCAAACCGCGCGGCGTTGGCTTCTACTACCTCGATCACCTGACCCACAATGTGTTCAAGGGCAACATGGACAAGTGGTTCAATTTCTACGGCACCCTGTTCAATTTCAAGGAAATCCGTTTCTTTGACATTGAAGGCAAATTCACCGGATTGTTTAGCCGTGCGCTGACGTCACCTTGCGGTCGAATCCGTATTCCGATCAACGAAGATCGCGGCGAGACAGGGCAAATCGTGGCCTATCTGAAAAAGTATAATGGCGAGGGGATTCAGCACATCGCCGTTGGGTCCGAGGACATCTACCAATCGACGGACACGATTGCCGGTAATGGCATCAAGTTCATGCCTGGGCCCCCGGCGACTTACTATGACCTGTCCTATGACCGGGTTGTTGGCCATGATGAACCCAAAGACAAAATGATGAAACATGGCATTTTGATTGATGGTGAGGGTGTTCTAGATGGCGGCGAGACCAAGATTTTGCTGCAGATTTTCTCGAAAACCGTGATTGGCCCGATCTTCTTTGAATTCATCCAACGCAAAGGCGATGACGGCTTTGGTGAAGGCAACTTCAAAGCACTGTTTGAGTCGATCGAGCGGGAACAGATTGAGAGTGGCGAACTGTCAGCGGCCGAATAATCAAGCTGCCGCGATGATTTGACCAAGCGTCGTCCTAACCGGGGCGGCGTTTTTTTTATGCCCGGCGGCTTTTAGCTGCGTGGCATTTTCAGGGTCAGATTGCGCCCGCTTTTGGTATAGCGAAGTTCGGAGTCACCAATGGCGGCAACGCGGCCACCGTCTAGCCGATCACCGACTTTGACCTTTTTGTATTTACCATTTGGCAAGCGGACGAGCGCACGTCGCGCGGCTGGCGTACCATAAACACCAATCAAGCTTATTTTCTTGAGGTTGATGGCATTTCTTACGGTCGCAGATTGGGCAACGCCGCGTGATGACGGCGCGGCGGGGGTGACTGTTCGTGGTGCGATGGCTGCGGTTTGAACCGCTTCAGGAGCGGCTTGTTCTGCTGCGCGATCGGCCCGTTTCACAATCGCAGTCATATTGCGGGGGCGGCCAACCGGGGTAAGCGACGCTGCGACGGCTCGGTCGGTTGCTGTGGCTTCTGGTTCCTCTGCAACGGCGACCTCTTGCGCCGTTTTCGGGCGCATAACCGGGCGGATCGCCGCCAGTTCAGACCGGGAAATGCCGCTTAGGACAGCGCGTTCGCGGGATTCAACCAAGGTATCGGGGCGCAGGCGCGGACGCCGTTTGCCCAAAGCTTCGTTCACTTTTGGAGTCTCAGTCGCCGGAGCTGGCGCGGCAACCGTTTGCCGCAGCGGCGGTGTCACTGGTGGAAGGCCAGCAAAAACCCGAACCCCATCGGGGCTTATGGAACCTTCGGGCGTTGCACGTACCAAGCCGCGCGCGTCCATGTCAAAAACTTGGCCGGCTGGCGGAGGAAGGCGTTGGGGCTCCAAAATGGGTTCCTGAGCAACACCAAGCGGATCAGGCAGCGCAATCGCATCAGATTCCTGAACACTTGGGTCAATCGAGGCCACATAAATGTCATCCACTACATCTTCGGGGAGGCCATGAGGCGCGACAGGGGCGCGTTGCCATATGCCTGTTGCGGCATAGGTTGCGGCGGCTTCTTCGGGGGTTAACATTTGGGGGACAACCGGCACAGCCAAAGGCGTAGGCAAGTCCGAAGTCGCACCGGTGTCCAACGCCGCCAACTGAATATCGTCGCTTGCCTCTTCTGGATCGGGCGATGGCAAAATCGCGGGAATAGCTGATGCAGGCACCACTTCGGGGCTGATGTCAGGTGCGGACGCCACGGCTGTTTCTTTTGGTTCGCTGCGGAACAAGCCGGCCAAACCTTCATCCAAGAAGACAGACGCCCAGGCCGCAACCCCAGCCATAAACAGCAGCAACCCAGCCGTGAGCAACAGGCCAAGGAACCGTGGTTTGCCGCCGATTTCGGGTTGGGTTCGGGCTCCGAACACGGTCATGCGCTCGCGTTCGGTTTCCGATGTCAAAGACGCGGCAGCAGCCTGCGCCAAGGCCGGGTCGGCGGGTTTTTCCTCGGATTTTGGCTTGGTTCTCAACGCGGCAATACGGCCAAGTGCTGATTTGCCCGTGGTCTCGGACACGGCACTGGCTTTGTCGGCATTGAGCTCGGGGGTCGGCTCTACGACTGGCTCAACAACGGGTTCGTCGCGTTTTTTGGCTTTGTTCTTGCGAGACAAAGCCAATCCCGCCAAAGCCCCACGTCCCTTGTTCGTTTTTTTGCCGCCTTTGGCGGTATCGGACGTGGGTGCGGGTTTAGGTTTAGCCGCGACACTTGGGGCAGGCGGGGCAGTTTCCGGAGCAGTCTCGTCGTGATCGGGCTTTTCCGAGCGTGCTCGCAATGCCGCCAAACGGGCCAATGCCGCCACAGGTGCCTTGTCCGACGTGTCTTGGACGGCATCGACCTGCAGTGTCGGCGCAGGCATAGGGGACTTTGGTGGAACGGTATTGGCTGGTTTTACCGATGGCGCAGTTGGGGCCGCGTCGAACTCGGTATCAAGCTTGGCATCGGTAACACCGGCGTCTTTGACGATGGTGTCGCGGGTCGCCACAGGTGTAAAACGTGGCTTGACTTGCGTCGAAGGCCGTTCGTCAATTTCTAGTGGCTTGGCCTTGGGGGCCGCAGGCATATCAGCGCCATCCCGGCTGGCGCGGATTGTCGAAAATGACATGGCCGGTGCTGGCTCGGGTTGCGGATCCGGTGTTGCCACGGGAGCTGGATCCGCCATTTTTTCAGGCTCAGGCTCAGGCTCAGGCTCAGGCTCAGGCTCAGGCTCAGGCTCAGGCTCAGGCTCAGGCTCAGGCTCAGG